>NZ_LMSO01000001.1:0-458418 GCF_001428435.1 Arthrobacter sp. Soil782
TGGATACCCGGTGTACGGCGTTGCGGATGATGGTGGCGGCACGGCTGCTCACCGCTCCGGCACTGGCCGCTTCAGCCAGAACAGCCAGGGCCGGTACGACGGATGCTCCTGGCCCGGGAACCTCGGGCAGGACGTCGTGTCCGAGGCGTAACCGGCGGTTAGCTTCGGTACGGCTGATACCGATTTTCGCCCGCAAATAGTCGCCAGTGTTCTTGTACGGGTCCCGGGCGTCAGCGGTAGCGAGCTGGTGGTCCTCAGCGGCACGGGCAGCCACGGTCTGCAAGTGATCAACCAGGTTGGAGAGCCGCTCAACCTCGACCAGCGTTGCTGCTGCCTCCTGCGGGCTCAGCGTCAGGTATGTCGATTCCAGCTGCTGCGCAAAGACCTGTAGGTCCGAACGCATTCCACCCAGGACGGAAGCATCTTCCTGGTGGGGTTCGAGCAGTGCGACGGCCATACCAAAATTTTATCGAATACGTGTACTAGCCGCGACCGAAAACCACCAATGTGCAGGACAAGTCAAACAAACTTATCCACAGGCCTGCAAGAAGTGGCCTAGGTGAGATGGCGGGTGCGCTCGTAGCGGTGGATGGCCCGCTGCGTGGTGCGGTTGGTTAGCACGCGGATAGTGGTGCTGACCGAACCCGAGATCACGGCGAACGCCAGCGCCGACCGGAGGCTGTTCTCCAGACCCTCTTTGTCCTTCGGTGGCTCGTTCCCGGTGGCACGCTTCCAGATGAAGTCCACCAGTTGCGTGCCCACGAGGCCCGCTCCGATGCCCAGTCCAACGCCCATCAGTTTGAAAATCGTGTTCATGGTGCCTCTTTCAGTCGGCTTGGCTTTGGTCCCAGCCTAGCGTTATAGCGGTGATCCATGGAGGGCCCGTGGGTCACCCAGGGACAACCATAATTACGACGACGGCGTTGGCACGGCCCCCGGTGTAGAGTTGGTATCGCTCAAACAACGACAGGGGAGCGCAACCACGTATGTGGTGGGCGCTGAGAGTGCGGATCACCGCAGACCCTCGAACCTGATCCGGTTAGTACCGGCGAAGGGAGTCGAGTTCTCGAGGCTTCACGGCGTCCTGCCGGAAAGCCTTCCCCTCCTGTACCCAGGAGGATCAACAATCATGACTGCAACACAAAGCATTACCCCGTCCCAATCCCGGCGCCGCTACGAGTGGCGTGTCGTCGATATTGTGGTCGCCTCAGTCATCGCGGTGGCCGTGGGCGTCATCTTCTTCGCCTGGTCCGCCGGCTACAGCGGCATTGCCGCGGTAACAGCTGCCTTTCCGCCTCTCGCCGGGCTGTACTCAGGCGGCTGGCTCATTGCCGGGGTGCTGGGCGGACTCATCATTCGCAAGCCAGGCGCTGCCATCTACTGCGAGGTACTTGCGGCGGCCGTGTCTGCGCTGATCGGAACGCAGTTCGGCATGGCGGTCCTTCTCTCCGGGCTGGTCCAGGGCATTGGCGCGGAACTGATTTTCGCACTGTTCCTCTACAAACGCTGGAACCTCGGCGTAGCTCTGCTCGCAGGACTGGGCGCCGGACTTGCCCTCGCCATCAGCGAAAACATCATGTACAACGTCGAGTGGACCTTGGACTACAAGCTGATGTACGGAGTCTTCGCCGCCATTTCCGGTGTTGTGCTCGCCGGTCTGCTGCCGTGGCTTGCCACGCGCGGCCTTGCAAAGACCGGTGCCCTGTCCGCGTTTGCCGCAGGCCGCACGGCAGACGTCTAGCATGACCGCCACCGCGGAGCCCGTCCCGGCGTCGATCACAGCGAACGGCTGGGGCTGGCGCCACCCCGGACGAACACGCTGGGCCGTCCGAAACATCGACCTGACGATCGAGCCGGGTCAGCGTGTCCTCCTCCTCGGCGCTTCCGGCGCGGGAAAGTCCACACTGCTGCATGGACTCGCCGGCGTCCTGGGAGATCAGGACGAGGGCGAGCAGGCCGGCGAACTCACTATCGACGGCGTCAGCCCGGCTGACTCACGAGGCCGCTCCGGGCTGGTGCTCCAGGACCCGGACAGCCAACTGGTGCTCGCCCGGATCGGCGACGAAGTGGCGTTCGGTGCCGAAAACCTGGCCGTGCCGCGGAACGAAATCTGGCCACGCGTACGCCAATCGCTGGACGACGTCGGTCTCAACGTCCCGCTGAACCACTCCACCACCGCGCTGTCCGGCGGCCAGAAGCAGCGGCTGGCGCTTGCAGCAGTCCTCGCGATGCAACCCGGGTTGCTGCTCCTTGACGAGCCGACCGCCAACCTGGATCCTGCCGGAGTACTGGAAGTGCGTGATGCCGTTCTCCGCGTACTCAACCGAACCTCGGCGACGCTCGTTGTGGTGGAGCACCGAGTTGAGATCTGGGCTGACGTCGTCGATCGGGTGGTGGTGCTCGAGTCCGACGGCGGCATTCTCGCCGATGGTGCTCCGGCTACAGTGCTCCGGCACGAATCCACGCGGGCCAGGCTTATTGAGGCAGGCGTCTGGGTGCCGGGTTACCGGCCGGAGACACCAACAGTTCGTACCGGCTCCGGAACGGACCTGCTGCAGGCGTCCGGGCTGTCCGTTGCGCGCACCAAGCGTGGACCGGCAGTTCTCAGCGGCGTTGACCTCACTCTGCGACGGCAGGAAGCAGTCAGCGTGTTGGGGCCCAACGGTGCCGGGAAATCGACGCTCGCGCTCACTCTCGCCGGGCTGCTCCGCCCCCGGGGAGGCGGACTGACAGCTTTGGAGCCGCTCGCCCGCGGCGCCGGCGCGACACCATATGAGTGGAAGTCCGCCGACCTGGTCAACCGGATCGGCACGGTTTTCCAGGAGCCCGAACACCAGTTCCTCACCAACACAGTGCGTGAGGAACTGGAGTTCGGCCCGCGCAGGGTGGCCCGGCTCACCGAGGAGGAGGTACGACGGCGGATTGACCCCATCGCCGAGCGGCTCCGGCTCACGGGGCTGCTGAAAGCGAATCCGTTCACGCTGTCCGGTGGTGAAAAGCGACGGCTGTCCGCGGCCACGATGCTCGCAACCAGCCCGGACATCCTCATCCTTGACGAGCCGACCTTCGGTCAGGACGCCAACACCTGGGCCGAGCTGGTAACCCTGCTGGTTGAACTCATCCACGGGGGGACCTGCGTGGTTTCAGTGACGCATGACCGCGAGTACACGGCAGCGCTCGGAAGCCGTATTGCGGCCGTTGACGGTACGTCCGCAACGCTGGAGGCGGCGTGAGCATGAACGTGGTGAATCCCACCATCACCGGAACGGTGCTTCCGCGGGCCAATCCGCTCTCGAAGCTCTTCGCGGCTGTGGTGATCACCGTCGTCGTGATGCTGAGCGTGGACTGGGTGAGTGCCGGCGTTGTCCTTGGCAGTGAACTGCTGCTACTCCCGCTGCTGGGCATCAGCGTGCGGAAGCTGTTCCTGAGGACGTGGCCGTTTGTTATCGCGGCGGTGGTCGCCGCGTACGGCACCGCGCTACTGGCTGAAAAGACCGGACGCGTTCTTCTCGAGTTCGGGCCCGTTCTATTCACGCAAGATTCAGTTAACGCCGGGCTCGCGATTGGCCTACGTGGGCTCGCAATCGCGCTGCCCGGGCTGTTCCTCCTGACCACGACCGACCCGACGGACCTTGCCGATGCCCTGGCGCAGCGGCTGAAGGCGCCGCACCGGTTTGTGCTGGGAGCACTCGCCGGAATGCGGCTGGTCGGCTTGCTGTTCGACGAATGGCGCACATTGGGCCTCGCCAGGCACGCCCGCGGCGTAGGGCATGAGGGGAACCCGGCAGCGCGGTTCGGGCATTTTCTGGGGCAGGCGTTCGGGCTCATGGTCCAGGCCATCCGCAGGGCCACCCGGCTGGCTGTGGCCATGGAGGCTCGTGGTTTTGGAGCCGGTCCGCGCACCTGGGCCAGGGAAAGCACCTTCAGCCGAGTGGACGTCGTCGTTGTCCTGGTGGGTTTGCTGATCGCAGCGATCGCCGTGACCGCGTCGGTCCTCACCGGCACCTGGAACTTCATTTTCGGCTAACAGGCCCTGTTCCGGATGCGCTCCGGGGGTGCATCATGAAGGCAGCGTTTCGAAAAGCGCAGGCTTTTCCCAACGTTCCATCGTCTCAATGGGTAGGTACTGCGGTGTGATGTCGAACGTGGGGAACGAACATGGCCGATGGACAGGCTGACTGGCTGAGCGTGATCAGGGACAACCACCTGCGCCCGCTGAGGCGCTTCGTCCGTCGTCTGACAGCGGACGCCTTTCTGGCTGACGAGGTGGTCCAGCTCACCCTGTTACGGGCGTGGGAGCATCCGGTGATGCGCGGTCACAGCGAGCTTGAAATCCGTGCCTGGCTCTTTGTCGTTGCCCGGAACATCCTGGTGGACTCGTTCCGCAGCGGTTTCCGCCGCCACGAGTTCGATGTGGACGAGGTTCCGGATACTCCTTCCGATGACGAGGTCGAGCAGTTGCTGACCTCGTGGCTGCTGACGGATGCACTGAATGAGCTGTCGCCTGAACACCGCGACGTGGTACTTCACTTCTACTTCCGCGGCGAGACAGCGGCGGAGATTTCACGGTCCCTGTCCATACCGGAAGGGACCGTGAAATCCCGTCTGCACTACGCTTTGCGCTCCCTCAAGAGTGCCCTGCTTGCCAGGGATGTGGCCTCGAGCGGTTAGCCGCGGCCGTTACCTTACTGGATCATCTCGCCGTCAGGGGCTACGACGTACCACACCTCGTTGACGCCCTGGCCGTTGGTGTCGCCCGGAGCCTCATCTTCGGCGAAGTAGTAGATTGGCATGCCGTTGATCGTGACCTGCAGTTCACCCTCGGGTGTTTCAATGGTGCCCACTTCGCCCGTAACGCCTTCCACTTCGGGTGTCTCGCTGTCGCTGAGCACCGGCGGCCAAGCTTCAAGGCAGCCGCCCTCACAGGCGCTCACCCCGGAGTTCGCCTCGTCATTGGTGAAGTAATAGACCACCATGCCTTCGGAGTCGACGACGATCTCACCCAGGTCGGTCTCGGCGACACCAAGCGGCGTTCCGACGGTTCCGCCGGCCGCTGCTTCACCGGATGGTTCCTCGGAAGCCCCCTCCGTTGTCTCCGCCTCGGTGGGCTCAGCGCTTGTCGGTTCTTCTGCCGGCGTGGTTTCTGCGGCTGGGGGGCTGGTCTCGGTCTCGGTTGAGGTGGAGCCGCCACAGCCGGTCAACGCCAACAGGCAAACGGCGATGACGGCGAACAAGACACGCATTGCTTTACTCATGTTGATTCCTCCCGTAAACACCCCCTGGACACCCGGGGGATGGGAGTGGCCACTCGACCCCTCTGCTGGGAAGACGCACGAACTACCCCGGATGGTTCAATTTGCGGGAGAACTCACAGGTGAATCCCAGCTTCAGGTCGCCGCGCTACCCGACAGGGCTGTCGAAGACCGGGCGTGCGGCGGTGATGGGGTCGTTGGGATCCGGTTCACCCTGCAACAGGCCGACCCTGAACTGCAGCATCATGTCGTGGTCCTCATGGGGGAGGTTATGGCAGTGAACCATGTAGCGGCCTTTCTGGTGTTCGAACCGCATGATCGCCTGGACGGTCTCGTTCTCACCCACGTACATGACGTCCTTCGGGCCCTCCTCATAGCTGAAGGGGCGCTGTCCGTTCCGGCTGAGGATGTGGAAATCAACCAGGTGGATGTGCACGGGATGGAACCAGCCGCCCGACTTGTTTTCGATTTCCCAGATCTCGACGTCGTTGGCACCGGGATTGGCGATGACCTTCTGGAAGTTGCTCGCGATCACATCCGCCCAGCTCATACCGTTGATCTTCCACTCCCCGTTCTGGCGCTCAACCCGTAGCCGGCGGGTGGCCTTGGCCATCGCCCGGGTCAGCTGCATCGGACTGCTGTTAGCGAGGACTGTGGGAAGTGTCAGCGCAGTCGGATCATTGCGGTCGAAGGCGTCGTCAGTGACGTCAAAGGCCATGACCCGGCGGGTATTGCCGAACTCGATGTTGTTGGGGTTGGAAACGTTCTGCAACTCAATCCGCTGACCCGCCCTGTACTTTGAGAAATCGATCAGGACCTCATAGCGTTCCGAGTTGGCATGCCGGTACTGGGCCACCGGGATCGCGCGAGGCATGAGTCCACCGTCGGTCGCCACGACTGTCAGTGGCTCCCCGGTGCTGAGCTTGAACCGGAATGATCTCGAGATGCCGCAGACCAGCACCCGGAAGCGGTAGATCCGGCGCTTGACCTTCATGAGCGGCCAGGGCACTCCGTTGACCAGGTTGATGTCACCCCAGAGGCCACTGTGGTTGTGGTCGTCATAGTTTGCGTTTCCGTCGGCGCGCAGCTGGATGTCGCTCACCATGAGCGGCACGTCGAATTCGCCCTGCGGGAGTAAGGCGCGCTCAGCCGGATCGTGGATCTGATACATGGCGACAAGGCCCGAGTATGCGTTCTGCGCCGTGTAATGGACGCCGTGGTCGTGGTACCAGAGTGTGCGTGCGGGTTGGAAGTTGGGGTAGTGGTAGTCCTTCCGGAACCCGGGCAGCGTGGTGTCGGAGGCGTAGCCGTCGTATTGCGGCAGGGACGCTGAACCGTGCAGGTGGGTCGACGTTGCCATCGGAGTCCCGAAGTCGGGATGGACTTTCGGCAACTGGTTCCGCATCGTCACAACGGCATGCGTGCCCTGATCGATGGAAATGGTGGGACCGGGGAAGATCCCGTTGTAGCCGAGGATGCGTGTCTTCAGTCCCGGAACAAGGGAGGCCGTCGCAGCCTTCTGGGTCACGTTGTAGAAGTTCTGCGGTTTCCCGTCCAACGGATTGATTCCCGTCTTGTACGGCGCCAGGAACGGCGGACGGGTGAACGCAAGCTGATAGGGCTTGAGCTTTGAGCCGTCCAGGACCGGCGCGGACTTCGCGCTGATGGAGGCCAGGGGAGCGGTGAGGGTGGCGGCAGCGAGAGCGCCGAAACCGCCCATCGCAAGGAAATTTCGCCTGCTGACAGACATGGGGGTACATCCCTTCCAAAGGTGTTCATTTGGTGGGACGCGCATCGGGGTGCGTTGAAAACGCCCGCCCAGACTACGTACTCGATGTGTGCCTCAGCAGCAAGATTGCTCCTGCCTTCTTGGGGAAACCTTGGACGATCGTTTGGGTTACGGAGTGAGGCTACCCAGACATCAGGAAGTGAGTGCCTTGCCCAGATCAGTCTGCAGGTCGCGGACGTCTTCAAGGCCCACCGAGAGCCGGATGACGCCGTCGGACAAGCCGATTGCGGCACGCCCTCCAGGGCCCATGGCGCGGTGTGTGGTGGTGGCGGGGTGGGTGATCAGCGTCTTCGAATCGCCGAGGTTATTAGAGATATCGATAACGTTCAGGGCATCGAGCAGCGCAAAGGCGCGCTCCTTCGCTTTTCCCTCGGGTGCATCCAGCTCAAAGGTCACCACAGTGCCGCCCGCTGTCATCTGGGCAGCTGCGAGATCAAATTGCGGGTGCGATTCGAGCAGCGGGTAACGGACCCAGTTCACAGCCGGTTGGGCTTCAAGCCAGCGGGCGAGGGTCAGCGCCGAGGACGAGGAGTGGTTCACCCGCAGGGAAAGGGTTTCCAGGCCCTTGAGGAGGGTCCATGCATTGAATGACGACAGCGCGGGCCCGGTGTGCCGCATGAGTGTCTTCACCGGACCCTCGATGAACTCCCTGCGGCCGAGGATCGCGCCGCCCAGCACCCGCCCCTGCCCGTCGATGTGTTTGGTACCTGAATAGACGACGACGTCGGCACCCAGTTCCGTACACCGCTGCAGCAGCGGTGTGGCAAAGACATTGTCGACGACGACCTGCGCTCCGGCCGCGTGGCCGAGCTCAACGACCGCACGGATATCGACGATCTCCTGCATCGGATTGGACGGCGACTCAAAGAAGACCGCCGTGGTGGGAACGCTCAGTGCTTCCTGCCACTGGCCGAGGTCCCAGCCGTCCACGAAGACAGTCTCCACACCCCAGCGCGGCAGAATCTCGTTGAGGATGACGAAGCACGATCCGAAGAGGCTGCGTGAGGCAACAACGCGGTCGCCTGAGGCCAGAAGGGCACCGAGCGCGGTGAAGACGGCAGACATACCGCTGGCTGTAGCGAAGCACGCCTCTGCACCCTCGAGCAGGCGAAGCCGCTCCTGGAACATGGCGACAGTCGGGTTGCCGTACCGGGAGTACACAAAGCGGTCGACGTCTCCGGTGAAGGCCGCCTCCGCCGCCGCAGCAGAGGAATACACGAAGCCCGAGTTCAGGAAGAGCGCCTCGGACGTCTCCTCGAAGTTGGACCGTGCCAGCCCCCCGCGTACCGCGAGGGTATCGGGTGACCAGGCAGCGCCGTCGTCATCCGGGCGTTGGATCCGGGGGTAGCCGCCGTTCCCGGCGATGGGTTCACGGCTGGCCGCCGGAGAGAACGACGACGGCGCGGGCTCACTTACCGGCGCGGGCTCATTCACGGGTGTCGCCACGGTCCGTTGCCGGCAGGGCAGCGCCGGACCGTCCTGTCGTTGCCGCCGGCTCTTCGGTCGCCGTGTGATCGGAGGCTTCTGTATGCACTGTGGTGGCGAGGCCGCTGGAGCGCCAGCCGCCGTCGGCCTCAAATCCGTGTAGCACGTTGTACGCAGTGTGACCGGCGGCGGTGGCATTCTGCGCAGCTGCCACGGAACGGACACCGGAACGGCACAGGAAAAGCAGCTCGCGGCCCTTGAGCCCGTTCAGCTGGTTGAGGAAGGAGACGTTGCGGCTGCCGTCGGAGCGGGTCCACTCGAGGAAGAGGGGGACGGTCCCGGCGTCGGTGAGGTCGGGGACGCCGACGCTCCGCCACTCCTCGACAGTGCGGACATCCACAAGCACGGCGCCCTTGCTGACGCGTTCCACCGCATCACGTGCGGTGATGTTGCCGGCATAGCCGTTGCCGGGCCGGGAATTCGCCGGGGGATGGGGGTTGGAATGCATTGCCATTGTGTCTCCTCACGCTGTGCACGCTGGTGATCATGGGATGTGATCGTTGTGCCGAGTAGTCACCTGAGGCACCCCGCCGTGAAAGAGGGTTGCCGGCCAGCAAGTCAGGGCTTGGCGCTGGCACTCGTTACTCCGAAATGAACGTAGCACCGGCGGTGGCATGCCTGCCATGCCGGTCCGTAACGTGCGGTAACGCCGGCCGTACTCGGGCCAAAGGCGCCGATGCGTGGCAGGTCCGAGCCAAGAGCGCCGATGCGTGGCAGGCCTGAGCCAAAAGTGCCGGGGCGTGGCAGGTTCGTGGGGATGACCCCACGATCCTGCGAATTCCCGGCACTTCTGCGGTTGAGCCAAGCAACGGACGGCTGAGCAACGGACGGTTGGGCTAGGGGACAGACGCTCGGGTTAGGAGACGGACTCTACGAGACCGCTCAACTCCGCGGTCAATTCGGGTGAAACCGTCACCGGCTTCGTGTCGATGGACTCGACCTCGGCGAGCAGACGCACACTCGAGATCAGCCAGACGCCGTCGGACGCGAACAGGTCTTCCGGCACAAGCGGACCGTAACCCAGTTTCCAGCCCGCCTCGCGCGCCGCCGCAAACAGTGCGCCCTGCGAGGTGCCGGGGAGGATCCCGCTCTCAAGCTGCGGCGTGATGAGGTGCTTGACACCGTCGATGACCCGCGCGATCAGGACCGTTGAGGTCGGGCCTTCGAGGACCTTGCCGTCAGACGAGGTAAAGATGACATCGTCAGCGCCGTGCGAGCGCGCATAGCGGACCGCCGCCATGTTTACCGCGTAGGAGAGGGTCTTCGCTCCCATCAGCAGCCACGGAGCACGCTGGGCAACCGTGCTGTCATAGCCGCGGTCAAGCAGGAGGACCGACAACCGCCGGCCGCGCAACCCGACCGGTACGGCGGACACCTGGACCCACGCGGTGGCTCCCGCCTCCGGTTCGCCCCGGGTGGCGACTAGTTTGACCACGAGTTCGCCGTCGTCGTCGGCTGCCGCCAGCGCGGTGGTGATGGCGCGTTCCCACGCGTCCGACGACGGAATCTTCAGTTCCAGCGCATCGGCGGACGTCGCCAGCCGGGCCAGGTGGGCCTGCAGCTTCCGGGGAGCGCCATTGACCGCGAGCATGGTTTCGAAGATGCCGTCACCCCGGGTGATTCCGGTATCAGTGACCATCAGCTGCGGCTGTGCTGCGTCAGCGATGCGGCCGTCGGGACGGGCGGGGTCGAGGAACACCAGAACAGTCATGCGATCAGCATAATGACCGGGATGTCAGGAGCTCGTGTCGTTGTCCTCGTTCAGCCCGCGCTGGGCGAAATCTGCTTCATCAGAAGCTTCGGCAGGCAGGGGATCGGTGGCATCCGGGACCTGGTCCGGCGCGTAATCGATGAGCCCCGCGTCGACCCGTTCCTGCTCCGTTGCGGCCGCCAGGGCATCGTCATCGAGACGTTCAGGCTGCCCCGCATGGCCCTGATGGATGCGATTGGGGAGGAACTCGTTATCCGGTTCCTGAACGTCGTTCAGGTTGGGGGTGTTTCAGCTGGGGAACCCCGAGCCAAGCGCAGACAGCACCCCGAACGCCTTCGTCCGGACCTCGTCCCACTCCTCGGCGGGGTCGGAATCCGCAGTGATCGCGCCGCCCACTCCGAGCGTGAGGCGGGTGCCGCCGTCGTCGTCCTCCAGCACGAGAGTGCGGATGACGACGGCGAGATCCGCCGCCCCATCGAGGGAAAAGTAGCCGGCGGCGCCGGCGTAGACGCCGCGGGGTGCTTCCTCGAGCCGGTCCAGGATCGCCATGGTGCTGATCTTCGGCGCACCCGTCATTGAGCCCGCCGGAAAAGCGGCGGCAACGGCCTCGGCACGGGAGGAACCGGGCCGGAGCCGGGCGTCGATGGTGCTCACCATCTGGTGAACCGTTGCATAGGTCTCGATGTCGCACAACCGGGTCACCGTCACGGTGCCGGGGACTGCAAGGTGGGAGAGGTCATTGCGGAGCAGATCCACAATCATGATGTTCTCTGCCCGGTCCTTCGTGCTGGTGCGCAGATCCTCCTGGAGGGCGGCATCCTCGGCCGGGTCCGGGGAGCGGCGCCGGGTTCCTTTGATTGGTTCGGCCCGCATTCCGCCGGTGGAGTCCAGCCGCAGGAACCGTTCGGGCGAGGTGCTCGCGACGGCGAACCCCGGGAAGGTGAAGTAGTGCGCAAACGGTGCCGGATTGGCGCCGCGCAGGGCGAGGTAGATGGCGAACGGGTCGACGGGCGCTTCCTCGCGTGAGGTCAGGGCCGTCGTCAGGCACACCTCATACGAGTTGCCGTCCGTGATTTCCGCCTTGGCCGCACGGATTTTCTCCAGGTAGGGCTCGCGAGTGTCCCGCGCAGTGAAGCGGGGTGCACTCACAGGCCTTTCCTCCGCCGCAGTTGCACCCCCGGAAAGCACGACGGCGCGGGCCCGTTCCAGCCACGCATCGGCGTCGGCGTCGCGGGAGCCGTCGCTCAAGGTCAGCAGATAGGTGCGCAGTTCCCGGTGGTCAAGGACGACGGCACGCCCCGCGAAGAGCAGCGAAGCATCCGGAACCGAACTGGAACCGTGCGCAGGAGCGGAACCACCGGTTTCACGCTTCAGCTCGTAGCCAAGGTAGCCCAGCCAGCCGAGTGCGAACGGCCCCGGATAGTCCTCCGGCGACCGGACCGCGCGGCGGCCCCACACGCCGTCGAGCCAGCGGAAAAATGGACCGGCAATCCGGGCAGTAACCGGGCCGCTGCTGACCATAGTGACGCCGGAGGTGTGCTGCGCAACCTGCCCGAACCGGCCGCCGTCGTCAGCCAGGATGGAGAAGCGGCTGCGGCCCTGCGGGTCCTGGGCCGCGGAGCTGTCCAGCCAGGCAGCGGCCTCAGCTCCGCCATACAGGGTGGAGAAAACGCTTGCGGCGTCCGGACACCCTGCGACGCTCTCAACCTGCAGCGTAAGACCCCGCCGTGCGGCACGCTCCATGGACATGAGCGATTCACACTGCGGCAGTCCGGCCAAGGCACGGCGAAGCTGGTCCGGAACGGCGTTGCCGCGATGGCCCTGGACCAGCAGGTCAGCGTGGGGCGCGGGCCGGTCGGTTGCGAGCCACAGCTCTTCCTGCTCAGACCAGCGCTGCCAGAACGGCGCGTACGTGTCGCCGTCGCGGACGAGTGCACTGGTCCGGCGGAGATTCTCGTCGGCGTCGATCCACACCACCACGTCGAGCAGTTCCCGGGCAGCTGCGCAGGCCGCACCCACGCCCTCGACCACCACAATGTCAGCGGGTTGCGTGAGGCGGGTGGCGCCGTCGTCGTTGGTTGTCCAGTCCCACGCTGTCCACCGGGCGGGCAGTCCGGAGGCCAGCGGCGTGAGCACCGTGCGGACGTACCGCGCCATGCCGTCGGCCAGGCCGTCCCAGCCGGGGTAGATGTCCTCGAGGTGGAACAGGCTGACGGTGTGGTGTTCGCGCAGCAGTGCAACAAGTTCCACGGCGAGGGTGGTTTTACCCGCTCCGGACCGGCCGTCCACGGCAATGATGAGCGGAACGACGGCGTTCGCGGACTTGTGAGCCATGCGTCAGGCGAATGCCAGCAGCGCACCCACGGCCACGAACAGGGTGCCGAAGGTGCGGTTGAGGACGCGTTGCCCGCGCGGGCCGCTGGTGAACCGGCTGAAGGAACGTGCAGCGGCGGCGAAGAACAGCCACATCACCAGAACGTCAATAACGACGACGGTTCCCGCCAGCACCCCGTACTGGCCGAAAAGCTCCTGCTCGGGCCGGATGAATTGGGGGACGAACGCGAGGAAAAACACGATCGCCTTGGGATTGAGCAGGTTCACCCAGAGGCCGCGACGGAACATTGACGCAGCGCCCTCGGCGTGGAGCGTGGCCGCCTGCTCGGCTGGCACCAGGGGCTCAAGGAACTTCCTGATGCCCAGGTAAACCAGGTAAGCGGCACCGGCGTAGCGGATGATGCTGAATGCCAGTGGGGACCCGGCGACCAGGAGGCCAACCCCTGCCGCGACGACGCCGATGTGTACGAGCAGTGCCAGCTGCTGGCCGAGGATGCCCCACATGGAGCGGCGAAAGCCGACGGTGAGCGAGTTGCTCATAGTGTTGACGGCTCCGGCACCCGGGGTGAAACTGATGAGCGCCTGGGCGCCGACCAGCGCCAGCCATATCGAAAGGGTCACTGGTTAATCTTAGGGGCCGCACGGAGCCTTCAACGCCGCTGCGAAGCAACTCTGAAAGCCGGATTTCTTGCCTCTTGAACGTTGTACTGGCCCATGTTGACCATGTCTACTTGGTCAACATCGGCCGTATAGGGCTCCGCCGGGGGAGTAGGACTCCAGCCTCGTCAGCACTCAGCGGGCGGCGTGGCCCCGCGCCAGTTCCTCCAGCACGTACTGAACAATCCCGGGAACGGCGTCGTTAACCATTCGCCACGTGGCTTCGAAGTCTGCCTGATCTCCGTACCACGGGTCGTAAATTCCGAGCTCGGAAACCGGTGTCCCGGCAGCGGCTGGATCGAATTCGCGAAGCATGCGCACCCGGCTCCGGCTCTCGGCGTCGGGCGCTTCCAGGCGGAGGTCCTCGTAGTGGTCAACATCGAGCGCGAGAATGAGGTTGCGCTCGCCGTACCACTCCGGGTCGAACTTCCTCGCACGGTGCGTATCGCTGACAAGCCCGAGTTCGGTGAGCTTCGCGGCCGCCCGCTCATCGATTGGGTTACCTGCTTCCCAGCCGGTGGTGCCGGCGGAATCCACCAGGACGTCATCGGCCAGACCAGCCTCCTCAAAGGCGCGGTTCAGCATAATTTCGGCCATGGGGGAACGACAGATATTGCCGGTGCAGACAGTGACGATCCTGTACATGAATCAATCCTAGGTACTGAAGCGGGACGGTCGCAGGGGACGTGCCGAAATCCTCGGCTAATCCTCTTCCAGCAGCGCCATCGCGGCGCTGTAACCACCGAGTCCGCTCACGCCGCCGCCGCGCCGTGACCCCGCTCCGCACAGCAGGACGCGCGGGTGATCCGTTGCGACACCCCACCGGCGAGCGGGCGTGTCCAGGGGTTCGTCGTCGTCCGCAAAGGGCCACGACAGCGGTCCGTGAAAGATGTTCCCGCCCGTCAGGCCCAACGTTTCCTCGAGATCGAGGGTGGTCTTGGTTTCGATGCAGGGCTCACCCGACGGTCCGGCGAGGATGCACTCCTCGATCGGCTCGGCCAGCACAGTGTTCAGCGACGCCAGCACAGCCTGCTGCAGCGCAGTGCGGCGAGCATCGTGGTCCCCTGAAGCGAGCAGCCGGTGAGGGGTCTGCAGGGAAAAGACGGTGAGTGTGTGCGCCCCCGCCTCCCGCAACTCGGGCGACAGGATCGAAGGATCCGCCAGCGAGTGACAGTAGATCTCGATCGGCAACGGGTCGGGTACACGGCCGGCAGCCGCGTCGTCATAGGCCTTCGCCAGCTGCGGGTACGTCTCGTTGATATGGAACGTCCCGCCGAATGCCTGCTCGGGATTCACGTGCGGGTCCCGGAGCTGCGGAAGCCGGGACAGCAGCATGTTCACCTTCACCTGGGCGCCTTCAGCAACCGCGCCTTCAGCAACAGGATGCGACGCCGGTGCGAAGCCTGACGCCTCCGGCCCGCCCATCAGCCGCCCCAGAACGGCAGGCGTGACATTCGCGAGGACAAACTCGCCGCTCACCCGTTGAGGAGCACCGCCTTCGCTGTAATGCACGACGCCGTTCGCTGTGACAGCGGTCACTTCCGCTTCCGTGCGAATCACCACGCCGGCTTCGCGGGCCGCCCGCTCCAGCGCTCCGGAGACGGCACCCATTCCACCGACGGGAACATCCCAGTCCCCGGTGCCTCCGCCGATCACGTGATACAGCAGGCACTTGTTCTGCTGTAGATCCCCGTCGTGCGCCCGGGCGAAAGTGCTGATGAGCCCGTCCGTGAGCAGGAGCCCGCGCACCAGATCGCTGTCCACGCAGCGTTCAATCACCTCGCCGACTGGCCGCTCGATGAAGTCTTCCCACACCGAGTCGTCGCCGACCAACGCGCGCGCCTCAGCCCGGCGCAGCAGCGGCTGCGTCACCGTCGGCCACAACTTTTCGCCGAGTATCGAAGTGCTCCGGTGGAAGGACGCGAATCCGCCGGTGTCGTTTTCAGCACCCATGCGTTCAAAACTTGCGCGGGTCGCCTCGTCATCCGAGTTGTCGATGAGCAGCCCGACGTCAGTGCCTGGCAGCGGCGTGTAGGAGGAGTACCGCCGTCGTACCAGTTGCAGGTCAAGATCGAGGTCCTCGATGATCTGCTGCGGCAGGAGGCTCACCAGGTAGGAGTAGCGGGACAGCCGGGCACCGGTGCCTGGAAACGCTTCGGCCGAGACCGCTGCGCCGCCCACCCGGTCCAGCCGTTCAAGGACCACCACGGACCGGCCGGCACGGGCCAGGTACGCTGCCGCCACCAGGCCGTTGTGGCCGCCACCGACCACCACGACGTCGAAATGCTTAGGATCGGTTGGCAGGGTCCGGCGCATCATCGCCTCACCCTACAACTTCACACGCGAACCGAATCGACAACTGTTTCACACCCGGATGATGAGCTCCCCGCACGGGATGAGGAACCAGCCGTCGGGCGATTCACCCCAGCGCCGCCAACCAGCAGCCATGCGTTCCAGCGCGGCGCTGTCCGCCAGACCGCGCTCAAGCGTCTGCTCCGCGAAGCCGGAGCTCAGCACGCGCTCCGCCCAGGTCTCCGCGTGCCAGCGGCGGCGCTCCTGCGTGGCATACAACCAGTTCGACGACGATGCCTCCACCTCCGTCAGGCCCGCCTCGTGAGCCCAGGCAAGGAGGTGGCGGCCGGCGTCGGGCTCTGCCCTGTTGCTGCGGGCGAGCTGTTGGTAGGTTTCCATCCACTCGTCCAGCTCCGGAGCCGGCGGGTACCAGGCCATAGCGTGGAAGTCGGCATCACGGACGGCGATAATGCCTCCGGGGCGGGTGACGCGCTGCATCTCGCGTAGCGCCGCAACCGGGTCTGTGAGGTGCTGCAGCACCTGATGGGCGTGCACCACTTCAACGGATTCGTCCTCAAGATCGAGGTCATAAACATTGCCCGTGCGAAATGAGAGGTTCTCAATGCCGGCATAGGTGCGCGCCGCCAGAGCCACGACGTCCTCGGCCCGGTCCATGCCGATCACCGCCCCCGGGTCCAGTAGTGCAGCAAAATCGGCGGTGATGCTCCCCGGGCCGCAGCCGATATCGAGCAGGTGCATCCCGGAGGAAAGGTGTTCCAGCAAGTATCCGGCGGAATCCTGCGCCCGGCGCGTTGCATGGGCGCTCGTCACGCTGGCGTGGTGGCCATGGGAGTAGACCTCATCATTCATGACCGACAGGTTACTCCGGCGCGTCCTCCGACGCCTGACGGCGCGCGTTCACGGTGGCGTCCGTGACCTTGCGCATCATGGTGCTGAACAACTCGAGTTCTTCGGGGGCGAACCCGGAGAGGGCCTGTTCCACTTCACGCGCCAGGGGGATGAATAGCCGGGACCCGGTTTCGAGTGCCTTCTCCGTCATCTCGAGGTGTACCTGCCGCCGATCCACTGAACTCCGGGAGCGGCGGACGTGACCCGCTTCATCGAGCCGGTCTATCAGCGCCGTGGTTGCCGGTGAACTCAGGTTCAGGGCGTGGCGGAGCATCCCGGGTGTCACGGTGGCGCCGGCGCGCGCAGCACCCATCATGATCCCCAGTGCGTTCAGATCCGTGCGGTGCAGGGAATCGCGGACGCTGACCGTATCCACGTAGCGGTCAGTCTCAACGGTGAACTGCTGAAGCAAAGCCAATAGTTCTCGTGATGCGGCGGCCATCTTCCTCCTGTTCATCTCCAAGATTAGAATACTGCAAATTATCTCGATGATGGATATAGTAGGCAGCAGAGATACTCCAGAAAGGTTGCGCATGTTCAACAAGAAGTGGGTCCGGGTGTTCTTCCCGGCATTCATCGTGGTGCTGTGGTTCATCGGTGCCGGCTTCGGCGGTCCCACTTTCGGCAAGCTGGAGGAGGTTTCCAGTAACGATCAGGCGTCCTTCCTCCCGGCCAGCGCCGAATCGACGGAGGCGGGCGAGCTGCAGGCAGCGTTCACGGAATCCACCGCGGTGCCCGCGGTGATCGTGGTTGAGTCGGAGACCGAGATCCTTCCCCAGGAACTCCCGCTCTATGAGGAGCTGGCTGGTCAGCTGACTGAGGTGCCCGGCCTTGAGCCTGCCGCCGAGGGGCAGCCGGCTGTCATCGGTCCTATCCCCTCGGAGGATGGCCTTGCCATCCAGTACATCGCCTCAGTGTCCGACGGCGCCGAGCTGGGTGAGGTGGTCATCGAACTCCGCGAGGTGCTTGAGGCGGAGCTTCCCGCGGGTACCGAGGGCTATGTCACCGGGCCGGCGGGCTTTACCGCTGACCTCGTCAGTGCATTCGGCGGAATTGACGGGATCCTCCTGGCTGTTGCCCTGGCAGCGGTGTTCGTGATCCTCCTGGCCGTGTACCGTGCGCTCCTCCTGCCGTTCCTGGTGTTGTTCACCTCCGTCTTCGCGTTGGCAACCTCGATTCTGCTCGTCTACGCCTTCGCCCTGTGGGGCTGGATCGAGCTGAGCGGGCAGAGCCAGGGGATCCTGTCGATCCTGGTGATCGGCGCGGCAACGGACTACGCGCTGCTGCTGGTTGCCCGCTACCGTGAAGCACTCACCGAGTTCAGCTCGAAGTGGGATGCCATGAAAGTTGCTTACCGGGCCTCGGTCGAGCCGATCATCGCCTCCGGTGCCACGGTGATCCTCGCCCTGCTGTGCCTTCTCTTTTCCGATCTCAACTCGAACCGCAGCCTTGGTCCCATTGCCGCGATCGGCATTGTCTTCTCCCTGCTGGCTGCGCTGACCCTCCTGCCCGCCTTCCTCCTGCTTTTCGGGCGAAGCGCTTTCTGGCCGCTACGGCCGAAGGCCGGCACCCATCCGACCGGTGTCCACGGCCGCAACGTCACCGGTCTGGAAGGACTGCGCGGCGTCTGGAAGCGGGTCGGCGGACTCATCTCACGGTCTTCCCGGCCTGTCTGGATCGTTTCCCTGCTGGTCCTCGTGGCAGGATCCCTCGGGCTGCTTCAACTTCAGGCTTCGGGTGTCCCGCAGTCCTCGCTGATCCTGTCTCCGTCGAATGCGGTGGATGGTCAGGATGCACTGGCCCGCCACTTCAACGCCGGCGCCGGCAGCCCGGTGACCATCATCGCTCCCGAAGGGCAGGAAGACGGCGTGCTCGATGTCCTCGAAGCGCAGGAGGGCGTCGCTGAGGCGACCGTTGCCGCTGACCAGGCGGGCGACGTCGTCGTACGCGATGGAAATGTGCTGGTCAGGGCCACGCTTGACTACCAGGCTGACTCGGCTGAGGCCGAAGAGCTGGTCAAGCAGCTGCGCACCGACCTTGACGCCGTGAGTCCCGAGGTGCTGGTGGGCGGAGTGACCGCAGTGGCCCTGGATACCAACGAGACCGCCCAGGCAGACCTGACGAAGATCATCCCCATCGTCCTGGTGGTGATCCTCGTGGTCCTCATGCTGCTGCTGCGGTCCGTCCTGGCGCCGCTGCTGCTCATTGGCTCGGTGGTGTTGTCCTATGCCACAGCGCTCGGTGTCTCAGCGCTGGTCTTCAACAACCTGCTCGGGTTCGACGGCGCGGACGCCTCGGTTCCGCTCTTCGGCTTCGTTTTCCTGGTGGCGCTCGGCGTTGACTACAACATCTTCCTGATGACCCGCGTCCGGGAGGAGTCGCTGCGCATCGGAACGAGGCCCGGAATCCTTCGCGGACTCGGTGTCACCGGCGGGGTCATCACCTCCGCGGGCGTAGTGCTGGCTGCAACCTTTGCGGCCCTGGGCGTCATCCCGATCCTGTTCCTCGCGCAAATCGCCTTCATCGTGGCGTTTGGCGTGCTGCTCGACACGGTGATTGTGCGCTCGCTGCTGGTTCCGGCGCTGGCGTATGACATTGGGCCGAAAATCTGGTGGCCTTCCAAGCTGGCACAGCACGACGGCGGCGCCCACCCAGACCGGCAGTCCGAAACTGAGCAGGAAGGGCGGAAAGAGCCGGCTCACCGGGCGTAGCTGCGGCGGTTGGCGGGCGCACCCTGCACAAATTCTCATTGGTATTGCGGTTGCTACCGGCGAGTAGCTAGCGTCTGTGCGATGCCCGCTCCCGCCCGGGGAGCGTCGATGATACGAAGAGGTTTCACCATGCCGCACCGCCTGTCGACAATCTTTGCCACCGCCGCCCTGCTAGGCGGAAGCCTCGCCGGGGCAGCTCCCGCCGCTGCCGACACCGAGGACATTTCGCCGCCCGGTGCCAACAACTGGTCCTGCACGCCGAGCGAGGAGCACCCTCATCCCGTCATCCTGGTGCCGGGAACTTTCGAGAGCATGGTGAAGAACTGGTCCACGCTCTCCCCGGTGCTGGCCGGACAGGGGTACTGCGTATTCGCCCTTAACTACGGGACCACGAACGGTATTGACGCCACGGGCCCCGTGGCCGATTCCGCAGCGGAACTTGGCTCGTTCGTCGACGCCGTTCTCGCCGCCACCGGAGCCCGGAAAGTTGACCTGGTGGGACACAGCCAGGGCGGCATGATGCCGCGCTATTACATCGGCTTCCTGGGCGGGGCGAAGAAGGTCAACCACCTGGTGGGAATTGCGCCCTCGAACCATGGCACCGAGGGAGTCCTGGTGCCGGCAGGCGAGGACGCGCCCCTCACTACGTCGGATACCAGCTTTCTCTGCCAGGCCTGCGCAGATCAGGAGGCAGGTTCGCCGTTCCTCACCGAACTCAATTCGATTGGCGACACGGTCAGTGGGCCGTCCTATACGGTCATCAGCACCAGATATGACGAGGTCGTGACGCCCTACACGAGCCAATTCCTGGCGGGACCTGCACGGCAGGTCACGAACATCACCATTCAGGACAAGTGCGCCCTTGACCTGATCGAGCACGACCAGGCACCGAACGATCCGGTAGTGCACAGGCTCGTGACACATGCCCTCGCCCAGGACGGCCCGGCGGACGCCAAGTTCCAGCCACGCTGCCTCTGACCGTTTGCAGCTGGCTGTAGATGCCCGAGACTGCAGTGCAGGATGCTAGTTGAGTGTTCCTGACTCAACTTCAAATTGACATCCGTGGCGAGCGGAGTACAGTTGAGTGCAGAACGCTCAATCTGGGCGGAATCCCGAATTTCTGGTTGATGGCCACAAGGCCGCCGACTCGCTGAAAGGAAATACGCATGTCACGTGCAGTAGGTATTGACCTCGGAACCACCAACTCCGTCGTTTCCGTGCTCGAAGGTGGCGAGCCCACCGTCATCGCCAACGCAGAAGGCGCCCGCACCACTCCGTCCATCGTCGCTTTCTCCAAGAGTGGAGAGGTCCTGGTCGGCGAGATCGCCAAGCGCCAGGCAGTCAACAACATCGACCGCACCATCGCCTCCGTCAAGCGCCACATGGGAACGGACTGGACCAAGCAGGTTGATGACAAGACTTACACTCCGCAGGAAATCTCCGCGCGCATTCTGCAGAAGCTGAAGACTGACGCCGAGAGCTACCTGGGCGAGAAGGTGACCGACGCCGTCGTCACCGTTCCGGCCTACTTCAATGACGCTGAGCGTCAGGCCACCAAGGAGGCCGGGGAGATCGCGGGCCTGAACGTCCTGCGCATCGTGAACGAGCCCACGGCTGCCGCGCTCGCCTACGGCCTGGACAAGGGCAAGGAAGATGAGCTCATCCTGGTCTTCGACCTCGGTGGCGGAACGTTCGACGTGTCCCTCCTCGAAGTCGGCAAGGACGAGGATGAGTTCTCGACCATCCAGGTGCGCGCAACTTCCGGTGACAACCGCCTCGGCGGCGATGACTGGGATCAGCGCGTCGTCGACTTCCTGCTTGCGCAGGCAAAGGCAAAGGGTGCAGACCTGTCCAAGGACAAGATCGCGCTGCAGCGCCTCAAGGAAGCCGCTGAGCAGGCCAAGAAGGAACTGTCATCCGCCAGCTCGACCAACATCTCCCTCCAGTACCTGTCCGTCACCCCTGACGGCCCGGTTCACCTGGACGAACACCTGAGCCGTGCCAAGTTCCAGGACCTCACCAAGGACCTGCTCGATCGCACCAAGAAGCCGTTCAACGACGTCATCAAGGAAGCCGGCATCAAGGTAGCCGACATCGATCACATCGTGCTTGTCGGTGGCTCCACCCGTATGCCTGCCGTTTCTGAACTGGTCAAGGAGCTTGCCGGAGGCAAGGAGCCCAACAAGGGCGTCAACCCGGACGAGGTCGTCGCAGTCGGCGCAGCACTGCAGGCAGGTGTGCTGAAGGGCGAGCGCAAGGACGTACTCCTTATTGACGTCACCCCGTTGTCCCTCGGCATCGAGACCAAGGGCGGCGTGATGACCCACCTGATTGAGCGCAACACGGCCATCCCCACCAAGCGAAGCGAGACCTTCACCACCGCGGATGACAACCAGCCGTCCGTGGCCATCCAGGTCTTCCAGGGCGAGCGCGAGTTCACCCGCGACAACAAGCCGCTGGGTACCTTCGAGCTCACCGGCATTGCCCCTGCGCCGCGCGGCGTACCGCAGGTCGAGGTGACCTTCGACATCGATGCCAACGGCATTGTGCACGTATCCGCCAAGGACAAGGGCACCGGCACTGAGCAGTCGATGACCATCACCGGTGGTTCCTCGCTCTCCAAGGAAGACATCGACCGCATGGTCCGTGACGCCGAGGAGCACGCTGCCGAAGACAAGCAGCGCCGTGCGGCAGCTGATACCCGTAACGGTGCCGAGCAGCTGGCCTACTCGACCGACAAGCTCATTGCCGATAACTCGGACAAGCTGCCGGAAGAGGTCAAGACGGAGGTTCAGGCTGACGTCGACGCCCTCAAGAAGGCCCTGGAAACCCAGGACAATGATGATGAGGTGAAGGCCGCCTTCGAGAAGCTCCAGGCATCGCAGAGCAAGCTGGGCGAAGCCATCTACGCCCAGGCACAGCAGGAAGGCGCCACCGGTCCCGGTGCTGCCCCAAGCGGTGAGCCGGGCGAAGACGGCACCAAGGCTGACGATGAGGACATCGTAGACGCCGAGGTTGTTGACGAAGACGAGAAGAAGTAGCCATGCCTCACCACGGAAACGAAGAAGAGCATCAGGAGCCGGTCAGCTTCCGGGACAACCGGAAGATCGACCCGGAAACCGGCCAGGTCCGTGGGCAGCAGGATGCCGGCGGGACCGCCGGCTCGGATGACACTGGTTCGGCGCCCTCAGCGGGTGCCGGTCAGGAGTCCGAAGCCCCGACCGACGGCCCTGCAGACGGCCAGGACGCATTGGCCCAGGCGGAAGTCATCCTCAACGAGGCCGGTGGCGGCGAAGAGGTTCCGGCTGCTTCCACCGATGTTGAGGCCGAGCTCCGGAACGACTTCCTGCGGCTGCAGGCGGAGTACGTCAACTACCGCAAGCGCGTGGAGCGTGACCGGGATGTTGCACGGGACATGGCGGTGATCGGCGTGTTGAATTCGCTGATGCCGGTTCTCGATGACATCGACGCCGCCCGGCAGCACGGTGACCTCGCGGACGGGCCCTTCGCAGCAATCTCCACCAAACTGGAGAACGCGCTGAAAACCTATGGTCTGTCCCGCATCGATGAGACCGGTGTGGAGTTCGATCCGAACATTCACGAAGCCCTCATCCAGCAGCCCAGTGCGGAGGTCCAGTTCGACAGCGTCAGCCAGATCCTCCGCGTTGGCTACAAAAAGAATGACCGCGTTCTGCGCGCCGCCCAAGTGATCGTCGCAGTTCCGGAGTAAGGCAGATGGATAGAGGGAGTCCCCGAGGGAGGCGGCTTTAATATTCCGAAGCGAGCTCTGCGAGTCTCGGAATTTCGTTGCCGCCGTTCGGGGACTCCCTCCGTCCACCACCGAAGACGTGAAGAACTAAGAGAGGAGGGGTCAGATGGCCAGTCAGGATTGGGTCGACAAGGACTTCTACAAGATTCTTGGTGTGCCCAAGGACGCCTCCGACGCCGACATCAAGAAGGCCTACCGGAAGCTCGCGCGGAAACACCACCCGGACCAAAACCAGAGCACCGGCGGCTCGGACAAGATGTTCAAGGACATTTCCGAGGCCTACTCGGTGCTGTCCGATGCCGAGGAACGTCAGCAGTATGACGCGATCCGGGCGATGGGGAGCGGCGCCCGATTCACCGCAGGCGGCCCTGGCGGCCCCGCGGGCGGCGCAGGCTTCGATGACGTCTTCGGGAACCTCTTCGGCCAGTCGGCGGGACGTCAACGCACTGGCGGTTTCGGCGGCGGCAGTAACCTGCCACCGGAGTTCGCTGACCTGTTCGGGGGCGCAGGCGGCTACTCGTCCGGCGGCGGTTTCCCGGGCTACCAGGCACCGCCCCGCAAAGGCGCGGACCGCACGGCCAGCACCAGTATCTCCTTCGCAGGTTCAATCCGCGGGACCACCATCGGCCTGCGTGAACCCTCGGGCGAAGTCATCGACGTGCGCATTCCGGCAGGCATCCGCGACGGACAGAAAGTGCGTGTGCGCGGCAAGGGCCAGCCGGGAGCCGCAGGTAACGGTGACCTCATGGTCACCGTGAGGGTGAAACCGCACTCGTTCTTCCAGCGCGACGGCGACAATATCCGCGTGCACGTGCCGGTCACCTTCCCGGAAGCGACCCTCGGAGCGCAGGTGGAGGTTCCCACCCTGGACGGCGAGAAAGTTACCGTGAAAGTCCCGGCAGGCACTCCCTCGGGAAGGACCCTGCGCGTCAAGGGCCGCGGCGTGAAGACGTCGAAGGCAACCGGGGACCTCCTGGTGACAATCGACATCGTTGTTCCGCAGAATCTGAACAAGGACGCCGCAGCCGCCGTGGAGGCCTTCTCGAACGCCACGAAGGATGCGGATCCACGGGTCAACCTTGCCGAAAAAGCGCGGCTCTGAGGTGTGGGAGATCTAGCCAGCGAAAGGGGAGCGACACATGTCTGTTGACGTCAATATGCCCATCTATGTCATCTCCGTTGCGGCGGAGCTGGCGGACATGCATCCCCAGACGCTGCGTCAATACGACAGGTTGGGCCTCGTGATTCCCAGCAGGGCGCCGGGGCGTGCCCGGCGCTACTCACAGCGTGACGTCAATGTCCTGCGTGAGGTGCAGCGGCTCTCCCAGGAAGGCGTTTCGCTCGAGGGCATCAGGCGCATCCTGGAGTTGGAGAACCAGGTCCTGGCACTTCAGCACCGGGTGAGTGAACTCACGGACGAACTCGCCCAGCGCCGGAAGTCCGAGGCCACCCGTGTTTTCGCTGCCGGTCTCGCGGGCGACGTCGTTACCCTCGCCCGCGGGCAGCGTCCCCGCCCGCGCAGCCAGGCACTGATGATCTGGCGCGGCGAGCCAACTCGCTGACCCCTTCGGTGCTTCCCACGTGGCGCAACCTGCAATTCCACGGCACACTTATATACATGCCTGAATCAGAGTTCGCTGACGCCGCGGAATTCCTGCTGGAGGGTGTTCTCCAGCTTCTCCTCTTCGGGGGTGCCGTCCTGGGAATCCTCGCGATTGGCGCTGCAACCGGAACCTGGCTGATTGTGCGCCGTATCCGTCGCTCAGGAATTCTCCGTCGCCGGATCGAGCGCGGCTCCAGCCGGCTGCGGTCCTTTTCCACGGATGCTTCGGCGCGGGAGCTCGCAAGGCTCCGGCTCCAGCTGGAGCGTTCCACTGGCGCCACGCGCCGTTCAGTTGCCGCCGCCATCGCGCAAGGGTCGCCGACGGGTGATCTGGCAGCTACGGCGGATGACCTCACGCGCGCCGAGGCAGTACTCTGCGAACGCATAGTACTTGCTGAGCGTGAACCTAACCGCGCGCTGCGCGTGGACCTCGCGGTAAGCATCGGAGAGCAGGTCAACTCCCTGTGCGAACTGTCGGCCCAGCTGCGCCGTACCTTGCTGGAGGTGCACCAGGAAACCGGCAGCAGGCAGCTGGAGCGGGCCACCTCCCGCCTCACCATGGAGATCGGCGCGCTGAAGACCTGGAACGCCGCCTACGGCACCGGCACCCGGCGGGCCTAGCGCCAGTGTCCGTCCGACGCCGCATCTCACGCATCATCGCCTCACGCCGAAACGCCGTTGAACCGGGCGATCCCATAAGCGCCCTCGGCGAATCGCAGCGCCGACAGGAAGAGAACCTCGACCGCGCGCGCCGCAGCGTCGCTGACCTCGCCGCAGTCCGCCATCGCGTGGATACCCTTGCCCGGCAAGCAGCTGCAGATCTCGAGGCGTGCAACCGGGAAGCGGAACGGGCGGTCGCGAACAACAATGACGACGCCGCCCGGTCAGCCCTGCGCCGCGCCCTGGAAATCCAGAAGAGACTCGAGACACTGACCCGCCAGCGCGACGACGTCGATCAGCAGTTCCGCTCGCTGGAGTCAGACCTGTACCGGCTTGAAACCTCCCTGCAGGAAAATGCGGTTCGCTACGAATCCCTCAGGGCGCAGCACGGTGCAACCCAGGCAGCGCTCGACGTGCGGGGAGCGGTCTCGTCCTCAGCAGGCAACAGCATGGAAACCGCCCGCGCTGCCCGCGAGGCGGAGCAGGAAGCCCGGCGGCTGAGGCACCTGCAGGCTGCGCAGGACGAACTCGCCTGGTCAGACCCAACTTCCGGGAAGCTCGAAGAGGCCTTCGGTGAGCTGGAAGCACGCGAAGCTGCCGAGCAGGAACTCCGCCAGTTGAAGGGTCGGGTGCAGGGCAACCGTCCAGGTTCCGCCTGACAGCCCGGGCACTTCAGGGGGGAACCGTCAGGGCCGGTTGTTAGGCTCAGGCAATGGATGATCTCAATGGCAACGGAATCAGCGGCAAACAGTTCCTGGTGGTCGGCGCAACGGGTGAGCTCGGCTCGCGCATCGCAGCGGAGCTGAGCTCCAGGGGAGCTGAACTGACGCTCAGCGGCAGGGACCAGGAGAAACTCGGTGTGCTCGCTGGCCGGCTTGGCGCGCAGTGCATCGCCGCTGACCTCACGCTGCCGGGCGGTCCGGCCGGCATCGTCGATGCGCTTGACGACCAACCGCTGGACGGCGTGGTGTACGCCGCCGGTGTGGTTGCGTTCGGCGCCTTGGCGGAGCTCGACGACGACACCCTGGATGAGCTGCTCCTCACCAACTTCGTAGGCTATGCCCGGCTTCTGCGGGCAGTGCTTCCGCGCCTGGAGAAGGGCGGGCAGGTGGTTCAGATCAGCGCCGTCGTCGCCGAAAGTCCCACCGCAGGAATGGCGGCGTACTCGGCCAGCAAAGCGGCCCTGAGTGCCTTCGGGAAGGCAGCCGCTCTCGAACTGCGCCGCAGCGGTGTCCGTTTGCTGGACGTGCGGCCACCCCATACCGAGACTGGCCTCGCTACCCGTCCCATCGATGGCCAGGCACCCCGCCTGCCGCAGGGCAAGGACCCGGACGCGGTTGCGCGGCGGATTGTCGATGCGATGGCTGCGGGGGAGCGGGACCTGCCGTCGTCGTCGTTCGACTGAGCGGAGGGCAGGAACGCGAAGGGGTCAGCGGAAGCGGCGGCCCTGATCGCGCCGCGCAGCCCAGAGCGCTGCCGCTCCCAGTACCAGCAGCCACGCCAGCAGGCAGAGGACGGTGGCCGGGTGCAGCCCCTCACCGGTGAGCGCGAAGACGGACAGGTCCCGTGCGGCACGCGAGGGGAGGAACAGCGAAAGCGTGTTGAGCCACTCAGGGAACATCAGCGGTGGGAGCATCATGCCGCCCGCGAAGGCCAGCGGAAAGAACACCACCTGCGTCACTGCAACGGCTACCTTCGAGGTGCACAGGTGCCCGATGAACAGCCCAAGCGCCAGGAACGGCAGCCCGCACAGCAGCCACACCGCTACAGCGAAGGGAACGCGCCACCAGGGCAGGTCGCCGCTGGTGAAGGCATCCGGTGCGGAGGTGAGCAAGGCGCCCAGAATCAGGACCGGCAGCAGCGACATGAACGCAAACAGCATTCCGGTCACCGCCCTCCCCAGGATTCCAGGCAGCGCTCCCACCGGGAGTGAGCGGACATAGCTGCTCCACGGGTTGGCGCGGTCCTCCGCCACTCCGACTCCGTAGTTGAACAGGAACGCGCTCATCACGCCGAACACGCCAAGCTGCGCTATCGATTCCAGCGAGGCCATCGGATCGGCAGTCACCGCCGGCTGCGGCACCACGAAAAACATCAGCACCAGTGCCGGAAATACCACCGAAGAGATCACCGCGACCGGAATCCGCAGCTGCTCAAGGAGCTGCGCTTTCGTATGCGTGCGGATCAGTGAAGGTTGGGACGGCGCAGTGTGTGCCGTCGCGGTGTTGTGACGTGCTGCGGCGTCAGGTCCTGTGATGATGCTCATTGCTGCTCCTTGGCGGTGAGGGAAAGGAAGGCTTCTTCGAGGGTGGCGCCATGGACCTCAAGCTGTGAGAACGGCAACCCGTCCTGAACCAGCTGCCGGACTGCGGCGTCGGCGTCCTGGGTTACCACCGTGGTGCGTCCGGTGTCAGAGACCGTGACGTCCACCGTGCCCGTGAGGCACAGGAACGACGGCGCCGGCAGGTCCGTTAGGAAGGACACCTTGCTGACTGCCACGCGGCTGCGGATGTCATCCACCGTTCCGTCAGCAATGACCGTGCCCCGGTCGATCACCACTACCCGGCTGGAGAGAGCCTGAATCTCCTCGAGGTAATGGCTGGTGATGAGCAGCGTGCCGCCGGAACTGCGGTAGGTGCGCAGTTGGCTCCACAGCGTTTCGCGTGCGTCCACGTCCAGACCGGTGGTTGGTTCATCGAGAATGACCAGTTCCGGCCTTCCCACAAGTGCCAGCGCTACCAGCAGGCGCCGCTGCTGGCCGCCGGAGAGGCCGCCGCACTGCTTCCGTTCCGCCTCCACCAGCCCAAAATCCTTCAGCAGCTGTGCGGACGGAATGGGGTCCGGGTAATGTCCCGCGACAAACTGCACGGCTTCATGGACTGTCAGGTTCTGCGGAACCGCGGTGGCCTGCGGAGTGATGCCGAGCCGTAAGCGCGTGCGGGGATGGGAAGGGTTCTCTCCGAATAGCCGGACGGTTCCCGAGTCAGGACGCCGGAGCCCTGACAGCAGCCCGATCAGGGTTGACTTGCCGGCACCGTTCGGGCCAAGTAGCCCCACAGATTCGCCAGGGTGGATCTGCAGACTCACTCCGGTGAGCGCAGCGGTCTTTCCGAAGGATTTGGTGACTGCCTCCGCAGAGGCGAGCGGCGCCGTCGTACCTTGCTGGCGCTTCGCCAGGGTTGCTGGTGAGGTCATGGCTTCTCCGTAAGTTCGGTGGTGAGGAGTTGATGTAGTGCCAGGCGGTAGGCGGCGTAGGCGGCGGTCCCCGCCGGGGTGATGGCCACATAGGTTGCCGGGGTGCGGCCCTCGATGGTCTTGGAAACGGTGATATAGCCGGCGTCTTCGAGCTTGCGCAGATGGGTTGAGAGATTGCCGGCCGTCATGTCGAGGATCTTCTGCAGCTTGGTGAAGGCGATGCGGTTGCGCTCGCCGACTTCGTTCAGCGTGGTGATGGCCCGCAACCGCGACTCGGCATGGATCACGGGGTCGAGCTCAGGCATGCGTGGGCCTCCGGCGCTGACGGAGCGCCTGTACTGCGGCCCCCACAAAGAAGCCGCCGGAACCGAAAATGAAGAACACGGTGAGGAAATGTTCCGGTCCGGCGATGATCGACGCGATATCCACCACGAGGAACCAGACGCCCATGACCACCTGCACGACGTCGTTGAAGGTGGTGCCACCCGTGATGTACAGCAGGCCGACAATCAGGATGGCGATGCCATTGATGAGCATCCCCCGGAGCCAGAAGTCGTCCACTGCCATCCCGATCGTGCCACTCAATGCCCCCATGACCATGAACCCCAAAATCCAGGCGAGCGCATAGAAGCCTCCCGTGAAGCGTGAGTGCCCGCGGATACCCCGGCCTTGACGGCCGAAAATCACGATGGTCACCGCTACACCGGCGGCAACGAGCAAGCCGAAGAGCGTGAGCGCGGTTTCGGGTTCGAGAGGAATCCAGCCGTTGCGGGAGCCATGCAGGGTGCCGAACCCGCTGAGCCAGGTGAGGGCCCAAAGGAGATACACCCACGCACCGTTGCCGCGCAGTTCCCGTCGTGCACGCGTTTCTGCGGCCTCAACTACGTTAAGCGCGGCGTTCAGGTCCAGGGGGCGGTCGTCGTCGGCCTGGTGTGCGCCGTTCCTGAGCTTCTTTTGCGGGTCCATGCAAACTACTTTGCAGCACAAACCTGTTTGTCGCAAGAGGTAAGGTGCAATTCACCGTCACAGGATGCAGGTGAAGGGGTAGGTCTGGATACGCTTCCTCCTATGGCGATTGAACCGGATACCAAAGACTGGACCTGGGTGCTCGAGCGTCCCTGCCTCCCATGTGGCTTCGATGCGGCGGCTTATCCGTCCGGAAGCATCGCGCGACAACACAGGCTGGACCTGCCGCGCTGGCGGAAGGCACTTGGCAGGCCTGAGGTGCGGGACCGTCCGGATGAGTGCACCTGGTCAACGCTTGAGCATGCTGCGCACGTCCGGGACGTTTACGTGCTGTTCACCGACCGCACGGAGCTGATGCTGGCGCAGAAGGATCCAATTTTCAACGATTGGGACCAGGACCGGACGGCTCAGGAGAAGAACTACGCGGCGGAGGATCCGGGCCGCGTAGCCGACGAGCTGGCGGCAGCCGGGGAAACCTATGCGGCGCTGCTCGATTCGGTCGGGGACTGGAGCCGGGTGGGGCGCCGCAGCAACGGTTCGCGGTTCACCGTGGAGACTCTCGCCCAGTACGGGCTGCACGACGTCGTCCATCACCTTTACGACGTTCACGCCTGACGGTTCGGACTAAACCCGGCGGTATGCGAGGTCGAAGATCGAGCGGCCGGCGTCGTGGGCCTTGTTCTCGAAGCTCGTCAGGATGCGGCCATCGAACCGAGGCGCCCAGCCGCCGATCGAGTCTTCGCCTTCCTGGGCGGAAGCCGTCCCGGCTGGTTCGCGCCCCTCGCGGCGGGGCGTTCCGCCGACCTCGTGCTCCACACCGCTGGCCCAGATCTGGGTGAGCGGGCTGTCGGAGCCGGCGCGTTCGCCGTCGTGCAGGTTCTCGAAAAGCGGTGAGTCATCGGCGGCTGCGCGCATCTGCACTGCGTAGTCGGACCAGTCGGTTGCGAGGCGCAGAATGCCGCCCGGTGACAGCACACGCCCGGCGAGCGCAACAAAGGAGTCTTTCACCAGCCGGCGCTTGTGATGGCGGGTCTTGTGCCAGGGGTCCGGGAAAAACACCCACAGTTCAGCAACCGAGGCCGGGCGGATCATGGTGGCCAGAGCCTCTGCCGCGTTCACCTGCGCAACGCGGACGTTGGTGAGCCCGCCCTGATCGATGCGCAGCAGGGTCTGGGCGAGCCCCGGCTTGTAAACCTCAAGCGCTAGAAAGTTGCGGTCGGGATCGGCCGTCGCGGCGGCCGCCACCGCTTCTCCGAGTCCTGACCCGACCTCCACCACCAGCGGGGCGTCGCGGCCAAAGGAGGCAGCGGCGTCGTACTCCCAGGTAGGGTCCACGGACGTGTCCGCTGCAGTGTTCCGGGGCACATCCACCACCAGGCCCTCGGACAGTTCAGCCCAGGCATCACGACGGCGGCCCTGCAGGCGGGAGCCTCGGCGGACGAAGGAGACGGGTTGGGTGGAGAAGGGCTGGGGTTCAGGGCGCGTGCTCATCGGTACAAGCGTAACGAGGCGTGCAAAGCGGGCGGTGCCGCTGGATCAGGAGCCGGACAACTCGGCGATCCTCGCCATCGCCAGCTGCGCATAGAGTGCGGTGCCGTCAGCCAGGATGCTGTCATCGAAGGCCGCGTAGGGAGAGTGATTGAAGGCGGTACCCGCCGGGTCCGCACCGGGTTGAACCGCGGACAGGAAAACGAAGCTTCCCGGCACGGCGGCGAGCACCCGGGAGAAATCCTCGGAGCCGCTGAGCGGGTTCACCATCTGCGTGTACCGTTCGTCGCCGAAGAGGTCGCTCACGTGCTTCTCGATGTTCGAGGTCTCGCCGGCGTCCGTCACGGTCAGCGGATACTCCGTTTCATACTCGACGGTCGCGTGAAGCCCGTGCGCCTCGGCGATGCCGTTCACCAGCCGGGGGATGGCGGTGCGCATCAGCTCCCGGTTCTGCTCGGAGAACGTCCGGATCGTCGCTTCGATGCGCGCGGATTCGGGGATGACGTTGCGCTTGGTTCCGGCGTGCAGCAGCCCAACGGTCAGTACCGCGGGGTCGAACATGTCGAACTGGCGGGTGATCATCGTCTGGAGGCTGGTCACGATCTCCGCCGCAACGGTGACCGGATCCTTCGCGCGGTGGGGCGCTGACCCATGACCGCCGGCGCCGTGGACGGTCACATACAGCCCATCCGATGCTGACATCAACGTTCCAGGCCTGCTGGCAAAGAGGCCGTTGGGCAGCAGTGAGGACACCACATGGATGCCGTACGCAGCATCGGGCCGCCGCCCGGCTGCCTCAAGCACACCCTCGCGGATCATCACCCCTGCACCGTCGAAACCCTCTTCGCCCGGCTGGAACATCAGGACGACGTCGCCGGCCAGTTGGTCACGCCGGTCGGCAAGGATCCGCGCGGCTCCGGCGAGCATTGCGGTATGCAGGTCATGCCCGCAAGCATGCATTGCACCATCGATGCGCGACGCGTACGGCGCACCGGTCTGCTCCTGGACCGGAAGCGCGTCCATGTCACCGCGCAGCAATACCACCGGCTTCCGGGAGGCCGACGACGGCGCCGTTCCGCGCAGGACAGCCGTCACCGACGTCGTATCCTTGCCCATGCTTACCTCGTAGGGCAGTCCATCGAGCGCTTCCAGCACCTTTTCCTGCGTCCGCGGGAGGTGCAGTCCGATCTCCGGCTCCTGATGCAGCCGATGGCGTAGCTCCGTCACTTCCCCGGACAAATCTGCAGCATGTGAGCGAATAGCGGCGGCGGTGGACATGTTTCCTCCTGCGTGGGTGACGAGGTGTGTCGGTGGGCAGGCATGGTGGGCTTGCTCACACAGACCCCATCTTCACGAACCATCGTCGGGAGCGCAACCGCACCACTGATAGACTTGTTCCACTTGCTTGCGGCATCCGGAGCTTGTTCCTGGAGAATTCCGGGTTCCTTCAGCCGCAGCCTGCGTCGATGAACGCATTCTTTTGTCCCGCGCTATCTCCCAAGATCGTGAGAGCGGTTGACACTGTCTGACTTTCCTTCGGCGGACTCTGGGCACCAACCGGTGCGCAGGGAAGATGAGAAGAAAGTTCGTGTACTTTACATGACTACCTTTGCTGCGCTTGGCGTGCCCACAGCGCTGGTCCGTTCCCTCACCGAGCAGGGAATCACCGAACCATTCCCCATTCAGGTCAAGACCCTCCCCGACACCCTCGCGGGGCGGGATGTTCTCGGCCGCGGCCGCACCGGCTCGGGCAAGACCCTGGCGTTCGCGCTGCCGATGGTGTCCCGGCTGGCCGAACGCGAGGCGGCCTACCGCCGCAAGCCCGGGCGCCCGCTGGCGCTGATCCTGGCCCCCACCCGCGAACTCGCCACCCAGATCAATGCCACCGTTGAGCCGCTTGCCGGTGAGCTGGGCCTGAACACCACCGTCATCTATGGCGGCGTGTCACAGGCTCGCCAGGAGAAGGCGCTGCGCGCCGGCGTCGATATTGTCATTGCGTGCCCCGGCCGGCTTGAAGACCTGATGCGCCAAAAGCTGGTCACGCTCGAATCGGTCGAAATCACCGTGCTGGACGAGGCCGACCACATGGCTGACCTCGGCTTCCTCCCCGTGGTCAAGCGGATCCTCGACACCACGCCCACCGAGGGCCAGCGCATGCTGTTCTCGGCCACGCTGGACAACGGCGTGGACAAGATCGTGCAGCGCTACCTCTCCAACCCGCTGACCCACTCGGTGGACACCACGCAGGCTTCGGTCACCACCATGGAGCACCACGTGCTGCTGATCGGCGATCAGACCCAGAAGAAGCAGCTCATTGTGCAGCTCGCTTCCGGCAAGGGCAAGCGCGTGCTCTTCATGCGTACCAAGCACCACGCACGCAAGCTTGCCAAGACCCTGACCGACGCCGGCATCCCCGCTGTCGATCTGCACGGCAACCTGTCCCAGAATGCCCGTGACCGCAACCTGGCTGAGTTCTCCACCGGAGACGTCCGGGTTCTCGTTGCCACCGATGTCGCAGCCCGCGGTGTCCACGTGGATGACGTCGAGCTCGTGGTCCATGTTGATCCGCCCACGGAGCACAAGGCGTACCTGCACCGCTCCGGCCGTACTGCACGCGCCGGTTCCGACGGCACCGTTGTAACCATCACCCTGCCCGAGCAGAAGGGTGAGGTGCAGAAACTCATGAAGGCGGCCGGCGTGAGCGTCGGGTTCGAGAACGTCTCCGCAACGTCCCCGCTGGTGGGCAAGCTCATCGGCGATGTCGCAGAGAAGGTCGACCCGCGCACCCGGGCGGCGCTTCTTGCCCAGCGCGAAACTCCGCGCGGCTCAGGTTCCTCGACCGGAGCGAACGCCGAGCGCAAGCGAAACCGGCGTGCAGCCCCCGCCGCAGGCGGACGTGGCGGCCGCGGTGGACGCGGTCGCGTCGCAGCGGACCCGCAGGGCAACCGCGCAGAAGGCAACCGTGCAGAGCGCCGCAAGGACCAGCCGCAGGCAGCGCGTTTCGGTACCGACGGCGAGCGTCGTCGTACCGGTGAGGGCGCAGCAGCCGGCGGCAACCGCACCCGCCGCGCCCGCCCGGCAGGTTCCGGTGACGTTGCTGCTTACAGCACCTCGAGCACACGCGGCGCGCAGGGCAAGGGCCAGCCCGGCTCGGGTCAGCGCAACCACGCGCCGTCGTCGTCTGGCCGTCCCGCCGGTACCCGCGGGTCCGGCCCACGCAGGGCAGGCGCCCCGGCTTCGAACGAGCGCCGCGGCCGCTAAGCAACACGCTTGATACGACTCTGCTCACTATCGGTCGTCGGTATGGATGACTTCCTCATAGCGGGGGCTGCGCGGATCCATCACGGAATGCTTCCGGCTGTAGCCGAAATAGATCACCAGTCCGATCAGGAGCCAGACGCCGAACCGAAGCCAGGTTTCCGGCTCCAGCTGAAGGATCAGGAACAGCGACGCGAGGACGCCGAAGGCCGGAATCCACGGCATCAGCGGCAGAGAAAAGGTGCGGGGCTGTTCGGGCCGCTTGTAACGCAAAACGATCACGGCTATACAGACCACCACAAACGCCGCGAGGATGCCGATGTTCGTCAGGTCAGCGATGAGGCGGATGGGGAAGACACCGGCGAGGAAGGCCGATGCAATCCCGGCAATCCAGGTGACGCGCTGCGGGGTGCCGCGCCGGTCGGTCGCGGAGAACCAACGGGGGAGCAGTCCGTCGCGGCTCATCGAGAACCACACGCGGGTGACACCGAGCAGGAACGTCAGCATCACCGTGAGAATCGACAGAACCGCGAAGGCTGAGATGATCGTCGCGATCACCGGCAGGCCCACGGACTGGAAGGCGACGGCGAACGCGGCGTTGGTGTCCAGCTCTTCCCAGTTCTGCATGCCCGTGAGGACCAGGGTTGCCAGCACGTAGAGTGTCATGGCGATGACCAGAGACAGCAGGATCGCTTTGGGCATGTGCTTTTTGCCGTCCTCGGCTTCTTCGGCGGCTGTGCTCATGGCGTCATAGCCGAAGACTGCGAAGAACACCACGGCCGCGCCGGTGAACACTGCACCGAATCCGTTGGGCATGAACGGTGTGTAGTTGTCCCCGCTGACGTAGAAGAAGCCAAGCCCGATAATGAACAGGATCAGCAGGATTTTGACTGCCACGGCGACGAGCTCGAACCGCCCGAAGGTCTTGGTCCCACGGCTCAGGATAAAGGTGATGAACAGGCACACGACGATCGCCGGGAGGTTGACCAGTCCGCCCTCGACGACGTCCGCCGTACCCTGCATCCAGACGGGGATCTCGATGCCGATGCCGGCCATGAATTCGGTGAAGTATCCCGAGATGCCGATGGCCACGACGGCGACGATTGCGATGTACTCGAGGAGCAGGTCCCAGCCGATGAACCAGCCGATGATCTCGCCCAGCGCGACGTAGCCGTACGTATACGCCGAACCGGCACGCGGGATCATTCCGGCGAATTCGGCGTAGGACAGCGCGGCGGCAGCACTTGCCAGACCTGCGATGAGGAAGGAGATCACGACGGCGGGCCCCGCGCCTTCACCACCTTCCTGCCCGCTGGCTACGAGGCCGGCCAGCGTGAAGATGCCGATGCCGATGATGCCGCCAACACCGATGGCCGTGAGCTGCCACAGCCCGAGACTCTTGAACAGTCCGCTTTTTTCGGCCTCATCGTCCATCTGGGCAATGGATTTCCGGCGCATGATCGAATGTTCGTTCTGCGAGGCCATGGCCGCCGCCCTCTCTCCGATTTCCCGCACCGTTGCGGTTCCAGTCAGGGAAGCCCCTCATGGCCAATCGATGCCGCTGATGGGAAGAATAAACCCATGAAGGCACTTTTGAACATCATCTGGCTACTTTTCGGCGGATACTGATCTGGCCGGCGTGCCTACTGACCGGCCCCGCGAAGGAATTCCTCCATCAGCGGGCCGCCGGAGATGGAGCCGCGTTCTCCCTCCTCAACGAAAACGGCAACCGCAAGATCCCCCTGCAGGGCCACCACCCAGGCGTGCGTGCGCGGCGGATCCTCCGTCCCGAATTCGGCTGTACCGGTCTTGGCGAGGACCGGCTCGCCCGGGATATCCGCGAGCAGTTGTGCGCCTCCCACTGTGACGACGGCCCCCATCATCTCCCGAAGATCCGCCGCCTCAGCAGCGGTCAGGCTGCTTGGCGTTGGAGCCGGCTGTGTCTCGGCTTCTGCTGTTTGGTCAGTTGCGGGCTCAGTTGAAGCCGACGACGACGGCGCCTCCTCCGGCGCTGCGGTCCCTGCCAGGAGCGTGGGTGCCACCCGTTCCCCGGCGCTGACCGAGGCGGCCATGATGGCCAGGGACAGTGGGGAGACCAGGACCTCGCCCTGCCCAATCATGGATGCTGCATGAGCAGTGCCGTCCGCCTCCGTCGGAACCGAGCCGAAGAAAGCCGGGGTTCCAATGGGAACGTCGATTCCAATGCCCAGGTCCGCGGCAGCCGAGGCCAGCGCTTCCTGGGAAACGACGTCGCGCTGGGAGATGAATCCGGTGTTGCAGGATTGCGCAACTGCCTGCAGGAGCGGAATTTCCCCGGTGAACTGCGCCGGATACCCCGGCACGTTGTTGAACGCGCGCCCCTCGACCACCAGCTCCTCGGGGCAGCTGGTGGGGCTCTGCGGGGTGAAGCCGTTCTTGAGCAGGGCAAGTGATGTGGCCACCTTGAAGGTGGATCCGGGCGGATACTGGCCAAGCAGTGCGGTCTGCAAACCCTCGCTGCCGGGGCCGTTCGCGACCGTCAGGATCTCTCCAGTTGATGGCCGGATAGCCACGATCGAGGATGCCGAGGGTTCTTCTGCGAGCACGTTCTCTGCCAGTGTCTGCAGCGCCGGATCAAGGGTGAGTTCCAGCGGCTCTCCGGGAACCGGCGCCTTATCGAAGAGCACTTCGCTGGTGCGTGCTTCTCCCTCCCCGGTCACGGCTTCGATGACCATCCCCGGGGTGCCGCCCAGCTGCTCGTCATACTGCAACTGAAGGCCCGATAAGCCCGCAACATCACCCGGTTCGAGGCGACCAGCAGACTGCTCCACCAGCTCAGCCGTCACCGGCCCAACGGACCCCAGCAGCTCCCGGGCAAAGGTGCGGGTGGGAGCAAGGGACATGGTGTCCGGGATGCCGGATGCTCCCGGGATGGCGTCAATCTCTTCGTCCGAGACGGGACGGTCCTCGTTGTCACGCAGGACGATCGCCTCGACGAAGGCCTGCTCGCCGGCGCTCAGCACCTGTTCTGTGTAGGCGGCAGGATCGATGCCGACTAGATCGGCCAGCGCGGCGGACGACGATTCAAGCCCGGAAGCCTCGATCCGCGTCTTGTCGATGCCCACCCTGATGACCGGGCGGTCTGTCACCAGGACCTCGCCGCCGGCGCCCAGGACTTCCGCGCGTTCGGCCGGTGTGCGGGAGACCGCAAGCGAAGCTTCGGCACTGAGGCCGTCAACGGCGACGGAGGGATCCCAGCCCGCCTGCCATTGGTCATCGACCAGCGTCAGCTCGGCGGTGGTGGTGTAGGCCCAATCCTTGTCGCTGTCATCAAGATCCCACACATGATTCAGCTGGGCCGTTGCGGTGTCTTCTCCCGTCGATTCCACGCCCGCAACGGAGACCTTCGGTGAAACCGCGTCAAGGGCAGCGGTGATTTCTTCGAGCTGCGCTGTGGCATCCTCACCGGAGACGGCGGCAAAAGCAACGCTGCTCAGGTCCCCGCTGGCCAAGCCCTCGGCGAGGCGTGTGGCTGCATCCTCGGCCGTAGGACCATCCTGTGAGCAGGAGGTCAGCGTCAACGCCAACGCGGCAACGGTCAGGACGGACGTGATGTTGGTTTTCCCCATGGGTTCATTATTGCCGACGTGCTTCCCGGATGGTCCCGCTTGTCCACATACGCCGCGCAGGTCTGTCGGGCGGCCTGTCAGCGGAATACCATCTAGGGCATGACCCTCATCCGGACTGAACTGGCAACCGGCCTCACCGTGAGCGCCCAGGGATTCGGCGGCATGGCGCTCACCGATGTCTACGGCGGGCTCGATCAGGAACAGGCACTGAAAACGCTCCACCATGCTGTCGACACCGGCGTGACGTTCATCGACACGGCTGACGTGTACGGTGCGGGCAGCAACGAAGAACTCGTTGGCCGGCTGCTTGCGGCGCGGCGGGACGAGGTGGAAGTTGCCACCAAGTTCGGAATCGAGGGGAGCCCGGCCTCAGGTTACACGGGCGTCCGCGGAGATGCTGCCTATGTGCAAAGCGCAGCAGAAGCCAGCCTGCGGCGGCTGGGAACGGGCGTCATCGACCTCTATTACATGCACCGGCGTGATACTTCCGTACCGATCGAAGAGACAGTCAACGCGATGGCGGAACTGGTTGCAGCGGGAAAGGTGCGCCACCTGGGACTGTCAGAGGTGACTGCGGATGAGCTGTCGGCCGCCCATGCCGTGCACCCGATCGCCGCCGTACAGAGCGAATGGTCCATTTGGAGCCGGGACGTCGAACGTCAGGTTGTGCCCGCAGCTGCACGGCTCGGGGTTGGGTTTGTGCCTTATTCGCCGCTCGGTAGGGGTTTCCTCACCGGGACGGTCCAGGCCCGGTCACTCTCTGCCGGCGACTTCCGGCATCGCGTGCCGAGGTTCAGCGCGGACGCGATGGATGCCAATGCCGCCGTGGTGGAAGCCGTCCAAGCGGTGGCCGTCAATGCCGGAGCCACGCCCGCGCAGGTCGCCCTTGCCTGGCTCGGGGCGCAGGGCTCCAAGTTTGGGCTTCCGGTAGTTCCGATTCCCGGCACCCGCAAACCGGAGCGCATCGACGAGAACGCAGGCGCGCTTTCGGTGACGCTTTCCGACGCGGATCTGGATGTGCTGGATGCGGCTGCGGACCTCGTGGTGGGCGAGCGCAGTGCCAACCCCGGCTGGGTGTCGAAGGGCAGGGAGGCCTGAGGCGGCTCTGTGCATCGGCAGCGGTTCGCCTGAAGTGAAAACGCCCTCCGAGCACTGCGGGCGTGAAGTTGAGCGTAGTACACTCAACTTAGTAGTTGCGCTAATGCAGGAGGGCCAGCATGGACACCAAGTTCACCACCAAGAGCCAGGAAGCACTGTCTGCTTCCGCTATGAATGCCTCCACCGCAGGAAACCCCCAGGTGGAGCCCGCACACGTACTCAAGGCGTTGATGGATCAGCGGGACGGTGTGGCTGTCGCGCTGCTCTCGGCTGCCGGTGTGGTCGCTGACAGTGTCAGCGTAAAGGCGAGCGCCGCGATCAAGGCGATGCCGTCGTCGTCGGGTTCATCCGTTGCCCAGGCACAGTTTTCACAGCCCATGCTGCGGGTCATCACCGCTGCGCAGCAGGAGGCGGAATCGCTGGGGGACTCCTTCGTCTCCACCGAACACCTCCTCCTCGGGATCGCCGCTGACTCCGGGCCTGCAGGCCGAATTCTGCGCGAGGAAGGAGCCTCCCGTGATGCGCTGATTGCGGCGCTCCCGGGCGTGCGTGGGGACCGGCGCGTCACCAGCCCTGATCCGGAGAATACGTTCCAGGCGCTCGAGAAGTTCGGTGTGGACCTGACGGCGATCGCGCGCTCGGGCAAGCTGGACCCGGTCATTGGCCGTGATACCGAGATTCGCCGCGTGGTGCAGGTGCTCTCTCGCCGTACCAAGAACAATCCCGTGCTGATCGGTGAGCCGGGGGTCGGCAAGACGGCCGTCGTGGAAGGCCTGGCGCAGCGCATGGTCGCGGGGGACGTTCCTGAGTCACTGAGGGGCAAGACGCTCATCAGCCTCGATCTGGGTTCGATGATCGCCGGTGCAAAGTACCGCGGGGAGTTCGAGGAACGCCTCAAGGCGGTCCTTGAGGAAATCAAAGCCTCGAACGGACAGGTGGTCACCTTCATCGATGAGCTGCATACAGTTGTCGGAGCGGGTGCGTCGGAAGGGTCCATGGACGCCGGCAACATGCTCAAGCCCATGCTCGCCCGCGGCGAGCTGCGCCTGATCGGCGCCACCACCCTGGACGAGTACCGGGAGAACATCGAGAAAGACGCGGCGCTCGAACGCCGGTTCCAGCAGGTCTACGTCGGTGAGCCAAGCGTTCAGGACACCGTGGGCATCCTGCGCGGGCTCAAGGAACGCTATGAAGCCCACCACAAGGTGTCCATTGCGGACTCGGCGCTGGTGGCGGCCGCAACACTGTCCAACCGGTACATCAGCGGCCGCCAGCTTCCGGACAAGGCCATCGACCTGGTGGATGAAGCGGCGTCCCGGCTGCGGATGGAGATCGATTCCGCACCGGAGGAAATCGACCAGCTGCGCCGCGCCGTCGACCGCCTCACCATGGAGGAACTTGCGCTCGAGGGCGAGTCCGATGAAGCTTCCGTTGAGCGTCTGGAGGCCCTTCGCGCGGACATGGCGGACCGCAAGGAGCAGCTCGCTGCGCTGAACGCCCGCTGGGAGGCGGAAAAGGCCGGGCTGAACCGCATCGGCGATCTCAAGGCGAAGCTGGATGAACTGCGCTCACAGCAGGAACGCACCCAGCGCGAGGGTGATTTCGAGACTGCCTCCCGTATTCTCTACGGCGAGATACCGCAGGTCCAGCGGGAACTTGATGCCGCGCAGGCCGAGGAGGAGCGGTCCGCGGATTCGCCGGAGCTGATGGTCGCGGAGGAGGTCACGGCGTCGGACATTGCGGAGGTGATCTCTGCGTGGACCGGTATTCCGGCGGGCCGCATGCTGCAGGGTGAAAGCCACAAGCTGCTCCATATGGAGGAGAACCTTGGTGAGCGCCTGATCGGCCAGAAGAAGGCCGTTGCGTCGGTTTCCGATGCAGTGCGCCGCGCCCGTGCCGGGATTTCGGACCCGGACCGGCCCACCGGATCTTTCCTCTTCCTCGGGCCTACCGGTGTAGGTAAAACTGAACTCGCCAAGGCCCTCGCGGACTTCCTGTTCGACGATGAGCGTGCAATGATCCGCATCGACATGTCCGAGTACTCGGAGAAGCATGCGGTTGCGCGGCTGGTCGGCGCGCCTCCCGGGTACGTGGGGTATGAGGAGGGCGGGCAGCTCACCGAAGCGGTCCGGCGCAGGCCCTACAGCGTCGTGCTGCTCGACGAGGTGGAAAAAGCTCATCCCGAAGCGTTTGACATCCTCCTTCAAGTGCTCGACGACGGCCGGCTCACCGATGGTCAGGGCCGCACGGTGGACTTCCGCAACGTGATCCTGGTGATGACATCCAACCTGGGTTCCCAGTTCCTGGTGGACCCCACCGTGGATGAGGCCGCGCGCCGGGATGCGGTCATGTCGGTGGTGAACTCAAGCTTCAAGCCGGAGTTCCTCAACCGGCTTGATGACATCATCATGTTCGACGCCCTCAGCATTGAGGAGCTCTCGCAGATTGTAGATCTGCAGGTGGCTGCGCTCGCGGCCCGGCTTCAGCACCGCCGGCTCACACTCGATGTCACCGACGCCGCGCGGGAATGGCTGGCACTCACCGGGTTTGACCCCGCGTACGGTGCCCGGCCGCTTCGCCGCCTGGTGCAGCGTGAGATCGGCGACCGCCTCGCGCGGGGCTTGTTGTCAGGAGAAATCAGCGACGGCGACAAGGTACGGGTTGACCGAGCAGCGGACGGGGCAGCAGGGCTGAGCGTCGGCAGCGTTACGGCCTAAAACTGGCAGAACCCCGTGCCGACGGCGCCGGTACGGGGATCCAGGCACTTCTTCCGGTCACCCGGCAAGCAGGGAGTCTGTGATGACGTTGCCCTCATCGGAGACTACGAAGCAGTCGATGCGCCGGTCGCCGTCCGCCCAGGTACCCGACGTCGGGGTGACCTGGGTCAGTGTGAGGTCCGCGTACTCTGCGGCCGCGTTCTCATCAATCGCCACCGAGTTGCACAGATCGTCTCCGCTGGCATTCAGTGCAGCTTCCCCGGGGAACTCTGAGTCCTCGGGGAAGGATGTGGTGGCCAGTAGCTGGGCATTGTGCGGCGTGGTGCACGTAACGGTGGTGACGTCAGCGCTGAGGTCAGTGGAATCGAAGCCGAGGATACAGTCTCCGGCGACGAGTTCGAGGGGCGAGATGCCTTCCGCAATGATTCCGTCCGCACCCGGAGTGGTACTGGCAGGGGACGCGGCATCGGAAGTGTCCGCACGCAGCGCATTGACGATGCTCGCGATCGCGAAGATCAACAGGGCGAGCACCACCAGTCCCGCAACACCCAGAATGATCAGCTTTTTCCGGCTTCCGCCGTGGGACGAGCGGCCGGCGGAACGGGCTCGGATGCGCGTAGGGGCAGGGTCATCCCCTCCCGCCGGTGGAAGGCCATAGGGCCCGCCAACAGGCGGAACAGGGCTCCCGGGAGCCTGCGGCTGCCCGCTCGCGAATGGTTGGGCCCAGGGCGCTTTGGGAGCGGCGGAATCTGCGGATGCGCTGGTTGCTTCCGGTTCTTCAGTTCCGGTTTCAGCTGCGACTTCAGTCCCGGTTCCAGTTCCGGTGGGGTCGGTTGGTTGCGGGTCCCCGGCGGCGGTTGTACCCTCATCGGCCTTCAAGGCGGCGGCGGATGCGTTAGCTTGGCCGGCGTCGAACAACGCGTCCCAGCGGGCCTCATCGCTGCCCGGGCCCGTCCAGGCCGGCTCGGTGCCTGATGCCGCGAAACTCGTCAATCCGCCTGGCGCTGCATCCCCTGCTGCGCCGCCGGCAGGCGCAGTGCCCGCCGGCACGGCAGCCTCAGCCGGGTCCTCGGTGGGACGGGGGCCGGCTACCAGTGTGCCGACGTCCTCTGCTTCTTTCGCTACCTGCGCGGCCTCTGCAGCCGCATCATCCAAAGAGGCGGCTTCGGCTGCGTCCCCGCTGATTTCCGCCGCTCCAAGGGACGGTTCAATGAGCCGGACATCCTCGGCCGAGGTGTTGAGGGTAGGTTCCACCGCATCCCCGGAGACATCCGGATCCGCAAGGTAAACGTCCTCGGCCTTGAGGATCTCGGGCTCCGGAACGGAAGCGTCTGCCGATGCCGATTTGTCATCCTCCGGCGTGTCCGGCTGATCGCTCATAGTGAACTGCCCCCTCATGCGCCTGCCGGAACGGCGGGCTGGCTATGGTCATGATTACCCCACGACTCTAGCTAACAAAGGGCTTTTCCCCCATGGAGGCAGACCTTCGGTGGGTCTCCGGCTCCATCCGGCGGTGGGGCCCGCACGTCCGGCCCGAGAAACCATGTAACCTATACATACGACACATTAACCGGATACTCCGGGGCCTCGCTACGCCGTTATTTTGTTGGCCATGGCGACCACCTCCGGATCGACGCAAAAAGGGGGTCACGCCATGGGGCGCGGCCGTCAGAAGGCGAAAGCCACCAAGCAGGCACGGGACATGAAGTATTTCAGCCCGTCCACGGACTACTCGGCGCTGCAACGCGAGCTCAAGGCAACCGGTAGTCGTGCCTCCCGCCATGATGATCCGGTTGAGCCGGATTATTCGGCGTATGAGGATAAATACGCGGAGCAGTTTGATGATGAAGAGGACGACGGCGGCACCCGCCGCATCGGATAACCTCCTCTTCTGAGCAGAACGCTCGCATAAGACGTTGAGAACCAGCGGCCAGGACGATCACGTCAGGCCGCTGGTTCTTGTTGTGCCCAAGAATTGTGATGCGGCTCGGTAGCCGCTGCCCGATGGGACATTTTCGGGGCCTCCGCCCGGACCAGTGCCCGAGCGGGGCTCCCGAAGAAGATCAGGCGTAGGAACCGACCAGCCGCACGGAGCCGCCGTCCACACCCTTTGCACCCTGCACATAATCAGGTCCGTCGGTGCTCTCGCGGGAAGCACGTGCCACCTGGCCCATGACCCACGCGGGAACGCCGCGATCGTTCAGCCGTGCAACAGCGCTGTCGGCTCCTGCCGCGGAAACCACCGCCACCATGCCGACACCGAGGTTCAGCGTGCGCTCCAGATCCGGCAGCGGTACGCTTCCCAGCTCGGACACCAGGCTGAAAACCGGCGGAAGCGACCAGGTGGAGCGATCCACGGTTGCTTCAAGTCCACGCGGCAGAACGCGCGCGAGATTGGCGGCAAGACCGCCGCCGGTGACATGGCTGAAACCGTGGACGGCGCCGTCGGAATCAAGGGGGAAGCGCCGGGCGAGGTCCAGGCAGTCGGCCGCGTATACGCGCGTGGGCTCGAGGAGTTCCTCACCGAGCGTGCGCCCGAGTTCCGAGACCTGCCGGTCCAGGGCCCAGCCGGCCTGGTTGATGACTCTGCGGACCAGCGAGTAGCCGTTGGAGTGCAGGCCGGAGGACGCCATGCCGATAATGACGTCGCCCTCGCGCACCCGCTCAGGGCCAAGCAGTGCGTCCGCTTCCACCACGCCGGTGGCGGCGCCCGCGACGTCATATTCATGCTCACCCAGGAGGCCGGGATGCTCGGCGGTCTCGCCTCCCACGAGGGCCGTTCCCGCGACGGAACAAGCGGAGGCGATTCCGCGCACAATAGCTGCGATGCGGTCAGGGACCACCTTGCCGCAGGCGATGTAGTCGGTCATGTAGAGGGGCTCCGCACCAACCACCACGATGTCATCCACGACCATGCCCACGAGATCGAACCCGATGGTGTCATGGATATCCATGGCCTGCGCGATGGCAACCTTGGTTCCCACACCGTCAGTTGAGGTGGCGAGCAGCGGCTTGCGGTACGTCAGCAGCTTCGAGACATCGTAGAGACCCGCGAAACCGCCGACGCCGCCGACAACATTGGTTGTGTGGGTGGCCTTGATGGCGTCCTTCATGAGCTCCACCGCCCGATCGCCGGCTTCGACGTCTACTCCGGCGCTTGCATAGGTGATGGGGTCAGGTGAGCTCATACCCGCTCTTTCTTGTCTGCTTCGGTCAGGAGGGTCTCAAGTTCGCTGCCCGGCCCGGGATCGCAGCCGGTGGCGCCCGGCTTTTCGGCCGGATCAGCCCGCTCAAGGAGGTTTTTGCCGCGGCGGTCTTCCTCGGGAAGCTTGATCGGGTAGTTCCCGGTGAAGCACGCCGTGCAGAGCCGCTCCCGCGGCTGCTTGGTGGCTTCGATCATGCCGTCCTCGGAAATGTAGGCCAGGCTGTCTGCGCCGATCGACGCGGCGATCTCATCCACTGCCGCGCCGTTGGCGATCAGCTCCGCGCGTGAGGCAAAGTCGATGCCGTAGAAGCACGGCCAGCGCACCGGCGGGGAGGAGATCTTGATGTGAACTTCGGCGGCGCCGGCCTCGCGCAGCATCCGCACCACGGCCCGCTGGGTGTTGCCGCGGACGATGGAGTCATCAACTACGATGATCCGCTTCCCCTTGATGACGGACTCCAGCGCGTTGAGCTTCAGCCGGATGCCCAGTTGGCGGAGCGTCTGGCTGGGCTGGATGAAGGTGCGCCCCACGTACGCGTTCTTCACGAATCCGTGGGCAAACGGAATCCCGGACTGCTCAGCGAAACCAACTGCGGCGGGTGTGCCGGATTCCGGAACCGGAATGACGACGTCGGCTTCCGCCTTGTTCTCCCGGGCCAGCTGCCGGCCCATTTCGACGCGCGAATCATAGACCGAGCGGCCGGCGATCGAGGCGTCGGGCCGGGCAAGGTACACATACTCGAAAACGCAACCGGCCGGCGTGGTCGGTGCAAAGCGGCGGGAACGGACGCCGCCCTCGTCGATCGCTATGAACTCGCCGGGCTCAATCTCACGGATGATGCTGGCGCCCACGGTGGCGAGCGCAGCCTGCTCCGACGCGACAACCCAGCCGCGCTCCAGCCGGCCAAGCACCAGCGGACGGACACCGTGGGGGTCGCGTGCGGCGTACAGGGTGCCCTCATCCATGAACACGAAGCAGAACGCGCCCTCAATGGTTGGCAGGAGGTCCATGGCGGTGTCTTCGAGGGAGCGGCCGTCATCCCCGGCCAGCAGGGTGGTGACCAGGGCTGTATCCGAGGTGTTGCCCTGCGCCATCTCTCCGGAGCGCGGCTTACCATGACGGTTGAGGACGGTCTGGTAGAGATCGGCCGAGTTGGTGAGGTTGCCGTTATGAGCCAGGGCAACGGTGCCTACGGCGGTGGCGCCGAGGGTGGGCTGCGCGTTGGCCCAGTTGGAGGACCCGGTGGTGGAGTAGCGGCAGTGGCCCACCGCAATGTGGCCGGTGAGGGTGTTCAGCGTGGCCTCGTCGAAGACCTGGGACACCAGACCCATGTCTTTGTAGACGTTGATCCGGGTGCCGTCACTGGTGGCGATGCCCGCTGACTCCTGGCCGCGGTGCTGCAGCGCATACAACCCGTAGTAGGTCAGTTTGGCGACTTCCTCGCCGGGGGCCCAGACGCCGAAGACGCCGCAGGCATCCTGGGGGCCTTTTTCGCCGGGAAGTAGATCATGGGAAAGCTGTCCGTCACCGCGCACCATTACCCCATTCTCTCACGGCGTAATGAGGCTGGATTGCCGGGCTATTCGTCGTCGGTGCGCTCCGCCGTCGCCTGCTTCATCCGGCGTACGCTGATCCGGTCGAGCAGCAGCGCCAGGAGACCACCGACCAGCACTCCGGGGATCGCGAAAACCACCGTGAAGAAGCCCAGGACGGACTCGCGGGTCAGCGTGGGGTCAGCGGGGCCGGTGTAGGCCACGATCAGCGCGGCGATGAATCCGATCAACGCACCGAGGCCCATGAACGGACCGAATTTCGGCGCCCGTCGAATGGTGACCTGCCGGCGCTCTGGAGGCTGCTGCGAACTCATGGTTCAAGGCTACCGGGATCAGGTCTCCCGCTTGACCAGCTGGTACCCGGCCTCATCGAAGACCAAGGTGTAATCCTCGCCCGGATAGGTTTCCTCAACGTGCTGTTCCGCGCTGGCCGGGCGGGTGGGCCCCCAGCTCCAGTCCTCGGCGTCGACCACCAGGTAGTCAGGCGCCGGGTTCTCATTGCCGATCCAGTACACCTCGGCCTCCGGCACCAGGTACGGCATCAGCAACACGCCGGACTCAACCGTTGCGTCGGATGGAATCTTGTCCATCATCCGGTGCGCCGCATCCCAGCGCGGCGACTGCTGAAACGTCTCCGGCTTCGCAAGCGCAGCCAGTGGCTGCCCGGGCAGCAGCATGAGAGCCACCACACTGACCACTGGTACGACGGCGGCGCTATAGGAGCGCAGCCAGCCGTGCCTGCTCTCGCGGGCGCGAAGAATCGCATGAATGAGCGCGGCGAACAGGATGGGCATGAGGACGGCGTTGTAGTGCCAGTCCGGCCCCCAGTAGGACTCATTCCCCGCAGCGAAACGCCACATCAGGGTAGGAAGCAACACCGCGGCCAGCGGCGAGCGGAGGAACAGGAACCCGCCGGCAAGGAGCAGCAGCCACAGCGTCTGGTACTTCTCCACGACCGTCATCATGGTGATCATGGTGCCCACGGGGTTGGCCAGGAGCGCGGCCACGTCAATGCGGTCGGAGTAGTCGTAGGTGCCGCCGGTGTTCAGCGCCGGCAGGACGACCCCGACCGACAGGACTACCCAGGCGAGCCCCCAGACTGCCAGCCCCAGACCGGCCTGGTAGCGGCGTCGGAAGCGCCAGGCCAGCACCAGCCCGAACGCGAAGACAGTCAGCCCCATATCCTCCTTCACGAACACCAGCAGTGCGCCCGCGACGACGGCGGTGCGCAGCCGGCCCTCGATATACGCCTCCAACGCCAGCGCCAGCAGGGGCAGTGCCAGCGCCACCTCATGAAACTGCACAGCGACGGCGGCCTGGATGCCCCAGGACAGGCCGTAGGCGGCTCCAAGGAAGAGCCCCGGGACGCGCCCAACATGCCGCACGGCCAGGCGAGTGAGAATCAGGACCGACCAGCCCACCAGCAGGTTCTGGAGGACCAGCAGGGTCAATCCGGACGGGAAGAGCGCATACACGGGTCCCAGGATGACGAGCAGGGGGTGGAAATGGTCGCCGAGGAGGTTGAACCCGTCCCCTTTGATCGGCACGATGGGCGCGTCGAACCCCGCATAGGCCTTGGCGAGCTGGGTGAAGATGCCGAGGTCCCAGGACGGGGTGTCGAACCGGTTCCACTGAGCGACCGAGAAGATCGTGTACAGGGCGGTGACAACACCGGCAACCACCCAGGCTTCCACGGGCTGCCGGCGAAGGGCAGTGAGCGCGCCACGCAATCCCCGGACAAGGAGGTTCGGCTGCGTGGCATGGTGGCGCTCGAGGATCATGCCGGGCCTGTCGCGGGCCTGCGCGGTGCCTGGGGAAACAGTGGCAGGAGCGCGGAGAGGTCCGCCCGCTGACCGGATGCCGCGACTGCGCCGGAGGTGAGGGCTTCGGCCCAGGTCAGGGTCCCCAGGACGAGGGCGAGCCAGGTGTCAGCATCGGTTTCAATGACGTTGGGCGGGGTTCCGCGGGTATGGCGGGGACCCTCGACGCACTGCGTCACGCCCAGTGGCGGGACGCGCACTTCCACGCTGTTGCCGGGTGCGCGGAAGGCGAGCTCCTCCAGGGAATAGCGAACCGCCGTCGTGCGTTCTGTGCGGTCAGTGCTGCCGGCGGCCACCGCGCGGACTGCAGCGTTGCCGTCCGCGGGTGGGATACGCCGTCTCGCCATGGTCAGTCCAGCAGCGCCATGACCGGAGCGGCGAGGCGCAGTTGGCCGACGGGCTCGCCGCCGCCCAGCACGGGCTGCACAACCTTCTCCAGTACCGGTGCTACAGCCTCCGCCTCGAGGGCACCTGAGGCGGCCAGAAGAGTGAGCCCTACCAGTGTGGTGGCGCGGATATTGCCGTCCAGGATCTTGAGCGCCATGGACACGCCGGTGGGTGTAGCCATGACGAGGACGCCCTCGGCTCCGTTCTTCGCCAGGATCCCGAGGTCTTCCATCACTACCGAATTCTCGCGTCCGTGGCCGTGGACCGCCCACGGATAATCCAGCATGGCGGTTGCGATGGTGGCCGCGCGGGCATCGGCGTTTTTGTCACTGGGGGCCTTGGCGATCTTGCCGATTCCCCGCGCGAGACCGGTGAGTGAAACGGCGCCGAGCGGAGCGCCGCAGCCGTCCACTGCCCAGTGCTCCACTTTCTCTTCGGTGTATTCCTCGATGATGGCGGCGATGCGCTGCTGCAGCGGGTGGCCGCGATCCAGGTAGGTCTTGTGGTCCCACGAGTTTTCGGTGCAGGCCCAGAGAAAAGCGGCGTGCTTGCCGGAGCAGTTGAAGGCTACCCGCTGGCGGCCCTTGTCGCTGCGGATGAGCGAGTGTCGGGCTTCCTCGTCCTGCGGCCAGTCAGCCGGGCACTGCAGGTCCTCCTCGGTGACTCCGGCGGCGCTCAGCATGGACTTCACGACGTCCATGTGTTCGAAACTGCCGACATGGCTGGCAGCTGCCAACGCAACCTGGGCTCCGCGGAGCGGGACGCCGGCCTGCATGGCAGCCAGTGCCTGGAACGGCTTCAGGGTGGAGCGGGGGAAGATCGGCGCGTTGACGTCACCGAGTTCCGTGACGGTGGTGCCGTCCGCTGCGAGGACCACGGCTGAGCCGATGTGGCGGGACTCAATGAAGCCGTTGCGCTCCAGGACCGCGAGGTCAACCGCGCTGGAGGAGGTAAAAGTGGAGGGCATGGTTCCAGTATTACGCATCGTCGAGGCGGATGTAGCTTGTGCCCACCGGAGGGAACGGGTCATCCGATGGGCACAAGGATAGGGGCGGTCCTACTCTGCTGAGAACTGGACCGTGTGCCAGCCCGATGCGCCGTCGGGAACGGTATCGGCACGCTCTTCGGTCTGGACGCCGTCGGGATCATAAGCCCGTGAGCGGATCCGGTGGGAACCGGGCTCGAGCTGCACTTCGTGGGTCCACTGCCGCCAGGTGTCCACGGTGTATTCGGCCGCGAGAGTGGCTTCCTCCCAGGGCCCGTTGTCAATCTGGACTTCCACCTTGTCGATGCCGCGGTTCTGCGCCCAGGCAGTGCCGCCCACCCGGAAGGTACCGGCAGCCACGTTGCCGAACGGCCGCGGAACCTCAATACGAGACTGCGTCTTGATCGGGCCCTTCTCAGCCCAGCCGCGGTCCGTCCAGTAAGCCGTGGCGTCCGCGAAACGGGTCACTTCAAGGTCCACCACCCATTTGGTGGCTGACACGTACCCGTACAGCCCAGGGACCACCATGCGCACCGGATAGCCGTGCTCGAGGGGCAGCGGCTCGTCATTCATGGCTACTGCGAGGATGGCGTCCCGCTCATCCTGCAGGATGGGCAGGGGAGTGGAGGCGCTGAAGCCGTCGGTGCTGGTGGAGAGGACCATGTCAGCGCCTTCGGTGGGACGGGCGCGTGCAAGGAGCTCGCGGATGGGGTAACCGAGCCACTTGGCGTTGCCGATCAGCTCCCCGCCTACCGGGTTGGAGACACAGGTCAGCGTGATGTGCCGTTCGATCAGTTCGGAATTTAGCAGGTCCTGGAAGTTGATGCGGATCTCTTCCTCCACCATGCCGTGCACGCGCAACTCCCAGGTGTCCACATCGATGGTGGGGACCTGCAGGGCCGTGTCGATCCGGTAGAACTCCGGATTGGGGGTCAGCCACGGCTCAACCCCGTCCAGGTCCACGTCCACACCCGGTGGGACCGGCATCGCAGGGCTGGCGGGTGCCGGGAAGCTCAGGCGCTCGCGGGCAACATTGACGGTGTTGCGGATTCCACTGACGACGGCGCCTCCCGCTGCCGTCGCGGCTGCGACGACGGCGGTGACCCCCGCTGCCGCGAAGAACCCGCGCCTGCTGACGGAAGCCTTTGTCCCGCCCGGGCGGGAACCGCCAGCGTTGAAGGCGCCGTCGTCGTCGTTGGTTGTGGTCTCGGTCTGTGGCTGCGCCGAATGCAGTTTCCGGATCATCCAGCGGAGCGCGGCCAGGCCGGCCAGTGTGCCGATCACCGAAGGGATCGCGTCACTTACGGATGCACCGGCACGGGAGACGACGGCGGCAACCATCACGGCGCCCATGAGGAGGACACCGGCCACGCCAAGGATCCAGCGCCGCCATGCCAGGTAGCCGAGGATCGCGGCGAGGATGATGATGGTGACGGCCATGCCGACGAAGAGCGCGAGCTTGTCGTTGGTGCCGAAGGTGTCGATCGCGAAGTCCTTCAACCAGGCCGGCGTGAAGTCGATGAACGTGGAGCCGAGTGCAATCAGCGGGGCCGACCGGGTGGAGAAGAAGGCACCGATCAGCTCGGCCACACCGAGGACCAGCCCGGCAGCGAGTATGCCCGCAAGCATGGCTAGTGTCGTGGCGGCGCGGCTGGAGGTGCGAACGGCTTTCATACTGGGTGTTCGGAGAGACAGACCCGGTGTATTGGTATTCCGGACGTGCCGGCTGACTTCACAGTTTCTGCGGCCAGTAGTTGGGTGGGGGAGGACCCAGTACCCTGAACTACTGTGAAGGTTCTCGTTATTGGCCCTGGAGGCCGCGAACACGCCCTTGTCCGAGCGCTCCTTGCCGATCCATTCGTAAGCGAGGTGCATGCGGCTCCCGGGAACGCCGGAATGGCGCAGGATGTCCCCGTGCACAGCATCGATGCGAATGACCCGACTGCTGTGACGGAACTGGCTGGGCGGCTCGGTTCCGACCTCGTGGTTGTGGGCCCTGAGGCTCCGTTGGCTGCCGGTGTGTCGGACGCGCTGATCGCCGCCGGCATCCCCGTCTTCGGACCCACGAAAGCTGCGGCGCAAATCGAGGCCTCGAAGGCGTTCGCCAAGCAGATCATGGCCGCCGCCGGTGTTCCCACCGCCATGGCGAAGGTCGCGTCAACTGCAGCCGAAGCCGAAGAGGCGCTGGACTCCTTCGGCGCACCGTATGTGGTCAAGGATGACGGCCTGGCTGCGGGCAAGGGCGTGGTGGTCACGTCGGACCGGGCTGCCGCCCTTGAACACGCCGAGGTGTGCTTTGGCGCCGGCGGCTCGGTGGTGATCGAGGAATACCTTGACGGCCCCGAGGTGTCCCTGTTTGTCCTCTCGGACGGCACCAGCGTGGTGCCACTTGCCCCGGCACAGGACTTCAAGCGCATCTTCGACGATGACGAAGGACCGAATACCGGCGGCATGGGTGCCTACTCGCCGCTGGAATGGGTGCCGTCCGGTCTGGTGGATGAGGTGATTGAGCGCGTTGCGCTGCCCACCATCGAGGAGATGGCACGCCGCGGCACTCCGTTCACGGGGGTCCTGTACTGCGGGCTCGCGCTCACTTCGCGCGGGCTGCGCGTGATCGAGTTCAACGCCCGCTTCGGGGATCCCGAGACACAGGCCGTGCTGGCCCGGCTCAAGACGCCTCTGGGTGGCGTCCTGCTCGCTGCTGCAAAGGGGGAGCTGGACACGGTCGACAACCTGAACTGGTCATCGGAGGCCGCGGTCGCCGTGGTCCTCGCGTCAGCAAACTACCCCGATTCACCGCGCACCGGCGATGAAATCCGTGGTCTCGCGGACGCGGCTGCCCTGGATGGCGTGTCCGTGCTGCACGCGGGCACTGCGCTGAGTGAAGACGGTTCGGTGGTCTCCGCCGGTGGGCGGGTGCTTGCCGTCGTCGGGCTGGGGGAGGACCTGGCGGAAGCGCGGAGCAAAGCGTACGACGGCGTGCGCCGCCTTGACCTGGACGGCGGCCAGTACCGCACGGATATTGCTGCGAAGGCCGCGCGGGGCGAGGTTGTTGTTTCGCAGCCGGTTTCCCAGCCAGCTTCAGCGGCGGGTTCAGAGACGGGCGGGGCATAGGGATGGCACAGGAACTTGCGGGTTGGCGGCACATCTACTCCGGGAAGGTTCGGGACCTGTATGAACCCGTGACGGGAGAGGACGACCGCGTGCTGGTGGTCGCCAGTGACCGGATCAGCGCCTACGACTTTGTGCTGTCCTCCGAGATCCCGGACAAGGGACGCGTTCTGACCCAGCTGAGCCTGTGGTGGTTCGAGCAACTGGCCGGCATCCCCAACCACGTCCTGTCCACCGACGTTCCCGCCGAGGTTGAGGGCCGGGCCATGATCTGTCAGCGGTTGGACATGTACCCCGTCGAGTGCATAGCGCGTGGATACCTGACCGGTTCCGGGCTCCTCGAGTACAACGAGTCAAGGACGGTGTGTGAGCTGCCGCTGCCGGAAGGCCTGGTGGACGGCTCCCGTTTGCGCGAGCCCCTGTTCACGCCGTCGGCCAAGGCTGAGGTGGGGGAGCACGACGAGAACATTACCTATGACGCCGTCGTCATGATGCTGGGGGATGATCTCGCCGCGAAGCTGCGCTCGCTGACGCTCGATATCTACTCCCGCGCGGAGTCGATTGCGCTGGATCGCGGGATCATCCTTGCGGACACCAAGGTGGAGTTCGGAATGTCCCGCTCCGGTGAAGTGACCCTCGGCGACGAGGTGCTGACGCCGGATTCGTCGCGGTTTTGGGACGCGGCCCTGTACTCGCCGGGGAAGTCACAGCCCTCCTTCGACAAGCAGTTTGTCCGCGACTGGCTCACGTCCGACGACGCCGGTTGGGACCGTGTGTCAGAACCGCCTGCACTGCCCGCGGAGGTTATCGCGAAGACACGCGCCCGGTACATCGAAGCCTACGAGCGGCTGACCGGCCGGACGTTCGTCTGACCTCGCTTCGTGTGACGCTTCACCGCGTCTGACACAGAAACGAAAAGGTGCCCGCAGTGTGAACTGCGGGCACCTTTTCTTCAGTGGTCGGGGTGACAGGATTTGAACCTGCGGCCTCGTCGTCCCGAACGACGCGCGCTACCAAGCTGCGCCACACCCCGATTGAGCTGTTCCGGGAAGCCCCGAAAGCAACCTCTCAAGGATAACGGACAACGGCGTCCCTGACGAACCAGCGCGCCATGGACAGCAGCTCGGTGACCGGCACTAGACCAGCGAGTCCTGCCACGCTGCGTGCAGGGTGGCGAACCGGCCGTTGCCGCTGATCAAGTCAGCCGGCGTTCCGTCCTCGACCACTGCGCCGTCGTGAACCACCAGCACGCGATCCGCGATCTCCACCGTGGAGAGCCGGTGCGCAATAATCAACGCGGTCCGGTTGCCGAGCAGTTTCTGCAGGCCCTGCTGGACCAGCCGTTCGCTGGGGATGTCCAGCGAGGACGTTGCCTCGTCCAGGATCAGGACTGCCGGATCGGCGAGGAACGCCCGTGCAAAGCTGATGAGCTGCCGTTGCCCCGAGGAGACCCGGCCACCGCGTTTGTTGACGTCGGTGTCATAGCCCTCGGGCAGCGACGTGATGAAGTCGTGGGCTCCCACAGCCCTGGCCGCCTGCTCGATTTCTTCCCGGCTCGCCTCAGGCTTGCCCAGGGCGATGTTGTCAGCCACGCTCCCGCTGAACAGGAACGCCTCCTGCGTGACCATCACGACGGCGCGGCGCAGGTCCTGCGGCGACAGCTGACGGAGGTCCACCCCGTCGAGGGTGATGCTGCCTTCGGAGACGTCGTAGAACCGGGCGATGACCTTGGCAAGAGTGGACTTGCCGGCGCCCGTCTGGCCAACGAGGGCAATCGTCTGCCCGGCCGGGATCGTGAGGTCCATGCGCGGCAGGATGACGGGACCATCCCCGTAACGGAACTCAACGCCGTCGAACTCTATTAGGCCCTGCGCGTCCTTCAACGGCACGGGGTTCTTCGGCGGGCGCACCGTCGGTACTTCCTCCAGGAGCCCGGACACCTTCTCGAGCGCCGCCGCTGCTGACTGGAACGAGTTGTAGAACATGGCCATCTGGTCAACCGGTTGGAAGAACCGCTTGCTGTACAGCAGCAGTGCCAGCAGCGCGCCGACCTCGAGCGATCCGCCAAGCACCCGGAAGCCTCCGAACAGGAGCACCGCGGCCACCGTCACGTTGCCGATCAGGACCAGGCCCGGCTGGAAGACGCCGTTGAGGTTGATCGAGCGCACCGTCACCTTGCGGTAGTCCTCGGCGAGCTCGTCGTAGCGGTCTGCGTTGACCTTCTCGCGCCGGAACGCCTTGACCGCACGGATGCCGGTCATCGTCTCGATGAAGTGGACGATCAGCTTCGCCGACACCACCCGCGATGACCGGTAGGCGATCTGCGAGTGCTTCTGGTACCAGCGCGCCAGGAACGTCATGGGGATAGCCGCGACCAGAAGGAGTAATCCCGTGGGCCAGTCGAGCACGAAGATGGTGACGGCGGTGAAGATCATGTACATCAGGCCGGACGCCAGGGAACTGACCCCGGAGTCGAGCAGCTCGCGCAGCGCTTCCAGGTCAGAGGTCTGGCGGGAGATGATGCGCCCGGAGGTGTACTTCTCGTGGAACTCGAGGCTGAGCCGCTGGGTGTGCCGGAAGACGCGCAGGCGGAGATCCAGCAGCATTTCCTGGCTCAGCCGGGCTGCTGCGAGGACGTAGCCGGCTGTGAGGGTCGCTGCCAGTACGGCCGCGATGAGGTAGGTGATGCCCGCAGCCCAGAGCAGCGCGGAGTCGCCCTGCAGCAGCGAGGGGAGAGCGTGGTCGATACCGAAGGCGATGATCGCCGGCCCGGCCACCCGTGCGATCTGGGAGAAGACCACGAGGAATGCGGTCCAGATGAATTGCCTGCGGTTGGGGCGGATCAGCGAGCCGAGCAGTTTGAAGGACCGTGTCCGCACCGATTTGTTCTGTGCCCGGTCCAGCATCACCTCGTCCTCGTTGGAGACTCCTGAGGAAATGATCGACGGCGGCTGGCCCGCGCGGGTGCGCCTGTTCGGCTTTTCCTGTTTCTCCTGTTTCGGTGCTGCACTCATGCGCGGGCCTCCTGGTCGTTGTGCTCCAGCTCTTCCAGCTCGCTGTCGAGGTCCACGGGTTCCTCGGTGAGGCTCGCAATGACGTAGCGGTAGTGGTCGCTGCGGGCCAGCAGTTCGGTGTGGGTACCGACCTCGGAGATGCGTCCGTTCTCCATGAGCGCGACGCGGTCGGCGAGCGCCACTGTGGAGGGGCGGTGGGCCACAATCAGTGTGGTGGTATCCGCGAGGACCTCGCGCAGGCGCTCCTCCACAAGTTCCTCCGTGCGCACATCGAGCGCGGACAGCGGGTCGTCGAGGACCAGCACCCGCGGCTTGGCCGCGATGGCCCGGGCGAGCGCCAGCCGCTGGCGCTGCCCGCCGGAGAGGCTGAGTCCCTCTTCACCGATGAGCGTATCCACGCCCTCGGGAAGCGAATACACGAAGTGCGCCTGCGCAACGTCCAGCGCCTCGGTGAGGATGGCGTCGTCGTCGTCCTGGGCGTCCACACCCATCAGGACGTTTTCGCGGACCGAGTTGGAAAACAGTGTCGTGTCTTCGAAAGCCACCGCTACGTGGCGGCGCAGCTCCTCCAGAGAGAACTCGCGGAGGTCGATCCCGTCGATGCGGATAGCTCCGCCGGTGACATCGTAGAGGCGGGGGACCAGTTGGAGCAGGGTGCTCTTGCCGCAGCCGGTCACTCCCACCAGAGCCATGGTTTCGCCGGCCCTCAGCGTGAGGTTGACTCCGTCTATGACCGAAGTGGACGTGTCCTTCGCATCGGGATAACGGAAGGAGACGTCGTCGAACGTTACTTCGCCGTGCGGATCGGGAAGCGTGCGGGGATCAGGCGGTCCGGTGATCGTGTTCTCAGACTCCATGACCTCGTAGTGGCGGTCGATTGCCGTTTTGGCTGTGAACGTCATGGCGAGCAGCGGGCCGATGAACTCGACGCGCCCCGCCACCACTCCGGCGGTTGCGAAGAACGCGACCAGTCCGCCGATGGTGACATCACCGTTGACAGCGAGGAGGATGCCGGTGACCAGCGAAGCGCCCAGGGCGAGTTCGGGGAGCAGCGTCACGATCAGTGAGAACGTGGCCAGGCTTTTGGCTTTGTGGATTTCCGTTTCACGCAGTTCCTCGGCCTGGTCACTGAAGGCGTCCAGGGCTTCCCGGCTCCGCCCGAAGGCCTTCAGGACGCGGATTCCGTGGACCGATTCCTCGACGGTGGTGGCGAGGTCACCCGCCTGGTCCTGGCTCTTGCGCGAGACCCTGCTGTAGGAAGTCCGGAAGCGGAATCCGTAGATCATCACGGGTACCGCTGCAGTCAGGAAGATCAGGGCCAAGGGCCAGCTCATGAAGAACATGATGGCCACGCCCGCGGTCAGCGTGATTGCGTCCACCACGAGCATGATGGCGCCGAATGCCATCCACCGCCGCATGAGGTTGAGGTCTGACATGGCACGCGACAGCAGCTGGCCGCTGCCCCAACGGTCATGGAAGGCTACCGCGAGGTTCTGCAGATGACGGTAGAAAGACGTGCGCAGGTTGGTTTCTACCGTGGTTGCAGGATTGATGACGAAGAACCGTCGCAGGGCAACGAAGACGGCCTCGAGCACTCCGAGCACCAGAACAATCCCGGATGCGATCCACACGGTGGAACTCGCCTGACCTTCCGCCAGGGCGTCATTGACGAGGACCCGGAAGACCTGCGGGATGGCAAGCACCATGACGCTCGCACCGAGCGCGGCAAAAAGCCCCAGAACCAGTCGCGGAATGATCGGCTTGAGGTGCGGGTACAGGCGCCTGAGAGACTCCCACAGCGTTGTTTGCGTCGGCATGTACTTCTCTCGAAAGTTGAAGATTCGAGGGAGCCGAAATTTTCGTGTCCCCCAGCAACAATCCTATGTCAGACCGTGCGCGACGCGCTCGTCAGGGAACCGACACCGCGGACCCGTTGCTCAGCGGGACGTGAGCGTCAGTAATACTGCTTCGGGGCGGCAGGCGAAACGGACTGGCGCAAACCGCGAGGTTCCGATTCCTGCGGACACATTCAGCGGGGCTGTCCGGCCGTTGTGTTCCCACTGGGTCAGACCACGGGCACGCCAGGTGGGCAGATCACAATTGCTGACAAGGGCGCCGTACCCGGGAACGCATACCTGTCCGCCATGTGTGTGGCCGGCGAATATCAGGTCTGCTCCGCCGTCGGTGAAGGTGTCGAGGACACGCTGGTACGGGGCATGGGCGACGCCGACACGAAGGTGGGGTGCCTCGCCTGCGGTGCTGCTTCCCGCCGGGAAGCCGGCGAACTTGTCCCGTCCCAAATGCGGATCATCAACGCCGCTCAGATCGAGCCGGACGCCGCGAACAGCAACCGACTGCGACCGGTTGGTCAGATCAACCCAGCCTGCGGAGCCGAACCGCGCGAACATTTGCTGCCAGGGAAGTTCCTTCAGCGGCTTGTCTGCCTTGCTTGAGGAGGGACCGGTGAAGTACTTGAACGGATTCTGCAGCCGCGGTGCGTAGTAATCGTTGGAACCGGGAACAAAGACACCCGGGAACTCGAGGAGCGGTTCGAGCGCATCCAGGAGGGGCGCAAGCGCCTTGGGGTGGCTGAGGTTGTCGCCGGTATTCACCACGAGGTCCGGCTTCAACTCGGCCAGGCCCTGCAGCCACTTGGTCTTGGCGGCCTGACGGGGCACCATGTGGATATCCGAGAGGTGCAGGACCTGCAGCGGCCTGCTGCCGGGGGGAAGAATCGCGAGGTTCTCCTTGCGAAGTCCGAAGAGGTTGCGCTCGACGAACGCTGCGTACCCGAAGGTGGCGACGCCGGCCGCTGCTGTTATGCCCAGCGCTACCGCTGCGCCGTTACGCGAACCCTCTGTGGTTGTCCCCACGATCAGCCGTTACCTCCGCCGTTGCCGTTTCCATTACCGTTGCCGTTCCCATTGTTGCCTGAATTGTCCGGGGGCGTAACGGGCAAGGTGTTACCGCCGGGTGCCGGAGGGAGAATCAGCTGACCGTTGTTGGTTGTGCCGTTGGTTGTCCCGTTGGAATTCGGCTGCTGTGAGAACTGGTCCTGCTGTTCCTGGCGGCTGGTATTGATCATGTTCGACGGCGGGTCAGCAAACGGCTCGGGCTGGTAGGAACCTTGGATCTGCTGCATGTAGCGGGCCCAGGACGGCGCAGCGATCAGCGAACCGTCGATCTCCGGGTAAGTCCGTCCGCCAATCTGCATTCCGCTAAGGCTCGTGTTGCCTTCTTTCCAGTTACCGATCCACGAGGCCGTTGCCATGGCGGAGTTGTAACCCATGAACCAGGTCTGCGAGCGGGCGTCATTGGTGCCGGTCTTGCCGGCCATGGGGATGTCGCCGAACTCAAGCAACTGGCCCGAACCGCGCTCTATCACTGCCTGGGTGGCGTAGTTTACTCCGCGCGCGATTTCCTTCGGGATGACCTGCTCACATGATTCCGGCGGAACCGGATAAGTGTCTCCGTTGACCGCAGTCACTTCAACAAGTGCCCGAGGCTCGCATTTGAGGCCTTCGGCGGCAAGGGTGGCATAGGCGGTTGCCATCGACATCGGGGAGACGTCGCTCGAACCACCGATGAGCATCGGGACGTTGACATCGACCGGAAGTGGCTCACCCTCCGAGCTCTTCCCGTTGTGCACGCCCATCTCGAAGGCCATGTCACGGATCTTGCAGAGGTCGAGCTGTTCGGCGGTCTCGAAGGTCACCGTGTTGTAGGACTGCGCAAGGCCTTCAAGAACGGTGTAATTGCCGTAATTGGTGTCGCCATAGTTCTGCGGCTCGTACTCGTAATTCGGGTCGTCGCTGAGGATCTCGTAGAACCCTCGCGGCAGGCAGCTGGCCTCCCAGCGATCGCCGGCAGGGTAAGCCTTCTTGCTGCCGTCCACCACTGTATTGAGCGACCGGCCGTCTTCCAGCCAGGCGGCCACGACAAACGGCTTGAAGGTCGAGCCCGGCTGGAATCCGCCGAGACCGCCAATGGGTTTGTTCGGATCACCCTTGTAATAGGAGTCCACGTTGAAGTTCTGCACGGAGTCGCCCGGCGTTTCACCCGGCATGAACCGCGTGTTCTGAGCCATGACCAGGATGTCTCCGGTGCCCGGCTCGAGGCTCACCATGGAGTGACCGACGGCGGGATCGGTGGTCTCGCGGTTCGCTGTCTCATTGATTGCCGTCTGGGCAGCTGCCTGTGCGCGCGCATCGAGTGTGGTTTTGATGGTCAGACCGCCGCGGTACAGCAGGTTCTCCCGGTCCTCACGGGTTTCGCCGTAGGCAGGATCATTGAGGACCAGGTGCGTCACGTAGTCGCAGAAGTAGGGTGCCTGCTCGGCGCCTACGCAGCCATTAAGGACCGGCGTAATGTTCAGTCCGAGATCGGAGGCAACGGCGGCGTCATACTCTTCCTGAGTAATTTTGCCGGTCTCCAGCATGCGGCCGATCACCAGGTTGCGGCGCTCCAGCGAGCGCTCCGGGTAGAGCTCGGGGCTGTAGAAGGTGGGACCGTTGACCACGCCGGCCAGCAACGCGGCCTGCTGGATGTTCAGGTCTTTCGCCTCAACGTTGAAGAAGTACTTGGAGGCGGCCTGGACGCCGTAGGTGTTGCCGGTGAACGGCACAATGTTCAGGTAGCCGGCGAGAATCTCGTCCTTGCTCAGCTCCTTCTCCACGGCGATAGCCAGCTTCGCTTCACGGAGCTTGTCGCCCAGGGTTTTTTGACCGCTGAAGGTGATGTCGCCGCCGCTCTGCATGCTGGCGTCGATGAGTACGTTGTTGACGTACTGCTGCGTGATGGTGGAAGCCCCACGGGTGGTGTCGCTGCTGATGTTGCTGATGGCAGCGCTGATGATGCCCTGCAGGTCAACGCCGCCGTGGTTGTAGAACTGGTCATCCTCGATGGCGATCAGCGCATCAGTCATGTTCTCGGAGACCTGATCCAGCGTCACGGGCTGGCGGTTCTCCTCATACAGAGTGGCGATCAGCGAGCCGTCGGAGGCAACGATCTTGGAGGGTTGGGCGAGCGCACCGCGCTCAAGCTCAGCCGGGAGGTTCTCGAAGAACTGGATGGACGCGGAGGCGCCGGTGCCGGCAGCAGCAGCCACGGGCACGAGGAGACCGGCAGCAAGCACCCCACTCAATCCACTGATTCCAAGAAATGCAATGATTTTCCCCAGGGTGGTTGCCGTGTCAAAGAAAGGAGATTTACGAGCAGCCATGCACTCCAGTTTACAAGCACGCGCTACCCTGTGAGTCATGACCAAATGGGAGTACTCCACAATTCCGCTCATCATCCATGCAACGAAACAGATTCTCGACCAGTGGGGTGAGGACGGCTGGGAGCTCGTGCAGGTGGTTCCGGGGCCTGACGGCAACGGTCTGGTTGCCTATCTCAAACGGGAGAAAAACGCGTCGTGACCAGCGCCAATGAAGCAGTGTCAGCGGTGGAGAGCAGGCTGAAGGATCTCGGGATCACCCTCCCCGAGGTGGCCGCTCCGGTGGCCGCCTACGTTCCCGCAGTAGTCTCCGGCAACTACGTCTACACCTCCGGGCAGCTTCCGTTTATTAACGGTGAACTCCCAGCTACAGGCAAGGTCGGCAGTGACATAGCAGCCGAGCAGGCCAAGGAGTTTGCGGCCGTCTGCGCAGTCAATGCACTCGCGGCTGTGAAGTCCCAGATCGGAGACCTCGACCGCATCAGCCGGATCGTCAAGGTGGTGGGCTTCGTCGCGTCGGATCCCACGTTCACGGGCCAGCCCGGGGTCATCAATGGAGCGTCCGAGCTGCTGGGGCAGGTATTCGGCGAGGCCGGCGCCCACGCGCGTTCCGCCGTCGGGGTTGCGGTACTACCATTGAATGCGTCGGTAGAAGTCGAGATTATCGCGGAGTTCATCTAGTCACCGTGAACCGTTCAAGCACCAGGCTCTTCCCAGTCCCGGAAGAGCAGCAGGGTGCCGCCCGCAGCTGGATTGATCACGGCGAGCGCACCCCAATGAAGCCGCGTCCGGCGTCGTCGGTCGTGTTGATCCGTGACGCTCCGGTCGGTACCGAGGTGTACCTCTCCTACCGCCGGGGGGAGTCACCGCTTGGCGTGGTGGCCTTCCCCGGCGGAAGTGTGGAGGAGAACGACGACGATCCCGTCACCTGGTTTGGCCCCTCACCTGCCCACTGGGCAGCGGCACTGGCAACCGATGATCATCATGTTGCGCGGCGATTTGTGATTGCCGCGATCCGCGAACTTTTCGAGGAGACCGGCGTGCTGCTCGCCGGCCCGGATGCGTCGAGCCTTGTTGAGGGCACCCGCCACCCGCAGTGGATGGAAGCCCGTGAAGCAATCGCCGCCGGTGACAGGACGTTTGCGGAGATCCTCGCCAAGCGGGGCCTCGGTCTGCGCACCGACCTGATCAAGCCGCTCTCCGCGTGGCTAAGCCCCGACTTTGCTCATCGCCGTTTCGATACGAGGTACTTTGCCGCGGCCCAGCCGGTGAACCAGGAGCCTACCCTCCTGGCGAGCAAGGGCGTGTGGGGACAGTGGCGGTGGTCTGCCGAGGAGATCATGCAGCGCAATACCACCTCCCTCGGCGACGAGGTCAACCAGCCGAACACCGCCGGCCGGACGCTGAGCGAGCTCACCGTCCCGGCGGTTGAGCTCATTCTCGAGAAGATTGGCTCCTCGCGCGGCTGCATCGCCTATCTTTCCCACAAGCGGCCGATGAAGGTCTTCTCCCCCCGGCTCGTTGAGGCCGAGGGTGAAACGAAGATCGAGGTCGAGTGCTCAACCGCCACGGAAGGCTCTGAGCAGCGCGGCCGGTAGCCGCCGTCGTCCAGCTTCAATCTGGAACTTTTGCGCACCTACGGTGACTTTCCAGCGTCGGAAGCCGCATGATCTGCGCAAAAGTTGCCGGCTGTGGATAGTCGGCGCACAGGATTCGGGAATGCGTTGAGATAGAACATGGCCAAACGCGCTCCCTTGCCCGACGAACTGGTTGGACGGTCCTTCACCTTGCGGTCAGCGCTCAGCGCTGACCTGTCGATCAGCCGAACGCGCGCGAAGGATCTGACCACCCCCAGCCGGGAAGTGCGCGTGCCCGTCGGCGCTATCCATCCCGTTTTATCGCGCTGCCGACCCTACGTGGAGTTGCTGCCGGGGAGTTTCGTTTCGCATACGACCGCCGCAGAGATTCACGGGATACACCTACCGCACTGGATTTCCCACGAGCAGGTGCACTTGTCCCGTGGTAGACAGACAGCCGGACCGCGCAGGAAGGGAGTCAAGGGCCATCGCCTCGATATCTCCGAAGGAGACGTTGTTGAAATCGATGGGTTGCCTGTGACGTCGCTCGCCGAACCTGGCTGGATTTGGCAACGGTGCTACCGCTCGAGGACCTGGTGGTTGCCGGCGACCAGATCATCAGCGAACACACCCGCTCCTTCGGCCCGCCAAGGATCCCAATGGTCCCGAAACGGGACCTGGAGCGGTTCATCGCAACACACGGACGGAGCTGGGGCATACAGAGGGCGCGGTCAGCTTTTGATCGGCTTCGCGTCGGCGTCGACTCGCCACCGGAGAGTCTAGTGCGCCTGATCCTGGAGGACGCAGGGTTACCGGAATTCTCGGTGAACTATTCGCTACGGGACGCAAACGGGTTGATCGTTGCCTGGACGGACCTTGGCTGCGAGGCGTTCCGGGTCTGTATCGAATACGACGGCGAGCATCACCTGACGCCCGAACAGCAGGCCAAGGATATGGCCAGAGATGCCAAAGTTGCAGAGGTTGAGTGGGCGCAGGTGAAACTGAACCGCCTTGACCTGCCGGAGGGCGGCTGGCGGGTCGTCGCGAAGGTCAAGAAGGCACTCCTCCGGCAGGGATGGCGCCCGGGATCCCAGGAACTTTTGCGCACCTACGGTGACTTCCCGGCGGCTGAAGTCACCTGACCTGCACAAAAGTTCCCAAAGGGGGGCTAGCGGCTGCGCTGACGCAGCCGCTGGATGTCCAAAATGACGACTGCGCGCGCCTCCAGGCGCAGCCAGCCGCGCTGGACGAACTCGGCCAGCGCTTTGTTCACGGTTTCACGCGAGGCGCCGACAAGCTGCGCGAGTTCTTCCTGGGTCAGTTCGTGGGCTACGAGGATGCCGTCAGTGGCAGGGCGGCCGAAGCGGTCCGCGAGGTCCAGCAGTGCCTTGGCCACGCGGCCCGGTACGTCGGAGAAGACCAGGTCCGCCAGGGATTCGTTGGTGCGGCGCAGCCGGCGGGCCAAGGCCTGCAGCAGCTGGGCGGACACCTCGGGGCGGGTTTCCAGCAGGGCACGAAGGTTCTCGTTCTTGAGGCCGGCGAGGCGGGTCTCGGACACAGCCGTGGCCGTGGCGGTGCGGGGGCTGGGATCGAACAGGGCCATTTCGCCGAAGAGCTCACCGGGGCCGAGGATTGCCAGTAGGTTCTCGCGGCCGTCCTGTGCGGTACGGCCAAGCTTGATTTTGCCGGAGACGATGAAGTAGAGCTGGTCGCCCTGATCGCCTTCCCGGAAGACCGATGCGCCGCGCGACAGGTCCACTTCGGTCAGCTCGTCAGTGAGCGCCGCAAACACCTCGTCGCCCAGTGAAGCGAACAGGGGCGCCCTGCGCAGTACCTCGATATCCATGAAATCTCCTCTGTATGATGCAAAACCAGCCAGTTTCCCGTCCTTTCCCATCTTGCCGTACGCGGGGACGTTGTGACACCTGCTACACGCGTGTTCGCCCACGGGGTAGGGCAAATCACTCCAACCCTTCCCGGCGGACTGTCAGCGCGGGACCGTAGAATCAAAGCTCAGCAGGGGAAGTGCAGCGCTTCCTGGAAAGGGAGTGGCGTGTTCGGTTTTACACTCCTGGACATCATCCTGGTGCTGATGCTGATTGGCTACCTCATTGCCGGGCTGAAGAACGGCTTCCTGGTCACCCTCGGCGGCATCATCGGGTTCGCGGCCGGCGCAGTGGGCGCCTTCTTCGCCATACCGCTGGTCAGTGCGTCGGTATCCGAGGACTCCTGGCGGCTCGCCGCGGTGATCGCCACTGCCCTGCTCCTGGTCATCATCGGGCAGGCACTCGGCGCCGGACTGGGACGTGCGCTCAGCAGCAGGGCCGGGTCAGCTCCCGTGCGCGTCATCGACCGCCTTCTGGGAGGGGCCACCAACGTCGTTGTGGCCGCGCTGGTACTTGCCATGCTGGCTTTCAGCATCAGCACCATGGGCGTGCCCTTCCTTTCCCAGTCAATCGCATCGTCGAAGGTGCTCGGCAGTATTGACACCCTGACGCCGTCGCCCGTTCGTGCCTGGATGGCGCAGATCCGCTCCATTGCCGTTGCTGACGGCATACCCACGCTTCTTGAGGGTGTGGCGCCGGCCAGCCCGGCTCCGGTACCGGATGCATCAGTGGACACACCGGCGCTCGCCACCGCATCCCAATCGGTCCTGCGCATCGCCGGAACCGCCTACCAGTGCGGCCAGAACCAAACCGGGTCCGGATTCATCGTCGCGCCGGGCCGGGTAGTCACCAACGCTCATGTGGTGGCAGGGGTAAACCAGCCGGTCGTCGAGGTTCCCGGTGCAGGCGCAGTGCCGGGAAGCGTTGTCTATTTCGATCCGGTGAGGGACATCGCCGTGATCGCTGTGGACGGCCTGGACCGCGCGCCGCTTGCACTCGGGGAGGACCTCGAAACCGGGGACACCGCGGCCTTCGCCGGGTACCCAGCGGGCGGGCCGTTCCAGATTCAACCGGCAAGCATCCAGAACCGGTCCGACGTCCTTGTCGAGAACATCTACGGGGCTGACCCGACGGCGATCGACGTCTATACACTGGCCGCAAACGTTCAGCAGGGGAATTCCGGCGGGCCGCTCCTGGACATGGAGGGCCGCGTCGCCGGAGTCATCTTTGCGAAATCCACGGCTGATGTGCCAGTGGGGTATGCGCTGACACTGGAGGAGCTCCGTCCCGTCGTCGAACAGGCAGCAGCGCTCAGTGAAACCGTGTCCGCCGGGCAGTGCACCGAACGCTAGGAAGTGCCGGCGCTTAACCAAATCGTGATCGCTTGCTGACGGGAAATACTGCATGCGCCCGCGCTGGGAGTTAGGCTCGTCACATTAGGCAACACGGCCTGCCCGTGCGCCGCCCGGGCACAGTGACGTGTCCGCCAGGTAACAGATCATCAGGAGCACTTAATGTTCACAAGCACATCGGCGCAGGGGACGCATCCCACAAAGAAGCGCGCTGCCGCCATTACTGCCGGCGCCGCAATCAGCGCTCTGCTGCTCAGCGGCTGCGTCCAGAGCCAGCGTGAAGAGGACGGCGGCGCAGCGGCGGAGGGCGAGGTCGACTCGACTTTCGTCTTCGCGGCCTCGTCTGACCCCGCATCGCTTGACCCCGCCTTCGCGAGCGACGGCGAGTCCTTCCGCGTCAGCCGGCAGATTTTTGAGGGCCTTGTAGGCGTCGAGCCGGGCACGGCAGACCCGGCACCGTTGCTGGCGGAGTCCTGGGAAACATCCGAGGACGGACTGTCCACCACGTTCGCGCTGAAGGAAGGCGTGACCTTCCACGACGGCACCGAGTTCAACGCCGAAGCCGTCTGCTTCAACTTTGACCGCTGGTACAACTTCACTGGACTGGCCCAGGCGCCGTCGGTGTCCTACTACTACAACAACCTGTTCCGCGGCTTCGCGGATTCTCCGGATGCAGCTGTCTATGAGTCCTGCGAAGTGAACGGGGACCTCGAGGCCACCGTCACTCTCGCCAAGCCGTTCGCCGGATTCATCCCAGCGCTGTCGCTGCCGGCATTCGCCATGCAGAGCCCCACCGCGCTGCAGGAGTTCAACGCTGATGACATCGGAGGCTCCTCCGAAGCTCCCCAGCTGAGCGAATACGCGGAAGGCCACCCGGTAGGAACCGGACCGTTCAAGTTCGATTCCTGGAACGTCGGCGCTGACCTCACCGTCACCGCCAACGAGGAGTACTGGGGCGAGCAGGGCGACGTCCAGACGGTCATCTTCCGCATCATCGATGACCCTCAGGCGCGCACACAGGCGCTGCAGGCGGGAACCATCGACGGTTTCGACCTCGTCTCCCCGGCTGACATCCCGCTTCTGGAGGAGGAAGGGTTCATGATCGTTCCGCGCGATCCGTTCACCATCCTCTACCTCGGCATCAACCACGCAGTCGAAGAGCTGAGTGATCCGCTGGTCCGCGAGGCCATCCACCACGCAATCGACAAGCAGGCGTTGATCGACCAGACGCTGCCCGAGGGAACCCAGCTGGCCACCCAGTTCATCCCTGATGTTGTGGACGGCTACAACGAGGACATCACCACGTACGAGTATGATCCTGAGCGCGCCAAGGAACTGCTGGCCGAGGCCGGCTACCCCGACGGCTTTGAGGTCCAGTTCAACTACCCGACTGACGTCTCCCGCCCGTACATGCCTACTCCGGAGCAGGTGTTCACCAACCTCAGCGACCAGCTGAAGGACGTCGGTATTACGGTCACCCCGGCGCCGGATGTCTGGACGCCTGACTACCTCGACCGCATCCAGGGCACCGAGAACCACGGCATCCACCTGCTCGGCTGGACCGGCGACTACAACGACACCGACAACTTCATCGGCGTCTTCTTCGGCCAGGAGAAGCCCGAGTTCGGCTTCGACAATCCGGAACTGTTCAACGCACTCAGCGAGGCTCGCGGCATGACTGACCGCGAGGAGCAGACCGCCACGTACGAGGAGATCAACGAGCAGATCGCCCAGTTCAACCCGGCGATTCCGCTGGCGCACCCGGCGCCGTCCCTGGCGTTCGCTCCGCGGGTGGATTCCTACCCGGCGAGCCCCGTCAATGACGAAGTTTTCAACATGATCGAACTGAACGAGTAACAACTCTGGCGGAGGGACCGGCCCATTGGTCCCTCCGCTTTTGTTTGCTCTCGTCCACTCGATGCCACACTGTTGAAAGGACCTCGTGCTTCGCGTCATTGGTAAACGCCTCGCCCTGCTCGTTCCGACCCTGTTTGGACTTTCGGTCCTGCTTTTTCTCTGGGTTCGAGGCCTGCCGGGCGGGCCTGCAACAGCCCTGCTGGGCGAGAGGGCAACCCCGGAAGCGGTCGCCCGCGTCAACGAACTGTACGGTTTCGACGAACCGATCCTCCTCCAGTACTTCACCTACATGGGTAAACTGCTGCAGGGCGATTTCGGCACCTCGATCATCACGGGCCGTCCCGTACTGGAAGAGTTCGCAACACGCTTCCCGGCCACACTTGAACTGAGCGTGGTGGCGCTGATCTTCGCGATCGGCGTCGGTATCCCGCTGGGCTATATGGCCGCCCGCCATTACGGCAAGCTTGTCGATCACGGTTCGGTAGTCCTCAGCCTGATCGGCATCACTGTTCCGGTCTTCTTCCTGGCCTTCATCTTCAAGTACCTGTTCGCCATCCAGTGGCCCATCCTGCCGCCGGATGGACGCCAGAATCCGCGCATCAACGCGACGCACGTCACGGATTTCTATGTGCTGGACGGCATCCTGACGGGCGAGTACGACGCCGCGTGGGACGCCTTCCAGCACCTGATCCTTCCGGGGCTCGCACTGGGAACCATCCCGCTGGCCATCATTGTGCGCATCACGCGCGCTTCGGTGCTGGAAGTGCAGAACGCCGATTACGTTCGGACGGCCCGCGCAAAGGGCCTCATGGAAAGGACAATCCGAAGCCGGTTCATCCTGCGTAACGCGATGCTCCCGGTCGTGACGACCATTGGCCTGCAGACCGGCCTGCTCATTTCAGGTGCGGTCCTCACCGAAACGGTGTTCGCCTTCCCCGGCATCGGCAGTTTCCTCCGCGACGCCATCTTTGAACTGGACTATCCGGTGCTGCAGGGCTTCGTCATCTTCATCGCGATCCTGTACGCCCTGATCAACCTCCTGGTTGACGTTTCGTACTCCGTCATCGATCCAAGGGTGCGTGTGCAATGAGCACTGTATTGCCTCCCGCCGCGGGCGGGCCAACTTCTCCGACCACTGACCCGAGCCTCGCCGAGGGCGGCGGCACCGGCCTCTGGAAGGACGCGTTCCGACGGCTGCGCCGAAACCCGCAGGCGATTGCCGGCGCGATCATCATCGGGCTGTTCCTCCTGGTCGCCGCGCTGGCGCCGATCCTTGCACCCTACGGCGGGGAAGCACTGCCCGGGCGCACGGAAATCACCCCGACCAACATTCCCGGACCGGGCGAACTAGCGGAGTATCCGTTGGGCCTCGACCGTTTCGGTGGTGATGTGCTCAGCAAACTTATCTGGGGCGCGCAGGCCTCGCTGCTGATCGGCGTCATTTCGACGGCGATCGGCCTGGCCGGCGGAATGCTGCTCGGGCTGCTTGCCGGTGGATTGGGGGGCTGGGTGGACAGCGTCATCATGCGCTTCGTGGACATTCTGCTGTCCGTCCCGAACCTGCTCCTCGCCGTCAGTATCGCGGCCATTCTGGGACAGGGGCCCTACGCGGTGATGATCGCAATCGGTGCCTCGCAGCTTCCGATCTTCGCGCGCCTGCTGCGTTCATCCATGCTCTCGCAGCGTGGTTCGGACTACATCCTGGCAGCGCAGACGCTCGGCCTGAGCAAGCGCACCATCACCATGAGCCACCTGCTGCCCAACAGTGTGGGGCCGGTGATCGTGCAGGCGACGCTGTCCCTCGCGACAGCAGTGATCGACGCCGCTGCCCTGTCCTTCCTGGGGCTTGGCGGCGGGGTCCCGCAGACGGCCGAGTGGGGCCGCATGCTGACCTACGCTCAGCGGGAGCTGGCCTCGGATCCGTACCTGGCGTTCCTACCCGGCGCGTGTATCGCCATCACCGCGCTCGGCTTCACCCTCCTGGGCGAATCCCTGCGCGAGGCGCTGGACCCGAAGACCCGCCAGAAGTAGATCTGAGGGAAAAGCAGAGTACGACGGCGGCCGGTCACCTTTCGAAGCGAAGGTGACCGGCCGTCGTCGTACGTTAAGGAACTTTTGCGCAGCTCCGGCGGCTTCTGACGACCGGAAGCCGCCGGATCTGCGCAAAAGTTCCCCTTAGGAAGAGGGGTCAGGCGATATTGAGTTCGTTGCCCGGGATGGAAGCCAGGAGCTTCCGGGTGTAGGGGTGGCGCGGGTTCTGGAAGACTTCCTCGGAGCTCGCCGCTTCAACCAGCTCGCCGTCCTTCATGACGCAGACGTAGTCGGAGATGAGCCGCACAACAGCGAGGTCGTGGGAGATGAACAGGTAGCTCAGGCCCAGCTCGGACTGGAGGTCACCCAGAAGCTTGAGGATCTGTGCCTGCACCAGCACGTCGAGGGCGGAGACGGGCTCGTCGCATACGATCAGTTCCGGCTTCAGCGCGAGGGCCCGGGCGATGGCGACGCGCTGCCGCTGGCCGCCGGACAATTCCGAAGGGTAACGCCGCAGCGCGTTGTGCGGCAGGGACACCTGGTCCATGAGCTCGCGTACGCGGGCAGCGCGCTCCTTCTTCGAGCCGCGTTTGTAGGCGTTGAGGGGTTCCTCGACGATCCGCTCGATCGTGAACATGGGGTTCAGCGAGGAGTACGGGTCCTGAAAGACAGGCTGCACGCGCTGGCGGAAATCGGCGAGCTGCGCCTTGTCCAGGGTTGCCACGTCCATGCCGTCGAACTTCATGGTGCCCGAGGTGGGTTCGATGAGCCTCAGGAGCATACGCGCCGTCGTCGTCTTGCCTGAGCCGGACTCGCCCACGATGGCGACCGTCTGCCCGCGTGGAATGTCCAGTGTGACGTTTTTTGCGGCATAGAAGTCTTCGGAGCTGCCGCGGCGTTTGTAGATCTTGGTCAAGTCACGAATTTCGACGATGTTGTTCGTCGGTGCGGCCTCGTCTACGGAGTCGGCGTCCGCCTGGTGCTCCTCGAAGGCTGCCTGCGCCACAGCGGTGCGCTTTGCGGCGTCCTCGTGGTAGGCGCCCGGACGGAGGCGGACCGCCGCCACGCTCGGTGCGGCCCGGACCAGTGACTGCGTGTAGGGGTGTTTGGGATCGTTGAGGAGCTGGGCAGCGGGACCGGTTTCAACTACACGGCCGCGGTGCATCACCACGAGCTCCGACGCGCGCTCCGCGGCCAGTCCGAGGTCATGGGTGATGAGCAGCACCGAGGTTCCGAGCTGCTCGGTCATGGTGTCGATCTGATCGAGGATGGTGCGCTGCACGGTGACGTCGAGGGCGCTGGTCGGCTCATCGGCGATCAGAAGGCGCGGACGGCACGCGAGCCCGATGGCGATCAGCGCGCGCTGGCGCATGCCGCCGGAGAACTCGTGCGGGTATTGCTTGGCGCGGTCCGCGGCGTCGGGCAGGCCGGCGGCGGAGAGCACCTCGACCACGCGTTCCTTGACGTTCTTCTTGTCCGCGAGCCCATGCACCAGCAGGGTTTCCGCCACCTGGGTGCCGATTTTCGCGACCGGGTTGAGGTTTGACATGGGGTCCTGAGGCACCAGGCCGATAGCCCGGCCGCGGATGGTGCGCATTGCGGACTCCGGAAGGGGAACGAGGTCCCTGCCCTCGAAGAGGATGCTTCCGCTGGTGACCCGCCCGTTGCCGGGCAGCAGGCCGATGCAGGCCATCGCCGTAGTCGATTTGCCCGAACCCGACTCGCCAACGATGGCCAGCGTCTGTCCGCGGCGGAGGGTGAAGCTCGCATCCTCGACAGCGTGTACCTCGCCGTAGGTGGTGCGGAAGCTGACTGCCAGGTTCTTCACCTGAAGCATGGGGGCGTTCTTGGCGTCATCGACAACGTCGTCGATAGAGGTGATTTCCGTCATAGCTCTATCGTCCCTCATAACCGCCCTGCATCAGGTCATGGCGCGTCAGTTTGCGCACGAGGTGGTCAATGGCCAATCGGTAGCCGTCCACGCCGGCGCCCACAATCACCGCATCAACCACGGGGGAGAGGTAGGAGTGGTGCCGGAACTCCTCACGGCGGTGCACGTTGCTGATGTGCACCTCGACGATCGGAAGGCCCACCGCGCTGACCGCGTCCCGGAGGGCAACCGAGGTGTGGGTGTAGGCACCGGCATTGAGAACAATTCCGTCTGCAGTTCCGGCAGCGCCCTGGATAGCGTCGACAAGATCGCCCTCATGGTTCGACTGCCTGCAGTTGACGGCCCACCCGTGAGCACCGGCAGCGGAGGCGCAGAGGTTCTCAACGTCGTCGAGCGTGTGGGAGCCGTAGACCTCAGGTTCCCGTGTGCCGAGCAGGTTCAGGTTCGGGCCGTTGAGGATCAGGAGGGTAGTGGTCGCCATGGCTTAACTATGCCTGATTCGTCAGCGGTGGACCCGCCGTTTGGCGGGCGTCAGTCGAGGGCGGGCACGGGCCGGCGGAGGCGTGCTGCCGCCGTTGCGCCGGCAACCGTCACGAGGCTCATGAGAGCCAGCACGACGCCGGGATGCCACCATGCGCCATCTGTCGCCGCACCGAATGCCTGCGTGATCGACGGCGCAAATCCGGCCACGATCGCAGCGATGCTGTAGGAAAAGGACAGGGCGGTGAAGCTGGTGCTCGGTTCGAAGAGGTCCGCCATCAGTCCGCCAAGCGCTGCCCAGCTTGCGGTGGGCAGGATTCCGCCGAGTAGGATCGCGGCAACATAGAGCGGAGCGTCCGCAATGCTGATGACCCAGTACAGCGGGAAAGCGATCAGCGCGGTGCCGATCGCACCGCCGGCCACGACCTTCGCCGACCCGATTTTCATGGCCAGCCAGCCGAAGGCCGGGATGGTTGCAAGCTGCAGCAGCGAACCGATGAGCGCCGCGTTCAGCACTGTTTCCTGCGACAGTCCCAGCCGCTCGGTTCCGTAGGCCTGCGTGTAGGAAACCATGAGGAAGTAGGAGCCGATCCCGAGGACGGCGGACGCCGTGGCAACGACGACGGCGAGCGGCTGGGAGCGCAGCACGCTCACCAGCGGTACGCGCACCTTTTTGGTTGTCCGGAAGACCGGCGTCTCATCGATTGCCAGGCGCAGGTAGAGCGCGACGGCGAGGAACGGGAACGCAAGGAGGAACGGGATGCGCCAGCCCCACGTGGTCATGACGTCCGGTACGGTCACCGCGAGGATGAGGAAGATCAGCGAGATCAGCATGGTGCCCACGGGCGAGCCGAGCTGGGGAATGGCCGCGTACAGGGCGCGCTTCCGAGGGCTGGCATGCTCCGTGGCGATCAGGATGGATCCGCCCCACTCGCCGCCCAGCGACAGACCCTGGAGCAGGCGCAGCACGGTGAGGATGATGGGCGCCCACACGCCGATGACGCTGTAATCAGGCAGGAGCCCCACGGAACCCGTAGCCAGGCCCATCAGCAGGATGGTCCAGATGAGAGTTTTCTTCCGGCCGATCCGGTCGCCGAGGTGGCCGAAGAGGATGGCGCCCAGCGGGCGGGCCACGAAGCCCATCGCGAAGATCAGGAACGCCGAGAGCGTGCCCGCGAGGGGGTCCTGGGCGGCGAAAAAGACCTCATTGAACACGAGCGCGGCGGCAGTGCCGAAAACGTAGAAGTCATAGGACTCAAGGGCGGTTCCGACGAAGGACGCAGCGGCGGTCTTCCGGGCCATTCCTGGGCGGGTGGCCGGCGTCGGGCGGGGTGCGGTAGAGGTGGACACGCTTCAGAATTGTCCTCGCCGCGACCCTGGCGCGGCCAGCTTTCCCGGGCAAGGTCACAGTGCCGGTTGACGCACCTCACACTGCGGGCGCCGGACCGCCTCCCCTGAGGGTGGCAATCCGGCGCTCAGCCCGCCTTTGGCGTAATCCTCAGGCGCAAGCGCTACTTCCGCAGCGACGCGGCGATCTGCTGCATGATCGTTGGATCCGACAGCGTGGTGGCATCGCCGACCTCGCGGCCTTCCGCCACGTCCTTGAGCAGGCGGCGCATGATCTTCCCGGAGCGGGTCTTGGGCAGCTCCGGGACCACGAGGATGTTGCGGGGTTTGGCAATCGGCCCGATCTCCTTGGCAACGTGATTGCGCAGGGTGGTAACGACGTCGTCGTCCTGAGCTGCGGAGCCGCGCAGGATCACGAACGCAACCACAGCCTCACCGGTGGTCTCATCAGAGGCACCGACGACGGCAGCCTCCGCCACCGACGGATGGCTCACCAGAGCGGACTCAATCTCTGTTGTCGACAGCCGGTGCCCGGAGACATTCATGACGTCATCCACGCGGCCGAGCAGCCAGATGTCGCCGTCTTCATCGCGCTTGGCGCCGTCTCCGGCGAAGTACATGTTGTCGAAGCGGGACCAGTAGGTCTCCTTGAACCGCTCCGGGTCTCCCCAGATTCCGCGCAGCATCGCGGGCCACGGTTCACGGATCACCAGGTAGCCGCCGGAACCGTTGGGCACGGACTGGCCCATCTCGTCCACCACGTCCACGGCGATGCCGGGCATTGCCACCTGCGCAGACCCGGGCTTGCACGCAGTGACCCCGGGCAGCGGGGACACCATGTGCGCCCCGGTTTCGGTCTGCCACCACGTGTCCACAATCGGAGCGCGGGTTTCCGAGCGTCCGCCGTTGCCGCCGATGATTTCCCGGTACCACATCCACGCTTCGGGATTGATGGGTTCACCGACCGAGCCGAGGACCCGGATGGAGGAGAGATCAAACTTGGCCGGGATGTCCCGTCCCCACTTCATGAAGGTGCGGATGGCTGTGGGAGCGGTGTAGAGGATGGAGACCTTGTACTTCTCGATCAGCTCCCACCAACGGCCCTGGTGCGGGGTGTCAGGCGTGCCTTCATACATCAGCTGGGTGGCGCCGTTCACCAGCGGTGAGTACGCAACGTAACTGTGGCCGGTAACCCAGCCGATGTCCGCGGTGCACCAGAAGACATCGGTCTCGGGGTGCAGGTCGAAGGTGTACTTCTGCGTGAACGCTGTCTGCGTGAGGAAGCCGCCCGTGGTGTGCAGGATGCCCTTCGGCTTTCCGGTGGTGCCTGAGGTGTAGAGGATGAAAAGCGGATGCTCTGAATCGTGCCCTTCAGCGGTGTGCTCATCCGATGCCGGCCCCACGACGTCATCCCACCAGGTGTCCCGCCCCTCGGTCCATTCGACCGGCTCACCGTTCCGTTTAACCACCACCACGTTCTCGACGGTGTGTCCGGGACGTTCAAGAGCGCCATCGACGGCGGGCTTGAGGGCGCTGGGCTTGCCGCGGCGGTAGGTGCCGTCGGATGTGACCACCAGTTTGGCTTCGGCATCGTCAATCCGGCTGCGGAGGGCGTCGGCCGAAAATCCGCCGAAGACCACCGAGTGGACGGCGCCGATGCGGGCGCAGGCCAGCATGGTAATGACTGCCTCGGGAATCATCGGCAGGTAAACCGCCACGCGGTCGCCCTTCGCTACCCCGAGCGATTCGAAGGCGTTGGCAGCCTTTTTCACTGCGGTGGTGAGCTCAGCGTAGGTGTACGTGCGGGTGTCACCCGGCTCACCTTCGAAGTGGATGGCAACGCGGTCCCCGCGGCCCTGCTCAACATGGCGGTCAAGCGCGTTGTAGGCGGCGTTGACCTTCCCGCCGACGAACCATTTGGCGAAGGGAGCCTCAGACCAGTCCAGGGCCTGCGAGAAATCCTCATGCCAGGTCAGTAGTTCCCGAGCCTGGCGTGCCCAGAATTCCGGGCCTTCCTTGCCCTGCTCATACAGGTCAGCCGTGGCAATGGCATGGGCAGCGAAATCCTCGCTCGGCGGGAAGCGTCGTTCCTCGTGAAGCAGATTTTCAAACGCGTCACCAGTGGAAATCCGGGTGTCTTCAGACATTGTGAGCCCCTTCGGCCAATCGGTACTTCAGGCGGGCTTGAACAGACTCAGTCGGCCCGCGAATATGCTGGGTTCCACAGTAGTGGCGACCTCCCCCAAACCGTGTGCCACCGGTCACACAACAGATGCGAAAGGCACGGATTCTGCGGTGAGCGGTGGGCGCGCGGACCCGACATGTCCCATCATTGGTAGGAAAGGAAGTGGGCGTTGACTAGGGTTGTCAAAGAAATCCGAATCCGGCTCAACGCCTTCGGCACCTTCGACTGCGGCACCCACCGCCGTTATTGAAACGGAGAATCCCGACATGACCGAACAGCGCCAGTACGACGGCGGCGCAGACACCGCGCACAGCTCGCCGGTGCAGCAATCCGGCCGGTCCGAAACCCCTGCTGATGCTTCGCCGTCCGCCGGACCTACCGAACACGGACCCGAGGCGGTAGCCGGCCCCTTCACCCTGCGTGAAACCGTCATCGGTGTCTCCGTGCTGGTGATGTTTGTCGGAACCATCCTGCCGTTCGTTGACGGTGTCAACCTGTGGCGCACGTTTTCCCTCTTCTTCCTGGGTATCGGCATTCTCCTGCCGGTCGCTGCGCTGGCGCTGCTGGTGGCCCGCCGCCAGGGCAGCAAGCGGCTGCGCGTCGGTTCTCTCTCCGTTGACCAGTTCGCTTCGGTTGCGGCGGCCTTTGCCGCAGCGTTTTTCTTCCTTCAGACGGTCACGACGTTCGAGATCGGTGCACTGATTGCTCTGCTCGGATCGGTCGGATTCCTTGTGGCCACCGTCGGCGGCCCGCATATTGGCCTGTTCAAGCCCGATTTCGCCGGCCGTCCGTCGTCGTCCGCTCATCCCATTGCCAGGGAAGCGCTGCCCGCGAAGCAGCGCCCGCCCAAGCCGGTCCCGGCGGAGAAGGTCAGCGGCTGGAACAGCCCGTCCTCCTCAGGGGAATCAACTGCGAGTGGCCCGAGCAGCGCCGGATACAGTGCCGGTTACGCCGTCGCGGGATATGCGGCTGGCCAGGGATCGGGTGCCGCCCAAAGTCCCTCGGTGCAGGAACCTTCCGGGCAGGAACCTTCCGCGCAGCAGGATCCGGTGCACGATTCAGCACGTCAGACCGCGGGCTCTGCAGCGCACGCTGAGACGTCTGCAGCGGCGTCTCCTGAAGCCACGGAACCAGCAGCGCAGTCCGGCGCCGCTCACGCCCCGGCCGTGCCGGCAGATTCCGGCGCTGAGGATTCGGCGGCGACCGCTCCTTCCGGGACGCACGCGGAGTCGGCGGGTACCGCTGGATCCGCTGCGTCTTCTGCACCCGCTGCCTCTGTCGCGCCAACGGAGTCGGCCGCGCATGCAGCTACCGCCGCGCAACCCAGGGTCGAGGGAACCTCGCCGGACAGAACGGCGGCTCACCCCGTTGCGCAGCGCTCTAACGACGCTGGGGATGAGCACTCCTCTCATCCCCGTACGGAGTCCATCTCGGCTACCCGTGACGCTGATGAGGACGAGCCCATGCTTGAGGCTTTCTGGTTCGCCGTTGGGACACCCCGTTCAGTGGTTGACGCGCAGACGGGCGCGCCGCTGTTCGTGCTTCAGCCCGGCGACTGGGAAGTCGGCATCGAGGACCGCGGACACGAGTTCCTCGTTCAGGACAAGCGCACCGGCCGCGTCGGCGTGATGAGGGATCTGCGGAACATCGAGCGGGCCCCCACCGAGGGATAGCAACGGGCCGGTAGGAACTACGAGGAAGGACGGGCCGGCGTGGACGTATCTCCAATTGCACTGAAGCGCCGCGCGCGAAAGATTCATCGGATTCTGGCCGAAACCTACCCTTACGCCGTTGCGGAACTGGACTTCCGCAACCCGTTCGAGCTGCTGGTTGCAACGGTCCTGTCCGCCCAGACCACGGATGTCCGTGTCAATCTGACCACCCCGGCGCTGTTTGCCCGCTATCCCGACGCACGCAGCCTCGCTGAAGCCGCGGAAGATGAGCTCCAGGACATGATCCGTCCCACGGGGTTCTTCCGGGCCAAGTCGAGGAGCCTTCTCGCTCTCGCCACCAGAATCGTTGATGAATTCGACGGAGACGTGCCCGGCCGTCTCGAAGACCTCGTCACGCTCCCGGGCGTGGGCCGCAAGACCGCCAATGTGGTCCTCGCGAACGCCTTCGGGATTCCGGGGATCTCGGTCGATACCCATTTTGGCCGGCTGTCCCGGCGATTCGGCTGGACCACGGAGGATGACCCGGTGAAAGTGGAGTCCGAGGTCGCCGCGCTCTTCGAGCGGAAGGACTGGACCATGCTCTCCCATCGGGTGATTTTCCACGGCCGCCGCATCTGTCACGCCAAGAAGCCGGCGTGTGGTGCGTGCCCGGTGGCATCGCTCTGCCCCTCCTACGGAGAAGGCGAGGTGGATCCGGAGAAGGCACGGAAGTTGCTCAAGTATGAGCTGGCCCCCGGTCGCGAGGAGCTTCGCCGCCGCATGCTGGAGGGCGCGTCCCGCGCCGAGCTGCTGGCTGCCGGGCACACGTTGAGCGCATGAGCGCTTACGCTGAATTGAAAGCTTTCGCCGAACGGGCAGCCCCCATCGGGCCGGGCGCGGAAACCACCGAGTCCTGGCAGCTCCGCGGGATCGACCTGGGAACCGCGCGGCCTGCCGCGGTCCTTATCCTCTTTGGACACCTCGACGACAGACCCGCCAGGACCCACTCCGCTGCCGTCCCCGACGATCTTGATGTCCTGTTCGTGACGCGCGCGGGAACCTTGCGCAGCCATCCCGGCCAGGTGGCGTTCCCCGGCGGGAAAATCGACGACGACGACGCCAGTCCCGCCGCCGCAGCCCTGCGTGAGGCTGAGGAAGAGACCGGGTTGGATCCCGCAGGTGTGGAAATCCTGGGCGCGCTGCCGGTAGTCGGCCTGCCCGTCAGCAACTATCTAGTGACGCCGGTGCTCGGATGGTGGGCGTCTCCCACCCCGGTGCGCGTGGTGGACCACGCGGAATCATCACATGTGTTCCGCGCGCCGGTAGCGGACCTGCTGTCGGACGAGGTGCGCTTCACGGCGGTGGTCAGGCGTAACGGGCGCAAGCACAGCACGCCTGCTTTCACCATCGACGGCATCACCATCTGGGGCTTCACCGGGCTCCTGCTGTCACGGCTCTTCGACGGACTGGGCTGGACCCAGCCCTGGGATGAGAACCGGGAGCGGGACGCGCCTCTTTAGCTGGCGTTCGTCCAGCTACTTCGCCTACTTTGCCGTCCAGCTACTTCGCATCGGCGTAGGAGTTCACCACCACAACGTTCACCGGGAACTCCACCGGGATGTGGCCGAACATCAGGTGCGCGGCAGACCGAGCAGCCTCGGTGACCATCGCCGATACCCGGTCGGCCAGCTCGGCCGGGACATGCAGCATCACCTCGTCATGCAGGAAGAAGACGATGTGCGCACTGCTGTAGTCGGCAGCGCCGGCCCGTAGCCGTCGTCGTAATTCCGCCAGCCAGCACAGTGCCCATTCCGCGGCAGTGGCCTGGACCACGAAGTTGCGTGTGAAGCGGCCGCGCGAGCGAGCGAGGGAATCAGCGCGTTGCTGCTCGGCGGCGCTGCTGGTGCGCTGAGCGGCGAGCCACCGTTCCGACGGCGGAGGGCAGCCCCTGCCGAGGAAACTCGCAACGACGCCGCCCGCCTCGCCGGTTCGTGCTGCCGCCTCAACCACAGAGATTGCCTGAGGGTAGGTACGGGTCAACTGGGGCATCAGACGGCCGGATTCACCGGTGGTGGCGCCATACATAGCTCCGAGCATCGCAAGTTTGGCCTTGGCGCGGTCGCCGCCGAATCCCTGGTCTGCAATGCCCTGGTACAGGTCCAGCCCGCGGCCGGCCGTCGCCAGCGCGGAATCCTTGCCGAGCGCAGCAAGTACGCGTGGTTCAAGTTGTGCGGCATCAGCGACAATCAGCACATGGCCCGGGTCCGGGCGGACGGCATCACGTACCTGGCGCGGAATCTGCAGGGCGCCGCCGCCATTGGACGCCCAGCGCCCCGACATGCTGCCGCCGACAATGTACTCGGGGCGGAACCTGCCGCCATGTACCCAGGTGTCCAGCCAGGTCCAGCCATTGGCGGTGAGGAGGCGGGAAAGCTTCTTGTACTGCAGCAGCGGCGCAATGGCGGGATGTGTGTGGCGTTGGAGTTCCCAGGACCTTGTCGAGGACACTTCAATGCCCGCCCGGTGCAGCGCGCGCAGTAGTTCCTGCGGAGAATCCGGATTGAACCGGGGATTGTTGAGAGCCCCGCGCAGCTCAGCCGCCAGGCGCTCAAGCTCTGTAGGTCGATGGCCTTCCCGCGGGCGGGGCCCGAGCTGGGAGGTGAGCAGTTCGTCGTGGAGGTCCGCGCGCCACGGAATGCCGTGAAACTCCATCTCGGCGGCGATGAGTGCGCCGGCGGACTCAGCTGCGACCAGCAGGGCCAGCTGTGCTGGTCGGTCGCTGTTTTTGAGCGCTTGCTGCTGCTCAGCGAATTCCGCCGCTACCTGAAGTGCGTCTGCGCCGCCGGCGGGCTGTGCCGCCTCGAACAGGCTGCCCTGGAGAGGTGACGCTGCTACGGGCGGCAGCACCCGGGCGGGGTTCGCGTCCTCGGCTTCATCGGGGCGGGACTGCAGGCGGTTGCCGTACTCCGTTCCTGCGCAGGAGGGGGAGTGGCGCAGGATCTCCCGGCTGAGCGCGACGTCGTGGCAACGCTCAACGGTGACGCCTGCAGCGAGCATGCGCGGGTACCAGGTGCGCGTGCTGTCCCACACCCAGCGGACCCCCGGCCGCTCCAATTCCCGGACGGTCTCACCGATGTGCACTGCAGGAACGACGACGGCGTCTGCCGTGGGCGCTCCCGCTGAGTCCACCGGTACAAACGCTGCCTGGGCATCGTCCACTCCGCTCAGGCGCTGCCCGCCAGACGGCGGTGCAAGGACGATATACACGCCTCCTATTGTTGCCCACCTTTTCGCCCGCGGTTTCGTTGGCGGCCACTAGGAGGCTCCGGCCGTTGACCACAGTTCCTCCACTTCTGCTGAAGATATCCACATACGCCGCCACCGGCATGACCCGGTGCACTCTGGAGGGCAGGCTGGCCGTATGTCTTCGTGGATCCCAGCAGCTGAATCGGCCGCTGTCGTGCTGGTCACCTCCTCACAACGCGTCCGCGATGAGGTGGCGCGCGTGGCGGTTGCTGCGGGGCTTGCCCTCACAAGTGTTTCGACGGTGGGCGAGGCGCTGGCGCTACGTCCCGCCGTCGTGCTGTTGGACTGCAACAGTGCGCGGCATGCTGTCCCGGGCTGCGCGGTGATCGTCGTTGGTCTTGACAGTGATGAGACGGCAGCGTGGACGGCTGCCTCGCGGTGCAATGCCGATCGCGTGGCTATCCTTCCGCAGGCTGCCGGCTGGCTGGCTGAGCATCTGGGCATGCTGCAGCGCGTCCGTGATGAGGGAACGGTCGTCGGTGTGTTGGGAGCCGTCGGCGGGGTAGGTGCCAGCACAATCAGTGTTTGGCTGGCTGCGTCCGCGGCCTCACGGGAACTGCACCCGCTCCTTGTGGACGGTGATCCCTTCGGCGGTGGGCTCGAGCTCTCTCTCGGCGGTGAATCCGTGCCGGGCGTACGGTGGCCGGATCTTGGCGAAGTCCGCGGAACGTTGAACCCGGAACAGCTGATTCATGCGCTGCCGTCGCTCGGCGGCTTCTCGCTGCTGTCCATGGGCACCGAGCCGCCCGCTCCGGGAATTCTCGCATCAGCAGCAGTTCCTCCCATTATGGAGGCGGCGCGGGGAGCGTTCAATCTGACGGTGGTAGACGTGGCGCGAGGATGGTCGGCTGACGGATCACTGCTTCCGTACTGTGACAGCGTCCTCATCGTTGTACCCGGCCGTGTCCGCGCTATTTCGGCTGCCCGCGCACTCGTCGCGCAGCTGCAGCCGTTGCCCGTCCGGGCCCTCGTCCGGGGTCCGCTGGGCCCGGACCTCGACCCGGATCGGGTGGCAGATGCCATCGGTGTGCCGAACGCCGGGTATCTGCCTTACCTTCGTGCCGCCGTCGGCAGCGAAAACCAGGGGAGGGTACTGGATCTGGCAAGGCATCGCGCCGTGCGGGCTTGCGCCCGCTCAGTCCTCGACACGGTGCTTCCCGGGGCGAACAAGGCCATCGCATGAACCGGGCAGGTCAGAGCCCGCCGTGTCCGCCCTGATGCCCTGGCGGCAGACGCCGCCATGGTTGCGCAGGTACGGGACGCCGTGCTCAATGGAGCAGAACCGGTCACCGGAGCCGGGCTCGCTGCCGCAGTCCAGTCGACCGGGCGCCTACTGGGGTCCGAGGGCGCATTCCGGACCCTCGACCGCGTCCGCGCTGAGTTGCAGGGGCTGGGACCGCTACAGCGGCTCGCGGAGGACCCGGAAGTCACGGACATCCTGGTCAACGGCCCAGGCGCAGTCTGGGTTGACAGCGGCGGCGGTTTGCAGCGCAGGGATCTCAGCTTCTCCAGCGATGCTGATGTGCGCGCACTTGCCACACGCCTGATTGCAGCGGGCGGTCGCAGGCTTGATGACGGCAACCCCTGCGTTGATGTGCGGCTGGACCGGTTCCGGGTGCACGCCGTCCTCCCGCCGCTTTCCACAACGGGGACACTACTCTCCATCCGTATCCAACGGCAGAGGCACTATTCCTTCGACGAGCTGGTGTCCTCCGGGGCGTTGGATGCTCAGATGGCCTCGGTACTGCGGGGGATCGTGAGCAAGCGTTTGAACTTCCTGATCAGCGGCGCTACGGGTACGGGGAAGACAACCCTGCTCGCTGCCCTGCTGTCGCTCAGCGGGTCCAATGAACGCCTGGTCACGGTCGAGGATTCCGCTGAACTCAGTCCTGCGCATCCCCATGCCATCGGACTCCAAAGCAGGCACGGGAACCTTGAGGGCAGCGGATCCGTGGATCTGGCTGAACTGGTACGTCAGGCGCTGCGGATGCGGCCGGACAGACTGATTGTCGGCGAGTGCCGCGGCGCCGAGGTCCGCGAACTTCTGGCAGCCATGAACACGGGGCACGACGGCGCCGGTGGAACAATTCATGCAAATTCTGCGGCGAGCGTTCCTGCCCGGCTTTCCGCGCTCGCGGCCCTGGCCGGGATGGAAGTGCAGCCCCTGGCGCAGCAGGCGGCCAACGCCCTCGACGTCATCGTCCACGTGGTCCGGGCAGGCAGCGGCCGCACCGTCTCGGAGGTCGGCGTCCTCGAGAGGACCGCCGGCGGTGATCTGGTGGTCAGAACAGCGCTCGCGCGACGGGGAGCGGTATCGGAGCGTGGGCCGGCGTGGGAGGCGCTGGCTCTGAAGCTCGAGCGGGGCCGCTGACATGAGCGGAGTACTTATTGCCTGCCTGCTCTTCGCGGCGTGCGGGGTCCTGGCGTTTCCCCGCCGCTCCCCGCGCAACGATGGCCGGGGGCGCAGGAAGGTGGGTGCGCTTCTGCGGCCTCTCTCTCGGGGGCGTGCGCTGAAGACTGATCCACACGAAATCCCCTTGTTCGTCCATCAGTTGACCGGCCTGCTTCAGGCAGGCCGGACGCCTTCCCAGTTATGGGGAGACGCACTCAGCGTGCACGGCGGCAGGTCCGGAACGGCCTTCTCGTCCGCGGTGAAACCCGCGCTGGGGTCAGCCCATCAGGCTGCCCAGCTTGGACTCAGCGTTCCGGAGGTTTTGCGGGAGGCAGCCACCCGCAGCAGGGACACGGCGCTGCGGACATTGTGGAAGGACCTGGCTGCCTGTCTCGAGGTGGCCGAGCGCAGTGGAGCGCCCCTCGCGGCCGTACTTGCCCGCTACGCAGTGCAGCGCGAATCGCAGCTGGACTCTGATGCTGCCCGCGATACGGCGCTCGCCGGACCCAGAGCCACGGTCCGCTTACTTTCCTGGCTTCCGCTGTTCGGGTTCGCGGTGGGCTACCTCATTGGAGTGGATCCCCTCGCTGTCCTTCTCGGTTCGGTGCCGGGCATCGCAGCACTCTGTGCAGGATGCGTGCTCACCATCATGGGCCGGATCTGGTCGAGCAGGCTGGTGCGGACAGCCGCAGGCGATCCCATATGACCGGTGCACTCATCGCCGCTACGCTCTTTGTTGCCTGTTGGGTCCTGCATCGATCCCCGCCCCTCAGCGCCCATCCGGCAAGTTCGCTACCGGGTGGTGCGTTGGGGTCTCGGGATGATGGGCTGGATGATCCGGCGCTGATGATGGACCTGATGGCGTCCATGCTTGCCGTCGGCTCATCCCTGGAGCGCGGTCTCGACGTCCTTGCCCGGTCAGCATCAGCACCGGCGGGCGCTGCCCTGACCTCCGTCAAGACGGCACTGGACCTCGGAGCCTCCTGGGACGTCGCGTGGGCGGCGGTTCCGCACACAAAGGACGTCAGGGCGGCCCAGGAACTGGGAAATGCCCTGCGGTTCGCCGGAACCACGGGGGCGCCGTCGGCTGCCGTGGTCACCGCCCACGCAACACAGTTCAGACGGAGAAGGAACCGGGAAGCAGAGCAGCGCGCTGCTGCTCTCGGGGTGCGGCTCGTTGTGCCCCTGGGTCTCTGCTCCCTGCCGGCGTTCGTGTGCCTAGGCGTCATTCCCATCCTGGTCGGCCTCTTTCCGGCCTTCACGTAGCGGCGGTCCCCACATCGCCGCGGCCACGAGCATCGCTTACCACCGTTGCCCTCCCGCCGCAGTGCCCACCACCATCGCCGCAGCTACCGCTGCCGTGCCGCTCGTGTCGTGCTCCACAACCGCAGGGAAGTGCTGCACTTTTCCACTTACCGGTATCTCGGTGGGCCGGCCGACGGGCAGCGCGAAAGACTCGAATCAGCCGCTGAAGCGGTCCGGACGGTTCAGCAGCCGCTGAACCGCCAGTCAGGATCAAACCGGAATCCGTCAACCAAGGAGTCGTCATGACACGTTCCACCACCGCAGCAACAATTCCCACCGCAGCAACAACCCCTACCGCAGCAACAACCCGGACCAGCGGCTCGCAGGAATTCCCCGCGGGAACGAGGCCACTTGCCACAGTGACGTCCCTGCGGTCTGAGCCCGTCGAAGCCAACCGCCGTACACGGCGTGCGCTGATGCGGTCCGAGGCAGGGCTGGCAACCGCCGAGTACGCGATCGCCACCCTGGCCGCCGTGGGGTTCGCGGCGCTCCTGGTCGCAGTCCTTTCCAGCGGGGAAATCCGCGGCATGCTCATGTCGCTGATCACCAACGCCCTCAGCTTCGGCTGACCGGCGTGGAGCGGACTGGACCGCGGGTAGCGCAGCCGAAAGAATCAGGGGCCGTGACGGCGGAAGTGGCAGTAGCACTTCCGGCTGTGGTGGTTCTGCTGGCCGTCGTGCTCGGTGCTGCGGCACTCGGCTTGTCCCAGTTGCGGATTGAGGAAGCGGCGAGGGCCGGGGCCCGCGAGATCATGCGCGGCGAGTCTTCGGACGTCGTCGAGGGAACAGTCCGGCGGATTGCCGGTGAGCAGGCGGATATCGCGGTCCAGTCCAACGGCTCCACCAGCACCGTCACCGTCAACACCGCGGTGGATGTGCCTGTACTGGAGTTGCTCGACGTTAGTCTCTCAGCCCGCGCAGTTGCACTGCCGGAGCAGGAATGATGGGTCTTCGTGCAGGCAAGGAAACTGGATCCGGCACCGTCCTGATGACCGGCGTCGCCCTGGCCGCCCTGCTGCTGCTCTCAGTTGTAGTCCTTTTTGCGCAGGCGTCAGTGGCGGCCTCGAGGGCGGCTACGGCCGCGGACCTGTCCGCGCTTGCGGGGGCTGATGCTGCGCGCGGGCTCCGAGACGGGAGCCCGTGCGCGGTAGCGGCCGAAGTAGCTTCCCTGCAGGGCGCCCGGCTGACGGGATGCGTGATCGAGGGAGAATCAGGACACATCGTGCGGATTTCCACCGAGGTCGATTCCATTCCCGCGCTTCCCCCGGCATCGGGGCGTGCCCGAGCCGGTCCACCGTCATCAGATCCCTAGTGGAAGGAGGATTGCCCGCCCGACATGTCCTTGCCTGGCGCAGGCTCCCCGTCCGGGGCCTGCGCCAGCAGCATGCTGAGCAGGGTGAGTGCACCGTGCTTACTCAGCGGGTTGTTGCGGTTGCCGCACTTGGGAGACTGAACACACGAGGGGCAACCGGTGTGGCACTCACACGAGCGGATGGCCTCAGCGGTAGCACCGAGCCAGGTCTTCGCCGCCTCAAAACCCCGTTCAGCAAAGCCCGCGCCGCCTGGATGGCCGTCGTACACAAAAATGGTGGGGAGCCCGGTATCAGCATGGAGCGCAGTGGACACTCCGCCGATGTCCCATCGGTCACTCGAGGCGACCAGCGGCAGCAGACCGATCGCGGCATGCTCAGCGGCATGAAGAGCGCCCGGCAGGTCAGCCGCGCTGATCCCACTGCTCTCAAGCAGGCGGTTATCGCACTCGAACCAGACGCTCTTCGTGAAGAGATCCCGCGCACCGAGCTCCAGCGGTTCCTCCCCAAGGATCTCGTTCGAAACGAAGGCCTTGCGCTGGAAGGAGATCACCTGGGTGGTTACCTTGACCTCCCCGAAGCACACCCGGATGGGGCCCCACGAGGTGTTGCGCAGCTCGGAAATCACCTCAATCTGCGTGATGTCCCGGGCTTGTGTGTAGTAGTCGGGATTGGAGCGGGTGACTATGGCGCAGTGATCCTGCTCGTTCAGTTCCTCCACCACGTAGCTCTGGCCCTGATGGACATAGACCGCGCCCGTGTGAGCCTGATAGTGGCTCTGCGGTGAATCCATGGTCCCAAGAACGGTGCCGGTTTCACTCTCGATGATATTGATCGGGCCGCCGCCGTCCGCCCGCAGGTTCACCATGCCGGCAGCACTCTGCGGGTGTGTCCAGAACCACCCTGCCGGACGGTTGCGCAGCAACCCCTGATCTACCAACTGGTCCAGCAGGGCAGGGGCCGTTTCCCCGAAGAGGGGAAGGTCCTCAACCGTCAGCGGCAGTTCCGCCGCTGCTGCACAGAGGTGCGGTCCCAGCACATAGGGGTTGGCGGGGTCGAAGACAGTTGCCTCTACACCAACGTCGAACACCGCCTCGGGATGGTGCACCAGATAGGTGTCCAGCGGATCGTCACTGGCCACGAAGGCGGCGAGCGCGTCCTGACCTGACCGCCCGGCCCGCCCGATCTGCTGCAGCAGGGATGCACGGGTGCCCGGCCAGCCCGCCACAAGGACGGCATCCAGGCCCGTTATGTCGATCCCCAGCTCCAGCGCGGACGTGCTCGCCACACCAAGCAACCGGCCGGACCGCAGTGCGCCCTCCAACTGGCGGCGCTCCTCGGGCAGATACCCTGACCGATAGGCCGCGACGCGCGCCGGCAGCGTGGGATCCACTTCGCCGAGCAGCCGCTTGGTGTTTGCCGCGATGCTCTCGGCACCTCGGCGGGACTTGATGAAGGCAATGGTCCGAACCTGCGCAGAGACCAGATTGGCCAGCAGATCGGAGGTTTCGGCAATGACCGTCCTACGCTGCCGGGCGCCGTTCTCGCCCCGAAGATCGGTCAGCTGTGGTTCCCAGAAAGCCACCGTCGTCGACCCGTGTGGTGACGTGTCCTCGGTGAACGCCTGAACTGGAGCGCCGATCAGCTTGCCGAAGGACTCCGCGGGGGCAGCCGATGTCGCCGAGGCCCCGATGAACACGGGGTCCGCGCCGTAGTAGGCACAGACGCGCCGCAACCTGCGCAATAGGTTGGCGACATGGGAACCGAAAACACCGCGGTAGCTATGCGCTTCGTCCACGATCACGTAGGTAAGGCGCCGGAAAAACCTTGCCCACCAGGTGTGATTCGGCAGGATGCCGTAGTGAAGCATGTCCGGGTTCGCCAGTATCAGGTTGGCGTGGTCGCGGATCCAGCGACGCGCACCGGAGTCGGTGTCGCCGTCGTACGTATCTGCGCGGACCGTAGCCAGCCCCAGAGAGGAGATGGCTGAGAGTTGGTCAGCGGCCAGCGCTTTTGTCGGCGAAAGATACAGCGCGACGGCGCCGGTCGGCTCAAGCGACACTCTCTCCTCAAGTGCCGAACGGTGGATGGCGTCAAGGACCGGCAGTTGATAGCTCAGAGACTTGCCCGAGGCAGTACCCGTGGCAATGACGACGTGGGACCCCGCATGGGCGGCATCCGCCGCAGCACTCTGATGCTTCCAGGGCTCTACTATTCCTCGGTCCTGGTAGGCCTCCACCACATCAGGGTGCACCCATGCCGGCCACGGGCTGTGCACTGCGTCGCGGGCTGGGAGTTCCCTGACAGAAACGAGCTGCTCAGGATCAACTCCGCCGAGCAGCGGAATCAGGGAATCATGGGCAGCCACTTGCCCAGTTTGTCACCCCGGCACAAATCAGCGGCGGATCACAAAAGCATCAGCCAGGTGCGTCCACCCCAGATACTGGTACAGCTGGCGTCCCTCCTCGGAGGCCATCAGCAGGCCGGTTTCAACATCGTCTTCCAGGATGTCGGCGGTCAGCGCGCGCATGACAAAGCTGCCAAGGCCACGTCTGCGGTACGGCGGAGACGTGATGATGCGGTCATAGACTGCGTGTTCATCCTGCTTGGCCACCGAACCCCGGGCAGCCTCCTCACTGTTCACGGTCACCGAAACACGCCTGCAGTCATCCTCGCGAATGTGCTCGAGTTTGAACTCGTCGTCCGGTGGCCGGGGGTCTTCGACATCCTGGCCATCCATCTCTGCGCACATCAGAGCCTGCTGGCGGTCCGTGACCCGAAGACCGAGCGGAGCCGCGGCTTCGAGGAGTTCCTGCGCGCGGTTGGTGACGACGGTCAGCACACGAAGCGGATCTTCGCGGGTCTCTCCGGCGAGCTCGAGCAATTCGCCGATCGTGGGCTCATAGACGATGGTTTCGAGGTGGTTCTGTTGGTCCGTGAGCAGAACGGACAGGCTGCTCCCGTTCTCCTGCGGCGTGTAGCCTCGGCATTTTGCCCAGCCGGAAACCCAGGTGCGGACAAGTTGATCGGAAAGAGCGGCTCCCATGCCTGAACGATAGTTGGGGCCAGACCGTAAAGACATAGCCCGGGAAAGAGGTTGCCGATTTGAGACCTCGCGGGCGGCCTGCCGGTACCCTTGAATGCGTGTCAATGAACCGGATTGTCCTGTATTACGCGTTCACTCCGCTGCCCGATCCCGAAGCGGTGCGGCTCTGGCAGCGCGCCCTGTGTGAAAAATTGGGACTCCGCGGCCGCGTCCTCATCTCCAAGGACGGCATCAACGGCACCGTCGGCGGCGAACTGAACGCCGTCAAGCAGTACGTGAAGGCAACCCGCGAGTACCCGGCGTTCAAAAAGATGGACATCAAATGGTCCGAGGGCGGGGCGGAAGACTTCCCCCGGCTCAGCATCAAGGTCCGCGAGGAGATCGTGTCCTTCGGCGCACCGGGGGAGTTGAAGGTGGATGAGAACGGCGTGGTGGGCGGTGGCACCCATCTCAAGCCGGAGCAGGTGCATCAGCTGGTCAGCGAACGCGGCGACGACGTCGTCTTCTTTGACGGCCGCAATGCCCTCGAAGCGCAGATCGGCAAGTTCCGGAACGCGATTGTCCCGGAAGTGAACACCACCCATGACTTCGTGCGCGAACTCGATTCCGGGAAGTACGACCACCTCAAGGACAAACCGGTGGTCACATACTGCACCGGGGGCATCCGCTGTGAGGTGCTTTCCAGCCTGATGGTCAACCGCGGATTCAACGAGGTCTACCAGCTTCAGGGCGGCATTGTGCGCTACGGAGAGACGTACGGGGACGCGGGTCTCTGGGAAGGCTCGCTGTACGTCTTCGACAAGCGCATGCACGTAGAGTTCAGCAAGGATGCCAAGACAATCGGCAAGTGCGTTCGCTGCTCGGCGCCCACCAACAAGTTCGAGAACTGCTCGAACCTGACCTGCCGGAACCTGACCCTGTACTGCTCCCAGTGTGCCGCCGACCCCGCCACGCTTCGCTGCCCGCAGGGGTGCGAAACGGACGAGGCGGAAGCCACCGCAGTGGGCGCCGCCTGAGCTGAGCCGGCCGCCAGCTCTCACCCGGCCGCCAGCTCAAGCGCATGTCCCTCGTGCAGCGCGAGGTACACACGATCCCGTAGAGCGTTCGCTTCGGCATCGGTGAGTGTCCGGTCCAGTGCCTGCAGCGTCAGGCGTACCAGCAGATTCACCTGCCCCGGCTGGGCGTCAAGACGGACGACGGCGGCAGCCGGCAGCTGCTCCACCGGCGTACGGGCGCGGATCACCAGCGACTCCAGGACCTCTGCCTCCGGACCGAGTGCTTCCCGGGCCGCATCTCCCAGCGTTTCCTCGTCTGCGTCGGGATTGCAGAGAATCGACAGATCGCGGCGGACAGCCGGCATGAGGGAGACGGGGCGCCATGGTTGAAGATCCAGCATCTGAGCAGCGATACGGGGGTCGGGTGAGCGCAGCAGCCGGATGTCATCCACACCCTTTCGCAGCATGAGTGCCCGGTCCAGCCCTATTCCGAGCGCGAGGCCGCTCCAACGACGCGGATCCAGTCCCGAGTTACGGAGGACACCTGCACGCACGAGGCCGCACTCAGCCAGTTCGAGCCAGCCGGCGGGCGTCTCTACGTCGATCTGCAGGCCGTGCGACGTATAGGAATGGTTGGCGGGAACGGTCCGCCAGCGAGCCCCGGGCAGGACTGCCTCGACAACGGCCGTGGCCATACTACGCAGGTCAGTCTCACCCAGCAGCCCACGCGCCTTCAAGCGCCATAGGTCAACCTGGTGCGGTGTGCCTACGTGCGTGCGGTCGACGGCGTCGCGGCGGTAAACCAGGCCCGGAAGGACATGGAGCCGATCATACGGCTGCTCAATGTCCGCAAGGGAATCAAGAACGGCGGGGATTCCGGCGGACGTGTGGCTTCGAAGCATTACCGTGGGGCTGGCATGGCGCGAGTACCGGGCGTCCCGGGTGACGTCGTTCGGCGCATAGCCCAACCGGTCGTAGTTGTCCGCCGTGGCAACGAGGCCAGTGGTGCGGTGCAGTTGTGCGGGGATGCTCCAGGCCTGCGTCAACGACGTGATGACGCTGTCGAGCAGGTCCTGCAGCGCATGGGGTCCCTGTTCCGGATCGGTGAGGTCACGGATGGACAGGGCGGCGGTGAGCTGGGGGATGGAAAGGTACATGGCCGGTCCTTCGGGAAGTGTCTGAGGAGGGGGTGAAGGAACCCCCGGCCGCGGACACCGTGCGGACCTGGCTGCTAGAAGACGTACAGCGGATAGCCCTCACGGCCGACAGGCGGCCGGGGGCTGGTAAATCGCTGGCTGGTAAGCATGGAGCAATGGTACGCGACGGACAGATGTTGCGGAACGCTACGGCGCTTCTGCCGGCTTCCCGCCGGGGACCAGCCCCGCGGTCCACACCATTTCCGCACCGGAGTTGGTCACGCGGAGGGTGAGCTCGTCCGCCGCCGCACGAAGCTCAAGATGCGCTGTCACTGCCGGACTGTCGCAGCTCGTGGTGCCATTGCTGATAATCGTTCCGTCTGCGAGTAGTTCCAGGGCCATCGCGTCCCCGCCCGCACACGCCATGGTCAACTCGTACCACCCTGGTTCGACGTCATAGAAGGATCCGCCGCTCGCCGTGTCCCCCTGATGCCCGCCGGCGAAGGACATTCCGCGTTCCGTCCCCAACATTGACTGCGACCAGGACTCCAGGTCCACCGAGGACGGATCAACCTCCGGTTCCGACGCCGTGCAGGCACTGGTCATCAGGGCAACGAGAAGGCCGGAGACTGCGTGCGCTACCCGCCGCGGTTGAGTTCCCATGCGCTCAGTAAACAGCATGGAAGGCTCCGGCCCAATAGGCTTGCTCCGTGTCAATCATTGCCGCAGTACCTCAGAGCCCGCGCAGCGATGACCAGAGTCTGCTGAACAGTCTCGCAGCGGACCTGACAGCCGCGCACTACACCGTCGACGGCGTGGCAGACCTTGTGGGCACTGATGCCTACGCCGCGCTGGAGCGGGACCAAACGGTGCCCGCTCTCCTGGCCGCACGCGCCGCCCAGCGCAGCGAAGGGGAGGACAGCGCTGGAAGACCGGACAGCACAGAAAGCCGGCTTGCCGCCGTCGTACTGGTTTTCCTGCTCGGCGAGGCGCTGCCCACGGCCGTCCTGGACGGCGCACTTCCGTCAATTGGTGCGGACGGGCTGCGCTCGCTGGGACTGGTTGAAGAGTACGACGGCGGTCTCCGCGCCCTGATCGACCTGCGCCCCTACTCGTCAGATACCGGAGGCGGAATCTGGGTAGCCTCGGACCTCGGCTCCCACGTCCGGCCCGGGGTCCTGCGGACCCACCATGTGCTCGGGATCGGTAGGGCATCGCTGACGCTCGCCCAGTTCGCGGCACGCGCGCCGGTCGAACGCGCGCTGGACCTCGGCACCGGCTGTGGAATTCAGACGTTCCACCTCCTGGCGCACGCGGAGCACGTCACGGCGACTGACGTCTCGGAACGCGCGCTCGCAGTCACGCGATTCAACCTGCTGCTGAACGCCGCGGCACTGGGGATCGATCCGGAAAATTTGGAGGCCCGGGTTTCGCTTCGGCGGGGTAGTCTGCTGGAGCCGGTGCGCGGCGAGACGTTCGACCAGGTGGTGTCCAACCCGCCGTTTGTCATCACGCCGCGCCACTCCGGCGAAACCACGGATGAGCAATTCACTTACCGGGACGGCGGCCGCGCTGGTGACGACATCGTCTCCTCCCTGATCCGCGACCTTCCAGCTGTTCTGATCCCGGGCGGATCCGCGCAGCTCCTTGGAAACTGGGAGATCCCGGACGGTTTCACCTGGCAGGGCCGGTTAGCGGGATGGCTGCCGGAAACCGCAGACGCCTGGATTGTCCAGCGGGAACAGCTCACGCCCACCCATTACGCCGAGACGTGGCTGCGCGATGCTGCCGAGAACCGGAACCCGACCCGCTTCGCCGACCGCTTCAGCGACTACCTCGCCGACTTCGCCTCCCGTTCCGTCGAGCACATCGGCTTTGGCATGGTGTGGCTGCGGAACGCCGGAGGACCGGCGACGCTGCGCCGGTTCGAGGAAATCACTTACGAGCTCGAACAGCCCATCGGACCGCATCTCGTCGCAGCGGTTGAGCGGCATGACTGGCTCGGAAACTGCCGCGACCTGGCCGACGAGCACCTGCTCGTCGCCGGGGACGTCACGGAAGAGCGGCACCAGCGTCCGGGCGCTGAGCATCCCGGCGTGATCCTGCTGCGGCAGGGTGCGGGCTTCAGACGCACCACGCTGCTCAGCACGGAGCTGGCCGGTTTCGTGTCAGCGTGCGACGGCGACCTCACCGCCGGCCAGATCATCGGCGCCCTTGCGGCGCTGTTGGACCGCGACGACGACGCCTTCGCTGCTGCACTGCTGGACGAGGTGCGCAACCTGGTTGCGGACGGCTTCCTCGTTCCCGAACCGGTGTCTCCAGCCAAGCCGTTACCCTAGTGCAGGTAGGCGTACCGCATACTGAGAAGGGCAGGACGCCCACCAATTCGAATATTGAGCTCAGAATGAGCGGCTGTTCTGCTGTTAAGAAGCACCTGTATCGAGGAGTGAAGTGCCAGCTAAGGCAACGGACAAAAAGCCCGGCAAGAAGCTCGTCATCGTCGAGTCTCCAACCAAGGTCAAGACGATCGCCGGCTACCTCGGCGAGGGCTTCGAAGTCGCCGCATCGATGGGACACATCCGGGATTTGCCCCAACCATCGGACCTGCCCGCGGAGCTGAAGAAGAGCTCGCTCGGCAAGTTTGCGGTGGACCTCGAGAAGGACTTCGAGCCGTACTACGTAGTATCGGCAGACAAGAAGAAGCGCGTCGCCGAGTTGAAGGCGGCTCTGAAGGACGCCACCGAGCTGTACCTCGCAACTGACGGTGACAGGGAAGGCGAGGCTATCGCCTGGCACCTGCTCGAGGTACTGAAGCCGAAGGTCCCCGTGTACCGGCTCACCTTTCCGGAAATCACGCGTGAGGCAATCCAGCGTGCCATGGAGGAGCTGCGCGATCTCGACATTCCAATGGTTGATGCCCAGGAAACGCGTCGAATTCTTGACCGGCTCTATGGCTATGAAATCTCCCCGGTGCTGTGGCGCAAGGTCGCGCGCGGCTTGTCTGCTGGGCGCGTTCAATCGGTAGTCACCCGTCTGGTGGTCGAGCGTGAACGTGAGCGTATGGCATTCCGTGCGGCGTCGTACTGGGATCTCACGGGTACGTTCTCGCCGGAAGACACTTCGAAGGGCGAGTCCTTCAGCGCGAAACTCATCTCCGTGGACGGCACCCGGGTTGCCACAGGCAAGGACTTCAGTGACCTCGGTCAACTGAAGTCGCAGAACGTCACTGTGTTGAACGAGGCAGCCGCTAGCGCCCTTGCCGAAGGGCTTGAGCAGGCCGCATTCGAGGTTCGCTCGGTTGACACCAAGCCGTACACGCGCCGCCCCGCCGCGCCCTTCACCACCTCGACGCTGCAGCAGGAAGCCGCACGCAAGCTTCGCTACTCCTCACGGGTCACCATGCAGGTTGCCCAGCGCCTGTACGAGAACGGTTACATCACCTACATGCGTACGGACTCTGCGGCGCTGAGCGATCAGGCGATCAACGCCGCGCGACGGCAGGCCTCGGAGCTTTACGGTCCAGAGTTCGTACCTGATGCTCGCCGCGTCTACAAGGGGAAGTCCAAGAGTGCGCAGGAAGCGCACGAGGCCATCCGTCCGGCCGGTGACTCCTTCCGCACACCCGCCCAGGTGGCCAAGGAACTGCACGGTGACGAGTTCAAACTCTATGAGCTGATCTGGAAGCGCACCGTCGCTTCCCAGATGGCGGATGCAAAGGGTTCGACGGCGTCGGTGCGCCTGGGGGCCCATACGCCCGATGGCAAGGACGCGGAATTCTCGGCCTCCGGTACCGTCATCACCTTCCGCGGCTTCATGGCTGCCTATGAGGAGGGCAGGGACGCTTCGCGGGACGAGGATGACGCAACAGGCGGGACCGATCAGTCCGGACAGGGCGGCCGGTTGCCGAACCTCACCACGGGGGATGCCCTCGGCGCCGAAGCTATCCAGCCTATCGGTCACGAAACCTCCCCGCCGCCGCGCTACACGGAAGCGTCGCTGGTGAAATTGATGGAGGAACGCGGTATCGGCAGACCTTCCACCTATGCGGCAACAATTTCCACCATCATGGACCGCGGATACGTCCGAACGCGCGGACAGGCGTTGGTGCCGAGCTGGATAGCGTTCTCCGTGGTCCGCCTGCTCGAGGAGCACTTCCACGACTATGTGGATTACGACTTCACTGCTGCACTGGAGGAAGACCTCGACCGCATCGCGCGTGGCGAGGAGAGCCGCGTCCAGTGGCTCAACTCCTTCTACTACGGGGACCGCAAGGACACCGGGCTAAGCACGATCGTGAACGACCTCGGGGAAATCGATGCACGCCGCATCAACTCGGTCGAAATTGCCGAGGGCATCATCCTGCGCGTGGGCAAGTTCGGCCCGTACCTGGAGAAGCCACTGCCCGCTGATGCGCCCGAGGGCACCGAGCCGCAGCGCGCCAACGTGCCCGAGGACCTCGCTCCGGATGAGCTGACGGCGGAGAAGGCCGTTGAGCTGATGAACACTCCAGCGTCCGAGGAACGCGTCCTTGGCACGGACCCCGAAACCGGGCGCACCATCGTGGCGCGTGACGGCCGCTACGGCCCCTACGTCATCGAGCTCATTCCCGAGCCAACTGCCGAGGACCTGGCCAACCAGCCGGTGGAATACTACAAGAACGGCAAGCCCAAGCCACCCAAGAAGCCCGTCAAGGTAAAGCCGCGGACCGGATCGCTCTTCAAGTCGATGACCGTTGAGACGGTCACCCTTGAGGAAGCGCTGAAGCTGATGAATCTTCCCCGCGTCCTCGGTAAGGATGCTGAAGATCATGAGGTCACCGTTCAGAACGGGCGCTTCGGGCCCTATCTGAAAAAGGGCTCGGACTCCCGGTCGATCGGTTCGGAAGAGGAAATCTTCACGATCACGCTGGAGCAGGCGCTTGAAATCTACTCCCAGCCGAAGCAGCGCGGCGGGCGCACTGCGACGCCGCCGCTGGCCGAATTCGGCGATGATCCCGTGTCGGAGAAGCCCATTGTCGTCAAGGAAGGCCGGTTCGGCCCGTACATTACGGACGGCGTCACGAACATCACCGTGCCTAGGTCCACTGCCATCGAGGAGCTGACCCGGGAAACTGCTGTGGCGTTGCTGGCAGAGAAGCGGGCAAAGGGACCGGCGCCGCGCAAGTCCGGCGGCCGCGCACCCGCGAAGCGCAAGGCTACCGCACGCAAGTAGTTCCAATCTCCGACGCCGGCTCGGCTGACGGTTGAGCCGGCGGAACCGGCGCGCGACATAATGGGGGTATGCGGCTAGGCGTCCTCGATATCGGGTCCAATACAGTGCATCTACTCCTCGTGGATGCGCATCCGGGGGCGCGGCCTGTGCCCTATGCATCCCACAAACGCCCGCTCCAGTTGGTGAGCTACCTCGATGCAGAGGGACGGATCAGCGACGAAGGGCAAGCGGAACTGGTCGGTTTCATTCGCGAGGCTCGTGCGTTTGCAACCGATCATCGCGCAGAGGATTTTCTCGCGTTCTGCACCTCGGCCATCCGCGAGTCGGGGAACGGCGAGGACGTGCTTCGTCGCGTTGAGGCGGAGACCTCCGTGGTCCTGCAGGAGCTTTCCGGTGACCAGGAAGCGGCCATGACCTTCCAGGCGGTGCGGCGCTGGTATGGCTGGAGCACTGGGGCGCTCCTCAACCTGGACATCGGCGGTGGTTCATTTGAAATGGCGATGGGCCGCGACGAACTTCCTGAAGTTGCCCGCTCGGTCCCACTTGGTGCGGGGCGCCTAACACGTGAGTGGCTGCCCGGGGACCCGCCTGCGCCCCTCGATGTCAAAAATCTGCGCAGGCACATCCGGCAGACCCTCAAGGAACCGGCGGCCAGCTTCGCCCGTCTCGGTACACCGCATCTGGTTGCCGGGACGTCGAAAACCTTTCGATCCCTGGCCCGCATCGCCGGGGCTGCGCCGTCGGCGGCCGGACCTTTTGTTCGCCGTACCCTGCGTCTACAGGATCTTGCACTGTGGGCGAAGCGTCTGGAAGCAATGTCAGCGGCGGAGCGGACAAACCTGGACGGGGTGTCCGAGCTGCGGGCCCGACAGGTTCTTGCCGGTGCGCTTGTGGCTGAGGCAGCGTTTGAAATCTTCAATGTGTCCGAGATGGATATCTGCCCCTGGGCGCTGAGGGAAGGCCTGATCCTCCGCCGCTTCGACACTCTCATGTTTGAAGCGGATGAACCCATGCCCTCTGTTGGGGTTGGCCATGTGCGTTTGGGGACCCGTTGAGCGCAAGTACGGTAACGCGGGCCGGTCGAGTGAGCAAAAAAAGTGTGCCGGTGAGCCGCAGCGTGATTGGGGGAAACACTGCTGCGGCTCACCGGCACAGACCGAGCCAGGGAGAGCCCGGTCTCATCACTCGCACCTTTATGAGGTAATAACGACTGTACTGCTATTTCTGGATATTGAGCCGCATGCAGGCTGTGAGGATGCTGGGAATCACTTCCTCATGACACGATGGGCCGATGGCTATCAACATCCCACAGCACATTTCCTTTCTAGGCTGCGGCTCCATGAATGGCGCAATCCTGGCGGGCCTGCTGGCCGCCGGGCTTTCTCCGGCGCAGGTGACCGCCACTGTACGAAATGCTGAGAAAGCGGCTGATCTCTCCCGAAGGAACGGCGTGTCCGTTCTGTCATCAGTGAAGGACCCGGATGCCAACCGCACAGCGGCGGCCAAGGCCGACGTCGTACTGCTGGGGGTGAAGCCAGTTGGCATCCTCGACCTGGCCCGGGAGATTTCACCGGCGCTGAAGCCGGGCACGGTGGTGATCAGTGTTGCCGCTGCTATCTCCCTCGCCATGCTTGAGGCGGCTTTGCCGGAGGGCCAGCCGGTCATCAGGAGCATGCCCAACACGCCGTCGAGTCTTGGCCGCGGCGTGCTGTCCATTTCCGCCGGCACCAGCGCGACGCCCGAGCTCATGGAGCAGGCGCGCACCGTCCTGGGAGCCGCGGGCACCGTCGTCGAAATCCCGGAAGAGCAGGTCGATGCCCTTTCTGCGGTGAGCGGCTCCGGGCCGGCGTACGCGTTCTACCTTGCGGAGGCAATGGCAGCAGCCGGGGTCAAGCTCGGCCTCGATGAGGAACTCGCGAAGCTGCTCGCTACCGAGACCGTGGCCGGTGCCGGATTCATGCTTGCGGAGGAGGGTGCTGACGCAACGGCACTACGCACGGCAGTGACCAGCCCGAACGGAACAACGGAGCGCGCGATTGCCACCTTCGATGAGCAGGGCCTGCCGGATATCGTGGCTGCAGGAGCCCGTGCGGCAGCTGAGCGTGCCGCTGCCATCACCCGTGAACTCGGCGGTTGATCGTTCAGCGGTAGCGGACGGGCGGTAGGCAGGGTCTCAGGGGCGGGCGGCGAAGCGCTCGAGGAGGTCCACATGTCCCGAGACAATCAGCATGTCGCGGCTGGTCACTTTAGTTTCCGGCCGGGCGTAGGTGAAGTCCTCACCGGGTGACTTCACACCGACCACAGTGATCCCGTACTTTGAGCGCACGGCCGACTCGCCAAGGGTGAAGCCCTGCGTTTCTTTCGGCGGGTACATCTTCACGATGGCAAAGCCGTCGTCGAACTCGATGAAGTCGAGCATCCTTCCGCCCACGAGGTGAGCGGCCCGCTGCCCGGCGTCGGCTTCGGGGTAGATCACGTGATTGGCGCCGATACGCTTCAGGATCTTGCCGTGTGAGGGTGTGATGGCCTTGACCCAGAGGTTGTCAATATTGAGGTCCACCAGATTGGCGGTGATGAGGACGCTTGCCTCAATGGAGGTTCCCACACCGACGACGGCGGCTGGAAACTCCTGTGCGCCGAGCTGGCGAAGCGCGTCGATATTGGTGGCGTCGGCCTCCACCACGTGGGTTAGTGTGCCCGACCACTTCTGAACCAGTTGCTGGTCCTTCTCGATCGCAAGGACCTCACGGCCCTGCTTCACCAGCTGTTCCGCCGTGGCTGAGCCGAATCGTCCCAGCCCGATCACGAGTACGGGCGCATTGTGTGCTGGTCTGTCAGCCAATGATCGGCCTCTCTTCGGGGTAGTGGTAGAGCGTGCTGCGCTGCCGCAGGGCAAGCGCAGAAGCAACGGTAATCGTTCCGAGGCGTCCGGCGAACATGAGGGCCGAGAGCACGTACTTTCCTTCCGGTGGAAGTTCGGCGCTGAGGTTGGTGCTGAGCCCGCAGGTTGCGAAAGCGGAAATGACCTCGAAGAGGACCCGGTTCAGCTCCTCTCCGGAGATCCACAGGATCAGGCCCGTGCCGATGAGCACGATCGTTGCGCCGGTGAAGATGACAGAGATGGCCACCCTCATGGCGCCCTGCGGAATCTTCCGTCCGTAAGCGCTGACGTCCGAGTCGCCGCGGGCTTCGGCGAGGATGGCGAGGAACATGACGGCGATGGTTGTGACCTTGATGCCGCCAGCCGTGGAGGCCGACCCGCCTCCGGCAAACATGAGGGCGTCAGTCAGGAGCATCGTTGTCGGCTCCAGCTGTCCCTGATCGACCAGGTTGAAGCCGCCGGAGCGGGTCATAATCGAGGCAAAGAGCGCGTTGATCACCTTGTCGCTGCCGCTCAGGTCGCCGATGGTTCGGCTATTGGACCATTCCATCAGCCCCCACAGCACCATCCCGGCGAACACGAGGATGAGGGACACGTTGATGGTGAGCTTGGTGTGCAGGCTCCACTTCCGGACGTGGTGGCGGAACTGGACGAGGATGAGGATGACCGGGAATCCGAGGCTTCCGACGAACACACCGATCATCAGCGGAATGAGGATCCAGAGATCGGTTTCGTAGGGCACCAGACCGTCTGAGTGCGGAGTGAATCCGGCGTTGTTGAAAGCCGAGATGGCGTAGAAGAATCCGTGCCAGACTGCTAGCCAGAACGGTTCGCCGAGGATTATGAAGCGCGGGATCAGGGCCAGCGCAAGCACCAGTTCCACCAAGACGGAGGTGGTGATGACGATTCGCAGCAGTGTGCCCACTTCACCGAGACGGCTGGCGTTGTTCAGCGCGGATTGCGCCAGTAACTTGCCGCGGACGCCGAGCCGCTTGCTGACCACCAGTGCCAGGAGCGAGGCGAGGGTGAGGGTTCCAAGCCCGCCGACGAAGATGCCGATGAGGATGATCAGCTGACCGAAGAACGACCAGTGGGCTGCCGTGGACACCACAGTCAGTCCCACTACGCACACTGCGGAGACCGCTGTGAACATGGCGTCGTGCAGCGGAGTGACTTCGCCGGTGCTGCTGGCGAACGGGAGGCTTAGTAATCCGGTGAAAATGAGGACAACCAGGGCAAAGACCAACAGCGCAACGCGTGCCGGTGAACTGTTTACTACGCTGTCGATGAAGTCGCGCGCCCTGCCAAGCAGCTGCAGATGAACCTGGTCTTCCCCTCCTAACCAGGAGGGGTGTGTTCGTGCCATGCTTGCTGATCCGCTCCGTTTCTCCTGCTGAGTCCTTCGAGTAGTAAATCACTTCCACTCCTGCGCCGTGGGCAGGACGGGTCCGGATCGCGTAGCCTGCTTGAGTGGCCAGTAGCTCCGTTCCCGCCGTTGCAACGAGAGTGGTGTGGGACGAATCCATGCTCGCGTACAACTTCGGTGCCCATCACCCCATGAATCCGCAGCGGCTTGAGCTGACTGCCCGACTCATTCGCGAACTGGGTTTGTTCGACCTTCCGCAGGTTTCCGTGGAGGTTCCGGATGTGGCCGATGAAGCCAGTCTACGGACGGTCCATGACGCCTCGTATGTGCAAGCCGTCAAGGCAGCGGACGAGGATCCCGAGGTCTGCGATGGCACATCAGGGTTCGGAACTGACGACACTCCTGCCTTCGCCGGAATGCATTCCGCCAGTGCCCGATTGGTTGGCGGTTCTCTTGCTGCAGTTGATGCAGTCCTGTCCGGCACCGTTCAGCATGCCGTGAACTTCGGCGGGGGAATGCATCACGCCGGCCGGGCACGGGCAAGCGGGTTCTGCATTTATAACGATGCCGCTGCAGCGGTCCAACGCCTGCTCGATGCCGGTGTGAAACGCGTGCTCTATATCGACGTCGATGCTCATCACGGAGATGGGACCCAGGAGATTTTCTGGGATGACAAACGCGTCATGACCATCTCGCTTCACGAGACCGGCATGAGCCTTTTTCCGGGAACCGGATTCCCAAATGAGATCGGTGGTGCGTCGGCTTCCGGGTACGCGGTCAATGTCGCGCTGCCCACTACCACCGGGGATTCCGGATTCCTGCGGGCGTTCCATGCCGTTGTGCCGCAGCTGGCCGCCGCATTCGCGCCTGAGGTGATCGTCAGTCAGCATGGTTGCGACGGTCACGTGGACGATCCCCTCACCAACCTGCGCATCACCGTTGATGCCCAGCATGCCGCAGCGGTAGCGGTTCGCGATCTCGCCTCGCAGCACTGCGACGGCCGTTGGATCGCGACCGGTGGCGGCGGGTACAACATCACCTCGGTGGTGCCGCGTTCGTGGACCCTCCTTACGGCGGTGGCAGCCGGTGCCGACATCACACTGACGACGCCGGTGCCCGCCCCGTGGCGGACGTATGTCGCCGAGCGCTTTGGTCGGGAAGCACCTTCCGTAATGGGTGATGGCTCTGACACCTGGTGGCAGTCGTGGGAAGCCGGGTTTGACCCAAACGAGAATTTGGACCGGTCGATCATGGCAACACGCAAAGCCGTATTTCCGCTGCACGGACTGGATCCCTGGTTCGATTGACCTGATTCGACTGACCCTCTCGATGGTGTTGGCTAACGCACGGCTGCTTCCAGCAACCCGTGTGGGAAACCGAGGGATGCCGCTTTCGACATATACGGATATGGTAATGGGATGGTCATGGATGATGTGTTCGGGGTCATCGCCGAAGCCACCCGCCGCCAGATTCTGGGCTCATTGCGGGACGGGGACAAAGCGGTGGGTGAGTTGGTGCTTGAGCTTGAAGTAAGCCAGCCCACGGTTTCGAAGCACCTCAAAGTTCTGCGGGAAGCAGGGCTTGTCACCATGCGGGCACAGGGCCAGAAGCGCTTTTATTCACTCGAACCGGAGCCATTGCTTACCGTCGCCTCCTGGCTTGCCGAGTTCCAGTTGCCCGCTCAGAAGGTCAACTCCTCTCTCCCGTCAGCCGTCCTGGAACCGGAACTCGACGCGCTGGTCTCAGTAGGGTCGGGCGTTGCTCCCATCGATGGCGCTCAACCGTTCGGGCGTACCGTCGGCAGGGCTGCCGAACGCGCCGCCGACCTTCTGTCCCAGCTTCCGAAGCTGCGCCGCCGCAAGGAGTAGCCGCCGTGCGTGCTCCATGCCCACCGGCTGGGTGGGTGAGCGCTTAGCCCACCGCTGTCACATACCGACACCAAAGTTCACAATTCAGATGGCGCCGTCTAACCTCGTTTCATGACAACCCGTTGGTATGCGTATTTTGCGTTGGCTCTGGAGGAGCCCGCGGCCTGACACGCTGACCAACACCTTCAGAGCCAACAGGGCAGGACACGTTTCCTGCCCTTCGTCGTTTCCACGGCGGGTTCTGCAGGACAGCCCCGCCGAAGGACCACCTTCGAAAGCCGGGACCATGAAAACCCTCACTCCAGCCTCTTCCAATCTCAATGTCCGTAGCATTGATCCGCTACCCACGCCAGCCGCAGTTGTCGCTGAACTTCCTGTCACTTCCGAGGTTGCAGCATCAATCCGCCGCTCGCGCGAAGAAATCCGGGCAGTACTCAATGGAGTGGATGATCGCCTGCTCGTTATCGTCGGTCCCTGCTCAATCCATGACCCCGACGCCGGTATCGAGTACGCGCGCATGCTGGCGGACGCCGCGCAGATGCACCGCGACGATTTGCTGGTGGTTATGCGGGCATACTTCGAGAAGCCCCGCACCACGGTGGGCTGGAAAGGGTTGATCAATGATCCGCACCTGGATGGGAGCCACGATATTGCCGCCGGCCTGCGAACCGCCCGTAGGTTCCTTCTGGAGGTTGCCGCCCTGGGGCTGCCACTTGGCACCGAGTTCCTCGAGCCGATCAGTCCCCAATACATTGCAGACCTGATCAGCTGGGGTGCAATCGGCGCCCGGACCACCGAGAGCCAGATCCACCGCCAGTTGTCCTCCGGCCTGTCCATGCCCGTGGGGTTCAAGAACGGAACCGACGGCGGCATCAGGGTGGCACTCGACGCCTGCGCTGCCGCAGGTGCGCCGCAGACTTTCCTGGGGGTCGATGAGGGCGGACGCGCAGCCCTCGTCTCGACCACCGGAAACCCGGACACCCATTTGATCCTTCGCGGCGGATCCGTCGGCCCGAACTACAGCCCTGCCCACATTGCGCACGCCTCTGCCGCGCTTGCTGCGGCAGGTCAGAACCAGCGCCTTATCGTGGATGCCAGCCATGCGAATAGTGGCAAGGACCATCGGCGGCAGGCGGACGTCGCCCGGGAACTTGCGGATGCAGTATCCGGTTCCGGGACCATAGCCGGCGTCATGCTGGAAAGTTTCCTCGTAGAGGGCGCGCAGAGACTTGATGTGACAGCTGCAGGCAGACTTGCCTACGGCCAGAGCGTGACCGACGCCTGCATGGGCTGGGGTGTTACGGCATCGGTGCTCGGCGATCTCGCGAGAGGTTCGCGCCGTCGTCGTCAGGGTGGCGTTTCGTGACCTTGGCGTGCTTTCACTTTGGTCACAGGAACCACTAGAGTATCTCCCTAGACGGATAATCCTCAGGTCTCAAGGCGACACGCCGTCCGGCGTTCCATCAAGTGCGGTGGGCGCCCATCTCAGGGTTAGCTCCAGAGAAAAGGACAGTGGTGAGATGGCGAGCGGCAGCAACTTCTCCGACGTGCGCTTCCTGACAGTTGCGGAAGTTGCCGAAGTGATGCGGGTATCGAAGATGACCGTATACCGGCTGGTGCACTCAGGGGACATGCCGGCGGTCCAGTTCGGGCGTTCCTACCGAGTGCCCGAATCCGCTGTGCAACAGTATCTGCGTTCGGCATCCGTGGAGGGTGAGTCGGGTACAGGCTAGGGTCGCGGATGGTGCCGGTCAGGAAGGCCGGTCTGAGCGGGTACTCTGTTAAGAAGCGTTTTGCGTAGACGGTCGTATGTGCGGCCGCATGATGTACGTCACCGCGATGTGCGTCTTTTGTCAGATTCGAGCGTCCCTGCCGCAGTTCATGCGGTAGAGGTTGTCCGGAACCGGAATGAATAGTTTGTGAGGACTCTATGGGTTCAGTAATCAAGAAGCGCCGCAAGCGGATGGCGAAGAAGAAGCACCGCAAACTGCTTCGCAAGACCCGCCACCAGCGCCGCAACAAGAAGTAGCATCGCATCCGGTCCGCCAGTGAGGCGGACCGGTTTTGCATTTAAGGACTAGCCCCTCATGCGAGTGAAGCCGCGCCACAGGCCGTAGATGGCACCGGCTCCCGTTGCTGCCTTGAGCCCCAACGTTGCCGCACGGCGGCCGCTTCGAAAATCATAAATCGGCCAGTTGGAGTCACGGGCGTGCTTACGAAGGCGATGGTCGGGGTTGATAGCGACCGGATGGCCAACAATGCTGAGCAGCGGAACATCGTTGTAGGAATCGCTGTACGCCCAGCAACGGGACAGGTCCAGGCCCTCTTTCCCGGCAAGTTCATTGACGGCCGTGGCCTTTGCCGGCCCATGGAGGAACTCACCCACGAGCTTGCCTGTGTAGAAGCCCTCAGAGACCTCTCCCACAGTGCCAAGTGCACCCGTGAGCCCCAGCCGGTTGGCGATCACGCTGGCCACTTCGACAGGGGTGCCCGTCACCAACCAGACGCGGCGCCCGTTGCGGAGGTGCTGTTCCGCGAGGGCGCGCGCTCCCGGCCAGATCTTCGATGCGATCATCTCGTCGTAGACTTCTTCGCCAAGGGCCAGCACATCTTCATGCGCAATGCCGATAGCGAAGGCAAGAGCGGCGTCACGGACAGCATGGATGTCGGTCATGTTCTCGCCGCGCATCACGAAGCGCAGCTGTTTCCAGGCCAGCCCTGCGGCAAAACGGAGCGTGAAAGCCCGCCGCTGGTACATCTTGCGCGCCACATGGAAGAGACTGGCGCCGCGCATCATCGTGTTGTCGACGTCGAAAAATGCTGCTTCCCCGGCCGGCCCGCCCAGCGGAGAAGATTCGGCAGGCACAGTCTCCGTGGAAGACCCGGGCTCGACTGCGGGTCGGAGGCTGGCTGCGGACATAGCACGAGTCTAATCACTGGTTGGCGTTCAGCGTGTCCGCGGACACTCACAGTAACCAGCCGATCTTTCACGCTTCGAGGGCGTTCCGTAATGGCGACCTGCACGGAGCCCGCGGCCAGTAAGCTTGTGGACCATGACTCAGCAGACCCAACCGCCTGTCGCGGAATGGAGCACGGGCCTCGTGTTGGTGACTAGGCCGGACTGCCACCTCTGTCACGCCGCCCGGGAGACAGTGAACCGCGTGGCTGCCGAACTGGGCGTGCCCTGGCGGGAAGAGTCGATTGCCGATCACGCCGATCTGCTGGAACGATTCTCGGAAGAGGTGCCGGTTCTGCTTCTCGACGGGGTCCAGCGGGACTTCTGGACAATCGACGAAGCGCGCCTGCGACGGCTCCTCACCTGAGCCTTTGTGCTCAGCGCCCGCCATTGCGTCCTGACTTTGAGGCCTTCGATCAGGGACCTAAAGTGGGACTATCCCGCCGTCATCCTCCGGCGGGCGGGCGGAGCAGTTCAGGCCGCCGGCGAACAAATAACGGAGAGATGAAGCAGTGACCATGTCGGAGCTTCCCGGATTACGGTCCGCCGCCGGCGATCAGCAGGGCAGGCAAATTCCGCCTGCATCGCTCGCCCGCCTGACCATTTATCTGCGCGCCCTCAACTCCCTTCTGGCGGAGGGGATTGAACGAGTGTCTTCGGAGGAACTGGCAGACGCGGCGGGCGTGAATTCGCCCATGCTCCGCAAGGACCTCTCCTACCTGGGTTCCTACGGCACGCGGGGTGTCGGCTACGACGTCCAGTACCTGAACAGCCAAATCTCCACAGCCCTGGGACTGACCCAGGACTGGCGGGTGGCCATCGTCGGCGCCGGAAACCTCGGGCGTGCGCTCGCCGGGTACTCGGGGTTCCAGTCGCGGGGCTTCGAGGTGGTCGCGCTGTTCGACGCAGATCAGATGATTGTCGGTACGGAGGTCGGCTGGCTGCGCGTCAGCCCAGTGGAGGATCTGGCAACAGTGCTTCACAGGACGCGCGCCAATATGGCTGTTCTCGCGGTACCAGCGGGCGTTGCACAGCAGTTGTGCGATGAACTTGTTGCGGCCGGGGTGACAAGCATCCTAAGTTTCGCGCCGGTAGTGCTGCAGGTTCCTGACCGGGTGCAGCTGCGCAAGGTGGACATGGCCACGGAGCTGCAGATCCTCGCTTACCACGCACAGCGGGCGCAGGATCCGGATCTTGATGCCGGTTCCAGCGCCCGCGCGGCCCAGTAGGGCCGGTCCAGCAAGCTTCTGCGCGCTAGTGCGTGATTTGCTGCCGCTTGAAGTAGGCGTTGGACGGCTTGAGCCAGCACAGCACAACTCCTGCGACGCCAAGCAGCACCACGAGCACGTTCAGCGCGATGGAGAATCCGCTTGGCTGCAGGCTTTCCCCACCCAGCTGCGCCTGGACTTCAGCGTTACCCTGCAGCGCGGCGAGCGTCACCCAACTCATGATCATGAGCAGAACCGAAATACCCGCAAGAACAGTGGCGGTTATGCGAGCCCAGTTGTGTCCCTTGCGGATGAAGACGGCCAGCAGTACGTATACGCCGGTGGTAAGGATGCCGACAACGATCCCGATGCCGACACCGATTGCAGCCGCTCCCGCCGGCCCACCCGTGGTGCCTGATCCCATCAGGGTGGTGATGAAGTTGAGAACCCCAGCGGCGATGATCAGCCAAAAAGCCAGATTGACTTCCTTGGGGAGAGGCGGCCGCGCCTCTTCCGGCATGCGGGCTGCACTCGGATAGGCATACCCTGCGGGCTGGGCCGACTGGTAGGAGTATGGAGATGCAGGTTTCTGCGGTTCGGGGGAGAGGCCCGCACCGGAGTTCTGTGTGGGTCCGGGCTCATTGGGATTGAGTGACTCAGTTCCGGAGAGCTGGTGCGGATCGCGTTCTGAAGGATCGTGTGATGGCGTACTCATGCGCTCAGCGTACAGCCGTCAAGCTTCCGCCGTCGGGCTTTCAGGACAGAAAAAACGAGGGGGCGTGCCGGAAAGCCGGCACGCCCCCTCGAAGGGATTCGTGAGCAAAGAGCCTAGTTGGCCGAGGGTGCCACGAAAGCGGCGTCAAGGTTGATGGTCACCTTGTCGCCCACCAAAACACCGCCGGTCTCAAGAGCTGCGTTCCAGGTCAGACCGAATTCCTTGCGGGAGATAACCGTCTGGCCGGAGAATCCAGCACGGGTGGCACCGAAGGGGTCAACAGCAACACCGTTGAACTCGGTATCGATGGCAACTTCTTTGGTGATCCCGCGGATGGTCAGGTCGCCGATCAGCTTGTAGGTCTCGCCGGCGCCTTCGACCCGCTTGGACACGAAAGTCATCTTGGGGAACTGCTCTGCGTCGAAGAAGTCGCCGCCCCGAACGTGGGCGTCGCGGTTCTCATCGTTCGAGTTGAAAGATGCGGTCTTGATGGTTGCGGTAACCTGCGAATCCTCGAGTGAGGATCCAACCTGCAGGGTGGCGTCGACGGTGTCGAAGTTCCCGCGTACCTTGCTGATCCCGGCGTGGCGGACGCTGAAGCCCACTTCGCTGTGCGAGCCGTCGAAGTTCCAGATGCCCTGAGTGAGTCCGGTGGGGATAGCCATGATGTTTCTCCTGATCTGTCGTGCTTTGGGTTGGTGTGCGGCCGAGGCGACCGAACGAGCGTGTATCTCTAATAAACATGCATTTGCATCTTTTATTCCATCAATTGCTTCAATGTTCAAATATTTTTCTCTACCGCCTCTTCCGACAGCCAGTCGCCGGCCGATTTAGCCCTCTGGCGCGAGGGATGCGAAACTTGATGACATGCCCTCAGCCACCGTTCACCTCGTGCGCCACGGCGAAGTCCACAACCCGGACGGGATCCTCTATGGCCGCCTGCCCGAGTTCCATCTGTCAGAGCTCGGTCGTGAGATGGCCGAGCGGGTTGCGGGCTACTTTGCGGAGCGCAGGAAGGACGGCGCCGACATCGTGCATCTCGTCGCCTCACCCCTCACGCGCGCACAGGAGACCGCTGAACCGACAGCCCGCGAGCTGGGCCTCACCGTTGTAACCGATGAGCGCATCATCGAGGCGGAGAACCGGTTCGAGGGGATGGCGCAGGTCGCCCAGCAGATCAGGCACCCCCGGCACTGGAAGTCCCTGCGAAACCCGTTCACTCCATCCTGGGGTGAGCCGTACAGCGCCCAGGTTGAGCGCGTCATGTCCGCTGTCCACGATGCGCGGCGCGCGGCGTTGGAAGCTACGGGCGGCAAGGACGCCGAGGCGATCATGGTCAGCCATCAGCTGCCCATCTGGGTTGCGCGGCTGTCAGCCGAGAACCGGCGCCTGTGGCATGATCCGCGCCAGCGTAAATGCACGTTGAGCTCCGTAACCTCCCTCTATTTCGACGGCGACCAGCTCACCGGCGTTCGGTATGAGGAGCCCTGTGCTGATCTATTGCCGCGCGCAAAGAACATCCCGGGAGCGTAATACAATTACTACACGTTGTAGAACTCGTGGAAGCCGTTGTGACTCAAACTGAAGCCGCCCCGCGTCGCCGGTCAGGCCGCGCCCTGATGCGCCTTGCCGCGTCGGTGATTGCCGCCGTCGTTGTCCTTTCGGGCTGTGCTGCACAGGACCCGCTGGCCCAGCAAGCGGCCGAGGGCAGCAACAAGAATTACATTGCCGGCGACGGTTCCGTCACCGAGTACGCCGCTGCCGAACGCGGTGAACCCGTCCAGATCGAGGGGACCCTCTACAACGGCGAAACTGTTTCCTCATCCGCGTGGCCAGGAGAGGTGACGGTACTCAACTTCTGGTACGCAGCGTGCGCACCCTGCCGGGAAGAGGCTCCGGACCTCGTTGCGCTGCATGAGGAGTACCAGTCGGAGGACGTGCAGTTCTACGGCGTCAACATCAGGGACAGCAAGGAGAACGCCGAGGCCTTCGAGCGCAACTTCGGCATTCCCTACCCCAGCTTCAATGATTCCGACGGCGGAGTCCTCCTCGCGATGACCAGCTACGTCCCGCCGCAGGCTGTGCCGACAACTCTCGTGCTTGACAAAGAGGGCCGCGTTTCGGCCCGCATACTGGGCCTGGCCGACAAGGGAACCCTCAGCGCACTCATTGACTCCGCGCTGGCCGAGTAGTGGCTGTGTCCGCATCCCTCCCACTCGGTGCCGCTATGGCCCTCGCGCCGGCCGGGAATGCCTTTGCCGATACGGTCCTGAACGGTTCGATGCTCCTTGCTCTGCCCGTGGCGCTGCTTGCAGGCCTGGTGTCCTTCGTATCACCGTGTGTGCTGCCGCTGGTGCCCGGGTACCTCGGCTACGTCAGCGGACTCACCGGTGTGGATCTGGAGCAGCAGAAGCGTGGACGGATGGTCGCGGGAATCGGGCTGTTCGTCGTCGGGTTCTCCGCAGTGTTCATGGCGTACGGAGCGCTTTTCGGACAGCTGGGAGCCTGGCTGGCAGGCTCCCAGGAGTGGCTGATCCGGATCTTCGGGCTCGTGGTGATTGTGCTCGGCATCGTCTTCATGGGCGGATTCTCCTGGTTCCAACAGGACCGGAAGCTCCACGCCCGCGTTCCGAGCGGCCTCTGGGGTGCGCCGCTGCTGGGCCTCACCTTCGGTCTTGGCTGGGCGCCCTGCATCGGGCCCACGCTCTCGGCCGTGCAACTGCTGGCTTTCTCCAACGATGGCGCCAGTGCCGCCAAAGGCGCGCTCCTCACCTTCGTATACTGCCTGGGCCTGGGACTGCCCTTCCTGCTGATCGCGCTCGGACTGCGGCGGGGGATGGGAGCCATGAAATTCTTCCGACGCCACCGGCTGCTGCTGCAGCGAACCGGCGGCGGAATGCTGATACTGGTCGGCGTGCTCATGGCGTCCGGTGTCTGGAACCTGTGGATCAACGAGCTTCAGCAGTGGCTCGGCGGCGTGACGTTACCGATCTGAACAACTGATGGCTAAACCAAAGGAAGACTCCATGGCAACGAAGGAGCGAGAAGACGGCGTCGCGCTGCCCGCTCTAGGATTCCTCGGCACCGTGCGGTGGATGTGGACTCAGCTGACGAGTATGCGTACGGCTCTCTTCCTGCTGCTCCTGCTGGCGGTCGCCGCCGTGCCCGGTTCGCTCTTCCCGCAACGCCCGGCAAACCCGGCAGTCGTCACCCAGTACATTCAGGACAATCCGGAGACCGGACCCATTCTGGACTGGTTCCAGTTGTTCGATGTCTACTCGTCCGTCTGGTTCTCAGCGATCTACCTGCTCCTGTTCATCTCACTGATCGGGTGCGTCATCCCGCGCGCGATGGTCCACGGCCGTGCCTGGCGGTCGAAGCCGCCCCGGACTCCAAGCAGGCTCTCGCGGATGCCCGCTCACGGGACATTCGTCCTGCCGGCCGCGCAGGAGTCCCAGCCCAGCGGCCAGGGAGGGGAGCGGCCCGCCTCGGCGGGTGCCGCGGTCGTCGACGCCGCAGCTGTGCTGAAGAAGCGCGGGTACCGGGTGGATGTGCGAGATGAAAACAGTGCGCGGCCCTCCGTCGGCGCAGAGCGGGGATTCCTGAAGGAGCTCGGGAACCTGGTGTTCCACGTGTCCCTCATCGGCGTGCTGGTTTCCGTTGCCGTTGGCGGGCTGTTCGGATACCGGGGACAGAAAATCCTGATCGAGGGTGAAACCTTCGTGAACACGCTGGTGGGTTATGACTCCTTCACGCCGGGCACCAACTTCTCCGAAGACAACCTGGACCCGTATTCGATCACGCTCGAGGACTTCGAGGTGCAGTTTGACCGGCAGCTCACGCATTACGGCCAGCCCATCGACTTCACCGCCACCATGACCACCAAGACCGCTCCCGGGGCTGAACCGGAAGAGCAGATCCTGAAGGTCAATGAACCGCTGACCATCGGCGGCACCAGCGTTTACCTGGTAGGCAATGGCTACGCTCCCGTCATTACGGTGCGCGACGGCGAGGGCAACATTGCGCACCAGGGACCTGTTGTGTCCATTCCACAGGACGGACTCTTCACCTCCCTCATAGTGCTGAAAGTGCCGGACGCACAGCCGAACCAGCTCGGTTTTGTCGGGTTCTTCCTGCCCACCGCAGCAGTAGACGAGAACGGCGTCTCCTTCTCCCGCGACCCGGACCCGTTCCTTCCTCAGCTGAACCTCAACTCCTACTACGGTGACCTCGGGCTCGACGACGGAGATCCGCAGAACGTCTACGTTCTGGACACGGACACCCTGACCGAGCTCAACAGCCGGAACAGCGAAGCTGGCGGCATTGTGCTCGACGCCGGGGAAACGTTCGAACTGCCCGATGGCAAGGGCTCCATCACCTTCGACGGGCTGCGCCGCTATGCAGCCCTGGACATCACGCATGACCCGGCTGAGCTGGGCGCCCTGGTGTTTTCCTCGCTTGCGCTTGCCGGGCTCAGCGCGTCCCTGTTCATCGGCCGCCGCAGGGTCTGGATTGCCACCGGCACACGCACTGACGGCAGCATCACGGTCGAGTACGGCTTGCTGGCGCGCGGTGAAGACCACCGTCTGGCGGGCGAAGGGGCAGCGATCGAAAAACTGCTCCGGCAACGCTGGCTGGCAGACAGCACCGAAGACGACGAGAATGGGACAGCGCACGCGGGGGCGTCAGCGCCCGGAAGCGGTAAGGACAACTGATGCAGAACATAAACCAGACCCTGGGACAGTACAGCGAGCTCTTCATGCTGCTCGCTGCCCTGGCGTACACAGTGGGATTCCTCGCGTTCACCTGGGACCTCGTCAAGAGCAGCCGGCGCATCCGCGAGATTGAAGCCGGTCTCGCGGAATCCGCCAAGGACCGGGAGCTGGTGCTTGCTGGCGCCGTGGCCGGAGGCAGGCGCGGAAAGGCATCCGCTGACGGCGCTCCAACGGGCTCAACCGCCGACGACGCCATGGACTATCAGGGAGAGCGACGCTCCGCCGCCCGCATCGCCGTCGCGCTCACCATCGTTGCTGCGGTGATCCATGCAGTAGCTGTTGTCACCCGCGGCGTTGCCGCTGGCCGCGTGCCGTGGGGCAATATGTACGAGTTCTGCACCACCGGCGGGCTGGTGGTCGCCGTCGTCTTCCTGTTGGTGCTCACCCGCAAGGACCTGCGATTCCTCGGAACCTTCGTGATTGGCCTCGTGGTAGTCATGCTGTGCGCAGCCACCATTGGATTTCCGACGCCGGTGGCAAACCTGGTGCCTGCGCTGCAGAGCTACTGGCTCATCATCCACGTGTCCGTGGCCGTTGCTGCCTCCGCCCTTTTCACCCTGACCTTCGCGATGTCCGTACTTCAGCTGATCCAGGCCAGCCGGGTTGCTCGTCTCGCCTCCGGCGGTGAAGACCGGCTGCCGTTCATGCGGCTGGTTCCCTCCGCGCTGAGCCTGGAGAATCTCTCCTACCGGATCAACGCGATCGCGTTCGTGATGTGGACCTTCACCCTCATGGCGGGCGCAATCTGGGCGGAGAAGGCCTGGGGCAGGTACTGGGGCTGGGACACCAAGGAAGTCTGGACTTTTGTGATCTGGGTGGTCTACGCCGGTTACCTCCACGCCCGGGCAACCCGTGGCTGGACCGGGACAAGGGCGGCCTGGCTCTCGATTGTCGGCTACCTGTGCATCGTCTTCAACTTCACGATCGTCAACATCTACTTCTCGGGACTGCACAGCTACGCCGGAGTCTGATCCAACGCGAAGTTAAGCCTTCAGCTCCTGATGATGCGTTGCTGCCTCGCCGTTGATATGGCGGCGGTGCGGTTGTCCACGCCGAGCTTGTCGTAGATATGGACCAGATGCGTCTTCACGGTTGCCTCGCTGATGAACAGCTCTTTGGCAATACGCCGGTTCGGCATGCCGGTGGCAAGGAGTTCCAACAGTTGGATCTCGCGGGCGCTCAGGGACGTCGTCGGGCTTGAGATGCGGCCCATCAGACGCGCGGCTACTTCCGGTGCGAGCGCTGTCTGTCCGCGGGCGGCTGACTGCACCGCTCGACGGATTTCTTCCGGCGGAGCGTCTTTCAGCAGGTATCCGCCGGCGCCGGCTTCCACAGCAGCGATGATGTCTGCATCGGTGTCATAAGTGGTCAGGATCAGTACCTGCGGCGGGTCATCCAGTGCGCGGATGCTCCGGGTCGCGGTGACGCCGTCCATGCCCTCGCCCATCTGGAGGTCCATGAGCACAACATCCACCGGCTGACCGAGGGCCGCGCGTTTTTGTATTTCTGCCAGGGCGGCAGCGCCGTCAGCCACGTCTCCGGCCACGAAGACGCCGTCGAAGTCGTTGAGCATTGCCCTCAGGCCGGCCCGGACAACCGGATGGTCGTCCACCAGAAGTACGCGGATCTCAGTCATCCGCTGTCTCGTCATCAAACGGCAGCAGGGGCAAACGGATGCCGACGACGGTGCCCTCACCTGCCTCGGACTCGATGTCAAGAACACCGCCCAAGGCGCTGATCCGCTCCCGCAGGGCCCTCAGCCCGAATCCGGTTCCATCTGTCCGCTTCGTCGCAGACTCCAGTGCACCATCCACATTGAACCCCCTGCCGTTGTCGTAGATATCGAGCGCTACCTCTGAGCCCACAAAGGTGAGCGTGACGACGGCGGTGCCCGCCCCTGAGTGCTGCAGGGCGTTGGACAGAGCCGATTGCGCGGCACGCAGGAGCGCAACCTCGTACGGAGCCGGCATCCGGACGGGTGTGCCGTCAATCTCGAACCGGCAACGCAGGCTGGTGCCCTGGGCTGCTGCCTGCTGTTCGACGCTTGCACAGGTTCTGCGCAGGCTGCCGACGAGGAATTCGGGATCACCTTCAGCCGCACTCAGCCCGCGCACAAAGCGGCGCGCGTCCGCAAGATTGTCGGACGCCGCCTGCTGCACGGTGCGGATGCGTTCCCGCGCCGTCTCCGTTGCCCCGGCTTCGAGTGAGGCTTCGGCTGCACGTGAGATGAGGACAATGCTGGACAGGCCCTGCGCCAGCGTGTCATGGATTTCCCGGGCCAGACGCTCCCGTTCAGTGAGCACTCCGGCCTGGTGCTGCGTCCGTGCAAGCTCGGAACGGGTGCGCCGGAGCTCCTCGAGCGACTGCCGCTGGTTGACGCCCTCGAGGTAGAGGCTCTGGTAGACGATCGTCATGACTACCGCGAAGACCGCACCGAACGTCGGACCGAGGATCATCGGCGCCTGGAGCTCTCCCTCGCGGCTCCACTGGGCCGCAATGACGACGCCGGTCAGGAGGACGATCGCAACCACGGCATGCCTGGTGCTGAGCAGGTGCAGGTGCAGGAAGAAGAGGGCGAATGCCAGCCAGGAGAAGTCGGCGCTGAACACCATGAGGACAATCCAGAGCCCGGTGATCCCAGCCAGCCAGAACCGTGTGTAGTGCGTTCCATGCGACGACGACGGCGGCAGCACCTGCCGCTTCGCGGCCCGCTTCTCGCTGATGGTTCCGGCCAGGTACAGTCCGCCGAGGCACAGGGAGACCAGAAGAACCGGATACACCACTGCGGGGCCGGGTTCCGAACTCACGGTCGCCGCCACTCCTACCAGAAGCAGTGTCAGGAAACCGGCGTGGAGGGTGATCCGGAGCATCCGCAGGACGGTTGGAGCGGCCATGTATCCGGCCGTGCTCGCGGGCTCTCGCATACAGTAACCCTAGCCGCGCCCGGTGACAGCGACATCAACCGAACAGTTGACCGACGATTGCGGAGGCCGGCGCCCACTGCCCGCGGAGCGTTTACCGCACAATGGCGGGAGGATGCCTGCTAACCCGCGATCGCCCTCAGCAGGGGCGCCATCCGATAGGGAATCGGTTGGCGCAGGAACATGCTGGTCCTGGTCCGCAGGATTCCCGGACACAGGCGGATTTCCTCGGACACCCGGTAGAGATCGTCAGGGTCCCGGGCCACCACGCGGCACAGCAGGTCTGTCTCGCCGGCGGGCGCAAGGCATTCGATGACCTCTGGAATGGCGCGCAGTCCCTCAACAGCGAGGTCTATGCGGTGCTGATCCAGCTCGGCAGCGACATGCGCGGAAATTCCCATGCCCAGTGCCTCCGGATCAATCCGTACGCTGTGCGGCCTGAGGACTCTTTCACGCTCGAATCGGTCGAGGCGGGCCTGGACGGTGCCTCGGGCAAGGCCCGTCCGCTGGGCGATCGCGAGAATGGTCATCCGAGGCTCGGCGTCGAGTGCCTCGAGCACAGCCCGGTCAATGGCATCTCGGGTGTGGCGCGGTTCCTTGTTCATCGGTCTGCGGATCTCTCCAGGTGGGGGCTGGTCAGATTGACCACGATTGTCGGGATCAGATCATCGGGAGTAGGCATTCTGGCTATCCGGGCGATGAGCTGTTGTGCAAATCTTTGCACAGATCGTCAAATAGATGACATGAAAGTGGAAACGGGACACCATCTCGGGAACACTGTGCCGCGGCTGTCAGGGAACATCAACCCGCAGCCGCGTCAGGTAGCCCACAAGGCTTTGCCTGAGCGCTACGCAAGACCGCCTACGTACCGGCCTAGGCGGTCTTGCCGTCGCTGGCCGTGCCCTCGTCGTTCTTCTTCTTCTCCGCTTCGCGTGCACGTTCCTCAGCGTCGCGCTTTCGCTGTTCGGCCTCGCGGGCTTCCTGGCGACGCCTGACCTCGAGGTTTCGCAGAAACTGGGGATCATCATCCGGTGCCGTGGGGCCCCGCTTCTGGCGCTGGGCTGGGCGGTCGTCCCTGCTCGGCCGACCGAAGAGGAACCAGAGACCGGCGCCCAGAAGGGGGACGAGGAGGATGGTGAAGAACCAGGCTGGTTTCGAAATGCTGCGCACCGATTCTGCTCGGCTCATGATGCAGTCGAACAGCGCGTAAATGATGACGGCGATCCCCAGGATCACGAGGAGCAGCAGCAGGCGGGGCATGCATCAATTGTAGGCGAGTAAACTTGAGACGTGCCTTTCCTAAAATTCACCGCTCTGCGCCTCGGCTTCGTCGCGGTGTTCTCCGTGATCTGCTATTCCTTGGGTCTGGGCGCGATCTTCTCGGTGATAGCCGGTGCAATTCTGGCGTGGTGCGTCACGTACCTGTTCTTCCGCGAGATGCGCAATCGTGCCGCGTCGTCCCTGCAGCGCCGTTTCCGTGACGGAGCTCCGCCGGTCCGTTCAGCCAGTGAGTTGCGTGATGCGGACGCCGAGGACAGCCTGGATCCCAACACCCCGGTGAATTCCGACCGCCGCAAACCCTAGCTCCGTCCTGGAGGCGTAGTCCGGGCGCTCAGAGCTAGGCCAGCACTCCCGAGAGCACCACACCGGCGCCGAACAGCACGCTGAAGCCGAGGTTGATGATGCTCGTCTGCTTCAGGACCGGAATGAGGCTGCGGCGCTTTTTGCCCTTGAGCATCAGCCAGCTCGGCATCAGGCACAGGGGGATGAGGAGCAGCACCAGCAGCACCCATGGGTAGTCGTAGACCAGGAGCAGCGGCAGCAGCAGGGCCACCGCGAGCATCATCACATAGCTGATACGGGCGGCGGTATCACCGAGACGGACAGCGAGGGTAAGCTTGCCGGCTTCCCGGTCGGTGGGAATGTCCCGCACGTTGTTGGCCATCAGCAGCGCCATGGCAATGATTCCCGTGCAGACCGCACCGACCCATGCCGGGCCGCTCAGTTGACCTGCCTGGGTGTAGGTGGTTCCGAGGGTAGCGACCAGTCCAAAGAAGACGAAGACAAACAGGTCACCCAAACCCATGTACCCATAGGGATTGCGCCCGCCCGTGTAGCCCCACGCAGCGGCTACGCAGCCGAGGCCCACGAGCAGCAGGAACCACGCCTGGGAAAGCACAATCAGTGCGATTCCAGCGAGCATCGCCAGCGCGAAACATCCGAAGGCCGCCCACTTCACCTGCCGCGGCTTCGCGGCCCCGGAACCCGTCAACCTCAACGGGCCGACGCGGTCGTTGTCCGTGCCGCGGATTCCGTCGGAGTAGTCGTTGGCATAGTTCACTCCCACCTGCAGGAGGATGGCGACGAGTGCGGCGAGCAGGGCGTTGACGGGTTTGAACGCGCCGAGGTCAAAAGCCGCCGCGCAGCCGATGATGACGGGCGCCACCGCCATGGGAAGTGTGCGGGGGCGCGCTCCCTCCACCCATTGCGCAGCTGTTGCCACGGTGTTCCTCCGGTTATCTGTTCTCTGGATTTTCGTTTGGATGCCCTGAACCTGCGGGCGGATTCGCTACAGCGCGGACTGCTCGAACAGTGCGCGCACGGCCATCCTGTCGGGTTTGCCATTGGGCAGCATGGGAAGTTTGTCGAGCGTCAGCACAATCCTCGGAGCCGCGTGTGAACCAAGATGCTCCTGCGCATGCTGCCGCACTGCGTCCGGATTGACCGAGCCTACGACGGCGGCAGCCACCTGGGCACCCCACTCCGGATGCGGAACACCCAGCACCAGTGCTTCGCTGACGCCCGGCATGCCCTCAAGAACACTGGACACTGCGACCGCGGACACCTTGAGTCCGCCTGTGATGATGACGTCATCCACGCGGCCGTGGACGGTGAGGACGCCGCCGTCAATAGTGCCGTCGTCGTCCGTTCGGAACCAGCGCCGGCCAGAGTTGAACGGGAACTTTTCCCGGGTGAGATCCGGCTGGCCCAGGTAACCGTCGGCCAGGACCGGTCCGCTGATCCAGAGCCGGCCGTCTTCGTTGGTGAGCTGCACGCCTTCAAGGGGGACGCCGTCGTACACGCACCCGCCGCAGGTTTCACTCATGCCATAGGTGCGGACGATCTTCAGGCCGTGTGCGCGGGCTCTGCTGCGGAGGGCGTCGGTGACGGCCGCCCCGCCGAGCAGGATTGCGTTGAAGCGCTGGAGCGCCTTGATGGTGTCGGGGGCCGGGTCCTCAAGCAGCCGGTGGAGCTGCGTGGGAACCAGGGACGTGAAGCGCACTTTGTCGGTCAGTTCACCGGCAGCTTCCGTGAATCGCTCCGGGCTGAACGTCTCGGTAAGGTCCATCGTCCACGGCCGGGTCCCCGCGTACAGCGAGCGCACCAACACCTGGAAGCCGGCCACATACTGCACGGGCAGGGTGAGCAGCCACTGGCCCTCGGACTTCAGGGCGTAGGCGGTCCCCATGGCGGACGCGGCAAGGGCATCGACGCTGAGCATGGTCTGTTTTGGGGTGCCGGTGGAGCCGGAGGTGCTGAGCACTGCGGCGATCTCATCGTTGGGCAAATCGCCGTTGAAGCTCTGATGCTCATCGGAGTGCGGTGCTACCGCAGGCCCTTCACCGGCAAGGGCCGCTGCGAGAGGTGTAAGCAGTGTATGCGGGTCGAAGCCGGGCGGAGTGTGAACGGGGAAGAGTTCCATGGGCGCCTAGAAGTAGTAGGGGAAGCTGGACCAGTCGGGACTGCGCTTTTCGAGAAACGCTTCCTTGCCCTCGACCGCTTCATCGGTCATGTAAGCCATGCGCGTGGCCTCGCCGGCGAAGACCTGCTGGCCGGCCAGGCCGTCATCGGCCAGGTTGAACGCGAACTTGAGCATGCGGATTGCCTGCGGGCTCTGGTGCGCGATGTCTGCTGCGTACTCAAGCGCCACGTCCTCGAGCCGCTCGTGGTCAACGGCCTGGTTCACGGCGCCCATGGCCACCATGTCCTCGGCCGAGTACTCCCTGGCGAGGAAGAAGATCTCGCGGGCCTTCTTCTGGCCGATCTGGCGCGCGAGGAGCGCCGAGCCGTAACCGGCATCGAAGCTGCCTACGGTCGCGTCGGTCTGCTTGAACTTGCCGTGCTGCCGGGAGGCGATCGTTAGGTCCGACACAACGTGAAGGCTGTGCCCGCCGCCTGCTGCCCACCCATTGACGACGGCGATGACCACCTTGGGCATGGTCCGCATCAGCCGCTGGACTTCAAGGATATGGAGTCGGCCGGCGCGTGCGGGGTCGATGGTCTCCCTGGTCTCACCCTCTGCGTACCTGTACCCATCCCGCCCACGGATCCGCTGGTCACCGCCGGAGCAGAAGGAGTGCCCGCCGTCCTTGGGAGAAGGGCCATTGCCTGTGAGGAGGACCGTTGCAACGTCCGGGGTCATCCGTGCGTGATCCATTGCGCGGTACAGCTCATCCACCGTGCCAGGGCGGAAGGCGTTACGAACCGCAGGCCGGTTGAACGCGATCCGGACAGTCGGCAGATCGCGGAACGGGGCGCCGCGGTTCTGGCTGCGGTCCACGTGGCGGTGGTAGGTGATGTCCTGCAGATCCTCGAACCCCTCCACGAGCCGCCAGCGGGCAGGGTCGAAGACATCGGATACCTGGGGTGGGAGATCTGTGGTCACCAATCGAGTCTAGCTTTGGAGACGGGGGGAACTTCAAAGTGATGGGCCGGCTAGCTCACGCAGAACTCGTTACCCTCCGGATCCGCCATCGTGTACCAGATGTGCGGGCCTTCATTGCCCTGGTACAGGAACCGTGCGCCACGCTCTTCCAGTGATGCCCGCACGGCGTCCTTATCATCACCGTCAAGACGGATGTCCAGGTGCGTGCGGTTCTTGACCGTCTTGGGCTCGGGGACCTTGACGAAGAGGATGCGTTGCCGCCCCGTTTTTCCGTCCTCGTCCGGCCGGCAGATTGCCTCACCGGTACTCCAGACGCGGATGCCGTTGTGCTCGATGAGGTCGCTCTGCTGCGCATAACCTTCTGCGAGCATCTTGTCGATGAAGTCCTGATCCGTAGGCTCCACCCTCCAGTCCAGGGTTTCCGCCCACCAGCCTGCCTGCCTGTGGGGATCTTCGCTGTCGATCACTATCTGGATGCTGTACGTCATGAAACAAGAGGGTAGGCGCGTCCGCCGGCTCAATCCAGAAGATTCCGGACGATTCGCGTCCGCAATACATGGCTGGAGCCGAGCTTCGAAGGGCTGGACCGCGACGGTGGGGAGGACTAGCGTGGCACCCACCCGCCGGAGTTGCCGGCGCCCGGATTCAGGAGGAAGCATGGCGAACCATACTTACAGCATCTCTGAGGTCGTCGGAACGTCACCGGATGGGGTGGACGCGGCAGTCAACAACGCGGTGACCCAGGCAGCGAAGACCCTTCGGAATCTCGACTGGTTTGAGGTCAAGGAGATCCGTGGGCATCTTGTGGATGGCGCCGTCGCCGATTGGCAGGTCACCGTCAAGTTGGGCTTCCGCCTGGAGGACTGACTCGCGTGGACTGACTCGCGTGGACTGCCGCGGCCACGAAAGAAACCGTTGACGAAAGCCCGCAGCAGGGGCACGCTGTTTCCTACGTGGTTCTAACCCGCGCCCGTCTTCTCGCCGGCGTTGAGCCCGCCCCGATGCGCAGATCCCGGGGCGGCTCCGCCGGCGCTTTTTGCCTTATCCCGCAGGCGAGCCGAACACGGAACAATCCCGATCCGTCATGTCAGTTGACCGCTCCGGCGCCCCGTGCGATTCTTTATAGAACGAACGGTCGGTAATTATGCCGCCCTTCCTGCACGCTCTGACGACGACGATGACGGAGGCTGGCATGGCCGAGGCTTTTCTGGTGGGCGGGGTTCGCACCCCGGTGGGACGGTACGGCGGAGCGCTTTCGGCGGTCCGGCCCGATGACCTGGCGGCGCTCACCCTCCGCGAACTGGTCCACCGCACCGGCCTGGACCCCGAGGCAATCGATGAAGTCATCCTCGGCAACGCGAACGGCGCCGGCGAGGAAAACCGCAACGTCGCCCGCATGGCCACCCTGCTTGCGGGCCTACCGAACGCCATCCCCGGGATCACAGTGAACCGGCTCTGCGCCTCCGGCCTGTCAGCGATCATCATGGCCTCCCACATGATCAAGGCAGGAGCTGCCGACGTCGTTATTGCCGGTGGTGTCGAGTCCATGAGCCGCGCGCCGTGGGTGATGGAGAAGCCGACGACGGCATTCGCCAAGCCGGGTGCCGCTTTCGACACTTCGATCGGATGGCGCTTCACCAACCCCACCTTCGCTGCACAGGAGAAAACCACGTTCTCGATGCCGGAGACGGCCGAGGAGGTTGCCCGCGTGGACGGCATCACGAGGGAGGACGCCGACGGCTTCGCACTCCGTTCCCACCAGCGGGCCATTGCCGCAATCGAGTCAGGGCATTTCAAAGACGAAATCGTTCCCGTCAACACCACACACGGCAAGAAGAACGTCACCGTTGATACGGACGAAGGGCCCAGGCCGGACACCACGCTCGAGGTGCTCGCGGGGCTGAAGCCGGTCGTAGCGAAGGACGGCGTGGTGACCGCGGGAAATTCGAGCTCGCTGAACGACGGCGCCTCCGCCGTGATCGTCGCGTCCGAAGCCGCACTCACCCGGCTCGGCCTGACCCCGCGCGCCCGCATCGTCACGGGCGCCTCTGCCGGAGTGCCGCCGGAAATCATGGGTATCGGTCCCGTCCCGGCCACGCAGAAGGCGCTCAAGCTCGCGGGCCGCTCCATAGGCGACCTCGACGCCGTCGAACTCAACGAAGCGTTCGCCACACAATCGCTCGCCACCATCCGCAGGCTTGGTCTTGACGAGGACATCGTCAACCGCGACGGCGGCGCCATCGCCCTGGGCCACCCGTTGGGTTCCTCGGGCTCGCGTATCGCCATCACGCTCATGGGCCGGATGGAGCGTGAAGGCGGAAGCCTGGGACTTGCCACCATGTGCGTGGGCGTGGGACAGGGAACTGCCTTGCTCCTGGAGCGTGTGTAGTGCAAACCCTGACAATCGACGACGGCAATGACCGCCTCAGCGTCCAGCTCAACCGCCCCGACGTCCGCAACGCAATCGACCAGCGGATGGTCGACGAGCTTCACGAGGTGTGTGCTGACCTAGAGCGCAACCCGCGGATCCTCGTGCTCTCCGGCACGGGTGGCGTCTTCGCTTCCGGAGCAGACATCGCACAGCTAAGAGAACGACGGCGCGACGACGCCCTTGCCGGCATCAACTCGACACTGTTCTCCCGAATCGCAAAACTCCCGATGCCCGTGATCGCCGCGCTGGACGGCTACGCGCTCGGCGGCGGCGCGGAACTTGCCTTCGCCGCCGACTTCCGGATCGGGACACCGGCGTTGAAGATCGGCAACCCGGAAACGGGTCTCGGCATCCTGCCGGCGGCCGGCGCGACGTGGCGGCTGCGTGAGCTTGTCGGTGAGCCCCTCGCCAAGGAGATCCTGCTCGCAGGCCGCGTGTTGAACGCCGATGAAGCCCTCGCCGCCCGGCTGATCACGGAAATCCACCCGGCTGAGGATTTGCTCGCGGCAGCCCACCGTCTCGCTGATCGCATAGCGCGCCAGGACCCGCTGGCAACCCGCATCACCAAGAGTGTGTTCCATGCACCACCCGAGGCGCATCCCGTGATCGATCAGCTTGCACAGGGCATCCTGTTCGAGTCCGAGGCGAAGTTTGAGCGCATGCAAGCATTCCTGACAAGGAACGACCCGGACCGGAAGAAGACAAAGTGAGCTCAGTGGGGACCAACAGCGTTCCGGAAACTGTCGGCGTTCTCGGTGGCGGCCGGATGGGCGCGGGAATCGCGCACGCATTCTGTGTGGCCGGTGCCGCCGTCGTCGTCGTTGAACAGAACGACGACGCCGCGGAGGCGGCGCGCGGACGAATCACTGCCGCACTGGACCGGAGCATCGCCAAGGGGAGCACGCAGGAAAGTCTGGACGCGCTGTCGGCGCGGCTGCGGGTAAGCACTGATTACTCTGCTTTCGCTTCGTGCGGGCTGGTGGTCGAAGCCGTGCCGGAGAACCTCGCCTTGAAAACGGCCGCGCTGCGCGGCGTGGAGGAACAGCTCGACGCCGGTGCCTGGCTCGCCACGAATACGTCCTCCTTGTCGGTCGGTGAGCTGGCAGGCGTCCTGCAGCGTCCCGACCGGTTCTGTGGGCTGCACTTTTTCAATCCGGTGCCGGCCTCAACGCTCATCGAAGTTGTCCTGGCGCCTGCCACCTCGGCAGAGCTGGCTGAGAAGGCCCGCGGCTGGGCCGAAGCCCTCGGCAAGACCCCCGTAGTGGTCAAGGATGCGCCAGGCTTCGCCAGTTCGCGGCTGGGCGTCGCTATCGCGCTGGAAGCGATGCGCATGGTTGAGGAAGGCGTGGCGTCCGCTGAAGACATTGATACTGCGATGGTGCTCGGCTACAAGCATCCGGTCGGTCCGCTGAGGACAACGGACATCGTGGGCCTCGATGTGCGGCTCGGGATCGCCGAGTACCTGGAGTCGACGCTGGGGGAGCGCTTTGCTCCGCCGCAGGTCCTCAAGGACAAGGTTGCACGTGGCGAGCTCGGGCGTAAGTCCGGTCAGGGGTTCTTTACATGGGACGAGTAGCCTATGCCGCATACAAAAGGGCTAAGGTTTTTTCATGACTGAGCGGACGACGCTGGCAGACAAACCGCTGATCGGACCTGTTGAGCCGCCGCAGCTTCACATCATGACCTACAACATCCGGCGCCGGGTGGCACACGTGAACCGGTGGAGCCAGGATTTCTGGGGTCGCCGCGAACCTCTCGTCCGCCGGCTTCTGGCCGCCGAACAGCCCACCATTCTTGGCGTGCAGGAGGCGTTGCCGGACCAGATGCCGGCGATCCTGGAGGGATTGGGCGAGCATTACAGCAGCATCGGCCGCGGACGTAACGCGGACGGCGGTGGTGAACAGTGCCCCATCGTCTATGACGCACGGCGGCTGGAACTGTTGGAGTGGGATCAGGACGCGCTGTCCAACACCCCGGACACCCCGGGATCGAATGGTTGGGGCAACCTCATCCCGCGGATAGTGGTGACAGCTCGCTTCCGGGACCGTGAAACCGACAAGCAACTGACCGTCGTCAATACCCATCTTGACCACATGTCCCGAAAGTCGCGTCAGCGGTCAGCGGAGGCAATCCGGTCCCTGGTCGCGCAGACGGAAGGGGCCGTCGTCGTGACCGGAGACTTCAATACCGGAGCGGCATCACAGCCCTACGAGGCGATAACCAGCGGTGAAGTGCTGGCGGACGCCTGGGATGAGGCCAAGGAGCGGCTGACCGAGCTGTGGGGGACGTTCCCGCACTACCGTGCGCCGAAGCAGGGGCGTAAACGGATCGACTGGGTCATGGTGAACTCGGGAGTCACCGTTGTGGAGACGGGTATCAACACCACCCGCTACAACGGCGCGTGGCCATCAGACCACACGCCGGTGCAGGCAATTATTACTGTGGATTAATGCATCGCTTCTGAGAGATCTGTAGCGGTTTCGAAAGCTGGAAATGTCACGCGCCTGCCTCTGTGGCGAGTGCCCGCCGTCGGCGGTCTCCAACCGCGTTCGGTTCGACCCCGTTCGTGGACGAAAAGGACCACAGTCCGAAAACTGCGGCCTCTTCGCCTACGAATGTTCTTGATATCAGTGCGACGGCGTAACCGCGTCCTCAGCCTTCTGGGTCGAGTACAACCGTCGCAAGTAGCCGGGTTGGGTCACCGATCTTAACGCCCACCCCCAGTATGAGACGCCGGGTTCGAGCGCCAGACGTCTCCAGAGCAGACCCCCGTAGACGGCGTCCGCGACAAAAGCCGTCAGGGGTAGCAACAGACTCTCAGCGAGAGAGATATCGCCCCAGGGTGCGAGTTGGACAACATTTGCAGCAGCCAGCAGTAGGGCGCAGATAGTCGGTCCCCAAGCCACCCGTGGTATGCGTGCGGAAGCCAGGATCACGCCGAGGCTACCGCCGATAATCGCTATGCCAATGAATGTCATTTGCCCTCTCCCGTTTTCGACTACCTCTCCATCATTGCGTTACCTGCATTCCGGAGACAGCCATCGCATTGCGATTGGCCCCGGAGCAGCAGCGTAGAAGACGCACCCGCCAGCGTTCTTGGCCAGTGTGGCTTGATACAACCAGTATCCACCTGCAATGCCGCAGGCAACCCTGAGTGCGCCGGGGACAAAGCCGGCTTCGGCCGCCCTGACCTGACCGTCTTCGCGGCTCATCCCAATCGACCCTGATCGGGTCTGCTGACCCCCTCGACGAGAACGCAGCGACATCACAGCCACCCAACCCCGACCGCCCGGGAAGCCGGGGCACGTCACATGGCCTGTGCTGCGGGCGTGTCGAGTGGGTCGTCCAGGGGCGACGCAGGAGCGTCGACGCGACGTGCTGAGAGGTGGTTCCAACCGAGCGCTAGGACACCGGCTACAGGCATGGCGATAGGTCAGGAACGGCGTCGCTCCCTGCGCAGGAGGGAGCGCAGAGTCTCGGCGTTCGCGTAGCCGACCCGTCGCGCGATCTCGGCGGAGGTGAGGTCCGTGGTTGCTGAGAGGTGCCGAGCTCGTTCGATGCGAAGCCGTTGGACGAAGCCGAGCGGAGTGAGGTTGAGCGCCGCACGGACTCGTCGTTCGAGGGTGCGCCGGCTGGTGCCGAGCGACTGCGCGACGAAGGCGACGTTGAACGGTTCGTCCAGGCGGGCGCGCACGAAGCGTTCGAACTCGACGACGATCGGGTCCTCGTGCCGGAGATGTTCGTAGGCGACGAAGGCCGCCTGCGACGGGCGCTCGTCGATGATGAGGAGCTTGGCGACATGTTGGGCCAGGTCGGGGCTGATCGATCGCACGAGTGAGAGCGCGAGGTCGATGTGGGCGAAGGCGGCGCCGGCGGTGACGAGGTTCCCGTCGACCACGACCATGGTGTCGAGATCGAGGGCGACGGTCGGATAGCGCTTCAGGAACTCCGGCCCCAGGAACCAGCTGGTCGTCGCCCGCCGATGATGCATCCGTCCGGTCTCGGCGACGGCGAACACGCCGGTGCACGCCGCGGCGATCCGGGTGGTCGCGTCGTCGAGGCGCCCGAGTGAGGCGATGACCGAACGAGCATCTCGGCTCTGGAGGGCGTCGTGGGTCGCGGCGGCCGTGAGGGTTCCAAGCGCAGGGACGACGACGACGTCGAACTCTCCGGACTCCGACAGCGGGTGGTCCACCGACAGGGTCATCGATGCCGTCGTGGTCACTCGCCGTTTCGGTCCGAGGATGGCGAGTTCGATCGGGTCGATCCGCGGGTCGACATCGCCGCGGGCTCCGTCGGCCACCCGCACGATGTCGATGACCGACGCGACCGCCGAACCGAAGCAGCCGTCGATCGCGATCAGTCCGATACGCATGACGTAAACAATAGCAATACTGCCGTATACGCCACTCCCCACCGGCCCTCGCTCGTCATACGCTGAACTCGTCCCACGAAGAACCCCGACTTCAAGGAGAGTCCCTCATGTCCACACCCGCATCACTTCCGTATGCCTTCGTCGCCAAGATCGTCGCGGCCGATGGACAGCACGACGCGCTCGCCGATCTGCTCGCCGGCGCTGTCGCACTCGCCAACGAAGAAGTAGGAACGATTGTCTGGTTCGCGGTCAGGACCCACGCCGACACCTTCTGGATCTTCGATGCATTCCCCGACGAGGCCGCTCGCGACGCCCACGCCAACGGCGCCATCGTCGCAGCCCTGATGGCCAACCAGCACCTCCTCGGCGCAGCACCCGAGATCCTGGCGGCCGACGTCCTCGCGTCCAAGCTCCCGTAGTCCGCCAACGCACGAGACGATCGCGCCCCGCCGAGCCGTCGCCAGGTCGCGACGCAACGCCATGCTGCGTTGCCGAGCGGTGCGAGGCCTATCGGCACACGGACAGGATGCCGGCCGCGAGCGCTCAGCCGGCGAGGGGTCCGTCGCAGAGGAGAGCGACGTCGGTGTCGGGCAGAGCCGTGAGGCCAGCGCATCGCGCGACCACCAGAACCGAACAGCCCCTGCCCTGCGTTTGCGCAGGTCAGGGGCTGTTCGCCGGAGCCGCCTGTCGGAATCGAACCGACGACCTAATCACGTCGGCTTTGCGGGCTCTTCCCAGATGGGGTGTAGGTCGGCCGGGCGCGTCGGTCCGCAGATAGACGTCGAGGTCTCCCGACGACGGAGGTTCCTACGCCATCCATCCGAAAGACCTCGACGTGTCCGACGCTACCCCGCCGGCCGGCTTCGGCCGCCCTGACCTGACCGTCTTCGCTCGACTCGACGGCCTCGGTCTGAGCGTGACCGGACAACGACTTGAACCGGATCGTGCGGTCCTCGCGTGCCGCGTGGTGGAACCAGATCAGTGGTGCCGATGGTGCGGCAGCGAAGGCGCTGCTCGTGACACCGTGATCCGGCGGTTGGCCCACGAGCCGCTGGGCTGACGACCGACCGTGCTGGAAGTTGTAGTGCGCCGCTACCGCTGTGCCGACTGCGGACACGTGTGGCGCCAAGACACCAGCGCCGCGGCGGAGCCACGCGCGAAGCTCTCGCGCACCGGGTTGCGGTGGGCGCTGGAAGGGATCGTGGTCGCACACCTCACCGTCGCCCGTGTCGCCGAGGGACTCGGGGTCGCGTGGGACACCGCCAACAACGCGGTCCTGGCTGAAGGCAAGCGGCTGCTGATCAACGACCCCACGCGGTTTGAGGGCGTGAAGGTCATTGGCGTCGATGAGCACGTCTGGCGCCACACCAGGCGTGGCGACAAGTATGTCACCGTGATCATCGACCTCACCCCGGTCCGCGATGGCGCAGGCCCAGCAAGGCTGCTGGACATGGTCGAGGGCCGGTCGAAGGCGGCGTTCAAGACCTGGCTCGCCGACCGCGACGACGCCTTCCGTGACGCGGTCGAGGTGGTCGCGATGGACGGCTTCACCGGGTTCAAGACCGCCGCTGCAGAGGAGATCCCGGACGCGGTCACGGTGATGGATCCCTTCCACGTCGTGCGCCTGGCCGGTGACGCCCTCGACAGGTGCCGGCGCCGGGTCCAACTCGCGATCCACGGGCACCGTGAGTTCAGGGACGACCCGCTCTACAAGTCGCGGCGCACGCTGCACACCGGCGCGGACCTGCTCACCGACAAGCAGAGCGACAGGCTACGCGCGCTGTTCGTTGATGACGCTCACGTCGAGGTCGAGGCGGCCTGGGGTGTCTACCAGCGCATGATCGCCGCCTATCGCCACGAGGACCGGCAACGTGGCCGCGAGCTCATGGAGAAGCTGATCACCGACCTCAGCGCCGGCGTCCCCAAGGTGCTCACCGAGCTCACCACCCTGGGCCGGACCCTGAAGAAGCGAGCCGCTGACGTGCTCGCCTACTTCGAACGACCCGGCACCAGCAACGGGCCGACCGAGGCGCTCAACGGACGGCTCGAACACCTGCGCGGCTCCGCACTCGGGTTCCGCAACCTGACCAACTACATCGCCCGACGCCTGCTCGAGACCGGCGGCTTCAAACCCCAACTCCTACACCCCGATTGGGATGAGCCTTCGCCAGCAGCGACGTCGACGTTGCTTGGCATCCCAATCTGAAGGGACGATCCGCCGGTTACGGGTACTTCTATCGGCGCCGCTGGGTTTGACGCGCTCAGGCTGAGAGCGCCGGGCATAGTGTCACCAGTATCAACGACTTGCCTTTGATCGGGTGCGACCTTTTCAATTAAGTTGGCGATCTTATCCTCCGGCGAGGGTGCAGCTGAGGCGCTCACGGTTCCGAACGTGGCGACCGCCAGGCTCAGTCCAAGTACCCCTAATGTTTGTGCAGTTTTTTCATACTCTGAGACAACTTTCCTTCTTATTTCCCCAACTAAGGCGGATGTCACCTTGACAAGGTCCAAGCTCTCACGGATGTTGTCGCGATCGAGCAATATGCCTAATTTATTCTCAATTTCAGAACACGTGGTTCCAATATGAGCAGAGTGCTGGTATTGAGCGATGTACGGGATTGGCTCTGGGTTATGTCTGCTAATCCCGGACCAGGTGGAATGCGATTACGGCGGTGAGCAGTCCGCCGCCGTAGAACATGGTCGCCTATTCGTCGTAGTGGGCGGCGATCCCACGGCAATGTTTGGGACGGTTGAAGCCGCGTGCGACGGCGTTGCGTCTTCCCAGACCGCGGTCCAAGGCTGGTGGACTCCCACTAGATTGTTGTTGTCCACCCGGCTCTGAAGCATCTCATCGTGCGATCAGCAGACCACTGGGTAGAGGCTGGTGAGCGGTTCTGCCCGCTGAGACGTGGAGCGACCCTCAGCTTCGGCGCCTCCCGGCTTGCATACGAAGTCGCACTTCGAATGAATCATTTATCCATCAGCTTCGAACACCACAATCCGGATATTCAGGCAGGCGTTCTAGTCGATCGCCTTGCGCACCTCCGGAAGGTAGCCGGACTTGTAACCCTTCGCGGTCGGGTGAAGATCGTCGATCGCAGTGAAACCGGTGAACGTGATCCACGGCTGTGGTGAACCGATGCCGTGCTTGTCGAACCTCTTGGTTACGTCGACGAATTCAAACCCTGCCTCTTCTGCGCGATCTTCGATAATCTCGTTCAGCGCGTCAGTGCCGTCGTTGAACAGCTCCTGCGCCTCGAGGGAAAGGAGTGGCGTGTTCCCGAATTCCGGCGAGAAGAGATGCGGATAACCGGTGACAATGACCTGCGCCTTGGGCGCGGCAGCGTCAATCTGGGCGTAAAGGGAGTCGAGGTTATCGGCGAGGGTCGTCTCTGCCCCGACGACCCGGACTTCGATGGCGTTGGCACACACCGCCACGTCCTGGGTGGCGCACACCCGGACTATGCCGCCGAAATCCAGGTCATTGCCGCCTGCGGAAACCGTCACCAGGTCCGTCTGTGGTCCGACTTTGCCAAACGCGACGAGACCTGCGATCTGCACCGGAAGATCTGGTACATCTACATCGTCGGGATCATTGGGGTCCAGTGGAACGTTCGCTGCTTGCGCACCGGAACAGGTCGCATTAGCGGTCAACTCGATCTGCTTACGCTCATCGAGCAGGGCGGGCAGCCCTAATGGGGATTGTCCGCATGCGTTGACATAGGAGCCGGTACCAAATCCTGCGGCATAGGAATCGCCGACGGCGACGTAGTTCAGAGGTGACGGGGGCGCTGCCACAGAGGCTGATGCAGGGGCCACCAGGGCAGCAGTCATGACCGCGCTGGCCGCAATTCGGAGAAGTTTCATCGCATCAACATACTCCTGAACCGGGGTGCCGGATAGAGCGAATCGGCGCGCCGTGCCGCTTGTTACCCTGAGCCATGGCTTCGATTGATCTGGACCACCTGCACCGAAACGGCAAGCACCGGAGCGTTCCGTGGGACGGTGCCGTGAATGCACGGGACCTCGGTGGCGTCAGCCCTGACATCAAGGCCGGTCGGCTGTACCGGATGGGCCGCCACGAATGGCTCACCGACGCCGGTTGGCAGCAAGCGTACGACGACGGCATCCGCACTGTTGTTGACCTTCGAAACCCTGATGAACGTGGGCGACGGGAAACGGATCCGGTTCTGAACACCGCCGTCCTGGACCGGTTTCAGGTAGTGAACTGTCCTACCGAGGACCAATCCGATCAGGAGTTCATGCAGCTGGTGGGGCCCTATCTGAACTCACCCGAGTACTACCGGGAAAACCTGCGCCGGTGGCCGGAGAAGATCGCCGCAGTGGTGCGGGCAGTGGCGGAGTCCGAGGGCGCCGTCGTCGTGCACTGTGCTGCGGGGCGGGACCGCACCGGCATGGTGACCGCGGTGCTGCTCGCGCTCGCGGGCGTCGACCACGAGGACATTGCCGACGACTATGCGCTCGCCGTGCACGGCATAAACGAACACCATCTCGCGCAGGAGAAGCCGCACGAGACTCCGAAGTCGCCGGAGGAGCTGCACGAGTGGGTCATGCACACCCGGGCTCATCTACTGGAGCTGCTGGACGGTCTCGACGCCGAGGCGTATCTCCGTGACGCCGGGTTGTCGCAGGGGGAGCTTGACGCGGTCCGCGCGAAGTTGACGTTTTAGCGCTATTCCTTCTCAAGCAGCAGGTTGGTGATGCGCAGGGTGCAGAGGCGGCCGCCGTCGTCGTTGGTCAGCAGCACTTCGTGCGTGGTGAGGGTGCGCCCGAGATGGATGGGAGTGGCGGTAATGGTGATGGTGCCGTTGCGCGCGGACTTGTGATGGGTCGCGGAGACGTCCACGCCCACGGCGGTCTTGCCCAGGGTACTCGCGTGGATGACGGCGGCCCAGGAGCCGACGGCTTCACCCACCGCTAGCGACGCTCCGCCGTGCAGGAGGCCGAAGGACTGCCGGTTACCTTCTACGGGCATGGTCGCAACGACCCGCTCGACGGACTGTTCGAGGATCTTCACGCCCATCTTCTCGTCAAGTTCGCCGAGGGTAATCTGCCAGGGTTCGCCGCTCACTGAAGGCTCCTTGTGGGATGTGTAGGGATGGTGCGTTCATGTACTCTGGACATATTACCGAACGGACGTTCAGTAATGTTTGTCATGTTTCTTGAGCTCCCCAAACGCGAAAGGTCAACGATGACTACGACCGCCCTCAGCGTGGACATTGTCCCCAGCTTCATCCGCGACGCCTGGTGGACCCCGGACCAGCACACGCTGTCCGAAGACAACGCCACTGAAGTACGGGACGCCAGCACCGGCGAACTGCTTGCCATGGTGAGCACCAGCGGGCTGGACGTTGCCGACGTCGTCGATTACGCCCGGACCACCGGCCAGAGTGAACTCGGGAAGTTTACGTTCCACCAACGCGCACTGAAGCTCAAGGCGCTCGCGCAGTTTCTGAACGGGCAGCGTGAGCACCTCTACGAGCTCTCTGCGCGGACCGGGGCCACGAAGGTGGACTCCATGGTGGACATCGACGGCGGCATCGGCGTCCTGTTTACGTTTGGTTCCAAGGGTCGGCGGGAACTGCCCAACTCGCAGGTTGTCATCGACGGGCCGGTCGAGGTTCTCTCGAAGGACGGGTCTTTTCTCGGCGAGCACATCTACACCCGCATCCCCGGGGTCGCGGTGCAGATCAACGCGTTCAACTTCCCGGTGTGGGGCATGTTGGAGAAGCTTGCTCCGGCGTTCCTGGCCGGCGTGCCGACCATAGTGAAGCCGGCAACGCCCACCGGGTATCTGACGGCCGCCGTCGTGAAGCTCATCATCGAGTCGAACATTCTGCCCGCCGGGTCGCTGCAGCTCATTTCCGGCCCTGCCCGCGACGTTCTGGATTACCTCGATTACCGCGATCTGGTGCTGTTCACCGGATCCGCATCGACGGCTAACAAGCTGAAGTCCCATGACAACGTGACCACTGGCGGTGTGCGCTTTTCCTCAGAGACCGACTCCCTTAACGCCGCGATCCTCGGCGAGGACGCCGTCCCCGGCACTCCGGAGTTCGATGCGTTCATCAAGTCCCTCGTCACCGAGATCACGGTGAAGGCGGGCCAGAAGTGCACGAGTATCCGCCGCACGCTGGTTCCGAAGGCGCGGGTGTTCGACGTCGTTGCTGCCGCCCGCGACCGCATTGAGCAGCGCATCACGCTCGGTGACCCGCGTGCCGAGGGCGTCACCATGGGTGCGCTCGCGTCGGTCGCGCAGATGCGCGACGTCCGCGCCGCCGTCGAGACCATGCTGGCAGCGGGCGGCGAACTCGCCTACGGAACGCTCGATTCCCCGCGGGTCACGCACGCGGACGGCACCGTGGACGTTGCCGAGGGCGGCGCTTTCATGGCGCCGATGCTGCTGACCTGGGAGAACTCCGACGCGGTTGAACTTCACACGGTGGAGGCCTTCGGCCCGGTTGCCTCGGTGGTGGGATATGACGACACGGCCCATGCCGTGCGGCTCGCTGCCATGGGCGAGGGGTCGCTGGTTGCGACAGTCTGCACCAACGATCCTGCCATTGCACGCGAACTGGTGATGGGCATTGCGGCTCACCACGGCCGCGTTCTGCTGCTGAACCGGGAGGATGCGCGTTCCTCCACCGGACACGGTTCGCCTGTGCCGCACCTGGTGCATGGCGGGCCGGGGCGTGCCGGCGGCGGCGAGGAGCTCGGCGGCATCCGCTCGGTGCTGCACCACATGCAGCGCACAGCCCTGCAGGGATCGCCGAACATGCTGACCGCGATTACCGGCGTCTGGCACACCGGCGCGGACCGGAACTTCGATGAAGAGCACCCGTTCCGGAAGAACCTTGCGACGCTGCGGATCGGGGATGCGGTGCGCTCGGACCTGCGTCAGGTGACGCTTGAGGACATCACCGCGTTTGCCAATGAGACCGGCGACAAGTTCTACGCGCATACCAATGAGGAAGCTGCGGCCGCGAACCCGTTTTTCCCGGGCATAGTTGCGCACGGCTATCTGCTGCTGTCCTGGGGAGCCGGGCTGTTCGTGGAACCTGCTCCGGGGCCCGTCCTCGCGAACTACGGCCTCGAGAACCTGCGGTTCATCACTCCCGTTGCTGCCGGTGACTCGATCCGCGTGACCCTTACGGCCAAGCGCATCACGCCGCGCGAGGACGAGGAGTACGGCGAGGTGTCCTGGGATGCGGTGCTCACCAACCAGAATGACGAGATCGTGGCGACCTACGACGTCCTGACCCTCGTGGAAAAGTAGCCCCGCCGGCCCGGACCGCCTATCCCACTGGGTGCCCCAACTGAGTGGGACACGGCGGTCCAGTCCCACCCGGATGGACGTTTCACTGGGATTTTCGGGAAGCGAGGCCTTGCCGGACTAACCGAATGAACGAGTCGGGCTCCCGTAGGATCAATTTCGCGCTGACACGCAGGATCGGGATGCCCTTCACCGTGAGCAGGTTCCACCGCCGGCGGTCCTCTTCGAACTCCTTGTGACCGCTGTGGTGCTCCCGACCGTCTGCCTCTATTCCCAGAATCCCTTCAACAAAAAGATCAAGCCGCCCGACACCTGGGATGTAGACCTGCGAGCTGACGTGAAGACCCTCCTCCCCGAGGCGGTAGCGTGCGACTGTCTCAAGAATGGACTCGGCATGAGGATCAACCAGTCCGATGATCCGGCGCAAGGGAGCATCGCGGGCGCCGGTTGCAGAAGCGCGAAGCTGTTCGAGGGAGACCCTCTTCTGGACCACGGCGGACTCAACAATGCAGAGCGCATCCAGTTCCGGCAGGCACCTCATGCTCTGCACGCAGATATCCGCAAGTGACAGCGGCTTGACCTGGCGATGGACCCGGAAGACTCCTTCAAGCGGCCGGCCGTGGTCAACGGTCACATGGACAAATGTCGGTTCCCGGAACACCCATAACCCTAGGTGTTTCGCAGCGGTGATACAGGCAAGCTCGGCTCCCGCGCAGGCAGCGCTGACCAGTGCACTGGCAGACCCCGGAAGTGCGTAGACGCCTCGGGCCGGCCGCAGAATACGCTGTGTGGATAGAGCTTCGTCAATGCGCTGACGGGGGACACCCTGGGCGAGCAGAGTACCTCGGCGCGCAACTCCTCCTTGTATCTGCAGGGCTGCGACAATGTCCATGCTTCCAGACTGCCCGGGACGCATGGGGTGCGGATGAACTCGGACGGCTATGTGGATAACCCCTGCTCCCAGCGACCGGGTGAGACTGCTGGGATTGGGCTGCTTATTCCCAGCGGACGACGCATGTGGGTGGGATTCGCGGCAGGCGCGCCGGAATATCCCGACGAGGAGGGCGTGGTGTGGCCGGCCTCAGGCGTGGTGGTGCAGGCCCTCAAACACCATGGCGATGACGTCGTCGGCGAGCTTCTGGGGCGTCAGCGGACCCCCGGGCTTGTACCACTCGACCACTGAGTTGATCGTGCCGAACAGCAGCCTCGTTGTGGTCCGCGGATCGATGTCCTTACGGATGGAGCCCTCGGACCGCGCAGCCTCAACCAGGGACGCCACGTGGTGATCAAACGCACGACGGCGTTCGAGGGCCTCGCGCTCAACCTCCGTATTGCCGCGCAGCCGCAGCAGGAGAGTCACAAAGGGAAGGCGCTCGGTCAACACGGCGATAGTGCCGCGCAGCACGTACTCGAGCCGCTGGTCCGCCTTGCCGGACGTTGCATGCGCGTGCGTCAGTACGGCTTCGAGGCCTCCTAGTGCATGGTCCAGTGCGAGGCGCAGCAGATCGCCTTTCGAAGGCACGTGATGATAGATCGCGGACTTGCTGATGCCCAGGTTCTCAGCGAGAACGCCCATCGACGTGGCCTCATAGCCATGCCGGTTGAAGACATCGACGGCGATGTTAAGAACGGTCTGCTGGTCGTATCCGGGACGTCCGCGGCGGGTAGCGGCCTGTGAAGTAGGCATAGCTGTTATTTTCGCATGAACGTTCGGTCAGCATAAACGCCGGCTATCCCGGAATCAGAGCTTCGGCCGCAGGTCATAGATGCGCTTTAGCTTCCCGCTTGAGCGTGCCAGGGAACCGCTCTCGACGACGGATACCGCGCAGCTTGACCCGATGTGGATCTTGATCTGTTTGCTCAGCTCGGACGCTGCAGCAGCAGCGTCGTCGGCGCTCACGCCTTCGCGCGGCTCGATGCGGACAGTCAACTGGTCCATCCGCTGCCCCTCAGGGCGCGTGAGCTCCAGCTGGAAATGCGGGCTGAGCGCAGGAATGCGAAGGGCAATCTCCTCAATCTGCGTAGGAAAGAGATTTACGCCCCGCAGGATGATCATGTCGTCGCTGCGTCCGGTGATTCGGTCCATCCGCCGCATACCGGGCCGGGCGGTGCCCGGAAGCAGTCGAGTCAGGTCATGCGTGCGGTACCGGATTATGGGCAGCGCTTCCTTGGTGAGCGAGGTGAAGACAAGCTCACCCGACTGGCCGTCGTCGAGGACTGCGTCGGTGAAAGGGTCGATGATTTCGGGCCGGAAGTGGTCCTCCCAGATGTGTGAGCCGTCCTTCGTCTCGACGCATTCACCCGCGACGCCAGGCCCCATCACCTCGGAGAGCCCGTAGATGTCGCACGCGTCGAATCCCATGCGCTGCTCAAGTTCCGTGCGCATCCGGTCAGTCCAGGGCTCCGCCCCCAGCACTGCGGTCTTGAGGGAGGTACCCTTCGGATCAACGCCGGCTGCGACCATCGCGTCAAGGATGGTGAGCAGGTAGGTGGGAGTGCTGAGGATGGCGTCCGGCTCGAAGTCCTGGATGAGCTGCACCTGGCGTTCGGTTTGCCCGCCGGAGATCGGGATAACGGTGCAGCCGAGCTTCTCTGCTCCGAAGTGCGCCCCCAACCCACCCGTGAAGAGCCCGTAGCCGTAGGCGTTGTGGACCTTGTCGCCCTTCTTGACGCCGCTGGCCCGCAGGCACCGCGCAACCAGCGACGCCCACCGGTCGAGATCCCCGGAGGTGTAACCGACGACCGTGGGACGTCCGGTGGTGCCCGAGGAGGCGTGAATGCGGGCCACACGCTCCTGCGGAACTGCGAACATCCCGAAGGGGTACGTCTGCCGGAGGTCCTCCTTGGTGGTGTAAGGGAACTTGGCCAGGTCGGAAAGCTCGCGAAGGTCCTCAGGGTGGACTCCGGCGTCGTCGAACTTGCGGCGGTATAGGTCCACATTCTCGTACGCGTACTTCACCGTCCACTGCAGCCGCTCGAGCTGGAGTTCCTCAATGCGCCCCCGGTCATAGCTCTCCTCGGGATCCAAGGTGCCTGCATCCGCTGCTGTCGCCTTGATGGCCGTGGTGCTCATGGTGTCCTCTTCTCGGGCTGGTTCGTGGCTGAAGCATCGCGGCCGGTTTTGTTGGGAACGGTTCGCGACCGGCCGCGGAACTCGGCAATCAGACGAGTGTCGCCGTCGTCGTTCGCGGCAGTGATCGCAATGTCGTAGAGGCCGCTCCGGCCGGCAGAGGCTTTTCGGTCAGCGACCGCGGTCAGCACATCGCCCGGAAAGGCGGGGGCAAGGAAATTGATGTCGACGCCGGATGCGACCGTGATCGTTTCCGTCTCACCTGGCGGATTGCAGGCGAGCGCGAAGGCCGAATCCGCGAAGGCAAAAACCATTCCGCCGTGAGCAATCCCGAAGCCGTTGAGCATTTCCTCGCGCAGTCGCATGGTGATGGTCGCATGCCCGTCAGCGAGACGGAGAACTTCGATTCCCATCCAGCGGGAGGCGTGGTCCTGTTCGAGGATAGGGTGCGCAGGGCGGACGTCAGTGTCCTTCATACAGGCCTCTCAGAATTATTTACCGATCGTTCATTAGGTAATACCGGAACCGCCTCGACTGTCAAGCAGATGAAGGCATTGTGGCGCGCGAGGTACCGGCAGGGAGTCGCTGCAAACCCGCCGGGTGGGGTCAGTCTCCCGGCGGCGCGGGCGGGTCCGGTCACCCTGGTGGTTCAGGGCTTGCTGGTGGTGCGGGGCTTGCCGGCGGTGCCGGAGTGGTTGGTGGTCCGACGGCGGGTGCGGAGGGGAGCGGAGGTTCAGGCACGGCCGGCCCTGAAGGTTCGGGAGAGGGCGGAGCGGGCGCCGGCGTCGTTGGAGGTGGAGGTTCGACCGGGGCGGGTCCGGTGGGTGGTGGCGCAAGCTCAGGAGGTGGAGCCTGTCCCCGCCCTGGGTCTGGAGCAGGATCAGTCACGGGCGAGGGAGTAGATGCGGGATCCGGCACCGGCTCACGCGACGTATCCGGTTCCGGATCGGGAATCGGAGCGGGAACGGGGACCGGCACAGGTACGGGCGGCGGTACCAGACCCGGCGTCGGTTGCGTCGGTTGGAGTTCTGTTTGCTCCGGTGTTGGCGTCGAGGGGTCCCTTGGCGGAGTCGGAGCGGAACGGTCGTTCAACCTGCGTTCGAAGTACGCTCGGAGATTGGCAATCGCTTCTTCAATCTCCTGCTGTTGTGCAGGCTCGACTGCGCCGATGAAACCCAACGTTGCCAACCGGGTACCGAGAGCATCCAGCGCATCCAGTGCCGCTGCGAAATCTCCGTCGACGGACAATGCCGTGACCTCCAGAACGTCGGCCTGTAACTGTCGCGAGGCGGCAGCACCGTAATCCGGAGCGAGACTGCAGCCGCTCAAAAGCGTCAGGCTCAGCGCTGCCGCTGCAGCGCCCAGGCGGGTTCTTCTGGTCCTCACGGGGTCACGCTTTCCTGTAGATCTTCCAGCAGTTCACCGAGTTCTCCTGTGGCCGGAGGGTAGTCGACCGTCTCGGAACCAGCTCCTGGCATGAGGGCGGGCACCAGGATGACCGCCGCAATCAAGAGCGCCAGCACCGCTGCGAGTGCAATCAACGCCCAACGGAGCACCGCAGGCTTTCTCCGTCCCTGCGAAGCTGCGGGGGCAGCTGTCGCGGCATGGCCGTGCCACTCATCGTCGTCCTCCGGGCCGCCGTCGTCGTCAGGTGCATGCAGCGCGGGCCCGGGCCGCTCCTGCACCGGCTGCTGCGCCGTGGTCGGCTGCGGGTCCTGCCGGATGCGTTCCTGCTGCTCTGTGGGAGGTTCCGATGCTTCCGGCGAGTCCTTGCGGAGTCCGCCCATTCCGCCCGCTGTCACAGACGGAGAACCCAGTGCGCGGGAAACGTCCTCCGCCGATGGCCGGGCCGCCGGATCCCGGTGCGTCATAGCGCGGAGGAGCCGGGCCCAGCCGCTATCCAGTTGCGCCGGGATCACCGGGTCACGGTGAAGGCGTGCGGCGGCGGACGCTGCTGCCGGACCAGGGAAAGGCGTTTCACCTGTGAGGCACTCGAGCAGCACCAGGCCGAGAGAGTAGATGTCGCTGGCAGCGGTGGCCCCGAGACCTTCCGCCTGTTCCGGACTGAAGTAGGCGGCGGTACCGACGGATTGCCCCGTCGCAGTCAGATGAGCTTCTTCCACGAGGCGGGCGATGCCGAAATCCGTGAGCTTGGGATGCTCGGTCCGGTGTGGATTGCCGCTGGTACCGAGGAGAATGTTGGCCGGTTTCACATCGCGGTGGATTACCCGCTGACTATGGATATAGGCCAGAGCCTCGGCCACGCCCCTCCCCATGGCCTGCGTCTCTTCCGCAGTGAGGGGAGCATGGAAGTTGGCCCGGTGAAGATCCTCACCCTTGATCAACTCCATCACGAGGAAGGTCCGGCGGTGCAGGTCAACCGTGTCAGTGCCGATGTCGAAAACGGTCACCAGATTGCGGTGGTTCAGCCCCGCCAGAATCTGGGCTTCCGCCCGTTGGCGAGCTTCATCCTCGGGGCTGATCGAACCGGTGTGGAACACCTTGATGGCCACATCCCGGTCAAGCACTTCATCCCGCGCCTGATGCACCGAGGCCATGCCTCCCTGACCGAGGAGGGCATCCAGCCGATACCGCCCGCCAAGGACCTGGGGTAAGCCGAGGTCGGGTTGGGAGCCTGGTTCTCCCACCGTCGTTGCAGCATGTGCCGATCCGGCACTCTTGCTGTCCATCTTTCAACTATACCGACGCCGGGCTGTCCCCGCCCGGCGCCGGGAACCCGGGGCCGGGCGCCGGGTTCCCGGCGCGCCTGAAGTGTCCATACGGAGTGTTCGGAGCCCCGGCACCGAAGTATCGCAGCAGCGCTGGGAATTCGGGAGCCTATCCTGTGGCGCTCGCTCCTGAAAGCACCCGGGTGGCACCCAACGCGTCAGCGACAAACGCGTAATCCCAGGCAACGTCCTTCCATTGTTCGTACCGCCCGCTCGCGCCGCCGTGGCCGCCGTCCATCTCGGTCTTGAGGACAATCGGTTCATTGCCGGTGGTTTCCTCGCGCAACCTCGCCACCCATTTGGCAGGCTCCACGTACAGCACGCGGGTGTCATTGAAGCTCGTCACTGCAGCGATCCGCGGGTACTCGGCCGCGCGGATGTTCTCGTACGGGGTGTATTCCTTCATGTACCGGTAGACCTCGGGGTCCGTGATGGGGTTGCCCCATTCCTCCCATTCCAGGGCCGAGAGTGGAAGCTCCGGGTCCAGAATGGTGGTCAGGGCGTCCACAAACGGCACCTGCGCCACAATGGCGCGGTACTTCTCGGGAGCCAGGTTGGCGACGGCGCCCATCAGGAGCCCGCCGGCGGAGCCGCCGATAGCGGCAATCCTGCTCGGGTCCACCCAACCGGAGCCGGCCAGGTGCGTGGTGGCATCGACGAAGTCCGTGAAGGTGTTCTTCTTCTCGAGCTTCTTCCCCTTCTCATACCAGGTGCGCCCCATCTCTCCGCCACCACGGATATGTGCGACGACGAAGATCACTCCGCGGTCCAGCAGCGACAGGCGCGAGATAGAAAAAGCCGGATCCATGCTGATTTCATAGCTGCCGTAGGCGTAGACAACGGCGGGGTTGCTTCCGTCCTGCTGCAGATCCCGGCGCCGAAGGACGGAGAGCGGGATCTGCGTGCCGTCCGCCGCCGTCGCCCACTGGCGTTCGGCGACGTAGTCCTCGGAGCGGTATCCGCCGCGCACCTCCGTCTCCTTACGCAGTATGAGTGCACCGCCGTCGAGCAGGTAGTCGTAGACACGCGGCGGAGTGAAGTAGGAGGCGTAGGAAAGCCGGATCACCGGGGATTCAAACTCGGCGCCGGCCAGGTTGCAGGTGTATAGGGCCTCGTCGAAGGCAGGCTCGAGCGGTGCCGGCTGTGCTGGCGTGCCGAGGCCTTCCCGCGGCAGGATCTGCACGCGCATGGTGGTGTCCTTGCGGACCGAAACCAGGACGTGCGTGGCGGTGACGGTGGCACCGTGGACACGGACTGCGTCGTCGTGCGTGATCACCGGCAACCACTCCTGCTCGGCAAGCGGGCGCTGGAACTGCTCCGCGTCCACGAGGCTGACCATCGAGTTCTTCGCGCCGCGGTCGTGGGTGAGCAGGTAGTGCAGGCGGCCCTCGATCCGCAGCGGCTCCGGCTCGTAGAGGACGCGATCCGAACGCGGAATCAGCGTGGTGAGACCGGCCTCCTGATTCTCAAGGTCCAGCACCCGGTACTCGCTGTACTCGGAGCAGCCGATGCCGATGAGCAGCTGGGTGCGGTCCGCGGAGAGGTCGAAGCCCGTCCACATGGCGACGTCGTCTTCCTGGTACACCAGCTCGTCCTGCCCGACGGCGGTGCCGAGCCGGTGCGATTTCACCTGGTAGGGGCGCCAGCTGTCATCGACGACGGTGTAGAACACCTGGGATCCGTCCGGTGAGAACGCCAGGCCGTAGAAGATGTTGGGGATCTCGTCGGGCAGGAGCTGACCCGTCGACAGGTCCTTGATGCGCAGGGTGAAACGCTCATCCCCGGCGTTGTCCACGCTGAAGGCCAGCAGGTTCCCGTCCTCGCTGACGGTGAGGCCACCGAGTGAGAAGAAGGGCTTTCCCTCCGCCTCCGCGTTGCTGTCAAGGAGGACCTGTTCGCCTTCGACGGGCCGGCCGGCGACCACCTCAGGCGGCGTCCAGTCGCGGGCGACATCCCCGGTATCCGATGCCCGTACCCGGCAGTGGATGCTGTACTGCTTTCCCTCTTCGGTACGGGAGTAGTACCACCAGTCCTTTTTGCGGGCGGGAACGGACAGATCGGTTTCCTGCGTGCGGTTCTTGATCTCGCTGAAGATGTCCTGGCGGAGCTGTTCCTGCCCCGCGGTGACTGCCTCGGTGTAGGCGTTCTCGTCCTTGAGATGCCCGATGACCTCGGGGTTGTCCTTGGCGCGCATCCACTCGTAAGGGTCAATCACGGTGTCCCCGTGGTGGGTGCGTTCGGTGGGGACTTTCTTGGCAACGGGAGGGGTGAGAGTCATGGCTCCATCCTGCCAGAGGGATGCCGTCCTGCCAGAGGGGCGCCGCAACTCAGCCGGGAGCGGCCGTGGTGGATCCCCGGACAATCAGGTCCGACTCGAACAGAACCTCGGTGCGACTGCTGCGTTCGCCGGAGAGTTCCGTGAGCAACGCCTGGACGGCGGCTTCGGCCATCGCTGAGACGGGTTGCCGCAGCGTGGTCAACGGCGGGTCGGTGAAGGCCATCAGGGGTGAGTCATCGAACCCGACAACGGACACGTCCTCCGGCACGCGGAGCCCCCGCGAGCGTGCGGCGCGGATGGCGCCGAGGGCCATGACGTCGGAGGCGCAGACAATGCCGGTGTGGCCGGAGTCCAGAAGCTCGACGGCGGCGCTGTGGCCGCCCTCGATGCTGAACATGGTGACGGCCTTGTGTTCGGCGGGATCGATCTGGTCGAGGTGCTGTTCCAGGCCGACGCGGAATCCTTCCGCCTTCCGGCGACTGGGGATGAAGTGTTCCGGGCCTGTGGCGAAACCGATGTGCCGGTGCCCAAGCGAGGCAAGGTGACGGACGGCGGTCTGGACGGCGATGGAATCGTCATTCGCGATGGCCGGGGCATCAATCTCCGGCCGTGTTCCATTGACCAGCACAAAGGGGATGCCGCGCGCACGCAGCCGTTGATACCGCTCAACGCTTGCACGGCCGTCCGCATGGGCGGCGCACACGAAGATCAGGCCGCGTGCGCCCTGATCCAGGAGGAGGGACACATACTCGTCCTCGGGAACGCCGCCGCCCGGCAGTGTGCAGAGTGCGGGAATGTAGTCATTGGGAGCAACCAGAGCGCTGATCGCTCCGGCGAAAGCAGGAAAAATCGGGTTGACCAGGTCAGGCACCACAATGCCGATTTGCCCCTTGGCCCTGCCGGACAGGCGGTCGGGCCGCTCATAACCGAGGTCATCCATGGCCGTCAGTACTGCCTGACGAGTCTCTCTCGAGGCTCCGCTCCGCCCGTTGAGCACCCGCGAAACCGTAGGCACGCTCACCCCGGCGTGGCGTGCTACATCCTCCAGCCGGGGCTTTTCTGTCTGGGGAGGAAGGGTCACTGTTCCATCGTATCCGGCTGACACGGACCACTGAAAAGTTTCATGAAAGTTTCAGCAAGCTATTGACCGGACAGCGACGCCTTCCTAGGGTGAGAAGCGCCTACTACCAAGATCGGACGTGCACTGGAGCGCGTCGAGGAGGATCCATGCCCATCCCACCATCCGTTCATCCCGGCCGACGGCGCGCAGCCGGGCTGGCCGCCGGTGTCCTTGCCGTACCGCTGCTCGTCAGTCTCGTGCCTGTTCCGGCGCTCGCCGATCACAGCGCTCTGCCGGCGTCCGTCACCCTCGTGGGCTCGCTGCAGTCCGAGCTCGGCTGCCCCGGCGACTGGCAGCCCGAGTGCACGGCGACGGCACTGAACGAAGTCGAAGGCTCGCCCGGCATCTACAGCGCCACCTTTGACGTCCCCGCGGGGGATTACGCTTACAAAACGGCACTCAATGGCACCTGGGCCGAGAACTACGGCGACGGCGGCGCGGCAGGAGGCGCCGATATCGCCTTGACGTCCCAGGGAGGGCAGATCACCTTCACCTACAACCACAGCACCCATGTGATTACCAGTGATGTTCCGGCCTCGCTGGTCTCCGGCGCCGCAGCCCACTGGCTTGCGCCCGGCGTCCTGGCGTGGGACCTTGCGGACGCCCCGGAGGGCTCCTCTTACCGCCTCTACTATGCGCCGGACGGCGGGCTGGAAGTGGTTGACGGCGCGGTCCCTCAGGGGGAGTACGTTGACCTGCAATTCAGTTCCGACTCGCTCGGCGCCGAGCTGGCCGCCACGTCTCCGCACCTGGCATCCTTCGACACTCTGGCCCTTCCGAAGAAGGCTGCGCGCCAGGCAAAGGACCTGCTCAAGGGCGAGCTGCTTGCTGTGCAGGTCGGTGCCGACGGAACGGTCCTGCAGGCCACCGGGGTGCAGGTTCCCCGGGTACTGGACGCCCTCTACCCGAAAGCCCTCAAGCGCACACTCGGTCTGAGCTGGAAGGGCCCGCGCCCGCGCTTCGACCTGTGGGCGCCGACAGCCCGCCAGGTGAGCCTCCACGTGTACCGCGAGGGGTCCGGCGGCGAGGCCCTGGCCACAGTTCCCCTGAAAGAAGGGCACGACGGCGTGTGGTCGCTTCTCGGTGAGAAGGACTGGAAAGACGCTTATTACCTCTACGAAGTGGAGGTCTATGTGCCGGAGACGGGGGCCGTGGAACGCAACCTCGTCACCGATCCCTACAGTGTGGGCCTCTCCACCAATTCGGAGCGCAGCCTGATCGTGAACCTGGCGGACCCGGCACTTGCGCCGTCCGGCTGGAAGTCGCTGGAGAAGCCCGCCCTTGCGCAGCCCGAAGACCTCTCACTGTATGAACTGCACGTCCGGGACTTCTCAATCTCCGACACCACGGTCCCTGCGGAGCGCCGCGGCACGTACGCAGCCTTCGCCGAACCGGACAGTAATGGAATGAAGCGGCTGGCAGACCTGGCGGATGCCGGGCTGAATGCCGTGCATCTCCTGCCGGTGAATGACATCGGAACCATTGAGGAGCGCCGCGACGTCCAGACTGAGCCGCAGTGCGATCTGGAAAGCTTCGCTCCTGACAGCGAGGAACAGCAGGCCTGTGTCTCCGCCGTCGCAGGCAAAGACGGCTTCAACTGGGGCTATGACCCGCTGCATTACACGACACCGGAAGGCTCCTACTCCACCAACCCTGAGGACTCCACCCGCATCCGCGAATTCCGCGACATGGTGGCGGGCCTGAACACTACGGGCCTGAGGGTGATCCAGGACGTGGTCTACAACCACACCGCCGGCGCCGGCCAAACCTCGACCAACAACCTGGACCGGATCGTGCCCGGGTATTACCACCGGTTGAACCCGACCAGCGGCGCCGTCGAGACCTCGACCTGCTGCCCAAATACGGCAACTGAGAACGCCATGATGGGCAAGCTCATGGTGGACTCCATTGTGACCCTCGCGCGCACCTACAAGCTGGACGGCTTCCGGTTTGACCTGATGGGTCACCACAGCAAGCAGAACATGCTCGACGTTCGCGCGGCGCTCGATGAGCTGACGCTGAAGAAAGACGGCGTCGACGGCAAAAGCATCTATGTCTACGGCGAAGGCTGGAATTTCGGCGAGGTGGCCAACAACGCGCGGTTCGAGCAGGCCACCCAGCTGAACATGGCGGGCACGGGCATCGGCACCTTCAATGACAGGCTTCGCGACGCCGTGCGCGGTGGCGGGCCGTTCGACGAGGACCCCCGCGTGCAGGGCTTCGGCTCCGGTCTCTGGACCCAGCCCAACGGCGCGGAGATCAATGGCACGCCAGAGGAGCAGCGGGAACGCCTGCTGCTCAGCCAGGACCAGATCAAGGTGGGGTTGACCGGAAACCTGCGGGACTACACCTTCATCGATCGCACCGGCGCGGAGGTAACCGGCGCCGACGTCGACTACAACGGCAGCCCCGCGGGCTACACCGCCGATCCGCAGGAAGCGATCACCTACGTCGAGGCCCACGACAACGAGACCCTGTTCGACAGCCTCGCCTTCAAGCTGGCGCCCGGTACATCGATGGCCGACCGCATCCGGTTCCAAACCCTCTCGCTCAGCACTACGGCCTTCGGTCAGGGCATTTCCTTCTGGCATGCCGGGGGAGAGGCCCTGCGCAGCAAGTCGCTGGATCGCAACAGCTATGACTCCGGTGACTGGTTCAACCTCCTGGACCACACCGGCACGGACAACGGCTTCGCCCGTGGACTGCCGCCGCGTGCGGACAACGCGGACAAGTACGAATTCATGAAGCCGCTGCTGGCGGATCCCGCGCTCAAGCCCGCGCCGGCGGACATCGCAACGGCTCGCGAGCAGGCTCTGTCCCTCCTCGAAATCCGCACGAGCACACCGCTGTTCCACCTGGGTGCGGCCGAGCTGGTTCAGCAGAAGGTGTCGTTCCCCACCGGTGGCCCTGGCCAGACTCCGGGCGTGATCGTGATGCACATTGACGACACCACCGGACCGGACGTGGATAGCGAGCGGACCGGCATCGTCGTCGTTTTCAATGCGTCTGACACTGCCGCAACCCAGACGGTTCCGGGGGCGGAAGGGCAGTCCTTCGGGCTGCATCCGGTCCAGAGCAGCGGCTCGGATGATGTGGTGAAGGCTGCGTCCTTCGACCCCGCGACGGGCAGCTTCACCGTCCCGCCGCTCACGGTGGCGGTGTTCGAGGCGAAGTAGCAACCAGGCAGGGAAAGGGCCGGAACAGCAGAGCGTGCTGTTCCGGCCCTTCGTGCGTCCCGGGACCGCACCGGTGTTGACTCTGAACTCACCTCGCCGATATCCTGAACGAACGGTCGGTAATTATTTCGGGCTGGCACTTGGGCCGGCCTCGCACAGTGAGGTGACCATCATGACAACCGCGACTGACACTCCGCAGGACCTGACCGCGGAGCAGGAACAGTTCGACAGGCTGATCGCCGAGGACTCCCGCATCGAGCCCCGTGACTGGATGCCCGGGGCTTACCGCAAGACCCTCACCCGGCAGATCTCCCAGCACGCGCACTCCGAGATCATCGGCATGCAGCCGGAGGCCAACTGGATCACGCGTGCACCGAGCCTGAAGCGCAAGGCGATTCTGATGGCCAAGGTCCAGGATGAAGCCGGACACGGTCTGTACCTGTACTCAGCCGCGGAGACTCTCGGAACAACTCGCGATTCGATGATGGCTGACCTCATTGCCGGCAAGGCCCGCTACTCCAGCATCTTCAACTACCCCGCGCGCACCTGGGCTGACATGGGTGCCATCGGCTGGCTGGTCGACGGCGCTGCTATCGCCAATCAGGTGCCGCTCTGCCGTGCGTCGTACGGTCCTTACGGGCGTGCCATGGTCCGCATCTGTAAGGAAGAATCCTTCCACCAACGCCAGGGCTTCGAGATCCTGCTGGAACTCGCCACCGGAACCGAAGCGCAAAAGAAGATGGCCCAGGACGCCGTGAACCGCTGGTACGCGCCGAGCCTCATGATGTTCGGTCCGCCGGATGAGGATTCACCGAACTCCCAGCAGTCCATGGCCTGGAACATCAAGCGGTTCTCCAACGATGAACTGCGCTCGCGCTTTGTGGGCATGATCGTTGAGCAGATCAAGACCCTCGGCCTGACCCTCCCGGATGACCAGATCAATTACAACGAGGCAACTCAGCGGTGGGAGCACGGGCCACTGGACTGGAACGAGTTCAAGGAAGTCCTCGCCGGCCGGGGACCATGCAACGCCCAGCGCCTCGAGCGGCGTCGCGAAGCGCACGACGACGGCGCCTGGGTCCGTGAGGCCGCAGCGGCTTACGCTGCAAAGCAAGCCGCGAAGCGTTCTGAAATGAAAGAGGCGGCATAAATGGTCGGCGGATCAACAACGGGCGACGACGGCTCCAAGGCTCCCAGCGCGGAGCAGCCGGGTCATCCGGCGGCCGAACCGTGGCCGCTGTGGGAAGTATTCGTCCGGTCCTCACGCGGTCTCAGCCACGTGCATGCGGGCTCGCTGCACGCCCCTGATGCTGACATGGCCGTCCGCAACGCCCGCGATCTGTACACCAGGCGCAACGAGGGTGTGAGCCTATGGGTAGTACCGGCGTCGTCAATCATTTCCAGCGATCCGGACGCCAAGGGGCAGTTCTTCGAGTCGCCGCAGGGCAAGGACTACCGGCATGCCACGTACTACACCAAGAGCGAAGGGGTGAAGCACCTGTGAGCGAGTCGAATGCGAGCGCCACGCGCATCACTCCGGGTAACGCGCTCCGGCCGGAGGACATTGCGGCGTCGGACGTCAAACCCAGCGAAGCCGTGGGGGAGTACGCGCTGCGCCTGGGCGATGACGCCCTGATTCTTGCGCAGCGTCTGGGCTGGTGGATTTCCCGCGCACCGGAGCTCGAGGAGGACGTGGCGCTGGGCAATATTGCGCTGGACCAGATTGGGCATGCGCGCTCGTTCCTCGCCTACGCCGGGCACGCCTGGGGCAAGACGGAGGATGATCTCGCGTATTTCCGTGGTGAGGACGAGTTCCGCTCGTGCCACCTCGTGGAGCAGCCCAATGGCGATTTCGCGCGGACCATTGCGCGGCAGCTCGTGATTTCCCAGTACCAGTTCACCCTTTACGCCCGGTTGATGAATTCCGGCGACGCCACGTTGGCTGCCATCGCGGCCAAGGCAGTCAAGGAAGTCGATTACCACCGGGATCACGCCCGCCAGTGGGTGCTGCGCCTGGCGCTGGGCACGGAGGAATCGCGCCGCCGCATCATCGAGGGAATTCTCCTCACGTGGCCGTATGTGGGCGAGCTCTTCGAGGATGATGAGCTTGTGACCGGCCTCGACGGCGTCGCGGTGCGTCCTTCCGACCTCCGCCCGGCCTTCGATACCGACATCGAGTCTCTCTTCGCCGAAGCCGAGCTTGAGGTGCCTGCTGTCCCGTTCGCCGTGGGCGGCGGACGCAACGGGCACCACAGCGAACACCTCGGGTACATCCTCGCCGAAATGCAGGTTCTGGCCCGCGAACACCCGGGAGCGACATGGTGACCACAATGCTTACCCTTGAGCAGACTGTCTGGGAGATCGCCGCGACGGTGGCCGACCCTGAGATTCCTGTGCTCACCATTGAGGATCTTGGTGTTCTTCGCGCGGTGAACATCGATGATGACGGCGCCATCACCGTCACCATTACCCCCACCTACTCGGGGTGCCCGGCCATGGACGCCATCCGCGACGACATCATCACGGCCCTTGCAGAGCAGGGCCACAGCAACGTGCGGGTCAACCTCGTGCTGTCGCCGGCTTGGACCACCGATTGGATGAGTGCAGCAGGCAAGGCGAAGCTCGAGGAGTACGGCATTGCGCCGCCCACGGGGAAGGCCGCCGCAGGCAAAGTCAGCGTGGGCCTGAGCGTCAAGTGCCCGCAGTGCTCGTCACTGAACACCCGTGAGCTCACCCGTTTCGGCTCCACCTCCTGCAAGGCGCTCTACGTCTGCCAGGACTGCCGGGAGCCCTTCGACTACTTCAAGGTCCACTAATGGCAGTGAAACTAGCGCCGTCCACCAAGCGGCGGACCGCTTTCCATGAACTGACGGTCGCGGAGGTGCGCCGGCTGACCGAGGACGCTATCGAGGTGACCTTTGCCGTTCCGGAGGAACTGGCCGGACGGTTTGACTACGTGCCCGGGCAGTATGTGGCCCTGCGAACCACGCTGGATATCGACGGCGAACCAAAGGAAGTACGGCGCAGCTACTCCATCTGTGCCGAGCCGCAGCCGGGGGAGATCCGCGTCGCCATCAAGAAGGATCTCGGCGGCACCTTCTCCACCTGGGCGAACGAGTTCCTCAAAGCCGGCGACAAGCTGGACGTCATGAGCCCCATGGGCCAGTTCATCTCGAAGCATCCCATGGCGGGGCTGAACGATCCCGAGAGCATTGACACCACCACCGAGCACTCCTTCGTAGCGGTCGCCGCCGGCTCGGGGATCACGCCGGTCATCGCCATTGCGCGCTCGGTGCTCGCCGCCAACCCTGCAACCCGGTTCGACCTCATCTACGCCAACAAGGCCGCGATGGACGTCATGTTCCTCGAGGAACTCGCGGACCTGAAGGACCGGTACCCCGCGCGGTTCGCGCTACACCATGTTCTTTCCCGCGAACAGCGCATTTCCCCGCTATTGAGCGGGCGGATCGACGCCGAAAAGCTGCAGACCATGCTGACCAGCGTCATCCGCACCGAAGAGGTGGACGAATGGTTCCTGTGCGGTCCCTTCGAACTCGTCCAACTGTGCCGCGACACCCTCGCCGAGCGCGGTGTCGCCCCGGAGAAGATACGTTTCGAGCTGTTCACCACCGGCGAGCCGACCAAACCCGAGGGCCAGATCGGCCGGCCGGTGAAGGACGACGGCAACGCCGATTCCTACTCCATCAACTTCAACCTTGATGGTTTGCAGGGCACAGTCTCCAGCCCGACCCACGCACGCGAGTCCATCCTCAACGCGGCGCTTCGCGTCCGACCTGATGTGCCGTTCGCGTGCGCCGGGGGAGTCTGCGGCACCTGCCGCGCCAAGGTGGTCAGCGGAACCGTGGACATGGAGGAGAACTACGCGCTGGAGCCGGACGAACTGGCGAACGGCTACGTGCTGACGTGCCAGTCGAGGCCAACCAGCCCCGAAGTCACCGTCGACTACGACGCCTGACCCCCATCACAGAAGAGGAGCGGTCGCTTGATCGACCTGACCATTGACGGCAACGTCGTCGAGATAGTCCTGAACGCGCCCGAGAAGCTGAACTCCCTCAACGAGGAAGCGCTCGCCGAGTTATCAAAAGCGTACGACGACGCTGCTTCCGCTGCCGCGGAAGGCCGGGTCCGCGCGCTGCTGCTGCGGGGCGAAGGAAGGGCTTTCTGCGCCGGGCGCGATATTTCGCAGGTAGCCCCGGAAACCGACGACGCCGTTGCCTACCTGGACGGGCTGGTCACCCCGCTGCTCAAGAAGATGGCGGCCTTTCCCGCTCCTACGTTCGCCGCCGCACACGGCGCCTGCCTTGGAGTCGGTCTTGGATTGCTGATTGCAACGGACGTGGTGTACGTTGCCGACTCAGCGAAGATCGGGTCCCCGTTCGCCAAACTGGGTGCAACGCTGGACTCGGGCGGGCATTGGCTGTTCACTGAACGGCTCGGCGCGCACCGCACGCTCGACCTCATTTATACAGCCGATTTGATGAGGGGGGCAGACGCCGTCGCTTCTGGACTCTTCAGTAGGGCTTTTCCGGCGGAGGAGCTGTTGCCGTCAACGAGGTCCACGGTGGAGCGGGTTGCCGAGGGCGCTACGGGTGCATTCCGCGCGTCGAAGGAACTGGTCGCATCTATTCGTGACCGGAGGCTTGGCTTGTGGGAGTCGGTTGCTGACGAGAACACCGTCCAGGGCGAGCTCTGCAGCAGCCCGGACTACGCCGAAGGATTCCGGGCATTCCAGGAGAAAAGGGCGCCCATTTTCAAGGGGTGATGGCGGCAGGAGTCCTATGTCACAGCCGATTCTGGAATCTCGCCAGAATCCAACTGGTTGTCGCAAGCATGACCTCGACAACACTTGATTCCACCGTCCGCAACGCAGAGACCAGTGTTCCGCTGGTTCCACTGCTCGACGAGCGCTGGAGCCCGCGTTCGTTTGACCCTACAGCCACCCTCACGGACGAGCAGCTCGCTGCGCTGCTTGAAGCAGCACGCTGGGCGCCGTCTGCGGCGAACAGCCAGCCCCGCCGCTTCGTTGTGGGCCGCCGCGGGAGCACCACGTTCGATGCGATTGTCAAGGCACTCATGGGATTCAACGCCGCGTGGGCAGGAAACTCGTCAGCGCTGATTGTAGCTATTGCGGAGACCTCCACAGTCGAAGGCGAGCCGCGGCAGTGGGCAGAGTATGACCTGGGGCAATCGGTGGCACACCTCTCGGTTCAGGCACATCATGAGGGCCTTCACACCCACCAGATGGCGGGCGTCGACTGGGACCAGATCACCGCGGCATTTGATCTGGCGGACAATCTGAAGCCGGTCACCGTGACGGCCGTCGGAGTTGTGGATGAGGCAGAAAAGCTGGTTGATGCGCTTGCTGAGCGTGAGACGGCTCCGCGCACGCGCTTGTCGCTGGACGAACTGGTTCTGGTCCGCGACTGAGCGCGAATTCGATACGCTAAAGCAACCAGTTATGCAACGGTTTGAACTCAATACTGCGTAATCTGCGGTGAAGAGCCGACATTTGTCTTTTCGTGGCATTTACTGGGACAGGTGGCCGGAGCAGTCTGCCGGGGGGCCTCATGGGGGATGGTGACATTCAGAACGGGATGTCACCTCCAGTACGGCGGACGTCCGGTCACCACTTTCCTCGGCGCAGTGACTACTCCGGAATCCGCTTTTTTGACCTTGGGCTACCCACGGCGAAGCTGTTCCAACAACTCAAGCTCTTCGGATCGGCTCAAACCGGACCTGCGTTCACGGTCAAGACCGAGGTTTCGTTCGGCTTCCAGAGTTCGTTGCACCGTTTGCCGAAGAGGCCTCAACTCGCCGCCTGCAGCATGGAAGGCACTGTTGTCCCGCTGGGCAAATGCGCTGTCTGCTTGGGGAACCCAGAGCGGCAGTGAGCGGGGACCGGCCCAGAACCGGACATCGTGGTCAATGAGCCATCCATCAGAAGCGCGCACCAGCTCACCGGTAAAGCCGGCAACATCCGCACAAAGCGCGAGCACATCCGCGAGAGCATGCTGATTGCCGGTGGCGTTGATGACCCCGGTGATGCCGCTCCTGCCTGCCTGAGCTATAAAAATCGCGATGTCCTCGATATCAATCACCTGTACCACTCGATCATCAGCGATCGGTGAGAGCACCGGGCCTTCTCCTGCGAGGGCAAAGCGTCCGGCCCAGTACCCGAATCTGTCGCTGCCGTCCCCCGGACCGGCAATCAATCCTGGCCGGATAATGAGAAGCCGCTCATTCAGCGCTTCCTGCGAGACCTGCTCCGCGGCGACTTTCGCTTGCCCATAGTCCTCCAGGTCCACCGGCTCGAGCAGAGGTGCGGACTCGTCAGCACCCGCGTCGGTGTTCGTAGCGTAGACAGAGACCGAGGAGACCAGGGTCCAGTGTTTCGCTCTGTCGGCAAGGGCGTCGAGTGCACCCTGCACCAGAAAGGGCTCGTAGGACAGCTCTATGACTTCGTCCCAGGTCTGATTAGCTACCGCCCCGTACGCATCCGGTGATCGTCGATCGCACTGGACAAAGGCGGCCCCGGCAGGTGCTCGGCCGGACTCACCGCGCGCAAGGCACGTGACCGCGTCGCCGCGGGCCAGTAATTGCTCGGCAATTTGGAACCCGAGCCAGGCAGTTCCCCCGAGCATCAGGACGTTACGCATTTGGCCGATCAGCCAGCCTCGAGGACGAAGAAGATGAAGGACAAGAACGCTGTCTTTTCGCCGTTGAGGATGCGCGGCGGAAGGAGTTCGCGCGGGGTGTCTGGGGCTGGCTCTGGCTCGCTCACGGTGGCTATGCGGTATCCCGCCGTTGTGAAGGCGTTGATCATCGCGTGGAGTGGTCGGTGCCAGAAGGTCAGGACCGCGGGCTCGCCATTGAACTCGTAGTCCTCCGAGTACTGCCGGATGGCGAAGTAGTCCTCGGTTGGTTGGGTGATCACGCTGACCGTGGGGTGGTTGACGGACAGGATCAAACGGCCGCCCGGCTTCAGCACCCGCCTCAGTTCCGCAAGAGGGGCCGCCCAGTCCTCCAGATAGTGCAGAACCAAGGACGAGACAACGTCGTCGAAGGAAGCATCGGCGAAAGGAAGCGGCTTGCTGAGATCGGCTTCGTACAGGTCCGCGGTGGCGCCTAATCGCTGTCGTGCCAGTTCGAGCATCGCCGGACTGGAATCGAAGCCGGTCATGATGGCGCCCTTCGCGCTTAGCGCTGCGGACAGTGGCCCGGAGCCGCACCCGGCGTCAAGGACCCGGTGACCGTCGACGTCGCCGGCGAGACCAATCATTGCCGGCCGCTCGTAGTAGGCGTTGAGAAGGCTGGACTCGTTCTCCGCCGCATAGCTGTCGGCGAAACTGTCGTAGAGGTCGGCTTTCATGGATCCTCGCTGCCGGGAGAACGTTCACGGTTGGTACGGTCGGATCGATCCTAGCTACCCGGTCGCCCAGTCCGCATCAAGAAGTTGCAGATGATCCCTCCGCAGGCGGAAGCTCCCGGTTCACTGTTTGGTTCAATGGGTGCATGATCCGACTTGCGCAGGTGGACGACGTCGAATCGTTGTCCGATATTGAGCGAGCTGCTGATGCTATGTTTCGTAGCGAAGGCATGGCTTTTGTTGCTGATGGTGTCACCATGCCGATCCCCGAGCTACTCCGGTATCAGAGTGCGGGTAGAGCATGGGTTGACACTGATGAGCTCGGCAGCCCCATTGCCTACCTTCTCCTGGATGTCGTCGACGACTCTGCGCACATCAAGCAAGTCTCGGTACATCCAGCCCACGCGGGTCAGGGAAAGGGCCGCCAGCTCATCGAGACGGCGGCAGGATGGGCGAAACAGCAGGGGTACTCGGCGCTGACGCTTACCACTTTCGTCGATGTTCCGTGGAACGCGCCCTACTACGCTCGCCTCGGCTTCGAAATCGTCCCGCCAAGCCGGCTCACCCCTGGCCTGCGCGAGATTCGGCAACACGAAGCCTCTGCTGGGCTGGATGCCTGGCCCCGTGTCGCCATGTGGCGATCACTCCGTGGATGGCCTGAACTACTAACGCAGTAACGGCGACCCGATCGAGGATCCCTCATCGTGCCAAATAGCAGTCTGAGTCAAGGCGCAACGTTTCCAGCTGCAATTAATGGAGAATCGCTTAGTGATGAGTACAGCAAAGCTTGAGGGTTTCGTGGTTCGGGTAGGCGGGCAGTCGCGGATCGAAGTCGTCCAGTCACTGCGGGATGTAGGCGTGCACCTCAATGTCCACGCAGAGACCCTGCTCGCCCACCCAGCGTTCGATGAACCAGTGAGTCAAACGCTACGAATCGTGGAGCGAACCGTGGAGCAGCTCGGCCTGGAGGAAGGTGCAGTTCAGTCCCAGGTCTTCGCCCGTGCAAGGACGCAGGGTCTGGAACTCTGCCCTATAGTGACCGGCCCTTACCTCCGGTTGGCGCTGATGGACCAGTCAAACGCATCAGACTCAGTCCTTTCCGCAGGTCGCGCACCGACCGGAGCGATTCACATCGCGTCCGAACCCGTCAGTGAGGACGTGGAATACCCCAAAGGGTTTTACCTCCGGGTTTTGGACGGGCAGCCTTGGCTGAGGGGTTATCGCTGCGATGACACGTATCTGTGGGCCCCTGAGCAGCGGCTCGCGTTCGTACTGCCGGAGAACGGATAAAGGCGATTCTCATTCGGATCATACGAGACAGGTTCACTTTGATCCTTTTACGGGCACGCTCGGCTGCGCAGGCCGCGAAGCGCGAATCGTGGCCCGTGGCCTTAGTGCTCTCCGTGCAATAGGGCCTCAAGCGCCTGGCGGTGTCGACGATATGCAGCACTGCCGGCTCGCGTGATCGTGTAGGTCGTCGTGCTTCCGTGCCCGCGTCCGGATTTGCTGACCTTGACGTAGCCTGCGGCTCGCAGCGCTGACATCTGCTTGGACAAGTCGGAGTCCGAGAGTTGGAGGTGCTCACGCAGGAAGGCAAAGTCAGTGCCACTGCTGGCAGCGAGAATAGCCATTGCGGCCAGCCGCTTAGGAGCATGAATGACCGCATCTAAATCGGTTAGGGGTGAGCTCATGCCAGTCGGTCTCGGACCTGCTGAACAGCGCGGGGATACAGGATCCGCTCATACGCCCAGGTGATGGCCAGTGTCATGACGAAGATGACACTAAGCCCACCCTGCCACCCGAGGAGCATCCACACGACCACGCTGACCGCCATTGATCCACCAAATGCCAGGCAGAGCCAGCGATAGGCCCGCTTGATTTCGTCGGGAGCCGACCTCATTCTTGGTGACGTACCCGATTTGGCCCGATGAGCGACATAGAACGCGCCTACGGCGATGATGGCCACGGCTTGCAGACCCATCCCGGCTGCTCCGCGTCCCTGGCTGATAAGCAGAGGGCCCGCCGCCATAGCGGTGAAGAAACTCGCCATCAGTAGTGGGTACCACCACTGACTTACCGGCTCATTCACGAACGGGGCGGCAGCGGCCCGCTCAACGTCGTGCAGGGCATCATGGGTATTTTCCATAACGGAAAGCATGCCAAGAATTTTCCAGTTGTGCAAGTGTCAAGTTCCGGTGTGGCCAAATCTTCACTTCACAAAGCTGTGATGGTGTAACCCATAGGGACGCAACGGGTATGACTCGGGCTGACTAGCGGACCGGGAAGTCACCCTCGTAGTCATTCCATGTACCTGCCAGTTGATGCATAGCGAAAAGCTGGTCGTTCACAGAAGCGTCCTTGCCTGCGAAGTCCATGACGAAGTAGTTCACACTAAAGCTGTCGGTAAGGGTCGAGTTGTACTCTGTGGCCGCGGCACGCGTTCGAAAACGGTAGTAGTTCGCTTCAGCAGTGCTGTATGCCTCAACGCAGCCAACCTCGGCACCGCATGCTAAGTCAGTGATCTCTGTGACCTCGGTAGTTACATCTTTCCCTGTGTACTCGGCTTCCATCACGTCCTCGAGCGTGAGGGTGAGTTGAGGGTGCAGAAACAAATAGATTATCCCTGCTACGAAGACCAGTGGTACTCCTACCAGGACTGCGATCAGCCATTTCTTCCCCATACCGCACCATTATTCAGGAGTCGGTCGAGTCGACGACCGTCCGCAAGCCGGTCGTTCAGTGCCGTAAGCCGAACCTTCACCGGGTCCCTCCGGACGCGTCTCCTTCGCAGAGAGAAGCCACGTGTTCGGTGCAGTTGCTGAATCCCGTAAGACCCGCCCGCAAAGATGCCCGGTGAGGGAGCCCGATGCGTGCTTTGTTATAAGCGCATCCCGCTTCCACAGGCAAGACGCCTAGCGCGTATCCATGTCCTCAAACACCAGGAAGGTCTGGGTATCCAGCACACCGGGCATGGACTGGAGTTGATCGAAAATAACCCGTCGAAGATCCACATTGTCTTCAGCACGAACCAGCAGGATGACGTCGAAATCGCCTCCCACCAGCGCAATGTGATGCACCTCCGGGATGGCACGCAGCTGCTCCCTCAGCTCCCGCCACGAATGTTGACGCACCTTCAGCGTCACATAGGCCGAAGACCGAAGCCCTGCTTTGATCGGATCGATCAGTGCAGTGAACTTCGTCAGCACGCCGCTTTCCGTCAACCGCGCAATCCGGGAGTACGCGTGCGCCCGGGAGATATGCACGTTCTCGGCCACTGCCGTGACTGAGAGCCGTCCATCGCGGGTGAGCTCGGCGAGGATCTTCCGGTCCACTTCATCGAGCGGCTGTTCCGCCATCTGTCTACACCCTTGTTAGTTATCTAGCTCACACTGCCGATATGTCTGCAGAATCAACCTTAGGATGGCTATTCTTCCACGATATTGCCCGGTTGTGGATACGAATCGGGCGGCAAACGCATAATTGAGCAACAGATACAGTTCCTCAGCCATGCGCCGGGGATGCCAAGGCAGCGAAGCCGTCCCTCACAGTGGAACGGCTGAGGGAGGCAGTATGACCATTTCAACCGGCAACTCCGCCAACAACCAGTTCGGCGAGTCAATGAAGCCCACCGGCCGCAGCAGTGACCAGGGCCCTACGGCGGAGGAATACATGCTCCCGTCCGCCCAGCCGGTCCAGCTCGTGGGCCCCAGCGGCGAGCACATTCACAATGACCGTTACCCCCTGCCCGACGGCGAAGCTCTCCTCAGTGCCTACGAGAAGCTGGTCGTCGGCCGCCGCATCAACGATCAGGCCAACGCGCTGGTCCGGCAGGGCCGGATGGCCGTCTACCCCTCATCGCACGGGCAGGAAGCCTGCCAGGTGGCTGCCGCCGTCGTGCTCGAAAAGGATGACTGGCTCTTCCCGACCTACCGCGACACTGTCGCTGTCATCACCCGCGGCGTGGATCCCCTTGGCGTCCTGACCCTCCTGAGGGGCGACTGGCATTCCGGGTACGACCCCTACGAGTACAAGACCGCCACCCAGGCAACGCCGCTGGCTACCCAGCTGCTCCACGCCGTCGGCGTGGCCCACGCGGCCAAGCTGCGCGGTGAAAACACCGTGGTGCTTGCGCTGTGTGGTGACGGCGCCACCAGTGAAGGCGACTTCCACGAGGCCCTGAACTTCGCAGCCGTGTTCCACGTGCCGGTGGTCTTCCTGGTTCAGAACAACGAATACGCCATCTCCGTTCCGCTGAAGCACCAGACCGTTGCGCCGTCGCTGGCGCACAAGGCGATCGGCTACGGCATGCCCGGCGAACGCGTGGACGGCAATGACCTCGCGGCCATGCTGTCCGTGCTGGGCAAGGCAGTTGATCGAGCGCGCGACGGCGGTGGCCCGGCCCTCGTCGAAGCCCACACCTACCGCATGCAGGCGCACACCAACGCTGACGATCCGTCGCGGTACCGGGCCCAGTCCGACGTCGACGAGTGGGTACCGAAAGATCCGATCACCCGTATGCGCACCTACCTGGGAAACCTCAACCTGCTCACTGCAGAGGAGGAACAGCGCATCGCCGGAGCGGCCGAAGAGACGGCCAGCACCCTGCGGGACGGGCTCAACTCCGAGCCGGAGATCAACCCGGCAGACCTTTTCGAGTACGTCTACACCGAGAAGACGAGCCAGCTGCGCGAACAGGCCGCGCTCCTGGCCGACGAGCTCTCACGGGAAGGTGCCTAGCCATGACTGACACCGCAGTTCGATCCGGTTCGGCCGAAAAGGCAGCCGGAACCACGAAGACAGGGCTCCAGCCGCTTACCTTCGCCAAGGCGCTGAACACAGCCTTGGCCGACGCCATGGAGGCTGATCCCTCCGTCATCATCTTCGGCGAAGACGTCGGCCCGCTCGGCGGCGTCTTCCGGATCACGGATGGACTCACCGCCCGCTTCGGTGAGGAACGCTGCTTCGACACGCCCCTGGCGGAGTCCGGCATCATGGGCATGGCGGTCGGCATGGCGATGAACGGGATGATCCCCGTCGTCGAAATGCAGTTCGACGCCTTCGCCTACCCCGCCTTCGAGCAGGTGGTCAGCCACGTCGCGAAAATGCCCAACAGGACCAAGGGCAAGGTGAAGCTGCCGCTGGTTATGCGCATTCCGTACGCCGGCGGTATTGGGGGAGTGGAGCACCACTGCGACTCCTCGGAGTCCTACTACGTGCACACGCCCGGGCTGACCGTTCTGGCCCCCGCCACCGTGCGCGATGCCTACCTGATGCTCCGCGACGCCATCCGCTTCCCCGATCCCGTGGTCTTCCTTGAGCCGAAAAAGCTCTACTGGACCAAGGAGACACTCGACCTGGATGAACTTCGCAAGGAAGCCGACGACGCCGCCACCGCCGGTTCAACGGTGGGCCGCGCCGTGGTTGCCCGCTCCGGAACCGACGCCACCCTTATTGCCTACGGACCCTCCGTGCCGACGGCGCTGGCCGCCGCTGAAGCGGCTGCCGCTGAAGGGCGCAGCCTTGAGGTGATCGACGTGCGCTCGCTCGTACCATTCGACGACGAGACCGTCACCGCCAGCGTGCGAAGGACTGGGCGCGCCGTCGTCATTGCGGAAGCACCGGGGTTCGCCTCGGTCGCCGCGGAGATCGTTGCCCGTGTGCAGGAGCGCTGCTTCAACTCGCTGGCTGCCCCCGTGCGGCGCGTGACCGGGTTCGACATTCCGTACCCCGCACCCAAGCTCGAGCACTTCTTCCTGCCGAGCGTTGACCGGATCCTCGACACCGTGGATGAACTGCAGTGGGAGGACGCATGAGCGCCATGACAACGAGCCCCTCGGTGAAGGTGTTCCTGCTGCCTGACCTCGGTGAGGGCCTGACCGAAGCCGAACTGGTGAACTGGCTCGTGGCCGAGGGGGACACGGTCTCCGTCGACCAGCCGGTGGCCGAAGTGGAGACGGCAAAATCCATGGTGGAGGTTCCTTCTCCGTTTGCCGGGGTCGTCGCTCAGTTGCATGGCGAAGCCGGGACCACCATCAACGTCGGTGCGCCCCTGATCTCCGTACGGCCCGACGGCGCTGCGCCCGAGGCAGTGGCTACCACAGCTGCTTCCGCGGGCAATCCTGACGCGGAGGCGTATCGCGAGGAGGAACGAGCCGGGGTCAGCGTGCCCACCGACGCTGAGGTCGCCGCAGCGCCGGACGCAGGTGAATCAGGTGCCGAGGCCGGTGAGGGATCCGGCAATGTCCTGATCGGTTACGGCACGCCGGGCACCGGTACCGGAGGCCGGACGCGGCGGCGCAGGGGCGATGCCGGTTCAGCCGCGGTCTCAACTTCCGCTTCGGCAGCCGAGGCACCGGAGAGCGCGGAAGCGCCGGAGACCGCGCAAGCGCCGGCAACGCTGACGCAGGAAGCACCCGTGGCAGCGTCCGAGCAGCGTGCAGTGCTGTGCATCTCGCCGCTGGTCCGCAAGCTTGCGCGGGACGCCGGTCTCACATTGTCCTCGGTCGAGGGTACGGGCGTGGACGGCATGGTCCTGCGCCGCGACGTCGAGCGCGCTTTGCAGGCTTCCGCCGGAACGTCCGGTGAAAAGCAGGAGACCCTACCCAGCAGTAGCAGCGATCAAAGCACCGCTGGGGAAGTGGGCCAGGATCGCCGCAGCGGGCTGCGGATCGCCGAGCGCATCCCCGTCCGGGGTGTCCGCAAGGCGGTAGTCGAGGCTATGACCCGCAGTCGGCGCGAGATCCCGGAAGCAACGGTCTGGGTGGACGTCGATGCCACCGCGCTGCTTGACCTGCGCACTGGGCTCAAGCGCAGGCAGCCGGATGCAACGCCCGGCCTGCTGGCATTTGTCGCACGGTTCGCACTGGCCGGGCTCGCCCGGTACCCGGAACTGAATACGCGCATCGTCGAGCGTGAGGACGGCAGCTCGGAGATCCTGAAGTTTGACGGCGTGAACCTCGGTATCGCCGCGCAGACCGACCGCGGGCTTCTGGTTCCCGCGGTTCAGCGGGCCGACCGGATGAGCGCACGGGAACTGGATGCGGAGATCCGGCGTCTTGCCGCCGTCGCACGCGAAGGCAAAGCGACACCCGCGGAACTCACCTCAGGTACGTTCACGCTGAACAACTACGGTGTGTTCGGCGTGGACGGCAGTGCAGCGATCATCAATCACCCGGAGGCCGCGATCCTCGGGCTGGGACGGATCATTGACCGGCCGTGGGTCGTCAACGGCGAGCTCGCCGTCCGCAAGGTGACCGAGTTGACGCTGACCTTTGACCATCGGGTGTGCGACGGCGGTGTTGCCGGAGGCTTCCTGCGTTACGTTGCCGACGCTATAGAGAACCCGGGCGGCGTCCTCGCTGATCTCTGACGATTAGGCTTAGCGGACAGCCGCCACCAGAGAGGAACCCATGTCCGAGCGAGAAGACGAACAGTCCCACCCCTGGACCCAGTTGGGAGACCGCGTGTGGATGCTTCGTACCGATCCCTTCGGCCTGAACACCGGACTGGTGGTGGGAACGGACCGGGCACTGGTGATAGACACCGGGGCCGGGCCCGAACAAGCGGCCCGGATCTTCGACGCCGTGCGTGCGCTGACTGACCTGCCGCTGTGCGTGGTCAACACCCATTCGCACTTCGACCATGTGTTCGGCAACGCCTATTTTGCGGCCCACGGCACTGAGGACTTCTGGGCAACCGACCGGTGCGCCGCCGTCATTCGCGAGAGCGGCGAGGAACAGCGTGCGGAAGTTGGCAAGACGGAGCCGGCGATGGTCGAGAACCGCGGTGATCACACGGCTATCCACCCGGCCAACAGGCACGTTTCCGGATCGCCGGTGGATCTGGACCTCGGCGGTATCTCGGTCACCCTGTTTCACCTGGGCTTCGGTCATACGGACAACGACCTTTTGGTTGGCGCCGGCAACGTGTTGTTCACCGGTGATCTGGTCGAGGAGGGCGCGGATCCCGGTTTTGAGGATTCCTTCCCGGCGGAGTGGATCCGCACGCTGGGCAAGATTACGGCGCTCGATGACCTGTATGACGTCTTTGTTCCCGGTCACGGTGCGCCGGTGGACGTCGACTTTGTGGCCACGCAGCTGAACAAGATGCGCAGCGCGGTCCGGGTCACCAAGGTAGCTATGGATGAAGCCTCGGTGGACATGACCAAGGCCATCCCGATTCTCCCATACGGCCCGGAGCAGTCGCGGGCGCTACTGACCCGCCTGCGCACCCTCGCGCACTGGAAGTGGCTGGAGCGCCAGGGCAGCAGCTGACGGCGGCGGACCAGGCATGACCAGCCGTGCCTCGATGTGCTTTGCGAGCCCCTTGGTAATCTCTGCCGCGGTCCCGTTCGCATCCACGAGGGCGTAGTCCTCGAACCCGGGCAGCTGCCGGTAGGAAGCGTCCAGCGCAGTGAGGAATTCAAGGGTTTCCTGGTCGGTATTCCGGGACGCAATGCGGGCCTGCGCCGTGTTCGGGTCAACGCCGAGGTAAACCACAAGATCGGGCTGCGGCAGCACGCGCAGTAACCAGGGCAGCAGCCGGCCGGCGGGAAGGCCCCGCACCCGTCGCAAGGCCAGCTGGCACTGCAGGTGGCGGTCAAAGAGAACGACACCCCGCCGTCGTCGTGCCTGCAGCGTGGAGCGCAGCACGGCAAGCACGCGGAGGGAACTCTCGACTGCATCCAGTAAGCGGCTTCCTAGCAGGGATTGAGCGGTGTGCGAGTGCCGTGACGCCCAGCGGTCGAGGGTTCGCCGGCCGCCGGGATTGCGAAACAGCGCCGCCTCGATGCCGGCCTCCCGGAGCTTGTGAACAACTGACCGCGCGGCCGTTGTTTTGCCCGCTCCGTCGATCCCCAGCAGGACCACGCGGAGAACCTGTGGATTCCTTGGGAACCGGGTCATTTTCACCTTTCGCGGGTGTACTCTCTGTGAACAATCATCGCAAGGGCGGCTGGACGAAGACTGATAGCGCCAGTATCACTCTGTCTCTGCAGTTAATCCGGCTTCCCACAGCGAAGACCAGGTGAGAGGGATGCATGCTCCCGGGGAAGCCGGTGGTGAATCCCGCCGGAATGGAGAGCAATGAAAATCACGCGTAGTGCCCTTGGCCTGGTACTTGCTGCAGCGCTCATTGGAGTGGCCGGCTGCGGTTCAGGCGGCGAGCCGACCAGTGAGGCGCCGCCGGCCGAGACCAGTAGTGCGGCCGAGCCCACGGCAGAGGAGACAACCGCGGCTGCGGAGCCCAGCGAAGCGGCCTCGGAGGCGCCCAGCGGGGCAGCTTCGGAGGAGCCCACGGAAGAGGCTCCGGCCGAGGAAATCGTCATCACCATCCGAAATTTCGAGTATGAGATGCCCGACTCCGTGCCCGCGGGGGCGGAGATCACGGTGGTCAACGAGGACACCGCACCCCACACGGTGACCACCACGGAGACCGAGGACTTCGACGCCATTGTGCAGGGCGGGGAGACCGTAACCTTCACCGCGCCGTCCGAACCGGGGGAGTACCCCTTCATTTGCACGTACCACCCCAACATGACGGGGACGCTGGTGGTGAGCAGCGATGGCTAATGCGGCAACGCACGGGCGCGTTGCCCGCGGGCGCGGACGCTCGGCTCCGCTGCTGATGGTGATCCGCGTGCTCATTGCACTGGGGTTGGCTGTCGACGCCTACGTGCACTTCATCCTTGCTCCCCAGTACCAGCAGGCTTACCCCGACGGCATGGGCGGGGGGACTCTTTTCCGCATCCAAGCCGTGGCGGCCATCCTTGCAGGGCTCTACGTGCTGATCCGCGGAAGCCGCCTGTCCTACGCCATCGCTGCGCTGGTTGCGCTTTCGGCCTTCGCCGCCGTAGTGCTGTCCGTCTATATCCAGCTCCCACAAGTGGGCCCGATTCCGGCCATGTATGAACCGCTGTGGTTCTTCGAGAAAACGCTGAGCGCCGTTGCCGAAGGTATAGCGGGAGTTCTCGCCGTCGTCGGCTTCTTCCTGGTTCCGCGGAAGGACACTGCACTGCGCTAGCGTGTGAACGGTGCCCCAGGAACCGTTCAACCTCCGAAAGATTGCCGTTGGCGCATACGGCCCGTCACTCTTGTACGGCGCGGCAACGGGGTCCATCATCCCGGTCATCGTGCTCTCTGCCACTGAGCTCGGCGCCGATGTGGCGACGGCGGCGCTCATCCTCACGCTCACCGGCATCGGATCGCTGGTCACCAACGTACCTGCGACGCTGATCACCTCCCGGTTTGGGGAGCGGTGGGCGCTGGTAGCGGCGTCGCTCTGGTGCTCGGCGGCGATGATCCTTGCGCTGTCGGCGCCTAACCTCGCGGTATTCGCGGCTGCGATCTTCATGGTCGGTATGGCAGGGGCGGTGTTCGGCCTCGCCCGCCAGAGCTACCTCACTGAGGCGGTGCCCGTTCACTTCCGGGCGCGCGCTCTCTCGACCCTCGGTGGAGTGACCCGGATCGGCGTCTTTCTGGGGCCGTTCGCCGGCGCGCTTGCCATGAGTTTCCTGGGGCTCGACGGCGCCTATTGGGTGGGTGCCGGAGCTACCCTCGTTGCCGCTGTCCTCAGCTTTCAGGTTCCCGAGCTGGGTGGTCCGCGAGCGTCCCCCGGCCAGGGCACGGCGGCTGCGGCCGCGGCCCCGCCGACCCTCCGAGCCATCTTCCGAAGCCACGTCCGGGTCTTCGGCACCGTAGGCGTGGGAGTGCTGCTGATCGCCGCGGTACGGGCCACCAGGCAGGCCGTTCTGCCGCTCTGGGCCCAGGAGATAGGGCTTGACCCCGCAACGACATCGCTCATCTACGGTCTCTCCGGCGCCATCGACATGCTGATTTTCTACCCCGCGGGCAAGGTGATGGACCTTTACGGCAGGCGCTGGGTGGCGGTGCCCTGCATGCTGATCATGGGAGTGTCGCTGCTCCTCCTGCCGCTCACGCGGGACGCGCTGAGCCTGCTGGCCGTGGCGCTGCTCATCGGCTTTGGCAACGGGATCGGCTCCGGGATCGTCATGACACTCGGAGCTGACTTTTCACCGTCGCCCGGACGGCCGCAGTTCCTCGGGATCTGGCGTCTGCTGACGGATGTGGGGACCATGGCGGGCCCGGGAACCGTGTCTGCCGTGACGGCGGTCGCGTCCCTTGCGGGAGGGATTTGGACAACGGGCGCGCTGGGACTCGTGGGAGCGGTTGTCCTGTGGCTGTGGGTGCCGCCGAGAGAGCAGCGGGGGCGCCAGCGGTAGCGCGCCGCCGAAAAGGCCCGGCCGAGGCTCAGCTCGCGGCGCCCTGCAGGCGAGCCTGGGATCCGAACAGCCAGCACGCCGTCGCGCTCAGCGTGTAGCCCACCCCAACGATGAGCGAGAGGCCGGACCAAAAAAACAGCGGAACGCCGGCCGTGCCCGGAACAGGAGCAGGGCCGATTGCCTGAACATACACGTAGAGACCAAGGGATAGCGCCAGGCCCAGCAAGCCCGGGATCCAGCACAGAGCCAGCCAGGCCCGGGACGCACCCCAGAACCTTCCAAATCCCTCCCACACGTTCCAGCGGTTTCCGGAGCGCAGGATCAGGAGCCCGCCGATGAGCGTCCAGGCTCCAACCACCAGGTACGCGGCCACGACGTCGGCCGGCCGGTGCCACAGATTGATGAACGTCGCGGCCCCCGCCAGAACGGAGTAGGTGCCGCCGGCGGCCGCCGCGAGCGGGCGCCAGCGGGGGGATACAACGAGGAAGATCGCCGCAGCGGCGGAGGCAGCCAGCGTTGTATGCCCGGACGGAAGCGAGTTGAAATCGAGCGTGGGCACGCCGCGATCGGGCCGGTCAAAGAGGACGTTCTTGAGGATCTGTGTTGTGAGATTGGCGCCGATGATGGTGCCGAGCGCTATTCCGGCAGCCGCCCACCGCCGTCGTCCGAGTGTCACAAACAGAATCACCGCTGCGGCGATGAACACCGAAATCAGAGGCAGGCTGTCGAGGAACCGAAGAAAGGGGCCCTGGGTATCGGGTGCAGCTATGCCCGCTTCCGCCCACGCGGACTCGTCTGCAAACTGCCCAGTGGTGGTGCGGACAAACGCCCAGTAGGTCCACCCCAGAGCGACAAAGCACCCAAGCGCGCCGAGGACAAACAGCACGGGGTGCCGTGCGGCCGTGGAGAAGCGGCGTGCCGTTCTCGAGTGTTGGGTGCTCACCTGTTTAACACTGACACAGCGTCGCGTTGGTTCCGGAATCGGGCGGGTCTGTCCCGTTCCCCACGCAGGTCCGCCTGCACCCCGGGAGGGTGCAGGCGGACCTGCGTGGTGGAGCCGCGGCTACCGCGTGGTGACAGGTACGGTGATGGATCCGCCGGCCGAGGAGGTGATGGTGATGGTCGTCGTCGCGGGGGCGGTTGAGTTCCGCGTGCGGATGGTCCAGCTGCCGTCAGCTGCAACGGTTGCCGTACCAATCACCGACCGGGCGAGATTCGTGCTCCGCGCAGTGATCGTATTACCGGCGGTGATGGTCGCCGTCCCGGTGATTCGCCATTCACGGCGGTCGGAGCGGAACTGCGCCGATGCCGTGAGCTGGTCGGCCGGGGTGACGGTTGCCGAAGCGCCCGTGCCGAAGCTCGCCGGTGCACTGTTGCCTGCCGCGCTGGTTGCGACAAGTTTCAGCGAGTACGCCGTACCGTTGGTGAGCCCGTTCAGAACTGCAGTGCGGGCTGCGGCGTCTGTTGTCACTGTCACCGGCGTTCCCGTTGCCGGAGTGGCGGTCAGGATGTAGCCCGTGACCGGCGTGTTCGCGGCAACTGCCGCCTGCCATTCGACCGTAGCGCTTTGGTTGCCCACAGTGGTACGCACGACCCTCGGTGCAGCGGGCGCCTGGAGGGTGGCCTGCACGGGAGTGAAGGCTGTCGGCGTTGCAGACGTGTCACCTGCGGCGCTCAGCGCGGTGACGACAATACCGTACGCCGTGCCGGGCGTGAGTCCTTCAAGCCGCGCGGAGGTTGCGCCGCTTGCGGCCGTGACGGTCTTTGCGACACCGGCACTGGTGGTCGCATCGATGCGGTATCCCGTCACTGCGGCGCCGTTGGCGGTTGCAGCTGTCCACGTGACATCCGCCGATCCGGCCAGGGTGCCGTCCTTTACTGCCACGCTGCCCGGAGCCGTTGGTGCAGTGGCTTCGGAGACTGCTGTCGCAGAAACGGTGACGTTGCCGCCGGAGGCAGGCGTGCTCGCCTGACCGTTGAGTGCAACGACGCTGACCGGGTAGACCTGTCCGCCCACCAGGCCCTGAATGGTGGCCGTGGTGGCGGTGGATCCAACCTTGATGCTTACCTCCTGGCCAAGCACGGTATCCGCCGCTATCACCTGGTAGCCGGTGATAGCCGGTGCATCCGCGGGAACGGTTGCTGGTGCCCAGGTCGCCGTGAGGGTGCCGTTGCCGGACGCCTTCGCGAAAACCTCGGTGGGCTGGTTGGGGGCCTGCCCTGCCGGACCGGCGGGGCAGCCACCGAAGCCCGGGCCGTCGATCTCCTTGAATTCGGAGATGGTCAGGCCAAGCTGAGCCTCGACAGTTGCCGGCTCGGCCTGCCAGCTCGCGACCGACGGATCGCCCGCGAATGCTGCGTCCTGTTCCGCCTTCGAGAAGAACCCGTACGTGACGGTGAACTCACCGTTCGCGGCCGTACCATCCACGGTGTAGCCCGTTGGTACCTCATCGTCCGGCCAGCCGATTGCCCGTTCGCCGATCCCCATGTCCCGCATGTCCGGATTGACGATCTCCACACCCATGCGTGCAGTGTCCACATCGGTGCCGTAGGTACCCTTGACGACAACCCTGCCCTCGACGTCTCCTGCGATATCGGTGGCCGGAAGGTCCTCCCTCGTCACGGAGGTGATGACGGCGGTTCCGGCGTTGGCGCCGTCTCCACTGCCATCTGCGAACTCAACGCTGACCACATCCTTGCCGGTGATGTTGGGGGTGACCACGTCCCAGCAGACGCCGCCGGGGTGGTTCACCTCGAGGAAGCCGGTTGCGTCGACCACCCCGTGGGCAATGCCGATCAGGTTCCCGTCGCGGGTGACCTTGATGGTGGCATCCTGGCCTGCCTGGGCGGTGTAGCCCTCAATGGCCACCATGTCCCGCTTGGTGAAGATTTCAACGTTGCCGGGACCTACCGGCGGGTTGGCTGCCATGACGACGGACGCTCCGCCGGCCAGAAGGGCCAAAGTGGTGGTTCCGGCAAGCAGGGGAAGGGTGCGCCTGCGTGAACGTGGCGCTTTCGCGGATGGAACGGACGCAACGGGACTTCGTGAATTCATCACGCATCCTTTCGTGACGGAGCGGACGGGCCCCGAGGATGATGCGCAGGACGGTCGCCTGCTGAAGAAACAATCGCGGATGGAACTTGGGAATAACTTGGCCACTCGTTATCACTACGCTGGTGGCATGAAGCAACCGACTGTCGAGGAACTGCTGGCGTCGGCGTGCGTCGTCTCCGTGCCGATGCGCGTCCGCTTCCGCGGACTGACCCATCGCGAGGCGCTGATCCTGCAGGGACCGGCCGGCTGGGGCGAATTCTCACCCTTTCCCGAGTACGACGACGACGAGTCGGCTACGTGGCTCCGCGCCGCAGTGGAAGCCGCCTGGCACGGATTCCCGACGCCGGTGCGCAGCCGTGTACCGGTGAACGCGACCGTGCCTGCGGTGCAGGCGTCCGGCGTCGAACCTGTCCTGGCGCGGTTCGGCGCCGTGAGCGCGGTCAAGATCAAGGTGGCGGAACGCGGGCAGTCCCTTTCCGATGACGTCGCGCGCGTGGAGGAGGTGCGCCGCCTCCTCCCGGAGGCGAACCTGCGCATCGATGCCAATGGCGGCTGGAGCACGGCCGAGGCACTGACCGCGCTGGAGGCTCTTGTTCCCTACTCGCTGGAGTACGCCGAGCAGCCCGTGATGGACACCGCAGATCTGCGCGCCGTGCGGCTGGAAGTGCAGCGGCGTGGACTCCCGGTGCTCATCGCCGCTGATGAAAGCGTCCGGAAAGCCGAAGACCCACTGCGCGTCGCCCGGGAGGACGCGGCGGATCTGATCGTTGTGAAGGTCGCGCCGCTCGGAGGCGTGCGGAGGGCCCTGGACATCGTGGCGCAGGCGGGACTTCCCGCCGTCGTCAGTTCCGCACTGGACACTTCGGTGGGGATTCGAGCCGGAGTGGCCCTGGCCGCGTCATTGCCGCAGCTGCCGTACGCCTGCGGGCTGGCAACGCTGTCGCTGATGGACGGCGACGTATCGCCTGAGCCGCTACTGCCCGACGGCGGCTGGTTGCCGGTGCGGCCGCTCACCGTTACGGAAGAGCTTCTTGATCGTCATGAGGCTCCGCGGGACCGCGCGAACTGGTGGCTCGAGCGGCTGAAGCGGGTGTCCGGGAAGCTGTAGGGATCCGACAATGCGTGACGGCCGGTATTCGCCGGTCGTTGGGTTGGCGTTCACCGAAGGACCCTCCAAAGGTTCATTTTCCTTGTCAGGGTGGGACGGACCCCACATCTGTACACCGGAAGGTTCCTCTAGTGAGCGACACCAAGCGCCGTCTCCTGCCCATGCTCGGCCACACCAACGGCAAGCGCAGCGCCGTCACCTGCGCGCTGAAGTGCGACAACGCCTGCGCGTCGGCCGTCTGCAACACCAGCAGCAACAACTACTTCCGCGACATCGTCTCCAACGAGCTCTCCCGCCGCAGCGTCATGGGCGCAGGAGCCGTGGGCGCCCTCACCATGCTCATCGGCGCCAACGCACCGCAGCTGGCGCCGGACGGAACCGGCATTGCACCTGCCGTAGCGATGGAGCGCCACGGTGGAAAGGGGAAGCTGAAGTTCACGCCGATCGACCCGGTGGACGCGCTCGTTGACGACTTCACTGTTCCCGAAGGTTTCGCCTGGCGTCCGGTGATCCGCTGGGGCGACCCGCTGTTCCGTGGTGCTCCGGCGTTCGACGCCAACAACCAGAGCGCCGCCGCGCAAGCGCAGCAGTTCGGTTACAACTGCGACTACACCGACATCGTCGAGATTCCCGGCAGCAAAGGCCGCCGCGCCGTCCTGTTTGCCAACCACGAATACACCAACGAGAGCATCATGTTCCCGCCGGAACTTCCCGACGGCGAAGTACGGGCCATTGCCCGCGCGGCTCACGGGCTCTCCGTCGTCGAGCTTGAGCGGAAGAACAAGAACGCGCCGTGGAGCTACATTGTGGGCGCGGGCCTCAACCGCCGCTACCTCCTGGATACCCCGTACGAGTTGACGGGCCCAGCGGCCGGATCCGAGTTCGTGAAGACCATCGATGACCCTGCAGGACGCACCATTCTCGGTACGCTTGGCAACTGCGCCGGCGGCACCACGCCGTGGGGCACCATCCTCTCCGGCGAGGAAAACTTCAACGGCTACTTCGTCACCCCGGGTACGTCCGACGCCGACCGCCGCTACGGTCTCACATCCCGGCCCACCGGGCGCGCGTGGGAAACCGATGAGCCCCGTTTCGACACCCGCAACGCCGGCTACGCCAACGAAGCGAACCGGTTCGGCTACATCGTGGAGGTCGATCCATTCGATCCCAACTCCACACCGAAGAAGCACTCCATGCTGGGCCGCTTCAAGCACGAGGGTGCAAACGTCATTGTTGCCGGCGACGGCCGCGTGGTTGCCTATTCAGGCGACGATGAGCGCTTCGACTACCTCTACAAGTTCGTTTCGAAGAACACCGTCCGCACGGGAAACAGCGCCGAGTACCGCAGGGCAAACATGGAGCTGCTCTCCGAGGGTTCGCTGTATGTGGCCCGCTTCCAGGGCAACTCGGTTCCGGAAATCGACGGCACCGGTGCGCTTCCCTCCGATGGTGCATTTGACGGCGTCGGCGAGTGGCTGCCGCTGATCATTGACAACGAGTCCGCCGTTCCGGGTATGAGCGCCGCTGAGGTTGCGGTTTTCACCCGCCTGGCAGCGGACAAGGTGGGACCCACAAAGATGGACCGCGCCGAAGACGTGGAGCCCAACCCGGCAACCGGCAAGGTGTACGTCGCGTGCACCAACAACACCAACCGCGGCGTACCGGGCCAGGCTCCGGTGGACGAGGCAAGCCCCCGCACCCGCAACCGTGACGGGCACATCGTCGAACTCACTGAAAACGGCGGCGACCAGACCTCCACACGGTTCACCTGGAACCTGCTGATGGTTTGCGGTGATCCCGCCACCAACTCGAGCACCTACTTCAGCGGCTACCCGACGGACAAGGTGTCCCCGATCTCCTGCCCGGACAACCTGGCGTTCGACACTGCCGGCAACCTGTGGATTTCCACCGACGGTCAGCCGGGCACCATCGGCTACTGTGACGGACTCTTCCGGGTGGGCCTCGAGGGCAGCGAACGCGGCCGGGTGGACCAGTTCCTCGCGGTTCCGCGCGACGGCGAGACCTGCGGACCGATCATCCACGACGATGAGCGCAACGTCTTCGTTGCCGTTCAGCACCCGGGAGAGGACGGTGCCTGGGGCGCCCAGAACTCCCTGTTCCCCGACTACGTCGAGGGAGGCACTGCTCCGAAGCGCGGCGAAGGCGCCCTGCCGCGCCCGTCGGTCATTCAGGTCTTCCCGGCTGAGCGCGCAGGCAAGGGCGATGACAAGCCTGGCCGCGGACACGGCAAGGGGAAGCCGCGGACGGACGACAACCGCGGGGGCCGCGACGCCAAGTAGCGCCACAACTCTTCGGAACTTTTGTGCAGGTCCGGTGGGTCGACCGGTCGTCGACCCACCGGATCTGCGCAAAAGTTCCCTGAGGTGGTGCGTAGGGATGTGAGGATGGGGGAGTGGACTCCATCGAATCAGCCCGCCGCGTGACTGCAGCCCTCGCTGCCGCCGGAATCACCGACGTCGTTCTCGCTCCCGGATCGCGCAGCGCACCTCTGGCCTACGCGCTCGCCGAGGCAGAGGAGCGCGGGGAGCTCCGCATCCACGTGCGCATTGATGAACGGGTGGGTGCCTTCACCGCGCTGGGCCTCGCGCTCGGTGCGCAGCGGCCGGCTGCCGTCGTCACCACCTCCGGAACCGCTGTGGGGGAACTGCTTCCGGCGGTCATGGAAGCCAATCATGCCGCTGTACCCCTTGTGGTTCTCTCCGCTGACCGGCCGGAGGAGTTGCGCGGAACCGGCGCCAACCAGACCACCCGGCAGCCGGGACTGTTCGGTGTCCACGTGCGCGCCGCCGTGGACGTCCCCGCCGGAACCGATCCTGCCCCCTACCTCGCCCGGGCGCTCGCCGAAGCGCGCGGAGCCAGCGGTCCGGCCGGTCCGGTGCACGTGAACCTGGCCTTCCGGGACCCGCTGGTGCCGAGGATTGACGGCGCCGCGGGCTCGGCCGGCGCGGCGCCCAACGAGGCGGGAACGGAGCCCGGATCGGCCACAACAACAAGCACAGTCACAGCAGCAGAAATAACAACTGCATCAACAAGGACGACGACGACGCCTGCACCTTCCGGTGACCACAACGGCGCGCGCACCGTTGTGGTCGCCGGGCACAGTGCGGGGGAGCTGGCGGCGGTGTTCGCGCAGCATCTGGGCCTGCCGCTGCTGGCGGAGCCCTCGTCGAACGCCCGGTTCGGTTCGTCGGTGATCGGCGCGTACCGGCTGCTTCTTGAGCGGTTCGGCCCACGGATCGAGCGGGCTGTTGTCTTTGGCCGGCCCACCCTGTCCCGGCCGGTCGCGGCGCTGCTGGCCAGGACAGACGTGGAACGTGCACTGTATCTGCCGGAGCCGCAGGCGTGGTTCGAGGAGGGCAGGCGCCCCGAACGGCTGATCAGCACAATCGATGAGCTGCTGTCCTTCGCCGGTCGCGGCGCAGACGGCTGGCTCAGCGAATGGCGGAAAGCCGGGGCCCGCGCCGAGGCCGCTCTGCAACTGCATCTCGCGGACGAGCCGGTCCTGTCGGGACTGCACGTGGCGGATGCAGTGTGGGAGAACACGACGGACAACCTCGTGCTCGGGTCCTCCAACCCCATTCGCGATGTGGACCTGATGGCCACGGGTGACTGGCACCCGCTTGAGGTGTACGCCAACCGGGGTCTCGCCGGGATCGACGGCAGCATCTCTACTGCAGCCGGAATCGCGCTCGCAGCCGGAATCCCGACCCGACTGCTTGTCGGTGACCTGACCTTCCTCCATGACGCCGGCGGCCTTCTGCTGGGGACGGGCGAAGAGGAACCGGACCTGCAGGTGGTAGTGCTCAATGATTCAGGCGGCGGCATCTTCGGGCTGCTTGAGCATGGGAACCCGGCAACGCTGGAGCGCTATGGATCCGCCGTCGAACGCTTGTTCGGCACGCCGCACTCCGCGAACCTCGCCGCTCTGGCGGAGGGGTACGGCGTGCCGCATCGTCTGATCAGCACAGTCGACGAGCTGGACGCAGCGCTGGAGGAACCGATCAGCGGCCGGTCGGTCCTGGAGGTGCGGACCGACCGCGCCGCGCTGCGTGCCATGCACGCGCGGGTGAAGCAGGCGGTGCTGGACGCCGTCGGGCGCTGACTCCAGATCAGCCCCATCCAGCGGAGCAGGGCGCCGAACCTGCCCCGCTCAACGGAACAGTCGGTAGCTTTGCCAGCCGTGGCCGATGGTCGCGGCAGCTCCCCACCGGTTGCCCGGCATCGGGTAGTACCTCAGCTCGCCGGTCGTCGTAGAGCGCGCACGAAGCCCATACGAACCGGGGCCCTGGAAACCGGAGATGGCTTTCAGGCTGTCCATCGTTGACCAGCCGTTCCCGATCACGCGCCGGGTTTCTGCGACGAACGCACCGGCTCCTGTGGAACGGTACAGCGCGAGCTGTCCGTCGGCCCGGATGGCGAGGATGTCCTGGTTGCCGTCGCGGTCCCAGTCGGCCTGAGTCAGGCGCAGGTCCTGCCAGCCGTGGCCTATCCTGGCGGGCGCTGACAAACCGGCGCCGGCGGTGTTCGCGTAGTGCCACAGCACGCCTGCACCGTCCTTCGCCACCACGGAGGGGAACCGGCTGCCGCGGAGCCAGACTCCCACGGTGATGTCGTAACTTCCCCAACCTTGACCTATGCTGATTGGCGCCTGGAATCCGCCGCCGAACTGACCGCGGTACAGGGTCAACCGGCCGTCATTCCATTGCGCGAGGATGTCCTGAAGCCCGTCTGCATTCCAGTCGGTGCTGAAGCCCGCCTTGAGCGTGGACCACCCGGCGCCGAGCCGCGCACGCGGACGAAACCCGTTGAGGAAGTTTGACGGATATGTCCACGACGTTCCTGTCGAGTCGACTGCCACCACGTCGGAGGAGTGCTTGATGGGCGGGTTGGAGCCGTTGTAGTAGTGCTCCATGGTGGGGATGCCTCGGGTCCGCATCTCGGTGGCCACGGACCGGCCGACATAGCGCAGGTGCCACGGCTCGAAGGTGTAGCCGGTGGTGGGCTGGTACCCGTCCGGGTAGCGGATGATGAACCCGTAGCGGTGGGCGTTCGCTGCCACCCAGCGGCCGCCGGCTGTGGTGGCGAAGCAGGCGTTGAGGCCGCATGAGCCGCTGAGGTTTCCGACGTCGACAGCCAGCCCGGTCTGGTGCTCGCTGTGGCCGGGACGGGCGGAAATGGTGTCCGCGACCGCCTGTCCGTACTGGGCCACGTACGAGTTGTACAGCGCAGCCTGCTGGTCGTAGGAGCGGTACGCGCTGACCACGGCAAGCGGGGCGCCGGCGCTCCTGGCACCCGCGAAGAGGTTCTGCAGATTCGCCGACACTTCACGCCGGAGCACATAGTTGGTCCCGGGGAAGAACACGAGATCCGGCGCAATGTACCGGAGGGGATTGAGCGGCCGGGACTTGGTCACCAGCACCTGGATGTTGCCGGGGTCATTCACCGGGAGTGCGGCAACGGCCGGCGGTGCGGTAAGCAGCCCGGTGAGCAGCGCGAAACAAACAACGACGACGGCGGCGAACCGCGCTCTCAGGCGCGGCCGTCCGACCGTGGGAAGCTCGGACATGGGATTCCTGGGGTAGGGGAGACCAGGCGGGTCGGTGCGTATATTTTTGCACGCACCAACCCGTTTGGAAACGGCACTCAAATCACAATTAGAGAACCTTCGAGAGGAAGCTCTGCGTGCGCTCGTGCTGCGGGTTGCCGAGGACATCGTCCGGCTTGCCCTGCTCCACCACAATCCCGCCGTCCATGAAGACAACGCGGTCGCCGACCTCGCGAGCGAACCCCATTTCATGGGTCACTACCATCATGGTCATGCCGTCACGCGCAAGCTGCTTCATGACATCGAGAACGTCCCCGACCAGCTCCGGGTCGAGTGCGCTGGTCGGTTCATCGAAGAGCATCATGTCCGGGTCCATCGAAAGCGCCCGGGCGATGGCGACGCGCTGCTGCTGGCCGCCGGAAAGCTGGGCCGGGAACGCATCAACCTTGTCCGCCAGGCCCACCTTGTCCAGGTTGCGGCGGGCGATTTCCTCAGCTTCCGCCTTGCCCCGCTTCTTCGCGCGGATCTGGGCGAGCGTCAGGTTCCGCAGGACCGTGAGGTGGGGAAACAGGTTGAACTGCTGGAACACCATGCCAATGCGGGTACGCACCTTGTCCAGGTCAGTGTCCTCATCGGTGATGTCGACGCCCTCAACGATGATGGTTCCCGAGGTGGGCTCTTCCAACCGGTTGACGCAGCGCAGCAATGTGGATTTGCCCGATCCGGACGGGCCGATGACGCAGACCACCTCGCCCTGATCAACGTGAAAGTCGATGCCCTTGAGCACCTCGTTGTCCCCGAAGGACTTGCACAGCTTGCGTACTTCAATGGCGGGTACGCCCGTCGTTTGCAGTTCGGCCATGACCTACCGCCCTCTCTTGTTATGGCGTTCCAGTTTGGCAACCAGCTGGGTCAGCGGGAGGGTGATGATCAGGTACAACAGCGCGGCAAGAACGAGAGGCGTCGAGTTTGCCTGCGAAGACACTGTGTCGCGGGCGAAAGTGGTCAGTTCCCTGTCACCGAGCGCCATGCCGGCGATGAACAGCAGCGAGGTGTCCTTGATCAGAATGACCAACTCGTTGGTCAGCGGGGGAGTGATAATGCGGAATGCCTGCGGCAGCACCACGGACACCAGTGTCCACGAGGGCCGCATACCGAGTGAACGGGCCGCTTCAACCTGACCTTTGGGCACAGCCTCGATGCCCGCGCGGATTGTTTCAGCGATGTAGGCCGAGGAGACAACGATCAACGCAATCAAACCGGCGCCGGTCGAACCTCCCGGCGGACGCCACTCGAAGGCGATCGGCACGGCGAACGCGAAACCGAAGATGACGAGGAGCGCCGGGAGGCCCCGGAAAAGTTCGATGTAGGCAGTGGCAACCCAGCGGTAGGGACCCACCGGAGAAAGCTTCATCAGCGCCAGGATCAGGCCGCCGATCATTCCACCGATGAAGGCAATGACCGTGTAGACGACGGTGTTTTTCGCGGCCTCGGTGACGACCGTGGGAAAGGCTTCAGCCGCAACATCGAGGTTGAAGAAGTTGGTGCGGATTGCTTCCCAGTCGGCAACGAAGATGACGGCAGCGACGGCAAGGATGAAAATTGCGTACAGGACTCCGCGGAACAAGCGTTTGCGGGTAGATGGTCTCACGTGTTTTACCTATCTTTCAGGAGGTGAACACGGCTGCGGCAGTCCCAGAATCTGGAACTGCCGCAAATCCGTGGAAGCTTACTGCTCCTCGAAGTAGGTGTTGTAGATTTCGTCGTAGGTGCCGTTGTCACGCAGCTCCGCGAGCTCGGTGTTCACAGCCTCGACGAGCGCTTCGCTGCCCTCCTTGGGGAATGCGAAACCGTACTGCTCATCAGTCTCGAACTCCGCAGCGATGGTGTACTCGCCTTCCTGCGTGTGGTTCAGGTTCACCGGCAGGTCCTGGAGGATCGCGGCAACGTTGCCGGCCTGCAGCGCCGCGTAAAGCTCGGCGTCGCTCGGGAAGGCCACTACCTCGGTGTCCGCAGGAACATTGTCGCGGGCGTACTGCTCGCCCGTGGTGCCCTGCTGGACGCCCACGGATTTGCCGGCGAGGTCTTCAAGAGTGGCGACGTCAGAGTCAGCAGGAACCAGCAGCGACTGCAGGGAGTCGTAGTACGGGTCGGCGAAGGTCAGATTCTCTTCCCGATCAGGAGTGATGGTCATGGCGCTGGCACCGACGTCGCACTGCCCTGCGGCAAGCACGGCACCGGACTGCAGGCCGTCAAAGCCGACATCCTGCACAGAGAGCTCAAGGTCAAGGCCCGTGGCGATCTCACGCATCAGGTCCATATCGAACCCGACATACTCACCGTTTTCCTCGTACTCGAACGGCTCGTAGGGGATGTCGGAGCAGACGGTCAGGGTACCGGGAGAGACGAGGTTCAGTTCGGAACCACCTGCTGCCTCGCCGCCCTCTTCGGACTCGGAACCGCCGCCACACGCGGTTAGTGCCAGGGTGCCGATTGCCATAACGGCGAGCGACTTGGAAATCTTGGAAAACATGCAGTACCTCAGCTCGGGACGGAGTAAAGAACGGAGTAAAGAAACGTCATGGACGATTCTAGCTGTATAGAGATGTGCATCACAGGCTACAGGTATTGCCTATTGGTAACCAACAGGCAGAATCGATCTGATTCAGGACCGTAATGGTGCCCGCAGGCCCAGCGCCTCGATCATCGGCCGGAACTTGCTCCACGTTTCCGCCAGCTCAGCGACCGGCTGGGAAGCCTCGACAATGCCGCACCCGGCGTACATCCGGACCCGCGTCGGGGTCTCGACGACGGCGCCCCGCAGGGCGATGCCCCACTCACCGTTTCCTGTCGCATCCATCCAGCCCACCGGCCCGGCATACGGTCCGCGTTCCAAATGTTCCAGCTCGCGAATCAGTTCGCCCGCCACCGTAGTGGGCGTCCCGCACACGGCGGCGGTGGGGTGGAGCGCCTCCACCAGAGCCAACGACGACGGCACGTTGCCCTCGCTGTCCACCGCGAGCTCCGCACTTACATCGGACGCCAGGTGCCACACGTTGGGAAGTTCAAGGACAAACGGTTCGCTGTGCGAGGTCATGGTCCGGGTGAAGGGCTCCAACTGCCGTGTAAGGGAGTCGATCGCAATCTCATGCTCGTGCTGCTGCTTCTCGGAACCGGCCAGAACCCGGTTCGCGTATCCGCTGTCACCGGCGGGGGCGGTTGAGCGGTCGAGGGTTCCTGCCAGCACCCGGGCGCGGGCTGTCTGGTCCTCGACCTTGATGAGCATCTCCGGCGTAGAGCCGATCAGCCCGTCCACCGAATACGTCCAGCAATCGGAGTACCGGACAGCGAGCTCGCGGAGCACCTGCGACGTCGAGATGGGCGATCCGAGTTCCGCGACGACATCGCGTGCCAGCACGAGCTTACTCAGCTCACCTTCCCTGATGTGCGCGACCCCGCGGCTGACGGCCGTCATCCATTGCTCTTCGGTCAGGATTCCCGGGGCAATCCGGTCTCCCGAACAGGGTTCGCGTTCGGGCTCCACCTCGTCGAGGTAGGCGGCGAGTTCCGCTTCGGCGGCTGAGGCACTCAGCTCTGCGCCGCCGTCGTCCGTGATGTAGGTGATCCAGCTCTTGCCTTCCCGGCTGCCGACAAGAACGCGCGGCACTATCAGGCGCGACAGGTGACGGGACGTCTTTGAAAAGGCGAACGAGCCGAACGCCACCAGCCCGCTGCCCGGCTGGGCGAGGGGGTCAACGACGTCAGCCGCCGCAACAACCTCGCGCCACCAGGCCTGAGCCTCAGCGAAGCGGCCGGGTCCGGAGGTGGTGAAGCGCGCCGTCTCCCCGAAGGCAACGATGCCTCCGCCGCGCCGGATCCAGGTGTGGACATCACTGCGGACCACGAAGTCCAGGAGGCCGGTGTCGAGCTGGAGGTCGCCCCGCTCAAAGGTGATGCTGCGGAGGGCCGGCGCCTGATTCAGCGGCGTCGCCACTGCGGCAGGGGACGGATTGCTCATGATGCTCTAGCGTACTCCCGAGCGGCAGCCCGCCCGTTCCGCGCGGATCGGGGCCGCATTTTTCGGCACTGACAATGTTTGAGACAATGACGGGGTGAATCGAGCATCGCTGGATAAGCGTCCTGACGAAGTTGCTGCCATGTTTGACGACGTGGCGCCCAAGTATGACGTCGTCAATGACGTGCTGTCGCTGGGGCAAACCCACCGGTGGCGGCGGATCGTTGTTGATGCCGTAGACGCCAACGCCGGCGACCGGGTGCTTGATCTTGCAGCCGGTACGGGCACGTCGAGTGAGCCTTACGCGGACGCCGGCGTGCACGTGGTCGCGTGTGATTTCTCACTTGGAATGCTGCGGGTGGGCAAGCGCCGCCGGCCGGATATCGACTTCATCGCCGGAGATGCCACGGATCTTCCGTTCGCGGACAACTCCTTTGACGCCTGCACGATCTCCTTCGGCCTGCGCAATGTGGACCGGCCCACCAGGGCGCTCCAGGAAATGCTCCGCGTCACCAAACCTGGGGGCCGCCTCGTCATCGCCGAGTTCTCCCAGCCGGTCGTTCCGCTGTGGCGCACCCTGTACACCGAATACCTGATGCGGGCCCTCCCGGCAATTGCCACCAAGGTCAGTTCCAACCCCGCCGCCTACGTCTACCTCGCCGAGTCCATCCGCGCCTGGCCCAACCAGGACGAGCTCGCAGGCTGGATCACGCAGAGCGGCTGGGAATCGGTCGCGTACCGCAACCTCAACGGCGGCATCGTCGCGGTGCACCGCGCCACCAAACCGGAGGGCACCATCACGACGACGGCGGCCGCCTCACAGACGCGCGGTCGGCGCCGCAGCAGCAGGGCTGCCAACTAGGTGTCAGTCCTCATCATCGGAGCGGGGCCTGCCGGGTCTACTGCCGCCTACTACCTGGCCGCCGCAGGGATCGAAACCACGGTTGTCGAGAAGACCTTCTTTCCCCGGGAGAAGGTATGCGGCGACGGCTTCACGCCGCGCGCCGTCCGGGAGATCCAGCTGCTTGGGTTGCCGCATGGCGAGGAGCTCGGCTGGCGACGGAACAAGGGCCTGCGGCTACTGGCCGGCGGCCGCACGGTGGAGCTCCCGTGGCCCGAACTGTCCGATTTCCCTTCCTACGGGCTCGTCCGCACGCGCCTCGGCTTCGATGAGCAGCTCGCCTCGCACGCCCTGTCCGCCGGAGCGCAGATTCTCGAGGGCCACTCCGTCACCGAAGCAGTACGGGATGAATCCGGGCGGGTGACCGGCGTCGTCGTCAATGTTCTGGGTCCCAACGGGCGCCGGACCGGCGAGCAAAAGACACTCAGCGCGGACGTCGTGCTGGCTGCGGACGGCAACTCGACGCGGACCGCCGTGAGTCTCGGCATGGCCAAGCGGGATGACCGGCCGCTCGGCGTCGCTGTACGGACGTACTTCACCAGCCCCCGGCATCAGGATCCGTGGATGGAGGGCTGGCTCGAGCTGCCTGACGCCTCCGGAAAGCCGCTGCCCGGATACGGCTGGGTGTTCGGTGTGGGCGACGGCACGTCGAATGTGGGTCTGGGGATTCTGAACTCCTCGGCGTCGTTCGGGAAGCTCGACTACAAGCAGGTGTTGCGTGACTGGACCGCCGGGATGCCCGCCGGGTGGGGGTTCACCGAGGAGAACCAGGTCGGCGAAATCCGCGGTGCGGCGTTGCCGATGGGGTTCAACCGCACTCCGCACTATTCACCGGGACTGTTGCTGCTGGGGGATGCCGGTGGCATGGTGTCGCCGTTCAACGGTGAGGGCATCTCCTATGCGATGGAGTCGGCCCGGTATGCGGCCGAGTTCATCGAGCGGTCGTTCACCGCTCCGCCGGGGCCTGGACGGGACACCGTGCTTGCCGGCTACGCGCCGTACATCCGGGACCAGTGGGGGAGCCACTTCACCCTGGGGCGGATCTTCGCGGGGCTCATCGGTAAACCGGCCATCCTTCGCCTCGCGTTGCGCACCGGCATGCCGATCCCGGTGCTGATGCGGTTCGTTGTGCGGATGCTGGCCAATCTGACTGACTCCTCACCGAAGGGCTTCGAGGATCGGCTGATCCATGTGCTCGAGAAGCTGGTCCCGTCAACCAGCAACCAGTAGTTTGCCCGAATCCGGGAAATTTTGCGCACGTCCGGTGGGTTCGACGGCCGTGGAACCCACCGAAACTGCACAAAACTTCCCGGGTTGTGCGCCTCATCCTCGCTGCGCTCGCATCGGGTCCCTCGCCCGATAGGCTTAGACCCATGACGGATTCCCCCCACACCAGCTGGACCCGCGCTGGCCATCCGCGTCCGCTCATCGACGAGCTGGACCCGAGTACCGGTGTGATTGCTACCGGGATGCGCCTGCCGGCGGGTTTCGCCCTGATCGCTGAGGACCCGGAGCTTGGTCCGGCGGTCTCGACGTGCCTGGCGAAGGTTGAGAAGCAGCTGCGGGAGGCGATCTCCAGTTCCGACCCGCTGGCCGATGCCACCTCCCGGCACCTGGTGGAAGCCGGCGGCAAGCGGATCCGTCCACTGTTGACGATCCTTGCCTCCCACCTCGGGGACGCAAGCAAGGCGGAGGTGGTGGTTGCCGCCGTCGTCGTCGAACTGACTCATCTGGCAACGCTCTATCACGACGACGTCATGGACTCCGCGCCCTACCGCCGCGGTGCGCCTACGGCCCACGAGGTGTGGGGCAATTCCGTAGCCATCCTGACGGGGGACCTGATCTTCGCCCGTGCGTCGATCCTTGTTTCGGAATTGGGATCGCGTGCGCTTGGCATCCAGGCGCGCACCTTTGAGCGGCTGTGCCTGGGCCAGTTGCATGAGACCGTCGGTCCGCGGGACGGCGAGGATCCGGTGGAGCACTACCTGTCGGTGATTGCGGACAAGACCGGTTCGCTGGTTGCTGCGTCCGGGCAGCTCGGCGCGATTTTCGCGGATGCACCGGCGTCCGCCGTGGATGTCATGGTGTCCTATGGAGAGAAGGTCGGAGTGGCGTTCCAGCTTGCTGACGACGTCATCGATGTCACCGGGCTGAAGGACAAATCGGGTAAATCCCCGGGTACCGATCTGCGCGAGGGCGTGCCCACGCTGCCGGTGCTGCTCCTGCGGCAGGCGGCGGCGTCCGGTGATGACTCCGCGCAGCGGGTGCTCGAGCTGGTCGACGGCGATCTGACGTCCGATGAAGCCCTGGCTGAAGCCGTGTCAGCTCTTCGCGGGCACTCCGCCACCCGGCAGGCGTGGGCTGTTGCGCAGCAGTGGGCGGAAGACGCGGTGACGGCGCTCGACCCGCTGCCTGACAGCATGGTCAAGACGGCCCTGGCGAGTTTTGCGCAGGCGGTCGTCAGCCGAGACGTCTGATTCCCGGACCGGATTCCCCACCTCCCGGCAGTGATGGGCTCACATAAGGGCGTGTCGGGACGCGACACGCCCTTATGGCTCGAGAACCTGGGGAAAGCGGACCGCCGAAGAGGAGCTAGAGGCTCAGCGCAGCGCGGAGCTCGCCAGCCTTGCGGGCCCGGATGGCGGGGTCCACGATAGGGCGCTTCGGCGTGAAGTAGAAGCCGTCGTCGTGCCAGCGGGGAAGCACGTGCTGGTGGTAGTGCCACACGTGCTGGCTTCCGGCCGGCTCGTTGTGCTGGCGGGTTGAAACGCCGTCAGGGTTCCACGCGCGCTTGATGGCGATGGACATGTCCCGGGTGACGGTCATGATGCGGCCGGCGACGTCGTCGGGCAGTTCATATAGCAGCTCATAGTGGGCGCGAGGTGTCACCAGGACGTGCCCGGGGTTCGGCTCGAAGCCGTGGGAGGCGATGAACGCCAGCACCAGATCATCCGAGTAGATCAGGTCCCCGGGCCTGCAGAGATTGGTCGGGAACCGAAACTCGCCGGACGCCAGATCGCAGAAGGGGCACTCATACCCCGCAGGAGCGTGCGTGGTCCAGGTCATTCTGCCTCGTCGTCGAACACCCAGTCGAACATGTCAAGCATAAACTCGCTAAACGTTCCTTCCTCGTTTTTCCAGGAAGCACGGGCGTTGTTACGCCGCCAGACAATCGGATCCGGAACGTTCAGCTGGTCTGCCTTGATGCCCCAGACAAACTTCTCATCCACGTCTTCCATGAAGAGCAGGAACCCGTCTTCGATCTCCAGCTCGTCCGGATCCCACACATAGTGGAACGCCTCCATGAGATCTTCGGAAGCACCGACCGCAAGGTAGAACTCGTGCACGGCCATCGGAAGCGGGAAATCCTGGCCTTCGCGCAGCTCCGCCAGCTCGTCTTCCGAAAGGCCGTCTTCCGGCACCCAGGGTTCCTCGAAATAGGCAGGTACGAGGGCGCGGAATTTATCCAGGAACAGCTCGGTCACAGTGGCTCCAGGTGGTGTCAGGGGGATGCCCTCATCCTATCCCGTGGACGGGGGGTCGGCGCGACGCGCGTCCTGGGCTGCGAGGGGTGCATGCCAGCCCGATCGCCACGCCATCACCCGCAGCGTGAACACCAACACAGCGACGACGATCCCCGTCACCACGTTGAACAGGCCCAGCTCTGCCAGCGCAACAGTGAGCGTTGCACCGAGGAAGGCCGGTAGGGCATACAGGTCACCGGTGAACAGCTGCGGCACCTCATTTGCGACGACGTCGCGCAGCAGCCCTCCGCCGACTGCGGTTGTCACTCCCAGCAGCACTGCCGCTACGGGATTGGTGCCCTCGTTGATGGCTTTGAGCGCACCGACGATGCAGAACAGGGCAAGGCCTCCTGCATCGAAGAGCACCAGCGGCCGGCTTGCCTTCTCAATCCCGGAATACAGGAAGTAGACGAGGCCAGTGGCAAGCAGCGGCGGCACCAGATAGAGGGGGTTGTAGAACGCTACGGGCTCGACGTCGATGATCAGGTCCCGTGCCACTCCTCCTCCCAACGAGGCGAGGGAAGCCAGCAGCAGCGAGCCGATCAGATCGAACCCCTTGCGCGCCGCCAGCAGAGCTCCGGACATGGCGAAGAAGAAGACGCCGAACAGGTCCAGGACCAGTGGCGCGTTCATGAGGTCTCTGCGTTACGGGACACAACTGTCAATAGTCGCAGGCGGGTGCTTCAATGGCCAACATGCAGACGCCCAAACACCCCGTCCTGATTGCTTGTTCGCACGGCACCAGCAGCGCCGAGGGGCAGGCCGCCGTCAATCAGCTGCGGCATGAGATGCGTGCCCTGCGCCCCGAGCTGGACATCCGGGAAGCCTATGTCGACGTCCAGGAGCCCGATCTTCCCGGGGTGGTGGCCTCGCTTCCGGATGGCCCGGCCGTCATCGTGCCGCTGCTGCTGTCCGTGGGCTATCACGTGAAGGTGGACATTGCCGAAGCGGTGCAAAGCCGCCCGAACACCTTCGCCGCCGCTCCGCTGGGCCCCGACCCGAGGCTGGCGGAGCTGCTGCAGCAGCGGCTGGAGGATGCGGGCGTGCAGGTGAGTGACGCCGTCGTGCTTGCTGCAGCGGGTTCCTCGGACGCATGCGCGGCTGTGGACGTCGAGGAGCTGGCAGGGCAGCTCAACGGACTGCGGACCGGGCGGATTGTCGTCGGGTACGGAGCAAGCGCAAGCCCATCCGTTCCCGAGGCGGTCGCGGAGGCGCACCAGGACGGCGCCGCTCCGGCAATCGCCTCCTATCTGTTGGCTCCCGGCTACTTCCATGACCAGCTCGCCAAAGCCGGCGGAGCCGTGGTGAGTGCGCCGCTGCTTCCGTCGACGGCGCTCGCGGAGATTGCGCTTGCCCGGTACGACGACGCCGCCAGCCGTCTTCAGGCGCCTGACCCCACCAGGGACTGCGGCAGGGCCTGCCGGCCCCTCGTCCAGGCATGCGCCAGGCCCTGAGTAACACTGGTTCCGCGAGCGCGCCAGTCCTGTCAAGACCCTGCTGGCATTGTGACGCGCTGTGTCCCCACGTGAACGGGTGTTTCCGGACCTTTGAAGGGCTTCCGAGGCCGGTCCTACTGTCTTTACATGACGAGTTCACTCGCGACCGAAGCAGCCCCTGAAGCCGGGCGAAAGCCGCGCGCGGCCAGGCCCGCGGCCAAGCCTCACGGCCAGTGGAAGGTTGACGGCACCACGCCCCTGAACCCCAATGAAACCTGGAAGCAGGAGGACAACGGGCTCAACGTCCGCGAGCGGATCGAGCAGATCTACGCGAAGGACGGCTTCGACTCCATCGACGGGACGGACCTTCACGGACGCTTCCGCTGGTGGGGCCTCTACACGCAACGCCGACAGGGTATCGACGGCGGCAAGACGGCCACGCTCGAACCGCACGAACTCGAAGACAAGTACTTCATGCTGCGTGTGCGCATTGACGGCGGCGCGCTCAGCACCCACCAGCTGCGGGTCATCGGAGGTATTTCCACCGAGTTCGCCCGCGACTCCGCTGACATCACGGACCGGCAGAACATCCAGCTGCACTGGATCCGGGTCGAAGACGTCCCGGAAATCTGGAACCGCCTTGAGTCCGTCGGTCTCTCCACGACCGAGGCCTGCGGCGACGTTCCCCGCGTGATCCTCGGTTCTCCCGTGGCGGGCATCGCGAAGGACGAAATCCTCGACCCGACGCCGCTGATCCGCGAACTGAGCGACCGGTTCATCGGCGACCCTGAACTGGCGAACCTCCCGCGCAAGTACAAAACCGCGATCACCGGCCACCCCAGCCAGGATGTGGTGCATGAGATCAACGACTTCGCCCTGGTGGGCGTGGTCCACCCAGAGCTCGGCGCCGGATACGACCTCTGGGTGGGCGGCGGGCTCTCCACCAACGCGCGGCTTGCCGAGCGGCTGGGCGTGTTCGTCACGCCCGAGGTCGCCGCCGAGGTCTGGCTTGGCGTGACCAGCATCTTCCGCGACTACGGCTACCGCCGCATGCGCACCAAGGCCCGCCTCAAGTTCCTCCTTAATGACTGGGGCACCGAGAAATTCCGGCAGGTCCTTCAGGACGAGTACCTCGGCTTCGAGCTGCCGGACGGCCCCGCGGCTCCCAAGCCCGATACTCCGGGGGATCACGTCGGCGTCCACGAGCAGAAGGACGGCAAGTTCTTCATCGGCGTGACGCCGACGGTCGGCCGGGTCTCCGGAACCACCCTGACCTCACTCGCCGACACCCTCGAAGCACACGGCTCCACCCGGCTGCGCACCACCCCGCACCAGAAACTCGTGGTCCTTGACGTCGCGAAAGACCAGGTGGAACCGCTCATCTCGAAGCTGGACGCGCTGGGCCTCTCCGCCCGGCCGTCACTGTTCCGCCGCTCCACTATCGCTTGCACCGGCATCGAGTTCTGCAAGCTCGCCATCGTGGAAACCAAGGTCACCGCGGCTACCGCCATCGCGGAACTTGAACGCCGGCTTTCCGACCTCGTTGACAGCGGCACGCTCATCCAACCGATCGCGCTGAACATCAACGGCTGCCCTAACTCCTGCGCCCGCATCCAGACCGCGGACATCGGGCTCAAGGGCATGATGCTCCCAACGCCCGACGGCGACCCTACGCCCGGTTTCCAGGTGCACCTCGGAGGCGGGCTGGCTGATTCCAACCGCGCTGAAGCCGGGCTGGGCCGAACCATCCGTGGCTTGAAGGTCACCGTCGAAAACCTGCCCGACTACGTCGAACGCGTGGTCCGCCGCTATGTCGAGGGACGCCAGGAGAACGAGACCTTCGCCCAGTGGGCGCACCGTGTCGAGGAAGGAGAGCTGCAGTGAACCTGTCATCCGAAAGCGTTTCTCTAGCTGCCACTACGCAGGCCCGCCGCCCCGAAGCCGAGTTGAAGGCGCTCGCTGCCATGGGCGCCGAGGAGCTTGGCTGGGACTCGTCCGCTGAGCAGGTCATCGCCTGGGTAGCCCGGAACTTCGACCTGTCCCAGGCCTCCGTCGCCTGCTCCATGGCCGACGCCGTCCTCCCGCACCTGGTCTCGCAGCAGTTCCCCGGCATCGACGTGCTCTTCCTCGACACCGGCTACCACTTCACCGAAACGCGCATCACCCGGGACGAAGTCGCCGATCAGCTCAAGGTCACGATCGTCGATGTCCTGCCCGAGCAGACCGTCGCCGAACAGGACGCCGCCTACGGGCAAGACCTGTTCAGCCGGGATCCCGCCCAGTGCTGCGCCCTGCGCAAAATGGACCCCCTCAAGAAGGCACTCGCCAACTATGAGGTCTGGTTCACCGGCGTCCGTCGCGACGAGGCACCCACTCGGACCAACACGCCGCTCGTTACCTGGGACCACGTCCACAACCTGGTCAAGATCAACCCGCTCGCGGCCTGGACGTTCGACGAGCTCCTCGACTACGCCGGCGAACACCAGGTGCCCGTGAACATGCTCCTATCCAATGGCTACCCATCGATCGGCTGCAAGCCCTGTACCCGACCGGTGGCCCCAGGAGAAGACCCGAGAGCCGGTCGTTGGGCCGGCCTAGCGAAGACAGAGTGCGGAATCCACCAATGAGCATTTCAATCAGCGAAGACGCGATCGTGAAGACGGCGAAGCGGCTCAGCTCCCTCGACGCCCTCGAATCCGAAGCTATTCACATTATTCGGGAGGTTGTCGCCGAGTTTGAACGGCCTGCTCTGCTGTTCTCCGGCGGCAAGGACTCCGTGGTCATGCTGCACCTTGCCACCAAGGCGTTCTGGCCCGGCAGGGTTCCGTTTCCGGTGCTGCACGTCGATACCGGCCACAACTTTCCCGAGGTTCTCGAGTTCCGGGACCGCACGGTTGAGCGGCTCGGGATCCGCCTCGTGGTTGGGTCCGTCCAGGAGTACATCGACCGCGGCGAGCTGAACGAACGAGCTGACGGAACCCGGAATCCGCTGCAGACCGTCCCGCTGCTCGACACCATCAATGCCAAGAAGTTTGACGCAGTCTTCGGCGGCGGCCGCCGCGATGAGGACAAGGCCCGCGCCAAAGAGCGGATCCTGAGCCTCCGCGACGAGTTTGGGCAGTGGGATCCGCGTAACCAGCGGCCGGAGCTGTGGAACCTGTACAACGGCCGGCACACCGTCGGCCAGCACGTCCGGGCATTCCCCATCAGCAACTGGACTGAACTGGACGTCTGGCGCTACATCGAGCGCGAGAACATCGAACTCCCAGGCCTTTACTATGCCCACCAGCGCGAGGTCTTCCGCCGTGACGGCATGTGGCGCGCCGTCGGCGAGGTCTCACAGCCAACCGAAAAGGAGACCGTTGAGACGCGCACGGTCCGCTACCGCACGGTCGGTGACATGTCCTGCACCGGGGCCGTCGAATCAGATGCGGCGGACGTGTCGGCAGTCGTCAGGGAAGTCGCCCTCAGCACACTCACCGAACGCGGTGCCACCCGCGCGGACGACCGGATCTCGGAAGCCGCCATGGAAGACCGCAAGAAAGACGGGTACTTCTAATGAGCACAGCAGTCGAGACAGCACTTGAGCACTCCACCCTGTTCCGTTTTGCCACCGCCGGTTCCGTCGACGACGGCAAATCAACCCTCGTGGGCCGGCTCCTGCATGACAGCAAGTCGGTCCTGGCGGACCAGCTCGACGCCGTTGCCCGCACCTCCGCCGAGCGCGGTTTCGGTGGGGAGCGCGGGGGACTGGACCTCGCCCTCCTGACCGACGGCCTGCGTGCCGAACGGGAGCAGGGCATCACGATCGACGTCGCCTATCGTTACTTCGCCACCGCCAACCGCACCTTCATCCTCGCGGACACCCCGGGGCATGTGCAGTACACGAAGAACACGGTGACGGGCGCTTCCACGGCCGACGCCGTCGTCGTACTCATTGACGCACGCAAGGGTGTGCTGGAGCAGACCCGCCGCCACCTCGCGGTGGCGCGGCTGCTGCGTGTGGCGCACATCATCGTCGCGGTGAACAAGATTGACCTCGTGGACTACAGCGAGGCCGTGTTCCGCGACGTCGAGTTCCAGCTCAAGCAGGCCGCCCGCGAACTGAAGGTCGATGAACCGGCGATCATCCCGGTCTCCGCCCTTGAGGGCGACAACGTGGTGGACCGCTCGGAGAAGACCCCCTGGTACGGCGGCCCGTCCTTGCTGGAGACCCTTGAGCAGCTGCCGGCGCTCGCCGACCTCGAAACGGACCTCGAAGCCTTCCGCTTCCCGGTCCAGACGGTCATCCGGCCCCAGGGTGCAGTGGCTCCGGACCTCGACGCCGACGCGTACCGCGATTACCGCGGCTACGCCGGCCAGGTCGCGGCCGGGTCCATCCGGGTGGGGGAGGCTGTTACGGTGCAGCCGTCAGGGCGTACGACGACGGTCACCGGCATCGACTTCGCCGGGCAAGAGCTCGAGGAAGCGTTCGCGCCGCAGTCAGTGGTGCTGCGGCTCGCCGATGACATCGACATCGCCCGCGGCGACCTCATCGCGGAAGCCGGTGCAGCCGGATCAAACGCTCAGCTCCCACAACCCACTCAGGACCTCTACGCCGCCCTGTGTTGGCTCTCGCCGAAGCCGCTGAAGGAGGGCTCACGGCTCCTCATCAAGCACGGCAGCAAGACGGTCCAGGGACTGGTTCGCCAGGTCATCAGCAAGTTGGATCTGTCTACGTTCGCCGATCAACCGGCGTCGGGCCTTGAGCTCAACGACATCGGGACCGTCCACATCCGGCTCGCGGCAGCGCTGCCGGTGGACAACTACGTGAACTTCCGCCGCACCGGAGCCTTCCTGGTCATCGACCCCTCCGACGGCAACACCCTGGCCGCAGGCCTGGTGGAATCCGACCACCTCGAACTGTCGGCCCGCGAGGACGAACGTTATGACATATGACCCCAACACCCCAGTCAACGAAAACCTGACCCGCCCAGCACAGCGCGGAATCCTGCTGAAGAGCCGCACCGCCGAGATCGCGATCGCCGGCACCGCGATCGTTGCCGTGGCATCCGGCGCCGCGATCGCCGCCTACGCGTCGTCACAATCCGCACCGCAAACAACGACGACGGCGGCGGCACCCGTTTCCGACGCGCCTGAACTCCGCCTGGGCTACTTCGGCAACCTCACCCACGCCCCCGCCCTGGCCGGGCTCGAGAACGGCTACTTCGCCGAGGAACTGGGCGACACCGAACTCAGCACTCAGGTCTTCAACGCCGGCCCGTCGGCGATCGAGGCCCTGAATGCGGGCGCTATCGACGCCGCGTTCATCGGTCCCAACCCGGCCATCAACTCCTATGTCCAGAGCAAGGGTGAGTCGCTGCGCATGGTGGCCGGTGCCACCGCGGGTGGTGCGCAACTGGTGGTGAAGCCGGGGATCGACTCGGTGGAAGACCTCGAAGGGGCCACCCTTGCCACTCCGCAGCTCGGCAATACGCAGGATGTTGCGCTGCGTGTCTGGCTTGGCGAACAAGGCTACGAAACGACGACCGAGGGTGGCGGAGACGTGGCTATCGTGCCCACAGAGAACGCCACGACACTCCAGTTGTTCCAGAACGGCGACATCGACGGCGCCTGGCTGCCTGAACCCTGGGCTTCCCGGCTCGTGATCGACGCCGGCGCCGAGGTCCTGGTGGACGAGGCGGAGCTGTGGCCGGAGGGCAAGTTCGCTACGACCGTGCTGGTGGTGAGCAAGCAGTTCCTCGCCGCTCACCCCGACCAGGTCGAAGCGCTCCTGCGCGGCGAACAGCGTGCCATCGATTGGTTGAACGACAACCCGGAGGAAACGCCGGCGCTCATCAACGACGGTCTTGAGGCGGCGAACGCCAAGCCGCTCGCCGAGCCGGTTCTTGAGCGGGCGCTGGAGAACGTCACCTTCTCACAGGAGCCGCTGGCTGACGCGCTGGCGCAGCTTCTTGCAGATGGCGTCTCTGCAGGCACCACGGAGGACGCCGACATTGCGGGCATTCTGGACCTCACCCTGCTCAACTCGCTTCAGGAAGAAGCCGGCGGCACAGCGTACGACGACGCCGGGCTGGGCGCCGGGGCAGCCTCGCCATGAGCACGGCGCAGATAGAGATCACGGGCCTGTCGAAGCGGTTTTCCGCCGATGCGCCGCTGGTGCTCGAGGACGTGAACCTCCGGGTCAGGCCGGGCGAGTTTGTTGCCCTGCTGGGAGCGTCGGGCTGCGGCAAGTCCACCCTCCTGAATTTGATCGCAGGACTGGAAGAGCCGTCGTCGGGCACTATTGCGTCGCCGAAAGCGGCGTTCATGTTCCAGGACGCCTCGCTGTTTCCCTGGCTTTCCGCGCAGGCCAACGTGGAGCTCGCGCTGCAGTTGCGCGGTGCCTCCAAGACTGATCGCCGCTCCGAAGCCGCCCGGCTCCTGGAACTGGTCCACCTGTCCGACGCCGCGCACAAGCGGCCGCACGAACTGTCCGGCGGCATGCGGCAACGTGTGGCTCTGGCGCGGTCGCTCGCACAGAACCGGGATGTCCTGCTGATGGACGAGCCGTTTGCGGCACTCGATGCAATCACCCGCGACCTGCTGCACGATGAGCTGCAGCGGGTCTGGCGGGAAACCGGGCGGACCATCGTGTTCATCACGCACAACGTCCGCGAGGCGGTCCGGTTGGGTCAGCGTGTGCTGCTCATGTCATCGCGTCCCGGCCGCGTGGTTGCCGAATGGGCAGCGGAAAAGCAGGATCCCGTGGCGCTGACCGCGGAGATCACCACGGAGTTGCGCAAGGAGATCCGCCGCCATGCAGCATGAATCAACCCTCACGAAGGCGGAGTCGCCCTCGAGACCGCCTGCGCAGCTTCGGCCTGAGGACGACCGCGCCCTTGAAAAAGGGCTCGACAACCTCCAGCAGGAAACCCGCGTCCAGTCCTCCTGGAAATCGAGCATCACCAAGGCGCTGCTGCCCGTCGCGGCACTGGTTGCAGTGATCTACGTCTGGCAGATGTACGTGTGGATTGTCCGTCCACGGCCCGACCAGCTGCCGGGTCCGCTCGACGTTTTCGGCACCCTCGGTACGCTGTGGCAGAGCGGTGAAGCGGTGGAAACGGTGCTGACCAGCCTCCAGCGCGGCGTCGTCGGGTTCATCATCGCCGTCGTCATTGCCACGCCGCTCGGACTGGTGCTCGCACAGAGCCGGATCCTGCGCGGCGCCTTCGGTCCCCTGATTTCCGGCCTGCAGGTGCTGCCCTCCGTTGCATGGGTTCCTGCCGCCGTGATCTGGTTTGGCCTCAGCGATGCCACCATCTATTTTGTGGTGCTGATGGGGGCTATCCCATCGATCACCAACGGACTCATCGCCGGCGTCGATCATGTTCCTGACCAGCACCGCCGTGTGGGGCACGTTCTGGGCGCAAGCCGGTGGGAACTCGCTACCCGCATCGTCCTCCCCGCCGCCCTCCCGAGCTATGTGTCGGGCCTGAAGCAGGGCTGGGCGTTCTCCTGGCGCTCCCTCATGGCAGCGGAGATCATCGCCACCGGGGGAACCCTCGGGTTTGGCCTTGGCGCGCTGCTGGACCAGGGCCGCCAGTTCTCCTCGATGTCCACCGTGATCGCCGCGATCCTGCTCATCCTGTTCATCGGGATCGTGGTGGAACTGCTGATCTTCGGTCCGTTGGAGCGGCGACTCCTGCGCCGCCGCGGCCTGTTGACCGGAGGTTCCCGATGACCTACCCTCTTGGACTGCAGTTGCGCGGTCGCCGCGTGCTCGTGGTGGGCGGCGGCCCGGTGGCCGCACGCCGGCTGCAGGCACTGCTCGACGACGGCGCACGAGTCACGGTCGTTGCCCCCTTTGCCTGTGAAGACATCACCGACGCGGCTGCCGCCGGCCGGGTGGACTGGCAGCAGCGCGAATACCGCACCGCCGACCTCGACGGCGCGTGGCTGGTCCTGGCCCACTCCGGTTCCGCCGAGGCGCAGGACCGGATAGCCGCTGAGGCCGAAGCGCTGCGCATCTGGTGCGTCAAGGGCGGCGACTCAGCGGCGTCCGCAGCGTGGGTTCCCGCCGTGGCGCGTATCGATGACGTAACCGTTGCCGTCAACACCAACGGCGACCCAAAACGCGCGGCGGCCCTGCGCGACGGCGTTGCTGCAGCCCTCGAATCCGGTGAGCTGCCGCTGCGGCGGCATCGCACGGCCGAGGGGATGGGAACAGTCGCGCTGGTGGGCGGGGGACCGGCCGACGCCGGCCTCATCACCACCCGCGGCCGGCGCCTCCTGGCGGAGGCCGACGTCGTCGTGGCCGACCGGCTGGGACCGCGCTCGCTGATTGCAGGGCTCTCCGCGGACGTTCAGGTGATCGAGGTGGGCAAACTTCCCGGCCACCACCCCGTGCCGCAAAATGAGATCAACCGGATTTTGGTGGAGCAGGCGCTGCTGGGCAACCGCGTTGTGCGGCTGAAGGGCGGCGACCCCTACGTCCTGGGCCGCGGCGGTGAAGAGGAAGCCTACTGCCGCGATCACGGCGTGCCCGTCGAGGTGGTGCCCGGCGTCACATCCGCCATCTCCGTGCCGGCCGCCGCCGGCATTCCCGTGACGCACAGGGGAGTGGCGAAGGGCTTCAGCGTCATCACCGGTCACGAGGACATCCGGCAGCAGACAGGGCTCATCCCGCCGGGCAGCGACCACACACTGATCCTCCTGATGGGAGTGTCGCTGCTGCGTTCCTCCGCGGCGTCGCTCATCACCGGCGGCCGGAAGGCGTCCACGCCCGTCGCCATCATCGAGAACGGGTGGATGGAGTCGCAGCGCGTGAGCACCGGCACTCTTGAAACCATCGCGGACCTCGCCGAGCTGCGCGACGTGAAGTCTCCCGCCGTGATTGTGGTGGGGAACGTCGTCGCGCTTTCACCCCACTGGCAACCCGCCTAGCCGCTCCCGCACTACACCCGCACACCTCATCACAGCAAAGGAACACAGCCGTGTCGCAACCGTCCACCTTCGCCCACCAGCGTCCACTGCGCGTCGCCGTCATCGGATCCGGCCCGGCAGGCGTCTACGCTGCCGACATCCTGACCAAGTCAGCGCCCGTTGCCTCGGGTGAGCTGAAGGTCAGTATCGACCTCTACGACCGCTACCCGGCGCCGTACGGCCTCATCCGCTACGGCGTTGCACCTGACCACCCGCGCATCAAGGGAATCGTCAATGCCCTGCACAAGGTCCTGGACCGCGGTGACATCCGCTTCTTCGGCAACGTTGAATACGGTACGGACCTCACGCTGGAGGACCTGCAAACCCATTACGACGCCGTCATTTTCGCCACCGGCGCGATCAAGGACGCAGACCTCAACATTCCCGGCATTGAACTTGAGGGCTCCTTCGGCGGAGCGGACTTCGTTTCCTGGTACGACGGGCACCCGGACGTGCCGCGCCAGTGGCCGCTTGAAGCCACGGAGATTGCTGTTCTGGGCAACGGCAACGTGGCCCTCGACGTAGCGCGTGTGCTCTCCAAGCACGCCGATGACCTCCTTGTCACTGAAATCCCGGACAACGTCTACGCCGGTCTGAAGAACTCACCGGTGACGGACGTGCACGTCTTCGGCCGCCGCGGCCCGGCCCAGGTGAAGTTCACTCCGCTGGAGCTACGGGAACTCTCGCACTCCCGGGACGTGGACATTGTGCTCTACCCCGAGGACTTCGAGTTCGACGCCGAATCCGATCGCCAGATCCAGACCAACAACCAGATCAAGACCATGGTCGGCACACTGACCAACTGGATTGCAGAACAACCTGAGGACCCGGCCGGGTTCACCGCCTCACGACGCCTCCACCTGCACTTCCTCCACAACCCGGTGGAGGTCCTGGGTGAGGACGGCAGGGTCACCGGCATCAGGTTTGAGCGCACCGCCCTCGATGGAACCGGCACTGCCGTGGGCACCGGCGAGTTCATCAACTACCCCGTTCAGGCTGTCTACCGCGCGGTGGGTTACTTCGGCTCAGCGCTGCCGGAAGTGGAATTCGATCACCGCCGCGGTGTCATTCCGAACGACGGCGGCCGCGTGCTGGATGGCTCCGGCATCTTTGTGCCGGGCGTGTACGCCACGGGCTGGATCAAGCGCGGACCTGTCGGACTCATCGGGCACACCAAGGGTGATGCCCTCGAGACCGTCACCTATCTGCTGGAAGATCTTGAGAACCTCCCGGCGGCCGCAGCACCGGCCGATGACGCCGTCGTCGAGCTTTTGAACGGGCGCGGCGTGCAGTTCACGACGTGGGAGGGCTGGCTCGCGCTCGATGCGCACGAGCGTGCTCTCGGCGATGCCGCAACCGAAATCGACGGCGTGGTCCGTGAGCGGATCAAGGTTGTGCCCCGCGAAGACATGGTCTCCGTTTCCCGAACGGCGCTGGTCGACGCACCGGCCGACGCATAGCATTAGCGGCGCGCAGGCGATCCGCGCCCCGAGGTCCTACCGCCGGGGCGCGGACTCTTTGGAGAGCACCCAGACGTTGGTGTTCCCCTGGCGTTCAACCGTGACGGTCGTGACCAGGGCGTTGATCAGGAACAGGCCGCGCCCGGATTCCAGCTCCTCGGGATCACCTGTTGCCGGCGTCAAGGGATCCGGATGCGCTGCCGCGTTGATTTCCAGGACGCGAGCCTGTAGCCGGGTGGCGCTGGCACTCAACTCGACACCGAGGCGCACGCCGCCGCGGTCGAGCGGGACGCCGTGCTCAACGACGTTGGAGGCGGCCTCGATGACGGCGGTGGTGAAGGCCATCTGGTCCTCGAATGGGACATCATCAAGGTCACTCCAGAACCGGTCAAGCTCATCGTGGAGATCGTTGATGGCCGCCGGAACTGCCTCGGCCTCGAACCGTCGCTGTGAGTCGCGGTCAGTCACGGGCGAATGCCTCTTCGACTGTCGCGTACGGAGCGAGCACCCGGTTCATATTGGTGAGCTCCAGGACCATCTGCACCTGCTTCTGCGCGCAGGCAATCCGGAGGTCCCCGCCCGCCTGCCGAGCTACCTTGAGGCAGCCGATCAGGGCTCCGAGTCCGGATGAGTCCATGAAATCGGTGGACGCCAGGTTCACCACGATGTGCCGGCTGCCTGCCCCGACGGCCTCGTCAACGGTGCTGCGCAGCGTAGGCGCTGAGACCATATTGAGCCGGCCGTTGGCCACCACCTCGGTGTACGTGCCCCTGTCCTCAATCGTGAACTGCATCAGCTTTCCTTTCCTCGATGACGTATCCCTCGTATTTCACTGCCTTGATGAGCACACTCAACACAATCAGGTCGAACACGACCCAGAAGACGTTGACGAACGTACCGAGTGGTTCGTTGAGTCCGGTGGCCAGCCGGACTATGCCAACCACCGCGGCAAGGACAAGCAGCACCATGACAATCAGCTGCGGCCGGATCAGGCTCCAACTGGGTCCGCCGTCCTGCCGTGCCTTCGGCGTGACCGCAAAGCCCAGCGGACGGCCAAACCAGACGTTACGCGCCGCCGTCGTGCAGGCTTTGATCCAGGTCGGGAACAACGCCAGGCTGTACTGTTGGCCGCGCCAGGTGCTGACCCCTCGGCCCACCACCGCGAAGAGCAACTGGTTGACAATCATGAACGGCAGGAAGCGGATGAAGAAATCGAAGCTGATGCTGTTCACCGGAAGGATACCGAGCGTCAGGTAAATGATCGGTGCTGCGAAGTAGACGACGGCGGCGAAACCGCTCAGGTAGCTCCACATCGTTGCGAAGTACATCAGCCGTTGAACCAGGCTCATACCCTTCTTCAGCAACGGATTCTCGCGCAGGAGTACCTGGATGGTTCCCTGCGCCCAGCGGAGCCGTTGCGTCAGCATGGTCTTCAGGTCCTCGGGCGCCAGTCCGTGGGCAAGGATCTCGTGGTGGTAGACGCTCTGCCAGCCCATCGCGTGCATGCGCATGGACGTAGCCATGTCCTCTGTCACGGAGATGGTGGCCAGCGGCATGACCGGTTGAGCCTCATCATCGCGGTCCACCGAGATGGCATCGAGGACGGCCTGCACCGATTCGAGCGCACCCAGGGGTGACCACGCTCGGTCCGACAGCTGCTCGACCGCCTGATCCAGGTTGTCCGGAACGGCAACCCCCGGCTCGCTACCGAAATCCATGGCCGCAATCTCGGCAAGGTCCGCTTCCATCGCCGACATGTCAGCGGCGACCATCTGCTGTACGGCGTTGTCCACCGAGCGGCGGACACGGTAGGTCACCTCAGCGAGGGGTGCGCCGGCCGCTTTCTCCGCCCGCGCCGCAGTGACCGCCTTCTCGACATCGTCCAACAGACGGGTGACCAGAGGATTCGAAGCCTCCGGAGACTTGCGTGCGCGGCGCACAGCGGCTCCCGCTGACTTGAGGGCGGCTGTGACAGCGCGCTCCACTTCCTTGACGTAGCCGGCCAGTCCGAGCTGCATGAGTGCCTCGCGGCGCAGGATGGCGTTGGAGCCGCAGAAGAATGCGGCGTTCCAGCCGTCCTTGCCCTGCTGGATCGGACCGTAGAAAAGAGGGGCCTGGCTTCCGAGGGGATCATCGTCGGGAACGTTCACGAAATACTGCGGCGTCTGCACGAGGCTCACGCGCCGATTGTTGAAATAACCCAGGGTTCGGTCCAGAATGCGCGGGTCCGGTACCTGGTCAGTATCGAGAATAAGCAGGAACTCGCCGGAGGTGCTCATCAGGGCATTGTTGAGGTTTCCGGCCTTGGCGTGCCGGGGCCGGTTCGCCCATTCCGGCCCGCGCGTGATGTATCCGACCCCGATTTTTTCGGCAGCCTCCTGCAATTCGGGACGGGAGCCGTCGTCCAGGATCCAGGTGTTGTGCGGATAGGTGATCCGCTTCGCCGCCTCCGCGGTCTCAAGCACCATCTCGACGGGCTCGTTGTAGGTGGTGATGAAGACGTCCACCGTGGCGCCGACCGGCGGCTCGGGAGCGGTGCGGCGCTTCACCCGCCATACCGTGAGCCCAAAAAGAGCAACATCGATGAGGCTGTAGGTTTCCGCCGCGACCAGCGGCACGGCAATCCACCACGCCTCCCAGTTCAGCGACTCCAGCCAACGCCACGCGATGTAATTGATCCCCAGGATGACAGTGAGCACAACCAGCAGCCGCACCCAGAACGCGTTCACGCGCCGGCCCCAGTGCTCCGGCGAACCACAACAGCCGTGACGTCGTCTTCCACGCGTGGATCTTCCGCGAGGATCAACAGTTTCCCGCAGGCGTCCGCAGAAGAGGCTGACGCGGCAACAACTCCCGCGGCGGCGGCAGCAAACTCGTCCAGTGTGTCGTAGATGTCCAGTAAGCCGTCACTGATGATGGCGAGGGCATCACCGGGAGCCAGTGTCACGGACATGACCTCCCAGTCCCAGCCGGGGACGGTGCCCAGCGGCACCCCGCCGGAGGCGAGGCGTCTCCATGAGCCGTCGGGGCTGACATGCAGCGCAAGGCCGTGGCCGGCGTCGATGAGGTCCACGGCGCCGTCGGAAGCGGTAAGCCGGCCGTGGAGAAGCGTGACGAAGGACGACGCGCGCTCAAGGTCGGCGTCGAGGGATGCCGCCGCCGAGGTGAAGGCCCGCGCGAGGTCCGGTTCCTCGGCAGTTGAGCGCAGCACTGCGCGGACCGTGGCGGCAACCAGGGCGGCCCCCATACCCTTGCCCATCGCATCGGCGACGGTGAAATGCATGCCCTCAGGTGTCGGGTACCAGTCGAAGAAGTCTCCGCCAACGGCCCGCGAGGGGCGGAATTCTCCCGCAATGTCGTAATCGGGCAGTTCAACGCCGTGCCGTGGGAGCAGGCTCTGCTGTACCTGCGCGGCGCGTTGCCGCTCATTGGTGTCCGCTTCAGTGGCCGCGGTGCTGGCAGCGAGCTGGCGATTCTGGCGACGGAAAAGAGAGTTGATGCGCGCTACGAGTTCGCGGGGGCTGAAGGGTTTGACGATGTAGTCGTCCGCACCGGTATCCAGTCCCTGTAAGCGGTCTATCTCACTGCCGCGGGCAGTGATCATGAGGATGTAGGCGTCTGAGATGGGCCGGATCTGCGAGCAGGCGTCCAGGCCGTCGCCGTCGGGCAGGTTGAGGTCAAGGGTGATGATGTCCACGCCACGGCGGGCGGCTTCGACCCCCTCACGGACCGTCCCGGCCTCCGTCACGAGGAAACCCTCGCGTTTCAGCAGGGACGTCAGGAGCATCCGGATGTCGGGGTCGTCCTCGATGACAAGGGCGCGGCGTTCCGGAGGTGAGACTGTCATGCTCCATTTAACCCACAATTCCCGGCCAAGGGCACACGCTGCGTCACATCCCTGCGAAGCTGCGGTTCGCCGGTTGCGCCGATCTATAGAGTTGGCAGTGTCGGAACAGCACCGAGCGTTAGGAGCACCAGTCACCATGGACAACGTTCTGTCCTATCTGACGTTCAATACCCGGCAGTTCCACGAGATGTCGATGCGCTCACGAGTGGTGCTCAGCCAGGCGCCGCTCTCAATTACGACGGCGCTGCTGGCAGCCGGGAGCGTCGTTTTCCATCCAATTGTCTGGACGAGTTCCGCGTTCCAGTGGGGGATGGTCCTCAGCGTCGTCATCCTCGTACTGTGTGCGCTCATTCCCTGGGACAGGCTGCCGTACGGGTTGTTCCTCATCATTCCGTTGCTCGATTTCATTCCAATCGCGCTCCTGCGCTTCGGTTCAGGCGTCGAAGTGCTCGGAATCGGGCTGATGGCTGTCTTCCCGGTCCTGTGGCTGGTGGCCTCCGGGCTGTACCCGCGGCTGTGTCTAGCGCTGAGCCTCATCGGCCCGTTCGCGATGATCTGGGTTCCACTGTTCATGACAAGTGACGGCGTCAGCGTATCTGACCTGACGCAGTCGGCCCTGACTCCAACCATCATCTTCGGAATCGCCGTGACCATCCGGGTTATGACCGCCAGCATGATGGACCAGCAAAAAGCCATGGAGGAGAAAGATCACGCCCTGCAGCAGGTGCTCCAGCGCAGCGCCCAGCGGGAGCGGTTGCTCAATGCCACGGTCAACACGGTCGACGTCGGTCTGCTCGCCATCGACGCGGACGGCCATGACATCCTGTTCAACCGGCGCCAGCACGAGATACACCGGATAGGGCTGCCCGAGGGCGTGGATGACGCAGCTGAGAAGGACCTCCTGCTGTTCCGACCCGACGGCGTCACACCGATTCCGGCAGAGCAGCGTCCCGCGCACCGGGCGGTTGCGGGTGAAACATTCTCCGACTACCTCATCCGGATCGGCGAGGGCGGGAACCAGCGCGTTCTGTCCGCCTCTGCCCGCATGATGCTGGACGAGGGCGGAAACCGTGAGGGCGCCGTCGTCGCCTTCAACGATGTCACTGAGCTGGTCAATGCGCTGAACGCGAAGGAGGAGTTCGTCGCAATGGTCTCCCACGAATTGCGCACGCCGCTGACGGTGATCGTCGGGTATCTGGAGATGATGCTCGACGACGAGCCGCCGCCGGAGACGTTGGCCGGCCTGAACGTCATTGGCCGCAACGTGACGCGACTTCGCCGGCTCGTGGATGATCTGCTCACCGCAGCCTCCGGACCGCCGGAAGTCTCCCCGATACGTGCGGACCTGGCAGAAATATCGCGTGAATCGGTGGATGCCATCACGGCGCGCGGCAAGGAAGCCGGCGTCGACATTGTTGACGAGGTTCCCGTGGGCACCATCGCCCGGTGTGATCCCGCGCGGATCGGTCAGGTTCTGGATAACCTGCTCTCCAATGCGGTCAAATATTCGCCGGCGGGCGGAACCGTTACGGTGCGTGCGCAGAAAATGCCGGGCTCCGTGGTCTGCGAGGTGGAGGATCAGGGAATGGGCATGAGCCCGGAGGACAGCGCCGAGGTGTTCTCGAAGTTCTTCCGGACTTCCAGCGTGCGGCAGGCGGCGATCCCCGGCGTGGGGCTGGGCCTGGCCATCGTCCGTTCGATCGTCGAGGAACACGGCGGCCGCATCCATTGCCGCAGCGAGCTGGGCCGCGGGACCACGTTCACGTTCGAGCTGCCGGATAGTCCTCGCGAAGCTGAAGCCGGCGCCGCGGCGTCAACAAGCGAAGCCACCCACTAATCTGCGGGGTTGCCTGCGCGGTGTCCAGACGATGACGCTCCCACAGCCTGAGGCTGCGGGAGCGTCGTCGTCGTATCAGGGAAGTTGCTGCTTACCGTGCAGCGGCTTCCTCAGCCGTGCCGAGGTCTTCCTCCTGACGCTCCGGCTCAGGAGCCGGTGCAGACGGAGTCCGACGGCGTTTGGCGCCGACAATAGCCGGATCCTTTGAAAGGTCCATCATGAGAGCCACGCAGAGGCCCACCATGATGAGGACAAAGGGCGCTGCGGCGATGATCGTCAGCGTCTGCAGCGCACCGAGACTGCCGATGAACAGCAGGACTGCTGCTACCGCGCCGGTCATGGTTCCCCACAGAATGGTGAGCCACTTCTTCGGGTTCTCGGAACCGAAGGAGGAGAGCGAGCCCAGCACGATCGAGGCGGCGTCCGCGCCGGAGATGAAGAACACCGCAACGAGCAGGACGACGAGGATCGCCGTCACTGAGGCCAGCGGGTACTCAGCCAGCAGCGCGAACATCGCTGACTCCTGACTCTCCGCGTTGGCTGCGGCGATGTCCACGCCGTTATTCTGCGCGGTGATCGCGGTGCCTCCCCAGACACCGAACCACACGAGGCTGACAAGGCTCGGCACAGCGACAACGCCGAGAATGAACTCACGGATGGTGCGTCCGCGCGAGATTTTGGCGAGGAAGGAACCGACGAACGGCGTCCATGAAACCCACCAGGCCCAGTAGAAGATGGTCCAGGCCGAGAGCCAGTCCTGGCCGCCGAAGGCTCCGGTGCGAGTTGCCATCTGGGGGAGGGCAAACAGGTAGTTGCCTGCGGCGGAAGGGATCAGCTCGAGGATGAAGACCGTCGGGCCCACGATGAACAGGAAGGCGAGGAGCACCAGCGCGGCAATCATGTTGCCGTTGGAGAGCCATTTGATGCCGCGGGAAATACCGCTGACGGCGGAGACGACGAAGCACACGGTCAAGAGCCCGATGAGGCCTACCTGGACCCAGATGTTGCTTTCGATCCCGAAGACTTCGGTGAGCCCGCCGTTGATCTGGACAACTCCGAGACCCAGGGAGGTAGCGGAGCCGAACAGGGTTGCGAAGATAGCGAACACGTCGATTGCGCGCAGGGCCTTGATATTGGTGCGCCCGCGGAACAGCGGAGCGAATGCGGCGCTGAATCCGATGCCGCGTCCCTTGCGGAACGCGGAGTAGGCCAGGGCCAGTCCGACGACGGCGTAGATCGCCCACGGATGCAGAGACCAGTGGAAGAGCGTGTAGTTCATAGCCTGCCGGGCGGCGGCGTCGGTACCGGGCTCCACACCTGCAAGCGGCGGCGTCAGGTAGTGGGAGATGGGTTCGGTGACGCCATAGAACATCAGGCCGATCCCCATGCCCGCGCTGAACATCATTGCAATCCAGGAGGCGCGGGAGAAGGCTGGCTTCTCATCGTCGGCTCCGAGGCGGATGCGGCCGTACTTGCTGAAGGCGAGGAATGCCGCGAAGACAACAAAGCCGGTTGCGGTGAGGACAAAGGCCCAGGAGAAATTGGTTACCAATCCATCGAGGACGCTGCTGGTGACATCGGCGAAACCGGTGGGGAAAGCGACACCGAGGATGACCAGCGCCAGCACGACCACCAGGGACGTGTAGAAGACGGGACGATCAAGAACACCCTTGCTGGGTGCTTGTGCGGAGGCCGTTCCTGGCGGCCCTGACTGTATTTGGGCAGGATTATGTGCGGAATCAGACATGATTCCACCGTACGCTCTGTACACAAGCGCATCCGGTGTGTTAGGTGCAATGGCCCATCAGGGGTTGGATCGTGAGAAAAGTTACCGAAACTTAGCGGATTCGGGTTGCCAGCCCGGGATATTCGATAACCACGCCCTCCCGGTCGATCTGCAACTCCGCCGTGAACCCATGGTTGTCGGAGCTGTAGAGAACTACGCCGTTCCGCTCGTTGTTCGCTGAACGCAGTTGGCTGTACATCTGGCTGCTGCGCATCACCCGAAGGCTCGGAACCTCCACCCATGCCATGACCATTGAGGTCTCATCCGCCGGCGCCAACTCCTCGGAGTGCAGGTTCAACCGCAGGATGGGCATCGTGTTGGTCAGCGGGCACAGCCCCAGATCACAGTCGAGGGCACCGATCAGCAGGGAGGGGTCTTCGATGCCTGGTGCGGGGAGGTCGCATTCGCCGGAACTTGAGCCGGTGCCGGTCCACACGCCGTCGCTGTCGCGCTCCAGCTCGAGGTGCCGGCTCCAGCCGTGGCCATGCACCGTCGCGGTCAGGCGGCGGGTTACCCAGCCCTCCGCCGTCGTGAGCGCCCAGCTCATGGCATACGAGTCTGTCCTGGATGTGCCGTGTGCACTCAGCCGACCCGGCTCCAGATTGATCGTGGCGGAATCCAGGCGACCCGGATCGTCGATGCCCTGCCAGGTGTGGAGCAGACTCGTATGCAGTTGGTTAGCCATTCGATTACCTTAGGGAGCGTTGGGGGCGGCGCGCCAGAGAGATCGCTCGTCGGGCACCGGATTCCCCTGTTTCCGTACCAAATTCAGAAGCAGGGGCGCGGCTCACCGGAGGCCGCGCACATTCAACGCCAGGTACAGGTGTACGCGGTCTGCGGTGATGGCGGGATCATAGCCCGTGAGGTCGACGATCTGCTGCAGACGGTAGCGAACGGTGTTGCGGTGCAACTGCAGCACGTCCGCAACGGCGGCCACCGACCCGTTATGAGCCAGGTACTTCTCGAGCGTGAGCATCAACTCTGCGCCGTGGCGGTCGTCGAACGCCACGACCGGATCGAGCGCTTCGGCGGCCAGATCCGCCAGCGGCACGTCCTCACTTGCCATGAGGAGGGACGTGAGGCTGAGCCGGTCCGGTTGGTTGACCGCCTGACCCCGGGTCAGCGACTCCCGCGCCTCGAAGTAGCTCCAGCGCAACCCGCTGGGCTCGGCATAGCCGCCCCCGAAGCCTACCTTCGCTGTGAAACCGGCGCCGTGAAGGTAGGCGCTCAGCGCCCGGCTGAAAGACTCCCCGTCACTTTCCGGCACCGCGATGACCAGGCGGTCGTCCACAACGGCCGTGACGGCGTCGTCGTAAGCGCCCGGCAGTGGAAGCGTCCGCAGGGCGCGGCGCTGACCGGTTGCCACATCAGCAAGCACAACGCACTGCCTCCGCGCGGTGTCGATGCCGGCGCTGCCCAGGCGCGCTGCAGCATCGCTGCCGGTGAGCGAGCCGCGCACCACGTCCTGCAGCAACTGCCCGACGACGGCGCGCTCACTCGCCCTGCGCCTGGCCTGGTTGCTCAATTCCACGCTGATCAGACTCTGTGCGTAGTCCGTGATGGCGTCGCGCTGGTACGGTTCGCCGATGGCCAGGGTGCAGCGGTCCTTCAGGCCCGTCGCCACGGGCATACGGTGCCACGCGCGGTTCTGCTCAGCGGCCTGCTCAGCTGCCTGCTCAACTGCACGCTCAGCTGCCCCGAAACCCGGGGCGCTGGCACTGGTTGCGAACAGCACCGTTCCATATTGGGACAGCGCGACGTCGGTGCGCAGCATCGCGGCAAGCTCACTCAGGAGCTGGGGGAGCCCCCCGCCGCCCAGCAGTGCAGCGGCCAGCACCTGGTGGCCCTTGAGCAGGTTTTCGAGCCGAGCGTAGTGTTCGGCGGACAGGGAATCAGCAACGATTTTTCCGATTGCGATGAATGGCGTCTCGTACGGAACGCGGAACACCGGGAGTCCGAGCTCGTCCGCCTGATCCAGGAACGCGGCGGGTACCTTCTCGTGGCTGAGACCCGTTGCAAAGCCGATCGCGAGTGCGCCGGAGGCCTGGACGTGCCGGACGAAGTTCCGCTGTGAGGTGGCTGATTTCTGCCGGAGGCCGGTGGTGAGCACCACTTCGCCGCCGCTGAGGAATGGCTTCGGGTCTTCCAGCTCGGTCACTGCAACCCACTGGACCGGAACGTCCGCCACAGCACTGGTACCCACCTGCTGAAGCTTTAATGCGGGCGTGGCAAGGAGGGCCGACAGTGTGATCGCCATAACGTCCACTATAGGCTGACGTGCTTGTGCGGATGCATCACGCTTTTGCGGAAGCGCTGTGCGTTTAAACCTAGGCGGCGTGGCGTGGACCACGTAGGGTCGGCAGTGAATTTGGGCACTCCTGTCCGGGAATGAAAGGAAATACGCCGTGGTCGCAACCCTGCAGAACTTCATCAACGGCAAGTTCGTCACGCCGAGCGGCAGCGAACTGCTGGACATCGTCAACCCGACCAACGGCGAAGTGGTCGCACAGTCACCCGTGTCAGTCCAGGCTGACATCGACGCCGCGATGAGCGCCGCCAAGACGGCCTTCGCCTCCTGGAAGCGGGAGACTCCCGCGCAGCGCCAGCTCATGCTGCTCAAGCTTGCGGACGCCATCGAGGCACACAGCGAGGAACTCGTTGAAGCCCAACACCGCAACACCGGGCAGGTCCGCGAAATGATCGCCTCGGAGGAAGTCGCAGCCGGAGCTGACCAGATGCGCTTCTTCGCCGGCGCCGCCCGCATCCTTGAGGGCAAGTCCGCCGGAGAGTACTTCGAGGGCCACACCTCGTATGTCCGTCGCGAACCCGTTGGGGTCATCGCCCAGGTTGCACCGTGGAACTACCCGTTCCTCATGGCCATCTGGAAGATCGGACCGGCGCTCGCCGCAGGCAACACGATTGTGCTGAAGCCCAGCGACACCACTCCGGAATCCACGCTGGTCCTCGCCCGCCTGACGCAGGGCATCCTGCCCGACGGCGTCCTGAACGTTGTGCTGGGCACCGGAGCCACCGGTGCGGCCATGGTTGAGCACAAGACGCCGGCCATGGTCTCGATCACCGGCTCGGTGCGGGCGGGCATCGCCGTCGCCACCGGAGCCGCGAAAGGCCTCAAGCGTGCCCATCTCGAGCTCGGAGGCAAGGCTCCCGCCGTGGTCTTCGGGGACGCTGATGTGAAGAAGAGCGCGGCGGCCATCGCCGAGGCGGCCTTCTTCAATGCAGGTCAGGACTGCACCGCCGTGACCCGGGTGCTGGTACAGGATTCGGCCCACGATGACCTCGTGGCTGCCATGGTTGAACACACCAAAACCCTTACGACGGGCGACGCCGATGACTCGAAGAACTACTTCGGTCCGCTCAACAACATCAACCACTTCAACGCCGTCAACGCCGTCATGGATGCACTGCCCTCGCACTGCTCCGTAGCGGTCGGCGGCAAGCGCTCCGGTGACAAGGGCTACTTCTACGAAGCCACCATCATCACCGGCGCCCGGCAGACTGACGACATCGTGCAGAAGGAAACCTTCGGACCGGTCATCACCGTGCAGAAGTTCTCCAGCGAGGATGAAGCAATCGAGATGGCTAATGACGTCGACTACGCCCTGGCCTCCAGTATCTGGACCACCGACCACGGAACAGCCATGCGCGTCTCCCGCGACCTGGATTTCGGGGCTGTGTGGATCAACACCCATATCCTCCTCACTGCCGAAATGCCCCATGGCGGATTCAAGAGCTCCGGCTACGGCAAGGACCTCTCCATGTACGGCGTTGAGGACTACACCCGCATCAAGCACGTCATGAGCGCGCTGGACGCCTGAGAGATTCTTAGTCCAGATTCCTAGTCCAGAAAGGACTTCCTATGACCACCCAGGCACTCCAGCCGCACTTCCGGCTCGAGCAAAAGCGCCGCATCATCGGCGACTTCCCCGGCCCCAAATCCACCGCTCTCAACGCACGCCGCTCCGCCGTCGTTGCCAAGGGTGTTGCCTCCGGCGTTCCCGTGTATGTTGCGGACGCCGACGGCGGGATCCTCCACGACGTCGACGGTAACTCGTTCATAGACTTCGGCTCCGGTATCGCGGTGACAAGCGTCGGCGCGTCCGATCCCGCCGTCGTCGGCGCCGTGAAGGAACAAGTGGAGCACTTCACCCACACCTGCTTCATGGTGACCCCGTATGAGGGGTACATCGCCGTCGCAGAGAAGCTCGCCGAGCTGACTCCGGGCGATTTCGAGAAGCGGACGGTGCTGTTCAACTCCGGCGCTGAAGCGGTGGAGAACGCCGTCAAGATTGCACGGATGGCCACCGGCCGGCCAGCGGTAGCCGCGTTTGACCACGCCTACCACGGCCGCACCAACCTGACTATGGCGCTAACCGCGAAGTCGCTGCCCTACAAGGCCGGCCCCGACGGCACCTTTGGTCCGTTCGCTTCCGAGGTGTACCGCCTGCCCATGAGCTACCCGTTCCGCGAGGAAAACCCGTCAATCACGGGTGAGGAAGCGGCGCAGCGGGCCATCTCCGTGATGGAGAAGCAGATCGGTGCGGAGTCACTCGCCGCGATCATCATCGAGCCGGTGCAGGGCGAGGGCGGCTTCATTGTTCCTGCTGACGGCTTCATGCCCACCCTCGCAGCGTGGGCGAAGGAAAAGGGCGTCGTTTTCATTGCCGACGAGGTGCAGTCCGGATTCTGCCGCACCGGCGAATGGTTCGCAGTGAACCATGAGGGAGTTGTTCCTGACCTCATCACCATGGCCAAGGGCATCGCAGGGGGCATGCCCCTCTCGGCGGTCACCGGCCGGGCAGACCTGCTCGACGCCGTGCACCCGGGTGGTCTGGGCGGCACCTACGGCGGCAACCCCGTTGCCTGCGCTGCGGCGCTCGCCGCGATCGACACCATGACGGAGCTGGACCTGTCCGCGCGTGCGCGGCGGATCGAGGAGATCGTGGTGCCCCGGCTGCGCGCCCTGCAGGAGCAGACGGACATTATCGGTGAAGTCCGCGGCCGCGGCGCCATGCTCGCCGTCGAATTCGTTCTGCCGGGCACCAGAGAGCCCAACCCGGTGGCCACGAAGGCCATAGCGGCGGCATGCCTGGAGGAAGGGGTCATCATCCTCACGTGCGGAACCTACGGCAATATCATCCGGCTGCTGCCCCCGCTGGTCATTGGCGAGGAGCTCCTGAACGACGGACTGGACGTCCTCGAGAAGGCAATCCGAGCGGTCAAGTAGAGCTGAGCGCATAAACGACGACGACGGCGGTCGGCTGGGCGGTTCCCTCGAGGGACTGACTCGGCCGGCCGCCGTCGTTCTTGTGCGTTGATTCGGCAGGAAACGCCTCGAATGGAGGGTGATCAGGGGCATGTCCTGCCAACTCATGGGTGATGTCTCTTGCACACTGGCGTCGGAGCCTGCATACTAAACGAACGCAATTCGTTTATGTGATCCAGGTGACAGTGGAGAACCCGCTGGCGCGCATCGCGGGCTCACCTGAGAGAACCAGACTCCAAGACAATTCTTAACGAAGAATTCCTAACAAAGAGGTAAGGAACCCATGAGCACTATGAAAGTGCGCACCGGCGCTCCAGACGGCACACCCACGTACTCCGGCAAGGGGCTCAAAACGGGGCAGCTCGGCCTCCTCGCCATCGTCGTCATCGGTATTTCCACCATTGCACCGGCGTATGTCCTCACCAGCACACTGGGCCCCACGGTGCAGAGTATCGGCGTGCACCTTCCGGCGATCTTCCTGGTCGGGTTCATCCCGATGTTCCTGGTGGCGCTGGGATACCGCGAGCTCAACGCGGACAGCCCGGACAGCGGAACAACGTTCACCTGGGTGACCAAGGCATTCGGTCCGTACATCGGCTGGATCGGCGGGTGGGGGCTGCTGGCGGCGAACATCATTGTGCTCTCCAACCTGGCCGGCGTCGCTGTCGACTTCTTCTATCTGTTCCTCGCCCAGCTCACCGGGCAGGAGGCCATCGCGGACCTCACCGGTATCCGCTGGCTGAACATCCTGACCTGCCTGGTGTTTGTCGGCGCTGCCGTGTGGGTTTCCTGCCGCGGCGTCAAGACCACCAAGGCTGTGCAGTACGCGCTCGTAGGACTGCAGGTCGGTGTGCTGGCGTGGTTCGTGATTGCAGCGTTCAGCCGCATCCAGCAGGGTGCAGCCGCTGACACTGTGGCGTTCAGCTGGGACTGGTTCAACCCGTTCGCCATCGAAAGCTTCTCCGCCTTTGCGCTGGGGCTTTCGCTGTCCATTTTCGCGTTCTGGGGCTGGGACGTCTGCCTCACGGTGAGCGAGGAAGCACGTAACGGCAAGCGCACCGCCGGCCAGGCCGCAACCTGGACTGCCGTCGTCGTACTGGGTATCTACCTGCTCGGCGCCATTGCGACGGTCATGTTCGCGGGCATCGGCACTGAGGGACTGGGCCTCAACAACGCGGACATCTCCGAGAACGTCTTCGCGGCGCTCGCAGCGCCGGTCATGGGACCGTTCGCCATCCTGCTTTCGCTCGCGGTGCTGTCCAGCTGTGCGGCGTCGCTGCAGTCAACCTTCCTCTCCCCGGCCCGCAGTCTGCTGGCCATGGGCTACTACCAGGCGCTGCCGCAGAAGTTCGCAACGGTGCACCCGACGTACCGCTCGCCGGTCTTCGCAACCGTTGTAGCGGGCGTCATCTCCGCCGGGTTCTACTCGCTCATGCGCATCATCAGCGACAACGTCCTGAACGACACCATCATGGCCCTCGGCCTGATGATCTGCTTCTACTACGGCCTGACCGCACTGGCCTGCGTCTGGTACTTCCGCCGGACGGCGTTTACCTCGACGCGGAACTTCGTGTTCCGGCTCCTGGCTCCGCTGCTCGGCGGAATCGGCCTCGTGATCGTGTTCCTGCAGACCGCCGTGGACAGCTGGGACCCGGCCTTCGGCAGCGGCTCGGAGATCTTCGGGGTGGGCCTGGTGTTCGTGATCGGAGTAGGGATCATCGCACTCGGCGTCGTGGTGATGCTCGTCGTCCGCCGCACGCATCCAGGGTTTTTCCGCGGCGAGACGCTGCGCCGGGATACTCCGGCGCTTGAAGTGGCCGAGTAGTCAGACGCTCGCGGGCTGCTGTTGCTGCCCGCTCTTGCGGGGCCTCGCGTTCTTCCGGACCGTTCGGATCATGTCCACGGTGAGGAGCGCGAGGCCTATCCATACCAGCCCAAAGCCGATCCACCGCTCCAGCGGCATCTCCTCACGGAAAACCGTGAGGGCCAGGATGAACTGGAGGACCGGCGCCAGGTACTGCAGCATCCCGATGGTGGTCAGGGGCAGCCGTCTGGCAGCTGCCCCGAAGAAAATCAGTGGAACGGCGGTGATAATTCCGGACGCCGCCATGATCCAGAAGTGGCCAGGACCCTCCGTGGTCAGCGTTGCGCCGCCGGAGAGCGCCAGCCAGATCATGACCGCCGCGGCGATCGGCGTCAGCACCGCTGTTTCGATGCTGAGGCTGGTCACGGCGTCGACACTCGGCCCCACCCGCTTCTTCACAAACCCGTAGAAACCGAACGAAAACGCCAGCGCCAGGGCAATCCACGGAACATTCCCGTAGCCAATCGCCAGGACGACGACGGCGACAAGCCCCATTCCCACGGCTGCCCACTGCAGCGGGCGCAGCTTTTCCCGCAGCACGAGGACACCGAGAAGTACGGACACGATCGGGTTGATGAAGTAGCCCAGCGAAGCTTCGATGGCGTGACCGTTGGTAACCCCGTAGGTATAGACGAGCCAGTTCACCGCAATCAGGAGAGCCGCAACGGTAAGGGTTCCGAGCACCCGCGGGGTGGTGAAAGCGGTGCGGACTGTGGTCCAGGACCGCAGAACGGTCAGCAGCAGTGCGCAGAAAATCAGAGACCAGAGCACGCGGTTGGCGACGATCTCCACGGCGGTAGCCGGCAGCAGGATGAGGAAATAGACGGGGAGCAAGCCCCACAGTCCGTAGGCGCCGATACCAAAAAGCACGCCAGTGGCGCTTTCGCTACGGGCAGGACGCGTACTGGTGCGGGTGCGGCTCACATGCGTGCCAACCGCCGTCGTGCCGTTCCTATTCCGGAAGCAACGCGGGTGGGGGAGCGGGTGATCCGCGCCACTGGTTTCGACGCGCATCGGATGGGGGATTTAGAATAGGAAACTGTGCGCTAATGTGCGTCCGTTCATTCCCTCAGGGGAAGTCCTCAGGGAGCCCCCAGGTCATCCACCAGGAAGAAGGCATCAGTGTCCAGCACGACGTCGGTCCGTCCACTTCGGGTCGCCATCATCGGCGCAGGCCCGGCCGGTGTGTATGCCGCAGACATCCTGACAAAGTCGCAGGAGGTCAAGGGCGGAGACTTCGAAGTTTCCATCGACCTTTTTGACCAGTACCCGGCGCCGTACGGCCTGATCCGGTACGGTGTGGCCCCTGATCACCCGCGTATCAAGGGAATTGTCACCGCGCTGCATAAAGTGCTGGACCGCGGGGACATCCGCTTCCTCGGTAACGTCAACTACGGCCGCGACCTCACACTGAAAGACTTCCGCACCTTCTACGATGCCGTCATTTTTGCGACTGGAGCGGTGAAGGACGCGGACCTCAACATCCCGGGGGTCGACCTCGAAGGCTCCTTCGGCGGAGCGGACTTCGTCTCCTGGTATGACGGGCACCCTGACGTTGACCGGGACTGGCCGCTGGACGCCAAGGAGATCGCTGTTATCGGCAACGGCAACGTGGCCCTGGACATCGCCCGAGTCCTCTCCAAGCACGCCGATGACCTCCTGGTCACGGAGATTCCATCCAACGTCTACGCCGCGCTGAAGAAGTCGCCGGTGACGGACGTTCACGTCTTCGGCCGCCGCGGTCCCGCACAGGTAAAGTTCACGCCGCTGGAACTGCGCGAGCTGTCCCACTCACGGGACGTCGACATTGTGCTGTACCCGGAGGATTTCGACTTCGACGAGGCCTCGGAACAGCAGATCGCCAGCAACAACCAGACGAAGACGATGGTCAAGACGCTGACCAACTGGCTGGTTGAGCAGCCGGAAGACCCCGCGGAGTTCACGGCGTCGCGCCGCCTTCACCTGCACTTCCTGCACAGTCCTGTGGAGATCACTGACTCGCCGGAGACTCCGGGCAAGGTTGCGAACATCCGCTTCGAACGCACCCGCCTCAACGGCAGCGGCTCAGTCGAGGGTACGGGCGAGTATCTCGACTACCCGGTCCAGGCGCTCTACCGGGCTATCGGCTACTTCGGCTCCGAACTTCCGGAGGTGGGCTACGACGAGCGGGCCGGCGTCATTCCCAACGAGGGCGGCCGGGTCATCGACGAGTCAGGCAACGCGGTGCCCGGCATCTACTGCACGGGTTGGATCAAGCGTGGGCCCGTGGGGCTGATCGGCCACACCAAGGGTGACGCCCTGGAGACCATCGGCTACCTACTGGAGGACCGCCTCAACCTGCCCCCGGCAGAGCATCCGTCGGAAGACGCCATTATCAACCTCCTTGAGGAGCGCGGCGTCCGGTACACCACCTGGGAGGGCTGGCTGAAGCTCGATTCCCACGAAATGAAGCTGGGCGCCAACTACATGCACGACGACGGCAGCCTGCCTGAGCTGGTCCGCGAGCGTGTGAAGCTGGTTCCGCGCGAGGACATGATCGCGATTTCCCGCGGGGAGTAAATCCCAAGCCGGTGCTGCTGAGGACGGTCGGAAAGGACTGATCATGAAGGTCATCGTCATCGGCGCAGGGATTGCGGGCCTGGCAACGGCGAAGAACCTTGCGGATTCCGGCTGGCAGGTGGAGGTACTGGAGAAGTTCCGGGGGCCGAGGGCAAGCGGCTACATGGTGGACTTCTTCGGTCCCGGGTATGACGCCGCGGAGAAAATGGGCGTTCTGCCGGAGCTGCAGGCGCGGGCGTACTCGGTCCAGGAAGTGGCCTATGTCAACAGGAAGGGGCATACAACCGGACGCCTCAGCTACGCACGCTTCGCAGACGCAGTCGACGGAAGGTTGATGAGCATCATGCGGCCGGACCTTGAAGAGGCCTTACGGGAAAGCCTTCCTGCGTCGGTCCGCCTCCGCTACGGAGTGACCTTCGAGCAGATCGAGAACAACGACAACGGCGTGTGCGTCCATACCTCTGACGGACGCCGTGTTGACGCTGACCTTGTCATTGGCGCGGACGGAATTCACTCGGCAGTGCGGGAAGCCGTCTTCGGGCCGGAATCCCGGTACATCGACTACCTCGGATTCCATACTGCTGCATTCACCTTCGAGGATCCGGTCATGAAGGACCGCGTCAGCGGCAGGTTCGCCCTCAGTGACACCAAGAACAGACAGATCGGACTGTATGGGCTGAGGGATTCGAGGGTCGCGGCGTTCCTGATTCATCGGAATGCTTCTCCCGCACTGCCGGCGAATCGAAGAGAGTCGCTGCGCAACGAGTTTTCGGGCGTCGGCTGGCTCGCTCCACGGGCTCTCGACCAGGCGCCTGCTGACCTGTATTACGACGTCGTCGCGCAGATTCACATGGAACAGTGGCATTCCGGCCGGGTGGTCCTGGTGGGTGATGCGTGCCAGGCGGTTTCGCTGCTCGCCGGCCAAGGGGCGTCGCTGGCGGTTGCGGGAGCCCGCATCCTCTCAAACCACCTTGCGGAGTCCGCATCGATTGCGGAAGGGCTTGCCGCCTATGAGGAGCAATGGATGCCTGTTGCCCGCGAAAAGCAGGAGGCGGGGCGCCGCGCAGCGCGCTGGTTCCTGCCGTCGTCGGGCCCGGAACTGTTGTTGCGCCGGTTGATGCTGAAGCTCTCGGGGCTGCCATTGATCAACCGGTTCATCGGTACTTCACTGGCCGGCAAAGCGGTGCCGGTGTCCTGAGCCAATACAGGCCCACTTCCCAGGCGCGACGGCGGGAACGCCAGTTTGCACTCTGTGCAAAGTTGCACCTAGTGTAAGTATGTGACAGAACAGCAAATCAGCCGCCGCGAGCAGAACAAGCTCGAAACGCGGAGGGCCATTGCCCAGGCGGCTCTGGACCTCGCACGCACCCACGGCATGGGCGGGTTCACGGCTGAGCAAATAGCCGATCAGGCGAACGTCTCCCGCCGCACCTTCTTCAACTACTTTCACAGCCCGGAAGAGGCACTGATCGTCTCCACGGAGTCGTTTCTCGACCGCGCGGAAGCCGAACTCGCGGCCCGTCCCGGGGATGAGCCCATCCTCGACGCGATGATTGCCGCGCTCGCCGCCACCACCAAGGTGGAAAACCTGAAGGACTGCGGCGACCTCTTCCGCATGGCTGCAGGCAACCCGGACCTCCTCGGCACCCACCTCCTCGCCTGGGAGCGGGCTGAAGCCCGCATCATCAGCGCAGTCGAGGACCGGCTGCGCGGCCAGGCGTCAACCCTCTACGTGCACGCGCTGGTCGGCTCACTGCTCTCCTGTGCCAAGGCCGCAATGCGGGAGTGGGCATCGAGTGAGAACCCGGACCATAATGCGGCGCAAACCCTCGAGGACTCCATCGTCGCGACGCTGACCATGCTGCGCGACGGCTTCTCCCGTCCTTCCTCCTAATCCAGACATCTAACCCAGGACGCACAACACCATGGCATTCCTCCTGTACCGACTCGGTTCCTTCGCCTACCGCCGCCGCTGGTGGGTGGTCTCCGCCTGGCTGGCCATCATGGTCGCGGTAGGTGGTTCTGCCGTCGCCTTCTCCGGCACCCTGAGCAACAACTTCACCATCCCGGGTACTGAATCCCAACGCGTCCTCAATCAGCTCAAGGAGGAGATGCCTGAGGCCGTCGGCGGCATGGGGACCATCGTTTTCCAGAGCACTGACAGCGAGTTCACCTCCGAGCAGCAGGACGCAGTCTCCTCTGCGCTCACGGAGGTGGAAGGGCTCGACGGCGTCGAATCAGTCATTGACCCGTTTGAGACTGCACAGCAGCTCGCTGACAGCCGCGAGGAGATCGCGAACGGCAGGGCGGAACTCGAAGCCGGAGCCCAGGAGCTCGCCGACGGCGCCGCCCAGCTCGATGCCGCCCAGGCACAGCTCGATGACCAGCGCGCCCAATTTGAAGCGGGGAAGGCGTTCCTGCCCGCTGAGCAGATCGACGCAACCGTGGCGCAGCTTGACGCCGCCCAGGCCGAGATCGACGCCCAGCGCGCCCAGCTCGACGAGGGCCAGGCAGAACTCGACGCCGCCCGAGTGGAGCTCGAGCGCGGGGAACGCCTCCTCGAGGCCACCTCAGGCATTCAGTTCGTGTCCGACGACGACACCACAGCGGTTGCCAGTGTCCAGTTCACCACCGCGGTAGACGCCATCACACCCGAGACCCGTGAAGCGGTCCAGGAGGCAGCGGGCGCCGCGACTGAAGCCGGGCTGAACGTCGAATACAGCAAGGAGATCGTCCAGGACATCTCCGAGATTTTCGGGCCGGCCGAGGTCATCGGCCTCCTGGTCGCCGCCATTGTCCTGATCGTCATGCTCGGGACGCTGGTAGCAGCCGGCCTGCCGCTGCTCATGGCCATTGTCGGCGTAGGAGTCGGCGTCGGAATAACCTTCGCCCTCACCGGAGTCATCCAGATGAGCTCCATCTCGCCGGTGCTCGCGCTGATGCTCGGACTCGCCGTCGGGATCGACTATTCGCTCTTCATCGTGAACCGCCACCGCACACAGCTGCTGCGTGGCATGCCGCTGCAGGAATCCATCGCACGCGCCACCGGAACCGCCGGCAACGCTGTGCTTTTCGCGGGCATCACGGTCATCATCGCGCTGGCTGCGCTCGCCGTCCCCGGCCTGCCGTTCCTCACTATCCTCGGCCTGTCCGCTGCCGGAACAGTCGCCGTCGCCGTGTTGGTTGCGCTCACCCTGACGCCCGCGCTGCTTGGTTTCATGGGCCGCAAGGTCATCTCGAAACGCCGCTGGAAGACCGCGCACTCCGCCAGCGAGGCAGAGGCTGACGAGCACTCTGTTGACAATTCCTATGCCGCAGGCCGCGGCTGGGGAGGTTTCGTCACCCGCAAACCCATCCTCACGGTACTGGCTGGCGTCGTCGCGCTCTGTGTGCTCGCGTTGCCGGCGCTGGAACTGCGCGTCGGCCTGCCCGACGGCGGCTCGGAGCCGACCGATTCCACCGCCTACCAGGCCTACACACTGGTGGGGGAGAAGTTCGGCGAAGGCACCAACGGACCTCTCCTCGCCGTCGGTGAACTGCCCCCGATCGAAGACGAGGGCGAGCGCACCGACCTCCAGCTCGACGTCGCCGACCGCCTCGCCGCCATTGACGACGTCGTCACCGCTGTCCCTGCCGGAATCAGTGATGACGGACGCACCGCGATCTACCAGGTCATCCCGGAAGAGGGCCCGGCGAGCGAGAGCACCGAGCAACTGGTGCGTGACCTCCGTGCCGAAGCCGCCAGCATTGAGGACGCGACGGGCGTCACCGTCTCCGTCACCGGGCAGACCGCCGCAAACATCGACGTATCCGCGAAACTCATGGAGGCCATGCCGCTCTACCTGGGCATCGTCGTCGGGCTGTCCCTGGTGTTGCTGCTCCTGGTGTTCCGGTCCATCCTGGTGCCGCTCATAGCCACCGCCGGCTTCCTGCTCTCGCTACTGGCCAGCTTCGGCGCCACCGTCGCGATCTACCAGTGGGGCTGGCTGGGTGACTTCTTCGGCGTCACTAATCCCGGCCCGATCCTGAGCTTCCTCCCCATCATCCTGATCGGCGTGCTCTTCGGTCTGGCCATGGATTACCAGATGTTCCTCGTCTCCGGGATGCGCGAGTCCTTCGTCCATGGCCGGCCCGCCAAGGAAGCCGTGCGGGTCGGATTCAGCCACGGCGCCAGGGTGGTCACGGCTGCGGCCATCATCATGGTCTCGGTGTTCGCAGGCTTTGTCTTCTCGCATCTGACCATGGTTCGTCCCATCGGTTTTGGCCTGGCGTTCGGTGTGCTGCTCGACGCGTTCGTTGTCCGGATGACCCTCATCCCGGCCGCAATGCACCTGCTGGGCCGCTCAGCCTGGTGGCTGCCGAAGTGGCTGGACCGCATCCTGCCCGATGTTGACGTTGAAGGCGCCCGCCTGGTTGAACACACGGACGACGACGGCGCCCGCCGGCTTCCGGCGTCGAACCCTGTGCCAACAGGCCGCTAGCCCTGTCCGAAATGCGGACCTCCTTCACTCCTCAGCCAGATATCGATTCGAAAGTAGGTACAAGAGGAACCCTGCAGCGAGTGCGTTGAATGCTGAGCCCCCTGCCTGCCTCCACCGCCAGTCACAGCTCACGGCGGAGGCGGGTAGTCGGTGGGCGTTCCTGGCTGCGTACAGCACTCAACAGCCCCTTCAGTCCCGGCTCCGACAACGTCCCGGAGATCTGGGCCGGCCGCACCGAACAGCTCAGCGACTGGCGCGACATTGTGCGTCCGCGCAGGCTGGCGGGCCTGCCTGAACGGGGCAGAACCATCCTCGGGGAAGCCGGTCTTGGCAAATCCGCCCTCGTCCGCCGCATCGCACGCGACGCTGCTGCCAATGGAGACTGGGTGACCTCGCAGTTGCGCATCCCCTCCGGCGCGGACCCACTGAAGCTGGTCGCCAGCGCAATACTCAAGCTTGCCGGGGAAGCAGGTCTCGCCTCTTCCCGCAAGCAGAAGATCAGGGACGCGCTGAGCCGCGTGCAAGCAGTGGCTGTGTCCGGCATGTCGCTGACACTGCACCAGCAGTCAGGCCCTGAGCCTTACGTTGTGCTCACGGAGCTGCTGGTCGAGGTCGGCCGTGCTGCGATGGCTCGGGGCGATGTCATGGTGCTGATCCACGTCAAGGTCCAGAACATCACCGGCGACAAGGCGCTCTCGCAGCTGCTGATCGCGTTGGGTGATGCCCTTGTGCACGAGGAGACAATTACAGCCCCCGGAGGCATCGCTGTATTACGTTCTTTGCCGATTGCTGTGTATCTAACCGGTCCGCCTGACTTCGCCGACGTGGCCGGTGCCCGCACAGGCGCAACCTTCGCGCGCCGCTTCAAGACAACCCTGCTGTCTGCGATCGACGACGAGGACCTGGCATCAGCTCTTCAGCCGTTCGTGATCCGAGGCTGGGCAGTGCCTGATGACCTGGGCGGTACGAACCAGGTCCATATGGAACCGGATGCCGTCACGGCGATCATAGACCTATGCCGTGGTGAACCATTTCTCTTTCAGCTGGCCGGAGAGCAGGCCTGGTACGCCGGGAGCACTGATCTCATTACCCGGTCCCAGGTCTTAGCCGGCTGGAGGGCCGCCCGTTCTGAAGCAGTCACCCACGTTGAGCGGATCCTTGACCGGCTGCCCGGGCGCGAGCGCGAGTTCCTCCAGGTGATGGCTGAGCTTCCCTCCAAAGAGCGCACACTTTCTCGTATTGCTCAGGAGATGGGTCACAGTAAACCCACAGCCGCCGGGCCCACATCGCAGCGCCTCGACACAGTGCGCGGCATCATCGAACGCGGCAAGCCCTACACCTTCCGCCACCGCGCGGTGGAGGCCTTCCTCACCAGCGACTGGCCTGACGTCGTCTAATGCCCCTGGTCCACCTGTACAGAGACTGGGCAACGTCGTCGCCCGACGACGCGACTACTCAGATGTGCTGAGTGAGGCGATCCTGGAGCAGCGGCCGGCGACGAAGGGGTCTTAAGTTGCTAGAAGGATCGCTTCCCCCGCGTCAGCGAGCATCTGATGGCAACGCGTTGTTGCTCGCCGTCCGACAGTGTGTGACACGCCCTAACCCTTACAGAAGCCAAGTGGTCCCACTCGCCGGGCCGCCGGCACGCAGCACTGGGGCGCGCTTGATCGGCTGTACTATTCAGCAATGGCGCGCCCCCCGAAACCGGAACGGAAGAACGAGCTCCTCGAGCAGATTGTCGATCATCTCCTCGACAAGACGTTCGCGAGCCTGAGCTTCCGCACCCTGGCGGACGGCCTGGGTATCAGCAGCTACGTACTCGTGTACCACTTCGGCAACCGCGAGGAACTCATCAATGAGATTGTGCGGCACATCGAGGCGCGTCATGATGCGTTGAAGCCTGAGAATCCCAAAGGATTTGCCCGGGAAGATTTCCGCAGGTGGATACTCGATTCCTGGAACTGGCTCCTGATTGAGCGAAACCGCCAGCTGCAGCGCCTTGAATTCGAAGCGGCTCTTCAGGATGCAGTGAGCCTCAATCCACGAGGCAGTGCCATGAGGAAGTTCGCTTACTGGCATTCCTTGTCGGCAGACTGGCTGGTCAATCAGGGTATGCAGCGTGCGGAGGCCGACTCCTCGGCGCGGTTGTTCACATCAAGTCTGTACGGCCTGCAGTATGACTACGTCCTGAACCAGGACCGGGATTCCGTCGAACAGGCACTGCACCTGCTGATGGACCGCTTCTTCACCGGAATGGACCAGGCTCTCTCCGAGGCGAACAGGTAAAAACGCAGGAAGGGCGGGCCCGCTATGGGCCCGCCCTTCCTGCGTTGCGTGGTCAAACGCTACGGACTAGAACTTGTTCGCAGCCTCGGCGTCAGAGTTCTGTGCAGCACCGGACGCGCTGCCAAGGTTGGCGCGGAGCTTCGCACCGAGATCGGCATCAACATTGGTCCAGTACTGGATGGCGCGTTCGCGGATATCCGCAATGGTCACGCCGCTCACCGCACCGGTGATGTTCTCCAGGAAACGGGCCTTCTCGGCGTCGTTGTAGACCTCCCGGTACAGCGTTCCGGCCTGACCGAAGTCGTCGTCCTCAGCGTGGAGGCTGTGGGCGGCACGCACCAGATCGCCGTCGTTCTCCCAGCCGCCCTCGGGGCCTGTCAGCGACGGATCTGCAGCAGGGCCGCCCATCGAGTTCGGTGCGTAGACCGGGGTCTGCGGCGAGTTGAAGAAGAAGCGTGCGCCGCCGTCCTTCGAATAGTTGCGCACCTCGCTCTTCGGGGCATTGACGGGCAGTTGCGCGTGGTTGGTGCCCACGCGGTAGCGGTGCGCGTCTGCGTAGGAGAAGATGCGTGCCTGCAGCATGCGGTCCGGCGATGCGGCGATGCCCGGAACGAAGTTCGACGGCGCGAAGGTCGCCTGCTCGATCTGCGCGAAGTAGTTCTCCGGGTTGCGGTTCAGGGTCAGCCTGCCGACCGGAATCAGCGGGTAGTCTGCGTGCGGCCACACCTTGGTGAGGTCGAACGGGTTGAACCGGTAGTTCTTCGCATCCTCATACGGCATCACCTGGACCTTGAGATCCCAGCTGGGGAAGTTGCCCTGCTCGATGTTCTCGTAGAGATCGCGGATGTGGTGGTCGGCGTCGGAGCCGGCCAGAGCCTCGGCCTCGTCGCCGGTCAGCGCCTCGTGGCCCTGGGCAGACTTGAAGTGGTACTTGACCCAGAACTTTTCTCCGGCCTCGTTGATCCACTGGTAGGTGTGCGAGCCGTAGCCGTTCATGGTGCGCCACGAGGCGGGGAGGCCACGGTCACCCATCAGCCAGGTCACCTGATGTGCAGACTCGGGGGAGAGGGTCCAGAAGTCCCACTGCATATCCGCGTCACGCAGGTTGGAGCCGGGAAGGCGCTTCTGGGAGTGGATGAAGTCGGGGAACTTGATGCCGTCACGGATGAAGAACACCGGGGTGTTGTTGCCCACGAGGTCGTAGTTGCCCTCAGAGGTGTAGAACTTCAGGGCGAAACCGCGGGGGTCGCGCCAGGTATCAGGAGAACCCTGTTCCCCTGCGACGGAGGAGAAGCGCAGAAGCGTCTCCGTCTGTGCTCCCTGCTGGAAGAGAGCTGCCTTGGTGTACTTGCTGACGTCCTCGGTGGCCTCGAATACGCCGAATGCGCCGCCGCCCTTGGCGTGCACAACGCGCTCGGGAACACGCTCGCGGTTGAACTGGGCAAGCTTCTCGATCAGGTAGTGGTCAGTCAGCGGGATGACGCCGTCGCGTCCCAGCGCTGAGGAATTGCTGTCGTCAACAACGGGGGCACCCGATTGGGTGGTGCTGTAGTTGGCAGTCATGGATTCTCCTTCTTTCAGTGTTTTTCAGTTAGTTCAGGAAGTACTGGTGAATTTTCGGCGGAGGACTCGCGGCAGTCCGTGCACACGCCCTGATAAACGACGTCGGCGATCTGGATGGTCATCTGGCGTGACCCCGGCGACCATGCGGGCGTCAGGCAGGGTGCATGCCCGACGGCGCAGTCCACATCCTCGATCCGGCCGCACCCCGTGCACACAGCGTGGTGGTGGTTGTCATTGACCCGGGTCTCATACCGTGCGGGCGAGTTCGGTGTTTCTATCCTGCGCAGCAGTCCGCTGACGGTGAGGTCGGAGAGCACTACATAGATAGACTGCACGGTGATGTCGGCGAGTTCGGCGCGGACCGCAGTGACGACGTCGTCGGCGGTTGAATGCGGGAACTGCTCAACAGCGGCGAGTACCGCGAGGCGCTGCTTCGTGACCCGGCGTCCCGCTGAACGCAGGGACGCAGCCCAGGTGTTCGCGGGCGCGATATGTTCGGTCATGGGACCAGTCAAACATCTATTGTGAGTAATTCATAATAAGCCGCGGCTAACGGGCTACGCTGAATGAAGATACCGGCGATGAAGGGTTGAAGTATGGGCCGCGGGCTATGGGATGAAGTACGTCAGGAGCGCGTTGCGGACTGCGTGGTGACCGTGCGGAGAGTGGGTCGGGGAGACCCGGTGGTGCTGGTCCACGGGATCGGCGTCTCTGCCCGCTACTTCGAGCCGCTCGCCCAGGAACTCGCACGCAACAATGCGGTGTACGCGATCGAGCTTCCCGGTTTCGGGTCGTCTCCGGGGCCACGCCGGGCACTCCCCGTCCCGGAGTTGGGGAAAATCGTTCTGGCCGTCCTGCACAAACTGATGCTTACCGGCGTCGTACTCGTTGGGCACTCGATGGGCTGCCAGGTCGCTACGGAGACGGCGCTTCGCGCGCCGGAGCGGGTGTCGAAGCTCGTCCTGCTCGGTCCTACGACGAATGACCGCGAGCGTTCCATTCCCAGGCAGGCGCTTCGCCTGGCTCAGGACACAATGCGGGAGTCGCCAGTGGTGAACTTCGTGGTGTTCACGGACTACCTGCGCTCCCTGATCCCGTACGTGAAGACGCTCCCGGCAATGGTGAACCATCGGCTCGAGGACGCCATAGCAGATGTCACCTGTCCGGTGGTTCTCATGCGGGGTGGCCGGGACCCCATCGTTCCGGCGGATTGGCTGCAACGCCTCGCGGCAGCCAACGGAAGCGCTGCAATTGTCGAGGTTGAGGGTGCCCCGCACGTCCTGATGTACCACCGCGCGGCAGAGACCGCTGATGGGCTCCTTACCGGAAAATCTCGTGCGATCACTTAAGCAAGGCTGGGCCTGGGCGCTCGACTACGCTTACGTGGCCTTCTGGCAGGTCCGCGGCCATATCCTCCGCGGCGATGCCGCCCGTCAGCTGTCCGGGGACAAGGTGCCCGTGATTCTGCTGCCCGGTATCTACGAGCCCTGGCAGTTCATGCACCCGGTGGCGTCCCACCTGCACGCAGCGGGGCATCCCGTACACGCCGTCACGGCACTGGGCTACAACCGTGGATCCGTGTCGGCGATGGCGGAGCTGGTGGCGCAGTACCTGCGTGAGCGCAACCTGACGGATGTGGTCCTCGTGGCCCACAGCAAGGGCGGCCTGATCGGGAAGTACGTCATGACCCTGCCCGAATCCGCACCGCGCGTCCGTCAGCTCATCGCGGTGAACTCTCCGTTTTCTGGCTCGGTCTACGCGATGTTCGCGCTGCTGCCGAGTCTGCGGGCCTTCTCGCCACGGAACCGGACCCTGAATGCGCTGCGCGCCAATCTCGCGGTGAATTCGCGTATCACCTCGATCTACGGGACGTTCGACCCTCATATTCCGGGCGGCAGCGAGCTGGTCGGGGCCACCAACGTGCAGTTGGACGTCATGGGGCACTTCCGAATTCTCGGCGACAAACGCCTGCTGGAGGCGATCGACGCCGCCATAGCGGTCCATGGCTCGGACTGAGCCGTCAGGACGGCCCACTCAACCCAGCGATGGCGACGGCGTCTGCCGGAGTTGAGAGCCATGGCTCGCCGTGCTCGGTCAGCACACTGTCGGCGGGCAGCGCCGCGATCCGGTCGAGCGATTCGAGCGCCTGCGGTGAGTTGGCCGTTGCCGCTCCGGAGACTCCCGCTGGATGATCGGCGACGCACCGCACTGTGAGGGCAACCCTAGCCACCGCAGGAAGGAAAATCAGCAGGCTGATGAAACGGTAGGAGGAAGCGTGAGTCGTTGCCGGAGGTAACCGCTCCGCCGGTAGACTTGCCCGGTGCCCAGACTCCTTGCCGATATCACTCCGCTGAAGGAAAGTCCGGCGTTCCGCAGACTGTACTTCGGCACGGCGCTGTCCGCGATCGGCACCAACCTCACCCTCGTTGCGGTCAGCCTGCAGGTTTACGACATCACGGGATCAAGCCTGAACGTCGGTCTCATCGGGTTGTTTGCACTGGTGCCGTTGATCTTCGCCGGCCTGTATGGCGGCGCCGTGGCGGACGCGCATGATCGCCGCAAGGTGGCGCTGTTGTCCGGCCTGGGACTGTGGGCGTCAACCATTGGCATCGCCTTGCAGGCCTGGATGGGTGCCGACAACATCTGGCTGCTGTACCTCCTGATCGCCGTCCACAGCGGATTTGCAGGCATCAACCAGCCAACGAGAACAGCCATCATTCCGCGGCTGGTGCGCCCTGAACTGCTTCCCGCAGCCAACGCCCTCTCCATGATCACGTTTGGGCTCGCCTTCACCGTCGGTCCCATGCTGGCCGGTGTGCTCATTGCCCAGGTGGGCTATGGCTGGACCTACACCATCGACGTCGTTACCTTCACCGCCGCGCTGTGGGCGCTGTTCCGCCTGCCAGCCATGCCGCCGGAAGGGCCGGTGCGCCGAGCTGGCCTTGCCACCGTCATCGAAGGATTCCGCTACCTCGGCACGCGGCCGAATATCCGGATGACGTTCCTCATTGACCTTGCGGCAATGGTCATGGCCCAGCCGCGCGTGCTCCTGCCGGCGGTGGGTGCCGTGTTCATCGGCGGCGGTGAGCTGACCGTCGGCATCCTGCTGGGAGCAAGCGCATTCGGGGCAGTCCTATCCGGACTGTTCTCGGGTCCGTTGGGGCACATCCACCGGCAGGGGCGGGCGGTCCAGTGGTCCGTCGTCGGCTGGGGCGCGTCGATCAGCGCCTTCGGGCTGGTCGTCATCCTCGCCGGGCGCTCGCCCGACGGCGGGATGACTCCGTGGATCATTCCCGCCGCCGTCTGCCTGCTGCTGGCGGGCGTTTCGGATTCGGTCAGCGGCGTCTTCCGCAGCACCATTCTGCAGTCAGCCACTCCGGATGCCATGAGGGGACGCCTGCAGGGAGTGTTCATCGTCGTCGTCGCTGGCGGCCCCAGGCTGGGGGAGCTGTTGGGCGGCGGGTTCGCCGAGTGGATCGGCGAGGGATGGACGGCGCTGTGGGGCGGGGTCGTGTGCATCCTGCTAGTGGTGCTGCTGGCCCGCCTCCAACCGCGCTTCGGCCAGTACGATTCCCGGAACCCCGAACCCTGACCGGCGCTGCCCTGACTGACGCTGCCCTGGCCGGTGCTACCGGCCCAGCAGCTTGTCGTTCAGTTCCTGGGCCCTGCGGTAGTAGTCAATCAGCTGCAGCTCCGAGGCGGCCTCCGGATCCAGCACGACGACGGCGCGAGGGTGCAGCTGCAGGACCGAGGCAGGGCAGAACGCACTCACCGGTCCCTCAACCATTGCGCGGACGGCGCCGGCCTTGTTGGCGCCCAGCGCCACCAGCACCGTCTGGTGCGCCTCGCGGATGGTTCCGAGCCCCTGGGTCAGGCAGAGCTGGGGAACCTCCCCGCCGGGGAAAAACCGTGCGTTATCTGACCGAGTGGCTCCGGCGAGGGTCTTGACCCTGGTCCGGGAATTAAGCGACGACGTCGGCTCGTTGAAGCCGATGTGCCCATTCGCTCCGATGCCGAGGATCTGGACGTCGACGCCGCCGGCTTCACGAATGGCCTCGTCGTACCGGACGGCTTCGGCCCGCAGGTCTTCCGCGTCCCCGTGAGGAGTCAGCAGTCGGGATAGCGGGAGGTCCACGTGATCCACGAACTCGCGGCGAATGGTTGAGTGGTAGGACTGGTCGTGATCCAGTGGGAGCCCCGCGTACTCATCAAGCGTGAACGCCGTGGCGTCGCTGAAACTCAGCTGTTCTTCCCGATGGCGACGGATCAGCTCGCGGTAGGTTCCCGACGGCGAACTGCCCGTCGCAAGGCCCAGCACTGCCGGCCCTTGCCGTACGCGTGCCTCGATGATGTCTGCGGCGCGCGAACCGACCTGTTCCGGTGACTCGCAGATGATGACCTGCACAGTTAAGACCTTTCCTTTGGTGCTGGCTGTCGCAGGGCACCTGAGCGGTACACCTGCAGTACTTCGAGCTCGTCCGAGGCGACCACTACATCTGCCCGCCGTCCGGGGCTGAGCATTCCGACGTCGTCGTTCCCGATGAGCCGTGCCGGAGTGGAGGATGCGGCCGCAACCGCATCGGCGAGGCTTATGCCCCAGTCGCGGCAGCGCCGCACGTTCTCCAGCAGGCGGCTGGTGCCTCCAGCGATGGCGCCGGCGGTCCCGTCCGGGGAAGCGAGCCGCGCGGTTCCGTTGCGCACCTCGACGTCCAGTGTGCCGAGCGTGTAGTCGCCGTCGCTCATGCCGGCGGCGGCCATGGCATCCGTGATAAGAGCGATACCGTCCGCGCCGACGAGGCCGAAGACCATCCGGACGGTGTCCGGGTGCAGGTGCGCGCCGTCGGCGATCAGTTCCAGGACCATGGAGTCCGGCGCACGGCGGGCTGTTTCGAGCAGCACTGCGATCGGTCCTGGGCGGCGATGGTCCAGCGGAGGCATGCGGTTGAACAGGTGCGTGGCCGACCACGTCCCGCCCGGATTGTGCTCAAGGGCCGCACGCATCTGCGCCGCAGTCGCTGCCGTATGCCCGACCGACGGGACGACGCCGTGTTGCCGGCAGAGGGACACCAGCTCGTCGAAGTGGGCGGTTTCCGGGGCCAGTGTGAGGGACCGTATGGTTCCACGCCCGGTTTCGAGCCACTGACGAAGCAGGGCCGGATCGCCGTCGATGATTGCCGCGGGGTTCTGTGCCCCGCACATATCGGCGGCGATGAACGGGCCTTCGAGGTGCAGGCCGGCGAGTGTTCCGTCATCGACCAGGTCCCGAAGCACCTCAATTTGTGCCAGCAGTTCCTCAGCCGGTGCGGAAACCAGCGAGGCGACCAGCGACGTCGTTCCGTTCGCCGCGTGGTGGACCGCGGCAGCGCGTGCGCCGTCGGGGTCAGCCGAGAAGGTGTGCCCCGCCCCGCCGTGGCAGTGCAGGTCCACCAGTCCCGGCAGAATCACCGGGACCTCCTCGACATCCTGCGGACTCCAGGCTGGCAACTCCGACGCCGGTCCGCACCATTCGATGCGGTCCCCGGCGAGCCAGATGGCGCCGCCGTCAAGAATGTCCGCGGCCGGCTGGCCGGTGACCAGCCGGCCGCGGAGTACCCGGTCCTGGCCGCTGTTCATCTGGCCCGGGCATCCGGTCGGGGATGGAAATTTTGTGCAGATTCGGTGGCATCGAGGCCGGCGGAGTCACTGAAGCTGCACAAAATTTCCTGGCGGTGGGTGGGCTGCCTGCCATAGGGCGTCATGCGGGTCCTTACCTCTTCAAGGGCGAATTCATACTGGCCGGTTCTTCCGATGACACAGGTCGAATTCTTGACGCGGTCACTGGTTATAACCAGTTGTTCTGATATTACAGATGCATGGAGAAAACGCACAGCGACGGTTCGGCCTCGGCCTCAGGCGAGCTCAAACATCTCCGGCTGCGGCGCCAGCTCCAGGAGCTCGCGCAAGAATTGAAGCCGGGCGAAGCGCTGCCCGGTGAGCGCCAGCTTGAGGAGATGTTCGGGGTTTCGCGCATCACGGTGCGCAGGGCCATCTCCGACCTCGTCCGGGACGGGGAGCTGGTGAGGGAAAAGGGCAAGGGCACCTTTGTGTCCCATGGCATGGTCCGCTCGGTGCTGCACCTGGCGTCCTTCAATGACGACATGCGCGCTGCAGGGTTTCAACCCAGCACCCGCGTGATCACAGCCGAGCTCTCTGAGCCGCCGGAGGCCGCTGCGTCGCATCTTCGCCTGACCGGGGATGCACCGGCATACCGGCTGAGGCGCCTCAGGCTCGCCAACAATGCGCCCGTCAGCGTTGACGAGTCCTGGCTTTCGCCGGAGCTGCTGCCCAACCTGCTGGCCGAAGACCTGACCGGCTCCCTCTACCGAGTGCTCTCGGCGTCCGGGCACCCGGTGCGGCGGGTGCAACAAACCGTCCAGGCAAGTGCTGCGTCAGCGGACATTGCGCGGCTGCTTGAGATCGCGCCGGGCGCCCCCGTGCTTCTCTTTCACCGGCGCTCGTTCACGGGACCGGAAGAACCCGGCACGCCGATCGAGTATTCGATCTCCACCTACCGATCCGACCGCTACCAGATCTCGATGACCCTCGCGCAATGAGGCGCTCTCAAAGGGTCACAGCTGCCCCGTGCCGCGACATACTGGGGTCATGGACAAGCTCACCAGCACGCAGATTCTCGACGCCGGGCTCAACGACTGGCGCCAGCTCGCACAGGGCATTCACGCCCGTTTCCGCACCGGCAGCTTCACCGCAGGGCTGCGGTTCCTGACCGCCGTCACCGAGGCCGCAGAAGCAGCCAACCACCATCCCGATGTCACCCTCACCTACCCGCACGTGGACCTGAAACTGATCAGTCACGACGTCGGTGCACTGACACAGCGCGATGTGGACCTCGCGCGGGCCATCAGTTCCGTTGCGAACGAGCAGGGCCTGACGCCGCAGCCCGGGGCGCTCGCCGAGATCGAACTCGCGCTCGACACGGCGGCGCTCACCGCTGCCGGACCGTTCTGGGCCGCGCTGCTCACCGGCGACGCCGGCAATGTGGACGGGAACGACATCGTCGACCCTTCCGGCCGCGTTCCGCTGCTCTGGTTCCAGGGCACAGATGCGCACGAGACCCCACGGCAGCGGTTCCACCTCGATGTATGGGTGCCGCACGACGTCGCTGACGCGCGCATCGCCGCGGCCGTCGCCGCAGGAGGCACCGTCGTCGACGATGCGCAGGCGCCGTCTTTCACTGTGCTGGCCGACGGTGAGGGCAACCGCGCCTGCGTGTGCACCGTCCTTTCACGCTGAAGGGCTGCGGAATCGGCGGCGGAACAGGTCGCGGCGCAGCGCCGTTGTACCGGTAGGTAAGTCAACAAGGAGAACAGGTGCACAACCACTTCAACGGGGCCAAAACCGCCCTGCTTTTCGGATCTCTCATGGGGATCTTCCTGCTGTTCGGTGCGGTGATCGCTTCGGCAACGCGCAGTTCGGCGTTCCTGTGGATCTTCGCGCTGATCGGTGTCGGCTCCATCGCGTATAGCTACTGGAACAGCGACAAGCTCGCCATCCGCAGCATGAAAGCCGTTCCGGTGACGGAGCACCAGGCGCCGGCGATGTACCGCATCGTGCGCGAGCTCAGCACCAAGGCCGGGAAGCCGATGCCCCGCCTGTACGTTTCGCCGACCATGGCCCCCAACGCGTTTGCCACCGGGCGGAACCCGGAGAACGCGGCGGTCTGCTGCACCCAGGGCATCCTGCAAATCCTCAGCGAGCGCGAGCTGCGCGGTGTGCTTGGGCACGAGCTGATGCACGTCTATAACCGCGACATCCTGACCGGCTCAGTTGCCGCCGCTGTTGCCGGCGTCATCACCTCGGTTGCGCAGATGTTCGCCTTCACCGGGTTGATGGGCGGCAACCGGAACTCGGGCGGAAACCCGATCGCCGCGCTGCTGTTGGCGTTCCTTGCACCGCTTGCTGCGGCGCTCATCCAGATGGCCATCGGTCGAACCCGCGAGTACGACGCCGACGAGGACGGCGCCCGCCTCACGGAAGACCCACTGGCTCTCGCCTCCGCCCTGCGGAAACTCGAGCGCGGAACGCAGCAGGCGCCGTTGCCGCAGAGCCAGCAGCTGGTCAACACATCGCACCTCATGATCGCGAACCCGTTCCGCGGCGGCGGGGTGAAGAAGCTGTTCGCCTCCCACCCGCCAATGGCGCAGCGTATTGCCCGTCTCGAGGGTATGGCGGGGCGCACCCTGCAGTAGTACCGATTACAAGCCCAGAACGACGACGGCGACGCTCCCTCTCAAGGGTGCGTCGCCGTCGTCGTGGGGTGGCTTGAACGCCTACCGCATGTTCACGAACTGGAGGTCAGCCTCGTCGAAGTTCTTGAGCAGTGCCATGGTGGCCTGGAGGTCATCGCGGGATTTGGAGCTGACGCGCAGCTCGTCACCCTGGATCTGAGATTTGACGCCCTTGGGTGCCTCATCGCGGATGAGCTTGTTAATTTTCTTGGCGATGTCCTGTGCGATTCCCTCTTTGATGGTGGTCTCAAGGCGGAATTCCTTGCCTGAGGCGTAGGGCTCACCGGTGTCGAGGGACTTCAGCGAGATGCCGCGCTTGATCATCTTGGACTGCAGGACGTCGAGCACAGCGAGGACGCGCTCTTCCGAGTTTGCCTTCATGAGGATCATTTCGCCGCTGAAATCGACCTCAGCACCGACACCCTTGAAGTCGTAGCGCTGGGCAAGTTCCTTCTGTGCCTGGTTCAGCGCGTTGGCAACTTCCTGCTTGTCTACCTTGCTTACAACGTCGAATGTGGATTCACTGGCCACCGTTGCCTCCTTCTGGTTGGTATTTTCCTGCTCCTACCCTAATTCACAGGACCACTGACCAGGCGAAGGGCTTCTACGCGCAGATCGAGCGTCGGGTGGCGTCCGGTCGCTGAATTCGGCTGTACCGGAACACGATTCGATAATGCGCGGGATGTTCTGTAAAGTAATTTTGCCTGCGGACGGCGATCCGCGGGCAGTCTTCCTGAAGAGTTTTTCTTCACGAGACGTTCGGCAGATTACCCGAGCGGCCAAAGGGGGCTGACTGTAAATCAGCTGGCACAGCCTACGGGGGTTCGAATCCCTCATCTGCCACTCGCCACGAAGGCCCGTACTACCCGGAAACACAGGGGAGTGCGGGCCTTTCGCTTTGTCCACGCTGGATCAAGCAGCGCTTCGGGCACCAAGCGGGTGAATGTCCCACAGATAGCAGATTGTGCTCGCATCTGTGTTGTGCAGTGTGTTGAAGTAGGGCCACTGCCAGCTTGTAGCGCCATTGCTGTCCATCGGCGCAGGAGGGCACTGCTCGGGCGTGTGCCAGCTTTGCCCATCGAAAAGGTGGTGCACGTCTCCGGCCGGGGTTGCTGCCAATTCCTCGCCGTGCTGTCCCCGAGGAAGCACGAGCTTCTCTTTCAACGCGGTTGCAGGCGCCACGGCATGTAGTTCCGTGCGTCCTGGATCAGGAATGAAAGGGAGTTTCGAGAACAGTTCGTCGAGCAGAGCGATGCTGCGTTCGAGTGATTCTTCAGCATCCAGTTGGTGGGTGAGAATCAAAGCCGTATGGCGGGTCATCTTGCGTCCTTTCCGTAGCGTTTTCGTCCGCGAAACTGACGCTATTCGAAGCGCTCCGCCCACAGTGGCACTTGCAGGAAAATGTGGATAACCGCCACCCGCACCTGTCGGAATTGGAATGAAGCGCTCCGTCTTGTCTGCGCGCATCTAGCCTCGCGTTGTACCAAGCGGCCTCGCGCAGAGCGAACAGGACGAGACATCCTCGCTGATTCTCGTTAGCGTGAAGATATGGCAACTATTGACATCACCGAGGCAACCTTCCCCGAGACCATCGAAACGAACGACATCGTGTTCGTCGATTTCTGGGCCGAATGGTGTGGCCCGTGCAAGCAGTTTGCTCCCGTGTACGACGCCGTGTCCCAGCAGCACAGCGACGTCACCTTCGCGAAGGTGGACACTGAGGCCGAGCAGTCGCTCGCCGCGGCAGCAGGCATCACCTCCATCCCCACGCTGATGGCGTTCCGCGAGAAGGTCCTCGTTTTCTCGCAGCCGGGTGCGCTGAACAACAACCAGTTCACCGAGCTGGTCGACGCCGTCAAGGCACTGGACATGAATGAAGTCCACGCGCAGGTCGCCGAGCAGCAGGCCAAGGCCCAGGTTGACGGTGCGCAGGCTGACGGCGCGCAGCCTGAAGACGCGCAGCGCCAGGCATAACCAGGCTTCATCGCGAAGGCTTCGGCCCCCGTCCACAGCGGGAGCCGGGGCCTTCGCGCGTTAAGCGGGTTTCTGGACGGCGTGAGCCAGCCACTCGTCGAAGGTTTGTGAGCCGAGCTCGGACCCGGGCCGCGCCAGAAGCGTTCCGTCCCGCATGGCCAGCCCCAGCCCTCCCGGCAACGGAACCTCGAGGACGGTGCCCTTTCCACCGGTAGCGGCTACCCAACGCCGGCTCAGCTGAGCCATCCGCTCAACCCGGGGACCTGCGAGGTCGGGAACACGATGGGAAGGGCCTGCCTGGGTAAGGTCAACGAGCCGATCGGCGACCTCAACCGCTGCAACAGGCTGCGACTGCATGATGGGCACTATCGAGACAGGTCCAACCTTCATCCGTGTGAAGATCTGACCGGCGAACTCGTGAAACTGGGTTGCGCGCAGAATGGTCCACGGCACCGCACCGTTGGTCACCAGACGCTCTTGCTCAAGCTTGCCCGAATAGTACCCGTAGGGGGCTTCGTCAATACCGGCGATCGACAGCAGCACATGGTTTTTCACGCCCGCGCTCTGCCCTGCTGCGAGGAGCTTCCGGGTCACAGCGCCAAAGAATGCCTTTGATTTAGCAGCGCTGGCGGTTTCCTTGGATGTGACATCGATGACCGCGTCTACACCGTTCAGATCAAGCGGCCGGCCCCCGGTAAGGTCCACACCTTCCGACCTGCTGAGCACGTCAACGGAATGCCCGCGCGCCCGCGCACGCTCGACGACATGCCGGCCAACTGTTCCGGTACCTCCAGCAACGGCAATCCTCATGGCATGATCCTTTCCTGGCGGCGGGAGAACCTCCGGGCAGAGCAAAACCTCCCGAACAGAACCTACCGCCGCCGGTGGTCTTCGGGCGACAGCCGCGGACCGTACGCCTGCTTCCGGAACCCGCTCGCGTACAACATCCGCACCACCCGCTGACGCTGGCCCGCCCACGGTTTGAGCAACTCGAGCATCCCGGCGTCGTCAGTGCGCTCGCCGGTCAGCGCCGCGCCAACGAAGGCCGCGAGGTGGAAGTCGCCCACCGAAATCGAATCGGGACATCCGTGCGTGCGCTGAAGCACCTCGGCGGCAGTCCACACGCCGATCCCGGGAATCGAGCACAGCCCGGCGTGCACACCGGCAGCGTCCACGCCAGCCAACCGCTCCAGGCCGGACGCGACGCCGGCCGCCCGCAACGCCGCCGCCGAGCGTTTTGCATCAACCCCTGCCCGATGCCACTCCCAGGACGGAACCCGCCGCCACTGTGCAGCAGTCGGAGGCAGCCGAAGCTCCCGCGGAGCGCCGGGCGCTGCCGGTGCGGGATCACCGAAGCGGGCCACGAGGTACCGCCATGCCCGCTTCGCCTCAAGCCCCGTCACCTTCTGCTCCAGAATGACGCGCACGACGGCGTCAAGCATCCTTCCGGTTGCAGGCAACCGGAGGCCGGGCTGAAGATAGCGGCCCTTCCGGGCTAACTCGGGCAGCGCGGCCGCGAAGGCAGGGGAGTCGAAGTCGCTCCAGTTATCGACCAATCCCACCAGCCGCGGAACCGAGGACAGGGCAAGGGAGGCACCCGGTCCCCACGCTGTTGCGTGCACTGAAGATGACCGCAGACCGCCCCGCTGGGACAAGCGAAGGGTGGCCGCGCCGTCGTCGTTCCGGAAAGCCATCCACACTGCGCCTTCTCGGATCACGACAGTGGGATCGGAAGGGCCGCACTGGAGCGGTCCCACGGAAGGCAGTAGCGCGTACGGCTCATGGAGCTCCCACTCGACCGACAGAGCGGCCGGGGCGGAAGCGGTGAGGGTCATGCTGTTAATGCTCGCACGTGCCGGTGACGGTTCCTCCGTCGGAGAGTGTCAGTGCATCGCGGTAACTTGTTAACCATGAAGTTCGCCAACTCCGTCCTGGATCTCATCGGTAACACCCCCCTCATCAAGCTCAACAAGGTGACTGATGGCATCGCCGCTACGGTCCTGGTGAAGGTGGAGTACATGAATCCCGGCGGATCGGTGAAAGACCGCATCGCCGTCAAGATCATCGACGCCGCAGAAAAAGAGGGCAAACTGGGGCCCGGCGGCACCATCATCGAGCCCACGTCGGGGAACACCGGCGTCGGGCTTGCGCTGGTTGCCCAGCAGCGCGGGTACAAGTGCATCTTCGTGGTTCCGGACAAGGTGGGCGTGGACAAGCGCAACGTCCTGGCAGCGTACGGCGCCGAGGTGGTGGTCACCCCGACGGCCGTAGCGCCAGACAGCCCGCAGTCCTACTACGGTGTCTCGGACCGGCTCACCCGTGAGATCCCGGGCGCCTTCAAGCCCGACCAGTTCTCCAATTCCAACGGCCCGCTCAGCCACTATGAGAGCACCGGCCCTGAGATCTGGCGTGACACCGATGGCCGGGTCACCCACTTCGTCACCGGCGTGGGCACCGGCGGCACCATCAGCGGCACCGGCCGCTACCTCAAGGACATTTCGAAGGACCGCGAGTCGGGGGCCGTCCGCGTCATTGGCGCAGACCCTGAGGGCTCGGTCTACTCCGGCGGCACCGGGCGCCCGTACTTCGTGGAGGGAGTCGGCGAGGACATGTGGCCGGACGCCTATGATCCCTCGGTTCCGGACGAGATCATTCCCGTGAACGATGCCGAGAGTTTCGCCATGACCCGCAGGCTCGCCCGTGAGGAGGGCCTCCTGGTGGGCGGTTCGTCCGGTATGGCGGTAGCGGCCGCGCTCCGTGCGGCGAAGGAACTTCCCAAGGAGGACGTCGTCGTCGTTCTTCTGCCTGACAGCGGCCGCGGCTATCTCGGCAAGATCTTCAATGATGACTGGATGAAGTCCTACGGCTTCATGGACAGCGGTGACGAGTCGTCGGTCGGCGAGGTGCTCCGCTCGAAGAACGGTGCGCTGCCGGACCTCGTACACACCCACCCGAATGAGACCGTCCGGGACGTCATCATGATCATGAATGAGTTCGGCGTGTCCAACATCCCGGTCCTCTCGCAGGAACCGCCGGTGGTGATGGGCGAGGTCCTCGGCTCCGTCGATGAGCGCCATCTCACGGAGAAGATCTTCCACGGCACAGCCAAGCTCACCGACAAGATCTCCGAGCACATGGGGGAGAAGATGCCGATCATCGGATCGCTTGAATCGGTGGCCACCGCGCGTGAGCGCCTCCAGGGCAGCGACGCCCTGATGGTTACCTTCGTTGGAGCGCCCGTGGGAATACTTACGCGCCACGACCTGCTGACGTATCTGAGCAGCTAAACCTTTCGAAGGAGAGCAACCCAGTGACCTCAACCAACGGCTTCAACACGCGCGCGGTCCACGCCGGGCAGACCCCTGACCCCACCACGGGCGCGGTCATTCCGCCGCTGTACCAGACGACCACCTTCGCGCAGGACGGCATTGGCCAGCTGCGCAACGGGTATGAGTACGGGCGCGGCACCAACCCCACCCGTGATTCCCTCCAGGCGCAGCTCGCAGCGCTTGAGGGGGCGGAGCACGCGTTCAGCTTCTCCTCAGGCCTTGCTGCCGAGGACGCCCTGATCCGGGCAGCTCTCCGGCCCGGCGATCACATCGTCCTCGGTAACGACGCCTACGGCGGAACCTACCGGCTCATCAACCGCGTGCTCGCGGACTGGGGGATCACCAACTCAGCTGTAGACATGTCGGATCTCGACGCCGTCGAAAATGCGGTGAACTCCGGAAAAACCCGCATGGTTTGGGTTGAGACGCCGTCCAACCCGATGATGAAAATCACCGACATTGCAGCCATTGCAGCCGTCGCGAAGAGGGCCGGCGCGGTGCTGGTTGTCGACAACACGTTCGCAACCCCGTACCTGCAGCAGCCGCTCTCGTTCGGTGCCGACGTCGTTGTCCACTCGACCACGAAGTACATCGGTGGGCATTCGGATGCAAGCGGCGGCGCCGTCGTCCTCAATGACGCTGACCTTGCCGAGAAGGTGGGCTTCATCCAATTCGCAGTGGGCGCCGTATCCGCGCCCATGGAGGCGTGGCTGACCACGCGCGGGCTGAAGACCCTCGGTGTGCGGATGGATCGGCACAGCACCAATGCGCTCGCGATCGCCCAGTGGCTCCAGGGCCGTGAAGAAGTGGAGCGCGTCTACTACCCGGGCCTGGCGGATCACCCCGGCCATGAGCTTGCGGCGCGCCAGATGCGCAGCTTCGGCGGCATGATCTCCGTGTCTTTCAAAGGCGGAGAGCGGGCCGCGCGCACGGTCGCTGAATCCACCGAACTCTTCACGCTTGCGGAATCCCTCGGCGGCATCGAGTCCCTGATGAACTATCCGTCCGAGATGACGCATGCCTCGGTCAAGGGCACTGAGCTGGCGGTGCCGGAGAATCTGGTGCGCCTGTCCGTGGGCATCGAGGACGTTGAGGATCTCATCGCGGACCTTGAGAAGGCGTTCACGAACCTCTAGGGGATCAGCTCTTCCGGAACGGGCTGACGGTCCGGCTGGCCAGCCGCACCCACTTGTTCTGCGGCTTCGGGCTGATCCGCTGGAACCAGGCTGTCGACGTCGGCAGCCACATCAGCATCACGCCGATCAGCATGACCACGCACACCACGGACAGGCCGGGCGTCCGGCGCACCAGGATCGGGACTCCGACAATGAACCCGATGGTGGTCAGGAGTTCACGGGCGCCGCGTTTGCCCCGGCGGAGTCCCAGCACCAGCACCAGTTGAACGACCGCGAGGACGCCCAGGAGTGCACCGAGGCCGATCAGCCCCGCCCGGTCTATCTGCTGGGCCGCCGCGGAGATCAGGAAGCTTGCGGCGGCGATCAGGAACAGGACGCTGACCAGCACCTCCACGGCAATCGCTGCCCGAATGGTCAGCGGCCGTGGCGGAAGGTCGGGGCGGGGCTGTCGTGCCATGTCAGCCTCTGGGGGCTACGACGCCGGTGCGCGCCGCCTCGTCGTATCGGTAAACCTCTTTGCCACCGATCCAGACGGTGAGCGCACGCTGCATGACGTCCAACGGATCACCGCTCCACAGGACGACGTCGGCGTCCTTGCCCGGTGCCAGGGAACCGATGCGCTCAGCCAGTCCCAGGACTTTCGCGGGATTGATGGTGATCGAGCGCAGCGCCGTGACGGGGTCCAGCCCCTCCTTCACGGAGAGGGTTGCCTGATGGACCAGGAAGTTGATCGGGATCACCGGGTGATCGGTGATGATGGAGATTTCGACGCCGGCCGCCGCCAGCTTGCCCGGGTTGGCGATCGAGCGGCCGCGCAGCTCCACCTTGGACTTGGTGGTGAACAGCGGGCCGATCAGCACCGGAATCCCGCGCTCCGCCAGCACATCGGCCAGCAGGTGCGCTTCGGTACCGTGGTCCAGCACCAGGTCGTAGCCGAACTCGTCCGCGATGCGCAGCGCAGTGGCGATGTCGTCGGCGCGGTGGGCGTGCTGCCGCCAGGGAATTTCACGGCGCAGCACCATGGCCAGGGCCTCGAGCTTCGGGTCACGGGCGTTCTCGTCTGCCTTGCCCATGTAGTTCTGCGCATCCATGAACGCCTTGCGGATGATCATGGCGGTGCCTAGCCGCGTGGATGGCGTTTGCTTCTTTTCGCCGTACACGCGCTTGGGATTCTCGCCGAGGGCGGACTTCAGCCCGCTGGGGGAGCGCAGCACCATCTCTTCGATGTACCGGCCGTGCGTGTGGATCGCAACGGCGAGGCCGCCGATCGGATTACCGGATCCGGGATTCACGTTCACCGAGGTCACTCCGCCGGCCAGGGCGTCGTCGAATCCTGGATCGAAGGGGTTCACCGCGTCCAGGGCGCGAACGCCGGCGGTGACGGGATCCGTCATCTCGTTGGTGTCATCGCCCGCCCATCCCTCGCCTTCTTCATGCGTGCCGAGGTGCACGTGCGCATCGACGAAGCCGGGGAGGAGCCACTTGCCGTCGGCGTCGACGACGTCGGCACCCTCCGGAGCGGTAACGTCCGCTCCGAGTGCGGAGACCTTGCCGTTTTCGATCAGCACGGTTCCGTCGAAGGGTTCGCCTTCAACGGGAACGACGTGCGCGTTGATGATTGCTGTGACAGTCATGGTGGAGACCTTTCGCCGGTGGTGGGGGTCACAACCAAACTTACCGTCTGCCTACACTGATCCGATGATGCAACGATCAGCCCTGATCACCGGCGCCGGCCGTCCCGAGGGGATCGGGGCGGGAATCGCCCGCGCCCTCGCCGCGGAGGGATGGGACCTTGTCCTCTCCTACTGGCACCCCTATGACGAGCGGGTGAACCAGGCCTCGGATCCATACGCCCAGTTGCGGGATCTCGCCGCGGAGCTGGAGGCGATCGGCTCACGCGTCACGCTGCTGCCGGCCGATCTGGAGCAACCGGGCACGCCGGATGCACTGATCTCCGACGCCGCCGAGCTCGGTCCGCTGACCGCGCTGGTGCTCTCGCACGCGGAGAGCGTTGACTCATCCATCCTTGACACGACGGTGGAAAGCTTCGACCGTCACTTCGCCGTCAACGTCCGCGCAGCCTGGCAGCTCATCCGCGCTTTCGCGCTGCAGTGCCCGGACGACGGCGGCGCAATCGTCGCGCTGACCAGTGACCACACGGTGCACAACCTGCCGTACGGAGCATCAAAGGGCGCACTCGACCGGATCGTGATCGCTGCGGCACGTGAGTTGGGGGAGCGGAAGATCAGTTCCAACGTTGTGAATCCGGGTCCGGTGGACACCGGCTGGATGACCGACGAGGTACGCGAAGCGCTCGTCCAGCAGCAGCCAACGGGGAGCCTCGGCACGCCGGCGGATGTGGCCGGCGTCGTCGCTTTCCTTCTTTCGCCGGCGGGCCGGTGGATCAATGGGCAGCTCATCAAGGCGGACGGCGGGTTTTCGGCGTCCTGAAAAGGGCCCGCGCGTGACGTGCGCGCCGCCGGATACCATCGCTACATGACAACAGGTGCCCTTCTTGCCGTATGCCGCGTTCACGCCCTGCTGCCCACGAAGGACTCCACCGGTGTCACGGCGATCGACAAGCGGGCTGCCGCCGGGCCCATCAAAGTGCATCCGCTCGGCCTGACCGGCGACATCCAGGCGAGCCGAAAGCACCACGGCGGCCCTTCCAAGGCTGTCTACGCCTACTCGCAGGAGGACGCCGATTTCTGGTCAGCGGAACTGGGACGCGACATGGTGCCGGGCAAGTTCGGCGAAAACCTTCGCGTCTCCGGGATCGAGGCCACCCATGCGGTAATCGGTGAACGGTGGCGCATCGGAGACGTTCTCCTCGAGGTGACTGAGCCGCGGACTCCGTGCATGAACTTCGCCCGCTACCTGGGGGAGCCCAACTGGGTGAAGCGCTTCGCCGCGGAAGGCAGGATCGGCACGTACCTTCGCGTCCTGAAGGGCGGGCGCATTGAGGCGGGGGACGCCGTCGTCGTCGAACACCGCCCGGAACACGGGGTGACGGTCGGCCAGCTTTTCGCCGGCATGTCAGCTGAGCAGGCAGCGAGGCTGCAGGCAGCGCACGACGACGGCGCGGTCCTCACGCCGGACGTCGCCAAAGTGCTCGCCCGGGCACAGGCACAGATGAGGGCACAGCAGGTGCCAGCCTGACCTGTTCTGAACGATGCCGGAGAGGTCCTGTGGGCAGCCTCACGTCGCGATTGCGTCTCCCATGGAAGAGCCGGGAGCTCCGTGGGGTACACTTGAAACATCCCCCACACCGGTTTTCCCTTTATTCCTGCCCTCAAGCGGCATGGATTGGTTGTGTTGGGGCCCGCATCGTTGAGCGAGGCGGGCAGATTCATTCAGGGAGCGCCGGTCAGAAACATTGCACTTCACCGCTGTGATAGCGGTGCAAAGTTGGAATGTATGGTCCTGCCGCGGGATTGAAACAGCGCTGGATTTCCTGTTCATGCGGCTCACCACGCCGCCCGGCTCCTAGTGAAGGTCAACTTCCCCATGCCTGAAAACCTGTCCCCTGACGTTACCGCCACCCCTGAAACCGAAACTGCAGACACCGGCACGCCTGATGTGAAGTTCACCGACTTCAACCTCGACGGCCGCGTACTTGCAGCGCTGTCCGACGTCGGCTACGAAAAGCCGTCCCCCATCCAGGCGGCCACCATTCCGGTGCTGCTGGAAGGGCGCGACGTCGTAGGCCTCGCCCAGACCGGCACCGGCAAGACCGCCGCGTTTGCCATTCCCGCGCTGTCCAGGATGGCTGAGCTCGCGGACCTCAACGGTCCTGCGAAGTTCACGCAGGTCCTCGTCCTTGCACCGACCCGCGAGCTCGCGCTCCAGGTCGCAGAGGCATTCGCCTCCTACGCCAAGCACATCGACAACTTCACCGTGCTGCCCGTGTACGGCGGATCGGCCTACGGCCCCCAGCTGGCAGGCCTGCGCCGCGGCGCTCAGGTAGTGGTCGGCACCCCGGGACGTGTCATCGACCACCTGTCCAAGGGATCACTGGACCTGTCCAACCTGCAGTACCTCGTGCTCGATGAAGCTGACGAGATGCTGCGCATGGGCTTCGCCGATGACGTGGAGCAGATCCTCGCAGGAACGCCGGAGGACAAGCAGGTTGCGCTGTTCTCGGCGACCATGCCGAGCGCCATCCGCCGCATCGCCTCCAAGTACCTGAACAACCCGCAGGAAATTACGGTTAAGTCGAAGACCACCACCGGCGCCAATACCCGTCAGCGGTTCCTGCAGGTCATGGGCCCGCACAAGCTCGACGCAATGACGCGCATCCTTGAGGTCGAGGACTTCGACGGAATCATTGCCTTCGTGCGCACCAAGATGGCCACTGAAGACCTGGCGGACAAGTTGCGTTCCCGGGGCTTCCAGGCCGCTGCCATCAACGGTGATATTCCCCAGCAGCAGCGTGAGCGCACCATTGAGGCCCTGCGTGACGGCAAGATCGACATCCTCGTGGCTACGGACGTCGCAGCCCGTGGCCTCGACGTTGAGCGCATCTCCCTCGTGGTCAACTACGACATCCCGCATGACACAGAGTCCTACGTTCACCGCATCGGCCGCACCGGCCGCGCGGGCCGTTCCGGCGATGCCATCCTGTTCATCACGCCGCGGGAAAAGTACCTGCTGCGTTCCATTGAGAAGGCGACGCGCCAGCCGGTCGAGCAGATGCACCTGCCCTCCACCGAGGCGGTCAACGAGCTCCGCCTGAACAAGTTCGCGGAGCGCATCACCGAGACCCTCGCCACTGAGGACGTCTCGATCTTCCGTGACCTGATCGCGAACTACGAAAATGAGCACAACGTGCCCGCCGCGGAGATCGCCGCAGCGCTCGCCGTCATGTCCCAGGGTGGTAACCCCATCCTGGTCAAGGACATCCCGCAGGCGCCGGCGGGCCAGAAGGAGCGCGCAGGCGGCCGCAAGGACGCCTTCGGCTCCCGCGGACCCACGCGCACCCTCACCGAGGGCAACGCCACCTACCGCATCGCCGTTGGTCGCCGCCAGCGCGTCATGCCCGGCTCTATCGTTGGAGCTATTGCCAACGAAGGTGGATTGTCGTCGTCGCAAATCGGCGGGATTGACATCCGCGCGGACCACACCCTGGTTGAGCTCCCTGCCGAGCTCTCCAAGGACCAATGGCGCGCGCTGTCCAAGACCCGCATCGGCGGCGAACTGATCCACCTCGAGCTGGACAAGGGACGGCGCCCCAACAGCGACCGCCCCGCCGGCGACTTCAAGAAGCCGCACCGCAAGGGTGAGGGCTACCGCGGTGACCGCGGACACGACGGCGGGTTCCGCGCCGAGCGCTCGCACGACGGCGAATTCCGCAGCGACCGCGGAGCACCCTCCGGCGAACGCAAGCCGCGTCACCAGAAGGGCGCTGGTGCCGGTAACGGCCGCCGCGAAAAGTGGTAACTTCAGCACCCTGAAGGGACGCTAAACTCCGTCCTCCGCAAAAGCGCCGGTGTTGTGCAGATTCGTGGGAAGTTCCCCACGTTTGTGCGCAACACCGGCGCTTTTCGCTGTGCTGGGCCACCCCGCGGCTCGATTTTTCAGCACGCGATTTAGCTGGTAAAGTTTTCTGCTGTTGCCCCCCTAGCTCAGTGGTAGAGCGCGTTCTTGGTAAGAACGAGGTCACCGGATCGATTCCGGTGGGGGGCTCTCAAATGGGAGGCCCGCCAAAGATCGTAAGATTGGAGCGGGCAGTCTCATTTATGGCGGTGTAGCTCAGCTGGTTAGAGCGCACGACTCATAATCGTGAGGTCGCGGGATCGAGTCCCGCCACCGCTACAAGTGTCAGGCCGGCGGCTCGCAGTGAGCTGTCGGCCTGTTGTGTTTTCCCGGTGCCTGCACAGGGCCGGGCTGTGGTCAGCCTCCTTATAGTATGGGGCGCGAGGCACATCGACAGGACAGGAACCATGACTGACAACGATTCGGCCTGGGGGCCGGGCGAGAACCCGGAAGACTTCCCAACCCGGGCAAGCCGACGCCGCACCGGACGTGACCCCCGAACAGGGCCCATCTCGGAGGTCCCCCGCTTCGCGGACCGCTTGTCACCGGCTCCGCAGGCGCCGCAACAGGGCGCACAGCCGGAGGGCCACACCGAGGATACCGTCCGGCGTCCGGTGCTCGACATCCGCTTCGACGAATCGGCCCATAGCGTCCGCACCACGTCCGTTCCCGTGGTCCTTCCCCGGCAACCACCAGCACCCGCTGCCGGCTCCGTGGCGCCTGCCGGTCCCATGACGCCCGCCGTATCCGCTCCCGTGCCGTCGGCTCCCGCCACGACACCACCCACCGCGCCGGAGGGCCGCATGCAACCAGAAACCGGACCAGGCACGACGACGGCCGTCACCACCCTGCCTCCCGTTCCGTCGGTGCCCAGCACCCCCGCTGACCCGCCACGCCAGTCGCGCCGGCAGGACTCAGCCGAGGGCCGGCGCCGTTCCTTCCTGGCATCGGATAACGGAACTGTTCCCGCAGAGACCGGTTTCCGCGGTTTACTGTCCCGGTTGGGGATCCGCGTTGCGCCATCGAAGCGGGAATTGGTCATTCGGGCGCATACGCGTGCCGTGAGCCAGCACTGGCCGGGTCCACGGACCATCTCCGTGGTGAACGGCAAGGGTGGCGCAAACAAGACGCCGACCACCGTGATGCTCGCTGCGGTTTTCGCCCGGAACGGCGGGGGACCGGTGCTCGCCTGGGACAATAACGAAACCCGCGGCACGCTGGGCTGGCGCACCGAACAGGGGCCACACAACTCCTCGGTGATGGACCTGCTGCCCGAGACAAGTCAGCTGCTGGCTCCCTCCGCCCAGTCTGCGCTGCTTGCCCGCTACGTCCACCACCAGACGGAAGACAAATACGACGTCCTGCGGTCCAAACCGGATGTGCTCGCTTCCGAGCAGAAAATCACCGCCGAGAATTTCGACGCCCTCCACGAAGTTGCCTCAAAGTACTTCCGGCTGAACATCGTCGACTCCGGAAATGATGAGACCGCCGAGCGTTGGCTGCGCATGATCCACCACACGGACCAGCTGGTCATCGCCACCACCACGCTTGAGGAGCACGCGGAAGCGGGCGCGCTACTGCTCGAGGCTCTTCGTGCACGCGGTGGGAAGTATGCGGAGCTGTCGCAGAACGCCGTCGTCATTGTCAGCCAGTCAGACAAGAACGGTACAGCGGCGCAGGCCCAGCAGATTGCGGACGGTTTCGCACAGCTTGCGCGGAGCGCCGTCACCATTCCTTATGATGTGGCGCTGCTGAAGGGCCGCATCCGCTGGGGGGCGCTGAAGCCGGCGACACAGGGTGCCTGGCTTGCTGCTGCCGCCGCAGTAGCTGACGGCCTGTAATAGTCAGGTTGCTTATCATTCCAATCGTTCCTAGGCTTAACCCGTAAGCCAACGGAATGGAGGAAGCATGACTATGCACAATATTTCCGGCAAGAAAGTGGCCTTCCTGCTCACGGACGGCGTGGAACAGGTCGAGTTGACCAGCCCCTGGGAAGCTGTGAAGGGTGCTGGTGGAGTGCCCACACTCGTGGCGCCCGGCGAGGGCTCGGTGCAGGGTTTCAACGGCACGGACAAGGGTGACGAATTCCCCGTCGACCTCCCTCTCAGCCAGGCAAAGGCCGAGGATTTCGACGCACTGGTGCTGCCCGGCGGCGTCGTCAATGCGGACCATCTGCGGGTGGATAAGGACGCACAGGCCTTCACGCGCAGTTTCTTTGAACAGCACAAGCCCGTAGCTGCGATCTGCCACGCTCCGTGGCTGCTCATCGAAGCCGGCGTGGTCAGCGGCCGGTCGATGACCTCCTACCACACGCTCGAAACAGACCTTCGTAACGCGGGTGCTGAGTGGACCGATGATGAGGTTGTCGTGGACAAGGGGTTCGTCACCAGCCGTAACCCCGATGATCTGCCCGCCTTCAATGACAAGGTGCTCGAGGAGATCGCCGAAGGCCCGCACGAGGGGCAGACGGCCTAACCCCTCCGGCGGCGTACTTCAAACAGGGAGGTCCGGTAGCGTTGCGACATGCTGACCGGACCTTTCCTGTGCCACGGTGTGTCCTGGGACCGGTCCGGTCCGTCCCTCGCCCTTGCCACGCCGCCGGGCGCTCCGGCGTCGTTGCCGCTTGAGAATCTTCCGGCAGTTTTTGGATTCCGACTCCTCGGGGACAGGGGCGCACGCTTCTGCCTGGGCTATTCAAAGGTGCTGGGACCCAAGGACCGCCGCTCCTTTCCCTGCCCGGAACAGACGACGGCGGAGCGCGGCTACCAGTGCGGCCCCTGTTTCGCGCGTGATGACTTCCGGTTCATGCACGACGTTCACCGCTCCGGTGTGGCGCCTCCCGGGCTTGCCGCCTATCTCGCACAGGAGCACTGGCTCTATGTCGCGACCTTCGCTGACGGCGCCACCAAGGTGGGAACGGCCTCGCACCGCAGCAAATGGAGCCGGCTGACCGAGCAGGGCGCAGTCGTTGCCCGCTATGTCGCTCGTGCGGACGACGGTCGGATAGTCCGCGTCCTTGAAGACGCTGCAACCCGCCATGCAGGCCTGCCGCAGGCTGTCCGGTCGGCGGCGAAGACTGCGGCCCTGGCCCGCCCACGGGCGCCCAGGGATCTGGATGTTCTGAATGCCGCAGCGGCAGATGGCCTGCGTCAGTTGCTGGCTGCCGACGTCGGCATTGATGGGTTCGAAACGGTGGAGGAGCAGTGGGACCCGCCGGGCAGCTGGGAACAGGTACTGACAGCGCGGGCGTCGGTCTACCCGCTCAGCTTTGAGACAGGGGATCACGGTGGGGCCGTCCTTGCGTTGCTCGGGCAAACCGCACTGATCGCTGTGCCGGAAGGCAGGTTCCTCCTGAACCTCGCGCTCCTGCGGGGCCGTCGCGTGGAGCTTGGGGAATTCCGATCCGCGCCCATCGCCGTGCAGGACGAACTCTTCTGACGGGCTTTGCACTTCTCGTCTTGGCCCGGACGCAGCGCAGGTAGTGATCTTCGCAACATAGTCGGAGGGTCACATCTGGATAGGTTAGGCTTGCCTTTGTAAAGCTTGCTGCGGCTGTCGCCGCTACCTTCAGGAGTACCCCTATGCCTCGACCGAAGCTCCTTGCTGCCTGCACCGCGTTTGCGGTTCCCGTGCTTGCCCTCTCCGGGTGTGGCGTGCTCGGTATCGGCGCCGCGCCTGCAGACCTGCAGATCTACTCGGCCCGCCACTATGACCTTGAGGGTGCGTTCGCTGATTTCACCGATGAAACCGGCATCTCCGTGGAGTTCATCACCGGTGATGACGCCGAGCTGCTTGAACGGCTCAAAGCCGAGGGCAGTGACACCCCTGCAGACGTTTTCATGACCGTGGACGCTGGAAATCTCTGGAACGCCGCCCGCCAGGATGTGCTGGCACCGATCAGTTCGGACGCACTGGATGAAGCCGTTCCTGAGGACCTCCGTGACCCTGAGGGGCACTGGTTCGGTCTGGCCATGCGGGCGCGAACCCTTACCTATAACCCGGAAAATGTTGATCCGGGAGAGTTCGACGCCACGGACAGCTACGCGGGACTGGCCGATCCGAAGTGGAAGGGACGGCTGTGCATGCGCGACGCCACGTCTTCCTACACGCAGTCACTGGTCGCGAGCCTGATCGACCTCCACGGCCGGGACAAGGCACTGGAGATCGTCAGGGGCTGGGTGGCCAATGACGTGGATATTCTCAGTAATGACATCCTCCTGCTCGAAGCGATCGATGCCGGGGCGTGCGATGTGGGAATCAACAACCACTATTACCTCGCACGTACCCTCGAGGAGAACCCTGACCTGGCAGTGGACCTCTACTGGGCCAGCCAGGAGGGCGCCGGCACCCACGTGAACATCTCCGGCGCCGGTGTCGTGGCGAACTCGGACAACGCGGCGCAGGCCCAGCAGCTCATAGAGTGGCTCGCTACCACGGGGCAGAACGCGTTCGTGGACGCCAACCATGAGTTCCCGGTGAACCCGGCTGCCAAGCCCGAGCCTGTGATTGCGGAATTCGGGGAGTTCAACCGCATGCCGCTGAACGCTGCGGCCTACGGCGACCTGAACGCCGAAGCGATCGATGTCCTGTCCGAGGCCGGCTACAAGTGAGCGAATCGGCTGTCCTGGTTGACGCAGCCGTTGCCGGTCAACGGCGGAGTCGGCTGACCGGGAACGGCCGTCCGCTGTGGTCCGCGGCTGTGCTGCTTGCCGCAGCACTGGTGGCAATGCCGGTCATCGCTGTGGTGGTCGACGGGCTCGGAAGCCTGAACTCCGGCAGCATCCCGCAGGATATCGGTTCGATGGTCCTGGTCACGGTGCTCCTGCTCGTGGGAGTGGGTGCGGGAACACTGTTGATCGGGGGCGGCCTTGCCTGGCTGGTGACGGCCTATGATTTTCCGCTGCGCAAGACGCTCTCGTGGGCGCTGGTCCTTCCGTTGGCTATGCCCGCCTACATCCTGGGCTTCGTGTTCCTCTCCACCTTCGACGTCGGGGGACCGGTGCAGGCCGGTCTGCGTGCAGTGCTCGGTCCCGGCGCCTGGCTGCCTGACGTACGTACGCTGGCGGGCGCCGTCGTCGTTCTGTCCCTGACGCTTTACCCGTACGTCTATCTGCTGGCGAGGTCGGCGCTTGTGGAGCAAAGCGCAACGACGTACGACGCCGCGCGCACCCTCGGTGCAGGCCGCGCCCGCACGCTGTGGCGGGTGGTGCTTCCGCTGGCGAGGCCCTCGCTTGCCGCGGCGCTGGCGCTGGTGATGATGGAAACCCTGACGGATTTTGCAACCGTCCAGTACTTCAACGTCCAGACCGTTTCCGTGGGGGTCTACCTGGTTTGGAAGGGCACCTTCGACTTCAATGCGGCAACCCAGCTTTCCGTGCTGGTGCTCTTGTTCGCCGTCGCCGTGCTGGGCGGTGAGCGGCTCCTGCGGGGACGGTCGCGGTTCCACCAGAAGCCTGGGCGGGGAGAGGGCCTGCAGCCCCGAAAGCTCACCGGCTGGACCAGATGGGTTGCCTCACTGGCCTGTCTCGGGGTGCTCGGGTTGGGCTTCATCCTCCCGGTCGTACAGCTCATCGGTTGGGCTGCCGGTGAAGCGCTCGCCTCGTCTGAGCCGCTGGTGGACCCTCGCTTCGCCGAGTATCTCGTAAACAGTGTGACCGTCGCATTGTTGGTCGCAGTGGTGTGCGCAGGACTCGCGCTCGTCACCGGGCACGCCCAGCGTTTGGGCGGAGGACCGGTCGTGGCAACTGCAGCGCAAGTTACCACCTTCGGCTATGCCGTGCCGGGGGCAGTGATTGGCATCGGTGTGCTCATCGCCTTCGCCCGCGTGGATGGATGGCTGGAATCCGCGGGCGTCCCGGGCGGAACCGGCCTGCTCGTAACCGGGTCCGTGGCGGGAATCCTTGTTGCCTACGTGGTGCGCTTCCTTGCGCCTGCCTACCAGGCGGTCGACGCGAGCTTCGCCAAGATCTCACCGGCACTGACTTCCTCCGCGCTGAGCCTCGGAGCCACACCACGCAGGCTTCTGGCACGCGTGCATCTGCCGCTGGCCCGCCGGGGCGTCGCTGTCGCTCTGGCGCTGGTGGCGATCGATGCAGTGAAGGAACTGCCGATCGTGCTTCTGCTGCGACCCTTCGGATTCACCACAGTCTCTGTCTGGGTCTACGAGTTGGCCCGGGAGAACTTCTGGGAGAAGGCTGCGCTGCCGGCCTTGGGCATCATCGCCGTGGCCGTCATCCCGGTGTATTTCCTGTTCCGGCGGTCCGCGGGTCTGCAGGCAGGGGCGGTTACCCATGCGCGGTGAGGTTGTCAATGTCAGCACGGCGCTGACCCTCAGCGGGGTGAGCAGGCGGTACGGCGCCATCGCGGCCGCGACCTCCCTCGATCTGACAGTGGCTCCCGGAGAGATGCTCACCGTCATTGGGCCCTCCGGCTGCGGCAAGTCGACGATGCTGCGCATGATAGCCGGCCTGGAACGGCCGGACTCCGGAACGATCACGATCGCCGGTGATGTTGTGGCGGACCGGCGGAACTTTCAGGAACCGGAACGCCGCCGTGTGGGGCTGGTGTTCCAGGACCATGCGCTGTTTCCCAACCTCACCGTCGCCAAAAACGTTGCCTTCGGACTGAACCGGCTCTCCCTCCCCGAACGGCGGAAGCGCGTTGCCGAGGTACTGGAGCTGGTACGCCTCGATCATCTTGCCGCCCGCTATCCGCATGAGTTGTCAGGCGGAGAGCAGCAGCGGGTGGCGGTAGCGCGTGCACTGGCGCCCCGCCCCGCCGTCGTACTGCTGGATGAGCCCTTCTCCAGCCTGGATGAGACGCTCCGGGGGCGGGTACGAGCAGATATCGTAGCCGTGCTGAAGGAGACAGGAACCACCAGTCTGCTGGTGACCCACGATCAGACGGAAGCGCTTTCCGTGGGAGACCGGGTTGTGGTGATGCACGACGGCGTGATCGAACAGGCAGACACACCGGAAAAGGTGTTCGAGCAGCCTGCCACCCGGTTCGTGGCCTCCTTCATGGGTGATGCCGATTTCCTTCCAGCCAACGTCCACAACGCGCTGTTGACCTGCGAGATCGGTGTTGTCTCGACCGTGCCCGGGTGGGCCAACTGCGACGTCGACGTCGACGTCGTTCTGCGTCCGCATGAAGTGGCGCTCGCTCCGGATCCGGGCGCATCCGCACGGGTTGTGTCGCTGGAGTACCGCGGGGCATTCGTTTTGCACTATGTCCGTCTGGCATCCGGCCGCACGCTGCGGTCCTGGCAACCGCACCATGTGCGGTACGCGCCGGGCACTGCCGTCACTGTGACGGTTGCGTCCGGGACCTCACCGACCCTGCTGGTTGATGACCGCGCCGTCACCGAGCCGCCGATCGGTATCGCCGGCCATGCACTGCAAGCGCCGGAACCGTTCCCGATTCCCACATCGAGGTGAACCTGTGTCTCTGACAACGCCGATTCTGCCCCTGAAACCCGCTACCCGGTTCGTCGGGTTCGCAGCGGACCTCGCCCTTTTCGCTGACCGCGCTGCGATCGTGACGGACGGTGAAACCCTCAGCTACCGTGATCTGGCGGAACGGGTGGAGGCTCTTGCGGACCGTCTCGGTCCGGACCGGCGGTTGGTGCTGCTGGCGGCAACCAACACCCTCGACTCCGTCGTCGCCTACCTGGCTGCGCTGTCCGCGGGGCACCCTGTGATCCTGGTACCGGGAGACAAGCCCTCCGCCGTCGACTCACTACGGAGTACTTTCGACCCGGATGTTGTCATTGACTCGGGCGGCGGGAACGGAACGCCGCGCATCCGTGAAATCCGCGCCATCACCAGTCACGAACTGCATCCCGATCTCGCACTCCTGCTGAGCACCTCAGGATCAACGGGTTCGCCGAAGCTCGTCAGGCTCTCACACCGGAACCTCGAGGCGAACGCCGCGGCCATCGCCGAGTATCTGAGGATAGGGCCGGCGGATCGGGCTGTCACCACCCTCCCGTTGTCCTACTGCTACGGGCTATCGGTACTCAACAGCCACCTGCTCGCCGGAGCGTCGCTGGTGCTCACCGACCTCTCCGTTGTGGACCCTTGTTTCTGGGATTTGTTCCGCCGAACGGACGCAAGCGCCTTCGCCGCCGTTCCGTACACTTTCGAGCTGCTCGAGCGCGTCGGTTTCGCAGACATGGACCTGCCGACACTGCGGTACGTGACCCAGGCCGGCGGTCGCCTGTCTCCGGATCTGGTGCGTCGGTACGCGGAACTGGGGAATGACCGGGGTTGGGAGCTGTTCGTGATGTACGGCCAAACCGAAGCGACGGCGCGGATGGCATACCTGCCTCCAGCCCTCGCCGCGGAGAATCCATCCCGGATCGGGGTGCCCGTGCCCGGCGGCAGTTTCCGGATCGATCCGGTCGAGGGGCTCAAGGACGGTGAACTGGTGTACACCGGCCCCAACGTCATGCTGGGTTACGCGGAGGTGTCCGCTGACCTCGCTGCTGGCCGCACCGTAGACGAGCTACGCACCGGAGACTTGGCGCGGAGGCACCCGGATGGACTGTACGAGGTGGTTGGACGACGCAGCCGCTTCATCAAGGTCGCGGGGCTGCGGATTGACCTCGGCCGGGTGGAGCAGATCCTCGCCGACCTCGGCGTACGCGCCGCCTGTGTCGGGACCGATGAACGCCTGGTTGTCGCGTTAGAGGGCGATCACGAACCGGGGCTGCTCGGCAAGGTACTGGCGCCTGACCTCGGTATACCGCGAGGGGCGCTCGCGATGTGCGCCGTGGAGCAGATTCCCCGGCTCAGCAGCGGAAAGCCGGACTATCAGTCGATTCTCGCGCTCGCCGACCCCGCACCGGAGGCCCGTGCACCGTCGGTCACCCGCAAGGAGGGGCCGCATGACGTGCGCGTGATTCTGGCCGAGCAGCTGGAGGTACCCGCAGTCGATGATGACAGCACCTTCGTATCACTGGGCGGCGATTCACTGTCCTATGTAGCGACGTCCGTACGTCTGGAGCGGGCCCTCGGCACCCTGCCCGCGGACTGGCACGTGCGGTCCGTCGCAGAGCTTGTTGAGGTTGCACAGCGCGCGGCGGTCAAAGCTCCGGTGCGTCGGCGCAGATTCTTCGCGGCCGTCGAGACGAGCATCGTGCTGCGGGCCGTCGCCATCATCTTCATCATCAGCACGCACATAGGGCTGTTCCACTGGGAAGGGACGGCGCACGTGCTGATGGCCGCAGCCGGGTACAACTTCGCGCGTTTCCAGCTCCAGGGCGAACGCTGGCATCGGTTGCGACGCCAGTTGACCAGCATCGCCCGCATAGTGCTGCCGAGCGTGGCGCTGATTTTTCTGGGCTACATCATTACCGATCACTACAGCGTCGCCAATATCTTCCTGCTGAACGCGCTCGTCGGCCCGCAGGAAGTTACACCTGAATGGCATTTCTGGTTCGTCGAGGTGCTGACCTACCTCCTTGTCTGTGTGGTTGCACTGCTTGCCCTTCCTCCCGTTGCACGGCTGGAACGGCGTTTTCCCTTCGGGTTCCCGCTGGGATTGGCCGCCGCGGGTCTGCTGACGCGATTCAACATCGTTGACCTCGAGGTGCCGAACACTGCCCCCGCGCTCTGGCTGTTCGCCCTTGGGTGGGCGGTGGCGAGAGCACGGCGTACCGCACACCGCTTCCTGATCACCGCTGTTGCATTGCTGTGCATCCCCGGCTTCTTCTATGGGGACCTGGCCCGCGAAATGACCCTCCTGACAGGGATGTTGCTGCTCGTGTGGGTTCCCAGACTCCCGGTCCCCACGGTCCTTCAGCAACTGACTGTGGTGCTCGCAAGCGCATCGCTGTACATCTACCTCGTACACTGGCTCGTGTTCCCGCACCTTGACAGCCTCCATCCCTCGGTAGGCGTTGCAGCCTCCCTGGTAGCGGGAGTGCTCTACTGGGCGCTGGTCATGCGGGTGCCCGGACTGTTCCGCCGATGGACGCCGGCGCTAACCGGTCGGCGGCGGGAATCGCTTCGGTAGGGTTAAAGGATGCTGAACACGCCCTGGGACACCGGATCGCCGCTTTACCGCCGGCTCGTCATCGCTGCGCTGATTCTCACCGGCGTCGGAATCCTGCTGGCCATCGCCGGAGCAATGCTCGAGACAGATCCCCTGGTCTTCGCGGCCCTGCCGATCATCATTGCGGGAATGGCGGCACATCTGGCCGGCCTGGTGGTGCGTGGACGTGACGCGCAGCGCCGCCATCGGCCTAAGGATGGTTCCGGCCCAACCGGCCGGTAGCCTGACGAGCAGTTACCCTGAACAGGCGTGCCCGCGACGGGAAGCCCGGATCATAAGGAGTTTCATGACGATCAACCCCGACCTCCAGGGGCGCAGTTACCCTGCTGGTGAGGTCTACACCGTAGGCCGCGAGAAGATTCGCGAGTTCGCCCAGGCAGTGAAGGCGACGCATCCGTCCCACTTCGACCCGGAAGCCGCCCGCGCGCTGGGTCACCGCGATGTCGTCGCGCCGCCCACCTTCGCGATCATCATCGCCCAGCGGGCTGACGCACAGCTGATCAACGATCCCGAGGCCGGCATTGATTTCACCCGCGTGGTCCACGCCGACCAGCGGTTCATCCACCACCGGCCGATCATCGCGGGAGATGAACTGGTTGCCGAACTCCACGTCGATCAGGTCCGGGCCATGGGCGGCGGAGCAATGATCACCACCCGTGCTGAGATCTCCACCGTGGAAGGTGAAAAAACCGCAACAACCACCTCATCCATCCTGGTGCGCGGGGAGGAGCAGTAAGCATGACAATCTCGCTGACAGATCTTGAAGTGGGCCAGGAAATCGGCCGTTCCTCCCTCGACGTCACCCGGCTGGACCTGGTGAAGTACGCAGGAGCATCCGGTGACTTCAACCCCATCCACTGGAATGAATCCTTTGCCCGCGGTGTGGACCTACCCGGAGTCATCGCCCATGGCATGTTCACCATGGGCGCGGCGGTCCAGGCAGTAACCGACTGGATCGGTGATCCTGCCGCCGTGATCGACTACCAGACCCGCTTCACCCGGCCGGTTGTTGTTGAGGACACCACGGCGCGGCCTGGCAGTGCCGGGGCGGTCATCGGAGTTGTCGGAGTTGTCGGGGCTGTGGACCCGGACAATTCGACTGCGCGCATTGACCTGACCGTCTCCGCCGGGGGACAGAAGGTGCTCGTCAAGGCACAGGCAGTGGTGCGGATCTGGTGACATCCCTCGCCCAGTTCACCACGTCGGCCGTCGGGGGCCCTGCCCGCAAACTCGTGGTGGCACGCACTGAAGCGGAACTCATCGAGGCGATCCGCTCCGCCGATGAGGCGGGGGAGCCGCTCCTGCTGATTGGCGGCGGCTCGAACCTGCTGGTGGCGGACAGCGGCTTCGCCGGAACAGTGGTCAAAATTGCTTCGACCGGCTTCACAGTGAACGACGACGACGCCACCTGCGGAGGCGTAATGGTCACCGCCCAGGCCGGCCAGCCCTGGGATGAGCTCGTCGAGTACACAGTGCGGCACGCTTACTCCGGGCTGGAGGCGCTCTCCGGCATCCCCGGTTCCACCGGGGCGGTACCCGTGCAGAACGTCGGCGCGTACGGATCAGAGGTGTCCCACACCATCGCCATGGTGCGCACGTATGACCGCGAGACCAGGTCCATCAAATCCCTGGCCAACTTCGACCTGAAGTTCGGGTACCGGGATTCCCTCCTGAAGCGCACGACCGACGCCGGATCTCCCCGTTATGTGGTGCTCACGGTTCAGTTCCAGCTGGGACTCGGCCGCATGAGCGCACCGGTACGGTATGCCGAGCTGGCGCGCGAACTCGGTATCGACGCCGGGGGACGGACCTACGCCACCGATGTGCGACGTGCCGTCCTCAAGCTGCGTGCAACGAAAGGCATGGTGCTGGACCCGGAAGACCGCGACACCTACAGCACCGGATCATTCTTCACCAACCCGATTGTCGACGCGGCAGAGGCGGAGTCCCTGCCGGCGGAGGCGCCCCGGTACCCGATGCCCAACGGCTCCGTGAAGCTCAGTGCGGCCTGGCTCATCGAGCATGCAGGTTTCGGCAAGGGATTTGGCCTGGCAGATGATGCCGGCCACCGCGCGGCGGGCGGCAGGGCCGCGTTGTCGACCAAGCACACCCTCGCCGTCACAAACCGCGGCGAGGCCTCGGCGGAAGACCTGCTGAGTATTGCCCGGCTGGTTGCCGATGGTGTGGAGGATCGATTCGGCATCCGTCTGCACCCGGAACCCCTGCTGATCGGCTGTTCCCTGAACTAGTTCTGGGGAGCGTTGCATCGCAGGGCACGGGCCCCTTTACGTGGTTGCCCGCCGCCGCGCCTTCTCCGCTGCCGCCCGCGTCTGCATGACGGCGTGGCGGTGCCACCGGCTGTCCACCAGCTCCCGGCTGCACAGCCATTGAACCAGCCGTGAGACCAGGCTGATCTGCGCGAGCCGGTCGTGGAAATCCGGTAGCAGCCACGCGGCGCTGAGGAACCGGGGGAGTGCGAAGACGAGCTCTTCCGCACCGAGTATCCGCTCGAAGGCGCCCTCAGGCTCGAACTGCCGCTCCAAAACGAGCAGCGCCGCCGTATCGGAACTGACCGTGGAATGGCCCTCCCGGTCGAGAAACAGCCGCAGGTGGTCGAAGACGCGCCTGTAGCGCTCAACCGTGGCGGGATGTCTACCCGCGGCGCTCGCCGAAAAGTACCGCGTAAGGATCTGGTCTACCGGAATCTGGGTCATGCAGCACAGTCTGCCCGGCACCCCTGACATTTTTCTAGTACAGACGTCCGAGAAGAAAGCGGGGGTGCGCAGTCTGCCTAAAGATTGCCGGTTGCGATCAGGAGCGCGCGGCGAAGCGGCTCGGCAGCCCCCCACAGGAGCTGGTCTCCCACGGTGAACGCGCTGATGTATTCCGGCCCCATTTCGAGTTTGCGGATTCGCCCAACGGGAATCTGCAGGGTACCGCTGGCCGCCACCGGGGTAAGGCCTTGCAGGGTTGCTTCCTTGGTGTTCGGGACCACCGTTGCCCACTCGTTGTCCTGATCGATCAGTGTTTCAATCTCAGTCACGGAGAGGTCTTCTGTGAGCTTCAGCGTGAGCGCCTGGGAGTGTGATCGCATGGCGCCGATCCGTACGCACAGTCCGTCGAAGGGGATCCGGGCTCCCTCGATGTCCTTGCCCAAAATCTTGTTGGTTTCCGCGCCGGCTTTCCACTCTTCCTTCGACTGACCGTTGCCGAGATCCGCGTCGATCCAGGGAATTACCGATCCAGCAAGCGGTACGCCGAACTGGGAGGCGTCCATGGCCGGATTCTTCTGCTGGGTCAGCACTGCGCGGTCGATGTCGAGAATTGCTGACGCCGGGTCTGCCAGATTCTGGGCGACTGCGCCGTGGATGGACCCGAATTGGTTCAGCAGCTCGCGCATATGCCGGGCTCCGCCGCCCGAGGCTGCCTGATAAGTCATGGAGGTTCCCCACTCAACCAGGCCGTTTCTGAACAGCCCGCCGAGGCCCATCAGCATGCAGGAGACCGTGCAGTTGCCGCCGATGAAGTCGCGGACACCGCGGGCGAGCCCGGCATCGATCACGTCCCGGTTCACCGGGTCCAGCACAATGATGGAGCTCTCCTCCATGCGCAGCGTGGAGGCGGCGTCGATCCACAGGCCGTCCCACCCGGCGTCGCGCAATTTGGGGTACACCTCTGAGGTGTACCCGCCGCCCTGGGCGGAAACGATGATGGGCAGCTTTGCCAGGGCCTCGACGTCATAGGCATTCTGCAGCGGACCGGCGCCCTCGGCGAACGAAGGCGCGGCGCCACCGGCATTGGACGTGGAGAAAAAGACCGGGTTGATGAGGCGGAAATCGCCTTCATCCTGCATGCGCTGCATCAGGACGGAGCCGACCATCCCACGCCAGCCGACCAAACCGACGGAGGGCGCGGACGAGGACAGGTGCGCAGCGGTTGTCATGCCTCCAGTTTAGGCGAGGATGCCACTCTCGCGCCGGTCGGTTACGTCACAGCCGTAGGGCGACGACGCCGCGCGGCTCAGTACGCGGGCCGCGGCAGCCCGCGCGCCTCGCGCAGCTTGTGTGCGCGCCACTCCCGCACGAGGTTTCTGACGGCGAAGATCTCGAGTATCACCAGGAGAGCCGGAATAACAAGGAATCCGAGCATTCCTGAATCGCCCTCAACCAGAAGGTTCCGCAGGGGAAGGTAGACAAAGATGCCGATGATGACCGCAATAGCGAGAACATAGACAAGATGTCCCCAGCGCGTGTTGATGCGCGGACCCAACCCGAGACGCCCCACACCGTACTCATCGCGGGTATAGCTGACGAGTTCACCGTTGATCCCGCGCGTCAGCACACGATTCTCACCGATCCGCGCCACCTGATCCTCGTGTGCGGCCCTTGTTGCGGCATCCCGGCGTTCCCGCTCGGCGTTGTAGACCAATGCTTCAGTCCTGTCGTAGTGCGCGTAATTGGGCCAGCACATCGCTGTCGGACAGACCCCGCTTTGATTCAACGGAATCCGCGCCCGGTAGTCGGCGTCCAACAGTCCAGGCGCCCTCTTCAACCTTGATCAGCAACTCACCGGCCTCAGGGGTCTCCCGGTTCTTCACCAGTGCACCGCCGTCCGGATGTTCAGCACAGTGAGACTGCACGATGAAAAGGTTTGCTTCAGCGCTGGTGATGTCAGGCCGCTTGGCCATCGCGAACCAGGTGAGGTGGCTGCGCGGTTGCATCAATATCTCGTACTCCGCGGATTCGATGGAGACCACGCTGTCCGAGTAATCGGGCGCAACCAGGCTGATCTCGATCCTGCGCCGGGCGGTCGTGAGTGCACGGGTCACCGCAGCCACAGGGCCGCCGACCGAGAGCACGCCGTCGCTGTCAGCAAAGGCCAGGCCGCGTGCCACAAGGGATGAGCCGCCCGCCGCAACCATGCGGGTATCCCCGATTTCATCACTCACCCGCAATGCGGCGGCACTCGCGGTTGCGGCCGCGCCCGGCGCAAGGTTGAGCAGTGCCGCCACCTCGGCGAAACCGAACCCAATGGCATCGGGATACGGGCTGTCGGCCTGGTCGGGCTTCGACACGGTCTCGGTCATCGTGCTGCTCCTTGTGCAATTGAAGTCCTAGAAACCAAAGAAATCACCGACAGCTTCGGCCCCGTCGGCAAACGCGCCGCCCACGTCCTCAGCGGTGTCGGCGATCGCCCCACCCACCGCATTGACGGCGTCGTGCACCACCGGAACGTTGTCATAGATGGCAAGGGCTCCACTGGCCACCATGGCGACTGTGCCCACGGGTGGGGGAAGGAAGGAGGCCACGCCAAGAACCGTCTTGGCGCCAGAATAAATCGCATCTCCCGTGTCCCCGTTATTCAGGTGGACCACTGTGTCATACAGGTCCAGTCCGGTGCCCACGACGCCGAGCCCCTTGCCCAGCATGTCGAAGGCAGCGAACGCCCGGGAGCCTTCCGTGAGGTTAAGAGCCGTGTGCCAGTTCCCGTCGAAGAGGTCACCGGAGGTGTTGAAAAAGCCGCTGAGCATATTCGAGCTGCGGAGCGCAGCCCAGGCGGCAGGGTCGCCGAAGCCGCTCCGCAGAGCCGGCGTCAGCATCGCGCCGATGTCGAAAAGCCCGGCGCGCATGTTGGGGAACGCCTTGATGAGCTGGTACATGTCCCAGCCGTCACGGAAGGGCGAATCGGGACCGAGTAACCAGTCCGGACCCGGCACGTTACCGTCTTCTCCGGGGATGGGCATACGTTCCGATCCGCCCGCCGGTGTCATACCCGGGGTGCCGGCCCCATCAGCGTCTGAACTTGTGCGCTCCTGGTCCGCGGCCTGCTCCAGCAGTTCGGACTTGGCGCGGTCGAGGCTCGTGGAGGCGGAGAGGATCTGCACCCGCAGCACGGTATTCCACCGCTGGCGGGTCTGATCCGCGTCAGTGCCCTTCCAGAACCCGGGATTGTTTACCACCGCGGAGACGCTGGCGGAGATGTCGAGTAGGGACTGTGCCCCTGCACTGCAGTGTTGCGCCAGCGAGCGCAGCTGATCAGGGTTTGCCCCCAGCGTCCCAGTCATTTTTCCCCGTGCCTCTTACCTTGCCTGATCTTCGTCCCGCTACTGAGACTACCCAGCGGGGCGGGTATCCCGCGATGGGGAGGGCTGCCCACCTTGCTCCGCCCGGGTCCACAGGCTGATCCGGAACCGGGTTCCGTTCTGCGCGGTGGTCCAGCCCTCGGACGGCTCAACTCCGGCGAGAGCCCAGGAATTCGCGAGTGCAGGAGCGTAGGTGTCACCCTCCTCCGCTGAGTCGATCACCGTGACATAAGCGGCGTTCGCGTGCAGAGCCGCTTCCGCATACACCTGGCCGCCGCCGATGATCCAGATCTCGTCGGCACCCTCACTGCGCTGGGCCTCGCTGACGGCCTCTTCAAGCGAGCCGACGACGACGGCGCCCCGGTAGTCTGCCGGGTCCGGTTTCTGCCTACTCACCACAATGTTGGTGCGGCCGGGTAGTGGGCGGTACTTCTCCGGGAAGGACTCCCAGGTTCGACGTCCCATGATGACGGGATGCCCCTGCGTGGTGCGCCGGAAGTGTGCCAGATCCTCGGGCAGGTGCCACGGCATGGTGCCGTCCCGGCCGATGACGCCGTCCACTGTCTGTGCCCAGATCATCCCTACAACAGGGCTGCCGACCAGCGCAGCGGCACTCAGGGACTCGCTCATACGGCGATCGGCGCCTTGATGGTCGGGTGGTGCTGGTAGTTCTCCACCGTGAAATCCTCAAGCTCATAGTCGAAGATGCTCTCGGGCTTCCGGTTCAGGCGCAGTGCGGGGTAGGGGTAGGGCTCGCGGGAGAGCTGTTCGGCAACCTGCTCAACATGGCTGTCGTAGATGTGGACATCGCCGCCGGTCCAGACGAACTCGCCGGGCTCAAGGCCCACCTGCTGCGCCACCATGAGGGTGAGCAGCGCGTAGGACGCAATGTTGAACGGTACGCCGAGGAAGGTGTCCGCGGAGCGCTGATAGAGCTGGCAGGAAAGCTTGCCGTCCGCCACGTAGAACTGGAAGAAGGCGTGGCAGGGAGGCAGTGCCATGCTCTCGATATCCGCAACATTCCAGGCCGAGACGATGTGCCGCCGGGAATCAGGGTTGGTCTTCAACCCATCGATGAGGCGTTCAATCTGGTCGATATGGCTGCCGTCGGGCGTGGGCCACGAACGCCACTGGACGCCGTAGACGGGGCCAAGTTCGCCGTCCTCATCAGCCCATTCGTTCCAGATCCGCACCCCGCGTTCCTGAAGCCAGGACACGTTCGAGTCGCCGCGAAGGAACCAGAGCAACTCCAGGGCCACTGACTTGAAGTGCACCCGCTTCGTGGTGATGAGCGGAAAGGACTCCGCGAGGTCGAACCTCAGCTGCCGCCCGAAAACGCTGCGCGTTCCCGTGCCGGTCCGGTCCGATTTCGGGGTCCCGTTAGCCAGGACGTCGCGGAGCAGGTCTTCGTAGGGTGTGGGAACCGGAGTAGTCACGGCATTTAGTCTAAGACCGGATCCCACACGGCCGGAATCAGTCGTCGTAGGCACGGAACTGTTCGACGGAGACAACCTTGCCAGCCTTCCTGCAATTGACCTGGCAGATGATCGCCTCACCCGGAGCCAGATACGGATCCGACGCCGGCAGCAGCTCGCCCAGGTGGGACGGCATGTGCCCACGGAGTACGTCGAACAGCAGCGGCAGCACCGGGCGGTGGCTGCACACAGCCACCGGAACGCGCCGGTCGAACAGCTTCTCAACGGTGTTGCTGGCCCGTCCAGGCTTGCGGGCGGCGTCGCGTTCCGTAATGGCGTCCACGAGTTTCAGTTTCGCGTCGGAACGCTTCACATACGGCATGATGGTCTGCACGCAGCGGTCCCACGGGCTGCTGACGATGCGCTCGGGGGACCAGGCCTCCAGCAGTCGGCTGACGGCCTGTGCCTGCCGCCGCCCGGACGCGGCCAGCGGTCGCTCGCCCTCTGCGCGGGTCCACGAGGACCGCGGCTTGGCCTTCGCATGGCGGACGATGATCAGCGGCCAGGTGGCCAGACGGTCCTCGGCAAACGCTTCAACCAGGGCGTTCAGCGGCTCTCTGTCCGAGGGGTTGCTGAGCAGCTCGGCGGCGCGTTCGGGAGAGCACCACAGGAAGTCGTCCACCTCCTTGCCATCCGGTTGGGGGGCGGCGGCGTCAACTTTCGCTGCCCAGTAATGCACCACCTTCAGCCCGGACGCCACCGGGTACTCGATGGTCGGCAAAGGGATGCCGAGCTGCACCGTAATGCCGATTTCCTCACGGACCTCGCGTACGGCGCACTCGGGTGTGGTCTCACCCGCGTCGATCTTGCCCTTCGGCCAGGACCAATCGTCATAGCGGGGACGATGGATGAGAAGGACTTCCAGCGCACCCGAGCGCTTGCGCCAGCACAGTGCACCGGCAGCGACGACGGCGGCGCCCTTCTTGCTCTGCCTGCTCTCTACCGCTGTGTCCGGCTGCGTCATCACTGGCGGGCGGGCCGCAGACGGCTGCGGGAACGGGAGGCCAATAACCACGACTGCACGTCGCTCAGGGGATTGCCGTCGTCGTCCTTGTGGTGGCGGATCCACTCTCCGTCGCTGTCCAGGTGCCAGCTTGCCGTGCCGCTGTCGAGGTACCGGTCCATCAGTGACAGCAGGTAGGTGATGTGTTCGGGTGAGGATAGCTGGACCAGCGCCTCGACCCGGCGGTCGAGGTTGCGGTGCATCATGTCAGCTGAACCAATGAATACCGCCGGATCTCCTGCGTTCGCGAATGCGAAGACACGTGAGTGCTCCAGGAACCTGCCGAGAACAGACCGGACGGTGATGTTCTCGCTGAGGCCCGGAACGCCGGGACGCACAGAGCAGATGCCGCGCACTATCACGTCCACCCGAACTCCGGCCTGCGAGGCCCGGTACAGGGAGTCGATCAGTGACTCGTCAACGATCGAGTTCACCTTGATGATGACGCGGGCTTCGAGGCCGGCCTGACTGTTGGCGATCTCCTGCTCGATGCGTTCGATCAGACCGGAGCGGACCGAGCGCGGCGCTACGAGAAGCCGTTTGAAGGTCGACTTCGGAGCGTAGCCGGAGAGCTGGTTGAACAGCCGTGAGAGGTCCTCGCCCACTTGGTGGTTGGCGGTGAGCAGCCCGAGGTCCTCGTAGTAGCGGGCAGTGCGCGGGTGGTAGTTGCCGGTGCCGATGTGGCAGTAGCGGCGGAGTCCGTCGATTTCCTGGCGTACCACGAGGGAGAGCTTGCAGTGGGTTTTCAGGCCCACAATGCCATACACGACATGCACGCCTGCCTGTTCCAGCTTCCGCGCCCAGGAGATGTTCGCCTGCTCGTCGAAGCGGGCCTTGATCTCCACCAGCGCGAGCACCTGCTTACCCGCCTCGGCCGCATCAATCAGCGCATCGACAATGGGGGAGTCACCGGAGGTCCGGTACAGCGTCTGCTTGATCGCCTGGACCTTCGGGTCCACCGCGGCCTGTTCGAGAAAAGCCTGCACCGAAGTGGAGAAGGAATCATACGGGTGGTGCAGGAGGATGTCCCGGCGCCGCATCGCTGCGAACACATTCGCGGCCTTCGAGGTTTCACTCTCATTGAGGTCCCGGCTGGTGTGCGCCACGTGCTTCGGATAGTGGAGGTCGCCGCGGTCAATACGGGCGATGACGCTGAGGCCCCTCAGGTCCAGGGGAGCGGGCAGGTCATAGACCTCCGCATCCTCAACACCAAGCTCGCGGGATAGCAGCGCGCGGATGCTGGGGTTGATGTCTGTGGTGACCTCAAGCCGGACAGGCGGGCCGAACCGGCGCCGTAGCAGCTCCTTCTCGAGCGCCTGCAGCAGGTTCTCGGCGTCATCCTCCTCAACCTCGAGGTCTTCATTGCGGGTAACGCGGAAGGTGTGGTGCTCGAGGACCTCCATGCCGGGAAACAGCTGGTCCAGATGGACCGCAATGACCTCCTCCAGCGGAATGAAACGGGCGGTCCGGCCGGCCACGTTCCCCGCGCGCGGCCCGTCAACGGAGATCAGCCGCGGCAGCTGGTCGGGTACCTTCACGCGAGCGAAGAGTTCCTTGTCGCTCACCGGATTACGCACGACGACGGCGAGGTTCAGAGAGAGCCCGGAAATGTACGGGAACGGGTGCGCCGGATCGACAGCGAGCGGCGTCAGGATGGGGAAGACCTTCTCAGCGAACAGCTTGTTCAGATCCTGCCGTGCAACTTCATCCAGCTCATCCCACGTGGTGAGGTGGATGTTCTCTCCGGTGAGTGCGGGCCGGATGTGCTCGGCGAAGATGGCGGCATGGCGGCGCTGAAGCGCGAGGCCGTCGGCCATGATCGTCTCGAGCTGCTCAATGGGGCTGAGGCCGGCGGCGGACGGGACGGCCAGCCCGGTGGCGATCCGGCGCTTCAGGCCGGCCACGCGGACCATGAAGAACTCGTCCAGGTTGGAGGCGAAGATGGACAGGAAGTTGACGCGTTCCAGCAGCGCCAGGTCCGGGTCTTCGGCGAGGTCCAGTACTCGGGCGTTGAAGTGCAGCCAGCTCAGCTCGCGGTCCAGGAAGCGGTCGGCGGATATATCGCCTGCCGGCAGCAGGCTCGGGGCGAACTCCGGGATGTCGATGCGGTCCTGGGTGGCCCGGGCGGGAGCTACTTCGGATGATCCGTACCGTGCCGGTACCCGGGCGGCGGTTTCGGCTTCCATAGTGTCTCCTTTGGTGGTTCCGGCGTGGGGCGCTGCCTGCCTTGGCAGGACAGGTGAAGGCCCTGCTCAACCTTACAAGTTGCCGGCTGTATTACCTGGTGCGTACATGACGTCAACGTCCCACCGGGTGAAGCCCAGCGAACGGTACAGCGCGACGGCGGCCGTATTGTCCGCATCGACGTACAGCATGATGGCCTGCAGCCCGAGCGAGTGCAGGTGTTCAATTCCGGCAATCGTCAAGGCCTTTCCGAGTCCCATGCCCTGCGCAGCGGGAGTCACTCCCACGACGTACACCTCGCCGATGGCAGGGTGTTTGCCGCTGCGGGGGTGCACCTTGGTCCAGTGGAAACCGAGCAGCTCCCCGTCCGACTCCCGGACCGCAAGGATCAAACCCTGTGGATCGAACCAGTCCTCCGCCATCCGCGACTCCAGGTCCTCACGGGTCATGGCGCCCTGTTCAGGATGGTGTGCAAAGGCGGCAGCATTCGCTTCAAGCCAGGCCTGCTCATCCTTGCCCGGTTCGAAGGTGCGCAGGCGCACTCCGTCAGGCACCACGGCGTCGGGCACTGTCGCTTCGAGTGCGGCGCGCGTCTGCCGCATCCGCCACAGTTCACGGACCGGGATGAACCCGGCTTTGCCGGCGAGTTCGACGGCGGCCGCATGATTCCCGTGCGACCACACCCGCAGGTCCGGCAACCGGCGGTCCTGCAGCACGCGCACCAGGCTGCTGCCAACGCCCTGGTTGCGGTAGGTGGGCCGGACCACGAGCTCAAGCACGCCGGGTTGGCTTTCGCCACGTGGAAGGCTGACGACGGCGACGCCGGCCAGCTCCTCACCCGCCTCGCCGATGCCGTTTCCGTCACTGGCATAAGTTGCAAACACCAGCAGGGAATCCGGATGTCCTGAGGAGGTACGCAGGTTGACCAGCGTCTGTTCGGACAGCGGAGGGTTGCCGTCCGCGTCTTCCGCAGCACGGGCGAGGCCGAGGATGTCCTGCAGGACCTCAGCGCGTGGGACACCGCCGATGGTGCGGATGGGCCAGGTGGGTGCGTCAGCTGCAGTCATCTGATTAGCGTAGCCGCGGGCACCACCATTCCGGGAGGATTTTGGCGGCGTCGGGCGGCGTGGGGTAGGCTTTTCAAGCGTTCGAAAGAGTGCAACCGGGGGGATGCGCCAGTGGGGCGCCCTCGATACGTTCGACCCGTATGTCCTCCACAAACACAAAGGCTCCTTCTCCGCAGCGCGGGAGGGAGCCTTTGTTTATGCCTGCCGGCTGACGTCATGCCTGCTGACTGACTGCCGAGTCACCGCTCTGGCGGCTGAGCGTGAACCGGTAGCCGACGTTCCGCACGGTGCCGATCAACTGCTCATGGTCCGGGCCCAGCTTGGCCCGCAGCCTTCGCACGTGCACGTCGACGGTCCGGGTGCCCCCGTAGTAGTCGTAGCCCCACACCTCATGCAGCAGCTGGTCACGGGTGAAAACCCGGCCGGGATGCTGCGCGAGGTACTTCAGGAGCTCGAACTCCTTGTAGGTGAGGTTCATCGGCTCGCCGCCCACCCGCGCGGTATAGCTGGCCTCATCAATGACGACGCCGGAGGCATGGATCTCGCTCGATACCTCCTCGGCCGCGGTATGTGCCCGAGAAATGACAAGGCGCAGCCGCGCCTCTACCTCCGCCGGGCCGGCGGAGTCGAGGACGACGTCATCGGCCAGCCAGTTGGCGGCGACGGCCGCCATGCCGCCTTCGGTGAGAACCAGCATCAGCGGAGCACTGAGCCCTGTGGCGCGCAGCAGCTGCGTCAGTGAGCGGGCGCCCACCAGGTCCTTCCGCGCATCGATGATGACGACGTCGGACGGTTCAGTTTCGAGCAGCGCGGTGGGCTCGGCGGGAAGGATGTGCACCTTGTGGTTGAGGAGCTCGAGCGCCGGGAGGATCTCCACGGAGGAGCCGGGGCTGTTCGTCAGCATCAGGATGTGCGGCATGTGTCCTCCAGGGATTGGGACGCGCATCATCGGGCGGGCGCAGCGGTGACCGCGTGCCGAAAACAGCAGGACGTTCCGGCAGGCCGACAGCGGATTGCAGTCCAGTATACCGGTGTGACCCGGGGCACCCCCGTAACATCGCGTCCGAAACGGCTGATCCCTCGCTACACCGCGGGAATGATCCCGCCGGGAAGGCCACGGACGGATTTGCCGCTTTCGACGCCTCACGCGTGGGTAGTGCAGTATTGCAGGGGTGAGAATGATGATGGCGGCACTGGTTGCGGCGGTAGCACTGATAGCTGTCGTCGGCGCTTCTTACGTGTCGCTGACGGTGAGCGCCGTCGCCGTCGTTGTTCTGATCCTCGTGGCCGCGATCGGGTGGCCGCATCTGCTGGGAGTCCCGGCGCGCAGGAGCCAATCCGCGGCCATCGCGCTGAGCGCCCTTGCGGCCACCGCCGCCGCCTACTTCTCCCCCTCGGGGGCAGCGCTGACCTGGCTCCCGGTTGCTGTGGCCCTCGGTGTCGGGGCAATCTTCCTCATTCAGCTCCTCCGGGGTACCGGCCAGAGTCACCGCCTCGAATCAACGCTCGGCGCGAGTTCCGGCGTGCTGCTCATCGCGCTGGGCGCCGGCTGGGTCGCTGCCGAGAACCTCGGAGTGAACGCGGGAAGCTCCGGTGTCACCCTCGTGACGGGAATCAGCGTCCTGATCGCAATCGCCACGGCGCTGCTGCCCTGGCCTGACCGCATGGTCGGGCCGCTCGGTGTTGTCCTCGCGGCGCTCGCCGGACCACTGTGCGCGCTGATCTTCACGGATGTCGAGGGCCTTGCCGCCGCAATCATCGGCGCGGTGTGCGGCGCCGTCGTCATGGCCGGCCGGCGGCTCGTCATCAGCAGGGATACGCCGCTCAATCCGGCGGCCGTGCTCGCCGTGGGAGTCGCTCCGATCCTGGGCATCGGCTCGCTCGCCTATTTCCTCGAGCGGCTCCTGCTGAGCTGACGCGCGTGTCTCCCGGAACCGTCCAGAGTGGCGCACCCGGCGGAAACACGGCGTTAGGATGGAAGCATGTCAATTCTTGCGCTGGAAATCTTCTTCATCTCCCTGTTGGTGATCGCGGGCCTCGGCATGGCCGGCTTCGCTGCACTCGTCGTCACGCGCCTGTACAAGGGCCAGAAGTAGCGTTCGCTGATCCATGTCGTTTGAGATACCGACGGACCTGACTCCCGAGCTCGTTCCGCTGTCCTGGCTTCTGGGAACGTGGGAGGGCTCCGGCAGGCTGGGCGAGGGCACCGCTGATTCCGAGCACTTCTTCCAGCGTGCCGTGTTCACCCAGCACGGGCTGCCCTACGTGCAGTACACCGCTGAGAGCTGGCTGACGGATGAAGAGGGCAATACCCTTCGTCCGCTGTCGGTGGAGACCGGCTTCTGGGCGTTGGACCGCAAACTGAACGATGCCGACGTCGGGCCCGGCCTGTCGCCGGCGGACATCGTGCCTGCCCTGAAGAGCGCTGACGAGGTCGAGCAGTTCCGTAATGATGCGGGCGGGTTCGACATCACGGCCACAATCGTCCACCCGGGCGGTATCGCAGAGCTGTACTACGGCAGCATCAAGGGCCCGCAGATCCAGCTCTCCACGGACCTCGTGATGCGCGGCCAGCACTCCAAGGACTATTCGGCGGCCACGCGGCTGTTGGGCCTGGTCAACGGAGATCTGTACTGGCGTTGGGACATCGCGGCAGACGGCAGCTCACTGGAGCCGCATGCCTCCGCGATCCTCAGGAAGTCGCCCTGAGCGGCACTGCGGATTGTGTGAGTGCTCCGTTGGAATACCCCTTGTCGGAATACGCTTTGCAGCCTATGACGTTGCCAACGGTATGACTTACTCAAGCCCGCTACTTTCCATGCCCGGCGCCGTGGCTGCCGGTGCACCCGATGAGGGGGTGGCAGCGCACTACGGTGACCCGCTCCGGGAACAGCGCGCCCTGGCCCGCGGCGAGGCCATTGTTGATCTTTCCCACCGCGGTGTCGTCACGGTCAGTGGCCCTGACCGCCTGAGCTGGCTCAATACTCTATCCTCCCAGCTCCTGCTCGACCTGGCACCGGGCGAGTCCACCGAAACTCTCCTGCTCACCGTGCAGGGCCGGATCGAGTACAGCCCTCGCGTGGTCGACGACGGCGCCACCACCTGGCTGCTGACCGAAAGCTGGGAAGCCGCGCCGCTTGCTGCATGGCTTGACCGCATGAAGTTCATGCTTCGGGTAGAGATTGCGGACGTCACTGCCGACTGGGCCACACTCGGTTCAGTCCGGCCGGTAGAGCGGTTTGCTGACAACCTCACCTGGATTGACATCTGGCCGCACATCCGCACGGGCGGATACTCCTACAGTGTGGTCGGGGAGGAATCCCATCCCGGTACCGAGCGCCCCTGGCATGAGTACCTGATTCCGCGAACTGATCTCGCGGCAGCAGTGGAAGGGCTCACTCTGGCCGGCATGATGGCGTCGGAGGCACTGCGCATCGCCGCGTGGCGTCCGCGGCTGGGCGTCGAGACGGACGAACGCACCATCCCGCACGAGCTGGACCTCCTGCGCACGGCCGTCCACCTGTCGAAGGGCTGCTACAAGGGCCAGGAGACCGTCGCCCGCGTGCACAACCTCGGGCATCCGCCGCGGCGGCTTGTCTTCCTGCAGCTGGACGGAAGCCAGCACACCCTCCCGGAGCGCGGCAGCGCCGTCGTCATCGGGGGACGAACGGTGGGTACGCTCACCTCCGTCGGACAGCACTACGAGATGGGCGCGGTGGGCCTCGCGGTCATCAAGCGCAGCGTGGATGCGGGAGCCACCGTCGAGGTGGTCGACGGCGAGGAGCACTACGCCGCCACACAGGAACTGATCGTTGCCACGGACGCCGGCCAGGTTGTCGGCCGTCCCACCGGACTGCTGAAAGGCGGCAGAGGATGACCGAACAGGACGCCCCGGATCCTTCCGCTGACGCAGCCATTGCGCTTGCCCACCGCCTCCTCGACGCAGCGCGCGAGGGCGACGGCGCAACCCTGCGGAAGTACCTCGACGCCGGAGTGCCGGCAACGCTGACCAACACCGCCGGGGACAGCCTCGTGATGCTCGCCGCCTACAACGGGCACGCGTCGGTGGTGGCGGACCTGCTTGCACGTGGAGCTGATGCCGAGGCTGCCAATGACCGCGGCCAGACCCCGCTGGCCGGTGCGGTCTTCAAGGGCTACGCCGATGTGGCGAAAGAGCTGCTCAGTGCAGGCGCCAGCCCGGACGCCGGAACGCCGTCGGCCCGCGACGCCGCAGCAATGTTCGGACGGGCGGACATGCTGGAGCTGTTCACCTAGTCCTGCTGTTCCGTTCCTCCAGGCACAGTCTCTCCCGGCGCAGCGCCGCCCTCCAGCACAACGGAGGTCTGGCTTCCTGCGTGGGCAAATCCCGCGCGGAGCGCGGTGCGCTGTGAGGCCACATTGTCGGTGCGCGCACGCCACTGCGGGATGAGCCCGGCAGCCATCGACTCCTCCACCGCGACCGACACGGCATAGGACGCACGGCCCCGCCGCCGTTCCGCCGGGGCCGTGAGGACGCCGAGGTGGGCAAGAATGCCTTCCCAGGTGTCATAGCCGGCGCCCGCGAGCGGCAGCAGCGGTTCGGAGGTCTCGTCCACGAGGACGCAGGTGTTCTCCATGGCGCTCAGCCCCACCTCGGCCACATCATCCGGCGGGCAGAGCCGCTCGAGTGCAAGCGCGTGCTCGGGATCGCTGCTGACCGGCGGCCCGCTGTCCGGGAAGGACGGGAGGGCGTCGCAGAAATACAGATATGCTTCGCCGAGCCCGCGTCCACCGTGCGGACGGCTCATGGACAACAGCGTTGAGTGCCGGGAAAGTTCGACGCCGGACAGATTCTTGGCTGCGTCCAGCGCCCAGGTGGGACCGACCAGCGCTTCCTTCCCGAAGAGTGCAACGAACATGAGCAGCGGCGCGCTGTTGTCTTCACGGTAGATACGGTCCCGGCCGTCGGCCATGGCGTCGTCGTCGAACCCCAGCAGCCTGGACCAGGCGAGCTGGATGATCGAGATGGTGCCGGGTTCAAGATTCATAGAGACGACGTTAGCCGAACCGGGCGGACGTCCAGTTGACGGTACTCAGCCGAAGAGGATGGCCGCTTCGTCGTAGCGGTGCTGCGGGACGCATTTGAGGTTGCCCAGCGCGGCATCGAATCCCACATGAGCGATCTCGGTGCCGTTGAGCGAAACCATGGAGCCCCACAGCCCGTCGATAACCGAGTCGACGGCAGCCATCCCGAGACGCGTGGCCAGCACCCGGTCGAATGCGGAGGGGACGCCGCCGCGCTGGATGTGGCCGAGGACGGTGGCGCGGGTTTCGATTCCCGTTCGGGCCTCGATCTCGGGAGCCAACTGGTCCGCGATTCCGCCCAGGCGCGGTCTGCCGAAGGTGTCCAGGCCGCGCTCGGAGTGCGGTTGCTCCATGTGTGCGGGGACAAAGCCCTCGGCGACGACCACCAGCGGTGCGCGGCCGCGGTCGCGGGCATCGGTGACCCACTCGCAGACCTGTTCGATGGAGGTTTGCTGTTCGGGGATGAGGATGGCGTGTGCACCGGATGCCATGCCGGCGTGTAGGGCAATCCAGCCGACGTGGCGACCCATCACTTCGGCGACCATGCAGCGCGAGTGCGATTCACCGGTGGTACGGAGCCGATCGATGGCTTCGGTGGCAATCTGCACTGCTGTGTCGAAGCCGAAGGTGTAGTCGGTGGCGTCGAGGTCGTTGTCGACGGTCTTCGGGACGCCGACAATCTTCAGACCGGCGTCCGTGAGGCGCTTGGCGGCAGCCAGGGTCCCTTCACCACCGATGGCGATCATCGCGTCAATCCCGAGCCGCTCAAGCGTGGCCTTGATTGCCTCCGGGCCGCCGTTGCCGTCGAAAGGATTGGTGCGGGACGTACCCAGGATGGTTCCGCCCTGTTTGGAGATGCCCCGGACCGCATGCCGCGGAAGCTCGATGATGTCGCCTTCCACCACCCCTCGCCAGCCGTCGCGGAACCCTACGAACTCGAGGTTGTCGGTCTTGATGCCCTTCAGGACAGCTCCGCGAATCACCGCGTTGAGTCCGGGGCAGTCGCCTCCGCTGGTGAGGATTCCGATCTTCATGTAAGGCGTTTTCCAATCAATCGTGGGTGGGGTGATCTGGTCAGGCGCCTCCTTGAGCCACGTATGATTCTAGACACACTTACGCAAGGGGCCTCTTTATGTCCCGGTCCGCAAGGACATCGCCCCTCGACGGTGCCGCGTCAGCGGACCGACGGAAGCAGCCCGCGTTCCATGGCAACGACGACGGCGCGGGTTCGGTCGTCGACGTCCAGCTTGGCGAAGATCCGGAGCAGATGCGTCTTGACCGTGGTCTCCGCGATGAAGAGTGCGGCTGCGATATCCGGGTTGCTCATTCCCTGTGCCACGGCCTGGAGCACTTCGACCTCCCGTCGGGACAGCGCAGGCGTACCCGGAGCACGTAGCCGGGAAACAAGCTTTGCCGCGATCGGCGGTGCCAGAACAGTCTCGCCGCGTGCAGCTGCGAGGACCGCGTCGATGAGCGTTTCACCGGGGGTGTCTTTCAGGAGATATCCCACAGCACCGGACTCGACTGCGCGCACAATGTCGGCATCGCCGTCGTAGGTTGTCAGCACCAGGACCTTGATGGCTGGGTCGGCGCTGAGCAGCTGGGCGGTTGCCTCCGCCCCATCCAGTTCCGGCATGCGCAGGTCCATGAGTACGACGTCGGGAGCCTGCGTAGCGCTCGCAGTGACGGCTTCCCTGCCGTTCCCGGCATCTCCGATCACCAGCAACCGGTCATCGGTACTCAGCAGTGCGCGAAGACCGGCGCGCACGATGGGGTGATCGTCAACGATCAGTACGCGGACCCTGACCGTTTCATCGCTCACTGCGCTGCCCCTTTCCGCACGAGCGGTACGGTCATGGTGAGGCAGGTGCCTGCCCCCGGTTGGGAGCGGATGTGGAGGGAACCGCCGATCTCACGGAGCCGGCTGCTCATGGAGGTCAGTCCAAAGCCTGCACTGGACTGATCGGCCGTGAAACCCCGTCCGTCATCCCTGACGGTGAGAAGCAGGTCATCGTTCTCACGCTGGAGCGTCAGATCCACCTGCCTGGCTTCACTGTGCCGGCGGACGTTGCTGAGCGCTTCCTGTGCGCAGCGAAGTACCGCGATCTGCTGGGCGGACTCAAGGACAGGCGGATCGTCCGGAAGGGCAATCCGCACCGTGCGGTCCCCTTGCCGTGAAGCCTCACCGAGCCGCCTCAGCGCACCGATCAGGTCGCCGCCCTGCAACTGGGACGGTCCGGAGGAAGTGATGAGCGCGCGCGCTTCCTGAAGGTTCTCCCGTGCGGTATCGCCGATCGCAGCAAGGTCCGACTCGATTGAAGACCCGGGAACCTCGGAGCCTGCCTGTTGCTGCCGTTCACGTCGAAGCTTCGCCTGGGCAGCTTCGGACAGCATGATGACCGAGGTGAAACCTTGGGCCAGAGTGTCATGAATCTCGCGGGACATGCGCTCCCGCTCTGCCATGGCGCCCTGCTGCTCATGTGCCTCGGCGAGCTCCGCCCTGGTTGCCTCAAGGGATGCGATCAACTGCCCGCGGTCCTCGCTCTGGTCGATGATCTTATAGATCCACAGCCCGATCATGCTGGAGCCCAGAAAGGAAACAAGCACTTGCAAACCCACGCTTCGCACGTTCTCCGGATCTGTACCGGTGAGGTTCAGCTGGCCCAGGGCGACCACGACGCACAGGACGGCGGTGGCGATAAGACCCCTGCGTGGGGTGTTCGAAAACATCCATATTTGGGGAAAGGCGACAAAAAGCAGGATGGCACCGTAACTCGACAGGAATGACAACAAGCCGACGGTGCTGACCAGCAGGACGACGTACGCCGTCGGCCGCCAGGTCCCGAGATGCTCCAGCCGGGTGAGGAACGGATAGACGGTTGCGAGTACTGCAAGAGCCACAAGCATTGCGGCCTTCGTCGTATCACCATTCACCAGCAGCAGGACTACGAGCACCACCACCGACAGCACCGTGTAAAAGCCCACGTGCCACCAGCGCATCCCGCGCAGCCATACCGAATTGTCCGGGAGAAGGGGGACGCTCCGATCCGCTGGAGTGCTCATGAAATCACTGTACGACGGCGGCCGGCCAGCGGGGACAGGCTGGCTCACTTCTGCGGCGGCCAACGGAAAACCGTGCGGGTAAGCACCAGCCCAGCCACCAGCCACACGGCAATCACGAGTGCGGCGAGTCCAAGGTTCCAGGTACCGCCTGGCTCGACGGCAGCCCAGCCTTCGGGAAGAAACACCGAGCGCATCCCACTGGCTGTCCACCGGAGGGGAAAGAAGTCGGCGATGGTCCGCAGCCAGTCAGGCATCTGGGAGAAGGGAAAGTAGACACCGGAAATGAAGGCCAGCAGCAGCGGAGGAACCGCAGACATGGTGGACGCGCCCTGACCAGTTCTGGCAAGGCAGGCAAACGCAATACCTACCGCGGACCAGGCGGCGGTCGAACCCAGCAGGAGCCAGATGAAGGTGAGCCAGGCGTCCACAGTGGCAGGCATGGTCACGCCGAACAGGAAGCGCGCACCCAGAAGCAGGAGCGCGGTCTGCGTCGTGATGAGGAGAAGGGTAAGGCCGGTCTTGCCGAGGAAGTAGGACAGGCTCGGTAGGGGAGTTCCCGCGAGGCGCTTGATGGAACCGTTGAAGCGTTCGTCTGCGACGTAACCGCTCAGGTTCTGGAATCCGCTCAAAATGGTGCCGAGGGCAATCATGCCCGGCAGATAGTACTCCGCTGGGCGAAGCAGGGACTCCGGCCTGTTCGGGTCGCCAATACTCGCCTCATCGCCGAAAACAGTGCTGAACAGACCCATCATGATCAGCGGGAAGAACAGGGTGAACACCAGGGCGGACGGATCCCGCGAGAACATCCGGGCTTCAAGTATTGTCCGTCGCCAGCCAAGGGCGAGGGTGTTCGGCCTCCACAACCGGGAAAGGGACGTGGACAGGCCGGTCGGTGCCGTAGCTGATGGTGTCGTCATGACGCATCTCCACTTTGTATGCCGTGCTGCTTCAGCAGCTCAAGATAAATGTCCTCCAGGCTGGGTACCCGTATCTGAAGCTTCCGTGGCTCATGGGTGCCCCCTGCGCTGAGCAGGTTCACCAGCTCAGCCGGCCGGTCCGTGATCTCCTCGTGGACACCGTCGTCGTCAATCCAGCTCACGCGGGGCCGCCGCAGAGCGGCGCCTCCCAGTGTGCCGGGCGCTCCCTCGGCCACAAGCCTGCCGCCGGTGATGATGCCGAGCCGGTCCGCCAGCTGCTCAGCTTCGTCGAGGTAGTGGGTCGTCAGCACAATGGTTGTGCCGTCGGCCCGGAGGCTGCGGATCAGGCCCCAGAACGCCCGCCGGGCATCGGGATCGAAACCCGTGGTGGGTTCATCCAGGAAGAGCAGCTCAGGATTTCCGACGAGGCCCAGCGCCACATCGACCCTTCGGCGCTGACCGCCCGAGAGTGTGCTGATGCGCTGGGACTCCTTGCCTTCCAGCCCAACCGCCGCGATCAGCTCATCCACCCCTCGCGGATTGGGGTAGTACGCGGCGAGAGCGTGCAGCGCTTCACGCACCCGCAGCGCACCCGCGTCGGTCGCCTCCTGCAGGACGATTCCGATCCGGGCCCGGAAGGACGGAGGTGCCTTGTATGGAGTCGTCCCGAGTACATTGACGCGCCCGGAAGTGGGCTTGCGGTGACCTTCAAGAATCTCGATGGTGGTGCTTTTCCCGGCACCGTTCGGTCCAAGCAACGCGTAGGTAACACCTGCCTGAATCGACAGGCTCAGGTTGTTGACGGCCGAAATGGTGCCGGACTTCTGCCGGTAAACCTTGGTGAGGTTCTCGACCTCGATCGGCACATCGTGGTGGCTGGTCGCGTCGTTGCGCGGGGCCGGGTGAAAGGTGGAGGTTTCCATGTCTCAAGACTGCTCCGTGAGCGCAGGTCCGGGTAAGCATCTACAGACTGAATGGGGGTGTCCACCGATTGGTGGACACCCCCATTCCTCAAGACAGAATTCAGCGGTTGGAAACGAGCTTCTCCAGCGCGATGGTCCCGTCAGTCTTGGGAAGCAGCAGCCAGAGCACCACATACACCGGTGGGCCGATGACGGGAAGCAGGAAGCTGAGCAGGATGCCGATCCGCACCAGTCCCACGGACCAGCCGAACCTGAGGGCGATGCCGGAGGCGATGCCGCCGAACCAGCCGCCCGGTGCTCGTTTGATGGGGGAGGAGCGGAGGGTGTTGAAGAAGGAGTTCATAGATCCATGCTTTCTTAGTGGGGCGGGAATGTCACGGGAAGTAAGGGTTTGGTGAATGCCCACTCAGTTGCGCCGGTTCATCGAGAGGATGCCGCAGATGATGAGGGCCACGCCGGTGCCGACGAGGAGCACCATGACCACGAGTACCGGGTCAAGCACCAGGCCTGTCAGTTCGCCGGTCAGTACAAGCAGGCCGATCACAATGGCGAGGACGCCCCAGATGATGGTTCCGGCGCGTGGCCGTGCGTCGTCGTCGTGCTTGGTGGGGTTGTGCTTGCCGGGATAAAGGGTGCTCATCGTTCCTGCCTGCTTTCGGTGTCCAAGAGTGCGTTTTCGTTGGTGGCGACGGTGATGTGGCTGACCACGCCCCGCATCTCGAGGATGATGCGCGGGCCGTCCGCGTCTTCGTTCAGGTGCAGGGTCCGCGGCTGCCAGATGCCGCCGACGCTGGTGGTTTCACCGGCACTCACCACTTCGGTTGAGCTGAGCGCCATCCGTGACCGCACGTCAACCGGAACGCCTTCCGGAACCAGGATGCCGACGTTCCCCGCGGCTGCATTGACGGGGATGGTGACGTTTTCGGTGATGTCCTCCAGGCCGGTCAGGTCCACACGCCCCTGGCCGACGACGACGGTGTACCCCTCGGACGCCGGGCTCGCGGCCGTCATGGACCACCGGCCCTGATCGGCGAGGACCCAGTTGCCCGTTACGGGCGACGCTGACGAGATCATGGTGGCGGCGATCCCGACCGCGGCCAGGAAGCCAAGTCCGCCGGACGTGCGTCCGCGGATCCCCAGCAGGACTATGCCCAGACCCAGAACGACGACGCCGGTCGCCAGCGCGACGGCGATGACGCTCCCGCCGAGGGCCAGTACGCCGACGTAGTCAAGGACGAGCACCAGTGCTGCCAGGAGGAGCGCGCCGCCAAGGAAGACGGCCACGTCGGCTCCGGTGGGACGGGGTGCCGACGGCTTGGGCGCGGCTTTGACCGGAGGGCGGGTCGGGCCGATGAAAGGCCTGGTGGGAGGAGGAGTCGGCGAATAGACATCGGTGGGCGCGGTACCGGGCGACGTGGTGCCGAATGACGGTGCGCCTGCCGATGCGGTGCCGGCAGTGAAGGATTCGGTCGGCGCAGGGCTCGTGCCTGTGCCCGCTCCATTGTTGCTGTTCTTGTTCCGGTTGGCGTTGGAGATCCAGTAGACGATGAACACCGCCACGCCGATCCAGAACAGGCTCCAGATGAAGCCGCCAAACCCGCCGGTGTTGCCGAAGAACGGTGCATTGGGGCGCCACAGCCCGAGGAGGGAAACAACCAGGGCGCCAGTCATGCCGGATGTCCAGCTGCCGCGGGCGGCGGATTCGGCGTGGATGCGTCCGTCGGGTTCCGGCAGCAGTGCCCACGCCAGCCCGTAGGCCAGCAGACCGATGCCGCCGAAGATCGCGAGCACCACAAACAGTCCGCGGACCAGGACTACGTCCAGCCCGGTTCGGGCGGAGATGCCGGTTGCGACTCCGCCGATCCAGCGGTCCTGCCCGCGGGTAACCTGCAGGCTTCGGATCCAGCCGAAGAAGCCGGCGCCGGAACCGGTACGTGACGCGCCGCCGTATGCGGGGGATTCCGGGGTGCCGTCAGCGTCCCGGGGCGAGGAGGAAGGGTCATCATGGGAGTTCATATCTTCATCCTTGTCCTCGAGCGGCCTTCCAACCATCGGGGCTGACCCTGAACCACCCCTGAGCTCCGGCGGGATTCCCCTGAGAACGGGTAACGCTGAGCCCTGAGCGTGCTTGGATTGACTCATGAGACCCCCGCTGCTCCGCTCCGAAGATGCCCTGATCGCGGGCGTCTGCGGTGGCCTGGCGGCGCACCTTGGAGTCTCGTTGCGGGCGGCCCGCATCACCATGGTGGCGCTTTCCCTGGTGGGCGGTGCCGGCGTCGTTCTTTATGGCTGGCTGTGGCTGCTGGTTCCAACCACTGAAGAACGACGGCGGGGCGTAGCGACGCCCGCCGGACTGCGGTTGGGTGCGCCCGTCCTCGAAGGACAGAGGTCCAAGCCGGCCCGGTCATTCGGAGCGGCGGGCAGCCGGGAAGTGATGATCGGCGTCGGGCTCCTCGTGGTCGCGGCCGCATTCGTGGCGCAGCAGCTCGGCGTGACCGTTCAGTGGGGCTGGCTGGTGCCCGTCGGTGCGGTCGCCCTCGGCGCGGTTCTCGCATGGTCCCAACTGGACGAGGCCCGCCGTGCCCGGCTGATGGATCACGCTGGAGCCACCCGGGCTGAAGGTGTGGCGCGGCTTGCTGCCGGCCTGGTCCTGGTGATGGTCGGGCTGCTGATCCTCGTGTCCGGGTCGCTGTCCTGGGAGTTCACCTGGCCGGTGCTCCTGGCCACGGCTGCGGTGCTCGGCGGCGTAGGGCTGGTGCTGGCGCCGTGGGGGCTGAAGTTCTGGGAGGACCTCGAGGCTGAGCGGTCGGCGCGCGTCCGCGAAACCCAGCGGGCGGAAATCGCCGCCCACCTCCACGACTCCGTGCTGCAGACGCTGGCGCTGATCCAGAACCGCGCCGCTTCGGAACAGGATGTCATCCGGCTGGCGCGCGCCCAGGAGAGGGAGCTGCGGCGGTGGCTCTACGCGGACACAGCTGAGCGGACAGGCAACCTCGCGGACCGCATCAAGGCGGTTGCAGCGGAGGTGGAAGAGGAATACGGGCATCCCGTCGACGTCGTCTCCGTCGGAGAGGCGCCCCTGACCCCGCGGCAGGATGCCTTGGTGCAGGCAACCCGCGAGGCCATCCTGAACGCCGCCAAGCATGCTGGCGGCGCCGTCTCCGTCTATCTTGAGGCAGGGACCGCAGTTTCGCAGGTCTTTGTCCGTGACCGCGGTGCGGGGTTTGACCCCGAAGCTGTGCCGCCTGACCGGCTGGGCATCCGTGAATCGGTCATCAACCGCATGCAGCGCCACGGAGGTACTGCCCGGATCCGCAGTTCGGAAACCGGAACGGAAGTTCAACTGACCATGCCCGAAGAGGAAGCAGGAGCTTCGCATGACTGAGCCGATCACCGTCGTCGTTGTTGATGACCACGCCATTTTCCGGTCCGGTGTGAAGGCGGATCTCGACGGCCGTGTCCGGGTTGTCGGTGAGGCAGCCACGGTGGAGGAGGCCATCGCGGTCATCCTGGAACAGCAGCCGCAGGTAGTCCTCCTCGATGTCCATTTGCCGGGAGGCAAAGGCGGGGGAGGCGCTGAGGTGATCGCAGGATGCGGTGACGTCCGCCAGACCACGCGGTTCCTGGCGCTCAGCGTGTCCGATTCCGCCGAAGACGTAGTCACCGTCATCCGGGCAGGCGCCCGCGGATATGTCACCAAGACCATCACGGGCGCTGACATCTCCAACGCGGTGCTGCGCGTGGCGTCAGGCGATGCAGTGTTCTCGCCACGGCTCGCCGGGTTTGTACTCGATGCGTTCGGCACTGCAGCGGTAGCGGCCGCCGAGAGCGAACTCGACCGGCTGTCCGCCCGGGAACTCGAAGTGATGCGGCTGATCGCCCGCGGTTACAGCTACAAGGAGGTCGCGAAGGAACTGTTCATCTCCATCAAGACCGTCGAGACCCACGTGTCAGCGGTGCTGCGGAAGCTGCAGCTCTCATCCCGGCACGAGCTCACCCGCTGGGCGGCGGAGCGCCGGCTGCTCTAATGCCGTGCTGTGCCGAGGAACTCTTGGAGCCTGCCGACGCCGGTCGCGAGGTCTTCGTCGCCAAGCGCGTAGGAAAGTCGAAGATATCCGCTCGGTCCAAAAGCCTCACCGGGGACCACCGCTACCTCGACGGTGTCGAGGATCAGGGCAGCCAGTTCTGCCGACGTCGCCGGCCGTGCACCGGCAAGCTCCCTGCCGAGGAGTTCGCGGACATCCGCATACGCGTAAAACGCGCCGTGCGGTGTGGGGCACTGGATACCGTCAATCTCGTTCAACCCGGAAACCATGGCACGACGACGGCGGTCGAAGGACTTCTTCATCTCCTCCACTGCGGTCAGTGGTCCGGACACAGCTGCGAGAGCCGCCATCTGTGACACGTTGGCCACGTTCGACGTTGCGTGTGACTGCAGGTTGGTGGCTGCCTTCACCACGTCCTTCGGGCCGATCATCCAACCGACGCGCCAGCCCGTCATTGCATAGGTCTTGGCCACGCCGTTCAGGATCACCACGCGGTCGCCCAGCGAGGGTGCGGCTGTCGCAATGGAGGTGAAGGGGACGTCGTCGTAGGTGAGGTGTTCGTAGATCTCGTCCGTGACTACCCACAGGCCGTGACCGGCCGCCCACTCACCGATTTCGCGAACCTGTTCCGGGGAGTACACCGAGCCGGTGGGGTTGGAGGGGGAAACGAAGAGCAGGATCTTTGTGCGCGGCGTCCGTGCGGCCTCGAGCTGGTCGATGGATACCAGGTAGGACTGCTCCGGGCCGGCAAAAACCTCGACCGGGACTCCTCCGGCCAGCCGGATGGCCTCCGGGTAGGTGGTCCAGTACGGGGTCGGGACCAGCACCTCGTCGCCCGGGTCCAGCAGCGTGGCGAACGACTCGTAGACTGCCTGTTTGCCGCCGTTGGTCACCAGAACCTGGGCCGGGTCCACCTCATAGCCGGAATCACGCAGGGTCTTCTCGGCAACAGCCTGCTTGAGTTCCGGCAGCCCCCCTGCGGGGGAGTAGCGGTGGAACCGGGGCTGACGAGCGGCGTCGACTGCGGCATCCACGATGTAATCCGGTGTGGGGAAGTCCGGCTCGCCTGCGCCGAAGCCTATTACAGGCCGTCCTGCCGCCTTCAGCGCTTTGGCCCTGGCGTCGACGGCCAGCGTCGCTGACTCTGCGATCGCGCCGATTCGCTGGGACACGCGTCCGTTGGAGTGCTGGGACAGGGCATCAGCGGCAGTCATGGTCTTCCCGTCAGTTGAGGTGGGTTGGTCTTGGAGATGAGGTCAGGCTCGGGTGTAAGCCCTTGTCTCAGCTTAGGGCTTACCCGCTGAACACAGCCTGTCGCGACGCACTGGATGACGGGGCAGGAGGCGTTCGAACGCGCGAGGTTCGTCCGGTTCGACGTCGGGTCCGTGATTGCGTAGACTAGTTCCTCGGTGTTGAAGTCGCCATGATGGTCCGTGCCTGCGCAGCGGTATTGCTGAGGGTAGGGGCAGCAGCGAATCTTCACTCCAAAGGGTAGTGGCGCAATTGGTAGCGCAGCGGTCTCCAAAACCGCAGGTTGCAGGTTCGAGTCCTGTCTGCCCTGCGCATCACCGTCATGGACAGCATGCGGCAGTGCGGCGTTGAACGCTCTATGAGTGATGGGTCAGTGCGGCCAGCTCAGGTACCTACAGGATTGGTGAGGTTGAAGGTGACCGATACGGCTGAAAGCAGCTCCAAGGGAAACCCCGCCGGCAAGGAGAGTCCGAAGCGTGGATTCTTCGGTCGGATCATCCTGTTTGTACGTCAGGTCATCGCCGAACTGCGCAAGGTGGTTGTCCCCACCCGCAAGGAACTGATCCGGTTCACTATCACCGTCCTGGTGTTCGTGATCATCATGATGCTCATCGTCACCGGTTTGGACTTGTTGTTCGGCGCCGGTGCGGTGTGGGTCTTCGGCGGCAGCTAGTTTCTGCCCTCAAGAGGCAGTATCGAGCAAGCACAGCAATCCAGAAAGCAGGCAGCTAGGTGTCCGAGCAAGAACTCGAACGACAGATCACAACCGACGAGGAAGATCTGGGTACCGAGGATCAGGTAACAGCAGCAGGTGCGGAAGACGCCCCTGCTGATACCGCTGCGCCCGCGGACAGTGATGACGCCGCTGCTAGCGATGGCTCCGCTTCCAGCGATGACTCCTCTTCCAGTGATGACGCCGCTACCAGCGAAGACACCTCGGTTGAGGCGGACTCTGCTGAGGAGGCTCCGGAACCCGAGGTGGACCCGGTTGCCGAGTTCAAGTCGAAGCTTCGTCGCCAGGACGGCGACTGGTACGTGATCCACTCCTACGCCGGTTATGAGAACCGCGTAAAGGCGAACCTGGAAACCCGTATCCAGACCCTGGACATGGAGGATTTCATTTTCGAGATCCAGGTGCCCATGGAAGAAGTCGTGGAGATCAAAAACACCACGCGCAAGATCGTGAACCGCGTCCGTATCCCGGGCTACGTGCTGGTACGCATGGACCTCACGGATGAGTCGTGGGGCGCGGTTCGGCACACCCCCGGCGTCACAGGGTTCGTCGGTAACGCGCATGATCCCGTGCCGTTGAGCCTTAACGAGGTTTTCTCGATGCTGGAGCACACCATTGTGAAGAGCGGCGGCGAGGCAGGTAAGCCGGCGCGCGCACAGGTCACACCAGCCATGGTCAACTTCGAGGTCGGCGAGTCCGTCACCGTCAACGAGGGTCCCTTCGAGACTCTTCCGGCCACTATCTCCGAGATCAAGCCGGAATCCCAGCAGCTCGTTGTGCTGGTTTCCATCTTCGAGCGCGAGACCCCGGTTACCCTCTCGTTTAACCAGGTAACCAAGATCCAGTAAGTTTCGTCTTCGACGGGTCCGCTTTGACCCGTCAGGACGGCCGGCCGCCACGCCATGGCGGTCACCATCCCCGGGACGCTCCTGTCCCGAGGAACGAAATGTAAGAAAAGGACCCTTTCATGGCCCCCAAGAAGAAGGTCACCGGCCTCATCAAGCTGCAGATCAACGCAGGCGCCGCCAACCCGGCTCCTCCGATCGGTCCGGCACTTGGCCAGCACGGTGTCAACATCATGGAGTTCTGCAAGGCGTACAACGCCGCAACAGAATCCCAGCGCGGGAACGTTATTCCCGTTGAAATCACGGTGTACGAGGATCGCTCGTTCACCTTCGTCACCAAGACCCCGCCGGCCGCCGAGCTGATCAAGAAGGCAGCAGGCGTGCAGAAGGGTTCGGCTACGCCGCACACCGTCAAGGTTGCCAAGCTGAGCCGGGCGCAGGTTGAGGAAATCGCCACCATGAAGATGGAAGACCTCAACGCCAATGATGTCCAGGCAGCAGCCAAGATCATCGCCGGTACCGCCCGGTCGATGGGCATCTCCGTCGACTAGCATCGACAACCACTTATAGATCAAAGAATGACACCGTGCCATACGGGCACAGGATGTCTGTGGCAGGGCCCAGCGCGGTCCGTAGACCACAACTGCATAAGGAGAAAGAGCAGATGGCAAAGCGCAGCAAAGCATATGAGGCAGCTGCCGCCAAGATCGACGCGAACAAGCAGTACGCGCCGGTAGAGGCAGTAGCCCTGGCGAAGGAAACCAATCCTTCATCATTCGACGCAACGGTAGAGGTGGCTTTCCGCCTCGGCGTTGATCCCCGTAAGGCAGACCAGATGGTGCGCGGCACCGTCAACCTGCCTCACGGCACCGGCAAGACCAAGCGCGTCCTGGTCTTCGCAACAGGTGACAAGGCTGAGGCGGCAATTGCTGCCGGAGCCGATTTCGTCGGGTCAGACGACATGATCGAGAAGGTAGCCGGCGGTTGGGTCGATTTCGACGCAGCAGTTGCCACCCCTGACCTCATGGGCAAGGTTGGCCGCCTCGGTAAGGTGTTGGGTCCCCGTAACCTCATGCCCAACCCGAAGACCGGTACCGTCACCCCCGACGTCACCAAGGCTGTCACCGACATCAAGGGTGGAAAGATCGACTTCCGCGTCGACAAGCACTCCAATCTCCACTTCATCATCGGTAAGGTCTCCTTCGACGAGCGCAAGCTGGCCGAGAATTACGCGATTGCGCTGGAGGAAGTGCTCCGCCTGAAGCCGTCAGCTTCCAAGGGCCGCTACATCCAAAAGGCAACGGTCACCACCACCTTCGGACCGAGCATCTCGGTTGACCCGAACGTCACCAAGGTCCTGGCAGACGCCTAAGGATTCGATGTGTTGAGGCGGGTGCGGCTATTGCCGCACCCGCCTTTTTCATGCCTGTAACCAGCGCGGATCCGGCGCAGACAGGGAAAGTGATTGACATATCCCAATCACAAAGCGAGAATTCTGACCATGACCATTACCGACGTGAGTGTTCGGCCGTATGTGCTGCCAGAGTCGCTGGATGTACCCGAGGCCCAACCGTTCATTGCCGCTTCAGAGCTCAGCAACCTCATTGAGCGAGAGGTATGGGGCAATGACGATCACTGCCATACGGCACAGACGCGGTTCGAGAGCTCTAAACCGAATCATTACGAGGAACGGGCCATCTTCCTTGCTTTTGAGGGGGAACGGGTGGTGGGAAAGGCCGTCGTGGACGTACCGCTCACGGACAATCTTCAAACCTGCTACGCGTTCGTCATCGTCCATCCTGAGCGGCGCAGGCTGGGCTTCGGCTCAGCCCTCTACGCCGCCGTCGAGGATCATGCGCAGCGGCGCGGTCGCTCCACGATCATGGGGTGGACGGATCACCGGGCCGGTTTCGATCCGGCCAGGGTACTCACTCCGGCAACAGGGGCAGGCGCCTTCCCGTCGACGTCGCTCGCTGCCTGTTTCGCCACTGCACGCGGATTCTCCCTCGCGCAGGTGGATCGGTGCAGCGTGCTCCCGGTGAATTGGAACTCCAGCCGGCTCACAGCGCTTGCCGCTGATGCAGCCAGAATCGCAGGTCCGGATTATGCCGTGGTGGACTGGGTGGACCGATGCCCTGATGAGCTCCTCGAGGAGTACGCACACTTACGGAAGACCATGAGCACCGACGTCCCGATGGGGGAGCTGGACTGGGAAGAAGAGGTGTGGGACGGAGGCCGCGTGCGTGAGAATGAGGGCCGCCTTGAACGTGAGCGCGGCAGCAGTCTCGTTCGTGCTGTTCTCCATAGGCCGAGCGGACACCTGGTCGGTCATACCATTCTTGAAAGGCGCGCGGAGAAGCCTGAAACGGCCTATCAGGAGGACACCCTGGTGCTTTCCGCCCACCGCGGTCACCGTCTGGGAATGTGGCTCAAGGCGGCGAACCTGCTTGCCGTTCCCGACGTCTGGCCCGAAACGCGGCAGGTCTACACGTGGAATGCCGAGGAGAACCGGCACATGCTTGACGTCAATATTGAGCTTGGATTCACACCTGAGGGATATACCGCCGCCTGGCAGAAGAAGCTGGAGTCCGCGGGATGAAGGGGTAGGGTGGCCAATTTGGCCGCTCCGCCCCTGTCCCGTAAGGTTGAAGTACCAAAGACCGTCGGTCGATGAACACCTGCCTGAATTCGTTCAGCTTCTTGTGTGCATCTGAAAGTTCCCGTAAGGGCGGCCAGCGCAGGTGAACGAAGCTAAACCTTCCGGAGAGTAACAAGCTCTGAGTGGTCAAGCCCCGTGCATCTGCGCGGGGCGTTTTTATTGGGCCGATCACCGGCACCAATTCCCCGGAAGGAGGGTTATGGCAACGCCAACAAAGGTTTCGGCCGTGGATGAGATCACCACTGATTTCAAGGAATCCACCGCTGCTGTCCTAACCGAATACCGTGGGCTCTCCGTTGCACAGCTTAAGGAACTGCGCCGTTCACTCGGCGCCGAGACCAAATACGCTGTCGTCAAGAACACCCTGACTGGCATTGCAGCCAAGGAAGCCGGCATCGACGCGTTCGAAGGCCAGCTTGCCGGACCCACTGCAATCGCTTTCATCAAGGGTGACGCCGTTGCTGCGGCAAAGAGCCTGACGGATTTCGCGAAGACCAACCCACAGCTCGTCATCAAGACCGGTTACTTCGAGGGCAAGGCCCTCGACGCCACGGCGGTAGTCGCTCTTGCTGCTCTTGAGTCGCGTGAGTTCCAGCTGGCCCGTGTGGCAGGTGTCCTCAAGGCACCCATGTCCGCACTTGCCCGCACCGTCGATGCCCTGCGCATCAAGTTGGAGGAGAACGGGGACGCTGCACCTGCGGCAACCGCCGAAGCTCCCGCGGCAGAGGAGGCACCCGCAGCCGCGGATGCCGCTCCTGCCGAGGCTGCCGAAGAAGCAGCTGCCCCCGAAGAGAAGTAATTCTCACCCACCACACTCCGGTGCCGCGCGCACCACATCAGGAAGGATGCTTTAGCCATGGCAAAGCTCACCAACGAAGAGCTCATTGAAGCCTTCAAGGAACTGTCCATCATCGAACTCTCGGACTTCGTCAAGCTGTTCGAGGAGACCTTCGACGTCACCGCTGCTGCAGTTGCAGTTGCAGGCCCCGGCGGCGGCGGCGCAGGCGAAGCTGCTGAGGAAGAGAAGGATTCCTTCGACGTCATCCTCGAAGCTGCCGGCGACAAGAAGATCGCGGTTATCAAGGAAGTTCGCGCCCTCACCTCCCTCGGCCTGAAAGAGGCCAAGGACGTTGTAGACAGTGCACCGAAGGCTGTTCTCGAAGGCGCCAACAAGGAAACGGCAGAGAAGGCCAAGGAGGCCCTCGAGGCCGCCGGCGCTACCGTCACCCTCAAGTAGGTTCTTCGAACCTTCTAAAACAGCCCCGGAACCATCTGGTTCCGGGGCTGTTTTGTGTCTGCGGCCTGATGGTCTGCGGGCACCGCAGGGCACGCCGGGTGTCAGTCGCGGTACAGCAGGAGCGCCTCGCCCTGGCCGCCGCCGCCGCAGAGGGATACCGCGGCTTTTCCGCTGCCTCTGCGCTGCAGTTCCAGTGCCGCATGGAGGGCGAGCCGTGCCCCTGATGCGCCAATAGGGTGGCCGAGCGCGATCGCACCGCCGTGGATATTGCATTTGTCCAGCGGCAGGTCGAGGTCCTTGAGGGATTGGCAGGCAACCGAACCGAAAGCTTCGTTGATCTCGACAAAATCGAGGTCGGCGGTACTCCACCCAGCGCGGTCGAGAGCCTGCTCAATGGCCTTGGACGGCTGGGAGTGCAGGGAATTATCCGGTCCCGCCACCTGGCCGGGGCGCCCTACAACGGCAAGGATCTCCCAGCCGTTGGCTTCCGCATTCTCCCGGCTGGTCAGTACCAGGGCGGCCGCGCCGTCGGACAGCGGGGAGGAGTTCCCCGCAGTGATGGTGCCATCCTTCGCGAAGGCGGGCTTCAATCCGGCGAGGGTTTCGACGGTGGTGTTGGGCCGCAACCCCTCGTCCGCGGAGACAACCAGGTCATCGCCCTTGCGCTGCGGAACGTGCACGGGAACAATCTCGTCCTTGAACACTCCGGACTCTGTTGCTGCCGCGGCACGCTGGTGTGAGGATGCGGCGACCTCGTCCTGTGCTGTCCGGTCGATACCCAGGCCCGTGTTGCCGCGTTCGGTCGACGCGCCCATCGATTCGGAGTCGAAAGCGTCGGTGAGGCCGTCGTGCGCGACGGAATCGACTGCGGGCATTGTGCCGTAGGTCCAACCCTGGCGGGCGCCGGGAAGCAGGTGCGGACCATGCGTCATGGATTCCTGTCCGCCGGCGACGACGACGCTCGCCTCTCCGCTGCGGATCAGCCGTGCAGCGTCAATCACCGCGGTGAGGCCGGAAAGGCAGACCTTGTTGACCGTCACGGTAGGAACATCCCAGCCGATGCCGGCCTTGATGGAGGTCTGCCGTGCCGGGTTCTGGCCACAACCGGCCTGCACAACGTGGCCCAGGATGACGGCGTCCACATCTGCGGCCGACACTCCGGACCGTTCCAGCGCACCGGCAACGGCGAAGGCGCCAAGCTCGACTGCGGTGAAGGCTGCCAGCTGTCCATTGAGGCGGCCCTGCGGAGTGCGTGCACCGCCTACGATGACAACATCCTGGGGGTTCTGCTCGGGACTGTTCATGGGAGGTTCCGCTCGCTTTCGTCATCGAATTGCACGGCGCATGGTGCTGCCGGCGCGTCCTACTTCAAGATTACCGCCACACGGTCGCTTTTCAGCTAATGACCATTCACTGAAACCATCTTGCTGCGATCGATTGCCGTCGAACCCGTATACCACATCCGGTTGGACATTGTCGCTACCCTGACGTACAGTAGATATTTGCGTCTTCCCTCATAACCTCAGCCTTCATATAGCGGTGGGCTTTGCCACGCATTCGTCATTTAACGGAAAAGTCGGGTTGCCCTCATTGGCTTCCCTCTGGGCTGTATCCGATGAGCGAATGCGGGCGTCAGGTTGGCACCTAACCGGTGCAGGGAGTGATCGTAAGAACACGCCTGTTGGTCTGTGGAAGGATCCCTCTTGGTCGCCCCGAGCACCTCACTTAATGCAACCGCTACCAGCCAGGTCGACGCCGACGGCGCCGCACCCCGGCTATCATTCGCAAAGATTCACGAACCGCTGGACGTTCCCAATCTTCTCGCCCTGCAGACAGACAGCTTTGACTGGCTGGTAGGCAACGAGCGCTGGAAGGCGCGAGTTGAAGAAGCGCTGAAGCAGGGCCTCCAGGGTGTCGCCACCACTTCCGGCCTCGCTGACATCTTCGAAGAGATTTCTCCGATCGAGGACTTCCAGGGCACCATGTCCCTGAGCTTCTCGGAGCCTGAATTCGCTGATCCGAAGTACACCATGGCTGAGTGCAAGGACCGCGACGCAACGTACGCGGCCCCGCTGTACGTCAAGGCCGAGTTCATGAACAACAACACGGGCGAGATCAAGCAGCAGACCGTGTTCATGGGCGACTTCCCGCTGATGACGGAGAAGGGTACGTTCGTCATCAACGGCACCGAGCGTGTCGTTGTCTCCCAGCTCGTTCGTTCCCCCGGTGCGTACTTCGAGCGCGCTGCGGACAAGACCAGTGACAAGGACATCTTCAGCGCGAAGATCATCCCGTCTCGTGGTGCCTGGTTCGAGCTCGAGATCGACAAGCGCGATCAGGTTGGCGTACGCCTTGACCGCAAGCGCAAGCAGTCGGTCACCGTGCTCCTCAAGGCCCTTGGCTGGACTGAAGGCCAGATCCTCGAGACATTCGGCGAGTATGATTCCATCCGCGCCACCCTCGAGAAGGACGCTACGGAGACCCAGGAAGACGCCTTGCTGGATATCTACCGCAAGCTCCGCCCGGGAGAGCCGCCCACGGTCGAGGCCGCCAAGACGCTGCTGGATAACCTGTACTTCAACTCCAAGCGTTATGACCTGGCGAAGGTTGGCCGGTACAAGATCAACCGCAAGCTCGGCATCGACAAGAACCTCGGTGATTCTGACGCCTCGGTCTTGAACATCGATGACATCGTCGCGATGATCAAGTTCCTGGTTGCACTGCACGCCGGTGAGACCACCCTGACGGGCAAGCGTGACGGCGAAGACGTGGAGCTGCGCGTTGAGGTCGATGACATCGACCACTTCGGCAACCGCCGCATCCGCGCCGTCGGTGAGCTCATCGAGAACCAGGTCCGCACTGGCCTGTCCCGTATGGAGCGCGTTGTCCGCGAGCGGATGACCACCCAGGACGTCGAGGCGATCACGCCGCAGACCCTGATCAACATCCGCCCGGTTGTCGCTGCGATCAAGGAATTCTTCGGAACTTCCCAGCTGTCGCAGTTCATGGACCAGAACAACCCGCTCGCCGGACTGACGCACAAGCGCCGCCTGTCCGCGCTGGGCCCGGGTGGTCTCTCCCGTGACCGCGCCGGCATGGAGGTCCGTGACGTTCACCCGTCCCACTACGGCCGCATGTGCCCGATCGAAACTCCTGAAGGCCCGAACATCGGCCTGATCGGCTCGCTGGCATCCTACGGCCGGATCAACACCTTCGGTTTCATCGAGACCCCGTACCGCAAGGTTGAGAACGGCGTCGTCACCGACCAGATCGACTACCTCACGGCAGACGACGAGGTTGAGCGGCTGATTGCCCAGGCAAACGCGCCGCTCGATTCGAACAACAAGTTCGAAGAGGACATGGTCCTCGTGCGTACCCGTGGTGGTTCAGGCGAGCCCGTTCTCGTCGAAGCCGCGGACGTTGAGTACATGGATGTCTCCCCGCGCCAGATGGTGTCCGTCGCAACCGCGATGATCCCGTTCCTGGAGCACGACGACGCCAACCGCGCCCTCATGGGTGCGAACATGCAGCGTCAGGCCGTGCCCCTGCTCCGTTCCGAGCGGCCCCTCGTGGGCACCGGTATGGAGCGGAACGCCGCCGTTGACGCCGGTGACGCCGTAACGGCCAATAAGGCTGGTGTGGTGTCAGAGGTATCGGCTGATCTGGTGACCGTCCTGAATGATGACGGCACCGAGACCAACTACCCGATCATGAAGTTCGCGCGCTCCAACCAGGGCAACGCCTACAACCAGCGTGTGCTGGTTGGCGAGGGCGACCGCGTCGAGTACAACACGATCATCGCGGACGGTCCCTCCACGGACCAGGGCGAGCTCGCGCTCGGCAAGAACATGCTCGTTGCGTTCATGTCCTGGGAAGGCCACAACTTCGAGGACGCGATCATCCTGTCCCAGCGCATCGTCTCCGACGATGTCCTGACCTCGATCCACATCGAGGAGCACGAGGTTGACGCCCGCGACACAAAGCTTGGTGCCGAGGAAATCACCCGCGACATCCCGAACGTCTCCGAAGAGGTGCTTGGCGCGCTCGATGAGCGCGGCATCATCCATATCGGTGCAGAGGTCGAGGCCGGCGACATCCTGGTTGGCCGTGTTACCCCCAAGGGTGAAACGGAACTGACCCCGGAAGAGCGCCTGCTGCGTGCCATCTTCGGCGAGAAGAGCCGCGAGGTCCGCGACACATCGCTGAAGGTTCCCCACGGGGAGTCCGGCACGGTCATCGGTGTCCGCATCTTCGACCGCGACAATGACGACGAGCTGCCCCCGGGCGTCAACCAGCTGGTGCGCGTCTACGTTGCCCAGAAGCGCAAGATCACGGACGGCGACAAGCTGGCCGGCCGTCACGGCAACAAGGGCGTCATCTCCAAGATCCTGCCGATCGAGGACATGCCGTTCCTCGAGGACGGAACCCCTGTTGATATCGTCCTGAACCCGCTGGGTGTTCCGGGCCGTATGAACGTCGGCCAGGTCCTCGAGATCCACCTCGGATGGGCTGCCAAGCAGGGCTGGAAGATCGAGGGCGAGCCCGAGTGGCTCAAGAACCTTCCGAACCTTCCCCGGGAGATTGACACCACCACCGTCGCAACACCAGTGTTCGACGGCGCTACCGAGGATGAGATCGTCGGTCTCCTTGGTTCCACGAACGTCACCCGCGACGGACACCGCCTCATCGGCGAGTCCGGCAAGGCACGCATGTTCGACGGCCGCTCCGGCGAGCCGTTCCCGGATCCGATCTCCGTCGGCTACATGTACATCCTGAAGCTCCACCACCTGGTGGATGACAAGATTCACGCCCGGTCCACCGGCCCGTACTCGATGATCACGCAGCAGCCGCTGGGTGGTAAGGCGCAGTTCGGCGGCCAGCGCTTCGGTGAGATGGAAGTGTGGGCCCTCGAGGCTTACGGTGCGGCCTACACGCTGCAGGAACTCCTGACCATCAAGTCTGATGACATCCACGGACGCGTCAAGGTGTACGAGGCAATCGTCAAGGGCGAGAACATCCCCGAGCCGGGTGTTCCGGAATCCTTCAAGGTTCTGATCAAGGAAATGCAGTCGCTGTGCCTGAACGTGGAAGTACTTTCCACGGACGGCACCACGATCGAGATGCGTGACTCGGATGAAGAAGTCTTCCGGGCCGCGGAGGAGCTGGGCATCGACCTCTCACGGGCCGAGCCGAGTTCTGTCGAAGAGGTCTAGTCGCAGACCCTCGCCGCACCCATAAGACTTTGTGAATTTAGAGAATAAAGAGAGACAGGGACCATATGTCCAGCGAATCCTCATTCGGCCACATGCGAATCGGCCTGGCCACCGCGGAAGAGATCCGCGGTTGGTCGTACGGCGAAGTCAAGAAGCCGGAAACCATCAACTACCGCACCCTCAAGCCTGAGAAGGACGGACTCTTCTGCGAGAAGATCTTCGGCCCATCGCGTGACTGGGAATGCTACTGCGGCAAGTACAAGCGCGTGCGTTTCAAGGGAATCATCTGTGAGCGGTGTGGCGTTGAGGTCACCCGTGCCAAGGTGCGCCGTGAGCGCATGGGCCACATCGAGCTGGCCGCTCCCGTGACACACATCTGGTACTTCAAGGGCGTTCCGTCGCGTCTTGGCTACCTCCTTGATCTGGCACCGAAAGACCTGGAAAAGGTCATCTACTTCGCCGCCTACATGATCACCTCGGTGGACGAGGAGAACCGTCACGCCGAACTGCCTAACCTCCAGGCCGAACACGACCTCGAGAAGAAGCAGCTCGTCGACCAGCGGGACTCCGACATTGCTGCCATCGCCCGCGACCTCGAGGACGAGCTTGCCCGTCTTGAGGGTGAAGGCGCCAAGGCTGCGGACAAGAAGAAGGCACGTGACTCGGCGGACCGCCAGATGGCGAACCTCCGCAAGCGTGCGGATGCTGAGATCGAGCGCCTCGAGCAGGTCTGGGACCGTTTCAAGACCCTCAAGGTTGCAGACCTCGAAGGTGACGAGGGCCTCTACCGTGAACTCCGCGACCGCTACGGTCTGTACTTCGAGGGCTCCATGGGAGCCGAGGCAATCAAGAAGCGCCTCGAGAACTTCGACATGCAGGCTGAGGCCGCGCTGCTCCGCGACATCATCCAGAATGGCAAGGGCCAGCGCAAGACCCGCGCCCTGAAGCGCCTGAAGGTTGTCAACGCGTTCCTGACCACCACCAACAGCCCGCTGGGCATGGTGCTCGATGCCGTACCGGTGATCCCGCCGGAACTGCGCCCGATGGTTCAGCTGGACGGTGGCCGCTTCGCGACCTCCGACCTGAACGACCTGTACCGTCGCGTGATCAACCGCAACAACCGCCTGAAGCGCCTGCTCGATCTCGGCGCACCCGAGATCATCGTGAACAACGAAAAGCGCATGCTCCAGGAAGCTGTTGATTCCCTGTTCGACAACGGTCGTCGCGGACGTCCGGTCACCGGGCCGGGCAACCGCCCGCTGAAGTCGCTCTCTGACATGCTCAAGGGCAAGCAGGGCCGCTTCCGCCAGAACCTCCTTGGCAAGCGCGTCGACTACTCGGGCCGTTCGGTCATCGTCGTTGGTCCGCAGCTGAAGCTGCACCAGTGTGGTCTGCCCAAGCAGATGGCCCTGGAGCTCTTCAAGCCGTTCGTGATGAAGCGTCTGGTTGACCTCAACCACGCTCAGAACATCAAGAGCGCGAAGCGCATGGTTGAGCGTTACCGCCCGCAGGTCTGGGATGTCCTCGAAGAGATCATCACCGAGCACCCCGTGCTGCTGAACCGTGCGCCTACCCTGCACCGTCTCGGCATCCAGGCGTTCGAGCCGCAGCTGGTTGAAGGCAAGGCCCTCCAGCTTCACCCGCTGGTCTGTGGCGCGTTCAACGCTGACTTCGACGGCGACCAGATGGCAGTGCACCTGCCGCTGAGCCCGGAGGCCCAGGCTGAGGCACGCATCCTGATGCTGTCCTCGAACAACATCCTGAAGCCTTCGGACGGCCGTCCGGTGACCCTTCCTTCGCAGGACATGATCATCGGTCTGCACCACCTGACCACCAAGCGTGAGGGTTCGGCAGGGGAGGGACGTATCTTCTCCAGCCCGGCTGAGGCGATCATGGCCTTCGACTCCGGCGAGCTGCACTTGAACTCGGTCGTGAAGATCCGTGTTCCGCACTTCATCCCGGGTCCTGACACCACAGCCCCCGAAGGCTGGGAAGAAGGCACTCCGGCGCTGATCGAAACCTCGCTCGGCCAGGTCCTGTTCAACGACACCCTGCCTGAGGATTACCCCTGGGTGGACAAGGTCGCTGACAAGGGTGAGCTCTCCACGATCGTGAACGATCTCGCCGAGCGCTACCCGAAGGTCGTCACCGCGGCAACGCTGGACAACCTGAAGGACGCCGGTTTCTACTGGGCAACCCGTTCAGGCGTGACCGTGGCCATCTCCGACATCTCCGCGCCGATCAACAAGGCCGGAATCATGGAGGGCTACGAGACGCAGGCAGCCAAGGTGCAGTCGCAGTTCGACAAAGGCCTCATCGCTGATGAGGAACGCCGTCAGGAACTGATCGACATCTGGAACAAGGCAACCAACGAGGTAGCCGAGTCCATGCGCGGTGCAATGCCGAAGGACAACACCATCAACCGCATGGTGTCTTCCGGCGCCCGTGGTAACTGGCTGCAGGTTCGTCAGATCGCCGGTATCCGTGGCCTGGTGGCAAACCCCAAGGGTGAGATCATCCCGCGTCCGATCAAGTCCTCCTACCGTGAGGGCCTGTCGGTTCTGGAGTACTTCATCGCCACGCACGGTGCCCGTAAGGGTCTCGCCGATACCGCTCTGCGTACCGCGAACTCGGGTTACCTGACCCGTCGTCTCGTGGACGTGTCCCAGGACGTTATCGTCCGCGAGGACGATTGCGGTACCGAGCGCGGTCTGAATGTCACCATCGCTGTACCGAATCACGACGGCGAGCTCGTCCTGCATGAGGAAGTCGAGAACTCGGCTTACGCACGCACGCTGGCTACCGACGTCGTTGATTCCAAGGGCGAGGTGTTGGCTCCTGCTGCGTCCGACGTCGGCGACGTGCTGATCAGCAAGCTGTTTGCGGCTGGAGTGACGGACATCAAGGTCCGCTCGGTCCTGACGTGTGAGTCCAGTGTCGGTACCTGCGCACTGTGCTACGGCCGTTCGCTGGCCACCGGCAAGACCGTGGACATCGGTGAAGCAGTCGGCATCATCGCTGCGCAGTCCATCGGTGAGCCGGGCACGCAGTTGACCATGCGTACCTTCCACACCGGTGGTGTTGCATCGGCGGAAGACATCACCCAGGGTCTGCCCCGTATCCAGGAGCTCTTCGAAGCGCGTACACCCAAGGGTGTCGCGCCGATCTCCGAGGTCGCCGGACGGGTCACCATCGAGGACGCAGAGAAGCAGTTGCGCCTCGTGGTTACTCCGGACGACGGCTCCGAAGAGATCGCCTACCCGGTACTGCGGCGTGCACGCCTGCTGGTAGCCGACGGCGATCACGTCGAGGTTGGCCAGCAGCTGGTCTTCGGTGCGGTTGATCCCAAGCAGATCCTCCGCATCCTCGGCCCGCGCAAGGCACAGGAATTCCTGGTGGACGAGGTTCAGCGCGTGTACCGCAGCCAGGGCGTCGGCATCCACGACAAGCACGTGGAAGTCATCGTCCGGCAGATGCTGCGCCGCGTCACGGTCATCGAGTCGGGGGACTCGGACCTACTCCCGGGTGAGCTGGCCGAGCGTCGCCGCTTCGAGAACGAGAACCGCCGTGTGGTGTCCGAGGGCAAGAAGCCTGCTTCAGGCAGGCCCGAGCTCATGGGTATCACCAAGGCTTCTCTCGCCACGGAGTCCTGGCTGTCAGCTGCTTCCTTCCAGGAGACCACGCGTGTCCTCACGCAGGCCGCCATGGAAGGCAAGAGCGATCCGCTGCTCGGCCTGAAGGAGAACGTGATCATCGGTAAGCTCATCCCGGCCGGCACCGGCCTGGATCGCTACACGAAGATCACGGTCGAGCCCACCGAGGAAGCCAAGGCCAACCTGTTCACCGGTCCGAGCGCGTTCAGCGACTTTGACTATGCAGGTGTCGACGGCGGACTCAGCCCTGAGTTCCATGCCATCCCGCTGGATGACTATGACATGGGATCGAGCGACTTCCGCTAGGAGACGCTTCCTTCCTGAGTGAGTGAAGGGGCCCGGACAGCAGATTCCGCTGCAGTCCGGGCCCCTTTACCATGCCGTTCCAGTCACGGCGCCCAATCTGTTAGACTTGTCGGGAATTGTTTGTGTGGCAGTGGATCGGCGTCTTCGGCTTGAGTCTTCGACGTATCTCCGTGTTGTAGGGAACTTGTACAACGAATGCCACATTTTTGCACGCCTACGGTCGTTTTACTCTTATCTCGCGTAGGCACGCCAAACGACTGACAAGCTCTGATTCGCCAACCGGCCGCGCGCCGGCGGTGCGATGCGGAGTCAGCAGAGATCTGATCTCGAGACAACATACGGAGAACTGAGAAGTGCCTACCATTAACCAGCTGGTCCGTAAGGGCCGGTCACCTAAGGTCTCCAAGACCAAGGCGCCCGCACTGCAGGGCAGCCCCATGAAGCGCGGTGTCTGCACCCGTGTCTACACCACCACCCCGAAGAAGCCGAACTCGGCTCTGCGGAAGGTCGCACGTGTTCGCCTCAACGGCGGCATCGAAGTAACCGCCTACATCCCGGGTGTCGGCCACAACCTCCAGGAGCACTCCATCGTGCTCGTGCGCGGCGGTCGTGTGAAGGACCTCCCCGGTGTGCGTTACAAGATTGTCCGTGGCGCACTGGATACCCAGGGCGTGAAGAACCGCAAGCAGGCTCGCAGCCGCTACGGCGCAAAGATGGAGAAGAAGTAATATGCCTCGTAAGGGCCCGGCCCCCAAGCGGCCGCTCGTTGTAGATCCCGTTTACGGATCCCCCCTGGTCACGCAGTTGATCAACAAGGTGCTCGTTGACGGCAAGAAGTCCACCGCCGAGCGCATCGTCTACGGCGCACTCGAAGGTGCCCGTGCCAAGTCCGGCGGCGATCCCGTGGCAGCTCTCAAGAAGGCCATGGAGAACGTCAAGCCAAGCCTTGAAGTTCGCTCCCGCCGTGTCGGTGGAGCCACGTACCAGGTTCCCGTGGAGGTCAAGCCGGGCCGCTCCACCGCCCTGGCCCTCCGCTGGCTGGTTGGCTACTCGAAGGCCCGCCGCGAGAAGACCATGACCGAGCGTCTCCAGAACGAGATCCTCGACGCTTCAAACGGTCTGGGTGCCGCTGTGAAGCGCCGCGAAGACACGCACAAGATGGCCGAGTCCAACAAGGCCTTCGCTCACTACCGCTGGTAATCGCGCTGCCGGTCCTTGCTACCGCTCCGGCGGTGCGGGGGACCGGCGGTCCAGCAGAACTCCACCTTAGATAAGGGAGACACCGTGGCACAGGACGTGCTTACTGACCTCAACAAGGTCCGCAATATCGGCATCATGGCCCACATTGATGCCGGCAAGACCACTACTACCGAGCGCATCCTGTTCTACACGGGTGTCAACCACAAGATCGGCGAAACGCACGACGGCGCTTCAACGACCGACTGGATGGAACAGGAAAAAGAGCGCGGCATCACCATCACCAGTGCCGCGGTGACCTGCTTCTGGGAACAGAATCAGATCAACATCATTGACACCCCCGGTCACGTTGACTTCACCGTTGAGGTTGAGCGCTCCCTGCGCGTCCTCGACGGCGCAGTGGCTGTGTTTGACGGCAAGGAGGGCGTAGAGCCCCAGTCCGAAACCGTCTGGCGCCAGGCGGACAAGTATGAAGTGCCCCGCATCTGCTTCGTCAACAAGATGGACAAGCTGGGCGCTGACTTCTACTTCACCGTGGACACCATCATCAGCCGCCTGGGCGCGAAGCCGCTCGTCATGCAGCTGCCGATCGGCGCCGAGAATGACTTCATCGGCGTTGTCGACCTGCTGTACATGCGTGCACTTGTCTGGCCCGGTGACTCCAAGGGTGACGTGACCATGGGCGCCAAGTATGAGATCCAGGAGATCCCGGCTGACCTCCAGGCCAAGGCTGAGGAATACCGCGCAGCCCTGGTCGAGGCCGTTGCCGAGTCTTCCGACGAGCTGATGAACAAGTACCTCGAGGGCGAAGAGCCCACCATCGAGGAGCTGAAGGCCGGTATCCGTAAGTTGACCATCAACTCGGAGATCTACCCGGTACTGTGCGGCTCTGCCTTCAAGAATCGCGGAGTTCAGCCGATGCTCGACGCCGTCATCGACTACCTGCCTTCCCCGCTGGATGTGCCTCCCATGGTCGGGCACGATCCCCGCGATGAGGAGACCGCGCTGACGCGCCAGCCGAGCACCGAGGAACCCTTCTCGGCGCTGGCATTCAAGGTTGCAACCCACCCGTTCTTCGGTCAACTGACGTTCGTCCGGGTGTACTCAGGGCATGTCACGGCCGGCACGCAGGTTGTGAACTCGACCAAGGGTAAGAAGGAGCGCATCGGAAAGCTGTTCCAGATGCACGCCAACAAGGAAATTCCTGTTGACGAAGCCTTCGCTGGTCACATCTACGCGGCAATCGGACTGAAGGACACCACTACCGGCGACACCCTGTCTGATTCGGCCAACCAGATCGTCCTCGAGTCGATGAGCTTCCCGGAGCCGGTCATCTCGGTTGCGATCGAGCCGAAGACCAAGGGCGACCAGGAGAAGCTTTCCACTGCTATCCAGAAGCTTTCGGCTGAGGATCCCACCTTCCAGGTGTCCCTCAACGAGGACACTGGCCAGACCATCATCGCCGGCATGGGCGAGCTTCACCTGGACATCCTGGTGGACCGTATGCGCCGTGAGTTCAAGGTCGAGGCCAATGTCGGCAAGCCGCAGGTCGCGTACCGTGAAACCATTCGCGGCACTGTGCAGAAGCATGATTACACCCACAAGAAGCAGACGGGTGGATCGGGACAGTTCGCGAAGATCCAGATCAGGATCGAGCCGATGGACACGTCCGAGGGCGAGATGTATGCCTTCGAGAACAAGGTCACCGGTGGCCGCGTTCCGCGCGAGTACATCCCGAGTGTCGACGCCGGCATCCAGGACGCGCTCAACGACGGCATCCTGGCTGGCTACCCGGTGGTCGGTATCAAGGCAACGCTGCTTGACGGCGCATACCATGATGTTGACTCCTCCGAAATGGCCTTCAAGATCGCCGGTCGCATGGCGTTCAAGGAAGCTGCCCGCATGGCAAAGCCCGTGCTGCTCGAACCGCTGATGGAGGTGGAAGTCCGCACGCCTGAGGAATACATGGGTGATGTGATCGGCGACCTCAACTCCCGCCGCGGCCAGATGCAGTCCATGGAGGACGCAAGCGGTGTCAAGGTCATCAAGGCGCATGTGCCGCTGTCCGGCATGTTCGGGTACATCGGCGACCTGCGTTCGAAGACCCAGGGCCGCGCTGTCTACTCAATGCAGTTCGACAGCTACTCGGAGGTCCCGAAGGCAGTAGCCGACGAGATCATCCAGAAGACTCGCGGAGAGTAATCCCGGCTCGTCCGGACAGTAATTTCACCAAAATAAAAGCCCCCAGTAGACTTGCATGAGTTTCAGCCGCGAAAAGCGTGGCTGGGGAGTAAGTCTTCTAAAAACGTTCTAGGAGGAACCCGTGGCGAAGGCAAAGTTCGAGCGGACTAAGCCGCACGTTAACATCGGCACCATTGGTCACGTTGACCATGGAAAGACCACGTTGACGGCTGCCATTTCGAAGGTGCTGTATGACAAGTACCCCAACCTCAACGAGGCACGGGACTTCGCGTCCATCGACTCGGCTCCCGAGGAGAAGCAGCGCGGCATCACCATCAACATCTCGCATGTTGAGTACCAGACCGAGAAGCGCCACTATGCACACGTAGACGCTCCCGGCCACGCTGACTACATCAAGAACATGATCACCGGTGCCGCGCAGATGGACGGAGCAATCCTCGTGGTTGCTGCGACCGACGGCCCGATGGCCCAGACCCGCGAGCACGTTCTGCTTGCCCGCCAGGTTGGTGTTCCCTACCTGCTGGTCGCGCTGAACAAGTCCGACATGGTGGAGGATGAGGAACTGCTCGACCTCGTGGAGATGGAAGTTCGCGAGCTGCTCAGCGCGCAGGGCTTCGACGGCGACGATGCACCTGTGGTGCGCGTTTCCGGCCTGAAGGCTCTCGAAGGGGACCCCGAGTGGGTCAAGTCCGTCGAGGACCTGATGGATGCTGTGGACAACAGCGTTCCGGACCCCGTCCGCGACAAGGACAAGCCGTTCCTGATGCCGGTTGAGGATGTTTTCACCATCACCGGTCGTGGAACCGTTGTCACGGGCCGCGCCGAGCGTGGAACCCTGAAGATCAACTCGGAAATCGAGATCGTCGGAATCCGTCCGGTTCAGAAGACCACGGTTACCGGTATCGAGATGTTCCACAAGCAGCTCGACGAGGCCTGGGCCGGCGAGAACTGTGGTCTGCTGCTTCGCGGTATCAAGCGCGAAGACGTAGAGCGTGGCCAGGTTATCGTCAAGCCGGGTTCGATCACCCCGCACACCGATTTCGAGGCCAACGTCTACATCCTGGCCAAGGACGAGGGCGGTCGTCACAACCCGTTCTACTCCAACTACCGTCCGCAGTTCTACTTCCGTACCACTGACGTAACCGGTGTCATCACGCTCCCCGAGGGCACCGAGATGGTCATGCCTGGCGACAACACTGAGATGACCGTTGCGCTCATCCAGCCCATCGCCATGGAAGAAGGCCTCGGCTTCGCTATCCGCGAAGGCGGCCGCACCGTTGGATCAGGTCGCGTTACCAAGATCAACAAGTAGTTCCTGAACTACCTGGAAAGGCCCCGCTGCGTTACGCAGCGGGGCCTTTCGTCTTTCTGCCGTAGAGTTATCCGGTGCAAATTTACTCGAGCGTGCCCCTGCAGCGCGGTTGGCAGGTCCTAACTGATCTATGTGCCATAGCTGTCGTCGTCGTCGCCTGGCTTTTCTCGCGCGCAACTTTCGAAGCTGTCTCGGGGCTCGCTGTGTTCGGGCGCGGCATGGAAGATGCCGGGAGCGGTTTCCACTCGTCGATGAGTGATGCTGCGGAGCGCATCGGGGGAGTGCCTCTCATCGGGGACCAGGCAAGCGCGCCTTTCCTGAGCGCTGCGGAAGCCGGCGCGTTTTTCGTCAATGCCGGCCAGGACCAGCAGAACTCGGTTGCGCAGGCCGCGGCCGTCGTGGGGTGGGCTATCTTCCTGCTCCCGGTTCTGGTCCTCATTCCGCTCTGGCTGGTTCCCCGGGTGCAGTTTGTTGTACGGTCAACACGGACGCGGCGTTTGAGTCGCGAGGCCGGGGGGATGGAGCTCCTTGCGCTGCGGGCACTGGTCCTTGCGAAGCCCTCCCAGCTTCAGAAGGTGTCCGTTGACCCAGTCCGCGCCTGGCGTGAAGGTGACCCAGCGGACCTTGAGCGGTTGGCCAAGCTTGCCCTGAGGCGCGAGGGCGTGCGTTCCCGCTAGCACCCGGACGGCGTGTGGGCAAGCTGACACAGGGCCGGATTCGCAATGTGCTGCATAATCTGGCAGACTAAATGAGTTGTTCAAGCGCCTGTGCGCGCGGTTTGAGTTGTAGTCCCGGTCAGGATAATGCCTGGCGCAGGGTCGCATCCGCCGCGGAAGCTGGCCCAAATATAACCCACCCCAATCGACAAGCTCGACGCGGGATTCTTCGCATTCTTTTGCAGAAGATACGCGACACGCCCGAGCGCGGGGGTCGGAGCCTCGGCAGGGTGAGGAACCCGGAAGTATCCGGATTCAGCCTGCTGGAGGAGCGCCACAACAACAGGCGCACTGTACGTAGCCAGGAACGTCACCGCACGGTGGCGCTCTACATGAAGAGAGAGAGTCGAGACGCCATGGCGGGACAAAAGATCCGCATCCGGCTGAAGTCGTATGACCACGAGGTCATTGACGTTTCAGCTCGGAAGATCGTTGAGACGGTGACGCGCGCAGGCGCAACGGTAGTAGGCCCCGTGCCGCTGCCCACGGAAAAGAACGTTTACTGCGTTATCCGGTCGCCGCACAAGTACAAGGACAGCCGCGAGCACTTTGAAATGCGCACGCACAAGCGTCTGATCGACATCATTGACCCCACGCCCAAGGCCGTCGACTCGCTCATGCGCCTCGACCTTCCCGCGGACGTGAACATCGAGATCAAGCTGTAAGGGAGAGAAGATAACTATGTCTACTTCGCTTACGCGCCAGGTCAAGGGACTGTTGGCTACCAAGCTCGGCATGACCCAGGTCTGGGATGAAAACAACCTCCTCGTACCGGTGACGGTCCTGCAGGCTGATTCCAACGTCATCACGCAGCTGCGCACCGCCGCCGCTGACGGCTACAGCGCCGTCCAGATCGGCTTCGGCCAGATCGATCCGCGCAAGGTCACCAAGCCGCTCGCAGGTCACTTCGAGAAGGCAGGCGTCACGCCTCGCCGCCACGTCGTTGAGCTGCGTACATCCGATGTCGATTCCTACTCGCTCGGCCAGGAACTTTCCGTTGAGCTGTTCGAAGCCGGCCAGCAGGTCGACGTCATCGGCAAGACCAAGGGCAAGGGCTTCGCGGGCGTCATGAAGCGTCACGGCTTCCACGGCGTTGGAGCCTCGCACGGTGCGCACAAGAACCACCGCAAGCCCGGCTCGATCGGTGGCGCCTCCACCCCCAGCCGCGTCTTCAAGGGTATGAAAATGGCAGGCCGTATGGGTGCCGTTCGCCAGACCACGCTGAACCTCACCGTTCACGCTGTGGACGTCGAGAAGTCGCTGCTGCTGATCAAGGGCGCTGTCCCCGGCGCCCGCGGACAGGTCGTACTCGTACGCACCGCCGTGAAGGGAGCATAAGTCATGGCTACCAAGACTCTGAAAGTCGATCTCCCCGCCGAGATCTTCGACGCACAGACCAACGTTCCGCTGCTGCACCAGGTCGTCGTGGCCCAGCTTGCTGCCGCCCGCCAGGGCACGCACAAGACCAAGACACGCGCCGAGGTCAGCGGAGCCGGCCGCAAGCCGTTCAAGCAGAAGGGCACCGGCCGTGCACGCCAGGGCTCGATCCGCGCACCGCACATGACCGGTGGTGGCGTAGTCCACGGACCCACGCCGCGTGACTACAGCCAGCGCACACCCAAGAAGATGAAGGCAGCCGCCCTGCGCGGTGCCCTGTCTGACCGGGCACGCAACGGGCGTATCCACGTCATCGAGTCACTGGCCGGCGGCGAGAAGCCCTCGACCAAGGCCGCAATGGCTACGCTGCGAGGCATCTCGGAGCGTCCCAACCTGCTCGTTGTCATTGAGCGTTCAAATGATCAGGCCGCACTGTCTGTGCGCAACCTGGTTGAGGTCCACACGCTGTACGTGGATCAGCTGAACACCTACGACGTACTCGTAGCGGATGACGTGATCTTCACGAAGGCTGCCTACGACACCTTTGTTGGTACGGCCCAGGCCGCTGACGCCGACATCACAACTGAGGAGGACGCCAAGTGAGTGGCTCCATCACCAAGGATCCTCGCGACGTCGTCATTGCACCCGTCGTGTCGGAGAAGAGCTACGGCCTGATCGACGAAGGAAAGTACACCTTCCTGGTCGACCCGCGCTCCAACAAGACCGAGATCAAGCTGGCCGTGGAGAAGATTTTCTCCGTCAAGGTCGACTCGATCAACACCATCAACCGTGTAGGGAAGCGTAAGCGCACCCGCTTCGGATGGGGGCAGCGCAAGGACACCAAGCGCGCAATTGTCACCCTCAAAGAAGGCACGATCGACATCTTCGGCGGTCCGCTCAGCTGAGCGGAGACCACTTTAACGAGGAACTGAAAAATGGCTATCCGTAAATACAAGCCGACAACCCCGGGCCGTCGCGGCTCGAGCGTTGCCGACTTCGCAGAAATCACACGGTCGACGCCGGAGAAATCCCTGGTGCGTCCGCTCCCCAAAAAGGGCGGCCGTAACAACTCCGGAAAGATCACTACCCGTCACAAGGGTGGTGGACACAAGCGTCAGTACCGTCTCATCGACTTCCGTCGTCATGACAAGGACGGTGTCAACGCGCGCGTCGCTGAGATCGAATACGATCCCAACCGCACCGCCCGCATTGCACTCCTGCACTACATCGACGGCACGAAGCGCTACATCATCGCGCCGAACAAGCTGAAGCAGGGTGACAATGTTGAGGCCGGCCCCGGCGCCGACATCAAGCCAGGCAACAACCTGCCGATGCGCAACATCCCCGTGGGTACTGTTATCCACGCTGTTGAGCTTCGTCCCGGCGGCGGTGCCAAGATGGCACGTTCCGCAGGGGCATCGGTTCAGCTCGTTGCCAAGGAAGGCCGCTTCGCGCAGCTTCGCCTGCCGTCCGGTGAAATCCGCAACGTTGATGTGCGCTGCCGCGCGACCATCGGCGAGGTCGGCAATGCCGAGCAGTCGAACATCAACTGGGGCAAGGCAGGCCGCATGCGCTGGAAGGGCGTTCGCCCGACCGTCCGCGGTGTTGCGATGAACCCTGTCGATCACCCGCACGGTGGTGGTGAGGGCAAGACCTCCGGTGGGCGTCACCCGGTCAACCCGAACGGTAAGGCCGAAGGCCGCACCCGCCGTCCCAACAAAGAAAGCGACTCGCTCATTGTGCGTCGCCGTCGTTCCGGCAAGAACAAGCGATAGGAGCCTGGAAACATGCCACGCAGCCTGAAGAAAGGCCCCTTCGTCGATCAGCACCTGTTCGTCAAGGTGGACCGCGAGAACGAGAAGGGCACCAAGAACGTCATCAAGACGTGGTCCCGCCGTTCCATGATCATCCCGGACATGCTCGGCCACACCATTGCCGTGCATGACGGGCGCAAGCACATTCCGGTGTTTGTCACCGAGTCGATGGTCGGGCACAAGCTCGGCGAATTCGCTCCCACGCGGACATTCCGCGGCCATGTGAAGGACGACCGCAAGGGCAAGCGCCGCTAAGGCGCCTGTTTCTACGGCTAAGACGAGAGAAGGAAAGCAATGGAAGCCAAGGCTATTGCGCGTCATCTGCGCGTAACGCCTATGAAGGCCCGGCGCGTCGTCAACCTTGTTCGTGGTAAGCAAGCGAATGAGGCTCTGGCAATCCTGAAGTTTGCCCCCCAGGCAGCTTCGGAGCCGGTTTTCAAGGTAGTACAGTCGGCGATCGCCAACGCACGGGTCCTCGCGGACCGCGACGGCGTGGCGTTTGACGAAGGCGACCTCATCATCAGCGAAGCGTTTGTTGATGAAGGCCCGACCATGAAGCGGTTCCAGCCGCGAGCTCAGGGTCGTGCATTTCAGATCAAGAAGCGGACCAGCCACGTCACTGTGGTAGTCGCTACCCCTGAGAAAGTGGAGGCTCGCTAAGTGGGACAGAAAGTAAACCCGCACGGGTTCCGACTCGGCATCACCACTGACCACCGGTCACACTGGTTTGCTGACAGCAACAAGCCGGGCCAGCGCTACAAGGACTTCGTCCGCGAGGACATCAAGATCCGTCAGCTGATGTCCACGGGCATGGACCGCGCCGGCATCGCCAAGGTTGAGATCGAGCGCACCCGCGACCGCGTTCGTGTGGATATCCACACGGCTCGTCCGGGCATCGTGATCGGCCGCCGCGGCGCCGAAGCGGATCGCATCCGCGGCGAGCTCGAGAAGCTCACCGGCAAGCAGGTTCAGCTGAACATCCTCGAGGTCAAGAACCCCGAGATCGAGGCGCAGCTGGTTGCCCAGGGCGTAGCTGAGCAGCTCTCTTCACGTGTGGCCTTCCGCCGCGCAATGAAGAAGGCAATGCAGTCGGCGCAGCGTGCCGGTGCCAAGGGCATCCGCGTACAGTGCTCCGGCCGCCTCGGCGGCGCGGAAATGAGCCGTTCGGAGTTCTACCGCGAAGGCCGTGTGCCCCTGCACACCCTCCGCGCGAACATCGACTACGGCTTCTTCGAAGCTAAGACCACCTTCGGCCGCATCGGCGTGAAGGTTTGGATCTACAAGGGCGACGTCACCGCCAAGGAGCTCGCAGCCCAGGCTGCGGCAGCACCGTCGCGTGGCCGTGGTGGCGGAGACCGTCCGGGCCGTGGCCCGGCCGGCGCTGACCGCGGCGGAGATCGCGGAGGCGACCGTCGTCGTCGTAATACCGATCGCGGTGCAGGTCAGGGCGAAGCTAACGCTGCTCCCGCCGAGTCCGCACCGGCTGAGTCCGCTGCTGCAGCGGAAGGAGGACAGGCTTAAATGCTTATCCCACGTCGAGTGAAGTTCCGTAAGCAGCACCACCCCGGTCGATCGGGCGCTGCTACCGGCGGCACTGAGGTCAGCTTCGGTGAGTGGGGTATCCAGGCTCTGAGCCCGGCATACGTCACCAACCGCCAGATCGAATCTGCGCGTATCGCAATGACCCGTCACATCAAGCGTGGCGGAAAGGTGTGGATCAACATCTACCCTGACCGTCCGCTGACCAAGAAGCCTGCTGAAACCCGTATGGGTTCCGGTAAGGGTTCCCCTGAGTGGTGGGTCGCCAACGTCAAGCCGGGGCGCGTTCTCTTTGAACTCTCCGGTGTCAATGAAGAGGTAGCTCGCGAGGCCCTGCGCCTGGCGATCCATAAGCTGCCGTTGAAGGCACGTATCGTGCGTCGTGAGGGTGGTGAATAGTCATGGCACTCGGTTCAAAGGAACTGGCAACCGACCAGCTGGATGGGTTCGATAAGGACCGTCTGGTGGAGGAACTCGCCAAGGCTAAGGAAGAGCTGTTCAACCTGCGCTTCCAGTCAGCCACCGGTCAGCTTGAAAACCACGGCCGCCTGCGCTCGGTGAAGCGGGATATCGCCCGCATCTACACCGTGCTGCGTGAGCGCGAGCTGGGATTGCGGCCCGACGTCGTAGCCCCGGTAGAAGAAGCGAAGACTGAAAAGGCCGGCAAGAAATCGAAGGGTTCCAAGGCTGCCTCCACAAAGGACGAAAAGTCCGTGGAAACACAGGCTTCTGAGGAGGATGCCAAATGAGTGAAGAGAAGAACGGCACTGTAGAGGCTGACGCCCGCGGTCACCGTAAGACCCGCCGCGGCTACGTCGTGTCGGACAAGATGGACAAGACGGTTGTCGTGCAGGTTGAGGATCGTGTGAAGCACGCCCTCTACGGCAAGGTTCTGCGCCGCAGCTCCAAGGTCAAGGTCCACGATGAGCAGAACAGCGCCGGCATCGGCGATATGGTTTTGATCAGCGAGACCCGCCCGCTGTCCGCTACCAAGCGGTGGCGCCTGGTGGAGATCCTGGAAAAGGCCAAGTAAGGCCGCAAAGGAAAGCACTGTCGACTCGTCGGCAACGGCAGTCCCTCGTTCCTCGCGGAACGGGGGACTGTTTGCGTTTCAATACGTGCTAGGATATTGAGTTTGTATGGCGCCTTCCGTGCAGATTTGGTCTGCACACCTCGAGCGTCAGCATGAAACCTCGTAAACAATCGTGCTCCGGCATAGTACTTCCCTGCGCTGCGGCGCCTGGGAGGTAAATGCCTCGGGCACGGGCGTTTAGGCTCATCCCTGGCAAAATCCAGGTGGGTCCAGAGACACCCCGATCAACCGTTCCGCAAGGCTCATTCCGTATGCATTATTTCGGTCTGAGAACCGGCGCGACGCAAGGAGTAGATAGTGATTCAGCAAGAGTCGCGACTCAAGATCGCCGACAACACCGGTGCTAAGGAAATCCTTACCATTCGTGTTCTCGGTGGATCCGGACGTCGCTACGCAGGAATTGGCGACGTCATCGTCGCCACCGTCAAAGACGCCATCCCTGGTGGGAACGTCAAGAAGGGCGATGTGGTCAAGGCCGTCATCGTCCGCACCAAGAAGGAACGCCGCCGCGCGGATGGTTCCTACATCAAGTTCGACGAGAACGCTGCCGTGATCCTCAAGGCTGACGGCGATCCCCGTGGTACCCGTATCTTCGGTCCGGTCGGTCGCGAACTCCGCGACAAGCGCTTCATGAAGATCATTTCACTGGCCCCGGAGGTGCTGTAGTCATGGCTCAGACCCGATCGAAGCTGAAGATCAAGAAGGGTGACCTCGTTCAGGTCATCACCGGTGCCAAGCAGGAGCGCGGCGGAGACCGCGGCAAGCAAGGCAAGGTCCTCAAGGTATTCCCTGAGAGCAACCGTGTACTGGTCGAAGGCATCAACCGCATCACGAAGCACACCAAGGCTGGGCAGACGCAGCGCGGCACCCAGACCGGTGGCATCGAGACCGTTGAGGCTTCCATCCACATCAGTAACGTCGCAGTGGTAGACCCGGAGAGCAAGAAGCCCACCCGAGTCGGCTACCGCACCGAAACCGTGGAGCGGGACGGCCGTGAGCGCACGGTCCGCATCCGCGTCGCCAAGGCATCAGGGAAGGATCTGTAATGACTGCTGAAGCCGTAGAAACAAAGATCACCCCGCGCCTCAAGGCCCGCTACGCATCGGAAATCAAGTCGACGCTGCTGGAGGAATTCAGCTACAGCAACGTCAACCAGGTTCCCCGGCTGGTCAAGGTCGTTGTGAACATGGGTGTTGGAGATGCCGCGAAGGACTCCAAGCTCATCGACGGTGCGGTCCGCGACCTCACCCAGATCACCGGCCAGAAGCCGCAGGTCACCAAGGCACGGAAGTCCATCGCGCAGTTCAAGCTCCGCGAAGGAATGCCGATCGGTGCACACGCAACTCTGCGTGGAGATCGCATGTGGGAATTCGTCGACCGCCTGGTCTCACTGGCACTGCCCCGTATCCGCGACTTCCGCGGCCTCAACGGGCGCCAGTTCGACGGCAACGGCAACTACACCTTCGGTCTCACGGAGCAGTCAATGTTCCACGAGATCGACCAGGACAAGATTGACCGTGTCCGCGGCATGGACATCACCGTTGTGACCACTGCCAAGACTGACGCCGAAGGCCGCGCCCTGCTCAAGGCGCTCGGCTTCCCGTTCAAATCCGAAGACTAATTCAACTACGTTGCAGGTCCGTTCCGGGGTCTGACCAGCTGATGCTGGTTCTCACCGGAGTAGCGGAAACCGTTCCGAGGAAGGGCTAGAGCCCAATGACAATGACAGATCCAGTTGCAGACATGCTTACGCGTCTCCGCAACGCCAACTCGGCATACCACGACACCGTGTCCATGCCATACAGCAAGCTGAAGGCACGCGTTGCCGACATCCTGAAGGCCGAAGGTTACATCGGCGGCTGGAAGGAAGAAGAGGCTGAGGTGGGCAAGAAGCTCACGATCGACCTCAAGTTCGGTCCCGACCGTCAGCGCTCCATCGCGGGCATCCGGCGCATCTCCAAGCCGGGCCTGCGCGTCTACGCAAAGTCCACCAATCTGCCGCACGTACTGGGCGGACTGGGCATTGCCATCCTGTCCACGTCCTCCGGTCTGCTCACAGACCGCCAGGCAGCCAAGAAGGGTGTAGGTGGGGAAGTCCTCGCCTACGTCTGGTAGCGGGAAAGGGAAAGAGAAACATGTCACGTATTGGACGTCTCCCCATCACCGTGCCCGCAGGCGTTGAGGTCAAGGTTGACGGCAGTGTTGTTTCCGTCAAGGGATCCAAGGGCGAGCTGAGCCACTCTGTAGCCAGCCCGATCCAGGTATCGCTTGAGGAAAGCACCATCACCGTCTCCCGCCCGAATGACGAGCGCGAAGCGCGTTCGCTGCACGGCCTGACCCGCACCCTGATCTCCAACATGATCGTTGGAGTGACCGAGGGCTACAAGAAGAACCTTGAGATTGTCGGCACCGGTTACCGTGTGCAGGCCAAGGGTTCAGACCTGGAGTTCGCACTGGGCTACAGCCACCCCGTGGCCGTGAAGGCCCCGGAGGGCATCACGCTCACCGTGGACAGCCCCACCAAGGTGTCCGTCTCCGGCATCAACAAGCAGCAGGTCGGCGAAGTTGCTGCGAACATCCGCAAGCTGCGCCGTCCGGATCCCTATAAGGGCAAGGGCATCCGCTACGCGGGCGAAATTATTCGCCGCAAGGTCGGAAAGGCTGGTAAGTAACCATGACACTGAGCATCAACAAGAAGCGCACGTCGAAGAGCAAGTCCGCCCAGCGCGGGCGGCGCCACCTTCGGGTCCGCAAGCGCATCACCGGTACGGCTGTTCGTCCCCGTCTGGTAGTCAACCGTTCAGCCCGTCACATCTTCGTGCAGGTTGTCGACGACACCAAGGGCATGACTGTCGCATCGGCTTCGACCCTCGAGGCGGACCTGCGTTCGTTCGACGGCGACAAGACCGCCAAGGCCAAGCGCGTTGGCGAGCTCGTTGCTGAGCGGGCAAAGGCTGCGGGCATTGAGGCAGTCGTATTCGACCGTGGTGGTAACAAGTACCACGGCCGGGTTGCCGCAATCGCAGACGGCGCACGTGAAGGTGGGCTGGCACTGTGACCGAGCAGAACAACGCAAAGGAAGCCTCATTGAATACTGCAAAGGCTGAGGAGGCTGCGACTAGTGCTCCCGCGGCCGGTTCCACCGAGACGGCGTCAGCTACTGACGATCGCCGCGGCGGTGGCGGTCGCCGTGGAGAGCGTGGCGGACGCGACGGCGGTCGTGGCGGTCGCGACGGCGGTCGTGGCGGCCGTGACGGTGGTCGCGACGACAAAGACAAGTTCGTTGAGCGCGTCGTGTCGATCAACCGCGTATCGAAGGTCGTCAAGGGCGGCCGGCGATTCAGCTTCACCGCACTCGTTGTTGTCGGCGACGGCAACGGCATGGTCGGTGTCGGCTACGGCAAGGCCAAGGAAGTTCCCTCGGCTATCGCCAAGGGCGTAGAGGAAGCCAAGAAGTCCTTCTTCAAGGTTCCCCGCATCGGCGGCACCGTTCCCCACCTGGTTCAGGGTGAGGCAGCGGCCGGCGTCGTACTCCTGCGTCCCGCATCTCCCGGTACCGGTGTAATCGCCGGTGGTCCGGTGCGCGCCGTTCTGGAATGCGTCGGTATCCACGATGTCCTGTCCAAGTCCCTGGGTTCCTCGAACGCCATCAACATTGTTCACGCAACTGTTGACGCGCTGAAGAGGCTCGAAGAGCCGCAGGCAGTGGCTGCGCGCCGTGGTCTGCCGCTCGATCAGGTTGCTTCCACGTCGATGCTGCGCGCTATGCAGGATCAGAAGGCAGGTGCGTAATGACTGCTATTACACCAAAGCGCGTGGTTGTCAGCTCAGCGAAGCTGGAAATCACCCAGATCAAGTCCGTCATTGGCGGTAAGCAGAACCAGCGCGACACCCTTCGTTCACTCGGTCTGAAGCGGATCGGACACACCGTTGTCCGCAACGCTGACGCAGTGACCGTAGGCATGGTCAACACGGTTCCGCACCTCGTGAAGGTTGAGGAGGCCAAGTAATGGCAGAGAAGAAGACGGTGGAGGAATCCACCGAGAAGAAGCCGGCCCGCAAGCCTGCTGCCAAGGCTGCTGCTGCTCAGGAAACTGCTGCGAGCACGCCCCGCGTCCACGCGCTGAAGGTACACCACCTTCGTCCCGCCCCCGGAGCCAAAACCGCAAAGACCCGCGTTGGTCGCGGTGAAGGTTCCAAGGGTAAGACCGCAGGCCGTGGCACCAAGGGTACCAAGGCGCGCTACTCGGTCAAGGCAGGATTCGCGGGTGGGCAGCTGCCGCTGCACATGCGCCTGCCGAAGCTGCGTGGGTTCAAGAACCCGTTCCGCGTTGAGTACCAGGTAGTGAACCTGGACAAGCTCAACGAGCTGTACCCCCAAGGCGGCGAGGTGTCCGTGGACAGCCTGATCGCCAAGGGCGCAGTGCGCAAGAACCAGCTCGTCAAGGTGCTGGGAACGGGCGAGCTCGCGGTCAAGGTGGACGTCAAGGTTCATGCCGTGTCCGCCAGCGCTGCAGAGAAGATCACCGCCGCAGGCGGATCCGTCTCGGCGCTCTAGTTCCCAGCATCGATCCCCGCCGCCGTCGTTCGGCTCGTCCTTAGGACATCAGGACTACGGCGGCAGGGGAGCCGGCTGTGATCTAGCTCATGAAGCAACTAGACTCTTGGTGGGCCGGGATCCCCGGTCCGCCAGGAGTTTGTTTCGTTAACAGGCTCAATTGATTCCCCGGGTTCTCTCGCGCCCGGTTCCACCCGTTAGACTCGGTTGGTGTGTATTGCCCGTGAAGGGCCACTAAGACTTATTCAGGAGGACGCTTGCTTAGCGCTATTGGCCGGGCTTTCCGGACGCCAGACTTGCGGCGCAAGCTGTTGTTCACGCTGGGAATCATCACCATTTTCCGTTTGGGTGCGTTCATCCCGGCGCCCGGTGTTGACTACGGCAACGTGCAGCAGTGTTTGCAGCTCGGCAACACAGAGGGCGGCCTCTACCAGTTCGTGAACCTCTTCAGCGGCGGTGCGCTGCTGCAGGTGTCCATCTTTGCTCTCGGGATCATGCCCTACATCACGGCCAGCATCATCACTCAGCTGCTCCGTGTGGTCATCCCACGGTTCCAGGAGCTGCACCAGGAAGGCGCACAGGGCCAGGCACAGCTGACCCAGTACACGCGCTATCTGACAATCGCCCTCGGGCTGTTGAACGCCACGACGCTGGTGTCGCTGGCACGATCAGGTGCATTGCTGGGTAACTGTCCGGTGCCGATCATCCCGGATGACAGCCTGATCACCATTATCCTGCTCATCATCACGCTGACCGCCGGTACGGGCCTCATCATGTGGATGGGCGAGCTCATCACCGAGCGCGGCGTCGGAAACGGCATGTCGCTGCTGATCTTCACCGCGATTGCTGCCGGTTTCCCCAGCTCGCTGGGTGAGATCCTGCGCACGCAGGGCTGGAGCGTCTTCCTCAGCGTGCTGTTGATCGGCATCGTCGTGGTGATGCTGGTGATCTTCGTTGAGCAGTCACAGCGCCGTATTCCGGTGCAGTATGCCAAGCGCATGATCGGCCGCCGCACGCTGGGAGGCAGCAGCACCTACATCCCGATCAAGGTCAACATGGCGGGCGTCATCCCCGTGATCTTCGCATCGTCGATGCTGTACCTGCCGTCGCTGATCGCTCAGTTCAACACCCCCACGGACGGCGAGACACCGCCGCCGGAGTGGGTCAACTGGATCACCACTTACCTGACCTCGGGTGATCACCCTCTCTACATGGCGCTGTACTTCGCGATGATCGTGTTCTTCACGTACTTCTACGTGGCGATCACGTTCAATCCGGAGGAAGTGTCGGAGAACATGAAGAAGTACGGCGGCTTCATCCCGGGTATCCGGGCGGGGCGGCCTACAGCTGAGTACCTCCAGTACGTCCTGTCCCGCATCACCCTGCCGGGCGCCATCTACCTCGGTCTTGTAGCGCTCATCCCGTTGATCGCGCTCGTGGTCATCAATGCAAACCAGAACTTCCCGTTCGGTGGAGTCTCGATCCTCATCATGGTCGGCGTTGGCCTCGAGACGGTGAAGCAAATTGACGCGCAGCTGCAGCAGCGCCATTACGAAGGGTTATTGCGATGACACGGATGCTCATCATTGGACCGCCCGGGTCCGGCAAGGGCACGCAGGCCGCGCGGATCTCAGAGCGGCTGGGAGTGGTGGCAATTTCCACGGGAGACATCTTCCGCGAGAATGTCCGCAACGAGACGCCGCTCGGGGTTGAAGCCAAGAAGTACATGGACGCCGGAGACTTCGTTCCGGACAGCGTGACCAACAGCATGGTCCGCGCCCGTCTCACTGAAGACGATGTCCAGGAAGGCTTCCTGCTGGACGGTTATCCCCGCACCGCTGCCCAGGTGACCGAGCTGGATGACATCCTCCAGCAGAATGACCTGGCCCTCGACGTCGTACTGCAGCTCACGGCGGATGACGAGGAACTGGTCCGCCGGCTCCTGGGCCGGGCGCGCCTGGACGGGCGTACCGATGACAATGACGTTGTCATCCGGCATCGCCTCGATCTCTACCACGAGCAGACCGAGGCTGTTGTGTCCCAGTACGAGGCACGAGGCATCGTGACCCGCGTTGATGGCATCGGCGCGATCGATGAAGTCACCGAGCGCGTCATGTCGGCTCTGAAAGTAACGCAGTAACCCCGATGTTTCGCCAGCAGCGGGTCGAGTACAAGTCGGCAGATCAGATCCGGACCATGCGGGCGGCGGGCCTCGTGCTTTCCGACGCCCTGGACCAGGCGGTCGCTGCCGCACGGGTAGGCGTGTCCACCCTCGAGCTGGACGAGGTGTTTGCCGGCGTTCTCAAGGACGCCGGCGCCACCTCCAATTTCCTCGGCTATCACGGCTTTCCCAACAGCATCTGCACCTCGGTGAACCATGAGGTTGTGCACGGCATCCCCGGCGGGTACGTGCTGCAGGACGGTGACATCATCTCGATCGACGGCGGCGCTATCGTCCGCGGCTGGCACTCGGACTCCGCCCGCACGGTGATCGTCGGTACGCCGCGTCCGGAGGACGTGCACCTGTCCAGGGTCACTGAGGAAGCCATGTGGCGGGGGATTGCTGCCCTGGCCACCGGCAAGCACGTTGGGGACATCGGCGCAGCCATCGACGACTACGTCTCGGCAGCGGAAGGCCCGGCACTCGGTATCCTGCAGGACTATGTGGGCCACGGCATTGGTACGGAAATGCACCAGTCCCCGGACGTGCTGAACTACCGCAGCAGCCACCGCGGCCCCAAGATCAAGCCGGGGCTGTGCCTCGCGATCGAGCCCATGCTGGTTCAGGGACGTGTAGAAACGGCGGTCCTGGACGATGACTGGACTGTCGTCACTGTTGACGGCAAGCGCGCCTGCCAGTGGGAACACACTGTGGCAGTTCACGACGGCGGCATCTGGGTTCTCAGCGCAGCTGACGGCGGCGCCGCGAAGCTGGCGGAACTGGGCGTTACCGTCGCTCCGCTCGACTGAGGTTCGCTGGAACCGCGCACCACAGAGCGGCCGGATTTAACTTCTGGCACGCCGTAGCGTAGAGTTATTTGTTGGTTGTCGCTACTTTTGCGCCCTTTTGCGCCCTTCCTCCGAACGGATCGCTCCGCTGCGGGTGGAACGGGATCTCGCGATCCCGGGTGAGGGAGTCAGGCAATCAAAACCCCTAGACCGACCGCCCAAGCAAATGGCGGCACAGAAGTTAGCGGAGGATATGGCCAAGAAAGACGGTGTCATTGAGATTGAAGGCACTGTGAACGAGGCTCTGCCCAACGCGATGTTCCGCGTTGAGCTGGCCAACGGACACATTGTTCTAGCCCACATCTCGGGAAAGATGCGTCAGCACTACATTCGAATCCTCCCCGAGGATCGGGTGGTAGTGGAGCTTAGCCCTTACGACCTCACCAGGGGTCGTATTGTCTACCGCTACAAATAAGAACGAACGCAAAGGATAACCATGAAGGTCCAGCCGAGCGTGAAGCGGATTTGCGATAAGTGCCAGGTGGTTCGCCGCAAGGGCAACGTACTCGTAATCTGCGAAAACCCGCGCCACAAGCAGCGCCAGGGCTGAATCCTCTCTTTTGAGGGTCACCCACGCGTAGTAACACCACAATAAAAAGCAGTGCAGGGCAAGCCCCACCAGGTAGGCCCACACCCCCGGCACGGAGGCCGGGGACCGGAGATCATCCGGGTCGCACTGTTTCAGACCTCCGGTCATCAAAAGGAGAACCGCCACTATGGCACGTCTCGCTGGCGTAGACATTCCCCGCGAAAAGCGGGTTGTCATTGCGCTTACCTACATCTACGGCGTGGGCAAGACCCGTGCAGATCAGACGCTCGCAGAGACCGGGATCAACCCGGAAACCCGAGTGAAGGATCTTTCTGACGCTGAGCTCGTACAGCTCCGCGATTACATTGAAGGCAACTACAAGGTCGAGGGTGACCTCCGCCGTGAGGTAGCTGCAGACATCCGCCGCAAGGTGGAGATCGGCAGCTACGAAGGCATCCGGCACCGCCGCGGCCTTCCTGTGCGTGGACAGCGCACCAAGACCAACGCGCGTACCCGCAAGGGCCCCAAGCGCACCGTCGCAGGCAAGAAGAAGGCCGGCCGCTAGTTCTACTGGCGGAAGCCACTAACTCCCTCTTTCCAGAACCTTCGTAGGAGAAGTAATGCCCCCCAAGACTCGTGGAGCGGTGCGTAAGCCGCGTCGCAAGGACAAAAAGAATATCGCCTTCGGTCAGGCGCATATCAAGAGCACGTTCAACAACACCATCGTCTCGATCACCGATCCCAGCGGAGCTGTTATCTCCTGGGCTTCGGCTGGCGAGGTCGGATTCAAGGGCTCACGCAAGTCCACCCCCTACGCTGCGCAGACCGCTGCCGAGGCCGCTGCAAAGCGCGCCCAGGAGCACGGCGTTCGTAAGGTCGACGTTTTCGTGAAGGGTCCGGGATCCGGACGCGAGACCGCGATCCGCTCGCTGCAGGCTGCCGGCCTTGAGGTTGGCTCTATCCAGGACGTTACCCCCAGCGCCCACAACGGCTGCCGCCCGCCGAAGCGCCGCCGCGTCTAAGTAGCTCCCTTGGCTCCAGGCTCGCCCGCGCTTCACCGGAAGTGTGGGCGGCTTGGGGCTGACTGTCGTTTAGCTACTGAGTTCCGCTCTCTAGCTTTCCCTTTCCACCATTTGTGTTGCGTCATATAGCGGATGCTCCCTGAAAGGAAATGTAAGTGCTCATTGCACAGCGCCCCACCCTGACTGAAGAAGTAGTCGCTGACAACCGTTCGCGGTTCGTCATCGAACCGCTGGAGCCCGGTTTCGGCTACACCCTCGGCAACTCGCTTCGCCGTACGCTCCTGTCCTCGATTCCCGGAGCAGCTGTCACCAGCATCCGGCTCGACGGCGTGCTGCACGAGTTCACCACCGTTCCCGGTGTGAAGGAAGATGTCACTGAGATCATCCTGAACGTCAAGAACCTGGCGGTGTCCTCCGAGCATGACGAGCCCGTGGTTGCCTACCTGCGCAAGCAGGGCCCCGGCGTCGTCACTGCAGCTGACATCGCTCCGCCGGCCGGTGTGGAGTTCCACAACCCGGACTTGCACATCGCAACCCTGAACTCGAAGGGCAAGTTCGAGCTTGAACTGACCATCGAGCGTGGCCGCGGTTATGTCTCTGCTTCGCAGAACAAGTCCGGTGACTCCGAGATCGGCCGCATTCCGGTTGACTCGATCTACTCGCCGGTCCTGAAGGTGACTTTCCGCGTGGAAGCCACCCGTGTTGAGCAGCGCACCGACTTCGACCGCCTGATCGTAGACGTCGAAACCAAGGACGCCATCGCTCCGCGCGATGCCGTTGCTTCAGCCGGTACCACCCTGGTTGAACTGTTCGGCCTCGCCCGCGAGCTGAACACCGCCGCTGAAGGCATCGAGATTGGCCCGTCGCCCAGCGACGCCGCTCTCGCCGCTGACATGGCCCTTCCGATCGAGGATCTCGAACTGACCGTTCGTTCCTACAACTGCCTCAAGCGTGAGGGCATCCACACCGTGGGTGAACTTGTTGCACGCTCCGAGGCTGACCTGATGGACATCCGCAACTTCGGTGCCAAGTCCATTGATGAGGTCAAGGCCAAGCTGGTTGACCTGGGTCTGTCCCTGAAGGATTCCCCTCCAGGGTTTGACCTTGCAGCCCGCGCCGCTGCGATTGAAGAGGACGACGACGCCTACGGCGACGAAGCACTCTAAACGTTAGAAACCTGGTGCCGCTTTAGGATGCGGCCTCGGGCACATTTATGAGGAGATAACACATCATGCCCACACCCACAAAGGGCCCACGCCTCGGTGGCGGTCCGGCGCACGAGCGCCTGATGCTCGCCAACCTGGCCGCCTCGCTGTTCGAGCACAAGCGCATCACCACCACGGTGACCAAGGCAAAGCGGCTCCGTCCCTACGCCGAGCGCCTGATCACCTTCGCCAAGAAGGGTGACCTTGCCTCGCGCCGTCGTGTCCTGGCTGTTATCAGCAGCAAGGGTATTGTCCACGAGCTGTTCACGGACATCGCCCCGGCTGTTGCCAACCGCAACGGTGGCTACACCCGCATCACCAAGATCGGCAACCGCAAGGGGGACAACGCTCCCATGGCTGTCATCGAGCTGGTGCTTGAGTCAGTTTCCGCCAAGCAGGCAGTGGTCGGCGAGGCTGAGCAGGCTGCCGGTAACGCCGCTGCCCGCGACGCTGCAGCTGCTGCACCCGTAGCTTCGGCTGAGTCTGCAGATTCACCGGAATCGGCTGATTCCGCAGAGTCGGCTGATTCCGCAGAGTCGGCTGATTCCGCAGAGTCGGCTGAGTCCGCTGAATCGGCACCCTCGGCAGCTTCGGCTGACGAGGTCGCGGCAGAGGACACCACGGTAAGCGCCTCTGAGGGCGACGCCGAGGAGACCGTTGTTGTTGAAGAAGGCTCCGTGCCGGAAGCAGACGAGAAGAAGTAGTTCTTCTGCTCTGCTGAACACATGAACGAACAAATGCCCGTCATCCCGTCCGTGGATGGCGGGCATTTGCGCGTCCGGATCGATTTAGCGTACGACGGCGGTCCGTTCTCCGGTTGGGCAGTTCAGCCTGGTCTGCCAACCGTTCAGGGCACGGTGGAATCCGGTCTGGAGTTGCTTCTCCGGAGACGCGTGCGCCTGACCGTTGCCGGCCGGACTGATGCGGGCGTGCACGCACGCGGTCAGGTGACCCACATCGATCTCGAGCCGGGGGAGTGGTTTGCGTTGAGCCGGGGCCGGGACATCGATCCGGCGTTGGCCCTGAAGCGTCGCCTGCAGGCCACGGTGAACCGCTACCTGCCGCCCGGTGCGGCTGCGCGTACCGCCTATGCGAGCAATCCGGCGTCACCCGTTGTGGTGCGTGCTGTACGACTTGCTCCGGCGGGCTTTGACGCGCGATTCTCGGCGCTGTGGCGTCGGTACAGCTACCGGATCGCCGATCGTCCTGACGATCAGGATCCGCTGCGCCGCAGCACTGTGCTGTGGCATTCGGAGGAACTGGACGAGGGCTTGCTGAACCAGGGCGCCCGACCATTGCTCGGGCTGCAGGACTTCCGGGCATTCTGCAAGCCCCGGGTGGGTGCCACGACTGTCCGGGAGCTGCAGCGGTTCGAGTTTGAGCGGGAGCCGGACGGTGTTCTCCGCGCAACCATCCAGGCCGATGCCTTCTGCCACAACATGGTGCGTGCGCTGATCGGTGGCGCACTGCGGGTGGGAAGTGGTGAGGAACCGCCGGAGTGGATGGGGGAGCGGCTGCGTTCCCGTCAAAAGGACTCGCGGTCTGTTCTCGCGCCGGCTCATCCGTTGGTGCTTGAGGAAGTGCGCTACCCGGACGACGCCGCCGAGCTGGCGTTGCGTGCGGAGCTCACCCGGGCGAAGCGTGATCATATCGGGGACGATGCCTGACTAACGGTCAGCACAAGACCGAGGGGTCGGCGGCGCCTCGCCTTGGCGCGCCGCGTCAGTCAGAGGGGCGGTGACGCTCCGGCCGGCGCACGTGGCCGTTGCGTCAGAAAGGCGGTGCCTGCGCTTGAGACCGGGATGGTGCCAGGGCGTGGAGCGGCTCCGGCCGGGTGGTGTAGGTCCTTCCGGTGAGGGAGGTGGACACGATGGTGCCTTCGACTGGTTGTTGGTGTTTCCAGAAGCCCATGGTTTTGAACAGGTGATGGCGTTTACAAAACGCTCCGAGGTTGTCTGCGCAGGTTTCTCCGCCTTGGGACCATGGTGTTGTGTGGTCGATTTCGCACCGTACCGCTGTCCGGTTGCAGCCGGGATGTCGGCAGGTCTTGTCCCGCACCCGTACCCAGTCCTGCAGGTCTTTGGGCGGTTTATACCTGGTCCTGCCAACCGAGAGGACCGCTCCGCTCTCGGGGTGGGTCAGCAGCCGTGTGAATGACGGCGCGTGGCCGGCAAGCTTCCGGGCCGTGTCCTGGTCGATGGGCCCATATCCGTCGAGTTCGGCCGGCTCATCCCCGCCGAGCAGTGTCATCACCGGCACAGTGACGAACACCCGCGCAGCTACACCGCGATACCCATCAGAGAAGGAACCGGCAGACGAACCGCCAGAGGACCCGGGAGAAGGTGCGCAGGAGGCCCCAGAGGAGGCCCCGGATCCCAAAGCGGGCTGGCGGTTCGCTGTGGTGGTCGTCGGGTCCGAGGCACAGGTGTGGGTGAGCAGGTCCGAGAAAACATCTGCCCGCAACTGGCCAAGCGTCCGCGGCTCATCCGGGCCATTCAAGGTACGGGCGGTGACGTCAATCCGGTGCATGATCCCGTACGCTTGCTCAGCGGGCAGGTAGGCGCTCAACCACGCCATGCCGTCGCCGGCGGGATCCACGGCGACGGAACGTTCACGGACTTTCTTCTCCCGCCGTACGGTCAGCGCCTCGGGGTGCATCCGTTCACGCAGCCGCCGGGCACGGTTGGTCAACTTCGCCACCGTTGTTCCCCGTGCAATCTCGAGGAGTTGCTCCTCGAAGTCCGGGATCTCCTGCTCGGGAACACCGCAGCTTTCCTGCGCCACAGTCAACGCGTGCCGGCGGGAAATCTTCCCGAGTTGCAGCGCTTCGACGGTGGCGGGGAAGAAGTTCACCAGCAGCTTCGACTGCTCAATCAGCTTCCCGGCCGAAGCATCTGGGATCCGCAGCACCGGCCCGATCTCAGCGGCCGCGAGGCTTTCCCCGTACTCCTGCGCAACAAGGGTGCCGTATCCGTCTTCCATGAGGGACCCTACAGTGAGCTCGGCTATGCGGGTCAGCAGCTTTGCTTCCTGCGCATCGACCCAGGCCCGCAACGTAGCGAGTTCCTCCACACACTCAAGCGACGCCTCAAGATCCCGTTTGGTTACCGGATGATGCGACAGCTGCCCGGCCAACGGGCCCATGACCGAATCCGACGCCCACAACGCCGTTTCCTCAGACACCCAACCCGAATGCTTCCCCGCCATGAAAACATTCCATCACCTGCCACTGACAAAACCGCAGGGGCCGGCACATCGCCCCAAGATCGCAGTACGTAGCGGGGGACGGAAGACTCTGAAGAGCGTGCCCGAAGAAGCTAGTTCTGCTCCGACCGGTGGAGAGGCAGGGTCACCGTAAACGTGGTTCCGGCGCCGGGCTCGCTGCTGCAGCGGATGGTTCCGCCGTGGCTGTCGACAATCGCCTTGGTGATGGACAGGCCCAGCCCCACCCCCGGAATGGACGACTCACGGGCCGCAGCGGTGCGGAAAAACTTGCCGAAGATCTGGGTGGTCTCGTTCGGCGACATCCCGATGCCGGTGTCCTGTACTTCGAGCAGGGCCGCGTCGCTGTGCTGCCGTGCGCGGACGGTGACCGTGCCGCCGTCGGGCGAGTATTTGATCGCGTTGGAAATGAGGTTGTCCAGCACCTGACGGATCCGCAGCGGATCCGACGTGGTCCACAGGATGTCGGGGACATCCGCCTCGAGCGTCACTCCGGTGCCTGCGGTCTGCGGCCACGCCGATTCGATGCTGTGCTCAACGAGGCCGGTGAGGTCGGTTGGCCGCAAATGGACGCTTGCGGCGCCTGACGCGGAGGCAAGCAGGTTGGACACCAGCGCGTACAGCCGTTCCGCGTTGCGGCGGGCAACGCAGAGCTGGTGAGTGACGTTTTGCGGGAGGTCGTGATCGTCGTCGAGCACCAGGTCAAGATGCCCGATGATCGAGGTGAGCGGCGTCCAGAGTTCGTGGGACACGTTGGACACGAAGTCCTCTTTAGCGCTCAGGGCCTCCACCATGTCCGTCACGTCGTTGGAGACGATCACGGATCCGGTGAACCGGCCGACGCCGTCTTTCATGGCCGTCGCGGCCGTAGACACGGCGCGCTGGTTGTCCTTCGGTCCGAGCCACACCAGATAGTTGGCGAACGTCTCGCCGGCCGCGGCCCGCTGCACGGGATACCGGGCGATCGCTACGGGAGTGGATTTGTCCGCAGCGTAAAGGTGGCTGGCGCCGTCGTCGTTGGTATTGCCTGCCTGGACGAGGAGGTCATAGGAGCGCTGCTGACGGTTGGTGTGGGTGCGGTTGCCGTTAGCGTCGAGGGCCACGAGGCCAACGTCGATCGTGTCAAGGATGGCTTCGAGGAGCAGCTCGCGCTCGTTGTTCTCGCCCTGGAGGCGGTCCACCTCGGCCTTGGAGGCCTCCAGTTTGCGCTGGCTGTACACGGAGTTCATGCTCGCGAAACGCAGAGAGGTCCACACCGTAGCCATGGCCACACTCAGCAGCACGGCTGTACCAATCTGGCTGATCGGCGCGAGCCCCAGCAGGGGAGCAACACCGAGGATGAGGAACGGCCCGGCGAAGCTGGCCAGCAGGCTCAGTGCCGGCTTGATCCCGGACGCAGACAGCCAGATCACCGGGAAAATGGCCAGGAGGCTCAGGCCCGGAAGCACCTCAGCTGCTCCATTGCGGGTCAGCGAGATGGCCACGAAGTCCAGCAGCGGGATGGCCACGTAGGAACCGTCACGGAACTTTTCCCAGGGGACGAGGAACGCTGCGGCAAGGAGCCCCGCGTGCAGCAGGAGCCCGCCAAGGAACAGGGGATTCACCAGCAGGGCGGGTGCCACGATGGAAGCGATGATGGCGATGACGGCCACCAGGAGCGCCAGGGGCAGCTCACAGAGCCCCACGCGAGTGCGGAATTGCAGGTTCGAGTAGGCGCGCTTCACTTTCAGGAACATCACGCGATCGCTCACGGTGCCGCCTTGGCGCGCGCACACAGAACAGTAGGGACATGCCTCCGAGACCAGGACATACCATCCATTATGTGGCCACCGGATATAGCAGAAGGACCATAACTCCTAACCGGTTCACAAAGTTCCGATATTGTGACCGTAAACACCTTTGCACGCGTATGCTGTGTAGCACGTTGCGGCGGTTCACTGCTCGTCGCGGTGTTTCGTCCTTTTGTGATGAACTGAACAACCACAGTTCTGTCGGGGCCAGGAGGAGATAGTGCCAGATCCAGGTGTGGCGGTAGTCGTCGAGGATGATCTCGACGTTCGCAACCTTGTGAGCACGGTGCTCACGCAATCGGGATTCGTTGTCCACACCGCTGCCGAGGGCCGCGACGGTGTGGCAGCGGTCAAGGAGCATAACCCGACGCTGGTTACCCTCGACGTGGGGCTCCCGGACATTGACGGCTACGAGGTGCTTCGCCGCATCCGCGGTCTCAGCGACTGCTACGTGATCATGCTGACCGCGCATAACGAGGAGATCGACACCCTCACCGCGCTGCAGTCCGGTGCCGATGACTTTGTCACCAAACCCTTCCGCCCGCGTGAGCTGCGGGCGCGCATCGCCGCAATGTTGCGGCGGCCGCGCGGTGGACTCTCCGAGGAACAGCCAACGACGACGGCGGCGCCCGCTGCTGAGGAGCCGAACCTTCCGGCGCGTCCGGATTCCGTGCTGCGGCACAACGGTCTGGAGCTGGATAAGGACACGCGCACCGTGACGGTTCGTGGTGAAGAACTGGTACTGACCCGCAGCGAGTTCGACCTGCTGCATGAGTTGCTGCGCAGCTCCGGTGCTGTGCGGACCAAGGGTGATCTGGTGCGGGTGGTGCGGGGGCAGTACTACCGGACCGATACGTATATCAGCGAGGCCGACGAGCGGGCCATTGAGGTTCATATCGGTAACCTGCGTCGGAAGCTGGGGGAGGACTCGCGTAGTCCTCGCTGGTTGATGACCGTGCGGGGTGTGGGATACCGGCTGGTGCCCCGGCGCGTGGACTGAGTCTTTTCGGGCTTGTTTCTTACGGCTTGTTGAGGTGCAGCAGTCTTAGCTCACGCATGGTGCGTGTCCCGCACCGGTGAACGTGGGGAAGCGCAGCCTCGGCCTCTTCGAGTTTGCCCTCACGCAGCAGCTCCTCCAACGCACTTGCGAGTGTCACCAGTTGGGTGGCTCCCACCATGGTGGACGTGATCTTCAGGCTCAGCACCGCATCGAGTGAGGCGGCCTGGTTGCGGCGTGCAATGGCGGAGGAAATCTTCAGGTCACGCTCATCCCAGACGGCCACGTAGTCGCGCACAAACGCCCGGGCAGCGGCGGGGCTGTCGAGTTGATCCTCGAGGTCATGGAGCACGTTGGGATCCACGAGAGGTGTCCTGTCTACACGGTAGCTGCCGCCCGGGGCTCTCGGCGGCTCAGCGCCGACGGCGCGCAGGGACTCTGCGTCGTCGTCATCTGCGCTGGGGCGGGAGAGGGCCATGGGCTAACGCTACTTTCACAAAATGGGAGAAAAGCGGGGATTGCATGATGCTGTGCAAACATTGCGGAATTCTTCGGCTTGCGTACTAAGTGGATTTGAAGCTTGGGGTTACGAACCGCTGAACGTCGCGATTGCGTTGATGACTGCGGGTCCCAGGATGATGATGAACAGCACCGGGAAGATGAAGAAGAGCAGCGGAAAAAGTACCGTGACCGGTAGCTTCATCGCTTTTTCCTCGGCACGTTGGCGCCGTTTTACGCGCATCACCTTGGCCTGTGTGCGGAGCACGCCGCTCAGGGCGATGCCGTACGCGTCAGCCTGCACAATGGCTTTCACGAAGCTGCGCAACTCCGGGATGCTGGTGCGGTCGGCGAGGGCGAGGTAGGACTCGCGTCTGCTGCGCCCTACCTGCATATCCTGCAGCGTTCGGACGAGTTCCTCAGCGAGCGGGCCTTTGCCGGTCTCGCCGGCCCGCTGCATGGCGCTTTCAAAGCCGAGGCCAGCCTCCACGGAGATGAGCATCTGGTCCAGCGTGTTCGCGAGTTCAAGCTGCATTGCTTTCTGCCGTTCCTGGCCCTTGCTGTAGAGCAGGAGGTCCGGAATGAAGTAGCCAAGAACAGTAACGAAGATCGCCAGCATGGTGATCATAGGTTTCTGGGCAGCGCTGGCCGTGAGGTAGCCGAGTCCGGCTCCCACCAGGCAAAGCGCCGGCTTTGCGCCCAGTACCTTGCCAAGCGGCATGGACGCCGGTCTTCCGGCCAACGCGAGGAGCTTGTCGAGCTTCTCAATGTACGACGACGGCGTGAGCTTGTAGCCGAAGCGTGCCAGTGCGCCGGAGGAAGTCTTCTGAACATCGTCCGCAGCATGGAGCCCGCGGCTGAGGTTCGCCTGGATTGTCTTGTACGTCTTGTTACCGGGAGCGAGCAGCGCCCACCCCAAATAGCCGAGGGGCGCAGCCACGAGGAACAGGGATGTCAATAACACTGGATTCATGCCGGCCCCCTAGAACTTCAGATCGATGATTTTGCGGAGCCATAAGCAGCCGATGGTCATCATGACCACGGAAGCGCCGATCATGACCCAGCCGAGCGGATTCTCGAAGAGAGGGTTGATGTAGCCCGGGCTGACCACCGTGAGCATGCCGCCGATTGCAAAGGGGAGGGCCACAAGGATGTAAGCGGAGAACTTGCCTTCCGCGGCCAATGCCCGGATCTGCCCTTTGATCTCGCTGCGCTCGCGGATGGTGGCACCAACCTGATCAAGGACATCAGCGAGGTCTCCTCCGACTTCTCGGTTGATCTGGATTGCCTGCGCTATCCAAGCGAAGTCTTCACTTTCCATGCGCTTGGAGGTGTCGGTCAGGGAAGCGAGTAAGTCCTTGCCCAGACTGGTTTCAGTGACTACGCGCCGCATTTCGTCTGAGGTAGGTGCGTCAGCTTCAATGGCGGCGGCATCAATCGCCCGCAGGATGCTGTGCCCAGCGCGCAGACCGCCGGTGAGGAGCTGAAGGGTGTCACCGAGTTGGGCATCAAACTTGGAGCGCCGACGCGCGATCCGAAAGACCAGGGCCACATGCGCGACAACCGGAGCTAGCAGGAAAAAGAGGATACCCAGCAATGGACCGCCAACCAGCAGGCCGAGCGCCAACCCGGCGATACCGCCGGTGATGACGAGCAGGAACATGTCGGCCTGAGTGAGCCGTACGCCGGCCGTTTCCAGGAGCTCCGGCCGGTACAGTCTCTGCGGGCGCTTCTTGAGGAAACGTTCCATGGCACGTACGGCAGATCCTGCGAACTTGCTGAGCTGGGAGTCCGACTCCTCCACCGGCGGACGACGGCGGTCCAGCGGAACGGCTGACTGTGCAGGACGAGTGGCGAAGAGCAGGAGGCCGAGAGCTGCGAGGCACAGCCCCGCGCCATACAGGAACAGCAGCGTCATCGGATTACCTCTGACCGATCAGCGCAGCACCGAAAACAGCGGGGGAGACCGTGATGCCCATGTCCTCGAACCGTTCCATGAAGCGCGGTCGGATGCCGGTGGGGATCGGCTTACCAAGGAAGCGCCCGGAGGAGTCAACGCCGGCCGAGTAATCAAAGACGAAGGCGTCCTGAAGGGTAACAACGTCACCCTCCATGCCCTGTACCTCGGTGACATGGGTGATGCGGCGGGTACCGTCACGCAGGCGGGAAATCTGGATGACCAGGTGGACCGCTGAGGCAATCTGTTCGCGGATAGCTCGTAGCGGCAGGTCCATGCCGGCCATGAGCACAAGAGTCTCGAGCCTGGCGATCGCGTCGCGGGGCGAGTTCGAGTGCACCGTCGACAGGGAGCCGTCGTGGCCGGTGTTCATGGCCTGCAGCATGTCGAGAGACTCACCGCCACGGACCTCACCGATGACGATGCGGTCGGGTCGCATACGCAGAGAGTTGCGCACGAGGTCGCGGATGGTGACAGCGCCCTTGCCCTCAGTATTCGGCGGACGGCTTTCGAGGCGCACCACGTGCTGCTGCTGAATTTGCAGTTCCACGGCGTCCTCGATGGTGACGATGCGGTCGCCATGGGGAAGGAAGGAGGACAGCACGTTGAGCAGTGTGGTCTTCCCTGTGCCTGTACCGCCCGAGACGATGATGTTCAGCTTGGCCTTGACGCAGGCGTCGAGCAGTTCAGCCATCTCCGGAGTGAGGGTGCCGAAACTGATGAGCTTCTCGACCGTCAGCGGAGTCTTGCTGAACTTTCGAATGGTCAGCGATGAGCCGTTGACCGCGAGCGGAGGAATGACTGCGTTTACACGGGACCCGTCTTCGAGGCGCGCGTCTACGAACGGCGAGGACTCGTCGATACGACGGCCCACCTTTGAGACTATGCGCTCGATGACGCGGCGCAGGTGTTCCTCGGACTTGAAGCTCGTGTCGGCAAGAACCAGCTGACCACGGCGCTCGATGTAGATCTGGTCGGCGCGGTTCACCATGATTTCCGTGATGTCTTCGTCATCGAGCAGCCGCTGCAGGGGACCGAAGCCGAGTACATCATCGGCAACATCCTGGATCAGACGGCGGCGCTCGTCCGGTGTCAGCGGCACTTGCTCGGCGTCGATGACCTGGCTCAGCTCTTCACGCGCAACTGCGCGCAGATCATCTTCCTTCAAGGTGGAGTCGCTAAAGCGCGCGCCCATGCGCTCGTACAGTGCTTCGGCGGCACGCTGTTTGATGCCGGCGAAAACGTCAACCCGCGCGGCCACCGGTGCTTCCGGTGCGTTGGATGTGCGTCCGCCTACGACGACGGCACCTTGGTAGGCAGGCTCACTAGCCTCAGATGTGGTGGGCTCCGGAACGGAGCGCTTGGCGGTCACGGTTGCGGGCGCCACATGTGCGCTAGCTGCGGAGGGAGCTGAACCATTGGCCTGGTTGAGGCGCTCGGACAGTTTCATCGGATGACGACCCGTCGGTGTGATTTACGCTGGCTGCTTGCGCGCCACTCGGGGTTGAAGCGCTGAACCAGCCCCCGTAGGTTCTTGGTGGCGGGGTCGCGCACTTCTTCCTGCAGCAGGGGAACGCCACGGTTGGTGGCGAGCGAAAGTGCGCGGGAGCGTGGGATCGAGACGTCGACGGGTGCGCCAAGGGTCGCTTCGATGTCCTGCACGGAGAGGCCGGTCTTGGAATCGGCGAAGTTGAGCACCACGTGGCGGGTTTCGGGGATGAGGTTGAGTTTGCCCAGGACGTCCAGACCTGACCGGAGCCCGCGCACGCTCGGTACGTCCATGCCGGTCACCCAGACGGCGTCAGTGCACTGTTCGAGAGCGGCGAGGCTGTGTTCGGTTAGGCCCGGACCGGTGTCCAGCACCACGTAGGGGAATTCTGCGCTGAGCTGCTTGATCAGCGCGCCGAGCTGGTCAGCGGAGATGCTGTCGGCATCAGCCGGGTTGCTCGGAGCACACAGAGCGTAGATCCCCGAGGGGTGCGGCGTCAGAAAGGCTTTGAGCACCATGGTGTCCGAGCTGGCCGAGCTCGAGACGGCGTCTCGCACCGAGTACTCCGGGTTCAGATACAGGTTGGACGCGACGTCGCCGAACTGCAGGTCGAGATCAACGAGGACCACGCCCATGGGTGCCATCTTGCCGAGCCCCACCGCGATATTGGACGCGATGGTCGTCTTGCCGACGCCTCCCTTGGGGGAGAACACGCCGATGACCAGGCCATGCTCCTGTTTGGCCGGGGCAGCGGACTGGGTGTGCTCGGCACGGTGACGGCTTGCGAAAGCCTGGCAGGCCCGCTCGAGCAGGAGTCGGACGCTGGGGATGTCAGCAGTTGGTTCAATGACGTCCCTGACGCCTGCTCGCATCGCTGCGAGGGCGATCCCGGAGTCCTCCGGCGCTACCAGTACCATGCTGAGGTTGGGGAAGCGGACATCTGCGATCTGTGCCAGGCGCAGTGCGCTGTCCAATGCCATGCCGGGACCGAACACCAGGACCTCCGGCTGCTGGACCGAAAGGAGGTCAAGCAGGTCAGTGGGTTGGGTCAGAAGCTCGGGCTTGACGGCAAGGGTCTCGCCGGGGAGGCCAGCCGCGGTGGCGAGGCGAACCTTGTGTTCGAACGCGCTGTCGGCTGTGATGAGGAGGAAGCGGCTCATCGGTACAGTTCCTTGTCCTGGACAATGAATGGGGGAGCGTCGTTTTCAGCGGCGGTTGCCTTGCTGAGCCAGATCGATTCGTATTCGCTGGCGAAGACGAGGCGAGTGGCTTGGTCGGGGTTGACAGCCACCGTCAGCATCAAGGACCCGGTGGGAAGCGCTTCTGCCTTTGCAGTCGCAGCTTCTTCCTCGGTTGCCTCTGCATCAGCTGGGGCAGGCTCTGGGGCGCGCTGAACAGCAGAGACGAGAACACGCGGAACCACAAGCTGAGTAGATTGCGCGTCGGGCGGATCCTCGACGCCACCGGTTTCCATTGACACAAAAATGCCGACATAATCGCCAGCAACTACTCGACCACCAGCGATGCGCTGCGGCTCGACGAGGATGGAAACCTCGTGGAGACCAGCCGGCACTTCAACGGTTCCAGGGGTGACTAGGTCCTCCGGCTTAACAAGCCGTTCGGTCACCAACTGCTCACCGGGAACTAGATCAACGGCGGTGACCATGCCTGCGGAGCTCTCGAGATCCTTGAGCGCGGTCTCGGCTACGGAAGCACCGGGAAGTTGCGTGGTGGCTACTGAGGCAGCCAAGTCTGCAACCGGGGTCCCAGCGGGCACGGCTGCTTGCACAACCAGGACTTCAACCGGTTCGAGGTCTTGTACGGCACGTGCATCTGCGCGATTCGCGTAGCTGAAAACCATCACCGCTCCGACAAGGGCGAGGACGACGGCGGCGACGCCGGCGATGAGACGGGACTTCATGAGGAGCTCCAGACAGAAGTGGTGATTCAGTTTGTGAGTTTGACGACGGTTGCGCCGTATTCGCTGACGGGTCCGAGTTCTTCGTAACCGCTTGAGAGAGCGACATACTCGACGAATTGCCCGATGATGCCGCGGCACTCGCCGCGGCATTCAACGGATGGCTTGTCAGGGTGGTGCTCGGCACGATTGCGGAACGTCAGAGGGAGATCGCTGGTACCGGTGAATTTCCAGCCCCTGACCTTGAACGCCGCGAATGCATGCACGTCATAGGAGGAGCCTGATCCGGTGCCGGTGACGGATTTGAACACCGGCAGAAGTATCACCACGTCTTTTCCCGCATTGATATCGGCTGCCCAACCGTTAAGAATTGCGTTGCAATGGGAAGGCCCGTCATTTCCGGTGTCCGCACCGCTTTCGTTGATCGCAAGATCGATGTAGGCGCCGCATCCGGACGGGTCCTGTGCCAACCAACCGAAACCTCCGGGTGTATCGCTTCCCGAGGGGCCCTCCGGGCAATCGCTGTTGGCGTTGCTGGTGTGACTTCGGATGAGCTGTTTAGCGCCATCGATCATGCCCTTGACCTGGCAGACCGACATAGTGAGGGGGAAGGGGGTGGTTCCCTTGCTTGGGCTTCCCCAAACTACCGTGGACTTCGCTACCACGGATGATGCCGGAATTCCGAGGGCACCCGCAAAAAAGAGCGACACGCGGTTATCCGTTCGTCCGGCTTCTAACGGATCAGCAGTGACGGTGACCTTACGATTGGGAACATCCAGGGCTATGGACTGAACATTGCTCAGACCGTCGAGCGAGTTTTTGTCGGCCAGGTCCTTCGCGAGCGAGGAGGTGCCCGAACACTTCGGGTCAGCCGTATCCTTAGCGCAAGCCTGGGCGATCCCCAAAGCCCCCGCATCGGCTCCGTTTTGCAGCTGTGCCTTCTCTGAGTAGAGCATGCCCATGTCCACCGCGAGGGCTGCAAAGCCCAGCAGGACGACAAGCAGAATGGCGACGATGACAGCGACCGCTCCGCGTTCTCGCTCATTCGCTTTCGTCAGCCGCCGCATTGCATAACTCCTTTACCCGTCATGGAGAAAGGGCCAGCGATGCCGGTCAACGTGTCGAGCGAGTACGAGATGGTCACGGTGACCTGCCTGCCAGCCGCACAGGTTGCTGGGCTGGACGCAGGCGTGGTGTTGAATGTGAAACTTGAGTCGGTGAGCGCCAGTGTGGTCGCTACATTCTTGGCGGCTGTCCGTGCGTCCGCGCGAACGTTGGTAATCGCCATGACGCGTACGCCTTCGCGGGCCGCGTTCGTCAAAGTGACCTGAGCGTTGTAAGCCCGGCCAAACTCCATGATGCCGAGAAGCAGGAGGACAAGGACGGGAAGGAGGAGCGCCATCTCTACCGCGACGGCGCCTCGATCGTCTCGCTTCATCTTCCGTCCCGCCTCTCAATCTGTCGCGCCATGGGGCGGCGACCCAAGTTGGTTGCCCCCCCATGGATGGTGCGGAATTATACGGAGCAGGAGGAGGGTGTCGCAGGATCGGCAACGGGATCGGTGCCAGCCTCTTCCGCGGCGGTGTATTCGCCGCCCTTGATCGCACACTCAGCGCTCTCGAACGTGCTTATCAGGCCACCACCGAGAAGGGTGACAGCAGCGATGATGACGACAGCGATGAGGGCGACCATGATGCCGTACTCGACGGCGGTAGCGCCGGTCTCGTCGCGGTTGGTGCGAGCCTTGATGGTGGACTTGGCGTCTGCCAGGAATGCTGCGAGCATTTGGGTTTCTCCTGATGTACGAGGATGGTGGCTGGCCAATCACCAGCTCTGCCAAAAAGTTAGCAGCGGAAATCCCCGAAAACTCCAAGCTTGAATCAATCCTGCGGGAACCCTATCCGAGGTCCTTTTTCCTGCGTGTTTTCTTGCGCTTTTCCTGCGTAAGCATCAGGATTTCCGCCGCCGATTCGCCGCGTATTTGGAGGGCACTTCGATCATTTCTGAAGCACTTGATGGCACCGTCGAGCGGGCCGAGGAGCGAGCGCCCTCACTAAGAATCCGCCCGTCGTGCAGCTCATGAACGCGGTCCGCACGTTGCATCAGCAGCGGGTCATGCGTCGACACAACGGCAGCAACCTCATGGCTGTGAACGAGGTCGCTGATGAGGTCCATCATCGTGCCGGCAGTCACGCTATCGAGCTGACCGGTGGGCTCATCAGCGATCAACACTTTCGGCCGGTTCGCCAGGGCGCGAGCCAACCCGACACGCTGCTGCTGCCCACCCGAAAGCTCCGCCGGCCGCTGATGATGGTGCTTCCCCAATCCCACCAGCTCAAGCAGTTCATCCACCCGTGCCTGTCGCTCGGCAGCCGGCATACCGACCAGCCGCATCGGCACCTCGACATTCTCCGCAGCAGTCAGGATAGGGATCAGCCCAAACGACTGAAACACAAAGCCGAGATGCGTCTGCCGCAACGTCACCCGGTCCTGCTCCCGCATCGCCGTCAGCTCCAGGTCCCCAACAAAGACGCTCCCGCCGTCGGGTTCGTCCAATCCGCCGATACAGTTCAACAGCGTCGTCTTACCGGAACCCGACGGGCCCTTGACCACCAGCAGCTCACCCGGCGAAACCGACAACGACACATCCGTACACGCATGCACAGCGCTCTCACCGGAGCCGTAGGTCTTAGTCACCCTATCCGCGCGTAACGCAGCAACAGCGGCACTCACTGCGCCTCCTCCGAAGGAGGGGTATCAGAAGCCGGCGTCACCCGCACATGATCCGGCTCCAGCCCCAACCGCACACGATCCTTCATGTCCAGGCTCTCCATAAACTCCTGCGGCAACTGCAACCGCCCCACCCGATCGATCACGGCGAACTCCTCAGCAATCAGGTGCTCATCGCCGTCGTTATTCACGCCAGTCCGGCGCAGGGTCTCTGTAGAGCAGCGGCCGTCGCGGATCTGCACCGTACGCTTCACGTGCTCAGACACCGTGGGATCGTGCGTGACAATCAGCGTCGTGGTACCCAGCTCCTCATTGACCCGCCGCATCGCTTCCAGCACCTCGGCAGAGGTGTGCTCATCCAACTCACCGGTCGGCTCATCCGCCAGGATCACCTTCGGCTCATTCGACAGCGCGACGGCGAGAGCCACTCGCTGCTGCTCGCCCCCGGACATCTCCTGCGGCCGTCGGTCTCGGCAATGCGTCACCCCGGCCAGCTCGAGCAGCGAAGCAACCCGCGTGTCGGCGTCTTTCCGGCGGGTGATGGCCATGGGCAGCGCCACGTTCTCGGCAGCGGTGAGATAGGGCAACAGGTTCCGTGGCGTCTGCTGCCAGATGAACCCGACCGTCTCCCGCTGATACCGCGAACGCTCCTTGCGGCTGAGCCCCAGCAAATCCACGCCCGCCACCTGCGCCTTCCCGGCGGACGGACGGTCCAGGCCGGACAGGATGGTCAGCAGCGTCGATTTCCCGGAACCCGACGCCCCGACGAGGGCCGTCATCTCACCCGGCATCACCGTCAGGTTGAGCCCCTGAAGCGCCTGCACCTCGATGCCCTCACCCTTGAAGATGCGCACCACATCCTCACACAGGATGTGCGGCTGCGTTTCGTTTCCCACCGTTATCACCTCAGGTATCCGTCATTCGAAGAACCGCAGCCAACCGCTGCCGCCGACCAGCCGCCACAGCACCCGCCACCGAGACAAGCACCACCACCACAAACCCAACCAGCAGGCCCAGCAACAGCAGGGGATTCAGTGCCAGCGGCGGCTCCGCAGCACCGCCGGTAAACGCCGACAGGTCAATCGCACCCAGAATGACCAGCGGCAGCACCAGCCCAAGAGCAGTCCCGGCCAGCACCGCAGCCCCGGTAATCGGTCCAAGCTCCCACAGCATCAACGCACCATCCCTACGCGGCGGAAACCCCAGCGTACGCAGCAACGCAATCAACCGGTTGCGGGCCGGCGCATTCACCACTGACGTCATGACAATCGTCAACGAACACAGCACAGCCATTGCACCGATCACCGCCCACAGCCCAAGCTGCAGTCCCCGCCCGGACGCTGATTCGAGCGTCTGCTCAACCTGCTGCTCCGGTGTCTGCTGCAGGACCGGCCCACCGGCAATGTCGGCGACAGCATCAATCACCGGCCCGGAAGCAGCGCCATCGTGCAGGTCAGCCAAAAGCACGGACGGTTCAAACGTCCGCTCCTGCACAGAGCCGATTGCCTGCTCACCCACCAACATCCAGACCGACGACGCCGAGAACACCACGTCCTCCGGCCCAATGCCCACCACCTCCGCGTCCACCGACGTCCCGCGGTAGCGCAGCTCGATAGCCGTACCTTCCGCAAGCTCCAGCGCGGGCGACGCGATCACAGGTAGAGCTCCATCCGAAGCATCGCCCTCCAACGCGTCCAGCAGCGCAGGCGGGAACGCTCCCGCGAGGTCCTCCTGGACACTCAACACTGCACCGGGATCGGCCGCGAGCAGGTTCACGTCCTTGGTCTGCCGGCCACCCGTCTCAGCACGCAGTGTCCCCAGATCCGTCACCGCGGCCACCGACGCAACCCCCTCAACCGACCGGATCTCCTCAACCTGCTCCACCGAGAACGGTGGGCCCTGAACGCGGAGGTCAGCACCGACGTCGGCCTGCGCGGCATCGGTGACGCCCTCTCGGAACGTCGACAGCAGCACTCCGGAAAACAGCACGACGGCGAGCCCCACGATCAGCGCCAGCACCGGCACCAGCCCGGCACCAGGCGAGCGCACCGCACGCGACGCCCCCAGGAACCCGACCAGCCCCGGACCCCGCCGCCGAACCCGCGCGAACCACTCAAGCGGCACCGGATACAGACGCAGCACCAGCACGCACACGGCCAGCGCAATGAGCAGGGGCGTCGCCGACAGCAGCGGATCCACCTCGCCGTACTCCAACGCCCCCTGCGCCAGCCCCCGCTGCGTCAGCAGAACCGTGGCCATTCCAGCCAGCACGACGACGGCGACCTCCGCACTCACGCGCCACCGATTCCGTGCAGAGACGCCAAGATCCTGCCGCAAGGACGCTTCCGGACGATGCTGGACCGCCATCAGCACTGCAGGAACGAAGGCCGCCAATACCGGCCACAGCAGGTGCGCCGGCGAGAACGGCACGGGCACCAGCAGGAAAGCCGCCAGCGCACCGAGCGCGGCAGCCGGGATGCCAAGCAGCAACCCGTCCAGCGCCAGGGCGCCACGCAGTTGCCAGTCGCTGGCCCCGCGCGCCGACGCCAGAGCCAGCGCGCCCCGCCGTCGTTCGAGGAGAAGCCGTACCGCGAGTGCCGCGGTCGCCAGGCACACGCCAAGCGGTCCGGAAGCCAGCAGCGCGAGGATCTGGTTGGTCGACGCGGCGCGCTGCGTGGCCTCAGCTATCGCGTCCGGTGTTTCCGATCCGAAGACCACGGTGAGCGCTGCGGGAAACGTAGCCGGCATCGTCTGCGGCGTCCCGAGGAACTCACGAAGCTGCGCGGCGGTTTTCGGTGCTGTGCTCGCGGTCAGGGAATCGGTGGACACCGGGTACCAGTAGGAGGTCTGCACGTGGTCGACCGCTCGCGAGAGGAACGGGAACGCCCTGGGGGAGACGAAGGCCGTTGCATTCACGGCCGTGCCGGTGTCCGGATTGAAGTCCTCGGCCGCTGAGAGCAGCGTGTTGTTCAGGCTCCAGTAGGGGGAATCGGCGTCCTTCGGCGCGTAGATACCGCTCAGGACAATCGGCTGCGACCGCACCTCGTTGCCCTCATCGCCGGGTTGTCCCGGCAGGAAGACGGCGACATCCCGCTCCTCACCGATCGGCCACTTGGCTGAGGCGGCGGAGTCCCTGGAGAGGAGAATCTCCACCGGATCCTCGCCGTACTCTTCCGGCGGCGGCCCGGGCAGGGTGCCCTCCACCAGCTCGATGTGCTCCAGCGCCTGCACGTCGACGGCGTAGTTCAGCACCAGTTCTCGGATACCCTCCGGCAGCGGCCCGATGCTCGAGTTGACCCCGGTAGCCAACCAGCGGCCGTTCCCGAGGACGGACCCAAGCGGCTCGGCCAGGTCTTCCCGGATGGTGGCGAGTGCGTCCTCGGTGCGGCCGTCAACGTCCGTCTCGTCGAAGGCGCGGTCGAAGTCCTCAAGCGGCGGAAAGGACGTACTGAACGCGCGGACTGCCTGCTGGGATCCCGCAAGCTCGGACACCGATTCCTGCAGGTCCGCCGTGTACATCGAGTCCACCGCCCGCGGCCACGCGCACAGCAACGCGGAGACCACCAGCACAATCGACGCCACCAGCACCGAGGGCCAGCGGGAATGCCGGAATTCGCGGCGCAACAGCCCGTACAGACTCACAGCGCATCCACCGCCAACGCTGGAGTGAGCGCCTGCCGCTTCACGCGCTCGCCGTAGAACCAGGCCGTAAGCACCAGGATCAGCACCTGCACCGCGAGCACACCCAGCAACGGCACGACGGCGATGGACAGCGGCGCCCGCAGCGCCTCCGACGCGTTCACCACCACCGCCTGCGCCAGCAGCGACACGGTCAGCGCCGCCACTCCCAGCCCGGTCAGCAGACCCAGTACGACGGCGGCACCCCCGACACTGAGCACCTCCCACCGGCGCCCGCGTACCTGATCCCGTGCCTGCATGCCGAGCGCTCGCAGGACGGCCACCTCGGAGCGCCGGGATTGCACGAGGGTCACAATGCTGGCAGTCAACGCGGCACCGCCCACGAGCAGCGCTCCGATCGCGCCGATCCAGAGCGAGGTGGTTGCCGGTGCCAGGAAGCGTCCAATGAGTGAGTTGTCTGCCGTGGAGACGGTTGCACCGGGTCCGGCCAGGCCTGCCGCAGCAGCGGCGGTGGCGTTCGGGTCCGTTGACGCGAGCCAAACTTCTCCCGGCCGCGGAGGAACGGGTGAACTGGCCAGCGACGCGTGACTATAGGCCTGCAGATCCACCAGGACGGCGCTGCTCTCCGTGGTCCCGGGCAGTACGGGGGCAACCGCGGCAACGACGCCCTCAATCTCTACGCCGCCGGGACGCAGCGACACTGGGTCGCCCACTGTCAGGTCGAGGTCCGCGAGCAGTTCAGTGGTGAAGGCCACCGGAAGAGGCGGTGCATCCTCGGCTCCGACCATGAGCCGTGCCTGGGCGCTGCCCGACGTTGAGCCCTCCTCCGGGAAACGCACTCCGACCCCCTCATCGAGCGGCAGCACACCGGACTGCGCGGTCCCGAACGCGCCGGACGCCAGCCGCAGGTCGGAATCCTCGGTGAACCGGCCCTGCCCGGTACCGATGCCGCCGTCGCTGGACACGCTCGTGATTTCGAGCTCGTAGCCGCGCGGGGCCTCGGACGGTTCCAGGGCGATGTCCACGGCTGTGATTGCTGCCGGGCGCAGGTCCTCGGGCAGCGTGAAGGACAGGGAATGCGCCTGGTTCCCGGAACCTGACAGAACGAGCGTGCCGGCTGGCACAGGCACCAGGAGCCCGGTCTCCGAGCGGATCCAGACAGTGACGGAGGCAGCGCGGGCGGCAGCGCCGTCGTCGTCCGGTGTTTCCGAGGTGCCGCGCGAGGTGAACTGCAGGCGGACCTGGGTGGCGGAAGGCGTCAAGGCCAGCGCCGGTTCGGGGACGGGCGGCTCGAAGGTCAGGGCGCGCGCCAGCTCCCCGATATTCACCAGGTTGGCGCCGTCGTCCAGAAGTCCCGGCAGCGATCCGGCATCAACGGCGAGCAGGGGAGCGGTGATCGACGCCAGCCGCGCTTCGCCCCGGTAGGCCAGGGAGGCGGCGGTCACCGCCTCGCCATCGGCGAAGGCATTCAGGGCAGGAACGCCATCAGCGGACCGGATGACCAGCGGGCCGGGCACCGCAACGCGCACGTCTGAACCGTTTCCCAGCTGGGACGCTGCTTCCTGGGACCGGCTGGTGGTCTGCGCATACGCGGCGGTGAACGTGGCAGCGCCGACCGTGACAGTGACCAGCGCGATCGGAATGACGTAGGACGCGATCCGCCGGGAAACCTGCCGCGCCGCCAACGGCACCCCGAGGGTGGTCCGGGAGGACGTCCGGCGCTCTACCCGGCGCGCCAGCCACGCGGTGATGAGCAGGGCCAGCGCGGTCCCGGACAGGAGCAACAGGGCAGGAGCGGGAGCGGCGAGCGGGTTGACCCTAAGGGCGCCGCTGCCGGACTCCACGAGCGGCGACCGGTACAGCAGGAACTGCCAGAGCGAGAGCGCGGTCGCAGCAACGAGCAGCGCCAGCACGCCGAAGGAGGCCACCCGTGCCGTACGCGCTGCATCTCCGCCCGGACTGTGCTCACGCAGAGCGTCGAGCACCGCAACCGCGACGAACACCAGCGCCGTGATCCCTGCGCACAACACCGGCACGCTCCAGCTGGCCGAGGCGAACTCACCCATTCCCTCGAGATAGTCCGTCTCACTGCCGGTGGAGAGCAGCGGACCCAGCACGACGGCGGCAACCCACCCGAGCAGGCAACCCCCGACAGCCAGCGGCACCACTTCGAAAGCGGCGACAGCGGCGCGCTGGCCTGTCGTTGAGCCGCGGGCACTGATCAGTGTGTCCTCTCCGGCACGCGTGTCGGCCAGGAGCCGAGCGAATTGGACCACCGTGACCGCGCTCAGCGCCACCAGCAGAAGCAGGGCAATGGGAAGGACCGCCCGGACCGACTGCGTTGCATCCGCCGCGGAAGCCAGCAGCCCGGCGAGCTCACCGGACGGGATCACGCCGCCGTCGTTGATTGCTGGATCGCCGCTCAGCCGCTGCGGCAGCTGGCGCAGCCCCTCAGCCAGCCGGGACAGCTCCGCCGCGGAGACCGAGTCCGCATCCACCGTGAACACCCACTGGACTTTCGGCTCACCGCTCAGCGCGGGAATGGCCTGCGGAGGAACGACGACGGCGGTGGGCACCGATTCCGCGCCCTGGACGGGCACCGGGTCGAGGAAGGCGGCGTCCGGGCCCACGGGATTCAGGGTTGCCACCAGCTCGAGCCGGACGGTTCCCTCTGCACCCTCCACGGCGAACGTCTCACCCACGGCGAGGCCGAGGGATTCCGCGGTCGAAGTCTCCAGGGCAGCGGGAATGGGGCCGGTTCTGTTGAGTTCACTAGCGGCACCCGAGGTGAGTGGTGCGAGCGAGCCGGCTGCCGGCGTCGTCGTCGGTGTCCAGCCGACCGGCAGGAAGGTGAGGTCAGCCGGGAGGTTGGTGGCGCTGCCGCCGGAGGGCACCAGCGGGCGGGGCGGTGAATACGGTGCGGTGGAGATGGCGAGGCCGTTGGGAAGTCCCAGTTCGGAGAAAGCGGCTTCGGCGGCTGCCTGCTGCGCCGCGGCGTCGTCAGCGATGGTGGTGTGGATGCGGAAGTAGCCCTGCGCGCCGGAGGCTGAGGCCCCGGAAGCTGAGGCGAGGGAGCGCAGTGCCTCCGTTGCGGCCAACTGGGTGAAGCCGCTGATGCCGGCGAGGACCGCTGTCAGCACTGCGAGGGTCAGCGCAATGATGGCCAGGAGGCTGCGGCGGGCGACAGAACGGCGCGACGCAAGTTGGACCAGCCGCACTCTTCGCCCTACCCCCTTGATGAACCTCCTGCCATCCTATGCTGACGGGTATGGCTGACGTGTTTTGACCAGGGGGTCACGTCCGCGCTAACCTTGAGAGTCGTTGTGCGTATCCCATCTCGATATGTCCATGCCCGCGTGCGGCTCAGTTGCAGAGCTACCTGGTCCGCGGATATGGCCGAGAACCCAGGGATCACCGGTGTAGCTTTCAGTCCTCACCTGAAGTTCCGGTAACGCATGCATCAGCTGCGTTGGCATCTGGAGGTCATTCTCCACGTGTGCCGGCGTCACCGTAGAACAAGAAACGAAGGCAAAAACCGTGCGTACGTACACCCCGAAGCCCGGCGACATCAACCGCCAGTGGCACGTCATTGACGCCACCGACGTTGTCCTAGGCCGTCTTGCCAGCCAGACCGCAACACTGCTGCGCGGAAAGCACAAGCCGACCTTTGCCCCCCATATGGATATGGGCGACTTCGTCATCATCATCAACGCTGAGAAGGTTGCCCTCACCGGCGCCAAGCTCGAACAGAAGCGTGCCTACCGTCACTCCGGTTTCCCGGGTGGCCTGAAGTCCGTCAACTACGCAGAGCTGCTGGAGAAGAACCCGGTACGCGCTGTGGAGAAGGCCATCAAGGGCATGCTGCCCAAGACCTCCCTCGCTGCCCAGCAGATCGGCAAGCTGAAGGTTTACCGCGGTGCAGAGCACCCGCACGCGGCCCAGCAGCCCCAGACTTTCGAAATCACCCAGGTCGCTCAGTAGTCCTGGCCACCACAGACTAAGAATCACTCAAGGAGAACCGTGGCTCAGAACACTGAAGAGCTGAATGAACCAACCGAGGAGCTCACTAGCTACACCTCGGAATCGTCGGCCGTCTCGGACGCGCCCGTCAAAGAGCGCCCCGCGCTGACCGTCGGCGGCGCCGCTGTAGGCCGTCGCAAGGAAGCTGTTGCACGCGTCCGCGTCACACCGGGAAGCGGCAAGTGGATTGTCAACGGCCGCGAGCTGTCTGACTACTTCCCCAACAAGCTGCACCAGCAGGAAGTCAACGATCCGTTCAAGCTCCTCGAGCTCGACGGCGCATATGACGTCATTGCACGCATCCACGGCGGTGGCCCTTCCGGCCAGGCCGGTGCACTGCGCCTCGGTGTTGCCCGCGCGCTCAACGAGATTGACCGCGAGAACAACCGCCCCGCCCTCAAGAAGGCAGGCTTCCTGACTCGTGACGCCCGCGTCATCGAGCGCAAGAAGGCCGGTCTCAAGAAGGCACGCAAGGCGCCTCAGTACTCCAAGCGCTAATTTCACCAGTTTTACCCGTTACGCCCGCTCGGCTGCTGCCGGGCGGGCGTAACGCTTTAACAGCGTTCTTCGACGCTTCCCGGGTGCGGGACTTTTCTCCCTTAGGATGAACCACGATGACTAGATTATTTGGGACCGATGGCGTCCGGGGTCTGGCGAACGGCCTCCTCACCGCAGAACTCGCTTTGCAGCTTGCCCAGGCAGCGGCCGTGGTGCTCGGGCATCGGCAATCCGATGGCAGGCGCCCCACCGCCGTCATCGCGCGGGATCCGCGTACCAGTGGCGATTTCATTGCCGCTGCCGTCGAAGCCGGCCTGGCCAGTGCCGGCGTCGACGTTTTTGACGCGGGCGTCCTTCCCACACCGGCTGCGGCTTTCCTCGTTGCTGACCTGAACGCTGACTTCGGGGTCATGATCTCCGCCTCCCACAACCCGGCGCCGGACAACGGCATCAAGTTCCTGGCGCGCGGCGGCAAGAAGCTCGACGACGCCCTCGAAGATGCGATCGAATCCGAACTCCTCGCACCCCGGCACCGCCCCGTTGGGCCGGACGTCGGCCGCATCCAGCGCTTCGCCGATGCTGAGGACCGCTACGTTGTTCATCTGCTTCAGTCACTTCCGCACCGGCTCGACGGCCTCAAAGTGGTGCTTGACTGCGCCAACGGCGCGGCCAGCGGTTGCTCGCCCCAGGTGTTTTCCGACGCCGGCGCGGACATCGTGGTCATCGGCGCTGACCCGGACGGTAACAACATCAACGAGGGCTGCGGGTCCACCCACCTCGAAATGCTGCAGGCCGCGGTGCTGGAACACGGCGCAGACCTCGGTATTGCGCACGACGGCGACGCCGACCGCTGCCTCGCCGTGGACCACGAGGGAACCGTGGTGGACGGCGACCAGATCATGGCGATCATGGCAGTTGCCCTCAACTCGGCTGGGCGCCTGAAAGACGGCACACTGGTTGCCACCGTGATGAGCAACCTCGGCCTGAAGCTCGCTCTGCGGGAGGCCGGAATTACCTTGCGTGAGACTGCGGTGGGGGACCGCTATGTTCTTGAAGGCATGCGCGACGGCGGCTTCAGCCTCGGCGGCGAACAGTCCGGACACGTCATCTTCGCTGACTACGCAACCACTGGCGACGGCGTTCTGACCGGCCTGCAGCTGGCGGCGCAGGTCGCATTGACCGGCCGCAGTCTCAAGGAACTGTCGACCGTCATGACCAAGCTTCCCCAGGTGCTGATCAACGTCAAGGGCGTGGACAAGTCGAGCGTGAACAGCGACGACGAGGTGCAGCGTGCGGTCCGCGACGCCCAGGAATCCCTTGGGGAAACCGGCCGCGTACTGCTGCGCCCCTCCGGCACCGAGCCGGTTGTCCGCGTCATGGTCGAGGCCGCCGACATGCTCACGGCCGAGCGCACTGCCGAGACCCTCGCCGGGATTGTGCAACATCAGTTGGCGCTCGAACCCGCTTAGGCCTCCCTGCTCCGACTAAACATGGATAGCGGATTGACTATTCATGTTTAGTGGGTGAAACATGAACAACATGAAGCATGTTCTGGGTTCTGCGGCGAGCCGGTAACCGGATGTGGCCAGCGCATAATTGCGAGAAGCGGCCGTGGAGGTATTCAGGGAGACCGCCGCGGGAGGATCGGCTCTTCGCGGAGGTGGTGGTATCCCTGCCGCCACTGATCGCCGCTCAGGATTACTACCCGGAAAAGGACACACTGGTCGCGCTGGAAGAGGCCGCCGTTGCTGTCGCTTCCCTGGACGCTACTTCCGGCTCACGCATGGCGGCGATCAGCGGTTTTCTCCTCAGGAGCGAGTCTGTCTCTTCCTCGAAGATTGAACATGTAGAAGCGCCACGGGATGACTTCGCACGGGCAGCAATCGGGATCAAAGCCAGCGCGAACGCCCGTTCAATGGTCGCTGCCACAGACGCCATCCAAGCCATGATCGACGGAGCCGGCTCCACGGGCACGATCTCGGTGGATCAGATATTGAAGGCGCACCACCTGCTCATGAACGACGATCCCGTCGACTTCACGTACGCCGGCCGCTTCCGCGATGTCCAGAACTGGATCGGCGGTTCTGACTACTCTCCGCGCAACGCCATTCATGTTCCCCCTCCGCCGGAACTCGTCGACGACATCATGGCCGACCTGATTGTATTCAGCAACAGAGTCGACCTGCCGGTCATAGCCCAGGCGGCCATTGCACACGCTCATTTCGAGTCCGTGCACCCATTCACCGACGGCAACGGCAGGATCGGGCGTGCCCTCATCGGCGCTGTCTGCCGCCGCCGTCGGCTGACCACCAGGACCGTTACCCCCATCGCTTCCGCCATGGTCGCCGACGTCCAGCAGTACTTCGATCTGGTCAATGCCTACAGAATCGGCGATGTCGACCCGTTCGTGAAGTACCTGGCGGTCTCGGCGGTAAGGGCGACTGACGCTGCCCTCGCATCCATTGCCGAGCTGGAAGAGCTACCCGGTATCTGGGAGGAAGCCGCAAAGCCCCGGCGCGGTTCAGCTGATGAGAAAATCATCGCTGCCCTGCTGGAGCACCCGGTCCTCGAAGCGCACACTGCTGCCCACATCGCAGGTGTCACCCTGAATGCCGTCTATGCCAGCTTGGATCGGCTGACAGAAGCCGGAGTAATCGCACCCATTACCCGAAGCAAGCGGGACCGAGCCTGGGCGGCGACCGAAGTGCTCGACGAGGTTGATCGGCTGAACGCGCGCTTGGCAAGCAAGTAAGGTACGGCAGTAGCTAGAGGGAACGCTGTTTGAGGCTGTCGCGGATCTCGGTCAGGAGAGCAACCTGCGGGTCAACCTCTTCGACCTTTTCCTCCAGGTTCAGCTTGCGGTCGCGCCGCTCGATCAGCTTGTTCATGGGCATCACGATCACGAAGTAGACAGCAGCGGCAATCAGAAGGAAATTCACGACGGCGGTGAGGAACATTCCGAACAGGATTTCGTTGCCATTGATGGTCACCTTCGCAAAATCGTCGAAGTTGGGGGAGCCGACCAGCGCTGAAATCAGCGGCATGAGGACGTTCTCGACGAGCGACTTCACCACCGCTCCGAACGCGGCACCGATAACCACGGCAACAGCCAGGTCAATGACGTTGCCCTTCATGATGAAGTTTTTGAATCCGTTAATCATGGGTTCAGGCTACGGGAAGATTTGCGCAGATCAGGTGAGCCCGACGGCGTCGAACCCACCGGAGCTGCGCAAAAGTTCGGTTAAATCAGTAGCCGGGGGCCGGTGGCAGGTTGAAGTACTCCTCGAGGGTTGCCACGCCGTCCTTCCGCATGGCCTGCGCCAGCTCAACGCCAACGTACCGGTAATGCCAGGCCTCGCCCGAGAACCCGGTGATGCCCTCCGCCCCCAACGGATACCTCAGGATGAACCCGAACCGGTGCGCGTTGGCTGCCATCCACTGGCCCGCGGCAGTGTCCGCAAAGCAGGAGGACAGAGTGCACGCGCCGTCGTCCTGTCCCACATCGAAGGCGAGCCCCGTCTGGTGTTCGGAGAACCCGGCGCGCGCCGAGATGCGGTCAGCTGCTGCCGTGTCACCGCCGTACTGCGCCACCCAGTGTTCATAGGTGGAGACCTGGTCCTGGAAGGACCGGTACCCGCTGACCAGGGTGAGGCTCACGCCGTCGTTCGCTGCAGTTGCGAACATCTCCTCGACAGCGGCAGCCGTGTCACCGCGCAGCAGGGCATTGGGCTCGGCGACGGCCAGCGGGACTGCGGGCAGTACCAGTCCGGAAGGAAAGTAGTCGATCGGGTTGAGCGGCCGTTGCTTGTTGACGACGACGCTCACCGAGGTTGGGTCGCCCAGCTCGGCCGCCTCTGCAGGCGGTGCAGCAACTGGAGGCGGCGGAGAGGGAGAAGCCGCGACACTCGGCGCGGCGGTAGGTTGCGCCGGTGGCGTCTCGGGGATCACAGATGGAGCAGAAGTTTCAACGGGAGCGGGTGCACGCTGTCCCGGGGCGGGAATGGTGCCGGGGGTCTGGGACACGGCCGGAGAGGGCGGAACTGAAGAAGCGGGCGGAACCGATGACGCAGACGCGGACGGCGTGTTGTCCGCCGGAGGTGGCGGCGTACCGCAGGCTGACAGCGCGACGAGGAGCACCGCCGTCGTCATCCAGGTGGATGGGGTGCGGTGCCGCCGGGGCTTCGTCAGGTTTTTCGTAGCAGCATTCTTCGGATCGAGTGGTCGGCTTCCTTGGTGAGGACCAGGGTGGCGCGGCCGCGGGTGGGAAGGACATTGGCCATCAGGTTCGGCTCGTTGATGCGGTGCCAGATGCCAAGCGCGGTCTCGCGGGCCTCCTCGTCGGTGAGTGAGGCGTACCGGTGGAAATACGACTCCGGGTTGGCGAAGGCGCCGCTGCGCAGCGACTGGAAACGCTGGACGTACCACTCCTCAATATAGGAGGTTTTCGCGTCCACGTAGATAGAGAAATCAAAGAAATCGCTCAGCGCGAGGCCGGAGCGCCCGTCCGCCCTCATGCGTGCCGGCGCAAGGACGTTCAGGCCCTCCACAATCAGCACGTCCGGCCGGCGCACCACCACTTCACGACCAGGCACGATGTTGTAGGTCAGATGCGAATACCAGGGGGCGCGGACCTCCTCGGCGCCGCTCTTGACCTCACTGACGAAGCGCAGCAGACGACGGCGGTCGTAGGACTCCGGGAAACCCTTCCGCTGCATCAGGCCGCGCCGTTCCAGTTCCTCGTTGGGGTAGAGGAAGCCGTCCGTGGTGATCAGCTCAACGTTGGGGGTGCCGGGCCAGCGGCGGAGGAGTTCGCGCAGCACGCGGGCGGTGGTGGACTTGCCGACCGCCACCGAACCGGCAACGCCGATGACGAACGGCGTCCGCGTGGTGGTCTCACCGAGGAAGGTATTGGTGGCGGCGTGCAGTTCACCGGCGGCGGCCACATAGAGCGAGAGCAGCCGGGACAGTGGAAGGTAGACCTCGCGCACCTCGTCAAGGTTGAGCGCGTCTCCCAGACCGCGCAGACGCTGGATGTCTTCGACGTTGAGCGGCGACTCGATCTCATTGGACAGCCGCGACCACGTCTGACGCTCGAGTTCAACGAACGGGGTGACACCGGCATCCACCGTCGCTGTGGGCCCGGTACCGGGAGATTGCTCACTCACCCTGTGAATTCTGCCCCCTGACCAGGACATTAACAAACGGGTAGGCGCCTCTCCGGTGAGCTGCACCACGCCTGAACTTCGCGGCGCAAAGGAAGGAGTGCTAGGCAGGTACGCTTAAGCCCATGTGTGGAATCGTAGGATACGTAGGCCGGAACAACGGCGCATCACTGAACAGCGCGGTACTCGAGGACGTCGATTCAAACGGCAGCCACGGCGCCCTTGACGTTGTCATGGAGGGCCTGCGCCGGCTCGAATACCGCGGCTATGATTCCGCGGGCGTTGCAGTCCTGACGGAATCCGGCATCCAGTCGCGCAAGAAGTCCGGCAAGCTGACCAACCTTATTGCCGAGCTTCAGGAAGCGCCGCTTCCTGATTCACTGACGGGAATCGGCCACACCCGCTGGGCCACCCACGGTGGCCCGACTGACCAGAACGCGCACCCCCACCTGGCCGACGACGGCCGGTTGGCGATGATCCACAACGGCATCATCGAAAACTTCGCCGAACTCAAGGCCGAGCTTCTCGACGCCGGTGCCACCTTCATCTCCGACACCGACACCGAGGTTGCCGCAGTACTGCTGGGCAGCATTTACCGCCGCCTGGCGGACGCCGAAGCCGGTTCCGGTTCCGAAGACACGCTGACCCGGGCAATGCAGGAAGCCAGCCAGCGCCTCGAAGGCGCCTTCACGCTGCTGGCCATCCACCAGGACGCCCCCGACGTCGTTGTGGCTTCCCGTCGCAACTCCCCGCTGGTTGTGGGCCTGGGCGAGGGCGAGAACTTCCTCGGCTCGGACGTCTCCGGCTTCATCGACTTCACCCGCCGCGCAGTGGAGCTGGGCCAGGACCAGGTAGTCACCATCACCCCGGACGCGGTTGCAATCACCGACTTCTTCGGCGCTCCCGCCGAGGGCAAGGAATTCCATGTCGACTGGGACGCCGCCGCCGCGGAAAAGGGCGGCTACGACTCCTTCATGGAGAAGGAAATCAATGACCAGCCCGACGCCGTTGGGCAGACGCTGCTGGGCCGCACCGACGCCAAGGGAAACCTGGTACTGGATGAACTCCGCATTGACGAGTCAATTCTGCGCTCGGTGGACAAGATTGTTGTCCTTGCCTGCGGAACCTCTGCCTACGCCGGCTCGGTGGCCAAGTACGCCATTGAACACTGGTGCCGTATCCCCACCGAGGTGGAACTCTCCCACGAGTTCCGCTACCGGGACCCGATTGTCAACGAGAAGACCCTCGTGGTTGCCATCTCCCAGTCCGGCGAGACCATGGACACCCTCATGGCGGTCCGCTACGCCCGCGAACAGGGCGCGAAGGTGGTTGCCATCTGCAATACCAATGGGTCCACCATCCCGCGTGAATCGGACGCCGTGCTGTACACCCACGCGGGGCCGGAAATCGCTGTGGCATCCACCAAGGCTTTCCTTGCGCAGATCACCGCCGCCTACCTGCTCGGCCTCTACCTGGCCCAGCTGCGCGGCAATAAGTTCCGCGACGAGATCAACGCCGTCCTGAGCGATCTCAACGAGATGCCCGCCAAGATCCAGCAGGTGCTCGACAACGCGGATGCGGTCAAGAAGCTCGGTCGGGACATGGCAGATGCCAAGTCCGTTCTCTTCCTGGGCCGCCACGTCGGGTTCCCGGTCGCCATGGAAGGCGCGCTCAAGCTCAAGGAGCTCGCCTACATCCACGCCGAGGGGTTCGCTGCCGGTGAGCTCAAGCACGGCCCCATCGCACTGATCGAGGAGGGCCAGCCCGTCGTCGTCGTGCTGCCGTCCCCGCGCGGCCGCGACTCCCTGCACTCCAAGGTGGTCTCCAACATCCAGGAGATCCGCGCCCGCGGTGCGGTCACCATTGTGATTGCCGAGGAGGGCGACGAATCCGTGGCAGCGTTCTCCGAGCACGTCATCCACGTGCCGCAGACCTCCACGCTCCTGGCGCCCCTCCTCACCACGGTTCCGCTGCAGATCTTCGCCCTTGAACTGGCATCAGCCAAGGGTTATGACGTTGACCAGCCCCGTAACCTGGCCAAGTCCGTCACGGTCGAGTAGGCGCCGATGATTATCGGTATCGGCGTAGATGTTGTGGACGTAGCCCGGTTCGAGCGCCAGGTCGAGCGCACACCCGGGTTGCGCGAGCGCCTGTTCGTTGCGGCGGAGCGCGGGCTCAACACCCGCTCGCTGGCCGCACGTTTCGCCGCGAAGGAAGCGGTGGCCAAGGCGCTCGGCGCACCGGCGGGCATGAACTGGCAGGACTGTTGGATAGGTCTCGACGCCAACGGCAGCCCCACGGTCCAGGTGTCCGGCACGGTTCAGGCTGTTGCGGATGCACGCGGAGTGAACCGCTGGCACCTGTCGCTCAGCCACGACGGCGGGGTAGCAACCGCCATGGTGGTTGCCGAGGGCGAATATTCGGAGCCCAGCCGGTAGGATTCTAAGCATGCTTAGTGCTTATACCGGGAATCAGGTCCGAGCAGCGGAATCCCCGCTGCTCGAGGCCGGACTCGGGGATGAGCTGATGCAGCGTGCTGCGCACGGGCTCGCACAGGCCTGCGCAGCTGAACTCCAGGCAACGGGCGGCACTTATGGCCGCGCCGTCGTCGTACTGGCCGGCAGCGGCAACAACGGGGGAGACGCGCTCTACGCCGGCGCCCGCCTGCAGCAGCGGGGAGCGGGCACGACGGCGGTACTCACCTCGGATCGCGTGCACACGCAAGCGCTGGCCGCCTTCCGTGCAGCGGGCGGCCGGGTTGAACGCCTCACCGGAGCCACCCTCGACCGCGTGCTTGAGCGGGTTGCCGCGGCGGATCTGGTGATCGACGGCATCCTCGGCACCGGCGGCGTGGGAGGACTGCGCGGCGAGGCTGCTGGACTGGTGGGACGTCTGAACGCGCGCAGGATGGCCGGGCGGGTAGTGGCGTGCGATGTTCCGAGCGGCGTCAACGCAGACACCGGCGAGGCTTCCGGCGAAGTCCTTGCGGCGGACCTCACCGTCACATTCGGCGGGTTAAAGTCCGGACTGCTGACCGGCGCCGGAGCACGCGCGGCGGGACGGGTAGTAACCATCGACATCGGGCTTGGCCCCACGCTTCCCGAGCCACGCATTTATTCGGTGGAGCCCGCCGACTTCCGGCATCTGTACGCAGTGCCGCAACCTGCTGACCACAAGTACAGCCGCGGCGTCCTCGGGATAGCTGCCGGGTCCGCGCTGTACCCCGGTGCAGCGGTTCTGGCCACCGGCGCGGCGCTGGCTACCGGCGTCGGAATGATTCGCTTCCTGGGACCGGACCCGGTGACAAGCCTCATCAACACCGTGCACCCTGAGGTGGTGTGCTCCCACGGTTCAGTTTCCGAGTCCCATGTCCAGGCGTGGCTCGTGGGCCCGGGTGCTGCCGAGGATCCGGGACAGAGGCAGCGCGCCCGCGATGCCCTTGCCTCCGGATTGCCTGCTGTGGTTGACGCCGGAGCGCTCCCGCTGCTGCCGGAGACCGTCGACAGCCACGTCATCCTCACGCCCCACGCGGGCGAGCTGGCGGCGCTGTTCGAACGGCGCGGGAAAAGCGTGGAACGGGAAGCCATTGAGGCAGCGCCGCTGGAGAGTGCCCGCCGTGCCGCCGAGACGACCGGCGCCACCGTCCTGCTGAAGGGCTACACCACTGTGGTGGCAGCGCCGGACGGCACGGTCTTCAGCCAGGCCAACGCCACGCCGTGGCTGGCCACAGCCGGCTCCGGGGACACCCTCGCGGGGATCCTGGGCGCGCTGGTTGCCACCAATACCCGCAATAACGACGCCGGTACCTGGCTGGGGCTGCCGTCGTCGTCGCGCTGGGCTGCGCTGGCGGCAGCAGCCGCGATGCTGCACGGTTTGGCCGGTCAGCGCGCGGTGAAGCGCGGACCGATCGTGGTGAGTGAACTGCCACGCCACGTCCGGCGGGTTATTCACCAAGTGTTGCGGGATCCGCCCCTCTGACACCCGGTAAGGTCGTTCACCAAAATGTCAGATCCCTGCGCTATGAAAAGATGCAGGAAACGCACCCGAGCAGATCGGGTGACGCAAACAAGCAAGGAGCACATATGGAACTGTGGCCAGGAGATGCCTATCCGCTGGGGGCAACCTATGACGGCACGGGAACCAATTTCGCGCTCTACAGCGAGATTGCCGAGAAAGTGGAACTCTGCCTCATTCACGATGACGGCACCGAAACACGCGTGGCCCTGAAGGAAGTGGACGGGTACGTCTGGCACGGATACCTGCCGCAGGTTGCTCCGGGGCAGAAGTACGGATACCGCGTCCACGGCCCCTACAACCCTGCCGAAGGCCACCGCTGCAACCCCAACAAGTTGCTCCTGGACCCCTATGCCAAGGCCATCCACGGCGAGATGGACTGGGACCAGGCGCTGTTCAGCTACAACTTCGGTGACGAGACCTCCTATAACGACGAGGATTCGGCATCACACATGATGCTCGGCGTGGTCATCAACCCGTTCTTCAACTGGGACGGGGACCGGATGCCGCGCACCCCGTACCACCAGTCCGTGATCTACGAGGCGCACGTCAAGGGGCTCACCCAACTGCACCCCGAGATCCCCGAAGAGCAGCGCGGCACCTACGCGGCAATCGCGCATCCCGCGATCATCGCCCACCTGCAGAAGCTCGGGGTCACGGCCATCGAACTGATGCCTGTGCACCAATTCGTCAATGACAGCACGCTGCAGGAAAAGGGCCTGTCCAACTACTGGGGCTACAACACCATTGGCTTCTTCGCGCCGCATAACGCGTACGGATCGTCCGGGGACGAGGGCGAGCAGGTCCAGGAATTCAAGGCGATGGTGCGTGAATTGCACCTTGCCGGTATCGAGGTCATTCTCGACGTCGTCTACAACCACACTGCCGAGGGCAACCACATGGGGCCAACCCTCTCGATGCGCGGCATCGACAACTCGGCGTACTATCGCCTGGTTGAGGATGACAAGCAGTACTACATGGACACCACGGGAACCGGCAACTCGCTCAACGTGGGCCACCCCCATGCCCTGCAGCTGCTGATGGACTCCCTGCGGTACTGGGTGACCGAGATGCACGTTGACGGCTTCCGCTTCGACCTGGCCTCGGCACTTGCCCGTGAGTTCTACGAAGTGGACCGTCTCGCGACGTTCTTCGAGCTTGTGCAGCAGGATCCGATCGTTTCTCAGGTCAAGCTCATCGCTGAGCCGTGGGACGTTGGCCCTGGCGGCTATCAGGTGGGCAACTTCCCGCCGCAGTGGACTGAATGGAACGGCAAGTACCGGGACACCGTGCGGGACTTCTGGCGCGGTGAGCCCTCCAGCATCGGTGAGTTCGCCTCCCGGCTGACCGGCTCGGCAGACCTGTATGAGCACTCGGCACGCCGCCCGGTGGCCTCCATCAACTTCGTCACCGCCCATGACGGTTTCACGCTGCGGGACCTGGTGTCCTACAACGAGAAGCACAATGAGGCTAACGGTGAGGACAACAACGACGGCGAATCCCACAACCGCTCCTGGAACTGCGGCGAGGAAGGGCCTTCGGATGATCCGGTAGTGCAGTCGATGCGTGCGCGCCAGCAGCGGAACTTCATTGCCACGCTGCTCCTCTCACAGGGTGTGCCCATGATCTCCCACGGCGATGAACTGGGCCGCACGCAGGAGGGAAACAACAACACCTACTGCCAGGACTCGGAGCTGTCCTGGGTGCACTGGGACAACCTGGACCAACCGCTGCTCGAATTCACCGCCGCAGTGAACCGGCTCCGTTCCGAGCACCCTACGTTCCGGCGTCGTCGTTTCTTCGACGGTCGTCCTGTGCGCCGCGGCGAGGGCGAGGCTCTGCCGGACATCGTCTGGCTGGATACCGCGGGCGAGTTGATGGCGCCTGAGGACTGGGATTCCGGCTTTGGCCGCTCCATCGGCGTTTTCCTCAACGGGCAGGGAATCCACGGGCGCGACCAGCGCGGCCAGCGGATCACGGACCTGAACTTCCTGCTGTACTTCAATGCCAATGATGAGCCGGTGACGTTCACGGTTCCCTCCACTGAGTACGGGCCCATGTGGGATGAGGTCATCGACACCGCCGGTGTGTACGCGGACTCCGAGCCGATCCCCGCGGGAGGGAACGTGACCGTGGAGGCCAAGGCAATGGTTGTCCTGCGTGCGCATGAGGAAGCCGAAGATCTGGACCACTCAGTTGCCGCGTCACTGGCAATCCTCGCAAACGAGAACACCGGGAAGACAACCGCCCCGTAAAGGCTTGTCCAACCGCACTACCACCCACCTCCGAGGAGGCATTCGTGCTGACACCCAAGTCCACCTATCGGCTGCAGATTCGATCCAGCTTCGATCTGACCGCCGCAGCGGAGACCGTGCCCTATCTTGTAGACCTCGGGGTGGACTGGGTGTATCTTTCACCCGTCCTCACGGCGGAACAGGGATCCGACCACGGGTACGACGTCACCGATCCCACCTCGGTGGACCCGGAACGGGGAGGCACGGAAGCGTTCGACGCACTGTGCCGGACGGCGCACGAGGCTGGGCTCGGTGTCCTCGTGGACATCGTGCCCAACCACGTGGGCGTTGCCACCCCGGCGCAGAACGCGTGGTGGTGGGACCTCCTGGCCAAGGGAAAGGAGTCCCGCTACGCCGAGGCGTTCGACGTTGACTGGGACGCTGGCGGCGGCCGGATCCGGGTGCCGGTGCTCGGAGACAGCGGCACCGAGGAAGATCAGCTCAAGGTGGTCGACGGGGAGCTGCACTACTACGAAAACCGGTTCCCCATCGCCGAGGGGACAGCGCAGCCCGGTGACACCGGTGCCCAGGTCCACGCACGGCAGTACTATGAGCTGGTGAACTGGCGTCGTGCGGACAGCGAGCTGAACTATCGCCGGTTCTTCGGCGTAAACACCCTTGCCGGAGTCCGGGTGGAGGTGCCTTGGGTTTTTGATGAAGCGCATTCAGAAGTAGGCCGCTGGTTCGCGGAGTCCCTCGTGGATGGAGTTCGGATCGACCACCCGGACGGCCTCGCGGATCCTGCGGGTTACCTCCAGAGGCTGCGGGAGCTCTCGGGCGGCGCGTACACTCTCGTCGAGAAGATCCTGGAGCCGGGCGAGGAGCTGCCGGAACGCTGGGCCTGCGAGGGAACCACCGGTTATGACGGACTGGCGGTGGTGGACCGGCTCTTCGTCGACCCCGAGGGGCAACCTGCACTGGACGCAGCCGTGCCCACCGAGCGCTTTGTGCACATGATCCACGGGACCAAGCGCGGCATCACCGACGGGATCCTGCGTTCCGAGGTGCTCAGGCTTGCCCGCCTTGTGCCGGCTTCAGCGAACCTTGAGCCGGAGCAGGCCGCAGATGCGATTGCCGAACTGCTCACCTGCTTCCCGGTGTACCGCAGCTACCTGCCCGATGGCGCCGACCACCTCGCCGACGCAGTACTGGATGCAAAGGTCCGCCGTCCGGATCTCGCGTCTGTCATCGACGCCCTGCATCCCCTGCTGAACCCCTACCGCTCAAACCCGGACGCTGAACTGACGGAGCTGGCGGTCCGGTTCCAGCAGACCTCGGGCATGGTGATGGCCAAGGGTGTGGAAGACACCGCGTTCTACCGGTTCAACCGGCTGACCTCGCTCAATGAGGTTGGCGCAGATCCGTCAATCTTCTCGCTGGACACTCACGAGGTGCACCGCGCGCTGCTAGAGCGCCAGGAGTTCTCCCCACTGACCATGAACTCGCTCAGCACACATGACACCAAACGCGGTGAGGACACCCGGGCCCGCATCACGGTGCTTTCCGAGCTGGCAGGGGAGTGGACTGAGGCCCTCGACCAGCTCAACCGGCTGGCACCGATCGGTGACACAGCCTTCGCATCCCTGATGTGGCAGGCCCTGATCGGAGCCTGGCCGCTGAGCCGTGAGCGGGCCCACGCCTACGTCGAGAAGGCCTCGCGCGAAGCCGATGCCAGCACCCACTGGACGGCGCCCAATGCCGCGTTCGAGGAGAAAATGCACGACGCCGTCGACGCAGCCTTCGACCGCCCTGAGGTGAACGGCCTCATCACGTCGCTGGTGGGGAAGACGGCTGCGCCGGGGTGGTCGAACTCGCTGGGCGCCAAGCTCGTGCAGCTCACCATGCCGGGCGTCCCGGACGTCTACCAGGGCTCCGAACTGTGGGAGACCTCCCTGGTGGACCCGGACAACCGGCGTCCGGTGGACTTTGCGGCCCGCAAGCAGGGGCTCGTGGACCTCGCGTTCGGTGCGCTCCCGCAAATTGACGACGGCGGTATGGCCAAGCTCCTCGTCGTCTCGCGTGCCCTGCGGTTGCGCCGGGACCGGCCGGAACTGTTCTCCGGTTACCGTTCGGTGCTGTCCACCGGATCTGCTGCCGAGCACGCCTTCTCCTTCGATCGCGGGGGCGCCGTCACGGCCGTTACACGTCTTCCGCTGGGACTGGAGCGGGACGGCGGGTGGCGGGACACCGCCGTCGTACTCCCCGAAGGTACCTACAGCTGCGCAATTACCGGCACCGGTTTCGAGGGTGGGCCGGTTCCCGCCGCACGGCTGTTTGAGACCTACCCAGTGGCACTTCTCGTGAAGGAGGAAGCTCAGTGAATCCAACGATCGCAGCACGCTCAAGGTTTGATGTCTGGGCGCCGAAGGCGCAGACCGTAACCCTGGTGGCAAACGGAACCAACTACCCCATGGTTTTCCGCGAGGGCAGCTGGTGGGAGGCCCCGGAAGCTCCGGCCAGCGGTGAGGTGGACTACGGATACCTGATCGACGGCGCGGATCAGCCGGTGCCGGATCCCCGGTCCCGCAGGCAGCCGGAGGGAGTGCACAAGCTCTCCCGAACGTTCGACGCCGGTGCCTACTCCTGGGGCGACAGCGGCTGGGTCTCACCCGGGTTGGACGGGAGTGTCATCTACGAGATGCACATTGGGACGTTCACCCCCGAAGGCACACTGGACGCTGCCATCGGGAAACTCGACTACCTGGCGGGCCTCGGCGTGCAGTACGTCGAGTTGCTGCCCGTCAATGCCTTCAACGGCACGCATAACTGGGGTTACGACGGCGTGCTCTGGTACGCGGTGCAGGAAACCTATGGCGGGCCTGAGGCTTACCAACGGTTTGTCGACGCCGCGCACCAACGCGGGCTCGGCGTCATCCAGGACGTTGTGTACAACCACCTCGGCCCCAGCGGCAACTACCTGGGCCTGTTCGCTCCCTACCTGACCGAGGGCAAGTCCAACACGTGGGGCGATTCCCTGAACCTGGACGGCCCACTGTCCGATGAGGTCCGCCGGTATGTAGTCGAGAACCTGCTGATGTGGTTCCGCGACTATCACGTCGACGGGCTGCGTCTCGATGCCGTGCATGCGCTGCATGACGAGCGCGCCATCCACATCCTCGAGGAATTTGCGGTGGAAACCGACCGGTGCGCCGCGGAGCTCGGTAAGCCGTTGTTCCTGGTGGCGGAGTCGGACCTCAACAATGCGCGGCTCATCGCACCGCGCGGCGTCGGCGGCTACGGTCTGGCCGGCCAGTGGAGCGATGACTTCCACCACGCGGCCCACGTCAACGTCACGGGCGAGACAGTGGGCTATTACGAGGACTTCGACTCGATCGGTGCGCTGGCGAAGGTTTACACGGAAGGCTTCTTCCACAACGGAACCTGGTCATCCTTCCGCGAGCGTTCGCATGGACGTCCCATCGACCCCGCCAGGCACAGCCTGCACCAGCTCGTGGTCTGTACCCAGAACCACGACCAGATCGGCAACCGTGCGGCAGGTGACCGGATCAGCGCCTCGCTCAACACGGCACAGCTGGCGCAGGCGGCAGTACTGAACATCGCCGGGCCGTTCACCCCGATGCTGTTCATGGGAGAGGAGTACGGCGCGCTCACGCCGTGGCCGTTCTTCACCTCTCACCCGGAGCCGGAGCTTGGAAAGGCGACGGCGGAGGGACGCCTGAGGGAGTTCGAGAAGATGGGCTGGGACCCGGACACCGTGCCGAATCCCCAGGATCCGGAAACGTTTGTCTCCGCGAAGCTCAACTGGACAGAGCAGGAGCGGCCGGAACAGGCACGCCTCCTGAACATCTACCGGGAACTGATCGCGCTGCGCCGGAAGAACAAGGACCTGCACAATCCTGACTTCACGTCAGTGAAGGTCAGCTTCGACGAGGACCAGCGCTGGCTGGTGCTCCACCGGGGAGGTACCGCCGTCGTCGTGAACTTCGCGGACCGCGAGCGGCAGATTCCGGTGGCCGCGAAGAAGGTGCTGCTCAGCACCGAACCCGGGGAATCGATTGGGGACGGCACCGTCTCGCTTCCGGCGCACGGAACAGCGATCGTGAAGGTCTAGGAAAGGCAAGGCCACCATGCGCGAGCTCAGCACGGAGGTGCTTGTGGTCGGAGCCGGACCCACCGGCCTGATGCTCGCTGCGTGGCTGGCCAGGCTCGGCGTCCCTGCCGTACTCGTTGACGGCAAGGACGGGCCCACCCGGGAATCCAGGGCGCTCGGCGTTCATTCGCGGAGCATGGAAATCTATGACCAGTTGGGTGTGGTGGACCGTGTGCTTGCCGAGGGGTATTCGGCGGTCAAGATTCGTCCTGGTTATGAGAACCGTTCCTTCGGCGCCGTGCCGATCGGCAGGTTCGGCGGCGGGCTGACACCCTATCCGGGACTCCACATCCTGGAGCAGAGCAGGAATGAGCGCATCCTGCTTGACCGCCTGACGGAGCTGGGCGGATCCGTTCAATGGCAGCACGCGCTCGTCGGCCTGACGATGGACGGCACAACGGCGGGTGGCGGCGTCACCGCTGAATGCAGCGGGCCGGCGGGTCTCCTCCGCATCCGCGCGCGGTTCTGTGTCGGAGCGGACGGCGGATCTTCGGCGGTCCGGAAGCTGGCAGGGATCCCCTTTGAGGGTCAGACCAACGAGCACACGTTCTACGTAGCGGACGTCAACGGAGTCTCCGGCGTCGCGGAGGACAGCGTGAACCTGCGCTTCGGCGCCGAGGAGTTCCTGCTGGGTTTCCCCATGGGTCCCGGCGGCCATCACCGGCTGCTTGGGGTGTTGCGGACTGCCGGCGGTGAGGATGTTCCCGAGTCGCTGGCGCGTCAGCGGTTGGAAAGGGTGTTCGGAGTGTCCTACCGGGAGTCGCTCTGGTTCTCCACATACCGCATCCACCATCGCGTCGCAGCCCGCTTCCGGGAAGGTCCGCTCTTCCTTGCAGGGGATGCCGGGCATGTCCATTCACCAGTTGGCGCGCAGGGAATGAACACCGGGCTGCAGGATGCGCACAACCTGGCGTTCAAGCTGGCGGACGTGATTCAGGGCCGAGCGTCGGAGTCCCTGCTCGATCGGTACGAGGCCGAGCGGCGACCGGTGGCGCTTCGCCTGGTCAACAGCACCGACCGGGTGTTCGGCCTGGTGACGTCGGACCACCGGGTGGCCCGCACCATCCGGCGGATTGCTCCGCGGCTCATCGCCCCCGTGGCCATCCGGCTTCTTCCGCGCTTGCCCATCGCGCCCAGGCTCTTCGGTTACCTGTCCCAGATCCGCATCCACTACTGGATGGACAGTTCCTCGCCTGGACGCCGCGGACGGGTGATCGGCCGGAGATTGCCGTGGACCGGGTCGAATTTCGAGGTGCTGCGCTCAGCGGCCTGGCAGGTCCACACCTACGGTGAGGTGGATTCGGAAGTGGCTGCCGCCGTCGGGCATGGTTTGAAAGTGCCGGTTCACTCATTCCCCGAGGCGGCCGGCAAGGGGCTTCAGGAGGGGCAGTGTTACCTCGTGCGTCCGGACGGATTTGTGGCGGGGGCAGCGCCGGTGCACACCGCGGTGTCGCGGTTGCGTGCGCTCCTGCCGGATCAGTGGTTCGAGGCCGGGCCCACTAGCGACCTAGGATGAATTCATGACCTTTCACCCCGCGGACAACCGCTATGACACCATGCCGTACCGACGAGTGGGACGCAGCGGGCTGCACCTGCCGGCCGTTTCGCTGGGGCTCTGGCACAACTTCGGTGATGACAAGCCGTTTGATGTGCAGCGGAACATCCTGCGGCGGGCGTTTGACCTCGGCGTCAACCACTTCGACCTTGCAAACAATTACGGTCCTCCCTATGGCTCGGCGGAGACCAACTTCGGCAGGCACCTCAAGGATGACTTCCGGCCGTTCCGGGATGAGCTCGTGATTTCAAGCAAGGCCGGCTACGACATGTGGCCAGGCCCGTACGGTAACTTCGGTTCACGGAAGTACCTGCTCGCCAGCCTCGACCAGTCCCTGAACCGGACGGGGCTGGACTACGTCGACATCTTCTACAGCCACAGGCCGGACCCGGAAACTCCGCTCGAGGAAACCATGGGTGCACTCGACACAGCGGTCCGCTCGGGACGGGCACTCTACGCCGGTATCTCTTCGTATAGCCCTGAGAAGACCGCGGAGGCAGCGGCGATCCTGGCCGATCTCGGCACTCCACTGCTGATCCACCAGCCCTCCTACTCGATGCTGAACCGCTGGGTGGAGAACGGCGAGCCAAACCTGCCCGAGGTCCTTGAGCAGGTTGGCGCCGGTTCGATCGCGTTCTCCCCGCTGGCGCAGGGCCTGCTGACCAGCAAGTACCTCAACGGAGTGCCTGAGGGGTCCCGTGCGGCGTCGAACAAGTCGCTGTCCGAGGATCACCTGTCCGAGGAAAACCTGCGGCGGGTCCGCGGACTGAACGGCATTGCGGAGTCCCGTGGGCAGACGCTGGCCCAGATGGCCATCGCCTGGATTCTGCGCCCGCAGGGTAAGGGTTCGGCCATCACCTCGGCGCTGATCGGCGCGTCGAGTGTGAAGCAGCTCGAGGACAGCGTGGGCGCCGTCAACAACCTCGACTTCAGCGAGAGTGAGCTGCACGCGATCGACGAGTTCGCCGTGGAGTCGGACATCAACCTGTGGGCCAAGGCGCTCGAGGCGTAAGCCACACCGATGAGGCGAGGCGCGGCGGGACGTCTTTCCCGGCTGATTCCCGCACCTGCGGCGCGGTAGAGCAGTGAGCGCGAGGGGCAGTAGCCCTGAGAAGTTAGCCTGGCAGTCTTCCGGATGGTACGACGAGCCAGGCTCGCGCCTTTAAAGCGTGCGCACCTCTGCGACGAGCGGAGCTGCCCGGGCGATCCACGGCCCGCCCTTCTGGTAGCACGAAGCCACTGCATCGCTGACCCATAGCAATGGTTCCTCGTGCGCTTCAGATGCACGTACGCCAGGTCGGTGACTCCGTGTTTACGCAACCGGGTGGAAATGAGCCGGCGGTCAGCCCGGGCTAACGAATCATCCTGTTCAATGACCAGGCGTCCCGCGTTCGAGGCGCATAGATCATCGACGAGCGCTTCCAGGCATGCCCGACGGGCGACCTTATCGGGTTGTCCTTTCACTACATAGAGCACTGTCTGCACACCGGTGGTGGCAGCGCCGTCTAGGAACGCACTGCGTACAGCGTCCTTCTCACCCTTGAAATGCACCGACGCCGATCCACGGTGCCGCAAACCATTGAGGACTCTGCGGGCAGAGCCAACATCATCCGTTGTTGCCCACGGGCGCAAAATTACCGCCAGAGATCCCGCAACCCCGGGAATGCCTTCTCGTACCCTCTAAGTAGCCGCTGCGCGGTATGCGCGGAGTCGATCAACGGATGCAGTGTGAAGGCGCGCAGCGCCAGTGAGCGGTCCCCCTGCACGACGGCGGCGATCACGTCCTGCTCGACCCCTTTGACCTGCGCCATGAGGCCGATCTGGTGCGGCGTCGGCGTGCCCACCGGCAGAGCCTCGACGCCGCGGCCGGTGACGCTGGCCGGGATCTCCACCACGGCACCGGCGGGCAGTTGGGAGATCGCGTGCCCGTTCCGGATGTTGAGGATGAGCTCAGCAGGCTCGTCCCGCACCAGTGCACGCATTACCGTCAGCGCGACCTGCTCGTATCCACCGCCCGCCAGGTCCGATTCATCGCGAGATTCCTCCTCCGTACGGGCTTCGGCGAGATACCCCGCTTCGCGGAAACGCCGGGCTGCTTCCCAGACGGCGAACGGCGTATCGGTCACGCGCAGCTCCGGGTACAGACCCTCCTGCTGCCGAACCAGCGATTCGCCCCGCGTTTCGACAGCGGCTGCTACGGACCGCCGGGCCTCCGCGTGGAAGTAGTAGTAGAAGAGATACTCGTTCGGGAGCGCACCGAGCATGTGCAGGAACTGCGGACCGAACACCCGGCCTTCCTCGAATGAAGCCAGCCGGGAAGAATCGGCGAGCAGAGCGGGCAGGAGGTCATCGCCGTCGTAATCTAATCTCCGCAACCATCCCAAATGGTTCAGACCCACGTAGTCGACGCCGGTCAGGACACCGGGCGGCAACGGCACGCCGGCCGCAAGAGACGCCCTACGCACCAGCCCGGACGCGGAGTCACAGATCCCGATGACGCGCTCGAGGAGGAGCGGCTGCAGAGCCTCGGTGATGATTCCGGCAGGATTGGTGAAGTTAATGACCCACGCATCCGGGCAGACCGCGACGATCGCTTCGGCTACCGAGAGCATTTCCGGAACCGATCGCAGCGCATAGGACAGACCGCCGGCACCCACCGTTTCCTGCCCCAACAGCCCTTCGGCGATCGCCACCCGCTCGTCCAGCACGCGCCCGGAGGCACCGTCGGGACGGATGGCAACGAAGACGACGTCGGCACCTGACAGCGCGTCCTCCAACCGGTCATTCACGGTCAGACGGGGTGGCTGCGCGCCGTCCGGCAGGGGCATGTCGTGTGCCACACGGGCGACGGCCGCTGCGCGGGAGGGATCGGCGTCGTACAGGCGGACTTCGTGGACCAATCCGGCAAAGGCTCCCGAGCAGAGCGCACGGTAGATGAGGGGCACGCGAAACCCGCCGCCGCCGATGACTGCCAGTCTGATTGCGTGCACTGTGGTGATCCTTCCTCTCGCCTGACCGCAGAGTAGTGTGCCCTACATGGCCGCACTGAACCGCTTCGATCCGCTCGCCTCCGCACGGACCGGGAACGATCCGGAATTCGACCTCCTGCTGACCGGCTCGGTGTTCTTCGACATTATCTTCACCGGCCTCGAAGCGCTGCCCACGCCCGGAACTGAAGCCTGGGCCGAGGGGATGGGCTCGTGCCCGGGTGGGGTGGCGAACCAGGCGATCGCGGCAAGCCGATTGGGCCTGCGCACCACCCTGGCGGCCGCATTCGGCGACGACGGCTACGGCGCCTTCAACCGCAGCATCCTCGAGGGGCAGGAACACGTTGACCTGTCCCGGTCACGCATTTTTGAGCAATGGCATTCGCCGGTGACGGTCTCGCTCTCGGTCAACAGGGACAGGTCGATGGTGACGCACGGGCACCCCTCGCCGCTCTCGGCCTCCGCACTGGTCGCGGACCTGCCGCGCTGCCGGGCGGCCATTGCTGAGGTCGGTCCGGAGGTGGAACCTTGGGTGCCGGCAGCACACGCCCAAGGCATGCGGCTCTTCGGCGACGTCGGTTGGGACCCAAGCGGAACCTGGTCTTCGGAGGCGCTCGATTCGCTGCAGTTTTTCCACGCTTTCCTGCCCAACGAGTCCGAGGCCATGGCCTACACCCGGACCAGCGACCCGTGGGCGGCCCTGTATGCGCTCGCCGATCGGGTACCGGTGGCAGTAGTGACGGTTGGGCAGCAGGGTGCCATCGCCGTCGACTCGCTGACAGGGGAGGAGGAATGGGTGCCCGCGCTGCCGGTGAATGCCTACGATCCCACGGGCGCCGGTGACTGTTTCGGCGCGGCTTTCGTGATGGGTGATCTGGCGGGGTGGCCGCTTGCGGACCGGCTGGCGTTCGCCAACCTGTGCGCTTCGCTGTCGGTTCAGGAGGTGGGCGGTTCCCTCGCAGCACCCGGTTGGGGAGACATCGCCGACTGGTGGCGGCGGGTGAGTGCCGAGCGCGACGGCGTGCGGAAGCAGTGGCTGCGGCGCTACGCCTTCCTGGAGGACATCGTGTCGAACGTTCCTCCGTCAGCGGTGCGGCGCGCGAGCGCCACCATTGCGACGCAATCGGACGCGTAAGGGGGCTTCCAATTAGACCGTTCGCCAGTCGTCACTGGTGATATGCGATCCCGCCTGTGGCCCCATCTGTAGCATCCCGCCGTCCACAGCCCACGATGCGCCGGTGACGTAGCTGCGTCGTAGGCCTCCCAATCCGTGCTTCGAGGCGTCATAGGCTGCTGCTCCCACCCGGGGCTGTTCCTGGTGAACGCTCGTCACACCCCGCTTCTGCGAGTGCTACCGCGGTAGCGCGTCCGATGCCGGAATCAGACCCGGTGACTATTGCCGTTTCCGGTGAAAGGTCATGGTCCATCCTGTCGCGCCCTGAAAGTTGAACGCAAGGGTGAACAGCGCGCGGTGCAGCCGGATTCCCGGCGGTCCGCCCGGAACTGACAGAATGGACCTGTGAGTTTTTCAGCAGGACCAGTACCGGAACGGCGTGTGGACATTGACCTCGCCGCGCTGCGGCACAACGTTCGCCACATCGCCGAGATAGCGAGCCCGGCACGCGTCATGGCCGTAGTGAAGGCGGACGGCTACGGACACGGCGCTGTTCCGGTGGCAATGGCGGCGCTGGAGGCGGGCGCAACGTGGTTGGGCGTTGCCCACATTGCCGAAGCCGTTGAACTGCGCCGCGCCGGCATTGAAGCACCGATCCTCGCCTGGCTGCACACTGAGTCCAGTGATTTCGCCGCTGCCATCGAGCTGGGTGTGGACCTCGGCATTTCGGGTTGGGAGCTGGCTCACGTCGTCGCGGAAGCACGCAGGATCGAGCGTCCCGCGCGCGTGCACCTCAAGATCGATACCGGCCTCGGCCGGAACGGCTGCCCGCCGGAGCAGTGGGAAGCACTCCTGGGCCGGGCGCTGGAGCACCAGGAGGACGGGCTGCTGCGGGTGGTCGGAGTCTTCTCCCACCTCGCCGTCGCGGATGAACCCGACCGCGAAGAAACCGACGAGCAGATTGACCGTTTCCGGGAGGCTGTCGCAGTCGCCGAGGACGCAGGAGTTGACCTTGAGGTACGCCACCTGGCCAATACCCCCGGCACGCTCTCCCGGCCGGACGCGCATTTCGACCTTGTACGGGTGGGCCTTGGAATCTATGGGCTCTCGCCGTTTGACGGGCAGTCCTCGGAGGAGCTCGGGCTCCGCCCGGTCATGAGCTTCCGGACCACCATCGCCAATTGCAAGGAAGTGCCGGAAGGCCACGGTGTCTCCTACGGACTGGCCTACCGCACGGACAAGCGAACCACGTTGGGGCTCGTGCCGGTGGGCTACGGCGACGGCGTGCCACGAGTAGCAACCGGTGCCCCTGTCTCGGTCGGCGGCCGGTTCTACCCGGTAGTGGGCAGGATCGCCATGGACCAGTTCGTCATTGACTTCGAGGAGACCGGTATCGCGGACTCGGAGGACAGTCCACTGGGCCAGGAGGCGGTTCTCTTCGGAGCGGGCGGCGGCACGCCCACAGCCGATGACTGGGCCCGGGCAAGCGGCTCAATCAACTACGAGATTGTCACCCGCATCAGCCCCCGCGTGACCCGCCGGTATGTCGATTCAGAGGCTATTGAAGCGGAGGCTGACCGGTGACCGGTCCCGTCTGGTCGCAGGAGTTTTCCGTAGTGTCCGTCGAGGAGTTGCAGGGCGCGGCCACAAGCATTGGAAGCCGGCTCGCCGCCGGTGACCTTCTCATCCTCACCGGAGAACTCGGAGCGGGCAAAACCACCTTCACGCAGGGACTGGGGCGCGGGCTCGGCGTGCGGGAAGGCATCATTTCACCCACCTTTGTGCTGGTCCGCAACCATCCCTCGCGCGCCGACGGGCCCGCGCTGGTCCACGTCGATGCCTACCGGCTCGAGTCAGATGCAGAAATAGACGACCTCGACCTTGAATCGACGCTGGACAGTTCCGTCACAGTCGTGGAATGGGGATCCGGCCGGGTGGAGCACCTGGCTGAGAGTTGGCTGCACATCACGCTGGTGCGTCCCGCCGCCTCGCCTGCTGCCGGTTCGCCCGCGGCGCAGACGGCACCAACCGATGACGACGACGACGAACCGCGCCAGGTGCGCATCGAAGCCTTCGGTCCGCGCTGGGTGGACCAACAGCTGGGAGCGCTGGTCTAACGTGCTGATTCTGTCCCTTGACACGTCCGCCGCCGCCAGCGCTGGGCTGGTGCGCAACGGCGTCGTTCTCCAGCGGTTCGCCTCAACCGACACGCGCTCACACGCTGAAGTGCTGGCTCCCGCCGTCGAGCAATTGTTGGCAGCCGCAGCAGTGCGCGGAACGGAACTCGATGCGATCGTGGTGGGCGTCGGTCCCGGCCCGTTCACTGGGCTGCGTGCCGGCATCGCGACGGCGCGGATGCTGTCCTTTGTGTGGAGCGTGCCGCTGCACGGAGTGATGAGCCTGGACGCGGTGGCGCTTGACGCCGGGCACGCCGGGGGCGAGTTCGCGGTGGCCACCGATGCCCGGCGCAAGGAAGTGTACTGGGCGCGCTACCGGACGGAATCTCCGTTGCCGGTACTCGTGGACGGTCCGCATGTGGGGCCGGCGGAAGATGTTCCCGACCTGCCGGTGTATGGCCGCGGTGCCGGCCTCTATGCTGAGCGGCTGACCGGTTCAGCCGCTGCAACCGAACTCACGCCCGACGCCGCGGCGCTGGCTTTGGTCGCGGAGCATACCCTCGCCAGGGGTGGGACCCTGCGCCCGACCACTCCGCTGTACCTGCGGGAGTCGGATGCCAAGGTGCCGGGTCCGCGGAAGAAGGCGCTGCTGTGACGTTTACTCTTCGGCCCATGCGGCTGCAGGACATCCCCGCGGTCGGCCTGCTGGAGCAGAAGCTTTTCCCGATTGATGCCTGGCCGCTGGAACTGTTCTTCGACGAGTTCGCGCAGACCGAGACGCGGCAGTACCTGATTGCCGAAGTTGATGGGGAGCTCAGTGGCTACTGCGGCGTCATGGTAGTCGGTAGGACGGCGGACATCCAGACCATCGGTGTGCTGCCGGAGTATGAGGGCCGGGGAATCGGCACGGCAATGCTGACCAGCATGCTCAAGGAAGCGCGGCGGCGCGGTGCAGCGGAAACCCTGCTCGAAGTCCGCGAGGACAACCCGCGGGCGCGCCGGCTGTATGAGCTGTTCGGTTTCGAGCACATCCACACTCGGCGACGGTATTACCGCGATGGTGTGAATGCCCACGTCATGCGGCTGATCTTCGACTCCTCCGGCGCAGCGAAAGGTGATCATGAACCGGTCTGAACCCCTGGTGCTGGGGATCGAGTCCTCCTGCGACGAAACCGGCGTCGGAATCGTGCGCGGAACCACCCTGCTGACCAACGCCGTGTCATCCTCCATGGACGAGCACGTGCGCTTCGGCGGTGTCATTCCCGAGATCGCTTCCCGGGCACACCTTGACGCGATGGTGCCCACGCTTCAGCAGGCGCTCGACGAGGCCGGGGTGCAGCTGGCCGACGTCGATGCGCTCGCCGTCACCTCTGGCCCCGGGCTGTCCGGCGCGCTCATGGTCGGCGTGGCGGCGGCGAAGGCGCTGGCGGTCGCAACGGGAAAGCCTCTCTTCGCGGTGAACCACCTGGTGGCACACGTCGGGGTAGGGCTGCTCGACTCCGGCAAACTGCCCGAGAACCTTGGGGCACTGCTGGTATCCGGCGGGCACACGGAGATACTGCGCGTGCGTAACCTGGCTTCCGACGTCGAGCTGTTGGGTTCCACGATCGACGACGCCGCCGGTGAGGCATACGACAAGGTGGCAAGAATCCTCGGCCTCGGGTATCCGGGCGGTCCGGCGATTGACCGGATCGCGGCGCAGGGCAATCCTGCTGCTGTGCGGTTTCCGCGCGGGCTGAGTCAGCCGAAGTACCTGGGGACCGCTGAGCAGCCCGGCCCGCACCGGTACGACTGGTCGTTCAGCGGACTGAAGACCGCCGTCGCACGGTTCGTTGAGGACTGCGAGGCGCGCGGTGTCGAGGTACCGGTTGCGGACGTCGCGGCGTCCTTTCAGGAAGCCGTGGTGGATATCATCACGTCGAAGGCGGTGCTGGCCTGTACCGAGAACGGCATCACGTCGCTGCTGCTGGGCGGAGGAGTGGCGTCGAACTCGCGGCTTCGTCAGCTGACCCGGGAACGCTGTGAAGCGGCGGGTATCACGCTCACCATTCCGCCGTCGTCGTTATGTACTGACAACGGGGCCATGGTGGCGGCTCTTGCCGCGCGCATCATCATGGACGGCGACGAGCCCAGCGGGATCGGCTTCGGTACTGATTCCTCAATGCCGGTGAGTACGGTTCACCTCTAACCCGTCGCGTTCATTTGTCAGGACTCGCACCCAAAGGACGCGCAGAAGGGGTGTGTCCTGCGAATTCAAGGGCTGTCGCTCGGGTGGCCTGCCGTTTACGGTTGTGCCATGACTACCTATTCGGAGCTGTTTCGGACTGAGAATGCCCGTTTGACCGAGATCCTCGAGACGGTTGAGGACTGGAATGCCCCGTCGCCTTGTACCGGCTGGGCCATCAGTGACGTTTTGGACCATCTGATTGACACCGAACGGGACTTCCTTGGCAAGCATGACATTGACACGGGCTCCCGGCCGGACACGTCGCAGGACCCGGCGGGCGCGTGGAAGACTCATGCGTCGCGAGTTCAGCATGTCCTCGACACCGCCGAGCTCGCGGAAACGTCATTCGACGGGTTTTTCGGGCCGACGACGGTCGGCGCTACGCTCGCGACCTTCTACGGGTTCGATCTGCTGGTGCATCGCTGGGATATTGCCCGGGGTGCCGGCAGGGACACCAAGTTCAACGAATCCGAGCTTGACCTCATCGAGAAGTCGCTCGAGGGATTCGGCGAGAACCTCTACATGGAAGGGATTTGCCGGCCGGCGCTGCCCGCCCCGGCAGATGCGGATCGGGCAACAAGGCTTCTGGCTCGGATGGGCCGCGACGCCGGCTGGCAGCCGGCCGTCAACGCCTGACTTCGCGCACAACCTCGCGTTCATTCGGCAGGACAGGCCCCGAAAGCACGCGCAAAAGGGGTGTGTCCTGCGAATACAACGCGGGGACGGTTAGGCGCGGAGCTGGCGCACCATATCGAGTACGACGGCGCTCAGGTCACCGTTGTTCTCGGCGGCGATGCGGCGCTGGCGCTGATATCCCGCGCCGCGCTGCAGGATCTTCTCAACGTCGGCGAGCTCCTGGGAGCAACCAAGCTTCGCCGCGACGGGCTCGAGCCGGTTCAGCTCGTCCATCAGATGCTCGGTGACCAGGCGCTCGTTGCCGGCGGCATCCAGAATAATGATCGCTTCCAACCCGTAACGGGCGGCGCGCCACTTGTTCTCCTGCACATGCCATGGCGGCATGGTGGGAATCGAGCCGCCGTTGTCGAGAGTGGTTGAGAAGTCGTCCACGAGGCACTGGGTCAGCGCAGCCACCGCGCCGACGTCCTCGAGCGTCGAGAGCCCGTCACACACGCGCATTTCAACGGTTCCAAGGTTTCCTACCGGGCGAATGTCCCAGCGGATCTCGCTCACCGTATCGATCACACCGGTGGTGAACATGTCCTGCACATAGGACTCATACTCCGCCCAGCTTCGAAACTGGAACGGCAGGCCGGCGGTGGGCAACTGCTGGAACATCAGCGCGCGCTGGGACGCGTACCCGGTATCTTCGCCTCCCCAGAACGGCGACGACGCCGAAATCGCCTGGAAATGCGGAAAGTAGTTCACGAGCCCGTCGACCACCGGAAGCGCCTTATCCCGGGAATCCAGCCCCACGTGCACATGGACGCCGTAAATCACCATCTGCTGGCCCCACCACTGCGTGCGGTCGATCAGCTTGAAGTAACGGTCCTTGTCCGTGACCGGCTGGGAGCGCGGTGCGCTGAACGGATGGGACCCGGCAGAGAACAGCTCAACGCCCATCGGGTCCGTGACCTCGCGTACCGCGGCGAGCGACCGGCTCAGGTCTTCTTTGGCTTCAGCGACTGTATGGCAGATGCCCGTCACAATTTCCACAGTGTTGAGGAGGAGTTCCTGCTTGATGTGGGGGTGCTCATCATCGGCCTGCAGCTCGGGATGCCGCTCGTTGACGCCACGGAGTACCTCTTTGGCCACAGAGACCAGGTCGCCGTTGTAACGGTCGACCAGGGCGAGCTCCCACTCAACGCCGAGGGTCGATTGCTCGGACTTCGCGAAATCAATCTTCAATGCTGCTCCTGACCGGTACCGGACTGTTGGAAATGTGTGCCTCGGTATCGCGCCATCGCGGGTGAGAACTGACCCAATAGTAGTGCAGGAGAGGTTCCGTTCTGCCGTGTGAAGCGACCACCCTCAGGAAACGACCGGCATAATTGACGGGTGCCGATCCTGAACAAAGACATGGTCCTGTGTATCTCCCTCGCCGCAAGGCCCAGCAATCTAGGAACCCGCTTCCACAACTGGCTGTATGACCAGCTCAACCTGAACTACATCTACAAGGCGTTCACCACTACTGACCTGCCGGCAGCCATCGGCGGCGTCCGGGCGCTTGGGATTCGCGGGTGCGCCGTGTCTATGCCGTTCAAGGAAGACGTCATCGAGCTGGTGGACCGCATGCACCCCTCCGCGCTGGCCATCGATTCGGTCAACACCATCGTGAACGACGACGGCGTCCTCACCGCCTACAACACCGATTACCTTGCGGTCGCGGAACTGATTGGACAGCGCTCGGAGGTGACGCCGTCGTCGTCGGTTCTGCTGCGCGGCTCCGGCGGAATGGCCAAGGCTGTTGCCGCGGCCGTCCGGGACGCGGGCTTCACCCAGGTGACGGTTGTTGCACGGAACGAGGAGGCCGGCAGACGCCTGGCAGGGTTGTACGGGTTCCAGTGGCAGGCCGAGCCGGGAAACTCCACCGCGGACCTGCTCATCAATGTGACACCGCTCGGCATGACGGGGCAGGACGAGGAGGTCCAGTCCTTCAGCGATGAGGCGGTTGCTGCGGCGTCGCTAGTGTTCGACGTCGTTGCGTTGCCGTCGGAGACACCGCTCATCCGGGCTGCCCGGCGCGCAGGCAAGCCAGTGCTCACGGGAGCCGAGGTGATTGCACTGCAGGCGGCGGAACAGTTTGTCCTCTACACCGGCGTGCGTCCATCGGCCGAGCAGATTCGCCAGGCGGGAGAGTTTTCGCGGCAGCCTGCGTAGCTGCCAGAGCAGCACCGGATCTAGCCCAGTACCGGATCGACGACGACGGCGACGCGCTCTTCGCCGATCCGCGTCAGTACCAGCGTGGCCTTGTTCGTTGCCTTCTTCGAGCCGGCGAGGAGCTGCTTTCGCAGCTCTTCGGGCGTGACTGAGGTTCCGCGTTTCTTGATGTCGAGGATCCCGATGTCGTTGGCCTTGACCCACGCTTTCAACGCCTTGACGTTGTAGGGCATCACTTCGAGGACGCGGTAAGGCCGGGCGAAAGGGGTGTCTACCAGCTCCGGCGCGCAGACGTAGGCGATGTGCGGGTCGACCAGGTGCCCGCCGATGGAACGAGCAACGTCGGCTACCAATCCGGCCCTGATCACGGCGCCGTCCGGTTCGTAAAGGTAGCCTTCCAGCGGACCGATAGGGGCGTCGTCGTCTTCGCCGAAGTTGGTGTGGCTGGTCAGCTCAGTGGCGCCGTCGGCGCCGATGAGCAGGGCGCCGCGGCGGACGTTGTCGCGGCGGAGGGCGTTGAACCAGAGCACTACCTCGGCAACATCGCCGTCCACGCTTACCCACTGGGCTTCGCAGTTGGGCGGAACCGCGTCATGCGGGATCCCCGGTCCGAGCTTCACACCCACAGGCATGCCGGTGTCCGCGAGGCTCTCCACGAAGGACAGGGGAGGCGAGAACGCTTCCGGATCGAAGAGGCGCCTGGTGCCTGAGCTGGAAGTGGTGCGCCGGGCGGGGTCCAGCCACACGCCGTCGTACTCTGTCAGGTCAAGGGAGGAGGCATCAGTGTTGACAACAGTCGCGTTGGACCACGGCAGCAGATTCATGGTGGCGGCAGCGGCGGTGGTTTCGTCGAGTTCGACGGCGGTGACGTCGCGTTCCAAGGTGGCGAGGGCCATCGAATCGGCGCCGATCCCGCAGCCAAGGTCTGCGACCTTCTGAACGCCGGCAGTGACGTAGCGCTGGGCATGGCGGGCGGCGACGCTGAGGCGGGTTGCCTGCTCGAGGCCGGCTGGGGTGAAAAGCATCCGGTCGGCGAAGGGACCGAACTTCACCTGAGCCTTCGCGCGGAGCCGGGACTGGGTGAGGGCTGCATTGACGACGTCGGGGGAGTGGCCCGCCGCGCGGAGCTGTTCGTTGAGCCGGAGGCTGTCCGCTTCGGAGTACGGTCCGAGAGAGTTGAGCAGCTCCCAGCCCTCGGGAGTCAGGATGGGCTCAAGGAGGTTCTGGGTCACGGTGTCGCTTTCAACTGGAGCTTTCGGCGAGGGGCTGGGCCGGGTTCTCCAGTCTAGGGGAAGCCCGGCAACACCAATCCTCTGGCACTCGCCTTGACCGAGTGCTAATCGGTTGCATAAAGTCAGACTTGGCACTCTCACTATGAGGGTGCTAATCCTTCGAGGATGCGCCAACCGGCACCGCGACGACGGTCAGCGCCTGCTCGATACCCAAAGATTCATTCAAACCAAGTGAAGGAGAGGTCCGAGTGTCGGTCTCTATCAAGCCTCTTGAAGATCGTATTGTTGTTCGGCCGCTGGAAGGCGAGCAGACCACCGCATCCGGTCTGGTCATCCCGGACACTGCCAAGGAAAAGCCCCAGGAGGGCGAAGTTGTCGCAGTAGGCCCCGGCCGCGTTGATGACAATGGCAACCGCGTTCCCGTTGATGTAGCTGAAGGCGACGTCGTCATCTACTCCAAGTACGGCGGAACCGAAGTCAAGCACGCAGGCCAGGAATACCTGGTTCTTTCCGCTCGCGACGTTCTGGCGATCATCGTCAAGTAGTTGTGCAGAAGAACCCCGGTCATTTCAGGCCGGGGTTCTTTCCTGTCAGTACACACCCTGCACAAGCCCGAAAGGAACGAACCTAAACAATGGCAAAGCAGTTGGAATTCAACGACGCCGCCCGACGCAAGCTGGAAGCCGGCGTCGACAAGCTGGCCGACACCGTCAAGGTGACTCTCGGCCCTCGTGGACGCAACGTCGTCCTCGACAAGAAGTGGGGCGCCCCCACCATCACGAACGACGGCGTGACCATCGCCCGTGAGGTTGAGCTGGACGACCCCTACGAGAACCTCGGCGCACAGCTCGCCAAGGAAGTTGCCACCAAGACCAACGACGTCGCCGGTGACGGCACGACGACGGCTACCGTCCTTGCGCAGGCACTGGTCAAGGAAGGCCTGCGGAACGTTGCGGCAGGCGCCGCCCCCGGCGCACTGAAGCGCGGCATCGAGGTCTCCATCGAGGCCGTTGCCGCCCGTCTGCTCGAAAACGCCCGCGAGGTCGTCGGCAAGCAGACCGCGAACGTTGCAGCCATCTCCGCCCAGAGCCAGGAAGTCGGCGACCTGCTCGCCGAAGCTTTCGAGCGGGTCGGCAAGGACGGCGTCATCACGATCGAGGAATCCTCGACCACCCAGACCGAACTGGTCCTTACCGAGGGCATGCAGTTCGACAAGGGCTTCCTGAGCCCCTACTTCGTCACCGATGCCGAGCGTCAGGAAGCCGTCCTCGAAGACGCGCTCATCCTGATCAACTCCGGCAAGATCTCGGCTCTGCAGGAATTCCTCCCGCTGCTCGAGAAGGCGCTGCAGGCCGGCAAGCCGCTGTTCATCATTGCCGAAGACATTGAAGGTGAAGCGCTGTCCACCCTGGTGGTCAACAAGATCCGCGGCACCCTCAATGTCGTGGCAGTCAAGGCCCCCGGGTTCGGCGACCGCCGCAAGGCCATGCTCCAGGACATCGCCACCCTCACCGGTGCGCAGGTCGTTTCCCCGGATCTCGGCCTGAAGCTGGACCAGGTCGGCCTGGAGGTTCTGGGCTCGGCCCGCCGCATCACCGTGACGAAGGACAACACCACCATCGTCGACGGCGCAGGCAGCGAGCAGGACGTTGCGGACCGCATCTCGCAGATCCGCGCTGAAGTTGAGCGCACCGATTCCGACTGGGACCGCGAGAAGCTCCAGGAGCGCCTCGCGAAGCTCGCCGGCGGTGTCGGCGTCATCAAGGTCGGCGCGGCCACCGAAGTTGAGCTCAAGGAAAAGAAGCACCGCATCGAGGACGCAGTGTCCTCCACCCGCGCCGCCCTTGAAGAGGGCATCGTGGCAGGCGGCGGTTCCGCACTGATCCACGCCTCGAAGGTCCTCGATGAGGATCCGAGCGTCCTCAAGCTCGAGGGCGACGCCGCTACGGCTGTCGGTCTCGTCCGCCGCGCTCTGGTCCAGCCGCTGCGCTGGATCGCCGAGAACGCTGGCTACGAGGGTTACGTTGTCATTGACAAGGTGAGCCAGCTTGAGGTCGGCCACGGCTTCAACGCCGTCACCGGTGACTACGAAAACCTGGTCGACGCCGGCATCATCGACCCGGTCAAGGTCACCCGGTCGGCACTGCGCAACGCAGCGTCGATCGCCGCACTGGTTCTCACCACCGAAACCCTCGTGGTCGAGAAGCCGGCTGAGGAAGAAGAGCAGGGTCACGGCCACAGCCACTAAGCTGTTCTCATAGGTACGCGCCTCGCCTTGACTCCAGGGCGGGGCGCTGCTGTGAGCAGACTGTCTCGAGCGATAACTCGAACACCCGCTCGGGTGCTTCCGGTACCGGAGGCTGTCACGCCCTCCCGCCGGCGGATCTGTCGTTGGGCAGATACACGCTCCGCCCACAAGGCGACGCGGAAGGATCAAGCATGGTTTCCCGCCAATCCCTCGATGGGCCACAGAGAACGACAACCGCGTCGGTGACGAAGCCCGGCTACCGGCACGAGGTGCAGGGGCTCCGCGCGCTCGCCGTGCTGATGGTCGTCGTGTATCACGTCTGGCTTGGTCGAGTGTCCGGCGGTGTAGATGTCTTCCTACTGATTTCCTCCTTTCTCCTGACGCTTTCCTTCACGCGGAAAATCGAGTCGCAGACACCGCTTGAACTGCTACGGTATTGGTCTCATCTGTTCAAACGGCTCGTGCCGCTTGCCTCGGTCACAATTGCCGCCACCCTCGCAGCGGTATTCCTGTTGGTTCCACAGACGCGCTGGCAGTCCATCTTCGATGAGGCTTGGGCCGCCCTTTTCTACTACGAGAATTGGCTGCTCGCCGCCAACTCGGTTGACTACTACGCGGCCGATCACAGTACAGCGAGCCCATTCCAACACTTCTGGTCCCTGTCCATTCAGGGACAGGTGTTCATCTTGTGGCCCCTGCTGTTCGCGATGGCAGCACTGATTGCGACGCGGTGGAAGCTGAAGCCGCGCGCCGTCCTTATTTGGCTATTCGCCACGATCTTCCTTGTATCGTTAGCCTTCTCCGTGTGGCAAACGCAGACCAACCAGTCGTTTGCCTACTTCGACCTCCGCACGCGCTTGTGGGAATTCGCCCTCGGATCGCTCATTGCACTCCTGCTGCCGCTGTTTCAACTCTCGGTGGCGTGGCGCGTGGTATTCGGTTGGGCAGGTATCGCCGCCATGCTGGCGGTGGGCATCGTGCTCGACGTCGAGCAGCAGTTTCCCGGCTACATTGCGCTCTGGCCGACCCTTGCTGCCGCGGCGGTTATGATCGCCGGATCTTCAGGTAGCCGCTTTGGAGTGGATCGCCTCCTCCGTTCGAAACCCTTGATGTCCCTCGGCGACGCCTCTTACGCCCTGTACCTTGTGCACTGGCCACTGTTGGTGATCTTCCTGATCGTGATGGACAGGCAGGAAGCCGGGCCTCGCTCCGGTGCGGTGATCATCCTCATCTCAATTGCGTTTGCTCTCATTGCCACCCGTTTCATCGATAAGCCCCTGCGTTCTCTCCAATGGGCCGAGAAGAAACGACGCCGCTCCGCGGTCGTAATAGCGGCCGCTGCTCTGTGCGTCAGTGTTCCCCTGGGCGGCTGGCAGCTCCAGGTATATGCAGCAGGCAGTGGGTCCGATGCAAACAATCCCGGAGCGGCATCATTGCGAACAGGTTTCGCATTTGCAGGAGACCCCGAAGCACCGCTGGTACCGGCGATGACAGCACTCGACGGTGAATGGGTTTGGCTCGACGAAGCGTGCTCCGACGAGCGCGAGGCCTCAGATTTTGGGGTCCTGCAGGCCGGATGCACTGAAGCAACCGTGGCTGACCCGACCGGTCTCGCAGTGGTGGTTGGAGCTTCGCACCCCCAACAGTGGGTAGCGGCGATCGGCCCCTTGGCAAAACAGGAAAACTGGAACCTGGTGGTTCTCCGAAAAGGCCAGTGCCCGTTCGGCGCGCCCGTCGGGGCATATCCAGAGGATTGTGAAAACTGGAACTCTGCTGCGCTGGACTACCTGGACAGCGTGGATCCCGACGTCGTATTCACGGTGGCATCGTCATCGCACCACACCCGGCCCGAAGACCTCCTGGTTCCCGGCTACCAGGACGCTGTGGAACGCCTAACTGCCGGCGGTGCGCAGGTGGTCGCCATCCGCGACAACCCGCGCTATCCCTTCAATGTGCCCGAGTGCGTGGAGCGCCACGGCCCTGATTCCAACGAGTGCAGCTCGCCTATCGCGGAGAAACTTGCGCCCGAGAACCCGGCTGCCGAACTCGCCGAAGCCGTGCCGGGGCTTCATGTGCTCGACATGAGCGACCTCATTTGCCCGGGTGGTATCTGCACGCCTGTGGTCGGCAATGTCCTGGTCTACATGGATGATAACCACCTCAGCGCCACGTATATCCGCAGCATGCAGCGCGAATTCAATGAACGGGTGATGGCACAGCTCAACAGGTGAAGTGACGCGGGCAAGGACAGCGACCCACAGCTGGTGCGTGAGCGCTCCCCCCACAGCCTGGTGGGGATGACCCCACGGGGGGGGGGGGGGGGGGGGGGGGGTACGCACCAGAGACGCGGTGGTACCTCCAAGGGCGCCTTTGTACTGGCGATTGCCCTATTCAGCGCGGGAATCAGCACCGCAATCATTTACATCGGCGTGTTCATCCTCGTGGGTGCGTTATACACCGCAAGATTCTTCGCATCAGCAGAGCGCCAGCTCAGCGAGCGGAACCGCGGACCTCTGCCGCCTGTCTACTACAAGAGGCGGCTCCAACAGCTCGAGGCTACGGGCCCTCCTCGTGCCCATCACCGATCTCCAGTCCTGGAAGGACTTGATCCACGCCGTCGTCAGTTTCCCGGTCCGGGTCGCCGCTTTCTCGATCACTCTCGCCTGGATTGCCGGCGCGCCCGAAGCAATGACGCAGTGGATGTGGATGCGGTTCATTCCAGGGCCACCCAGTGATATCTGGGACCTGCTGGGAGTCGATCCTGCACTTCATTGGCTCTTCCAGTTCGCCACCGGGCTGGTTCTCCTGCTCACATTTCCGGCTGTCGCGAAAGGACTTGCCCTGCTCCAGCGCAGCAGAGGATCGTTCGGATGGCCATGGACCTTGAATCCGCGAAACGGCGGCTGCAGTCCGGCGACTCTGAAACCCGTGAGCTGATTGAATGCGCGATCGATCAGTCCCGCGAGGCTCAAGCCTTGACCAATGTCGCAAAACACTCCAACGCCTCCGAATGCCGTCTCAGCGCCCGCGCGGGAGAGGGCGTCCTCACGGTGGAAGTGCACGACAACGGCAGGTGCGGCGCGCACATCGGCAAGGGTACCGGGCTGGCTGGCCTGCAGGATCGGCTAGCAGGCGTGGACGCACCAGCCCGACGTCGTCATCACCGATGTGCGGATGCCGCCGTCGTTCTCGGATGAAGGCTTGCGTGCCGCAGCCGCGATTCGGCAAAGCCATCCGGGAATCGGCATTCTTGTCCTGTCGCAGTATGTGGAACTGACCTACGCATCGGATCTGATGGCGGGAGCGTCAGTGGCCGGAGCCGGTGGAGTCGGCTACCTGCTCAAGGACCGGATTTCGCGGCTGGAAGACATGATGGCTGCGCTGGTCCGGGTGAAGGACGGCGGTATGGTGCTGGATCGGGAAGTGGTGGCCGCGGCATTCAACCGGAGAGACGGCAATTCAGTGAGTTTGCTCACGCCGCGGGAGCGGGAAGTGCTTCAACTCATGGCCGAGGGCCGTACCAACGCGGCGATCGCACGGCAGCTCACGCTCTCCGCTGGCGGAGTGGAGAAGAACATTTCGTCGATTTTCACGAAGATGGACCTTCCGCCGCACCTGGATGACCATCGGCGCGTGCTTGCTGTGTTGAGCTGGGTCCGGAACGGACGCTGATCCAACGGAATAGGGTGCACCCTCCTTTCGTTTTACGATAGAAGACCGCACAACCGGCAGAACCAGAAGCCGGTGGTTCCTTCCTCCACATCCCCCGAAAGAGGCGCCGCGTTGAGCGAACTGTCGAACCATGACCCCTTCGGCTTCATCGGCCTGACGTATGACGACGTCCTGCTGCTTCCCGGGCACACGGACGTCATCCCGTCCGAGGCAGATACCAGCTCGCGGGTTTCCCGGCGGATCACCGTTCAGACGCCGCTGCTGTCCTCCGCCATGGACACTGTCACCGAGGCTCGCATGGCCGTCGCCATGGCACGCCAGGGCGGTCTAGGGGTCATCCACCGCAACCTTTCCATCGCAGACCAGGCCGAGCAGGTGGACCGCGTCAAGCGCAGCGAGTCCGGCATGATCACCAACCCGGTCACCATCGGCCCTGACGCCACCCTGCGCGAACTCGACGACCTCTGCGGCCACTACCGCGTCTCGGGACTTCCCGTGGTCGATGGCGGCGGCAAGCTCCTCGGCATCGTCACCAACCGTGACACCCGGTTCGTGTCGGAATCCGACTTCCCCAACCGCCTGGTCCGCGAAGTCATGACCCAGATGCCGCTGGTCACCGGCCACGTGGGCATCAGCGGTGAGGACGCCATCGGCCTCCTCGGCAAGAACAAGATCGAGAAGCTTCCGCTGGTCGATGACGACGGCATCCTCCGCGGCCTCATCACGGTCAAGGACTTCACCAAAGCGGAGCAGTACCCGCTCTCCACAAAGGACGACGACGGCCGCCTCCGTGTGGGTGCAGCCATCGGTTTCTTCGGCGACGGCTGGGAGCGCGCCATGGCGCTGGTCGACGCCGGTGTGGACGCATTGTTTGTTGACACCGCCAACGGCCACAGTGCCGGTGTGCTCGAGATGATTGCCCGGCTCAAGGCCGAGAAGTCCGCCGCCCATGTGGACATCATCGGCGGTCAGGCCGCAACCCGCGAGGGCGCCCAGGCGCTGATTGATGCCGGCGCAGACGGCATCAAGGTAGGCGTAGGCCCGGGCTCCATCTGCACCACGCGTGTGGTGGCCGGCGTCGGCGTTCCCCAGGTCACTGCCATCTACGAGTCCGCGAAGGCAGCAATTCCCGCCGGCGTTCCACTGATTGCCGACGGCGGACTGCAGTACTCCGGCGACATCGGCAAGGCGTTGGTCGCCGGTGCTGACACCGTCATGCTTGGCTCCCTGCTGGCAGGCTCCGCCGAGGCACCGGGTGAGCTGGTCTTCGTCAACGGCAAGCAGTACAAGACCTACCGCGGCATGGGTTCGCTCGGCGCCATGCAGACCCGCGGCAAGAACACCTCGTACTCCAAGGATCGTTACTTCCAAGCGGACGTCACGGGCGACGACAAGCTCATCCCCGAGGGTATCGAGGGTCGCGTCGCTTACCGGGGACCGCTCGCATCTGTTGCCTACCAGCTGGTCGGCGGCCTGCGCCAAACCATGTTCTACACCGGCGCACGCACCATTGAAGAGCTGAAGGCCAAGGGCAAGTTTGTCCGGATCACCTCGGCCGGGCTCAAGGAGTCGCATCCCCATGACATCCAGATGACCGTGGAAGCGCCCAACTACGGATCGAAGTAGCCAGCCGAAAGGCTAGAGCGGCCCGAACTGCATCCTGCCGTTCGGGTCGCTGTGCGTTCGGGACATTTCCTCAAGCGCCTGCCGTAATCCGGGCTCTTGCCCAATCCGCTCGCGGAAGAGGCGCGCAGCGTTCTCGATGTGCCACGCGGGGATGAGGAGGGTCCCGGCGAAGAACGCGACAAGGAAGAAGACTCCCAGCACAGCACCAGTGACGGATCCGGGGCTGAGGCTCGCATTCCCGGATAGGGCAAGCGCCAGTATGAGTCCGCACGATCCAACCGCCACGAGGGTGATTCCGGTCCAGGCGCCACGTACTGTGCGCGGGGCACGTGATGACGCCGGATGACGAGATGTTGGAACGGTCCGGCCACGCCGTCGCAAATGAAGTGCAGCCGCGGTTCCACCGGTGAGCGCAGCCCCCGCAACAGCGTAGGGAGCCCCACCGGGTGCGGTGGACGTCAGCGCAAGTGCCACGAGAGCCAGCCAGGCGCACCAGAAATACAGCATGAGGAAAGTAGCCCGGCTCTGTGCGTCGTTGAGTGCCATACGCCTGAGGATGCTGCCGGTGCCCTGTCCTGCCTCGCTGAGTTGAGGCGACATCCAGTAGTCGAGTGAACGGGTTTCCTGACTCATTCGGAACCCGTCGTGTCGTGATCGAGCTCCAGGGCTTCCTCGAACAGCTCCAGCGCAACGGAGCCGTCCACTTCGCGTTTCGCCAGTTGATCGCCATCACCCGTGGCCAGCTGCCACGTGCCGGACTCGTCGACCATGAGGTTGGCTGTCTTCGACTGCACACCCAGGCCGTGGTGCTTGATCTGCGCGGCAACCGGTCGGCGCCCAGGTGATCCGCTCCCATCCGGTTCCAGCCCTGAATCACCCAGGTAGTGTGCTGCCGCGTCCAACCCGAACTTCAGGACGGGCCTGTCGTTCTTCAGGGGAGTGAACCCGTGAGTGCCGTTGCCGTTGGCGTTCGCCACGAATGCCCCGCCGGCGGATGCCACAGCGAACATGACGTGGTTCCGCTCCGGAGTGACGAGCGCAATCTCGAGCCAATCGCCTGCAGTCGCCATCACGGCGGCGATAAATTCCGTGGGTCCCTTGAGGACCAAATCACTATCGCTTAGTTCGGCCAGGCCACGCACCAGCAGCGTTGTCATGCCGGCCTTGGTCAGTTGCTCGTTGTCTGCCTGCGGGGTGAGCCGAAAGATCTCGCGCGTCAGCGCAGTCGATTCACCGTCATTGAAGGCCAGGAGCGCCAAAATCTCGTGTTCGGTCAGTTGCAGCGAATCCGTAGTGGTCAATGCTCTCTCCGAGATCGGGGGCGGTTAGCGGTTCCTGAAATGACGCTACTATCCGAAGGCCCAGTTCCACGCATCTTCGGCTCCTTCCGCGATGGCATCAGCCCCATCAGAGATGGCGTCCCCTGCATCGGATGCAAAGTCGGTGATCCTTTCGGTGACCGGCACGTCTCCGGACAGGAACTGTGCGCCGGCCCAGACAAGCGAGGCCGCCGCGAAGAACGGAGCAGCCGGCGTGGGCGTGAGGCTGCCCGCTGCAAGGATTGTAGTGATGGCACCGTCGGCAACAACGTGCCCGTCCCCTGACTGGATACCCTGGTAGGCCTGACCCAGCCCGGTCAGAATGCTGAGCCCGCCGGCGAACTTGCCGGCCAGGTTCAGGGCATTGAGGGTCTGGGTTCCGCGGAGGTATCCCACTTCCGGCGCCGTGCCAAAGCCGGGAGTGAGCAGGTCCGCCCGCGCCATCGCATTCAGGAGGCGCTCGGCTCCAAGTCCGCCGGCAGAAGTGACCCAGTTCGCTATCTGGAACGGCGGCCAGGCACCAAGATCCCCGAGCCCGTTGCCGAAGAGGTCGAGGAGGTCATCGCCTGCGGAGGCAGGGGTACTTCCGTCCGCCGCGCTCGCAGGGACACCGTCGAAGCCGCCGCCGCCGTCGTCGTCGTTGCTTGTCTGCTCCTGCTGCACGGCCTGATCAACCAGCGCGTGCGACTGCGTCTCCAGCATGGCCGCCGTCTGATTGAGCTGCACGCGGACGGAGGTGTGCCAGCGGGTACGGAACTGGGCCGCGTCCGGACCGTTCCAGGGAATTCCGTTCAGCAGCGCAGTGATGGTTTGGTCCGCCGTCGTTATCGCGGCGCTTGAACTCCCCATTGAGCGGGCGAGATCGCGCAACTGTTGGGGGTCGGCCCCGATTGTTTCCCCAGACATGGTTCTGACTGTACGGAACGGAACCCGGGCGGGCGATGGGCACCTCTCCCCGCTGGGATAACCTAGACCGGTGACTTACGAGATTGAGATCGGCCGAGGCAAGCGCGGACGCAGGGCATATTCCCTCGATGACCTTGCGGTGGTCCCGTCGCGCCGCACCCGGGACCCACGGGACGTCTCGGTTCAGTGGCAGATCGACGCCTACCAGTTCGAGATGCCGGTCATCGCTGCGCCCATGGATTCGACCATGTCGCCCGCGACCGCCATTGCGATAGGCAAATTGGGCGGGCTGGGTGTTCTCAATCTCGAAGGCCTCTGGACGCGCTACGAGGACCCTACGCCGGTCCTTGAGGAAATTGCCGCACTGTCCACCGAAAACTTCAGCCCCGCAGCCACCCGCCGTATGCAGGAGCTGTACGAGGTACCCATCCAGGCTGAACTTATTACCAGCCGGCTGGCCGAAATGCGCGACGCCGGCGTGACCGTTGCGGGGTCACTCACACCACAGCGCACCCAGGAGTTCTACAAGACGGTTTTGGCCGCGGGCGTCGATATTTTCGTTATCCGCGGCACTACGGTCTCCGCCGAGCACGTCTCCAAGAACGAGGAACCGCTCAACCTCAAGCAGTTCATCTATGAGCTGGATGTACCTGTCATCGTCGGCGGCGCTGCCGGCTACACACCCGCGCTGCACCTCATGCGCACCGGCGCGGCCGGCGTGCTGGTGGGTTTCGGCGGTGGAGCAACGACGACGACGCGGCGCGCCCTGGGCATTCACTCACCGATGGCGTCGGCCATCTCGGATGTGGCTGCTGCCCGCCGCGATTACCTGGATGAGTCCGGCGGCCGGTACGTCCACGTCATCGCCGACGGCGGGATGGGCACCAGCGGTGACATTGTGAAGGCCATCGCGGTCGGTGCGGACGCCGTCATGCTCGGCTCAGCACTGGCCCGCGCAGAGGAAGCACCGGGCAAGGGCTGGCACTGGGGGCAGGAAGCCCACCACAGCGAACTTCCGCGCGGAGACCGCGTCAACGTCGGTACCGTCGGACCGCTTGAGGAAGTGCTCTGGGGGCCCTCTCATCACACCAACGGCACCTCGAACATGATCGGTGCGCTTCGCCGCGCCATGGCAACCACCGGGTATTCGGACCTGAAGGAGTTCCAGCGGGTCGAGGTAGTCCTCTCGCCCTACCTTTCCAACGGCTGATTGCCTAAGGTTGAGGGACCAGTCCGCAACGATGAAGGTGGATCACGGCCATGACCAAAGGCGCCCTCAGCCCCCAGCAGCGTGAAGATGCACTTGCCGCTCTCAAGTCCACCAGCCAACCCGGCAAGGAGCTGGACATCCTGATCGTGGGCGGCGGCGTCGTCGGCGTCGGTTCTGCCCTGGATGCGGTGACTAGGGGCCTCAACGTCGGAATCGTTGAGGCGCGGGACTGGGCAGCGGGCACATCCTCGCGTTCATCGAAGCTCATTCACGGTGGCCTGCGCTACCTCGAGATGCTGGATTTCGCCCTGGTTCAGGAGGCACTCAAGGAACGCGGCTTGCTGATCCAGCGAATTGCACCACACCTCGTCCGGCCGGTGCCGTTCCTGTATCCGCTGACCAAGCGGTTCATCGAGCGGCCGTACGTCGGGGCGGGCATCCTGCTGTATGACACGATGGGAATGACTTCCGGCAACTCGCGCGGCGTCCCCATGCACAAGCACCTCACGCGCAGGGGCACCCTCCGGGCAGCTCCGAGCCTCAAGGATGACGCCATGGTGGGGTCAATCCGCTACTACGACGCCCAGGTGGATGACGCACGCTACGTCGTCAACATGATGCGCACCGCGGTGTCCTACGGGGCCAAGGCAGCAAACCGGGTCTCCGTCGAAGACTTCCTCCGGGAAGGGGAACGCGTTGTCGGGGCACGGGTGAAAGACCAGGAGACCGGCGAGGAATTCACCATCCGCGCCAAGCAAGTCGTCAACGCCACCGGCGTCTGGACGGATGAAACCCAGGCCATGGTCACGGACCGCGGTCAGTTGAAGGTCCGGGCCTCGAAGGGCATCCACCTGGTGGTTCCGCGGGATCGCTTCCAGTCCACCGTCGGGCTCATTCTGCGCACGGAGAAGTCTGTCCTCTTCGTCATCCCCTGGGGCAGGCACTGGATCATCGGCACCACGGACACCGACTGGGATCTGGACAAGGCGCATCCGGCAGCGTCGTCGTCGGATATCGACTACATCCTCGAGCATGTGAATAAAGTCGTGAAGCGGCCGCTGACCCGTGAGGACGTGGAGGGCGTCTACGCCGGCCTGCGTCCGCTGCTCGCCGGGGAGAATGACTCCACGGCCAAGCTTTCCCGCGAACATGTGGTTGCCCACCCTGTTCCGGGGCTGGTCGTTGTTGCAGGCGGCAAGTGGACCACCTACCGGGTGATGGCCAAGGATGCCGTGGATGAAGCCTCGCGTGCGCTCGATGAACGGGTACCGGCCAGTTGCACCGAGACCGTCCCCCTGCTCGGTGCCGAGGGCTACCGGGCAGCCTGGAACAAGCGCGCGCGGATGGCGGAGGAAGCGGGTGTCCACGTCGCTCGTGTTGAGCACCTGCTGCAGCGGTACGGCACCGACGCAGAGCTGGTGCTCGGCCTCATCCGGGAGGACGCCTCGCTGGCAGAGCCGCTCCCGGGCGCCGACGACTACCTGCGAGCAGAAGTTGTCTTCGCCACCACGCATGAGGACGCCCGCCACGTCGATGACGTACTGACCCGCCGCACGCGCATCTCGATCGAGTCCTGGGACCGCGGCGTCTCGGCAGCTCCTGTTGTCGCAAGCCTGATGGCTCCGCATTTGAACTGGAGTGATGCGCAGGTGGACCGTGAGGTTAAGCACTACCTCGCCCGGGTGGAAGCTGAAAGACTCAGCCAACAGCAGCCCGATGACGTGTCGGCTGACAGCGCACGCATGGGAGTCGATGACATCGTGCCGCTAAGCTAGGGTCCGGATCGGTGCACCGGTCAGGCAGAGGCGCCCGGCGCACCCGTCCTCCACACACGTTCCCGAGTTACCCGTGAGAGGCCGGTTGTGACACCCCTCGACCTGCATGACGCCGAATTGACCACACCACAGTTGGTGATCCTCGACATGGTCGCTGAAGACAAAGCCGACGCCGCTGGCCAGTTGGCGGCGCGCCTGCACCAGGCGGGGCGCGTCACGGACCTTGAGGGCTTCCTCGCGCAGGTCAACTCCCGGGAGCACCAGATGGCAACCGGCTTGCCCGGAGGAGTGGGCGTGCCTCACGCCAGGAGCGAGTTCGTCGAGCAGACCTCGATCGCCGTCGGAGTCACGCGGTACGGGCACAGCCTCGACTTCGGTGCCCAGGATGGTCCTGCAACGCTGGTGCTGTTGATCGCGACCCCCGCAGCGTCCTTCTCCGAGCACCTCGAGGTCCTCGCAACCCTGGCCCGCTCCCTGTTCAAGGAGAACTTCCGCGAGTCGCTGCGCCGGGCACACGACGCGGAGGTCATCAGCGAACTCATCAACTCATCGTTGGTGTTCTTCGACCACTAACTCCAAGGGAAGTTTTGTGCAGCTCCGGTGGGTTCGACGCCGTCTGAACCCACCGGAGCTGCACTAAATTTCCGGGTTTATTCCGTCCGCCAGGATCGCCAGAGGGACGCATATGAGCCGCCGAGTGCGAGCAGCTCGTCGTGGGAGCCGAGTTCGGTGATGTTGCCGTTCTCCACCACGGCCACGCGGTCGGCGTCGTGCGCAGTATGCAGGCGGTGCGCAATGGCCACAACCGTGCGGCCCTCCAGAACCGCACTGAGTGAGCGCTCCAGGTCACGTGCTGCCTGCGGATCGATCAGCGACGTCGCCTCATCGAGCACCAGCGTGTGCGGATCGGCCAGGACAAGCCGGGCCAGGGCAACCTCCTGCGCCTGGGCGGGGGTTACCTCGTACGCACCTGAGCCAACCTCCGTATCCAGGCCCTCAGGCAGGGCGCGCGCCCAACCCAGCGCACCGACGTCGTCCAGTGCCTTTTCGATTTCGGTGGATGTCGCGTCCGCCTTGCCAAGCCGGATGTTGTCGGCGAGGGAGCCCACGAAGACGTGATGCTCCTGCGTCACCAGGGCTACCTCCCGCCGCAGCGCGTCGAGCGGCCGATCCACCAGCGGCACGCCGCCCACCGTCACTGAACCGCCGCTGGGCGGATGGATGCCTGCAATAAGCCGTCCAAGTGTTGACTTCCCGGCTCCCGAAGGCCCCACCATCGCAAGGCGCTCGCCGCGCCGCAACTGAAGGTCCACGCCGTGCAGCACGTCATGGCCCGGCCTGTAAGCGTAGCGGGCACCGGAGACAGTGATGTCATCGGACGAGGGCTGAACGTCGGTTGCCGTCCGGTCCGCCGGGACGTTCTTGATCCCGATGATCCGGGCCAGCGAGGCCGCACCCACCTGGATTTCGTCAGTCCACATGATGAGCAGGTCCACCGGGTCGATCAGACGGACGGCGAACAGTGCCACTGTTGCGACCGCGCCGGGAGTGACCAGGTCCATCGAGGCAAGCCAGCCGCCCCACAGCAGCACACCGGCCACCGGAAGCCAGAACGCGGTGTCCGCAGCCGGAAACAGCACCGACCGAAGCCATAGCGTGTAGCGCTCGGCAGCGAAACTGCCGGTCAGGGCCTCGTCGATCCGGTTGCGGCGCAGTCCTCCGAGACCGAGCGCATCTACGGTGCGGGCACCCTCGATGGTCTCCGTGATGGATCCGTTCACCACCGCGTAGCTCTCCCGCTCGGCCTTGTAGCCGGCGGAGCTGCGCTTGAGGTACCAGCGGGTGGCCGGATACAGCAGGGGAACACCCACCAAAAGGGCAATCGAAAGCAGGGGAGAGGTGAGGATCGCTGCGGCCAGTGTGATGATGATGGTCACCACCGAGACGACCACCTGAGGAACGCCGAAGCGGACGGTGTGGGAGACGGAGTCAACATCGTTGGTGGTACGGGAAACGAGATCGCCAGTGCCGGCCTTTTCCACCGTGGACAGCGGCAGCGAGGTGACCTGCGCCATGAAATCCTCGCGCAGCTCAGCGAACACCGTTTCACCGAAGATCATGCCGGCCCGGACTGCAAGCTTGCGCAGAACGGCCTGAACCACCAGGAATCCGAGCATCAGCAGTGACATGGCCGCAATGAACCCACTGGTGGTGCCCGCTACCACTGCGTCGACAACCTGGCCGAGAATGAACGGCCCTACCAGGCCTGCAGCGGCTGAGCCGACGTAGAGCAGCACAACCTTGATCAGCCCGCCGCGGTGATGGCGGATCAGGCGCAGCGATTCCGCCTTCACTGCTTGTGCGTCAGCGACCGGCAGCTTCGCCGATGCAGCTACAGCCGGATCGGTCACCGGCACTGACACCTGGATATCACTCACTGCGGATCACCACATTTCGGTAGGCAGGGACGGCGGACATCAGTTCCTGGTGCTTTCCCTGCGCACTCAGTCGGCCATCTTCGAGGAAGACAACATGGTCCATGGCGCCGAGCATCAGCGGGCTGGCAGTGACGACGACGGTGGTACCGCCTTCGGTGCGCCGCGCCTGTCCCAGCCGCTCTGCGATCCGGGATTCAGTGTGCGCATCGACCGCGCTGGTCGGCTCGATGAGCACGAGGGTCTCGGCATCCGTCAGCAGCGCCCGCGCAAGGACCAGGCGCTGGCGCTGGCCGCCTGAGAATCCGCGTCCCCGTTCGGTGACCTCGGAGTCCAGACCGGCCTCCAGGCCGTCGAGGATGTCCAGCGCACTGGCGGACTCAAGGGCGGCAAGGATCTCCACGTCACTGTGCCGCCCGTGCGGATCCAGCTGACTGCGCAGGGTGCCGGTGAACAACTGCGGGTTGGCCTCGCTCACCACGATGCGGCGCCGGACGTCATCGAGGGGGACCTCGTGCAGGGCGGCCCCACCCCACCGGACTACCGCTTCCCGCAACACCGCGTCATCGAACCTGCCCAACCGGGTGGCAAGGTCGGCAGACATCGCGGGGTCAGCTGAGACCAGAGCGGTCAGTCCGCCGGGCTTGAGAGCCACACCACTAGAGGTATCCACGAGCGGAGCGGGACCGTCCGGTGCTGCGGCAGTTGCGTTGTCGGTGATGTTCGAGTCAACGGACAGCACGTTGATGATCTTCCGCGCTCCGACGAGGGCCCGGATCGAGTGGGACACCCCATCCGCCGCGCTGCGGATCGGAGTCATAAGGAACACGGAGTAGCCAAACAACGCCACCAGTTGGCCGGGCTCAATCTCACCGTTCAACACCAGCGTGGCACCCACCCAGGTGAAGACCACGCTGAACGCACCGGCGATGAAGACCTGGGAGGCCTCGAGCGTGGCCAGCGAGCGCGCAACCTTGATACCGGCGTCGCGCGTTTCCGCCGACCGCTCACGGTACCGGCTGACGAAAATGTGTTCCCCGCCGATCCCGCGCAGCACACGAAGGCCGGCGACAGTATCGGCGCCGACGGCGGTCATCTTCCCTGAAGCGTCACGCTGTTCGCGCTGGCGTGCCTGCAACGGACGGACGACAAACAGGAGCAGCGCGCAGCATGCCGGAACACCGATCAGTACAACAACTGCGAGCATGACCGAGCTCAGAGCGATGAGCGCGCACACCACCAACCAGGAAACCAGTGCACCCGCCAGCCGGGCTGCGACGTAGAAAATCTCACCCAGGCGAGTGGCGTCAGAGGCCGCCGTGGACACGACCTCACCGGTCGACAGCTTCTGCGGCAAAGCGTCGCCCGTGCGGGTGATCTTGTAGCCCACGAGGCGGATCGACTTGAAGGCCGCCTGCATCCAGTTGCTGATCGCCGCGCGGTGCGCCAACATACCGGCGAACGCCTGCCCTACGGTAAGCGCAACCAGGATGAGGACCCACCACAGCAGCGCATCCCAGCTGCGGCCGATGATCCCCTCGTCGATGGCGCGGCCCAGTGCGAAGGGAACAACGGCCTGCGTCACCATGAGGAGCGTTTCGAGCACGACGGCGGCAGCAAGGGTGCCCTTCTGCCTGGATGCCAGCCACAACAGATAACGGGACGGCGACCTGAGGTCAGGTTGGCCCGGATCGGGGTAGGGGTACGAGCGCACGAGAATCAATCCTAGTCTCAAATCCCTTAAAGTGATAGATGATTCCCAATCACTCGCGCGAGAGTGATCTCGGTCTCCTGAGCAGGGCCCCAATTCGTTCCCTTCAAAGGGCACGAAGTACCGTTAAGGGGTGTTGAAAACCGCGCTCAAGCCGCGATGGATCCTCTCTCTGATCCTCGCTCTGGCTATTGCCGCGCTTTTCGTCCTTTTGAGCCAATGGCAGTTCTCGCGCTCGCAGGATTCCGCGCCCCCACCTCCGAGTACCACCGAGCAGGTTCAGCCCCTCACCAAGGTCTTTCAGCCGGGCATCCCGATGACTGCCGGCGTGGCAGACCAGATGGTCCGGATGGAAGGCCGCTTCCTGCCGGACACCCGCGTTCTGGTGCAGACACGCCTGCAGGGGGACCGCGACGGACTGTGGGTGGTTTCCGCGTTCGAGGTAGCGGACTCCGGGCTGCCATCCGCTGTTCTACCGGTCGTGCACGGTTGGGTACCTGATGCGCAAGCCGCGTCAGAGGTGCCCGAACGCGAGGGTGCGGCCGTCGTGCAGGGGAGGTTGCTGCCTACCGAAGCCCCGGCGGTTCAGGTGCCCGTTCCCGGTCAGGTTCCCACCCTGTCCGTTGCACAGCTCATCAACGTGTGGGATGTACCCCTGATGTATTCCGGTTTCGTTGTTTCCTTCGAGACCGTCATGGACGGCGGCACCGTCCAGCCCGAGGCGCCCCTTGAGGCAGTGACCATTGGTCCGCAGCCGCAGGAGACACCGCTCAACTGGCTCAACATTTTTTATGCCGTGGAATGGTTCGTCTTCGCCGGATTTGCCTTCTTCCTCTGGTGGCGGCTCGTGGCTGACGATCACCGCCGCACGCTGGAAGAGGAAGAGGATCAGGACATCGCGTCGGATCAACACTCTCCGCAACAGCTACAACCCACTACCGACGAGGTAAGAACGTGACCGATTCCGCACCCGCCAAGAGCCCTGCCGGCAAACGCCGCTTCGGTGGAACCCACGCCCAGATCCGATCGGCGCTCAGCTTCTACAAGGTGCTGGCGTATGCAACCGGCATCATGCTGCTGCTCGTGGTGGTGGAGATGGTTGCAAAGTACGGCTTCGGTGCGGAGATCATCGTCGGCGGATCCGCCGGGGCGCTCGGCCTGGTTGAAGAAGCCCAGGTGGACGGCGCCGGCGGGTTCAACCTCTCAACAGCCGTGCTCATCGTCCACGGCTGGCTCTACGTGGTGTACCTGATCGCGGACTTCCGGCTCTGGCAGTTCATGCGCTGGCCGTTCTCCCAGTTCGTGATCATTGCTCTGGGCGGCGTCATCCCGCTGCTCTCCTTCATCGTCGAGAAACGCGTCCACCGCCGGGTGGAGGAAGAACTCGCGGCCCACCCCCAAGCCAAGGCAAGGTACTGATTCCATGATGTGCAGCCTCACCCGTACTACCACTAGTGTTGACGCGTGACTACGCCCGCTCCTGCTCCAGAACACCAGCCGGTACTTGTTGTCGATTACGGCGCCCAGTACGCCCAGCTGATTGCCCGCCGCGTTCGGGAAGCGGACGTCTACTCGGAGATCGTTCCTCACACGATCAGCACCCAGGAGCTGCTCGCACGCAACCCGGCAGCAATCATCTTGTCCGGCGGACCGTCCAGCGTGTATGCCGAAGGCGCGCCACGCATAGATCCTGACCTGTTCGACGCCGGTGTCCCGGTCCTTGGCATCTGCTACGGCTTCCAGGCCATGGCATCAGCGCTTGGCGGTACGGTCGCGAAGACGGGCCTGCGTGAATACGGATCCACCGACGTCGCCGTTTCCGAAGGCGCCCGGTCCATCCTTGAGGGAACCCCTGACCATCAGAATGCCTGGATGAGCCACGGCGACTCCGTTCAGGCTGCACCCGAGGGCTTTGACGTCCTGGCCAGCACAGCCGGTGCTCCGGTTGCTGCGATTGCCCACGAGGGCAAGCAGCTCTACGGCGTGCAATGGCATCCCGAGGTCAAGCATTCGGCACACGGTCAGCAGGTGCTGGAGAATTTCCTGTTCAAGGGCGCCCGTCTGAACCCCAACTGGACCACCGGCAATATTGTCGAGGAACAGGTTGAGCGCATCCGCCAGCAGGTGGGAGACGCACGCGTGATCTGCGGGCTTTCCGGCGGTGTTGATTCGGCAGTGGCTGCGGCTCTCGTGCAGCGTGCGGTGGGCGATCAGCTCACTTGTGTTTTCGTTGACCACGGGCTGCTCCGAGAGGGTGAAGCCGAACAGGTGGAACGGGATTTCGTGGCCGCTACCGGCGTGAACCTCTACGTTGCGAATGAGCAGAAGCGGTTCCTTGAAGCACTTGAAGGTGTCGAAGACCCGGAGACCAAGCGCAAGATCATCGGGCGCGAGTTCATCCGCGCATTCGAGGAAGCCGAACGGTCCATCATGGCTGACGCCGAAGCCCACGGCGAGAAGATCCGTTTCCTCGTGCAGGGCACGCTGTACCCGGACGTCGTGGAATCCGGAGGCGGAGAGGGCGCAGCGAACATCAAGAGCCACCACAACGTGGGCGGACTCCCGGAAGACCTGCAGTTTGAGCTTGTCGAGCCGCTGCGCACCCTGTTCAAGGACGAGGTCCGCGCTGTCGGTGCCCAGCTCGGACTTCCGGCGGAGATCGTCGGGCGCCAGCCGTTCCCTGGCCCCGGCCTCGGAATCCGCATCGTCGGCTCCATCAACGCTGAACGCCTCGAGCTGCTCCGCAAGGCAGACGCCATTGCCCGAGCCGAACTCACGGCGGCAGGCCTCGACAACGAGGTCTGGCAGATGCCCGTGGTCCTGCTGGCAGATGTACGCAGCGTCGGCGTTCAGGGCGACGGGCGTACCTATGGGCACCCCATCGTGCTGCGTCCGGTCTCCAGCGAGGACGCGATGACCGCTGACTGGTCCCGGCTGCCGTATGAGCTCCTTGCCCGGATCTCCAACCGCATCACCAACGAGGTCGACGGCGTCAACCGCGTGGTGCTCGATGTCACCAGCAAGCCGCCGGGAACCATCGAGTGGGAGTGACTTCCGGCCGGCAGCTGTTGCCGGCGGTGGAGGGCGCTTAGCTGATAACAGCGTGAAATCCGACGCCGGCCCGCGTTGCTTGCAGCCTCGGTGGGGCAGCGTCGGCTAGCTTGTAAGACATGCCTATCTGGTCAAGATCAGGCCGTGAGGCCGCAGGGAAGAGGACAACCGTGCCAGTGCAGGATGCCGGGGACTCCGCCGAGGATTTCCTGATTCCGTGGCTTCGCAGGCTGGGGCCGCACGCGGGAACAGATACGCTGCTGCATTTCACGCCGTCGCGCTCCAACAGCATAGACCTCACGCACGCGCATCCGTCCGGCCTTGCACAGCTTCTGGCAGGCCGCCGAACTCGCCTGTCCACCCTGCTGCGCGATCCCGATCAGTACGCCGCCGCCATGAAGGCTGCACGGCTGTTGCGTGCCAAGGTCTACGAACTCGCAACCGAGCGCGGAATCGACGTCGGCTATCTTGCTGCGGGCACCGCTTCGTGGCGAACCATGGACGACGGCGGCCGCACGGACTCGCTGACGGCTCCGGTCCTGCTGACCTCCGTTGCACTGACTGTGCACGGGTCGCAGGATGACTACGAACTTCAGCTGACGGAGCAGGCGCGGCTCAACCCTGCGCTGGTGCGGACGCTGCAGACGGACCACGGGATCGATTTCGACGCAGATGCCGTGGCGCAGCTTGCCTACAGCACCGCCCGCTTTGACCCGCATCCCGTGCTGGACCGCCTCCGTGCACTGACCGACAACGTGCGCGGAATGACCATCGAGCATCACATCCTCGTGTCAACGTTCGCTGATCTATCCGATGTCGGAGCGGACGCAGCTGTCAGCCCGGAGCATCCCCTGCTGTCTGCGCTGATGGACGCTGCCCGGGAAGGCATCGACGCTCCAACAGATGCGGAAGCGCCGTCGCGGGACATGCCGCTTGATGACAGGCATCCGTCCACCGAATTCCTGATCCTTGACGCGGACTCCGGGCAGCAGCGGGTCCTTGACGCGGTAACCGCAGGCGGTTCGGTTGTTGTATCCGCACCTCCGGGAACAGGCCAGACTCAGACTGCCCTGAACGCAGCTGCTGCACTGGCAGAGCAGGGCAAGAGCGTGCTCGTGGTCGCCGAGCGGCGAGGAACCCTCAACCAGTTCGTGCAGCAACTCGACGCGCTGAATCTTGGCTCGCTCGTGCTGCAACTCAATGCCAACAGCAGCTCCACGCAGTTGAAGGATCAGCTGGTTCGGGCCATTGTGCGCAATGAGAAGGCCGTGCAACCGAAGCTCACGTCCCTGCATGAAACCCTCGTGTCCCACCGGCACAAACTGCTTGACCACGTCCGCTCCCTGCACAACGTACGCTCGCGCTGGGGGTGTTCGCCTTACCAGGCCATGCAGTCCCTTGCCGAACTGACGTCACTGAACCCTGCACCGGCCACCACGGTGCGGTTGAAGCGCAGCGTCATGGACAGCATTCCGAACCGCACGGAACTGACCACGCGGCTCCGCCGTGCCGCCGAGTTGGGCGGCTTCAGCAAGGAAGCGACCCACAGCCCGTGGTACGGAGCGAAGCTGCGCAACCGCAAGGAAACCGAGCACGCCCACAGCCTGGCGGTGGACCTGGCCCGGGACATCCCGCTCTTGCGCGAGAAGGTCGGGGCGGTTGCGGCGCACTCGCACATCGAGCTGGGAACCACCTTCGAGGAGTGGGGCGGGCAACTGGACCTGCTGGTCGCGGTGCGCGCCAGCCTGGACAAGTTCACACCGGACATCTTCGATCGACCGGTCACGGACCTCATCTCGGCAACGGCGTCCTCGTCCTGGCGGCGGGAACGCACCATCGAGATGAGTTCGATGACGCGGTCCCGTTTGCGCAGGGTCGCCAAGGAATACGTTCGCCCGGGCGTTCATATCGCAGACCTCCACCAGTCCCTCGTAGAGGTACAGGAACAACGCACACTGTGGACGAAGTACGCCACCACGGAGCGGCACCCGTCAGTGCCGACGGGGCTGGCGGAGATCAACAGCTTCTACCGCGCCATCGATTCCAAACTTACCGAGCTCACGGCGACGCTGGCCGGCACGCCGGGCGAGCCGCAGCTTTCCGGGATGCCGCTGGATGAGCTGGCAACCCGCCTTTCGGAATTGGCCCGCGACCGGCAGAGTCTGGCTACGCTTCCCGAGCGCACGCTGCTGCTCGATGAGATGCGGGACAACGGCCTGGGTGAGCTGCTCGATGACCTCTCTGCGCGTGAAGTGGGTGCCCGCCAGGTGGGGGCAGAGCTTGAGCTGGCCTGGTGGCAGTCCGCGCTTGAGGCGATGATCAGCGGTGATGATTATCTTGCAATGTCCGACGGCGCCAGCCTCCGAACGCTTGAGGCGGAGTACCGCCTCGCGGACAATGCGCATGTCGCTTCCGGCGCGAGCCGCATCCGCTGGGCACTCGCTCAACGGTGGCGGGCCGCGCTCGAGACCATGCCCGCCGAAGCCGATCAGCTCCGGGGCCTGCTGCGCGAGGGTGAGCCCGGACTGGACGCCCTCAGCGCGCAGGCCGATGAACTAGTCACCGCCCTCATGCCGGTCTGGGCAGCCAGCCCACTGGTCCTGCCGCTGGTCCTTCCCCAGGGCAAAACGTTCGACGCCGTGATCGTGCTCGACGCCGAATCGATCTCCCTCCAGTCGGTGGTTCCCGCTTTGGCGCGGACACAGCAGGTCATCGCCTTCGGTGACGATCGCCTAGGCGGCCCGCGCAGCTTCACGGTGTCGGTCGAGGACGAGCGCCGGAACACACCTGAGCACCTCCCGAGCGCTTATCAGGCGCTGGCGGCAGTCCTACCTTCGCTGAAGCTTCGGGAGATCTACCGGGGCGTGGACAAGGATCTGGCCGCCTTGCTCAGTGAACGCTTCTACGGAGATGAGCTGACCCGGCTGCCCTCGGCCTCAGAAGTTTCCGCAATGGAGCGCGCGTTCACCGTCGAGTACCTTGCGGACGGAACCGGCATGCCGAGCTCGGATCACGACGGCGTGGAGAGCGTCGCCGCCGAAGTGAACCGCGTAGTGGATCTGGTCTTCGAACACATCCGAAAGCGGCCGAGTTATTCCCTGGCGGTTGTGACTGCAAGCGCTCGGCACGCCCAGAGGGTCGGCGAGGCTGTTCGGCTTACCATGGCTGACGCTCCGTGGGCAGCTGACTTCTTCCTGCCGGGCAATGAGTCTTTCCGCGTTGTGCCCATTGATCGGGCAGCAGGCCTCACCCGGGACGCTGTTATTTTCTCGCTGGGCTTCGGCCGGACGCCGCACGGGCGCGCGCTGCACAATTTCGGGCCTCTCTCGGCGCCGGGCGGGCGCGGCAGGTTTGTCTCCGCGATGACCCGCGCCCGCTACCGGCTGCACGTCCTCACGTGCTTCCGGCCGGAGGATCTGGATCCTGAACGCCTGGGACATGGCGCGCTTGACTTCTACGAGCTCCTGCGTCGGGAACTCGGCGAGGAAGCGGTGCAGAGCTCCGAGGTCCCGACGGACGCCGCCAACGAAGACCCGCTGGTTGCGGACCTGGTGGAACGACTCCGGCAGCGCGGCGCCGTGGTCGGGAGCAATCACGCCGAGGTGCTGGACATTGTCGCAGCACCCGCTCCGGATGCTGCGACGGCCGATCAAGCTCTGCCTTCTGTTTCACCCGTGGCGATCGAGTCGGACGGATCGGATCGCTACCGTGGGATGACCGTGAGGGAGCGGAGCCGGCTCCGGCCACAGTTGCTCGAACGGATGGGCTGGCGCTACCTGCCGTTGTGGACGATCGAGGTGTTCACTGACCCGGAAGGCTGCGCCGACCGTATCTCCGGATATCTTGGTTTGGAGCAGGCTGACGGTCAGCGTTCGCGCCGGTCAGCACAGGAGCCACCTGCAGGAAACGGGGAGACGATGGAAACCGGAACCGACAGCACCCAGTCCGAGGACAGGGGCGATGCAGCCGGCGGCAAGGCTGGACCCGCCGCCGGAGACACGCCCGAAGATTCCGGGAGCGGGCATACTGCCGGCGCAGCGTCTCCTGCAGCCCAGCCCAGCTCCGAGGCAACAACGAGTACCGCACCGCAGGGAGATGTCATTCCGCAGCGTGCCGGTGAGGATGACCCGCGGTCCTGGAATGACGACGACGGCAACCATGACGAGTGGCTGAAGGAGCAGAAGCCGCCGCACTGGAGCTAGCATCCTCACTGCGGTGCTCGGGCCGGCGGTCACCATGGCTCAGGACCCGCGCCGCACTGGGTTTCACTTACCCGCTGCTGTTCGCCGCGGTAAGCACCAGGTGGACCTGACCCGTGCTGGAGGCTCCGGCCAACGCCGCGGCTTCATCAGGGTTTGCAGCGACGACGACCAGCCCGTCTTCGGTCCCTGACGGGGCCGAGAACGGTCCCGTTCCTGACTCTTCGGACGTCCAGAGCACTGGTAGCGCGCGCGCCAGGACGGTGTTCTTCGCTGACACTTCAAAGCCGTTGCCCGTACTCAGCACCACGTCTACCCGTTGCCCGGCCGCCAATAGCTGCACGGTTGATGCATCAGCCGGTCGAAGGGGGACAGCCACCGTGCCCTCGGGGCTACCGACGAGGAGGCCCGCTCCAACCAGGAAGTTCTGGGCAAGGATATCCCCGGAATAGACAGGCGTTGCCAGCTGCTGTCCGGCGACCAGATCCGGTGAACCGAATGAGTGTTCCGGGACGGCCGCCTCGGGAAGATGAACAACGGAAAGCTGGTCCGCAGTAAGGACCGTACCCACGGGAAGGTCCGCTGACGCAGCAACTACCTGCACGGTGGCCGGATCCGGTGGCAGGAACACTTCAACAGCGACACCGGCGGCAGCGCAGAGGATGCCGGCAGCCAGCAGGCGCCTCTTTCGGAAGATGAACGCGCGGACCCGGTTCCGAGTCCGGTTGGGAGCGCTGGCGGATTTTCTCATGGCCCAACGCTAGGCAGGCAGCCGTGCCAGTGGTCCGCAATGAGCCCCTATGTGGAAAAACCGCCCCGGGAGTGCCGGCTGTGCAGGACAACCGGGACTCCCGACGCGGGAAGTGCTCGCGAAAAGATCCAGGCTAGGCTGAAGCCGCCGAGCTGGTAGTCGCGGTTCTCTTTGACGTTGAAGACGACGACGTTGCTGACGTCGACGCTGGGGAAGAAGAAGGGGCCTTGCCCTCTGACCCCGACGAGCCTCCAGCCGGCTTGGCCGCCGGGCTGCTGCCCGCCTCGACTGAGGAGGACGTGGCACGGGAGTCCGTTCGATAGAACCCGGAACCCTTGAAGACAACACCCACGCTGTTGAACTTCTTGCGCAGCCTGCCCTCGCACTCGGGGCAGACGGTCAGGGAGTCATCCGAGAAAGACTGCTGGACGTCGAAGGCGTGGCCGCAGTCCCTGCAAGCGTAAGCGTATGTAGGCATCGACAATCCTCCTGGAGAAAGTTGTTCAGTGACGGTTCGGTTGCCCTGGTGACCCAGAAACGTTGGCACTCGACCCGCCCGAGTGCCAATTCTACACTGTTCAGCCGGTCGGTGAGGAATGCTGCCCGGATACCTGGAAGAGACCCGAAGGCGTGAAAGCGCCGTGCAGCGGCATATCGAGCGGAGTTGCTCCGACCCTCCCGGCAGGTAGTACTTCCTCGTTGTACAGATAGCCGAGCCTGGCGGCATCCGGCTGTTCGAGGACCAATTTGGCCAGGAACCGGTCATAGTACCCGCCCCCCTGGCCGATCCTGTTCCCCAGTTGATCCATGCCCAGCCCGGGCACAAGCACCAGGTGGAGCGGTAGCAGTGCCGTGAAACCTCGGCGCTCACCGACCGGCTCCCACAGCGGCGCCCGGGGGCTCTTGGCGAGCTCAACTCCGGGTTGCCAGGAGGCCCAGCTCAACTGGTACCGCGGTTCACACACCGGAACGACGACGTCGTAGCCCGCCTCAATCAGGGCAGGCAACAGCACCTCGGTGCCGGGCTCCGGAGGAGCTGACAGGTAAGCCGCAATGCACCCGGTACCCCGCACAGTGCCGGATTTCAGCCAGGTGAGCACGTGTTTGGCCAGCTCGGCTGCTGCTGTTTGTTGCTCCTGTGCCGCCACTTGGCGGCGCCGCTCACGCAGGGAGCGGCGAAGCTCCTCCTTCATCCGGGAGGCCGGCGTCGGGTTCGGCGAAGACTTCGGCAAAGAAGCGGGTGAGTCCATGCTGGCACTGTACAGCGGGCGTCCGACGTTGCACGTGCATCGAAGGAGCGCCCAATTCTGTAGTGTTGTGGCATGACTGAGCGACCAAGAGTGAACAAGGCCGTCATTCCTGCAGCTGGGCTGGGTACCAGGTTCCTGCCGGCCACCAAGGCGATGCCCAAGGAAATGCTGCCGGTTGTGGACCGGCCGGCCATTCAGTATGTGGTCGAGGAAGCGGTAGGCGCCGGCATCAATGACATCCTCATGATCACCGGGCGCAACAAGAGGTCACTCGAGGACCACTTCGACCGTGTGCCGTTCATCGAGCAGACCCTTGAGGCGAAAGGTGATTTCGAGAAGCTCGCCTCCGTGCGTCGTGCCTCGGAGCTCGGAGACATTCACTACCTCCGTCAGGGGGATCCCAAGGGTCTCGGGCATGCGGTGTTGCGGGCCAAGCTTCACGTGGGGGACGAGCCCTTTGCCGTGCTGCTCGGCGATGACCTGATCGATGAGCGCGATGAACTGCTTGAGACCATGATCGATGTCCAGGCCAGAACCGGTGGGTCTGTGATCGCGCTGATCGAAGTTGATCCCGATCAGATCAGCGCCTACGGCTGTGCTGACATCTCCGGGCTCGACGGTGAGGAGTACGTCCGCGTCAACAAGCTGGTTGAGAAGCCCGCTGCTGACGAGGCGCCATCCAACCTTGCGGTCATCGGACGCTATGTCCTGCATCCTCGTGTCTTCGGAGTCCTGGAGGAAACCGGACCGGGCCGTGGCGGCGAAATCCAGCTGACTGACGCTCTGCAGACCCTTGCAGCCGCAGAGGGAGAGGGGTCCGGCGTTTATGGCGTTGTCTTCCGCGGCCGCCGGTATGACACGGGGGACAAGCTGAGCTACCTAAAGGCAGTAGTCACCCTGTCCTCCGAACGGGAAGACCTCGGTCCTGACCTGCGGAAGTGGCTGCAGGAGTTCACTGGCTCCTTCGACGGCTAACAACTGACATGTGGGGTCGGTTCACCTGGCCGGTCACCCTTGAAACCGGCAACCTCGTTCTACGTCCGCTCCGGCACCGCGACAAACGCGAGTGGCTGGAATTGCGTCAGCACAACCTGGACTGGCTTTCGCCATGGGAAGCGTCCAACCCGGCACCGGGCGGATACTTGCCGACCTACCACGAGATGGTGCGGGCGCTGAATTCGCAGGTGCGCTCGGCCAGTGCGCTGCCGTTCGTGATCGCAGAGCGGCCCGAAGGTAGAGGCAGGCCTGCCATGGCAGGCCAGCTCACCGTGTCGGGAATCGTGTGGGGTTCCGCCCTCACAGCGACACTCGGTTATTGGGTGGACAGGGAGCGGGCGGGCCGGGGAATTGCGCCGACTGCGGTGGCGCTGGCAACCGACTACTGCTTCTGGGAACTCGGTCTGCACCGCATGGAAATCAACATCCGGCCGGAAAACGCTGCCAGTCTCCGGGTAGTCCAGAAGCTGGGTTTCAGGGATGAGGGTATTCGTCGGTCCTACCTGCATATCGCCGGTTCCTGGGCCGACCATCGTTCCTTTGCGTTGACGTCGGACGAGGTTCCAGGCGGTCTTTTGCGCAGGTGGCAGGAGAGAGCGCCGCGGCTCTGACGAACTTCTTGATTTCCCCCTCGGACACACCGCCGCGAATGAGAGACCGAAGGGGCAACTGCTCCTAACGTTTTGTAGGTGGACTTCTCTCTGAACAGCTCAGTCGTACTGGCGGCAATCGTCGGGCTCTGGCTCATCTGGGTGGCCCCCTTCCTGATGCGGCGCCGGCAGCCACTGCCCGTTACCGGCCTCGCACCCATCGCATTTCCAAGCACCGCACACGGAGACGCCGGTTTCCAGAGGAGCGTCATGACAATGTCCGCCGCTGACAATTCACGGCCCACATCCGCATCCCCGTCTGCCGGGCGCGCAGGTTCAGGGTCCTCGAAGGTGTCAGGCGGCGCACCCGGCCTCCGGATTCACTGGGGCAGGCTCACAATCGCGCTGATCGGCGCGGTTGCGCTCACAGCAGCGCTTGTCACCTCGGTGCTCGCCGTCGTCGGCCTGGCCCCTTCAGTTCTTCCGGTGGTTGCGCTCCTGGTGGCGATCGCCAGCGTCGCAGTGCTGCGCACGCTTGCACTGCGCGGGCGCAGCCGTAGTCCCCAGCAGGTCTCGGCTGCACCGCGGGAGCCGGCAGCCGTCCCAGCCCCGGAACGGCACACAGTGCAGCGGCCCACCACGCTGTTCAATGCCGAGGAGCAGGGAAGCCCCAACACGGCGGAAGAAAGCACACCTCACGACGACGGCGCCTCCGCCACGGTCGCTGCCCCGGTCCAGTTCACTGCAGCCGAGCTGCGCGCAGCGGCACTCGCTGTTGCCGCAGAGTCGGGAGAGAGTCCCGCCGGCTCAGGAACGCCCTGGCAGCCCGTGCAGGTACCGAAGCCCATGTACATTGAGGCTCCGAAAGCTGAGCGCGAGGATCCGGCTCCGCTGGACCTGCCCGAGGCGCCGAAGCCGGTGGCAAAGACGCCGATCAAGAACGGTGCCGTCGCGCCCAAGACCGATTCCGCGCCCATGACTGCTGCTCCGCAGGCCGAGACATCAGCTACACCCAAGATGAACCTGGACGACATCCTGCAGCGTCGCCGCGCCTAGTCCGCGGCTGAAAGCCCGAGTGTTTCGTTGACGGAGGCGGAAGAGCTCGCGCTGCTGGAAGGACGGGCCATTGGACCGGCACTCGAGGCGGCGGCAGCCGCCCTGACCGGTTCGCTCATCCAATGGTCCCTGAGCGGCATTCACCACAGGCCGGGCGCCGGGGTGACGGGTATCTACTCCGTCCGGTGCGAGGTGTCCGGCGAGATGCTGAATGGGTTCCTGTGCGTCACCACCCGTCCGGTACCCGGAACGTTTGCCCGTTCGGTGCGCCTGCACGGTCCAGAAGGCCTGCCGCTCCTGGCCTGGAGCCACCCCAATGATCCGCTGCTTCCTGATCTGGACTGGGCGTGCGATGCCCGCTCTGTTGGTCCCGAACTGTTCGGTGTGCCTGCGGCCACGCTGACAACGCTCGGCTACCGGCCCATGAGGCGGGCAGTGCTTCGGGCCGAGGGCGCGGGGGAGACCCGCTTCCTGAAGGTGATGCCGCGGGGCCGCGCTGCGGCGCTGTACGAGAGGCACCGGCTACTGCTCGATGCCGGCATTCCCGTTCCACAACCTGCGGAGTCCCCGCGTAGGGATGTGCTGGTAACCAGGCAGGCGCCCGGAAGACCACTCGCGCAGCGGCTGCTGGGGGATGGCGCAACCGGTTTTGAGCCGGAAGTTGTGGTCGATCTGCTGGAGCGGTTGCCCCGTGCCGTGTGTGACCTGCAGGTGCGGCGGCCGTGGTCTGCGGGAGTCCACAGCTACGCGGGCGCCGCCACAGCCGTGCTGCCTGACCAATCGGAGCGGATCAGAACGCTGGCTTCCAGGGTGGAATATGGCATCCGCGCAGCACCGGCCGGGCCGGTGGTTCCAACCCACGGTGATTTCTATGAGGGCAATCTTCTGGTCGAGGGCGGAAGCATCACTGCTGTTCTTGATCTCGACGGGTTGGGTCCCGGCCACCTGGTCGACGATTTGGCCTGCTTCCTGGCCCACCTTGCCATGCTGCCCTGCGTTGATGAACGTTACACCGCAGTTCCCGCAGCGCTGGCGCGGTTCCAACGGGTATTCGAGGAGCGGGTCGACCCCACAGCGCTTCGGGCCCGGGCGGCAGGGGTGAGCCTGACTCTTGTAGCGGGTGCAAGGAATTCAGGCCGGAACCAGGCCGGCGGCGGCTGGAGGGAAGGCGCGCTGCAGCGGCTGCTGGTGGCTGAGAACTTCCTGGATCATCCGGGCCCCGGTCCGGGTCCGGCAGCTGGATGAGAGTTTTCTCATCAGGGCTTCCTCCTGCTCTCACAATGGATCGCCATGATTGAACAACGGGACCCGTGACCGGTTCGGACAGCAGTTGTCCCAACCGGTCACTTCCGAAGGACCCGGGTGCGTCTCCCCCAACCGCGCCCGGGTCCGCCCATGCTGGAAGCAGGTGGACGGTGGTCCGAAATCCGGACGCTAATCTCACGCGCGGCAAAGGTGCGTCAGGAATCGTCGGCTACGAGCCGGTAGCCCATACCGCGCACGGTCGCGAAGCGCTCGGCGCCCAGCTTGTTCCGCAAGTAGCGCACGTAGACGTCCACCACGTTGGAGCCGGGATCGAAGTCATAACCCCAGACGCGGGAGAGCAGCTGTTCCCGGCTGAGCACCTGGCCGGGATTGCGAAGGAACGCCTCTGCGAGAGCGAACTCCCGTGCTGAGAGATCCACTTCCTTCCCGTTGACGAGCGCCCTGCGGGACCTCAAATCAAGCTGGAGATCGCCGTGGGAGAGCACGGAGTTGTCCGCGCTCGGGGCTTCCTGCCGAAGGCGCAGGCGCACCCGTGCCAGCAGCTCTTCAAATCGGAAGGGCTTGGACATGTAGTCATCCGCACCGCCCTCCAGCCCCGCCACGGTGTCATCGACCGAGCTGCGCGCCGAGAGAATGATGACCGGAGTGCTGTTCTTGGACTCCCGGAGCCGGCGCAGCACGGTGAAACCGTCCTGATCAGGCAGTCCGAGGTCCAGCACTATGAGCTCGAAGTCTCCCGTCTGCGCGAGCTGATACCCATCCCGCCCGTTATCTGCCACGGTCGGCACGTAGCCGGCGGAACGCAGGCCCTTGGCCACGAAGGAGCTGATACGATCTTCGTCCTCAACGATCAGGATCTGGCTCACGGACGTTCTTCCTCAGTGGTGGTCGGGGTGGAGCCCAGCGGCAGGGACGGGATCGCCATAGTGAACGTCGAGCCCTGCCCGGGCGCAGACCGAAGCTCAACGGCACCCCCATGTGCCTCCGTAATAGCGCTGACGATCGTGAGGCCGAGACCGGCGCCTTCGGTGCGCTTGCTGCTCGGCCCACGTTCGAAGCGATCGAAGATCCTCTTCTGGTCCTCACGGGCGATGCCCGTGCCTTCGTCGCGCACCCAGAGCCACGCGCCGTCGTCGTCCTTGCGGGAGCCGATCGCGATGGTGGTTCCTTCCTCCGTGAATTTCACCGAGTTGGCCACCAGCTGCAGCCACGCCTGGGTGATCCTGCGGGGATCCAGCACTGCAATTGCCTCCGCCCGCGAATCGATGATCCAGCGGCGGGCCCCCAGTGTCCGTGCCTTGTCCATCACATCGTCGGTCAGTCTGCCGAGATTCACAGGTTCGGGGCGCACGAAGTTCGGCCCTGCTATGCCGGCGAGGGTTACGAGGTCATCCACCAGCAGGCGCATCCGGTCGAGCTCATCCAGGGCGATGTCGCGCACCGCCTGGACATCGCGCGGGTCTGACGAGTCCTGCAGCTCCAGGTGCCCCTGCACAATGGTGATCGGCGTGCGCAATTCGTGACCGACGTCGTCGAGCAGTTGGCGCTGTGAGGTGAACGAGCCCTCCAAGCGGTCGAGCATGGCGTTGACCGTGCGGGTCAGGTCGGAAAGATCATCATTGCCGGTCACCTCGATGCGCTGCGAGAGGTCCGTGTCCGTGATGCGCTGCGCAGTTGTGCGGACCCTGCGGATAGGATCGAGCAGCTTGCCGACGAGGAGGAATCCTACGACGCCGATGAGCGCCAATGTGGCGAAGCTGATCAGCGCATAGGTGCCAAAGGTCCGGTTCAGCTGCTGGTGCTCCGCCTCGGCATCGAATCCCAGTACGAAGAAGGTCGGTTGGGTGTCATTCGCGAGCATGACCGGGGCCACCAGGACCCGGTAGTCGGTGAAGGCGGTACTTACCGACTGAATGGTCACCTGATCCGGCGGCGCTACATCGGTTACATAGTTGACCAGCGCCGGATCATCCTCAAGGCGGACGTCGACCTCCTCGTTCGCGAAGAAAATCACCCGGTCATCGCGTACAGCCATCATTCCCTCATTGGGCTGGGTCAGCGTCCGCTGCATGAGGAGGTAGACCAGCTGGTCCGCCTCCACGAACGGCTCCAGTGTGTCGGGATCAATACCGGTTGCCAACAGGGTTTCCAGCTCCTGGAAGCTGCGGGCCAGCGATTCATCCATCTCGCTGTTGAGGTCGTTGCGCTGCAGTGCGTAGGCAGTGGCGCCGGCGAGCAGCAGCCCCAGCGCGCTGAGTACCAGCATTGCCGCCAGCACCCGGGTGCGCACCGATGAGTATCCGCGCAGCGACTGGAGGATACGGGTCCGGAGTCCGGGTTTGCCCTCGCCTTCGCCCGCTGCACCGGGAGCGTCTGGTTCCACGTGCGGCAGCTTTACGAGGATAGTCGGTTCAGCGGACGGGGGAGGGCCCAGCGCCATCCGCTCCGTGGGTGGTGCCTCACCCAGTGGCGGCAAGGCCGGGCCCGTTGCGGGACGGGTGGATGCTCCGGCGTCGGGCCTAGTCATCATCTACCTCGCCGTCATCCTCAATGCCGTCATCGCCGCCGCGTCCCCGACCTCTGTCGTCATCGTCGTCCTGGATCACGGGCGGCGGGGCGGGAACAACAGCGGGTGGCGGCGAGGCCGCTTCCGTAGGTTCGACAGTCGCTTCGGCCGAGGGCTCCGGCGCGGGAGGGGCGGGCACTTCCGAGGGGGAAACGGACGGAGCCGCGGTGCTTGCCGGGGTGGGAGTTTGCGTGGGGCTAGGCGAGGGAGTGCCCGGAGGCGCCGGTACCTGCGTGTCGGTCACGCCTACAGCTGGGCCCAGGTTCTCCGGTGCAGGCCCGCGCAGCGAGCCGATCATCGCCGCGCCAACCGCAACAACAGCTCCCGCGCTGGCTGCGGTAATGAGCCAGGTATGCACCTGTGACCGTTTCATGTACCAAGTATCCCCACACATCATGAGATGCAGATGAGAACGGAAGCGGCTATTTCCGGGCGGCGATCAGGATTCCGAAGACGGTTTGGCTTGTGACTTCTCGGCAAGCAGCCGGTCAAGCAGGGGCTCCACGCGGTACGGGATGTGTTCATGCAGGGCCAGCACTGTCTCGGTTCGGATCACGCCCTTGATGCGCAGGACCGACCGCAGCGCTGACTGGAGGTGATGGGTGTCTGTCGCCGCCACCCGGCACCATACGTCGCCACGGCCTGAGATCTCATGAACCTCGAGCACCTGTTCCAGCGTGCGCAGTGCCGAGATGACACCGTCCAGTTCCCGGTGGGTTACTTCGATCGTGACGAAAGCGACGACGTCGTACTCCAGCCTTGCAAGGTCGAGTTCCCTTCCGCTCCTGCGCAGGATGCCTGATCTGAACAGCCGCTGCATCCTCGCCTGCGCGGTGTTGCGGGCCATGCCGAGAGTCTCGCTGAGCTGGCTGACCTGCGAGCGCGGTTCGTGGACCAGCTCGCGGAGAAGGCGGATGTCTGTTCGGTCGAGCATGCGCACAACTCCTCGTTCAGCCCACCGGGGAGCCTGATCTCCCACGAATTTTGAGCACGATGATCAGAGTATGCCGAATTCAGCTGCCACGCTAACCCCCAGACCTCACCATCAATAGGAGGAATGGTAGGAATCGGCGGAAGGTGTCCATGAGCGTCATCAGCGAATTGCGGATGCGTCCTGCAACCGCGAAGTCTCACCGCTGGGACGCATCAAGGCGCACACGGCTCGGCCTCACCGTCGTCGTGCTGGCCACGCTGCTGGTGGGGGCCAATCTAGCGACCCCGCTATACCCGCTGATCCGCGCCAACCTCGGCCTCAGCGCCTTCGATACGACGGTAGCGTTCTCCGCGTACGTTCTGACCCTTGTCGCGGGCCTGCTCCTGGTCGGTCACTGGTCGGACCATATCGGTCGCCGGGCTGCACTGGTGCTCGCCGTCCTCACCGGTGTAGTGGGCGTTGTTGTATTCGGCACAGCCACATCGCTGCCCATGCTGGTCCTGGGCCGCTGCCTTCAGGGAGCGGCAGTGGCGTGCGCTACCGGCGCCAGTTCTGCAGCGCTGCGGGATCTGTTGCCGCACCGTCCGGAATGGGCGTCACGCTTTACGCTGGTTGCGTCCGCGGGGGGAGTGGCTGCAGGGCCGATCGTGGGTGGACTCCTGTCCCTGCTTCCCGAGCCGACAAGGGTTCCGTTCGGGATCTACGCCGTCTTCCTCGCGCTGCTTCTGATTCCATTGGTGCGCCTCGATGCCCGCCCCGCGATCAAGCCCGCGCTGCCTGCCCGCCCATTGTCCGCATTGAAGCCGAGACGCCCAGCGGTGTCCAGGACCGCGCGCAGGGCGTTCTGGTCTGCTGCCGCCGTCGGCTTTCTCAGTTTCGCCGTGTTCGGCTTCTCGCTCAGCCTGGCACCGACCTATGTCACCGCCATGGCCGGAGAGATCAGCAGGCCTTTGGTGGGCGTGCTTGCCGGGCTGGTCCTGGCGGTCTCGGCTGCGAGCCAGCTATTCCCGCAGGGCGCAGCGAAACCCGCGCAGGCCGGAGCGGTTGGGCTGCTCATTATGGCGGGCGGGGTCGCGCTTGTTCCGCTCGCGGGCAGTGTGGGCAGCGTTTCCCTCTTTGTTGCCGCGTTGGTTCTTGCTGGAGCGGGGCAGGGGATCGCCTTCCGAATCCTATTCAACGCGGTCGCGCAGCAGGTTGAAGGCTCCCAGCATGCACAGATCATCAGCACCGTCTATGTGATCACCTACCTCGGAAGCGCCGTCCCGGTGCTTGGCCTAGGTCTCGCCGTGGATGCACTGGGGCTGATGGCTGCGGTCACCTGCTTCTCGGCTGTGATTGCGGCTGCCTGCGTCGGTATGGCGATTTACCTTCGCCGAAGCGCTGCATCAAAGGCCTGAATTTCCAAAGAAATATTTGCAAAGAAAGCATTGCAAAGGAACCTTTGCCGGTGTATTCTCCTCTCATGGAGTCTGCCAAACCGAACGATCGCACTGTCGATATCAACGCTTTGAAAGCGCTGACGCATCCACTGAGGATCCAGCTTTTGAACGCGTTGTCGCAGTTCGGTCCGCAGACTGCCAGTGCGCTCGCAGCCCGGCTCGGGGAGTCGAGCGGGTCCACCAGCTACCACCTGAGGCAGTTGGCGCGGCACGAGCTTGTCCGTGAAGTGGAAGGTCGGGGATCAGCGCGAGAGCGCTGGTGGGAGCGCCCACCCGGTGCCCTCAACCTCTACTCCAGTGAAATGGCACATGATCCCGGTACCCGGGAGGTTGCCGCAATCGTCAATCGGGAGTTCAGCCATAATCGGGCCGCGCTGCTCGAGGACTACATGGAACGCGGTCCGTTCGTACTGCCGGAGGAGTGGCTGGATGCCTCGGTCATCTCCACCATCAACGCCCGTCTCACCGCTGCCCAGCTCGCTGAGCTGTCGGATGAGCTGATGCGCCTTGCACGCGACCTCTTCGAAAAGTACCGGCCGGACGGCAATGCTTCGCCGGACGCCAAGGCCGTGCAGATCCACCTGAACACCTTTCCGATCGTCCAGGGCCAGTTCCCTGAGCCTGCTTCCCGAAAAGAGCACACGCCATGACCACGCTTGCCGGTCTCTACCCACCAGCACAACCCTCCGGATTCGAAGCCCTGCTCATTGCTGTTGGCCGCTGGCTCGTCAGCACAGGCGAACGGCGCGCTGCGCGGGAACACACCATGGTTGACCACCGTGTACACGAGGACCGTCTCCGCGACGGAACGGCTCTCCGTCATTCAGGGCTGTGGCTCTAGCCTCCGGCCAGGCCCCTAGCCCGCTCCGGGCAGCAGGCCCGCGTTGCCCTCCATGCGGTTGAAGATCAGGGTGGTCTCCGTATGTCCCACCACCGGATCGGTGGTGAGGTAGTCCAGTACCCAGTCCCGCAGGGCGTCCGTGTCTGCGACCGCGAGGTGGATGAGGTAGTCCACCGAACCTGAAACATGGTACGTGGCGACCACCTCGGGGAGTGCGGGCACCCGGGAGGTGAACCTGTCGATTTCCTCGCGGTTGTGCCCGTTGAGCTGCACGGAAATCAGGGCCTGCACAGCACGGCCGATTGCGGCCAGACTCACTTCGGCATGGTAGCCGCTGATGACTCCGCGCTCCGTTAGCTGGCGGGTCCGGAGCAGCGCTGTGGATGGTGCAACGCCCACCTTCTCGGCGAGCTGCGCATTGGTGATCCGGGCGTCAGCGAGCAATTCCTGCACGATTCGACGGTCCACCGGATCCAGTCCGTCCGGTTTGCCACTGTTCGTCATGCGGGTGCTCCTGCCTTGCCTGAGTTCCTGCCTGTGGTCCTGCCTGCGGGAATTCCTCCAGCCTACCGGCGGTGCGTAACCTTGTGCTCATGCCAGAGCACAAGCACGAAAACCCAGCTGCCGACGTCGTCGGTCTCGATATCGGCGGTACCAAGACCCACGGGGTGCGCTGGAGCGCAGGTGTTGTGGCCGCAGAAGCAAAAAGCGGGAGCGCTAATGTCCAGAACGTCACCGCGGAGGAAGCGGCGCGGAACCTCGCCGAGCTCTTCACAGCCCTGGGCGGGCAGGTGGGTCACGTCGTGGCGGGGTCGGGCGGCGTGGATACCGACGACGACGCCGGCGCCCTCCGACAGCTGATCGCCGGGCAGGTGCCGAACGCCCGGATCGACGTTGTCCATGACACCCGCCTGATCCTTGCCGCCGGCGCCGCCTCCACCGGAATTGCGGTCATCGCGGGCACGGGGTCCGTCGCCTGGGGGCTGGACGGCGCGGGTCGGCAGGCGCGCTCAGGCGGCTGGGGCTACCTGCTCGGAGACGAGGGCAGCGGTTACTGGGTGGGCAGGGAAGCAGTGCGCGCAACGCTCCACCGCTTCAACCGCGCAGAACCGCTGGGGGTGCTGGGCGAGTCGGTTCTTGAGGCCACCGGCGCGCAGAAACCCGAAGAACTCATAGCCCTGTTCCACCGGCCGTCGGGCAGGCGCTACTGGGCAGGTCAGGCGCACCTGGTCTTCAAGGCCGCTGAGGGCGGCGACAGCGGCGCCCAGCGGATTATCGACGACGGCGCACGTCATCTGTGTGGGCTGGTCACCGACGTGGCCTCGGTTCTCGGAGCTCACAGTCCGGTCATCATCGGCGGAGGGCTCGCCGTGCATCAGCCAAAGCTGCAGGAACTGATCAAGGCCGGGCTCGCGAAAGACGGCTTCACAGATGTGCGCTTCCTCAGCGTGGACCCGGTGCACGGCGTGGACTACCTCCTGCGAACGGGCGCGCTGTAGCCGGCGGGCAGGTTTACACTGGCGTTCATGGCGCAGGAATGGGACACCCGGGTAGGAGCGTATGCCGTCGTCGTGCGGGATGGAATGATTCTGCTCGCGCACTGGAACGAGCACGGCAGGCAGGGGTGGACGCTACCGGGAGGCGGGCTGGAACTGGGAGAGGATGCGCCAACCGCCGCCGTCCGCGAGGTGCTGGAGGAGACCGGCTACGTCGTCGAACTCGAGGAGCTCCTGGGCGTCGACAGCCTGCACATTGCGCCGGAGGATCGGCTGAACGGTTCCGGCAGGCCAATGCACGCGCTGCGAATTGTCTACCGCGCGCACGCGGTTTCCGGCGAGCTCGTCCACGAACTGGACGGCTCCACTGATGAAGCGGCCTGGGTGCCGCTTGCTGAGGTGCCCAATCTGACACGCGTCGAACTCGTTGACACAGCGATCCGGCTCTCTTACCAAAGCCCGGGCCGGGCGCTACTATAAAGCTCTTCCGCTTCCTACCCGGCGGACCACACACGCGATCGATTGCCCTCGAGGCTGACGGAGGTGACGTTATGAACACGGTTTCCGTTGCTGCATCCTGGCTGACAGCTGCACGCACCGCCCTCGCCATAACCTCCGCCTCCCGCCCGCAATCGCACTGATTCTTTCCGTGGTGGAAGGCTCCTGAAGAAGGACTTTCCTTGAACACGCTTTCCGAGTACGGCTTTACCGACCGCATCCGCGGTCTCTTTTCCTTCACCTTCTCATCGGCCGTTCCAACACCAGGTCACCCCGCGCTCGAACCGGCGCGTGCAATCCGTGCCGACCGCGGGCGGGTCCTGCTCATCACCGCCAACGGACCGCTGCACGTGGAAACCGATGGCACAGTAGTCACCGGTGACTGGGTGGCTCTGGCACGAAACTCCGACGACGTCGCAGCGCCGCCCGCCGTCGTCGGCCGCCTGCCGCGCTACTCAACTTTGCAGCGCAAGAAAGCGCACGCTCCGCTGTCCGAAGCGCAGGTCCTCGCGGCCAATGTTGATTTGGTGGGAGTGGTGGTGCCGATCGACCGTCCGCTCTCGGCCAACCGGCTTGAACGGACCCTCGTGGCCGCGTGGGACTCGGGCGCTGTGCCCCTTGTCATCCTGACCAAAGCCGATCTGAGCAGCCGGTTCGACGAGGTTGTCGGCCAGACCGTCGAGCGCGCCCGCGGCGTGGAGGTCTTCACCACCTCCGCCGAGGCCGGGGACGGCCTTGACGCCCTTCACTCTAGGATCGGCGCGGGAAGCACCCTGGCGCTGATCGGTCCCTCGGGCGCCGGCAAGTCAACGCTGATCAACGCGCTGGTGGGCTTTCATGCCCAGGACACAGGGGAGGTCCGTGCGGGTGACGGAAAGGGACGGCATACCACCACGGTGCGGGAGCTCATTCCGCTGGGAGCCGGCTCGGTGCTCATGGACACTCCGGGCGTGCGGGGGTTCGCCCTGTGGGATGCGGAGGACGGGCTGGAGGCGGTCTTCGGTGATATTGAGGAGCTCTTCGGACACTGTCGGTTCACGGACTGTGCACACGGTTCCGAGCCGGGGTGTGCCGTCCAAAACGCTCTTGGCACGGGTGAGCTGGAGGAGCGCCGCTGGTTGAGCTACCAGAAGATGCAGCGCGAGCTTGCCGGCCTTCACCGCCGCCAGAGCGTCGCAGAGCAGCGCCGGCACGGCCGTTCCTTCCACCGCATGGCAAAGGAAGCGGCGCTCGCGAAGGACTTCCGCAATCGCTTCCGCGAGGGATGAGGCCCCCCAAATTGTCGTCTCACAACCGCGCCCGTTAACAGGGAACCGGTTCCGTGTTAACGATTCGAGACAAAGTTTCCGTCCGGGCCATACAAGCGCTTGTGCACAACGAACGCCTAGCTAGACTCAACAAGGTGATGCCCCTGCCAAGCGTTTTCGCGCTTGCCGGGTAGGCAGAATCGCCAGGGAACGGCCGCGGGCCGGGCCCGACGTCGATGAAAGGTATGGCTTCATGACCGGCGAGACTTCAGGCCCCGGCGCGGGCAGTTCCAGCCCCACGGCAATGATCCAGTTCCGTAACGTGTCCAAGAACTATGGCGGTGGCACGGCCGCTGTGGAGAACCTCAGTATGGACATTGATCGGGGAACAATCACGGTCCTCGTGGGGCCATCGGGCTGCGGCAAAACCACGTCCCTGCGCATGATCAACCGGATGGTGGAACCAACGTCCGGGTCCATCCTCGTTGACGGCCAGGACATCGGCGGGCAGCGCGCATCAGAGCTGCGACGATCAATGGGCTACGTCATGCAGTCTTCCGGGCTGTTGCCGCATCGCACCGTGCTGGACAACATCATGACCGTACCGCGGTTGAACGGCGTGGCCAGGACAGCTGCACGGAAGCGGGCAGCTGAGCTGCTCGACGTCGTCGGCCTCGCGCCGGCCCTCGGAAAGAGGTACCCCGGCCAACTGTCGGGCGGCCAGCAGCAGCGTGTCGGTGTTGCACGCGCTCTGGCTGCGGACCCGCCGGTCCTCTTGATGGATGAGCCCTTCAGTGCAGTTGACCCGGTGGTGCGCCACGAACTCCAGGAAGAGCTGCTGCGGCTCCAGCGGGACCTCGCGAAGACCATCGTTTTTGTCACCCATGACATCGATGAAGCCACCATTCTCGGTGACAAGGTGGCAGTTTTCGCCACTGGTGGCCGGCTGGCCCAGTACGCGGCGCCGGAAGAGATTCTGCGCGCGCCCGTGGACGATTTCGTGGCCGGATTTGTGGGCAGGGACCGCGGGTTCCGCCGCCTTTCCTTCCAGGATGGCGGTGGGGTGCAGGTCCACCCCATTGAGACGGTGAGGGTAAGCCGGCTTGCAGATCCGAGCGTTTCCGTCGATTCCTCCTGGACTTTGGCGGTCGACGACGATGGACGCCCCCAGGGATGGGTGCCGCGGGCGATGCAGGACACCGTCCGATCGGCGGAGGACCTGGTGCCTGGCGGTTCGCTGTACCGCCGTGGTGATTCGCTGCGCCGCGCTCTCGATGCGGCGTTATCCGCGCCATCAGGCCTGGGCGTGACAGTCGACGATGATGGCCGGGTCCTCGGCGTGGTCCAAGCGGTTGAGGTCCTTGAGCTCATCGAGGAGGCACGCCTGAACCGCGGCCGTACCGATCACAACACGGCGGTCTGATATGCAGTGGTTCATCGACAACTTCTCCTACATTGCGGAGCTCACGGGATACCACCTCGTGCAGGCCATCCTGCCCCTGGTCCTCGGTGTCATCATTGCGGTTCCGGTTGCACAGGCGGCCCGGCTCAGCAAGCCGCTCGGGGGAGTGATACTCACTACGTCCGCACTGCTGTACACGGTGCCATCGCTTGCCATGTTCGTGTTGCTTCCGCTCGTGCTCGGAACGCAGGTCCTGGATATGATCAACGTCATCGTCGCTCTGACCATCTATGCGGTGGCGCTGCTGGTCCGGTCAACCTTGGATGCGCTCAATTCCATTGACGACGGCGTTCGCCAGGCAGCGGTCGCAATGGGCTTCACACCGCTGCGTCGCTTTCTGACCGTGGACCTGCCGTTATCCATCCCCGTGCTGTTCGCAGGCCTGCGGGTGATCTCCGTGACCAACATTTCGCTGGTCAGCGTAGGCGCGCTGATCGGTATTCCGAGCCTCGGAACCCTGTTCACCGACGGGTTGTTCAGATCCTTCCCGACTGTGATCGTGATTGGGATAGTCGTGACGCTCGTCCTTGCCCTCGTCATGGACCTGATGCTGGTGTTGCTCGAACGGCTGCTCACTCCCTGGGCGCGGCTGGCGAAGGTCACCGCTGACCCGATGACAGTGACGAATGAAGCGAACCTCTCTGCAGATGCCTCACGTGCGGGAGGTGTCTACTGATGGACTACTCAAGCAGCAACCTGCTGGTCCAGATGTTCGAGTGGCTGACGTTCGGGGAGAACTGGAGCGGCCCCGGTGGAATTCCGGTCCGGGTTATCGAACACCTGTGGTACACCGCGCTCACCATCCTCATTGCCGCTGCTATTGCCGTGCCGGTCGGCCTGATCGTGGGGCACACGGGGAAGGGCCGCATCATCATTGTTTCCGGCGTCGGGATCCTGCGCGCCCTCCCCACCCTGGGCGTTCTGATCCTGTTCGTGCTGCTGGCAGGCCTTGGACTGATGCCGCCGATCTGGGCACTCGTGCTCCTCGCCGTCCCGCCCATCCTCGCGGGCGTCTATGCAGGAATCTCCTCGGTGAACCCTGCAGTCGTGGACGCCGCCCGAAGCATGGGGATGAACGAAGCGCAGGTCTTGTTCCGGGTGGAGATTCCCAACGGGCTACAGGTGATTCTCGGCGGCTTCCGCGCAGCCGTCCTTCAAGTGGTGGCGACGGCCGCCGTCGTCGCTTTCATCAATTTGGGAGGGCTGGGAGTCTTCCTGATCGAAGGCACCCAGCTGCGGGACAACGGGCGCCTCTTCGGCGGTGCCGTGGTGATCGCCGTCGTTGCCATTGCCGTTGACGGCGTCATGGCACTGCTTCAACGATTTGCTGTCTCGCCGGGCCTGCGGACATCGCGCGCACCGGCGGAATCGTCAAAGACCGGTGGGCAGGAAGCCCACGTCAGTTCACAAGGAGGAACACCATGAGAACACCATCCACGCGCGGCTTCCGCCGCAGCCTGCTCGGGTTGACCGCAGGGCTAACGGCGGCGCTTGCCATGACTGCCTGCGGGGTTAATTCAGACCCGCAGGGTGGCACGGAGAGCGAAGGCGCGGAGGGCAGCAGCGGTCCGCTGACCGTCGGCTCCGCGGACTTCCCCGAGAGCCAGATCATTGCCGAGATCTATGCCGGTGCGCTCAACGCCGCGGGCATCGAGGCTGACACCCAGCTCAACATCGGATCGCGTGAGATCTACTACCAGGCGCTCGTCGACGGATCAGTTGACATCATCCCCGACTACAGCGGAAACCTGCTCCTCTTCCTGGATTCGGAAGCGACCGCGGAGTCGGCAGAGGACATCGTCAGCGCGCTGCCCGAAGCACTGGAAGCTGAGTCGCCCGATGTGAACCTCGGGATCCTGGAACCTTCTGAGGCCGAGAACAAGGACGCCATGGTGGTCACCTCTGCAACGGCTGAGGAATACGGTCTGACGTCGATCGAGGATATGGCCGAAGTCTGCGACCAGTTGGTGATCGGAGCGCCAAGCACCTTCTCCGAACGTGCTTACGGCCTGCCCGGCCTGGAAGAGAACTACGGTTGTGTGCCGAAGTCCTTTGAACCAATCAACGACGGCGGCGGTGCAGTGACGCTGGAAGCACTGCTGAATGACACCATCCAGGTTGCCGACATCTACACCACGACACCGTCGATTGCCGACAATGATCTTGTGGTGCTTGAAGACCCGGCCAACAACTTCATCGCCCAGCAGGTGCTCCCGCTGGTGAACCTGGACACGGTCGGCGAGGAAGCGCGGGCGGTACTGAATGAAGTCTCCAGCATGCTCACCACGGAGGACCTCATCAACCTCAACCGCGAGGTGAGCGGCGACGAAAAGCGCAATCCCGCTGATGCCGCCGCTGACTGGCTCGAGGAAAAGGGTCTGGCCGGCGAGTAACGCCGTTCGCCCGGGCATGCCCCAGTCGCATTCATCACAATGCGGTGGGGCAGGCCCGGGCTATGGCATTCTGGGTTGATGGCCGACTTTAAGCAATCCAACAAGCTGCATAACGTCCTCTACGACATTCGGGGGCCGCTGCTTGAGCACGCCAAGTACATGGAGGCGGAAGGCCACCGCATCCTCAAGCTGAACATCGGCAATCCCGCGCCTTTTGGGTTCGAAGCGCCGGACGCGATCCTCGTCGACATGATCCGCCACCTGCCCAATGCGCAGGGCTATAGCGATTCCCGTGGAATTTTTTCCGCCCGAACGGCAGTGGTTCAGTACTACCAGGGCCGCGGGATCCAGAACATCGACGTGGATGACGTCTATTTGGGCAACGGCGTCAGCGAACTCATCACGCTCTCGCTGCAGGCCCTGTTGAATAACGGTGAGGAAGTCCTCGTGCCAACGCCGGACTATCCCCTCTGGACCGCTTCGGTCAGCCTGGCGGGCGGAACAGCGGTTCACTACCTCTGCGATGAGAGCAACTCCTGGTGGCCGGACGTCGAGGACCTTGAATCGAAGATCACTCCGCAGACCCGGGGGATCGTTCTGATCAACCCGAACAATCCCACGGGCGCTGTCTACCCGCGCTCAGTGATCAAGCAGATCGTGGATCTCGCCCGGCGCCATGACCTCATCATCTTTGCCGACGAGATCTACGAGAAAATCCTGTACGACGACGCCGTGCACGTGAACGCTGCCTCAGTCACCGGCGACGACGTCCTGTGCCTGACCTTCAGCGGCCTCTCCAAGGCCTACCGCATTGCCGGGTTCCGAAGCGGCTGGATGGCCATCTCCGGGCCCAAGCATCGCGCTGCCGATTACATCGAGGGCATCAACCTGCTCGCTAACATGCGTCTGTGCGCCAACGTGCCCGCCCAGCATGCTATCCAGACGGCGTTGGGGGGATATCAGAGCATCAATGACCTGATCCTTCCGGGCGGCCGTCTCCGCCAGCAGCGTGACAAGGCGCACGAGTTGCTGAATGCAATCCCCGGCGTTTCCTGCGAACTCGCACAGGGTGCGCTGTATCTGTTCCCGCGGCTTGATCCCGAGGTCTACCCCATCAAGAGCGACGAGCAATTTGCGCTCGACCTGCTGAAGCAGCAGAAGATCCTGATCTCGCATGGGACCGCGTTCAACTGGATCAACCCGGATCATTTCCGTATGGTCACCCTGCCGAGCGTCGAAGACATCGAAGACGCGATCGGTCGTCTGGCGGAGTTCCTGAGTACGTACAAGCCCTGATCCGTGCCCCCAGGCGGGCGCCTCAACGAGGAGGTTCCATGCACGTAGTACCCGATTTCAGCGTTTCACCCACGCAGGCTCTGCTTGCGGGACCGGATGTGGATCTCGCACGGATAGACCCGCACTCAACACCGGGTTTTTACGGCAACAAGCAGGAGGGGAAGGCGCGTCTCGAAGCGGGCAAAAAGGGCTTGTCCGAACTGCAGGAGAAGCTGTTCGCGGAGAGCCGGTTCGGCAGCTCGATCTCCGTCCTGCTGATTTTGCAGGCCATGGACACCGCGGGCAAGGGCGGCATTGTCCGGCATGTGGTGGGGGCAGTGGACCCGCAGGGCGTGGAGCATCATGCCTTCAAGGCACCGACGCCCACTGAGAAGAAGCATGACTTCCTGTGGCGGATCCGGAAGGAGCTTCCCGGTCCGGGAATGATCGGCGTTTTCGACCGGTCACACTATGAGGATGTCCTGATTCATCGGGTGCGCCAGCTGGCAACGCCGGAGGTGATTGAGGCGCGGTATGACGAGATCCGGGATTTTGAGGCGGGTTTGGTGGATTCCGGAACGCGCGTCGTAAAAGTGATGCTGCACCTGAGCAAGGAAGAGCAGAAGGAACGTCTGGCGGAGCGGCTAGAGCGTAAGGACAAACATTGGAAGTACAACCCGGGGGATCTGGACGAGCGGGCGCTCTGGGATGAATACCAGCACGCGTACCAAATTGCCATCGAACGGACGAGCACTCCGGATGCGCCGTGGTTTGTAGTGCCGGCTGATCGGAAGTGGTATGCCCGGATAGCGGTCCAGCAGTTGCTGACTGACGTGCTTGCCGGAATGCAGCTCAGTTGGCCGAAAGCGACTTTTGACGTTGCCGCAGAGAAAGCGAAGCTCGCCGCTACCTGATCAGCCCTTGGCTGCGCCCGGTGCATCGGTCTGGTCGCGTGCCGCCGCGAGCCGCTTGCGCGCACCTTCGAGCCACTGTTCGCAATGGTCTGCGAGGGCTTCGCCTCGTTCCCACAACGCAAGGGATTGTTCCAGGCTCACTCCGCCTGCCTCGAGCTGGCTGACCACTTTCACCAGCTGCTCACGGGCTTCTTCATAGCTCAGCTGGGAAACATCGGTTGCTGCTTCTGTCACTTTTGCCGGAGATTCGGTCATTTCTGATCCTCGCTGGTGGGAGATTCGATGGTGGCCTTCTTCGAAGTTTCGGAACGGGCGCTGATTCGTCCGCCCGCCACCCTGATGGCGAGCAGGGAATCCAATGGTGCCTGATCGGGGGTCCGGACTACGTCGCCCTCCTCGTTCTGCACCACTGCATAGCCCCGGTCCAGGGTGTTCTGCGGAGAGAGGGACCTCACGTGGGCGCGAAGGTGGGAAACCCGGTCTGCTTCTCGTGCTACTGCACTTTCAATTGCCATGGTGCTGCGGTCACGCAGCCGTACCAGGTCATCATGGCGGACGCTCACCATTCCGGACGGTTGGGCCAGCACAGGGCGGGAGCGCAGATGTACCAGCCGCTCAGTCTCGCGGGCCATCAGCTGGTCCACGCAGCGTGAAAGCTGCGCCCGTGCCTGCCGGATGCGCTGCAACTCCTCGCTGACGTCGGGGACGACGCGCTTTGCCGCATCCGTTGGCGTTGAGGCCCGAAGGTCTGCCACGTCATCCAGGAGCGGATGATCAGCCTCATGGCCGATCGCGCTGACGATCGGCGTGGTGGCCGCGGAGACCGCCCGGACCAGATCCTCGTTGCTGAAGGCCAGAAGATCCTCCAGCGAGCCGCCGCCGCGGGCAATGATGATGACATCGACCTCCGGCATATGGTCGAGTTCAAGCAACGCCGAACGAATCTGCGAGACGGCGTTGACGCCCTGCACAGCAACCTCGCGTATCTCAAAATCGACTGCAGGCCAGCGCAGGCGGGCATTCTTCAGCACGTCTTTCTCCGCATCGGAATCGCGTCCCGTGATGAGACCGATCCGGTGGGGGAGAGCCGGGAGCGCACGTTTCCGATGCGACGCGAAAAGTCCTTCGGCCGAAAGAGCCTGGCGCAGCCGCTCTATTCGCGCAAGCAGGTCACCCAGACCGACCGGCCGAATGTCCCACGCCTGCATTGACAGGCGCCCTGTCTTCACCCAGAAGTCCGCTTTGAGTCTGGCTACCACCCGGGAGCCACGCTCCAGGGGCATGGTGAGCCGATCCAGAACTGTGCCCCAGACCGTGAGCGACAGCGAGATTTCAGCATCAACATCACGGAGGGTGACAAAGCACATGGAACCGCGCTTGTTGAGTTCAATAACCTGCCCTTCAACCCAGGCGGCGGGGGCGCGCTCGATATGGGCTTTCAGCTTCTCGGAGAGCACATGGAGCGGCCAGGGGTGATCAGCCGAGGTTTCACCCGCCGTCTCGGGAAGGGTTGTCGGAGCCACAGGCTTGGAAGAGTCAGCTGTGACCACGGTGCCTACCGGCGCGCCGTCGTGGTTCATCTAATACCGCTTCCTTCCAATACAAGACCCGCCCTATCAACCCGTCCGGCACTCGTCACCTGTCACCTTCGCGTTACACGGAGGGGACGAGCTGGTGCCGTGCCATTGGTTAATGTTTATCAGGTGCTCCTGACAACGGTTGAACCCTGACCGCAATGTGCAGGAAGAGAGTTTCCGCCCGCCGGTGCCGCCGCAACGACGGCCCCGCAGGCGCAGGCATAATCGTAGGATCGTCAATCAAGGGAACGGGAGCTGATGAGAACAGCCGGATCGGCCTTCTTTGTCCTGTTTGCATTGATGCTTGGTGTGGTGGCCCTGCCCAGTGCCTGGCTCGCTTCCAATGTGGTGGCCGAAGACGGCTTCGTCCAGCTGACCGCGCCTCTTGCTGACGATGCAGAATTCACGGGTACGCTCGCAGGTGCGCTTGCGGAGGAAGCAACAGCCAGTGTCGAGCTGCCTCCGGGAGTGGCGAATGCGGTGGAGCCGGTGGTGCGGGACGTCGCGCAGGGCATTGCACAGTTGCCCGACTTCGATCGGGCCTGGCAGGACACCCTGCGGCGCTCACATGGCCTGACTTTCGGAGGGCAGGAGCAATTAGATGGTGACTCCGGTGGTCCCGCGGTGTTCACCCTCGACGTTGCACCGCTCGTAGGCCTGGTGACTGCCGAACTTGGCGGTCAATTCGGAGTCGATGTACCGGAACCTGAGCGAACTCTGGTAAATATCGGTGGCACAGACCCGTTTGATCTCGTGGAGAGGGCAGAAACTGCCGCCGACCTGTGGCCGGCACTTGCGATCGCGGCCGGCGTGGGAGCCGTTCTCGCCCTTGTACTGGCTCGTCGTCGAAGCACAACGCTCGCTCTCCTCGGACTCGGAATCCTGCTCACTGGTGGGGTGCTGTGGATCGGCTCCGGTTTGGTGCCCGGCCTGGCGAGCCAGGTTGGGGATGAAAGTGCAGTGGCCGACGTCTTCAAGGCCGCGCTTGCCGAGCGCGCAGCATCCAGCTTCCAGGAATGGTGTCTCGCGGCGTTGGCAGCGGGGATCCTGCTGCTGGTCGCGGGCGTCGTGGGTCGGCTGCTCAGTGGGTCCCGCCGCTAGCACCGCACCTCCTACTTTTCTGCTCACTGAAGCGCTCGGCTCTGAGCGGACAGCACGCATGCCCCGCCGGACGGAGATGTGCGGGCCGTTAGCATGGAGGTATGTCCTCCACAGCTGTATCGGTACCCATGCCCATGGTGCCCCGGAACCGGCGCTCGCCGGAAGAAGTCCACGCCGCTGCACCGGTCGCTGGCCAACGCAAGGTACTCCTGGCTGCGCCCCGCGGATACTGTGCGGGCGTTGACCGCGCCGTCATCGCCGTAGAGAAGGCACTGGCACACTACGGGCCGCCGGTGTATGTGCGGAAGCAGATCGTCCATAACCTCCACGTCGTATCCACCCTGGAGGAGAAGGGCGCCATTTTCGTTGAGGAGAACGACGAGGTTCCGGAAGGAGCGCTCGTGGTGTTTTCTGCACACGGAGTCTCGCCCGCAGTGATCAGGTCAGCAGAAGAGCGCAATCTCCGGACCATCGACGCCACCTGTCCGTTGGTGACCAAGGTACACCGCGAGGCAGTGCGTTTCGCGCGGGATGACTTCGACATCCTTCTGATCGGTCACGATGGCCATGAAGAGGTGGAGGGAACCGCCGGCGAAGCCCCTGAACATATCCAGATCGTTAACGGACCTGAAGACGTGGACAGCGTAACGGTGCGCGACCCCAGCAAGGTGATCTGGCTCTCGCAGACCACGCTCAGCGTCGACGAGACCATGGAGACTGTGGCGTTGCTGAAGAAGCGGATTCCTACGCTGCAGGATCCTCCGAGCGATGACATCTGTTACGCCACGTCGAACCGGCAGGCGGCAATCAAGAAGATTGCGCCGGATGCGGATCTCGTCATTGTGGTGGGCTCCGCAAACTCCTCCAACTCCGTGCGGTTGGTCGAGGTAGCGCTTGAGTACGGAGCGAAGGCTTCACACCGCGTTGACTTCGCCAATGAAGTGGATGAGTCCTGGTTTGAAGGAGTGTCCACGGTCGGAGTCACCTCAGGCGCTTCCGTGCCCGAGAATCTGGTGCAGGACGTCCTGCGGCTGCTCGCCGATTATGGTTACGCGGACGTCGAAGAAGTGGTTACTGCAGAAGAGGACATCATCTTCTCGCTGCCGAAGGAAATACGGGCAGCGCTGAAGGCCATGGGAGATCCCTCGAGCGGGCTCGGCGGCCGGGGACAGCGCCCCGCTTCCTGACGCCTCTCCAGCAAGCCGTAAGTTACGCCGTTCGCTCCGATTCTGTATCGATGAGTTCCTGCGCGCTCAACAGCCGGGGTGTGGTCTCCACCGGCTTGGTGGTCAGCTCTGAGGCGCTCGCGTCCGTCTCAAATGCGTTGATCCGGCGCGCGGTGGGAAGCACCCGGGATTCCAGTGTGCCGACAAACGAGTTGTACTTCTCGACCGAGCTCTTGAGTGAACTTCCCAGGCGGGTAATGTGCGAACCCATGGTGCCCAGACGCTCATACAGTTCTCGCGAGAGATCATACAACTCCTTGGCATTCTCCGTGAGGACATCCTGACGCCAGCTGAACGCCACGCCCTTCAGGATCGCGAGCAGCGTCACGGGGGAGGCCAGCACCACGTTCCGCGCGAAGGCGTAGTCCAGCAACGCCGGGTCCGTTTGGAGTGCGCTCGACAGCACCGACTCGAGCGGAATAAAGCACACCACCAGATCGGGGGAGTTGTCGGTCCCCTCCCAGTACTTCTTCCGCGCCAGCGCGTCCACATGCGAGCGAACCGCCTTGACGTGCTGGGTCAGGAGTTCGCTGCGGCGCGATTCCTCCGAACCATTGCGCTCCTGGTCCTCTCCGCCCGGTTGGGACTGGGCTTCGAGGTAAGCATCCAGCGGGACCTTTGAATCGACGACGATCTGCTTGTTCCCCGGCAGCTGGATGACCATGTCGGGACGGACAAGGTTGGAGGATCCCTCCCGGGACGCGATGGTGAGGGTGGCCTGCTCGGAGAAATCCACACGGGCGAGCATGCCTGCGGCTTCCACAATCCGCCTCAGCTGCACTTCACCCCAATGCCCGCGCGCGGTGGTGCTGCGGAGCGCGGAAGCCAGCGAGTGAGTCGTGGACAACAGCTTCGAATCCGATAGCTGTGCCTCCTGCAGCTGCTGCGCGAGCTGACCGAACTGATGCGCACGTTCCCTTTCCAGGTGACCCACGTGCGCCTGCACTTGTCCGAGCTTGTCCGCCAGCGGTGCAATGGCACGCAGAACCGACTGGTCCTGGCCGGACTGTTCGAGAAGCTGCCGGTTCTGTGCGAGCAGGATCCGGTTCTCCGCTTCTGCCGCGGCACGGGCAGACACCGCCGTGCCAAGCCGGGTGCCGGCGTCGTCCATGTCATTGCGCAGCCCGGCGAGGACCGGGCGCAAGAGCACGACGGCGATACCCGCACCGAAGACCAGCCCCAGCACTGCGGTGAGAACTACGAGAAGAAGAGTGTTTCCGTCCATTTCTCTACCATGGCAGGTGCCTCCGACAATTCCGGGATAGGTCGGCTCCGCGGGGCTCCGCGCCAATGCCTCGTCCACGACGGTAGACTGTTTTCCCGTGGCTCTTACTATTGGCATCGTCGGACTGCCCAACGTCGGCAAATCAACCCTCTTCAACGCTCTCACCAGGAACAACGTCCTGGCCGCGAACTATCCGTTCGCAACGATCGAGCCGAACGTCGGAGTTGTCAGTCTTCCGGACCCGCGCCTGGGAAAGCTGGCCGAACTGTTCAGCTCTCAGCGCGTGCTGCCCGCAACGGTGTCCTTCGTGGACATTGCCGGCATCGTCAAGGGAGCCTCGGAAGGTGAAGGCCTCGGTAACCAGTTCCTCGCAAACATCCGCGAAGCTGAAGCCATTGCGCAGGTAGTGCGTGTCTTCGACGACCCGGACGTGGTGCACGTGGACGGCGCAGTGAACCCGGTATCCGACATGGAGACGATCAACACCGAACTAATCCTCGCGGATCTTCAGACGCTGGAGAAGGCAATCCCGCGCGTTGAGAAGGAAGTGAAGATCAAGAAGCGCGAGGCTGCGCAGCTGACTGCGATGCAGGCCGCGCAGGGTGTCCTCGAACGGGGCGACACCATCTTCTCTTCGGTCGCAAGCGACAAGCTCGAGATGGAGCATCTACGGGAGCTGAGCCTGCTCACTGCCAAGCCGTTCATCTACGTCTTCAATGCTGATGATTCCGTTCTCGGCAGCGTTGAGCGTCAGAACGAGCTACGCGCCCTGGTCGAACCCGCTGACTGCATTTTCCTTGACGCCAAGCTCGAAGCCGATCTGGTCGAGCTGGATCCGGAGGAAGCGCGTGAAATGCTGGAGATGAACGGACAGGAAGAGTCCGGACTGGACCAGCTTGCCCGCGTCGGCTTCCATACCCTCGGGCTGCAGACCTATCTCACGGCCGGTCCGAAGGAAGCGCGTGCCTGGACCATCCGCAAGGGCGCGACTGCCCCGGAGGCGGCCGGAGTCATTCACTCAGACTTCCAACGCGGATTCATCAAGGCCGAGGTGGTCTCCTTCGATGACCTCGTGGCAGCGGGTTCCATGGCGGAAGCCAAGTCCCGCGGCAAGGTCCGCATCGAAGGCAAGGAATACGTCATGGTCGACGGCGACGTGGTGGAATTCCGCTTCAACGTGTAATCGCGCTTCGGTCTAACGTCTACTTCTCCGCGCGAAGCTCCTCCAGAACCTCAAGCGCTTCATGAGGGGCCGAGTCCTCAGGGGGAGCACGGTGTACGGCGCACCGCGGGATCTTCTTGGCCTGGCCGAGTGGCAAGCGGGATCCCGGCGATTGAGCAGACCCGTGACGGACTTCAGGTTCGAAGTCGGCCGGCAGTCGGTCCGTGTGCTCGAGTTATCCACAAATGGGAGGACGCCAGCCGGCGCAGCGTACTGCCGTCGCAGAATCGTCGTATGGGAATCAGGTACTACGCATACGCGTTCGACAGCGATCAGACCGAGAAGGCACTAGCTGACCCCCTCGCTGTGATCGGCTCAGACCCCCTAGCGGATGCGTGGAGTCTCGAGCCAGGATTCACGCAGGGCGTCACAGGCTGTCCGCGAGGTTGACGGAATCGACGATCTTCCGATTCCCAGTCGCTCCGACGCTGCCAGGGCGGTGGAACTCGCTTGATTGTCTTGGATACGAATGTAGTCTCCGAGGTGTTCAGGCCGCAGCCGGATGCCCGGGTCGTGTCGTGGCTGGAGTCCCTCACCGGTGACGTTGCGATCACTGCCATCACGCTCGCCGAGTTGCTGGCCGGCCTGCGCCGTTTGCCAGAAGGTCGTCGCAAGTCAACGATGACGATGACCATTGAGACTGCGCTTCAACCCTACAAGGGCACTTGGTCGGTGCTCGCCTTCGATGCCGCAGCCGCCGATCACTACGCAGCTGTCTTCGCCGGCCGTGAGGAGGTGGGCCTGCCGATCAGCATGGCAGATGCGCAGATTGCTGCAATTTGTCGAGTGCATGCAGCCACGTATGCGACGCGGAATACGAAGGACTTCGCTGGTGCAGGTGTCGAGTTAATCAACCGGTGGACGGTTCATAGCCACGCTTCATGAAATGGGGAAGATCGAGGTGCTTTTGATCGCTGGAGGGCTGTGGATCCCATATCGTTAACGGGTGGTTACGCGACGTGAAGCAGCTCAGATCCTTGATATTCCGCTGGAGATGGCACACCGTCACGGGATCCCTTCCAGATTGTCAGACGCCGAGTTATCCGAGCTTCTAGACAGTCCACCGGTCTGGCTCGTCCAGTCCAGGGAAAACCGGACGGGAAAGCGACCTGTCTGGGTCCAGTTGATTTGTGTGGTCTGTGGCTTTTCGGAAGCCGCGCGGCCCAAAAAGTGGTGGCCGCCTTTCACGTATGTTTGCTGCGCCCACCACGCCCTCGATGAACTCCCGCCGCTCCTGCCGGGACTGGTTCGCAGCGAGTACGAGGGAATCGGCAGCCGGTTCGTCGGCGTCGTCGATGTAGCGGTGCCTGTTCCCTGACCTCCCTTGCCCGGAAGTGATTTAGCCGGGACGTGGGCGCCTCCGATTCTGCTTGATCTCGGACCGCCCACGCTTGTCTTCCAGTCGGCGACGTTGTGACCCTTGTGTGCGTCGGGTTGGACGACGGATGATCGTGGGAGCGACGGCCTCGCGGAGGAGCTCGGCCAGCCGTTTCCTTGCCGCCGTCCGATTGCGTCGCTGGGAACGGTGCTCAGCAGCGCTGATCGTGAGCACGGTGCCCGACAACCGGGCGGCCAGTCGCGCGAGGGCGAGTTCGCGTTGTACCTCAGTTAGAGCTGTCGTAGTCCCGAGGTCGAGACTGAGTTGGACACGCGAGTCCGTAGTGTTGACGCCCTGGCCTCCCGGTCCAGACGCATGGGAGAACTGCTCGAGCAGTTCTCCAGCCGGCACTGTGAAGCCCCGAGGTGCGCCGGGACCCGGGAGTACGTGCAGGCTATCCACACCTGCAAGTCTGCCGTATTCGGAAGAGTTCAGCCCAGGCTGCGCATGGGTATCGGTCGATGACTGTGCCGGGCTGCAACTGGAGCCGCACCGTTGCCATGCCGTGCCCTGATGGGAAAATTTGGTTGCATCTCGGTAACAACCATCACCGCGCTTTGCTTTTGATACCTAGCGGTAACAATTACCCCTTAGGCTTTTGTGCATGTGAGGCACGCCACTTTGAATCAAAGTGCGTGTCAGTCCTTTGTAAAACCATGAAGGACATCTTCCACAACATGAAACAAGGAGGCGGAATGCGTTTCGGACGTACTTCCAAAGCCGTAGGTGTAGCTGCGATAGCTGCACTTGCACTGAGCGCCTGCGCCGAAAGCGGCGGCGGCGAAGATCCCGGCACAGGCGGCGAGGGCGAAGCATCAGGCGGCGCCGTAACCGTTGCCGAGGTCAACCCTTTTACTTCGTTCAACTCTGACAGCGCCACGGGCAACGTCGACATCAACGGCAAGGTCAGCTACCTGACGCATCAGGACTTCTACTATGTGAATGACGCGCTCGAGGTCATCCGCAACGAAGAATTCGGCACCTATGAAGTGACGTCTGAGGATCCGCTCACCGTTGAGTACACGATCAATGAGGGCGTTGCCTGGTCCGACGGCGAGCCCGTCGATGCCGGCGACCTTCTGCTGTCCTGGGCCGTACAGTCGGGTTATTTCGATGATGAAAACCCCGATGCTGAAACCGGAACCACCTACTTCGCTTACGCCGGCGCCACCGACGGACTCGGACTGACTGGTCTTCCTGAAATCAGTGAAGACGGACGAACCATGACGCTCGAATACACCGAGCCGTACGCTGATTACGAAATTGCGTTCGGCATCCTCGACACCCCGGCGCACGTTGTTGCCACCGGTGGCGGACTGGCTGATGAGGACGCCCTGGTCGAACTGATTCAGACCGCTCCCGCAGGAGATCCTGAGAGCCCCGAGGATCGTCCGGATCTGCAGGCGGTAGCTGAGTACTGGAACACAGCATTCGACACCACCACGCTGCCGTCTGATCCGGCACTCTACCTGTCGAACGGGCCGTACATCGTTCAGGACATGACTCCTGACCAGTCCATGACGCTGGTCCGCAACGAGGACTACGCCTGGGGCCCTGAGCCCGCACTGGATGAAATCACCATCCGCTACATCGGTGATGCCAACGCCCAGGTCCAGGCTCTTCAGAACGGCGAGGTTGACATTGTTCAGCCGCAGGCCTCCGCTGACACCCTTGCCTCCCTCGAGGCAATCGACGGAATCCAGATCCTTGAGGGCGAAGAGCTTTCCTTCGACCACATCGACCTGAACTACTCCGGCGTGTTCGAAGATGAGAATGTTCGCCGTGCGTTCATGTACACCATCCCTCGCGATTCCATCGTCGAGTCGGTCATCGGCCCGCTGGATCCCGAAGCTGAGCCCCGCAACTCCCAGATCTTCGACATCGGAACGGACGGCTATGACGCCGCTGTACCGGTCAACGGATCTCAGGAATTCGCTGAGCCCAACATCGACATGGCCAAGGAACTGCTGGCAGGTGCAACCCCTGAGGTTCGCATCATGTACAACGCTGACAACCCGAACCGGGTTGACGCCTACACGCTGATCGCGGAGAGCGCCGAGCAGGCTGGCTTTACCGTGGTTGACGGCGGGCTTCCCGGTAACGAATGGGGCTCAGCCCTTGGCGGCGGAACCTATGACGCAACCATCTTCGGCTGGGTCAGCCCTGGCGTAGGAGTGAACGGTGTGCCTCAGCTGTACGGCTGTGACTCTGCCTCCAACTTCAACGGCTTCTGCGATGAAGAAGCACAGGCCGCCATGGACGAGCTGATTGTCACCATCGATCCGGCAGAGCAGCAGGAGCTCCAGATCGTCGTTGACACCCGTCTCTTCGAGACCGGCTACGGTCTGCCCCTGTTCCAGTCCATCGGCATCAACGCTGCGGATGAGGCCGTGCAGGGTCTGACCTTCAACCCGGGTCTGGTTGGAGTCTGGTGGAACTTCTGGGAGTGGTCGGTAGCCTAAACAGCTCCGCACCGCCCACGTTCACTAGCTAATCGAAAGCGCTGGGGTCGCACTATTGGCCCCAGCGCTTTCGGGTGCTCCGGCACTTCTTCAGTGATTGGCAAGTGCCAAATTTCGACTAAACGTAACGTGGATTACACTCAGTCCGACATGTCGGGCACAACCCGCTTCCTAAACCCCTGAGGCCAAAAAAGACTATGTTGACGTACATTGTCAGGCGGCTGATCGCTGCCGTACTCATTCTTTTTGGCGCTTCGTTCCTCGTGTACATCCTGACTGCATATTCAGGAGATCCACTCGCGGATCTGCGCCAAAGCAACGCCCCCAATCGTGAGCAGCTCATTCAGCAGCGAATCGATTTATTGGATCTCGATGTGCCGCCCATCCTGCGGTACTTCTCCTGGGTCTCCGGCGCAGTGCGCTGCGTGGTCCCGTTCGCACTCACCTGTGATCTCGGCAATAGCGTCACCGGTATTGAAGTGACACAGCTCCTCGGTCGTGCAATGGGGCAGACCATTATGCTTGTCACCGCCGCCACCATCCTTGCCATTGTCATAGGAATCACGCTGGGCATCGTGACCGCGCTCCGCCAGTACAGCGGACTCGACTACGGCGTCACTTTCATGGCGTTCCTCTTCTTCTCGCTGCCGGTCTTCTGGGTAGCTGTCCTTCTGAAGGAGTTCGGGGCGATCGGATTCAACAACTTCCTGAGCGAACCGGACATCAGCTTTTTCGCCACAATGGTGTGCGGGCTGGTCGGCGCATTCCTCTTCTACCTGAGTACGTCAGGATCCCTGAAGCGCCGTCTTCTATGGACAGCGATCGGATTTGTCTTCGCCTTCGGCCTTATCTGGTTCCTTGACCTCACTGGTTGGTTCCTCACACCGGGCTTTGGTCCGATAGTCGTGGCTCTCCTCTCGGTTGGTATCGCCTACGGCGTGACCCTGCTGACTGCCGGCCTGAAGAACCGCAAGGCCCTCTACAGCTCCCTGATCGTTGTCGCGATCGGAATTGTCGCGTACTTCGCGGTGCAGCCCCTGTTGGACCGTGCAACGCTCCTGATGGTGGTTCTGCTCGGTGTTGCCACCGTCCTGGTCGGCCTCGTCGTCGGATACTTCATGGGCGGTTACGACAAGCGTCAGAACATGACAGCAGCGGGGCTCACCGCGTTCCTGATGGGGTTCCTGATCCTGCTGGACCGCTTCATGCAGGCGTGGCCCTCGTACTTCAACAACAACCGCGTCAACGGCCGTCCAATCGCGACAATCGGTGCCTCCACCCCCAACCTCGAAGGAGACTTCTGGGTGCGGGGACTGGACACGTATACGCACCTGCTGCTTCCCACGATTGCCCTGATGTTGATCTCCCTTGCGGGTTACAGCCGCTATTCACGGGCGTCGATGCTGGAAATCATGAATCAGGACTACATTCGTACCGCAAGAGCGAAGGGCCTGGGGGAGCGCACGGTCGTGATGCGTCACGCATTCCGTAATGCGCTCATTCCGCTGGCCACGCTCGTTGCGTTCGACATTGGTGCGCTCATCGGCGGCGCCATCATCACCGAGCAGGTGTTCGCCTTCAGCGGCATGGGCCAACTGTTCGTTCAGGCACTCGGACGGCAGGACCTCAATCCGGTCATGGGAGTCTTCCTGATCACCGGCATTGTTGCCCTGGTCTTCAACCTGGTGGCCGACCTCGTCTACTCCGTTCTTGACCCGCGAGTGAGGGTGAAAGCATGAGCACTGCAGCACAAGAATCAAAGCGATCGAAGCAGCCTGAGGCGAGAGGCCTCAGTCAGGGCCAACTGGTCCGTAAGCGTTTCTTCGGCCACACTGCCGCGGTGGTCAGTATGGTCATTTTTGCGGGCGTCGTCATCATGGCGTTTACCTCAGTGGGCTATGCCGGAATTCCCGGCTGGTGGAAGTGGGACTACGTGGAAACACCGCCACTTGCCAATCCGACGGGTGCACCCACCTGGACACTGCCGTTCAATTTTGGTGACCATCCCTTTGGGCAGGACCGCGTGGGGCGCGATCTCTTCGCCATGACCATGCGCGGTGCGCAGCTGTCCCTGATTGTGATGTTCCTGATCGGACTCGTGGGCGGCATCATCGGCGTCGTTATTGGTGGTGTGTCCGGATACTTCCGCGGCTGGGTGGAAACGCTGCTGATGCGTCTCACTGACGTCATCATCATCATCCCGCTGGTGATCATCGCAGCGGTGCTGGGCACGTTCGGCAACTCCATTTCTGGGCCGGGCACCTTCTTCGGGGCGATCTTCGGCGGCAGCGCCGGCGTCATCCTGCTGGGAGTCTTCGTCGGGTTTATCATCTGGACCGGCCTGGCGCGTCTGGTCCGCGGTGAATTCCTCAGCCTCCGCGAACGGGAGTTCGTCGATGCAGCCCGCATCGCAGGCGCTTCCAACTCGCGGATCATCTTCAAGCACATCGTGCCGAACGCCGTGGGCGTGATCATCGTCAACACCACCCTGGTCATGGCGTCCGCGATCCTGCTGGAGACGGCGCTGTCCTTCCTCGGACTTGGCGTCCAGGCTCCTGATATCTCGTTGGGTAGCCTGATCAGTGCCAACCAGGCCGCGTTCAGCACCCGCCCGTGGCTCTTCTGGTGGCCGGGTCTGTTCATTGTGATCATCTGCCTGTCGATCAACTTCATCGGCGACGGGCTGCGAGATGCCTTCGACCCCCGGCAGAAGAAGTTCAACGCCAAGAAGGCTGCAGAACCGAAGAAGCCGGCCTGATGAACCGCATACTCGTTGGTGCCCGGCTCAACGCCGGCCGCCCGCGCGCCGGTCTGCTGTCACTGCAGGGCGAAGGTAATCACGCTCAGCAGCAGCAGGCCGGCGACCACGCCAAGCGGTTGCCAGTTGATGCGGCGCTCCACCCGCGCTGCTTCGGTTGCGTCGACGTCGATCAGACCGCTGTCCACACGCCGTTCCCACTCGGATCGGACCAGCAAAGCAGCAAGCCCGGAATCGGTGTTGCTGAGGTCCCCGGGGCGAACGCTTCCACCCGCTCCGTAGCTGGTGCCCGGAAGGTTCTGCATGTGCTCCGGCTTGCCCGCGTGGGTTCCGCGAACTCCGGGAGCAGGCGCAGCCCAGGCGCTGTAGCTGCCGCTCGGCGTGACGAGCTTCAGTGCGTACTTGGTGTCGACATGAATGAGGCCGGCCCATGGAACATCAACGGTCTGGACGGGGTTGCGCAGTTGAACGCCGGCAGGCCCGACAACCACCGCCGGAAACCAGAACAGCCACCATGCCACGGCCGCTACGGCCAGCAGCGGCGCGGCAGTAGCGAGCGCCTGCGGCCCGGACGTCACAACGGAGGCAATCAGGCCCACGACGACGACGGCGCCCGCAATCGCGAGTATCCAGCGGCTGCTGCGGGGGCGGAAGACAGTGGTCTGGGTCGGACCGGTAGGCGAGTTCATCCCCCCATATTTCCAACATTTAGCGTCAGCGCAGTAATCAGCGGGAAAACAGCCCGCCCAAATGCGCCGTACGCACGGTCACACAGTGGAAGGACAGCACTATGACCCACGACATCATTGACGGCAACGGGAGCAACGATCCAACGGAATCCGCTCGCGGACCGGTGCTCGAAGTTCGAAACCTCAGCGTCGACTTCGGGGTGGAAAAGGAATGGGTCCCGGCGGCCATTGACCTGAGTTACTACGTGAACGCAGGTGAAGTGCTTGCGATCGTCGGGGAGTCAGGGTCAGGCAAAAGCGCAAGCTCGATGGCGCTTCTCGGCCTCCTGCCCAGCAACAGCCGTGTCACCGGAGAGGTGATACTGAACGGCAGGTCAATCCTCAATCTTTCCCCGGGGAAGATGAGGGAGGTGCGCGGCAACGATGTCGCGGTCATCTTCCAGGAGCCGATGACCGCGCTGAACCCCGTGTACACGGTCGGGTTCCAGATCGTGGAGACTCTGCGTCTGCACAACGCAATCTCGCCCGATGAGGCGAGGGAGCGCGCCCTCAAACTGCTGGACATGGTGGAGCTCCCTGATCCCGAGAAAGCCTTCCGTTCCTACCCCCACCAGCTCTCCGGGGGGCAGCGGCAGCGCGCCATGATCGCCCAGTCACTCTCGTGTGATCCCAAGCTCCTCATCGCAGATGAGCCCACCACCGCACTCGACGTGACAGTCCAGGCCGAAATCCTCGACCTGATGCGCAACCTGCGCAACAAGCTCGACAGCGCCATTGTGCTCATCACCCACGACATGGGAGTTGTCGCCGACCTCGCAGACCGGATTGCCGTCATGCGTCAGGGCGTCATTGTGGAATCAGGCACGGCAGAGAAGATTTTCAGCCGGCCCGAACATCCCTACACCCAGGATCTGCTCGCAGCTGTACCACATCTGGGTCAGGGAGCAGAGGGCGGCGGTGACGACGTCGACATCACCGCGGCCCTTGCAGCAGCAACCAAATCGGAGCTGGCCGGAGTAGACGCTGAAGAGCTTCAGCGCCGGGAGCGGGTTGTCCTCCAGGGTCTGGAGAAGGAAGTTCAGGCAGAGCGGGAGAGCAGGGGAGAAGCAGTACTCGACCTGGTGAATGTGGTCATCGAGTACCCCAAGCAGGGCCGGGTTCCGGCCTTCCGTGCGGTTGAAAACGCAACCTTGAGCATCCGTCCAGGCGAAGTCATGGGGCTGGTGGGGGAGTCCGGATCGGGCAAGACCACCATCGGGCGCGCAGCGGTCGGGCTCCTTCCCGTTGCCGAAGGAGCGCTCAAAGTCGTGGGTACTGACATCTCCGGTCTCAAGCCCACCTCCCGGGAACTCGGCGCAGTTCGGCGCAGCGTCGGCATGGTGTTCCAGGATCCGTCCTCGTCGCTGAACCCCCGGCTGCCCATCGGTGAAAGCATCGGCGAACCGATGTTCCTCGCCGGAGAAGCCAAGGGCTCCGACTTGCAGAAGCGCATCGAGACACTGCTCGACCAGGTGGAGCTTCCGCGTGCCTACCGGAACCGCTACCCACACGAGCTCTCGGGTGGGCAGAAGCAGCGCGTCGGCATTGCGCGCGCGCTGTCGCTGAAGCCCAAGCTCATGGTTGCTGACGAGCCCACGTCCGCGCTGGACGTGTCCGTCCAGGCCAAGGTGCTAGAGCTCTTCCAGAACCTTCAGAAGGAAATGGGTTTTGCCTGCCTGTTCGTCACCCACGATCTCGCGGTGGTGGACGTTCTCGCCGACCATATCTGCGTGATGCGGCGCGGCAGGATCGTCGAGCAGGGTACCCGCGACCAGATTCTGCGCAACCCCCAGGATCCCTACACGCAGCGGCTCCTTGCGGCTGTGCCGCTGCCGGATCCGGAGAAGCAGCGCGAGCGACGTGAGCTGCGCGCACAGCTTCTGGCGTCGGCCGAGTAGCCAGCTTCCACGAGCGATGACGGCGCCCGCTGCGGTGGGTGCCGTCGTCGTCGTTTAATGTGCCCGTTAGGCCATCTTTTGCCTAGCGCTTAGACTGGTAGTAGTGCGCGCTGTGCTGCCCGCTTCCATATCCTCCGGCACCTCCGCAATCCCGACGAAATCCCCGACGAAACGAGTCATTCCGCATGTCTGTATCCACGAGCAACACTGCAATCCGCAGTGACCTTCGCAACGTTGCCATCGTGGCGCACGTAGACCATGGCAAGACGACGCTCGTTGACGCGATGCTGAGGCAGACCAATTCCTTCGCCGCCCACAACCATCTTGAGGACCGGGTCATGGACTCGGGAGACCTGGAGCGCGAAAAAGGCATCACCATCCTCGCCAAGAACACCACCGTGTTCTACGACGGTCCATCGGCTGAGGGCGAAACAATCACCATCAACGTCATTGACACGCCCGGCCACGCTGACTTCGGCGGCGAGGTTGAGCGCGGACTGTCAATGGTAGACGGCGTGGTCCTGCTCGTTGATGCGTCCGAGGGCCCGCTGCCGCAGACCCGCTTCGTGCTGCGCAAGGCGCTGGCCGCGAAGCTGCCGGTTGTCCTGCTGGTCAACAAGACCGACCGTCCTGACTCCCGCATCGACGAAGTAGTCAGCGAGTCCATGGATTTGCTGCTCGGCCTTGCTTCGGACCTGGCCGATGAGGTTCCGGATCTCGACCTTGACCTCGTGCTCAATGTTCCTGTGGTCTACGCCGCAGCGCGAGCTGGAGCGGCGTCTCTGGAGCAGCCGGCAGACGGCACCGTCCCGGAGAATGACAATCTTGAGCCGCTCTTCAAGACCATCATCGACCACATCCCCGCGCCGCGGTACAACCCGGAGGGCGTCCTGCAGGCTCACGTCACCAACCTGGATGCCTCGCCGTTCCTTGGCCGCCTCGCTCTGCTCCGTATCTTCAACGGGACGCTCCGCAAGGGCCAGCAGGTAGCCTGGGCCCGCCAGAACGGTGAACTGAAGACCGTCAAGATCACCGAGCTGCTCGCCACCAAGGCCCTGGACCGCGTCCCCACCGAATCCGCTGGACCGGGAGAGATTGTTGCTGTCGCCGGTATCGAGGACATCACCATCGGTGAAACCCTGACCGACGTCAACAACCCGCAGCCCCTTCCGCTGATCACCGTGGATGATCCGGCCATCTCCGTCACCATCGGTATCAACACCTCGCCGCTGGCCGGGAAGGTCAAGGGCGCAAAGGTCACCGCGCGCCAAGTAAAGGACAGGCTTGATAAGGAACTGATCGGCAACGTATCGCTGAACGTTCTGCCCACCGCCCGCCCGGATGCCTGGGAAGTCCAGGGACGTGGAGAGCTGGCGCTGGCCATTCTTGTGGAGCAGATGCGCCGCGAAGGTTTTGAGCTGACGGTCGGCAAGCCACAGGTTGTTACCCGGACTGTTGACGGGAAAATCCATGAGCCCATGGAGCACATGACTATCGACGTTCCCGAAGAGTACCTTGGCGGTGTCACCCAGCTGATGGCGGCACGCAAGGGTCGTATGACCAACATGTCCAACCACGGCACCGGTTGGGTTCGGATGGAGTTCATCGTTCCCGCCCGGGGGCTCATTGGTTTCCGTACCAAGTTCCTGACGGACACCCGCGGCGCTGGAATCGCTTCCTCCTACTCCGAGGGCTACGAGCCGTGGGCAGGGGACATCGAGTACCGCACCAACGGATCGATGATCGCGGACCGCGCCGGGGTGGTCACCCCGTTCGCCATGATCAACCTGCAGGAACGCGGTTCCTTCTTTGTGCAGCCGACCTCCGAGGTGTACCAGGGCATGATCGTCGGCGAGAACTCCCGCGCCGATGACATGGAAGTGAACATCACCAAGGAAAAGAAGCTCACCAACATGCGTGCCGCTTCCTCCGATACCTTCGAGAACCTGACGCCTCCCCGCAATCTCACGCTCGAGGAATCACTCGAATTCGCGCGGGAAGACGAGTGCGTCGAGGTGACTCCGGAGTCCATCCGCATCCGCAAGGTGGTTCTCGATCCCAACGAGCGCATGCGCGCTGCCCGTTCCCGCGCCCGCGCCTAGCAGGGTAGGCAGTTGCCGGCTCCCGGCATGCAGGTGAACAAACAGAAGGACGACGACGGCGCCAATCCGGCCGCCGTCGTCGTTCCTTCTGCCCGTAGCGGCGACCGCCCGCGCGGAGTCCTGGCCTCCGTCCTTGGCGGCTCACTTGCGGCTGTGCTTGGCACCGCGCTTCATGCCCATATCTGGTACGTGAACGGTGTCGGGATTCCGGCCGGTGCGCTTGCCTCTGTAGTGCTTGCTACCAGTATTGCCGTGTTCGTTGCCGTGGCTGCCCGCAGCATCTTTTTCGCAGCCCTGACCGGAGTAGTCGCGTACATCCTGGTGGGGCTCGCGGCTTCTTTTTCCGCCGGTGCCCTTATCGCTGCCGGCGTTGAGGTGGAGGGCGCGCTTCCGCCTGTGGCCATTGCCGGCTATGTCTGGGTGATCGGACTGGCCGTCGGAACGGTTGCAGCCGTTGCCCTGTCCTGGTGGGCGTTGCGGCCCTCAGTCCGTCCTGGAGCCGACGCTTTGTAACGACTCTCTGTAGTACTGTCTCAGTCTGCGGTGCGGTCTATATGGTGGGCCAGCATAATGGAGGTCGCGGTGCCGTCCTCGTCCGATTCCCGCCGGGCGTATTCCTCGAACACGTGGCGAATCTTCTCCATCATCTCGGCACGGTTGGTGTCATTGAGCCGCACTCCCAGACGCCACACGTCGATCTCCGAGGGGTTCAGCCCATCGATCTCCTGGAGGAACGTCTCGACGAGTACAGGCGCCGCGTTGGGCATGCGGCTTCCCCACGATAATCCGGTGGCGCGATAGGGGATTTCCTTTGCGCCGCGATTGCCCGTCCGTGGCTCCTCGGCCTTCAAGAATTCGGTGGCGAGCAGGGTCCGCACATGGTGCAGCGCCGTGGCGGGGTTGAGATCCAACACATCGGCGATTTCCTTATTGGTGCGTGCCTTATGCAGGCAGAGCCGGAGGATCCTGAGCCGGACGGGGGAGCTCAGCGCCCTGCCGCGTGCCTGGACGTCCTCATCAGTTTCCATGATTTCCAGCATACGTCAGCAGGCGCTTACTGATTGAATTTAGTCAATCGCGAGGTTCACCCTACTGTGGGAGTTCTCGGACCGCGCCGCGGAGGTGGGGGAGGCACCGGTTTGGCCGCCGTCACGGCAGTCAGCGGAACGACGACGTCCCCGCGCCTTCCTGAAATGGTGCAGGACAGATCGTCCCGTGCAGCCAGGTTGCCGAGTGCATCGGTGAGGCCGTCTTCGATCCGATACCGGACAACAACGCGGGTTCCCAACGGCAGGGAAGTCAGCAGGTGTGCGGCGGAGCTGGACATGGGCATAGCCTGTCATATTACGGCGGGCGCCGGTCGATGCCGGTCCCAACTCCTGTTGCGTTAAGCTGGAAGAGCGACACAGAGCCGTCAACGGCACCAGAATCCTAGGGAAGGCGCGGGAAGTGACCTACGTAATCGCACAGCCGTGCGTGGATGTGAAAGACAAGGCCTGCATTGAGGAATGCCCGGTTGATTGCATCTATGAAGGTGAACGCTCGCTGTACATCCACCCGGATGAGTGCGTGGACTGTGGGGCGTGCGAGCCGGTGTGCCCGGTCGAGGCGATCTACTACGAAGACGACACCCCCGATGAGTGGGCCGAGTACTACAAGGCCAACGTCGAGTTCTTTGATGATCTCGGGTCGCCGGGCGGCGCCGCCAAGCTTGGCAACACCGGGAAGGATCACCCGATCATCGCGGCCCTGCCGCCGCAGAACCAGGAAGCGTGACGTTAGCGTGACACCCAACCGGGCCTTCGGGCTCGACCTCCCGGACTACCCCTGGGATGCCATGGCACCCTATGTCGAGGAAGCCCGGAAGCATCCGGACGGGGCCGTCAACCTTTCGATCGGAACTCCCGTAGATCCCACGCCGGAGGTCGTCCAGCGTGCGCTCCGCGACGCATCGAATGCGCCCGGATACCCCACCACTCACGGCACGATCGAGCTGAGGGAAGCAATCAGCGAGTGGTACCGCCGTCGTCGTTCTGTTGTCGGTCTTGATCCGGCAGATATTTTGCCAACGGTGGGTTCCAAGGAGCTTGTTGCGTGGCTGCCCACGCTGCTGGGGCTGGGAGCGGGCGATGTCGTTGTGCGTCCCACGGTTGCCTATCCCACCTATGACATGGGAGCCCATTTCGCCGGCGCAACACCGGTGGCCGCGGACTCGCTGGCCGAACTGGATCCGGGCACGCGGGCGCGGGTGCGGCTGGTCTGGATCAACTCGCCGTCAAATCCCACCGGCGCGGTCCAGGACGTTGAAGCGCTTCGCGCCGTTGTCGACGAAGCCCGCGCACTGGGTGCCATGGTTGCCTCCGATGAGTGTTACGCCGAACTGGGCTGGGGCGTCTGGGACCCGGCCGAGGGCGGGAACGCGGTGCCCAGCATCCTCGATGAACGCGTCAGCGGAGGGTCCCTTGATCAGCTGCTGTCCGTGTATTCATTGAGCAAGCAGTCCAACCTTGCCGGATATCGGGCCGCGTTCGTGGCCGGTGACAGCGCGGTGCTGGCTAACCTCGTCAACTCGCGGAAGCATGCGGGAATGATCGTGCCGTTTCCTATTCAGGAAGCTATGCGCGCCGCACTCGCGGATGACATGCACGTCGCGGCGCAGAAAGACCTGTACCGAGCGCGGCGAAACCAACTGATACCGGCACTCGAGGCGTTCGGGCTGACCATATCCTTGTCCGATGCCGGCCTCTACCTGTGGGCCACGGCGGGGGAGAACACCTGGCTGACGGTGAAGCGGTTCGCGGAGCTGGGGATCATCGTTGGTCCCGGCACGTTCTACGGTGACGCCGGGAACGGGTTCGTCCGAGTGGCGCTCACGGGTGCGGATGAGCGGGTCGCTGCCGCGGCTGCCCGGCTCAGCATGTGAGAGCGTGTTGCTATTGCACAACAACGCCGCAACCGATTAGTGCTGAAGGCGTTTGTGCCGGTAGCGTTTTAGCTGACTGAGCTGATCCAGCAATTTCGCATGCTTTTCCATAAGCTCCACAAGGAGAGTCAATGACTGAGCACAACGGCGCCTCACTCCAGTATGACGGAGGAAGCTTGAACCTTCCGCTGATCCAGGCGGCAGAGGGCAACCACGGGTACGATGTCTCGAAGCTGCTCAAGCAGACCGGTGCCGTTACCTTCGATCCCGGCTTCATGAACACCGCGGCCACCACCTCAGCAATCACGTACATCGACGGCGATCAGGGCATCCTGCGCTACCGCGGCTACCCCATCGACCAGCTCGCCCAGCATTCGAGTTTCCTTGAGGTTTCCTACCTGCTCATCTATGGGAACCTGCCAACACCGACTGAGCTCGCCGCCTTCGACAACCGCATTCGCAGGCACACCCTTCTGCACGAGGAGCTCAAGGGCTTCTTCGGCGGATTCCCGCGGGATGCCCACCCGATGCCGGTGCTGTCCTCAGCCGTCTCGGCGCTGTCCACGTTCTACCAGGACTCCCTGGACCCGTTCGACGATGAGCAGGTGGAGCTGTCCACGTTCCGCCTGATGGCGAAGCTGCCGGTCATTGCCGCGTACGCGCACAAGAAGTCCATCGGCCAGCCGATGCTGTACCCGGACAACTCCATGAACCTCGTGGAGAACTTCATGCGTTTGTGCTTCGGCCTCCCTGCCGAGCCCTATGATCTCGATCCCACCATGGTCAAGGCGCTGGACCTGCTGCTGATCCTTCATGCGGACCACGAGCAAAACTGCTCCACCTCCACCGTCCGCCTGGTGGGAAGCTCGAACGCCAATATGTTCGCTTCGATTTCCGCCGGCATCAACGCGCTATTCGGCCCGCTGCATGGCGGCGCCAATGAAGCCGTCCTGAACATGCTCCGGGAGATCAAGGCCAAGGGCATGCAGCCCGAGGACTTCATGGAGAAGGTCAAGAACAAGGAAGACGGCGTGAAGCTCATGGGCTTCGGGCACCGCGTCTACAAGAACTATGATCCGCGGGCCAAGATCGTCAAGGCCACCGCCCACGACATCCTTTCAAAGCTCGGCGGCAACGACGAGCTTCTGGACATCGCAATGCGCCTCGAAGAGAAGGCCCTTGCTGATGACTACTTCATCGAGCGCAAGCTCTACCCGAACGTGGACTTCTACACCGGCCTCATCTACAAGGCGATGGGCTTCCCGGAGAAAATGTTCACCGTCCTCTTCGCGATCGGACGCCTGCCGGGGTGGATCGCGCAGTGGCGCGAAATGATGCAGGATCCGCAGACCAAGATCGGCCGTCCGCGCCAGCTGTACACGGGCGCCGGGGAGCGGCACTACCCGGCACGCTAGAAGTTCCAAATGCAGTAACAGTACGACGACGGCCGGTCACCTCCGCAAGGAAGGTGACCGGCCGTCGTCGTACTTCACGTTGCCGTGGCCTTGGCTAGGAGGCGTATCCCTGCGGGTTGTTCTTCTGCCAGCGCCAGTGATCCTCGCACATCTGGTCCAGTGACTTATGCGCCGACCACCCAAGGTCCGCCAGCGCTGACGAAGGATCCGCATAGCTGACGGCTGCGTCTCCCGGCCGCCGGGGAGCGAACTCGTAGGGGATCTCGTGGCCGGCCGCCCTGGAGAAGGCTGCGAGCACCTCAAGCACCGATGAGCCGTTACCTGTCCCCAGGTTCCAGCGGTGCACCCCGGAGTGGGAGGTGAGAAAGTTCAGGGCAGCTACGTGGCCGTCCGCGAGGTCCACCACGTGGATATAGTCGCGGATTCCGGTGCCGTCCGGGGTTGGGTAGTCATTGCCGAAGACCATAACTTTCTCGCGCCTGCCGACCGCCACCTGTGCCACGAACGGCAGCAGGTTGTTCGGGATGCCCGTTGGATCTTCGCCGATACGCCCCGACTCGTGCGCACCCACCGGGTTGAAGTAGCGCAGCAGCGCGATGTTCCAGCGGCCATCGGAGGCACCGACGTCGCTCAGGATGTCCTCGATCTGCTCCTTGGTGCGCCCGTAGGGGTTGGTTGCGTCCAGCGGCATTTTCTCGATCAGCGGTACCTCTTCGGACGCACCGTAGACCGTAGCCGAGGAGCTGAAGACCAGGGTGCGGACGTTGTGGCGGTCCATGGTGCGCAGCAGGTTCAGGGTTCCGCCCACGTTGTTGTGGTAGTAGAACAGCGGTTTTTCCACTGACTCACCCACTGCCTTCAGCCCGGCGAAATGGATGACGGCCTCGACGGCCTCGGCTTCGAACACGGCGTCGAGCGCGTGCTCGTCGAGCAGATCCACCTTGCGGAAAGCCACCTCGCGGCCGGCCAGCTCCTCCACCCGCTTCAGGGCGGTTTCGCTTGAGTTGTAGAGGTTGTCCACTACGACGACGTCGTGGCCCGCCTCCAGGAGTGCAAGTGTGGTGTGCGAGCCAATGTAACCGCTTCCGCCGGTGACGAGTATCTTCATGGGTTCAAGCCTACCGACCAGCGGTATTTCGGACCTAAGTGAGTCACCGGGCTCTTGCTCTGGAGACGTCGGGGCTATCGGTCTACCCTTGGAGGATCACGCGCGCGAGCCGGTTCGGGTTATGCCGGCGGAGAGGCGGGGACACCGCATGCACGTCAATGGAGCGCCCTCCTGGAAAGTGGGAGCGGGCACGTCTCTGGCCATGTGCTTCGCGCTGTATCTGCGGGACTGCGCAGGTCTCGGTGCGATCGGCAAGCCTGCAGTATCGCCGGTGAAGCCCCCTGTCCGCTGCCTGAATCCGCGCCAGGCGGTCCACGCCGCCGGCGGGGTCCCTGCGCTGCGGGTGGAGTGGGAGGCCTGGTGGTATCAACTGGTTGCCGGACATGGAAACGGCACCAACCTTCCTACGCCGCCGGACTTCCCGGAGTTCGACTCCATGCCCGCACTCCAGCGCCTCACCCACGCTCACTATGGAACCGCGTTGGCGTGGACGCAGGAGCGTGAAGCACGCTGGCGCGAGCGCGAACAACAGCGCATGCACGACGTCGGTCAGCGGCGGTTCGGTGATCTCGTCCGGGAACGCGAACTCGAACTTGGACGGCCCGCGAGGAACTTCTCGCTCTCCGTGGTGGAGCTGCCGCTAAGCGAAGACCGGGCCTGGTATGTCGAACCGGACATGCTCATTCTGAGCGAGGACCTCTACGACGACGAAGCGACCTTCCGGAGCTATGTCCAGCCGGTGGTGGAGATCATCGCGTAGCGCCTGCTAGGCGGCGACCTCGGCAAGGGTGATCAGCACCTGCCCGGTCTCAGTTTCTGCGGTGGTCCAGCCGCCGTCGGCCCGGTTCCACTGCAGTCCCGCATGGGAGACGGAAGTGATGCCCAGTTCCTTGGCATTGGCCACCGCAAACTGTGCCGCGGCCCACCCCTCTGATCCGGAGGCGCTGGTCACGAGACCCTCTTCGGTTGCAGCTGTGGGTAGGGCTGGAAAGACGGCTGCGAAGCGTTCGGTCACCGCTGCCGCGCTGCCTGATGCAACGGGCTTACGCAGTACGCAGTTCAGCGAGGCGGGGGATTGGCCCGTCAGCGCTGAGGCGAACGCGCGCGCCTCAGGCTCGTGATCGGCATAAGCGTCCGGGTAAGCGCTGCGCTGAACGAGCTGTGCGGCCTCCGTGATGGGCAGACTCTGGTATCCCGGAACCGTGACCAGCTCATCGTAAAACGCTCCGGCTGCGTAAATGGGATCCTGCACCTGCTCCTCGGTGCCCCAGCCTTGGGACGGACGCTGCTGAAACAGTCCCCGGGAGTCCGGCCCCGCCTGGTCGCCGTAGTCCAAATTCCGCAGGCCCGATTCCTGGACGGCTGTGGCCAGCGCAATCGATACCGCGCGCGGCGGCAGGCCACGGGTCACGGCTACTCCTGCGATAGTGGATGCGTTTGCGGCCTGCTCCGGCGCCAGCTCATAGGTATCCGTACCGACGACGGCGCTGCACCGCTCACGGACCAGCACCTCAGAGGAGTTCAGTTGGCTGATGGCCAGGTAGGCTCCACCGCCGACCACCGCCGTCAACAGCGTGAGGACACCGGCCGCGCGGAGGCGGCGCCGTCGTCGGGCCTGCTTCTTGGTCTGGAGCACTCAAATCCCTAGTTGGCGTGGAGCGCAGCGTTCAGTGCGATGCCCTGCCCCGAGCGCTGCCGGGCTTCGACGACGCCGGTGGTCGAGTTGCGGATGAATAGCACTCCGGACTGTCCCGAGAGGTCGGCAGCCTTGGCGATCGAGCCATCCGGGAGGGTCACCTTGGTTCCTGCCGTGATGTAGAGGCCGGCCTCCACCACGCAGTCGTCACCGAGGGAGATACCGATCCCGGCCTGTGCGCTCAGGAGGCAGCGCTCGCCGATGCTGATGCGTTCCTTGCCGCCGCCTGAGAGGGTACCCATGATCGAGGAGCCGCCGCCGATATCGGAGCCGTTTCCCACGACGACGCCGGCGGAAATGCGTCCCTCGACCATTGAGTGGCCCAGAGTTCCGGCATTGAAGTTGACGAAACCTTCGTGCATGACGGTGGTCCCCTCGGCGAGGTGTGCGCCCAGGCGAACCCGATCGGCGTCGGCGATCCGAACGCCCGAGGGCATCACGTAATCGACCATGCGCGGGAACTTGTCCACGCCGTACACCACCACCGTGCCGCGGGAACGCAGGCGCAGGCGGGTGGTTTCGAAGTTGTTGACGGCGCACGGGCCGAAGTTTGTCCACACGGCGTTCGCGAGCAGTCCGAAGAGGCCGTCGAGGTTTATGCTGTTCGGCTGGACGAGTCGGTGCGAAAGCAGGTGGAGCCGGAGGTAGGCATCCGCTGCGTCGGCGGGCGCGTCGTCGAGCGAAGACACGGTGGTGACTACTTCCTGCGTGACGCTGCGCAGCGCATCGGGCGCCGCGATGGCGGCGAGTTCGGTGCGCAGCGCATGGTCATCGCCTGAAACTTCGCCAAGAACCGGCTGCGGGTACCAGACATCGAGTGTCGTTCCGTCTTCGGCCAGCGTGGCAAGGCCGATGCCGAAGGCGTTCCGTGCGGTGGTCTCGGAGGGGGGCAGGTATGCAGAAGCCGTCTCAGTCATGGCTTCCATTCTACCGAGTTGCGGGTGCCTCCCTCCTCCACCGAGGGCCAGTACGCTGGGGACCATGACAGCTTCCAACACTTTTCGCCTTGATCCGCACGCCGATGTGGCGCAGCTCACTGCCGACATCATGGACATCAATAGTGTCTCGGGTAACGAGCGGGCATTAGCCGATGCGGTGGAAGGGATCCTTCGCACGTGTTCCCACCTGGAAGTGGTCCGGGACGGTGATTCGCTGATCGGCCGCACCAACCTTGGCCGTGCCGAACGGGTCATCCTGGCCGGTCATCTCGATACTGTGCCGCTGCCGCATGTGCCAGGCTCCCGCGGTACCGTCCCGAGCACCTGGGAGGGCGAGGTTCTCTATGGACGTGGTGCCACCGATATGAAGGGCGGAGTCGCCGTCCAGTTGGCGCTTGCTGCCGCGCTGACAGAGCCGTCCCGGGACATCACCTACGTCTTTTACGACCATGAGGAAGTCGAGGCATCCCTCAGCGGACTCGGCCGGTTGGCTGACAGGTACCCGGACTGGCTCGAGGCGGATTTCGCGGTGCTGCTCGAACCCACCAACGGCACCGTCGAAGGCGGCTGCAATGGAACGGCCCGCTTCAATGTCACGACGACGGGGCGCGCCGCCCACTCTGCACGGGCCTGGATGGGGGAGAACGCCATTCACGCAATGGCGGAGGTGCTTGTTCGGCTTCGGGACCACGAGCCGACCACGGTATCGGTGGACGGACTGGATTTCCGGGAGAGCCTCAATGCTGTCCTGATCAGCGGTGGCACCGCGGGGAATGTCATTCCCGATCGCGCCGTTGTCGAGGTGAACTACCGGTTTGCTCCTGACAAGACCCCCGAGGACGCCGAAAAGTACGTCCGTGACCTGCTTGTTGGTTTTGAGGTGGAGCGGACCGACGTGGCTGCCGGCGCGCGGCCCGGGCTGAACCATCCCGCTGCCGCTGCCTTTGTCGCTGCGGTCGGTGGAGAGCCGAAGCCGAAGTACGGCTGGACCGACGTGGCTCGTTTTAGCGCACTCGGCATCCCCGCCGTGAACTTCGGGCCCGGGGACGCGCTGCTCGCTCATTCGGACGACGAACATGTCCAGGCAGAGGCTGTTCGTACCTGCCTCAAGGCGTTAAGCGACTGGCTCGCCTAGGCCTGAGGTCGAGGCGAGCCAGTCGTTCATTGGGCGGGGAGGAATCTGCGGTTGGCCTAACCGGCGTTTGTAGCGTCGGTCACCAGGACTTTCTCGTTCTTGTCCTTACGGGTCTTTCCGCCCGTCCTGAAGCTCAATCGGCCGGAGAGCTTGGTGGCGAAAGTGGTCAACATGAAGTTGATGATGATGAAGATCACCGCAGCGACGATGAGGGCCTGGAAGATGTTTCCCTCGCCCGATCCCAACCGACGGGAGTAGGCGAGTAGCTCGGAGTACGTGATGATGTACCCCAGCGCTGAGTCTTTGAGGATGACGACAAACTGGCTGACTAGTGCAGGCAGCATGGCGACCAGTGCCTGTGGAACCTCGATCGAGCGCAGCGACTGACTTCTAGTCATACCGATCGCCAGTCCTGCCTCTCGCTGTCCTTTCGGGAGGTTGTACACGCCGGACCGCACGAGTTCGGCGATGACCGAACCGTTATACAGCGTGAGTCCGAGGACTACCGCAGCGAACGGCGAGTCCTGCGGACGGAGGAGGTCAAGGGTGCCGAGGAGCAACCAGAAGAAGATCATCATGAGGAGCACGGGTACTGCCCGGAAAAATTCGACGACGATTCCGCTGATCCACCGGATGACCGCAACATGGGAAAGTCGACCCAAACCGAAGATCAAACCGAAGACGATAGAGGTGACAACCGAGATAGCGGCCGCACGGAGGGTGTAGAGCAGCCCCTCGAGCAGGAAGAACCGCCAGGTGTCCCACTCCAGGAATGGAGTCCATTTTTCGGGCGCAAACTGCCCCTGAGCGGCCAGTGCCATGATCAGGTAACCAATGAGTCCGACAATCAGAACGGCACCGATGATGTTGCCGATCAGGATATTGCGACGGGATCTCGGACCCGGCGCATCGAACAGAACTTGCTGTGCGCTCATCGTGCCACCGCCAGTTTCTTCGAAGCCCAGGTTGTGAGCAGGCCGATTGGGATGACGAGAATGACGAATCCGAGCGCGAATGTGAAGAAGATTGGGTAGATAACGTCGGAGCGGAACTCAATCATTTCCTTCATCACCGTTGAGGTTTCGATGGCAACCGACCCCGCGGCCGCGACCGTCGAATTCTTGATGAGCGCAATCAGTACGTTACCGAGCGGCGCAATCGCCCCGCGGAACGCCTGCGGGAGGATGATCAGGCGAGCAGCGGGCATGAAGCTCAGACCTATTGCGCGGGCCGCTTCGGCCTGGCCGAGGGGGACGGTGTTTACTCCGCTGCGAATAGCTTCGCAAACGAAGGCTGCGTGGTAGATGGCGAGCCCGAGGATGGCGATCCGGAAGAGGCTCACATTGAGGTCTTCAGCAAGCGTGAAGCCGAGTTGGCCGAACAGACCGAGGAACCCGAAGGCGAGGATGATCGTCAGGGGCGTGTTCCTGAAGATGTTGACATACGCCGCGCCGAGCCACTGCAAGCTCGCAATGGGTGAGATTCGCATGAGCGCGAGAACCGTGCCCAGCAACAGCGCCCAAACCCCAGCCCAAAGGGTCAGCTGAATATTGACCCAAAATGCCCCGAGGACATCGTATTCGACCAGGAGGGACAGATAGTCCTCCATTTATTCGGCCTCCAATACATAGATGAGCGGTGGGACAGCCGGAGCCGCCCCACCGCGATGAGTGTCAATCAGACGCAGTCATCGGGCGTCGGCGGGTTCAGCTCCGAGTTCGGCTCGTAGTCAACGCCTTCAAGGTTGTTCGCCAGTGCTTCTTCCCAGGCGCCTTCTTCGATCATCTTCTCGATCGCCGCGTTGATGTCCGAGCAGAGTTCGCTGCCCTTGGTGAGGCCGACTCCGTAGCGCTCCTCCGAGAAGGTGTTGCCGACAACCTTGAAGTCGCCGCTTTCCGCATTAGCAGCGAGCCCGGCAAGGATGATGTCATCGGTGGTGACGGCGTCAATAGCACCGCTCGCCATGACGGAAACGCACTCGGCGTAGCCTGGCTGCTCGACAAGGTTGACGCCGGGGTACTCTTCCTTGATCTTGGTCGCCGACGTTGATCCGGTGACTGAGCAGAGGTTCTTGCCCTCAAGATCTTCCGGACCGGAGATGTCGCTGTCGGCAGGAACCAGTAGGTCCTGACCGGCAATGAAGTATGGACCCGCGAAGTCGACAGTTTCCTTGCGGGTGTCCGTAATCGAGTACGTCGCGAAGATCATGTCGACCTGCTCGTTGGCCAGCATATTTTCGCGGTTGGCCGAAGGGGCTTCCACCCATTCAATCTGGTCTTCGCTGTAGCCGAGCTCGCCTGCTACGTACTTGGCCACATCGACGTCGAAGCCGGTGTACTCGCCGCCCTCGTCGAAGCCGAGGCCGGGCTGATCGAATTTGATGCCAATGCGGACGGAGTCAGCAGCTGCTTCGCCGGTGCCTTCTCCGCCGCTTTCAGGCTCGCCTCCGCCGCCACAGGCGGACAGGGTGAGTGCGGCAGCCGCGGCCATCGCCAATGCGCCGTATCGTGTTTTTCGCATGATTTCTCCTCGCGTTATTTCCTGATGGGAATTCGTAGGTGGTTAGTGGGCAAGGATCTTGCCGAGGAAGTCCTTGGCGCGATCGCTCTGCGGATTGGTGAAGAACTCTTCCGGGGTGGCCTGTTCAACAATCTGGCCGTCCGCCATGAAGATCACGCGGTCGGCAGCTTTGCGGGCAAAGCCCATCTCGTGGGTGACCACAATCATGGTCATCCCTTCCTTTGCCAGTGCAACCATGGCGTCCAGAACCTCATTGATCATCTCCGGGTCCAGCGCGGACGTCGGTTCATCGAACAGCATCACCTTTGGCTGCATCGCGAGAGCCCGTGCAATGGCAACGCGCTGCTGCTGGCCTCCGGACAGCTGCGCGGGGAGCTTTTGCGCCTGGTTGTCCACGCCAACGCGCTTCAGCAGCGACATCGAAAGCTCTTTCGCTGCCGCGGCCTTCATCCCCTTGACCTTGACAGGGCCGAGCGAGACGTTCTCGAGAATGGACTTGTGGGCGAACAGGTTGAAGGACTGGAAGACCATGCCGACGTCGGCACGAAGCTTTGCCAGCGCCTTGCCTTCCGCGGGCAATTCCTTGCCGTCGATCCGGATCTCGCCGTTGTCGATAGTTTCCAGGCGGTTGATGGCGCGGCAGAGCGTGGACTTGCCGGATCCGGAGGGCCCGATCACCACCACCACCTCGCCGCGGGCAACTTCGAGGTTGATGTCCTTGAGCACATGGAGTTCACCGAAGTGCTTGTTGACGTTCTTCAAGGAGACGAGCGGCTGTGCTGACGAGTTGGACGCGGACGTTGGCGTGCTCGATTGTGTGTCACGAGTCATAGAGAGAAATGTAGCGAAGAATTCCCCACCGGCGATACATCGGCTGGCCCAAAGTGGAAATCGTGATTCAAGAGCAACCAACGCAGAAGGGTCCCTGCGGAGGTTAGCCTTGGATATATGAGTCCCCACAGCGGCACAAACGATCAGCACACAGGCCCTCCCGCGGCACCGGCGCGGCGTCGCGGACAGGTGGAACTCCGTCGGGACCAGGCGAGCACCGCGCAGTCGGATCAGTACCTGTTGGACTCCGACGAGGAAACCCCCTTCACCAAGACTGATCCCTGGCGGGTCCTGCGGATCCAGAGCGAATTCGTGGAGGGTTTCGGGACCCTGTCGGAACTGGGACGTGCCATCAGTGTTTTCGGCTCCGCGCGGACTCCGAGGGACTCTCCGTACTACGCAATGGGTGAAGAAGTGGGACGGCTCCTGGTGGAAGCCGGGTACGCCGTCATCACCGGCGGAGGCCCGGGCGCAATGGAGGCTGCTAACAAGGGTGCCTGCGAGGCGGGCGGTGTGTCCGTGGGGCTCGGCATCGAACTGCCCTTCGAACAGGGAATGAACGAGTGGGTGGACCTCGGCATCAACTTCCGCTACTTCTTCGCCCGCAAGACCATGTTCGTCAAGTACGCACAGGGCTTCATTGTATTGCCCGGAGGTTTTGGGACCCTGGATGAGCTCTTCGAGGCGATGACGCTGGTCCAGACGCAGAAGGTCACGTCCTTCCCGATCGTGCTGATCGGTTCCGACTTCTGGGGTCCGCTGTGGAACTGGGTGCGGGACACACTGCTTGCCAACGGAATGATTTCGGAGAAGGACCTGTCACTGGTTCACCTGGTCGATGACCCTGCCGACGCCGTTCGCGCCGTCCTCGCTGATACAGCCCGCCACACTGGACCCTGAGCCATGACGGTTTTCCTCGTTGTGATCGCGGTAGCGGCAGTGGGCGCCACTGCGTTTTTCGCCGTCGGGCGTGATTGGCCCAGCAGGAGCGGGTCCTCAGCAGGAGAGCCCAGAGCCCTCCCCGGACTGGTTGAACCGACGCCCAGCTTGCCGCCGGTGCTGCTCCCGGAACATCCGGGCGCAGCGGACGTGGGCCGGGTCCGGTTCTCGCTTGGTCTGCGCGGATATCGCATGGACCAGGTGGACGAGGTCCTGGACAGCCTGGCCGCAGCCCTCGCCGAGCGCGACGCGCTCATTGAAGCTCTGCAGGACCAGGATCAGGGCGGCCGGTGAGCGCGGTCAGTGGAAGCGATGGCCGCCTGCGGTGCCCATGGGCGGTGTCGAGCGCGGAATACGAGGCCTACCACGACAACGAGTGGGGGCGTCCGGTCGCGGGCGATGCCGCGCTTTTCGAAAGGATCAGCCTCGAAGCGTTCCAGTCCGGGCTGAGCTGGATCACTATCCTGCGCAAGCGGGAGAATTTTCGTGTGGCTTTCGCCGGATTTGATCCGCAGAGGGTTGCCGCTTTCGATGACGACGACGTCACACGCCTCCTCGGCGATGCAGGCATTGTGCGCAACCGGGCCAAAATCCTCGCAACCATTGCGAACGCCCACGCGCTCCTCGCGTTGCCCGCGGGCACAACGCTTGGAGGAATCTTGGACGCGCACCGGCCGGCGCCGAAACCAGCGCCGCAAGCACTCACCGATGTTCCCGCTGTCGTGCCGGAGTCTGTCGCGCTTGCGAAAGAACTCCGATCCCGCGGGTTCCGCTTCGTCGGTCCCACCACCGCCTATGCCATGCAGCAGGCAACCGGATACGTCAATGATCACCTTGCGTCCTGCTGGGTGCGGAACAATTCAGCGTAGCGGTGTGATGGGCGCCGCACCTGCGATTAGCTCGGCACGCACTTCTGCGGGATAATAGGGAAGGACGAGCGTACGGGGGAGTCTCCGCCGTGCAATGTTGACCGCGGCCTTCGTCCGGTCGCGCACCGTGGAAGGAAACTACTTAGATGGCTGCGATGAAACCCCGTACCGGTGATGGACCCATGGAGGTCACCAAAGAGGGACGCAGCCTCATCATGCGGGTTCCGATCGACGGCGGTGGACGCCTCGTCGTCGAGCTCAACGCTGAAGAAGCAGGCAAGCTCAAGGATTGCCTGCTCACGGTAACGGGTTAGAGAACTAGGGTTTTCAGGCGGGAATTCAGGCCGGCATCTTGACGGCCATCAGGAGACCATTCCCGGCCGGCACCAGCGTGCTGACCAACTGATCGTTAGTGCGCAGCGTCTTGCCTACCTGCCGCAAGGTGTTCGTGGAGGCGTCCCGTACCGCGGGGTCGGCAACCTTGCCGCCGTCAAGGGCGTCGTTGATCAGAATCAGTCCTCCGCGCTTCAACAGACGGACTGCCTGGTCAGCGTAGAGCGGAAGGTTGGCCTTGTCCGCATCGAGGAAAACAAGGTCGTAGGCAGCATCGGTCAAGCGGGGAAGTACGTCGGCTGCCCGCCCGGAAATGGTCCGGGTGCGGTTCGCCGGAATTCCTGCCTCGGCATAGGCCTCGCGTGCAGCCCGAAGATGGTCTACATCCGAATCGATAGTTGTCAGCACTGAGTTTTGGCCCATGCCGCGCAGCAGGCATACGCCGGAAACACCCGCCCCGGCGCCGACTTCCACCACGGTCATCGCTTTTGACGCAGCAGCGAGTACCGTCAGAGCCGCCGCAATTCCCGTACTGACGGGGGAAACTCCGAGCTCGTGGGATCGGTCCCTCGCCCGGAGCAAAACATCATCTTCAACGGGCAGGCCTTCCGTGTAGGACCAATTCGCCTGCTTCTGCGCGCTCATGATGTTCCGTTCTGTCCAGGAGCCAAAGGGTGATCGTAGCCGTCCGGGCTACCGGACGCCGCCGGTTCCAGCCTACTGCCGATCCGGGATGGGCACCGGTAACGCCGTTTCCGGACAGCCGCGCCCCGGAGACTCGTGCCATTTATTCAGCGGGCTTTCAGCTACATCCGGCACCATGGATATGCAAGAGATGCGATCCGAGGCATCCAAAAGAGGCAAAGCCCCGAATACCACATGCATGCGGTGCCGGCTCTATAGGCGGGCGTCGCGCACATTCAATCGAGGGCGAGAGGAGAAGGTCGATGTCTACTTCGCGCATAGTGGCACCAGCAGGGAACGCCACAACCGGAGAGCACGATCAGGAGGTATCCGACTGGATCCCTCCGACATGGGAGGAAGTGGTCAGGGATCACTCTCCAAAGGTCTACAGGCTTGCATACCGGCTGACTGGCAACAAGTATGATGCCGAGGACCTCACGCAGGAGGTTTTCGTGCGTGTGTTCCGTTCGCTTGCTAACTTCAAGCCCGGAACGCTGGACGGCTGGCTTCACCGCATCACCACCAACCTCTTCCTGGATCAGGCACGGCGCAAGAATCGCATCCGCTTCGATGGGCTTGCCGATGATGCCGAGAATCGCCTGCCGAGCACCCACCCCAGCCCGGAACGCAGCTTCGAATTCAACAACCTCGACCTCGACGTACAGGCGGCCCTTGAGGAGCTGCCGCCGGACTTCCGTGCTGCTGTTGTCCTGTGTGATCTGGAGGGACTTCCGTATGACGAAGTTGCCCGTGCGCTCGGCGTCAAGCTCGGTACTGTGCGCTCGCGAATCCACCGGGGCCGCACCATCCTTCGGGAGAAGCTTGCCCACCGGGATCCCCGGCAGTCCGAATCCGTCCCACCCCGCCTCAGCCTGCCGCGCATAGCAGGTGCCCGCTAGATCCATGCGCCACCCAACCCGTTTCCTGATCGACTATGTGGCGGGCGAGCTCAGTCTGGCTCGTCAGTGCGCCGTCGAGAAGCACCTGCTTCGCTGCAACCAGTGCCACGAAGTCGTGGAGCAGGAACAGGCTATCCGCCGGCGGCTGAGGAGCACGTCCACCCCTGGACCCTCCGAGGAGCTGTTCGAGCGTATTCTGCGCAGATCCACGGAGCAATCGGGTGATGTGTCTCAGCCTCGGGCTGCTGGAATTTCGGCGACACACCTCACTCTCGATGAGAGCGTCCCCGTCGACGAGCCGTTCATGCACCGCAACCGTGCCGTCATCGCCGTGAGCAGCGGACTCGCCGTCGCCGCAGTAGCAACGCTCACGGCCGCGTACGCGCTTGGATCGGAGGTGAACGCCGGTGACCTGACGGCTGCAGGCGGTTCAGCGTCGGTGACGGAAAGCTTCCAGGCCGTGGCAACAGCCGCGCCGGCCACTTTGACCACCACGCAGATTGACCAGCTGCGTGACGACGGCTGGTTCTGTCCCGAGTTGCAGACGCTCGGTTTCGATCTCGTCCGCGCTGAAGCGCTTGAGATCGAAGGCAGGCCCACCCTGCAGTTGGAACTCTCCGACGGAAGCCATTCCCTGACCATCTACGAACAGCGCGGCGGGACCCAGGGCATGGAGGCCGCTCCGGTCAATGCGGCAACCGGCAACACCGTCGAGGAGGATGGATTCGAGGAGATCGGCGGGGCAGAGCAGACGGTTTGGCTGCATCCGGGACGCGCCTGGCAGCTTGTGATCGATTCCGGTTCCGCCACGTACACGGTGGTCTCCACCCTGCCCGTCGCCGACATGCCGCGTGCGGTCAGCCAGTTGATGTTCAATGAACACTCCCAGCTGGCCTATTCACGCCCGGATGCACCGAGCGACCCCCTGAGCCGCATCCTCCGCGGGCTTGGGAAGCTGGCGCAGCCGGCGCCGTGACGTGAATAGATTCAGGGTTGTCCTGCAGGTAGGCTTCGAAGGTGTTTGGAATCAACGGATACGAGTTCCTTCTTTTGGCGCTCATCGCTGTCATCGTCCTTGGTCCCGAACGGCTGCCCGAATACGCTTCCCAACTTGCGCAATTGGTCAAGGGGCTGCGCCGGATGGCCACCGGAGCCCGCGAACAACTTCGTGAAGAAGTAGGCACCGAGTTCGACGACGTCGACTGGCGCAAGCTCGATCCACGCCAGTATGATCCGCGGCGCATCATCAAGGAGGCCCTTCTTGATGACATCGAAGACGCCATCAAACCCGTCAGTGAAACCGGCTCGAAACCCCAGTCCCGCTCGATCGCAGCTTCATCCGGAGCATCGGCGAACGGTGCAGCTTCAGTCAACTCGCCGGAGGGCACCGCACCGGCGCAGACTCCGGTCAGCCCCCCACGCCTGAGCGCCGGTCAGGCCGCCCCTTATGATCACGAGGCCACTTGAAGCGCTCCCCAGGAAATCTTGCGTCGTGGAACGGCTCAGGTTCCCTTCGGGGTAACCTTCAGCAGTTTCTCGCTCAGCCCGCGGGGCCGCGCGGCCAGGACGGAAGCAATCCGGTTCAACTCCTCTGACGCTCCGGTACCCCGTGCCAGAACCACGGGCTGCCCCTTGTCCCCGCCCTCCCGCAACGCAGGTTCAAGAGGGATACTGCCGAGCAGAGCGACGTCATACCCGACCGTCGTGGTGAGTCGGCGCGCAAGCTCGGCGCCGCCGCCGCTGCCGAACACCTCCATACGCTCACCGGAGGGAAGCTCGAGCCATGACATGTTCTCGACGACCCCCGCAACCTTCTGCCCAGTCTGCACGGCCATGGAGCCCGCCCGTTCTGCGACGTCAGCGGCCGCGGACTGGGGAGTCGTGACGATCAGAAGTTCGGCGTCAGGAAGTAGTTGCGCCACGGAGATAGCGATGTCGCCTGTCCCGGGCGGCAGGTCCAGGAACAGAACATCAAGATCACCGAAATACACATCCTGCAAGAATTGCTCCAGAGCACGGTGCAACATGGGTCCGCGCCATGCAACAGCCTGGTTTCCGGCGACGAACATGCCGATCGAGATTGCCTTGACCCCATACGCCACCGGAGGCAGGATCATCTCGTCCACCCTTGTGGGAGACTGGCGGATCCCCATCAGTCCCGGTACCGAGAATCCGTAGACGTCCGCATCCACGATTCCGACCCGAAGGCCCCGCGCAGCCATCGCCGTCGCAAGGTTCACCGTAACGCTCGACTTGCCAACTCCGCCCTTGCCGCTTGCAACGGCAAGAACCCGCGTGAGCGAGCCCGGCTCATTGAAAGGGATCCCACGTTTCGCTCCGGGGCCGCGCAGCCGCTCTTTCAGGGCGTCGCGCTGGTCCTGGGTCATCACGGCCAACTCCACCGATACTCCGGTGACGCCGGGCAGTCCACCAACCGCTGCTTCGACATCCCGGGTAATTGTGTCGCGAAGCGGACATCCCGCGATGGTGAGCAGGACGCGTACGGTGATGGCGCCGTCGTCGTGCGTTGTAATGCCCTCCACCATGCCCAGCTCGGTGATAGGACGCCGTAGCTCCGGATCAAGAACCTTCCCCAGCGCAGCGAGGACCGCAGATTCCTGCGTCACTGCCGGTCCTTGCGCACCGGCGGCACCTGGGGGAGGGAAACGGTGGCGTCGGAGACCCTGCGTTTGGACCTGCGCTGGGGTGGTGCATCCTGCCCGTCTGTTGACTCGAGCAGTTCTTCCATGACCGAGCGCAGCTCGGATCTGACGAAGTCCCGTGTGGCGACCTCGCGCAGGGCGATGCGCAGTTCCGCAATTTCCCGCGTGAGATATTCAGTGTCCGAGAGGTTGCGCTCCGCGCGCTGCCGGTCCTGCTGCAGCGAGACGCGGTCGCGGTCATCCTGGCGGTTCTGGGCCAGCAACAGGAGCGGAGCGGCGTAGGAGGCCTGGAGGGACAACATCAGCGTGAGCAGCGTGAAGCCGATCGCTGCGCTGTCGAATCTCCAGTCCTCGGGAGCCCAGCTGTTCCAGGCCAGCCACACGGCGACGAACACCGTCATGTAAAAGAGGAACTGCGGCGTGCCCATGAACCGCGCGAAGTTCTCGGTTGCACTTCCGAATGCGTCCGGGTTGGGGCGCAGCCTGGGCAGCAACCGGGCGCGGCTTTCGCGCGGTGTGTCCAGGCCGCTCGTGGTTGCAGTTCTGGTTCTCTCAGCCATTTGTGCCTCCCCGCGTCAGGTCGGGCGTGACATCCTGGGCACGCCAGTCTTCAGGGAGCAGGTGATCCAGAACGTCGTCAACGGTCACCGCCCCCACCAATCGGCCATCGCCGTTGACAATCGGCAATGAGTTCAGGTTGTACGTTGCGAGAATCCGGGAAACCTCGCTGATATTCGCCTGGTCGCTGACGGGCTCCAGATCGGTATCGACGATATTGCCCAGGGGCTCCGGCGGCGGATAACGCAACAGCTGCTGGATGTGAACCACGCCGAGGTAGCGGCCGGTCGGAGTTTCCAGCGGCGGGCGGCAGACGAAGATGGAGGACGCCAGCGCCGGTGTCAGCTCCTCCCTGCGCACGTGCGCCAGAGCCTCGGCAACGGTGGCTTCCGGAGGCAGGATGACCGGGACGGGCGTCATGAGGGATCCCGCAGTGTCCTCTTCGTACTGCAGGAGGCGGCGGACGTCCTTCGCGTCATCCGGCTCCATAAGCTGAAGCAGCTCCTCTTTCTGGTCCTCCGGCAGTTCATTCAGGAGGTCGGCGGCGTCGTCAGGATCCATTTCTCCCAGTACGTCGGCCGCCCGTTCCCGGTCGAGCGACGACAGAATCTGCACCTGGTCGTCGTCGGGCAGTTCCTGGAGAATGTCAGCGAGGCGCTGGTCCTGGAGCTCGCCCGCCACTTCAATGCGGCGCTTGTCGCTCATTTCATGGAGGGCGTCAGCGAAGTCTGCGGCCTTCAGGTCATCATGCTGGGCCAGGAATGTTGTTGCCGCCTGCGGCTCATCTGCAGCGCCATGATAGGCGTCGAGCCAGTCGATGATGAGCCGCTCACCGCGGCGCAGGCCCCGAAGCCGTGACTGCGGGCCGCCGCGGCGAACGAAAATCTGGGACACGTGCCAGTCGCCGGAGCGGTCCTTCTCCATGGCGACGTCTTCAATTGTGGCTTCACCGCTGCCGTCGCGGAGTGTGATCCTGCGGTCGAACACCTCGGCGACCACGAGCCGCTCCGCGCCGCGCTGGTCGAAGCGGCGGAGATTGACCAGTCCGGTGCAGATGACCTGCCCTGCGTCGATGGACGTGACGCGTGTCATTGGCACGAAGACGCGCTTTTTCCCGGGAACCTCGACCACCAGGCCCACCACCTGCGGCACAACCGCTGGCCCGCGGTCCAGCACGACGGCGTCACGAAGGCGCCCGAGACGGTCTCCGAGCGGGTCGAAAACGTCCAGGCCCAGTAGGCGTGCCACGAATACGCGCGTTGGGTTGCTGCTCACATCCTCAAGGCTACTGCCGTTGCGGCACCAGAGCCGTATCGCGTGACAGCCCGCACAGCATGGTGACGGTGAAGTTCACCGCGAGCGATACGGCGACACGGTGGGAGGTATCTAGGCAACAATGAAAGTATGTCAAACGTTTTTGGACGAACTGCCTCACGCGATGAGGGCCGTACGCTGCCGAAGGGCGAGACCATTGGCCGGTACGACTCCTACTTGGATGCGCAGAAGGCGGTGGACTACCTCGCAGACAGCAAGTTCCCGGTGCAGCAGGTTTCGATCATCGGCAATGACCTCAAGACCGTGGAACGCGTAACCGGACGGCTCAGCTACCCGCGGGTTGCCCTCGCCAGCGCAGCGACCGGCGCGTGGTTTGGTCTGTTCGTCGGTTTTATCCTGACGCTTTTCGGCGGGGACTCGACGTACTTGCCGATCCTGTCCTCCATGGCGCTCGGCGCCGTCTTCTGGGTACTGTTCGGCGTGATCGCCTATGCGTTCCAGCGCGGTAAGCGTGACTTCACCTCCACCAGCCAGGTTGTGGCCACCAGCTACGACGTTCTCGTCGATCCCGCAGTTGCAGGCGAAGCGCGGCGGATGCTCCAGCAGCTTCCCATGAACTCGCGCCCCCAGGGAGCTGCCGGCGCGCCGTCACAGCCGTGGGGGACGCCGCCTCAACACAATCAGCACCCGCAGCAGGGTCAGCCGCCGGTCCAGCCTCCGCAGCGTCCGGAGGGCTGGAGCCAGCCGCCGCATGTGCAGGCACCGGAGTCGGCGAACGGCGCCACGTCCGCTGAAACGTCCGAATCCGCTGAAAGCGGCGAGGAACAGCAGGCCGCCAACAAACGCTCCACCCGCGGCCAGTTCCCCGATCTGCCGGACGGCAGGCCGCAGTACGGAGTGCGCGTGGAGTCCCAGCCCGTCAAGGAGCAGCCTGAGCAGGCCGAGCCGGCCGTGCAGGACGCGCAGCCACAGGAATCCCGCAAGGAATAGCTGGAATGCGTCGCGTGAAAATCCGGCGCTTACGAAGAAGGAAGGCGGACAGCTACGGCTGTCCGCCTTCTTCTTTTCGTGCGTTCTTCGTTTTACGCCATGTTCGTTGAATCCGCATTCATCGAGTGAGTGCGGATCTAACCACTACTCGCCGGTCGGGCTGTAGATGCCTTCCATCCAGGCTTCGACATCGTCGGGCTCACGGGGGAGCGCCGAGCTGAGGTTGACCGGACCTTCCGCCGTCATCAGGATGTCGTCCTCGATCCGGACGCCGATGCCTCGGTACTCCTCGGGAACTGCAAGGTCCTCGTCCTTGAAGTACAAGCCGGGTTCGATGGTGAAGACCATCCCCTCCGTCAGGGTCCCGTCCAGGTAAAGCTCCCGTTTGGCCTGGGCGCAGTCGTGCACGTCCATACCGAGGTGGTGGCTGGTGCCGTGCGGCATCCAGCGGCGGTGATGCTGGCCTTCTGGCGAGAGCGCCTCCTCCAGCGGAACCGGAAGGAAACCCCACTCATCCAGCCGTTCAGCCAGGACGGCCACAGCGGCGGCATGCACTTCCCGGAACTTCACGCCAACCTTTGCGGCGGCGAAACCGGCGTCCGCGGCGTCCAGTACGGCCTGGTAGACCCTGCGCTGGATCTCGGAGTATTTCCCATTGACCGGCAGCGTCCGGGTAATGTCCGCGGTATACAGGCTGTCTGCTTCGACACCGGCGTCCAAGAGTAGTAGATCCTCAGCGTCCACCTGCCCGTTATTGCGAATCCAGTGGAGGATCGTGGCGTTGTTTCCCGACGCTGCGATGGTGTCGTAACCGAGGTCATTGCCCTCTTCCCGTGCTCGGGCGAAGAAGGCTCCTTCGACAACGCGCTCGCCGCGGGGATGGGTGATGGCGCGCGGCAGTTCCTTAACCACCTCGTGGAAGCCGTTCACCGTTGCCTCCACAGCCTTGCGCATCTGCGCGATCTCCCACTCGTCCTTGATCAGGCGGAGTTCGGACAGGGCCTCCGCGAGCTTTGCGTCGAGCTCGTCGGAGGCCTCCAGATCCACGGAGGTGTTAATTCGGGAGGTGTCCACCAGTGCGTCCGCGTTCAGATCCACTTCACGCAGCAGACGGATCCGGATGCCACCTATTTCGACGGCACCCGCGTCCTTGGTGATCGCTGCTTCGAGATCGGCGAGGTCGGCTGTTTCCAGTGCCAGCAGTGCGCGTACTTCCGCGCGGGAGAGCCGGGAACCGATCCAGAATTCGCCGTAGCGTGCGTTTGCGTAGAATTCCGCGCTGTCCCGGCCGGCCAGTTCACGGAAGTAGAGCGTGGCATGGTGATTGCCGCCGTCGTCGCCCTTCCCTTCCCCGGCAGGTTCCATCACCAACACTGCGTCCGGCTCGTGATCCAGGCCGAGCCCGGTCAGGTGGGCGAATCCGGAGTGCGGCCGGAAGCGGTAATCCGTGTCGTTGGAACGGACCTTCAACGGCCCGGCGGGAATGACCAGGCGCTCACCCGGAAACTGGCGGGAGACCTTCAAACGGCGCTGGGCGGCGTACCGCGCAACCTCAGCCTCCGCGGGGAGATCAGTACCTTTTGCGGCCCAACTGGAGCTCATGAAGGCCCTGAAAGCATCAGAATCCGGGCGTTGGGACCGGTTCTCGTTGCGACTGGACAGCGGCTGTTCCTCCGGTGTGACAGGTGTGGCGTCACTGCCGGTGCCGGTCGGGGTCATGGTTACTGCCGATGGGGTGTTCTCTGCTGTACTCACCCCACCATGGTCCCACCGGCGGAGAAATGAGCCAAACATCCGGCACCGCCGACACGAGCGGAGCGGGCGTACAGTTGTTTGGTGAGAATTGACCTGCACGCCCATTCCAACGTCTCAGACGGCACTGAAAGTCCTGCGGACCTCATGCGCGCTGCCGCAGCTGCCGGTTTGGACGTCATCGCTCTGACCGATCATGATGCGACCGCCGGATGGGCAGCGGCCATGCAGGAGGCACGGAATCTGTCGCTGGTACTGGTGCCCGGGATGGAGGTGTCCTGCCGCACCGATACGGGTATCAGTGTGCACGTGTTGTCCTACCTGCATGACCCGGAGCACCCGGGGCTGCTCGCTGAGATCGGACGGTCCCGGGACGCCCGGCTTACCCGGGCCGAGCGCATGGTCGAGAAACTCGCCGCCGACTATCCCATTTCCTGGGCGCACGTGCTTGAACACGTTGCTGACGGCGCGACTATCGGGCGGCCACACATTGCGGACACTCTGGTGACGCTGAACGTTGTCGGCACGCGGAGCGAAGCATTCGCGAACATGCTCAGTGCGCGCTCGCCCTACTGGGTGAGCCACTATGCACCCCACCCGGCAGACGCCGTCGCACTGGTCCGCGAAGCCGGCGGGGTTCCGGTGTTCGCCCACCCCGTGGCGTCCGCACGTGGGCGGATCGTGGATAGCGCAACCACCGGCGAGATGATCGATGCTGGTCTGCTCGGCCTGGAAATTCATCACCGGGACAATCCTCCGGAGGGGCGGGAGGAGCTTCAACGCATCGCTGCGCGGCACAGTCTGCTGGTGACGGGATCCAGTGATTACCACGGAACGGGCAAGCCGAACCGGCTTGGGGAGAACGTTACGAGTCCGGAAATGTTCGCACGCCTGGAGGAGATGGCGACCGGAAGCAGTGTCATCCGGTAGGGGGTGCCAACCAAGGACGGAGGCGCCGGGTCATCACATCGATTGCCTGTTCATTGCTGTCCACGCAGACGAAGCGCCGCTCGAGTTTGCCTGCGACTGCGCCAAGCGTTCCCGAGCCCGCGAAGAAGTCCAGGACCCAGTCTCCCGGCCGGCTGCTGGCAGCCACCGCACGGCGAACCAGGCCCTCAGGCTTCTGGGTGGGATAGCCGGTCTTTTCCTTGCCTGTCGGGGAAACGATGGTGTGCCACCAGACGTCAGTGGGCAGCTTGCCGAGGGCGACCTTCTCCGGTGTGACGAGACCCGGCGCCATATACGGCTCACGATCCACCTCGGCACTGTTGAAGTAGTACCCGGACGGATCCTTCACGTACACCAGGATGTTGTCGTGTTTGGCGGGCCAGCGGCTCTTCGCGCGGGCACCGTAGTCGTAGGCCCAGATGATCTCGTTGAGGAAGCATTCGCGACCGAACAGGGCGTCCAGCATCACCTTGGCATAGTGCACTTCGCGGTAGTCCAGATGCACGTAGAGTGTTCCGTCCGTTGCCAGCAGCCGCCACGCCTCCGCCAGGCGGGGTGCAAGGAACTCCCAGTAGTCCTCGAACGCGTCGTCGTAGCTCGCGAGCATGCCCTTGACGGTGGAGTAGCTGTGCCCCTTGAATCCGACGCGGTCACCGGCACCGGGCGCGCTGCGGACCATCGTGGTCTGCTGCCGGCGCTGAGCGCGGCCGGTATTGAACGGCGGATCCACGTAGATCATGGCGAAGGAGTTGTCCGGCAGCCGGGAAAGGTATTCCAGGTTGTCTGCCTGCACCACAAGGTTGGGTCCATCCGGCCGCCAGGCCGGATGGACCGGTGTTGCTTCCACGCTATTGATCAGCTGTCTGCAGCGGGCTTGGGGATCACTTCGCCGTTGCGCCGACGCGTACGGGATCGGTTGCGTTTGGGCCGCTCGGACCCTTCAGCCCGGTCCGCTTGCCTTGGACCGCTGTCCGCAGGGCGGTCCTCACCGGCTGAGCCGGACCCACCGGTACGACGACGGCCGCCTGCCTTTTCATCGGAACCCCGCCGCCCGCTGTTGCCGCCGGAGCGCGCGCGGTCGTTTGTGCGGTTCTTTTTGCCGGTCTCGCCGAGATCCTCGAGCTTCTCGGCGTTGATGCCGGCCAGCTTCCGCTGCGCGCGTGGCAGCCTGCCCTTGGTGCCCTCGGGGATGTCAAGGTCCGTGTACAGGTGCGGTGATGAGGAGTAGGTTTCAACCGGTTCCGCCTGGTCGAGGCCGAGGGCCTTGTTGATCAGGCCCCAGCGCGGAACATCATCCCAGTCCACGAAGGTGACGGCCGTGCCCTTCTTGCCGGCTCGCCCCGTACGCCCCACGCGGTGCAGGTAGGCCTTCTCGTCCTCCGGGCACTGGAAGTTGACGACGTGGGTGATGTCCTCAACGTCGATACCGCGGGCCGCAACTTCGGTGGCCACCAGGACATCGATCTTGTCACCGCGGAAGGCCCGCAAGGCCTGCTCGCGCGCTCCCTGGCCGAGGTCGCCGTGAATGGCGCCGGCCGCGAAGCCGCGGTCGATCAGCTCCTCCGAAAGCTTGGCGGCCGTGCGCTTGGTCTTGGTGAAGATGATGGTGCGTCCGCGTCCGCGGGCCTGGAGGATGCGGGCCACCACCTCGTCCTTGTCCAGATTGTGCGCACGGTAGATAACCTGGCGGATGTCCTTCTTGGTGGCGCCGTCGTCCTCGGGGTCAGCGGCGCGGATGTGCGTCGGGTGGGACATATAGCGGCGCGCCATGGCAACGACCGGGCCGGGCATAGTGGCCGAGAACAGGAGCGTCTGGCGCACCGAGGGCGTTGCTGACATCAGGGTCTCGACGTCTGGGAGGAACCCGAGGTCCAGCATTTCGTCGGCTTCATCCAGCACCACGATGCGGACGTTCTTGAGCGACAGGATCTTCTGGCGGTACAGGTCGATCAGGCGTCCCGGGGTGCCCACCACAACTTCGGTTCCGCGCTTGAGGGCCTCGATCTGGGGCTCATACGCCCGGCCACCGTAAATGGTGACGATGCGGGCATTGCGCTTTGCCGCAGCCTTGGTCAGGTCAGCGGCAACCTGGACGGCAAGCTCACGCGTAGGTACGACGACAAGCGCCTGCGGAGCGCCTGGCGCGGGAAGTTTGTCATAGCCGTCATCCGACGGGCCAACCACGCGCTGCAGCGCGGGCACGCCGAAACCGAGTGTCTTGCCTGTTCCGGTCTTGGCCTGGCCGATGATGTCGTGACCGCCGAGGGCAATGGAGAGCGTCATGGCTTGAATGGGGAAGGGATGCACGATCCCCGCGTCCGCAAGGGCTTCGACGATATCGGGGCGGACATTGAAATCAGCGAAGGTCTCAGGAGCTTCCTGATGCGGCTCTTCAGTGGTAACGAGGGTTTCTTCTACGAAGATTTCGTCGTCGCTGTTGTCTGCATGGAGGTGGTGGTTGTCTGTGGTCACTCTTACTACCGTTTCGATTAGGCACTGCCGCCGCGCAGGCTCAACGCCGGGCCCGAAAACAGGGGCCCGCTCGGAGCAGGACGAAGCAGGGCGTCCAGTGGAAGCCGATCGCGGGCTAACAACTGCGTCTCGGAAGCGGAACGTTCCGCTTCCGAGCTGGGAAGACTAAGATCGCGTAGGTATTGCGGGTCGATTGCAGGGAGGCCGCCTGTTCGTTGAACTGCGGCCCACCACGTTCGGAAACTGGAACTAAGTTCTTTAGAACGACCGGGCATCCATTACTACGCGTTCAAGTCTACCCTGCCGCGCTTTCACTTTCCGACGGCGACTCCTCCTGCCGAACGCTCCGCACCAGTTCAAAGCGCAATTCCCGCCGGGCGATATCAGCGGTGACCAACCTGACCCGCACTTCATCGCCAGCCGTCATGACGCCGTCGCACCGTGCCTCGACCGCAGGGTCAGCGACCTGAATGACTCCGTGCGGAGCGCCGTTACCGTTGGCGTTAACCGACGCGTCCGGTGAAGGCTTCGAGCCCGTGATGACGACGGCGTCGAACTCCTCGCCCACGCGGTTGCTCAGCAATGCTGCCTCCACGGCAGCGATCGCGCCGCTCTCCAGTCGTGAAGCCAGCTGGTTCGAGGATGACATCAGAGCATTCAGTTCCGGAAGGGCCTTCCGGACCCAGTCGGGAACGTCCCTGCCGGCACATAGCGCTTCGCAGGTCACCAGGACAAATCTGTCCACCAGGCGCCTGAGGGGTGCGGTGGTGTGGGCATAGGGTGCGGCGATCGCCGCCTGCTCAACCGACTCGGGAACAGCGCCGTCGAACGCTGTATAGCCGGCGCCGCGAAACAGTGACGCAGCAGCATGCATGAGTGAAAGCTGGCGCGGATCCGAGGTGTCAAGGCTGCGCAGGAATTCGCCGTAGGGCACATTCGCGGGCCAGGAGCGCCCGAGCGCGCGGGCCTGGTGCCGGAACCGGGCAAGGGACGTCTCGTCAGGGGCCGGCATGGTGCGGAGTATCCCCACGCCTCCCTCGAGCATGATTTCCGCGGCCGCCATGCCCGTCATCAGCGAAAGCTGTGCGTTCCAGTCTTCAGACGCAAGAGGCGGGCGCGTGACGATGAAGTAGCGCTCGCCGTCGTGCGCGATTTCCTGCTCCGGAAGGTTCAGGCTTGCGCCGCCGCGCTCCTTCTCGAGCGCGATGCGCTTGGTTCCAATTTCCTTCAGGAGGGTCAGGTTCTCCGCGGCGCCGCCTGAGTCGAGGTCTTCCTGCACCTGGTCGTAGGTGAGTTGCGCACGGCTCCTGACCACAGCACGCCCGACGACGACGGACTCCACCTGTGCGGCCTCGTCCAATTCGAACTCCCAGACGAAGGCGGACCGGTTCCGGCCCGGCAACAGGCTGGCTGCGTCCTCAGCGATTTTCTCCGGGTGGAGGGAGATGCGGCCGTCCGGTGCGTACATGGTCTGGCCACGAAGGCGGGCTTCCGTGTCTATCGCACCGCCCGGTGCCACGAAGGCGGGAACATCCGCAATGGCGTACCAGACGCGGTAGCCGGATCCGGCGCGCTCCAGGTGGAAGGCTTGATCCAGATCGGTTGATCCGGGAGGGTCGACTGTGATGAAGCCGAGACCGGTGAGGTCTCGTTCCGGCGGCACGAACGAGTCCACGGCAGCCTTCGCCTCCGCCAATACCTCGGGCGGGAAGTCGGCGCGCAGTTCCAGTTCCTGCCGGAGGCCTTCCAACGCTGCGGTGAGCTGTACCTGGGAGTCCCGGTTGCTCAGATCCAGATGAGAATACGGCACAGTGCCCACCGTAGTACACAGTCAGCTGGAGCAGCGGAAGGAATCGGCGCGCGGGTACCCTTGTTCCCATGACTGCCTTGCATCCGCCTTCCCCGTCGAGCCCTTCGCCAGCATCCCCGGCGGAGAGGGACGGCGCCGGGTTTGGGTCGCTCAACCAGTTTGTTGTCGACCTGTTCGGTGTCATGGCTTATGGCGAGCTTTCGGCGTTCGAACGGTTGTCCTCGGATGCCCGTTTTTCCCCGACCCTGCGGGACCGGGCTGCGCTCGGACGGCTTGCAGTGACGGAATTCGAGCACTTCGAAATGGTCAGCGCACACCTTGCGGGCCTCGGTGTTGACGTCGAAGAGGCAATGCGGCCCTTCCAGGCATCCATCGACTCCTTCCATGAGCGGACCCGCCCGGCTGACTGGTACGAGTCGCTGATGAAGGCCTACGTCATTGACGCGATCTCCGGTGACTTCTACACCGCGCTTGCTGAACACCTCGACGACGACACGCGGGAGATGATTGCCCGTATCCAGTCAACTGCCGAGCAGGGAGGTCTGCTGCAGCCACGGTTGAAATCAGCTCTTTCCGACGATCCCCGGCTTGCTTCGCGGCTGGCGCTGTGGGGACGCCGCCTGGTGGGGGAGGCGCTGACCCAGGCACAACGCGTGGGGATCGAACGCCAGTTCCTTGGCGGTCTCCTGTTTGAGGGCCCTCCTGAGGACCGGGAACGGCAGACTGCGCAGCTGTTCGCGCAACTCACCCGCAACCATTCGCGACGCATGAGTTCGTTGGGACTAACGGCCTGAGTGGAGCTACCCGCGACGTGTGGGGGTGTTCAGCGGTTGCCGATTCCTTCGCGGGCCTGTGGATAAGTTTGTTCCACTAGTACACTGGCGGACTATTTGCGGGCGAAAATCGGTATCAGCCGTACCGAAGCTAACCGCCGGTTACGCCTCGGACACGACGTCCTGCCCGAGGTTCCCGGGCCAGGCGCCACCGTCGTACCKGCCCTGGCTGTTCTGGCTGAAGCGGCCAGTGCCGGAGCGGTGAGCAGCCGTGCCGCCACCATCATCCGCAACGCCGTACACCGGGTATCCACCGTCGCC
>NZ_LMSO01000001.1:458473-1510160 GCF_001428435.1 Arthrobacter sp. Soil782
AACGGCACTGAACCCACCGAAAAAACSCTGCGTGCCAGGCAGGGCGTGTTCCTGCGCGGTAGGCGCCACGGCCTGCACTTCATGGAAATCGGCGCCACCGACGAACAATACGAACACCTCATCACCGTCATGAACACARCCACCAACCCCCGAACACAGGGCACAGCTGGCACCACTGGCGACGGAGACCGCACGAGGGACGGCGACAACGAAGCTGGCCCAAGCCCCGATCAGCCGACCCGTGAACAGAACCTCCTCGACGGACTCGTCTCAGCATGCCGGATCGCACTGGSAGGTGATGGCCTTCCAGCAACCGGAGGACACCGACCCCAAGTGATGGTCACCATCAACTACCGCGACCTCCTCAACGACCTGACAGACAGCGGACACGRCGGACACGGCGGACACSACGGCCACTCAATCTTCGCCCAACAGATAAGYGCCCGCAGCATCCGCAARCTYGCCTGCGACGCCGACATCCTCCCCCTCGTCCTCGGCGGCAARGGTCAGGTCCTGGACATCGGCCGAACCCAACGTCTCTTCCCACCGCACCTGCGACGGGCGCTCGTGGCCCGCGACAAGGGCTGCGCGTTCCCCGACTGCACYAYGCCYGCAACCTGGTGCGAAGCCCACCACATCATCCCCTGGGCTGCAGGCGGAACCACCACCATCCACGACGGCGTGCTGCTCTGCACCCGACACCACCACCAGATCCACGAAGGACACTGGACNTGCGAAGCCCACCACATCATCCCCTGGGCTGCAGGCGGAACCACCACCATCCACGACGGCGTGCTGCTCTGCACCCGACACCACCACCAGATCCACGAAGGACACTGGACCGCCGAATCAATCCACGGAATCCCCTGGTTCACACCACCGACATACCTCGACCCGCAACGAACACCCAGACGCAACCGCTACTGGCAAGTAGAACAAGCCATCCACGACCAACTCGCAGACACCGTCAGTCAACTACGCCAGCACCAAAGCTGCAATCAACAACTTCACNATCAATCCACGGAATCCCCTGGTTCACACCACCGACATACCTCGACCCGCAACGAACACCCAGACGCAACCGCTACTGGCAAGTAGAACAAGCCATCCACAACCACCTCGCGCGCTCTGACACCGGCATGAACTCCAACGTGTCCAGGAGCACCCGCACCCACATCGGCACCGGCACCGATGCCGGCACCGGCGTCCGCACGGCACCACCGTGATCAGCGGCAGTGTTGCGGCAGCCAGTAACTTACTGGCTTGGGCCTACTCACCGGACGCACGGTCCCCGGCCTCACGGCGCCGGGTGGCCGCGTGTTCCACGACATCGTCAAGGTCGTCCATGCTGAGCAGGTCCTTGCGCAGGTGCTTGGTGCGGTATCCGGCGCGTCCCACCATGTGTGCCGACACCGGCGCAGTGAGCAACTGGAAGATCCAGCAGACGATCAGGACGGGCACAACTGCCCAGGAGCGCTGTTGCACCGCGATGGCCAACAGGAACAACAACAGTCCCAGCACCTGGGGTTTGGTTGCCGCGTGCATGCGGCTCAGCAGGTCAGGAAACCGCAACAGCCCGACGGCGGCAGCCAGCGACATGAGCGCTCCACCGAGAAGCAAAACGGCGGTCAGGACATCCAGGGCAGCATCCATCAGCGGCTCACTTCTTTTCCGTGACGAACCGGGCGACCGTCACCGAAGCAATAAATCCGACGACGGACGTTGCCACGAGGATCACGAGGCTGTTGGTGTGCCCGTTGAAGACCATGTCAGCAGCGAGCGCGCCACCCACGATCGCGAGCAGAACGTCAACGGCCAGCACCCGGTCGAGGATCGAAGGACCACGCGCCACCCGGTAAATGGCGCACAACGCCGAGACTCCGAGGATTACAGCGATGATTCCGAGAATCACGTTCACGGGTGTCCCCTTCCGTCGAGGTGGTGCGGCGCATCGGTGCCGAGCAGCGCCAGGTCCTCTCGAGTGCCCATGACCCGGATGAGCCATTCCTCGGTACGCCGGGCGTTCTGGCGCACCTTCTCGGCGTCGTCCCTGGTAGTGACATTCAAGCAGTGCAGATACAGCGTCGAAGTGGAGCGGTCCACCTCCACCACCAGGGATCCCGGAATCAGGGATAGGACATGCCCGGTCGCGGTGACCAGCAGGTCGGACGGACTGCGCAAGCGCACGGCCACAACTGCGTTCTGCATCTTCGGGCCGCGGGTGAGTGCCAGCCAGAATACCTGAAAGCTTGCCAGCACCAACTGGTGCAGAAACCGCCCGGCGAATCCGACGGCATAGAACACGTTGAACCGCCCACTGAGCTCAACTGGCGGAAGATACAGCAGGTTGGCGACAGCAAACGCGATGATCGCTCCGAACACCATGTTCCCCAGGCTGAAGTCCTGCCACAGCGCCCCCCACACAATGACGAGCCAGACCAGCAGCGGCAGCTCGACCCGCAGCGGAATCTTTTGTCTGGACATCATGGCGTTGCTCCTGCCGCTTCAGTAGCGCCTTCGCCGAGGACAGCGTCAATATAGGGTGTCCGCTCAAGCATCTGCTGTGCGGCCTGGTCGCTGAGGGCAAACAGCGGACCTCCCAACAGGGTCAGGCTGACGCCCAGCAGCACCAGCCCGGCTGTAGCCCCGACCATGCTGCGGGGCAACAGGTTCACGGCAGTCCGGCCAGCAAATTTTCCGGTGCTATGCCCTGAAACCCTCCGTGAGGTTCGAACGGCTGAGCCGTCGGCTGACGTTGCCATCAGGATGGGATCGGGGTGGGTTGCATCCTCCGGCCGGCGCCAGAAGGCACGGTTCCACACACGTGCAATCACCAGCAGCGTCAGCAGGCTCGTCAGCACTCCCGCGCCCACCAGCACGTACGCCAACGGCGTTCCCAATTCCACACCGGCCTGCAGCAGTCCCAGCTTGCCAAGGAAGCCGGAAAACGGCGGAATGCCGGCCAGGTTCATGCCCGGAACAAAGAACAAGAGAGCCAGTAGCGGGGAGATTTTCGCGAGTCCACCCAGCCGGTCCATGTTGGCCGTCCCACCCCGGCGTTCAATCAGCCCGGTCACGAGGAACAGGCTGGTCTGCACAATGATGTGGTGCGCAACGTAGTACACCGCCGCTCCCAGACCGATAACCGTCGAAATGGCGAGCCCGAAGACCATGTAACCGATATGGCTGACCAGCGTGAAGGAGAGCATACGTTTGATGTCCGACTGCGCCAGCGCACCAAGTATTCCGACGATCATGGTGAGCATCGCAACCACCATCAGCAGCGTGTTGATGCGGTCTCCGGGAAACAGGAGGGTTTCGGTCCGGACCATGGCGTACACGCCGACCTTCGTCAGCAAACCCGCAAACACAGCGGTGACGGGCGCAGGGGCAGTCGGATAGGAGTCAGGGAGCCAAAAGGACAACGGGAAGATCGCAGCCTTGATGCCGAAAGCGACCAGCAGCATCAGGTGCAGGATCATCTGCGTTCCGTGATCAATGTCCGCAAGCTTCAGCGCAAGGTCCGCCATGTTGATCGTGCCGGTAGCCGCATAAATCATTCCGATACTGATGAGGAACAGCATCGATGACACCACACTGACGACGACGTAGGTCACCCCCGCACGGATGCGCGGCGTGGTGCCTCCGAGGGTCATGAGCACGTAACTTGCGGTCAGCAGGATCTCGAATCCCACGTACAGATTGAACAGGTCACCTGCGAGGAACGCGTTGGAGACCCCTGCCACCAGGATCAGGTAGGTCGGGTGGAAGATCGAGATGGGGCCGTCTTCGTCCCCGTCGGTCATTCCCTGGCCGGTGGCATAGATCAGGACTGCCAGGCTGACTGCGGAGGACACCACGAGCATCAGGGCAGAAAACTGATCCACAACCATCGTGATGCCGAACGGCGCCGCCCAATTGCCGATGAAGACCGCCGTGGTGCCTTTCCCGCTGGTGTCGATCAGCAGGAAAATCTCGATCAGGAGGGTCACACACAGTGTTGTGATGCTGACGGCCCGTTGGGAACGGGAATGCCGGATAAGCACGAACGCCAGTGCCGCTCCGAGAAACGGAAGAACGACGGCCAGGGGCGCAAGATTTGCTATATTCATCGCCCCTCCGTCCGTGGCTTGTCTGCTCTTCTGGCGGTTGCCGTACGTTGGGCACCCGGCGCTTCTTCGGCTTCCTCAACCGGCGTGAATTCTGTGGTCTCGATGGGCACCTCGGCGTCGTCTTCGGCGTCAAAGCTGCTCTGCGACGCCACCCGCCGGTCTTCAATGTCATCCTGCACTTCGTCCTGGCGTCCGAGGACCCACGAACGGTAGATGATGCCGAGCATGAAGGCGGTGACGGCGAAGGAAATCACAATGGAGGTAAGGATCAAGGCCTGCGGGAGGGGATCGCTATATTCCTCGGCCGGAATATCAGCCGAGTACAGCGGCGCCTTGCCCGCCGCTCCGCCTCCGGCAAGAAGCAGCATGTTCGCTCCATTGGTGAGCATGATCAGCCCGAGCAATACCCGGGTCAGACTCCGCTCGAGCAGCAGATAGATCCCGGCGGCAAAGAGCGCCCCCATGATGACCAGCAGTGTGATGTTGACGCTCACTGAGCCACCTCTTCTTCCGGGTCCCTGGTCTTCGCCTGCGACGTCTTCGCCTGCGAGGTTTTCGCCTCAGGCGTCTTCGTCGATTCAGGCGTTCCTGCATCGATGGTTGCGGTGACGCCTTCGCTGCGTTCGTCGATCTCGGAGCCCAGGCTGCGCAGCACGTCAAGCACCAGTCCGACCACCACCAGGTAAACCCCGATGTCGAAGATGGTCGACGTCACGAACTTGATGTCCCCGAATACGGGCCAGGTTGTCTCGATGATCGCGCTTTGAAACACCTCACCGCCCAGGAACACCGGCACGATAGCCGTCAGCGCCGCCGTTGCAAGACCTCCGCCAAGGAGCAGGCCGGCACTGATCGGCGTAGCCTCAGCCAGTTCAAAGCGGCCGCCGGCGAGGTAGCGGATGGTCAGGGCCAGCCCTGCCATCAATCCGCCGGCAAACCCACCGCCCGGAAGGTTGTGCCCGGCAAGCAGAAGGTAGATCGAGAAGATGATCACCGAGTGGAAAAGCAGACGGGTGATCACCTCGAAGATGATGGAGCGTCGTTCCGGTGCAAGGGTCCGGCCCGCAACCAGCCAGGCATCGTTCGCGGAGCTCGCGAACTTCTTGGCCAGCTCCAGAGCTGCGGCCTCCCTACCGTACGCGTCGATCGGTTCCTTACCTCGCCCGACCGTACCGCTCTTGACGCCGTCCGCCCGCACTCTTCCGTCGCCACGGCCACGAATGAAAATCAGGCTGGCGACTCCTGTCGCAGCGATCGCGAGCACACTGATTTCGCCGAAAGTGTCCCATGCCCGGATGTCCACGAGAGTGACGTTGACGATGTTGGCGCCTCCGCCGTCGTCGTAAGCAAGCGAGGGAAAGCTCAGCGAGATGGGTTCCGCTACCCGGGAAGCCATCGCCGACATCGCGATCGCCACCATCACCGAGCCGAAGGAGATGCCCAGGACCGCGCGGAGGAGCCGGTATTTGCGGCCAGGCGCACGCTGCCACAGGCGCGCTGGGAGGGACCGCAACGCGAGGACGAACGCAACCAGCACGATCGTCTCGACCAGCAGTTGGGTCAGCGCCAGGTCCGGTGCGCCCTGCAGCGCGAAGATCAGCGCGATCCCGTAACCGGTGACGCCCACCATGATCACGGCCATGAATCGCTTGGTCGCCCGAAGCGCAGCAAATGCACCAAGGATGATGACGACGCCGGCAATGAGCTGAGCCGGCGAGTCCGCCAGGTACCAGTCCTGCGGAACCGGTGCATCAAAGAAGATCAGGGCGCTCAGGGGCGTGACAATCGCCATCGTGAGGATGACAAACAGGTAGAACGCCAGCGAACCTCGCTGAGTTCGGCCGGTGAGCCAGACCGCCACGTCATCGAGCACACCGATAACGGCCTTGTAGTTCCGCTCGGCGTCGACGTCGGGGGCAACCCTGGTCTGAAGCCGTTCGAAGCGATCACGCAGCAGGAAGAGCGTCAGGCCGCCTGCGATCGACAGCAGGGACAGGAACAACGCCGGCGTGACCCCGTGCCAGAGCAGCAGGTGAGGAGTCTCCTCGCCCGCCGGAAAGGTGCTGAGGTAGGGCTGGATCGCCGAGTCCAGCGGCGTCGGCCACAGCCCAAAGACGACCGATGCACCGGCCAGCAGCGCCGGAGCGAACAGGAAGGACGGCTCAACCCGTTTGAATGGCGTTGGGTTCGCGGACTTCCTGGCGAAACCACCCCAGATAAAGCGGGCGCTGTACGCGAAGGTCAGCATGGAGCCCAGAACGATTCCGACGAGCATCACCACGCCTGCCGGCCCCTCCTCCGCCCGGTGGACAAAAGCCTCGAAGACGGATTCCTTGGCCACGAACCCCAGGAGCGGAGGTATTCCGGCCATTGACGCGGCCGCGAGAACAGCGACCACGGCAAGCACCGGCGCAGACCGGCCGATCCCGCACAACTTCCGGATGTCACGGGTAGCGGACTGGTGATCGATGATGCCGACCACGAGAAAGAGCGTCGCCTTGAAGAACCCGTGGGCAAGCAGGAGCCCCAGTCCGGCAAGCGCAGCTTTCTGGCCACCCAGACCAACAACGATGGTCAGGAAACCCAGCTGGCTCACGGTGCCGTAGGCGAGAAGGAGCTTCAGGTCATGCTGGCGCAGGGCGCGCCACCCGCCGAAGATCATCGTTGCGAGACCGAGGCTCAGGACGATCGGCGGCCACAGCAGGGTGTCGGAAAACCCAGGCGCGAAACGGGCAATGAGATAGATGCCGGCTTTCACCATTGCGGCAGCGTGCAGGTAGGCACTGACCGGCGTGGGTGCTGCCATGGCGCTGGGAAGCCAGAAATGGAATGGCACCAATGCGGATTTGGAGAGCGCTCCTACCAGGATCAGGACGATCGCCGTCTCCACTGCAGGGCCGGTGAGCGAGTCTGCACGCGCAAGGATGTCCGAGAGCCGGTAGGTCCCGGCTGACTGACCCAAAACGATGAGGCCCACGAGCATGGCCAGCCCGCCGAGCGTGGTCACAATGAGCGCCTGCAGCGCAGCACGCCTCGCGGAGAGGCGATGCCTCGAATATCCGATCAGTAAGTAGGACAGAACCGTTGTCAGTTCCCAGAAGATGAACAGGAGGATGAGGTCATCGGCGATGACCAGGCCGAACATGGCCCCCGCGAAGGCAAGCAGCTGTGCGCCGAACGGGCCGATGTCGGCGTCGTCCTGCTTGAAGTAGCGCGCACAATAGAACAGCACCAGAGACCCGACGCCGAGAACAAGGATGCTGAGCACCGCGGCCAGCGCGTCCATGCGGAAGGCCAGTTCCAGTTGAAGCTGGGGAATCCAGGGGACGACGACGGACGGCGGTGCGTTGGGTTGGCCGTTGCCGCTGAGCTGGTCCGCGTCGATGTAATCGGCGAAGGTCACCAGCAGCCACACGAATCCCGCTGCAGGTACCGCAGCCAGGAGATAGAAGGCCGAGCGCCCCATCAGGCGGAAGATCGAGGGCGCTATTGCGGCCACCGCGAAGAGGGCGATGAGCACGGATAGCACGATGATCTCCTGATCTCTCAGAGTGAGACGGTCAGCCGGCGGTCAAGGGCATGTGTCCATTCTACCCGTGGCATACACGATGCTGCCTCCTAGTTCTGCCCAGCGCACAAGTCGTCCGTAAGGGAATAAAAGCGGCCCTCACCCAGTTGTCGGTCCGCAGCGGATAGCATGCAGCCTATGAGCACGGACTCCCAACATCCCCCTGGACGACTCCTTTCCAAACCCGTGCTTGCGTGGGCTTCATGGGACTGGGGGTCAGCGGCTTTCAACGCAGTCATGACCACCTTCGTCTTCACCGTCTACCTCACGTCCGACGCCTTCGGTGGGGAAACCTACGCGTCGGAGGTTCTCGGTTGGGGCCTGGCAGTTGCGGGCCTGCTCATTGCGCTCCTCGCGCCCGTAACGGGTCAACGCTCAGATGCGGGCGGTCGCCGCAAACTCTGGCTGGGCGTGAACAGCCTGGCCGTCGCGGCATTGACCGCCCTGTGTTTCTTCGTCTTTCCCCGCCCTGAACTACTGATCCTCGGCGTTGCGCTGATCGCGGCCGCGAATATCTTCTTTGAGTTCGCCGGCGTCAACTACAACGCCATGCTTGCCCAGATCTCCACCCCGTCCAGCGTGGGACGGGTCAGCGGGTTCGGGTGGGCAATGGGATATGTGGGCGGGATCGTGGCCCTGGTGATCGTTCTGGTCGCTTTTGTCCAGCCGGTTTTCGACTGGTTCGGGTCCAGCACAGAGGAAGCGTTGAACATCCGATTGGTCGCTGTGTTCTCCGCCCTTTGGTTTCTTGCCTTCGCACTCCCGGTGATGTTCGCGGTTCCTGAAGTCCCCCGCCAGCGGCAGACCAACCGCCTGAGTTTCCTCGCCTCCTACGGTTTACTCTTCCGGCGCATCAAGGCGATTTACCGGACCAGCCCGCACACCATTTTCTTCCTGCTCGCGAGCGCCATCTTCCGTGACGGTTTGGCGGCGGTGTTCACTTTCGGCGGCATCATCGCTGCCGGAACATTCGGTTTCGAGCTCAGCGAAGTTATTCTGTTCGCCATCGTGGGTAATGTCATCGCTGCAATCGGTGCAGTGATCGGCGGCTACTTCGATGACCGCGTCGGTCCCAAGCTGGTCATCATCGTGTCGCTGATCGGTCTTTTGGTCGCGGGCACCGCCGTGATGGTCCTTGGAGCGGCGGAGCAGCACATGTTCGGGTTGAGCTGGAGCGGAGATACGACGTTCTGGATCTTCGGGCTCCTGCTCACCCTGTTTGTGGGTCCGGCACAGGCTTCTTCCCGCGCCTACCTCGCACGCCTGTCACCACGGGGTGAGGAGGGCGAGATGTTCGGGCTGTATGCCACCACCGGCCGTGCGGTGAGCTTCCTGGCTCCGGCACTGTTCTCCCTCTTCATCGGCATCTTCGGGGAACAGCGGTTCGGGATCCTCGGCATTCTGGTGGTGTTGCTGGCCGGCCTGCTGGTACTGCTCCCGGTGAAGCCGCCCGCAAAGGTGACTCCCGCCGTCGTTCCTGCCTCTTAGCCCCGCTGGTTCTGAGGCGCGGACGCACGTCCGCGCTTCACAGCACGTCCCGCGCTGCACCGCATATCCGGTGCTGCGAAGCCCGCTCAGCAGGAACTCAGCGGGAAGCAGTTTCCTCGGCGATTTCGGTGCGGTGGAAGTTCAGGTGGCTGCGCGACGCCGTCGGCCCCCGCTGGCCCTGATAGCGGTTGCCGTACTGGCCCGAACCGTAGGAGTGCTCCGCGGGCGAGGTGAGCTTGAAGAAGCAGAGCTGGCCGATTTTGGAACCCGGCCACAATTTGATCGGCAGCGTTGCCATGTTGGACAGCTCAAGGGTGACGTGACCCGAGAAGCCGGGATCGATAAAGCCTGCCGTCGAGTGGGTGAGCAGACCCAGACGCCCAAGCGAGGACTTGCCCTCGAGGCGCGCCGCGATGTCGTCAGGAAGCGTGACCTTCTCATACGTGGAGCCGAGGACGAACTCGCCCGGGTGCAGGATGAACGGCTCATCCGGAGCGACCTCCACCAGTCGGGTCAGGTCCGGCTGATTCTCGGCCGGGTCAATGTGCGCGTACTTGTGGTTATCGAAAAGCCGAAAAAACCGGTCGATGCGGACGTCGACGCTCGACGGCTGCACCATTGCCGGATCATAAGGGTCGAGGTGGATGCGCTCGGCGTCAATTTCGGTTCGGATGTCGCGGTCTGAGATCAGCACCGTCTAAAAATACCGTACGCAGTTCATGCGGATCTCACTGGCATGCATCAGCGCCCGATCTCAGTCCTGACTGCGAACAGCTCCGGGAAGAACGTCAGCTCCAGCGCCTTCTGCAGGAACCCGACGCCGCTGGACCCACCGGTTCCGGTCTTGTGGCCGATGGTGCGCTCCACGGTCTTCAGGTGCCGGAACCGCCATAGCTGGAAGTTGTCCTCCAGGTCCACGAGCTCTTCACACGCCTCGTAGACGTCCCAGTGACCGGCAGCGTCCTCATACACCTCCTTGTAGACCTGGACCAGCCCGGGGTTGAACTCATGCGCGCGCGTTACGTCCCGTTCAAGCAGTTCCGTGGGGATAACGTAGCCGCGACGCGAGAGGTAGGCAATGAACTCGTCGTAGATGCTGGTTTCCCGAAGCAGCCGCGACAGGAGCTCGAAAGCTTCAGCGTCGCTTTCGAACACCTGCAGCATTCCCGCGTTCTTGTTGCCGAGCAGGAATTCGACGGCACGGTACTGGTAGGACTGGAACCCGCTGGCTGCCTGGAGCGCACCGCGGAACTCCGCGTATTCCGACGGCGTGAGCGTCGCCAGAACAGACCACTGTTCGGTCAGCGAGCGCTGAATGTGCTTGATGCGCGCTATGCCCTTCATGGCTGCCCGTAGATCATCCGCCTGCAGGTGCGTACGGACCGCACCGAGCTCATGCAGGACAAGCTTCAGCCAGAGTTCGGAGGTCTGGTGCTGGATGATGAACAGCATTTCATCATGGTGTTCCGGCCTACTGACCGGATGCTGCGCGGAAAGAATGGAGTCCAGAGCGAGGTAGGACCCATAACTCATCTTCCCCGAGAAATCCTTTTCGATGCCTGCTTCAAGGTTTCTGGTATTCCGCTCCACGCTCATGCGTCCCAGCGTAGTTCTTCGCACCAGTGAACTGCGCCACCGCGATCGCGCCTTTGGAGACTGCCATTGAAGACTGTCAGGGGCGGCCGCTAGGTTGGGGGAACCCGAGGAGGCACCATGATCCCACCCACACCGTCCCACGTTCGCTGCAGCATTGTTCCGCCCTACCTATTGGCACGGCTGGCTAAACTCGAAGCTCCGGAACATCAGGCTGCCGCGGCCGCCGCCCGGCGCGCACTGGTGGAGTTGGACCCGATCCATCATGCCCGCGCCACAGCTCCCAGGGATCCATCGCGAGGAGCCGGTACCGCCGTCGTCCTGGCCCTGCGCCGAACCATAGCGGACGCTGGCGGCAGCGAATCCCTGCCTGGACAGATTGTCCGCCGGGAAGGCGATCCGCCTATGGGCGATGCAGCGGTGGATGAAGCGTATGCCGGCCTTGGTGCGACGTATGAGCTGTTCAGCGAGGTGTACGGGAGGTCATCCATTGACAACTCGGGCCTGCCGCTGGATGCCACGGTTCACTACGGGCAGCAGTATGACAACGCGTTCTGGGACGGCACCCGGATGGTGTTCGGAGACGGTGACGGTGAGATCTTCGGGCGTTTCACGGCGTCGCTCACGGTGATCGGCCACGAACTGGCACATGGATTCACGCAGTACTCCTCCAACCTGCGGTACCAGGGCCAATCGGGTGCGCTCAACGAATCCATCTCGGATGTCTTCGGGGTGCTGGTCGAGCAGCGAGAGCTGGGGCAGTCCGCAGATGCAGCGAGCTGGCTGGTCGGTGAAGGTCTCTTCACTGACGAGGTAGAGGGGCGCGCGCTGCGCTCGCTGAAGGCGCCGGGAACCGCTTACGACGACGACGTCCTCGGCAAGGATCCGCAGCCCGCCACCATGGCGGATTACGTGGACACCACGTCAGACAACGGCGGCGTGCACATTAATTCCGGTATCCCGAACCATGCCTTCTACATCGCAGCCGCACGGCTGGGCGGAAATGCGTGGGAGCGCTGTGGTCAGATCTGGTATGACGCCGCGACCGGTGGCCGCGTTCCCACGGACTGCGATTTCTCGCTGTTCGCTTCCGTAACCGTTGAAGCCGCCATCGCCCGATTCGGGGACGGGTCACCGGAGGCGGACGCGGTCCGTTATGCGTGGCGGGAAGTGGGCGTGCTGTGACGCGGATTGAGGTGTCGCGTTCGGGCGGATTCGCCGGGCTGACCCGCACGTGGAGTGTGGAGGTGAGCTCCACTGAGGCGGAGGAACGCTGGCTGCCCCTCCTGGAGGGTGCGGACAACAGCGGAGTCGAGGATGCCGAACGCGATCGCTACGTCTACCACATCGCTATCGGCTACCGGGAAGTGACCGTCGCCGAGAGCGCGGTGGAAGGCCCCTGGAAGGAACTCGTGGAGTGGGTCAAAGACGCCTCGTCCAGCCAGCGTGGAGAAGACTCGGGTCAGGAATCCGGTCAGGCGCCTGGCTGATGCCCGCCAAGACGCCGGTTACCGCGCGGGCGCCTAATGCATCCCGCACATGTTGTAGTGTTTATGGAGCGGTTTCGGCCGCATGCGGGCGTAGCTCAATGGTAGAGCGCTAGCTTCCCAAGCTCGATACGCGGGTTCGATTCCCGTCGCCCGCTCCATAGATAGAATCGGCCGCTCCACAGTTGGATTGGACCTGCGCCTCCGAGGTACAACGGTCAGCTCGTAGAGCGCGGCCCAAACATGATTACCGCAACGCCCGCGAGGCAGACGGCGCTTCCGATCAAATCCCAGCGGTCAGGCCGGAAACCGTCAACGGCCATACCCCACGCAAGTGATCCCACAACGAAGACGCCGCCATACGCGGCAAGGATCCGACCGAAGTGAGCATCAGGCTGCAGAGTCGCAACGAAACCGTAAGCACCGAGGGCCATGACCCCCAAACCTGCCCACCACCACGGCTGGTTTTCCCGCACGCTCTGCCACACGAGCCACGCTCCCCCGATCTCGGCCACCGCTGCAACGGCAAAAAGGACAATGACGAGAAGGATGCTCATGACCCCATTATTTCGCTGCGCTGCAATTTACTGCGCTGCTATTTCCCAGCCACGTTCTGGGCGCGCGCACAAGCCAGCCGTCCGGCTACGAAACCTTCGGCACAATCGCAACCAACCGGCGTCGTTCATCGTGCGTTGATGTCCAGCGAAAGCGAACAGTCAACTGGCCGCGACGGGCAAGCACGACGGCGATGCATCCCGCCGCCACAACGGGAACCCCTCCGGCAATCACCATGGTGGGCTGTGCACCGATATTCTCCGCAAGCCACCCGATCATGGGACCACCGAGTGCCTGCCCGCCGATGAGCACCATCATGTAGAGGCTCATCACGCGTCCGCGGATGGCCAGGTTGGTGGATGTCTGAACCAGCTGGTTGGCTCCCGTGACAAACCACAGGCAGCCGATTCCTGCACAGAACATCAGCATCGTGAACACGAGTTGGCTAGGCACATACGCGGCGATCACCATGAACCCTCCAAACGCCGTCATTCCGCCAAGTACCCCGCGCAGCCGCAGCGTTGTTCGGCGGGTGGACGCGAGAGCACCGACCAGCGAGCCGCTCGCCAGAGCGGTATTGAGCAGGCCGTAGCCGCCCGCGCCCGATTCGAAGACGCTGTCGGCAAAAGCTGCCAGAAGCACCGGTGTGCTGAGCGCAAAGACGGCCACGAAGGCGGCGCAGACCGTGGTCCAGAAAATAGCCGGCTTGTTGAGAAGGTACCGTGCACCCGCACGCAACTGCCCCTTCGCGCGGGGTGCCGGCGCCGTCGCGTTGAGTTGGTCAGTACGCAGCCGGGCCAGCGTCAGCACTGTGTAGCAGCAGGCAATCGCATTGATGGCGAACGCCCACCCGCCTCCAACGGCAACAATGAGCAAACCACTGATTGCCGGACCCACCATGGCGCCGAGTTGGAAGATCGACGAGTTGAGGCTGATCGCATTTCGCAGGTGGATTGGCCCAACGAGGTCATTGACGAAGACCTGACGCGCGGGAGCGTCCACCACAGTCACCAGGCCGAGGACAAAGGCAATGAGGTAGACGTGCCACACCTCGATCAGACCCGAGAGCGCCAGCACCGCCATGGCTGCCGCCATGAGTGCCGCAACACTCTGCGAAATGATGAGGAGGGTGCGTTTGGAATAGCGGTCCGCCACCACTCCTCCCCAAGGCCCGAGAATCAGCATCGGAGCAAACTGCAGCGCAACGGTCACGCCTACGGCTGCCACGGATCCCGACAGCTCGAGGACCATCCAGTCCTGTGCGATGCGCTGCATCCAGACAGCTACGACGGCGATGAGGTGGGAGAGTGCGAACAGGCGGAAGTTCGGGATGCGAAGCGAGATGAACGTGTCGCGCCAGGCTGGGCGCTGCGAGGTGACGGGAATCGGGGCGGTCAGTGTGGGATCTCCGGCCGGTACGGAGGGCGGTGGGGGTGCCAAGGGAACTTTCCTGAACTTGGTGGGATAGGGATAGGAGCGGTCAGTACCCTTCAACGCTAACCAGCCACCCACCTATAAGGAATGGTGATCGAGCTTATAAGTACTATTGAGAAACGTAATGGCTGGACGAAGGGTAGCCCGTGTACGACTCCATCCAACTCAAATCCTTCCTGGCCGTCGCCGAGACCCGCAGTTTCACGGGAGCCGCAGCCAAACTCGGGCTGAGTCAGCCCACGGTCAGCCAGCATGTCCGGAAGCTTGAAAAGGCCGCCGGCCGGATGCTCATTGCGCGGGATACCCGGGAAGTCCGTCTCACCGACAACGGCGATGCGATGGCCGGGTTTGCGCGCACCATACTGGCGGCCCAGGAACAGGCACTCGCCTATTTCTCTGGATCCGCCATGCGCGGACGGCTGCGCTTCGGGGTTGCCGATGACCTCGCCATCACCCAGCTTCCCCGGATCCTCCGGCACTTCCGTCAGCTCTACCCACAGATCAACCTTGAACTGACGGTGTCTCAAAGCCCGCCGCTGCTGCGCCGCCTGCGTGCCGGTCAACTGGACCTGATCCTCATCAAGTACATGGCCGGTACGGGTGAGGGCACCCTGGTGCAGCGTGACCGCCTCGTGTGGGCGGGCCATGCCAAGACAACGCTCGACGACGGCGCCCCGGTCCCGCTGATTGCCTACCAGGCGCCCAGCCTCAGCCGGCAAATGGCCATCGAAGCACTTGAAAAGGCGGGCAGGACCTGGCGGATCACGTGCAATACCCGGGAAATCAACGGCGTGCTGGCGGCCGCACGCGCGGGAATCGGGCTGGCCGTTTTTCCCCAGTCCCTCATTCCCGATGACCTCGTCCAGGTGACCAACCGCTTCGATCTGCCTCCGCTGGGTGACGTGGACTTCACACTGCTGAGTAACCCGCTGGCAAACCAGGAGCTTGTCGAGACGTTGAGCACCGCCATCCTCGGCCGTGCGCTGCGCAAACCGACGGACTCCTGACCATTGACTCTTGACCACGGTCGCGTGGCAAGTCTCGGTGGACAGCTGAGCGTGCGCAAGGCCACATAGCAGGCCGGTGGTGGCCAGCGTAGACTTGACGCGATGAATCGCACAATGTTCAAGTCCAAAATCCACCGCGCTACGGTGACCCACGCGGACCTTCACTACGTGGGTTCCGTAACTGTTGATCTGGACCTGCTGGAAGCAGCAGACATCCTTCCCGGTGAGATGGTGTCCATTGTGGACGTCACCAACGGTGCACGCCTGGAAACTTACACCATTGCTGGAGAACGCGGTTCCGGCGTCCTCGGCATCAACGGGCCCGCCGCTCATCTGGTGCATGAAGGAGATACGGTCATTCTCATCACCTACGCTGCAATGACCACCGAAGAGGCACGGTCCTATGTGCCCACCATTGTGCACGTGGATACAGCCAACCGAATTATCGAACTGGGCAATGACCCTGCCGAAGGACTTACCGAGGGCTTGCAGCGGCCCCCCTTCGCCCTGAACAACGCCGCACTGCTCTAGTCTGCCGATCTCCGGAAGATGTAACATCAGGCCCCGCACAAATGTGCGGGGTCTGGTGCTTTTTTCCACTTCGATATCGGCTTGGCAACGGATCCTAGCGAATTTGTCCCTGAGGGCTTAGTGTCAGAAAGGCAAGGCTGCTTTCTTTCCTTTGACCGGCACAGGCTCTCAGGATCGGAGCGGACCAGACTCGAGGTGGAGGCGAGGTACGCATGCCGGGAAATCGCAGGATCAAGCAGCAGAAGAAGCGGATACGGAGGCGTTCGGGTGCCGTTACGGCAACCACGCTCGGGCTAGCTTCACTTCTCCTCAGTGGATGCGGACCAGCGGAATCAGGCGTCCCCACGCTCACCTGGTATATCAACCCGGACGCTGGCGGACAGGCCGCGATCGCGGAGCGCTGTACCGAACAGGCAAACGGTGAATACCGGATCGAAACCTCGCTACTGCCCAATGATGCGGCTGCCCAGCGCGAGCAACTGGCACGCCGGCTGGCCGCGAATGATGACTCCCTGGACATCATGAGCATCGACCCACCGTTCGTCCCTGAGCTGGCAACGTTCCTCGCTCCCGTACCCGAAGGGGTCGCCGAGCGCACCACCGAGAACACGTTGGAAGGCGCACTGCAGGGAGCAATGTACAAGGATGAGCTGGTAACGGTTCCGTTCTGGGCCAATACGCAGATCCTCTGGTACCGCGAGTCCGTCGCTGAGGAAGCCGGTCTCGACATGTCGCAGCCGGTCACCTGGGACCAGCTGATGGAGGTTGCAGCAACGCAGGACGTCGAGCTTGGCGTCCAGGGCTCACAGGCCGAATCGATGACCGTATGGATCAACTCCCTCATCGAGTCAGCCGGTGGAACCATCCTCGAAACTCCGGAAGCACCCGCTGACGAGATTGAGTTGGGCCTTGTCAGTGAGGCAGGGCGTGAGGCTGCCCGCATCATCGGGACAATCGGCGATCAGGAGCTGGGCGGACCGGGGCTGGCAACATCCACCGAGAACACTTCACTGAACCTCTTCCAGGGCGAGTCCGGTTCCTTCATGGTCAACTACCCCTTCGTCTGGCCTGCCACGCAGTCCGCAGTAGAGGGAGGCTCGCTTGATCAGGCAGTGCTCGATGACATCGGGTGGGCGCTATACCCACGGGTTTACGAGGACCAGGAAACTGCTCCCCCGCTGGGCGGAATCAACCTCGGCGTCGGGGCGGACAGTGACAACCCTGAACTGGCGTACAAGGCGATCGAATGCATCGTTCAGCCCGAGAACCAGACCGAGTACTTCCTGACCAACGGCAACCCGCCGTCCAACTCGGAATCCTACGAGGATCCCCGGATCGAGGAACAGTTCCCCATGGCTGAGACCATCCGCCAGTCACTGGAGCTCGCAGCACCGCGGCCGCAGACCCCGTTCTACAACGAAATTTCCACCGGCCTCCAGCAGACCTGGACACCGCCGGATGAAGTGGAGCCGGAAACCACTCCGGAGGAATCGGCGGAATTCATTACCGCCGTGCTGAGAGGGGAGAGGCTGCTGTGACCAGCGCAATCACCAAGAACCCGCGGGCCATGAAGTCCGACGACGGCCCTCACAACGATTACAGCGACCGGGCAAAAGCTGAGCGACGCCTGGGGTGGTTACTCGCCGGTCCCGCCTTCATCATCATGCTGGCGGTCACCCTCTACCCGATCATCCAGGCGTTCTTCGATTCGCTGTATGCCTTCCGGTTGACGGCTCCCGACGAGCGCGAGTTCATCTTCCTGCAGAACTACGTGACCATCCTGGGTGATCCGGTGTGGTGGCGGGATCTGGCAGTCACCTCACTGATCACGGTGGTGACGGTCGCCGTCGAACTTGTCCTCGGTTTTGCCCTTGCCCTGGTGATGCACCGGGCGCTGAAAGCCGTCCGGGGTTGGCTCCGTACCGCCATCCTGGTGCCCTACGGAATCATCACCGTGGTCTCGGCCTACGCGTGGTTCTACGCATTCGACATCAGTTCCGGATATGTGAACTCGTGGTTTGACTGGGTACCGGGCATCGATCAGGACCTGAACTGGTTTGCACAGGCCAGCACGGCTCTGCCGGTCATCATGGCCTCGGAGATCTGGAAGACCACACCGTTCATCTCCCTCCTCCTGTTGGCCGGACTGGCGCAGGTGCCTGATGAACTGACGGAAGCCGCCAAAGTTGACGGCGCCACCTGGTGGGAGCAGATGCGCAAGGTCATCATCCCGAACATGAAGGCGGCCATCATGGTTGCGGTCCTCTTCCGGGCGCTGGACGCGTTCCGAATATTCGACAACGTGTTCATCATGACAAACGGCCAGTACGGAACCGAGGTGCTTTCCCTCCTCGCCTACAGAACCTCCATCAGTAGGTTGGAGATTGGCCTCGGATCAGCTGTGTCAGTACTCCTGTTCGCCTGTGTCCTGCTGATCAGCTTCATTGCGATCAAGGTATTCAAGGTGGACCTGAGCGGATCAACAGGAGGAAAGCGATGAAGTCGACTGGCCGCGAAAAGCTCATCTGGACGATTATCTCGATTGCAGTTCTCATCTATGCCTTGTTTCCCGTGGCATCGATCTTCGCTACCTCGTTCAAGGCACCCGGGGATCTGACCAACGGGAACTTCCTTCCCACGCCGGGCTTGGCCACACTGGACAATTACGAACAGATTCTGGTGGGAGACGCTCAGGGACTCTTCCTCTCCGCGCTGCGGAATTCGATCGGAATCTCGCTGATTGCAACCTTCATCGCAGTTGTGCTGGCCACACTGTGCGCCTACGCCATTGCGCGTCTTGACTTCCCCGGCAAGAAACTCATCCTGACGACGGCGCTGGCAGTCTCAATCTTCCCGGTCATCTCGATCGTCACCCCGCTGTTCAACCTGTGGCGGAACATCGGTCTGTATGACACCTGGCTCGGGCTGATCATCCCCTACCTGTCACTCACGCTCCCGATTTCCATCTGGACGCTGGCGGCCTTCTTCCGCCAGATCCCCTGGGAACTGGAGCAAGCCGCACAGGTGGACGGCGCCACGACCTGGCAAGCGTTCCGCAAGGCAATTGTTCCGCTCGCCGCACCCGGCGTCTTTACGACGGCGATCATCGCCTTCTTCATCGCGTGGAACGACTTCGTGTATGGCATATCGCTGACCTCGACGGAAGCAGCGCGCCCCGTGCCCGCGGCGCTTGCGTTTTTCACCGGGGCCTCGCAGTTCGAGTCCCCCACCGGCGCGATCTCCGCGGCGGCAATCATCGTGACCATTCCGGTTGTGCTGCTGGTCCTGCTGTTCCAGCGGCAGATCGTCTCAGGCCTGACCCAGGGCGCAGTCAAGGGTTGAGTACCAAACACATCTTGAGCAACTGAAAGAAGAGGAACCAGAACATGGCTTCGATAAGGCTGAAGAACCTCGTCAAGAAGTATGGGGACGGGTTTCCCGCCGTCAATGACATCAGTATCGACATCGAGGACGGCGAATTCATCATCCTCGTTGGCCCTTCGGGCTGCGGCAAGTCAACCCTGCTGCGCATGATCGTGGGGCTCGAGGACATCACGTCCGGCGATCTCTACATCAATGACGAACGGGTCAATTCGAAGGCTCCCCGTGACCGGAACCTGGCCATGGTGTTCCAGAACTACGCGCTCTATCCGCACCTGACGGTGTATGAGAACATCGCTTTCCCGCTGCGCCTCGCCAAGGGCAAGCACAGCGAGGAAGAGGTGGACCGTCTGGTGACCGGGGCAGCCGAAACCCTCGAACTGACCGATCATCTGCAGCGCAAGCCCGCCAACCTCTCCGGCGGCCAGCGGCAGCGCGTTGCCATGGGCAGGGCCATCGTCCGGCAGGCAGATGCGTTCCTGTTCGACGAGCCGCTCTCCAACCTCGACGCCAAGCTTCGCGGGCAGATGCGCTCCGAGATTTCGCAGATGCAGCGGCGGCTGGGAACCACATCGGTCTACGTCACCCATGACCAGACCGAAGCCATGACCCTCGGGGACCGCGTGGCTGTCCTGAAGAAGGGTGAGCTCCAGCAGATCGCCTCGCCTCGGGAACTGTACGAACAGCCCGTCAATCTCTTTGTTGCAGGGTTCATTGGCTCCCCATCGATGAACTTCCTTCCGGCCACCATCGAAGGCGGCAAACTCCAGACCGCGCTCGGTGCGTTGGATATTCCTGCGGACCGCGCAGCGAAGGCAGAAGGCCGCAAGGTGGTCCTTGTGGGCGTCCGTCCGGAGTTCTTTGAGGACGCCAAGCTCGTGGATGAGGCAAAGAAGCCGCACGGTTCCACGTTCACGGCAACTCTCACCCATACGGAGTGGCTCGGTAATGAGCAGTATGGCTACATCAATTTCGATCCCGCCCCCGAAGTACGCGAACTCCTGAATAACCTCGCACGCGAGATGGATGCCGACGAGCTGCGGCCGCAGGTTGTGGTCACCCTCGACGCCGCAAGCCGCATCCGTGGCGGCCGCGAGTCGGAAATCTGGTTGGATACCCGCAAGCTGCATCTGTTTGACGCTGAGACCGGCGAGAATCTGACCCGCGATGCCGAGGCGGGAGCAGCGCTGACCGCGGAAGCGAGTGAGGAGCGGGCCGAAGAGATCGAGAATGCCCGTCAGGCCGAGAGCGCCCAGCACGAGCAGAGCGCTGTCACCGGAAGGAGCGGCGGCAGCCACGCGGCTGCGAGCTGATACGGGGACTGACGCGCAACCCGGCATCGGCACGGATCCGATTGACACCTGCACCGACACCGACTGAAGACAACCCGCCGCACGGCCTCCCTGGCCCGCGGCGGGTTGTACGCTGAGCATCATGGCGAGCAAAGAGGCAAAGCACACCCCGGCCCAGCACCTCGAGCAGATTACGACCGGGTACACATTCGATGAACCGTCCATCCAGCTGGGTGCGGCGATCGTCGACAGCGATGTGCATGCGGAAGCCGCCGTCCGGCTGCCGTTGGCCATGATGAATCGCCACGGGCTGGTATCCGGCGCCACCGGGACCGGCAAGACCATCACACTGCAGGTCATCGCCGAACAGCTGAGCGCCCACGGCGTTCCGGTCTTCCTCGCTGACATCAAGGGAGATCTCACCGGGCTCTCGACCCCCGGCACTGGCGCCGAGAAGCTGCTCAAACGCACCCAGTCAGTTGGTCAATCCTGGGCTGCCCAAAGCTTCCCGGTAGAGTACTTCTCGCTCGGCGGAGACGGCGTGGGTGTTCCAATCCGGGCGACAATCTCCGACTTCGGCCCCTTGCTCCTGGCCAGGGTACTGGACCTGAACGAGACGCAGGAGTCCAGTCTGCAGCTCGTATTCCATTACGCCGACAAGGCAGACCTTGAGCTGTTCAACCTCGCTGACCTGCGCGCGGTCATCTCCTTCCTCGTCTCCGACGACGGCAAGGACGCACTGGAGAACCTCGGCGGTCTCTCGAAAGCGACCGCGGGAGTGATTCTGCGCGAGCTCATCACCCTTGAAGCCCAGGGCATGGACCGGTTCTTCGGTGAGCCGGAATTCGACACGGCCGATCTCCTCCGCTCGGATGCCGAGGGGCGCGGAATCATCAGTTGCCTGGAACTGCCCACGCTGCAGCAGAAACCGCAACTGTTCTCCACCTTCCTCATGTGGCTGGTCGCAGATCTCTTCGCGGACCTCCCGGAGGTTGGGGACATCGACAAGCCGAAGCTCGTCTTTTTCCTCGACGAGGCACACCTTCTCTTCAACGGCGCCTCGAAGGCTTTCCTGCAATCCATCCAGACCACCGTCCGGTTGATCCGATCCAAAGGCGTCGGTATCTTCTTCGTCACCCAGACACCGCGTGATGTGCCCGCGGAGGTGCTGGGCCAGCTTGCCAACCGGGTGCAGCACGCCCTTCGCGCTTTCACACCTGATGACGCGAAGGCCCTCAAATCCACGGTTTCCACCTTCCCCATCAGCCCTTACGACCTCGAAGAAGTTCTCACATCAGCCGGCATCGGCGAGGCTGTGGTCACCGTCATGAATGAGAAGGGCGCTCCCACACCAGTGGCCTGGACGAGGATGTTCTCGCCGCAGTCCACCATGGGGCCATCCCCGGCAGGAGTAGTCGAGGGCATAGTGACAGCCTCGCCGCTCCTGGCGGACTACGGCACACCCATCGACAGCCATTCCGCCTTCGAGAAGCTCTCTGCATCCGAACCGGCGTCCACAAACATTCCTGCAGAACCGGGAACAACAGAAACGGGAACTGCAGAACCGCGTACGACGGCGGCTCCCCCTCCGGTCGGTACTCCGCCTCGCGGCCGCCCCTCCCAAGCGGAGATTGATGCCGAGGCACGCCGGATCGAGGAAGACATCCTCGGCCGGCCCAGTAGCCGTCCGCCGACCACCCGCCGGGAACAACCGGCTCCAGAGAACGGCCGGGCTCATCCTCCTGCTCCGCCCGCCGGGCAAAAGCAGCAGGAAAGGAACGAAATGATGGACTTCGCGCTCAAGACTGCGGGCACCATCGGTGTTGAACTGGTTCGCGGGCTTTTTGCTACGCAACGGAGGCGCCGCCGTCGTCGTTGGTAGGTCCGGCACCGCCATTGGGTAACGTAAGAGGGTGCATTCGTCCCGCCTGATCCGAGTCTTGGCCGCCTGGCTGCTCGGGCTCATGCTCGCGGTCGCCGCGGCGATCGTCACGGTGACCCTGGTCAACACCCACATGTTCGGCCCGCACCAGCAGGTGGAAAGCTACCTTGAGGCGCTCCGCCAGGGCGAGGGAGAACGGGCACTCGGGTTGTTGAATGCCACTGTTCCTGACGCAAATGCGGCACTCCTCGACGGGCCTGCCCTGCAGCGAGCTACGCAGGGTGTAGAGAACGTCGAGGTGGGTACGCCGCAACCGGCGGGCGAAAACCGCGTTGAAATTGGCGTCTCCTACACCATCAATGACACCGCGCACACCACCACGTTCCTCCTTGAGAAGACCGGCACTGAGTGGCTGTTCTTCAACCGGTGGGAGTTTGTCCCCTCAACTCTGCCCACGCTGGAAGTGTCGGTCATCAACCAGAACGAGGCCACACTCAACGGCACACGGGTGCTGATGCCCGAAGGACGCAACCGGTTTGCGGCCTTCTACCCCACCGAAGTGGAAGCCCACTACACAAGCGAACACTTTGCTGCGCCGGCCCAGACGGCCGCCGTCACCGGCCGTCAGCAGACGCCGGTCACCCTGAATCTCGCTACGGCAGCAACGCCGGCACTGACCGAGGCTGTGACCGCCCAGCTGAAGACGTTCCTCGACACGTGCGCCAAGCAAACCGTCTTCCAACCAGCCAACTGCCCATTTGGTTTCGAAACCGGGAACCGGGTAGCCGGGCCCATCACCTGGTCCATCACGGAATACCCGGAAGTACGCATTGAACCCTTCAACGGCGACTGGGTGATCTCTCCGCTCACCGGCACTGTCCTGCTGGAGACGAGCCTGCAGGACCTCTTTACGGGCCTCATTGAACCTGTCAGCGTGCCGCAGGAGTTCGGCTTCACCGCGCGCCTCGCCGTTACCGACGAGGACATCACCGTGACCCCCGTGGTGGAGTACTAGTCCAGCCCCCGCAGATCGAGCGTGAGTTCGGTTTCGCCGTTGGAATCGAAGGTCACCGGGATTCCCCAGTCCTGCTGGTAGAGGTGGCACGCGGCATGGTCCGGTATGTCGCCGCCGGGCTCACCGTCGCAGGCCGCAGCACGCGCGGTGATATGCAGGACGCCCTCGGGAACATCACCGGAGAGCACCAGGCGACGTGTCAGGCCCACTCCGGTCCCCGCACCTGAGACCAGGAGGGACTCCGGCGACGAGGAGATCTTGAGCTGCGTCGGATCTCCCCACCGGTCGTCAAGCTTCTGGCCCTTCGGCGCACTGAACCGGACTGTTACGCCAAAGTCCCCTGCAGCCACGGCCGTTTTTGGCCGCTGCGTCTGCGAGGCACCCTCATCCACCGCAAGAGCCTCCCTGGGAATCGGAAGCCGCACGAGCTGGTGCTTGTTCGCCTCGACAACAATGAGCAGCGGTTCGCCGCCTGATTCCAGCGGCGCGTGGTCAACAAGTACGTCAGAGGGCTCGGCCAACCCGCGCATGAGCGTGGAAACCTCACGGGTTGCCGGATCATACCGGCGGATAGCTCCGTTGTAGGTGTCGGCAATAGCAACCGACCCGTCCGGAAGGGCGGTGACACCGAGCGGGTGCTGGAGGCGGGCCTGCCCGGCCTCACCGTCGCGGAACCCGAAGTCGAACAACCCGGTACCGATGGCCGACTGCACCTGCGTCCGGCTCCTGCCGTTGACCGTCAGGAAGCTCAGGACCCGCAGTGCGGAGGTTTCGGAATCAGCGACCCAGATGTTTCCGTGCGCATCTTCAGCCAGCCCGGAGGACTGGGCAAACCAGGCAGCGGACGAATCACCGTCGAGCAGGCCCTCAAGCCCGGTGCCCGCGAGAATGTCCACAGCGTGGCTGAGCGGATCGAACGTGAAAATCTGGTGGGTGCCCGCCATGGCCACGACAACCCGCTCCAGGGTGGTGGACCAGATGACATCCCACGGCGAAGACAACGAGACTGCGAGGGCGTCCGTACCGAGGAACGCGTCCTCCAGCCGCGGCGTGGCGTCCTCCGGTATGTCAGCGGCGTCACCACCGAGATCGTGGGAGACCTCCTGCAGCTCCGCCGGGCGGGCCTTGACCTGGTTGCCGGCATCGAGCAGCCGCTGGACACCGTTGCCCGCGATAGTGGTCACCGTACCGGTTTCAAGCGACACCGCGCGCAGCCGGTGGTTCACGGTGTCCGCAATTACGACGTCGTAACCCACCTTCCGCGCGATCGGTGCCGGAAGGAGGGCGAGGCCCTGCGGTTCATTGAACTGGGCATCGCCAGGACCGCCGTCGGCAAAACCCCGCGTGCCGGAGCCGATGGTGCGCCGCACGGTCTCGAGATCAGCCTCAAGTTCCACCAGCCGGTGGTGGCCGCTGTCCCCCACCAGGAAGGTGTTGGTAGCAGGCAGTGCAAGTACCTTGCCCGGGAAGCGGAGATTGCCGGCGGTCGGTTCAGCGGGCACGTACGGACCGTCGCCGCGGTGCAGGGTGCCCTTCGCCTCGTGCTCGGCCACCAGTTCCTCAACGAGGGACTCCAGTCCCGCCGCGTGCCCCTCGCCGGACAGGTGGGCAACGATATAACCTTCCGGATCGATGACCACCAGAGTAGGCCAGGCGCGGGCGGTGTAGGCCTGCCAGGTGTCCAGTTCCGGGTCATCGAGGACCGGGTGGTGAATCTCGTAGCGCTCGACTGCCGCCGCGAGGGCAACGGGATCCGCCTCATGCTCAAACTTGGGCGAGTGGACGCCCACGGTGACGAAAACATCCGAGTACTTTTCCTCGAGCGGCCGAAGCTCATCGAGCACATGGAGGCAGTTGATGCAGCAGAAGGTCCAGAAATCCAGCAGGACAATCTTCCCGCGCAGATCCTCAAGCTTGAGCTGTTTGCCCCCGGTGTTGAGCCAGTTCCGGCCGACGAGTTCTGAAGCGCGAACGCGGTAGTCGACGCGGAGCGAGGTTTCGGTCATTCAAGGTCTCCTGTGGGGGTTGTGCGCTGTCCTGCGGGAGGGTCGTGTGGCCCACTGACTCTCGAGGACCCGGTGCGGTCCCGCTCTGCCAGTGAGGCGAACATGTTGTTATAAGCCGACAGCTCGGCGTTGTTATTCCGATCAGCGGCCCGGTCCGTGCGCCGCGACTCCTTCGCATCGCTCCGGGACCACATCACGGCCACGCCGATCGCCAGGAGGAGGGTCGGGATTTCACCGATGCCCCAGGTCACTGCACCGCCGATCTGCTGGTCCGCAAGCGCCGACGGCCCCCATTCCCTGCCCATGTTTCCGAACCAGGACGCCTGCAGCAGCGAGGTGCCGCCGGTCAGCGCAACACCGAAGAAAGCGTGGAAGGCCATGGTCGCGAAAAGGAGTACCAGTCGCAGCGGGTAGGGTGCACGGCGTGGGATCGGGTCTGTGCCGATCATCGTCAGCACGAAGATGTACCCGGTGAGCAGGAAGTGCAGGTTCATGAGTTCATGGCCCACATGCTCGCGCAGGGCAAAGCCGAACAGCGGCGAATAGTAGAAGATCACGATGGACCCGGCGAAGTTCGCCGCTGCGAACAGCGGGTGGGTGATCAGTGCCGAGAACTTCGAGTGGACGATCACGAGGATCCATTCACGGATGCCCCTGCTGCCGTCTCCGCGGGGTGTGAGCGCCTTCAGTGCAAGCGTGACGGGTGCGCCGATCACCAGGAACAGCGGAACCACCATGGTGAGCGCCATGTGGTCGATCATGTGAGCGCTGAAGAGCACCATGCCGTACACGGCGGGAGCTCCGGAGGTGAAGTACGTCAGCGCGATCAGCCCGATGAACCAGGAAACGATCCGGAGCACCGGCCAGGAATCACCGCGGCGGTGCAGTTTCATCACGCCCAGAATGTAGGCAACAGCAACAGTGACGGTGAACGCGATCCACAGCCAGTCGGGACGCCACTCGGTGAGCCAGCGCATCGGCGTCGGCTCCGGAGGCAACTCATAGCCGGTGAGGATGCGCGCAGGGGTGGCGTCAGGCTGCAATTCTTCGGAGCGCGGCGGCGCCGTCCTCGCCAGCGCAACGGCAACACCGGAAACGGCACCCATAATCACAAGCTCGACGGCGATGAGCTGCCACAGCACACGGCGGGCTGACATGTTGGTATCCAGCTGCGGAATGATCCACTGCCGGTGCATCAGTCCGATACCGCCGAGGAGAATGGTGGCGATCGCCTTGAAGGTCACCAGCAGGCCCCACTCGGAGCCGAGCTGGGAGAGGCTGCCGATGCGCAGGCTTGCGTTGATGACGCCCGAGAGGAAGACCAGAGCGAAGGCGAAGCCGGCAAGCGCGGAAAAGCGCTTCAGCACCGCCGTCGTCTGGGGTCCAAGTTTTCCGCCGATCGCAGCCAGGACAATGATCCCGCCTACCCACAGGCAAACGCCCACGAGGTGCAGCGCGATGGAGTTGATCGCGGCATAGTGGTCATCACCGCCCGCTGAGTGGCCGATCAGGGCCATGGGAACCAGGCCGCCGATCGACAGCACGAGCGTGAGTGCCAGCCATAGGCTTGACCGCGCGCCGAAGGTCATGGTGGCAACCACTGCGGCGATCATGGTGGTGGACAGCCAGGCCCGCCCGGTGTCGAAGTCCGTCAGGTAGGAGGCCAGACCCTGGGTGTACGCGGGATCGCTGCTGAGGGGCAGCCCTGCGGCATCAGAGTAGGTCAGCACCAGGACTGCCAGCGCCGAAAGGGTCCAGGCGACAGCTGCCCAGGACGCGAGCGCCATGACCCTGGCGAAGGCGGGAGTCTCCTCAGTATCGGGGGCCGGGTCATCCGCACGGCTGGAGCGGCTGGATCCGCTGCCCCGGCGGACGTGACGCGGCAGGATCACCACCGCGAAGACAAGGGAGCCGATGACCGCGGCGACGGAGACGTTGTGGAGTGCCTTTGAGACAGGCAGGCCCCACCGTGTCAGTACGCCCGGGTCGCTCAGCTGGCGTGGTGCTGCTGCTCCGGAGAACGCGAGCGCAAGCACCACCGCGAGAAGAACTGTTACTCCTGCGGCGATCAGCCAGCCCGGCTTGACGCCTCGCTCACCGGTGGCACCGGCGCTGCCGTGCTTCGACTGGTTCGTTGTTGTGGCCACGCTTCCCATTGTCTACCCGCAGTAGAACAACGGCCAACTAAGGGGGTTTGTCGCACGGACGGTGAAACTGGCTGTTCCCTGGGTTAAACGAAGCGAGGGCTGCCACCGGTTGGTGACAGCCCTCGAATCAGCTGACTACTTGACGGCAGCCTTGAGCTTGGAGCCGGCGGTGAGCTTGACGCTGCTGCCTGCTGCAATCTCGATGGTTTCACCCGTCTGGGGGTTGCGGCCGGTGCGTGCTGCGCGCTCGGTGCGCTCGACTGCCAACCAGCCCGGGATGGTGACCTTGACGTCGTTCTTGGCGGAGGAAGCGAGAACGTCGAACAGGGCATCCAGCACGCTGTTCACGGCAGTCTGGCTGGTGTCAGCCTTCGCTGCTACCTCGGCCACCAGTTCGCTGCGGTTCTTGGTCTCTTTCTTAGCCAATGTATGTCCTCCTGGACCTCGTACGGATTATTCAGAACCTCACCGTTCTGGCGAAGCTTCTGGAGGAAAACCTACCAGCTTCAATCGCAAAGTCCCGCAGATTGGGGGACTTTTGCCCGGTTTTTGGCCTTATTCAGGCCAATTCCACGCACCGAGACGGCCTCGGAAGATTTATCGGTCTGCTTAAAGCACTCAGGACAGCGACCGGAGTCGCCGTCCTGAGTTGTACTTCAACGGGGCAGTCTCAGCCCGTGGCTGCTTACCAGCTGGACTTGGTTACACCGGGCAGTTCGCCGCGGTGAGCCATGTCGCGGAAGCGAACACGCGAGATACCAAACTTCTGGAGCGTGCCGCGGGGGCGTCCGTCGATCTGGTCGCGGTTACGCAGGCGAACCGGCGAAGCGTTGCGGGGCAGCTTCTGCAGGCCGAGGCGTGCAGCCTCACGTGCCTCGTCCGTTGCGTTTTCATCGACAAGCGTCTTCTTGAGCTCGAGGCGCTTGGCAGCGTAGCGCTCAACAATGACCTTGCGCTGCTCGTTACGAGCAATCTTTGACTTCTTAGCCATGTTTAGCGCTCCTCTCGGAATTCAACGTGCTTGCGGATCTTGGGGTCATACTTCATCAGAACCATGCGGTCCGGGTCATTACGGCGGTTCTTGCGGGTCACATAGGTGTACCCGGTGCCGGCCGTGGACTTCAGCTTGATGATCGGACGTACGTCTTTGTCCTTTGCCATTAGAGCTTCACTCCCCGCGCCTGGATCTCGGCGACGACGGCGTCAATACCGCGCACGTCGATGGTCTTGATGCCACGGGCTGAAACCTGCAGCGTTACGTTGCGGCGCAGGGACGGAACCCAGTAGCGCTTCTTCTGAATGTTCGGGTCGAACCTGCGCTTGGTGCGCCGGTGCGAGTGCGAGATGCTGTGCCCGAAGCCCGGCTCGGCCCCAGTCACTTGGCAGTGAGCTGCCATGACGATCCTCCAAAGATTGAATAGAACAAGTAGCGGACAGTGCTACCTGCCATGGAATGCGTTCAGGGACGTCACCGTCATGACGGTCGAAAGACCGCCGGGTGTTCGCGATAAGAGCGCAACCTGAGCCCCTAACTACCGGCCTTCGGGAGAATAAATCTCCCGCCAGCCGGAGCAATTGCGCACGCTCCGCCACCTGATGCCCTTCCATTCTAGGAGGGAGCAGGCAATAAGACCAATCGCGGGAGCCTCAGCTGCCGTCCGACTCATCCGGGCGCGTCGCGTTTCCATCGACGTCAACGACGGTGATTGCGTCCGCTTTCCCGAGCTCCTGACCGGGAGCCAGCTGGGCGTTGGCATCGACAATGGTCCAGCGCAGCACCGCACCGGCGGCAATGTGGGCACCATTCAGCACCACCGAATGCTCGACGACGGCGCCCTCCTCCACCACTGCGTCCGGCCCGATCACGCTGTGCCGGACGGTTCCGGAGACAGTGGCACCCGGGGAGATGAGGCTTGATCCCACCTGCGCGGTATCAGTGATGAAAGCAGGCAGGCGGCGCGGGCTGGCGCTCAGGATCGGCCACGCGGGATCATCGAATGCCAGACCGTCCCCAGCGAGCAGGTCCATGTGTGCACGGTGATAGTTTTTCGGTGTGCCGAGGTCCAGCCAATAGGACTCGAGGCGATGCTCGGCGACGGTGAAGTGTTCCACCAGATGCGGGATGAGCTGGTCACCGTAGTCCTTCAGCTCGCCGTCGCGCTTGTGCAGTTCGACCAGCGTGTCCAGCAGCACGTCCGTGGAATAGAGGAAGATCTCCGCCGCCACCACATCGGTGCGGGGTTCCTCGGGCTTGTACTGGAATCCTGTGACCCTGCCGTTCTCCACCTCCGCTACACCATGTTGGGAGGCATCGCCGTCGAACTGCGTGGTGACCATGGTGAGGACAGCACCGGTCTCCTGATGGGTTTTCACCACGTCGCGGTAGTCGAGCTGGTAGAGGTGGTCTGCACTGAGTACAAGCACCAGATCCGGATTGAACTCGCGGATGAATTCGGCCTGCCGGTAGAGGCCGTCCGCGTTGCCCGCCGCGAAGCCCTCGCCGTGATCCCCTTGAAAGGGCGGCAATACCCGCAGACCGCCGTTGGTGCGGTCGAGGTCCCAGGGGCGGCCGTTCGCGAGGTGGTCATTGATGGACTTCGGCTGGTATTGCTCCACAACCCAGACATCCGAGATGTGGCTGTGGTGGAGGTTGGACAGCGGGATGTCGATCAGCCGATAGGTTCCGCCCACCGGAACCACGGGCTTGGCCTTACCGTCCGTCAGCGCACCCAACCTTCCGCCGGTACCGCCGGCGAGGATGATGGCCAGGACGGACGGCTCCGTCATGCCGATCCCACGGGCTGCGACTGCTTGAGGATCCAATGCGTCTCATCGAGCCGCGCGAGGATCTTCTTGCCCACCCGCTCGAGATCCGCGATATCCCGCTCATCCAGCCCGTCGAAGACCAGCCGGCGGACGTGCTCGACGTGCTCGAGCGCCAGTTCCTGCAGGTTGGTGAGCCCCTCGGCCGTGATGGTGGCTGTGGTGACCCGGAGGTCACGGGTGCTCTGACTCCGCTGCACCCAGCCGCGGTTCTCCAGTTTGGTGACCACATGACTCAACCGTGACAGCGAGGCATTGGAACGTCCCGCGAGCTCACTCATGGGGAGTGTGCGTTCTTCGGCCTCGGACAGCATGGCAAGGACGTGATAGTCGAACAGAGTCACCCGGGCACGGCGGTTGAGGTCTGCGTCCAGCGTGCCCGGCAACAGCGTAGCCACCCCGTAGAGGGCAAGCCATGCCTGTCTTTCCGCGGGATTCAACCAGCGCGCGCCTGTCATGGTCCCCATTCTTTCAGAAGCGCCGCCGTCACGGGGACGTAGTTTCCTGCGTCCACACCGGATGGGTCAATTCGGGATATTTCACGGCGACCGTGTCTCCGGAGGACTGGCCGCGCAGCCGCCTGCCCACCCACGGCCCGAGGTAATCGCGGGCCCAGAGCGCGTCCGTCCGGAGCTGGGCGAGGCGTGTTGTCGCAGGCCGCGCCTCGAGCTCGGGAACCTCGATGCTGTGCGCGGCTTTCAGGACTTCCAGGACCCGGGCTGCCATCAGCGTGTGGCCGGCTGCGGCCATGTGCATGCGGTCCACGTCCCAGTACCCCCAGTTCTGGAACTCGCGCATCCGCCAGTAGTCCGCGATCTCGGCATCATGCCGATCAGCGATCTCGCGGACGAGTTCGTTGTAGATCGCCGTCCGGCCCCGGGTCTTGGCGAAGACTGCTGACTTTGATGAGTCAAACCCGGTGAACAGCACCACCGCGGCACCGCTGGCGCGCAGGCGGGCGATTCCGGCGTCGTACTCTGCCAACAGCGCGTCGAGATCAATGGAGGGCCGCAGGATGTCATTGGCGCCGGCGTAGATGGTCACGAGTGTTGGCTTGAGTGCAATCGCTGCATCCACCTGCTCGGCGAGGATCTGCCGCATTTTGCGGCCGCGGATGGCGAGATTGGCGTACCCCCAGGACGGGTCAGCGAGAATCAGTTGCTCGGCGACACGGTCAGCCCATCCCCGCACGCCATTAGGACTGCGTGGGTCCCAGTCCCCCACGCCTTCGGTGAAGGAATCCCCGAGTGCGACATAGCGGTGGGTAAAAGGGGTGGTTTCTTCGCCCAATTCTCTTAGTCCTCTTTCCTGAAGTCACTGTTCCTGGAATCGCTTGTCCCCGAATCGTTTCCGGGATCAGCTTCTGGGTTCTTCTGCTGATGCTCAGCGTCGTACTCGTTCTGGGTGTGGTGCTCGGTCTCCCCATAGGCGCCGTTGAAGCCGGTGGTGCTGCCCGTAGGGCGTGTATTCGAAGGGTCAGGGAAGGTGGGAGACCCGCCGAAGGGGTTGCCCTCCTGCCCGCCGTTCTCCTGTTCCCTGGCTTCGCCTGCGCTGGACTGGTCCTGAGTCATGGCTCCTCCTTCTATTTTGCCCACCCAGCATAGTCCCGCGCGGCCGCGCGTACACGTGACAGGCGCAGACGCTAAGCTCGGGAACAAACCCCTCGTCAGGAGAAAACCTATGACTTCCTTGCCGGATACCGAGTCTGAACAGCAGCGCACTCCTGAAGCCGAAGGCCAGCCGAAATCCCGGACCAGGCGCGCAGCCCTGATTCTCAATCCGGTGAAGCCCACCGACGAGGATATCCGGGCGATTGTCACCGAGCTGAGCCTCGAACAGGGCTGGGCGGAACCCCTGTTCCTGGAGACCACCGAGGATGACCCGGGCCACGGCCAGGCGCAGGAAGCGCTGAAGGCAGGAGTCGACGTCGTTATTGCGGCCGGCGGCGATGGCACCGTCCGGTGCGTGGCGGAAGAACTGGCAGGCACCGCGACGGCACTTGGCCTGCTGCCGCTGGGCACCGGCAACCTCCTCGCGCGCAACCTCGATATCGACGTCGATGATCCCCGTGGAGCCGTCGAAGCTGCGCTCGGAGGTACGGAGCGGATGATCGACGTGGTGCATGTGAACGTCGACAGGGCTCAGGACGCGCACGTGTTTCTGGTCATGGCGGGGCTGGGCTTTGACGCGGCGGTGATGGCGGATACCCGGGATGACCTGAAGGACAAGGTGGGCTGGCTGGCCTACGTCGACGCCGGCATCCGGAACCTTCCCGGAAAGCCGTCCAAGGTTTCCATCTCAATTGACGGAGGCAAGCGCACAACCCGCCGCCTGCGCAGTGTCATGGGCGGAAACTGCGGCAAGATCATGGGCGGGCTGGAAATCTTCCCGGGCGCGAAACTCAATGACGGACTGCTGGACATCATGACCATTGCGCCGAGCGGAAAGTTAGGCTGGTTTGCTGTACTCGGCAAGCTCCTTGCGCGTGGGAAGGGCAAGGACCCCTCACTCGAGTACTTCCAGTGCAAAACTGCCGAGGTGGAGTCTGAGACCCCGCTGGAAATCGAGCTGGACGGAGACTCCCTGGGCAAGGGCACACACATGGCTTTCCGGGTGGAGCCCGATTCCCTGAGGCTGCGGATGCCCTACGGGAAGAAGGACCCGGCGATCCTCGCCGACCCGACGCCGTAGGGCGCTTTAGCCCTCGGCTTGGGTAGCGCCCGTGTGTACTACCCCTCGGCTTTGCCCTGGCGCCAGTAGCCCATGAACGCGACCTGCTTGCGGTCGATGCCGACGTCGCGCACCAGGTAACGGCGCAGGCCGCGCACCACCGCTGCTTCGCCCGCGATCCACGCGTAAAAGGGCAATGCGCCAGAGGGCTTGTCCGGGTTGAGGGAGCCGTCAAGGGCAGCTGCGTCCAGGAGTTGCGGGGTCTCCCACAGGATGGTCTTGTCGACGTCGATGTCCTCCGGTTCCGGCCCGGCTGCACGCTCCGGTCCGCCCGCCCTGCCGGCTGCTGCAGCGAGCGCCTGGCCGGACGGGGTGTCACTTCCGAGGCTGACGCGGAACGGCGCAGCCAGGGATACCCAGCCCGGAACCCTGACGGCCTGCCGGACGGCGGCGTCGAGCAGTTCACCGTGCGGCCGGCCGCCACGCACCAGCCAGCTGATGCCTACCCCGGACCTGGTCTGGATGTCCTGGCAGTCCGAGCCATGCGGAACCTCCAGGAAAGCGTGACCCTTGATGTCCTTCGGCAGCGACTCGAGGATCGCGCTGATCGCCGGAACAGCGGTCTCATCACCTGCAAGCAAAACATTCTGGGCCAGCCCCGGACGCCACTCGATACCTCCGTAGGCGCCGGCAGTAGAGCAGCTTGCGGCATGGATGTTCGGCCCGATCAGCCACACCCGGTCCCCCGGTTCAGCCGCAGCGGCCCACTGGGAAGCCGGTCCGCCGTTGCCCGCTGCATCGAAGTGCATCACGAAGTCGACGTCCAGCTCGGGAGTCTCCTGATCACAGCGGGAATCACGGACCGTATAGGTGCGCATGTCACCGCGTTCTGACGGCTCAAGGGACAGCCACTGCTGGTACCAGCCGCTGCCCTCGCCGTCCATCAGGGCCCCCAGATCGGCACACTCGCCGTTGGCCGGCGGAATCATTACCTTGATGCGCAGGTCCAGGGTAGAACCCTGCACACCGAAATCCGACAGGCAAGCCCCGCCGAAGGTGATGCGCCGGAAGTTCGAACTGATGCGCTCCACGCGGTTCACCACCACGTTGAAGGCGCGGACAGCCGGGATGACCTCCTGATTCCCGGCGGAAGTCTTTGACGGTGCCGCCGCGCTGCGGTTACGGCGGGTACTGACTTCTGTCACGATGCTGCCTCCATTGTCAGTGCGGGTAGCCCGTCCTGCGGGTTCGCTAAAAAACCCGCGATGCCATCCCGGGTGGTTTCTGTGGTTACGTTTTTCGGTGCTGAGTGGTGCCGCCCCAGGGGCACCACCATGGGAGTACCCGAGACGGGATCCGGAATGACGCGGGATTCCAGACCGAAGACGTCCGCCACGGTCGCCTCCGTAACAACCTCTGACGGCGGTCCCTCGGCAACAATCCTGCCGTCCTTCATTGCGATGAGGTGATCCGCGTACCGTGCAGCGAGGTTGAGGTCATGCAGCACAATGGCGACCGTTGTGCCGGCACTGCGGTTCAGGTCAGTGATGAGGTCGAGGACTTCCACCTGATGCGCCACGTCGAGGAAGGTGGTGGGCTCGTCAAGCAGCAGGATGTCCGTCTGCTGCGCCAGCGCCAACGCAATCCAGACACGCTGGCGTTGACCGCCGGACAGCTCGTCGACGTTGCGGTCAGCCAGTTCAATCGTGTCGGTGACGCGCAGCGCGGAGGCGACCGCGGCGTCGTCGTCCGCGTTCCATTGGCGGAACCAGCCCTGGTGCGGGTAGCGGCCGCGGCCCACCAGATCCACTACCGCGATGCCGTCCGGCGCGACCGGCGTCTGTGGAAGCAGGCCAAGGGTCTTCGCCACCGAACGGGTGGAGAGCGAATGGATGTCCTTGCCGTCCAGCAGCACCGTACCGGCCGCCGGCTTGAGCAGCCTGGCCAGACCGCGCAGGAGCGTGGACTTGCCGCATGCGTTCGCCCCGACGATGACGGTGACTTTTCCAGCCGGCAGTTCTACCGTCAGGTCTTCCACCACCCGGCGGTTGTCATACGCAAGCGTCAGGTTTTCAGCGTTCAGCCTCATGTCAGCCTCCCCGGCCTGAGCGGTTGGATGTAGCGAGCAGCCAGAGGAGGAACGGGGCGCCGAGGACGCCCGTAATTACTCCCACCGGCAGGGAGACACCTGGAATCAGGTTGGCACCCAGGAAATCTCCCGCGAGGACAAGCACGGCCCCGACCAGGGCGGCCGTCACCAGCGGACGGTAGCCGCCCAGGAAACGCCGCGCGATCGGCCCGGAGAGGAACGCGATGAAGGCAACCGGTCCGGCTGCCGCCGTCGCAACCGCCGCCAGAAGTACTCCGGTGACAATGAGGGCCAGCCGCGAGCGCTCCACGTTCACGCCCAGGCCGGCTGCGGTGTCATCCCCCAGTTCCAGCCCGCGCAGCGAACGGGACAGTACGACGACGGCGGGCGTCAGGACCGTTAGAGCAACGAACAGGATGGTCACCCGGTCCCAGTTGCTCGAGTTGAGCGAGCCATTGAGCCACGTGAGTGCATCTGATGCAACCCTGATGTCGGTGCGCGTCAGCAGGAAGCTGACCACTGACTGCAGGACCGCGGAGAACCCGATACCCACCAGAATGAGCCGGTAGCCGGCCACCGCGCCGCGCCGGGACAGGAAGTAGATGGCCAGGGCAACAGCGAGTGCTCCGGCCATCGCGAAACCGGACAGTACCAGGCCGGAAGCACCGAGGAAAGCGATTGCAAAGACGGCGGATGCACTGGCGCCATAACTGATCCCGATGATGTCCGGGCTGGCCAGCGGGTTGCGCAGCATCGTCTGGAACACCGCACCGGCTACCCCGAAGGCTCCGCCGATCATGATGCCGATCAACACGCGCGGAATCCTGTTCTCCATCACGATGAAGCTGGCCCCCGGAATATCGGCACCTGCCACGATGCGGAAGAAGTCGGGGATGGTCACGGTGTAACGGCCCAGCAGGAGCGTAACGGCGCTGAGCGCGATGACGAGGAATGCCAGGGCACCCATTTTCATCACCCGCTGGGTGCGCAGGTCGCGGCGTTTCCGGCGAACTGAAGCCTCGTTCTCCGTGCGCTCAGCGGCGGGCGTGGGACGGATGGCGAGGCTCATAGCTCGGCCATCTTCCGCCGTCGTACCAGCCAGATAAACACCGGCGCGCCGATGACGGCCGTGAGGATGCCGACCTGCACCTCGCCCGGCGGAAGGATGACGCGGCCAAGGATGTCAGCGCACAGCAGCAGGACCGGCGCGAGCACCATCGAGAAGGGCAGGATCCACCGGTAGTCAGGACCCGTGAAGGAGCGCACCACGTGCGGGATGACCAGCCCGATGAAGCCGATCGGGCCGGCAGCCGCCGTAGCGGCTCCACAGAGTACGACGACGCCAAGCGCCGTGAGCGCGCGGGCGAGGGCGACGTTCTGGCCGAGGCCGCGGGCAATGTCATCGCCAAGGGACAGGCTGTTCAGAACCTTGCCGGTGAGCAGGGTGAGCACGAATCCAAACGCGAGAAACGGCAGCACCGGAACGATGACGTCCCAGCCGCGCCCGGCAACGGAACCCACCTGCCAGAACCGGAACGTATCGAAAGTCTGCTGGCTGGAGACCAGCACCGCATTGAGCAGCGACACCATGCCTGCTGAGAGCGCTGCCCCGGCGAGGGCCAGTTTCACTGGAGTGGCGCCGTCGCGTCCCAGGCTCGCGATCGCGTAGACCAGGACCGCGGCAACTGCGGCGCCGAGGAAGGCGAACCAGATGTAGCCGGTGAAGTTGGTGACGCCGAAGACGAAGATGCCGATCACCACGGCGAGCGCAGCCCCGGAGTTGACGCCGAGGATGCCGGGATCGGCGAGGGGGTTGCGGGCGACGCCCTGCATCGCTGCACCGGCCAGCCCGAGCGCGGCGCCGGCGAGCAGGCCCACGATGGTCCGCGGGATGCGGGAGAACACCACGGCGTGATCTCCGTTGGCAGGGTCGAAGGCAGTGAGGGCCTGAACCAGCGTGTCCATGCTGATTGGCCGGGCACCGATTGCCAGGGACGCAGCACTGGCAATTCCGAGGGCCAGGATGGCGAGGATGAGCTTCGGGCCCCGTGCTGATGGCCGCTTCGATGTGCGTTGCGGGCTGAGGACGGTCGGGGAGGCAGGCGCATCGAGTGCCATGCATGCCTCCTAAGCCAACACCTTAATTCGCCGGCTTATCACCGGGACTGACTTAAGTAAGGCTAGCCTATGCATGGCTGGATTAGGAAACGGTTATGTTCCCTATTTCTGGATCCACCACCCGGAAATTTTGTGCAGCTCCGGTGGGTCCGGCCCCTGCCGCACCCACCGGAGCTGCACAAAATTTCCTGTCAGGGGGCGGCGGTCGGCGCGGTTCCGCGCCCGAACGGGCTGCCGCCCAGGCGTTCGCGCTGGTGCTCGCTGTGCCAGTTCTCCAGGGAGGGACCCTTCGGCACGATCTGCGTGGGATTGATGTCCTCATGCACGATGTAATAGTGCTTCTTGATCTGCTCGAAGTCGATGGTGTCTCCGAAGCCCGGCGTCTGGAAGAGGTCCCGCGCGTATCCCCACAATGCGGACATCTCGGTCAGTTTGTTCCGGTTGCACTTGAAGTGCCCGTGATAGACCGGGTCGAAGCGCACCAGGGTGGTGAAGAGCCGCACATCGGCTTCGGTGATTGAATCGCCGACGAGGTAGCGCTGGTTGGTCAGACGCTCCTCAAGCCAGTCCAGCGCCGCGAAGAGACGGTCATAGGCATCGTTATACGCCTCCTGCGAGCCGGCGAAACCGCACCGGTACACGCCGTTGTTGACCTCGGTGAACACCCGCTTGTTGACGGTGTCGATCTCTTCACGCAGCTCCTCCGGGTAGAGCTCCGGAGCTCCCTCGCGGTGGTATTCCTTCCACTCAGTAGAGAAGTCCAGGGTGATCTGCGGGAAGTTATTGGTGACCACGGCGCCGGTAGGGACATCGACAATCGCGGGCACGGTAATGCCGCGCGGGTAATCCGGGTCCCGTTTGAAGTACGCCTCCTGGAGCCGCTCGATCCCGAGCACCGGATCCTTGCCGTCCGGATCAAGATCGAACGTCCAGGAGCGTTTGTCATGCGTAGGCCCGGGCGTTCCAAGCGAGATAGCTTCCTCGAGCCCGAGGAGCCGGCGCACGATGATTGCCCGGTTGGCCCAGGGGCAGGCGCGGGCGGCGATGAGCCGGTAACGGCCTGGTTCCACCGCAAAACCGTCGGCACCGTCCCGTGTGATCCGCGTTTCGATGTAGGCCGTATCCCGCTTGAATTCCTTGCCGGAGTCCACGTACGCGCCCTTCGTGCTGTGTTCGGATTCGCTCATGGTGCCACCCTAGTGGCTGGATTCGCCGCTGGAGCGCAGTTTCTCGAGCAGTGTCGAGCAGGCAGCTTCGCAGCGGCGGCAAGCCTCCGCGCAGATCTTGCAGTGATCGTGCATGGAGGCGTGCCGCTCGCATTCCTCGGCGCAGTTCCGGCAGGCCTGCAGGCACGCCTCGAGCAGCGGCGCCAGCACGGCGGGATGGTGGCCACCCTGGCGCTGGAGCATCCGGGCAGTGGCCAGGCAGATGTCAGCGCAATCCTGGTCCGTTCGGATGCAGTGCCGAAGGTCAGCAATACCCTCCTCGCCGAGACACGCGTCTGCACAGCTGCCGCAGGATGCCACACAGTCCAGGCATGCCTCAATGGCGATTGCGAGGTCTCCGGCCTCCAGATGCCCGGAGGGGTGCGGGTGGGCGATGATCATGTCTGCAATATGGGTCATGACTTACTCCTTGTCCGGGCATCACGATCGCGTCCGTACTTCTGGCGCAGTTCGCGTCCCTTGTCTACCAGTTCGATCTGCTTGTCGCGCTTCTTCTCCGCGGCCTTGGTGTCCCGCGGAGGAAGTTGCACTGTCTCTTCCGCCTCAATTCCCGCCTGCAGTTCGCGGCCGCGTTCCAGCTCGGCATCGAACTCCGCTCCGAAGAGCAGTGAGAGGTTCGCGAGCCACAGCCACAGCAGGAAGATGATGACGCCGGCAATGGCGCCGTAAGTCTCCTGGTAGCTGCCGAATCTGGACACGTAGAAGGAGAATCCGAACGTTGTGAGGGCAAGCACCAGAAGCGCGATGAGTGACCCAATACTCACCCATTTGAATTTGGGCTGCTGCAAGTTTGGCGTCGCGTAGTACAGCACCGCGATCATCAGCACTGCGAAAAACACCATGACCGGCCACTTGGCAATGTTCCAGATAGTCAGGGCTGTTGAGCCGAGACCGATTGCGCCGCCGATTGCTTCGGCCACCGGCCCGGAGAGGATCAGCAGCAGCGCCATCAGGACCACCAGGAGCAGTACGACGACGGTGATCAGCAGCATGACCGGACGCAGCTTCCAGAACGGGCGCCCTTCCTCAACCTCGTAGACCCGGTTCATTGCCCGCGAGAATGCGTTGACAAATCCCGAAGCCGACCACAGGGCGCCAAGAAGGCCGATGACGAACGTCAGGCCCGCGGTCTCCGACGAGGCCAACTGCGTAATGACGGGTTCAAGCGTGGTTTCGGCCTGCGACGAGACGTTCCCGAGAATGTTGAGCACGGTGTCCGTGGTGGTGCCGGCCTGTCCGAAGAACCCAAGAATGGAAACCAGCGCCAGCAATGCCGGGAAGATCGCCAGGACTGCGTAATACGTCAGTGCAGCGGCTAGGTCCGTGCACTGGTCCTTGCCGAACTCGCTGACGGTCCGTTTGAAAACGTAACCCCAGGCCGGCTTGGCAAGGTCAGTCGGTGCGTCCGGTTTTCGCGAATCATCAGGGTGGGGGCTCGAGGCTGCCTTGGCTTGCGTGGCTTCCTCCGCCGAATCCGCTTTCGCGGGATCTTTAGTGGTCACGTTTCTACCTCCGGTTCAGAATTGCCTACACCAACCGAACCATAAGGATACTTACTATTGCAATAAGTGGTCGACCCTTTAGTGTGGGTTTCAGGCCGCACATCGATTGAAGGGTTCCATATGCGCATCGCTGTTATCGGGGCAACCGGCAACGTAGGGACGGCGCTCCTCCGCCGCCTTCAGCAGGCCCGGCTGGAAAACCCGGACATTGAGCTGGTTGGCATCTCCCGGAGGAAGCCTTCGCAGGACCATGCGCCCTACGGCGGCGTCGAGTGGCACACGGCCGACGTCGGCACTGACGCCGGGCGCGCAAAGCTTACCGACGCGCTGAAGGGGACTGACGCCGTCGTACATCTTGCCTGGGCCATCCAGCCCAACCGGGATGAGGAGGCAATGCACCGCACCAATGTGACCGGCACGGAGAACGCGCTGCATGCAGCCGCGGACGCCGGCGTACGGCACTTCGTCTGCGCATCCTCGGTGGGGGCGTACAGCCCTGCGCGCAAGGACCAGGTGGTGACGGAGGACTGGCCCACCGGCGGTATCGCAACGTCCCACTACAGCCGGCACAAGGCCGAGCAGGAGGCCCTGCTGGACGCCTTTGAACGGGACTTCCCCGAGATTCCTGTGGCGAGGGTCCGTCCCGGCCTCATCTTCCAGGCCGACGCCGGCGAGGAAATCGGGCGGTACTTCCTGGGGCCGCTCATCCCGAAAGCCATACTCAACAAGCTGAGCCTGCCGGTGCTGCCGATTCCCTCGGAGCTTGTGTTCCAGGCGGTGCACGCGGCGGATATGGCCGATGCCTACTGGCGGATTGTTGACCAGCGGGCTTCGGGGCCCTTCAACATTGCGGCGGATCCCATCCTGACGCCGCGTCTGCTGGGCGGACTGCTCGGCGCCAAGCGTGTGTTCGATCTGCCGGTTCCCGTGCTGCGCGCGGTGGTGGCGGCGTCCTGGGCGCTTCACCTTCAGGCGACGGATCCAGGGTGGATCGACATGGCGTCACAGGCGCCGGTCATGAACACCGACCGCGCACGCACGCTGCTTGGTTGGGAGCCCACGCGGTCCTCGGTGGCTGCGATGCGCGAGGTGATTGACGGTCTGGCAGGTGGCGTGGGAGTGCACGGCTCCCCCAGCCTGCGTCCCGGCGGCTGACGGGACTCACTCTCCCCCGGCCTCGAAGCTGCCCTCACGCCCGGAGGTCAGCCACTCGATTGCCTCCGCCTCGTCGGTGAAGTACTGGCTGGGCGTCGCAGCGCGATAGTTGAAAGCGGTCATCACACGCGCCACCTCATCCGTTCCGAGGACTGCCGTGCGGCTGGAGCATGTTTCCTCCAGCAGGAGGTTCCGGGCCGGCGCGCTTATCCCGTCGACGAGGTCAATGTGTACAAGCAGCGGACGTCTGCAGGAGGGCGAGACTGCCTCCACGGCCATCACGCTCGCCTGCACGTCCCGCAGTTCCATGACTATTCCGGGGTTCCAGCACAGCCGAAGGAACGCGCCCTCGTCCGTCAGCTCGAAGCGCAGGCCGCCGTCGCGCAGATTGTCGTCGGAAATCGGTGCCATGATTCGGTTGTCCCCCAGCATTCACTGTCCCCCAGCATTTACATTTCAGATGTGTAGTGTCCCGGTGTCAGCAGCCAGTCAAGCGCGGCTTCCGGGTCAGAGAAATAACGCGTGGGGTACCGCGGACGGTGAACGCCGTCGAAGAACGCGGCAATCAGCCGGTCTACCGCTGTTGGTCCAACCAGTGCCAGCGCGGCCACGTTCAGGTGCTCAGCAAAGACGGTCTGCCCGGCGGCCTCCACCGAAACCATTGAGTTCAGGATTGCGAGCATCGGATCGCAGCGCTCCGGGTTCACTTCCTCCAGCCGCTGAACCAGATCCAGTGCATCCTGCTCGGTGACCGTGATGCCCTCGTTCCACTCCACGCGGACACAGCCGTTCTCGAGGGCAAGGGTGAAACGGCGGCCAGACTCCACTCCGTTCAACCCCTCCCGCGCTCAGCTGCTCCGGAGGCAAATGTATCCCACCTCACACGGATGCGTCAGGAGCCCGTGCGTGCCTCCCGCTCGTCGAGCACATCCTCGCCCGGTCCGCTGAAGTCCGCTCGTCTCTTCTCTGCCTCCGGGGAGCCGGTGAAGAGGCGGCCGTCGCTGGGGTGCGTGCCGGCGTCGTCGTTGGTTGCGCGGTTGCTGGTTGGCGCAGCCGATGACGACGGCGACACCGCCTCCCAGCGCTGGCGCGGCAGCGCGTCGGGGAACCGGCTCTGGATGAAGCCGACCATCTGCTCGCGGACCAGGCACTGCAGGTCCCATAGAGCTCCGCTGTCTGCCGCGCTGACCAGGATCCGGGCGCGGACCATGCCGTCGGTGGCCTTGGTGATCTGCAGCGTACCGGTGCGGTTGTCCCACAGGTCGGAGGCGTCGAGGATCTCGCGCAACCGGACGCGCATCTTCTCGATCGGCACGCGCCAGTCGAGATCAAGCTCAACGGTTCCCAGCAGCTCGGAGCGCCGGCGCGTCCAGTTCTCGAAGGGTGTGGAGGTGAAGTAGGTGGAGGGAAGGATGAGGCGGCGTTCATCCCAGGACTGAACCACCACGTAGGTCATGGTGATCTCCTCAATCGTTCCCATCTCGCCTTCAACGAGAACAACATCCTCCACTCGGATCGCATCGGTGAAGGCCAATTGCACTCCGGCGAAGACGTTACTCAGGGAGCTCTGGACGGCGAGGCCCGCAACGATCGAAATGAGACCGGCGGAGGCCAGAATTCCGGCTCCGAGCGCGCGGACTTCGTCGATCGTCAGGAGCACCGTGGCGAGCGTAAGGGTGATGATGACGGCAACCGCAACCCGCCGGGCGAGCATGATCTGCGTCTTGAGCCGCCGGGCACGCCGATTATCGCGGCTTGAGTTCTCGTAGTGTCGCAACACCACCGTCTCAACGATCGAGAGCACCGTGACCAACAGCCACGCGAGGGACACGATGAGAGCCAGCACCAGCGTGTAGTCCACGGGCGGATACCAGACGGTGTCCCGGGCAGTGGCGCCGAGGGCTATGCGGACGCCGAAAACCGCGAGTACGGCCTGCAGGGGAGCACGCGATTTCCGGGTGACCTCCTGAATCTGCGGCACTTTCCGGAGGGCGCGTGCTGCCACCCGGCGCAGGATCCAACCCAGTACGACGGCGGCAAGTACCGCGCCCGCCACGGCCAGAAACGGGGTGAGCACCTCAAGAAAATCCATTCCCCTACCGTCTCAGATGTCCCCGGGGGTCAGTCCAATCCCGCTCCAACCTGTTGAGGACCGGACGAGCCTGTTGAGGACCGGTCCACCTGACGGCGGCTAGTAGAGGAAGATCGCGAACCACTCGCGGTTGTGCGCGTGCAGCAGCACGAGGAAGAGCACGAAATCGAACAGCAGGTGCACGCTCACGATGTAGCTCAGCGACTTCGTCTTGGAGAAGATCCACGCCTGAATGAGGGCGAACGGAAAGATGAGGAACGGACCCCAGGCGTGAAAGCCCAGCTCCCAGAGGAACGAGGTGAACAGGACCGCCTGCAGGAGATTGGCCTGCCAGTCCGGAAGATGACGGCGCAGCAGCGTAAACGCTGTGCAGATGAAGAACAGCTCATCCCAGATCCCCAGGACGTTGGTCCCCAGGAATAGCCGCGCTATTGTTCCGGGATCCGAGGCCGCAGGCCAGTTCTCGTAGACACCGGTTGGGATCATGTAGACCGGCAGAAGCACATACCCGATGACGACGACGGCGAGCAGGTACCAGCGTTCCGTCCGGTTCCATTTCTCGCCGGTGAGGACCGGAAAGCGGATGGCGTGGTCTTTGAACACGAAGCGGGACAGGAGGTAGGGCACCGCGACGGCCAGGATCATTGCGGTACCCATGACGGTCATGTGGCTGAAGCTGATGTCCGTAGTGATGGGGACGGCGCTGATGATGACGAGGCCGATGGCCAGCAGCAGCAGATCCCGGAAAAGGCTTTTGCCATGCTGTGCTTTGCCGCTGAAGTAGGCGGTTGTCAGCGCTGCGGCAAGGACCAGGTAGCCGGGAATCCTCTGCTCGAGCGCGAAGATGAGGAAACCGGATGCGGATACCAGCGCTCCGGCGACGACAGGCAGTACCCGGGGGCGCGCGTCAAGGCTCGCCGTGGTGATCATGGTTCGAGCTTACGCCTTGCCCCGCTGTCAGGGCGCACCCCTAGACTGTCGAAATGGTAGAAAACAGCGAACGCGAATCGCTCATCGCCGACACCCTGGTCGAGGCGTTCAAACCCCTGATGGAAGCGGACCCGCATGGCTTCCGCACCAAGTTCCGCAAGATGGCGGCAGACCCCTTCGCGTTCTACCGGGGCAGCGCCTGCCTCTTCTACGCGGACATGCGCGAGATGACGGACCAGTGGGCTGATGACAACACCAGCCGAGTATGGATTCACGGGGACCTTCACGCCGAAAACTTCGGCACGTACATGAGCAGCACGGGCGAGCTCACGTTCGACATCAACGACTTCGACGAGGCCTATCTCGGGCACTTCTCCTGGGATCTGCGCCGGTTTACTACGTCCCTGGCGCTGATGTGCTGGCAGAAGGCACTCCCTGAGGAATCAGTGCGCTCCCTAGCCCGCACGTACCTTTCCGCCTACCTCGACCAGGTGAAACATTACGACGACGCCGGGCAGGATGATTTTGCGCTTCACCTCGGCAACACCTCGGGCACCATCCACGCGGTGCTGCTGACGGCGCGCGCCTCGCGGCGCACCGACCTGCTCGATGCAATGACCTTCGTGGAAGACCACGAGCGCCACTTCCAGAACAACCGCAAGACCCGCAGGCTCGAGGAGGCGGAGCACGCCATGGTGGCGAAGGCGTTCGAGGAGTACCTCAGTACCATTCCCGAAGACAAGCGGTCCACCAGGGAAATCTTCTACAACGTCAAGGACATTGTCGGCAGCTCGGGTTTCGGCATCGGCAGCGCAGGCCTGCCTGCCTACAACGTACTCATCGAGGGTTACAACGAGGCCCTGGAAAACGACATCATCATCTCGATGAAACAGGGCAACAAGGCTGCACCCAGCCGCATCGTCACGGATGATCGGGTGCGCTCGTACTTCGAGCATGACGGCCACCGCACCGTCATCAGCCAGCGGGCGCTCCAGGTTCACACCGACACTTTCCTCGGCTATACCACCGTGGACGGAGTCGGTTTCGTGGTTGATGAGCTCTCCCCCTACAAGGCGGACCTGCGGTGGGACAACCTCACCGAGCCGGACGAGATTGAGCCCGTGCTCGTTGATCTGGGCCGGGCCACCGCCAAGGTGCACTGCGCCTCGGATGAGGACAGCGACCAGGACCTGGTGGACTTCCAGACGGAACGGGCCATCATGCAGGTGATCGGGGGCCGCCGCGAAGAATTCATCGAGGACATCCTGGCGTTCTCCCTCGACTATGCGCGGACGGTCCGTGATGATCACGCCCTGTTCGTTGATGCGTTCCGGGAAAACCGCATCCCGGGCGTTCCGTCCACCTGAGGGATTGTCTGCGCGAAAAGTTGCGGTCAGGAAGAGGTCGTTATGGATTTTGATGTACTGGTGATCGGCGCCGGCCCCGCGGGCATGGCGGCAGCAACACGGGCGGCAGAGCTGGGAGCGCGTACTGCGGTCGTCGAACGCGCACGGCTGGGTGGCACGTGCGTGAACTCGGGCTGCGTGCCCACGCGGGTGCTCGCTAAGACCGCCCGCCTGTTCCGGGAAGTACGGACGGCGCGGGACTACGGGATTGTGGTGCATGAGCCCGCCGTGGATTGGACGCAACTGGTTCGCCGGGTCCGCACCACCGTGGACCGCGTTTTGGATGCCAAAGGCTACGGCGAGGCCATGCAGCAGCTGGACATCACGCTGCTGGAGGGTGAGGCGTCCTTCACCTCGCCGCATGAGGTGTCGATTGACGGGCGCACGGTCAGCGCCGCCTCTGTCATCCTGTGCGTGGGCGGAAGTGCACGACGGCTTCCCATCCCGGGGGCTGAGCACGCGGTGCTTCCCTCCGATGTCCTCGACCTCCCCGAGCTGCCGGGCTCAGTCGCGATTATCGGCGGCGGTCATACCGGCGCGCAATTGGCCACCATCTTTGATGCCCTCGGCTCAAGGGTCACCCTGCTGGACCTTGCGCCGCGCATCCTCACCACCGAGGACCACGACGTCTCCACCGCCGTCACGGATGGCTTCCGGTCCCGCGGCGTGACCGTGGATGTCGGCATCGGCGGTGTGGACGGCATTGAAAAGCATGACGACGGCGCCCTGGAAATCCGCTGGCAGGGAACCGGCGGCGCACAGTCAGTACGCGTGGGAGCGGTCATCATGGCAGCCGGCTGGCCCGCGAACATCTCTGGTCTCGGGCTGGAGGCTGCGGGCGTCGCCACCGCCCGGGGAGCCATACCGGTGGACAACTACCTTCGGTCAAATGTGCCGCACGTCTTTGTTGCCGGTGACGCTAACGGAACCTCCATGCTGGTGCAGGCGGCAGTCTTCGAGGGTGAAACAGCTGCGGAGAACGCGGTCCTGGGCGCACACCGCACCACACCGCACCATCTGCTCCCTGAGGGAGGCTTCACGGATCCGGATTACGCGGGGGTGGGACTCACCGAGGCGACGGCCAGGGAGCGGGACGCCCAGTGCGCCGTCGTCGTTGTTCCCTATGGCTCCGTGGAGCGTCCCATCATTGATGACCGGGAGCAGGGGTTCCTGAAACTGGTCACCGACAGGCACCGCGAGCTGATCCTCGGGGCGCACGCCGTAGGCGAGAATGCGGTCGAGGTCATTCAGGCCGTTGCGTCCGCAATGGCGGCCGGTACTGATGTCGCCACGCTGGCCCGCGTGAAGTTCGCCTACCCTACCTACAGCTCAATCATTGGCCACGCTGCACGCAAGGCGGTGCGGGGAGCAGGGAAAGACTCCTGGTGACCCGACTGCTACTGTGGGACGAGCATCACTACAAAGCTTGCTTATCAACGGGCGACGGCAGAAAGCCGCAGCATCGTCACGAGGGCAGTCAGGAGTAGCCATGGGCAGCGCGGAGAAGAAGTTCACAGTTACCGAGGAGTCGGACAGCAAGCACCCACAGGACTGGGGCCGGGCCATGGCCGTGGCAATCAGCCGTCTGGTGGAGTTGGCCCACGAGGCCGGGGATGTCGTAGAAGACGAGAACCTCTATGGGGAAGATCTGCACCTGTACCTCAGTGAAACCGAGGATGGTGCAAACATCACGATATCCTGGACCCCAAGGGCGTCGGCATCATCCGCATCGCCGGAACAGCCCGGGCAGGAGCTCGGATGAGCAGCCAGAATCCGGATCCGGAGAAAGACAGGGTCACCGGTCTGGAGCCGGGCGGCGGCGTTCCGCCGGGTGAGACTCCTCCGGCAGAGGCGAGCACCGGTGGGCCGCAAGGTCACGAGGAAGGTGCACCCGGGAAGGCCGCATCCCGCATCTGGCTGGTGCTGATCGGTATCTTCGTTTTGCTCGGCCTGCTGTTCTTTGTCGGTTATATCGTCGGGCTGTTCGACTAGGCCTGTTCAGTCAGGCGCTCTATTCCACAGCGAAGCGGCCGAAACCCATGGGGGACGGCCGCTTCACTGTTGCAATCTCAGACCCGGTAGTAGTCCCGCAGGGAAGCCTCCTGGTCAGCGGTCAGGCCTTCCTCTACCGTGAAGTCCGGTGAATCCTTGATGGCGTCCTTGGACACCGCGACATAAAGGTTCTCGCCATCAATCCGGGCGCCTGCGAGCGGCACGAAGTGCTCCCGCGTGTTCAACAGACCGAGACCAACAGTCACCCAGGCCGGCTCGTTCGAGAGCCCGTCGAGATGCACCTGGGTGACGTTCCCGAGTTTTTCTCCGCTGGCATCCCATGCCGTGGCGGCCTGCAGTTCTTCCAGTTCCAGGTTGTCCATGATGCCTCCGAGCTTCGATGAGAAGTACCCTGACCATTCCAGTGCATGAGGCTCAGAAAGGCAACGATGGAGCTCTCGCTGGACCTACGGAAGGGCGCCCCACCGAAGTGGAACGCCCTTCCGCCGGCGCGTGCCGGCGTCGTTCTGGTGTTGCCTGCCCTACTGGTGTTGCCTTGAGCGTTAGGCTGCTTCGGCGGCTTCTGCTGCTTCGTTGATCATCGGAAGCCACTTGTCCAGCGCCCAGACCAGGGACAGCGGGCTGGCGGCGGAGATGGACAGGGTGAGGGTGTTGTCGGCATCCGCGACGAGCGCGCCTGACTCCACAGCCGGAATCTGGCTCAGCAGCGGGTCTGCGGAGATTGCTTCCTTGGTGGCCTCGTCCGGAACCCAGGTCACGAAGATGTCTGACTCAAGCTCATCGGCACGCTCGGCTGACCAGGGAATGAAGAATTCCTCTCCGGTGGCGTTTTCTTCAACGACGCTGGCCATCTCCATTCCAATCTGGGTGAGGAAACGGGGGCGGTTGTCGCTGGCCGTGTAAATATTCACGCCCTCGGAGTTGGCCGGCTCCAGGTTGCCGAAGATGAAGGTCTTGCCGGCGATGGCCGGGTACTCGGCGGCTGCCTCGGCGATCTTGTCTTCGGTCTCGCTGACCAGCTGTTCAGCCTCTTCAGACAGGCCAAGCGCCTTACCGATCATTGCGGTGGAATCCTGCCACGCGGTGCCGTAGGCAACCTCGGGGTAGGCAACAACGGGGGCAATCTCGCTCAGGGTGTTGTAATCCTCTTCGGTGAGACCGGAATAGGCCGCGAGGATGACATCGGGGTTGGTGGCAGCGATCTCGTCGAACGCAATTCCATCAGCCTCGGAGTACTGGACGGGCGCGTTCTCGGTACCGATGGCAGCGCCGAGCTCTTCCAGCTTGGCATCCTTCCACGGGACGGAGCCCTGCTCGTTTCCGCCGTACTCATTGACCGGCATTCCTACGGGCACCACGCCGAGCGCCAACGCAATATCATCATTGACCCAGGACACCGTTGCAACGCGTTCAGGCTTTTCCTCGAGAACGGTCTCACCAAAAGCGTGCTCGATGGTGACGGGGAAGGCATCAGCAGAACCGGCCTCATTGGCTCCGGCTGCTTCCGAGCCGCCGCCTGCCGGACCGGTTGAGCATGCGGAAAGGGACATTACCGCGATGGCTGCTGCGGCTATCAGACCGCGCACACGGGTGGGGGCCATGAGGGCTCCTTGACTTTCGAGACGGCATGAACGGACCGTCGGAATGGTTACGAAAGTAAGGTTAGCCTACGCTTGCTGCTATTACGAAATGTTTGTGTTGCGTAATAGGCGCCTGGCCCTTAGTTCCGGGCTTTACGGGTCTCCCGCTCATTGGCCTTCTGGATGGCGTCGACCAGTTCCTTCTTGGTCATGGTTGAGCGCTTGGGAATCTCAAGCTTCTTCGCAACCTCGTAGAGGTGCTCCTTGGTGGCATTGGCGTTCACCCCGCCGGCGGTTTCCTTCGCCGTTCCGCGACCGCCTTCTGCCTGCTCATCGGAAGGTCCCTTGGCGTCCTTCTGCTCCCAGTGGTCGCCAACCTTCTCATGGGTGTGTTTCAGGGCGCTGTACGCAGTGCGGTGCGCCCGTTCGCCGTCACCATACTGTTCCTCCGCGGAATCGAGCGTCCGGGCATAGGTTTCCTGTGCCTTCTTGTCCGACCGCTGCAGAGTGCTGGGCAGCTCGTTGGTCTTCACCTTGCCTGACTTCGTTACCTTCGGCATTGCTTTTCGCTCCTTCCAAGGCGGGTGGGGCTCGCACTTTCGAGGCTACCGCTGAGCGCGCACTTTTACACGAACGACGGCGCCGGCCCGGCTGCCACCGCCGCCAGGTACTTCGCGAGCGCACGCGGCGCGGAGCGCGGCGCTTCGGCCTCCACCACTGCGTTGTAGTTGGTGTTGGTGTTCACGTCATAGGTCAGTACGCGCCCCTCTGCGGTTTCCATGAATTCGATTCCGCACACCTCGATGTTGTTCCGGCGTGCGAATTCGACGTACTTTCCAATGATCGGATGATCGAAGTCACGGCGGAGGCTGAACAGTTGCTGCCCGGCAACGGGTTCAATGGTGGCCCCCGGTGGCATGATCGGCTTTCCCGTGGCGGGATCGATGGCGCAGGCGTCCGCCGGGCATAGCTGGAAACCGCCGCGGGCTGTATCCGCCTGGATGGCGTAGATGAACTCGCCGCCCACAATCTCCACACGCGTGATGACCGGTTCGGCTGCCTAAATGAATTCCTGGATCAGCGTGATGCCGTCCTGCGGCTCCTCGAATTCATCCGACACCACATACTCGGCCAGTTCGGCGTGGCTCTCGAATTTGCGGACGCCGAGGCCCTTCCCGCCCTGATTGTGTTTGGTGATGAAGGGGGTCGGGAAGCCCTTCGCCGCTTCCAGGATGCGATCGCGTCCGATGGCCGCGACCGTCCGGGGTGTGTCGATGCCCGCCGCTTTCAACGCCGTCAGTTGGTCCACCTTGCTCATCTCGAGCTCAAGGACCCGCCGGCCGTTGATGGTCCGACGGCCGTGGGCTTCGAGCCAGGACAACACTGCCCGCGCATAGTCCTTGGACAGATCGTGGTCCCGCGTATGGGCCGAAGCGCTGATTCTCGACCAGAAAATCCCTTCCGGCGGCGTCGCGTCAAGGTCCAGAACACCGTCGGTCAGCAGCCACTCCTCGAACTGGAGCCCCTCCTGCTCGAAAGCACGGGCGAACGGAGGAAACCACTCGGGGTTCTCGTGCAGGGCATAGATCTTTGGAGCTTCCGACGTAGTCATGTTCGGTGCAACCTCTCTCCCGAAGGGGCTATTCCACCTCGCGCTTCCCGCCTGGAACCCAAAAGCGCCGGGGAGTGGCACGATCGTGGGGACGTCCCCACGAATCTGCCACTCCCCGGCGCTTTTGGCTCGGGCGTGCGCGAGTTAACGCGTGGGCTCGCGTTCGAGTGCGGCTTCATGCTCCTCGTGGGCACGGGTAAGGAGTGCCTTGAACTCGGTCTCGTTCCGGATATAGCGCTTGTACTTTTCCGGCTGCTTCTTGAGCATGGCCTCTTCGGCGCACATCTTCTCGAAGATACGCTCCCGCTCGTTGATGTCTGTCTCGTAGTTGAGGTCGAGGTACTCGATGGCGTGGCGCCGGGCACCGGAGATGAGGGTCTTGGCCTTCCCCTTCGGGCTCACCAGGGAAGCAATGACCGTCACCAACAAAATGCCGAGGATCAGGCTGAGGGAAAGCCCGGTGGAAATTTCCACCACGTTGACCGGCTGGCCATCGTTGATGAACGGGACGTTGTTCTCGTGCAGCGCGTGCAGCATCAGCTTCACCCCGATGAGACCGAGGATCGCGGCGAGGCCGTACGAAAGGTAGACCAGCCGGTCCAACAGCCCATCAAGAAGGAAGTACAACTGGCGCAACCCCATCAGGGAGAAAGCGGTGGCGGTGAAGACGATGAAGACGCTCTGCGTCAGACCGAAGATGGCGGGGATGGAATCAAGCGCAAACAGGATGTCCGTAGCGCCGATGGCCACCATCACCAGCAGCATCGGGGTAAGGACCTTCTTGCCGTTCTCAACGGTGAAGAGTTTGTCGCCGTCGTAATGTTCCGTGGCCGGCAGGAACTTGCGCGCCATCCGGACAATGAAGGTTTCTTCCTCCTCCATGTTTTTCGGCTTGAGGATGTTGCCGGCCGTGATCAGCAGGATGAGACCGAAGATGTAGAACACCCAGGCAAAGGAGTTAATCAGCGCGGCACCGAGAAAAATGAACCCGGTCCGTGCGATCAGCGAAAAGACGATGCCGAACAGGAGCACCTTCTGCTGGTCCGCCCGCGGCACCTTGAACGTGGTCATGATGATGAGGAAGACAAACAGGTTGTCCACGGAGAGTGCCTTCTCCGTGATGTACCCGGCGAAATATTCCGTGCCGTACTGGGGACCGGCAAAGATCAGCACTCCCACGCCGAACAGCACCGCGATGCCCACATAGATGGCGGACCAGACGCTGGCTTCCTTCAGGGACGGGGTGTGCGCCTTGCGCACGTGGAAGAAGAAATCGAAGAGAAGCAGCCCCACAATTCCTGCGATCGTCAGAATCCAAACAAGTGTGGGCACTTCCATGCGAATATCTCCTCGGCAGTGGGCTGTAACTTCACCGTAGTTCCACGTTCAGCACGCCTGCAAGCAGTTCAGCTACCGGTAGAAAGCCCGTCCCGCTGATTCTGCGCCGCAGCGATAATCCGGTCGAACGCTGCATCCAGTTCGTAATCGACCGCCTGGCGGTTGGGATCGGCGTCATACCAGGCGAGGATCTCACGCGCTCCAAGGACAAACGGGGTTGTGCAGGTGAAGTCCGGTACCAGCCCCTTGACCTTGGAGTTGTCGAAGATCACAGAGTGGGACTTGTCGCCGAGCAGTTGGGAACCGAGGTCCGGAAGGTGGGCGGCGATAGTCTCGGACGCGACATGGACCAGCTGGGGTTCCGGCACCCCCGCGGCCTCCGCGAACAACTGGTAGATCCGGTTCCAGGTCAGAAACTCGTCAGAGGTGATGGTGAAGCTGTCCCCGATCGCCTGCGGCAGTCCAAGCAGCCCGACAAACGCCTTCGCGAAGTCAGTGCTGTGCGTCAGCGTCCACAGGGAGGTGCCGTCACCGTGGACCAACACCGGCCGTCCCGCCCGCATCCGTGCGATGTCCGTCCAGCCGCCTGCGATGGCGATCTTCGTGTGGTCGTACGTATGTGACGGCCGCACGATGGTGACGGGGAAGCCGCGCTCCCGGTACTCGGCCACCAGCAGGTCCTCGCAGGCAATTTTCTCCCGCGAGTACTGCCAGAACGGGTTGCGCAGCGGAGTGGACTCACGAATGGGAAGGGCCGCCGGCGGTTTTTGGTATGCCGAGGCGGAACTGACGAACACGTATTGGCCGGTTTTCCCGGTGAACAGTTCAATGTCGGCAGCGATGTGGTCGGGGGTGAAAGCCACGAAGTCGACGACGACGTCGAACGTGCGGTTGCCGAGCGCAGCACGGACTTCGTCCGGCTTCCGGATATCAGCGGTCAACACTTCCGCTCGCGATGCCACCGGGCGCTCGGTGGTGGTTCCCCGGTTGAGGACTGTGACGGAATAGCCCTGCGCGAGCGCCCGGTCGACGACGGCCGTGCTGATGACACCGGTTCCGCCGATGCAGAGAATCCTCACGCGGGGCTCACCACGCGTAATCCTCGGGCGCAGTCTTGTGGCCCGGGAAGATGTCATCGAGCGTGGACAGGGTGTCGTCGTCGAGCTCTATCTCAAGCGCACGCAGGCCGCCGTCGAGCTGTTCCTGGGTTCGTGGGCCGATGATCGGCGCCGTGACGGCAGGCTGCGCAAGGAGCCAGGCAAGGCCCAGGTCCGCCGGCGAGTGGCCGAGCTTCTCAGCCAGATCCTCGTAGCGCTGAATCTGATCCCGGTGCTTTTCAAGGGTGTCGGCGGCGCGGCCCTCGAGACGGCGGACGCCTTCATTCTCCTTCTTCAGGACACCGCTCAGCAGCCCGCCATGCAGCGGCGACCAGGGGATGATGCCTAGCCCGTATTCCTGGGCGGCAGGGAGAACTTCGAGCTCCACGGTGCGGGTGAGCAGGTTGTAGATGGACTGCTCGCTGATGAGGCCCGTGTAGTTGCGGCGAGCAGCGGCCCCCTGCGCCTGGGCAATGTGCCAGCCGGCGAAGTTGCTGCTGCCGGAGTACAGTATCTTGCCCTGCTGGACGGCAACCTCGACGGCCTGCCAGATCTCGTCCCAAGGCGTGTCCCGGTCGACGTGGTGGAACTGGTAGAGGTCGATGTAGTCGGTCTGGAGACGCTTCAGGCTGGCGTCGAGCGCGCGGCGGATATTCAGTGCGGACAGTTTGCCGTTGTTGGGCCACTCATCCATGTCACCGTAGAGCTTCGTCGCCAGCACCGTCTTCTCACGGCGTCCCCCACCCTTTGCGAACCAGCGCCCCACAATCGCTTCGGTGCGGCCCTTGTTCACGCCCCACCCGTACACGTTGGCGGTGTCGAAGAAGTTGATCCCGGAGGCATGGGCCGAATCCATGATGGAGTGCGAATCCGCTTCTTCGGTCTTGGGCCCAAAGTTCATGGTGCCGAGGCACAGGCGGGAAACGGACAGGCCGGAGCGGCCAAGGTGGGTGTACTGCATCAGGAAGAGTTCCTCTCGGGGATGAACGTGCGGGAATCCGCTTTCCATCCTGCCAAGCTCGGCGCCCGTGCGCTAGGGGGTGACAGCTAGCGGGAAACAATTGCGCACCTCCGGTGACTTGGAGCGCTGGCGGACCCGCCGGATCTGCGCAAAAGTTCCCCGGCACCTAGGATTTCACCCATGACTTCTTCAAATCCGCTACCCGTGGCGCTTATTACCGGAGCCTCCCGGGGCATCGGCCGCGCCATTGCCGATGAGCTCGCGCCCACCCATCACCTACTGCTGGGCGGCCGGGACCGTGCGGCACTGGATGCCCTGGCGGCGTCCTACCCGTCAGCGGAATCCTTCGCCGTGGACGTCCGCGAGGTAACGGACGCCGACATCGCCGGCATCCACCGCCTGGATGTCCTGGTGCACTCCGCCGGCGTCCTGCAGATGGGCACGGTTGCCGATCTCGCTGACGAAACCTGGCAGACAAGCTTCGACATCAACGTCTTCGCCGTCGCAAAGCTGACCCGGCTCCTGCTGCCTGCCCTCCGCGAGGCCCGCGGGCAGGTCATCGCGATCAACTCGGGTTCGGGCTACAGCTCCGGCGCGGGCTCGTCTGTCTACAGCGGCACCAAGTTTGCCCTCCGCGCGCTCACTGACGCCCTTCGGGAAGAGGAGCGGCCCAACGGCGTCCGGGTGTCCTCGATCCACCCCGGACGGGTGGCGACGGACATGCAGGCCGAACTTCACGACTTCGAGGGCAAGGAGTACTCCCCCGGTGCCTGGATCCAGCCGGCCCAGGTGGCCAAGGCAGTGCGTCTTGCAGTTGACGCCTCGCGTGATTCGGCAGTGGAGTCCCTCAATATCCGTCCCTCGGGAATGGCATGAGCACGGTTCGGCTCACCGCGACGGTTACGGGCGAGGTGCAGGGCGTCGGCTTCCGCTACCGGACCCGGCAGCAGGCGGAGCATCTTGGGCTGGTCGGTTCGGCCACCAACCGGCCGGACGGTTCGGTGCTGGTTGTTGCCGCCGGACCGTCGTCAGCCGTTGAACAGCTGCTGAAGTGGCTGCGCTCCGCAGATGCTCCCGGCCGCGTTGAGAAGGTGGAAGCGGACCTGCACGACGACGGCGCCAGCGGACTCACAGGCTTCGTCACCGACTAGCGGCGGTCACCCTTAAAGCCTGCGGGGCATCCCGAACTGGGTCTGCACGCCCGGCGAATAGAGCACCGATTCCGGGGGTCCCTCCACTGCCAGGCCTGCAGCCTGCACCAGGGAACCATCCCAGTGCTGCAGTACCGCGCTTTGAAGCGGCCACGGCGTATGGGTGTTGGGGATGTAGAGGGTCCGGCCGGAGAACCGCGAGTGGAGGCCAAACCGCGCGGTCAGGTGGACGGACAGCGGATCGGCAGCAACGCTCCCGGTGGGCAGTACGGAGAATAGCGACGACGCGCCCCGGAACCTGTCCACTGAGTAGCCTGTGCCGTCCGGGCCGTGCCAGGCACGGCAGCGGGACCAGACGTACGGGATCCCTGCCGCCCGGGCGCCTAGCACCACGGCCAGCCGGGACGCGTCGAGCGTGAGGAAAACGACGCCGCGCACGCCGTTTCGGTCCCGCGAGTAGAGCCGTACATTCACTTCCGTGAACGTACCGAAGTACGGCACCGGCACCCCGCGCCCAAAACCTGCTCCGCGCATGCGGAAACCGATGAGCCCCACCCAGGAGTCGCCGTCGTACTCATCCGGAACGGTTCCCGCTGGCATGAAGCGGGCCGCCGCGGAGGAAGGGATGCGCCAGTGGAGGAAGACGGCATGGCCCCAGAACTGGTCCATGACCGCGGGCGTAAGTAGTGGCGGGGGCTCCGGCCACCGCGGAGCAGGGGCGAAGAGATCAGACATGGGTTATCGGCACGTCTCCCCCGCCATCAACCTGGGCCTTTCGCCGGCGGAGGCGATCGAGCGCTGTCATGACTGGGGTTGCCGTGATTCCGTGCAGCACAACGGAAAGCGCCACGACGAGGCCGACGAAACCCCAGACCTCGTTCGCTTCGGCGTCGAAATCACCGTTGCTCAACCCGTACCCGAGGTAGTAGAGGGAACCGATACCGCGGACTCCGAAAAACGCGAGCGCCACTTTTTCCCGCGTGCCCGTCTGGCCGCCGAGGAGTCCAAGGAATCCCGCAAGAGGCCGGACAAGGATCAGGAACGCGAGGGCAAGAACGACGTCGGTCCAGCCGATGGTCTCGAGAAGCCCCCTCGCGATAGCCCCGCCGAGCAGCACCAGGATGACCACGGACAGCAGCCGTTCGAGCTGTTCCACGTAGCTGTGCAGTACGCGGTGATAGCCGTGGTTCCGCTCCGCCGAGCGGATGGTGATGGCGCAAACGAAGACGGCTATGAAGCCGTACCCCTCGAACGTTTCGGTCACGCCGTATGCCAGGAACGTCGCAGCGAGCGCAACGAACCCCTCGGAGTGGGTGGACATCCGGAACGATTCCGCGCGGGAGGAAAAGAAGAGTCGGCCCAGGAGCTTGCCCGTGCCGTAACCCAGTAGGACGCCGAACCCGATGCGCCATAGGACGTCGACCAGGAACCACTGCGGGAACCAGACGCCGGGTGCAGCCCCGACCAGGCTGATGGTGATGGCGAGGTAGACGAATGGGAAGGCGAGGCCGTCGTTAAGTCCCGCCTCGCTGGTCAGCCCGAACCGGACCTCATCCTCGCGGTCGAACCCTTCCTCGCCGTCCGCGGGCTCACCAACCTGCACTTCCGAGGCCAGGACCGGGTCAGTCGGAGCCAGCGCGGCGGCCACCAGGATTGCACTGGCCAGCCCAAGTCCCAGGAACACGTAGCCAAGGACTGTGAAGACGAGGATGCAGATCGGCATGACGATTCCGAGGAGCCGCCAGGTGGTGGACCAGGACCGCCAGCCGGGAGGCCGGTCGAGGGCCAGGCCCGCACCCATCAGGGAGATGATGACGCACACCTCGGTGAAGTGCGTGGTGACCACCTCATACTTCACCGGATCGGGTGTAGGCAGGTACGGTATCAGCGCGAAGGCCAGGACCCCTGCGGAGAGAAAAACCATCGGCATGGAGATCGGGACACGGCGCAGCAGGCGCGGAAGCAACGCGGCAGCAAAGACGATGACGCCGAGCACCGTGTAGATAATGCTGGGTCCCTCAAAAAGCTTGAGCACTCTGGCTCCTTCTCGCATGGGTGTTGCCTAAAGATACTCGGGCAGAAGCTCTTCGTCGCGGGCAGCATCCCCGGATGGGATACTAGTGCCCATCTCGCTACCGCCGGGGGGCTCATGGAATTTCTTGATACGACCACGGTGCGTTTTGTGTTCGCTGTGGTTGCTGTGACGCTGCTGGGCCTCTTCTACTTCGTCACCTTTCAGCGCACGCGCTCGATCTACAGCGCCTGGTGGTGTATTGCCCTCGCACTGTTCCTCACCGGGTCCGCGGCCTACCTGCTGGATGGAACGGCCCACCAGGTCTGGGCCAACCCCACCGGGAACGCGCTGCTGGTGCTCGGCGTGGCCAGCGTCTGGGCCAGCGCCAGAACGCTGCGTGCCCGCCCCGCGCCCGTGTGGCAGCTTCTCGCCGGACCGGCGGTGACCCTGCTGGTCTCGGCACTGGACAGCCCGGCCACGAACGACTGGTCAGGCGGCCCTGTGTTCCTCGCCTTCATGTGCCTGTTGCTGGCCCTGGCTTCAGTGGAGCTCTGGGGTATCAAGCGCTCCTCCAGCAGGGTCACCAAATCCCTGGCGCTCGCCGCCGGCCTTCTCGCCGCTTACTATCTGGGGCGATGGCTCGTTTTCCTGACGGAAGGACCGGACGGACCCACGTTCACTACCTACTTCGATTCCGCGATCACCACACTCATCACCCTGGTACTTCTGGTTGTGGTCTCCTTCAGCATGGCAGCGCTCAGTAACGAGCAGGTGACCCATGACCTTCACCTTCGCGCTACCCGGGACGGGCTCACCGGCCTGCTTAACCGTTCCGGATTTACGGATCTGGCGCTGAACGAGCTGAACCGGATCCGCAGTAACGGGACTCCCGGCGCCCTGGTGCTGGCAGACCTCGACCACTTCAAGGCCGTCAATGACACTCACGGGCACGCCGCAGGAGATGGAGTCCTCCAGGCGTTCGCGGATATCTGTGTGGCCACGGTGCGCTCCACCGACCTGGTGGGCCGCCACGGCGGGGAGGAATTTGTCATCCTGCTGCCCGGTGCGGACTCGAACCGTGCCGAAGCGATCGTGAACCAGCTCAGCACCCGCTTTGCACGTGCCACGTTTGACGGGGGATTCGAGCCGCCGACCGTCAGTTACGGCATCGCTGCGATCAACGCGGAATCAACGGATCTCGCCGAGGTTATCGCCACGGCAGACGCCGCCCTGTACGAGGCCAAGTCGCTGGGCCGCAACCGGGCCGTTCAGGGCCCTCCCGGCCGCAGGAACTGAAGCCGTGGGCCGAGACAAAACTTCCGCCGCCACTCCTGCCACCGCGCTGCTGACACGGCTGGACATCCCGCACCGCACCCTGAGCTACGTGCATGACCCTTCGTCCGAACACTACGGAACCGAGGCCGCGGAGAAGCTGGCGGTTGACCCCGCACGCGTCTTCAAGACGCTCATGGTGGACACCGGCACCCAACTGGCCGTCGCCGTCGTTCCCGTCAACCGCCAACTGAACCTCAAAGCGATGGGCGCCGCGTGCGGAAGCAAGCGCGCCGCCATGGCGGACCGCGCTGCCGCTGAACGGCGAACAGGGTACGTGCTCGGCGGAATCTCGCCGCTGGGACAGCGGCACCGCAGCCCGCTGGTGCTCGACGAATCCGCGCTCGCCTTCGAAACAATCCTCGTCTCGGGCGGCCGCCGCGGACTTGAAATCGAGCTCGCGCCCGCTGACCTCCTCCGTGCAACTGACGGTACGACGGCGGCCCTCGCCTCCGCTTGACCGCCCGTACTAGTGTGGGGTCAGTTGTCCCCATCCCCAGCAGACGAGAGCACCTGTGCATAGTCAGGGCATATTGGCGGTCGTGAACGCGTCCGCCGGAACCGCATACCGCCGCAGTGTCGACGCCGTTGGCTCTTTCCTTGCCTCCGCTTCCGCCAGGCGGGGCACGTCCTTTGAACTTGCCCGCACCCAGGACCTGGGCGAGTTGGATTCAGCCCTCGGAAGCCTGGACGGCAGGCAGCTGGTGCTGTTGGGCGGCGACGGCTCGGTCCACGCCGCGATCCAGTGCCTGCACCAGACCGGCACACTGGCCTCCGCAGGGCCCATCGGCATCATCCCGGTGGGTACCGGAAACGACCTCGCACGGTCACTGGGAATTCCGCTCGATCCGCTGCAGGCTGCCGAGTGTGTGATGTCCGGCCCGGCACGCACCATGGAGCTGCTGGTCAGCGAAGACCGTGTTGCCGTCAACGCTGTCCACGTGGGGATCGGTGCGGATGCCGCAGCCAAGGGCGCGGACCTGAAACAGAAGCTGAAAAAGGTGAAGGCCGGAAAACTCGGGTACCCCCTGGGTGCCGTCGCTGCGGGGTTCAGCTCTCCGGGGCAGCACCTCAGCGTGCGGGTGGATGGTGAACTGCTCCATGATGGATCCCGTCCGCTGCTGATGGTGGCCCTCGGCCTCGGCGGCACCGTCGGCGGAGGCGCCCGGCTCATACCGGACGCCAATCCGCATGACGGGCTTGTCGACGTCGTGCTCTGGGAGTCGGTGGGTTCCGCTGCACGGGTGGGGTACGCGCTCGGCCTCAAGAGCGGCGACCACGCACGGCGCTCTGATGTGCGGATCGGGCGCGGGGAGACGGTGGAAATCACCGCGGTTGACGGCAATGGATTCAGGGTCAGCAATGACGGTGAACTGTGGGGGCCGTTCCCGCATCGCCGCTGGGACGTCGTGTGTGACGCCTGGCAGGTCATCGCCCCGCGGTAGCATGTGCCCTCCAGTAGCATCTGCACCGCAGCAATCAGCATGGGTTTCCGGGTATTGGCGCAGCGCTCACGAAGTTCACTCAAGGTTTCCACAAGAGTGGCGGAGCACTCTATCTCCATGGCAAACAGCCCAGTAGGCTGATTGTCAGCCACCAGCAATTTCGGGCCCCTCGCGGGCACCTGGCGAAGGCTGATTGTTCGGATTCCTCCCCGGGGTTCGGTCGTAACGGACCTTCATCAGGGGAAACACATGGGGAGTTACCAGTGAGTGAAGTCAGGCCGGCATCGGGCCACAGCGTTCTGAGGAGCCGTCGTCGTGCGGTTCGGTCTGGTGTGAGCGTTTGCCTTGCTCTGGCTGTCATCTACTCCTTTGGCTATCCCGGATCCACACCGTTGACCTCCGGTGCGGGTGCAACCGGCACCGTGCTCGCCCAGGGAGCAGGAAGTTTCTCTGACGCCATCGTTCCGGTGACCGGGTATGTGGGTGAGCAGCAGCTCGTGGGTCCAGGGACAGCGTTGCCTTTCGGCACCACGGATTCGCTGGTACCAGGGCGTGAGGTTCCCGGTGCGCAGGAGTCTTCACGTGCCACGGCTACCGCTGACAAGAGGTCGTCGGTTGAGTCCCTCAGCTCCACGCCGCGCCCTGGAAAGGGCATGCTGATCTCCCCCCTGCAGTTCCTGACCCCGAGTTCGCCGTTCGGTCTTCGAACCAGCCCCATCACCGGGGAACACGATGAATTTCACTCCGGCCAGGATTTCGCGGCACCCTGCGGAACCCGGGTCTTTTCAGCGGATGCCGGTGTTGTCCGTGCCGCCGGTTGGCATCCCTGGGGCGGCGGTAACCGCGTGGAGCTTGACCACGGCAACGGCCTCGTCACCACTTACAACCACCTGGAGGGAATCGGGGTAAAGGCCGGAGACCGCGTGGGAGCCGGGCAGGTCATCGCCACGGTAGGCACCACCGGCTGGTCCACCGGGTGCCATCTGCACTTCGAAACCATCCTCGACGGCGGTCACACTGATCCCGACGCCTGGAAGCTCATTCCGCTGGACGGCAGTGGCCCGGTTGAGATGCCGAGCCTGGTCAATTTCACCCCGGGGACCGGCAACGGGAACGACGACGACACCGCCTGGGTTGCCTACCTCGCCACCGCTGCGGCCATTGAGCCGGTTGCGCTGAAGTCACCCGCCCGTGTGGATGCGGAAGTGGCGGCTCAGGGTCCGCGAGCGAGCGGCAAGGCACTTTCCAGCACCAGGTCCTCGAGTAGCAAGTCCTCCGGCAGCACGTCTACGAGCAGCGCTTCTTCGGGCAGCACGTCTTCGGGCAGTAAGAAGGCTACACAGCCCTCGGATACGCCAAGCACGTCGGTTCCCGGAACGTCAACGCCTTCCAGGCCGGGCACGCCGTCGGGGACGCCCTCCGGGACTCCGACCAAGCCGGGTACGCAGCCGCCTTCGACGACAACTCCTCCGCCTACAGAGCCTGGAACGCTGCCGTCGACAGACCCCGGCACGCCGCCCGGAACTCTCGATCCAACGCCGCCGAACACGCCCGTTCCGACGCCACCCGTAAATCCTGTAACGCCGACGCCTCTACCTGTGGACCCGACGCCACCCGTCGACTCCACGCCACCCGTGGACCCAACGCCACCCGTGGACCCCCCGCCGGTCATTCCGGACCCGACACCACCGGTCGACCCCACGCCACCAGTGGATCCGGCGCCCGCCGATCCAACGCCGCCGTCTGCAGACCCCGGCACCCCACCTCCGCCTCCCCCGACGGTCTCGGTGACCGATCCTGCGGAGGCTTGCGATCCCGCAATCGACCCGGATTCCATCATCGTCGACCCGATCACCAAAGAGCCGGTACTTGACCCGACGACGAAGGAGCCGATCACGGCTGCGGAACTGTGCGCTTCGGCAGCCGTTTCACCGACGCCCGCGATCACCGGGACAGAGCCGGCGCGGGAAGCCGATCCAGGTTTGACCACCGCGCCATAGCGAGGTCACGCGCTCCGCATGGCCGAGAGAGCGTAGTCTCGACAGTAGGAAGCCCCTCCGCCATAGCGGTTCGGTGTCCTACGGGCAGGATGCGCATCGAGTAGCCTGCCGTCAGTCGGGGTAGTCGCTCTGGCGCTTGTACAGAATTGAGGCCGCATGGCCACCGACCGCGACATCCCTGACAGTGAAAAGTTGCAGGCTCTGCTTCTTGAGAGCCCGGGATTCACAGGTTTCCTGCTCGGTCTGGGTACCATTTCCGCTTCGCTGTTCAACCAGGACGTCCCAATGCACTGCGCCATAACGGTGGAACGTGACGGCGGGCCCACCACCGTTGCCAGCAGCAGCGCTCTGGCCCAGCGCCTGGACGAGCAGCAGTATGCGTTCGACGACGGACCCTGCCTCATCGCGCTGCGCACGGGCCACACAGTCCTGATCCCTCAACTCGCCGACGATCCACGCTGGCGGCGATACGCTCACGCGATTTCCGGCGAACAGATCCGGTCGGTTCTTGCGGTGCCGATAGTTACAGACGGATCCTCTGCCGCTGCTCTCAACTGCTATTCGCGGGATCTTGCCGGTTTCGACGCCACCATGGTTGCGTCTGTGGAAGAACATGCGGCGTCGTTATCCACCATCCTTCAGCAGGCTCTGCGTATCCATGAACCGGAACACTATCCCGACGACCTCTCTGACGTACTGAGATCACGCGCGGTGGTCGATGCGGCGGTGGCTCTGGTCATGGCTCAGAACCGCTGCAGTCGCGAAGCAGCAATGCTGATGCTGCACGTCGCAGCGCGGCATCATGACGCACGGGTGCACGGTGTTGCCCGTGAACTGCTCGACGCAACCCGGGCGACGACGCTGATCAGCGGCACCGCAAACCGGTCAGGGTGACCCGCGCGGCGCGGCCCGCGTCGCGCGAGCTGAAGTGCCGTCGGCGGACGCCCCACAGGGCTGAGAGCGCCCGCTACGCTGCCGGTGCTGCGGTGCTGGAGCGCACAATCATTTCGGTGTGGGCGGTGTGGTTGGAGCGGTCTCCCGACTCGGCGGGACCGGCGAAGAGCTGCAGCATTCGTTGCACGGCACGGCTTCCCTGCAACGCCGGGTACTGCGCGATGGTGGTCAACCCGAAAACCTCGCCGAGGTCATGTCCGTCAATGCCAATCACCGAGAGGGCATCCGGAACCCTGATTCCCAGTTCCCGTGCGGCAACAATGGCGCCGATCGCCATCTCATCCGAGGCGCAGAAGACGGCGGTGGGACGGTTCCGGGGATACCCGAGCACCTGTTTGGCGCTGGCATATCCACCGGGAATCGTGAAGTCCGCATAGGCAAGCCATGAGGGAAGAATTTCCAGACCGGCAGCTTCCATGGCTACCTCGTAGCCGCGGCGGCGGCCTTCCGAGATATTGAAGTCCCTGGCAGCGTCCTCAGGCCCGCCGATGTAGGCGATCCCGCGGTGTCCCAGACTGATCAGGTGTTCGGTGGCCAACTGGGCAATGGCGAACTCGTTGACGCTGATGGTGTCAGCGCCGGGAAGGGGACCACCGATACCGACAATCGGCTTGCCCACCGCCAGCAGCTGTCCGAGCTCAGTGTCGGACAGCTGTAGGGAAACGGAGATGACGCCGTCGCAGCGTTGGCGCAGCAGGAACTCGGAGAAGACGCGGTCCCGATGGCCTGCGCCGTCACTCACGTTGTAGAGCGTCAGGTCGTAGCCGGCGTCCAGAAGGGACGCCGCAACGCTGTCCACGATCTGGGAGAAGTACCAGCGATTGACGGACGGAACGACGACACCGACATTGCGGTTCCTGCCCGAGGCGAGTGATGACGCCGAGAAGGACGGCACGAAGTCCAGCTGCTTTGCAGCCTGAAGAACCTTCAGCCGTGCCCGCTCGGAGACCTGGCCGTTGCCGCTGAGGGCACGGGACACCGTGGCGGTTGAGACGCCGGCGAGCGCTGCAACATCCTTGATGCCAACCACAGAGCCCTCCCTCAGAGCAAAGGACGGGCGCGGTCCTCTTAGTTGAGTTTCAACCATACGCACCGGTTCGGCGCCAGGACGCCTTCTACACCGGCATCCGCGTGACTCGCTGCGATGACCGTGCCCGATGGTACGTAGGCAACCGATTCTCCCATGTTCATGATCACCATGACGTCATTGTTGAGAAACGCGATGGTTTCCGTGCCGTCGTAATCCGCGGCCCAGCTCAACGAACCGGCACCGAGACGGAGCTGTTTGCGAAGTGCGAGCGCCGAACGGTACAGGTTGAGGGTGGAATCTGGATCGGACTGCTGGACGTCGCGCGCCAGGGTGTACCAGTCTTCCGGCTGGGGCAGCCATCCGCCGCTGGTGGAGCCGAACCCGTAGTGCGGCTCGTCAGCCCGCCATGGCAGCGGAACCCGGCACCCGTCCCGGCCTACGCGTTCTCCGCCCGTGCGGATGAACGTCGGGTCCTGGCGCTGCTCGTCCGGAATCTCCAGGTGGTCCGGCAGCCCGAGTTCCTCACCCTGGTAGAGGTAGACGCCACCGGGGAGTGCCAGCATGGCCAACGACGCCGCCCGTGCACGGTCGAGCCCGACCTCCGGATTGTTTTCGCCTAACCGCGTAGCGTGCCGTGCGACATCGTGGTTGCTCAGGACCCAGGTGGTCGGCGCATCCACGCTGTCGAACGCCTGCAATGAGTCAGTAATGATCCTGCGAAGTTCAGCGGCATTCCAGGGGTGGTTCAGGTAGGCGAAGTTGAAGGCCTGGTGCATCTGGTCATGGCGGACCCAGTTCACCAGACGGGACAGCGGATCAATGCTGGCTTCCGCGCAGAGGATGCGGTCGCCGTCGTACTCTGCAAGAACTGACCGCCACCGGCGGTAGATGTCGTGAATCTCTTTCTGGCCAAACATCGGCGCGGCGTGGCCCGGGTATCCGTCCGAGGAGCAGCCGTCGGGGCGGCCGTGCCAATCCGGGAGCCCCTCGGCCTTGACCAGTGCGTGCGCAACGTCAACGCGGAAACCGGTGACGTTGCGGTCCAGCCAGAACCGCAGGATCCGCTCGAACTCGGCGTGGACGGCAGGGTTATCCCAGTTGAAGTCCGGCTGCGAGGAGTCGAAGAGGTGGAGGTACCACTGGCCGGGCGTGCCGTCGTCGTTCAGTGTGCGTGTCCACGCGGACCCGCCGAAGTGGGACTGCCAGTTGTTCGGCGGGTTTGAGCCGTCCGGTCCGGTGCCATCCCGGAAAATGAACATGGCCCGTTCGTCCGAGCCCGGCCCGGCGGCAAGGGCAGCCTTGAAGAGCGGGTGCTCGCTGGAGCAGTGGTTGGGAACGAGGTCGACGATCACCTTGACGCCCAGCTCGGATGCGCGGGCAGTCAGCTTGTCGAAGTCGTCGAGCGTTCCGAACATCGGGTCGACGTCGCAGTAATCGGCGACGTCATAGCCGCCGTCGCGCTGTGGCGAGGTGTAGAACGGCGACATCCAGATCGCGTCGATGCTGAGGTCGGCCAACTGGTGCAGCTCGGCGGCGATCCCCGCGAGGTCCCCCTGGCCGTCACCGTTCAGGTCCCGGAAAGACCGCGGGTACACCTGATAGATCACAGACGAGCGCCACCAGGCGTCGTCGTCGTGAGCGGTGTGAAGGGGTTCGTGGAAGGTGGGCGCTACAGTCTGCGCGGACACAGCAGGGGTCAGGGAAACAGCGTTGGGCATGGGGAACATGCTAACCCCGGTTGCTAAGAAAATGGAAGCGCTTACAGCTGTCGGGAAATGGCCAACACCGCTGAAACTCGAGTTTTCCGCGGAAACTGGGCGATCGTAGCCGTGGTGTTGTGCAGACCGGCCGCAAGCGCTTACGATGTGTTGTGCCTCACTCGTTCCGTTTCGGATTCGACGTGTTCGGCGCAACCAAATCGGTCTTCCATTTACCACCGCGCCATGCAGCGCAAACCCTCAGTATCGGCTGCCTCGCGGCGCCACAGAAAGGTTCACCAATGAAGGTGCAAACAACCAGACTCCTGAATCGCCGGACGCTGGCCACCGCGGCTTTGTCCGTCGCGATGTTGGCAGTCACCGCCTGCGGTGGCGGATCCACCGACACCGCCGCGGGAGAATCCGCAGCACCGACCGACCTCGCAGAAGGCGGCTCAACCACCCTGACCATGTGGGTCGATGCCGAGCGTGCTCCGGCCCTGGAGCAGATCGCTGCCGACTTCAAGGAAGACACCGGCATCTCGATCGATCTCGCTGTGAAGGACTTCGCAGCGGTACGCGATGACTTCATCACCCAGGTGCCTACCGGCAACGGACCGGACCTGATTGTCGGCCCACATGACTGGATCGGCACCTTCGTTGAGAACGGCGTTGTTGCTCCCATCGAACTGGGAGACAAGGCTGGAGAGTTCCAGGAGTCCGCAATCCAGGCCATGTCCTACGAGGGCAGCCTGTACGGCGTGCCGTACGCAGTCGAGAACATCGCGCTGCTGCGCAACACCGACATGGTCTCCGAGGCTTCCGAAACCTTCGATCAGGTCATCGAGAAGGGCCAGGCAGCGGTTGACGCGGGCGAGGCCGAGTTCCCGTTCCTGGTTGGCCTCGATCCCAAGCAGGCGGATCCGTACCACATGTACCCGTTCCAGACCTCGATGGGCGTTCCTGTCTTCGCTCAGAACGAGGACGGCAGCTACGATCCCTCGAAGCTGATGCTTGGTGAGCCCAACGGCGTTGAGTTCGCGAAAAAGCTTGTTGAGTGGGGCGACACCGGTTCCGGCGTCCTGAACTCCAACATCACAGGAGACATCGCCAAGGAGAAGTTCCTCGCCGGCGAGTCCCCTTACTACCTGACCGGCCCGTGGAACGTTCCTGCTGCACAGGAGGCAGGTATCAACCTGGCCATCGATCCGCTGCCCACCGTGGGTGATGAACCCGCCCAGCCGTTCATCGGCGTCAACGGCTTCTTCATCTCCTCGCAGAGCTCCAATGCTCTCGCAGCCAATGAGTTTGCGGTGAACTACCTGACCTCCGAAGAGGCGCAGGACGCGATGTTCAGCGTCGGCGGCCGTCCCCCGGCACTGACCGCGTCCTTCGACAAGGCAGCGTCAGATCCCGTAGTTGCCGCATTCGGTGAAATCGGCGCCAACGGCGTTCCGATGCCGGCGGTACCCGAGATGCAGGCAGTCTGGGCCGACTGGGGCGCAACTGAACTCGCGCTGATCAAGGGCGCCGTCAAGCCGGAAGAGGCCTGGCCGGCAATGGTGAAGAACATCGAGCAGAAGATCGCTGCCGGATAGTTCCACCCTTTGAAAGCCGTTGTGGGCCGGACAGACCCCGGCCCACAACGGCTTCGCTTTACCTCCATACCTGCCTTACCTGACTCACTGCCTTTTACCTGCCCCGGCCCGCTTCGCCGAAGTGCCCTCAACGAAAGCTCCGCCGCATGCCCACCACCACTGCCTCCCCCGCCGAGTCCACGAAGCGGTCCCGGACCCTTCGCCCTTCAGATTCCGTTGCCGGTCTCCTCGCAAAGATCATTCTGCTGGGACTCGTTGACGCCTTTGCCGTCTATGTCCTGATTGTCCTGTTTCTGCAGGAAAAGTGGATAGTGCTGGTGCTGGCCGCTGCGGTCACACTACTCATCAACTGGATCTACCTCCGGCGCGGCGGGCTGCCCGCCAAGTACCTGGCCCCGGGAATTTTCTTCCTCCTGCTCTTCCAGGTGTTCGTCATGATCTTCAGCGGCTACGTTGCGTTCACCAACTACGGTGACGGCCACAACAGCACCAAGGAAGACGCCATCCTGTCCATCCAGCTGGCGGCGCAGCAGCGGGTACCGGACTCCCCCGCCTACCGGGTCACCATCGTTGAGCAGGGCGGCGAGTTGCACTTCCTCACCACCGATCCCGACGGCGACATCAGCATCGGCAGCACGGAAGAACCGCTCGAAGAAGTTTCCAACGCCGTCACCGACGGCACCGGCAAGGCGACCGAACTCGAGGACTACCGCACCCTGCAGTTCGACGAGATCCTCGCGAACCAGTCCGAGATCCTTGCGCTGACCGTCCCGTTCTCTGAAGATCCCGACGACGGAACCCTGCGCACCAGCGACGGCTCCACTGCGTACGTGTTCAGCCCAACCCTCGTCTACGACGACGCGTCCGACACCTTCACCGACACTGAAACCGGAACGGTCTACTCAGACTCCGGCGAGGGAACCTTTGTCTCTGCGGACGGTCAGCAACTCAACACCGGCTGGAAGATCGACGTCGGCTTTGCGAACTTCGTCAAGGCATTCTCCAATGAGGACATCCGCGGACCCCTCCTGCAGGTGACCCTCTGGACGTTCACCTTTGCGCTGATCTCGGTGCTCTCCACGTTTGCGCTCGGCCTGTTCCTGGCCAACGCTTTCAACCACCCGAACCTTCGCGGCAAGAAGATCTACCGCATCCTGATGATCCTGCCCTACGCGTTTCCCGCCTTCCTTGCCGGCCTCGTCTGGTCCGGTCTGCTCAATCCGGAATTCGGCTACGTCAACAACACGTTCTTCGGCGGCGCGAACATCCCGTGGCTCACGGATCCATTGCTCGCGAAGTTCAGCGTGCTGCTGGTCAACTTGTGGCTCGGATTCCCCTACATGTTCCTGGTGTGCACCGGTGCGCTGCAGTCGCTGCCCGAGGACGTCAACGAAGCCGCACGGCTCGACGGCGCCAGCCCGTGGAAGCTCTTCACCTCCATCAAGCTCCCGCTCCTGCTGGTCTCGGTTGCTCCGCTGCTCATTGCGAGCTTCGCGTTCAACTTCAACAACTTCAACGTGATCTACATGCTTACCGACGGCGGCCCGCGGCTTTCGGACACCACGGTCAACGTGGGCGCAACGGACATCCTCATCACCATGGTTTACGAGGTTGCGTTCGGCAGCGGCGTGGGGCGTGACTACGGCCTCGCAAGCGCGCTGTCCATCATCATCTTCTTCATCGTTGCCGTGATCTCCGTGATCAGCTTCCGGCAGACAAAGTCTCTCGAGGAGATCAACTAATGGCTACCGAAACCCCCACACCGCTCCTCGCTACGCCCAGTCACGGCACGACGACGCCGCCACCGGAACGCCGTAAACAATCCTTCGGTGCGTGGTTCCGTGACAAGGGGTGGCGGCACTTGGTCGCGGTCATCACCACGGCGTTTGCGATCTTCCCGCTGCTGTACGTTCTGTCCGCTGCCCTTAACTCCACTGGCACCATGGCCGGTTCCAACGTACTCTTCAGCCGGATTGACTTCGGCAACTTCGAGGAACTGTTCAGCAATCCCAACCGCCCGTTCGGCAAGTGGTTCATGAACACGCTGGTGATCGGCGTTGTCACCTCGGCAGCAACGGTCTTCCTCGGGGCTTTGGCCGCCTATGCATTCAGCCGCATGCGGTTCAAGGGCCGAAGGGTCAGCCTGCTGTCCCTGCTGGTACTGCAGATGTTTCCGCAGCTGCTTGCCGTCGTCGCAATTTTCCTGCTGCTGAACTTCATCACCGATGTGGTGCCGTGGCTGGGACTGGGCAGCCAGCTAGGGCTGATCATGGTGTACCTCGGCGGTGCACTCGGTGTGAATACCTACCTGATGTACGGGTTCTTCAACACCATTCCGGCGTCCCTCGACGAGGCGGCGCGGATCGATGGCGCCAGCCACGTTCAGGTATTTTTCACGATCATCCTGCCGCTGGTGACGCCGATCCTGGCCGTCGTCGGGCTGTTGGCGTTTATCGGTCTTAGCAGTGAGTTTGTGATTGCCAGTGTGGTGCTCAATGACCCGGACAGCCAGACCCTCGCGGTAGGTCTCTACTCCTATGTGGGCCAGCAGCGTTCCGAGAACTGGGGAGTGTTCGCCGCCGGTGCTGTGCTGGCTGCCCTGCCGGTCATGGCGCTGTTCCTTTACCTGCAGAAGTACATCGTGAACGGGCTCGCGGCCGGATCGGTCAAGGGCTAAGGAACGATGTTCCAGGTTCCGCATCACGACGGATCGGCGCTGTATGTGCCGCCCTCCCCCGCTCTTGGTGCTGCGGTGCCGGTCCGTCTTCGGGTACCGCGGGGATACGGTTCGGTGGAGCGGGTGTTTGTCCGGTCGCTGCGTGATGCGGAGCCGCACTATGACGAGGCGGTCCCTCTCGGCACGGACGGTGCGTGGGACTGGTGGGAGGCCTCGGTTCTGCTGGTGAATCCTGTGACGCGGTACCGGTTTCTGCTGGAGGTTTCTGGTGCTGGCGATGCTTCCGAGGGCTCATCCTGGCACTGGCTGAACGCCGAGGGGTTCTTCACCCGGGATACGCCTGATGTGCACGACTTCCGGATGGTGACCCATGAGCCTGCACCTTCCTGGGCGCGGAGCGGCGTGATCTACCAGATCTTCCCGGACCGGTTCGGGCGTTCCACGTCGGCGGCATCCGAAGCCCCGGATTGGGCGGTTCCCTGCGAATGGGATGCTCCGGTTCACCCAACCGGCCCCGATACGCCGCGCCAGTTCTACGGCGGCGACCTCGACGGGATTACGGAGCGGCTCGATCACATCGTCTCGCTCGGCGCCACGGTGGTGTACCTGACGCCCTTCTTTCCGGCGCGTTCCAACCACCGGTACGACGCCTCGACGTTCGCCATGGTGGATCCGTTGCTCGGCGGCGATGAGGCGCTGATCCGGCTCGTTTCGGCGGCTCATGAGCGGGGCTTGAAGGTAATTGGTGATCTCACCACCAACCACACGGGAGCTGCGCACGAGTGGTTCCGGACGGCGTCGACATCTCCTGCCTCTGAGGAGGCCGGCTTCTACTACTTTTCCGAGGACGGCTCCGAGTACGCGTCGTGGTTCGGTGTGCCGAGCCTGCCCAAGCTGAACTGGCTCTCCCCTGCGCTGCGGGAGCGGTTCGTCAGCGGACCGTCGTCCGTCGTCGCGCGGTTCCTGGAGGCTCCGTTCAATCTGGACGGGTGGCGGATCGATGTGGCGAATATGACCGGCCGCCATGGGGACGTGGACCTGAACCGTTCGGTGGCTTCTGCTGTGCGATCCACCATGCGGTCAGTCAATCCAGACACCCTGCTCCTTGCGGAATCGACCAATGACGCGGCACGGGATTTCGACGGCGGCACCTGGCACGGTGCCATGACCTACTCAAACTTCACGAGGCCGCTGTGGCAGTGGCTGGCCGGGTCCTCGGACGTGAACTTCTTCGGGACTCCCCTGCCCGGGCCCAACCGTATTCCGGCCGAGCAGTTCGTGGAGCTGCATGCAGTGTTTGCGGCGGCGTTTCCGTGGCAGGTCCGGACGCAGAACATGATCGCGCTGAACACGCATGACACTGCCCGTGCTTCGACCGTCATGGTTCCTGGTGGACAGCTGATCGGGCTGGGCATTCTGTTTTCAATGCCCGGGATTCCGACGCTCTTTGCCGGTGACGAGTTTGGCCTCGAAGGCGTCAACGGTGAGGATTCCCGGACGCCGATGCCGTGGGACTCGCTCTCGACGGAACACCGGAACCTGTGCGACGCCGTTGCCCACCTTGGCAGGTTGCGTCGGGCGGTGCCGGCGTTGGTTGAGGGCGGGTTGCGGTGGGTGTATGCGCAGGGGGATGTGCTGGTGTACCTCCGTGAGCATGCGTCGGCGTCGGTGTTGGTGGTGGCTTCACGGTCTGGGTTTGACGAGGTTCAGCTTCCGTTGGACCTGATTGGTGTCCCTTTGGACGGTCAGCCTACAGAACTGTGGAGTACGGGCAGTATCTCGGCGGAGTGGGCTGCCGATTCGGTAGGTTTCAGCGGCGACGGGCTCGGGATTGGGCTGTGGCAGTTGCCGGGGGTCGGGTATGGTTTCAGCCCGTGATTCCCAGTACTGCGAGCGCCACCGCTATGGCAGCCAGCACAGCAACAACTACCACCACTCGTCGCGAACCGCGCAGTACTGTGAAGCACACCGCCGCTGGGAGAGCGATGCCGGCGACTGCACCTCCAATCAGCAGAGCTGAGTAGCCCGGACGCATTCCGGTATCCAGGGGAGAGCCCAGCTCTGATGATTCAACGTAGAGGGCGAGAACACAGCCAAGTGTGGCCAGTGCACCGGCGACAGCGAACGCGATACAGGCCCCCGCGACCAGCGGGGACGATCGCTGCTGACCAGGGCTACTTCGGGTAGACCTCATTTCACCCTGCTCGATTTCCCGCCAGATAGGCGACGCGATGATTCTGGATGCCTGTGAGGGGGTGCCAGCTCTCGAAGAGTATGCGTCGCGTCCGGCAAAGACAAGGGTCGAGCTGATTTTGCCTGTGGTCGACATTCCGACGTCGGATCCCCCCGGGGGCCAAGCGGTTGACCCGGCGAAACGCTCAGCCGGTGATGGTGAGCGGTTCTATCCGCGCCGCGCAGGACACTCGTTGCAGCGGCACGTCAGCCTCGGACACACGATTATTCCGGCCGGTGTCATCACACCAGTCAACGTTATGCGGGTAAGCCTCAACCGCTGCTTTCCCTGTCGCGGCCTCTTCCGGGACCTCGAACGAATAGCTGAAGCCGCCGGCGTCGTTCATGGGTGCGGTTGTGTCGATAATCTTCCGGCCAAGTGAGTCGGTGACGATTACCTGAATTTCGGCGCTCCCTCCGTAGCGGGGATCGCACTCAGCATCCTGCGCGTGGACCGTCACCGTTTCGCCGATTTCGACGGTTGACGGGCTCACCGAATGTGTGGGCGGCATGCAGGGCGGAGCGCCGGGGCCGAAAGTGCTGCACCCAGTCAGGGCGATACCCGCGCCGATCAAGCCGGCCGCGAGCATCGCCGCTGACCGCCGGGTCAGTGTGTGGTGAGACGTTCGAGGCATCCCCATCTGACCATTATGGCGCTGATCCGCCCTATTGCTTCTGCCAGGCTCCGCAGCGTGTGGTGTTGAAGTCCTGCCCATCGACGAGTGTCACCGTGGGACGGCCGCCACCAGGGATGTCGTTCTGCTGTATGTCATCGCCGTTGGTGCCGCTTGTGTAAATCGCCCAGTAGCAGGAAGAACCGACAGCTTCTTTCGTGCGGTACGTTCCCGGCTCTAGGTCGACACCAACCGTCCAAGTCCCCTCAGTGATCGTGTTGGCCGCCTGCTGAGCTTCGGCTCCAGCAACGGCTTCCTCGCGCTTTTTCACAGCGGCTTCGGCTGCTTTGACCTTTTCCTGTGCAGCTGCTGCTTCGGCTTCTCTTGCTTCAACCTCGGTGCGTTCGCTGTCTACGGCACGCTCGCGGTCCTTGATGTCCCCGAGCAGTTCTGCGTATTTGCCGCGCACACCCTGGTAATCCTCTTCAAGGCTGCGCAGGGAAGCATCCAGCTCAGTCTTCTCGGAACTCAGGGACACATACTCATCACTCTGTGTCGGATCCGGCAGGACCGTCCCGAATGCAGCACCGCCACTGAAGAGGACGACGACGGCCGCACCGGCGGCGATCCATCGTGCCCTGGAGTTGGAGGCAACCCCCTTGGCGCGCGTCAGCGTTTCCCCCGGCGCAGCCGGGGATATGTCCTGGCCATCGTTGGCCGGAGTCTGTTCATCAGTCATGTCTGGTCGTCCTTTCATTGAGTCAGTCGGCGCAGTGCGCTCGTGAGTAGAAGGCCGGCCGCGGGATGGGAAACGCCCCCACCCATCTCCCATCCCGCGACCGGGGTCAGGGCACCCGTGTCCAGGTGGTGGTCTGGAACCGCCCGCACCGTGAACACGGCGGCAGAGCATCATCAGGATCGTTGAGCGTAATGGTGTGGCCGGATTCGTCTCGATAGGAGCCGATACCCGGCTTCTCTCCAATTGCGTACATGGTGTTCCTCTCCTGTAGCTGTTGGGAGAAACGGTAGGGTCATTCCCTGCCCGCTCGTTATGGACAGCTGATAACCGTTGTTATCAGCTGTCCAAGATTGGAAGGTCCCTTCCAGCACGTACACTCAAAACCATCCAGCGGCGCGCCCGGGAAGGAGCAGCGTGAACACCGAAACCCTGGAGCAGCGCATCACGCTCTCCGACGTTGCCCGGCTCGCCGGCGTGCAACGTCCGGTCGTTTCCATGTGGCGCAGCCGCAGCAAGGACTCAGCCTTCCCTTTCCCGCCGGTGCGCGGGAACTCCAAGGGTCGTGAAGTTTTCGATGCCGGCGACGTGGTCGACTGGCTCACAGCCACAGGGCGGGGAAACAACTCAAACGCAGTCGACGACGTCGGTGCCTTCACCTTCGCTGCCACCTTCCAAGCCTCTGAAGCGGCAGAGCTATCCGGGTGCACGGCGCTCATTACCCTGCGGGAAGTGCTCGGGCACCCGCTCGCGGAAATGTCGGCTGCGGACCTCGTGGATGCAGCTGATGAGGTGGATCCGGACGACGCGTTCCTTTTCTCTGAAGTCCAGTTCCTGGAGCGGACAGGGAGCCTGATCCAAACTGCTGCTTACTGCGACAACCTGGTGCACGCGGCCTACAGCAACACGGCCGCTTTTGAACAGCTGATCCAGGAGAAGCGTCGGTTGAATCTCCGCGAGCAGGCAGCAACTGCCCTGGCTCCAGGTGCTCTTGAACTCCTTGCCTCCTCAGCCCTCGAGCTCGGAAGCCCGGCGGCGGACGGCGTCCTGGTCGATCCGTTCGCGAGCGCCGGAGACGTACTCCCCGCCGTCCTTCGACGCGCACCGGAGGCAGCGCCGATCACTGTGCTGAGCCCTCTCTTGGATGATCACGCGGTTCGTCTGGCACACCGGCGGTTGCGGCTGCACGGCGCCCTGCACCGGCCGCTCACCTCTGACCCGCTGGAATTCCAGGAAGGGTCCGTCATAGTGGCGCAGTTCCCCTCCGAGCGCGATCCCTCCATGACGCCGGCTGAGATGCTGGCGAAGGTCGAACTGCTTGTCGATGCCATGGACAACACCAACCGCGCACTGCTGGTCGCGCCGTCGTCGGTGCTGTCCGGCTCACTTCATAAGCGCAGCGAAGACCGCCGGCGCGCCGACCTTTTGCGCTCCGGCCGGGTGCGGGCCGCTGTGACCCTTCCGCGCGGGTTGGTGCGGAACAAGCCGCGGCAGCAATACACGCTCTGGGTTCTCGGGCAGGATCACCATGATGTTCCGCTCGCGGACCGGTGGACGCTGGTTGCGGATCTGACCGCTCACGCGCTCGACGACGTCGTCATCCAGGACCTTGTCGGCGACCTTGCAGCGGCGATGGGAAGCCGCCGGGACGTCTTTGCACACTCGTTTCGGTTCGGGCGGATCGTGCTAACCCGGTCGCTGCTGACCGCACGCGGATCACTGACCGGCGCGGCGTTGAAGCCGCGGGGCGCAGCGAGCGATCCCGCAGGAGCGCTGGCCCGGATTGACGCGCTTGCCGAGCTGTTGCAGGACAAAGAGTCGCTGCAGGACCATCCCGGGCCGTCGCTGTCACTCACCGCTGCCGTGCGGAGCGGAGGGAGAGACCTGCCGCCGCTTCTGGTCGGAGACGCAATCGTAGCCAAGACCCTGCGGTATTTCCCCGGCAACCGGGTCCAGGGTGAACACGTCTCAGGAACCACCGGCGTCCGTTTGCTCGGTGTACCGGAACTGCTCGGGGAACTTGAGGCCGGAACCCGGCGTATCGGCCAGCTGGAGCTTGCTTCCACGTACCCATCGGCACGCCGGACGGAACCCGGCGACATCGTGTTCTGCACTTCGCCGCAAACTGCGGCGATGGTGGATGAGGAGGGTGGCGCCGTCGTCGTCTTTCCTGCCCGAGTGCTTCGAATCGATGAAGGCGATCCGGGCGGCCTGGTGCCGGAGCTGGTGGCCCATGCGCTCCGCTGCGGCAAGGGCCCCGACTGGCGGAGTCGGGCGGTGCGCCGCGTGTCGGACGCGCAGCGGGAGCGGGTGCGGGCGGTGTTGGGCAGACTGGAGCAGGAGAAGCGCCGGGCGCAGGAGCGGCTGGCCCGGATCGAAGAGTTGGCCGGTCTGGTCCTGAAAACGGACGGCATTGAGTTTACGGATATCGAAGAGAGCGGAAGGTAGGGCCTGGTGCCACCGAAGAAGAAGGTCGACGCAACGCCGTCCACCATGAAGGAACTGAAGGACACGCTGTGGAAGGCGGCTGACAAGCTGCGCGGCTCAATGGATGCGTCCCAGTACAAGGACGTGATTCTGGGGCTGGTGTTCCTGAAGTATGTGTCGGACGCGTTCGAGGAGCGGCGGGGACAGATTGCTGCTGAACTGACGGCCGAGGGTTTCGATGAGTCGCAGATCGGGGACCTGCTCGACGACGTCGACGAGTACACCGGCCGTGGCGTCTTCTGGGTTCCGGCGGAGGCACGCTGGCAGTTCCTGGCCGAAAATGCGAAGGGGCTGCCGGCGTTTGACGGTGCTCCCGCGAAGTCGATCGGTCAGCTGATCGATGAGGCGATGGACGCCGTCATGACAGCCAACCCGTCGCTCGCTGCGACGCTGCCGAAGCTGTACAACCGGGACAATGTGGACCAGCGGCGGCTGGGCGAGCTGCTGGACCTGTTCAATTCGGCGCGGTTCACCGGGCAGGGCGCCACGAAGGCGCGGGACCTGCTCGGTGAGGTGTACGAGTACTTCCTCGAGAAGTTCGCCCGTGCCGAGGGCAAGCGGGGCGGGGAGTTCTACACACCGGCCGGCGTCGTGCGTGTGCTGGTGGAGGTGTTGGAGCCGGACCATGGCCGGGTGTATGACCCGTGCTGTGGTTCGGGCGGCATGTTTGTGCAGACGGAGAAGTTCCTGGAGTCGCACAAAAAAGAGGGCTCCAACATCTCCGTGTACGGGCAGGAGCTGAACGAGCGCACCTGGCGGATGGCGAAGATGAACCTTGCCATCCATGGGTTGAACGGAAATCTGGCGTCGCGGTGGGGTGACACGTTCGCGCGGGATCAGCATCCCGATCTGCAGGCCGATTTCATCATGGCGAACCCACCGTTCAACATCAAGGACTGGGCGCGGTCGGAGAGCGACCCGCGCTGGAAGTTCGGCGTCCCGCCGGCCGGTAACGCGAACTATGCGTGGATTCAGCACATCATTTCGAAGCTGGCGCCGGGCGGCAGCGCGGGTGTGGTGATGGCGAATGGCTCGATGTCGTCGAACTCAGGCGGTGAGGGTGATATTCGGGCGCAGCTTGTGGAGGCTGATCTGGTCTCCTGTATGGTGGCGTTGCCGACGCAGCTGTTCCGTTCGACCGGCATTCCCGTGTGCCTCTGGTTCTTTGCGAAGGACAAGAGTTCCGGTGCAGTTGACCGGTCAGGCGAGGTGCTGTTCATCGACGCGCGGAACCTGGGTTACATGGTCGATAGGGCCGAGCGTGCGCTGTCGGATGAGGACATCGCGAAGATTGCGAATGCGTACCACTCCTGGCGCGGGTCCCCTTCCGCTGTTTCATCCGGCCTTGAGTACGACGACGAGCCCGGCTTCTGCAAGTCCGTTTCGTTGGCGGAGATCAAGGCCGCGGATTACGCGTTGACGCCGGGCCGGTATGTCGGTGCGGCTGAGATCGCTGATGATGGCGAGCCGATCGAGGAGAAGATCGACCGGCTGAAGAAGGAGCTGTTCGAGCAGTTCGACGAGTCGGAGCGGTTAGCGGCTGTGGTGCGGGAGCAGTTGGGGAGGGTTTCGTGAGGACTATCCGCACGATCGAGGAAGTGTGCACCCAGATCGTCGATTGCGAGCACAAGACAGCGCCGCTTGACCCTGAGGGCGAATATTTCGCGGTTGGCACACCTGCCATGCGGGGAAACGCGATCAATTACGAAGAATCCCGGAGGATCTCGAAGGACACGTTCATAAGATGGACCCGCAGAATGGCTCCGCAGCAGGGCGACCTCCTGTTTGCTCGCGAGGCTCCGGTAGGACCAATCGTGATGATTCCCGACACGGGCAACATCGCTCCGGGACAGCGCACAATGCTTTTGAGGCCAGACCCCGAGCAGATCGACAGCCGGTTTCTCTATTACCTGCTGACCTCTCCCAGACAGCAAGAACTACTTCTTTCCCAAGCATCCGGTTCCACGGTCGCCCACCTCAATGTTGCCGATGTTCGTGCGTTCGAGCTCCCCCCGTTGCCTTCCGTTGACGAACAACGTGCTATCGCGGAGGTACTGGGCGCGCTCGACGACAAGATCGCCGCCAACACCAAGCTCGCGTCTACTTCCGCAGATCTCGCTGGCCTCATTTACGACACTGCTGTCTCGTCTCGAGAGACGCAACCGATGAGCCACGTACTCACGCCGATTCTAGGCGGGACCCCTCCACGGGCCAACCCTGCCTACTGGGAAGAGGAGTATCTTTGGGCATCCGCTCGGGACGTTACGTCGGCGCCCTTCGGCATGATCGTGGACACCGCCGAAAAGATATCGAACGCTGCGGCGACGACCACCAAGGCAAAGCCTCTTCCCCTCGGGAGTGTCATTCTTACCGCGCGTGGAACAGTAGGTGCAGTAGCCCGGCTAGCGGTCCCGTCGTCGTTCAATCAGTCATGCTACGGATTTGTACCGGATGCCTTACCGCCTGGAATTCTCTACTTTTCAATCCTTCGAGCGACGCAGCGAGCCAAGGCGATTGCGCACGGATCTGTATTTGACACCATCACCATGAAAACGTTCGATCACCTTGATATTCCCGTCTTGTGCGAGACCTCGGTCGAGACGTTGGAGTCTAGGATTGGACCGCTTCTGGATGTCATTTCCGAAGCAGTCAAGGAGAACGCAACTCTCGCCAACACCCGGGATGCTCTCCTCCCTCAGCTCATGTCTGGCAGGCTACGAGTGAAGGATGTCGCCGACGTCGTCGGGAGTCTCGTGTGAATCCCTTCCAGCACAAAAACTGCCCGAAGGTGCAGGGTCTCGCCGGTTCGAAGCGGCGATCCTGCACCTGCGGGACTTTTCTGAGCACTAAGTGGCCGTATATCCAACCCTGGAAGTGTCAGAACCGCGGGATAGCTTCGGAGAATCCACCGCGGATTCCTTCGAATGGAGACGCTCATGACCGCCCCTGAGAACAACTCGACCAACACCGCTTCGGAAGCGCCGGCGTCCTTTCCGGCAACGCCCGCGCGAGCGACGATGCCCCACTGGTACCCGGAGCTACTTGACACCATCACCGGGCGCATTGCCGCCGGGCGCACGAAAGCGATCACGGCAGCTAATCAGGAGCTTGCAGCGACGTACTGGGACATCGGACACGAGATCCTTCAGCGACAGAACGCTGAAGGATGGGGCGCAAAGATCATCGCTCGGCTGTCGACTGACATGCGCGAGAAGTTCCCAGATGCCAAGGGCTTCTCGCCACGGAATCTCAAATATATGCGGACCTTCGCCGACAGCTGGACGCTAGAAGCAATTGTGCAAGCACCACTTGCACAATTGCCGTGGTACCACCACGTCGCACTGCTTGAAAAGCTGGACCACCCTGACACGCGGCTTTGGTACGCCGGCAAGGCCGTCGAAGAAGGCTGGTCGCGGAACGTCCTTGTCCACCAGATCGAGAGCCGCCTGTACGAGCGCTCCGGTAAGGCTGTCACCAACTTCAAGGCGACCCTGCCGCCGTCGGACTCGGATCTTGCCCAGCAGCTAACAAAGGATCCGTACGTCTTCGACTTCGTCGCGATGACTGATCGGCGAAATGAGTCGGAGCTCCAACACCAACTGGTGCATCACGTTCAAAAGTTCCTGCTGGAGCTGGGCCAGGGTTTCGCCTTCGTAGGCGAACAGGTACGGCTGGTAATTGGGGGCGACGAGTTCTTTGCCGACCTGCTGTTCTACAACTTCAGGGTGCGCTCTTTCGTTGTAATCGAGCTCAAGGCTGGCAAATTTAACCCCAGCTACCTGGGTCAACTCGGCATGTACATGGCCGCCGTCGATGACCTGCTTGCGCACCCGGACGACAAGCCCACGATCGGTCTACTGCTCTGCAAGGAGAAGAACAACGTCGTAGCCGAGTATGCGCTCCAGGGTTACTCAGCGCCGATTGGTGTGGCTGAATGGGAAGCAGAGATCGTGGAGTCGCTTCCTGAAGAGTTCGCCTCGAGCCTGCCAAGCGTCGAACAACTGGAATCGGAATTGGCCGACGACGGTCCACCAGCATGATCATCAGGGGGAACAGATGACACTACAAACCAGCTACACCGAAGCCGACTGGGAGGGCCTCACCCTCGAGGTCCTCGCTGAACCGCTCGGCTGGGAACCGAAGGCCGGCGAATACATATCGCCCGGCTCCGGTGAACGGGATACCTGGGACGAACTGCTCATCCGCCCCCGCCTGCTCGACGCCCTGAGAAAGCTCAACCCCGACGTCCCCGCCGAGTACATCAAGCAGGCACTGGCTGACATCGCCTCCCCCAAGTCCCAGGACGCCCTCACCGAGAACCACCGCATCCACCGGTTCCTCGTCGAGGGCTACCGGCTCAGCTACATCGACGCCGACGGCACCGAGCAGAACCCCACGCTCCGCCTTCTCAGCTCCGAACCCGCCGATAACAACTGGCTCGCCGTCAACCAGGTCACCCTGCGGCAGGGCGATTACCGCCGGCGCCTTGATGTCGTCCTCTACTGCAACGGCATGCCCGTCAGCATCCTCGAACTCAAAAAAGCCGGCAGCGCCCACGCCGACGTTGGCGGCGCTCACGCCCAACTCCAGACCTACCTACGCGAATTCCCCATGGCGTTCCGGTTCTGCGTCTTCGCGCTCGTCTCGGACGGGATCATCGCCCGCTACGGCACCCCCTTCACCCCGTTCAACCACTTCTCCCCCTGGAACGTCGATGACGACGGCAACCTCATCAAGCCGGGACAGATCGTCGACGGCGAGCCGATGCAGCCGCTCGAAGCCGCGCTTCTCGGCCTCTACGAACAGCTCCGCTTCCTGCAACTGACGACGTCGTTCACCGCCTTCGATGAAGGATCCGACGGACTCTCGAAACGCATCGCCAAACCGCACCAGTACTTTGCCGTCACCAAAGCCGTCGGCAGCACCGTCCAGGCGGTCGAGAGCAACGGCAAGGCCGGCGTCGTCTGGCACACGCAGGGGTCCGGTAAGTCCATGGAGATGGAGCTCTACGCCAACCAGGTCGGCCGGCATCCACGGCTGCGCAATCCCACCATTGTGGTCATCACCGACCGCAACGAACTCGACGGACAGCTGTACGAGACCTTCGCACGGAGCCTGCTGCTGCCCGGAACGCCGCAGCAGATCCGCAAACGCTCCGAACTGCGGGAAGAACTGAGCAACCGCACCACCGGCGGCATCTACTTCACCACCCTGCAGAAGTTCGGCCGCAGCAAGGACGAGCGCGACGCCGGCCACGACCACCCGCTGCTGTCCGACCGGCGCAACATCATCGTCGTCGTCGACGAGGCGCACCGCAGCCACTACGACGACCTCGACGGCTACGCCCGCCACCTCCGCGACGCCCTGCCCAACGCCACACTCATCGCGTTCACCGGCACGCCGATCTCGTTCGAGGACCGCAATACCAAGGAGGTGTTCGGCGAGTACATCGACATCTATGACCTCTCCCGCGCGGTGGAGGACGGAGCCACCGTGCCGGTCTACTTCGAGCCGCGGCTGATCAAGGTCAACCTCGCTGAGTCCGTAACGCAGGAGGACCTGAACCTCGCCGCCGATGAAGCAACCCGCGGCCTCGACGATACGGAGCGTGCGCGCCTTGAGCAGAGTGTCGCCGTCGTCAATGCGGTGTATGGGGCGCCGGAGCGGATCAAGTCGCTCGCCGCGGACCTGGTGGCTCATTGGGAGGACCGGCGGACGCAGATGACCAAGTTCATCGACAAGCCGGGCAAGGCGTTGATCGTCGGCGCAACCAGGGAGATTTGCGCGAACCTGTATTCGGCAATCGTGGCGCTGCGGCCGGACTGGCACTCGGATGATCTCGATAAGGGCCGCATTAAGGTCGTCTACTCGGGCGATGCCACCGACGGACCGCCCGTCAGCAACCACGTCCGCCGCGACAGCGCCAACGCGTCCATCAAGGAGCGGCTCAAGAACGTCGACGATGAGCTGGAGCTGGTGATCGTCAAGGACATGATGCTCACCGGCTACGACTCACCGCCCCTGCACACCCTGTACCTGGACCGGCCGCTGAAGGGTGCGCTGCTGATGCAGACGCTCGCCCGCGTGAACCGCACGTTCCGCGGCAAGCAGGACGGCCTGCTGGTGGCCTACGCGCCCTTGGCAGACAACCTGGCCAAGGCGCTGGCCGAGTACACCGACACCGATCAGGCACGGAAGCCGATCGGCAAGAACATCGACGAGGCGGTGGGGATCGCTACCGACCTGGTGCAGGAGTTGCGCACCTTGCTCGCCGGCTACGACTGGAAAGCGGTCCTGCACCGCGGCGGCCCAAGGGCCTTCCTGAACGCAGTCAGCGGTGCGGCAAATTATCTGCGTGACCCCGGCACCCCCGGCAACAAGCCCGACGACGACGGCGAAACGCTTGCTGACCGGTACCGTCGCATTTCGGGACAGTTGGCGCGGGCATACGCGCTCTGTTCCGGACGGCTCGTGGAACTGCGGCCGGAGATCCAGGTGTACGAAGAGATCCGGGTCTGGATGGCGAAGTTCGACGCCGAGGACAGGCAGTCGCGTGGCGAACCGATCCCGGCCGAGATCCAGCGCATGCTCAACGAGCTGATTGCGACGGCCACCGCCTCGGGTGAAGTTGTAGACATCTACGAGGCGGCCGGAATGCCGAAGCCGTCGCTGGATGACCTGACGCCGGAATTCGTTGCGGCAACGCGGCACGCGCGGAATCCGCAGCTGGCCATTGAGGCGTTGCGGAAGACGCTCGTTGAGGAGTCGACCCGGGTTGCGCGCAACAACGTGGTGCGGCAGCGGGCGTTCGCGGAGCGGATCGCCGAGCTGATGAACAAGTACACCAATCAGCAGCTCACTTCAGCAGAAGTCATCGCGGAACTGGTCGAAATGGCCAAGGAAGTAGCGGCAGAGTCGAAACGCGGTGAGCGCTTTTCACCTCCATTGAATGACGACGAACTCGCTTTCTACGATGCCGTCTCGCAGAACGAGTCGGCGGTGCTGGAGCAGGGCGACGATGTGCTGGCTCGAATCGCGCGGGACCTCGTTGAGGTGATGCGGCGGGATGTGCGGACGGACTGGACGGTACGTGATGATGTCCGGGCCAAGCTGCGGTCCTCCATCAAACGGCTTCTCGTCAAGAACGGGTATCCGCCGGACAAGCAACCGGGTGCGATCAAGCTGGTGATGGAGCAGATGGAGTCGATGGCGCCGAGGTTTGCGGAGGCGCGGGGGTAACGGTTCAGGCAGGCGCAGACGATCTCAGCCTCCACGCAGTCGGTTGCAGGGCTCAAGAAGACCAGTCGCTCAAGTCGAAGCCGCTGCAAAGTGCGCTGAGCCGCGCCTGGCCAACGGTCGTCCGGTTCATAGCGAGAGTATGCTGACGGGCATGGGAATGGTCCCGATGAAGTTTTGGCGTGACCCCTCGGTAGCCCAGCGGAAGGCTTCCCGTTGAGGGCCTCCGTGCCGGGCGCTTTTCTGGCCCTTCTGCTGCTGATGACCGGCTGCGCCGACAACGGCGAGGTGGCCGGTCCGACGCAACAGGCGCCTTCCGAGTCCGCGGGTTCACCGAGCACGTCGGGCACTTCGAGCACACCGAGCGCGTCCCCGCTAGCCGTGGAGTCTGCTCCGGAAGTCTCGCCGAGCAGCGCCTCGCCTCCCCCCACGCCGCTCACACCCGAAGAACAGATCGCGCTCAATCAGAACCTGATCAACGCCGCCTGGGAGAACAACGTCGCCGAAGCTAACCGGCTCATCGAGGCTGGTGCTGACGTCAACTACGAGGACGAGACCCAACAGAGCGCTTTCCTCATCGCGGCGAGTGAGGGCTACCTCGAGCTGCTGGAGCTGACCTTGAGGAACGGTGCAGACGTCCACGCGCTCGACAGTTTCAACGGCACCGCCCTGATCCGCGCCGCGGAGCGTGGCCACGCGGACGTGGTGCGTAGGCTGCTGGAGACCGATGTGGACGTTAACCACGTCAACAACCTGGGCTGGACCGCACTGAACGAGGCGATCATTTTCGGCGATGGCTCGCCCCGGTATGTGGAGACCGTGCAGCTGCTCGTCGAAGGCGGCGCCGATGTAAGACTTCCCTCCCAGGGCGATGGTCTGACGCCCCTACAGCAAGCCACGTCCCTGGGATTCGAAGAGATCGCCGCCGTTCTGCGCACAGCGGTGGAACAGTAGAGCGAGGCTCGGCCGTCGTCGTTCCTCACACCCGCCCGAGGACGTCGATATCCTCCAGGAATTGCCGGTGCACCTCTTCGCTCACGGTGGTCCGCGTGTCCTCGATCGCGTCCAGGTAGTCCTGGGTGGCCGGACCCTTGGTGGCTCCCTCCGTGGCTCCACCTCCACCGTTGCCATAGACCGCCTTCTCCAGCGCCCGTTGGGAAGCGCTCCGCGCGGCGTATTCGATGTCTGCTGGAGTGAAGCCATCGGTGCGCCGCACCAGAAGGGGCACATCGACGTCGTTCACCACTGAGGAAGGAATAAAACGCTGCCACATTGCCTCGCGCGCCTGCTGATCCGGAAGTCCAATGGGGATGACATAGTCGAAGCGTCCGTGGCGCAGGAACGCGGAGTCCAGGGTGCGGATGAAGTTCGTGGCACAGATGAGGAGCCTGCCTGGCTGTTCACGGAAGGCCGGAATGATCTTCAACAACTCGTTGGTGACGCCCTGCAGCGGAGACGGCGGCTCACCCGACCGATGCGAGGCAATTTCCTCGACCTCATCGATGAAAACGACTGCGTGCTCAAGCTCCGCGACCTCCAGGAACGTTTCTCGCAAGGCTCCCGCGAGTCCCTTGGAATCGGAAGCCAGCCGCGACGGGAATATCTCCACGAAAGGCCATTCAAGCCGTGAGGAAATTGCTTTCGCGAAGGTTGTCTTGCCTGTGCCCGGCGGACCAAAGAGAACGACGGCGCGTGGAGGCACTACCCCGAATTCGTCAGCCAGATCCGCTTTGGCCAGGGGCAACACCAGGCGCCGCTCCAACAGTTCCTTTTCCTTGCGCATCCCGGAAACGTTCTCCCAGAGGCCGCGTGCGAGGACCCTGCCTCCCAGCGAACTGAGCGGTTCGAGCTCCTGCCGCTGAACCGGAATTTTCCGCTCGAGATAGCGCAGGTTCTGTTTCAGACTGAAACCCCTGGCAAGGAATGCACCCACCCGGGTTTCAGCTTCCGGCATCAGCGCCGACAGCTTGTTCAATCCGTGCGGGGCCATGCGGGTTTCGACGCCGGCGAGCAGCGCCGTTCCGATTCCGCTGCTGCGGTACTCAGGCAGGACGGCCAGAAAAACGATCCACCCCTGATCATGCGCTGCCCTCCCGACGGCGGCACCTATCACCTGATCGCCCTCCACCGCGACAATGGCATAATCCTTCTCACACGACGCCAACACTTCCGAAAGCGCATAGACGGATTCGGCGCTTGCAGCTTTGGCAGACTCCCAGAGGTGCAGTATTCCGTCCAGATCGGTCGTGTGAAAGTCGCGGACTCGCCACTTGGTCATGATGCACCTTCATTGGTGGAGGCAACGTGTACCTATACTCTCCAGCACGATGACGCCATCTGTTGGTGAAATCTCGAAGATGAAGTCGTCTTTCTTCGCGAGCTGACTATGACGGACGATTAGGGGGCCTTGGACCGGGCACAGCCTGCCCGCCGGTCGTTCAGACTACTCTTGACGCCGAACTTGCCGCCGGGTGACCATAAAGCATCATTTCTCCTGGGTCTCCTTATTGATGGCGGTCATTCATGTCCTGGGACTTTCTCCAAACGCACTGGAGCTCTCGCCTGGCCGGGCCCTTCGCTCTGGCCGGCGGAGCCTTGGGCTCACTCGCGATACTCCTCCACTCCCTCCAACCGAGCGGCTGCGTCGGAAGTGACTGCGGCGCTCAATCGATGCGGACTGCGTCAGGTCTCGTTACCGGCCTTGGTTCTGTTGCGGCCATCCTCGTTCTCATGGGGATCGTTGGGTTGACCTTCAGGGCACGTCTATCCGGACGTCCGCCGAGGCTCATGCACATCGGGGTGGGATCCGCCGCCCTGGGCTTTCTGGTGCTGCTTGCAGCGGTTTTTCTCCAGGCTGCGTTCTTCGATGGTGACTTTTCCGGCATGCCCTACTTCGTCGTCGTCGGCATGGTGGCGCTCATTATCGGGTTTGTGCTGATCGGCATCTTTATCCTCCGCTCAGAAGTGCTGCCGCGGTGGATCGGCGTCTTCCTTGTGGTTAGCAGCGCACTGCTGCTGGTGGCAAACGAACAGACCTCAGCAGTCCTGTTTGCCGTTCCGTTCCAGCTCGCGATCGCGTCGGCGGGCTACGTCATGTGGACGGCGGACAGGCAGGAACGTAAGTCTTCGCATCCCGGATCGCTGCGTCTAAGAGCTGAGTAAACGCCGGCTTCTTCCGCTTGTTCAGGCACTGATCCAAAAATGTCAGACCCGGATGATTAGCTGTTTTGTATGGGAATCGCGATGTGGGAGACGCTCGAGGAAGCCGATGGGCTGACTCGCGAAGAAGCGTACGAGCGCGTTCTTGATGCCGCCTATGCTGAGGCGGACCAGCGCTGGTGGGACCTGCCTGCCGGCCAGTCCTTTGCACTGGATTGGGACGATGAATTTGACGACGGCGAATCCGAGGCGCGTTCCCGCGCGGCCGTGGACTCCGCATCGGCGTACCAACTGGTTGGCCGGTTGCAGAACATTCGCTCGTCAGAGTCCCGGCGGTCGCGGACCATCGCTGACAGTCTCGACCTTCTCCGAGCAGCACAGCGGTTGGCGTCCTGGGCCGCAGCCAGACAAGCCGTACTTATCGCTGATGTCTTCGACCATATTAATGCAATTGACGGCACCGCTTTGGGGAAGCCCGGAGAAGGCGGTACCTCTCCGGATCTGAGCTTCACCATGGCGGCTGAGGAAATCGCCCCGTTGCTGCGGGTGCCGGGCAGGGCAGCACAACGGATGCTTGGCGAAGCGCTCCGCTTGAGGGAAGACCTACCGGGAACGTTGGAGGCGCTTGACGACGGCACGATCAGTCCCACCCAGGCGCAGGTCATCGTTGAGGAATCTCAATGCATCCCGGCAGAGACCACGGCGGGGTTTGAAGATACGGTCCTGGAAACGGCAGGCGCGCTGACGCGCCCCAAACTTGTCCGGCGCTGCAGGCAGCTCCGCGAAAAACTGCATCCGGAATCGATCATCGAGCGGAAGGCCCGCTCGATGAAAGATCGCCGCGTTGCGGTGGAGCCTGAGCAGGACGGTATGGCCTGGCTCAGCGCCTACCTCCCAGCGGAGCAGGCACACGGGATCTTCAACCGGGTTGACGCCGCGGCCCGCTCCTTGCAGGGTCCCGACGAGGCCCGGACTCTGTCACAGTTGCGTGCAGATGTGTTCGCTGATGTCCTGACCCATACTTGCGCGGGAGACCCGAAGAAGGGCACAGGCTTCCGCGGGGTAGGAGCCACGGTTTTTGTCACCGTTCCCGTGATGACTCTGCTCGGTCACACTCGCGCTGACTGGCAGAATCCTTCCGCCGCACGTGGCGCCGAGTTCGATGAAAGCGCGGCGGTGGACCTACCAGCTAGCGGTGCGGAGGCTGTTGCGCAAAGCGGCGAGGGCGCCGCCCCGGATCTCGAGGGCTGTGAAAACGGCTACCTCAATGGACACGGGCCCATTGACCCCGAAACGGCCAGGAACCTCGCGGCGCATGCACCGAGCTTCACCAGAATCCTCGTCCACCCCGAAACGGGCGCGGTGCTCAGCGTCGGCAGGGACAGATACCGGCCACCGAAACACCTTCAGGATTGGGTGAGAACCAAGAGCCCAACCTGTATTCATCCGGGGTGCAACCGGTCGTCGTGGTCCTGCGAAATCGATCACCTCATCCCCTGGGCACATGGCGGGCAAACGTCGCTGACTAATCTCGGGCCTCGGTGTAAACGACACCACATGATGAAGACCGAGGGCCTCTGGTCTATCGGGCAGGACGCCTCCGGCACACCAAACGTCACGTCGCTGGGTGGTGAGACCTACGTCGAACCGCCCGAACTACCGCCGCCGTTTTAGCGGAGCTTGCACGACGCCCCTCGTCAGCCCCCTATACAGGCCTACCGCCGAAACCGCAGCGTCACCAACTGGAAGGGTCGCAGCGAGAGAGCAACACCGCCGTCGTCGGTGGTTTGGACGCAGTCCGCTGAAACGGGACGCTCCAACAGGTCTGTAGCAATCACTGACGAATACTCAAAGCCGGTCGAAAGCACCGCCGACGCACGCCCACCGAACGCCTCATACAGCCGCACCACAACATCACCGCTCCGGTCCTCGGCAAGCTTCACCGCCTCCACCACCACTGCTGGGTTGGAGACCGTCAGGACCGGCTCAACAGCCGATGATCCCACCCCCGACACCGTACGCACCGGCAGATTCAACCGATAGCCCTCCGCAACCGCCTCGGAGATTCCGGACGACGGCCGCAGCGAAAACTCGAACGTATGCGCGCCCTGATCCGCCTGGGGATCCGGAAACAGCGGCCCCCTCAGCAGTGATGCACGCACCAGTGTGTGCGAAACACCGGACGGCGATTCCGCCCGCGTGACGTCATAGCCGTACGTCGAATCATTCGCCAGCGACACCCCAAACCCGGGCTCCCCCACCTGGACCCAGCGGTGCGCAACCGTCTCGAACCGCGCGGCATCCCAGGACGTGTTCGTGGTGGTAGGCCGCTGGATATGCCCGAACTGGATTTCCGACGCCGCCCGGTCAGCCAGCACGTCAACCGGGAACGCGAGTTTGAGGAGCTTTTGCTGCTCATGCCAGTCGACCTCGATCGACAGGTCCACCGCGGTGCCGTCAGCACTCAACGAAATCCGCTGGACCAGCCTCGACTTCCCGAACACCCGCTCCACCCGCAACACCGAACCGACCGCATCAACGGACGCTGCCTCGGTCAGCTCGGTGACATTGAACTTGTAATGCTCATCGATATCCCAGGCGTCCCACTGATTCGGCGTATCCCGGAACAGCTGGAACACGTTCGCGCTCGTTCCGGCAGGAATGACCTCACGACCGCCCGCGGCACTCAAGCCGCCAACCACCAACGAGGTGAACAACCCGTTCTCATCAACCGTCAGCCGCAGGGATTCGCTTTCCAATACCCACGATGACCCCTCGCGTGCCGGTTCATAAACAGCCGACGACGACGGCGCCGCACCTCCCAGTGCAGGCACACCCTCCACGCGATAGGGGCCGGCATTCAGCGCGGCGGTCGCTGAACCGGTGCCCAGCAGCGCCCCCAACGCCACCGCAATCAGCGACTCCAGCGAAGCCGTGACCGCCGCGTAGTTCCGCTCGGCCTCCTCATGGACCCAGGCAATCGAGGATCCCGGCAGGATGTCATGGAACTGCTGCAACAGCACCGTATGCCAGGCGGTTTCCAGCTCGTCATACGGGTACTCGAACCCCGATCGCACCGCAGCAATCGTGCACCACAGCTCCGCCTCACGCAGCAGGTGTTCACACCGGCGGTTGCCCCGTTTGGTCCGCGCCTGCGACGTGTACGTACCGCGGTGGAACTCAAGGTACAGCTCACCGGACCACACCGGCGCATCCGGATACTCGGCGGCTGCCTCCGAGAAGAACCGTGCAGGAGAAGACAGCGTCACCGTGGGCGATCCCTCGAGGGAAGCGGCGCGGGCAGCAGCGGCGAGCATCTCCCGGGTGGGTCCGCCACCGCCGTCCCCCCAGCCGAACGGGACCAGCGACGTGTTGGCCGCCCCCTTCTCCCGGTAGTTCCGCTGGGCGCGCGCAAGATCGGGCCCGCTGAGATCCGAGTTGTAGGTGTCCACCGGCGGGAAGTGCGTGAAGACCCTCGTGCCGTCAATGCCCTCCCAGTTGAAGGAGGAATGCGGAAACAGGTTCGTCTCGTTCCACGAGATCTTCTGGGTGAGGAAGTACTCCGACCCCGCCGCACGGACAATCTGCGGCAGTGCAGCCGAGTACCCGAAAGAATCCGGCAACCACACCTCCTGCGGCTCCACGCCGAAGTTCTCGAGGAAGAAACGCTTACCGGCAACAAACTGCCGCGCGAGCGCCTCGCCGCCCGGCATATTGGTATCCGACTCCACCCACATACCGCCGGCCGGCGCGAACTGCCCTGACCGGACCTTCTCCGCGACCCGCTCGAACAGGTCCGGGTAGGAAGACTTGAGCCACGCGTACTGCTGCGCCGAGGAGGCGGCAAACACGAAGTCCGGATTGTGATCCATCAGCTCAAGCACGTTGGAGAACGTCCGCGCCACCTTGCGCACTGTCTCCCGGACCGGCCACAGCCACGCGCTGTCGATATGCGCATGCCCCACAGCGTGCAACCGGTGCGCACTCGCGTGCGGTGGCGCAGCCAGCACTGCAGCCAGACACGCGCGGCCCGCCGATGCTGTCCCGGAGATATCCGTTGGGTCGACGGCGTTGACCGCCTTCTCCAGTGCGCGCAGGATTTCGTGCCGTCGCGGCAGGTCAACCGGCAGCTCGTGCATGAGTCCGTTCAGCGTCCAGACATCCTGGCCCAGCTCCCACGCCTCGCGGTCGAACAGCGCCACCTCCGCCCGGCGGAACGTGTACAGCGGATCCGAACCCGCAGTGGACAGCGAGCCCAACGGAGTGGGCTGGTAATCGAACCCGTCAATGACATTGGGGTTGGACGCCGCCTCAACATAGAACTCGACGGCGGTGCCCGGCGCCGCGTCCAGCGGAACCCACATGTTCAGCGGCTCCAGTGCCTTGATCACCCGCCCGTCCGGTGCATACACCAGCCCCTCGGCCTGGAAGCCCGGCATGATCGTGGAGAATCCGAGGTCAATCACGGCCTCAAGCTGGTGCCCGGAAGAGACAGACCACTCCTCCGGCACGGTCGCGGTGAAGCGGAACCAGGTGGTTCCCCACGGTCGCCCCCACATGGAGCCCACAACGAACGGCTCGAACTGCTCGGCGACGACGGAAGAAAACGGCACCGGCTCCCCGGGCGCCTGCCACGCGGAGACCTCGAGCGGCACCGAGACCGTCCAGACCGCAGGGGTCAGCCGCTCGGCAAGGAACCGGGCGATTCGCGCCTCGACGAGAAGTCGATTGTCATGCATGAAGCTAACCTTTCAGGGCGCCGGACATGGCAAACGAGCCACCGAACACACGCGAGACGAGGATGTACAGGACAATCACGGGCAGTGCATAGAGGATCGAGAATGCGGCCAGCTGCCCGTACGCGACCGTCCCGAACTGCCCGAAGAACCGGAAGATACTCACCGCTGCGGGCTGGTTCTCCTGCGAGAACAGCAGGATGAACGGCACAAAAAAGTTCCCCCACGCCTGAATGAACACGAAGATGAACACGACGCCGAGTCCCGGCCGCATCAGCGGCACCACAATGTGCCACAGCGCTTTCATGGCGGACGCGCCATCTACCCACGCCGCTTCCTCGAGTGACACCGGCACTGAATCCATGAAGTTCTTGGTCATCCAGATGGCCATCGGCAGGGACGTCGCGGCGAGGAAAAACGTGGTCGCGGCGAGTGAATCCAGCAGGTTCAGCTGCACAAACAGGCTGTACACCGGAACCATGATCGCCGTAATCGGCAGGCAGGTGCCAAACAGCACGGTGTAGAGGAACGGTCGGTTGAACCGGGTGTTGAAGCGGGACAGCGGGTAGGCGGCCAACACTGCGGCAATCACGGTCAGCGCCGCCGATCCACCGGACAGGATGAAGCTGTTCCACAGCGGCACAAACGTCTGTTCCGGCGTCAGAATGGCGGTGAAATTGGCCAGCGAGAAGGACGCCGGCAGGGCAGTCTCGTACGTCGCTTCAGCATCGAAGGACGCCAGCACCAGCCAGCTCAGCGGCACCACGAAACACAGGGCGATCACGGCCAGAACAACACTGGCGCTCCAGCTGGCCGCCCCGCGGCGCAGGCTGCGGGCACCCTGGCGGACGCTGCGGGACCGCTGCGAATCCGGGGGCGCCGCCGTCGTCGTCGTACTGGAAACCGGCCCGCTCATGAGGGTTTCCTCTCGCGCAGCAGGCGGATGTACGCGAGGGAGAACGCGGCGCCGATGATCAGCATGACCACCGCGATCGCCGTGCCGTAGCCGATGTCGCTGTAGCGGAAGGCTTCCTCGTACGCCATGATCGGCAGGGTGGTGCTCCGGTTGGTGGGCCCGCCGGCGGTCATCACGTAGATCAGCGTGAACACGGCGAGGGTCTGCAGAGTGATCAGCATCAGGTTGGTGGCGATGCTGCGCCGAATCATCGGAACGGTGACGAAAACCAGCGTCTTGGCCCCGCCCGCCCCGTCGATTTCCGCGGCCTCAGTGATCTCCTTCGGCACGTCATTAAGCGCCGCCTGGTAGACCATCATCGAGAACGCGGTCCCCCGCCAGATGTTGGCGAGAATGATCGCGAGCATCGGATGCTCAAAGAGCCAGTCCACCGCCGGCAAGCCCGCAAAACCGGTGATTTGATTCAGCGTCCCGTCCCGGAAGAAGAACGCGTACGCAACAAACGCTGCCACGATTTCCGGCAGCACCCACGCTGCCACCACACACACGCCGACGACGGCGGCAACCGCCTTGTGTGCCCGCTGCATGAGCAGTGCGAGGCCAAGTCCAAGGAAGTTCTGCCCAATCACGGCCGACACCAGCACAAAGACAACGGTGAGTAGCAGTGACTGCGGAAAGAGCGGGTCGGCAAAGAGAGTGGTGTAGTTTTCCAGGCCGATCCACTCGGGGTTCTTCGCGTTGGGACCGGTCAGGGCGGCATTGGTGAAGGACCCGTAGAAGGACCAGATGATCGGCCCGGCCAGAAAGATCCCGATAAGGATGATGGCCGGCGCGAGGGGTATGAGCTTCAACGCCGACGCCAGGGAACGGGAGGCCCGTCCGTTACGCTCCCGCTCCTGGCTGTTGTTCCCGCTGCCGCCGCGGCGCGCGGCGCCGGAGGACGAACCGCGGGAAGTGACCGTGGAGGAGATGGCTACTCCTCGACGACGTTCTCTTCGCCGACGATCGCCGTCAACGCCTCGTCGTACGTTGCCGCCGCTTCCTCGGGAGTGGCTCCTCCAGTGATGACGGCCTCGGTGGCTTCCTGCACCGCTGTCGAAATCTCGGCATAGTTGGAGGTTGCGGGCCGGTAGTTCGTAACATCAAGCACCGCCGAGACATCCGCCACGAACGGGTTTGCGTCAAGGTACTCAGGCGCTTCCGCAATGTCAGTACGCACGGCGATCTGCGAGCTGTCCACCGTGTACTGCAGCAGGTTTTCCTGGCTCATGGCGGTGGTGAGGAACTCGAAGGCGAGGTCCGGGTTCTCCGTGCCCGCACCGACTGCCAGCGTCCAGCCGCCGGACATGCTGGTGGCGCCGGGCTCCTGTCCGTTCTGGGTGGGGAACGGAGCAACGCCCATCACGTCCGCGTATTCCGGCCACTCGAACATGCCACCTTCCTGCCAGAACGACGGCGCATAGGAACCTTCCACCGTGGCTGCCATCTGGTTCTCGGGCAGCATGGTGCCGAGGACTACCTGCCACACGTTGGGATCGAGGGCCTCGGCCGGGGTGACGGCGAATTCCTCGTCATAGAGAGTCTTCAGGAACGCCAGTGAATCGACGAAGCCCTGTGATCCGGCGATCCACTTCGATGACTCGTCATCATAGAGACCGCCGCTTTCAGTGCCGTAGAGCAGCTCGTAGAAGCTCTGCATGACGGTGCCTTCACCGGTGCCGGTTCCCGCGTACATGCTGAACGGCCGGGAGTCGGGCTGCGCTTCCTTGACGGTACGTGCCATTTCGAGGAGGTCATCCCATGATTCGGGCTGCCAGGGAACCTCGATCCCGGCGTCCTGGAGCACCTGCTTGTTGTACCAGATGACCCGGGTGTCGGTGCCGAGCGGCACCGCGTAGGTGCCGCCGTCGTCCGCCTTTCCTGCTTCCTTTGCGCGCTCGTTGAAGGCGTCCCACTCATCCCAGCCGGCTAGGTGTTCGTCGAGATTGAGCAAGTACCCGGCCTCAACGTCGGAGCGGAGGCGGAAGGTGTCCTCATAGAAGACGTCCGGAGCGGTATCCGGCGAGCGCTGCGAGAGCGCAAGGCGGGTGTTGTAGTCCTCATCAGTGCCCTCGACCGGCTCAAGTTCCACGGTGACGCCCTCATTGGCGGCCTCGAACTGTTCCTTGGTGGTCTGCATGAGGGTGTCCAGCGGAGAGGCCTCGCCGGCCTTCTGGTAGATGATCCGCAGGGTGTTGTCCGTGGCCTCCTCCTCTCCGCCGCCGCCTGCGCAGCCGCTGAGGACGAGGAGCGCGGCAACCGCCGCTGCTGGGAGGGTTCGAGAGGCGCCGCGCATGGTTTCTCCTTTGAAACTTAGGCATCGGGAGACTTCCGATACCGGAAATAGTACATCGAGTGGATTTAACCCACAATCCCCGCTTGAAAGAGCAGGACACGCCCTCATGGCCAACCATTCAGGGCGTGTCCTGCCAAATCAACGGTGGTGGAAACCAGCCTAGAGCCTGCCGCCTACAGTTCCGCGAGCAACTCCTTCATCTCCTCGATTTCCGCCTCCTGCGTTTCGACGATGTCTTCGGCGAGCGCAATGGCCTCAGGGTTCTCGCCGTTCTCGATTTCCTCCTGTGCCATGTCCACGGCTCCGTTGTGGTGAGCGGTCATGGACTCGAGGAACATGCGCGCTGCCTCCTCGCCCTGGGCGACCTCAAGCTCACCCATCTGGTCCTCGCTCAGCATGCCGTCCATGCCGTCCTCGCCGTCAGCAGATTCCATGTGGTGGCCCTCAACCGGCTCTCCCCAGGCATCGAGCCAGCCGGTCATCGTCTCGATTTCGGGCGCCTGGGCGTCCTTGACCTGGGTGGCCAGCTCAGTGATCTCGGGGCTGAGGCCGTCCTTGGCGAGAACGACGTCGCTCATCTGAACCGCCTGCTCATGGTGGGGAATCATCATCTGCGCGAACATTACGTCGGCGTCGTTATGCTCCCCGGACACCTCACCGCCGGATGAGCCGGCTGCTGATTCACCCGGATCGGCAGCCCCACAGCCGGCAAGCACGACGACGGCGGCAAGGCCGAGCGCTGACAGGGATAGGTAACGCTTCATGATGGTCTGATCCTTCTGGTTCATTGGGTGATGCGGTCTGGGTTGAGGTCGATCCTGCGCAGCAGCTGCGCATTCAGCGCAACCACAATGGTGGAGACGCTCATCAGCACGGCCCCGGCAGCGGGCGAGAGCACGATGCCCGCAAAGGCGAGCACTCCCGCCGCCAGCGGAACGGCGAGGACGTTGTAGCCGGTGGCCCAGACGAGGTTCTGGATCATTTTCCGGTAGCTGGCCCGGGACAGGTCGATCATCGCCAGCACCGACCGCGGATCATTTCCCGCAAGCACGACGCCGGCAGATTCCATTGCGACGTCGGTGCCCGCACCGATCGCAATCCCCACTTCCGAGCGGGCCAGCGCCGGAGCGTCATTCACGCCGTCGCCGACCATAGCCACCTTGAGCCCGCGTGACTGCAGCTCGGCTACCTTGGAGTCTTTGTCCTGCGGCAAAACGTCAGCGAAGACCTCATCGATGCCCAATTCGGCACCCACAGCCTCAGCCACCTGGCGCGCGTCTCCGGTGATCATCGCAACCTTGACTCCGCGATCCTGCAGCGCCTTCACGGCCGCCCGGGACTCATCCCGTACCCGATCCTCAAGCCGGAGCACACCAATGATGGCACCGTCCCGGACCACGTGCAGCACCGAAGCGCCGCGGCCCATCCACTCCTGGACGGCGCCGCTCAGGTCCGGCGGCGTATCGAGGGAGAGTTCCCGGAGCAGGTTGGGGCCGCCGACAGCGATCCGGGAACTGTTGACTACCGCCTGCACTCCCCGTCCCGTCATTGACGAGAACCCGGTGCCACGGAAACCGAAGGCTACGGCGTCAGGATTGTCCGCTGTCGCCTGCACAATGGCACGGGCCACCGGGTGCTCGCTGTCGGATTCGGCAGCGCCGGCCAGGGCCAGCAGTTCCGCCTCTGCAACACCGCCGGTGGCGGCGGCAGCGGTCACCGCGTGACGGCCTTCGGTGAGCGTGCCCGTCTTGTCGAACAGCACGACGTCGATGGTCCGCATGCGCTCCAGCGCCATCCGGTTCTTGATCAGCACTCCGCTCTTGGCCGCGCGCTCCGTGGAAATGGCAATGACCAGCGGAATCGCCAGGCCGAGGGCGTGCGGGCAGGCGATCACCAGCACGGTCACGGTCCGGATCACCGCATCATCCGGACTGCCGAGCAGCAGCCAGGCAATGAAGGTGAGGATGCCCGCGGTGAGCGCAAAGTAGAACAGAAGCGCTGCCGCACGGTCAGCGAGGGCCTGCGCCTTGGAGGAGGAGGCCTGGGCTTCGGCGACCAGACGCTGGATACCGGCCAGAGTGGTGTCGGAGCCGACGGCGGTGACGCGCACCCGCACGGCGTTGTCCGTTGCGACCGTGCCAGCCACCACTTTCTCGCCGACGGCGCGGGAGACGGTGCGGGACTCACCGGTGATCATCGACTCATCGAACTCGGCGGCGCCGTCGACAATGTCGCCGTCGGCCGGAACGCGGGCACCGGAGCGGACCAGGACTATATCCCCGCTCGCGAGCGAGCTGACCGGCACAGTCTCGATACCGGCGTCGGTCACCTTGTCCGCCTCATCCGGCAGGAGTGCCGCCAGGGCGTCGAGGGCGCCGGCGGCTGAGCCGAGGGCACGCATTTCCATCCAGTGGCCCAGCAGCATGATCACCACCAGCAGAGCCAGTTCCCACCAGAAATCGAGGTTGAAGTTCCCGATCCCAAGGGTGGTGATCCAGGACGCGATGAAGGCGACGCTGATGGCCATGGCAATCAGCAGCATCATGCCGGGCTGACGGGACTTCAGCTCGGAAATGCCGCCCTTGAGGAACGGCGCACCGCCGTAGAGGAAAATGATGGTGCCCAGAATCGGTGAGATCCACAGTACGCCGGGAAACTCGGGCGGTGTGTAGCCGACGATTTCCGCGAACATGTGGCTGAACAGGACAACGGGGACGGCCAGGACCAGGCTGATCCAAAACCGATTTTTGAACATCGCGGTGGAGTGCCCGGCATGCTGGCCATGCGTATGCACTCCAGAATCGGCGTGGGAGGAATGGTCGAGGTGTTCCGGCGTTTCATGGTCCGCGACCTGCGCACCCGCGTGGCCGGAAGTCTGGTGTTTCATGATGATTCCCTTCGGCCCTCAGGAAAAGCCTTCCGAGGGACCTGGAAAGTCAGGCGTTGATGGAGGAATGTTTGGCCTGCCGCTGAACATCAACCAGATGAGCGACGGCGGCATCGAATGACCTTCAAGGAGTATGCGGCCCGGTGAGCGGGCTCGGACTTCCTGACTCCGGTACCAGTAAGCTATACCCCCAGGGGGTATCCGTCAACCCCGGAAATTTTGCGCACCTCCGGTGACTTCCACGGCATGCAAAGTCACCGGAGGTGCGCAAAAATCAAGGGGAAGCTAGCGCGCCAACATCAATCGCTCGGCCCGCGGACCCAGCGTCCGCTCAAGCATGAGGCAGGCGGCTCCGACGGCCGCAACGTCGTCGCCGATCCCGGTGGAAACCACCTCCACCGGATGGATACTCCGCGCAGCCCGGAAGTCCAATAACGACGACGGCACCACCTCCAGGTACCGGTTCGCCAACGGCGCCCAGAACGGCCCGCCGAAGACCACGCGGTCGACGTCGAGCACGTTGGCGAGGACCGACACAGCGCGGGCCGTGCGCACGGCAGCAGTGGTGATGATGTCGCAGGCGATCCTGTCCCCCGCCTCCGCCGCTGCGCACAACCGCACGAGCCCGTCTGCCACATCGCCGCTGCGGTGCCGCTCCGCGCTCAGCACGCCGGCGCGCTCGGCTTCGCGCACGAGCGACTGCGGATCACATGTCACCGCAATGCATCCGCGCATCCCGCAGGCGCACTCGGGGCCGTTGGGGTCCGTCACGATGTGCCCGATCTCCCCGGCATTGCCTGAGGTTCCGCGCAGCACCTCACCGTCCACCACTATGCCGCTGCCGATACCCGTGCCGATATAGACGAAGACGAAGCTCTGCGTGCTCCCGTGGCCGCCGCCCCAGATCTCCGCAACCGCTGCCGCTGTCACATCCTTCTCCACGAAGACCGGCATCTCGGTGGCCTCCGCGAGCGCATCCCGCAGCGGAACACGGTGCCAGCCCATCAGGAGGGGAGGGTCGACGACGGCGCCCGCCGGCTGATCGATCGGCCCCGGAGGTGCCACCCCGATTCCTTCGATGCGGGTCTGGTCCACGGATGACTCGGCGAGCAGGGCGCGTACCTCACCGGCAATCGCGTCGATGATCTGGCCCGGCTCGGTGCCAAGCGGTGTATCGCGCACCCGGCGGTGCAGTACCACCCCCATCAGGTCCATCAGCACCACCGTCATCAGCGCAGGGTCCAGGTGCACGCCGACGGCGTACCGGCCGGATGGATTGATGCGCAGGATGGTCCGCGGCTTACCCGGTCCGCTGCCGGATTTGCCGGCCTCCACGATCAGTTCCTCGGAGAGCAGGCGCCGGGTGATGTTGGAGACGGCCTGCGGTGACAGGCCGATCAGATCCACCAGTTCAACCCTGCTGAGGCCCTCGCTGGACCGGCGGATGGCATCGAGAATGACACTCTGGTTAAAGTCCCCCATCCGGGGAAGATTGGTGCCACGGCGCACGTTCGGGCCTTTCGTCGGGGCGGCTGATGCACGATCCTACCGTTCCCTGTCAGCGGGACAACCGGCACATCGCTAGACTCGGCAGAACCTGCTGTACCAACGGTCTGCAATATTGAACACAAGGGGACGAGTCTTGCGCGCAACCAGCGAGATCACTACTACCGGGGGCACTGCCCTGGTGGTCGACTCGGACATCGACCTACTCAACCAACTTGCCGGCGGCCTGCGCAACGCCGGTTTCACCGTAGCCGCGCACAGCACAGTCAGCCCGGCCATCGAGGCGGCGCGGGAGCTCACGGCTGATGTCGCCGTCGTCGGTGCGGACATTGCACTGGAGTATCTGGCGACCATCGCCAAGGAAGCCGACCACCTGCTGCCGCGGAATATCCCGGTGGTGCTGACAGCGAAGTCGGCCGAGCAGGTGACGTCCCATCCCGAGCTGGCGATGCGCTCCAGCGATTACCTGCTGCTGCCGATTGCCTCCGAGGAGCTGCTGCACCGGGTCAATACCGCGATCCACCGTAACCGGCTTCGCGAAGAACGGCGGAATGAATCGGCGTTCCTGCGGGACCGGGTGCGGCGCATCTCCGACGACATCCGCCAGACCAACGAACCAGCGGACATGGTTGAACTGGCCTTGCGGGGAATCGGTGAAGCACTCGGCGCTGAGGACGTGACCCTTCATACCTTTGACGACGCCCGGGTTTCCTACGGTGGTGCCCGCTGGCAGCGCGGTGTCGGAAGCGCTCAACCGAATGACGTCAGTGAATTACTGGATGAGCTGTGGGTGCTCGGGACTGAGCTGTGGCGTACCTCGGGTTCCCTCGCAGTGATCGCCGGGCAGCTCACTGAGGTTCCGGATACGCTGCCCAAAATTCACGCCAGAATGGAGGGTTTCGACAGCAGCGGCCTGCTGCTGCCGATCGGCGAGGGCGCTACGCCGTTCGGCCTCCTATGGATCGTTGCAGACCGCGGCGCGCGCAAGTGGTCGGGTGCCGAGATCGCCCTGCTGCAACACTTGCTCGGGAACCTTGCCCACGGGATGATCCAGGGCCAGCTGATCGTCGGCCAGCAGCAGGTGGTGGACAGACTCCGCGAACTGGATGCAGCCAAGAACGGTTTTGTGGCCACGGTGCACCATGAGCTGCGCACTCCCCTCTCCTCGATCCTCGGGTACGTTGAGCTGCTGCAGGACGGCGACGGCGGTGATCTGCCCGCGCCGGCGGAGAAGATGCTGAAGATCATTGAGCGCAACGGTCAGCGCCTGAGCAGCCTCGTGGAGAACGTTCTTGCGTTGTCAGTGCTCGACGCCGGTACGGCGCTTGGCCGCACGTCGATTGATGTGGTTCATCTGCTTGAGACGGTTACCGCAGACCTGCTGCCGCTCGCTGCCAGGAAGAACGTCTCGATTCAGGTCCTGCCTACTGATCAGGCGCTGTATGTGAACGGCATGTGGGCGCTGCTCGAGCGCGCTTTCGTGAATGTGCTGTCCAACGCGGTGAAGTTCAGTCCCGACGGCGGGAAGGTCACCGTGAGCTTCACAACCGAGAGCGGCGCAGTGCAGGTGACGGTCGAAGACGCAGGCATGGGTATTCCAGCAGACGAGCTCCCCCAGCTGCTGACCCGCTTCTACCGCGCGACCAACTCGGTGGCCGCGGAGATCCCCGGTACCGGGCTGGGCCTGTCGATAGCTGCCGAGGCTGTGGAACGGCACGGCGGATCGCTGGTCATCCAGTCCGAGCTGGGCGAAGGAACCACGGTGGTCATCGAGTTGCCGCGATCATGAAAGGTTCATCCCATGGGTACTGACTCCTTCGAACGCACGGCCGTGGTGGTGGAGGATGATCCCGACATCCGCGAGCTCCTGGTGCTCACGCTTTCGATGGTGGGGTTCAACATCATCGAAACTGCGAGTGGAAGGGAAGCGCTCGCCCTGGTCCGGGAACATAAACCGGACCTGGTGACCCTGGACCTGAACCTGCCGGATCTCGACGGCATGGAGGTCTGCCGCCAGCTGCGGCCGGAGACCGATGCCTACATTGTGATGATCACGGCCCGCGTCGAAGAAATTGAGCGGGTATTGGGCCTGGAGATCGGGGCAGACGACTTCATTATCAAGCCGTTCAGTCCGCGTGAGGTGCGGGCAAGGGTTGCGGCTATGTTCCGCCGTCCGCGCTCCTTTGTCGACAGCGGGTCGGGGTCACGGGACGCTGTGTCACGGGACGCGGCTGGAACTGAAGCTGCAGCGGGGAACGCAGTTGACGGCGTCGTCGTTCATGGAAGTCTCTCGGTCGATGTTGAGGGAAGGGTGGCGCGGCTTGGGGGTGAGGAGCTGCCGCTGACCAAGATTGAGTTCGATCTGCTCGCAACGCTCATCACCGGATCCCGCCGGGTGTGGACCCGGGAGACCCTGCTTGAGCGTGTGTGGGGTGAGGGGTGGACGGACGATCATCACCTCGTTGAGGTGCACATCCGGAATCTCCGGAAGAAGCTCGGCGAGGACACCCGGGAGCCCCGGTTCATCAAGACTGTTCGGGGCGTGGGCTACCGGATGATCCCGGTGGAGTGACGCCGGTCGACTAATGCTCCGGTGTCTTTTGCTCCGGTCGCTAGTACTCCGGTCGCTAGTACTGCGGTCGCTAGTACTGCGCGCAGGCCGACTACGTGCTGGAACAGGTTGGCAGTTTGGTGCGCAGGGCGTCTTCTCCGACGTCGAAAAGATTTGTCCGGTCTGCGGGATCAGGCGGGAAGTTGGTGACTGGGACATAACCGGTGTCCTGTCCCGCTTCAATCCTGACTGCGCTTCCAGTGTCACCGGCCTGCGTTTGGGCTTCCGGAACAAAGCAGAGGGCGGTTGCCACGTCCCCCTCGCGAATCATACCCACCATGACGTCTTCGAGGGGCTCCAGGGAAATCAGGACGTCCTGGAGAGCTGAGATCTCCATACTGTTGGGCGCAGGAGCGGAGCTGCTGGGAGCAGGAGTCGAGGCGGACGGGGACTGTGGCTCTGACGATGACGGTGACACCGGGGAGGGTGTCGGTGCGGATGCTGTCGGTGTCTGCCTCTGCGTCGGTGGGGATGTCGGCGAAGTCGAGACAGGCGAAGCCGCACAACCGGCAGCGAGTAAGGCCGCTGAAACCGCAAGGATTCCCGCTGATCTCTGGGTGCTATATCGCGACAACATCTTCACCACGGTATCCCCACAGCGGACGGCATGAATCACGTTCCGGCAACCATTGGATAACTGATCGGCAAGCTCAATCGAGGGTCGCGTCCTCCGGCCCTGACAGCAACATGAGGAACCGCTCGGCTTCACCCACGAGTGCCGGCAGGCAGCTCATTTCGCGGCCGCCGCGGAAGTCGGACAAGCACCGGTCCGCGACGTACTGCAGTCTCGGGGCTCCGACCATGGTGGCGCCAACGTTGAGGCTCAGGAGAGTACCCTCGGCGTCTTCGAGGTTCTTGGAGCTCTTTGACCGAAGATCCGCCTCAAGGTCCCGGATGCGCTTGGGCAGGAGCCGGGCAAAGTTGTCCCGGTAGCGGAGGGCATCGGCGAGAGTCGCCAGTTCCTCACCCAGTTGTGTGATGACTTCGGGACGGTGCACCGGCAGGTTTGCGGGAACACAGTCCTCAAGTGCTTCAGTCGATGCCGCCCGGGCCAGTGCGGGCACACCGGATACTGCCGAGGTTCGTTTGTTCTTCAGCCAGGCCACCGCACTTGCTCCCAACCCGTCAAAGAAGTCGACCTCCGGGCCGGCGAACGGTCCGGTCCGGAGGAGTCTTCCTCCACTGTGACCCATCCAGATCAAGCCACTATGCGCTTTTGGCCGAAGCTTTCCTCAAGAATGGTCAGATCCAGAGCAATCCGAAACCCGCTGCTGTGTTGAACTAGAGTCGTCAGGAATGCGGCGACGTGAAGCTATAGCGTCGTGAAGCTATAGACGAGTCAGCGGGAGCAGAGGGAGGACGCGTAGATGGCCGGCACATCGCCCAAGCGGCCCCCCACCGCGCAGGCCTTCGCCCTCGCTGAGCTGCGCCGCATGATCATCGCCGGTGAAGTCCAGCCCGGCGAGCCGCTGCGGCAGGACGCCCTCGCCGAACGGCTTGGCGTCAGCAGGGTTCCGCTGCGCGAGGCGTTCAAGATCCTCGAGGGCGAGGGGCAGATTGTCTACGAGCCGCATCGCGGGTTCAAAGTTGCCCGGCTCTCCCTCGCGGACCTTCTTGAGACGTACCGCATCCGGCAGCTCCTGGAGACTGAAGCCGCGTACGCCGCCGTGAAACGTGCCGACAGCTCGGTGCTGCAGGCGATGAAAGACGCCGCCCGCGAAGTCGAGGCGGCCAGCGCCGCAGCGGACATCCTGCCCATGACCGAAGCCAACCGCCGGTTCCACTTTGTGCTGCTTTCCGCCTCGGGGATGCCGCGGCTCGACCGGCTCATCCAGGTCCTCTGGGACGCCACTGATACCTACCGGTTTGTCTACTATGGCGTTCCGACCAACCGCCACCTCGTCGAGGAAGAGCACAACCTCATCATCGACGCCTTCGCGGACCGGGACGCCGACCGGCTCGTCAAGCACATGGATGAGCATCGCGACCACGCCGTGGACGCCCTCCGGAAGTTCCTCGACGCCAAGTAGGAATCCGGACGAGGTGATGAGCGATCCGGACTCAAGTTGGAGCAAGTTGGTCCGAAGTGTCTCACCCAAGGCTGGCATACAGGGAATAATGCACCGCTTTGTCCAGGTTGCTCGCCCCTACTCAGTAACATGTCACACTCTCGTAACACTCCTCCGAACCCCTCCCGCAACGAAGTTACCTCTGGTAACTTCTCGTGTGTGACCGGGGTTACATTCCGTCCCATTTTTGTATACAATCTCCAATAGCGCTTATTTCGATGACACCAACAACGACGACGCAAAGGGATCGCATTTCGTGGAGAACTGGCTAGGACTCACCGATCGGCGCGTGCTGATTGCAGGAGCCGGCGGCATCGGGGAAGCCTGTGCCGCTGCCTTCACCGCAGCTGGTGCCCGCGTGGTCGTCGCCGATATTGACGAGTCACGCCTGACGGCCCACGAGAACGGCCTCACCGCAGACTTCTCCACCGCCGAAGGCTGCGAGAACGCTGTCCAGGCAACGGTCGAAGTACTCGGCGGCATCGACATCCTCCTCCACGCGGTCGGCATGAACCAGCGGGTCCCGGTCCTCGACACTGCGGACGAGGACTGGCAGCGCACCCTCGACATCAACCTCTCGAGCGCCTTCCGCCTCGGCAAGGCCGCGGGCAAGCACATGGTCAGCGCAGGCTGGGGCCGCCAGATCTACTGCTCTTCAGTCTCGGGCCTCCTCGCCCATCCGGATCACGCCCCTTACGCGGCCAGCAAGGGCGGCATCAACCAGATGATGCGCGTCATGGCCCGCGAATGGGCCTCCAGCGGCGTGACCGTCAACGCCATAGCCCCCGGCTACACCGAAACGGATCTCACCCGCACCCATCTGGACAAGCCCGGCGTCCGCGAGCACTACACCTCGCTGGTTCCAGCAGGGCGGCTCGGCAGTGTCGATGACCTCACCGGCCCCGTGCTCTTCCTCGCCTCCGAGCAGGCCTCCTTTGTCACCGGGCATGTCCTCTACGTGGACGGAGGGCGGACCCTTGTTTAACCACTTCCCCCTCCTGCAGCCCGCGGACCTGTCACCGGACCAGCAGGACCTCTACGAAAAGATTACTGCCGGCCCGCGCGCCAACGGTCCGTTCCGGATCATGCACGACGACGGCACCCTCGCCGGCCCGTTCAACGCCCTCCTCTTCGCACCGGCAATCGGCAACGCGGTCCAGGAACTCGGCGCCGCGCTTCGATTCGGCGGCGAACTCCCCGACCGCACCCGGGAACTGGTGATCTGCGCTGTCGCGGCAGCCCTCAATTCCGAGTACGAGTGGTACGCGCACAGCCGGGCGGCCGTCGTCGTCGGCGTTTCAGCGGAGGAACTGAGCCAACTGCAGGCAGGCAGCGTCCCGGCGAGCGTCTCCGACAGCGAGGCTGCAGCCCTCGAACTCACCCGCGAACTGGTGACCGAAGCCGGAGTGAATGAAACCATCCGCGCCACCGCACAGAAGCACTTCGGGCACAGCGGGCTCACCGAAATTTCAGTCCTCGTAGGGTACTACCGCACCCTCGCCGGACTGCTTGCCGTGGCTGACGTCCCAGCCCCGGCTGACACCGCTCCAGAGGAGGGGCACCAGCAGTGAAGATCACACCCATGAAAATCAACACCGCACCAAAAACCCAACACATATCAAGGGAGATATCCATGACCAGCACCTCGAACAAGGTCCGCGGATCGCGCATTGCTGCCGCCGCACTCCTTGCACCGGCACTGTTCCTGAGCGCCTGTGGAAGTCCGGCACCCAGCGGAGGAGGTGACGGCGGCGGCGCGGACAGCGGCGAAGGCGGCACCCTGTCCATCGCAACCGGCGGCACCGGCGGCGTCTACTACCCGCTGGGCGGCGGTTTCGCGACTGTCATCCGCGAGAACGTTGAGGGCTACGACGCCACGGTCCAGGAGACCAACGCGTCGGTAGACAACATCCTGCTGCTCGAAAGCGGGGCCGCTGACCTCGCCCTTGCCGTGGGCGACGTCGTTGCGGATGCCGTTGAAGGCGTCAATGACTTCGAGGGCAAGGCCCAGGAGATCTGCTCGCTCGGCAACGTCTACAACAACTTCCTGCAGCCCGTCACGGTTGAGGGCACCGGAATTCAGAGTGTCGAGGACATGAAGGGCAAGGTCGTCTCCGTGGGCGCACCGGGTTCGGCTACCGAGGTTGCCGCAATCCGTACCCTGGAGGCAGCCGGACTGGATCCCGAAGCTGACATCGACCGCCGCCAGCTCGGGGTTGCCGAAACAGTGGCAGCCCTGCGTGACGGCACCATCGACGCCGGTTTCTGGTCAGGCGGGCTGCCCACCGGCGCGCTGATCGACCTCGCGGCCGACGGCGACATGGTGATTGTGCCCATCGGAGAGTACGCAGCTTCGATGGCCGAGGAATACGGCGAGTACTACGTCGAGCAGGAAATCCCCGCCGAGACCTACGAGGGACAGACTGAGCCGATCTCCGTGATCGCCTCGCCGAACATCCTTGTTGCTCCGTCCAGCATGGATGAGCAGCTCCAGGAGGACATCACCACCGCACTCTTCGAGAACAAGGAACAGCTCATCCAGGTCCACCCCGCCGCGGAGGAGATGGACGCCGCCACCGCCGGTGACGTGCCCTTCGTTGAGACCTGCCCAGGCGCCCAGGCGTACTACGACCAGGCCGGCTAAGGCTGACCGGACATGCGTAAGCTCGCCGTCGTCGTTGCCGTGTTGGTGTGCCTTGGCACACTGGCCGGCGTGACCGCCGGAAACGCTGGCCCCACCCAGCGTTTCCTGACAGTGACAAACGACGGCGGCGAGCTTGCCCGTGTGCCCCTTGACGGGGGCACCTTCGCGGTGAGCTACCGCAACTCGATCTACCAGACCCTCGCCGAGGAACGCTACGAGGTGCAGCCGGACGGTTCCTACCGCCTGGTGCAGATAGCGGCTGATCAGCTCGCTGTCCTCGAGGAGTACTACGGCGTCCCCGATGCCCCTACAGCCGCCGGTCCGTCCGACCGACGCAATTACGTTGTGCCGCCGAACCCTGAGCGTCCGGTGGTCTTTGACACCCTCTCAATCGCTGCCACCGATCTGGGGCAGCGCACCCTCCACGTCCCCGGAGAGCCGCCGCTGGAACTGTGGCCGCTGGTGGGGAACGCCAATCCGTTTGTTGTGCTAGATATCAAGGAGACCCAATGACCGAGCGACCTGACGGCAAGGGAGCCGTAGCTGCGCATAAGTCGCCACCGTCCGAGGATCAGCCGCCCGGCGAGAAACACGGCCGCGGGGAGAAACACGGCAAAGGCTCCCATCGGGCTGTCCACAGCAGGGTTGCCGACCAGAAGTTCACCGGCTCCCCCGATCCCTACAAGGACACGGACGGCAAGTTCGACGAAGAGGCGCTGATTGCCGAGTTCGAGGCGGAGAAACCCGCCCGGCACCTCACCGGAACGCCCGCCGCCATCATCAAGGCAGTCGGCGTGGCGTTGTCCCTCTTCGGCCTGTACTGGGTGTTCAACCCCATGGCCACGCAGTTCTACCTTCCCGCGTTTCTGATGATCGGGCTGTCAATGACGTTCCTCGTCTACCGCGGCTGGGGCCGGTCCGACAAGGACAAAGCGGCCGGCAAGAGCGATAACCCGCACATTCTGGACTGGGCGCTGGCGATCATCGCCGTTGTCCCGTTTGCCTACATCATTTCCGACTGGGACGCCTTCTTCCGCCGGGCGATCATCCCCACCTACCTCGACCTCATCATGGGCACCATCGCCATCCTCGTAGTGCTGGAAGCCTGCCGGCGGACGGTGGGCATCCTGGTGCCGATCGTCGTGGCCGGATTCTTCGCCTACGCCTACTTCGGTCCGTATATTCCGGATCCGTTCCAGACGTCGTCGTTCGGGTGGATCCGCCTCGTGGGCCACAACGTGATGGGAACGCAGGGCATCTTCGGTGTTCCCACGGACGTCGCGGCGACGTACATCATCCTGTTCACCATCTACGGCGCCGTGCTGACGGCGTCGGGGGCCACCAAGTTCTTCATTGACCTGTCCTTCTCCGCGTTCGGTCAGTCCAAGTCAGGTCCGGGCCGTACAGTGACGCTGGCAGGCTTCCTGCTCGGTACCGTCTCCGGCTCGGGGGTGGCCACCACGGTGACCCTCGGTGGTATTTCCTGGCCGCTGCTGAAAAAGGCAGGCTACCCGAAGGAACACGGTGGCGCAGTTCTGGCTGCTGCCGGTATCGGCGCGATCATGTCTCCGCCGACCCTGGGCGCTGCGGCCTTCATCATTGCCGCGCTGCTGAACGTCTCCTACCTCGAGGTGCTGATCTGGGCGACGATCCCCACGCTGCTCTACTACCTCGGCATCATCCTCGCCATTGAGATGGACGCCCGCAGGTTCAAGACCCAGCCGGTGGACATGGAAACCCAGAAGGCCGGCAAACTGCTGCTGCGCTTCGGCTACCACTTCAGCTCCCTGATCGCGATCGTGGTGTTCATGGCCACCGGCATGACCCCGTTCCGCGCAGTGGTGTACGCGACAATCCTTGCGTTCCTGCTCAGCTTCCTGGACCGCAAGTCCTGGATGACCCCCAAGCGCATCTGGGATGCGCTGGCCACCGGCGCCACCGGCGCCCTCTCGGTCATCCCCGTCATGGCGGCGGCCGGCCTGATCGTGGGCATCATGACGCTCACCGGGCTGGGCCTGAAGCTCGCGAACATCATCGTGGACTTCGCCGGCGGCAGCCTGTTCCTCACCGCGTTGTTCTCGGCGATCTCGGTGATCCTGCTGGGCCTCGCGGTGCCGGTGACGGCGAGCTTCATCATCTCGTGGGTCATCATCGGCCCGGCGCTGCAGGATGTCGGCGTCCCGGCCTTCGCCGCTGCGATGTTCATCTTCTACTACTCCGTTCTCAGCGAAGTGTCCCCTCCGACCGCGCTCTCCCCGTTCGCGGCGTCGGCCATCACGGGCGGCAAGCCGATCAAGACCATGTGGCTCACCTGGCGGTACACCCTCTCTGCCTTCCTGGTTCCGTTCATCTTCGTGCTCACCGGCCCGGGTATCGGCCTGCTCATGCAGGGCGGATTCGGCACCGTGCTGATGGCGCTGGTGGTCTCGACCATCGCCGTAGCGGCCCTGGCCGTGGCAACCGGCGGCTGGATCATGGGCCCGGCCAACTGGCTTGAGCGCCTGCTCATCGGCGTCGGCTCGCTGCCGATGCTGGTGATGGAGCCGATGTACCTGATCGTCGGCGGCGCGCTGATCGCCCTCGGCCTTGTGATGCATGTGGTCCGGATGAAGCGGCACCCGCATGACGATTCGACCACGCCGGAACGTTCAGGAACTGACCGCTCACGGACGGCTGAATCGACCTCGTGAACCTACCGTCCTCCGGGCGGCCTGTAACCACCCTGTTGCAGGCCGTCTCGGTCACTACCACCGGAGTACTGCCGGCGTTCCTTCTGGGCGCGCTGGCGGTGCAGATCCGCGACGACCTCGATCTGGGGCCGGCGCAGATGGGCATCGCAGCAGCAACGCTGTTTGCGGTCTCCGGAACCCTCGCCCGCCCGCTTGGAGGAGTTGTCCAGCGGGTGGGAGCAGGGCGGGGCATGGTCTTCTCGGCCATTCTCGCGACCGTGGCGTTGGCAGGCGCCGGTGCAGCACCGTCATTTCCCGTTTTGGTGGCGGCGCTGTTCATCGGTGGCCTTGCCAACGCCATGGCCCAGCCCTCGGCAAACCTCGGCATTTCCCGCAGCATCGGCAGCAACCGGCTGGGCCTGGCGTTCGGCGTGAAGCAGTCGTCCATCCCAATGGCATCGCTGCTGGGCGGCCTTGCCGTTCCGGGCATAGCCCTGGTGCTCGGCTGGCGATACGCGTTCTTCTTCGGCGCCGGACTGGCGCTGTGCCTGGCGGTCTGGGCCTTCTTCCGCGGTCAGGCACCACTGACAACGACGACGACGGCCGGCCACCCAGAGGACCGCGGCACCCCGCGCGCCGGGCTGGTTGTCCTCACAATCGGCGCCGGCCTCGCTGCTGCGGCCGCCACCTCCTTGGGGGTGTTCCTCGTGGACTCGATGGTGCAGTCCGGGATCGAGCCCAGCACCGCCGGGTTCATCTTCGCGGCAGCCGCGGTAGTGGGCCTCAGCATCCGCATCCTCCTCGGTGCGCTCATGGACAAGATGCCCACCCGCAGCCCCTACGTACTGATCGCCAATCTGCTGGTGGCCGGCGTCGTCGGCTATCTCATGCTCAGTGTCGGCTCCACGGCGCTGATGGTGACCGGCACACTCCTCGCCTACAGCGCAGGCTGGACCTGGCCGGGACTGCTGCACTTCGCCGTCGTGCGCGATAACCGGCAGGCTGCAGCGTCTGCAACCGGTGTTGTGCAGACCGGGCTCTCGCTCGGCGCGGCCGGCGGGCCGCTGCTGTTCGGCCTGTTGGTGAGCGCCACGTCGTATTCCACTGCCTGGGTGGTGGCCGGAGTTGTTGCGTTGGCTGCAGCCATTACGTTCCGCATCGGGCGGAGGATGATTCGCCGCGCACGCGGCGTGTCGGTCTTCACGCTGCGGCGTCCATTTTCGAACCCTGTAAAGGAGACTTCATGACAGCCACACGCTATGCGGTGATCGGCGGCGGCATCCTGGGAACCGCCGTCGCGCGCCGGCTGCTCCAGCAGCAGCCGGACGCATCGGTGACCGTGCTTGAGAAGGAAGATTCGCTTGCCGCCCACCAGACCGGGCGGAACTCGGGCGTGGTCCATGCCGGGCTGTATTACACGCCCGGGTCGCTGAAGGCGAAGCTGTGCCGACGCGGCGTGGAACTGTTGAAGGAGTACTGCGGCGAGCGTAGCCTCGCCTATGACGAGATCGGCAAGGTGCTTGTCGCCCGGGACGCGGTGGAGGAATCGCGGCTGGGTGACATCATGGCCCGCGCCCAGGCCAACGGAGTCCCGGGCGTGCGGATCATCAACCGCGCAGAGCTGCGCGAACTTGAGCCGCATGTTGAGGGAGTGGGCGGGCTGCATTCCCCGCACACGGCGATCGTGGACTACGGTGCGGTGACCCGTTCCTTTGCGGAAGACGTGGTCGCGGCCGGAGGAACCGTGCACACGGGATTCGAGGTCACCGGCATCACCCAGCGCGGGAAAGAGACGCTGGTGACCGGGACCCACAACGGCACGGACACCTGGGAGATCTTCGACTCGGTGATTATCTGCGCCGGGCTGCAGGCGGACCGGGTGGCCGGGCTGGCCGGTGACCGTGAGGATCCGAAGATTGTGCCGTTCCGCGGTGAGTACTACCTGCTCAAGCCCGAGAAGCGTTCGCTGGTGCGGGGGCTCGTGTACCCGGTGCCGGATCCGCGCTACCCGTTCCTCGGCGTGCACCTGACGCCGCGGACGGACGGCGAGGTCATGGTGGGTCCCAACGCCGTACTGGCGCTGGCCCGTGAGGCTTACGGCTGGGGCACGGTCTCCCCGCGCGACCTCGGGGACGCAGTCGGCTACCCCGGTTTCCGGGCCTTCGCGAAGCAGCACTGGAAGACGGGCGCCGTCGAAATGGTGGGCTCGCTGAGCAAGCGCCGCTTCGTGAACGAGGCACGCAAGTACGTGCCGGAGCTGACCGTCGACGACGTCGTTCCCGGGCCGAGCGGCATCCGCGCCCAGGCGCTGGACCGCGACGGTTCGCTGGTGGACGACTTCCGGATTTCCCACCATGGATCGGTGCTGGCGGTACGGAATGCGCCGTCACCGGCCGCGACCTCCTCGCTCGCCATTGCTGAGCACATTGTTTCGCTTGTCCTTGATTCAGACAGTAAGGAAGTTGCATGACGCACTTGAAGAAGGGGCTCTGGGGTGTGCTGGCCACGCCGTTCACCGGCCCGTCATTCGCCGTCGATACCGAGTCGCTGAAGCGGGAGGTGGAGCTCTACACCCACATTCCGGCCACCGGCATGGTGGTGCTCGGCGTGTTCGGCGAGGGCGGCACGTTGGATACCCGTGAGCAGGCCCTGACCGTCTCAACGGTTGCTGAAGCTGCTGGGGAAACACCGCTGATTGTGGGGTTGTCGGCGCGCAGTACTAACGTCGCGATTGAGCAGGCGCGCACCGCCGTCGAGGCTGCGGGGTCGAACCTCGCCTCGCTCATGGTGCAGGCGAATACACCGAACCCGGACCTGCTGACCGCCCACTTCACCGCAATCCATGAGGCAACCGGCGCGGACATCGTGCTGCAGGACTACCCTGTGGCCTCCGGAGTGAAGATCAGCACCGCGCAGATTCTCGCCGTCGTCGAGCGTTGCCCGTTCATCTCGGCCATCAAGTCCGAGGCACCGCCCACGGCTGCCGCGATTGCCCAGTTGACGCGAGCCACGGACGTGCCGGTGTTCGGCGGGCTCGGCGGTGTCGGCCTGATCGATGAGCTCGCGGCCGGTGCCGCCGGCGCCATGACCGGCTTCTCCCACCCGGAAGCACTGCAGCTTGCCATTACCGCGAACGACGACGGCGGCTTCCGTGCCGCCCGCGACGTCTTTGCGCCGTGGTTACCGTTGGCGAACTTCGAGGGACAGCCCGGAATTGGGCTGGCCCTGCGCAAGGAGATCCTTCGTAGGCGCGGCATCATCGCCGAAGCCCTGGTCCGCCCGCCGGCGCCAACGCTGCCTGCTGAACTGGCCGACATGATCGACGCACACCTCGATGCTGTTAAGGAGCTTGCCTAGATGGAAATGGGTCTCAACGGGAAGAACGTACTGGTGCCGGGTTCAAGCTCCGGGATCGGGCTGGCCATCGCTCAGGCGCTGGCCGCGGAGGGCGCCAATGTGGTGCTCGCCGCCCGACGCGAGGACGTGGTGCAGGCCGAGGCAGGAAAGCTGCCGTCCGCCGTCGGGATCGGGATTGACCTGAACCAGGACGGCGCACCGGAGCATCTGGTCGCCGAGGCGGAGAAGGCCTTCGGGCCCATCGATGTACTGATCCTCAACAGCGGCGGCCCGCCGCCCGGTGGCGCCGCCGATGTGTCGGATGAGCAGACGCTGGCCGCCGTGAACCAGCTGCTGGTGCAGCACATCCGCCTTGTTTCGTTGGTGCTGCCCGGGATGCGGGAGCGGGGCTGGGGACGGATTGTCGCCGTCGGCTCCTCCGGTGTGCAGAGTCCGCTGCCCAACCTGGCGCTGTCCAACATCGGCCGTGCCGGGCTCGCCGGGTACCTGAAGACGCTGGCAGGCGAGGTCGCCAAGGACGGTGTCACCGTGAACATGGTGCTGCCGGGCCGGATCGATACCGACCGCGTGGCCTCGCTGGATGCGGGCGCCGCGAAGCGCACCGGCAAAACGCCCGAGGAGGCCCGGGCCTCGTCCGAGGCCACCATCCCCGCCGGAAGGTACGGGAAGCCGGAGGAGTTCGGCGCCGTCGTCGCTTTCCTGGCAAGTGAGCCGGCCGCCTATGTGACCGGTGAACAGATCCGCTGCGACGGCGGACTGGTAAGGAGCTACTGATGATGAACCATACTGTGCACTTGTGCTCGATCCGCGAGGGAGCGGAGGAGATTGCCGCCGTAGTACATCCCCGACGCGGGCTCGCGCTGGTCCGGGATCTGATTCCCGGCTGGCAGGGCGACGTCCGGGAAATCCTCTCGGAAGAGTTGCTCGACAAACTGGAGTCACTCGTTTCCACCGTCGACGACGGCGCGTTTCGTGATCCGGACTCCGTCACCTACGGCCCGCCCTACCGGCACCCGCGGATGCTGTGGGGCATCGGACTGAACTACGTGGAGCACGCCTCGGACCTGTCCGAGGGTGTACCGGAGGAGCCGGCGTCGTTCATCAAGGGCGACCACACCATCATCGGCCCGGGCGAGGACATCCCCATCCCGTCGCAGAGCGAGCGGACCACCGCGGAGGGGGAAGTCGCCGTCGTCATCGGGCGGTACTGCCGCAATGTGGAGGTGGAGGACGCGCTGGACTATGTGGCCGGCGTAGTGCCCGTGCTGGACCAGACAGCGGAGGACATTCTGCAGCGGAACCCGCGGTTCCTGACGCGGTCCAAGAACTTCCCCGGGTTCTTTTCGTTTGGGCCGCGGATTGTGCCGCTGGCCGAGGCGGTGGGTGACGGGATGCTCGCGGACATGGAGGTGTCCACTGTGGTGAACGGTGAGGTGCTGCGGACCAATACCGTGGCGCACATGCGGTACAGCCCCGAGTTCCTCATCAGCTTCCACTCGAAGGTGATGCCGCTGTTCCCGGGCGACATCATTTCGACAGGCACGCCGGGCGCGATCCACATCAAGCCCGGGGATGTTGCTGAGGCGCGGGTGGCGGGCGTGGGTACGCTGACCAACCCCGTGACGCAAGGAACCTGAGTTACAAGAGCACCACCATCGAGTGGGCGCTGAGAACGGGTTCCCGGCAGGGAGCACGTAACCAGCGCCCACTCGATGCACCAAAAGTAAGGAGATGACGATGGGCACGTCAGGATCAGGCCCTCTCGAGGGCGTTCGGGTGGCGGACTTTTCCCGTGTTCTCGCGGGGCCGTATGCGTCGATGATGCTTGCCGATTTCGGGGCGGACGTCATCAAGGTGGAGAGCCCTGCCGGGGATGACACCCGTTCCTGGACACCGCCCGTCGACGAGCACGGCGTCGGCACGTACTTCTCGAGCGTGAACCGGAACAAACGCTCGGTGGTGTGTGACCTGCGGACCGACGAGGGGCTGGCGCGCGCTAAGGAGCTGGCGCTGAGCTCGGATGTGATCATCGAGAACTTCCGGCCCGGCGTGATGAAGAAGTTCGGGCTGGACTACGAGACGCTGCACGCGCTCAAACCCGACCTCATCTACTGCTCCATCACCGGATTCGGTTCGACGGCGGGGGCCCACCTTCCGGGGTATGACCTGTTGGTGCAGGCCGTCGGCGGACTGATGAGCGTGACCGGGTCCCTGGATTCGGAGCCGAGCAAGGTGGGCGTGGCGCTGGTCGACGTGGTCACCGGGCAGAACGCGGCACTCGGGATTCTGGCTGCGCTGCGGCACAAGGACGCGACCGGGCAGGGGCAGCGGATCGACGTGAACCTGCTGTCGTCGTTGCTGGCGGGGCTGGTGAACCAGGCGTCGAGCACGCTGGCCACCGGCGAGGCACCGCAGCGGATGGGGAACGCGCACCCGTCGATCGCGCCCTACGAAACGCTGGCCACCGCGGACGGACCGCTGGCTGTCGCCGTCGGGACCGACCGGCAGTTCGCCGGCCTGGTGCGGGTTCTTGGGGTGCCTGAGATGGCAACGGACCCCCGGTTCGAGACCAACACCCAGCGCGTGGCCCACCGCGACGAGCTGAAGGCGCGTCTTGAGAAGCAGCTCGCCAAGCGTCCTGCGGCCGAGTGGTCCGCCGTCCTGTCGAAGGAGGGCGTTCCGGCCGGGAAGGTGAACTCTATTGTGGAGGCGCTCCAACTGGCTGAGGAGCTGGGACTTGATCCCGCCGTCGAAATGGCCGACGACGCCGGCCCGCGCACCAGCCACCAGGTCGCCAACCCAATCCATCTCTCCGAGACTCCTGCCAGTTACCGGAGACTGCCGCCGCTGCTCGGCGAACATAACGATGCGACGTTCGCCGCGCTGTCGACCACCACCACTTCTCACTGAAAGTACGTTGAACCATGACTGTTGACCTTCTGTCCATCGACTCGCTCCTGTCACAGGAGGAGATTGACCTCCGCTCCACAGTCCGTTCCTTTGTGGATACCGAAATCAAGCCGAACATCGCCGAGTGGTATGACAACGCGGTGTTCCCGCTGGAGATCGTGCCGAAGATGGCTGAGCTGGGGCTCCTCGGTATGCACATCAAGGGGTACGGCTGCCCGGGACGCAGTTCGGTGGAGTACGGGCTTGCCGCGCTGGAGCTCGAGGCGGGCGACTCCGGTCTGCGCACGTTCGTGAGCGTGCAGGGTTCCCTGGCGATGAGCGCCATCGCCAAGCACGGCTCCGAGGAGCAGAAGAACGAGTGGCTGCCGAAAATGGCTGCCGGTGAGGCGATCGGTTGCTTCGGTTTGACGGAGCCGACGGCTGGGTCAGACCCGGGTTCGATGGCGACTTTTGCTAAGCGCGACGGCGACGATTGGGTGCTGAGCGGTGCCAAGCGCTGGATCGGGCTGGCTTCGGTGGCGCAGGTTGCCATCATCTGGGCCATGACCGACGACGGCGTCCGCGGCTTCGTGGTGCCGACCGACAGTCCGGGGTTCACGGCCACGCCGATTACGCAGAAGCTGTCGATGCGCGCGTCGATCCAGTGTGACATCACGCTTGAGGACGTGCGGCTGCCGGAATCGGCGATGCTGCCGAAGGCCAAGGGGTTGCGCGGCCCGTTCGAGTGCCTGAACGAGGCTCGGTACGGCATCATCTGGGGTGCGATGGGTGCGGCGCGGGACAGCTACGAGGCGGCGCTGAACTATTCGAAGGAGCGTCTGCAGTTCGGCAAGCCGCTGTCCGGGTACCAGCTGACTCAGGAGAAGCTGGTGAATATGGCGCTGGAAATTAACAAGGGCATGTTGCTAGCGCTGCAGGTGGGCCGGTTGAAGGATGCCGGGACGCTGGAGCCGTACCAGATCTCCGTGGGCAAGCTGAACAATTGCCGCGAGGCGATTCAGATCTGCCGTGACGCCCGGGCGATGCTCGGCGGCAACGGGATCACGCTGGACTATTCGCCGCTGCGGCACGCGAACAACCTGGAGAGTGTGCGGACGTACGAGGGCACTGACGAGGTGCACACCCTGATCCTGGGCAACCACATCACCGGGACACCTGCGTTCCGATGAGCGACTCTTCCTCCCCTACACCTTCGCGTGAACCCACCGGCCTCCGCCGCGGCCTCACGAGCTACGGGGACGCCGAGTTCTCGCTGTTCCTCCGGAAGGCATTCATCAAGGGCGCCGGGTATTCGGATGATGCGCTGGACCGGACCGTCGTCGGGATCGTGAACACCGGCAGCGGTTACAACCCGTGTCACGGCAACATGCCGGCGCTGGTAGAGGCCGTGAAGCGCGGCGTGATGCTGGCCGGTGGGCTGCCGGTGGAGTTCCCGACCATCTCGGTGCACGAGAGCTTCTCCTCCCCCACCAGCATGTTCCTGCGGAACCTGATGTCTATGGACACGGAGGAGATGATCCGCGCGCAGCCGATGGACGCCGTCGTGCTCATCGGCGGGTGTGACAAGACGGTGCCGGCGCAGCTGATGGGTGCGGCGTCGGCCGGAGTGCCGGCGATTTCGCTGGTCACCGGGTCGATGCTGACCGGCGGGTACCGCGGCGAGCGGGTCGGTGCGTGTACGGATTGCCGGGCGTTCTGGGGCAAGTTCCGTGCGCAGGAGATCTCAAAACCAGAGATCGACGACGTGAACTCGCGTCTGGTGGGCAGCGTCGGCACCTGTTCGGTGATGGGCACGGCGAGCACCATGGCGTGTATCGCCGAGGCGATGGGGATTGCCTTGCCGGGGTCTGCGTCGGCGCCGGCGGTGACGGCGGACCGGGTGCGGATCGCTGAGGCTACCGGGACGCAGGCTGTGGCGCTGGCCGCTGGCGGGATTGCGCCGTCGTCCATCCTGACGCCGGAGGCCTTCGAGAACGGGCTGCGGATGCTGCTGGCGATCGGCGGTTCGACGAACGCGATCATCCACCTGACCGCTGTGGCCGGGCGGCTTGGCATCAAGCTGTCGCTGGATGAGCTGGACCGCATGAGCGCCGAGACGCCGGTGCTGGTGGACCTGAAGCCGTCGGGCAAGTACTACATGGAGGACTTCCACCGTGCCGGCGGTGTACCCGCGGTGCTGCGTGAACTGGGTTCGCTGATCAATCGCGACGTCATGACTGTCACCGGCCGCACGCTGGGTGAAGAGATCGACGACGCCGGTCCCGGCTTCCCGCAGGACATCATCCGGCCGCTGTCTGACCCGATCTACCCGCAGGGCAGCCTCGCGGTGCTGCGCGGGAACCTGGCTCCGGGTGGCGCGATCATCAAGCAGGCGGCGGTGTCGCCGGCGTTGCTGGAGCATTCCGGGCCCGCTGTGGTGTTCGAGAATGCGGCGGACCTGGCGGCGCGGATCGACGATCCGTCCCTCGACGTCACGGCCGATTCAGTGCTGGTGCTGAAGAACATCGGTCCGGTGGGCAACCCCGGTATGCCGGAGGCCGGCTATCTGCCGATCCCCAAGAAAATCGCAGCCCAGGGTGTGAAGGACATGGTGCGGATCTCGGATGGCCGGATGTCCGGGACGGCGGCTGGTGCGGTGGTGTTGCATGTGACACCCGAGTCAGCGGTTGGTGGGCCGCTGAGGCTGGTGCGGACGGGTGACACGATCACGTTGAGTGTGAGCCGGCGGTTGGTGCAGCTTGAGGTTTCTGACGAGGAGCTCGAGCGGCGTGAATCGGAGCTCGGGCCGGCGTCGCCGACGATCCCGGACCGTGGCTACTGGCGCCTCTACGTCCAAGAGGTGACTCAAGCGGACGAGGGCTGTGACTTCCGTTTTCTCCAGGCTTCAGGAGAAACGCCCATGACGCCAATCCGATCGTATTGCTAGGCCAATCTGCCTTTCTGTGATCCCCCGTTAGTTGACGTAGCATTCCGTTATCGGCACTTTACGATGCCGAGTTGCATCTGCTGCGCGAACTCGACACCCTCTGAGATTAACCGCTGTTTCCGCTGATTTCAGCCTTCGAGGAGCCGGACGGGTGGGATCGCGTCAAGTGTTTGCGGCTGGATGAAATGGTTCCTGACCAGAGCGTTTGTATTTGATCAATCATCTAATGAATGATTTGGGCACCTGTCAGTGTTGAGCCGTGGCGCTTCGCGCGCATCAGCACCCCTACGCCGCCGGTGAATTCTGTTGTGTGAAATTTCGGAGCCCGAGCCGCCTCAATGAACCCCCACCGACGATGAAGTTCGATGGAAGCGCTATTGGAGGGGTTGACTACATACCAGGCGTCCATGGAGCGGTGCCAGATCCATTCCAACCGGGCCTGGGTTAGGGCGATCCCAATGCCTCGGCGTCTCAGGTTGGGCGTCACGGTTACCCCACCCAAGTAGTGACCGGCAGGGGCAGGCCCGTCGGCGTAGTGCCAGAAATGGGTCTTACCCCAGCCGACAACGCTTCCGTCCAGAACGGCGACAACGACCAATCGAGTGACATCGTCAATTGCTGGGGCAAGAGCTTCGGCATCAATAGAAGATCCGTCAGCTTCGACCTGCAGCTTGAGTATCGGAAGGATGTCGTTCTTGACCGCAGGACGAACTCCCACCGCACCCGCCCACGTGCTGCTTAGGCCCTGGTTTGGTGAACAGTCAGCAAATCCAGCGTCGCTCACTTATCTCTGCCACCCCATCCAACTGCCGAACCTGGCCTTCACCATGGACCACAGTACTGATTTGCCCCTGCGGATGACCGTGCACCCGACACCGTTGAACACGACGTGTTGCCGGTAAGCCGCCGGAAACATTGATTGACCTATCTGGCCTTGGTCTTCATTGCCGGTAGATGCCTTTGCATAACCCCCGTTAGTTTGGCAGAATGAATGTGCTAGGCCATCGCGGTGGTACTAGAAGTGAACCTCGGGAGATCCTGCCGGACGACAGGGCCTGAGGTTTTGCGTTTTAACTACGTTTCCGCGTTTCAAGCGTCAAGGCTGATGATGTCCAGTTTGGCGCTTAGCAGCTCCACGTAGACCATGTTCCCGGTCCTTGCTTGGGACAAGGCTCCGCAAAAAATATCGGGTACCCAGAGGAGAGGTTCGGCTTTTCCTGCTAGATGGTCAACGCGGAATGATCCAGTGATCTGCTTGCGTGCTTTAAGGGAGTCCAGATGCGTTCTGTCGCGGCGATCATCGGCGGGCCCCCTGGATTCAAAAACGGCGTTCCGCACACCATTCTGTTGCAATTCGTAGTACATCCGCTCGCCGCATAGGCGTCGCCGGCGCTCGTCCTTTTCACCCGGTAGTCCGTTGCGAACGACTATGAGGCCTAGGCCTTCAAGCCTGGCTACCTCATTGACGAGCTTGAGTCGACGTCGTTCGTCTTCGTCATGCCAATGAACCTTTGTCTGGCCGGGCAGCAGAAGGCTTTGCATTGCTGCCGAGGCTTTCAGCGCGGCTTCGGAATTGTAGATTGCGGCGCCCAACATGTACGTGTTTGGGTCTAGGGATCGGTGGGATCCTGACTCGTCGATGAACGCAGAGAGGTCACTCACTGCACGCCTCCTGAAAGTGCAGCGTGCCGCGGCTCGAGCCAGTGTTGGAAGGTTGTAGGTCCTGCCGGCTTCATTTCTTCGGGTCTTCCTGGTTCATGGGCGTTCGTGTTCGTGATCGGCTGTACTTGTTCACTAAGGCGTTGATTTGGTCTTGCCCGAAGGGTCCGGCGAGGTTGTATTCGTTGACAGTGGTTAGTCCTGTGGGGCTTAGAGGGGCTTTCTTCACCCTCTCGGTTATGGACAGGACGTGAAGCTCTTGAAGACGTTTGAAGCCCCGTTCGGCAGTGTCGGCCGACCATCCGTACCAGAAAGGTACTTTTTCAGCGGGTAGTTGGAACCCCGGTTTTTCGTGCAGGGCGACGAGAAGCATGGCGGTTGCGGGTAGATCGAGGTCTTTGTACCAACCCTCGGTCCAGAAAATGTGGGGGAGGCGGAAGAACCTGTCTTCGTTGTTTAATCCAGGCCGCTGGTAGGCCTTCCCTGATCCATCTTCACGCAGCAGGGTTACACGCACATTGCGTTCGCGTCCCTTGCGGGCGCGGGTGATTAGCTGTCTGTCCTCTAACCGGGTGAGGATTTTGCTGGCCGCGTTAGATGCTGATGCCGCGGTTGCTGTTGCGGTTGTGTCGAATGCTCTTGCCCATACTTGTATCGGCAGGGTAGTACTCCAGCCGTCATGAGCGTCGCTGCTGATGATGCCGTAGAGCAGCAATTGTGCGCGAAGTCCTCTTAGGTCTCCTTTTCGGACGAACTCACTAAGAGGTCCATGGCGACTGTCTCGACCGGGGGGAGCTTGGACGAAAACCTTACCGATAGGGGCGAAAGGCCGGTTCGATCGCTCCAGAAGAGCTGCCCGCGTCTCATCTTCGGTTGCCGCTTCGGTAGGTCGTTCCTCGTGTTTCACACCTTGATTATGCGGGAGGCCGATGTTCTCTGGCAAACGCACCACTGTGTCTTTAAATGGCGCTCCAGCGGGTGTTATGGAAGATCAATGCGATATCCACTGCGAGACCCATGTAAACCCTTGTTAGAGCCATAGCCCAGTGGCGCTCCGGCCCTTCTCCTTTGACGCGTGATCACCGCTGGTAACTCCCCTTCAGGGCAGGCAGACTTCCGATGGACTGCAGGGCCTTGGGAGGTAAACATAGGTAGGAGCTCAAAGCCTTCCAAAGCGGCACTGTCCAAAGCTGGTCCGAAGCTTGCATCTGACTCGTCGAGCAAGGCTACGAAGTCCAAGGCAGGATCGACGGTTGGAAAGGGCTAACGTTCCGGGAGGCCCGTTTGGAGGCGGGAGTCGGGCGTTCCTACTCGCGCCCCATCGGAAGCAGCGGTTGGGTACACCCATATGTGCCAGGCAGTGCCAGCAAGTTTCGCGATGCGTTAGGGTCGGTTCCGGTCTTTGCAATGGATGTGTGCAGAGGTCTAGATAGAAGGCATCAGGAATCAGGCATCAGGCAGCTGCGGAGGCGTCATCATTCCCTGGGAAGCGTGGCGATCCATTGCTGTGCGTCGAGGTTGGTGATTCGCCGGTACAGGGTGGCTCTGGACATGCCGAGGTCGCGAGCGACGTGGGATGCGGGTTGGCTTTGTTCGATGAGTCGGCGGGCGTTGGCGATTTGGCTGTCGCTGAAGATCGGTCGTCGGCCGCCGAGGTCGAGGCCTGCGGTGGCGTTTGGTGTTGGAGCCGTTGACGCGTTCGCGTTTGATCTCGAGCTCCATCTGCGCGAGGGCGGCCATGACGATGAAGACCATGGATCCCATGGGTGTGCCGGTGTCGACGTTCCCGCCGCCGAGGTTCAGGACGCGCAGGTTCACCTTTTGCGCCCGGAATCCGTCGGCCAGGGCAAGCATGTTGGCAGTGGAGCGGCCGAGGCGATCGAGGGTGGTGACTATCAGGGTGTCGCCTTCATGGAGCGCGTCGAGGGCTTTGTCGAACTGGGGCCGCCGCGCATGGGCACCGCTGACGCCGTGGTCGATGTAAAGGTCATCGCGGCGGACATCGGCGGCGAGTAGATTAGCGAACTTACCGGTCGGGGTCCTGGGCACGAGTGGATACCCGCGCGTACCCGATGAGCTTGCCCATGCGGCTCCTCTATGTCGATTGGTCCCCATAACTGTCTCGCAACCTACTTCTCGGTCACGAAGGGATACCCCTACTTAGGAGACAGGGTAGCAAGACATAGAGGGAGTAGTAGTGGCGGGGGAGTCGTGTTGTCTCGTCCTAGTGTGTTGCAACTCTAAGCTTGAAAGACACTACTCATTGTTCCGTGTATGGCCCTCACCGCGCACAGGCCATCGGGTGAATCTTTGGCTGGTCTAAGCAGGTGCTATCGCCGCGTCCGCTTATAAAGATGAGGCTTGCGGCCCGGCTCGTTGCAGGATCGAGACGCGTGACTCCATCTCGGATGTGCTGACGAGAGCGCTACGAACGAATAGCATCGCAACATGTCCTCCCGCTTTCGCCTTGCACTGGAACAGCTACCGTCAACCGACTGGCGTTCTTTCGAAACGCTCGCCCTGCAGTTCCTCGCCGCAGAGTACCCGATGCTTCGCAGCACTGCTTCACAAGCCGGCGACGGCGGCAGGGACGGTGAGTTGTTTAGCCCCGAAGGTATGCCGGATACCGGTTTCCAGTTTTCCGTGCGCAAAGATTGGGCGGCCAAAATCGGGGAAACCCGGCAGCGCCTTGCGAAAACCTTCCCGGAGATACGAAGAATTATCTACGTGACCAACCAGGAGATTGGCGCCAGCGCAGATAAGTTGCGAGCCGAAGTATGGGACGAGCACAAAGTCCTCATTGACGTACTGGACATTTCATACTTCCTCGACCGGCAGAACCGCGACTCACAACGCAGGGCCGCTGCCGAGGAGCTCGCGGCCAAGATTGTCGACCCGTTCTTGTCCAAGCGAGGGGTCGCTAACACGGTGACCGACGCATTGGAACCAGAGGAAGGGAAACTCGCTCTCCTTCATCTAACCCTGAGCAGGCGGGATGGTGAGGGGGGACAGAATCTTACGAAAAGCTGCTTCGATTCTCTCGTGCTATCCACATTGCACGGCTCCACCTCAGAGAATGTGCGAGCTAAAGAAGAAATCGTGGACGAGCTGTCCGCTATAGTAACGGGCCCTAGCTATCAGATTCAGGCCCTTGTAGATAGTGCTCTTGGTCGACTAAGCGTGAAGAACGGTCCTGTCATGTTCAACCGCAGTCGCGGCGGGTATCACATCGCGTTCCAGGAGTCGCTCCGGCTAAATGAGGAGACAGCGAACTTTCTTCTAGGCGAGAATGCGCTCGAAGACGATCTTTTGGCCGGGCTCTACGGCCTGGATGAGCGCCTCGACCAGGACGCAACCAAGGCTCGGGCCGAGGCGAACCGTCTCAAGCATGCATTAGAGATGATTCTAATGAAACGAGGAGAATCCTTCGCGGACGCGATCAGCAGCGGTGAAGTACTTCATCTAGATGCTCACGAGATCGGTGTTGATCTTGACAATATCGGACATAAGGGAGCGCTAACTCAGCCGCATGCCGCCATCGCGATCCTTCGAGTGCTAGAGGGTGCTTCTGCTGAAGCCCGCGACCATCTGCGTCGTATCATCGACGCATACACGCTGCTGGCCTTCCTCCGGGTAACGCCGGATGTGCAAAAAACGATGTCGAGGATATTTTCCGACGCTGACATCTGGCTGGATACGTCCGCAGTTCTTCCGCTCTTGGGGGAAATACTGCTTGAGGATAGTGAAGAGCGCCATTACACCAACCTCCTCGCCGCGGCGCGAGCCACTGGCATGAACTTGTTCATAACAGATGGAGTGGTAGAGGAAGTTGCAAGCCACCTGAAGCGATGCGAGGGCGTATCGAACAGGGTTCATCGCGGTGACCCCATCGAAGGCCAGCTCCCGTTCATCTACGCGATTTATGTAGTATCAGGACGAGACACCCGCGAGTTCGGAGATTGGCTCTTAGAGATCCGGGGTAGTCAGCGCCCTGAGGAAGATGTGCGGACTTATTTGAAGGAAGTTTTCGGGATTGAGAGAAAGAGTCTTCGGGAGTTTTCGGACAACGCGAACCCAGACCTGCGCGCTGCGGTGCAGGAACTTTGGTATCCAACGCACGACAGGCGCCGTGACCTCGATCAGGGAACGAAGGCTCGATTGGTCGCTCACGACGTTGAGAACACAGTCGGGGTCATTGAGGTACGCAGACAAAGCCCGGATTCACCGATGGGATATCGGGCTTGGTGGCTCACGCTTGATCGGACTGCGTTCAGACTCAAGAAGCACCTCATCAGCTTCCTTGGAGAGGATGCCCCTGCATCCCCAGCACTGAGTCCAGACTTCTTGTTGCAACTCCTACGTCTCCGTCCGCTGCCTGCGGGTGTGGAGGCCCGCACCTTGCCGCCCATCGTGGCGCAACTTGCGAGGTTCCGTGGTTCGGCGCAGGAAGTCCTGAACGCAGCCGATCAAATTCGCCAGAAGCACGCCGGAATGAGCGAGCGTCTCATACGGCGAGAAGTGCGTGACGGTCTGGACACGCTCCGGGGATCGTTCACCCCCGATGCTGAGATCACTCCGATGGCCCTTGAAGAGCGGCTGAAGTCTGACTTGGAGACGCAACGCTCTGCTTTGTGACAAGCCAGGACGTATGTCCTGATCAGCGAGCTCTGGTCATCGACCGGGCTATGAAGGTGTTGACCGCTGCCGACGCCTTGCAGGCCCGCCGATGGGCCCTGGCTGCGCCGACCGTAAGTGCCCGATGTTTCGGATGGGCAACGTCTAACGGGACTGTCTCGTACTTTGTCTTGTATCCCATGGGTTACGAGATCCTTCTGGCTCGAAAGTCTTAGCAGCTGGGATACCGAGACGGAACACCGTCAGATATCCTTTCCAGCCGAGCATGGTCCCGACCCGCGAATTCGGACTCGCTGGGAACTGAAGTCGACCTCCGGCGAAAGACCCTTTCGAGGGCTAAGCAGGCGTCTCGTCAGCAGATACTTCCCTGTAACCGGGACCTGAACCTCATTGTTCGAGCGGCTCCTTGCGTAGCCTTTGGTACGGCGGATCGCTACATCCGTCGCCTAGACAGTCGCTGCGCGCCCCGAAGAGAGGACCCACAATGACGTTCACGGAGTCGCACTCAGCGAGCCATCCGGAGCCACAGAGCCCCCTCTGGTGGCAGGACGCCGTCATCTATCAGGTCTACCCGCGCTCCTTCGGCGACGGCGACGGCGACGGTGTCGGTGACCTCGCCGGGCTGCTGACCCGCCTGCCCTACATCGCATCGCTCGGCGTGGATGGCATCTGGATGACACCGTTCCAGCCGTCCCCGCAGGTTGACCAGGGCTACGACGTCAGCGACTACTGCGGCGTCGATCCGCTGTTCGGCACCATGGGGCAGTTCGACCAACTGCTGGACGCCGCCCACACGCTCGGGCTCCGCATCTTTCTCGACGTGGTGCCCAACCACTGCTCCTCCGAGCATCCCCTGTTCCAGGCCGCGGTCGCCGCCGGCCCCGGTTCCCCGGAGCGGGCGATGTTCCACTTCGGCAACGGGCCCGACGGCGACACCCCGCCGAACAACTGGCAGAGCGTCTTCGGCGGCAGCGCCTGGCACCGCGTGAACCCCGGCTCCGACACCGACACCGAGTGGTACCTGCACCTCTTCTCCCCACAGCAACCGGACTGGAACTGGCGCAACCCCGCAGTGGGCGACTACTTCGAGGACGTACTCCGGTTCTGGTTCGACATGGGCGTGGACGGGCTCCGCATCGATGTCGCACACGCTCTCTTCAAGGCCGACGGGCTCCCCGACGCCGCCAACGCCAACTCCGTGGTCGACGGCCTGCGCTCCAACCCCCAGGTGTCCGACCAGGAGGAGGTCCACGAGGTGTACCGGCGATGGCGTCGCGTCGCCGACTCCTACTCCCCCGGACGCGTGCTCGTCGGCGAGGTCAACCTCGATCCCCGCCGCGCCGCCCGCTACACTCGCCACGACGAGATGCACCAGGCGTTCGCCTTCGCCTTCGTGAAACTCGGCTGGGACGCCGACGCGTGGGCAGCGGTCGGCACCGAACTGGAAGCCGCCCGCCGGGAACACGGGGCGCCACCGAGCTGGGCACTCGAAAACCACGACATCGTCCGCTCCGCCACACGCTTCGGCAGAGGCGACCGCGGTTTCCTCCGCGCACGAGCCGGCCTGCTGGCCATCCTCGGCCTCCCCGGCGGCGCGTTCATCTACCAGGGTCAGGAACTCAACCTGCCCGAGGTCGACGTGCCGCTCGACGCCCGGGTGGACCCGATGTGGGCGCGCGGTGGAGTGTCCCGCGACGGCGCCCGCGTCCCGCTGCCCTGGACCGTCACACCGGCCAACACCTTCGGTTTCTCGTCCGACGGAGCGGCCGAACCATGGCTGCCGACCCCGGCGGACTGGGGCACGCGGTCCGTGGAAGCGAACCTGCAGGACGAGAACTCCACCCTGCACCTGACCATCGAGGCCCTCAAACTGCGGAAGCAGTTGACCGAGAAGGAAATACTTTCACCCGGCGACGGCGGCACCTGGCGGGTCGACGACGGCGGTCTGCTCACCTGCCAGCGAGGCGAACAGTTCCTCGTCGCCGTCGCCATGGGTGATGAGCCCGCACGGCTGCCCGATGGACAGGTAGTACTGACGTCCTCACCGCTTACCGCCGAGGGGTTACTCCCACCCGACGCTGCGGCCTGGGTTCTCCTACGCTGAAAGGCAGTCGACCACAGCGAAGCACTTCGAGGTGCGGTGAGAACCTATTTGGGTCCGTCAGCGAACTGAGACCGATAGCTGCCGACCTTCTTGAGGAATCGCCGTCGTCGGTAGGCTGACCAAGGTGAGCGAGATCCGCATCGGCACCTCCGGGTGGAGTTACGACCACTGGGACGGCGTCTGCTATCCGCACGGCACACCGCCGGCGAAGCGGCGGGACCACTATGTGGCCCGGTTCGACACGGTGGAACTGAACGCCAGCTTCTACCGCTGGCCGCGCGACACCACGTTCGCCGGGTGGCGCCGTCGTCTTCCGCACGGGTTTGCACTGTCCGTCAAAGCGCCGCGCGGACTGACGCACGGAAAGAAGCTGTACGCGCCGGAGGTGTGGATCGAGCGGATCGCCCGCTGCTGGCACGAGCTCGGCGACCGCCGCGCCGTCCTGCTGGTCCAGCTCCCGCCATGCATGGAGCGCGACGACGCCCGCCTCGACTACTTCCTCTCCTGCCTGCCGTGGTGGATCCGCGTCGCCGTCGAATTCCGGCACCCCAGCTGGGACGACGACGCCGTCTACGCGCTGCTCGAGCGGCACGGCGCCGCATACTGCGTGATGAGCGGAGCGGGACTCCCCTGCGTCCTGAGGGCGACAGCCCCGTTCGTGTATGCGCGGCTGCACGGGCCGGACCACAACTATCTGTATGGAGGCTCATACTCCGACGACGACCTGCGCTGGTGGGCGGACCGCATCCGTGAATGGCACGGCGCCGGCCGGGACGTCTACGTGTATTTCAATAACGACGGCGGCGGGAACGCCGTGCGGAATGCGGAGACGCTGCGCGGGCTGGTGAGATAAAACGCCCGTATCAACCTTGTCCCGAATACCCGCGCAGAGGACAGTGATTCCATGAGCACACGCCGCCTGGCCCTGATTCTCTTCGGTGGAGTGCTCGGCGTCTTCCTCCTGGTGCTCCTGCTCATGTTCTCCATGGGCGACCCGCCACCCGACCCCAGCACCGCTCCCCTCGAGGTTGTGGCGAACAGCCCCGACGACGGTCGGTGTCTCCTCAACCGGGAGGAGGTTGCCGCCGGGATGCACGAGATGTCAGTGATCACCGAGGGCTCGGACGCCACAGTGGCGCTGCGCGACGAGACCGGGCAGACGGTCTTCCAGTCCGAGGACCCTCAGGTTCCTCCAGCCGACGAGGAACCGGAAGCCGCCGCCGTCGAGCTCCTGGAAGGCCAATACACGGTGGTCTGCCAGTATCCGGACGGCTCCACGGGTGAGACGCCGCTGACCGTAACGGCGGACTGAGCCCGGAGGCTCCCGCTATCCGCGGGATACGTGCGCACGATCGTTTGAACGCCGCTTCCGAAACCGGGAAGTCGGCTACGACGCGACCCAATCCTCCAGTTGGAGGCCGGGGACCCGCTCGAATTCCCGCAGGTTATTGGTGACCACCACCAGCCCTCGTGACCGGGCGTGGCCGGCGATCATGGCGTCATAGGGACCGATCCGCGTTCCAGCACGTTTCAGTTCGGCGCGGATCTGCGCAGTGTGGTGGGCAGCAGAAGCATCGAAGTCTAGAAGCACCAGTCGGGCGGCCAGGCCTTCGACCACCCGAAGGTTCGCCTCGACGTTCGCTGATGCCTCCGCACCATAAACCAGCTCGGAGAGCACTACCGTTGACAGCGCCATCCGTCCGGCATGTTCGTTGAACGCCAGCCGGAGGTTTTCGGGCTTGTACCGGACGGCGTGAATCAGCGTGTTGGTATCAAGCAGGTATTTAAGAGTCACAGGACCGGACGCCGCTGCTCTTCGGGCTGCTCACGGTCAGCGAAGGTCTCGTCCACCGGTGGGCCGGCAAACCAGGTGTCCCACACCAGATCGACCGGGGAGACGATACGCACGTCCCCGTCTGCGATGACCTCCACTTCACGCACACCCTCCGGCCATTCCAAAGCCTTGGGTATGCGTACAGCCTGCGACTGGTTATTCCTGAAAAGCCGTGTAGTTGCCATGGCGCCTCCAATGTCTATCCAACGAGTATATACAGCTGACAGAACCAGGACACGGCGGCGTAGCCGCATCGCTGGTGGCCACCTTCCGACGGCGCCAGATAACCACGCATGGACGGGTCAAACCCGTCCGGCGAGGTTTAAAATGTGAGGGTCCACCAGTATGAGAGAGGTCGAACCATGCTTAGTTCCAGCAAGGTGACGACGATCCTGCCTGTGAAAGACATGGACCGCGCACGCAGTTTTTACGAGAAAACCCTCGGCCTGACCCCGGCGGGACGCATGGAGGAGGGAACATATCTCTTCAGCGACGACGGCCATCACGGAATACAGCTCATGCTGAAACCGGAAGGCAGCCCGTCCGGCAATACGGAACTCAGTTTTGAGGTGGAGGACATCGCGGCGGAATTGAGGGCGCTGGAGTCCAACGGGGTGAAATTCGAGGACTACGATCTCCCCGGCCTGAAAACCGTCAATCACGTCGCCGAGAGCGACGGGCAGAAAGCGGCCTGGTTCACAGACACCGAGGGAAACATCCTATGCCTTCATCAGATCGTGGGCTAAACCACATCTGACGGGGGCGGGGTAAGAGCACCGCCGTTGCTCCTCTCCGGGCTGACCACTCCTTCGGCTCTTGACGCCCCGCCCAGGTGATGCCAAACTCCGCTCGTGACGAAGGAAACACTGACCGCGAGGCCGCGGCTCGTGCGTCGAACCGCGGTTGCGATCGGCGTCCTGATCACCATCGTGATGGCGTCCACAGCGGTTCGGTTTGCCGTCGATGGGCCGAACATCCTCGCGGGCACCACCCCCCGCGACGACGTGTTCGCCCAGCGGTACATAGCTCATCCGTGGCTGGCCTACCTCCATATTGCGCCGGGTGTCGTGTACCTCCTCGGGGCACCGCTGCAGCTGTCGCGGCGTTTCCGAACCCGGCACTATGACGTACACCGCCGGCTTGGCCGTGTACTGCTTGTCTGTGCGCTGGTATCCGGACTGTTTGCACTCCTGTTCGGCGTGCCCTACGCCTGGGGAGGAGCATCGGAGGCCATCGCGACGGTGGTATTCGGCTGCTGGTTTCTTGCTTGCCTTGTTCTCGCGTTCAGGGCAATCCGGCGCGATGACGTACGCCAACACCGGCGCTGGATGATCCGGGCATTCGCCGTCGCCGTAGGCATCGGCACTATCAGGATCTGGGCGGCCATCTTCGAGAGCGTGGAGCAGGCCGTCTCCGGCGGAACGACGTCGGAGGCGCTCGACCCGACAATGTTCGGTATTGCCTTCTGGCTTGCGTTCACGATGCACGTTGCCGTCGGGGAATGGTGGCTGCGCCGCACCCCCGCCCTGACCGGATAACGACGCCGGACTGCCGCCGCCAGAAGCACCCATCGCAGTAGCGCCGTCCTACCCAATCGAGACACCTCTCACGACGAACGGCCTGGCGAACCGGGCCGCGACCCGCCCAGCTGTGACCCACCTCTCGCATTTCGGTTGACATGTGACCTGAGGCACGTCATGCTTATTACCAGCAAGTGGAAGTGATTACCACAGAATGGTAAACACAACACCTCCACCCCTGCGAAGAAGCAGAAAGGAAACGCATGCACTGCGCAATCATCGGACTGGGCGAGGCAGGCTCTCGCTACGCGACAGCGCTGGTGGGGGCCGGACACACCGTGACCGCCTTCGATCCCCGGGACGTCCCGGCACCGCAAGGTGTCCTCCTGGCAGCATCGGAAGCTGAAGCCGTCTCCAACGCGGACATCGTCCTGGTACTCACCTCCGCCGCCGTGGCACGCAAGATCGCCGAAACGTGCGCCCCACACCTCAAGGCCGGCGCCATCTACGCTGACCTGACGTCGTCGGCCCCCGTAGAGATGGAGTCCCTGGCCGCCGAAGTGGAACAGACCGGCGCGCGCTTTGCCGACGTCGCCATCCTCGGTCCCGTCACCGTCGCGGGCGCCGCTACTCCGCTGATGATCAGCGGATCCGGTGCCCGGACCGCCGCCGATATCCTCGGCGGACTCGGCGCACCGGTGGACACGCTCGATGCCCCGGCCGGCGCCGCCATGGCCCACAAGCTGCTCCGCAGCGTCTTCATGAAGGGCCTCGCCTCACTCATTGTCGAGGCGGTCTCCGCCGGCGAGGCCGCCGGTGCCAGAGAATGGATCCGCAATGAAATCGCGAAGCAGCTCGCCGGAGATGGACAGGCCGTCATCGACCGGTTCCTCACCGGTACCCGGCTGCACGCCGAACGGCGAGGGTTCGAAATGGAATCAGTTCGCGACTATCTTTCATCGATGGGCGTGGCTGCTGAAATGACTTCGGGAACCGTCGCTTCCCTGAAGCGCCTGGCACAGGAAACTGCGTCCGGCACCCCTACCCCCAGGAGTTCGGACAATGAGTCCAATCTGGCCGCGAGCAGCGCGAAAGTCTGATGACGTGGTAATCATGTCAAAGACGACGACGCCGGCCGCCCGCCCCGCCGAATCCATGGAACCTCCCGCAGGCCCTCCGAAGATCCTCCTTGTCGCGACTCCCCTTGCGCTGGCCGCACTTTCCGCCGCCGTCGTCTTTACGAGCTTCGGCCTGGGTTACTGGACCACCCTCGGCCCCGGTCCTGGGTTCTTCCCCTTCTGGATCGGCCTCCTGATGGGGATTTCCTCCCTCGTCTGGCTTCTCCAGGCCCTGCGCGGCAACCCCAACGTGCTCCCGCAGCCGGAGGAACCGGTCACACTGGACACTGACACCGTCAGCACCGCGCCGACCGCGAAGAAGCGGCCCATCTGGACGGTGCTGCTGAGCCTGGTGATCCTGGCCGGCCTGCTCGAACTGATCGGGTTCCAGCTCAGCATGTTCGCGTTTCTGCTCTTCCAGCTCAAGTTCCAGGGCGGCCGTAAGTGGCTCTCGTCCCTGATCATCGCGCTGGTGGGAAGCTTCGGCGTCTTCTACCTCTTCACCGAGGTGCTTCAGGTGACCCTGCCGACGTCGTCCATCAACGTCCTCGAAGATCTGGGGCTGTGAGGCCGTCATGGATGCTCTGAACAACCTCATGATGGGCTTCGCTGAAGCCCTCACCTTCCAGAACCTGCTGTTCGCGCTGATCGGCTGCCTCGTCGGCACCATGCTCGGCATCCTTCCGGGCATCGGCGCCACAGCGGGCATCGCGATCCTCATTCCGCTCACGCTGAACATGGAACCGGTCTCGGCGATCATCATGCTCGCCGCCATCTTCTACGGCACCGCGTACGGCGGAACCATCACCTCCGTGCTGCTGAACATCCCCGGCGAGAGCGAGTCGGCGATCACCTGTATTGACGGCTACGCCATGACCAAGAAGGGCAAGGCAGGCGTCGCGCTCACCATGGCCGGCGTCGGGTCCTTCTTCGGCGGCATCGTCGCCACCATAGGGCTCGCCCTTGGCGCCCAGGCTCTCGCCGGCGTGGGCCTCCTGATCGGTCCGCCCGAGTTTTTCGCCCTCGTGATCGTCGGCCTCTCGCTGCTCGTGGGGCTGGTGGGCAGGTCCATCGCGGCCGGCCTGATCTCGGCGTCGATCGGCCTGCTCATCGCCATGGTGGGCATCGATCCGGTCGCCGGTCTCCCCCGGTTTACCTTCGGGTCCGCCCACCTCTTCGACGGACTTAACTTTGTCCCGGTGATCATCGGCATTTTCGGCCTCGGGGAGCTGCTGGACAACCTGGTGGCTCCGACCCTCCGGCCCAAGGCACCCCGCCTGCGTGACCTGATTCCCGGCCGCACCGATCTCCGCCGGGGCGGCGTGGCCATGCTGCGCGGAACCGCCCTCGGCGTGCCGATCGGCCTGGTACCCGGCATTACCAACGCCATCTCGTCCCTGCTGTCCTACAGCGTGGAAAAGAAGGTGGGCCGCTACCGCCATGAGCTGGGCACCGGGGCCATCGAGGGCGTCGTCGGACCGGAAACGGCCAACAATGCGCACTCCAGTGCTTCGCTCGTCCCGCTCTTTGCACTCGGCATCCCCGCAACGCCGGCCATCGCCGTCCTGATGGGCGCCTTCCTGCAGAACGGGCTCACTCCGGGGCCGCTGCTGTTCACCCAGGAACCGCTCCTGGTGTGGACCATCATTGCGAGCTTCTTCATCGGCAACATCATCCTGCTGATCCTGAACGTTCCGCTGGTGGGCCTGTGGACGCGCGTGCTGGCCATCCCGCACGAGGTGCTGGTGGCGCTGATCTTCGCGTTCCTCATCATCGGCTCCTACTCGGTGAGCAACAGCGTGATCGACGTGTTCATCATGATCGTGTTCGGCATTGTCGGGCTGATCTTCCGCCGCCTCAGCATCCCGCTGGCGCCTCTGGTGCTGGCCGTGGTCCTGGGCCCGTTCCTGGAGTCGGCGCTGCGGCAGTCGCTGCAGCTCTCCCAGGGTAGCTTCGACATCTTCTTCACCCGCCCCATCACCCTGACCCTGCTCACCACTGCCGCCCTGATCTTCATCGGCTCCATCGCGGCGAGCGGGCTGAAGCGCAAAGCGCTGCTGCCCGCCGACGCCGAAAGCTAAAACCATGTCCCCTTCCATCCGTCCAATCCGTACCACCACATCCACTAGGAGTTCGACAATGCGCAAGACCATCACTTCAGTTTCGGGAGCAGCGCTGCTCCTGATCTCCGTGGCCGCCTGTGGCGATGCTTCCGGTTCCCAGGAACAGGGCGAAGCCAGTGCCAACTACCCGGAGGAAAACCTCACCATGATCGTGGGCTACGGTCCCGGCGGAAGCACCGACGTCGGAGCCCGTCTGATGGCCGATGCCCTCGAGGACGAGCTCGGCGTCAATGTCACCGTCGAGAACAAGGAAGGTGCCGGCGGCCAGGTGGGCCTCACCGCCGTGGCCAACGCCGACTGCGACGGCTACACCTTCGGCACCGCCAACTTCCCCTCCGCGATTGTCTCCGTGCTGGACGAAAGCCGCGGCGCCACCTACGACCGCGAAAGCTTCGCGCCCATCGCACTGCAGGTGGTCGACCCGACGGCAATCGTGGTGGCCCAGGACAGCCCCTACGACACCATCGATGACCTCTTGGCCGCCGCCGAAGAGAATCCGGGTGACATCCTGTACACCACTACCGGCGTCGCCAGCAACGAGCACTTCGCCATGGCCGCTGTGGAGGAGGCAACCGGCGCCGAGTTTGCTCCGGTCCACTTCCCCGACGGCGGCGGCGCACCCAAGACCGCCTTCCTTGGAGGCGAAGTGGAGATGTATGTGGCGAACGTCAGCGACGTCGTCGAAATGACTGAAAACGGCCAGGGCAAGGTCATCGGCATCATGGATTCCGAGCGCAGCCCCTTCCTGCCGGACGTTCCTACCTTCACTGAAGCAGGGCACGACGTCGAAATCTCCTCCTCGCGCGGCTACGCCTTCCCTGCCTGCGCACCCGAGGAGGCAGTGACCACCATCTCCGAGACCATGGGCACCATCATGGAGGACGAGGAGTTCCAGACGAAGATGAAGGAACTGGGGCTGGCTCCGAGCTACAAGAACGCCGAGGAGTACGCCGGGTACTGGACCGAGACCGAGGGTACCTTCGAGACCCTCTTCCCGCTGGTTCGTGAGGAAGGTAAATGAGCACCTTCGCCACTATCCCGGAGCGCCCCCATCAGCCGCTCACGCCGGAGCTGAAAGAGCGCCTCTGGGCGCTCCCCAGCGCGAACATCGGTGACGCGATGGGAAGGCTCGGCGTGATGGACCCTGCGATCCACCCCGTGTGGAGCGGCGCCCGCTGCGTCGGCACCGCCCACACGGTCTGGACCCGCGCCGGTGACAACAAGTACGTCCACGAGGCGCTTGCCACCGTGCAGCCCGGGGACATCGTTGTTATCAGCGGCCAGGCGGATGAGAGCCGCGCGCTGATCGGTGAGCTCATCGGCGGCAAGGCCAGGATCCGCGGTGTGGAAGGCTTCGTCATCGACGGCGCCGTCCGCGATGCTCCCGGGCTGGAGGAGTACCGTATGCCAGTGTTCGCCCGGGCTGTCACTGCTGCCGGCCCGTACAAGAACGGGCCCGGCGTGGTCGGGGCAACCATCGCCGTCGGCGGTGTCCCGGTCAACCCGGGAGACATCATTGTGGGTGACCCTGACGGCGTCGTCGTGATTCCGCGGCAGCATGCCGAGGCGGTGGTGGCCGCTGCGGAGGCCAAGCGCGACGCCGAGCAGGCCACGCGGGACCAGATCGACCGCGAGCTGGAACTGTCCGTTCCGGACACCCGGGTAGGCGCGTCGGGCTAAAGTGTTTCCCGGCCGGACCCCCACGTCCGGCCGGGAACGCCTGTCCCGAAAATCCAGCTGAAAGAGACACCGTGGCACCGAACGAATCGCCCATGCGATCGCTGGAACGCGCCTTCGATGTACTGGCCGTCCTCGAGCAGAACATCCGTCCGCTACGCCTGACGGACATCGCCCAACAGGCGGGGCTTGCCGTCAGCACCACCCAGCGCATCCTGAACGTGCTGGAGGGCCGCGGCCTCGTGGAGCGCGATGACTCGACCTATCAGTTGGGCGTCGGCACCGTCCCTATGGCCCACGCATTCCTGCGCGGCAACCGGCTCAGCGCCGCCGCCCTTCCCGTACTGCAGGAACTGGCGTCTGCGACCGGACTCACGGCGTCGCTGTTTGTCCGGTCCGGACTCAGCCGGGTGGTAGTCGCCCGTGTTGAGGGCGAACATCCGCTCCGGTACGCGCTGCCCATCGGCGAGCGGCTGCCGCTGCATCTCGGCGCCGGACGCGTCCTCGCCTCCGGAATGACCGACGAGGAGGTCGATGAGCTCCTGCAGACGGTCGATGGGATCCACATGCAGTCAGGTGTGGAGCTGACCCCTCAGCAGTTCAAGGAATCCCTTCAGACCATCCGCGAGGACGGCTATCTCGTTGCGCACAGCGAGCGTGCCGTCGGCATCACCTCCGTCTCTGCTCCGGTGTTCAGCGCCAGCGGGCGGATGGTCGGCGTCGTCATTGTCAGCGGCGCCGATGCCCACATGCCGGAGGAGAAGATCCAGCAGGTGGTGTGGGAGGTCCGGCAGGCCGCCCAGTCGATCGGCCAGCGCCACCTGAGCGCACCGGAGCCGGTGCAGGCCCGAAACACCATAGGACGCTGATGGTGAGCGGCAGATGACTTCACGGGGCACTTCTGCTGCGCTCTGGCTGATCTTCGTCCAGGCCGTCATCACCCAGGGCATGGCGTTCACGGTCCGCCCCACCATCTCCTACCGCGCCCTTGAGATCGGGATTGCTCCCGCCTGGCTGGGCGCGCTCGCCGCAACCTATGCCGCCGCTCCCCTGCTGTGTGCGCTGCTCGTCGGGCAGGCTACCGACCGGTTCGGGCCGAAGAAGATCATGGTGGTCGGCACGCTGCTGATGGCGCTGTCGGGGGTTGCATTGACCTTCATCGGCGGCACCATCACCGTACTCATCGTCGGCAGCGTACTGCTGGGCATCGGCCATCTGATGGCCGTCATCGGGCAACAGGCCGGGGTGGCCGGGCTGACGTCGCCCGGGAAACTCCAGTCCGTGTTCGGTCACTACACGCTGGCCGGCTCACTCGGTCAGGCACTCGGCCCCGGACTGATCGCCGTCTTCGGTGCCAACGCCACCATCCCGGACACCGGTTTGATCTTCGCCGTCGCGGCGGTGCTGATGACCCTCTCGGTGGGAGTCGCCGTCGTACTTCCGGTGCCGCGTTCGCGCAAAGGCCGCAGCGACGCCCAGCCGGCGAGCTGGCGGGAAATCCTGCGGATCCGCGGGCTGGTTCCGGCGATCACCATCACTGCGATTGTGCTCGCCGCCGTGGACATCACGCTGATCTACCTTCCGGTGCTCGGCGCCGAGCTGGGCATCAGCGCGGGGGTGGTGGGGCTGCTCCTGTCGGTGCGCGCTGCCTCATCGATGCTGTCCCGGTTCTTCCTGGGCTCGCTTGTCCGCGTGCTCGGTTCCAACCGGCTGCTGCTCCTTAGCCTGGTGATCGCAGCCGTGTCGATGGCCCTGATTCCGATTGGCATGCCGATGGCGGCGCTGGTTGTCCTGCTGGTGTTCCTGGGGTTCGGCCTGGGCATCGGTCAGCCGGTGACCATGGCCTGGCTCGCCGCGGCGGCCCCGCCCGGAAGCCAGGGCAGAGCCATGTCCCTTCGCATCAGCGGTAGCCGATTGGGCCAGATCGTCTTCCCCACCGCTGCGGGTGCAGTCGCCGCCGGCTTCGGCGCATCCGGCGCGCTGTGGGGTATCGCCGTGGCCCTGGGCGCCGCTGGTTTCATCTCAGCACGGCATCCGCTTCAATTTCGACCCCATAAGTAAGGACCTTGATGAACCTGTATCCGGCAGAAACCGTACGAGCCCAGATCCTCGCGGTGCTCAGCGCGTGGGGGATGGCTTCCGCGAAGGCGAGCACGACGGCGGAAGTCATGATTGAGACGGACCTCGCCGGGATTGATTCCCACGGTATTTCGATGCTGCCCGGCTACCAGCGGCTCATCGACCTGGGCAAGCTGGACATTCGCGCCGATCCGGTGGTGAGCCGCGAGTCCGCTGCCACCGCCGTCGTCGACGGTGGAAACAATCTGGGTCACGCCACCATGGTGGCGGCGATGGAACTGGCTTGCTCAAAGGCGCGGGAGACCGGCGTCGGCGTGGTCACGGTTCGTCGCTCCCATCACTTCGGTGCGGCCGGGTACTACTCCAAGCTTGCGGCGGATGCCGGACTGGTGGGACTGCTTACCTCGACCACGCGCACCAAGGCCGTGGTGCCCACCCGTAGTAGCCGGCCGTTGCTTGGTACCAATCCGCTGGCGTTCGCGGCACCAAGCAGTAATCCGGACGCACCGTTTGTGCTGGACATGTCCACCAGCACCGTGGCCGTCAACAAGGTCAAGGTGTATGACTACCTCGGTCAGCCGCTGCCCGCGGGGTGGGTGCTTGATGGAGCCGGCGAGCCGGTCACAGATCCCGGCACTGCATACTCTCTGCTTCGCAGCGAAGCAGGGGGCGGGCTTAGCCCGCTCGGTGGATCCGAGTCGCTCTCCAGCCACAAGGGCTACGGTCTTGCGGTCATGGTTCAGATCCTTGCCGGTGCCCTTGCCGGAGCGACCTTTGCGCCGCTGAAGGACGCGTCCGACGACGACAACATCGGACACTTCTGCCTCGCTATTGATCCGGGGTTCTTCGGCGAGCCCGAGGACTTCTCTGCCTCGGTCTCGCAGATTCTGGACACGCTCCGGGCCGAGCCCCCGGCTTCCCCGGACCGGCCGGTGCTGGTGGCCGGGGACAACGAGCGGCGGGTGCGCGCTGAGCGGCTGGAGATCGGGATCCCTGTGAGTGCCGCGTTGATCGAGCAATTAGGTGGGATCTGTGCGAAGACCGGGGCTGCGTTTCTGCTTTAGGCCGCGGTAGGCGGGTGCGAGGTGACAGCTACGATCGCGCTGCATCCCGCACGGCCAAATGGTACGCTTTTATGTACCACTTCGAAGGGGATGGACAATGTCCGCAATTACTGCAACGGATGCTCGACGCAACCTGTTCGGACTCATCCAGCAGGTCAACGAGGACCGTGCTCCGGTCGAGGTCGTGTCGAAGCACGGCAACGCCGTCATCATGTCCAAGGACGACTACGACGCGATCACCGAAACCGCTTACCTGTTGCGGCATTCGAAAGGTGCGGAGCGGCTGCTCGCGGCCATGGAACGCGCCCGGCGCGGCGAGTTCGAGACCCACGAACTCCATGAGGCGTGAGCCGACAGCTCGCATTCGACCGGAACGGGTGGGAAGACTACACCTACTGGAAAAGCCAGGACAGAAAGACGCTGAAGCGAATCAATCTACTGATTCTGGATGTCTTACGGGACCCGTTCACCGGCACCGGCAAACCCGAGCCGCTCAAGCACATCTTGGCCGGCGCCTGGTCCAGACGAATCGATGAAGCGAATCGCCTCGTCTACCTCGTGACCGACACGCACATCACCGTGATGCAGGCGCGCGACCACTACTGATCCATAAGCGCTACAAAAGGCCTCCGGGTCACCACGCGAGAGGAACCCGCCTTGGCATTCACCGTCCGCGGACGCACCGTCCTGATCACCGGCGCCGGAATGGGCATGGGAAAGCTGTATGCCGAACGCGCCGCCCGCGAGGGGGCAGCCGCCGTCGTGCTCTGGGATATTGACGAAACCGCGCTCCAAACCGTCGCGGCAGGCCTCACCACAAGCACGACGACGGTCCACACCAAAGTGGTGGATCTTGCCTCGGTGGAGTCGATCACCACCGCAGCCCAGTCGGTGTTGGATAACGTCGGCACCCCGGATGTCCTGATCAACAACGCCGGGATTGTGCGCGGGAAATACTTCTGGGAACACGACCACCACGCGGACATTGACCTCACCCTGCGCATCAATACCGGCGGACCCATGCACGTCACCCGGGCATTCCTGCCGGCGATGATGGAACGCGGAACACCCGCGCGCATCCTGAACGTGGCCTCAGCCTCCGGTACGCTCTCGGTCCCCCGCATGAGCGTGTACGCGGCGTCGAAATGGGCCGTCATCGGCTGGAGCGATTCCCTGCGCCTCGAGCTCGCTTCCACCGGCCATCCCATTGCCGTCACCACCCTCATCCCCAGCTACATCAAGACCGGCATGTTCGAGGGAGCCCGCGGACCGCTACTGACCCCGCTCATGGAACCGGAGTACGTGGTGGACAAAGCTTGGCGCGCAACGCTGGCCGGCAAGGCCCGCGTCCAGCTGCCCTGGACCGTGCAGCTCGCCGGAACTCTTCGCAATGTCCTGCCGCAACCGGCCTGGGACTTCGTCGCCGACCGCGTCTTCAAGGTGTACAGCTCAATGGACCACTTCACCGGGCGGCCAGCCCCTTCAGCCAAGGAGGAAACCACCCGATGAGCGCCGCCGACCTGCTCGCAGACCACAAACAGTACTTCCACACCGGCGTCACCCGGCCAGCCGAATGGCGGCGCAGGCAACTGCAGTCTCTCCTGCAGCTGCTCACCGAACGCGAAGACGCCCTCACCGATGCCCTCGAGAAAGACCTGGGAAAGAGCCGCACCGAGGCCTTCATCTCAGAGGTCGCCGTGGTCCGGGCGGAGACCGACTACGCACTGAAGCACCTTGACCGCTGGATGACGCCGGCAAAGGTCAGCGTGCCGCTCGGCCTGCAACCGGCGAAGGCCTGGACCCAACCCCGGCCGCTGGGCACCGTGCTCATCATCGGCCCCTGGAACTACCCGCTGCAGCTGGTCCTTGCGCCGCTGGTCGGTGCGCTCGCGGCCGGCAACACAGCGGTCCTCAAACCCAGCGAACTGGCACTGGCCACCTCGAGCGTGCTCGCCGAGCTCGTTCCCCAGTACCTCGATCGATCCGCCGTGACCGTCGTGGAAGGCGGCGTGGACGTGAGCACCGATCTCCTTGCCCAGCCCTTCGACTACATCTTCTACACCGGCGGCGAGCGCGTCGGCAAGATCGTCATGAAAGCTGCCTCCGAGCACCTCACTCCGGTGACGCTGGAGCTGGGAGGGAAGTCTCCCGCCGTCGTCGTCGGTGGTGACCTCAAGGCCGCAGCCCGGCGCATTGCCTACGGCAAATTCATGAACGCTGCCCAGACGTGCGTGGCACCGGACTACATATTGACGACGCCGGCTGCCGCCCCTGCACTGGCGCTGGCGCTGTCGGAGGCCGTCCGGGAGTTCTACGGCAGCGATCCGCAGACCTCCGGTGACTACGGCCGGATCATCAACGAGCATCACTTCGACCGGCTGGTGAAGCTCCTAGACGGCGGAACCGTCGTCACCGGCGGCAGGCACGAGCGCTCCGAGCGGTACATCGAGCCGACCATCCTGCGCGACGTCGACCCCGCCTCACCGCTCATGCAGGAGGAAATCTTCGGCCCGCTCCTGCCCATCCTTGAGGTGGAAGACCTCGACGACGCGATCCGCTTCATCGGCGAGCGTCCCCACCCGCTCGCCGCCTACCTGTTCAGCGACCGGGACGAGCACCTCGACGCTTTCACGGAGCAGGTGAAGGCCGGCGGCATCGCGCACAACGTCTGCACCATCCAACTTGCGGTGCCCGGGCTGCCCTTCGGCGGTGTGGGCGCGAGCGGGACCGGCAGCTACCACGGCCGCCAGTCCTTCGACACGTTCAGCCACCTGCAGCCGGTCTTTTCCAAGCCGACGGCGGTGGATACCCTCAGGCTCGCCTACCCGCCGTTCGGTGCGCTCAAACGGAAGCTGCTGCGCAGGCTGCTCTGAGGAAACCGTCCCGGCTTGCTGAGACGGCTCCACCGCTTCACGTGATCTGAAGCTCGCGCTTCACGAACGCGGTCAGCAGTTCCCGTGCCCGGTCCACTGCTATGGACGTTCGGCGCGAATAGCACTGGACGACGAGACCATCCACCATGGCTGCCGTCGTTGCTGCGAAAACCGCGGGGTCCTCGCAGGAGAAAGCGCCTTCGGCGACCCCGCGCTCGGCAATTCCCTGCAGTGCAGCCCGCCACGCGTCATAGTGCTCGTTCATCCAGCTGCCGTAGCTGTCATCGCGGGCAGCCGCAGCCCAGAAGTCCAGCCAGATGAGCCAGTGACGCCGTGTTTCCTCATCGGACCCGAACAGCCCGTCAAGGAAGAACAGCAGTTCCCTGCCCGGATCCTCCGAGCCTTGTGCGGCCTCCCGCAGCGGGAGGTAGAAGCTTGCCGTCTCGGCCATGACCACTTCCATCAACACCTCGTCAAGGCCCTTGAAGTGATAGGTGATGGTGCCGGGGGAAACGCCGCACGCCTGGGAGATGTCCCGGATTCCTACGTTGAACAGACCCTTGTCAGCAATCACGGTACGGGCGGCATCGATCACCAGCTGCCGCCTCACCTCGGTGGGGTGACGCTGACGTTCACCGACGGTCTTGGCCCTCGGCCGGCCGGCAGGCTCCTGCGTGCTCAGTGCCATCACTCGTGCTCGCTTCCTTGCCACGCGGACGTCCGAAGTTACGCGGACGTCCGCGCGATCTGCTTGTCGAAAGTTTTCTCGAAAAACACTTCGTCACCCTTATAGGTGGTGACCGAATGGCGCAGCACATAGTGTTCCGCAGTTGCGGTCACCGTAGCGCTGGTCTCAATCCGAACGGACCAACCCTCGCGCTCCATGCTGATCTTCCACCGTGATTCGGCAGAGGCTGACAGCGGGTCGTCTTCCTCGATCCGGTAGATCTCCACCGCTTCCTCCCCGTAGTGCAGCCCGTCGGGGTAAATCCGGTTGCCGCCGAAGTTCGGATCCACGGTCAGGATCCAGGAACCCGTAGCGGGCTCATAACGGACTTCACGTTCCGGACGCGGTTCAAGAACCGGTCCGGGCTTGATGTCCAGAGGTGCTGACTGTTCGGCCTCCTCGAAGGAGACTCCACCTGCAGCGATGACCGCCGGATCCAGTACGTCCAGGCTCAGTTCGGAGCCTGAAGCATCGATAGTCAGGGCGCCCTGCTCCCCATGCGGCCAGATCCACGGCCAGTAGGTGTTCGAGAGCGCCAACCGCAGCTTGTGCCCCGCCGGCAGTTGCCACGAGATTGCCCGCAGTTCAATCTCGGCCTCTACGAACTCGCCCGGGACGACGTCCTCCGCATGGTCCATTCCGTTGCGTTTGCACAGGTTAATTGCTCCCCGGGTGATCAGGGTGCTGGAACCATCCGGTGCCACATCGCACAATCTCGCGAACACGTTGCCCCGCCGCGCGGTACTGCTCACGCGCAGGCGCAACCTGGGGAAACCAAGAATGTTCAGGTTTTCCGTCAGCTCGGGGGTTTCGAACACGACGGAACGCCCGTCCTCGGACCGCTGATCCGGAGGCAGGTCCGAAAGGTTCCCGTAGGGAAACCACCGCGCGGCGTCAATGCCGGTGTGCTGCGGCGTCGCCACGACAGCCAGTTGTGCGGCATTGGTCGCTGTACTCCGCAGGTCATCTGCCAGGTTGAACGTTGCCGTGTTCACGCTCTCGGATGGCCAGGACTCAAGCCCCACCCAGGTACCGGTACGCACCGGGTAGTGGGTGGCCGGGCGTGCGGAATCCTGGTGGAGTGCGCGCAGCGCGGGCTCGTCCATAATGCCGGTGTCGATCCCCTTGAGCCAGTAGTCCCACCAGCGCAGGGTCTCCTGGAGGAATCCGATGTTGGGACCGGGGGTCCGTGCGATGTCCGGGTACTGGTGGGACCACGGGCCGATCAGGCCCTGCACCGGCCCGTCCAAACCCGCAAGTAGTCGCAGCACGGCGCTGCGGTAGGGATCCGCCCAGCCTCCGACAGCCATGACAGCAGCCTTGACCCTGGAATAGTCCTCACAGACCGAGCCGCGACGCCAGTACTCGTCCCGCTCCTGATGATCCATCCAGGTTTCCGCGAACGGCTGCAGGCCCTCCAGCCGTTCCTTCCACATGGTCTCCCACGAATCGCCCACCCGCCAGGGTGCCGGTGGCCTGCATTGGAACGCCAGCATGGTTCCGGCCCAGGAGAGCATGTCGATCCCCAGCATGGCGCCGCCGAAGTAGTGCACGTCATCCGCATAGCGGTCATCAGTAGAGCACACCGTGACGATGGCTTTGACCGCCTCAGGTTGTTCGGCGGCGATCTGCAGGCTGTTGAAGCCGCCCCAGGAGATGCCGAACATTCCTACCTTGCCCGTACACCAGGGCTGCGCGGCCAGCCACTCGATAACCTCGACGCCGTCGGCTTGTTCCTGCGGGTGGTATTCATCGAGCATGATGCCCTCGGAGTCACCGCACCCGCGGATGTCCACACGGACGGAAGCATACCCATGCCCTGCGTACCAGGGGTGGCGTTGTGCGTCGCGCGGCGCTGTCCAGTCGCCGCGACGATACGGCAGGTACTCCAACAGGGCGGGAACCGGATTGCTGATGGCGTCCTCCGGCAACCAGACGGTGGCCGCCAGCCGGGTGCCGTCGCTGAGCGGGATCAGGACGTCCTCCATAACGGCAACGCTATGGGAGAAGACTGTTCGGATCTGCAAGGGAACCCTTCCTGGAGCGTCTACGAAGAGCACAGTTGAGTGCACGCACAATCTAATTATCGTAGTGTACAAATAAGTGCTGAAACTCGGCTATTGTGAGGCCATGACCGACACCCTGGCCCCAGTTCGCCGCGCCCGGACCGCTATTGACGACGTCGCGGACGCCTTCTTCCTGAGGCTGCTGGAGCTCAAGCCGGAGCTGGCTACCTCCCTCGGAATCCTCGGCTACGGGAGCGGGTTCTTCGACTACTCCCCCGCCGGCCAACAGGCCTACTCCCAAGCCATCCAGGAAACACTCGCCGAGCTGGAAGGCCTCAACCCGGCCGACGACGTCGATGGAGTCACCCTGGACGCCATGCGCGAGCGGTTGGGGCTGGAGCTGGAGTTCCTCGCTACGGGCATCACCGAGCTGAACAACATTGAGTGCCCGTCGCAGCTGATCCGGAACGTCTTTGACCTGATGCCTACCGAAACGGCTGCAGACTGGGAGCACATCGCTGAAAGACTGGCGAACGTCAGCGGTGCGCTGGAGGGCTACATCGCCTCTTTGCGCAAGAGCCGCGATGAAGGGCACGTCGCAGCTGCCCGGCAGGTCCGTGCTGTCGCCTGGCAAGCGCGTGAACATGCCAACAACAACGGTTTCTTCACGTCCCTGGCAGCCGGAGCGCAGGGCAGGCAGCTCGACGCCGGTACCCGTGACCTGCTCGAACGCGGCGCAGCGGGCGCCGCAGCAGCTTATGCGGGCTTCGCGAACTTCCTCGAAACCGAACTGCTGCCGGCAGCGCCCGGGAAGGACGCCGTCGGGCGCGAGTACTACGAGCTGTGCTCACGGCGCTTCCTGGGTACCGCCGTCGACCTCGATGAAACCTACGCGTGGGCAGTGGCTGAACTGGACCGGTTGATTGCGGAACAGGTGGCGGTGGCTGGCCGGATCAAGTCCGGCGCCACGATCGAAGAAGCCAAGGCGATCCTGAACTCGGACCCGGCCCGCCAGCTCAAGGGCTCGGCTGCCCTCAGGGACTGGATGCAGGCCACAGCAGACCAGGCGTTGTCAGACCTCGCCGGCGTGCACTTCGACATCCCGGCACCCATGAACCGGCTTGAATGCATGATCGCCCCCACTCAGGAGGGCGTGATCTACTACTCGGTGCCCTCCGATGACTTCAGCCGGCCCGGGCGCATGTGGTGGTCCATCCCGCCCGGTGAGGACGAGTTCACCACCTGGGCCGAAACCAGCACCGTGTACCACGAGGGGGTGCCGGGACATCATCTGCAATACGGAACCGCGACCTACCAGAAGGAGCTGCTGAACAACTGGCGGCGCCACGCCTGCTGGGTTTCCGGCCACGGTGAAGGTTGGGCGCTTTATGCCGAGCGGTTGATGCTGGAGCTGGGCTACCTCGCCGATCCGGGTGACCACCTGGGAATGCTGGATATGCAGCGGATGCGCGCAGCCCGGGTTGTCTTCGATATCGGGGTGCACCTGGAGCTGGAGGTCCCCGCGCCCTGGGGAAGCGGAACCTGGACGCCCGAGAAAGGATACGAGTTCCTTACCCGGCACCTCGATATTTCCGAGGGTGCCCTCGAGTTCGAGTTCACCCGCTACCTCGGGTGGCCGGGCCAGGCTTCCTCGTACAAAGTCGGTCAGCGGCTGTGGGAAGAGATCCGCGCGGTCCGCGAACAGGCCGACGGCGCGGCATTCGATCTCCGCGCGTTCCATACCGAGGCACTGAACCTGGGCTCGGTGGGGCTGGATACCCTGCGCCGGGCCTTACTTCCGGCCGGACCGGGCCTGGTCGTCTAGCAACGCCGACGACGACGCAGCGCGCCGCAATCAGCGGTCGGACTTGGGCAGCACGATCCACAAAATGATGTAGACGAGCTCGCCGACGCCCACCAGCCCGAAGATGATGAAGCCGAGCCGGACGAGCCACTTGGGCAAGCCAAACCCGGTTGCGATAGCCGCGCAGACTCCTGCGATGAGTTTGCCGTTACGGGGACGTGTCAATGTGCCAGCCATGCGGGCGACTCTACGCCGCCCACGGTCCGGAGGAAACCCTGATGCGCAGCTGGATCAGAAGCATCGGCCGAACTGTGCCGTAATCAAATCGTTCCGCAACACCCGTAACCACCGACGCGCTTCCACAAACATACGGATCATGACGGCACAAATGATCGAACAGCTTCAGAAGGTCGACTCCCACGATGGCACATTGTGGGAGGTGAAGGTGGGAACGGCCGCAGGCCAGTTCCTCTCGATGCCCAGGAAGGCGGCCGAGCGGCTCGCAGCCATCGCCGAGCGGCGTCTCGCCCAGGGTCGTCCCATTATGTTCACGGTGTACCGGCTCAATGGGGACGACAAACCTGACTGGGACGCAAGCGCGCGGATCGCCGAAATCTTTGCGGTGACGGGTTGGCCGGCGTCGAACTGCTCGATCCAACGCGCGCAGGTGATCGACATCCTCGAGGCCGCCCTCACTCAGGAAATTCATCCCTTTGACGGTCGAATGTGAACTCGATGTGTTGAGACCATGGAACGCATCCAGTGCACAGGTGGAACATGCAACAGGGGGAATTCGTGAGGGGCACTCGAACACGAGGTTTTGGCGCAGCGGCTGCAGTAACGCTGTTGCTCTTGCTGACCGGCTGCAGCGGCGAACCCGCAGCTGCGCCGGCACCACCGACCCAGGGCAACGTCCTGGATGCCGCCGAGGTGCTCAGCGACCAGCAGGAGCAGCAACTCAATACGCTCATCGAGAATGAGAATCGCAGCACCGATGCCGCCCGGGTCGCCGTCCTGACCGTCGAGAACGCCGGCGGATCCATCGAGGACTATGCGCGCACCGTCGCCACCGAGTGGGAAGTAGGCGACGACGGTGCGGACAACGGAGTGCTCATCGTCGCCGACACGGCAGAGCGGGAGCTTCGCGTCGAAACAGCCGACGGCGTGCGGGAACAGTTCTCCGACGACGAGGCGGAAGACGTGGTCGAGGATGTCCTCGAACCTGCCTTCGCCGACGAAAAGTACGCGCAGGGCCTCACCGAGGCCGTCGAGCAGATCTACCTGTACGCAGACGGAGAGGAGCCGCCCAGCGATCCCTTCGCCTGGGTTCTGCCAGCCTCAATCGTCGGCGCTATGGTGGCCTTTTTCGGCATTGTGGTGGCTGTCATCGTGCGGGACAGCCGCCGTCGTCGTCGTATTGCTGACGAGGAAATCCGCGCCGCGGAGGAGAGCGATCCGGACCTGCGCCTCACCGATGAACAGCGCGAGGCGTACCGGAAGTATCGCTATAACCACCGCAAGGACGACGCCGTTACGAACCCGGCCATGTGGCTGCCCCTTTTCATCGCCAACCCTTCGCTCTACTCGGGCGGCAGCAGCGGGAACGCCTCGGGTTCGTCCTTCAACAGCGGCGGCGGCTTCACCGGCGGAGGAGCCTCCGGAAGCTACTAGCCGAGTCAGGCGCTGCGAGTAAACTAAGGCGCATGACCGGGCAGGATCCGGCCCCGGAACGGGCCGCTGCGGTTACCCAGAACGACGACGCGACGGACAGCCGCGATGTCACGGACAGCGACGCCGTCGACACCTCGCTACGCAGTCCGGAGGAACGGTCCCGGACGTTCTGGGGCATCCTCCTCAACACCGGCGTTGCAAACATCACCACCAGTTACCTCTGGTTTGCCCTGACATTCTGGGCCTACCTGGAGACGCGAAACGTGATCGCCACCGGGGTGATCGGCGGTGCCTACATGCTGTTGATCGCGCTCTCGAGCATCAGCTTCGGCACGTTTGTGGACCGCTACCGCAAACTCGCGGTGATGCGGTTCGCCGGAGCCTTCACCCTTGGCATGTTCCTGCTGGCCGGCGTCATGTTCCTCTACACGCCCGAGTCCAGTCTGCTGGATCTGACGCAGCCGTGGTTCTGGGTTTTCACGCTGATCATCCTGATCGGCGCTGTTGTGGAGAATCTGCGCAACATTGCCCTGTCCACTACGGTCACCATTCTCATCGAGCCGGACCGGCGGGCCAACGCCAACGGGCTGGTGGGGATGGTGCAGGGCTTGATGTTCATCATCACCTCGGTGCTCTCCGGGTTGTCGGTCGGGCTGCTCGGGATGGGGTGGACGATCGTCGTCGCCCTGGTGCTGACAGCGCTTGCCTATGCGCACCTGCTCACCCTGCGCATGCCCGAGGAAGTGCGCGCCGCCGCCACGGATGCACATGGGAGCTTTGACCTGCGCGGCTCCTGGGCCGCCGTTCTAGCGATCTCCGGTTTGTTCGCGCTGATCCTGTTCTCCACGTTCAACAACTTTGTGGGCGGCGTCTATATGGCGTTGATGGACCCCTATGGCTTGGAACTGTTCCCCGTGGAACTGTGGGGAGTGTACTTTGCACTCGGTTCGACCGGGTTCCTGGTGGGCGGCGCCCTGATCGGCAAGTTCGGCCTCGGTTCCAATCCGCTGCGCACCATGCTCATCGCCGTCGTCATCATGGGAGTCATCGGCGCGGTCTTCACCATCCGCGAGTGGTCGTGGCTCTACATCGCCGGTATCTGGCTCTATCTGGTGCTCATCCCGTTCATCGAGGCCGCCGAGCAGACGGTCATCCAACGGGTGGTGCCGCTGCCGCGTCAGGGGCGCGTCTTCGGGCTCGCCATGGCATTCGAGGCGGGCGCAGCCCCGATCACTGCGTTCCTCATCGCGCCCATCGCCGAAATCTGGATCATCCCGTACGCCCGCTCGGCAGAAGGTGCAGCGCAGCTAGCCCCGCTCCTGGGAGAAGGAACCTCCCGCGGCATAGCGCTGGTGTTCCTGATCGCCGGGATCGTCATCATCGCCGCGGCGCTGCTGGCCTTCCTGACTCCGGTCTACCGGCGCGTCTCGGCATCCTATGCGCAGGCCGCCGCGGAGACGACGGCGGCACAGACACCCGGCACGACGTCGCCACAGAAACCCGCGGCGCCTACGCCGTGACGGCGTCCTCCCTGACCTGTTCCTGCAGCGCTCCGCTGAGAATCCGCACGCCTTCGGGGAACGCACTGGGGTTGGGCCCCGCGTAATTCAGCCGGATGAATGGGCCCACCGGTTCCGCCGGGAACCATTCGTTCCCGGCAGCGATGACGACGCCGTTGGCCTCGCAGTCACGAGCCAACTGTTCGACGTCCGTTCCGTCAGGCAGCCGTGCCCACAGATTCAGCCCGCCCTTGGGCACGTGGTCGATATGCGCGGAGGGCGCGTGCCGGCGCAGGCTGCTGAGCAGCAGGTCGCGGCGGGATTGGAGCTGGTGGCGGAGCCCACGGAGGTGGGTCTGCCACGCCGGTTGGGTGACAACATCCAGCGCCGCAGCCTGGAGAAGACCGCTCACGTACATGGATTCGGCGCCCTGGTCAGCGAGGATCCGCTCACGTGCAGGGCCGCGGGCGATCACTGCGGCAACCCGGATGGACGGCGAAACGCTCTTGGTCAGCGAGCGCAAGTACACCACGTGGCCGGAGTCGTCCTGCGCCGCCACCGGTGCGGGGCTGGTGTTGATCCCGAAGTCGTGGGCCCAATCATCCTCCACAAGGAAGGCGCCGTGCGCGCGGACGATGTCCAGCACCTGATCGCGGCGCTCGGCGTCCCACTGGGCACCGGTGGGGTTGGCGTAGTTGGGCTGGGCGTAGAACAGGCGGGCGCCTGTCTCCTCGAAGGCCCGCGCCAGTGCTTCAGGGTCCGGTCCGTCAGCGCCCGTCGGAACCGGGATGATGGTGGTACCGGCCTGCGTTGCGGCCAGGATGGCGCCCCAATAAGTGGGTGACTCCATGAGTACGGGCTGCCCGCTGCCGGCGAGCGCCCTGAAGATGGCGCTCAGTCCACTCTGGCTGCCGGGCAACACCAGAACGTCGCTGGGCGTCGGCGGACTGATACTCGCCGGCGTTGCGGCGCGCAGTTCCTGGGCGAACCACGATCGCAGTTCGGGAAGCCCTGCGGCGGGTGGGCGGGACAGCGCGGCGTCGCTGCGTGATGCCCTCGCCAAGGCTGCCCGGACCGCACGGACCGGCAACAGTTCGGAGTCCGGATAGCCGGAATGGAAGGCGATCGTGTCGTTTGGCGTGTCCCGCAGGGTGGTCGGCAGGCCATGCCGGGGCGCCTTGGGGGATCGCAACGCGGCGGTCTGCCAGCCATAGTCAGCGGGCCGGGCTGTTCGGACTGACCGAACGAACGTTCCCGAACCTGGACGGCTCTCCACCAGCCCGCGGGCAGTGAGGACCTGCAGGGCTTTCTGCACCGTTACCGGACTCACTTTGTGCTCGGCGACCAGCGCCCGGGTGGACGGCAACCGCGATCCCGGGGCCACCCCGGAAATCCAGTCACTCAGTGCCGCAGCAATACGGGAACTGCTATCGTTGTTCATGTATAGCAATAGTAGCGCTACTCTCCCGCGAACTGAACCGCTATCCCATCGGCCAGCCGGAATCTGGTGGGGGCTTCTCGGCGTAGCGGCGTTTTCCTTCACCGTCCCGTTCACGAAGGTGGCAGTGGACGGGATGTCGCCGCTGTTCATCGGCTCCGGCCGAGCGGTGCTGGCCGCGCTACTCGCTGCCCTCGCGTTAGCAATCATGCGGCAGCGGCTCCCCCGCGGCGTCCAGTGGGCGCGACTCGCGATCATCGCAGGTGGCGTCGTCGTCGGCTTCCCGGTCCTGACCTCCTACGCACTCACCGCTGTGCCGGCGAGCCATGCCGCCGTCGTCACAGCGCTGCTGCCAGCAGCGACTGCGACGGCGGCTGTCCTCCGCGGGCATGAACGTCCGCCGTTTCTTTTCTGGATCATGAGCGGCATCGGCGGAGCGGTCACGGTTGCCTTCGCCGCCTATACATCCGGCGGGCTTGGAGGCTTCAGCTGGCCGGACCTTCTACTGCTTGGTGCTGTGGCGGCCGGCGCAGTCGGCTACGCAGAGGGCGGCCTGCTGGCCCGCGACATGGGTTCCTGGCAGGTGATCTCCTGGGCCCTCGTTGTGGCCGCTCCCCTCATGGTTCTGCTGACCACCATCGCCATGGTCGAGCAGCCTCCCGCCGCGTCACCGGTGCAGTGGGCAGCCTTCGCCTATCTCGGAGTGATCAGCATGTTCCTCGGCTTCTTTGCCTGGTACCGAGGCCTGGCAATCGGGCCGATGACCCGGGTGAGCCAGATACAACTGGTGCAGCCCGTCCTGACTATCGCGTGGGCTGCACTCCTGCTCGGGGAGCACCTGACGTGGCCGACCGTTGTGGGAGGCCTCGCCGTCGTTCTCTGTGCGGGTGTGGCCGTGCGGGCGCGCGCCGGAACCCGGGAGAAGGCGGGCAGGATTCCGTGAAGAACGACCGGCGCCAGGGACGTGCCCTGGCGCCGGCCGCCCTGCGACACCCCTCCTACGTATTGTTCGACTTCGGCGCACCTATGCCGGCGTTGATCTTGTGCGGCCCAGCGGCAGAAGGACGGACGTCGAACTCGAACATCGCAGTCGGGAGGTAGACGGTTGAACAGGAGTTGGGGATATCCACCACCCCGGACAACCTGCCCTCAATCGGCGCGGATCCCAGCAACAGGTAGGCCTGCTCCGGGCTGTAGCCGAACTTCGTCAGGTAGTCGATTGCATGCAGGCACGCTCGCTGGTAGGACAAGTGCGAGTCAAGGTAATGCTGTTTGCCGTCCAGGGTCACAGAGGTGCCGGAGAAAGCAATCCACTCGCTATAGCGCGGATCCACAATGCCGGGCATGAAGATCGCGTTTTCACTGACGCCGTAGGTCTCCATGCCGCCCTTGATGACATCAACCCTGAGGTCTATGAAGCCGCCCATCTCGATGGCACCGCAGAAGGTGATTTCGCCGTCGCCCTGTGAAAAGTGGAGATCGCCCAGTGACAGGTTGGCGCCGTCCACGAAGACCGGATAGAAGATCCGGGATCCCTTGGAGAGATTCTTGATGTCCTGGTTGCCGCCGTTTTCCCGGGGTGGCGCGGTGCGCGCCGCCTCGCCCGCTACGCGATCGAATTCCGACGCGGCCAGGCTTCCGAGCACGGCATGCTCCGCTTCGGGCGGCAGAGCCAGGGGCGGCACACGGTTGGGATCCGTGGCGATGAGGTCTCCCTCGCGCTTGTTCCACTTCGCCAGCAGCTCTGCCGAGGGAGCCGTACCCATGAGACCGGGGTGGATAAGTCCGGCATAGGACACTTCCGGCACGTGCCGCGACGTCGCCATCTGACCGGTGAAGTCCCAAATCGCCTTATAGGCGTCAGGAAACTGCTCGGTCAGGAAGCCTCCGCCGTTGTTTCGGGCGAAGATACCCGTGTAGCCCCATCCCTGCCCGGCCAGCGGGCCTGAATCTTCCTGCGGGATTGGGCCCACGTCGAGGATGTCGACGATGAGCAGGTCGCCCGGTTTGACTCCTTCGACGGCGAAGGGCCCGCTGAGCTTGTGGACGGTGAGCAACGGAGCGTTCAGAATGTCATCAGCGGAGTCGTCGTTGACTATAGCGCCGTCGAACCACTCGCGGCAGTGAACCCTGAATGAATCACCGGGCTTCACTGTGGCTACCGGAGGAATCTCCGGGTGCCACCGGTTATGTCCAACCTTTTCCTGATCTTCGAACTTCTTTGATGAATCAAGGGGAAATATAACGTCGGGCATTGCATCTCCTTAGGACTATTTTTTCGGACGGTAGATCAGGGCCGCGGCAGTTTTTTGTGAAGCGGATTGGATGAATAGCGCTGCGTCTTTCGACTACCCGTTGCGGGAAGCCCTCCGGAAACAACCTGCGGCTCCGATGCCGAACGGTACGTTGAATCGATCAATCGGAAGGCTGCCGAACCTGTCCGAGAGATGTTTGGCACGCTCATCTTCCGGTGGGCCGTCTGCCGGCACTGCGGACACGTAGTCGATTCCGCAGCTGCGCTCATGGGGCGAATGGCCTCGAACACATCACATTGGGGACAAAGGTATTCATAGATCGGCATGCAGAACGCGCCCTTCCGTGTCTTCTGTGTCGGATGGATGATCAGGCAGTTACCGCCACGCCATCTTGGGTGGACGGCTTAGCGTGCGGGATGCCTCTTCGGCCAAGGAAGAACGCCGCCGCAAGAGCAGCAACTGCTGCGACCGTCACCAACAAGGCGAGGCCGGTGTTCGTCTCATACCTGCCTACCAGCAGGAAAAACGCGGGGATGGTGCCGGTTATGTGGGCCACAAAGATCGTGAACCAGCCAGTGGTGTAGGCCAGGGAGTCCTTACCCAGCCCCAACAGCAGGAAGAACAGAAACCACAGGACCGCCCAAGTCAGCCAGATTGCGCCGAACACCGGGTCCGCAACCAGAGTGAATTGAAGGATTCCGATCACCACCGCACAGGCTGCAACAAAGAGAGAGAACCAGCCAAGGCCCTCACCGCTGATTCCGGTCGCTTGAAGGATTCCCACATACAGGTAGGTGAAGCCAAAAAGATACAGGCCAGCAGCGCCGAAGATCGTCGGCAAGTCGTTGTTGGCCTGAATCAGGATGATGGTCGGGAAGACGACCTGCATAATCCCGACGAAGAAATTCAAGATGGCTGCCGATTTACCGGGAACCACTCCAATAAGCATGAGACCGTTAATGAAAAGAACTGCGCCAACATATAACAGACCAACATTGCTCATGGCACTCCGTTGCAATACAAAGAGTGAATGGGAACCTGCGAGGGGAAAACCACCTGCGCGTGCCGACGGCTTTCACAGAATCAGCAGAAGAATATGATATAAGTGCGTTGTATCGGCAACCATAGTCCTGCTCAATTTTTCTGTCAACGATGAAAATCCCGTCCTGCAGTCCGGGCGCAACGGGTTATCCCCCCGGTAGAACTTTCCTTGATTCCTGATGGACAAGAGAGCCGCAATTCTCTGTTCCGAAACACGTGTAAGTGCTTCACTGGACAGTACGACGACGGCCCTGTCGCCTCCCGCTGCCTCCGGAGGTTCCTGAATGAACAAGATCATCCTCATGATGTCCGTCTCCCTGGACGGCTACTTCGAAGGGCTCGACCGGGACATCAGCTGGCACCGGGTGGACGAGGAGCTCCACCGCTACTTCAACGATCAGTGCCGCGCGATGGCCGGTTTCTTCGACGGACGCGTCACCCATGAGCTGATGGCCGAGTACTGGCCCACCGCTGACCAGAATCCGGATGCCTCCGAACCGGAAATCGAGTTCGCACAGATCTGGCGGGATGCGCGCAAGTATGTGTTTTCGCGGACCCTCTCGGAGGCGGGCCGGAACACGACGGTGATTTCCGACGTCGTTCCTGAACAGATCGCCGAGCTGAAGGCGCAGATCGGCGGCGATATCGCGCTGGGCGGAGCCAACCTCGCAGCCAGCTTTCTCCGGCTCGGTCTGGTGGACGAGTATCGCATCTGCGTCCATCCAGTGGTGCTGGGGAAAGGCCGGCCGCTCTTCGAAGACCCCAAGGTCCAACTGAACCTCAAGCTCGAGGAGACAAGGACGTTCAGCAACGGCGTGGTTCTGCTGCGGTACATGAACGATCACTAGCGTCTTATCCGGCCAGAGAGGGCCGAGGCTGGTCTCCTTCGCGCAGTCCTGACAGACTTCCTCGCATGACTTCCTCCCGTCCCTTTGCACAAGTTGATGTGTTCTCTCCGACTCCGTACCTGGGAAATCCAGTCGCCGTCGTACTGAATGGTGCGGGGCTGAGCGACGACGCGATGCAGCGCGTGGCTCGCTGGACCAATCTCTCTGAGACCACGTTTCTGCTGCCGCCCACCAATCCGGAAGCGGACTACCGCGTACGGATCTTCACACCGGGAGGTGAGCTTCCGTTCGCCGGTCATCCGACTCTCGGTTCAGCGCACGCCTGGCTTGAGGGCGGCGGCACACCGCGGCGCGATGACCTGGTTGTGCAGGAGTGCACGGCGGGGCTCATCAATGTCCGGCGCGGCGACGGGATCCTGTCCTTCGCCGCTCCGCCCACGCGACGCACCGGGAACTTGGAGGGCGAGTACCTCGCAGAGATCGTCGCCGCGTTCGGCATCCGGGAGGACCAGGTGCTCTCACACCAGTGGGTGGACAACGGGCCGGGCTGGGCGGTCATCCGGCTGGCCACCGCGCAGGAGGTGCTCGATCTGGAACCTGATCTGTCGCGGATTCCGACGGCGATGATCGGTGCGGTCGGCGCCCATCCCGAAGGTTCCGAGCATGCCTACGAGATGCGGACCTTCGCTCCCGCCCTTGGTGTCCCCGAAGACCCGGTGTGCGGAAGCATGAACGCCTCGGTGGGCCAGTGGCTGACCGCCACCGGTGGGATGCCGAGCAGCTACCGGGTGTCGCAGGGTTCCCGGCTGGGCAGGGCGGGAGACATCACCATCACAGCCGACGACGACGGCACCGTCTGGGTGGGCGGCGCCACGACAACGTGCTTCCGGGGAACTGCCGAGATTTGATCTTTGCGGGGCCAGCCTGCTTTCGGACGAGCTGGTGGCGCTAATCGACGACGGCGGTGGCTTCCATTTCAAGCGCCGCTGCGTGATTGAGCGCGTTCACCCCTGCGACGGCTCGGGCAGGGCGGTGTGAACCAATCCATTCGCCATAGATCTCGTCGAACTCTTTCCAGTTGGACATATCCGTCAGGTACACCCGCACCTGGACGAGACTGGTTCGTTCAAGTCCCGCCGATGCCAGGCAGGCGTCGAGGTTGCTCAGCGTTTGTTTGGCCTGCACCGCGAAGCTCTCGGAAGTAACCGGCTCCCCCTCGCTGTTCACGGGCAACTGACCGGAGATGTAGGCAGTGCCGTGAGCGATGGTGACGTGACTGTACTTGCCACGCGGGGGCATCAGCCCGGCTGCGTTAATCTGTCTGATCGTTTCTTTGGAGTGCATGACGTTCACCTTAGGCAGGTGTAGCGAGCAGTGCACTCCTTGGCCTAGAAGCGGAGCCGCCTCCAGTCTCCGGCGTGCAGACCATGCGGAGAGCAGAAAGCCCCGGAGAGGAGCAAACCATCCGGGGGCTTCGGCAGACTTATCAGAGCGGCTTCGCGGCCAGGTCCTTGACCCACTTCGGGGTTTCCTTGTCCAGCTTGCTGTCGGTTGGTGACAGTCTCATTGTCTCGCACGTCGCGGCCAAAATGGCGAACGGCCCCAGGTTGGCCACGATATCCCAGCCCGAGATGTCCTCCGAGACGACGTCGATGAGTATCGGCGCAGTGTTCTTTTCGGTCGCCGAAATCATGGAGCCAGCCTATCGGTCAGAGGTGACGTTTCTGCTGGATCCCCTGCGCCAGGTGCTCGGGCGAGCTTGTTGTTGAGCGAGACGTTGACGCCGACCGTCACGACGAGCCTAGCCAGTAATAGCCCGGATCCCGCCAACCGCACCAATCCGTAGGTATCGGACGTACCAGCGGTCACCCCCGCCACCACAGGTTCGGAGTGAGCCCAACCGAGTACCGCCGTCGTAAGCTTGCTGCGCCGGCGTAGCGGGGTTTCGTCCTAGTGTTGTCAGTGAGGGATGAAGTAGAACCAGGCCGCGGGAGGCACCGATGACGCAGTACTCAGCAGGCACTGTCCGGCAGCAGATTCTGGCGGTACTTTCCGCGTGGGGTATGGCTTCGGAGCGTGCGGAGATCACCGCGGAAGTGATGGTGGATACCGATCTGGCGGGCATCGATTCCCACGGGATTTCCATGCTGCCCATGTACCAGCGGCTCATCGATGCAGGGAAGCTCGATGCCCGCGCCGAAGCGGTGATCGAGCGTGAGGGTGCGTCGACCGCCGTCGTCGATGGCGGGCACAATCTTGGGCATTCAGCGATGGTGACCGCAATGCGGCTCGCCGTCTCCAAGGCGCGGGAGACCGGCGTCGGAGTTGTGACCGTGCGGCGGTCGCACCACTTCGGGGCGGCTGGCTACTACGCGAGGATCGCCGCGGAAGCCGGTCAGATTGGGCTCGTCACCTCGACCACCCCTACCAAGACGGTGGTTCCCACCCGCGGTTCCAGGCCTGTGCTCGGCACCAACCCGTTGGCTTTCGCGGCCCCCAGTGCCAACACAGCGGAGCCGTTCCTCCTCGACATGTCCACCAGCACCGTCGCGATGAACAAGGTGAAGGTGTATGACTACCTCGACAAGCCGCTGCCCGCCGGGTGGGTGCTGGACGGCGCCGGACGGCCGGTCACCGACTCCCACGCGGGCTATAGCCAGCTCCGGGATCAGCAGGAGGGCGGTTTGAGCCCATTGGGCGGGACGGAGCAGCTCTCCAGCCACAAGGGATACGGGCTCGCGCTCATGGTCCAGATCCTGGCCGGTGCACTTGCCGGTGCAACTTTCGCTCCACTGAGGGAGCCGTCGGATCCGAATGACATTGGTCACTTCTGCCTGGTGATCGATCCCGCGTTTTTCGGAGCGCCGGAGCAGTTCGCGGGATCGGTGTCGCAGATCGTCGATCTGCTCCGTGCGGAGCCTCCGGCAGCAGCCGACCGCCCCGTGCTGGTGCCCGGGGATATTGAACGTACTGTCCGCACGGAACGGCTGGAGTCCGGCATCCCACTTAGTGACGGGCTCGTGGAGCACATTCGTGACATCTGTGACCAGAACGAGGCACCTTTTCACTTGTGAGTCCGGCCGGTTAATCGTTGGTTGTAGTGTTCGCCCGTGGCGGATGTGACCCGTCGAAGACACTCCCTGCTGCCTCCCCGCAGCTGTGTCCAGAAAATACGTGTAGCCTGTTGCAGCACCTCAAGCAGCAAAGGACGAATGAGCACCCATGGCTACGGATTACGACGCACCGCGCGTACGCGAAGAGGATCAGCCGGCCAACGAGTCGCTGGAGGCACTCAAAGCCCAGCGCAGCGCCTCAACTCAAAATTCGGCGATCGATGCAGACGAGACAGACACAGCTGAAGGCCTGGATCTGCCCGGCGCTGTCCTCGAAGAGGAACTTCAGATACAGGTCATCCCGGAACAGCAGGATGAATTCACCTGCATGTCCTGTTTCCTGGTTCGACACCGTTCACAGCTCGCCCGGGAAAAGAACGGCAACAAGTACTGCGCCGACTGCGAGGGATAGTTCCGTGTAACCGCCCGGTAAGAAACACCTCACCGGGCGGTTAGGCAACATCACGGCCGCTAGACGACCCCGAGCGCCAGCATCGCGTTGGCAACCTGCACAAAACCGGCGATATTGGCGCCCGCAACATAGTTGCCCGGCAGTCCGTACTCGTCAGCCGTGGTAGCGCACCGCTCATGGATGTTGGCCATGATTTCCTCAAGCCGCCGCTCGGTGTGCTCGAAGGTCCACGCATCGCGGCTGGCGTTCTGCTGCATCTCCAAAGCCGACGTCGCCACACCTCCGGCGTTTGCTGCCTTGCCCGGACCGAAAAGGATCTTCGCATCCTGGAACAACTCAATCGCGTCAGGCGTACTAGGCATGTTCGCGCCCTCAGCCACAGCGATAAGTCCGCGCGAGAGCAGGCGCTTCGCGGCGACGTCGTCCAATTCATTCTGGGTGGCGCACGGCAGCGCGACGGTCGCGTCCACATCCCAGATGGAACCGTCCTGGACGAACACCGCTCCTGACCCGCGCTGCTCGGCGTAATCACTGACGCGCAGACGCTGGTTTTCCTTGATGTCGCGGAGGAGTTCGACGTCGATACCCTGCTCCTCGACGACGTAACCGGAGGAGTCCGAGCAGGTGATGACATTGGCGCCCATCGACTGCGCCTTGGCGATCGCGTGCAGCGCCACGTTGCCGGAACCGGACACAACAACGCGCTGGCCCTCGAAACTCAGGCCGCGGGTAGCGAGCATCTCCTTGGCGAAGAGGACGGCACCGAAGCCGGTTGCCTCCGGACGAACCAGCGAACCGCCCCAGCCAGTGCCCTTGCCGGTCAGAACGCCCGACTCATAGCGGTTGGTGATCCGCTTGTACTGGCCGAACATGTAACCGATCTCGCGGGTGCCCACGCCGATATCCCCAGCGGGCACATCAGTGTATTCCCCGATGTGACGGTAGAGCTCCAGCATGAATGACTGGCAGAAGCGCATGACCTCGCCGTCGCTGCGGCCACGGGGGTCGAAGTCGGATCCGCCCTTGCCGCCGCCGATTGGCATGCCTGTGAGCGCGTTCTTGAAGATCTGCTCGAAACCTAGGAACTTGACAATCCCGAGGTATACCGACGGGTGGAAGCGGAGGCCGCCCTTGTAGGGGCCGAGTGCGGAGTTGAACTCGACGCGGAAACCACGGTTGATGCGGACCTTGCCCGCGTCATCGACCCAGGGCACGCGGAAGATGATTTGCCGCTCAGGCTCGCAGATCCGCTCGAGGATGGAGGCCTGGACAAACTCGGGGTGCTTCTTGAGCACCGGGCCGAGGGAATCGAAGACCTCGTCCGCGGCCTGGTGGAATTCCGTTTCACCGGGGTTCCGGCGTACTACGTCGTTGCGGATCGCTTCTATTGTCGAGTCCATTCGACTCTCCTATCGCTGCTGAGGTACCCGGGAAAGGATAGCGCCGGAGGAAAGCGCCCTCCGAATGTTTCCTTCATGTGAACGAGCACCGGAGTCAGCTTGCATTTCGCTTCCGCAACACCTGTTGACCCGGCTTCGTGACCTGTGCCATAGTTTGTAATCGATTCCATGGAAACGATTCCATCGAAGATCGACCATCAGGAGAATGCACAGATGCGATCAGTGACGATCAGAAACGTCGCCGACATGGCGGGCGTATCCGTAGCCACCGCATCCCGCGTACTCTCAGGGCATCCGTCTACCTCTGAAGTGGCCCGCGACGCGGTCAGCAAGGCTGCGACCAAGCTCGGTTTCCGGCCCAACGCCCAGGCGCGGTCGCTGCGCAAGACCAGCACCCAGACCATCGGACTGGTCCTCCCCGACGTCCGGAACCCCTTCTTCGCGGACCTTGCCCACGCCGTGGAACAGCGCGCTCGTGACTTCAAGTACCTCACGCTGTTCGGCAACGCGAATGAAGACGCCGATCAGCAGGACCGGTATTTCGACATCATGCTGACCCAGCGGGTCGACGGCCTCATCGCCGCACCGCAGGGGAATGTCACCGATCTGCAGTCGGTGCTGGACAGCGGAGTGCCGACCGTCTTCGTGGACCGCGTCATCCCGGACACCACCGTCCCCAGCGTGACGCCCGATAACGTCACCGGCGTCCGGGAAGCCGTCCGCCACCTGACCAATAGTGGGCATCGCCGCATCGGCTACATCGCCGGCCCGCAGTCCACCTCCACAGGCCGGGAACGTCTCGCCGCCTTTCAGTCCGCCCTCGCGGACACACACGCCGACGACGACGCCGACCTCATCTTCTTCGGTGACTTTCAGTCCGCCAGTGGTGCCGCCGGAGCCCACCACCTGCTCGAACTCCCCCACCCTCCGACTGCCCTGCTTGCAGCGGACAGCCTGATGAGCATCGGCGCTGTCGGCGTCTGCAACGAACGCGGCCTGACCATCGGTACGGACCTCGCTTTTGTCGCTTATGACGACATCGAGGCCTTCAGCCTGATCAACCCCGCGCTCACCGTCATTGCCCATGACGTCAACGCCATGGGCCGCCTTGCCGTTGATCTCCTCACTCAGGTGATCGCCGGTGAATCCCCGGAATCGGTCATCCTTCCCAGCCGCCTCATTGTCCGCGGTTCCACCCCGTCCCTTTCAGGAGGCCTCACATCGTGAGCGATAGCACCATGAGCGATAACCCAGGGACCGACAACCCCATCCTGACGCTCGACAACGTCATCAAATCCTTCGGACCAGTGACGGTCATCAAAGGTGTGACCGTCAACGTCTACCCCGGCAAGGTGCAGGTGCTCCTCGGAGAGAACGGCGCCGGCAAATCAACTCTCATCAAGATGATGGCCGGCGTGTACCAGCCCGACGGCGGCCGCATCCTCGTGGACGGCAAGGAAGTCCGCCTGCCGGACACCAACGCCTCCGAGGCTCTTGGCATTGCCACCATCCACCAGGAACTGAACCTGGTGGGCTCAATGACCGTCGCCGAGAACATCACCATGGGACGCATCCCCCGGCGCTTCGGGCTCGTAGACCGGAAGAAGATGCGCGAGGTCGCACGTGAGGCGCTGGCCATGATCGGTCTGGACATCGACGTTGACCACAAGGTAGCCGAACTCGGAATCGCCCGACAGCAACTGGTCGAGATCGCGAAAGCGCTGAGCCTCGATGCCCGCATGCTTATCCTCGACGAGCCGACGGCGGCTCTCACCAAGCGTGAGATCGCCGCTCTGTTCTCGGTGGTGGAGGATCTCCGGGAACGCGGTGTCGGCATGGTCTTCATCTCTCACCACCTGGATGAGATCGCCGCCATCGGCGACTCGGTTTCGGTTCTGCGGGACGGCGAATTCGTTGCCGAGGTCCCAGCGGATACCCATGAGGATGAGCTCGTCCGTCTCATGGTCGGCCGATCCATCGAACAGCAGTTTCCCCGCCGCCGCGAGTACGACGGACCGGACGCCACCCTCCTCGAAGTCAACGGGCTTTCCACCAAGGGAACGATCAACAACGTCTCCTTCACCGTGAAGGCCGGCGAAATCGTCGGCCTGGCCGGGCTGGTGGGGGCAGGCCGTACCGAGGTCATCCGGGCAATCGCCGGCGTTGATCCTTACGCCAGCGGCTCCGTCCGCGTCCGTGGCAAGGAGCTGCCAAAGTCCAGCATCGGCGCGGCCATTCGTGCCGGCGTCGGGCATGTTCCGGAAGACCGGAAGGCACATGGACTGGTGCTCGGCGCGCCGGTCAACGAGAACATTGGCTACGCCACGCTTTCAACGACCGCCAAGTCCGGGCTTGTGGACCGCGCCGGCCAGCGCAAGCGGGCAGAGGACGTCGCTGACAAGCTGCGGATTCGCATGCACAACCTCGACCAAGTGGTGGGCTCGCTCTCCGGCGGCAACCAGCAGAAGACAGTGTTCGCACGCTGGATCGTCGCGAATTCATCAGTGCTCCTGCTGGATGAGCCGACCCGCGGCGTCGACGTCGGCGCCAAGGTTGAAATCTACGAACTGATGAACGCAATCACCGCTGCAGGCGGCGCCGTCGTCATGGTGTCCAGCGAATTGCCCGAGGTGCTCGGCATGAGCGACCGGGTGCTGGTGATGAGCGGCGGACATATTTCCGGTGAACTAAACGCCGACGACGCCACGCAGGATGCCGTGATGTCGCTGGCGGTGCGCGATGTACAGCGCGATCTAGAAGACAAGCTGATGGAGGACGGTCATGAATAAGGTTGCAACCGCGGCGGCGCCGAAGAAGGCGCGCGGCGGCTCACGGATCGGCAGGTTCCTCGCCGACAACGGCGCCCTGGTGGGCCTCTTCGTCCTCGGCCTGGCGCTGTTCATCGCGACGCCGGACTTCCTCACCGGCCCCAACCTGCTGAACATCGGCATCCAGGCATCCGTGATCGCGGTGCTCGCCTTCGGTCTGACCTTCGTGATCGTGGCCGCCGGGATCGATCTGTCCGTGGGATCTGTTGCAGCGCTCTCCGCGATGGGGTCGGCGTGGATCTTCTCCGAGGGGTCCATGCCCGGCTGGATCGCGCTGATCGGCGGGCTCGCCATCGGTGCCCTGAGCGGCGCCGTCAGCGGTTTCGCCGTCGCGTACGGCAGGCTTCCCTCCTTCATCGCTACCCTCGCCATGCTCAGCATTGCCCGCGGACTCACCCTGGTTATCTCCGAAGGACGGCCCATCGGCACCGCACCCGAGGTTTCATTCCTCGGCGGCGATCTCGGTGTCATTCCCATGCCGATCATCGTCCTCGTCGTCGCCGGTCTGGTCGCCGCTTTCATCCTCAACTTCACCGTGATGGGCCGCTACATGTACGCCGTCGGCGGTAACAAGGAAGCTGCACGGCTCTCCGGTGTTCCCGTCCGCAAGGTCCTCGTCACCGTGTTCACGCTCTCCGGCCTCTTCGCCGGGCTCGCCGGGCTCCTGCTGTCCGGCCGTCTCGACTCGGCGCAGCCGCAGGCAGCGGTGGGCTACGAGCTCGACGCGATTGCCGCCGTCGTCATCGGTGGTGCCTCGCTCGCGGGCGGTATCGGACGCATCAGCGGAACGCTGGTCGGGGCGCTGGTCCTCGTGGTGATCCGCAACGGCCTCAACCTCCTCAATGTCTCCTCCTTCTGGCAGCAGGTGGTCATCGGCCTGGTGATCGCGGTAGCCGTCGGAATCGACTCACTGCGGCGCAAGAATCAGCCGCATTAGACCCACAACTGAATACGTTCAGGAAATCCGAGAAGTCCCAATCCAAGCAAAGGAAACAACAATGAAGTTCTCCGCTCCCCGCAAGGCAGCAGTACTCACCATGTCCCTGGCACTCGCGCTCTCCGCCACTGCCTGCAACCGCGGCGAGGAAGGTGCTGAAGGATCGACGTCGGCAACCCTCGCCCTGTCCACCCTGAACAACCCGTTCTTCGTCGAACTGCGTGACGGCGCTGAAGCCGCCGCTGAAGAGGCGGGCATCGAGCTCGAAGTAGTCGACGCGCAGAACGACTCCGCAACCCAGACCAACCAGCTCGCTACTGCCGCTACCAGCGGTACCGACGGCGTCATCATCAACCCGGTTGACTCCGACGCTGCGGCCGCCGCCGTTGCACCGCTGATCGATGCCGACGTCCCCGTTGTAGCGGTGGACCGCGCTGTCAACGGGGCCGAGGTTGAGTCCCTTGTCTCCAGCGACAACGTAGCCGGCGGACGCCAGGCAGCGGACGCACTCGCCGAAGCGATGGGCGAGGAAGGTAAGGTCATCGTCCTCCAGGGCGTCGCCGGAACCTCCGCCAGCCGTGACCGAGGCGCCGGCTTCGAAGAGGGCATCGCCGCATACCCGAACATTGAAGTAGTTGCCAAGCAGACAGCCAACTTCGACCGCGCCGAGGCGCTCAACGTCGCCACCAACCTGCTGCAGGCCAACCCCGACGTGACAGGCATCTTCGCCGAAAATGACGAGATGGCACTGGGCGCCATCCAGGCTCTCGGCGACCGCGCGGGCTCAGAGGTGAAGGTTGTCGGCTTCGATGGGACCGAGGACGGACTCGCCGCCATTGAAGCGGGCACGATGACCGCCACTATCGCGCAGCAGCCCGCCGAGCTCGGCAAGCGGTCCGTCGAGGTCCTCGAGCAGCTTCTTGCCGGTGAAACCGTCGAAGCTACCATCCCCGTTCCGGTCACCACCGTGAACTCCGAGAACGTGGGTGAATTCACCGAATGAGCACCCAGCCGCCGGGCGTTGTCGTTGTAGGGTCCATCAACGCCGACCTCGTAGTAACACTGGAACGCCACCCCCAGCCGGGCGAAACTTTGCTCGGCCGGACCATGACGGTGATGCCCGGCGGCAAGGGCGCCAACCAGGCCGTAGCTGCGGCGAAGCTTGGTGCGCCCACCACGATGATCGGCGCCGTGGGGCAGGATGCCTACACCGACGTCGCACTCTCGGGCCTGTTCTCCGCCGGCGTCAATACTGACGGTGTGCAGCGCGTCGGTGCCACCACCGGCGTCGCCATTGTGGAGGTCGACGACGACGGCGAGAACACTATCGTTGTCATCCCCGGTGCAAATGGGGAAGTGACACCTGCGCTGGTTACCTCAGCTGCGGACCTGATTTCCGATGCCGGTGTGCTGGTTTTGCAGGGCGAGATCCCTGCCGCTTCGGTCGCGGTGGCGGTTGCGTGCGCAACCGGGAGGGTGCTGATCAACCTGGCGCCCGTGATCGAGCTCGATCGGGACACACTACTGCGCGCCGATCCGCTGGTGGTCAACGAGCATGAGGGCGCGCTGGTGTTGGAACAACTGACCGGCGCTGTTGAGCCGGTGGGCTCGGAACCTTCGAACCACGCTCACACTGCCCGCGCGCTGCTTGGCTGCGGCTTCTCCTCCGTGGTGATGACCCTGGGCGGGGCCGGTGCCCTGCTGGCGACATCCTCGGGGGTGCTGGAGGTTCCGGCGCCATCAGTGGCAGTCGTCGATACAACCGGGGCGGGTGACGCCTTTGTAGGTGCGCTGGCCGCTCGGTTGGTTGCCGGAGACGCGTTGCCCGTAGCCGTTGCCGTCGCTGTGAGGGTCGGCGCGTTCGCTGTCGGATCCGAAGGAGCGCAGCCGTCCTACCCATCACAGAGTGATGCCCTGCCCGGGGCAGCAACCCCGAAAGGAGCGCAGGCATGAAGAAGAGCGGATTATTGAACGGCCCGATCAACGCGCGGCTTGCCACCTTGGGCCATGGGCATCTGGTGATGATCACTGACTGCGGCATGCCGCTTCCCGAGTCTGCCGCCGTCGTCGACCTGGCACTCGTGAAAGGCACGCCGACGTTCGCGGAGGTGCTGCGTGCGGTGATGGCCGACATCGAGATCGAGGGATCTGTCATCGCCTCGGAAGCATCCGGGACCGTCGTTGAAGACGTTGTACGCGGCGAAGGTCTGTCCCCTGGGTTCGTGAGTCATCAGGAGTTGAAGTCTCTGCTTGAGGAGGCACGGCTCATTATCCGGACGGGCGAGGCAACCTCGTACGCGAATGCGGCGCTGCGCTGCGGGGTGACGTTTTAAAGCTCGACAAGCTCTTGAATCAGTCCTGACGACGCCTCGCCGGGCGAACAGCCATGGCAACCAGCCAGAGCACCACCAGGGCGACGGCCGCAGCGGAAACCCACACCACTACGGTGGTGCCCACACCTTGGGTTGACACCTCAGCCGCCGTCTCGCTGGCTTCCTCCTGAACGTACTGGTCGACGACGGGGGCCAGGAGGACATCCGGGGCCTCCTCAAGTGTCTGCCGCAGGGCTGCCGAGGTTGCCTCCTCCGCTCCCAGCCGCCAGTCGACGGTTCGGCCCTCCGCTTCAGGCTCCGGACGGACAAGCTCCAACCACGAGATCATCCCGATCTCGGGATATTCCTCGGCGATGGCAGGATCGAAAAGCTGCTCTAGCCACGCCGTCTTGATGTCCGTTTCTTCTGCGCTGTCGGGGTCCGCCGGGTCATAGAGCGCAGCTGTCTGCACGAAGAAGCGCTGGCCCCGCTCCGCCCCGTACTCCTTCGCGAAATCGATCGTCGGTGCTCCGGGCGGCATGCCGTACGTTCCTTCGAGCTGCCTCCGGAACTTGTCCTGCTCGGGAAGAACGGAGGTGATGATCGCTCCTGAATACTCGCGGGGATCGTCGATGTCCGCAACCGCACCGGGTTCGTAGCTGCCGTAGTGGTACATGCTCAGACCCACCCAGTCCACTGCGTCATCACCCGGGTAATAGGGCCGGTAGGGGTCATCGCCGGTCTCGACCAACCCGTTGCCGTTGGTATCGAGCGCCTCGACGATTTCCGCCTCGCCGTCGTCAAGAGCGCCGTATGCCTCCGTGAAGGGATAGCCCGCTGCGTACGAGGGCGCCCACAGCATCGCCGCGGACGGCGCACCGGCGTGCACCGCCGAAGCGACGGTCTGGAAAGCCGAAACATAGTCCTCCGGCTGCTGCCCCCACTCATACCAGGTACCGTTCATTTCCGGCGCGAACCGGACAAAGAAGGCGGTGCCGTACTCTTCGCCGGCCAACTCCAGCACCTGAGCAAGGTCCGTGGCGTCATTCTGGGTGAGTTCGGCGAGCGGTTTCGATGGTTCAAGGGTGACAACAACGGCGGAACCCAGCGTGGCAGCCTGCAGCGCAGTGTCACGGAGGTCCCGCACGAGGGCTTCCTGCAGCGGATAGGAGAACGGCCTGCTGAAGAACGACGGCGTCACGCGGGTTTGGTCCACATACCCGGCCGCATCAGCACCGGACCAATCAAGCTCGGGCCCGAAGTATCGCCCATCCTCCAACTCCGTCGGCGCCAAGGGTTGCACCTGGCTCTGCCTGCCGACTACCCCGGATTCATTGGCGGGTGCCACTGCCCACGCAGAGGGGCCGCCGGCTCCCTGTGTCACCAGCAGAGCCAGTGCCATCGCCAGTGAAGACCGGATGGCTGCCCACACCGCCGTCATACGTCACCCTGAGACATGATGAGACCGCTTTCCGCTGAGGCACCGCCGGCTCGTCATCGCAGCGCTGTGGGCAGATATCGTGCAGTCAGCTGGAAGACGAGGATGCAATCGAGATAATTCATTGAGACCATTCAGTGAGAACCAAATTACCTGATCGGAGGGAAGGCATGACCAATTTGGACGTGCATCCTGAGGAGATCGTCTGCCGCGGGGATCGGGCACCCTCCACCGCCGAGTTGCTGGTCCCCCGTGACGTACCGCTCGGTGGGCCGCGAGCCATGACCGTGCGCCGGACACTGCCACAGCGCCGGCGCAGCCTGATCGGGTCGTGGTGCTTTCTGGATCACTACGGGCCGGACCCGGTGTCCGCCTCCGGCGGAATGAAGGTCCCCCGGCACCCGCATACCGGCCTGGCCACCGTGAGCCTGCTCTTCACTGGTGGAATCAGCCATCGCGATTCCTCCGGCGCCGACGCCCTGGTGCGTCCCGGCGAGGTCAACCTCATGATCGCCGGCCGCGGAATCTCGCACCAGGAGTTTTCCACTCCCGACACCTCGCTCCTGCACGGTGTGCAGCTCTGGTACGCCCTGCCCGATTCAACCCGGCACATGCCGCCCACGTTTGAGCATTACGAACCGGAGCCGGTAACCGGTAACGGAACTATGCTGCGCGTCTTCATCGGCTCTCTGGCGGGTGCGGCTTCCCCTGTCGAAACGCACACGCCGCCGCTGCTGGCAGCCGAGGTCAACCTGGAGTCCGGCGTCTCCCTGGAGCTGCAGCTGGACCCGGCGTTCGAGTACGGCGTGTTGCTGGATGCCGGTGATCTGACCCTCAACGGGTCCCAGCTACCGGTGAACCATCTTGCCTACTTGCCTGTCGGGCAGCGGTCCCTCACTGTCGAGGCCGGGACGGATCCGGTACGGCTCATCCTGATCGGCGGCGAACCGCTGGGCGAGAAGATCGTGATGTGGTGGAACTTCGTTGGCCGCTCGCATGAAGAGGTGGTCGCTTACCGCGCTGCCTGGCAAGCGGAAATTGGTGCAGAACCCGCCCTGTCGAACACCGGAAAGTACGACGACGGCGCCCCCTACCCGCGCTTCGGCCCCTTCCCCTCCGGTCAGCCGGACCCGCTGCCGGCACCGACGATGCCCGCAGTCCAACTGCGTCCCCGCGCCTGAAAACGACGCCGCTCGCCCTTCCCTCTTGCAAGCAGCAGCCATACCTAGCACTGCTATGGTTCATACACCTAACACCTCTAGGTATGTGGAGCAGCAGTGCGCATCGACAAAGACCTCGTGGCGGCCTCCGCCACCCCGCTCGTCTTGGGCATCCTCGCGGAGGGCGATCTCTACGGGTACGCCATTCTCAAGCGCGTCGGCGAGCTGTCCGGCGGCAGCATGCAGTGGACCGACGGCATGCTTTATCCACTCCTGCACAGGCTGGAGCGGTTCGGCTACGTCAACGCAACGTGGGGCACCTCGGACGCCGGCCGCCGTCGTAAGCACTACGCCATCACGCAGACCGGCAGGGAAGCTCTCGCTGAACGTCAGCAGCAGTGGACCGTGGTGGCCGACGCACTCCGGCAGGTCTGGCACGCCTCCCCCACGCCACCGGCAGTGACAGAGGGGTGGGCGTGATGGCAGCTCATGCAGAGCTGGAGGCTCAGATTGACCGGTGGCGCAGCTACGTTCAGCGCCGCCAGGCCATCTCCCCCGCCGACGTCGACGAGCTCGAAGACCACCTCCGCGAACAGATCGCCGAGCGTCAAGCCACCGGACTTGATGACGAGGAAGCCTTCCTCGTTGCGATCAAGCGTCTCGGAAACCTCGACGCCGTCTCGCAGGAATTCGCACGCGAACACTCAGACCGGCTGTGGAAGCAGCTTGTCCTCCTTCCGGAGAAAACACCCGACGACGACGGCGGCACCCCTGCGTGGCGCGAGCTGGCAGTCGTTCTCGCGCTGGCCGTGGGTGCGGGGATCGCAGTCAAGGTTGGGTTCCTCCTGATCGAAAACGAGAACGTATTCGCACGGAACCTGGGGTTGCTGGTATTCCCCTTCATCGCCGGCTACTTCGCGTGGAAGCGGCGGCTGACACCGCGGGTCGGCCTTGCACTGCTGATCCCCTACGGTGTCCTCGCCGCGGCCCTCAACATCTATCCGTTCTCCGTTGGCGGGTCCACGGAGTTACTCGCGGTGCTGCATGCTCCGGTGATCCTGTGGCTGCTGGCCGGGCTGGCGTACGTCGGCGGGCGATGGCGCTCCGACAGCCGCCGCATGGACTTTGTCCGCTTCACGGGCGAGTTCGCGATCTACTACACCCTGCTTGCCCTCGGCGGCGCCGTGTTGAGTGGCCTGACGCTCGGCGCCTTCACGCTCATCGGCACCGACTTCGAACCCGTCCTGGCCGAGTGGATCCTGCCCTTTGCCGTGCCGGGCGCACTGGTGGTGGCGGCCTGGCTTGTCGAAGCCAAACAGAACGTCGTCGAGAACATCGCTCCGGTCCTCACGCGCATCTTCACACCGCTGACCATTGTGATGCTGCTGGCGCTCCTGGGCGTCATCGCCGCTGCCGGCGGCCTGGTGGGCCTCCAACGCGAGCTGCTCATCCTCATGGACGCGATCCTAATCCTGGTGCTGTCCTTACTGCTGTATTCGATCTCCGCGCGGGACTCCCTGGCACGACCCGGCCTGTTCGATGGCCTGCAGCTCGTCCTCGTCGTCGCAGCCATCGCGGTGGACACCGTCATGCTGACCGCGATGCTCACCCGCATCGCCGAGTTTGGCTTCAGCCCCAACAAGATCGCCGCCCTCGGCCTCAACCTCCTGCTATTGGTGCACCTAGTGCGCGCCGCATGGCTGACCGTCGGGTTCCTGCAGGGACGGCGCCCATTCGGGCAGGTCGAAAACTGGCAGACGCGGTACCTTCCCATTTATGGCGCGTGGGCCGCCGTCGTCGTCGTGATTTTTCCGCCTGTTTTCGGCTTCAGCTGATCAGAAGTCGAACATCTCGCCTAGCCAGTTGTCCTTCTTCTTGCGGTAGGGCTTGCGTCCGTACTGGTCTTCGCCCCGGCGGTCGTTGCTGTAGCGGCGGGTGTCGTCGTCGTACCGGCGTCGGTAGTCGTCATCTCTACGGCCGTAGTCATCATCCCTGCGCTCGGCTCCCAGCAGCGGGGAAGGCAGCGGCGGGGCGATGGGCGGTGCGCTCGGTGCGTGCGGGCGGGCGGCAGGCTGCGCGGTGAGGGCGCCGGCGCGGTCGATGATCTTGTCGAGCTCCCCCCGGTCCAGCCAGACTCCGCGACAGGTGGGACAGTAATCAATCTCCACACCACTTCGCTCCGACATCACGAGTTCAATCTTGTCCACCGGGCACAGCATGGGTTCCTCCTGCATTGAGTGAGTTGCGATCAGTTGTGTAGCTCAAACGTAGGTCATTCGGTCGCTTGTCCCTACCCAATGCGTGCTAATCCGTTCGGTGACGAAAAAGCGGCCTGCCCAAGCGATGAATGCTCGGGCAGGCCGCCTGCGGTTACTGGAACTACTACAGCGTCGAGGTGTCGATGACGAAGCGGTACCGCACATCGGATGCCAGCACGCGCTCGTAGGCGTCGTTGATCTTGTCGGCCGGAATGACCTCGATCTCGGCACCGAGCTTGTGCTCAGCGCAGAAGTCGAGCATCTCCTGGGTCTCGCGGATCCCACCGATCATCGAGCCGGCAAAGGACCGCCGGCCGCCGATGAGCGCAAATGCCTGAACGGGCAGCGGCTCGGCCGGGGCGCCAACGTTGACCAGCGCGCCATCGAGGCTCAGCAGTCCGAGGTAAGCGCTGATGTCCAGTGACGCACTGACCGTGTTGATGATCAGGTCGAAGGAGCCGGCGAGTTCCGTGAAGGTGTTCTCATCGCTCGTCGCGTAATACGCATCCGCGCCAAGACGCAGGCCGTCCTCCTGCTTTTTCAGCGACTGGGACAGAACCGTCACCTCCGCGCCCATGGCGTGAGCCAGCTTGACGGCCATGTGGCCCAGCCCACCGAGGCCGACGACGGCTACCTTCTTCCCCGGACCGGCACCCCAGTGCCGCAACGGCGAGAAGGTGGTGATGCCTGCGCACAGAAGGGGTGCGGCGGCGTCGAGCTCGATGCCCTCAGGAATGCGGAGAACGAAGTCCTCGGTCACCACAACGTGGGTGGAGTAGCCGCCCTGGGTAATAGTGCCGTCGCGGTCCACTGCGCCGTACGTGCCGACGTTGCCGTTGAGGCAGTACTGCTCCTCGCCGGCCAGGCAGTTCTTGCATTCGCGGCAGGAGTTGACCATGCAGCCGACTCCCACGCGATCGCCGACAGCGTGCTTGGTCACGTTGGCGCCAACCTCGGTGACGATTCCGGCGATCTCATGTCCCGGAGCCAGCGGGAACTGCTGGGGCCCCCAGTCGCCTCGGACCGTGTGGATGTCCGAGTGGCAGATGCCCGCGAACTTGATGTCGATCAGGACATCGTCGGGTCCAACATCCCGGCGTTCGATAGTGGTGGGGACGAGGTCCTCGGTGGCCGACGGAGCGGCGTAAGCGGAAACGGTCATGGGCATGGATAGAGCTCCTGGGGATCGTGGTGACGTATTCGGTCTCAGTGCTGGGCAACGTACGCAGGCCAACAGGTATTCCGGAACCCTAACTCCGCTAGGCTCGTACATTGAGTCCGACGCCGAAGGAGAGAGACCACCCGTGACTGAAAACCAGAGTTCCGCGGCCGACTTTGATCCGGATGCACGCGGCGAGCAGTCCCCCTCCGCCCTCGAAGCATTCATCGAGCGCGTTGAGGAGGAAACCCGCAAACTCCAGCTGGCGAGGTTCAGCCAGGAGGATGCGCTTACGCTTGGGTTGCTGATCGTGGAGCTGGCGACAGAACGTGAACTGCCAGTGGCCGTAGATATCCGGCGGGGAGCGCACATCCTGTTCCATGTGTCGCTGCCTGGCGCCACACCGGATAATGACGCCTGGGTCGAGCGAAAGTCACGGACTGCCGAGCGCTTCGGCATTCCCTCTCTGCTGCTGGGCCTGCGCGGACGGCGCGGCGGCGGACGGATGGAAGACAACGGCTGGTTCGACCAGTCGAGGTACGCAGCACACGGCGGCGCGTTCCCGGTCTACGTGCGTGGAACGGGGCCGGTGGCCGTGGTCACCGTTTCGGGGCTGCCGCAGGTAGCGGACCACGAGCTCGTGGTCGAAGCGCTGACAAAGTTCAGTCGGCGCAAGAAGAAGGCCACGACCTAACTTTGGCCGACGGCGGACCTATCTGTTGGCGGAAATCAGGGACTCGATGAGCCCTTCGATGCGGCTGCGGATTTCATCGCGGATGGGCCGGACGGATTCGACACCTTTGCCTGCCGGGTCCTCCAGCACCCAGTCCTCGTAGCGCTTGCCGGGGAAGTACGGGCACTCGTCGCCGCAACCCATGGTGATGACGACGTCGGACTCCTGCACCGCCTCGGTGGTGAGCACTTTCGGAATCTCACTGCTCATGTCGATCCCGACCTCCGCCATGGCTTCCACCGCAGACGGGTTGATCTTCCCGGCCGGCTGGGACCCGGCCGAGCGAACCTCGATGGCACCCTCTGACAGGGTAGTGAGGAACGCCGCCGCCATCTGCGAGCGGCCGGCATTGTGGACGCAAGCGAACAGGACGGAGGGCTTTTTGGGCGGTTCAGTGGTCATCCGGGGTCTCCGATAAGAATTGATGAGGATCGATATGAATCGAACCAGCTATATCGATCGATGTCAATCCGTCGGTGCATAATGGATTCATGAGCACTGCGCCAACCACGGAAACCAGCCTTGACGCGTCCTGCTGCCCTCCCGCGGAACAACCCGGGATCAGCCTCGAAGATGCGCAGCAGCGGGCAGCTGTGTTCAAGGCCCTGGCGGATCCGAACCGGCTGCGGCTGCTGTCCATTGTGAAGGCGGGAGAGTCAGGCGAGGCCTGCGTGTGTGACATGACCGAACCACTGGACCTCGGTCAGCCGACTGTCTCCCACCATTTGAAGATTCTCGTCGAAGCCGGACTGCTGAACCGCGAGAAGCGAGGAACCTGGGCCTACTACTCCCTGGTTCCCGGCGCACTGGACAGGGTGACGGGGCTGCTCGCGTCGCTCTGACGCTGCTGCCCCGCGCTCCTACCAACGCGGGTGGACGGCCTCCCTGAAGTACCGGTCGTAGATGTCCAGGACACCCGCGCTGATTTCATTTCCGAGAGTGGCTTCCGAGGCCGCTTCAGCATTTGCCCGCGCCTGTGCCGGTGTCCGGGCGCCCGGAATCACCGTGGTGACACCCTCCTGGGCAGCGACCCACGCCAGAGCCGCCTGAGAGGTGCTCACGCCGTCCGGAACCAGCCCGTTGAACTCGTCAACTGCCGCCAGACCAGTCTCGAAATCCACACCGGAGAACGTCTCACCGACGTCGAACGCTGAACCCGTGCGGTTGTAGTTGCGGTGATCATCCTCTGGAAACTCCGTGTCCTTCGTGTACTTCCCGGACAACAGCCCCGAGGCCAGCGGAACGCGGGCGATGATCCCGACACCCGCTGCCACCGCTGCAGGAAGCACCTCATCCAGCGGTTTGAGACGGAAGGCGTTGAGGATGATCTGCACCGTCGCAGTATTGCCACGCTTGATTGCTTCCATAGCTTCTTCGGTCCGCTCGACACTGACGCCGTAGTTGCGGATGACGCCCTCGCTCACCAGGGTATCCAGGGCGTCATACACTTCTGAATTGCCGTACACAGCAGTAGGCGGGCAATGCAGTTGTTCCATGGCTCGACTATATGACCGACCGGTCAGACCCGCGGCGTTCGTGGTGGAGCTACCCGGCGTGAGCCAGTTGCTTCGAAGGCAGCAGCCAGCCGCAGCAGCTCGTTGTCCGAATACGCCTTTCCTGCGAAAGTCAGGCCCACCGGCATCCCGAGATCGGCCATCACGCCCATCGGAACGGTGACCGTCGGGATGCCCAGGTGGCGCGGCACCAGGTTGCCGTTGGACACCCATACGCCGTTGCGCCACGCGAGGTCCGCGGAGGTGACGGAGGTATCCGCGTCCGCAGGGCCGACGTCGGCAGCTGCCGGGAAGATGACCGCGTCCAGTCCGTTTTCATCCATCCAGTCGTGTAGGTCCAGCCGGCGGGTCTCCTGCAGACCGCGAAGCCCTTCCTCCAGGTGAGGGATTTCGGCCAGAGACATCGCGCCGCTCCGGCGGATGACGTCCGGGTAGTCGGCGATGTCGTCGTCGAAGCCGTTATACCGGTCCGGCAGTGCGCCGTCCGGCGCAGGGAAGATCGCGGCGCCGTCGACGTCGGCAAGTGATGCCAGCTGCGGATCAGCGTTCGCCTGTAGGAAGTCTTCCCAGGCCCAGGCGGACAGGTCAACGATCTCGTGCTTGAGGTATTCGGGGCTGACGAGTCCGCGGGTGCTGATGGTCGGCGCACCGGGCCTGTCACCCTCGTAGTTGGAGACTACGGGGAAGTCGACCTCGACCACCTCGGCGCCCGCGTTCTTCAGATCCCGCCGCGCTGCCTCCCAGAGTTCGATGACCGACTGGCGCGTTTCGATCCGCTGGCCCGTGGAGCCACCGATGCCGGGTGTTGCCGCAGTGCCGGCGTCGTTGTCCTTGTTGATGTACATGCGGGGCACGCCAAAGCGCTTCCCCTTCAGTGCGCTGCGGTCAGCGGCCAACGACCGGTACGACGGCGGACGCACCTCCGAGGCGCGCGGAATGGAAACCCAGGGCTGGACCCTCCAGAAGTCGCCGCGGGTCTCGGTATCGTTGGCGACGATGACGTCGAGGACCTCGAGCAGATCCGCCATGGTGCGCGTATGGGGAACCACGACGTCCATGGTGGGCACGAGCGGCCAGTTTCCGCGCACCGAGATGACACCCGGCGAGGGCGTGTACGCGCACAGTCCATTGTTCGACGCCGGAGCACGGCCTGATGACCACGTCTCCTCGGCCAGGCCGAAGGCGGCGAAGCTGGCGGCCGTCGCGGTGCCGGATCCGTTGGAGGAGCCGGACGCGAAAGCGGCGGGAAGGTAGTCAGCGTTGTAGGGGCTTTCAGCCCGTCCGTAAACGCCGCGCTGCATTCCGCCGTTGGCCATGGGCGGCATGTTGGTGAGACCGATCAGGATGGCACCGGCGCCGCGGAGCCGCTCGATGGTGAACGCGTCCTGCTGCGCGATGAGGCCCTGGAACGCCGGGGAGCCGGCGGCGACCGTGAGCCCCTTAGCCTGGTAGCTGTCCTTCGCGGTGTACGGGATGCCGTCCAACGGACCGAGGGTTTCACCCTTCTGCCGGCGGCGGTCAGAGGCCCGCGCTTCTTCCAGCGCAGCCGGGTTCATGACGACGACTGAGTTGAGCCGGATGCCCGCCTTGTCATAGACCGCAATGCGGTTCAGGTAGCTCCCGACGAGCTCCTCGCTGGTTACCTGGCCGGTCTCGAGTGCCGCGCGAAGATCCGCGATGCCCGCTTCGACGACGTTGAAACCCATCAGCGGCCGCCCTCGAAAGTGCGCGCCTCCGGCTGTTGCTGGGTGATGCAGTGGATCCCGCCGCCGAAGGAGAAGATGTCGCGGGCGTCGACCAATTCAACGGTGCGCCCAGGGTAGGCGCGGCCGAGGATGTCGGCGGCAACGGCGTCGTTCTCGTCATCGAAGGCGCACAGAATCACCGCGCCATTGGCCACGTAGTGGTTGATATAGGAGTAGTCCACAAAGCCGTCGTCGTCGGTGAGGACCGTGGGGGCTGGGACGTCGATAATCTCCAGAGGGTGACCATCGGCGTCGGCTGCTCTCTCCAGTTCGGAGCGCAGGAAACGGGTCACCTCGTAGTCGGGGTGTTCAGGGTTGTCCTGCCTGTGGAGGAGAACAGCGCCCGACGGCGTGAACGCGGCGACGATGTCCACGTGGCCACGGGTGCCGAACTCCTCATAATCGCGGCTGAGTCCGCGCGGCAGCCAGACGGCGTGCCGGGTGCCCAGACGGGCGTGAAGCTCTGCTTCGACGGATTCCCTCGTGGCGCCCGGGTTTCGTCCGGGATCGAGTTGGACCGTCTTAGTGAGCAGAACCGTTCCGCGGCCGTCGACGTGGAAACCGCCGCCCTCATTCACAAGCGCACTGTCCTCTACCGCGGCGCCGGCGTGCGCGGCGACCGCCCGGCCGACGTGCTGGTCCTTGTCCCACGCCGCCCAGTGCTGGGCTCCCCACCCGTTGAAAATCCAGTTCACGGCGCGGGTGGAACCGTCCGGTGCATGGACGAAAGTAGGCCCGGAATCGCGGAGCCAGGCGTCGTCCAGCTCGGTCTCCTGCACCGCGATTTCGGCTCCCAGCAGTGTGCGGGCAGTCTCGGCGTCGGCCGGATCCGCGAGGACGGTCACGGGTTCGTAGCGGGCGATGGTCCGGGCCACCCGGGACCAGGCCGCGCGTGCCCGGCCGAGGCTCTCGCTATCGGGTGCGCCGAACGTGTCATTGGAAGGCGGGAAGGCCATCCAGGTGCGCTCATGCCGCTCCCACTCGGCGGGCATGACGGTGATGGCGGTCAGTGAAGCGTTCATCCGATGAGAGCGCGCTGCTTCTGAAGCGCCGTCGTCAGCGTCCGGGCGGTCAGCTGACCCATGCGAACGGCGCCGTCGACGTGCTGGTAGCCCTCGGCCGCGAGGTCGGAGCTGGACCAGTAGATGGGGCCCACCGGGGTCAGCTGGTGCTTGGAGTAGCGGTGCAGGCCGCCGAGGTCATAGCTGGCTGCGTAGGCGCCCCGGGTCCATTCCTCGGAGCCCCAGTCCGACTCGTAGTACACCTCGGTCTCCAGGGCTTTCGGTCCCAGGAACCCGGCGATGGACTCGAGGATCTGCCGGCGCCGGTCCTCGACGGAGAGTTCGAACATGGCGTCGGCCTTCTCATCGGAAATGAAGGCAACGAGGGTTCCGCGGGAGTCTTCGTGGTTGGTGTTGTCGTAAACCTCCTGCACAATCGACCCTGCACTGAAGCCGGTGCCGGACAATCCGTCCTCGCGCCAGAACGGCGTCTCATAGACGGCGTGCACTTTGATGACCAGGCCCAGTGACTGGTGCTGGTGCATCTGATGCTGCCTGCGCGGCAACGGGGGTTCGTAGGAGACCCGCGAGTACAGGTTCGGCGGAACGGCCATGACGGCGTACCGCGCGTTGACGGTGACGCTTTCCGAGATGGCGGTCACCGTGGTGGTTCCGTCCCGGCTCTCCGACCAGCGGAGGGTGCGGACGGGACTGTTCAGGACGACGTCCTCCCCCAGCTCCGCTGCGATGCGCTCTGACACCGACTGCATTCCGCCAACAACACGCTTGTCGAGGATGAAGTCCTCGTCCACCAGGTTCGAGAACGAGCCGGCGGACGCGGCCATCAGCACGGCCTGCAGCGTTGAGAAAGCGTGAGCCGGCTTGGTGAGCATGCCGCCCGCGATGAAGAGGCCGATGTTGTTGCAGGCTTCCTCATCATCCGACTGCTGCCGGAGCCAGGAATGGAAGGAAACGGTATCCAGCTCCCTGGCCTGCGGGTGCTCCCACGGAGCCTTGGGATCCATCTGGGCAGCCAGGCGGTCCAGTTCATCGATAAGCCGTGACATCTCCGCGCTCGTCCGGCGGCTCACGGGGAACATCTCGCCGGTGTACCGGACGGCCTTGCCGTCCGCTCCGATGTAGACGGACTCACCCTCGCGGTAGCGCGAGTAGGTTTCCAGTCCGAGCTCATTGAGTAAGCCGATCAGCGCCTCCTGATCCGGCGACACCCACTGTCCGCCGAGTTCCAGGACAGCGCCGTCGATCACATCGGTATGGGTCCGGCCGCCCACGCGGTCCCGCGCCTCAAGAACGGTAACGGAGTGGCCGGCCTTCCGCAGCTCCCTCGCTGCAGTCAGTCCTGACGGTCCTGCACCAACGACGACGACGTCGCTTTCGATAATCCTCATGATGTCCTCTCCACACGGGTGGCGCCGTGCTAAAACGAATCACATTCGTTTATGTCCACCACTGTAGAGGAAGGGTTTCGGTTTGAAAAGCCCTGTAGCCTCGCCACTGTTGCGCCGCCGTCGTCATACCGATGTTTTCCCATGCTTCCTCTCCTACGCTGAGCCGCATGTCGAAGAACAAACGCCCTCCGCTTGTGGACCGGAAGGTTCTGCACAGGCTGGAGGATGAGTTCGAGGATCCCGGTCCTGCGCATTCCTTTGTGCGCGACTTCGTTGCCTTCTGGGACGAACGGTACCTCCGCCTCGCGGAGGCCGTGCAACGACATGATGAAGCCGCATCCCTCGACGCACTGCTCAGCGTGCGGATTGGCTCGGCCATGATCGGCGCCGCCCGGCTCGCGAAACTCGCGGCGGAACTTGAATCGAGCCTGAAACGCGGACACCTGGGTGCCGTGGCCGAAGCACTTCCGCAGGTCAAGGAGTGCGGCGATGCAACGGTCAGAAAGCTGACAACGAAGTACATCGACGCGAGTTGGTGATGCTCGGGGCCGCGATCCGGACAGAATGTAGGCATGCACACCTCCTCCATCCCCGCTCCCGTGCTCATGATCATGGCGGTGCTGTCCGTCCAGTTCGGTGCCGCCTTGGCCAGGACCCAGTTCGACGCCGTGGGCCCCACGGGCGCGGTGTTTCTCCGGTTGCTGTTCGGTGCGCTGATCCTGCTGGCCGTTGTGCGCCCGAAAGTGCGCGGATGGAAGCGCCAGCAGTGGGCTGCCGCAGCGGTGCTGGGCGTCGCGCTTGCAGGGATGAACAGCCTCATCTACCTCGCCATCGGCGTCATTCCCATCGGTGTGGCCGTGACGCTCGAGTTCACCGGCCCCCTCCTGCTGGCACTGGTGCAGACCCGGCGCCTCGCTGACGCGGCGTGGGCACTGCTGGCGTTTGCCGGCGTCGTTCTCCTGGGGTTCGATGACGGCAGTGCGCTGCCGCTCGCCGGCATCCTCTTTGCGCTCGGCGCGGGCGCGTTCTGGGCCCTCTACATTCTCGCCAGCGCACGCGTGGGGCGACTGGTTCCCGGTGTCGAGGGCCTGGCTGTGTCCATGGCGATCGGAGCGGTGATCGTCCTGCCGTTCGGTGCGCCGTCCGCCGCCGCGGGCGCTCTCGTGTCACCGCTGGTGCTGCCGGTGTTCGTTGGTGTTGCCCTGCTCTCCAGCGCATTCCCCTATGCACTGGAGATGCTCGCACTGCAGCGGCTGTCCACGCGGGTGTTCGGTGTGCTGTCCGCTCTGGGGCCGGCGATGGCCGCGCTTGCGGGACTGCTGGTGCTCAGCCAGGCGCTGGGCACCCGGGAAATCATTGCGCTGGTGCTGGTCACTGCTGCATCGATTGGAGTAACGGTCGGCGTACGACGACGGCGCCCGCCTGCTTCGGAGATTCCGCCCACTCCCGCCCCGTGAGCGTTGGCAACCGTCGCTAGACTGGGCTCGTTGCCGTCGGCAACCTTGGCGTATGAGCGAGGAGGCTCCGAATGATTCTGCACCAGGTACGCCCGTGGGGCGGCGAGCTGTCGGACGTGGAACTGCAGGACGGGCGCATTGCCGCCATCCGGCCTTCCTCAACTGCACCGGAGGGTGCTGCCGCGGGCGGCGAGACACGCGCCGACGTCGTCGACGGCAGGGGGCGCCTGCTGCTTCCGTCCTTCTCCGATGTCCACGTGCACCTTGATTCGACGCGGCTCGGGCTGCCGTTCCGGCCGCATACCGGCCGCCCGGGCGTGTGGGGCATGATGCTGAACGACCGCGAGAACTGGCGCACGGCCGAGGCACCCCTTGCGGACCGAACGGCATTCACCCTTGCCACCATGATTGAGTACGGCACCACACGGGTACGCAGTTATGCGCAGATCGACGCCGACTGCCGGCTCGAACGTTTCGACGCGGTGGTTGCTGCCCGGGAAACGCACCGCGCACGCGCTGACGTGGAAATCATCGCGTTCCCGCAGGCCGGGCTCCTGCTTGAAGAGGGCGTGGTGCCGCTGATCGAGGAATCCCTGAAACAGGGCGCGGACGTGATCGGCGGGATCGACCCCTGCCAGCTGGACCGGGACCCCGTGCGCCATCTCGACATTGTTTTCGGGCTGGCAGAGAAGTATCAGGTGCCGATCGACATCCACCTGCATGAGCCGGGTGAGCTCGGTGTCTACAGCGCGGACCTCATCCTCGAGCGGACCCGGGCCACCGGGATGCAGGGCAGGGTCACCATTTCCCACGGGTACTCACTCGGCAGCGTGTCGGAAAGCACCACCCGCCGGTTGATCGACGAGTTCGCGGCGGCTGACATTGCCATGGCGACGGTAGCGCCGTCAGTTCGGGATCCGTTGCCGCTGCGGCAGCTCACTGAAGCCGGCGTCCGTGTGGGGCTCGGCGAGGACGGTCAGCGCGATTACTGGTCGCCCTATGGCAATGGGGACATGCTCGACCGCACCTGGCAACTCGCGTTCACCAACGGTTACCGGGCGGACGAGCTCATTGAGCACTGCTTCGCGGTCGCCAGTATCGGCGGTGCGGCAATCCTGGATCCTGGGGCGGAACGGTTGACCAGCGTCAGCGACCGGCCTGGCCTGCAGGTCGGTGACCCGGCGGAGCTGTTGCTCCTTGCGGGTGAAACCGTCACTTCGGCAATCATGGACCGGCCGTCGGACCGTACGGTTCTTCATCAGGGACGTGTGGTGGCGGATCAGCTGGGACTGGCGCCGCTTTCCTGACCAGGCGCAACGCTCCGAGGTTCGGCGAGGAGCCCGGCGAACACCGCCTCTGCGGCTCCCACGAGGAGCAGTTCGGCGCCGAGGGCGGCACGTTCAAGGCGCACCTTAGTTCCCAGGCCGCTGATCGGTCCCGCCGCTACGGCCGCGCTCAACCGCTCCCTGTCCGCGGCAAGCAACACCCCGAGGAAGCCGCCGAGCACAATTATCTGCGGATTGAAGACGTTCACGAGGTTGCCAAGTGCAATGGCCAACAGGTCCGTCTGCCGCCGGATCTCGCGCAGCACCGGGAATGTCTGGGTGGCAAGCAGGGCGTCCTCGAGTTGTTCCGCCTGGGCATGGTTCAGGTTGACAACCTTCAGCAGCCGATCCACGTTGACCTCGGTTTCAAGGCACCCACGGCGGCCGCAGTGGCATTGCTCCCCGCCGGGCCGCGTCACCATGTGCCCGAACTCGCCGGCGTATCCGGACGCCCCACCCAAAGGCTGCCCGCCGACAATCGCACCCCCGCCGATTCCGGAGGCGCTGCCATTCAGGTAGAGCGCGTCACTGTAGCCCGCCGCTGCGCCGAAGATACTCTCGGCGAGTGTGCCGAGCGTCGCATCATTGGCCGCCACAACGGGCATGCCCAGCGCTTGGCGGAAGGGCCCGACGACGTCGACATCCTTCCAGCCGAGATGCGGCGCGAGCAACACCTGGCCTACTTCCGCGTTGACCAGTCCGGGGATGGCAAGGCCCAGACCGAGCACATGCTCGCTTCCCGCCAGTTCCACCGAAAGCCCCTCCACGACGGCGCGCGTGATGTTGACCGCCTCCTCCAGCGAAGGGATGGATGAGGTGTTGTAGCGGATCCGGCGATGGACCATGCCGCCCAGGCCAACGACGCCCACCGTCACCGCATCGACGTCGGGATTGACCGCCAGCGCAACGACGCGTTCACTGGCGTGGACCATGGGGCTGGGGCGGCCAACCCTCGCAGCAGCAACATCCGTCTCATACACCAGGCCAAGAGCGGACAGTTCGCCAACGAGGGCGCCAATGGTGGACCGGGTGAGGTTGCAGCGCTGAACGAGGGCGGCGCGGGTGAGGGGGCCGTGCCGGTGGGCAGCGGTGAGCACGGCGGAGAGGTTGCGGCGCCGCAGATCCTCAGTGCCGCTCCGCTCGCTCACTCCCAGCCCCTCACCCTATTTGTCCTGGACGTAAACATAGCACTTGACCGGTCGAAATCTGGGCCGAAAGGTGTTGACGGATGGAGAGTGCGGCTATATGTTTTAGTCACGAACTTATCGCTTCATTCAGCTCAACTCAGTGCGGAGTACATCCATGTCACCTCAGCCCACACCGGCAGATCGCTTCACCTTCGGCCTCTGGACCGTCGGATGGACCGGGACCGACCCCTTCGGCACCGACACGCGCGCAGCGCTCGATCCCGTTGAGGCGGTCCACCGTCTCGCCGAACTCGGCGCCTACGGCGTCACCTTCCATGACAATGACCTTGTCCCGTTCGGTTCCACGGACCAGCAGCGCGAAAGCATTCTCGGCAGCTTCCGCGACGCATTGGCTGAGACCGGTCTGAAGGTTCCGATGGTGACCACCAACCTTTTCAGCCACCCGGTGTTCAAGGATGGCGGCTTCACCAGCAATGACCGCTCTATCCGCCGGTTCGCCCTGCGGAAGGTACTGACCAACATCGACCTCGCGGCTGAGCTCGGCGCCGAGACGTTCGTGATGTGGGGAGGCCGTGAGGGTGCGGAGTATGACGGCTCCAAGGATCTGGCGGCTGCCCTGAACCGAATGAAGGAAGGCGTGGACACTGTCGCCGGCTACATCAAGGAGAAGGGCTACGGCCTCCGCCTTGCCCTTGAGCCGAAGCCGAACGAACCCCGCGGGGACATCTTCCTGCCGACGGTGGGCCATGCCCTGGCTTTCATCGCCGAACTCGAGCACGGCGACATTGTGGGTGTGAACCCTGAGACCGGCCACGAGCAGATGGCGGGCCTGAACTTCACTCACGGTATCGCGCAGGCGCTCTGGGCGGGCAAGCTGTTCCACATCGACCTCAACGGCCAGCGCGGCGTCAAGTATGACCAGGATCTGGTGTTCGGCCACGGCGATCTCACCAGCGCCTTCTTCACGGTCGACCTCCTGGAGAACGGCTTCCCGAACGGCGGTCCACGCTACGAGGGCCCGCGCCACTTCGACTACAAGCCGTCACGCACCGATGGCTACGACGGCGTCTGGGACTCCGCCCGCGCCAACATGTCCATGTACCTCCTGCTCAAGGAACGCGCTCTCGCTTTCCGTGCCGATCCGGAGGTGCAGGAGGCACTGAAGACGTCCGGCGTCGTTGAACTCGGTGAGACCACGCTGGCCGCGGGGGAAACCACCGCTGATCTTCTCGCGGACCGTACTGCGTTTGAGGATTTCGACGCCGAGAAGGCCTCCGAGCGGTCCTTCGCCTTCATCCGGCTGAACCAGCTGGCAATGGAGCACCTCCTCGGATCGCGCTCCTAGCAGGCAGACGGAAGAAGCAGCGAGGAACCCATGGCACTGGTAGCCGGAGTAGATAGCTCCACGCAGTCGTGCAAGGTGGTGATCAGGGACGCGGAATCTGGCGAACTGGTGCGCTCCGGCTCAGCGCAGCACCCGCCGGGCACCGAAGTGCATCCCGATGCCTGGTGGACCGCCCTGCAGGAAGCCATTGCGGCGGCGGGAGGCTTCGACGACGTCGCGGCCGTCTCGGTCGCCGGCCAGCAGCACGGCATGGTGTGCCTGGACGCCACTGGCGAGGTGGTCCGTCCGGCGCTGCTCTGGAACGACACGCGCTCGGCCGTAGCCGCGGCGGCGCTTGTCCGCGAGAAGGGCGCACAGTGGTGGGCCGAGACAACCGGCACCGTCCCCGTTGCATCATTGACCGCAACGAAACTGCGGTGGCTCGCCGAGAATGAGCCGGAGAACGCCGCGCGGACGGCGGCCGTGTGCCTGCCGCACGACTGGCTCAGCTGGCGCCTCGCGGGCTACGGCCCGGGGTCGGGGTCCGAAGGGCTGAAGGAGCTGGCCACCGACCGCTCGGACGCATCCGGGACGGGTTACTGGTCGCCGACCGAGGGATACCTGACCGAGGTCCTTGAAGCCACGCTCGGGCACATCCCGGTCCTTCCTGAGGTCCTGGGTCCGCTTGAGTTCCGGAAGGATCCCGGCGGGCTCATCATCGGTGCCGGCACGGGTGACAACGCTGGGGCGGGACTGGGCGTCGGAGCGTCGGAGGGCGACGTCGTTGTTTCCGTTGGTACGTCAGGCACCGTGTTCGCGGTGTCCGGCAGGCCGGCATCGGACGCTTCCGGCCTGGTGGCCGGCTTTGCCGATGCGACAGGCAACTATCTGCCCCTGGTGTGTACTCTCAACGCCACCCTCGTGCTTGACGCGACCGCGCGTTTGCTCGGTGTCGCCCATGAGGAATTCGCCCGGCTCGCGCTGCAGGCGCCTGCCGGCGCGGACGGCCTGACTCTGGTGCCCTATTTTGCCGGCGAGCGCACTCCCAACCTGCCGGACGCGACAGGTTCGCTGCACGGCCTGACCCTGGACAACTACGCGCCCGCGAACGTGGCGAGAGCCGCCGTCGAGGGCGTGGTCTGCTCCCTCGCGGACGGGCTCCAGGCGCTGACCGACGCGGGAGTTGTTGCGCGGCGGGTCATCCTCGTGGGCGGAGGCGCGCGCTCAGAAGCACTGCGGGAGATTGTTAGTGCCGTTTTCGGTCTACCGGTGTCGGTTCCGAGTCCGGGCGAATACGTAGCCGACGGCGCTGCCCGCCAAGCTGCCGGAGCGCTGCATGGTGCGCTGCCGGACTGGCGGACCAGCGGCGTCGAGCTCGTCGATTCTGCTCCGACTCCGGAGGTGCTGGCCCGGTACCGGGAAGTGGCGAGGAGCTCCTACGGCAGGTAGCTACACTCGCTCTGCCGTACCGGCTTGCTCCTGCCAGTTCTCGACCAAAAGTCCCGGTACCCGCGCAAATTCACGGACATTATTCGTCACCACCGTGAGCCCGCGAGAACGCGCATGCCCTGCGATCATGGCGTCGTAAGGACCGATGGACTGGCCCTCACGCTTGAGGTGTGCGCGAATGCCAGCCGTGTGATGAGCAGCCGCTGTATCGAAGTCGACAATTTGCATCCTGGAAGCCAGCCCCTCGACTGAACGGAGATTAGCTTCGACCCTCTCGGACACTTCAGCGCCGTAAACCAGTTCGGACAGCACAACGGAAGACAGTGCCATCTGACCGGCGTGCTCATTGAAGCGAATTCTCAGGTTGTCTGGCTTATACCGAATCGTCTGGATCAGGATGTTGGTGTCCAGCAGGTACTTGAGGGTCACAGAGGCGGCCTTTCCTGTTCCGCCGGCTGATCGCGCTCTGCGGGGTAGTTTGTGTCCTCAGGAGAATCAGCAAACCAGGAATCCCACACCAAGTCGACAGGCGAAATGATTCTGGACTGGCCGTCCTGAATCACCTCGACCTCCTTTACGCCATCAGGCCACTCCAGCGCCTTCGGTATTCGTACAGCTTGAGATTGATTGTTCTTGAACAGTTTGGTTCTCGCCATGGGGACTCCTATGTATATACATAGGATATATGTTCACGGCCGAGGGGGCAAGGGATTCGTAAGGAATGCACCACCGTTCTGCGTGGTTGACGCGGATATGAAGCGCATCGGATTCCTGTCCTTCGGCCACTGGTCGCCACTCGAAGGCTCACGCACGCGCACTGCCCGTGATTCCCTGCTGCAGGGAATCGAGCTTGCCGAAGCAGCCGAGGAGATCGGCATCGACGGCGCGTACTTCCGCGTGCACCACTTTGCCCGCCAGCAGGCGGCGCCGTTCCCGCTGCTCTCCGCAATCGCGGCGCGCACCTCGCGCATCGAAATAGGGACCGGCGTCATCGATATGCGGTATGAGAACCCCCTGTATATGGCAGAAGAGGCAGCCGAAGCGGACCTCATCAGCGGCGGTCGGCTGCAGCTCGGCATCAGCCGGGGGTCACCCGAGCCCGCGCTCAATGGCGCGGCCAACTTCGGCTACGTTCCAGCCGACGGCGAAGAGCCGGCGGACATGGCCCGCCGCCACACAGAGGTGTTCCGCTATGCAATCAGCGGCGCGGGGGTTGCCCAGGCCGATCCCCGCCAGGGCTCCGGCCTCCTCCCTGTCCAGCCGCATTCCCCCGGGCTCAGTGAGCGCATCTGGTGGGGCGCCGGAACACGGAAAACTGCTGTCTGGGCCGCAGAGCAGGGCATGAGCCTGATGAGTTCGACTCTGCTGACCGAAGACACCGGTGTGCCGTTTGATCAGCTCCAGGCCGAGCAGATCCAGCTGTTCCGCGACGCGTGGGACAAAGCCGGTCGCTCCTTTGCTCCCCGTGTTTCGGTCAGCCGCAGCGTCATCCCCATCGTCGATGACGAGGACCGCCAGTACTTCGCCCTGAGCGCGCTCCGTGAGACCCGGGACCAGGTGGGAGTGCTCGATGGCGCAATGTCCCGTTTCGGCAAGAGCTACATCGGCGAGCCGGACAAGATCGCCGCTGAACTGGCAAACGACGACGCCGTGCGCGCTGCGGACACGCTCATGCTTACGGTGCCGAACCAGCTCGGTGTGGATTACAACGCGAAGCTGCTGCGCAACATCGCTGAGCACGTTGCGCCGGCGATCGGGTGGGAGCGGAAGATCGCCTAAGCCAGCAACCCGCCCGTGTTGTTGGTGGAACAATCATTCCCATGGACCAGCGGCTTCATTTCATCACCCTCACCACCCAGGACCTCGACGCAGCCCGCGCTTTCTATCGGGACGGCCTCGGCTGGGAAGCGAACCTCGATGTACCCGGCGAGATCCTCTTCTATCAGGTTGGACCGGGACTGCTGCTCGGACTGTTCGACGCCGACAAGTTCGCCGAGGACCTCGGGGTCGCCACCGCAGATGCACCCACGGGTGTCACGCTCTCGCACAACGTCGACAGCCCCGACGCCGTCCGAAGCACCGTCGACGCGATGACTGCAGCGGGCGGCTCCATACTCAAGCAGCCGCAGCAGGGCCAGTTCGGCGGGATCTTCCACGCGCACGTCCAGGATCCGAACGGCGTCATCTGGGAGATCGCACACAACCCCGGCTGGCGCATCAGCGACGACGGCACAGTGGTACTCGCTTAGCCGCCGCCCCTATAGTGGCGAAATGAGCGACGAGACCAAGAGCAATGCCGATATCCACTTCTACTTCGACCCCGTCTGCCCCTTCGCCTGGATGACCAGCAAGTGGGTTCGTCTCGTCATGGAGGAACGGAACTACTCCGTTGAGTGGCGCTTCATCTCCCTGCGCCTACTCAACGCGTCGGTCGATTACGATTCACACTTCCCCGAAGGCTATGAGGCCGGGCACACTGCCGGCCTGCGCCTGCTCCGCGTCGCCGCGCAGGTCCGGAAGGATCACGGGCCAGACGCCGTCGCTACCCTTTATGCCCGCCTCGGCGCCCACATCTTCGATACAGAACGGGACGACCCGTCGCAATCCGGCGCCACCGGATATCACGGAACCCGTGAATTTCTCGAGCCGATCCTCGCGGAGGCCGGCCTGCCGTCGTCGTTGGCGGACGCGCTCGACGACCGCTCACTCGACTCGATAATTCAGGCAGAGACGGACGAGGCGCTTTCCCATACGGGCAAGGACGTCGGCACTCCCATCATCCACTTCGAGCCGCCGGAGGGCGTGGCGTTCTTCGGACCGGTGATCAGTAGGCTCCCCTCCCGCGGTGAGGCGGCGCAACTATGGGACCACGTGGTGGCTCTGGCCAGCTTCCCCGGCTTCGCCGAACTGAAGCGAAGCCTCCGCGAACGTCCACAGCTGCGCAGTTTCGGGATCACCGATGCAGATGCCGGCGTCGAGGAAGACTGGCACGGCGGGAGCCGCCGCCAGAAGAAGTAGCGCGCCCGCAAGAGTGTTTACTGGATGAGTGAACGTAAACCACAGGGGAGGATCGCTTGCCACAGGCGCGTCGTCGACCACCATGCTGCGCCGGTCCAATGCGAGGCTGATCCTCGACGCGATCCGGCGGGCCCCCTCCGGGGACTCTGTCACCGCAAATGAACTCATCGGTGCCACCTCGCTCACGCGCGCCACTGTCCTCGGGGTCTGCGATGACCTGCTCCGCGACGGCTGGATCCGCGAGCAGCCCGCGCTCGCCGCCACCGGCAAAGGCCGACCGGCCCGGCACTTCGCCCTTGACGACAACGCCGGATACGTCCTCGGAATCGACGCCGGCTACAGCCATATCCGCAGCGTCGTCGCCAATCTGCGCGGGGAGGTAGTTGGCCGCGGTGGAGCGGCCTTCACAGCGGACATCGACAACGCGGATCCCGCTCCCCGCACCGCAGCTCTACAGCTCGCCATAGAATCAGCGCTCGGCGACGGCGGCATCGCCCCTTCCCGCGTCCTGACCGTCTGTTTCGGCATCCCGGCCCCGGTCGGCCGCCATGGCACCATCCCGACGGGCAACCCGTTCTGGGAGCGGATGGCAGTAGATCAGGAAGCGGTGCTTGCCGGGCGCCCACAGTGGACGTCTTTCATTGAGAATGACGCCAACCTCGCGGCGCTCGCCGAACGCTACAACGGCACCGTGGACCCGGATGGCAGCTTCCTGGTGCTCCTCGCCGGCGAACGGTTCGGTGCCGGGGTCATCGAAGACGGACATCTCCTGCACGGATCGCTCGGCGGCGGTGGGGAAATGCACTATCTCGACCTCGTGGAGGGCGTTGGCAGCCCGGCAGCCATCGCTCCCCTGGCCCGTGCCTGGGCGACAGAGGCTCTGGTTGCAGGCCGGACCACGATCCTGTCGGGCGGGCCTTCGAGGAAGAATGGCCCGTCGGCGGAGGCCGTGTTCGCGGCAGCGGAAGCCGGTGACGCCGTCGCAATTGAAATCGTGGAGCGCCTGGCGGAGCGGCTGTCCCGCGTCATCTCAACTCTCGCGTCATTGCTCAACCCGGACACCGTGGTCATCGGCGGTGCGGTGGCGCCGTCCATCGCCCGCCTCGCTGAGCAGATCGAGGCAAAGGTGGCAACGACGTCGCACTTCCCGCCGCGGGTGGTGGCGTCCTCGCTCGCTGGGGACATTGTGCTGACCGGGGCCGTAAACGCGGCGCTCGCCAGAGTCAGCCGGGACGCGATGGATATTGAATTGCGCCGGGCTTGAACCAGCTGTGCGCTCAGCCTGATCTGAGTGCCGGTTACCCCGTTTCGTGTTCCTGTTTCCGCTCGGGCTCCCTTCGCTTGAGCCAGGCACTGAGCGGCGCGGTCGAGAGTCCGTGGATGAGGACAGACAATGTGATGGCGAGGGTGGCGTAGATGAAGATCTCGTGATTGCCGGTGTGCCGCTCGGCGAGGGTCGCATAGAACAGCGCCGAGATTCCCACCGGTCCAAACCAGCTCAGGAACGTTGTATCAGGGACGTCGTGCAGCGATGTGATCAGGGGACGCAGGGCCCACAGGGTGATGATCCGCCGCAGCAGCACCGCAGCGGCGAGCGCAACGGGCGGAATCCAGCCGAGAGCGGCCCACTCACCGATGGGCAAGGCGAGCCCCAGCAGGATGAAGACGGGCAGGAGAAAGAAGCGGGCAACGGCGTCGTCAATCTTGTCCTCCTGCTCCTCGTCCCGCTCGGGGATCACCTGTCCGAATACCGCGGCGCCAACAAAGACGGCGAGAATGGCGTCCGTGCCGAGCAGTTTCCCTGCGCCGAGGATGAGGAGGCCGAAAGGCACGAAGAAGCCCAGGTAGGAGCTTTCCTCCATGAGCCCCACGTTCTTTGACCAGACGAAAAGCTTGGCAAGGACGAAACCCGCAATAACCCCGAAGAGCATCGCTCCCAGTACCTCCCACAGCAGCACCTTCACAAGCATCTCGTGCCAAGCTTGTCCCGGTTTGGTCAGCAGCAGGACAGGGAGCATGACGAACAGATAGCCAAGCCCGTCATTGAGCCCGCTCTCCGCAGAAAGGTTGTGGCGGACGCGTTCGGGGATGCGCTCTTCCGCGAGGGATCCGGTGACAATCGGTGTAGTAACCACGGGGTCTGTCGGCGTGATGATCGCACCCAGCAGGAGGGCCAGGAGAAACGGGACCCCCAACAACGCCCAAAGCACACCGGTGGCCACTACGAGCATGGCGATCATGCCGAGCAGAATGATGACCGCGATCCAGCGCAGGTTCTTCCGCCAGTACCCGTGCGGCAAGCGGAGTGCTACGCCGGTCAGCCCGATCGCGAGGGTAATTCGCGACGCCTCTTCAAGCAGCGTGCCTTGGGGAACACCGAAGTCCTCAATGCTGAGGACTCCGAAGGCATACGGCCCGATCAGCGCGCCGAACAGCAGCGCGAGAACCGGGCCAGGCAGGCTTACCCGCTGCGCCAGGGTGGAGAAGGCGGAGAGTACGAGCACCGCACCGGCAAAGAGCGTCAGCACGAGGTTGATGGTCATAGCTTCCCCGTACCCCCTTTTCCACGGGCCAAACGTGCAGCGGCCTTTACACCTCCGGTACGGCGGTGACGATCACGTTCTTTCCCCAGAGGTCCTCGGTGTAACAGCTGATCAGCACAAGCCGGTTCGGGACGATGTTCCAGATGTCGCTGACCTTCAGTGTGTCCTTGTTGTGGGTGGTGACGGAGTCAACGACGTAGTTGATCTTGCCCTCGGCAGTGGTGAGTACAACGGAATCCCCAACCTCAACCTCTGAGCTGAGCCGATTGAAGGGACTGTCACGGTCCTCCCAGCTGTGTCCCGTGATGTAGACCGTGTTTTCGGACCCTTCTCCCGGTGCGCCGTAGTTCGTGAGCCAGTAGCCGTCGAGGGTTTCCGGCGGAACCAGCGACTGCGCTGCCAGGTCAGCATCTGTTGGAGTCAACGGAAGGACGGGAACGGAGATATCCGCCGATTCGATGCTGAGCTTTTGCGGCGCGGACGCGGGAGGGAGAGTCACTTCCGGCGCGGGTGTTGAGGCCTCGGGTGACGGTGATTGCGAAGATGTGGCCGGGGCGGAAGCCGGAGCAGCGGTTGTCGGAGCAGTGGTTGTCGGAGTTGCTCCTCCGGACCCGGCGAACAGCTGAATCCCGAAAACCAGCAGGGCGAGGAACAGCACCACAACGACGGCGCCAATCGCCAGCCGCGGAATCCTGCGGTCTTTCTCGTCCGGCCCGGTGGGCGCGCGATGTGCATTACTCATGGTGGAGCGGTCTTTCCGAACTGGTGCCGAATGCGCAGGGGCGCCGCCCGAACGGGACGGCGCCCCTGCGCATTCTCTGCTGTCTTAGCTGTTGTGGACCCGACGCGCAGCCATTGTGCCGGCCACAACCAGGAAGCCGATACCGGCCGCAAGCGCGCCGATTCCTGCTGGGTCGGTGCTGGCGGTCGGTACGGCCGTCTGCACGTTCATTCCGCGGTTGGTTCCGCCGGTGCCGCCGGTACCACCCGTGCCGCCGCCTGTTGTCACGGCCCCGCCTGTCCCGCCTGCTCCGTTGCCGTAATCGTGGTCATCGTCATCTTTGTCGCCGCCGCCGACAACGCCACCTACGGCAGCTCCGGTGCACGCTTCGATTGCTGCTGCGAAGAGTGCTTCGAGCTCGAGCAGGTCAACGTCCAGCGCATCAAGTTGCACAGCAAGACCGTTGACCACAGCGATGGCTGCATCAAGGTTTGCCTGCGCTTCGAGGATGGCCAGAGCAGCAAAGAGCTCCGTCTCGAGGTCGATCAGCGCAGAGAAATCGAGATCGACACCCAGCAGAGCTTCGAATCGCGCTTCAGCGTCAAGGATTGCCGTGATGTCGCCGCTGACCAACAGATCGAGCAGAAGGCGCGCTTCGGCGGCTGCCGCGATGTCAAGCTGCAAGTCAGCGATCAGTGCACGAAGGGCCGCTTCCAGCTCGACCAGATCGACCTCGGCCTCAAGCTGGAAATCAGCTGGATCGAGCTCGATGTCCGCCAGCGCCTCAACTGTCGCATCTTCCAACACACCATCGCTGATGTCGGCGATGAGGATGTCAGCTTCATCCTGCGTGAGGTCCCCCGCGGTCACGGCGGCGTTCACGGCTAAAGTCAAGCCTTCGACATCAAGTACCTGAGGGAGCAGGAACTCGTTCAGGTTGATGCCCAGTACTGCCAAGGCAGCCGCGTCCAATTCACCGCCAGCCAGTACGGCGTCGAGCAGTAGCTGAGCCTGCCCCACCGCACTGTTGGCGGCGGCCTCTGCATTGATGATGGCGTTGATGTTTGGAAGTTGCTCGGTCTCCAGGGCGATTAGAGCGTCACCGATAAGAACTTCAAGCTCCGCAAGCGTCGGGGTCCCCTCGACGTCAAGCAGATCCAGGGTTTCCTGAGCATCCACCAGGTTCTGGAGAGCGACGGCCAGCTCAACTTCGAGCTCGGCATTGAGCTCGGCGTTGTGAAGGGCTGCAGTGAACTGGTTTTGCGCGGAAATACATTCCGGCGAGTCGTGAACGGCGGAGGCCGGCGCGGCGCTAAAAAAAAGACCACCGGCAACGAGCGTGGCGGTGGATCCTGCTGCGAGTAACTGCTTGCGTACGTGCATGTTGTCCCCTATGCGAGTGATACATCGGCTTCTGGGCCGACGGCGATGACCGAGTTGCGTACGGCAACTAAGGCCCTCCCAGTTCTACCGGAGAGACGCACGTCACAGGTAAACAAGCTGATTAAGTTATCGAACCGTTACAGTGGGCTCCTACTTCGCTGGCTACTTCGCCGGCAGTTTTTCCGCCAACAGCTGCGCCAGGTGGATACCCTTCCGCTCGCTGAGGTCCTCCAGTTGAGTGCGGCAGGAGTACCCGTCAGCGAGGACGACGGCGTCAGCCGCCGCCGCGCGAACCGCCGGCAGTAACTGCTGCTCAGCTACCGCAACGGACACCTCGTAGTGGCCGCGTTCCACGCCGAAGTTCCCGGCGAGGCCGCAGCAACCGCCAAGTTTTTGAAGGGAGGCGCCCGCACCTTCCAGTAGTGCGGCATCGGGGCTCCAGCCCATGACGGCGTGGTGATGGCAGTGCGGCTGCGCGACGACTGTGATTCCCTCCAGCGACGGCGCCTCGTAGTCCGGCGTCTTGGCCAGCAGTTCCGCGAGCGTGTGCGTTGCACTCGCGACTTGCCCCGCAACAGCCCTGCCCAACAGTTCGATCGAGTCGGACCGCAGCACCCCGGTACACGAAGGTTCAAGGCCCACGATCGGTATCCCCTGCTCCGCATACTCCTTCAACGTCTCCACCGACGAGCGCAGGATCTTCCGGGCGCTGTCGAGTTGACCGGTCGAGATCCAGGTCAGTCCGCAACACACCGGCTTTTCAGGGATCAGGACCTCATATCCCGCGTCCTCGAGCACCCGGACCGCTGCCTTACCCACTTCGGGGGAGAAGTTGTTCGTGAAGGAGTCAGCCCAGAGAAGGACCTGCGGGCGACCGTCGGGTCCGGAGGCCGAAAGGGCCACCGAAACCCGCCGCGACCCGAACCACTTGTGGAACGTCTGCGGCGCGAAGGCGGGGATCCTTCGGCGCTGGTCCACTCCCGCAAGCCGCAACCCAAGCTTCCCCAGACCCGGCAGGCTCACCAGCGCATTCACAACGCGCGGTGCAACCGAGGCCAGCATTGCCCACCGCGGCAACCAGCCGAGCGAATAGTGCGACGCCGGTCGGATCCGACCCTTGTAACTCTGGTGCAGCACTTCCGCCTTATAGGACGCCATGTCGATACCCGTAGGACAATCCGAGGCGCACCCCTTGCACGACAGGCACAGATCGAGTGCCTCATGAACCTCCGGCGCCCGCCAGTTCGGCTTGCCGTGGTTGTGACCGACAGCCGCACCGCCAACAACGCTGCCGTTGATCATCTCCTGCAACGCCCGGGCGCGGCCCCGAGTGGAGTCCTTCTCCTCCAGCGTCGCGATGTAGGACGGACACATCACCGTCTGGTTATCCCTGTGCGCGGCGCGGCACTGGCCCACGCCGGTGCAGCGGTGGACCGCCTGGCTGAAGTCGCCGTCGTCATGTTCGTAACCGAACGCCAGTCCGGTACGCAGCGGGCCGGCCTCAGCCACGCGGACGTTCGCGTCCAGCGGCTCAGGATCAACGAGCACTCCCGGGTTGAGGATGTTGTCCGGGTCGAGAATGCCCTTCACCTTGCCGAACAAGGACAGGGCCGCGGGCGTGTACATGAAGGGGAGGAGCTCGCTGCGCGCCCGCCCATCGCCGTGTTCGCCGGACAGAGATCCGCCGTACGATGCGACCAAACGCGCCGCATCGGTGAGGAAAGCGCGGAAGACTGCGGCGCCGTCGTCGTGCTGGAAGGGGAAGTCCAGCCTCACGTGGACGCAGCCGTCGCCGAAGTGGCCGAACGGGAATCCTTTGAGGTGATGGTTGAGCAGGAGTTCGTCGAACTCGCGCAGGTAATCGCCGAGGCGCTCCGGCGGAACGGCCGCGTCCTCCCACCCGGCATGCGCGGGCGCTCCCGCGGGCGAACGTCCGGCCAGCCCGCCGCCGTCCTCCCGGATCCGCCACAGCGCGGCCGCCTGTGCAGGACTGGTGATGATGCGGGAGTGGCGGGCAGTGGCAACCAGGCTCACCGCAGCAGCCCGGTCTGCAACCTCGGCTGCGTCATCACCAGAAATCTCGACGAACAGCCACGCCGCTCCGCCGGGCAGTTCAGGCACGGCCTGCGGTCCCTTCCGGTCCGTCCCGAGTTGCATCCAGATGAGGTTTCGTCACCCTTTGATAAGCGCTGAAACTTGCGGAACTATCGATGACGGTAGATCGCTGTAGGCAGCAATGGCAAGGCGGGNGTCCGTCCCGAGTTGCATCCAGATGAGGTTTCGTCACCCTTTGATAAGCGCTGAAACTTGCGGAACTATCGATGACGGTAGATCGCTGTAGGCAGCAATGGCAAGGCGGGTTGCGCGAGTGACGCAATGTTGTATTTAATGCAACATCGTGAGCACGTTTGATTCGAACGCCGGAGCAGTGGCGCCCTTGGCGCTGGTAAAGGAGTTGGGCCTCCTTGACCCTGAAGTCGCGGTGCTGGATGGAATGTTGGATGGATGGGCTCTCCAGCAGCGCGCGCGGTTCCTCAAACCGGATAGCATTCGGCGGCGCATGAGCATTGTTCGGCGTATGGTTGATTTCGCCAATCAGTACCCGTGGCAATGGACAGCAGCTGAGATCGAAGCGTTCATCGTTTCTCTGTCCAATGGGTCAGCGCCCATTGCCGTGTCCACCGCCCGCTCCTACCTCGGCGATCTGCGTATGTTCCTTGAGTACGTCACCGATAGTCGTTATGGGTGGTCGCAGGTCTGCATCGAGCGCTTCGGGGAGGCCCCGAAGCAGGTGCTCGATGAGTGGAACACGGTCGTTCACGCTAGCGAGTATGAGGGCCGCCCTGGGCGCCGACCGTTGACATACGACGAGGTGCAGCAACTCTTCGACGCTGCCGATGACAGGGTCGATAGAGCGCGCGCTCAGAAACGCAAGGGGGTGCTTTCCGCTCACCGCGATGCTGTGATCCTAAAGACGGTCTACGCCTTCGGGCTCCGCCGGCGTGAGGCATGGGGACTTGATCTTGCTGATCTGCGACATAACCCGAAGGTCCCCGCCTTCGACCAGTTCGGCGCGCTGATGGTGCGATGGGGTAAATCGGCTCGAGGTGGCCCGCCCCGCCGACGCACTGCAATGCTCGTGCCGGAGATGGATTGGGTGGTGCCTGTTCTTCGTCAATGGTTGGATGAAGTAAGGCCCCGCTTCGATCCCGGCAAGCATCCTGCGCTATGGATTACGGAACGACGCGGCCGCCTCGATTGGCGGGGAATCAACGCAGCCTTCGTTGCCGCCAGAGATGCGGCAGGACTTGATCCGACACTCGACCTGCACTGTCTGCGACACTCCTATGTGACCCATCTGGTCGAGTTCGATTATCCGGAGCGCTTCGTGCAGGAGCAGGTCGGTCATGCTTATGCCGCCACCACCGCTATCTACACCGGAGTCTCTGATGCCTACCGCAACACCTTGCTTCGCCGCGCCATCTCGGCGCACCAACCTGACCTTTGGCGGACCGAAAAAGGGGATGAGTCGCCGTGAATAGAAAGATGGGCGTTGAATGGAACCTTCGCTTGCGCATGGCCGAACGCGGATTGTTCGCCACCACCGATCTGGTGCCCCTTCTGGCAGAACGCGGCATTCACCTTTCGCGAGAACAGGTCTACCGACTTGTCACCTCAGCGCCACAACGCTTGAGCACCGACATCTTGGCAGCCTTATGCGACATTCTGAGTTGCACCCCGAATGATCTCATCACCGTTGTGAAGGTCGATGCCCAGGTAGCGAAGCGGTCGGCAGCAGGTGGCGGATCGGCAAGCAGCCCGCCGGTTCGGCGTACGACCATTCGACGCCCGAACTTGGAATGATCTCGTATAGGAGCCAGCCGTGATTGCCCTATGCGTAACGTGCGGGCAGACCGCTCGGCGGGCCGCCGAGTGGCCGATCGGCGCGATCTGCTTCTCCTGCTACCAGAAGGCCCGCTCGCGGCCGGGTCAGTGCTCGAGCTGCTCTGAATTACGCGTCCTCGTGGCTGGTGCGCATCTGGATCCGATTACCGGTCTGATTACGCCGACCGTTTGTGGTGGCTGCGTGGGCAGCAAGTTCGTCTACTTGTGTCAGCGATGCGGCGGAAGTGAAGAACCTTACAAGGGCGGTCTATGCGTGCGTTGCGCCGCCCGAGAGCAACTGCAGGCAGCGTTCGCGTCCGCGAGCAACACAAGTCCCGCAGATCCGGCAGCGATTCTCATAGAAGCGCTCAGCACTAGTCGGCGACCCCGGTCGGTGATCAAATGGCTTTCCAATCCTCGAGGAGGCGCGCGGGTTGTGAAGGAGCTGCTCGGCCAGAACATCGCCGTTGATCATGCAGCCCTCGACACTTTCGATGAGAGGGAGGTCTGGTCTTTGCGGCGAAGCCTCGTCGACTTGGGCGCCCTACCGGAACGACATGAACCCATCGCACGCCTGGATGCCTTACTGGCGAAAAAGGTTGCTCCCCTTCCAACCGAGATGCACCAACTCGTTCACACCTACGGCTCCTGGTGGCTACTGCGGCGATCACGGCAACGATTCGAACGGACAGGCAAATTCACCTACAACTCCTTCCGCGCTATCTGGAATCGCTTGGATCAGGTCATTGGCTTCCTGTCCTGGCTGGCAGACAACGGCATTCCCCTTGACGCATTAGACCAGCGAACCGTTGACACTTGGCTCGCTGACCCAAAGAAGGACGCCCGAGCGGTTTCCGATTTCCTGCGCTGGGCCTCACGCCACCATCTGGCACCGCGGCTGACAACGACCGGATCACCCGACCGTGAACCCGCTGCAGGGATGACCGAGCAGCAGCGCTGGGCTGAGTTATCACGCTGCCTCACCGACGACTCGATCCCCGATGATGTGCGCGCAGCTGGTGCGCTCGTGCTGCTTTATGGTCTGCAATTGGCGCAAGTCATGCGGCTCACCACCGACCACCTCCACGGGGACAAAACCAGGCCAGGAAAAACCATAGAGGGCTTTTCGGTTCACGTCGGCGGTCCGTTCATCCTCGTACCTCCGGCGCTCGGGCTCATTCTTGACCGGCTACCGGCCACCCCCGCCACGCGAGGCAGATCGCTTATCACCGCAAACCCCGAAGGACCATCGTGGCTTTTCCCAGGAAGGGGCTCCTCCGGCCACATCACGTACACGGGTCTGGCCACCAGAATGAGAAAACACCAACTGCGGGTGCGTCCTGCCCGCAATACAGCCCTAATCTCCCTGGCTGCTGACCTTCCCGCACCGGTCATCAGCGACCTGTTCGGAATCAGTATCGCTGCCTCCGTGAAATGGACCAGGCGCGCCGGCCGAGACTGGCAGGGCTACATCTCAGCGCTACGACAGCGCGAACGCCGAACTCACGACCAGAGGATCCGCAATCCATACGCGGGCGAGCTTGGATGAAACACGAATCCAAATAATCGGTCAACAGCGATATGATCGCCTAGTGACGATCATAGAGACCGGCGAGGACGTTCGTCCTGCCGTAGCCCTGTTCCATTCCTTGGCGGACCAAACGCGGCTGGCGATTATCCGGCGGCTCATGCTGGGCGAGCAACGGGTACGGGACCTCGTCGGGGATCTGGGTCTCGCCCAATCGACTGTGTCAGCGCACATGGCTTGCCTACGTGACTGCGGCCTGGTCGAGGGACGCAACGAGGGACGGCAGACGTATTACTCGCTGAGTCGGCCCGAACTGATGGACACGTTGGTCGCGGCCGAGGCGCTGCTAACGGCCACTGGCAACAAGGTGGCGCTTTGCCCGAACTACGGAAACCCCGAGGAGGCCCGATGAGCACCGAAACACTCTCGGAGCAGAAGATCGAACAGCTGACCCGCAAAGGCCTGCGCCTGGCTCAGTTCACCGTGGCCTATAACGTCTTGGAAGGCGCGGCCGCGATCACCGTAGGGTTGATGGCCGGGCTGGTGTCCGTCGTCGGTTTCGGCATCGATTCAGGCATCGAATCCATCGCCGCCATTCTCGTCGGAATCCGCTTAGCGGCACGCCTTCGCCACGGCCACGCGGATGAACGCAAGGAACGGATCGCCCTCAAACTCGTCGCGGTGACATTCTTCATCCTCGCCGCCTACGTGACGTTCGAGGGCATCCGCAGCCTCATCGAAGCCGAAACACCGGAGAACTCCCCGATCAGCATCGTCATCCTGGTGCTGTCCCTGTTGATCATGCCTGTCCTGGCAGTCATGAAAAAGCGAGTCGGCACTGCACTCGGGGACAACCTAATCCTCGCGGACGCCGCAGAAACGAAGATCTGCGTCCTGCTGAGCATCTCCACTCTGCTCGGCGTGGGCCTCTACATGCTCACCGGCGCCACCTGGCTTGACCCAGTGGCCGGCTTCATCATCGCCGCCTTCGCTATCTGGGAGGGCAAGGAAGCGTGGGAAGGCGAACTCGTCGAAGACGACGATGACGATGACGACTGACCTCCTTCTGGATCCTGGGGCTCCGTCCATGTCCTATCCAGATTGATCACCCCTGCACGACGTGTACCGCCAAAAAAGGAACATCCATCCCATGGCATCCCGCCCCGCGCTGAGCACACCCAACAAGATCGCGATCGGACTGCTACTGGCCGCAGTACTGGCCGTCATCGCCATCGTGGTGACAGCGAACATCAGAAGCACCGCGAACCAGACTGCACTGGCAGGCACGGCGCAGATAGTACGCCCGGACAGCCACCGTCTGTCCACCGCAACCAATGAGAAGGCCGTCCTAGTCGAATTCCTCGATTTCGAATGCGAATCATGCCTGGCCGCCAAGCCTTTCATCGAGGACCTGAGCGTGAAATACGGGAACGAACTGACCATCGTGACCCGTTACTTCCCCCTCCCGGGACATCCGAACTCCGTGACGGCCGCCCTCGCGGTGGAAGCCGCAGCACAGCAGGGCGAATTCGAGAGCATGTACCACCGGATGTTTGACACCCAGACCGACTGGTCACACAACGAGGAATCCCAAGCCGACACCTTCCGCGGCTATGCAGAAGAGTTGGGGCTAGACATGGTGGCCTATGACGCGGCCATCGCAGATCCAGCCACAGCCGATCGCATCGAAAAAGACAAAAACGACGGCATCGGTCTCGGTGTCAGTGGCACCCCAACCTTCTTCCTCGACGGGGAACTAATCGAACCGGCCACCCTCGAAGAGTTCGAACAACTCGTCGCCGACGCGGTCTCCAAATAGCAGGACGGCGAGAGAATACCTACGGCTTCGAATACCGGATCCCGCCAGGTGTGAGCGATCACCGGTCCGGTCGTGTCGGCGCCCTGGAAGACGTCCCAAACAATCGAGTCTTCCTCCCACGTCATCCGGACGGTGGCCTGGGTGACGCCNACCCTCGAAGAGTTCGAACAACTCGTCGCCGACGCGGTCTCCAAATAGCAGGACGGCGAGAGAATACCTACGGCTTCGAATACCGGATCCCGCCAGGTCGAGCGCACAACCTCGACGATGCGGGAATCCAGCCCCTCGCACGCCGTGGGTTTGAATGGCAGGACCGAGGTCACGGCGTCACCGGCCTCGCCGATGTTCTCGAATCCGAGTACCACCATGGTTTTATGCGGTGCATCCGTCACCAGCCGAACGCCGGCTTCCAGCACGACGGCGAGCGTCCCCTCGCTACCCACCAGCATCCGCCGCAGGTCGAACCCACGCTCCGGCAGCAGGTGCTCGAGTGAGTACCCGGACACCTGCCGGCCAAACCTGCCCAGTTCAGTGCGGATTGTCCCGAGATTAGCGCTCACTAGAGAGCGCAGTGCGTCTGTTTCAGCAGACGACGGCGTCTCCCCCGGTCCCAGTCTCAGCCGCGCACCGGAGCCGGTCATCACGTCGAGGTGCGTCACGTTGTCGGCCGTCCGGCCGTAGGCGAGGGCGCGCGATCCGCACGCGTTATTGCCGATCATGCCGCCCACGGTGCAGCGCGTGTGCGTCGACGGATCGGGCCCGAAGCGCAGTCCACTGGAAAGTGCCACCTTTTGCAGGGTGGCGTGGACAGCGCCGGGTTCGACGACGGCGGTCCGGCTTTCGGCGTCGAACTCCAGAACACGGTTGAGATGGCGACTGAAATCGATCACCACCCCGCGGCCGATCGCGTTGCCCGCCAAAGAGGTCCCGGCGCCGCGCGACGTGAATGGGATGCCACGTTCCCGGCAGACCTCGAGCGTGGTGAGCACCTCGTCGAGGTGGCGCGGGAAGACGACGGCGGCAGGTTGGATCCGGTAGAGCGAGGCATCGCTCGAGTAGACGACACGCGAGGTTGCGTCGGCCCGCGCGTCCCCAACGCCACGGGAATGCAGTTCGGAGACAAGGGACCGGGGAGCTGTGAGCGTCGTCGCCATGGGTAACATGTTACTACCTCATCCCGGTCCTTTGCGCGGCTACGCTTGGCTTATGCCTCCTGCCCAGACGCCGCGACCACCGTCGCTCACCGAGCGCACCATCGAAGCGGTGCGGGACGGGATACGAAACGGCACATTCGTGCCCGGCGAGCTGTACTCGGTGTACCAGTTGGCGGACAGGCTGGGCGTGTCCCGCAGCCCCGTTCGTGAGGCGCTGCTGCGGCTGGCCGAGACCGGCATGGTGGCGATCGAGAAGAACCGCGGCTTCCGGGTTGTACTCCCGGGAGCCCGCGAACTGGCGGAAATCATGGCGGTGCGGGTGGCGCTTGAGGTCCCTGCAGCTGCCCAGGCCGCCCGGCGCGCCGGCGCGAGGGACCGCGCCGCTCTCGAGAAGGAGCGCGAAGCCATGCAGCAGGCGGTCCGCGACGGGGATGAAGGTGCCTTCCTCCTCCACGACCAGCGCCTCCACGGACTCCTGCTCAACCTCGCGAGCAACAGCCACACCATCCGCATCATCGAGAACCTGCGGGACGCGACGCGGCTCATCGGCATGTCCACCATCCGCACGTCCCGCTCCCTCGAAGATGTCTACGCCGAGCACCTGCCAATCCTCACCGCCGTCGAAAACGGCGACGCGGACGCCGCGTCCCTCGCAATGCGCCGCCATCTCGAATCGACGGGAAAGCTATTGCTGCGCGGTGCGGCCACCGAGAACGACGACGTCGATCGCCTCTGGGAGGACTACGTCGGCTGAGGGCGGGTCCACAGAATCGTCAAAGGTTTTCGGCGACCTAGGTCTTCCAGTCCAGTGATGGCGCCGGCACGCAATGCACGGGTAGAACTGAAGTATGGACAGCGCGCTGGTACTTGGACCCATGCTTCGGTATGTCGACGACACGACCGCAAGTGTGTGGGTGGAAACGCGCGGGAAAGCACGGGTTCGGGTCACCGCTTCCGGCCGTGAATGGGAAGCCGGCACTTTTTCTGTGCACGGGCATCACTACGCGCTGGTTGAGGTTGAGGGGCTTGAGCCGAGATCCAGCTCGCCGTACACAGTGACCATTGACGGGCAGCAGGTTTGGCCGGAAGAAGGGTCGCCATTCCCTACGCCCACTATCCGGACTCTTGACCCGGAGCGACCCTTCTGCCTCGCTTACGGATCGTGCAGGACAAGCGAAGCGAACGACCTCGCAGCGCACAAGACGCACGGCGCCGACTCCCTGCTGGCCTTCGCTCTTAACCTCGCCGCCCGGGATGAGGCAGTGCGCCCGGACCTCATCGCGTTCCTCGGCGACCAGGTGTACGCGGACATTCCAAGCGACGAGATGCTTCAGTTGATCCGGGATGACAGAGGCATCGACACCAAGCTGGATGCCGAGCTGCGCAACTACGAGGAATACACGCAGATCTACCGGCTCGCATGGTCCGGCGCTGCAATCCGCTGGCTGCTGTCCACTCTTCCCAGCGCCATGATCTTCGATGACCACGACATCCGGGATGACTGGAACTCGTCCCTGCTGTGGAAGAGGAAGGTTGCAACGATCCCCTGGTGGCGGGACCGCATTGTCTCCGGCCTGGCGTCCTACTGGGTATACCAGCACCTCGGGAACCTTTCTCCGTCAGAACGCGCGGCCGATGAAATCTGGCAAGCTATCAAGTCTCACCAAGGGCCCGGCGAACTTGAGCTCAGCCCCATCGTCGAGGCGGTCGTGGAGGAAGCGGACCGTAATCCCGAACGCTACCGCTGGAGCTTCTGCCGGGACTTCGGCGACACCCGGCTCATTGTCCTGGATTCACGGGCTGCCCGGGTCTTGCAACCCGGTCAGCGCTCCATGCTGGACCGGAAGGAACTGCAGTGGCTCGATGAGCGGATGCAGGGCAACCGGCGGCACCTGCTCGTGGCCACGTCGCTTCCGTTCCTGCTTCCGCGCGGGCTCCACCACATCGAGGATTGGAACGCCGTGCTCGCTGACGGCCGCTGGGGTGAACGCCTCGCCGCGGTCGGTGAGTGGATCCGCCAGGCGATCGATCTGGAGCACTGGGCGGCGTTTCCCGAGAGCTTCCGCGCCGTCGCAACCATGGCCACGGAGGTAGCCACAGGCCAGCGCGGCGCGGCTCCGGAAACAGTGACGTTCCTGTCCGGTGACGTTCACTTTTCCTACATCGAGGAGGTGGACCAACCCATGCAGTCCCGCGTCCTGCAGGCGGTCTGCTCTCCCATCCGGAATCCGCTGCGGCCGGCATTGCGCTGGGTCGCAGCGCTAATGTCCACACGGGTGGCGGGTCCGCTCGGCGGCGTGCTCGCGCGATTTGTTCCGCAGCCGCCGTTCCACTGGTCAACGTTGAAGAAACCCTGGTTCGACAACAACCTCGCAAGCCTGGAAGTGACGGAGGAGGGGTTGAAGCTGCGGTGGGACACCGGCGTCGTCAGCGGTGGAAACCATGCCGCCCCTCAACTGAAGGAAGTCACCTCGATCACCATCGCTCCGCGGGCAGTTGAGGCTACGACCGCTCACCCCCGTTAGCACCTTGGCCACCCGATAGCGGTTAACACCTATCGGATGCCGCAACCCCTATCCGGTGCCCACATGGCTATCACAACCTGACCGCACCTAGGAACCCGCCGGCTCAAGCAACTTAGCCGCAAGGTCGGCGAGCTGGTCCCGGGTGACGCCGTCGAGCTGGCCTTGGCTCATCGCCTGTACGTTTGCGATCACTCCGTTACCGCGCGCTGTAACCGAGAGGTTGTGGAAGACCGGCTGCCCGCCCAGCTCCTGGGTCACACGAAGCGCGAAGGATTCTTCGCCAATCAGGTCCAGCGGCACCTCCTCCGTGATGGAGGTGATGGTGTTGCCCTGGATGGTCGCGGTCACTTCAGCACACCTCTCGAGCGCCTCGCGGCTGACGTTGAACCCCTGCTGAACTGCGTCCTCCGTTGAGCCGTCCATCACGACGACAGCCAGGTAACCGCCCGATGAGTCAGCAGCTCCGACACCGCTGACCGCTCCAGCTGCCAGGTCCGCAGAGGCCGCAGCATTCCCGGTCGCGTGGTCCTTGCACTCGGGGGGCTGAATGTCTGCGCCCTCCATCGCGGACTGCACGATTTCAAGACCCGCAGCGGCCTGCTCTGCAGAGACGAGCTGAAACGGATCGCCAAGCGCATCAGTCAAAGCAGTCACCCTCGCCTCAAGTTCTGCCTTGTTTGGAGCCTCGACATCCACAGGAGTCGCGGCCGGCGTCGAGGAGGTTGGCGCCGTGGTCGCTGCACTGGTGGGTGCCGGCGCCGCACTCTCAGAGGTTTGAGCCGAAGCCGGGGCGCTCGCGCTCGGTCGGCCGGCCTCCGGCTCGTCATCGGAGCCGCCGCTGCAGCCGGTCAACAGCAGCGCTGCTGCGAGCGCGCAGGAAGTTACCAGTGATGCCTTCATGAAGTCCCCCAAAAATCGGCCACGGCCGTTTCATCGACGGTCGAGCTGGTTCCCGATAGCAATTCGGCCATCGGATAGCGGTTGAATGCTATCGCATGGCGCAAGCGCTATCGCTGAGCGTACCGCTGAGAGAACCGCGCAGGTAGCGGTCCAGGAATCTGCGGCCCTTGACGCCCTCTCCGTGCAGGCGTTTCGTTGACGCATGGAGTGGTTGAGCGGCGTGCTCGACACCGAGGGATACGAAGTGGGGCGGCAGATCCTCCAGCGCGGGGTGGCCGCCATCTACCTCCTCGCGTTCATCTCCGCCATCAACCAGTTCCCAGCTTTGCTCGGGGAAAACGGGCTACTGCCTGCTCCCCGCTTCATTGAGCGGGCGGGGAAACGCGCCGGCCCCACGCTGTTCCGATGGCGTTACTCGGACCGGATGTTGCTTACGGTCTGCTGGGTCGGCGCTGGAATTGCGGCGCTGATCGTGATCGGAATTCCCCAGGCCGGCCCGCCGTGGCTTCCGATGGTCGCGTTCCTGATCCTCTGGGGTTTGTACGTGTCGATCGTCAACATCGGCCAGGTGTTCTACGGCTTCGGCTGGGAGAGCTTGCTCCTCGAGGCCGGATTCCTGGTGGCCTTTCTCGGTTCCAACGAGGTAGCTCCGCCGCTCCTGGTCCTGCTGGCGATTCGCTGGCTCGTGTTTCGGCTCGAGTTCGGTGCGGGCATGATCAAGATGCGCGGCGACCGGTCCTGGCGAGACCTCACCGCTCTCTACTATCACCACGAGACCCAACCGATGCCGAATCCTGCCAGCCGCTTCTTCCACCTCCTTCCCAAGCCGCTGCACCGCATGGAAGTCGCCGGCAACCATTTCACCCAACTGGTAGTGCCGTTCTTCCTCTTCGCGCCGCAGCCGGTCGCGGGTGTCGCGGCCGTCATCATCATCGTGACTCAGGGCTGGCTGGTGATCTCCGGCAACTTCGCCTGGCTCAACTGGATCACCATCGTCCTCACCTTCGGCGCAGTGCCGGACTCCTTCTACGAAGCTGTGGGCTTCACCATCGCACCTACGTACGAAACGACGCCGATCTGGTTCGCCGCGGTCGTCGTTCTCATGGCCATCTTCATCGCCTACCTGAGTTGGCAGCCGCTGCGGAACCTCTTCGCGAAGCGGCAGCTGATGAACGCCAGTTTCAACCGCTTCCACCTCGTGAACGCGTACGGTGCGTTCGGCAGCGTCACCAAGGTGCGTTACGAGGTGATCATCGAAGGAACGACGGACAATGTAGAGCACGACGGCGCTGCCTCCTCCCACTGGGAGGAGTATGGGTTTCGGGGCAAACCGGGCGATCCCGGCCGCATGCCGCGCCAGTACGCGCCGTACCACCTGCGCCTCGACTGGCTCATGTGGTTCCTGGCTCTCGGATCCGACGGCGGCTGGTTCACACCGCTGCTGGTGAAGCTACTGCAAGCGGACCCGAAAATCCTCAAGCTTCTGAGACACGATCCGTTCGACGGCGAGCCGCCCCGCTACGTGAGAGCGCGCATCTTCCGCTACCGATTCACCACGCGGGAGGAAAAGCGCACGACCGGACTGTGGTGGATGCGCGAGGAAGCCGGAATACTCGTGGATCCGGCGTCGCTGAAGGGAGGCCAACCCCGCCGAGCGAGCACACACCAACCCGCTGAGCAAGCGCAGGATCCTCCTTTCGGTTGATGCCCGGACGCAGGCTCAGGACTAATCTGAAATGCGGTTCTTTTGGTTCGACGCGCTGATCCCACCTCAACACAACGGGCCTCCCGCCACATCAGCCCACTATTCGAGGAACCGGCTTCATGCTGATCACCCTGGTCCGCTCATACCTGCGGCCCTACGCACCACTGGTTACGGTTGTCGTTGTGCTGCAGTTGGCCTCGACCATCGCCGCCCTCTTCCTGCCCAGCCTGAACGCGCAGATCATCGATGAGGGGGTTGCCGAGGGCGACACGGAGTACATCTGGAGCATCGGGATGGTGATGCTCTGGGTGAGTCTTGTCCAGGTGGCCGCAGCAATCGCGGCAGTCTTTTTCGGCTCCAAAGCAGCCATGGCCCTGGGCCGCGACCTCCGCAAGAGCGTGTTTCATCGAGTGTCCGGCTACTCGGCGCAGGAAGTCAGCCACTTCGGGGCCCCCAGCCTCATCACGCGCGGAACCAATGACGTGCAGCAGGTGCAGATGCTCGTCCTGATGGGCCTGAATTTCATGGTTGCGGCGCCGATCATGTGCATCGGCGGCATCTTCATGGCGCTGCGCGAAGAACCGGCGCTCTCGTGGCTGGTGTGGGTTTCCGTGCCGGCGCTGTTCGTCGTCGTCGGTTTCCTGGTCTGGCGTCTGATGCCGCTGTTCCGCACCATGCAGGTCAAGATCGACAACATCAACGGTGTGCTGCGTGAGCAGATCACCGGCATCCGTGTGGTCCGCGCGTTTGTCCGTGAGCCGTACGAGGCGCAGCGGTTCGGCCGCGCAAACCGGGAACTCACGAACGTCTCGCTTGCCGTCGGCTCACTTTTCGTCCTCATGTTCCCGGCCATCGGCATGATCCTCCACCTCGCCACCGCGGCGGTACTGTGGTTCGGCGGCATCCGGGTAGCCGCGGGAGAAATGGAAGTGGGCGCGCTCACCGCGTTCCTGCAGTACCTGCTCCAGATCCTCGTGGCAGTCATGATGGGCACGTTCATGGCCATGATGATCCCCCGTGCGTCCGTTTGTGCCGAACGCATCGGCGAAGTCCTGGACATCGAGCCTTCCATCCACGAAACGGACCGCCCGCTGCAACCCGCTTCCAAGGCCGGCGTGGTCGAATTCCGCGGCGTCACCTTCGCCTACCCGGGTGCCGAGGAGCCCGTCCTCAAGAACATCAGCTTCACTGCCCGGCCCGGGCAGACGACTGCCATTGTAGGAAGCACCGGTGCCGGAAAGAGCACGCTGATTTCCATGCTCCCCCGCCTTTTCGACGTCGGCAGCGGCCAGGTTCTGCTGGACGGCGTGCCGGTCACCGACATGGCCCGCCCGGACATCACGGACCGGGTAGCGCTGGTGCCGCAACGTCCTTACCTCTTTTCGGGCACCATTGCTCATAACCTGCGGTTTGGGAACCCCAACGCGCACGACGACGACCTCTGGGACGCGCTCACAGTCGCCCAGGCAGCGGATTTCGTCCGCGCGAAAGACCACGCGCTTCAGGCTCCGGTCTCGCAGGGTGGCACCAACGTCTCGGGCGGGCAGCGTCAGCGGCTCTGCATCGCGCGGGCACTGGTAGCCGAACCGAAGGTGTATCTTTTCGACGACTCATTCTCGGCGCTCGACGTCACCACCGATTCCCGCCTGAGGGCCGCGCTGAAATCGAAAACCAGGGACGCCACGGTAATCATCGTGGCCCAACGCGTCACCACCATCACCGAGGCCGACCAGATCCTCGTGATGGAGAACGGCGAAATCGTCGCCCGCGGTACGCATGAGGAGCTGCTCGAGACCTCGCCTACGTACCAGGAAATCGTTGAATCGCAGACGACGGCCGAGGAGGTGGCATGAGCACGGACAAAGATTACCGTCCCGATGAAGACCGGACCATCGACCCGGTTGTTGCCCCCACACCCGGCGCCGCGGCGGACGCCGAAGCACAGGTGCTCGACGAAGAGTTCCGGCCGTCCGAAGCTGACGGAGACATGTTCGGCGGCACCCCGGCAAAGAAGGCCAAACATTTCTGGCCGTCCGCCAAGCGGCTCTTCAGCCTGCTGGCACCGGAAAAAACCGCCATCGTGGTGGTGCTCGCGATGGTGGTCATCGCCGTCGTACTCAATGTCATTGCACCGCGGGTACTCGGCAGCGCCATGGATGTCATCTTCAGCGGCGTTATCAGCAGCAACCTTCCCGACGGCGCCAACCAGCAACAGGTTATTGAAGGGCTGCGGGCAGAAGGCCAGGATCAGTTCGCTGACATGCTCTCCGGCATGGAGTTGACCCCCGGCGCGGGCATCGACTTCACCCTGCTCGGCCGGCTCATTCTGCTTGTGCTCGGCATGTACCTGGTGTCTTCGGTCTTCATGTGGCTGCAGGGATACCTGCTGAACAAGGTGGTCATGCGGGTGGTCTACAATCTGCGCCGGGATGTGGAGGCCAAGCTGAACCGGCTCCCGCTGAACTACTTCGACACCCGGCAGCGCGGGGACCTGCTTTCCCGCGTCACCAACGACGTCGACAATGTCCAGCAGGCGCTGCAGCAGGCTTTCGCTCAGCTCATCATGTCGGCGCTGAGCCTGATCGGCATCACTGTGATGATGTTTGTGGTCTCGTGGCAGCTCGCGCTCATAGCGCTGGTTGCGCTGCCGTTATCGGCGCTGGGAGCGGGGCTGATTGGCGTCCGCAGCCAGAAGCTTTTCGCGGAGCAATGGAAGAACACAGGCCAGTTGAACGGGCACATTGAGGAGTCCTTCAGCGGTCATGACCTGGTTCGGGTTTTCGGCCGGGAGAAGGAATCGCTCGAGCAGTTCGACCAGAAGAACGAGGATCTTTACAAGGCGTCCTTCGGTGCGCAATTTGTTTCCGGGATGATCATGCCCGTCATGCAGTTCATCTCCTACCTGTCCTACGTGGGGATCGCAGTGGTAGGTGGACTGCGCGTCGCGTCCGGTTCAATGACCCTCGGCGAGGCGACGGCGTTCATTCAGTACTCGCGGGAGTTCAACCAGCCGCTGAGCCAGATGGCGGGCATGGCGAACATGCTGCAATCAGGAGTTGCTTCGGCCGAACGGGTGTTCGAGCTCCTCGACGCCGAGGAGCAGGGCCCTGACACGGCCATCGCCTCGTTGCCGGCCCGGACAACCGGCCACGTTGAATTCGAGCACGTGAGCTTCAGCTACACGCCGGATCGTCCGCTGATCGAAGACCTCTCCTTTGCGGCCAAACCGGGTGAGACAGTGGCGATCGTGGGTCCGACCGGCGCCGGCAAGACCACTCTGGTGAATCTCGTGATGCGCTTCTACGAACTCAATTCCGGGCGCATCACCCTGGACGGCGTGGACATCACCCGGATCAGCCGCGCGGAGCTGCGCTCCCGGGTGGGCATGGTGCTGCAGGATGCCTGGCTCTTTGGCGGGTCGATCTACGAGAACATCCGCTACGGCAATTTGGATGCCACCCAGGAACAGGTGATGCAGGCGGCAAAAGCCACCTTCGTGGACCGCTTCGTGCGCGCGCTGCCGGACGGCTATGACACCGTCATTGACGAGGAAGGCAACAACGTCAGTGCGGGTGAGAAACAGCTGATCACCATCGCGCGGGCATTCCTCGCCAGTCCGTCGCTGCTGATCCTTGATGAAGCCACCAGCTCGGTTGATACCCGGACGGAGCTACTGGTACAGCATGCCATGGCTGCGCTGCGGACAGACCGTACGAGCTTCGTCATCGCCCACCGCCTGTCCACCATCCGCGACGCTGACATCATCCTCGTGATGGAGGACGGCCGGATCGTGGAGCAGGGCAGCCATTCGGACCTACTTGAAGCACAGGGAGCCTACTACCGGCTCTACATGTCGCAATTCGCGGCGGCGACTAATCCGGTTTAGAGGTTTTATTTTCTAGAGTTACTGAATCTTTATCGCCGTTACTGAATCGGTACTGGAGTAAGGCACGGCGTATCCGTTAAACCCCCTAATAATGGAGCTATTCACTTCTAATCCCAGGGGAACTCTCGATGACATTGCTGTCCAAAATTCGGGTGGGATTGCTTTCCACCCTTATCCTCTCCACCACTTTCACCGCTCTTCCAGCGCAGGCTGAGCCGACGCCACCCGCCCCTACCCCGTCCATTCGCGCAGGCGACCTTATAGCGTTCGACACCGATGGAAAGCTGTGGGACTACCGCCCCAGCGGAGAGACTACCTGGAGCCGCCATCAAATCGGCTCCGGCTGGAATGTCATGCGCGACCTGAAAACAGTGGACTGGAATCAGGACTACATCGAGGACATCATCGCAGTAGGTAAAAACGGAGACCTCCACCTCTACCTCGGCAAGCGAGAGGGCGGATTCATCCGGACAACCATCGGAACAGGTTGGGGTTCGTACGACATCTCAGTTGGCCAGTGGAAAGTATCCGATGAATATCCGTCGATAATTGCGGTGAATCTGGACACAGAAATCCTGTACAACTACCCCAATCTTTCCGGAGGCGCATTGTCTCCACGAGTGATCGAAGGTCGGGGATGGAGCCGTTCTCTGCAACATCAACTCCTTGACTATGACTTCGACGGCAAAGCGGACATCCTGGCCCAACAGTCTGCAACAGGGAAATTGCTCCGGTACAGAACCGATGGCAACGGAAACTTCATCAATGAGCCCCGCCCGGTAGTTGGTACGGGCTGGAGCGTAATGAATGAGGTCGCGGCGTATTCCGGCTATCAGGGGGATGGACTCATCTGTAACTGCCCCACCCAAATCACCCACCCTGGCCTTCTAGCCCGAACGCACGACGGAATTCTTTACTACTACGGGTTATGGGATGGTAAATGGAGTACTCCCGATCGAATTGGAACCGGCTGGAACGGTTACACGTTCGCCGGATCTGAAAGCCCCCGCCGATTCAGCTATTAGGAGCGCGGTTCGCCGTCGGCAACGGCGGCGAACCCTCTCAAGCGCCCGGCCGGGTTCCGCTTCGCCGTTGCGGCTGTTTGAATGGAATACGACCATTCAAGGGGAACGTCTTGACCTACACCAAACTTCTACTCACCGGCGGCACGTCGCTGCTTGCCGGCTTCTTCCTATTCCTGGCCCCGCTTAGCACCATCCTTGAGGGCACAGCCGGTGGACTGGACTGGTTCCTTGCAGCTGTCGGCGCCTTTCTGCTGCTGGAGGGAATCACCATGTTCTTCCTCGGTATGAAAGCACGCAAACGAGACCTCAGCCGTGCCCGCACCTACAGGGAAGAATCGAGTGACAGGCCGTTCGACGATGACCGCCCGCAGAACCCGCACCAATTTCCGGGAGCCGGCGTCCAGGGGCAGGTCGGAACGGGCGGAATGCCCTGAGCGCGATCGATCAATTCCTCCGTCGCAGTCGCGCTTGGATGACTCGTCGTTGAGGCGATCGAAGTTTGACCCTTCACTGCTCAAGATCGAGCGGCGGCCTCACGGAATGAGGCGAGATCGCCCCACTCACCTGGTTCATCAAGTGGCTGATCATCGTAAGCACTATATTCTGCGTCAACCAGCACGGCATTCGAGAATCCAAGCACCCTGTGCCGCATGTCTTCGAACATTCGCGCGATGAACCAGACGCTCAGCCACTGGTGAGTCATGCCAGAATTCTGCCACTCGTCTCCCAGAGACCGAAAGAGCCTACTGAGGCTTAGCCGTGCGGGTTGGTCATCGCAACCACCAGGAACACCACGCCACTGATCACCGCTTGAACAACAAGCACCGGCAGCGCAACCACGCCGAGGTACAGCGTGAGGACCACCGGCATCAGGCTCAAAACAGTCACGTCCACACCCCGCAGCAAGGCTGCCAGTTGCGCGCGAGGGACGGGGCCGAAGGGAGTCTCAACAGGTGGCGCTGACCAGTCCGTCGCAGGGCGGCTGGCACCACGAACGGTACCCGCACCCATCCCGATTCCGGCGAGTGCCGACACCACGATCAGCATCGGTCCAGCCGCTCCGAGGACCACCAGCACCCCGCCGAGCAGTGCCATCCACAGCACCATGGTGGCGGCTGGCATGACAGCCCGGCTGGCCCGAACCAGTGCCGGGTTCACCGGCACCAGCCCATCGAGCTCCGGCACCAGTGCCGCTCTCCGCGCTACCGTCCCAAAACCCGACGCGGCTGCGCACCCAGCGAGAACGACAGCGCCCAGCTGCACAAAGACCGGCAGCCCGCCGTCTACAAGCATCACCGCAACACACGCAACCAGCCAGAGCACCGCCGTCGTCGGCGTAGGGTGCAGGCGCAGGAAAGCAACGACGTCGGCGCGCAGCAGTGCTGCGAACGGACCCCGCGTGGGCAGGGCAAAAAACCGGGCACCGCGGCGGTACGCGGTACGTGACTCAGCTCGGACGGCACGGAACAACTCATTCGAATCCATCAAATACAGCGACGAACCTACGTGCCCCGACACGGCCCCCGCACGGGTGAGCTCACCACCGGGGACAAACCCCGCGCGCGATGAAACGAGCACCAACAGTGCGCTGGCAATCACCAGTCCTGCACCGAACGACCACGCTGACGGCACCAGCACGGTGACCAGCGCGCCGGCAACCACAAGGCTTGCCGCCGCCACCTTCAGCCCAACGGATTGTGGCCTCCCCTGGAGCAATGCGGCAATGCCTACCACGGCCACCACGAGAGCTCCGAACGTTGCGGCAGCATAGGCATGGCTCAGAACAGTCCGATCCAGAGCACCCAGGACGCTGACCGGGACGTAGGCCAGAGCTGCGCCAGCACCGGCGAGCACGGCACGCCGCAGGAACGGACCCCAGACCATCGGCCGCCGGTCCACCGGCAGCGAAAGCCACCACGTGCTCTCAGGCCCGCCCACCGCGAGCGGTCCCAGCCTCCTGCCAAGAACGACGACGGCGGCAAGCGCCGCGAAGGTCAGCAGAACCTCCAGTGCCTGGCTGGGGAGGACGAGTACCGGGTCGGCGATAAGGCCGCCGTCCGTGGCTGAGCGTTGGGCGAATTCACCACGCAGCGCGAGCACGAAAGACACCGCGAGGGCAACCGCACACCCGAGAGCGAGAACGCTGACGTAGACGTCAACGAAGAGTTCAGGCAACGAGGTCCGGGACCGGTTGTAGCGCCGAGCGGACCGCCGAGTGAACCTGACGATTTCCCCGGCGCGACCGGCCGTGCCGGTCTCCGTCGCCTTACTCATCAGGCGCCCGCGATGATGGCCGCTGCCACCTCCGGCGTTGCGAGGGTCACCTCGTCATCGATGACCAGGCAGGAGGTTGCCGTGTCCAGCAGGAGCTGCGGATCATGTGTGACGAGCACTACCGTTGCCCCGCCGTCCGCCAATGACCGGACGCGCCGGCCAAGCGCCTCGCGCATCACCGGGTCCAGCCGCTGTTCCGGCTCGTCGAGGATGAGCAGCGAGGCCGGCCGCATCAAACCCGCAGCGAGCAGGGTGCGCCGGCGCTGGCCCGATGAGAGCGATTCAGGCACGACGTCCGCCCGCTCCTGCAGGCCGAAGAAGCTCAACTCCTCCTCCACCTGTTCCTCAGGATCGGGGAGGGAATGCCCGCGTGCAACCAGCAGCAGGTGTTCGCGGACCGTGAGTGACGGGAAGAACAGGTCCTCGTCGAAGACGGCGGACACCTCCCGCCGGAAGGCAACGGCGTCGGGATTTGCCAGCAATCCGTGGACTTTCACTTCCCCCGAAATCGGGAGCTGCCGGCCGGCAAGCGTGCGTGCCGCCGTCGACTTCCCCGCCCCATTGAAACCGACGACGCCGAGCACCTCTCCCGCACCGACGGCCACCGACATCTCACCGCAGACCGGCGCACCGGCGTAGCCGACAACGAGGCGCTCGGCCTCCAGAACAGTCCCCCGTGAACTCACCCTCCAACCCTAGCGGGGAGGCACGGCCGTGGCCGCGTAACGTTTCAACTCCCCCGCCGCGCGGCTCATAATCGGTTTACAGTTGATCGAGTGACTGAACTGCCTGCGCCCCAGGCCAAAACTCCCCGCTATGTACCCGGGATCAAGTACATCCTGATGCTGGGCGCGCTGGCCGCCCTGCCCGCGGTCACCACCGACATGTATCTACCCTCGCTTCCCGCGGTAGCGGAGGACCTGCAGGCGAGCCAGGCGGCCGTGCAGTTCACGCTGTCCGGCATGCTGCTGGGCGGCGGTGTCGGGCAACTGGTGATCGGCCCGTTGTCCGACCGCTTCGGTCGGCGGCTCCCACTCCTTGTCGGGATCACGCTGCACGTGGTCATCTCGCTGCTCTGCTCGATCGCGCCGGACATCGGCACGCTGATTGTGCTGCGGGTGCTGCAGGGCTTCTTCAACGCTGCCGCCGCCGTCGTCGCCATCGCGGTCATCCGTGACCGGTTTGTCGGGTCTGATGCGGCGCGGCTCCTCTCCCGCCTCATGCTCGTGATCGGCGTTGCACCGCTCTTCGCTCCCACCATCGGGCAAGCCATCGCCGGCGTCTGGGAATGGCGTGCGGTGTTCTACGCGCTTGCGCTCATCGGCGCAGCCCTCGTGGTGATCGTCTGGCGGTTCATGCCCGAAACGCTTCCGGTTGAACGACGGCGTCCCGCCCGGCCCGCCAGGGTGGCCGGTGGCTACTGGCAGCTGCTGCGGAACGTCCGCTTTATGTCCCTCGCCGTGATCCCCGGGCTGGGGCTGGGCGTGATCATGAGCTACGTGGTGGGTTCCCCGTTTGTGTTCCAGGACCAGTACGGCCTCAGCCAGGGCCATTTTGCACTGGTGTTCGCGCTTAACGGCGTTGCCCTGGTGTTGTCCGCCCAGCTGAACGCGTCGCTGGTCCGCAGGGTTGCGCCGGCCAAGCTGCTGCGCACCGCGTCCGTTGCGCAACTCGTGTTCGCTCTGATTCTTGTAGCCGTGGCAGCCACCGGCTTCGGCGGTGTCATCGGGCTGTGCGCCGCCCTGTGGCTGGTCCTTGGCACCCAGGGCATGATCCCGGCCAACGCATCGGTTCTCGCACTCAACTCCTACGGGCATATGGCTGGCACGGCTGCGGCAGTCATCGGCGCGCTGCAGTCCGGGGTCGCAGGAATCGTGAGCCCGCTCGTCGGCCTGCTCGGCGGTGACGCCAGATCCATGGCGGTTGTCATGCTCGGCACCGTGGCGCTCACCGTCGTCGTACTGCTTGTGGGGACCCCGGTGTTCCGCAAGTGCGGCTGGCGCGCGTTCGACGTGCCCGAAGATCAACCCACCGAACAGCGCTAGTCGCTGGGGCTGGTGTCCGTTGTCAGCTTCCGGTCGTCGTCGCCTTTGTTGTCCTCATCCTCGGCAGGACCGGGTGCCTCGTTGACGCCCTCAGCAGCGCCCTTCGCCTCATCTTCGGCTTCATCCGCGGCTTTATCCTCGGCCTTATCTGCTGCTCGATCCTCCACCCGCTCATCATCTGTCCGCGCCGGATCCCGCGAAATGGGGCTATGCGCGTTCTGAAGGCCGTCCTGAACGGGGTTCTGGTGGTCGTCTACTTCGCTGTCCATCATTTCCTCCTGCGATTGTCGCCGCCGTGGTGCATCAAACGTTACCGCTCGTCGCGGCCCGGTGGGGATGCTAGACATCCCTGTCAGCGTTGGCAGACTCGACCCATGCAGCCGAAGCCGAAACGCATCCCGTGGTGGTGGTATCCGAACGGCTCCTCGCCCGTTTGAGTAGGCTGAGCCCATGACAGCCCCGCAGATTTATGTAAGTTTCCCCGGTACAGCGCGTGAAGCTCTGAGCTTCTACGCCGGCGTCTTCGGCGGAGAGCTCTCCCTGCACACGCATGAGGACTTCGGCAGGAGCGAGGGCACTCCTGATGCCATTGCCCACGGAGAACTCCACGGCGTTGTTGCTTTGGGCGGTTCGGATGCAGGAGCCGGCGACAAAAGCGTCCGGTTCGAGGGCATGATGCTCTCTTTGCTGGGAACCGCTGAACCGGCTGTTCTCCATACCTGGTTCGACAAACTGGCCGACGGCGGCACCGTGGTCGATCCCCTCGCACCAAAACCGTGGGGCGCCTCCGACGGACAGGTCATTGACCGTCACGGGCTTCACTGGCTCATCGGCTACGAGCCCGAAGTGTGAGCTGACAGATTCGACTCCATGCGCGAACTCGTGATCCTCGGCACCGCCTCCCAGGTTCCCACCCGGACCCGCAACCACAACGGGTACCTTCTCCGGTGGGACGGCGAGGGGCTGCTCTTCGATCCGGGCGAGGGAACCCAGCGGCAGATGACCTACGCCGGTGTCAGCACGTCTAACATCACCCGCATCTGCCTGACCCACCTGCACGGCGACCACTGCTTCGGCCTGCCGGGCGTACTCTCGCGCATGGTGCTCGACGGCGTTACCCACCCGGTGCATCTGCACTACCCCGCCTCCGGCGAGGAAGCTGTCCGCGCCCTCGTGTCCCTCGCGACGCCGGGCATCGACCTCCGGCTCAGCCCACACGGATCCGCCGGTGCCATCGCCGACGGGCTTGAGGTGCAGCCCTTGCGGCACCGGATCGAGGCCTACGGCTACCGGCTCAGCGAACCGGCGTCACGGAGCCTGGTGCCGGAACGTCTGGCCGCGGCAGGAATCACGGGTCCGGACGTCGGCCGCCTGCAGCGTAAGGGGCGGATCCGCGACACTTCGCTTGAGGACGTCAGCGTGCCACGGCCGGGGCAAACCTTCGCTTTTGTCATGGACACCGCTGAGTGTGCGGGAGCCGAGGCACTCGCCGAGAACGCGGACCTTCTGGTTGCCGAGTCTACTTTCAGCGACGACGACGCCGGCCTCGCCGCCGAGTACCTGCACCTCACCGCGGGGCAGGCAGGCGCGCTGGCTGGGAACGCACACGCACACACGCTGGTGCTCACGCACTTCTCGTCCCGCTACCCGGATGTCGGAGTGCTGAAAGATCAGGCAAGCGCCGCCGTCGTCGGAACAGATGCCAACAGCACGCAGGTTATCGCGGCCAACGACCTCGACCGCATCCCGCTTCCCAAGCGCCGCTCGCTGCCCTAGCCTCCTGCCGACTCAGCGCTTGGAGAGAACCTTTCCCAGCCCCGGATGGTGCAGTTCGGCGACGTCGGGGTGGGCACGCACCCGCCCCTTGAGCACGTTCATGCCGTAGGAGGACAGCATGGGGTTTTCCGGGTCATCGGAGATCCCGCGGGCTGCAGCCTGCAGCTCGGGCGGAAGCGAAACGGGCTGGACCACCGCGTCAAGGCGCGGCGACCAGAAGAACGGGACGGAGTAGCGGTCCACTCCGGGCGGCGGCGCCTGCACCTGGTGGATGGTTGCTGCAAGGTAGCCTCCGGTGGCCACCTCCAACATCTCGCCGAGGTTCACCACGAGCGCCCCCGGAATGGGTTCGACCGGAATCGGTGTGTCCGTACCGGGCGGAAGCACCTCAAGTCCGCCCACCTCGTCCTGCAGGAGCAGCGTCACAAAGCCGTAGTCGGCATGGAGTCCGACGCCCTGGCTGCCGGAACCCTCCAGCCCGCCGACATAGTGCACGAGCTTGGCCATCCAGGCCGGCGTGGACTCGAAGAGGTCCGCAAAGTGCTCCTCGTGCTGGCCCAAGGCAACGGCGATCGCCGACAACAGCTCCGCACCGACCTCGGACATCAGGTCAGCCCAGCCCATCGCCCGGCTCTCGAGCTCCGGCAGGCTCTCTCCCGGCCACTGGTTGGGCCCCTGAAGCAGCCAGTACGGTTGGTCCTCCGGGTAGTCGGGAACCGGCTCGCGCTCGGGCGAAAAATCGATCTGCTCGCGGGAGTCCGCACGGCCGCGCGTCACCTCGGTTCCGAGCCGGGCATAGCCCCGGAAGTGCGGGGAGTTGCGATTGTCGAGCGTGAGCCGCTCCTCCACCGGCAGATCAAAGAATTGCTTCATCCCGCTGAACAGGTCATCCACCTGGGACGGAGCAGCGCCGTAGTTGATGATCTGGAAGAACCCCACGGCATGGGCGGCTTCGCGCAGCTGCTCGATGAAGTCCTGGTCGAAAGAGCCGTCAGAGCGGCGGGCTGTGCTGAGATCGAGCACGGGGATCGATCGCTGGGTATGGGTCATTGATGGAGCCTAACGCGAGCACCCCTACCTGATACTTCTCTTTATGACGCAATGTTTCATTCAGGCGGGAAGGGATTGCCGGACCACTTCTGCGGCCCGGCGCAGCATGGGTTCCTGGTCCTGCGCCCAACGGCCGACGACGGCCAACGCCTTCATGCGGTCCTGTCCCGTGAGGCGTGCAACTAGCGGCCGGACGACGTCGGCCGCCAGTGGAGCGGCCAGAGATTCCGTCCGCGACTCCCGCAGAAAACCTTCAATCCTCGTCAAGTCAGTGTTCCGAAGCATGGGAACGCTCGACTGCAGAAGGACCACTGCAGCGAGCCGCCGCTCGAACACCGGCGAGTTGCCCCAGAGTTCGGAGCTGAGAAAGGCCACCTCGTCGTGCGTCAGGTGGCGGAACTTGCGGCGGGCATCACGAACGGCGCCCCGGATGGCACCTACCGAAGCGCCGTAGTAGCAGAAGCCGTCTTCCAGCGAGTTCAGTGCATCTGCCCGCTCCCACGAGGCTTCCCTCTGGAGCGCGGCATCAATGAAATCCGCTGCCTCGGTCAATGCTCAGGGGCGCGGGTTTCCGGGATCACTCCCCGGCGCCTGCGGTCCGGCTCCGGGGCCCTGAGCCTGCGGGCCGTCGTCGGGGCCGCCCAGGTGCTTCTGGGCCTGACCGCGGGCGTTCTGGATCTTGTCCTGGTGCTTACCCTTGGTGGCTTTGTCCGCGGCCTCGGCTACCCGATCCACAACCTTGCTGCCCATCTGCTTCGCCTGAGGGCTGTTGAGGGCTTCCCTAACCTTGGGATTACGCGCAAGTCCCATTGCGATTTTGCCGAGCGATCCAAATCCAGCCATGACCGTTTCCTTCTTTCGAGTGCGTGGGCGTCCTGAGATGACAACGTGGTTCCACAGGGAATTGTCCCCCGCGAACGGCCCGGGCGGAAAGCAGGGCCGCTGCAACCAAGGGCCCTACTGCTCCAGCTTCATGGCCTTGCGCAGCGACAGCGCGCCGCCGCCCTGCATGACGGCCCGGCGGTAGATCTTCTCGCCGAGGTGAAGCAAGGCGGCCGCCGCCCCGAGCGCGATCACCAGGGACAGGATCGGCTCCCATAGTGCGACCTCGGAGTTGAGCATGCGGATCGGCATGGCCACGGATGACACCACCGGCACGTAGGACGCCACCACCAGCAGTTGCCCCGAAGCGAACAACCCTGCACCCAGTGCCGCGAAAATCAGCGCCATCACCGGCGTCGAGCTGCTGGTCAGATCCTCCGGCCGGCTGGCCAGTGAACCCAGCACCGCCCACATCGACGCGAGGATCAGGAAGCCGAAGAGGAAGAACACCATGAACCATCCCGAGGCCGGAATGATGCTTCCCACAAGGTCCGCCGTGTCGGTCAGGTTCAGGGCCAACAGGGCCGCCCCGCCGTACAGTGCGAGCTGCACCATGGCCAGGATGGTATTTCCCAGGACCTTGCCGTACAACAGTTGCCGCACGGGTATCGCTGTCGCGAGGATCTCGACGACCCGGTTCTGCTTCTCCTCCACCACCGAATTTGCGATGGCCATTCCGAAGATGATGGACGCCATGTAGAAGAGGAAGCTGAAGGCGAAACCGGCCACGTCTGCCACGGCCTGATCCTCCGCGTTCCCCTCGAGCAACGATTCCTCCAGCTCGGAACCAGCCAACAACTCCTCCGGTGACGTTCCGGCCGCAGCTGCATTCGCTTCCAGCATGTAGGCCTCCAGCGACGCGCTGATCCCGGCACTCAGACTCCTGGGAATCTCGTTCCTGCCCGTCAGCGTCCACGCACCGTCATCGTCCCGAATGAGCGCAGCGTCGGCTTCCTCTGACCGGACTTCCTCGAGTGCTGCTTCCTCCGACTCAACGACGATCGCCGTGAACGTCGTGTTGCCGTCGTCGGCCCGGCCGTCCTCGTCCGCGAGCGCGGTCACCGACTGTCCAGCCTCCGAGGTCACAGCCACCGTAAAGTCCTCACCGCGGCTGGACATGTAGGCGTTGAACACGACGCCGGCGACAATCAGTACCAGCGTCACGATGGTGGAGATCGCGAATCCGCGGTCCTTTGCCTTCACCATCACCTCACGCAGGGTGACAATCAGCCAGGCCGGCTGGGCGTTGCGATCCGACGAGGACGACGACGGCGCCCCCGGCCGCACGCGCCGTTCCGTTGTTTCGGTGCTCACTGGGATACCCCCCGGTAGATTTCGCTCAGGCTCGGCCTGATCCTGCTGAATTCATGCACGCTTCCGCGTGCCATGGCGGCGACAAGCAGCCGCTGCGCGTCGTCGTCGTTCTCCAGCTCGACGACGGCATCCCGGCCCGCGACGTCGATGACCGTCACTCCGGCTTCCTCCCGGACCCACCCGGCGTCGGGCGAGACCGTCAGCCTGTGCCGGCGGGGAGCCGTGGCGCGCAGGTCATCCCCGGTGCCGGCAGCGACCAGCCGCCCCTTTTGCAACACCACAAGGTTGTCGCAGAGGCGGTCCACCAGGTCGAGCTGATGACTCGAGAAAAGGACCGGGACACCCTGCGCGGTGTGCTCGCGAAGCAGGTCCACCATGGAGTCCACGGCAACGGGATCGAGCCCGGAGAACGGTTCATCGAGGATGAGGACCGATGGCCTGTGCAGGAGCGACGCCGCGATCTGGACGCGTTGTTGATTACCGAGTGAGAGGGACTCCAGCTTGTCCTTCCCGCGGTCGCCGAGCTGGAACCGCTCGAGCAGGTCCTGCGCGCGGGACCGCGCATCCGCCTGACTCATCCGGTGCAGCTGGCCCAGGTAGACGAGCTGGTCGAGGATGGGCTGTTTCGGGTAGAGGCCGCGCTCTTCCGGCATGTATCCGAAAGTGGCGCGGTCAGCCGCCGTGACCGGGCGCCCGTCCATCAGGACTGCTCCGGCATGCGCAGTGAGCACACCCATGATCATGCGCATGGTGGTGGTTTTTCCGGCGCCATTGGCACCCACGAACCCGGTCATCTTCCCCGAAGGGACTGTGAAACTGACGTCGTCGACGGCGGTGTTCTCCCCGAAGCGCCGGGTCAGGTTCTGCACCTGCAGCATTGGTTTCCTCCCGATTGAGCCTTACTGTCATCAACAGTAGGCAAACAGGATGCACGGCGGATGAGCCGTAAGGCGGAACCTCTATTCCCCCGGACGGATGAGCCCGCTCTCATAAGCAAAGACCACGGCCTGTACCCGGTCGCGGACCTGGATCTTGGCCAGCAGCGAGGACACATGGGATTTCACCGTGGCCTCGGCGAGGAAGAGCTTCCGTGCCAGCTCGGCATTACTCAGGCCCGCGGCCATGCACTCGAGGACTTCCTTCTCGCGCTGGGTCAGTAAGGCAAGCAGGCTCTGCTGGCGGAGCTGCCCGGCACTGGGCTGCTTCGCCACCGGTGCCGGCGCTTCGGATTCCAGGTGGTGGGCAAAGCGCTCGATCACGCGGAGGGTGACCTCAGGCGCCAGCAGCGCGTATCCGCCGGCGACCGCCTGAACCGCAGCAACAAGGTCATCCGGATCGGCGTTTTTCAGGAGGAAGCCGCTTGCACCGGCACGGATCGCGTCGAATAGGTAGTCATCGCGTTCGAAGGTGGTCAGGATGATGACCTTCCCCCGGCCCGCTGCCGTAATCTGCGCAGTGGCCTCGATTCCATCCAGTACCGGCATCTGCACGTCCATGAGGATGATGTCGACGTCGTTGGCTGCGGCGAAGTCCACCGCCTCCTGCCCGTTGGTCACCTGGCCGACCACCTCGATGTCCTCCTCGATGGACAGGATGGTAGCGAAGCCGGCACGGACCAGCCCCTGGTCATCGGCGAGCAGCACGCGGATGGTGTTCATCACGTTCTTTCCTGAGATCTCGGTTGAGGGGAAGGTCGGTTGGATTCGACGAGTGCTCACTGCAGCGGGAAGCGGGCACGTACCCGCCAGCCGCCGTCGGAACGGGGACCGATCTCAGCCGTCCCGCGGTGCAGAGCAACGCGTTCGCGGATCCCCTGCAGCCCGTAACCGGAGCTGGCCGCCACGCGCTGCCGGGGCCTTCCGTTGTCCACGGTTTCCAGTTCTACCCAGCGCTGCTCGCCAGCGCGTCCGGTGCGCAGTGTCATCACCGCGGCCGAGGCGGTGGAGTGCCGGCGGACGTTCGTCAGTGATTCCTGGGCTGTCCGGTACAGCGACAACGCGAGCGGTGCAGAGACCTCATCGAGTGCCCCCGGCACGTCCTCCACCCTCGAGAAGGTGACCTCGGGGCCGCCGTCCTGCTGGTTGCCGGCCAGAGCCGCGATGTCGGCGAGTCCGGGCTCCGGATGGCGACCGTCGTCGTCGTTGTGGGGGTTCTGTACTGACGCCTCGGACCGGAGTACGCCGAGCAGGTTCCGCATGTCAGTGACGGCCTGGCGGCTGGCCTGCTCGATGGTGCGCAAGGACTCGGCGGCGACCTCCGGTTTCCGGTCCATCACCCGGCGTGCGGCAGCGGCCTGCACACCGATGACCGACACGTGGTGTGCAACGACGTCGTGCAGTTCGCGGGCAATGCGCAGCCGCTCCTCGATGACCGCACGGCGTGCAAGTTCAGCGGACTGCCTGGCGATCTGCGTTGCCTGGCCCGCCAGTTGCGTCCGCTGGAGAGCATTGCGCCAGGAGGACATGCCCGCCAGGATGGCGCCGCCGAAGTAGGCGAAGTTCACCATGAAGTAGTAGAGCGCCGCGGAAGTCAGTGGGTCGAAGATCCCGCGCCAGGTCTCGTCCCCCTCTGACACCCGCTCCAGCAGCCCGTCATACGTATTCGCGACCGTCAGGGAGAGGATGAGCCACAGCGTCATGGCGACCACAACAACCGTGGTTCCGAGCCACAGCACCCTGCGGTCCTTCGCCCAGGCAACCGCCGAGTACAGCGATGCGAAGTACGCCACCTGATAGGAGAGCTGCAGTGAGAGCGCCGGAATCCAGAGGCTGAGGATGATGAACAGCGATGACATGACGAGCATGACCAGCACCGGGAAGCGCCGCCTGAACACGAGCGGGAAGATCATCAGGGCAAGAACCGCGTGCTGGAGCCAGACTGGGCTGCGCTCCTCGGCCATAGCCCCTACGCCGCGGCTCAATTCCAGTGCGAGGGCGCTCACCAGGAAGAAAATGACGACGCCGATCACATCCCGGCGCAGGTGGTCACCGGTAGGGCCGGGCCGCTCCCACCGCCGCTCCTCGGAGTCCAACCCGAAGGTGAGCCGTTTGAGTATCTTCACCATGTTGACGTGCAGCACCCTCCGCATTGTTCCTGCGCCAGTGTAGCCAGCGGAGGCGCAGGACCGGCTCCGCCGGACGGTCTAGTTCGTTTGGATGAGGGCCTGCTGTGGATCCCGCAGCTAGCAGTAGCTCGCTTCAAGCTCGCGCTGCGCCTGGCCGGCCAACAGTCGCAAGGCCATCTCATCCTCCAGGGAGAATGCGCGCGGCTTGTCATCGATGATGCAGAGGGACCCGATGCGCCACCCCTCGGGACCGGTGAGCGGATAGCCCGCGTAGAAGCGGATGTGCGGCTGTTCGAGCACCAGCGGGTTTGTCCGGAACTGCTCATGCACCAGCGCATCCCTCACCACCAGCATGCGCTTCTCCCGGATGGTCTCGTTGCAGAAGGAGATGTCCCGCGGCACGTTCTGGCCAATTGGCCCCGTCACCGACTTGATGAACTGCTGATGCTCGCCGATCAGCGCCAGGGATGCGGAACTCACGCCGAACACCCGCTGCGCTTCGCGGGTGATCCGGTCAAACCGCTCTTCCGCGGACGTTCCGAGGAGGCCCGTCTGTGTCAGTGAGTCGAGCCGGCGCCGCTCCGCGTCAGCGCCTTCAAGATACGCGCACGACGACGTCACGAACCTTTGCAGCGCAGCATCCGTGCAGCTCTCGAAACTGCTCTCCGTGATCACCCCGGTCGCCAGGGATACGTCGTCCGTCGAGTAGGCGGCGCGCCGGGCAGGCGAACTGACGCCGTCGAGTGCCTCGTTCACGGCGTGCGACACCATGTCCCGCTGAAGTTCGTCAATCAGCGCCAGGCCGGAGAGGTAGGCCTGGAATTCCACGCGATCGCACCAACCGCCCAGGTTGGTGTAACCCGTCCATACGTCATCGAGATCGAGAGCCGTATCAGCTACCGCACGGGCGGTGAACCACTGCTGCAGATAGGGATTCATTGCCGCCTTCCAGCTACCCGTTTTACACATGCTTGGACCGGGTCCAGCGGACCCGGTAGAGATCCATTGTGCTACCTCGAGCGCGCTCCGTAGCCATCGGCTTCCATTGCGTTGCGCAGGCACGCCAGTCCGGACTGGATACGGGACTTGGCGGTCGGAACTTTCACCTGCAGCGCTTCAGCCACTTCGGTGTAGGTGAGGCCGCCGTAGTAGGCAAGCCTGATCGCTTCCGCCTGCAGGTCCGTCAGGGAGGAGAGGCAGCGTTTCACGCTCTCGCTCATGAGGGTGTGATGAACCCGCTCATCCACGGGCTCCTGAACGAAGTATTCCTTCTGCGCGTACTGCGCATCCCGTGCCACCGACCGTTGCTCGCTGCGCACACGGTCCACTGCGCGCCTGTGCGCAAGCGTAAAGATCCAGGCCTCGGGGGAACCGAGCTCGGCTTTGTACCGGTCAGCAGAGACCCACAGCATCAGGAACACTTCCTGGACCACTTCGGCAGAGATCGCATGGTTACGCACAACACGCACCACCAGTCCATGGACCCGCCTGGAAATCTGTTCATAGAGCCCGGCGAAAGCGCTCTGGTCCCCCTCCGCCACACGAAACAGCAGATCGCTGAGCGTCTCTGTGCCTGGTCCTGCTTTGTGCATCGCTACCCCGTCTGTCGCGACGACGGCGCAGGAAGCGACGTCGACCGTTCACCACTGATACCGCCGGGTACGAGCCGGCCGCACCGCAATCACACTATGCCCCCGACATGCCGTTCATCACAGAGCCTAACAACATCCGGCGTAAATCCGCGCCCCCTGTGGCGCACGGGCCATCTCGCGGCCTCCCGCGTTCCGTCCGGCGTCGCAGGGTCAGTATCCTAGATTTACGTCACCGCCGGACACCCCGGCGAAAGAGAGGACCTGATCATCGTGGATCACAAACCTTCCGTCACCCGCGACACCTGGATGAGCCGGGAGGCTCTCGCCGAAGGGATGATTCCCGTCATCGGCCGCCTCTACCGCGAGAACAACGTGGTGACCAGCATCCATGGACGCAGCCTTATCAACAAGTCCACCATGGGCATTCTCAAGGCACACCGGTTCGCGCGCCGCATGAGCAAGGAAGAGCTGCTCCTCGAAGAGACCGCACCTCTGCTGCGTACGCTCGCCGACCTGGAGTTGGGAGCAGCAGCCATTGATGTCGCCCGCCTGGCCCAGAAGTACAGGTCACATCAGGAGGAGGGCGGCACCTCCTCTTTGGAGGAATTCCTCCGCTCAGAACTCGCCGACGTCGTCGGGAAGCGTGGTGCCGACACACGGACGAGCACCGACGTCGTCCTCTATGGTTTCGGCCGGATTGGCCGCCTGGTGGCCCGGCTGCTCATCGAGAAGGCGGGCGGTGGGCACGGACTGTGCCTGCGGGCGATCGTGGTGCGCAAGGGCGCCGAGAATGACCTCATGAAGCGCGGAAGCCTGCTGCGCCGCGACTCGGTGCACGGCTCCTTCGAGGGCAGCATCCAGGTGGATGAGGAGACCAACACCATTACCGCCAACGGTGTGCGGATCCAGGTCATCTACTCGAATGACCCGTCCACCATCGACTACACCGCCTACGGCATCAACAACGCGCTGGTCGTTGACAACACCGGCCGCTGGCGTGATGAGGAAGGCCTCAGCCAGCACCTGCAGAGCAAGGGTGTTGCGAAGGTCCTGCTGACTGCACCGGGCAAGGGCGGCCTGAAGAACATCGTTCACGGCATCAACCACACGGACATCGCGGCCGGGGACACCATCGTCACGGCGGCATCCTGCACCACCAACGCCATCACCCCCGTACTCAAGGCGATCAATGACGAGTTCGGCGTGGTGCACGGACATGTGGAGACGGTGCACTCCTTCACCAATGACCAGAACCTGATCGACAACTTCCACAAGGGCGACCGCCGCGGCCGTTCGGCTGCCCTGAATATGGTCATCACCGAGACGGGTGCGGCCAAAGCCGTGGCCAAGGCTCTGCCCGAACTGCAGGGCAAGCTCACGGGCAGCTCCATCCGCGTACCCACCCCGGACGTATCGATCGCGATCCTGAACCTGTCGCTTGAGAACGTCACCACCAAGGACGACGTCAACGACTACCTCCGAGAGATGTCGCTGCACTCCGACCTGCGCAAGCAGTTGGACTACATCGATTCCCCTGACGTTGTCTCCACCGACTTCGTCGGTTCACGCCGCTCCGGCACGGTCGACGGCCTCGCCACCATCTGCAATGACAAGAACCTGGTCCTCTACGTCTGGTATGACAACGAGTTCGGCTACAGCTGCCAGGTAGTACGCGTCATGGAGGAGATGGCTGGTGTCCACCCGCCGTCGTTCCCTGCGAAGGAAGCCATCCCGACGGCGGAGCTTGCCTCCACGCGCTGACGTCCGCGCAAAAGCGCCGGTCGATACGCTCCCGTCGACGCAGAAGCGCCGGTGAGTGGCACGATCGTGGGGATGTCCCCACGTTCCTGCCACGCACCGGCGCTTTTGCTGTTGCGCTGCTGTCGCGCTGCGCTGCCCTCGACCGCGACGGCGTCTCCGTTCTAGGGTGAAAGGACGTATACCCGAACAGAATGGAGATTCACCGATGAATGACCTCAGTGAAGTTCGAGAAGGTATGGACGTCATCAATGCCGAGGGCAAGAAGATAGGCACGGTGAAGAGCGTCAAAATGGGTGATCCGCAGGCAGTCACCCCGGAAGGCCAAACGCAGGAGCGAGGCGGACTCGTCAGTTTCCTCGCAGGCGCCTTCAGCACGGAGGAGGTGGACGAGGAACGCGCGCAGCGTCTCCTTCGCCTCGGTTACATCCATGTGGATGGCACCGGCATCGGCAACAACTTTTATGAGGCCGCCGACGCCGTCGAACGAATCGACGACGCCGGCGTACACCTCAGTTCCAGCGCAGCTAGCCGGTAAAGAGCGCGGCAACCCTGGAGAGGGTGGTGAAGATCCCGTAGGCCAGGGGCACTGCAACCAGCGCCCAGACAAAGGTCAGTCGAGCCTTGCTCATTTCCATCTCATGCCTCCATTGCGGGTTCGGCGGTCTTCTTCGGTTCGTGGAATCGTGAGTCCACGGACTTGATCATCAGGTTGGCGATGAATCCGATGATCAGCAGGCCAACCATGGTCAGCAGTGCCGGCTGATAGTCGGCGGCGACAAGCTCTCCGGGGGTGCCTCGTGCATCGAGGAACCCGTTCACGATCAGTGGTCCGGCAATACCGGCGGCTGACCAGGCGGTCAGCAGGCGGCCGTGGATTGCACCCACCTCAAACGTGCCGAAGAGATCGCGGAGGTACGCGGGCACTGTGGAGAAGCCGCCGCCGTAGAAGGAAATGATCACGAAAGCCAACAGCACGTAGAGCACTGTGGTGGAGGAGCCTGCGAGAGCAAGAACGGTATAGAGGACAGCGCCGACGCCCAGATAGATCATGTAAATGCGCTTGCGGCCAATGTGGTCGGACAGGGTCGACCATCCGAAGCGACCCGCCATGTTGCCGATGGACAGCAGGCCTACGAAGCCGCCCGCTACAGCCGCGGACACGGCGCTGACGCCGTCTGACTGCCGGAAGAAGTCCTGGATCATTGGGGCGGCCTGCTCAAGAATGCCGATTCCCGCGGTCACGTTGCAGAACAGCGCGATCCAGATCAGCCAGAACTGCTTGGTACGGATGGCGTTCTTCGCGGAAACATTGTCACTGGTGACCAGCGCACTGGTCTTCCGGGTGCTCGGGTCGAAGCCGTCCGGCCGCCAGTCGGCAGCGGGAACCTTGATGGTGAAGGCTCCGAAGACCATGTAAATGAGGTAGATCACCGCGAGGGTCACGAAGAGCATGCCGACAGCCTCACCGCTGGCAACCCAACCCTCGGTACCCGACTCCGGGTCGAACATCCTCAGCAGCTGGGTGGACAGTGGGCTCGCGATCAGCGCACCGCCGCCAAAGCCCATGATCGCCATTCCGGTAGCCAGTCCCGGCCGGTCGGGGAACCATTTGATCAGTGTGGAGACAGGCGAGATGTAGCCGATACCCAGCCCGATTCCGCCAATCACGCCGTACCCGAGGTATACGAGCCAGAGCTGGTTGGTGAAGATGCCGAGGGCTCCAACGAGGAACCCGCTCACCCAGAACATGGCCGAGGTGAACATGGCCTTGCGCGGACCGTTGCGGTCCACCCAGGTGCCCATCACCGCGGCGGACAGTCCGAGCATGACGATCGCTATGGAGAAGATCAGGCCTATCTCAGTCAGGCTCGCATCGAAGTGCTCCACGAGGGCCGTCTTGTAGACGCTGGTGGCGTAAGCCTGGCCGATGCACAGGTGCACGGCGAGTGCCGCGGGCGGGATAAGCCAACGGTTGAATCCGGGTGGAGCTATTGTGTGTTCCCTATCGAGCCAGCTCATGAACGGAATGCCTCTCCCTCTACTTGTGGACGCCGTCGTCCCTTGGCCCCCACCATGGAATATTGTGCATTAGCTCACATATTGCCTGAGGCAAACAACATCGGTGTGCGGTGAACGGTCACTCTGGTGCGGTAAGCGGTAGAACCGGTTCACCGTTGAAGAGCGCGCACCAGCTCATCGAACCGCTCCAGGTCCGGCAGGTCCTCAACGAGCACGACGCCGGCCGGCCCCGCCAGCGGAACCTGCCAGTTGGGATACTGCTCGGCGGTGGTTCCCGGCTGGTTCTGCGTGCGTTCCTCGCCTACCGCGTCGGTGAGCGCCACCCCGAGCAGCACCGACGGGGTTTGCGCAATGAAGGAGTGCATTGCCTCGACTGTCTCCTGCACGGTCGCGGGCACAGAGCCGGTCGTGGACCGTACAAGCGCAAGCACCCGCTCCTGAGCCTGCCGGTCGGCGGACTTCTCTTCCTCCACAGGCCGCCCCAGCAGACCGAGCTGCTCGCGCAGTTCAACGTGCCTGCCCGCGAGATAGCCCGCGCTCGGCGGCAGGTCATGGGTGGTGACGGTGGTGAGGCACGCCGTCCGGTACTGCTCTGCAGGGCGCGGCTCGTCGTCGTCGTACTCGAACCAGAGGATGGAAGTCCCGAGCACCCCGCGCTCTGCCAGGTACTCCTGGACGCCCGGCTCGAAGGCGCCCAGGTCTTCACCGACAACAACGGCACCCGCCCGCTCCGCCTCAAGCGCAAGAATGCCGATGAGCGCCTCATGGTCGTAGTACACGTAGGCGCCGTCGCCGGGCATCGAACCCTGCGGGATCCACCACAGGCGGAACAGGCCGAGGATATGGTCGATCCGGATGCCGCCCGCGTGGCGCAGGATGGTGCGCAGCATGTCGCGGTATGCGGCATAGCCGGACTCTGCAAGCCGCTCCGGGTGCCACGGCGGCTGCGCCCAGTCCTGGCCCTGCTGATTGAACATGTCCGGCGGAGCGCCGACGCTGATGCCGGAGGCCAGAACATCACGCAGGGTCCAGGCGTCAGCACCTGCGGGGTGAACGCCCACCGCGAGATCATGCATGATGCCGAGGTTCATGCCGGCTTCCATCGCGGCCTGTTGAACGGCTTCGAGCTGCTCGTCGCATAACCACTGCAGCCAGGCGTGGAACTCAATGCGGTCCTCGAGCTCGGTTCGCTGTTCCTCAAGAAACTCGGGATCGCTCCACTCTGCAGCACCTTCGGGGAGCGTTTCTGCGAGCGCGGACCACAGGGCAAAGTTCTCCAGCCCGGGACCGGCTTCGGAACGGAAGCGTTGGAACGCCTCCTCCCGCTGCGGCTGCCGTGGGACAGTGAACACCAGTTCGAGTGCCTGCAGCTTGGCAGCGTAACTGGGATCCCGATCGATGATGTCCGCGTTCTCGTTTGCGGCCCGGAACTCTGCCGCCAGATCGCGGATGGTGTGCGCCTGCGCCTCCGGTAGGTCCTCGAACTCGACGACGTTCTCCACGCGCAGGTAGATGGGATTGAAGAACCGGCGCGTTGTCGGCAGGTAGGGGGACGCCTCGACCGGCGGTTTGGGCTGGGCGGCATGAAGCGGGTTGATCAGCACGAACCCGGCGCCCTTGTCAGCTGAGATTTCCGCCAGCCTCGCAAGGTCATCGAGGTCCCCGATGCCCCACGAGGACCGTGACCGCACCGAGTACAGCTGCGCCATCAGTCCCCACGTCCGGGTCAGGGAATCGGCGGTGGTGAGCTTTCTCGGTGTCACAACGAGCGTGCAGTCGGCGGTACCGGATTCGAACCTAACCGTGAGGGTGTGCCAACCAAGCGGGAGATCGAGCGGGATCTCCACCGTGAACCGGCTGACCTCTGTCCCGTTCACCTCCCGGGTGCGTGCGGAACCCGCAGGCAGCGTCCGCTCGGTTCCGTCTTCCAGAAGGACGTGAATGGAGGGCGTGGTGCCGGCCGGCACAGTGACCGGCACGGTGGTGGCGTCACCGTCCCGGATGACGACGGCGGGAGGCAGCCTACGCAGCCACGGCGCACGTTCGGCTGCGCGGAGGGAGGCGGCGACGTCGTCGTTCGTTGCGCAGGGCACACCAAGCGCGGTGAGGACTGCGATCAGCGTTTCATCGCTCACCGTCTGGGGCGTGCCGTCCCAGCCCTTGAAGTCGATTCCGACGCGGTGCTGCTCGGCAAGTTGCTGGAGCGGTGTGAGCTGGGCCATGGTCCTAATCTATTGGCTAGCGGGACTTGGTGCTCGCACGCCGAGGTCCCCTCCCGCACCCGCGGGAGGGGACCTCGGTTATTCGGTTGTACTCGTTCAGCTACTGCACGATGGTGTAGCCGTTCCAGCCGTTGCCGATCTGGGTACGTGATCCGGAGAAGCCGCCGGCACCGTTTCCGTTGTACAGCCACAGCACTCCGGCGGTGTCCCTCGCGATCAGGTCACGGGTGGCCCCGGCTCCAAAGGCGCCCGGTGCCGTCAGCCCTGTCATGGCATTCCAACCGGTTCCGTAGACAAGGCGGGAAAGGAATCCTCCGGTGCCGTTTCCGCGGTACAGGTAGAGCCTTCCGCTGGCATCCCGGGCAAACAGGTCTGCCCTGGCGTCACCGCTGAAGTCGCCGGTTCCGACGATGGCGGTCATGCCATTCCATCCACTGCCGGGTTGGGTGCGCGTGCCCCAGGTGCCGTTGCCGTTACCCGGGTAGAGGAAGAGCCGTCCGGCGCCGTCACGGGCCAGCAGGTCTACCCCGCCGGTGCCATTGAAGTTACCGGGCGTGACCAGTGCGGTCATTCCCTGCCACCCCTGGCCGATCTGGACGCCATTAGTGATTCTGCCGGTGCCGGTACCGGCGTAGAGCCAGAGCCGTCCGGAGGTGTCCCGGGCCATGATGTCCGAGCGCCGGTCGCCGTTGAAGTCGCCCGGCTGCAGGATGGCGTTCATTGAACCCCACCCGGTGCCGATCAGAACCCGGGCCCCGAAACCGCCGGTGGCAGTTGACGGGTAAAGGTACAGGCGGCCACTGGCGTCACGAGCCACGATGTCGGGATTGCCGTCTCCGTTCATGTCCTTTTGCTCAGCGGTGCCCGCAGGAGGCGGTGGTGGCGGCGGCGTCGTGGTTGCGCCGATCCGCCAGGCGAAGGTTGCGTTCGCTCCGGTGTTACCCGCGACGTCCGTAGCCCGGACATTGAAGGTGTAGTTGCCCGCGAGCTGCTGATCGTAAGTGTGTGGCGAAGTGCACGCCCTGAATGTTGCGTTGCTCGGCAGCAGTTGGCATTCGAACGTCGCCGAGGCCTCACCGGTGAAAGTGAACGCGGGGGTTGTATCCGCACTTGGGTTCGACGGTGTACTGGTCAGTGTCGTTGCGGGGGCCGCGGTGTCCACCGTGATGGCAAGCACGCCGGAGTCGAGGGCCGGCGCCGTTTCCGTTGCCGGGATTCTCGCGGCAATCCGGTTGGGACCCGTCAGGAGTGCTGTGGTCGGCACTAGCGAGTAGCTGCCATCGGCCGCTGCGACAGTGGTCACGGTCGTAGCGCTTCCGTTGACAATCAGTTGCACCGTGGAGCCAGGCGTAGCCGTCCCAGTGAACGTCGGCGTCGCAACATTAGTGGTGTTGTCAGTATTCGAGCGTCCGCTGTCGCTAGCCGCTACGAGATCGGGAGTCGAAGGTGCACCGTCGACGCTGGAGTCAATGACACCCTGGACGTTGAAGGTGCTGACCCTCAATACGTTTACACCCGGGCCGCCCGCGTTCGGGCCGACAACCTCGACATAGTTGAAACCGGATGGAGCACCGGTGATGGGACCCGGAGTCGCGATGCTGCCGAGTGTCCCTGCGGGTGCGTTCGTCTGACGGATGAACGGCGCTGTCGTGCCGGTTCCACCGTAATCACCCAAGAAGGCTGTCTTCGCTTGGTTGAAGTCGCACGGTGTACCGCAGACACCCTCGTCAATGGTGACTCTGATTTCAGTCGGACGCGCAGGATCCTCGCCCGCCTGAAAAGTGTGCACTCCGTAGGGATGACTGATCGTGTAGTCGGCACCGTTGACCAGTCCGGTCAGCCGGAAACGTAACCGAGCGAAGGCGATCTGGGTACCAGGTGCCGCTTCCTCGCCGGTGTGGGCGGCCTCCAACGCTGCCTCATACAGCCCGAGGTTACCGCCCGCCGCTTCAGCAGCGAACCAGAACGCTTCACCGGGAAAATTTCCGGGGTAAGAGATCGGCTGATCCGGGAAGGGCAGTTCGGCCAGGCACCCTTCCGCGGGATCAACGCACAGCTTCAGGCGTACGTTTCCGTCCGAATACCAATCCGGGAAACCGTCGGCATCCGCCGCTGTGACGGGTGCGAAGGAGACGAGCTCCGCCTGCGCGGGCGCAGCGGCTAGAGGAGCCAGCGCAGTGATGAGCAGTGCGCTGGAGAGGATAGATGACGTAAGACGTAGTTTGCGGCGACCCTTCGGCGGATCGACCGCATTGCGATGGTTGGACATTTCAAAGCTCCCTTGTTGGAAACCGAAACCATGCTTACTACCGGTCTCGGTGTGCGCCCACTGTGCGCTTCATTCCTTGGGTAATTCTTGGGAAAACATCAAGGTCGTTCTGATAATTCGATCTGTGCCGCTATGATTCGCTTTTCCTACCGGCGAGTAGCTTCGATCCAGGGCTGGATGCACCGATCCTGGGCGGCCTGAATCGCAGAAGATCCCCTCCAGTCGGAACGGAAGGGGATCCCCTGCGATTCAGTTGGATCGCCGCTTACGGAGCGATGGTGAATCCGCCCCAGCCGGTGCCGATCTGGGTGCGGGCTCCCGCGAAGCTGCCCGTTCCGCTGCCGTTGTAGACGTAGAGCCTGCCGGTGCTGTCGCGGGCCACCAGGTCGCTACTGGCGTTGGCAGTGCCCCAGGCACCCGTGCCGGTCATGGTGAATCCGTTCCAGCCGGTGCCGATCTGGGCCCCGGCGTTGAGCCTGCCGGTTCCGGTTCCGGTGTAGAGGAACAGAGCACCACTCGAGTTGCGGGCGATGACGTCGGATCGGTTGTCACCGCTGAAGTCGCCGGTGCTGAGGATGGCCGTGAACCCACCCCATCCGGACCCTGGCTGGGTGCGTGTGCCGAAGCCACTGGCGCCGTTGCCGGGGTAGAGGTACAGGGCGCCGGTGGTGCTGCGAGCCAGCAGGTCTGCCCTGTTGTCTCCGTTGAAGTCGCCCGGTGTGATCAGAGCGTTCATTCCGCTCCAGCCGGTGCCGATCAAAGCGCCGGCGTTGATCCGGCCGGTTCCGGTGCCCGTGTAGAGCCAGAGCCGTCCGGACGTATCGCGGGCCATGATGTCAGACCGTCCGTCGCCGCTGAAGTCACCTGGCTGCAGGATGGCGTTCATTGAACCCCACCCGGTGCCGATCAGAACCCGGGTGCCGAATCCGCCTGCGGCAGTTGAGGGGTAGAGGTAGAGATTGCCGCCCGAATCACGTGCCACGAGGTCGGGATTGCCGTCCCCGTTCATGTCCTTCTGCTCTGCCGTGCCGGCAGGAGGCGGTGGCGGAGTGGTGGTGGCGCTACCGATCCGCCAAGCGTAGGTTGCGTTCCCTCCGGTATTCCCAGCGACATCGGTAGCCCGAACATTGAACGTGAAGTTGCCGCTCAATTGCTGGTCGTAAGTGTGCGGCGATGTGCAGGCACGCCATGTCGCGTTGCTGGGGAGCAACTGGCATTCGAACGTCGCCGAGGCCTCACCGGTGAAGGTGAATGCAGGGGTTGTATCGGCGCTGGGATTCGACGGGGTACTGGTTAACGATGCGGCGGGGGCCGTCCTATCTACCGTGAGCGTCAGCGCCCCGGACGTAAGCTCGGGAGTGGTTCCAGCCGCGGGAGTTCTAGCCGTGACACGATTTGCGCCATCGGCGAGTACGTTTGCTGCATTCGTCGCATTACTCACAGTGATGCTGTAACTGCCCTCCGCCGTCGCGGTAGTGCTGCCAAGAACCCTGGTCCCGGCGAGAAGCTCGACTGTGGAGCCAGGCGTGGCCGTACCGGTGAAGGTCGGCGTATTGACGTTGGTGATGTTGTCAGTGTTCGACCGTCCGCTGTCACTCGCAACTGCGAGGTCCGGAGTTGAAGGTGCACCGTCCACGCTGGAGTCGATGACGCCTTGAATCGCGAACGTACTCACCCTGAGGACATTTACACCCGGGCCACCTGCGTTAGGGCCCACCACTTCCACATAGTTGAAACCGGATGGAGCACCGGTGATTGGACCCGGAGTCGCGATACTACCGAGAGCTCCGGCGGGTGCGTTCGTCTGACGGATGAAGGGCGCTGACGTCCCGGTTCCACCGTAATCACCCAAGAAGGCGGTCTTCGTCTGGTTGAAGTCACACGGCGTACCGCAGACACCCTCATCGATAGTCATATTGATGTCGTTTGGACGCGCGGCGTTGTGGCCGGCCCGGAAGGTGTGCACTCCGTAGGGATGACTAATTGTGTAGTCAGCGCCGCTGACCAGTCCGGTCAGCCGAAAACGCAGCCGGGAAAAGGCGATCTGGGTACCAGGTGCTGCCTCCTCGCCGGTGTGGGCGGCCTCCAAAGCCGCCTCATACAGCCCCAGGTTGCCACCGGCCGCTTCAGCAGCGAACCAGAACGCCTCACCGGGAAAATTCCCCGGGTAGGAGATCGGCTGATCCGGGAAAGGCAGTTCAGCCAGGCACCCCTCGGCGGGATCAACGCACAGCTTGAGCCGGACATTACCGTCCGAGTACCAGTCCGGGAATCCGTCGGAGTCGGCGGTCGTAACGGGCGCAAAGGAAACGAGTTCGGCATTCGCCGGTTGTGCTGCCAGCGGTGCAAGCGCAACGACCAGCATCGCACCTGCCAACACCGAGGCTGCGACTTTCTTGGGATGATGCGTGCGGCGCCCCGTGGCGGGACCAGCCGCCGGTTGATGGATTGACATTGTGAGCTCCCTCGTGTGAGACCGAAACCATGCTTACTACCGGCTCGGTGCAGAAAGGTTGCGTCGTTCTCCTTGGACATTCCTTGGGAAATCATAAAGACCGTTCTTTTAACTACGATTGTGACGGTAGGGTGACGTTTTCCTACTGGGGAGTAGCATTTACCCATGGCCGGGTTCCGGCTGGCGGAGCCTGCCGTTGAAGGGGGCTGCCATGAGCGCCGAAGCACTTCAGGAGAACGTCAACGAGCGCACTTCGCGGGAGGTGGCAGAGTCCGCCCGGGAAACGGAATGGAACCGGCCCAGCTTCGCAAAAGGCCTTTATCTGGGCCGCTGCGACATCTCCCTCATCCACCCGCACCCCTCTTCTTCACATGCCGGCGACGACGACGGCGAGGAGTTTCTCGCGCAGCTCACCTCGCTGCTGACCACGATGGATGGTCAGCGAATCGAGGTGAACTCGCAAATCCCGGACGAGTATCTTCGGGATCTGGCTGAACTGGGCGTCTTCGGCATCAAAATTCCCAAAGATTACGGTGGCCTGGGCCTGTCACTGGCCTACTATGGGCGGGCTCTGATGGTGCTCACCTCCGTCCACCCAAGCCTGGGTGCGTTGGTCTCCGCACACCAGTCCATCGGAGTGCCTGAACCCGTGCGCATGTTCGGCAGCGACGAGCAAAAGCAGGAGTACCTCCCCCGCTGCGCATCCGGCGCAATCTCGGCCTTCCTACTCACGGAGCCGGATGTCGGGTCCGACCCCGCCCGCATGAACGCCACCGCAACCCGTAACGACAACGACGGCACCTACGTTCTCAACGGCAGCAAACTCTGGACCACCAACGGAGTGATTGCCGAGTTGATCGTGGTGATGGCTAAGGTGCCTCCGCACAGCGGCGGCCGTGGCGGCATCTCCGCTTTCGTCGTGGAGGCGAACGCTCCGGGGATCACGGTGACGCATCGGAATGCCTTCATGGGCCTGCGCGGAATCGAGAACGGCGTTACCCGGTTCGAGAACGTCAAAATTCCAATCGGGAACCGGCTGGGCAGGGAAGGCCAGGGACTCAAGATTGCGCTTACCACCCTGAACACCGGGAGGCTCTCCATCCCCGCAAACTGCGCGGCCGCAGGCAAGTGGTCGCTGAAGATTGCGCGTGAATGGTCAAGCGAACGCGTCCAGTGGGGCCGGCCCATCGGCAGGCACGAGGCGGTCGCACAAAAAATCTCCTTCATCACTGCAACCGCTTTCGCGCTTGAGTCCGTCTTCGAACTCTCCGCGGCACTTGCTGATTCCGGGCAGAAGGACGTTCGTATTGAAGCTGCGTTGGCGAAGCTGTGGTCCAGCGAAATGGCCTACCGGATCGCTGATGAACTGATGCAGATTCGCGGCGGCAGGGGGTATGAGAGCGCGGCTTCCCTCAAGGCCCGCGGGGAACGGGCCGTTCCGGTGGAGCAGCAGCTGCGGGACCTGCGCATCAACCGGATCTTCGAAGGTTCCTCAGAGATCATGCACCTGCTCATCGCCCGTGAGGCAGTCGATGCGCACCTCGCGGCGGCAGGTGACCTGGCGTCGTCGGACGCTGATCTCAAGGCGAAGGCGAAGGCGGCGGCGGGCGCCAGCAGCTTCTACGCGGGGTGGCTCCCGCACCTTCTTGCCGGGCCCGGCCTGTCGCCGCGCTCCTACTCCGATTTCGGTCGGCTCGCCAAGCATGTGCGTTACGTTGAGCGGGCATCGCGGCGCCTCGCCCGCCACACCTTCCTCGGCATGGCCCGGTGGCAGGCGAAGCTCGAGCACCGGCAGGTGTTCCTCGGAAGGATTGTGGACATTGGAGCGGAACTGTTTGCCATGGCAGCTACGTGCTCCCATGCCAAACACCTTGAAGGGCAGGGCCGGCGGGAGGCAGGCGAGCTTGCCGAGGTCTTCTGCCGGCAAGCTCGAATGCGGATCGAGCAGCTTTTCACCGACCTATGGAAAAACACTGACAATGCGGACATGCGCCTCGCGGGGAGGGTGCTCGACGGCCGCCATACGTGGCTTGAAGAGGGCGTCCTTGACCAGTCCGAAGGCACTGGTCCCTGGATTGCCGATCATCCGGAGAGCACACCCGGCGAAGAAAATCTGCACCGAAAGTACCGCTGAAACTTAGCGGACCCAGTCGTGGAGGGCAGGACGCCGTGTGCTGGGTAGCGCGGTATTGATGCGCCACTCATGAATCCACTCGGGAAGCGCCAGGTCCGCCGGCGGATTTCCCATCGCTTCGAAGATTTCTGTGTTCGACACCGGTCCGTCGGAGCTGAGCAGGCGGGTGGCAATGTACGCGCGGGCGTAGATCTCGCCGCCATGCACCATGCGCTGCTCAAAGTAGATGGCGCGCTCATCGAAGCCCATGATCCGCGTCTCGATGGTGTAGCGCTGACCGAGCTGGAGTGACTTCCGGAATGTGATTGTCTCGGCGTTGACCACGGGCGTCCAGCCCTTCCGGCGCATGAGCTTCCAGATGCCACTTCTGATCATGAGGTCGAACCTGCCCAGGTCCATCAGGGAGAGGTACATGCCGTTGTTCACGTGCATCGCAATGTCGATGTCCGTCAATTGAACGCGTTGCGGGAGCGAGGCTGAATCCCACATGCTCACCTTCGCCCGGCGGCGTGAGGCAAACAGAATCCAGAGGGTCCGGAATAACAGGTGCATTATCCTATATTACCCGCGGGTAACTTCTCTTCTTTTGTGCAGAAAACATGGTGAACCAGATCACTTTATTAGCCAAACTGGGTGCGGGCTTGGAATAGTGGGCGGCTGCACTCAGCCAGTTCCAAGAATTCTGTGAAAGGAACCCATGACTGACCAGACCTTCCAATACCTTGCCATGGCGCTCTACATGGCCGCCATGCTGGGAATCGGCTGGTACGCGTACCGGAAAACGTCCGATCTCGATGATTACATGCTCGCCGGCCGCGGCCTCAAGCCCGGGGTAGCTGCGCTCAGCGCCGGTGCCTCCGATATGTCGGGGTGGCTGCTGCTCGGACTGCCAGGCGCTATCTATCTGTCAGGCCTGATTGAGGTCTGGATTGCCATTGGCCTGACCATCGGAGCCTGGCTGAACTGGAAGTTCGTGGCTCCTCGGCTGCGCAGCTATACCGAGGTGTCCAACAACTCGATCACCGTGCCGAGCTTCCTGGAAAACCGGCTTAAGGACCGCTCACGCGTTCTCCGCGTTGTCTCCGGCGTCATCATTCTGGTGTTCTTCACGTTCTACGTGTCCTCGGGCATGGTTGCAGGCGGTGTCTTCTTCGAGTCATCCTTCAACTCCAGCTACACCCTCGGCATGATCCTGGTTGCAGCGGTCACCATCTCCTACACGCTGTTCGGCGGATTCATGGGAGCCACCTTCACTGACGTGGCGCAGGGAATCCTCATGCTCATTGCGCTGATCGTCGTTCCGATTATCGGGTTCGTTCAGGTTGGCGGGTTCACCGGAATGACCGACTCCATCCGCGCCATCGATCCGACGATGCTCGAGTTCGTAGCGGGCGGGTCCATCCTCGCCATCATCTCGGCCGCAGCGTGGGGCCTTGGCTACTTCGGCCAGCCGCACATCATCGTCCGCTTCATGGCCCTGCGTTCCCCGCAGGACGCTACGGCCGGCCGCCGGATCGGCATCAGCTGGATGATCCTCACCGTTCTCGGCGCCGTTGCCACCGCTCTGGTCGGCATCGCGTACTTCGAGCAGAACCCGCAGCTGACGCTCGAGGACCCCGAGGCCGTGTTCCTGGCGCTGTCGCAGGCGTTCTTCCACCCCTTCGTGGCAGGCATTGTCCTCGCGGCCGTCCTCGCAGCGATCATGAGCACCATCTCCTCGCAGCTCGTCGTGTGCTCCTCCGCGCTCGTTGAGGACCTCTACAACATGGTCTCGAAGCGGAACCTGACAGCCAAGCAGGGGGTCATCCTCGGCCGTCTCGGCGTGCTGGTGGTCGCGATCGTCGCGATCGTCCTCGCCTCGGGCCGCAACGAATCGATCCTCGCGCTGGTTGCCTTCGCCTGGGCAGGCTTCGGAGCGTCCTTCGGCCCCACCGTGCTGCTCTCGCTCTTCTGGCGGAAGCTGACCATGCCGGGTGCACTGTCCGGGATGATCGTGGGCGCCGTCGTCGTCTTCGCCTGGGGCAACTCCCCGCTGGCGGCCACGATGTATGAGATCGTGCCGGCGTTCTTCGCCAACCTGGTTGTCGCCGTCGTAATCAGCCGTCTGACCTGGAAGCCGAACGCGGAGATCGAAGCCGAGTTCGACGCAGCGGTACGCGGCGTTTCCGAGCGCAAGGAACCGGTCACGGTTTCCTAGTTACCTTCGCTCGATCGCATGACCAGCGGCTCCCCGGTTGCTTCCGCTTCCGGGGAGCCGCTGCTGTTGAAGCAGCAGGCTCCAGGTCAAGCGCACGACGGCGGTGCACTCACCACCCGCTGCGCGTTGGCGTATGTCCCTTCCGGGCTTCCTCCGGCATGGACATCTCGGCCCGGAGACCAAGGAGCCGGATCGGCCGGCCGGATTCGATTTTCCCGACGAGGTCGAACGCGCCGGCAAGCACGAGATCGCGGTCGAACGTCTCGTGGATTCGCTTGGCGTACGTCTTGGTGAAAAAGGGCGCGTACCGCACCTTGAGGGTCAGCCCGATCACCGGCCGGCCCTCGGCGATGACATCCTCAAGCACGCGGGCCACGAGTTCCCGTACGGCGTCATCCACCTGTACAGGCTCGGTCAGATCCTGTTGGTAGGTCGTTTCCCTGCTGTGCCCACGGGCAACCCACGGGGTGTCATCAACCACCCGCTCGCCGTCCCCGCGTCCCAGCTGCGCGTACCAGGGACCCATCTTCGGACCGAACTCCGGAACGAGGTCACCCGGATTGGAGGCGGCGAGCTCGGCAACCGTTGTGATGTTGAGCGTCGCGAGGCGGCGCGATACTTTCGGTCCCACGCCCCACAGGTCGATGGTGGGCCGGCTACCCATCACCTCCAGCCAGTTCTCCTTCGTGAGACGGAAGACGCCGGCGGGCTTGGCGAATCCGGTGGCAACCTTGGCCCGCACCAGGGTGTCTCCGACGCCGACGCTGCAGTGCAGCTGCGAAGCGTCCAGCACCGCCTGCTGCACCCGCCGCGCGTAGGTTTCGGGGTCGTCGGTTGTCACCCCGATGAAGGCCTCGTCCCACCCCAACACCTGAACGGTGGCCTCCGGTTGGGCGCGCAGCGCCGCCATGACGGTGTCGGAAGCGGCCAGATAGGCTTCGGAGTCCACCGGCAAGATCACGGCCTCGGGCGCTTTCCGGGCGGCGATGCGCAGGGGCATCCCGGACCCGACCCCGAACGCGCGGGCCTCATAGGACGCGGTGGAGACCACGGCCCGCTCGGTCGGATCTCCGCGGCCGCCCACAATCACCGGTTTGCCCGCCAGCTCGGGCCGCCGCAGCACCTCGACGGCGGCGATGAACTGGTCCAGATCGACGTGCAGCACCCAGGGGCTGTGGCCTTGACTCACGGTCCCAGTCTGCCCTCAGGTTCCTTCCGGCACCACCGTTTCTTCCGGCCATAATCGGTCGCCGGATTGACGCATCACGGTCCCAGCTAGAAAGCTGGGAAGAAGTTTCACACCCGAACGATACGAGGAGAACATGACTGACGCAGCGGCACCAACCATAGAGCTCCTCAGCGGTGCATCCATTCCGGTGCTCGGTCTCGGCACCTGGCCGCTTGATGATGAGGAGGCGGCCACCGCCGTCGAGCATGCAGTGTCCGTCGGGTATCGCCTCTTCGACACCGCGGAGAACTACGGCAATGAGGCCGGGGTCGGGGAAGGAATCCGGCGGTCCGGTATTGAACGGGACCAGGTCTTCATCACTACCAAATTCAACAAGCAGTGGCACAGCGTGGACGGCGTCCGGAAGGCCTTCGAGCAGAGCGCGGCCCGGCTGGGCGTCGATTACATCGACCTGCTGCTGGTGCACTGGCCCAACCCGGAGCAGGAACGCTACGTGGACGCGGTCAAAGGACTCGCCGGGTTGCGGGAGGAAGGCCTGATCCGGGCCTTCGGCGTCTCCAACTTCAAGCCCGCCCATCTGGAGCGGGTCCTCGACGCGGGTCTCGTTCCGGAGGTCAACCAGATCCAGCTCGACCCGCGCCACACGCGGCCGGACTCAAGGCACTTTCACTCGAAGCACGGGATTGTGACCGAGTCATGGAGCCCGTTGGGCAAGGGCAGTGACCTGCTGCAGAGTACCGCCGTGGATCAGCTTGCGGACAAGTACGGCATGACTCCGGCGCAGATTGTGCTGCGCTGGCACATTCAGCTGGGACTGGTAGCTATCCCGAAGTCCGCCAACCCGCTGCGCATCAAGCAGAACATCAACCTGTTCGGGTTCGAACTTACTCAGGAGGAAGTCGAGTTCCTCTCGGCTCTGGACACCGGCGAGGGCGACATCACGGACTCCGACTCCTTCGGCCACTAGCGTTCAACCGGAAGTTTTGTGCACCTCCGGTGACTTCCGTCGAAGTGGAGTCACCGGAGGTGCACAAAACTTCAGGGCCAGAGGAGCTCGCGCCGCCAGCCCTCGCCGCTGCGCACGTAGAGCAGGCGGGTATGGCGTCGCTCCGGGTCCGCCTGCCAAAACTCCACCCGCTCAGGTGCCACCGTGTAGACAGTCCACGTTGCAGAGCCCTTGTCCTCGATCCCTTCCAGTTCGCGTTCGACGGCGGCGCTCACGGACTCTGAAGGCCGGATAGTTGCGCTTTGCGCGCCGGCGAGCACCAGGGCACGTGCGCCGGGATGACGACGGCGGAAGTCGGCGTCGTTCTCTGCCGCCGTTCCTGGCGTCACGGTGCCACTGACGCGGACCTGCCTGCCGACTGACTGCCAGAAGAAAGTCAGGGCGGCATGCGGTGTATTCCGCAGCTGTCGGCCTTTCGGGCTTTCGCTGCTGGTCGCGAAGGAAAAGCCGCGCTGGTCGAGGTCCTTGAGGATGACAACGCGGGCGGCGGGATGGCCGTCGTCGTCGGTCGTTGAAACGGTGACTGCGTGCGGAGCGGGGACTCCGCCGTCGATCGCGGCGCTGAGCCAGTCGGTGAACAGGTCCAGCGGAGAATTCGGGGCGGCAGCAGTGTCGAATGAGGCCATGTCTGTGGGGAAGACGGGCAGTCCGCGCAGCAGGTTCTGGACGGGTGTGTACATGGTGGCCAGCCTACGCCCGGCGCGTTCGCAGCCCTGCAGGGATCGGGCCGCGTTGCTAACCTCGAAGGATGTCATTCCAGGACCCGGAGAACGAAGACCATCACGTCGGCACCCGAGACCTTACCCGGTGGACTACCCCACTCGGCCGGTTTCTGGTTACGTGCGTCCGGGGAGTGGCGCAGTGGATCGGGCCGCGCTGGGCGCTGTTGCTGCTGCTCGTGGTGGGCATCGGCGCTGCTGTGTCCCTCACGGTCGCGTCAGCGGAGGTTTACGAGGCGGTGGCGGAGGAGGACGGAATCGCCGCCCTGGACCGGCCTGCACTCAACGCCGCGCTTGAGCTGCGCGAGCCCTGGCTCAATGGTGCGGCCACAGCGTTTACCCATCTGGGCGGACCAATCGGTATGCCCATCCTTGCTATCTGTGCAGTACTCGCGCTGACCCTGGTTCGCCGTTCCGTCACGCCTCTGATTCTCATGGTTGTCGCCGCGGGAGGTTCCCTGCTGATGACGGTCCTCGGCAAGGATGCCGTCGGGCGGTTGCGGCCCGACCTCCAATACGCGGTGCCGCCGTTCGAGATGTCACCGTCATTCCCCAGCGGTCACACCCTGAACGCAGTCGTCATTTCGGGGATCACCGCGTACCTGCTGGTGCTGCGCCAGCATTCAAAGCGGGCGCGGGCGCTGACCATTACTGCCGCCGTCCTCTTTGCGTTCATCATGGGACTCACCCGTGTCTACCTGGGGCACCACTGGGTCACCGATGTCGCCGTGGCGTGGACGCTGGGACTGGCGTGGCTCGCGCTCGTCATCACGGCGCACCGCCTGTTGCTGACGTTCCGCAACTATCGGCGGGAGCGGCGGGCGTAGTTCAGTCGCGACGCTGCGACTCCGCCTCCAGCCGGTCCGCCATCAGCCGGGTGTCGGTACCGTTGGCCCGACTGGCCAGCGCAGCAGCGCCGCCACTGGTCCGCCGTCGAGCGCGCCGGAGGGGAACAGCGCCACTTCGGCGTCGGTCAGGACCGCAGCACGCAACAACGACTACGGCGCCGGCACCTCCCCCAGCACGGTGGCACCGGCGGTTTCACCGTCGATCTCGGCGGTCCACGGCTCAGACCCAAGGGCCAGCAACCGGTGACCGTTGAGGCCCCGGCTTTCGAGGAAGAGCGTGTCGACCTGCGCCTGCTGCAGCGCATGCACCACCGAGCCGATGCCCTCGGTCGACTCCGGGTTGGCACGTCCCTTCTGGTTGTTCAGCCGCTCCAGCAGCTGGGCCTGCCGGCGCGCGATGCATTCGGCTACCCGCTTGTTGATTTCCTGTGCATACGCTTCCTTGTCAGCCCCCTCGGTGCGGCTGTGGCTTTCGACGACGGTGAGGATGTCCTTGGACTGCTCGCTCAGCTGTTCGGCGACGAGGTTGCGGGCACGGATGTCCCCTGCAACGACCAAAAGCCTCGCGCGGCAGCTGCGGACAACCTTGTCGATCTCACCGGCGATGTCAGCGGCGTTCGCCTTCCAGATGTTCTCGGTGCGGTGCTGGTAGCGACCCTGCGACCAGCCGCCGCTCGGGACCTTCTTGAGGTTCTCCGTATCTCCCTCGATGTGAGTCATGCTGTCATCCTGCAGGCCGTTCGCGCGGCGCAGGTGAATCTCACCGCCGTCGCGGCCTACTTCAGCCACAACGTAAGCGAAGTCGTCCGGACGGTGCCACAGCAGCGGGCACAGGTTCGGCACTTCGTTGACCGAGGTGAACTCGGGCAGCGCGAGCGGGCCGGGTAGAAACTCATCCAGTTCCACCGAACCGTTCGCCACCACGATCAGCCTCGCCACGGGATCCGGCAGGCCCTTCGCGGATCGGCGGAGCGCCTCCGCGACGGCCTTGCGGTCGTCCTTGGTGGCCCCTGCCTCCTCAAGTGCCGAGGCGATGTTCTCGGGCCGGACGTCGTCGGCATGAAGCGAATCGACATTCCCGGTGCTCGCATCCGTGTAGATGGTTACCCAGGGCCCGGGCTTCCGATAGACATCTGCAAGCGTGTGCAGGGTGTTGGTCACTGCGCCTCCTCATTGATAGCGTTACCGTCGGGTCTATCACTCTCTGAGCTCGAATAAAAGACCTTCCAGCTGAGCAGGGCAGAAGATGCTAACCAGGCGAAAAGATCCCGCACGCTACGCGGACCGCGGGGATGCCGGGCACTCCCTCGTGGCCGGGTTACGGCCCATCTTTGCCGCCGTTGAACCGCTCATCCTTGCCCTTCCACGCGGCGGCGTTCCGGTCGCTGCAGTCGTGACCGAGGCGCTTGGGGCACCGCTCGACGTCGTGATGGTGCGCAAGGTGGGCGTCCCTGAGTTTCCTGAACTGGCAATGGGCGCGGTTGCTTCGATTGGCGGCACCATCGAAACCGTCCGAAATGCGAAGGTGCTGGCCGATGTCAGGAATGCAGACGCGGTATTCGCACGGGTCGCGGAGCGTGAGCAGGAAGAACTCGTGCGTCGCGAACGGCTGTACCGGGAGGGGCTGGGCCCGTTGGAGGTCAGCGGGGCAACGGTGGTGATCATTGACGACGGCGTTGCCACTGGGGCCACAATGCTCGCAGCCATTGCGGCGCTCCGGAAAGCCGGCGCCAGCCGGATCGTTGCGGCCGCGCCCGTCTTCCTTGGTTCCGCCGCGGCAACGATCCAGGCGTCGGTTGACGATTTGGTGAACCCCTGGTCTGCGCCCGATCTGCCCGCCGTCGGCAGCGCCTACCGCAGCTTCGATCAGGTTCCGGACGCGGAGGTTCGGCGGTTGTTGCGGGACGTGCGCGGGCGTAGTTTGGGAACCATGACCGATTACTCAGATCTCCCCGAGTCCTACCGCGCGTACCTCGCAGGACTCGACGACAGCACGGCCGCGGCTCTCATGCCCGTCCTCAAGCAGTCCGTGGCCGGAGGCGAGCACGGTGTCCTGATCACTACCGGCCTCGGCCCTGACACACAGGCCGAAGTCTCCTCCGAAGTGCCCTTCGGCGAGGTCCGCGAGACAGTCCGGTAGCCGGTGTTTTCTGATGACGGCGGGCCCACCTCCGGCACGCTGATCTCCAGCGGACCGCTCACACGGTACCGCCTCGCTCCGAACCCAGGGCCGATGAGCCTCGACGGGACCAACTCCTACGTCATTTCGGCGCCCGATTCGCGGGCCGTGGTAGTGGTTGACCCCGGCCCACTGGACGAGGCCCACCTTGCGGCGCTGCAGTCCTGCGGGCCGGTGGAGCTGGTGCTCATCACCCACCATCACCGGGATCACACGGAGGCTAGCGCCCGTTTTCATGAGCTGACCGGGGCACCGGTTCGCGCCTTCGATTCTGCCTACTGTCACGGCGGAAACTCGCTGGCTGACGGCGAGGTTCTTTCCGCCGCCGGTGTGCGGATCAACGTCCTCGCTACTCCCGGGCACACCGCGGATTCGGGGTGCTTCCACCTGCCCGACGACGGGCCCAACGGCTCCGTCCTGACGGGGGACACCATCCTCGGCCGCGGCACCACCGTGCTGAGCTACCCCGACGGCACGCTCGGGGACTACCTCCGGTCCCTGGACGTGCTCGAATCTTTGGGCGCCTCCGCAGTCCTGCCGGCGCACGGACCGACCCTCCCGAACCTCGGGGACGTTGTCCGCGCGTACCGGACGCATCGTTTGGAGCGGCTTGATCAGGTGCGCGCTGCGCTCCTGACGCTTGGTCTCACAGCTGACCGGGCCGACGTCGGCTCCGTCACCGACCGGGTGTATGCCGATGTTGGCCCTTCGGTGCGCCGCGCGGCCGAGCAGTCGGTTGCTGCGCAGTTGCACTATCTGCGTGAGGAGCGTTCCTCCTGACCTGGCGGAACGACGAGCCTCTCTGCTGGGCATGACTTCTCCTCCTGGCGTGCCGGCGGAAGCGAGCGTATCCCCCGCCGCTCGGACGCTCAATGGACCAGAATGTTCCCATGGCCACTCTCTTGCCGCGTGATCCCGCGGTCGTTGCTCCCGGTGCCGTGCACGTTCCGGACTGGCTGAGCCTGGACCGCCAGCGGGAGCTCATCGGCGCATGCCGCGAGTGGGCTGCCGGACCCGTGCCCATGCGGCACACCCGGATGCCGAATGGTTCCAGGATGTCGGTCCAGACGGTGTGCCTCGGGTGGCATTGGGTTCCCTACCGCTACACCAAAACAGCCGACGACGTCGGCGGCGGGCAGGTCGCAGAGTTCCCCTCGTGGCTGGCTAGGTTGGGGCGGGACGCCGTCGAGGCCGCCTACGGGAAACGCGACGAGTCGTATGAACCCGACGCCGCGCTGATCAACTTCTACGACGCCGCAGCGAAGATGGGTATGCATCAGGACAAGGAGGAGAAGTCCCTTGAGCCTGTGGTGTCCCTGAGCATCGGGGACAGCTGCGTCTTCCGGTTCGGTAACCCCGAGAATCGGAACAAGCCGTGGACCGATGTGCAGCTGGAGTCAGGTGACCTGTTTGTGTTTGGCGGCGAGTCGCGGCTGGCGTACCACGGCGTGATGAAGACGTTTCCGGGAACGGCCGATCCGGTACTGGGACTGGACGGCCGGCTGAACATCACGCTGCGGGTGACGGGCTTGGCCCCGTGACGCTGGTCGTCCCAGCCACTCAAGCGCAAAATGCCGGCCGAGGGGCTGGAAAGAGCTAGTTGAGCAGCCCTCGCAGGTAAGCCGCCTGTCCCGCGTGCTGCAGGCAGTCCTCGATGACGCTGACCAGCCGCACTCGAAGGGTGACCGGTGGGTCCCAGGACGTATCAATGATGCGGTCCAGATCCGTTTCACCAAGGTTTCCGACGAATTTCATACTGCGAACGTGTACGGCGCGATGATACTCAACGAGCAGTTCGGCAGAGTCGACACGGACCTTGTCCACGTCATCGGACGCGTGCCCGTAGCCGGTGTCCTCTTTCGGCAGGTCGAGGCCGAACTTCTCCGCCCAGCCGTCGGCGAGCCACAATTCGTCGCGATCAGCGGCGTCGGCCAGGTGGTTGTCCTGCACCCGGGTGAGGTGCCAGATCAGCCAGGCGACGCTGTTCCCGGGCGAGCCCGAACTGTCGCCAAGCGTTGGCCGGTAGGCCAGTTGTCCGGCGTCGAGCCCGTCCACCGCCCGGGACACCGCGTCAGGGATTCGCCCGAAGGCCTCAACAAGCACGTCGCTTCCACTCATGCGCCCAGCCTAGTGACACGCAGAAGCGCCGGAAAGGTGCAGGATCGTGGTGACGACACCATGATCGTGCACATTCCCGGCGCTTTTGCCCTAGCGAGGCCGGGAACTTAGAGGTACGGCTCCACGAGGGACTCGTACCGGGCCTTCACCGTCGCCAGCACCGAAGCGGCCGGCGCATCCCAGATCTCCTGGTTGAAGATCTCCACCTCGACGGGTCCTGCATATCCGGTCGCAGCAAGCCAGCGGGTGATCGTCTCGAAGTCGATGTAACCGTCACCCATGTACCCGCGGGACAACAGTGCGTCGGCAGCGATCGGAAGATTCCAGTCGCACACCTGGTAGGACGCGATACGCCCCTCGGCACCGGCGCGCTGGATCGAGGACTCGAGCGCAGGGTCCCACCACACGTGGAAGGTATCGACGACAACGCCGACGGTCTCTGCCGGGAACGGCGCCGCAAGGTTTAGGGCCTGGTCCAGCGTCGAGAGCACCGCGCGGTCCGCCGCATACATCGGGTGCAGCGGCTCGAGAACCAGGCGGACGTCATGCTCCTGCGCCACCGGAACCAGTTCGGCAATGCGGTCGGCGACGCGCTGGCGGGCAGCGGTGACGTCCTTCGCGCCTGGCGCCGAAGGATCGACGGCGGTGCCACCGATGAGCGAAGCAGCAGCGGGCAGTCCACCCACCACCATGATCAGCTCACGGGTGCCCAGCGTTGCCGCTTCGACGATCGCCTGCGTGTTGTCGGCTAGCGCTGCCGCCTGACCTGCTTCATCGGCGGCGGTCAGGAACCCGCCGCGGCACAGGCTTGAGACGGACAGTCCGGCTTCGGAAACGAGCCGCGCGGCCTTATCCAGACCGGCCTCCGCAACCCGGTCCCGCCAGAGCCCGATGTGCGTCAGCCCGGCGTCGGCGGACAGGGCAACCGCCTCCGCCAGGGTGATGTTCTTGGTGGTCGCCGTGTTCAGCGAGAGGCGGCTCATGCACCCACCCCATAGCTCGCGAGCAGCCATTCGAACCGGTGCGCGGCGACGTCCGGATCAGCCAGCAGCCCGGCCTTGTCGGCGAGGCGGAACGTGTCAGCCAGGTGCAAAACGGACCGGCCGGAGTGCAGGCCTCCCACCATCTGGAAGCCGGGCTGGTGCCCGTTGACCCAGGACAGGAACGCAACCCCGGTCTTGTAATAGAACGTCGGCGCACTGAAGATGTGCTTCCCGAGATCCCGGGTGGAGTCGAGGATGGCCCGTCCGCGGTGAGCTTCGCCGTCGTCGTACGCCTGCAGGGCTGCCGACGCGGCAGGGTAGATCGCCGCGAAGATGCCCAGCAGCGCATCCGAGTAATGCGTTCCGTCGCCGTGGATGAGCTCCGGGTAGTTGAAGTCATCGCCGGTGTAGAGCCGGACGCTGGCCGGGAGGGCTGCACGCAGGGCGGTCTCGTGCGAGGCATCGAGCAGGGACACCTTGACGCCGTCCACCTTCTCGGGCTGCGCGCGGATGAGGTCCAGGAAGATGTCGGTCGCAGCGGAAACGTCATTGCTGCCCCAGTAGCCGTCCAGCGCCGGATCGAACATCGTGCCGAGCCAGTGCAGGATCACAGGCTCGTCCGCCTCGGCCAGCAGGATCCCGTACACGTACTGGTAGTCCGCGGGGCTCTGCGCTACGGCTGCGAGCGCGCGGGACGCCATGAGGATGACCTTCGCGCCGGCGTCGGACACTACCTTGATCTGCTCGCGGTAGGCCTCGACGACGGCGTTCAGCCCGGCCCGCCCGGACGGCAGGTCCGCGATGGAGAGCTGATCGGTGCCAGCACCGCAGGCAAGCAGGTCCCGGACCGTCTTGCCGCGCGTAGCGTCCGCATTCGAACCGACGACGGCGGCAGCCTCCGCGCCGGAGCGGCGGATCAGTTCCTGCGTGGCCGGCCAGTCCAGGCCCATGCCCCGCTGCGCGGTGTCCATGGCGTCGGCGATGCCGAGCCCGTAGGACCAGAGTTCCCGGCGGTAGGCGAGCGTGGTGTCCCAGTCGAGGACCGCGGGCGCACCGGGAGTGTTGTCCGCGGTGACCTCAGGAATAACGTGTGCAGCCGCGTACGCGTGCCGGGCGGTGAGCGGTGCCATCGGCTTGGCCCATTCCCGGGCGGGTGCGAGTTCGTAGCGCTCCAGCGAACCGGCCGCAGTGGGGAGGTAGAGCGAGGTCATAGCGTGATCTCCGGGATGTCGAGGGTGCGGCGCTCAGCGGAGGACTGCAGGCCGAGCTCCGCGAGCTGGACGCCGCGGGCTGCGGACAGCAAACCGAAGCGGTGCTCGCGGCCGGCGGAGACGTCGCGGAGGAACTCTTCCCACTGCAGCTTGAAGCCGTTATCCAGCTCGGCGTTCGCGGGTACTTCCTGCCACTGGTCACGGAAGGACTCCGTGACGGGCAGGTCCGGGTTCCACACCGGCTTGGGGGTGTGGGCTCGCTGCTGGGCAACGCACTTGTTGAGCCCGGCGACGGCTGAGCCGTGTGTGCCGTCGATCTGGAACTCAACCAGTTCGTCCCGGTAGACGCGGACAGCCCAGGAGGAGTTGATCTGCGCAAGCACAGGATCCCCCGCAGGTGTCTCCAGTTCGAAGATTCCGTACGCGGCGTCGTCGGCGGTTGCCTTGTATTCCTTGCCCTGCTCATCCCAGCGGGCGGGGATGTGGGTGACGGTGTTGGCGTTGACGGTCTTGACCTTGCCGATGATGCCCTCGAGCACGTAGTTCCAGTGGCAGAACATGTCCGTGGTCATGCCGCCGCCGTCTTCCTTGCGGTAGTTCCACGAGGGGCGCTGGGCCGCCTGGTGGTCACCCTCGAAGACCCAGTAGCCGAACTCGCCGCGCAGGGAGAGGATACGGCCGAAGAAGCCTTCATCCACCAGGCGGCGCAGCTTCACCAGACCGGGCAGGTACAGCTTGTCGTGGACAACGCCGGCGGTAACCCCGGCTTCCTGGGCGATCTGCGCCAGCTCTACGGCCTCGGCGAGGGTCTCCGCCGTGGGCTTCTCGGTGTAGATGTGTTTGCCGGCGGCCATGGCCTTCTTGAGGGTCGCGGCGCGCAGCGAGGTCATGGAGGCATCGAAAACGACATCAACGGTGGGGTCCGCAATGATCCCGTCCAGGTCCGTGGTCCAGTGCTCAACCTTGTGCTGCTGGGCCAGGTCGCGGATCTTCGCTTCGTTGCGTCCTACGAGGATGGGCTCAACCTGCACCTTTGACCCGTCCGCAAGGGTGACGCCACCCTGCTCGCGGATGGGCAGGATCGAGCGCAGCAGGTGCTGCCGGTACCCCATCCGGCCGGTGATGCCATTCATCGCGATGCGGATGGTCTTGGTCTCAGTCACGTTTACTCCCGAAGAGGAAAGAATGTTGATGGAAAGCGCTTTCCAATATAGGGTAGTGATCGAGACCACGTCAACCCCTCCCCGCTGAGTGAGCTTCCGACCGCACCAGAGGTCGCTATCCACGCAGGCAGCGGAAGGCAGAAACCATTCGAAGGAGCCCGGTGGCCGCTGTAACCCTGTCCGGTGTGGCCAGCCATGCCGGAGTTTCCCTGGCCACGGCATCCCGCGTGCTGAACGGCTCCTCCCGGCGTCCGGCGGAGGAGATCGCCGAACGGGTCCGCGCCGCCGCTCTCGAACTCGGGTACGTACCCAACGCGCAGGCCCAGGCCCTCGCGCGCTCCTCCACCGGCCTGGTTGGCCTCGTTGTGCACGACATCTCAGACCCCTACTTCTCCTCCATTGCCCGCGGCGTCCAGCACGCGGCGCGGCACTATCGGCGCCAGGTCCTGCTGGCCAGCACCGATCCTTCGGAAAGCGCGGAGCACGACGCCGTCAGCGCCTTCGCCTCCCATCGCACCGATGCCATCATCCTGGCCGGCTCCCGCCGCGCACAGGCAGATCCCGAGCTTGAGCACGAGCTGGCCCGGTACCAGCAGAACGGCGGGCGCGTCGTGACCATCGGCGGCTCCCCCGGCTCTGGACTGACCGTACCGGTGGGCAATGCCGACGGCGCGGCGGACCTCGTAGCTTCACTCGTCTCGCTTGGAGTCACGCGGTTCGCCATCCTGGCCGGGCCCACCGAACTGAATACCGCACGGGACCGCGTCTCCGGCTTCACCCGCGCACTGAAGGCAGCAGGGCTGGAGCCTGCCGCCGTCGTCGTCAGTGGGTTCGACCGTGAGGGCGGCTTCGACGCCGCACAACGCTGCTGGGACCAACTTAAGGGGGAACGCGGCGTCTGCCTGCTGGCGGTGAATGACGTGATGGCAATCGGCGCGATCGCCGGCCTGCGCGCCCTGGGCGTTTCGGTCCCCGCGGATGCCCTGGTGACCGGCTTCGATGACATCCCTACCCTGCGCGACTACTTCCCCGCGCTGACCACCGTGCACCTACCTCTCGAGCAGCTGGGTGAAGAGGCGGCGAACCTTGCACTGGATCCTGACAAGGCGCCTCCAGCACCGATCCCCGGAGAAGTCATCATCCGCGAATCCGCAGGAGCTTAGCCCGGCGCCATGAGAATCCTGATAGCACCGGACAAATTCAAGGGCACGCTGACCGGAGCCGAAGCCGCCGAAGCGATGGCCGCCGGCGTCCGCCGCGTACTGCCGGATGCGCGCCTCACCCTGCAGCCCATCGCGGACGGCGGTGAGGGAACCCTCGAGGCCGTCCTCGCTGCCGGAGGCGACAGGCGGCAGACCAGGGTCCGCGGACCGCTGGCCGACTGGGTGGACGCCCCCTGGGCGCTCACCGGTTCCACTGCCGTTATCGAGACGGCCCGTGCAAGTGGGCTCGAGTTCATCACGCCCAGCGAAACCACGGCCGCTTCGGCCCACTGCTACGGCAGCGGTGAGCTGCTGACTGCTGCTCTCGATGCCGGCGCCACGGAGATTGTGCTGGGCGTGGGCGGGTCGGCGATGACCGACGGCGGCTCGGGCGCCCTGCGTGCCCTGGGGGCGAAAATCCTTGACGACGACGGCGGGGAACTTCCGCTGGGCGGGCTGGCCCTGGCACGCGCGGCGGCCCTGGACCTCTCCGGCCTGGATCCCCGTCTTTACCGTGTCCGGCTGCGGATCGCGGTCGACGTACAGAATCCGCTCTTCGGGCCCGACGGCGCTGCGCACGTGTTCGGCGCGCAGAAGGGAGCCGACGCCGGCCTCCGCGCGGAGCTCGACGCCGCACTGACCCGGTGGGCACAACTTTTGGAAAACACCACGGGGGTTGACGTTCAGCAGCCCGGCGCAGGAGCCGCCGGCGGGTTCCCTGCCGCCTTCCTGGCTTGCTCGAAAGCCTCGCTGGAGCCCGGCTTCGAGCTGGTTGCCGGCCTCACCGGGCTGGACGAAAAGCTCGCTCACGCTGATGTGGTGCTCACCGGTGAAGGTTCACTCGACGCGCAATCGCAATTCGGAAAGGCTCCGCTCGGGTTGGCGGACCGCGCACGGGATCTCGGCCTGCCGGTGCTTGCTGTTGCCGGGCGCATCACGCTGTCCGACGCCGATCTGGCAGCCCACGGAGTAGTGCAGGCTCGTAGTTTGGCGGACACCGCCCCTTCGATTGCGGCCGCCATGGAGGGCGCAGCAGGGTACGCGGCTGACGCTTCCGAAGCTGTCCTGAGGGCACTCCTCTCAATTCCTGAGGCTTGACAGCTACCTTTCCCGCCCTGCACGGTTGATTCCATAGCAATCATAAGTAAGCTGATGATTAGATGGATAAATGAATCGACAGGGAAGGTGACAGCGCATGCCCGATCTTTCAGCCTGGTCGACAGGCCGGCTTCTCACGACAGCAGCGCGGCTCGTTGAGCAATCGTGGAACCAACGCCTGGCTGAACTGGACGTCACCCACGCCGGGTTCACTGCCCTGGCCGTACTGGCAGGTTACGGGCCGCTCCGGCAGGCGCAGCTCGCCGAACTGGTGCATGTGCAGGCTCAGACAATTGGGAAGACTCTCAATCGGCTTGAGGCCAAGGGGCATATTGAACGCACCCGGGGGAATGACGACCGCCGCAGCCAGACAGTCCGCATCACCGGAAAAGGTCTCGCGACGTTGGAGAAGGGCCGCGACATCGAGCGCACGCTGGTATCGGATGAGGCACTGTTGTCTCCCGAGCTACGCTCGCACCTGCGAGCCGCAATTGAGGAACTGGCGGAACCCCATCGTCAGGTCCGCGGGCGGAGTGGACTCCACGCAGTGGAGGATCAGTAGGGGAAGGTCAGTAGTCAGGACCCCTCGTCAGGCCCCGGAGAACCCGGCCTCTTTGTAGAAGCCCTCGATATGGTTCGCCACCATCTTTGCGGCGAGTGCGCCGTCGTCGTTCCTGATCGCATTGTGGATGTCGCGATGCTCGGCGCGGAGGCGGGCGGAGGTCGCCGCCCAGTCAGGCAGGGTGCGCGTCAGGCGGAGGGTGTAGCCCTCAATGGACTCCCTGAGCGAAGACATCATGGCGCCAATCAGCACGTTGCCGGCCGCGTCAGCCAGAGCAACGTGAAAAAGCGCATCGAGACGCAGGAATTCCTTCTCATCCGGAGCTGAAGACTCCATCGCCTCGAGGAGCGCCGCCGCATTCTCCATTGCGGGCGCTGCGGGCCTGGCATGGGCTGCAGCCCAGGTTTCCAGAAGCAGGCGCGTCTGGACGATGTCCTCGATCGGTAGGTGCGAGGTCGCCATGTGCAGGCGAAGTGCGGCGCCCAGCGCGGCACCGGGATTGGCAGTAATCACCGTCCCGGCACCCGGCCCGGAGCCGACGCCGGCCCGGACAATCCCCATTGCCTCCAGCACCCGTATCCCCTCGCGGGCCGATGCCCTGGAAATACCCAACTGTTCCGCCACCATGCGCTCACCCGGCAGCCGGTCCCCAACGGCAAGGTGCCCGGCCGCAAGCTGTTCCTCAAGCCATGACTGAACAAGCTGATGGGTGCGCATCAAACAAGGCTACCTTGCGTGGTCAGACCACATCGGGTTAGTGTGGTCGGACCACACGCCGACCCGAAGGTTTCCCATGTCCTACACGCCCGAAGCGCTGAAGCGCCGGATCCCCAAAGTTGCTGATCTGGCCCCTCTGATGCAGTTCAAGAAGCCGGAGTTCAGCCAAAGTGCCCGGTTGGGGCGTGCAAACACCATCGGCGATCTTCGAGCCATCGCCAAGCGGCGCACTCCCACTGCTCCCTTCGATTACACCGACGGCGCGGCGGAAGCGGAGATCACCCTGCGGCGGGCGCGCGAAGCGTTCCTTGACCTTGAGTTCCGCCCGGGGATCCTGAGGAACGTCGAGAAGGTGGATACCTCCGTCACGGTTTTGGGCAAGGAGTCTGCGCTGCCGTTCGGCATCGCACCCACCGGCTTCACCCGCATGATGCAGTCGGAGGGAGAATACGCAGGCTCCCAGGCAGCCGAAGCCGCCGGAATCCCCTACACCCTTTCCACCATGGGAACTGCATCCATCGAGGACGTGGCGCAGGCAGCGCCGTCGGGGCGCAACTGGTTCCAGCTGTACCTCTGGACGGATCGCGAGCGCTCCATGGAGCTCATCGAACGGGCAGCAGCGGCGGGCAATGACACGCTGATGGTCACCGTTGATACTGCGGTGGCCGGCGCCCGCCTGCGTGATGTGCGCAATGGCATGACGATCCCGCCGGCACTCACCGTCAAGACGGTCATCGACGCGTCCTACCGGCCGGCCTGGTGGTTCAACTTCCTGACTCACGAGCCGCTCGCGTTCGCCTCGCTCAACCGATACTCGGGCACCGTCGCTGACCTGATTAACTCAATGTTCGATCCCACTCTGACCTTTGATGACCTCGACTGGCTGCGCGAAGTGTGGAAGGGCAACCTCGTGGTCAAGGGCATTCAAACGCTCGACGACGCCAAAAAGGTGGTGGACCACGGTGCGGACGGGATTGTGCTCTCCAATCACGGCGGCCGACAACTGGACCGCGCCCCCATCCCCCTCCGGCTGCTTCCCGACGTCGCAGCCGAACTCAAAGGCAAGACGTCCATCATGCTCGATACCGGCATCATGAGCGGCGGCGACATCGTGGCCGCTCTCGCCCTCGGTGCGGACTTCACCCTCATCGGCCGGGCATACCTGTATGGACTCATGGCCGGAGGACGGGCAGGCGTAGACCGCACCATCACTATCCTGGCGAAGGAAATTACTCGCACCATGCAGCTGCTTGGGGTAACACGAGTAGAGGATCTAACACCGGATCACGTCCGGTTCCTTTGACTTCCTGTCGCCTGGTTGCCGCCTAATTCATTCAAAGCGGCAACCAGGCGACAAATACTTTCCCGGGGCTTACTATCATGAGAGGAACTCGCGGGGCGCGGGATCCGCGAGACCTGGGGGTCACATAAAATGAAGCGACGGCGGGTGTATTATCCGTTGAAATACAGGCGTGCCCGTACGGTAATTTACGCCGTCGCGCTCTTCTGGTTGTGGACGTGGCTCGGCAGCGCAGCTTTCATCGCCAGCCTGTTCAACTCCCCCATCCACGCCATCATCGCCATGTACGCGCTCTTCACCTTCATCCTGCTCTCTCTTCCCGTTTTCCTGCTGGCTCTTGCCCAGATGGCTTTGAACCGCCCGGTTGTTCCGGCAGAGGCCGCAGTCGTTGTCCGGCTCGATCCGCGCCGAACGGGCAACTCGGAGCGTACGCACACTGCCCGCACCGCTTCCTGATTTCATTTGCTTTTTACCTAATAATTAGGCTAGGCAATTATGAATTGCCTAGCATTTTTAACTCACTATTCCTCTTGCGGTTATCCTGCGGGAAAACTGAGCTTCCTTGGACAATCCTTTGCGAATTCCCGGCGATTTACCGGAGATAGCTAAACCTATACTTGGTGCGGGGCTTTTAGGGCTGATGGTCTCGAAACAGCCCGGGCGCCGTCGTAGGGGGACACGGCGGCGCCAGCCCCACCCCACACTCGTACCACCAAGGACTTCCATGCTTTCACTTCAGCGTTCTACAGCTGCGCTCACCGGCGTTTTGCTCCTGGCGGCAGGCCTTTCGGCCGGGGTACATCCGGCAGTGGCACAATCCGTCCAGCCCTCGCCGATTGCAACACAGGAGCCGGCTGTAACCTCACCTGCCGCAACCCAGGAACCGGTGCAGAGCCCGGTACCCCAGGATGTTTCACTCGCCGAATCCACGACCGGCGAGGTGGTGCCCGTTGAGGCGGTGCCGGCTGAGGTCGCGACTGTGGAGGAAGCGCCGGCCGAGGCCGCGGACATTCATGAGCTCTTCCCGGACGGGTTTCCCGCCCATCCCGACCACACTTTCGAGGGCCCGTTGGCAAAGGATGGTCGCTCGTTCACTTCCACGACTGAAGGGGCCGCGATGTCACCCCTCGGTGCGGGCGGAACGCTCTCGCGCGCAGGTGACATCAAGGTGCGGTTGGTGACCGTTGACCTGGCAGACAGCACCGCTACAGTTCCGCGCGCCACGGCTGAGAACTCGATCGCGGTCTCGAGTACCTACTGGAGGAGCATGTCGAACGGCCGGCTCTCCATGTCGGTCGCCTCACGGGTGTGGGACCATAAATCGGCCGCCAAGTCCACCGATTCCTATGACCAGATCATGAATAAGGTGACTTCGGAGCTTCGCTGGTCCTACAGCCCATACACGGCGCTGGTGGTCTTCATTCCAACGCCTTTGAAGGAGGGCTACCTCGGTTACGGCTGGAGCAGCAACGGAACCAGTGGCCGCATTCTGATGCCGCAGGTCAGCAACTTCACCACGAACGTCGTCACGCACGAGTTTGGGCACGTACTCGGCCTCATGCACTCCGACTCGCTGCAGTGCACGAGCGGCCAACCGGACACTGCAAGCTTCAGCTCGGGGTGCTCGATCCGGAGCTACGGCGACACGTCCGACCTCATGGGCATCTCCCGTTGGTTCGAAACTCCCGCTATCAGCTCGAGCTTCTGGGACTACGGTGGATTCGGACGCGGGGACGAAATCCGAAACGCCGGCGTGGCCTCCGGGAGCAAGACCTACACCCTTTACCCCTGGGCCGGTTCGGCCTCCAACCGGGCAGTCAAGTTCACGGATCCGAGGAGTGGCGAAACCTATTACCTCGAACTGCGTACCCCGGTCGGTTTTGACGCAGGAACCGCCATCCTGGGCAACCGTGGCGTCAAAATTGTGCAGAGCGGCGGGCTCACCGAAGCTTCATCACTGCTCCTGATGCCCTCAAGCAAGCCTTACTCGGGTTACTACGCAGAGAACACCGCGTGGCAGGCCGGCAGCACCTTCATGACGCACGCCGGGACCGCCGTCCGCATCAACTCCGTCTCCAACACTTCGGCTTCGGTCACCATCGACACCAACCCCTACCCTGCAGCCACCATCCCCTCCGCTACCTCGGGTGGCCGCACGGACATGAACCGGGACGGCAATCCGGACATCGTTGCACGCGACTCCGCTGGCCGACTCTGGATGTACCCGAGCACCGCCAGCGGCACTTTCGGGCGGAAGATGCAGATCGGCTCCGGCTGGAACATCATGAACATGATCCTCCTGCCGGGCGACTTCAGCGGTGACGGCATCCCCGATGTCCTGGCGCGCGACAAAGGGGGCCTGCTCTGGCTCTACGCAGGCACCGGAACCGGCGGAGTCAAGGCGGGAGTGCAGGTCGGAAGCGGCTGGAGCGGCATGACTGCTCTGGTCACACCGGGGGACTTCAGCGGTGACGGATTCCCTGACCTGCTCGCCCGTTCCGGCGACGGCGGACTTCATCTCTACCCCGGAAACGGCAGGGGCGGATGGGGCAGCAAGGCGAAGATAGGTCACGGCTGGAGCGGCATGACTGCGCTCCTGAGCACCGGAGACTTCAATGGTGACGGTAAGTCAGACCTCTTCGCCCGCGACTCAAGTGGTGCTCTGTACCTGTATCCGGGAAACGGCAGAGGCGGGTTCCTTCCGAAGTCGCAGCCCGGCCGTGGCTGGAACGGCATGACGGCGTTCGCCGGACCCGGACCATGGGGGTCGGATTCCAACGCTGACCTGCTTGCCCGCAACAGCAATGGCGACCTGTTCCTTTACAGCGGTAACGGATCCGGATCCTTCACCGGCGGTCAGAAGATCGGCCAGGGCTGGAACGGGATGTACATCGCGGAGTAGGCAGACCGCATCACGGTGAAAGGCCGCCGGTGTCGCTTTGACAGCGATACCGGCGGCCTCTGCGTTGAGACCTACTGCCGGTCATCCGGAAGGCCCTTCGGGTCCGGCAGATCCGGCTCAGTGCGGAAGTTGATGAGCTTATGCGTCCCGTCGCAATAAGGCTTGATTGTCGAGGCTCCGCAGCGGCATAGCGCCACAGTCTTACGACGACGAGGCACCGGTTCGCCCGCGGGAGTGACGATGGGCACTTCTCCCCTTACGAGCAGAGGCCCGTCGGGGCAGGCAACAATACTGACGTCGTCGTTCCGTGATGATCCCGGTGATGCGGATGATCCAGTCATGAGTCTCCCTGGTTGCACTTGTAGCCCTAGCCGACTCCTGCCCAGGATACTAAGCTGGCTGTCCACGTAGATCCCAGCGAGCTTGGCGGTTTGAACGAGAGTTTTCGTTGCGGTCTTGTGATCATATGCTAAGCATGCTTATTGTGTAGATGCGACGGCTTACCTTCCAGAAGTCCTCCACATCAATAAAGGAGTCATTATGAGCACACAGAACTGGTCAGAAGACCCGCTGGTTACTTCAACGCCGGGCGCGCCGAGCACCTCGTCCTCCGGACAGTCCACTAAGTCTGCTGCAAAGGATGAAGCCAAGGATGTAGGGCGGCAGGGCGCAGACGCAGCCAAGGGCGTCGCACAGACCGCGGGGTCAGAAGCGAAGAACGTGGCACACGAGGCCGGCGCCCAGGCCAGGAACCTTGTCGGCGAGCTTGGCTCCGACCTGAAGAGCCAGGCCGGAACCCAGCAGCAGCGCGTCACCGACGGTCTGCGTTCCCTTAGCGATGAGCTGAATTCCATGGCGCAGAACTCCGAGAGCGGCACCGCCCAGCATCTCGTGCAGCAGGCAGCGCAGCGAACCGGCAGCGCTGCTTCGTGGCTCGAGGGACGCGATCCGGGATCACTGCTAGACGAAGTTACCGGGTTTGCCCGCCGTCGGCCCGGTGCGTTCCTGATGGTCGCAGCCGGGGCAGGCCTCCTCGCGGGACGCCTCGCGCGCGGCCTTCAAGGCGGATCCGATTCGAGCGGCTCGCCCTCGACCGGCAGCCCCGCCGGATCGGCAACAGGCGGCCAGCACGTCGCTACCTACCCGCCGGTGCCTGACGAGTACGGGACCGACCAGCCGGCCTATGGCGCCGGCATCGACACACCGCCGGTGGCCCCGCCAACCACCACGCCTACCGTCACCCCAACCACTCCGCTTAGCCAGCCCGGAGTGACCGGCACTGAATCAGGGAGGGACTTCCGCTAATGACCGAGCCACACCTCCACGGATCACATGCGGCGCAACCGCCGCCGCCGCCGAGCCCGGATAATGACCAGGGTTCGAATGCCTCTTTGGGGCAGCTGCTCAGTGAGGTCACCAGTGACCTGTCGACGCTGATGCGCCAGGAACTCGAGCTCGCAAAAGCTGAACTGCGTGAGTCAGGAACGCGCGCGGGCAAGGGCGCTGGGATGTTCGGCGGCGCCGCAGTCGCTGGGCACTTCGTGCTTCTTTTTCTCTCCCTCGCTCTGATGTGGGGCCTCGCCGAGTGGATCGAGAGCCTTGGGTGGGCCTCGGTGATTGTTGCCGTGATCTGGGGCATCATCGCTGCAGTCCTCGCCCTAAAGGGGAAGAAGGAAATGAAGTCGATCAAGGGCATGCCGCAGACCGCTGAGACAGCCAAGGAAATTCCGCCTACGTTGAAACCAGGAGAGCACACGCCATGAACCAGACACCTGATGAAATCCGTGCGGACATCGAACGCACCCGCCGCGAACTGGGCACTGATGTTGACGCCGTCGCGGACAAGGTAAGTCCGTCGAACATTGCCCACCGGCAGACCGACAAGGTCAAGAGCGCGCTTGGCAACGTCAAGAACAGCGTGATGGGCTCAGCCCATGATGCCTCGCACTCTGCCAAAGGCAGTGCACACGGCGCTTCACAGTCAATGAAGGACTCGGCACACCAGGCAGGTGACGCGCTTCATGACGCACCGCAGCGCGTCACCTCGAAGGCGCAGGGAAACCCTCTCGCCGCGGGCTTGATCGCCTTCGGAGCCGGCCTCCTTGCCTCCTCGCTCATTCCGGCGAGCCAGAAGGAGAAGGAAGCCGCCCAGGCTGTAAAGGAAAAGGCACAGCCTCTCGTCTCCGAAGTGACAGATGCCGCCAAGCAGGTAGCCGAAGATATGAAGGAGCCGGCACAGCAGGCCATGGACTCGGTCAAGCAGACCGCCACGGAATCAGCCAATACAGTCAAGGAAGAAGGCACGAGTGCTGCCTCGGACGTCAAGGACCGGGCTCAGGATGCCAAGTCCAACGTTCAGAGCAGCTCGAACACGCCGTAACTCCTGAAAAACAAACCGCTGGCGCTGTACGGATTCCGTACAGCGCCAGCGGTTTGTTGCCTTGTTCAGCTGTTTTGGCCTGCCTGATCCACGCCGTTTCGAGGGAAACGGGCAGGAAGCAGATCCTCGATGACCTTCATCAACAGCCGGCGCAGTTCGGGAGACGCACGCTGCAGGTCGAGCGCGAATTCCCGCTCGTGACGCTCCGCCTCGGAGAGCAGCGATCTGCCAGGCTGGGTAAGGCTGACGACGAAGGTTCGGCGATCGCTTTCACTGCTGTGGCGGTGAACCAAACCCTGCTGCTCGAGGCGTGCCAGTGTTCGGCCGACGGTCTGCGCGGTGACGTGAAGATGGTCAGCCAGCTCAACCTGAGACAGCGGGCCGTGAGCCTCGACGGTGCGCAGCGTAATGAAGGCGGCATGCGTAATTCCTAGCGCGTGAAGACGCTCGTTCCAGGCATTCTCGGTCAGGCGGGCAGCGGTGGTGAGCATTCGTTCCGTCGTCCAATGGTCCGTGTCCGGCATCTCCGCCTCTTCTCATCTGGGTCCGGATTAAGGAATTCGTAATCAGTGGACCCGTGGATGACTTCTTCCTGCCAGGCCGGTGCAGAATCAACATACCGCGGCGGAAAGGGTATGTGGCGGAAGGTGCCTACGACGGAACAAGTGGAGCTTAGGGGAATCGAACCCCTGACCTTTTCATTGCGAACGAAACGCTCTACCAACTGAGCTAAAGCCCCGGAGCAACCAAGATACCCCAGCATGCGGGACAAGAACCAACTGTCAGCGCCCGACTGTACCCTCGAATCATGCAATCCTCCGCTCCGGAGATCCGGGCCTGGCCGGCGCTATGGTCGCTCGTTATCGGGTTCTTCATGATCCTCGTTGACTCGACCATCGTCTCTGTTGCCACGCCCGCCATCATGGAGGGTCTGCAGGCAGACATAGACAGCGCCATCTGGGTCACGAGCGCCTATCTCCTCGCCTACGCTGTGCCGCTGCTGGTCACGGGACGGCTGGGTGACAGGTTCGGGCCCCGCCGGATCTACCTCGCCGGCCTGGCCGTCTTCACTGCTTCGAGCGCCATGTGCGGCTTCGCCGGGAGCATCGAACTACTTATCCTCGCCCGCGTTTTCCAGGGGCTGGGTGCGGCCCTCATGACCCCGCAGACAATGTCCGTCATCACCCGCATCTTCCCTCCGGACCGACGGGGCTCAGCCATGGGTCTCTGGGGCTCCGTGGCGGGCATCGCCACTCTTGCCGGCCCCATTCTGGGCGGCGTCCTTGTTGACACGCTCGGCTGGGAATGGATCTTCTTCGTCAACCTGCCTGTCGGCGTCATCGGATTCTTCCTGGCCTACCGCCTGGTTCCAAACCTGACCACCACAAACCACTCCTTTGACCTCCTCGGCGTGGTTCTCAGTGCAGCAGGAATGTTCTGCCTGGTGTTCGGTCTTCAGGAGGGTCAGACCTACAACTGGGGTCCTATTGCCGGTCCCATTTCAGTGTGGTCCCTCATCATCACCGGTGCCGTGCTTTTCACTGCCTTCCTGGTATGGCAGCGCTACAACCGCAAAGAACCGCTGGTGCCGCTCAAGCTTTTCCGCGACCGCAACTTCTCGCTCGCCAATACGGCAATCTCAGCCATGGGTTTCACCATCACAACCATGAGCCTGCCGCTCATGCTCTATGCGCAGAACGTTCGCAACCTCTCACCCACGCAGGCTGCGATGCTGCTGGCCCCCATGGCGATCATCTCCGGTGCGCTGGCTCCTTTCATCGGAAAGCTCGTCCAACGCGGAAACCCCAAGTACATGGCCATTTTCGGCTTCACCGGCATGGCAGTTGCATTGTTCTGGCTCGCGTCACTGCTCACACCGACCACCCCCATCTGGCTGCTGTTGCTGCCGCTCGCGCTGATCGGCCTGGCAAGCGCAGGCATCTGGGCTCCGGTCTCGCTGACAGCCACACGCAATCTCCCGCCGTCGCTCGCCGGCGCCGGATCCGGTGTCTACAACACCACGCGTCAGGTGGGAGCCGTGATTGGAAGCGCGGGCATCGCGGCCATCATGCAGGCACGCCTGGCGGCAAACGGCGCCGTGGGCACACCGGCGCGGTCTGCGGAATATGCGGCAGCCATGGGTGAGTCGCTGCTTCTGCCTGGAACCGTCGTCGTCATCGGTTTGATCGCAGCGCTCTTCTTCGCCCGTCCGGAACAAAACCACCTATGGAGCGCTGACGTCGAACCGACGATGCAAACTTCCAAACAGCGGTAGTTGCTTTCCGTAACCACCGATAGGCTCAAGGGATGGCAGAAGAATTCGCAACTGAAAATACCACCGTCGAGAAAACGGAGCCCGACGCCGTCAAGGAAGTCAGCGACGACTTCGTGACACGGCAGCACACCGCTGCTTCGGGCCTCGAATACACCACCACCACCGGCCGGCTGGTTCTGCGGCGTGAAGAAACCAAAGACGGCAAATCGGAGGGGTTCAAGCCGAAGGCCGAAATCTTCGTCGTCGCGTACACCAAGGACAACAGCACGTCTGAGCGGCCGGTCACTTTCGCATTCAACGGCGGTCCAGGTTCTTCATCGGTCTGGCTCCATCTCGGACTGCTGGGACCACGTCGCGTGGACTCAGGTGATGTCGGGGCGATGACGCCCCCGCCCTTCGGTCTCGTTGACAACCCCGAGACTCTCCTCGAACACAGCGACCTCGTCCTGATCGACCCGGTGAGCACCGGCTTCTCGCGGGTGATCGAGGGTGAGAAGACCGACGAGTTCCACGCCTTCGTCGAGGACCGCGACCTCGTGGCGGAAGTCATCCGCCTGTGGACTACGCGCAACAACCGATGGCTCTCGCCCAAGTACCTCGTGGGCGAGTCCTACGGAACCCTCCGGGCGGTGGCCGTGGCCGGCCGCCTGTTCGATGCCTACGGCATGGCGGTCAACGGCCTCGGCCTCATTTCCACGGTGCTCAACATGTCCACACTCCGCTTCTTCCCGGGCAGCGACACCCCGTACGCACTCCACCTCCCCACCTACGCGGCGATCGCCCATTATCACGGCCGCCACCCCGGCAGGGAGCTCACCGACGTCGTTCGCGAGGCGGAGGAGTACGCCTCCCGCGATTTCGGTTATGCCCTCAGTCAGGGCGCCCGGCTCACCCCACCCGAATACGACGACGCCGTCGCCCGCCTGAGCGCGCTCACCACCCTCAACGAGGGCTTCATCCGCCGCACGAACCTCCGCTGGGCGTACCACGAATTCGCGGCTGAACTCTTGCGGGCGGAGGGACTCGCAGTGGGGCGGATCGACGGGCGCTTCACCGCGCCGCCGGCCAACCCGCAGTCCTCCAGCTCCACGGATGATCCGAGCATGCGCGCCATCACGGGGCCGTTCGCGGCGGCGATCAACCACTACGTGCGCGCCGAGCTTGGATATGAAAATGACCTCCCGTACGAGATCCTTACCGCGCGGGTCCAGCCCTGGAGTTACCGGACCTTTGAAGGCGCACCCGTTGACGTCAGTGACGTGCTTGAGCGGCTCATGGTCCACAATCCGGCACTGCGGGTACACGTGGATTACGGCTACCAGGACGGCGCCACTCCGCACTTCGCGGCCGAGTACGTATTCGCCCATATGGCGCTCAATGATGAGGCTCGGGCAAGGATCTCGCACCACTACCACGAGGCCGGTCACATGATGTATCTGAAGCCCGAGTGCAGGCTTGCGCAACTCGAGGCCCTCAAGAATTTCGTCACCGTCGATCCCGCACAGAATTGATCAGTGTGCTTACTATGGAGGTTCATTCCACGAAAGGCGGAACAACATGCTGAAGAAAATCCTTTGGATGCTCGCACCGGTCATTGCGTCAAAACTGCTTGGCAAGCGCCAGCAGGGCCAAACCAGCGCCAAGAACACGCGTGGGAAGAACCGCGGCTACCGGCGGTAAGCGTTCATTCCGGGCGGGTCAGCGCATGGCGAAATGTGCCCAGACGGCAAGGATCCATGCGCTGCCCGCCGCGCACGCAAGCAGGAGTTCGACCACGATCCCAAGGCCCAGGGCTTTCAAGGCCTCGCCGCTGGAGGATACAGCCGCCCTGAAATCGCGCAGCCTTGCGGCTTCGCTGAGCAGCAGGCCAACAACGAACCCGACAACCAATCCCACCACCGGGATGACGAACATCGCCGCGACGCCCAGCACCAGCCCTACAGTGATGGACCGCCCCGGAATCTTCCGCTGACGCAGCTTTCGCCCCGTCAATATAGTTCCCGCCAGGAGTCCGGCCAGCGCGCACACCCCGCCCACCGCGAGCGCAGTCCAGCCGGGACCGCTCGTCACGGTGAAAGCCCACGCCAACAGCGCACCGATGATGAGAATGCTGCCGGGGAGGATGGGGATGACCACGCCAGCCACTCCGACGGCGATGGCGAGCCCGCAGATCACGGTGACAAGAATTTCCCAATCCATACCCCAAGCATGCCACTGCGGAGCGGCGCCCTTGTATGCACAACGCCGCAATACTAAGGTTGCTTATGAAGTCGCCTTAGGGCCCTGACATCAGGAGGCACCATGAGTACACCAGGAACAGGGAACAACGATCGGGACTACCGCCCCAAGCATGCGGATGAGTCCACCCCTCTGGACGCCGGTGATTCCCGGCGCTCCGACGCGCGCACATCAGAGGCCGAGACCCGGGCGATGGACGTTGACCGCAATAACGACGGCGTTGACGACCGCTCCCAGCGCGATGACCGCGCCAGCCACACAGCGGCCGTACCCGTGTCACACACCAGTGACCGGAAGGACCACGACCGTCGTGGAAGGGACCTCGATCCCGACGCCAACCGGAATTACGACCGCAACCGCGATGTCACGCCGGTTCCCGTCGGAGCGGAGCGGGATGCGCTTCACCAGCGCGAGAAAGAGACGTTCGGCGGCATGAAGTTCGGCGCGGCCTTCTTCGGCTGGCTGACTGCCACTGGTATGGCTGTCATTCTCACCGCACTGGTAGCGGCTGCAGGCGCGGCGTTCGGCCTGTCGACCAACACCAGCCTGAATGAGGCAACCAACCAGGCGTCACAGAGTGCCCAGACGGTCGGAATCACAAGCGCGATCATCCTGCTTGTCATACTGCTCGTCGCCTACTACTGCGGCGGATACGTTGCGGGGCGCATGGCCCGGTTCAACGGCGCCAAGCAGGGCATTGCAGTGTGGCTGTGGGCCATCATCATCGCCATCCTCGTTGCCATTCTCGGCCTGATCTTCGGATCGCAGTTCGATGTCCTGGCCAACCTGAACAGCTTCCCCCGCCTGCCCCTGAATGAGGGCACGCTCACCACGGCCGGCATCATCGCCGTCGTTGTGGCGCTGCTTGCTGCGCTGGCCGGTGCGGTGCTGGGTGGCCTGGCCGGTATGCGGTATCACCGCAGGATCGACCGCACGGATTACGACGCCATCGACAACCGGTAGCGCAAGCGGAAGTTCTGTGCAGCTCCGGTGGGATCCGACGATGTCGGCCCACCGGAGCTGCACAATTTTCGCGGGAAGTTAGCTGATCATCGATGCAGTCGGACTTCTTCGTGTACGCGCCTCAGGGAACGCAGTGAGTTCCCTGCCTTCGCCAGTTTCGATCCGGCGTAAGGAATCCCGCCGGTCAGGCGAAGAAACAGGGCCGCCCAGACGGTCAGCATTCGCTCAGCCATCCACGCCGGTGCCCACAGGGCGGCTGTCGCCGGGAAAACCAGCCTGCCGCCCCGCCGTCGTCGTCCTGTTTCTGCCAGACCGACGACGGCGGCAACCGCCGGGACGGCAGGCGCACCATAGCAGCGCACTAGCAGGATCAGAGCGGGAAGCAGGGACAGCTCCAGGAGGAGCCGCGGCGGCTGGGCAAAGTCATCGTAGGCCTGCCGCACGCGTTGCCGGCGGAAGTGCCCGGCGCGAGGCGGGATCCTGCCGACGAACAGGTCATCCGCGCGGATTTCCTTCCCGCCCGCCACGCGCACCGTGCGCAGGAGCTCGAGATTTTCGAACAGGACGTCGCCGTCATAGCCCCCGGTGGCCCTCAGGATGGAGCGGCGAACACCCACGGTGCCCGGGAAGTCCGAGCCCAGCGCGCGGTTGAGCAGGGTTCGGCCGGTATCCCAGCGGGCATGCCACGGAAGGGGGAGGAAGTAGTTCTGGGCGCGGACGACGTCGGCTTCGTCGAGTAGCTTGAGCATCCGCCGGAACGCAAGCGAATCATAGCGGACGTCGTCGTCGGCGATGATTATCCGCTCGCAGGACGCCTCTGCCAGGCCGGTCAGCACCCCCGCCACCTTCCCGTTGCGACAGGTGAACCGGGGACGGAGGTGGCGCACCGCGGGCGGCAGTGCCGCTGCATGGCGGTTGAACAGTTCACCCGGCGACCCGTCCACCACGAGCACCTCAGCCTGCTGCGCAACTTCCTCGAGGTAGACAGCGAGCGCGGCCAGTCCGCAGTCCTCAGTCCACCGCAGGGGCAGGATGTAGGTTGCTGCGGGAAGTGTCATACCGGAGCGGGCGCGGTTACCCGGAGGGACGATTCACCTTTCTCCCAGCTGGCGATGATGTGCTCGCCCAGCATGCCGTCGAGGGTGAGGGCAGCCGTTGCTCCGAAGTAGACATCCTCGAGCAGTTCAGGCTCCGCCTCCACCAGCCCGCCCGCGAGGTCCCGCCCTGCGATTTGCTCATGGACGGCGTCGGCCTCGACGTGCTCGTCAAAGTACCAGGTCACGTCCTCGTCGAATCCGAGCCGTCGGAACCCGTTTCCGTACTGGCGGTTGGGCTGGGACGAGGTCATCTCGTACGCCGTGAGGTGTCCCACGATGGCGCCGCGCAGCCGCCGGTGCAGCCCGAACAGGGACATCATGTTGGATGACGCTAGGGTCAAGCCCGGCACGGCGTCAACGTAGTGACCGTAGGTGTCATCAAGTCCCACGCCGCGCATGGTGCGCGCGAAGAGCGCCGAGTGCATGCGGTCCGGTCGTCCGCCACCATATTCATCTGCCTGTATCTCGACCATCGCAGCCTTGGCCCGCCCCTTGAGCCGCGGGATGGCCCAGGTGTGAGGGTCGCCTTCCTTGAGCTGGTAGACCGATTTGTGGATCAGGAACTCCTGCGCCTGCTCAAGGGTGGCCTTCTTCGCAACGAACCGGGACACGCTCGGTCCGGTATCCGCAGCGGTGAGCTCGAACAGAACGGCCGCCACGCCGTCGCTGTCGCGCGGCTCCAGCGAGGGAAGCTCCACTGCGGCGCGGAGGGCAGCTTCAAAGTCCCGCTCCATCTCCCGGCGGACCGCAAGAAGCCCGGGTTCCCACTCCCAGTCGGAGTGCGCTCCGTCGATGCCGCCGTAGTGCAGCTCATAGAGGCAAAAGAGGGTCAGCTGAAGGTCTTCATCTGCCAGTATTCCGGCAGAACTGCCAAGCCCGGCACGCACTGCTTTCCGGAGGGTCTCGATGGCCTCACCATCCGGCGCCTGCGGGAGCCACTCCAACAATGCCGCGCTGGCGACCCCGCGTGGTTCAGGACTCTTCATGGCAAACCCCTTTCTACCCGGTGGGCCGACGACGTCGTCCCCATCACCACCATAGTACTAAGCCTGCTGTTTATTTTGAGACGTACCGCACGCGGAACAGCCCGCGACGCAAGCATGACGGGCTGTTCAACCGAAGGTCGAAACCTACTCCTTGTTCAGCTTGTCCTGCATGCGTCCGGCCATCTTCAGGATGGGTGGGCGGCGGCATGGGCGCCGATGTCGTGGGTCCGTCGTGTTACGTGAATTCACCCTTGCCGTCCGGCGCAGGACCGGACGCCCAGGAACCCTCGGCGGCCGCTTTCCCATCGGAGAAGTTCCGGTATTGGTAGGACACGCTTCGTTCCTCTTTCTTGAGGGGGAAATTGCTCGGCACAGGAAGGTTCTCCGAGCCTTCTTCCTGCAACTCCCTGCAGGCGTCCCAAGAATTTCCCAAGGTGCGTTCGCCATAGTGAAGGCGCAGGACAGAGGAGGGCGAGACCACCTTCTCCTCCTGCCGGCACTGGCATTGCCAGAGCCCCCCCGAGCGGGGCCGTCCCGTTTCCCCGACTGAGACGGCCCCGCCCGGGAATCACTCCGGATGCTTTCTTCTCCCGACGCTGCAGAGCGGCCCCAGAGCGGCGCGCACAAGCCGGGTTACGGCGTCGGGCTCCCACCGTTGACGTTCAGGGTTTCGCCAAGCACGTAACTCGACTCGGGCGACGCAAGGAAGACATACGCGGGCGCGAGCTCGGTGGGCTGGCCGGCACGTCCCAGCGGGGTGGACTTTCCGAACTCGGGCAGAGCATCCTTCGGCTGCCCATCCGAGACCTGCAGCGGTGTCCAGAAAGGACCGGGCGCGACGGCGTTCACGCGGATGCCGCGCGGCGCCAACTGCTGGGCGAGGCCCTTGGTGAAGTTGTTGATTGCAGCTTTGGTGCTGGCGTAGTCGAGGAGGGTGGGCGACGGGTTGTATGCCTGGATCGACGTGGTGTTGATGATGCTCGACCCTGCCGGCAGGTGCTTCAGCGCTTCCCGGGTGATGCGGAAGAACGAGTAGATGTTCGTCTTGAACGTGTGGTCAAGCTGCTCGTCGTCGATGTCCTCAAGCCGCTCCACCGCGATCTGCTTGCCCGCGTTGTTGACGAGGATGTCGAGGCCTCCCAGGCCCTCCACCGCGCTTGTCACCAGTTCCTTGCAGAACTCGCCGTCCTTGATGTCGCCGGGCAGCCTTACCGCCGTGCGGCCGCACTCTTCAATCAGGCGCACAATCTCGTCGGCGTCCGCCTCTTCCTCGGGGAGGTAGGAGAGCGCGACGTCGGCGCCTTCCCGAGCGAAGGCGATAGCCACGGCGGCGCCGATCCCGGAATCCGCTCCCGTGATCAACGCCTTCCTGCCTTCCAAACGGCCGGTGCCGCGGTACGACTCCTCGCCGCGGTCGCTTTGTGGTTCAAGCTGCTGGTCGAGCCCGGGCTCCGGCTGGTCCTGCTTGGGCGGAGAGATCTCGGGAAACCTGGTCACAGGGTTCTGGAAGGTGTACTGATCGCTCATGCTTTCTCTCCTGGTACATATGGAAGTTTGGGCAGCACCCTTGAGGGGCTCTCTGCAGTACAGCTAGGCTCGACACATATTGCTAAGCCTACTGATCACACTAGGACGGACCGGTTCACCCGTTCAAGAGCCGCCAATGGAAAGGTCCGCGCATGCCCCTCATCGGATTTCACGCCTCACACGAACAGATCGCCCCCGCACAGCTCCTCGCCGATGTGCAGTTCGCTGAGCAGGCTGGTTTCGACGCCGCAATGTGCTCCGACCACTTTGAGCCGTGGTCCGCGGTCCAGGGTCACTCAGGTTTTGCCTGGTCATGGCTGGGAGCCGCGCTTGCCACCACCAACCTGCGCTTCGGCGTCGTCACTGCCCCCGGCCAGCGCTACCACCCCGCCATCATCGCGCAGGCAAGCGGCACGCTGGCGAGCATGTTTCCCGGCCGTTTCTGGGCAGCGCTGGGCAGCGGGGAGAATCTGAACGAACACATCACGGGCGATTCCTGGCCCGCCAAAGAGATCCGGCAGCAGCGCCTGGAGGAGTGCATAGACATCATCCGCCGGATGCACGACGGCGAGGAGGTTACCCACCGCGGCCTGGTCACCGCAGAGCGGGCGCGGCTCTGGGATGCGCCGGAGGTCAAACCACCCTTGATAGCCCCGGCCGTGAGTGTCGAAACCGCGGCGCGGAGCGCCGGTTGGGCTGACGGGCTGGTGACCGTGAACCAGTCGCACGAGAAGCTGACGGAAATGATCACTGCTTACCGGAGCAACGGCGGCCAGGGCAAACTCATCCTTCAGGTACACCTGTCCTGGGCACCTACCGAGGATGAAGCTCTCGAGGTGGCGCGCGTCCAATGGGGGTCAAACTCCCTGACCCCACCCACTACGTGGGATCTCGCCCGCCCGTCCGAGTTCGAGGAAGCAACCCGGGAAGTTACCGAGGAGCAGCTTCGAAGCACCGTACAAATCTCAGCCGACCTCGCTGTCCACGCCCAACGGTTACGCGAGTTCGTTGATCTCGGCTTCGATGAGCTGTACCTGCATTACGTGGGGACGGAGCAGAAGCCGTTTATTGAGGCCTTTGCCGCGCATGTCCTGCCCGAGGTCCGCTGATGCGCGTCACGGACACCTCGGACCTCTGGTGGAAGAACGCGGTCATCTATTGCCTGGACATCGAGACTTTCTGTGATTCCGACGGCGACGGCGTGGGTGACTTCGCCGGTGCTGCCCAGCGGTTGGATTATCTCGCCGAACTCGGCATTACGTGCATCTGGCTGATGCCGTTCTATCCTTCGCCGCAGCGTGATGATGGGTACGACATCGTGGACTTCTACGGCGTAGATGGGCGGCTGGGCTCCCTCGGCGATCTGGTGGAGTTCATCCGTACTGCCAAGGACCGCGGGATGCGGGTCATTGCGGATCTGGTGGTCAATCACACCTCAGACCAGCATCCCTGGTTCACACAGGCCCGATCCTCGAAGGACAACCCCTACCGCGACTTCTACGTCTGGCGATCAGACCCGCCGCCGGATACCTCCAGCGAGGTGGTGTTTCCGGACAAGGAGAACTCCATCTGGAGCAAGGACCGGAAAACGGGTGAGTGGTATCTGCACCGCTTCTATTCGCACCAGCCGGACCTCAATGTTTCGAATCCCATCGTCCGCGACGAGATCGCCAAGGCAATGGGCTTCTGGCTGGAACTCGGCCTTTCGGGGTTCCGCGTGGACGCTGTGCCGTTCTTCCTGGAGACGAAAGGCATTGATCATCAGGCCGGGGATCCGCACGACTACCTGCGCAACCTCCGCCGGTTCCTCTCCCGGCGCACCGGTGACGCGGTGCTTCTCGGTGAGGTCAATCTGCCCTACGAGCAGCAGGTTGAGTTCTTCGGGGATGCCGCTGATGAGCTCAACATGCAGTTCGACTTCGTGACCATGCAGCAGATGTACCTGTCCTTGGCCCGGGGCGATGCGCGCGCGTTGGCACGTACTCTCACGGACCGGCCCTCGATCGATCCCGACAACCAGTGGGCCACGTTTGTCCGGAACCATGACGAACTGACCCTGGACAAACTGCTGGACTCCGAACGGCAGGAAGTTTTCGACGCGTTCGGACCTGAGAAGAACATGCAGGTGTACGGCCGCGGCCTCAAGCGGCGGCTCCCTCCCATGCTGGGCGGGGATCCGCAGCGTATCCGCATGGTGTATTCGCTGCTGTTTTCCCTACCCGGGACGCCGGTGCTCTTCTACGGCGAGGAGATCGGGATGGGCGAGAACCTGACAGTCGAGGGCCGGCTGGCAGTACGCACCCCGATGCAATGGACAGATGAGGACAGCGCAGGGTTCTCCTCCGCTCCGCCGGACAAGCTGGTGGCACCTCTCGTGGCAGGCGAGTTTGGGCCCGGTCAGGTCAACGTGGTGGCCGCCCGGCGGGATCCGTCTTCCCTGCTCAGCTTCATGGGCATCCTGATTCGCCGATACCGGGAATGCCCTGAGCTGGGCTGGGGAACCTTTTCGCTGATCGACACCCCCAACCCCGCTGTGCTGGCCCACCGTTGTGATTGGGAGGAGAACTCCCTGTTCATCTTCCACAACTTTGCGGCCGAGCCCGCCGAAGTATCGGTGAAACTGAACGACGGCGATGTGCCGAGCGGCGGCGGCATCCTCACGGACCTGCTCGAGGACACCCGCGCGGAAATCCAGCCGGGCGAGACGCTCACCGTGGAACTTCCCGCCTACGGATACCGGTGGCTGCGGATTCAGGTTCCGGGTGCCGGCCGCCTGTGGTGAATGCAGCGAAAGTAGCTCTAGAAAATGGTGACGAAGAAGCCGGCTCCGATGGAGGCCACCATGGCGATAACGACGAGCCAGACAATCGGGGTGCGGTACTTGTTGATGAAAGTCATGATCAATCCAGTGTACGAGGACAGGAGTAGGCATGTCGGACACGACCGGCGTTGATGAGGTCTGGGACGAGTGGAAGGAAGCCGTCAATATGACGGCAACCCAAGTGGAGAAGTGGCTGGACACCCAGGAATCGAAGGAGGTGGGCCAGAAGGACGACGGCGGCGAATCAGTGGGGCACGCATCCGGCCGCCGCATCATCAAAATCCTGTCCACAAAGAAAGCGGACCTCACTGATTCCGACGCTGCACACATGCGCAAGGTGGTGGGCTATGTCCACCGGCACCTGGCGCAAAAACCGTCCTCCGACGTCGAGCATTCGAAGTGGCGGTACTCGCTCATGAACTGGGGGCATGACCCGTTGAAGGACTGAACCGCTCGGCTGCCAGCCGCTTCAGCCCGTCTGCCGGACGGATGGGCACCGGCCAACGCGGTTCAAAGTCATCTCCGAGGGTAACGTTGCGCAGACGCCGTCCGAACATCGGGATCACCCACTCGCCCCACCACACTGATTCCCGGCGGAGCATCTCGGTCATGGTCAGCCGCTGCCGGGGCCGCAGGGGCTTGGACGTGAGCGTGTGGTCGATGCCGAGCTCGCGCAGTACGTGGGCGGCCATGTTCCTGTGGCCTGCCGGTGACATGTGAAGCCGGTCGATGTCCCAGAAACGCGGGTCGTGATACTCATCGAAGCACCAGTAATCCACAAGGAGTGCGCCGTACGTTTCGGCGATCCGACGGACGTGGTCGTTGTAGATCCAGTTTCGGCGTCGCATCGGTTCGAGGACCGGGTGGAGCCGCACGTCAAAGCCCGTGAAAAGGAGCGGGCGGGCACCGGCGGCCGCGATGCGGGACACCATGTCCTCGTAGGTCTCCATGAGCGGGGTGATGCTGGCGCGCAGTTCGAGGATGTCGTTTCCGCCGGCGTACACACTGACAACGGTGGGGTGGAGGTCAAGCGCAGGCTGCAGTTGTTCGTCGACGATCTGTCGAAGCCGCTTGCTCCTGATCGCGAGATTGGCGTAGCGCCAGCTTGGGTCTTTTTTACTCAGCTGTTTGGCAACACGGTCCGCCCAGCCACGGACGCCGTTGGGATAGCGGGAGTCCCAGTCCCCCACTCCCTCCGTGAAGGAATCACCGATTGCGACATAGAGTCTCGACACCGCTCCACGGTAGGGATGACGGACGACGTCCCTTCGTCGTCCATGTTTCGCTGCGGGAAAGCCAGGGTGAATTCGGAATATCTGAGCTTGATCGCGCGCTCAACCCAACATGACTCCACGACTCGCAGTTACCGGCTCAACAGGACACGTCGGCGGCGAAGTAGCCCGCCTCCTGTCCAATGCGGGATACGAGCAGAAACTCATTGTCCGCGACCCAACTCGGGCGCCCGATCTGCCGGGAGCGAAGATAGCCCAGGCCAGCTACGCCGAGCGGGAGGCCGCGGTTGAGGCGCTGCGCGGGAGTGAGGTGCTGTTCATGGTGTCCGGCGCCGAAGCCCAGGACCGCGTGGATCAGCACCGTACCTTCATCGATGCCGCCGCCGAAGCCGGTATTCAGCACATCATCTACACCTCCTTCCTTGCCGCCGCGCCGGACGCAACCTTCACGCTGGGCCGGGACCATTGGGCAACGGAGGAGCACATCCGCAACTCCGGGATGGCCTACACATTCCTTCGCGACAACTTCTACCTCGATGTTTTGCCCCTCTTCGCTGGGAACGAAGGCGTGCTGCGCGGACCTGCCGGCGATGGCCGGGTGGCAGCAGTGGCACGGACAGACGTGGCGCGTGCCGCCGTCGTCGTGCTTGAAAATCCGGTGGCGCACGTAGGGCGGACCTGGGATCTCACCGGCCCCGAGGCTCTCTCGCTCAGCGAGGTTGCCGCAATCATCACGCGGGTGACCGGCCGCCCAACCCGCTACGAGGAGGAGACGGTCGAGGAAGCCTATGCCTCGCGCGCCCCCTACGGGGTGCCGGACTGGCAGCTGGACGCGTGGGTGAGCACCTACACCGCAATTGCCTCCGGCCAGCTGGAACGGACAACGACGGCGGTGCAGGAGCTCACCGGGTCAGCACCACTGGATCTCGAAAAACTGCTCACGAGGTAAGGCGCCTGTGTCCGTTTCGGCGCCGGGAACGATCCTTGACTCCGTGACACGGCAGGTCTACCGTTGTATTCAACCAACTCGTTGATAAAGGATACAGTTGACCATGGACGTGGATGCTGATCGTCTGGATCGGGCCTTTATGGCTCTGGCAGACCCGGCGCGCCGCAGCATCATCGCTCATCTCAGCCGGGGCCCGGCAACCGTCAACGAGTTGGCTGCACCGTTCAACATCACCAAGCAGGCAATCTCCAGGCACATTCAAGTCCTTGAACAGGCTGAACTGGTAACCCGCTCGCGTGATGCCCAGCGTCGCCCCGTGCACCTGAACCCCGCACGGCTGGAGTCGCTCACCGCGTGGATTGACCAATACAGGCTTACCCGTGAGAGCCAGTTCCGCGCACTCGATGATCTACTCGGATCTCAGGCCAGAGATGGCCGTTCACCCAAGGACAAACCATGAGCAATCCACTGAAGCTTTCCGTGCCGGAAGGCGTTCCCTACATTGACGTCGAGCGGGAGTTCGATTTCCCGGTCGAAGCCGTCTTCGAAGCCCACAGGGATCCCGCGATGATCGCGAACTGGCTCGGGCCTCGCGGAATGAAGGCGGAGATCGACCACTATGATTTCCGCACCGGCGGCAGCTACCGCTACACCCATGTCAGCCCGGACGGTGAGCGCTATGACTTCAGCGGCGTGTTCCACACCGTGCGGGACAACGAGTTCGCTATCCAGACCTTCGAGTTTCTCGGCTATCCCGACGTCGTCAGCATTGAGTTCCTGACCTTTGAGGACCTGGGCGGCGGGCGTTGCAAGCTGGTCGGCCATTCCGTTTATCCCTCACAGGAGGCCCGGGACGGCATGGCGCAGTCCGGCATGGAAGGCGGCATGACCGAGGGCTACGAGCGCCTTGATGAACTGCTTGCAAGCCTTCCGTCGCGTGCTTGATGCCGAGCGTCCCAATCAAAGACGGGTTTCACTGGGAGTGTCTGGACATTCCCAGTGAAACCCGCAATCCAGTGGGATGCTGCACCGCCGCACCTTAGGCTCGGTACATGCGCAGGGACTTCTATCGCGACCAGCACTCAGCCGCCGCCTTCTACAAACTCTTGACAGCGACGGTGGTGCCGCGGCCCATTGCGTGGGTGGCGTCGCGGTCGGAGAACGGTGTCGATAACCTCGCACCGCATTCCTTCTTCACCGTCGCGTCAACAGACCCCCCGATCATCCAGTTCACGTCTGTCGGCGAGAAGGACAGCTTGCGAAACATCCGTGCGAGCGGCGAGTTCACCGTGAACTTCACGCCGGAGAACCTGTTCGAGCGCGTCAACGCAACGGGCACCGCGTTCGAGCCGGAGGTGAGCGAGTTCGACGCCGCTGGCTTGCAACGCGAGGCGAGCACCCTGATCAGCACTCCGCGCGTATACGAATCTCCCGTTGCGCTGGAGTGCCGTCTGCACAGTCTCATTGCCGTCGGGAACTGCACGCTGATCCTGGGTGAGGTGGTCCACGCAGCCGTCTCCGAACAGGTGCTCGACGGCGATCACCCCCGCGTGGATCTACTCGAACCGTTGTCCCGCCTCGGCCGGGACGAATGGGGAACTCTCGGCGAGGTGCGCCGGATCAGGCGAATCCGCCTCGAGGACTGGCCCGGCTCATTCTCGGCAGGCGGTCAATGATGGTCCCGGGAAACCCGGCCGCCCGGTTCGGGGCCCGGCCCAACTCATGCTCCGCGGACCGTCGATGACGCCAACCCCGAACCCGATCGCCGGCTTCGAGGACTGGCCCGCAGCTCTGCGGCAACTCGGTAGACACGAGGGACACAACACCGCGAGCGCCAGTCTTGCCCAAGCCCTCGGCGTACCCGCACCCATCCCCGCACCGCCCGTCACGGTGCGCCGCGCTCAGGTGTTCGACGGCGTCGAGCTGCAGGAACTGGAGTGGCAGTTGCCGTACGGTCCCCTCACGAAGGGCTACTTGCTGACGCCTGCAGGAGCGAAGAGCCCTCTTCCCGGCGTTCTGTGGTTGCACTGTCATGCCGGCAACAAGTGGCTGGGTGCAGAGCGCTTGATCGCCGGCGCTGAGACCAGCGCCGACGTGGACACGCTTCAGCGGAACCTCTACTCAGGCCACGCCGTCGCCAACGACCTGGCTCGCGCAGGCTTCGCCGTGCTGGTCCACGATTCCTTCAGCTGGGGCAGCCGGCGGTTCCTGCTCAATCCGCCACCGGAACGGGTAGCTGAGGGGCTCGACGCATGGCGGGCGCTCTGGCATCAGGAAGGCGTGCAGCCAACGCCATCCATGGAGTACAACGCCGCTGCCGCCCTCCACGAACATACAATCGCGAAGACCGCAGGCCTGCTCGGCACCAGCTACGCCGGGATGGTGGCCTTCGAAGATCTGGTTGCGCTGGATGTCCTGCACAACCTGCCCTGCGTCGAGAAGGGACGTGTCGGCGTCGGCGGTTTCTCGGGTGGTGGAGGCCGGGCGCTGGTGCTGTCGGCCCTTGCGCCCCAGGCGCGTGCCGCCGTTGTCTGCTGCATGATGACCACCTTCGAGGGCCTCTTTCCTTCCCACCTGGACGCTCACTCGTGGCTGCTCGCCACTCCGGGGCTGTCGCGGTTGTTCGACTGGCCGGAACTTACGGCCGTCAACACCGCGTGCCGCTACCTCGTCCAGTACGCCGGTGAGGACCCACTTTTCACACCCCAGGGCATGCACGACGCCGACGCGGTGTTGGGTGCACTCGCGCATGATGCGCCGGGTCGCTATACCGGATCCTGGTACGACGCCGGCCATGTGGTCACTGTTGACATGCTTCAGGACGCCCTGATGTTTCTGGCTGATTCCCTCAGCAACTGATCATTCCCTCCCTTCCATAAGGTCCGACCGGCAATTGCGATGGCGTGTGACGGCGGGAGCGCTGCCAGAAAACGTTTTCCTTGACGTGTGGCGCATCACACACTAGGGTCGTTTGCAGTCCTGAGAAAGCGTTTTCTCAGATTGCCTGCAAGAGCCCTACAACCCGACAGAAGGTTCCCATGAAGCTTCCGAACGACGCGTTCGCGACGGCGCCGGAATGCGCCCGCCAGATCGCGGAAAGGAGCGGCGATGTCAGCTCTGAATGAGATGTCCGGGCTGAAGAAAGAGCCGCGAGGAAAGAAGCGGAAGCTGACAGCCGCCGAGAGGAAGGAGGAGCTGGTTTCCTACCTGTTCCTCGCTCCCTGGCTGGTGGGTCTGGCCATCATCACAATCGGTCCGATGGCGGCGTCGCTGTACCTTTCCTTCACCGACTACAACCTCCTCCAGCCACCGGAATGGACCGGACTGGACAACTACCTTCGGATGTTCGAGGACACCCGGCTCCAGAACTCCCTGGGAGTGACCTTCCTCTACGTCTTTGTCTCCGTTCCCCTCCAGCTCATTGCAGCACTGGCGCTTGCTCTGATCCTGGACCGCGGCATGCGGGGCCTGAGCTTCTACCGCTCGGTCTACTACCTGCCGTCCCTGCTCGGTGGCTCCGTTGCCATCGCAGTGCTGTGGCGTCAGATCTTCGGCACCTCCGGGCTCATCAACCAGCTTCTGGCACTGGTCGGTATCGAGGGCATGGGCTGGATCGCTGATCCCTCCACTGCGCTAGGCACGCTGATGGTGCTCAACGTCTGGACGTTTGGCGCACCGATGGTGATCTTCCTGGCCGGTCTCCGCCAGATCCCCACCATGTACTACGAGGCAGCGGCAATGGACGGCGCGTCGAAGGTGCGCCAGTTCACCACCATCACGGCCCCGCTGCTGACCCCAATCATCTTCTTCAACCTGGTGCTCCAGATCATCGGTGCTTTCCAGTCCTTCACCCAGGCATTCGTGGTGTCCGGCGGCACCGGCGGCCCTGCGGACTCAACGATGTTCTTCACGCTGTACCTCTACCAACAGGGCTTCGGCAATTTCAATATGGGGTACGCCTCGGCCATGGCGTGGCTGCTGCTGCTCATCATCGCCGCCTTTACCTTCATCAACTTCATCGCCTCGAAATGGTGGGTGTTCTATGACGACTAATATCGCGCCCCAGGCCAACACAGCCCCTGCTGCCACCCGAACGCCGACAAAAGCGGCACCGCCGGTCCGCCGGAAGAAGCGGAATGACGAGGAACTGAGCGGAAGCACCGGGAGCCGGTTGCTGAAGCACATTGTGCTCATCGCTTTCGGCATCATCATGCTCTACCCGCTGCTGTGGATGCTTGTGAGCTCGCTGCGTCCAAACGATGTGATCTTCCGGGAGGCCGGCCTCTGGCTCACCACCTTCGAGATCAGCAACTACACCGAAGGCTGGAACGCCCTTCAATCACCGTTCGGGCACTACATGATCAATTCGATGATCGTGGTGGTCGGCTCGATCATCGGTAACCTGGTGTCCTGCTCAATGGCCGCCTACGCCTTCGCCCGGCTGAAATTCCGCCGTCGTAACCTGCTGTTCGCCATCATGCTCATGACGATCATGCTGCCCATTCACGTGATCATCGTGCCGCAGTACATCATCTTCTCGGAGCTGGGCTGGGTGAACACCTTCATTCCGCTGGTGCTGCCCAAGCTGCTTGCCACGGACGCGTTCTTCGTGTTTCTCATGGTGCAGTTCATCCGCGGACTGCCGAAAGAGCTGGACGAAGCTGCACGCATCGACGGCTGCGGCCACGTGCGGATCTTCACCCGCATCATCCTCCCCCTGATGATGCCCGCACTGGCAACAACCACCATCTTCACCTTCATCTGGACCTGGAACGACTTCTTCAGCCAGCTGATCTACCTGACCGACCCCGAAATGTACACGGTGCCCGTTGCGCTGCGGTCCTTCGTTGACAGCACCGCCACCTCTTCCTGGGGCTCGATGTTCGCCATGTCCATCGTCTCCCTCCTGCCCGTCTTCCTGGTGTTCCTGTTCGGCCAGAAGTACCTGGTCAAGGGCATCGCCACCACAGGCATCAAATAGACCGCTCCGGTCACAAGACAACTCGAAAGATTGGAAAGAGATTCAATGAAGAAGTTCTCGCGTCCTGCCCGCACCCTTACCGCAGCCTCCCTCGCCGTCGTCCTCGGACTATCGATGGGCGCCTGCGGAAACGGCGGAAGTGAATCCGCCGGCGACGGCAACCTCCGCTTCTCCTGGTGGGGCTCGGACCCACGCCACGAAGCCACGCAGGAAATCATCGACATCTACGAGTCGAACAACGAGGGCGTCACCGTAGCCGGTGAATTCTCAGACTTCTCCGGCTACTGGGACAAACTGGCGACGACGACGGCCGGCCGGGATGCGCCGGATGTCATCACCATGGACGAGAAATACATCATGGAATACGCCGGCCGCGGCGCGCTGACTGACCTCACCGAACTCGAAAACCTCGACCTGTCCAAGTTCCCCGAGGCCGCACTGGACCTCGGACGCTACGAGGACGGCGTGTACGGGCTGAGCACCGGCCAGAACGCCTACTCCGTGATGGTCAACGCGGACCTCTTCGCCGAAGCCGGCGTCGAGATCCCGGATGACAGCACCTGGACCTGGGATGACTACTACGAGATCTCGGCCACGATCAGCGAGAACCTGGGCGAGGTTGCGGGAACCGACTACGGCGCACTCGACGGCGACCTGCGCATCTGGCTGCGCCAGAACGACGAAAAGCTTTACAGCGAGGATGAGCCGGGCACCGTGGGCTACTCGCAGGAGAACCTGCTCTCCTGGTTCGAGCACCTGCTCCATGTCCGCGACACCGGTGGCGGCGTCAGCGCGGCACAGTTCACCGAGGCCGCTGCCGGCACCTTCGAGGCCGAGAACTTCCCGACCAAGAAGACCGCCATGGGCTGGTACTGGTCCAACCAGCTCGGCGCCCTGCGTGCCGCCACCGGTGACGACATCCGCATTCTCCGGGTGCCCTCGCCGTCCGGCAACGCCGAGGACAACGGCATGTACTACAAGGCCTCCATGTACTGGTCCGTCTCCAGCCAGTCCGATAACCAGGCAGCCGCAGCGGACTTCGTGAACTTCCTGGCCAATGATCCCGCGGCCGCCGAGAAGATGCTCGTGGACCGCGGTGTTCCCGCCAACCCGGAGATGGCTGCAGCCATCGAACCGAAGCTCGATGAGTCCCAGCAGACGGTTGTCTCCTTCCTCGAGGAAATTGAACCCGAGGTCTCCGACTCACCGAAGCCCTCCCCCATTGGAGCGGGAACCGTTCAGGAGACCATCGTCCGCTACGTCGGTGAGGTCCTGTTCGACAACCTCACTCCGGAAGAGGCAACCGAACAGTTGACCGCTGAAATCGAAGGCATGATCAGCGCAGGCTGACCACGCAGCATCGAACCGAACCGCTATTCACCCGATAAAACAGGAAGAGATTCAATGAAGAACTTCTCTCGCTCGACGCGAACTCTCACAGCTGCGGCTGCCGCGGTTGTGCTCACGGTGTCACTGGGCGCCTGCGGGAACGGCGGCGGTGACAGCGCCGCAGCAGGTGACGGGAATCTCCGCTTCTCCTGGTGGGGCTCGGATCCACGCCACGTAGCCAACCAGGAGATCATCGACATGTTCGAGGCCGAGAACGAGGGCATCACCATCGAGGGTGAATACTCGGACTTCGGCGGCTACTGGGACAAGCTCGCGACGACGACGGCCGGCCGGGATGCGCCGGATGTCATCACGATGGATGAAAAGTACCTGCAGGAGTATGCCGGCCGCGGCGCCTTGGCGGACCTCAGCACGCTCGAAGGCCTGGACACCTCCAAGTTCGACGACGCCGCCCTCAACCTTGGACGTTATGAGGACGGCCTGTACGGGCTGACCACCGGTCAGAACGCCTACGTGATCATGGCAAATCAGGACCTGTTCGCGCAGGCAGGCATGGAACTCCCGGATGACACCACCTGGACGTGGGACGACTACTACCGCATCTCGGCTGAGCTGACTGAGAAGCTGGGCGGGGACATCGTCGGCACCGAGTATGGCGCCCAGGACGTGGACCTGCGGATCTGGCTCCGCCAGCAGGGTGAAAACCTCTACAACGAGGATGAACCCGGCACCGTGGGCTACTCGCCGGAAACTCTGACCGCCTGGTTTGAACACCTCCTGGAGGTGCGCGACGGCGGGGGCCCGAGTGCCGCCCGCTATACCGAGGAGCTGTCGGGATCCTTCGAAGCCGGCGGTTTCGCCACCAACCGCGCGGCAATGGGTTGGTACTGGTCGAACCAGCTGTCGGCTGTGGAGTCCGCCAGCGGCAGCGAAGTGACCATGCTTCGTCCGCCGTCGGAGTCAGGTAACGCCGCTGAGAACGGCATGTACTACAAGGCCTCGATGTACTGGTCCGTCTCCAGCCAGTCCGATGACCAGGAAGCTGCCGCCGAGTTCGTGAACTACCTTGCGAACAACCCTGAGGCTGCGAAGAAGATGCTCGTTGATCGCGGGGTACCCGCAAACCCGGACATGGCCGCCGCCATCGCCCCCGAGCTGAACGAAACCGATCAGACGGTGGTCGACTTCCTCGAGGAGATCAGCCCCGACATGGCCGCAGCCCCGCTGCCCTCCCCTGTTGGTGCCGGTGGCGTCCAGGACACGGTCAAGCGTTACGTCTCCGAGGCCCTCTTCGACAACCTGACTCCCGCTGAGGCAACGGAGAAACTAACCGCCGAAATCGAAGGGATGATCAGCGCAGGCTGATTGTCCCGGAACGGAACATTGATCATGCTTGACCCCGCATCCCGTCTGGCGCCTTCCCGGTACAGGACAGGAAACCCCGTTGCTGACGACCCCGCCCGCGTTGCACGTGTGGCCCTGGTGGGCGTTCATGGCTTCGGTGCCCGGCACCTCGACAACCTTCGCCGGTTGGAGGACGACGGCGCCGCCCGGCTGGTTGCCGTGGCGGACCCCCGTCCGCCCGAGGACGGGACGCTGGGTGCCGGGGTCGGTGTGTTCAACAATCTGGAGGACCTTCTCGCCGCAGGGGTGGCGCCCGACGTCGTCGTTATTGCCACCCCCATCCAGGCGCACGCGCCGCTCGCCCATGCGGCGATCGAGGCCGGCGCGGATGTGTACGTGGAGAAGCCTCCGGTGGCGTCGATGGAGCAGTACCACTCGCTCCTCGCCGCTGCTGACAAAGCAGGCGTTGCCGTGCAGACCGGGTTTCAGAGCCTGGGCTCGGCAGCGCTTGACCGGCTCGACGATCTCGTGGCATCGGGATCGCTGGGTTCGGTTCGGGGCGTCAGTGCGCTGGGGACCTGGGTGCGAACCCGGGGCTACTTTGGACGTTCCCGTTGGGCGGGAAAGCGAACGCTGGACGGCGTGGACGTGGTCGACGGCGTGGCCACCAATCCGCTTGCCCATGCGGTTGCGACCGCCCTTCGTGTGGCCGGTGCACGGAAGACGTCCGACGTGGCTACCGTCGAGACGGACCTGTACCGGGCCCACGACATCGAGTGCGATGACACGTCCACCATCCGGGTTCGGACGGCGTCCGGGACGGTGGTCATGCTCGCACTCACCCTGTGTGCCGCGGAGCAGACGCGACCCAGCGTCACGCTCCACGGCACGCAGGGAACCGCCGTGCTGTATTACACGGAGGACGAACTGGCCGTCACCACGGCGGACGGCACCGTCATTGAGCACTTCGGGCGCGCCAACCTGCTGGAGAATCTGCTCGAACACCGGGCGTCCGGCACTCCCCTGCTCAGCCCGCTCGCCTGCTCCGGCGCGTTCATGCGGGTGCTCGACGCCGTCCGGCTGGCCCCACCGCCGCAACCCATTGATCCCTCGTACGTCACCTGGATCGGCGACGGCGACGAAGCCCACCCCGTGGTGCACGGCATCGAGGACCTCCTGCAGCGCGCGTGTCACGCCCAGGCGACTATCGGCGAACTGTGCCCGGGCTGGGCGCGGCCGTCGCCGTCGTCGTCCGTGTCGCCGTCGTCGTTACCGCTTGTGCTGGACGGCCGCGAGGTCGGGTTCTACCGGGACGGCATCGCCGTCTCTCCCTTCCTTTCGCCGCGCCCCTACCTGCATCCCGTGGCCACGCGCGACGGCGTCATTGTCACCGACCACTTTCCCGCGGACCACGTGTGGCACCTCGGCGCGGGCATTGCGGTGCAGGACGTCGACGGCGTCAACGTCTGGGGCGGCCGGACCTACCGTCGCGAGGCGCAGGGTTACGTGTGGCGCGCGGACCACGGCCGGATCTCCCGCACCGGAATCACGCAGCATGGCGACTCCCTCGAGGAGACGCTGCGCTGGAGCGGCCCCGACGGCGGCGCCCTGCTGCACGAAGCCCGCCGCATCAGCTGGCGTACGGTGAACGAGGCCGCCTGGGCGCTCACCATCGACTTCTCGCTGACACCCGCCGGCGAGAACCCGGTGGCCCTTGGGAGCCCGGGCTCGAATGGGCGGTCCGGCGGCGGCTACGGCGGCTTTTTCTGGCGCCTCCCCACCAGCGAAAACATCACTATCACGACGGCGGATGCCTCCGGTGAAGCGGGTGTCCACGGCACAGTGTCGGATTGGCTGTGCTGGCAGGGCATCTTTAGCGGCCGGCCGGCGACGCTTCTTTTCCTGCCCAACGACAACGCCATCGACCCCTGGTTCGTGAGGGCAGAGGGTTACCCCGGGGTGGGGCTTGCCCTCGCCTGGGACCGGCCGGTCACCACCACGCGCGAGGCTCCCCTGGCCCGCTCCGTCACCATCCTCATTGCCGACGGCGCTCTGACTCCTGACGCCGTGAGCACCCTCGCGGCCGAAGAAAGGCACCCATGACCACCACTTCAGCCCCCGGCCTTGACACGCTTTCGGCTCCAACTGCCGCGCCAACTGCCGCGCGTGTCGATGACTCCGGCGACGAGCGCGCCATCAAGCGCAGCCGGGTACTTGAGATTCTTGACCGTACCGGCCACGAGTCCCTGCTGTTGACCAGCAACACGGCGATGACGTGGTACCTGGGCGGGAGCCGTCTGCACATCAGCCTCGCGGGGGATCCCATCGCCATGCTGCTTGTTGACCGCGAACGGGACCACCTGGTCACGTTCAATAACGAAGCGGACCGGCTGATGCGCGAGGAGCTGCCGGCCGACGTCGTCGTTCATCCGGTTCCCTGGCACGGATCCATGCACGAGGTGATGAGCCGGCTGTCCCCTTCGCAGCCGCTGGATGAGGCGAGCGTGCGGCGGGAGCTGCGCAACGCGAGGCAGTCGCTGCTTCCCGTGGAAGTGGAGCAGTACACAGAACTGAACACGGAGGTCGCGGGTGCGCTGACCGATGTGCTCTCCGCTGCCAGGCCGCATACACCGGAACGGGACATCGCCGCTGAACTGGGCGCGCGGGTCATCGCCATGGGCGCTGAGCCACTGGTTCTGCTCTGCAACGGCCGTGAGCGGTCTGCTTTCCGGCACCCGCTGCCGACGTCGTCGCCATTGGGTCGGCGGGCGATGGCGGTCGTGTGCGCGCGGCGTCGGGGAATGGTTGCTAACGTCACGCGTTGGGTCCGGTTTGACGGGTCAACGGCCGCCGAGCGTGACGCCGAAGCACGCATTGCTGCCGTGGAGGCTGACATTTTCGCGGCGACCGTGCCGGGTGCGCGGTTGGACGGAATTTTCGATGTCATCCACAGTTCCTATGCCGCTCACGGCTTCGGGCCCGACCAGTGGCGGCTGCACCATCAGGGCGGCCCCGCCGGCTACGCGGGCAGGGATCCGCGGGTCACGGCGTCGACTGATGACGAGGTTGTGCCCAATCAAGCGTTCACCTGGAACCCGTCCGGCCCCGGAGTGAAAATCGAGGACACCGTGCTGCTCACTGCCGAAGGGATCCGGGTGCTCAGCGTCGATGAACGCTGGCCGACGGTCGAGGTGAACGGCCTGCAGCGGCCAATGACCCTCGAAATCTAGGGCACTTTTGCGCAGCTCCGGTGGGTTCCAGCGCCGTGGAACCCACCAGAGCTGCACAAAATTTCCTGTTCGATGGAGTTCCTGGAGGTCAGCGGCGGCCCAGCCAGTCAACCGCCGCTTCCAGGTCTGCGCGATCAATACCGTGACCGCCCTCCCGAAGAACCTGTTCGACGTCGGCGCCCTGCCGCTGCAATTCGCCCACCAGCGTAGTGACGCTGGGCAGCGGCGCCATGGGGTCGGACCGCCCATTCAGCACCAGGAAGCTGCTGCCGGAAAGGGAAACCTCCGTGCTCCGCTCACCGAACGGGTACATGCCCGAGAACGCAACCACGCGCTTCAGCGCTTCCGGGTGCAGCATCGCGGTGGCCAAAGCGATGTTGGCACCATTGGAGAAGCCGACGGCGATGATCTCCCGGTTGCCGGCGTCATAGTGCTGCCGCGCTTCGGCGATGAAACCGGCCAGTTCTCCCGCACGGAGGATGACGTCGTCGACGTCGAACACGCCCTCCGCGCGCCGGGCAAACCAGCGCAGCATGCCGTTCTCCTGCACCCTGCCGCGTGGCGCAAGCACAGCTGCGGCCGGATCCAGCTGCGCTGCGAGCGTCGCAATGTCCTCCTCGTTTGAACCCGTACCGTGCAGCATCAGGAGGAGTGAACGCCCGGGGTCGCCCTCATGGTAGAGGTGCGGCCAGTCATTGAATTGCGGTGCGGACATCAGGCGATGCCTCCGGCTGGCTGATCATTGTGGCCGGCGAGCACATTGTTGTCTTCCGGAACCTCGATACGCGCCACCGAGGCTTCGATGTCCTCGCGCGAGGGCTCGAGCCACGGCGGCAGCTTCAGTGAGCGCCCGAGTTCCAGGAGCGGCTCATCGACGTTGAAGCCCGGAGTGTCCGTCGCAATCTCGAAGAGCACGCCGCCCGGTTCGCGGAAGTAGATCGAGGTGAAGTACTGGCGGTCGAGAATCGCTGTCACCGCGAACCCGCGCTCAACGAGATCCTGTCGCCACAGCTCCTGGGTCGCCTTATCCGGAACCCGGAAGGCGATGTGGTGCACGGTTCCGCCGGCCACGAGTCCGTAGGGCCCGGCAGGATCAGCAATGACGTCGATAATGTTCCCGGGGCCGCCGTCGCCTGCTTGTAAACGGGTGCGTCCGGGAGCCTCGTCGGAGATTCTCAGCCCGAGGTCTTCGGTGAGGACGCGCAGGGTGTGCTCGGGGTTCGAAACCGTTAACACGGAGGAGTGCTGGCCGCGGACGGCATGCTCCGCAGGGACAAAGGACGAGTCCCAGGGGTTGCGGGGATCGGAGGTCGAGGAGGCCACGAGGTCGAGCTGGAGTCCGTCAGGATCGCGCAGCGAAAGCCTTTCCTCATCCTCGGACGCCAGCGAGATGGAGGACTCCACGCCGAGGTCGCGGAAGTGGTTCTGCCACCAGCCGAGGCTCCCCTCGGGCACCGAGAAGGCGGTGGTGGTGGACTGGCCCGAACCGATTCGACCGGGTGCCACCTGGCCCCACGGGAAGAAGGTCATGAGCGAGCCCGGTCGGCCGGCGTCGTCGCCGTAGTACAGGTGATAGGTGGACGGGTCATCGAAGTTGACCGTCTTCTTCACAAGCCGCAGTCCGAGTCCGCGGATATAGAAGTCGATGTTGGCCTGCGGGTCACCCGCAATGGCGGTGACATGGTGCAGGCCAGTGGTGTGCGCTGTCATGGTGATCCTCCGGAAGGTTCCGGTCGGCCCGGCGGTCGACGTTGTACATGCAAATGCATATACCTTCGCACTTATTCCCCGGACCGGACGCTAGTGTGTGACCGTGAACGATGCGCTCTACGAGCTGAAAGCAGCCGTTACCGACGCCGTGGGCGGCCCCGTTACTGCACTGGCTGACGTCGAGCGGATCCCGCTGGATTACGACGCCTTCCTCGCCCACCGGACGGTGAGCCGAATCCAGGGACACGCGCTCGTTGGGGGTGAACGCGTTGCATGGTCCATGATCGAGAAGCGCACCGAGGGGCCGGCCCTGGCCTCCGCGTACCTTCTTGACAACGGACGGCGTGAGGTCAACGCCTACGCCTCCGGAGTGCTGGCTGGAATAGCTCCCGGCATCGGCACACCACGGATGCACGGGAAATTGCGTGATGCGGAGGGAGGAATGACCCTCTGGCTTGAGGAGATCCGTCATGGAGGTGCAAGACCGCTGGACGCGGAGACTGTCCTCGCCGCAGCGCGTGATCTGGGCGGCATGGGCGGGCTGTGGGCCGGGCGCCGGCTCTCAGAACCCTGGTACTTCTCTGGGTGGATTGACCGCCATAGCCAGCCTGAAGCCATTGAGCAGGGCCTGGCCACACTGCGGCGCCGGGACCCACGCGCAGCTGCCCATCTCGGTGACCGGCTGGCTGCCGCCGAGCAGCTGGTCCTCAACCAAGCCCGTTACCGCGGGATTCTGGAATCGCTCCCGCAGACCCTGTGCCACCACGATGCCGGAGGCGCAAACGTCTTCCACTCGGGCGGCCGGACCGTTCTGATCGACTGGGAATCCATCGGTCCCGGCCCCGTGGGAGCGGACCTGGCTTCGTTGCTTTTCTCCTCGGTCCGCCGTGGCGATGCCCTCGCGAGCGTCGTGATGCCGCTGGTTGAAGAGGCTCTGGACGCTTACTCCACAGCCCTCAGGGCAGAAGCACCCACCGTCACGTTTGAGGACATCCGCCTGGGGTTCGACGCCGCGGTTGCACTTCGCTGGAAGCTGGCCGTCGACGTCGTCGCTGGTATCGAGAAGGGTGAGCCCCCGCGGCGGGGAAGCCTCCCGGACGAGGACCCGGCAGCGGCACTGGAGGAGCTGATAGCACTCGTGGATCTGCTCCTCGCGTCAGCCGGCCGCGCACTCCACAAAGCCCCGTGAGTTAGGTACGATCTCCAGGCCCAGTCCCGGCTGGCCGGTCACCGTAAGCCCGGATTCCGTGATGCTGACCGGCGAAGGACCGGCGAGGATGCCCAGCTCAGTCATGGTGGCGCCGTCGACCGCTTCCACCCACACCGTCTCCGCCAGGGTGGAGGCAAGCTGTCCCGAAAGCTCCGGAAGCAGGTGCGGAGCCACTGCGATGCTGTTGGCCCGGGCAAGCTCAACGATGCGCCGGAACGGAGTGATTCCACCGACGCGGATGATGTTGGGTTGGATGATGTCGACGGCGTCCGCCTCGATAAAGTCCCGGAACCGGTAGATGGTGTGCACGTTTTCACCCAGTGCGATGGGCACCGGCGAGGAGCGACGCAGCCGCCGGTAGGCAGAGAGGTCGTCTGCGCGGATCGGTTCTTCGAGCCAGTGCAGGCCGTATTCCGCCAGCCGTTCAAGCGCCCGCAGGGTTGTGGGCAGGTCCCACCGCTGGTTGGCGTCAATCATCAGTGCGCGGTCGGGACCGATGACCTCGCGGACTGCGGCGATCCGCTCCGCATCCTCGCGCAGGTCCGGCTTACCCACCTTCACCTTGACCGCCTGCCGGCCTTCTGTAACCCACCGCTGGGCCTGCTCAACGAGCTCCTCAAGCGTGTAGTGCAGGTTCACTCCCGATCCATACACCGGCACGGTTTCCCGACGGCGGCCCAACAGGTCAGGTACGGAACACCCGGCCTGCTTCCCTGCCAGATCCCACAGCGCAAGGTCGACGCCAGCCATCGCGATGGTGGTCAGCCCTCCCCCGCCTGCCTCATGGAGCCGGACCCAGAGTGCATCCCACACCTCCTCCGCACGGGCAGAGAGGCCCTCCACAAAGGGGGCGATGTCATATTCCAGCAACGCCAGCACTGCCTGCGGCCCGATGGTGGGCGTCCACGAAAAGCCGTGTCCCACACCGCCGTCGTCGGTTGTCACCGTCGTCGCGATGAAGTGGTTTTCCGGCACGTCCGCTCCCCAGGCACGCCGAAGCGGCGCCGTGACCACGCGCGAGGACAGGCCGGTGATCTTGACATTCATGCGCCCACGAGCTCACGGCCGGCGGCAGGAACGGCCTTATTGAACTGCATGACTCACCGTGCTTCCTGGCTTGCGGTTGCGAGCTCCGGTGGAACGAGTTCCAATGGAACGAGTTCCTTGCGCCAGCTACGTTTCGGCTCCCAGCCGAGCAGCTTGCGCGCCTTGTCGATCGAGAAGGCCGGGCTGGTTCCGTGCAGGTTCCCGGCGAGCGCACCCACCGCGGGGAGGTAGCGCGGGATGAGCTCGGACAGCGGCTCGCGTGCCAGTGCATCGGCTGCGCCCACGAAGAAGGTCTCAGCGTTCGGGATTCTATCCATGGACTGCAGCAGCACGTCAAGGAAATCCGCGACGTCCCGTGCGTCCACGTAGTTGAAAATGGCCGGCGCGGACAACGCGGGATCATCCAGCCGTTCGACGACGGTGTGCCCCTGCTGCGTCGGCGCACCAGCCCACTCCTCCGGCGAGATGACATAGCAGGGCCGGAACGCGGCGTACCGGATCCGCTCGCCCTGCGCGGCCGCGAACATGCGCATGGTTTGCTCGGCAAGCAGCTTGGAGAGCGCGTAAGCGTTCCAGGGCTTCGGCGTTGTCTGCTCATTCAGCGGGAAGGCGTCCGGCATCCAACCGGCGGGTGCGCCGTAGCCAAGCACCGTGGGGCTTGACGCCGTGATGATCCTGCCGACACCAAGGGTGGTCGCTGCGTCCATCACCTGGAAGGCGAGTTGGCTGTTGGTCTGCAGGATCACGTCCTCCGGCGCACTGAAGGGCACGGCGATCGCGGCAAGGTGGATGACGGCGTCGGGCCGGTGGTTTTCCAGCACGCTTAGCGCAACGCCGGGAGCCAGCAGGTCAGCCGCTTCCTGGCGGATCTGAGTGGGGAACACGCCGTCGAGAACCGGCGCGCGGTCCACAGAGACGACGTCGTAGCCTGCCTCAGCGAGGCCGGTCACCACACTGCGGCCCAGCCTGCCGGAGCCTCCCGTCACCAGGACGGTAGTCTGCGCCAGCTCAGCCACGGCGCACCGCGCCCTTGGACGCGCGGTCGTCGGCGGCACGGTCGGCTGCAAGGTCCGCTCCGAGGCCGAGTTCGCTGATGCGTACGGGCAGCGAGGATTCGAGTGAGGCGTTGCCGGCAATACCGACCGCGACGGCGCGCAGACCGTCCAGATAGCCTGACGGCCTGCCCAGCGGGTCCTCGCCGGGGCCCTCGAAGAGGTCCGTGAGCAGCAGCGCATCACCGCCGCCGTGGCCGCCCTCTCCGTTCACAATCGGCACTTCGACGGCGGGTTCCCAGTGGCGCTGCAGAATGAGGCGTTCGCCGTTGATCCGGACGGCGTCGTCTTCCTGCACCGGTGTGGCATTGGGATCGACGACGTTCTTTTGATCCGTGCTGCCGGAAACTGCGGCCCGCTCCACGACCTCGAGTTCAACGCGGCCCAGCGTTCCGTTCACGGCAACCCGGTAGCCCTCCCAGGGGCTGTGCGCGTTCAGCGAGTAGCTGAGGGTCGCTCCGGAGGCGTAGTCCACCACGAGGGCAAGGTTGTCCTCAATGGTGATGCCGGGGGCGAAGACGTCCTGGTCGCGCTGATACCCGTCGTGGTGTTCGTTGGCGTAGTAGAGGTTGTTCAGCTTCTCATCCTCACGCAGGTCGAGGGCGAACGGATCCCCCGCGGCCGAGTCTGTGGTTCCGCGCCCCGGCCGGTCCGTCAGCCCGCGCCCGGCAGCGTTGCGGTCCCCGTAAAAACGCAGCCCGCCGCTGGCGAAGACACGTTCAGGGACGTCATCGATCCACCAGTTCACGAGGTCGAAGTGATGTGACGCCTTGTGAATCAGCAACCCGCCGGAGTTCTCCTTCTGCCGGTGCCAGCGGCGGAAGTAGTCGGCGCCGTGGACAGTGTCCAGCATCCAGCTGAAGTCGATGGACGTCACGGTGCCGATCGCGCCGCTCCGGATGATCTCCTTCAGCGCGCTGTTGCGAGGTGAATACCGGTAATTGAAGGTCACGACGACGTCGCGTCGCGTGCGGTCAACTGCCTCGCAGATCCGGCGGCAACCCTGGGTATTGATGGTCAGCGGCTTTTCGACGACGACGTCCGCTCCCGCTTCCAGCGCCTCGACGATGTAATCGGCATGCGTGTAGTCAGGTGTGGTCACGATGACGCGGTCAATGCCGTTGTCCCGGATGAACTGCGTCAGCTCCTCCGGGCGGAACTGCGCGACTTCTGTCTCCGCCGAGAGTTCGGCGGCGAGATCGAGGTAATACTCCACCCGTCCCGGGTTGGTGTCGCTGATTGCCACGAGCTCGGCTGAGGACGCATGATCGCCGAGGGCAGCGCGTACGTACATTTCCGCCCGCGAGCCGGTGCCCACGAGCACCAGACGGGTACGTTTGCGTTGCTCCGACGTCGAATTGGCCTGCTGCTGGGCAGGAAGCGTATGGGGGGCGGTGCTCATGGGGCTCCTTCGGGTACCTGCATCAGCGGAAGATGCGACACCGTGACTGTGAGAAGTAACTGTCAGCGAAAACTATGAGAAAACGTTTTCTGAATTAGGTTATATGCTTTCTATCAACACACCGGCGTACCCGTCAACCATTCGCTGCCGGTACGCCGATCTCCAGCCCGGATGAGGAACCTATGGCCAGGAAAGCAGCCAACCGCAGGGTAGGCATCACGGACGTCGCGCAGCGTGCAGGAGTCTCGCTGGCCTCGGTTTCGCGCGTCATGAACGGCAACTTCTCCGTGGACCCGGACATAGCGGCCCGGGTCCGGAGCGCAGCCGCGGAACTGAACTACCAGCCCAACGCGGTGGGACGGAGCCTGGCGCTGGGCAAGACCGACACCATCGGCGTCGTCGTGCCGGATCTGGCCAACCCCACCTTCCAGGGGATGCTCCGCGGAGTAAGCCGCGCGGCCGCACAGGATGGCTACCGCGTGCTGATCGCGGACTCCTCCGAAGTGTCCAGCGAGGAATCGATTCTGGCGGGCGAAGCACGACGGCGGTGTGACGGCGTCGTACTCTGTGCACCACGCATGAACGAGGCAGAACTGGAGGCCCTCCTTCCGTCGCTGCGCCCGCTGGTTCTGGTCAACCGCTCGACGGCGGACGCCGAGACTCCCAGCCTGGTGGTCGACTACGGGCAGGGCGTGCAGGATCTGGCTGCGCACCTCGTGGAGCTCGGCCACACCACTCTTGCGTTTCTAGAGGGGCCTGAGCGAAGCGCGTCCAACCAGGCACGGCTGCAGGGGCTCGAGAAGTTCCGCGTGGACAACCCGGAAATTCAGCTGACGGTCCTTTCGGGAGGGTCGAGCTTCGAGGCCGGGCACGGTTCGGTGGACAGCGTCCTCGGAACCGGCGCTACCGGCGTGCTGGCCTTCAACGACCTCGTCGCCATGGGGCTTTTGAGCGGACTTCATGAACGTGGCATTGACGTCCCCAGGCAGATCTCGATCACCGGGTTCGATGACATCCCGTTCGCGAACTACACCACGCCGCCGCTCACCACCGCGGCGGTGCCGATCAATGACATCGGCGAGCAGGCGTGGCACGAGATGCGCCGGCTCCTGGGGGACGGCGGGGATGAGCCCTCGCACACCACGTTCCAGCCTGAGCTCAGGCGCCGCGGAAGCACGGGCCCGGCCGCCCGCCCGCAGTAGGGCGCCCTTCCTCACTCAGAAACTGCCCGCGGGTGCAGGGTCGCCGGTTCGAACCGGCGACCCTGCACCTCCGGGCAGTTTCTGTGCGATTGAGTCCGGCAACCGCAGCGAGTTGCCCTCACTAGAAAGCAGGCTTAGTGTTCTCGGAGGAAACACTCATCTACAGGAGGCATCATGATTGGTTTCATCATCGCCGGATTGATCATCGGGGCACTCGCTCGGCTCATCAAACCGGGTAAGCAGAACCTCGGACTGCTCGCGACCCTGCTGCTGGGGCTTGCCGGCTCCGTCATCGGCGGTTTGATAGCAAGCTTCTTCCACACCGGCGGGATCTTTGAGCTGAACATTCTCGGCTTCATCCTGGCAGTGATCGCGGCGGTTCTGCTGATCGGCGTCGCTGAGTCACTTTCGGGCCGCCGCAACCGCAGCGTCCGCCGGTAGTTCACCAGCAACGCTCCAAGTGGCCATAACACTCGGCTCGAAGCCCACACTGGCGCCCGAACAGCGGCAGTCAGTCTTCTCAATCATCGCCGACGTTGACCCGCGGCTTGGGTTGTTTGCATCCTTCACGATGGCCGTGACAATTGCCTTCCTGATGCGCGAGCGCATGGCAGGCAAGCTTGGCGGCGGCCACTGAGGTAGATGCGGGTGCCCTCAGGCGGACTCCCGCCACACCACAGAGGTGTTGAGCATCCGCACCTCAGCCTCGTTGCCCTCGATCTGGGCGAGGACAAGCTCTGCGGCCGCGCGCCCCAGCAGGTCCGCCGGCTGCTTGACCGTGGACAGTTGCGGCTTGCAGCGCAGTGCCCAACTGCTGTCATCAAAGCCAACTATCCCGACGTCGTCCGGCACCCGCCTGCCCTGCTCCTGCAGGGTGGCCATGGCGCCCGCGGCCACCGCGTCAGAGGCGGCGAAAACGCCGTCGATATCCGGGCGCCTGCGCAGGAGTTCAGCCATGCCGTCAGCGCCGGCAGCATAGGTGTAGAGCGGAAACTCAAGAACAAGGTCCGGGTCGAATGCCGGCCCCAGCGCTGTCCGGAAACCTTCAAGCCGGTCCTGGCCGGAATCGCGGTCCAGCGCACAGGCGATCATGCCCACCCGCGTCCTGCCGGTGTCCAGCAGCCGCCGCACAATTGTCTGGGCGGCTGCCACATTATCGATCCCCACATACGGAATGTCCGGCGTGCCCGGCGGATGGCCGACGAACGCAGCCGGAATCTTCAGGTTCCGCACCGCCGTCGCAATGGGATCGGAGGTTCGTGCAGAGATGATGACAGCACCGTCCACGAGCCCTCCGCGCAGGTAGTCCGCCACCCGCCGGCTGTCCCGTGCCGTGTCGATTATCAGGGAGACCAGCTGGTAGTCCGCGGCGGAAAGCACCGAGTTGGCGCCGAGGAGGATCGATCCGATGTTGGGATCCTCGAACAACAGGGAGTGCGGCTCGTGGATGATGAGGCCGATAGCCCGGGACTCCTGCCGCACGAGGTTCCGGGCCGCCGAGTTCCGCACGTAACCGACCTGCGCGATAGCCGACTCCACGGCCATCTTCGCCTCGGGCGAGACGTACTTCTCCCCGTTGACCACACGCGAGACCGTCCCCCGGGACAGGCCCGCCGCGGAGGCAACATCATTGATTGTTGCCCGCCGGCGGCGAACGCGAGTGGAGTCCATACCGATACTGTAACGGAGCTGTCGAAGCGGTGGATCCGAATTAAAACGTTGACACGTCGGTGTGACGCAGACTACTCTGTGAACGTTCCCAGATTGAGCAGAACATCGCGCTTCGCACTTTCTGGGAACGTTCACAGAAGCAACAGCGAACAGTCAAGGAACTCCGTGCCGCCCAACACCTCGCCGATCACCCAACTCGCCCCCGACGGCGGTCTGGTGTTCGGCTGCGACTACAACCCGGAACAGTGGGACGAGGCCACGTGGGCCGAAGACATGCGGCTGATGCGCAAGGCCGGGGTCAACCTGGTGGCAGTCAACATCTTCGGCTGGGCGGAACTCCAGCCCGACGCCGAAACCTTCCATTTCGACCGGCTGGACGCCATTCTGGACCTCCTCCATGAGAACGGCATCGGCGTCAACCTGGGAACAGGCACCGCTTCCCCGCCGCCATGGCTCACCACGGCGCACCCCGGGATCCTTCCCGTGACGGTTGACGGCGCCACCCGCTGGCCCGGCGGGCGCCAGGCCTGGTGCCCCAGCTCCCCCGTCTTCCGGTCCTCTGCACTCACGCTGGTTGAAGCAGTTGCCCGGAGGTACGGCGCGCATCCCGCAGTGCGCCTCTGGCACGTATCGAATGAGCTCGGCTGCCACAATGCGCTGTGCTACTGCGACACGTCCGCCGCATCCTTCCGGCGCTGGCTGCAGGACCGTTACCTCACACTGGACGCCCTGAACACTGCGTGGGGTACGGCGTTCTGGAGCCAGCGGTACTCGGCCTGGGAACAAATCCTCCCACCGCGCACCCCGCACGCCACACCCAACCCCACTCAGGTCCTGGACTTCCGCCGCTTCAGCTCCGACGAACTCCTCGCGTACTACCGGGCCGAAGCAGATACCCTCCGCGCACACAGCACGCTGCCCGTCACCACCAACTTCATGGTCACCGCGCACATCCGCACCCAGAACTACTGGCAGTGGGCGCCGGAGATGGACTTCATCGCCAATGACCACTACCCGGACCACCGGCTCGAGGACCCCGTACAGGAGATCGCCCTGGCCGCTGACCTCACCCGCGGTCTGGCCCGGAACCGGCCCTGGATCCTGATGGAACACGCCACCAGCGCAGTCAACTGGCAGCCCCGGAATATCGCCAAGGCGCCCGGCGAGCTGCTGCGCAACTCCCTTTCCCACCTGGCCCGCGGTGCGGACGGCCTGTGCTTCTTCCAGTGGCGCGCCTCCCTGCAGGGCAGCGAAAAGTTCCACTCGGCCATGCTCCCCCACGCGGGCACGGACTCGAAGATCTGGCGCGAGGTCACCGAGCTGGGCGAGACGCTGGGCCGGTTGCGTGAAGTCGCAGGCAGCACTGTCACGGCGCGGGCAGCCGTGATCTTCAGCTGGGAGGCCTGGTGGGCCTGCGATTCCGACTCCCACCCTTCCGCCGACCTCCGCTACCTCGATCAGGTGCACGCACTCTACGGCGCGCTGTGGGATGCCGGCATCACCGCTGATTTCCTGCCGCCGGACGGCGACTTCACCGGTTATGACCTGGTGCTTGTCCCTGCCCTCTACCTCGTCGCCGACGACGACGCCGACCGGATCACCGACTACGTCCGCAGCGGCGGCACCGCCGTCGTCTCCTTCTTCAGCGGCATCGTGGATGAAAACGAGAGGGTGCGCCCGGGCGGTTACCCCGGCGCCTTCCGCGACCTGCTTGGCATCCGCGTCGAAGAGTTCCACCCGCTGGCCGCCGGCCAGAAACTACAGCTCTCAAACGGCACGACGGCGGCACTGTGGAGCGAAGCCCTCCGCACCACAGGCGCTGAAGCCGTTCTCACCATCACCGAGGGTCACCTCGCAGGAACAGCTGCGGTCACCCGCAATTCCTTCGGGAACGGCGACGCCTGGTACCTGGGCACGTCGCTCGGCAAGGAAACCCTGCTGGAAGTTCTCGGCGACGCCGCCCGTTCGGCCGGGATCCCTGCCTCGGGGACGCGCGGCGTCGAAACTGTCGAGCGGGTATCCGGGGACGCACACTATCTCTTCGTCATCAACCACACCACGCACGACTACAAGCACCGGGTCACCGGAACTGAACTGGTGTTCGGCACGGAAGTTGCCGACGTCGTCGTTGTTCCGGCGGGCACCGTCCGCGTTGTACGCACTCATTCAACAGGCAGCACCGTATCAACAGGCAAGGAGGCCTCCTGATGGCTACCCTGGACCAGGCCCAGAACCCGCCGGGCACCAACCCGCCGGGCAACAAAAATTCCCGGCTTGTTTCGAACAAACGGCGCAGCACGCGCAAAGCAGTTGCCGTGTTCGTGGCGCCGTTCGCCGTGCTCTTCATCCTCTTCTACGCGGCACCGATCATCTTCGCGATCATCCAGTCGCTCCTGGTGGTCGAGCGGGAGGGAACGTTCGGGGCACCGCAGCAGGTCTTCGGCGGTCTCAGCCAGTACGCTCTCGTCTTCCAGGACCAGGCGTTCTGGGCCTCCGTGGGCAGGGTACTGCTCTTCGGCGTCGTACAGGTGCCGATCATGTTGGGCATGGCGTTGCTGTTTGCACTGCTGCTCGATTCGCCGCTGCTCAAGGGAAAGAAGTTCTTCCGGCTGGCATTCTTCGCTCCGTACGCGGTACCGGGTGTTATTGCCGCCATCATGTGGGGGTTTCTGTACTCCCCCTCGCTCTCACCGTTCAGCGCGGTCACCTCGGAAATCAACTTCCTCGACGGGTCCCTGGTCCTGTGGTCCATCGCGAACATCGTCACCTGGGTGTACGTGGGCTACAACATGCTCATCATCTACGCGTCACTGCTTGCCATCCCCACGGAAATTTACGAGGCGGCACGGCTTGACGGCGCTTCCAACGCCCAGATCGCCTGGCGGATCAAGATCCCGCTGGTGACTCCCGCGATCATCCTCACCGGGGTGTTCTCCATCATCGGCACCCTCCAACTCCTCGCCGAACCCCAGACCCTGCGCAGCTTCAGCTCGGCGATCAGCAGCACCTACACACCGAACCTCGCGGTCTACACCACGGCGTCGATCCCCAACTACAACCTCGCCGCTGCATTCTCGGTTGTCCTCGCGATCGCCACCTTCATCCTCTCCTTCGTCTTCCTGAAGGCAACCCAGCGGAAGGTATCCCAATGACCACGGCAGCCGTCCCCCAGTCCGCTCCGGAGAAGCCGCGCTCCCGGGGCCCGCGCCAAAGCATCATGTCCCGCAGTGCAGCCATGCTCATCATGGGCGTCTTCACCCTGTACTTCCTGACCCCGATCTGGTGGCTATTGGTCACCTCGACGAAATCGGGCGGAGACATCACCGGGACGTCCGCGCTGTGGTTCACCCCCGACTCCGTTGCCACGTTCTTCACCAACATCACCGGCCTGTTCGCGTATGAAAACGGACTCTTCGTCAAGTGGCTGCTGAACAGTGCCCTGTACGCGGGGGTCGGTGCTTTCCTTGGCACCATCATTGCGGCGATGTGCGGTTACGCGTTGTCCAAATATGAGTTCAAGGGCCGCGAAGCCATCTTCAACGTGGTCCTCAGCGGAGTACTGGTCCCAGCCACCGCGTTGGCGCTGCCGCTATTCCTGATTTTCAGCGAAGTGAACCTGACCAACACCTACTGGGCGGTCTTCCTGCCCAGCCTCGTCAGCCCGTTCGGCGTCTACCTTGCGCGGATCTACGCCGCTGCATCGGTTCCCGGCGAGCTCCTCGAGGCTGCCCGGCTGGACGGCTCCGGTGAGGTGCGAACCTTCTTCACCGTCTCCAGCCGCCTCATGGCGCCGGCGCTGGTCACGATCTTCCTCTTCCAGTTCGTCACCATCTGGAACAACTTCTTCCTTCCGCTGATCATGCTCCGCGATCAGGCTCTCTTCCCGGTGACGCTGGGCCTATACGCGTGGAACAGCCAGATCAGCCAGATCCCGGAGCTGCGCACGTTTGTGATCATCGGTGCGCTCGTTTCCATCCTGCCTCTCATCATCGCCTTCCTCGGTCTGCAGCGCTTCTGGAGCAGCGGACTCGGTGCCGGAAGCGTCAAGTAAACAAGACCGCAAGAAACTGCCGGAGACACCCGTCGCCGGCACCGTCCATACACAAAGGAAAAACAGAATGCGTATGCATCACGGAAAGACCACCGCCGCCGTCGTCATGGTCTCCGCTCTGGCCCTCGCGGGATGCGCCGGTGGAGGCGACAGCTCCGGCGCTCCCGAAGCAGCAGCGTGCGAGCCCTCGAGCGAGCCCGTGGAACTGACCTTCACCACGTGGGTTCCGGGCATGGACGAGGTGGTGAAGCTGTGGAACGAGGAGAACCCGGACATCCAGGTCGAGGTTCAGACCGGCCCCAACGGCAACTCCGGCACGTACCAGAACTTCTTCAACCAGCTGCAGGCGGGCAACGCGCCGGACCTCGGCCAGATCGAGTATGACGCCCTACCGAACTTCCGTGTCCAGGACGGGCTCGAAAACATCGCCGCCTGTGAGGGCGTCGGTAATGCCGGGGACCAGTTCATCGACTGGACCTGGAACCAGGTGACCTTCGGTGAGGAAGACGCGGTCTACGCCATCCCGCAGGACAGCGGACCCATGGCCCTCTTCTATCGGGCGGACCTCTTCGAGCAGGCCGGCATTGAGGTTCCGACCACCTGGGAGGAGTATGCAACCGCCGCCGAGCAGATCCGTGAGGAAGGCGCGTACATCACCAACTTCCCGCGTTCGGATGTGAACTGGTTCGCTGGCCTCGTCTGGCAGGCGGGCGGCGAGTGGTTCAGCAGCGAGGACGACGGCTGGGAGGTCAACCTGACCGGCGAAGAGTCAACGCAGGTGGCCGAGTACTGGCAGGGGCTGCTCGAGGATGACCTCGTGTCCACCCTCCCCTCCTTCTCCGACGAGTGGAACGCGTCCTTCAACGAGGGCGACCAGTGGACCTGGGTCTCCGCAGTCTGGGGTACCTCGACGCTGCAGAGCGGTGCACCGGATACCGCGGGTAAGTGGGCTGTTGCGCCCATGCCGCAGTGGGACGCCGGCCAGAGTGCTGCAGGCAACTGGGGCGGCTCGTCCACAGCAGTCCTGAAGGGCTCGGATCACCCGTACGAGGCCTCGCAGTTTGCACTGTGGCTGAACACCGATCCTGAAGCGCTGGCGCTGGCGAACGAGCTCGGCGGACTGTACCCGGCTGCGAGTGCCGGTGCGGACCTCGAAGCCTTCGCCGGTGAGTCCGAGTTCTTCGGCGGACAGGCCGTCTATGACGTCTTCGCCGAGGCCTCTGAAAACGTCGACCCCGAATTCACCTGGGGCCCCACCATGACGCAGACCTACACGGATGTCTCTGACGGCTTCGGCGCTGCCATCGGCGGCGAGTCCACCCTCACGGAGGCGCTGCAGCGCGGTGAACAGCAGACCATCGACGCATTGAAGGCGCAGTCCATCCCTGTCATCGAGTAACCGCTTCCCCTTTTCGGGCCAGCCGTTCGCCGGCTTGCTGCCAGGCCACCGTTGATTTCGGTAGGTCGGGCAGCAGGCCGGCGTTTTCGCGTCCGCGGTCGTGACGTTGAATAGTCAGCAGACTGCATATTTCCAGCGCACCATCAGGCAGCGCCTGTAGCATTGGAGGATCTTCGGGGAAATGGGGACCCTTTCACGGCTGGGAAGTCGATTTTCGACCTCAGGGATTTTCATGACCATCACTTCACCCGCCCGCAAAGTTCGCGTTTCAAAACCGAACGACGTCGTTGCCTCCTACGCCACGCTGCTCAAGCAGGTGCGCAAGGAAGGCCTGCTGACCCGCAAGCGCGGCTTCTACATCTCGATCATGGTGCTTCTCGGCCTGGCTCTTGGGGCGGCCTGGACCGGTTTCGCACTGCTCGGTGACACCTGGTTCCAGCTGCTGATCGCTGGTGCACTGGGGGTCGTCATGACGCAGATCGCGTTCCTGGCGCATGAGGCGTCTCACCGCCAGATCTTTGCCTCCCGCGGCGCGAACGATTGGTCCGGTCGCATCCTGGCTGCCGGCGTCGTCGGGATCAGCTACCAGTGGTGGATGAACAAGCACTCCCGCCACCACAATGACCCCAACGTTGTGGGCAAGGACCCAGACATCGAGGTGGATACCATCTCCTTCCTGGAGGAAGACGCCGCCAAAGCCAAGGGGATCCAGGCCTGGATCACGCGCCGCCAGGGTTACCTGTTCTTCCCGCTCCTCACCTTCGAAGGCCTGAACCTTCACGCCCGCTCGATTGCCACTCTGTTCCGCCCGGGCGCAGTCCAGGGCCGGTGGGTTGAGCTTGCGCTCCTCGCGACGCGCTTCGGCCTTTACCTCGGCGTGCTGTTCTGGTTCCTGCCCGTCGGCATGGCGTTCGCATTCCTTGGCGTGCAGATGGCGGTCTTCGGCATCTACATGGGCGCCTCATTCGCGCCGAACCACAAGGGCATGCCGGTTATCCCGAAAGACAGCAAGCTGGACTTCTTCCAGAAGCAGGTCCTCACCTCACGCAACATCCGCGGCGGCAACTTCATCAACAACGCCTTCGGCGGCCTGAACTTCCAGATTGAGCACCACCTCTTCCCCGACATGCCGCGCCCACACCTGCGCAAGGCAGCGGTGATTGTGCGCGAGCACTGCGAACGCCTCAAGGTCCCCTACACCGAGGTTGGTGTGGCGGCGTCCTACGGTGCGGTTGTCTCCTACCTCAACCGGGTGGGACTCGCAGCCCGCGATCCCTTCGATTGCCCCATGGTCAACCGGTACCGCCGGCGCTGATTTCACACCGCTATGACGACGACGGCGACCCTCACCCTTCGGTGAGCGGTCGCCGTCGTTGTTTGTGCTGTTGTTCTTTGTGCTGGAGAAGGTCAGGCGTTCCAGAGTCCGTAGGAGTCCGCCAGCGAAGAGATCTTCTGAGCGCGGGCAAGCCGTGGCAGGTAGGAGCCGTCACCCACTACGGCGCCGGAGGCGTGGGCGTCGAGGAGTTCGTGGGCCCACTGGATCTCGGACTCGCTGGGCGAGAGGCCGTGGTTGATGGTGTCCGCGGCGTCGGGGCGCAGGCAGAGCTTTCCGGTCATGCCCATCGATGCGGTGACCTTGCACGCCTCCAGCAAGTCGTCGCCGAGGGCGCCAACGGTGGGTCCGTCGATTGGGCCGGGGAGCTGCCCCACCCGGGAGGCGACCACCAGCTTGGCGCGGGCGTAAGCGAGGGCCATCGGATCGTCAGAGGCGCCGGTGTCGCGGCGGAAATCGCCCACTCCGAATGCCAGACGGAACGTGCCCGGAGCGCTGGCAATGGCCGTAGCATTCTCGATGCCCAGCGCCGATTCAACCAACGCGAGCACCGGAGTGCCTGCCTGGAGCCGCATCGCCGTGTGCGTGACCTGCTCCGGCTTCTCCGTCATCGCGAGCATGACGCCCCGGAGGCCCGGCGCTTTGGACAGCGCCGCAAGGTCCTCGGCCCAGTAATCGGTTTCAATACCGTTGACCCTGACCCAGGCCGTCATGCCGGTGGAGAGAGCCTCGACCACCCGTTCACGCGCCTCCGGCTTGGACTCCGCAGGCACGGCATCCTCAATATCGAAGACCACAGAATCGGCCTCGGAGGCGAGCGCCGGCGCGAAGTTTTGTTCCGATGCTGCCGAGGCGAGCAGCCAGGAACGGGACAGCTTGGCGGGAAGCGCAGCAGCGCGGCTATTACGAAGGGGGGCCATACCTAGAACCTTACGCAACCGGCGTCGTCGTAATCCACCGTCCGGCCGGATGGAATGGTGAACACTACGACCAAAAGAGTCTTTTGACCGCTCCACCTGTGGAAACTAAGCTTCTCACAATACAGTAATGAAATATCACTAGACGAAAGAGTAGCGCATGAGTAATCAGCTTGCGGTCGGAGATCCGGCCCCCTCGTTCACCCTTCCTGACGCTGACGGGCAGTCGGTCAGCCTCGCCGAGTTCCGCGACCGCAGCGTTGTCGTGTACTTCTACCCCAAGGCGGAGACGCCGGGCTGCACCACCGAGGCCTGCGATTTCCGGGACAACCTCGCGTCGCTGCAGGGCGCGGGCTTCAGCGTTGTGGGCATCTCGCCGGATGGCCCGGAGGAGCTCGCTTCGTTCACCAGCAACCATGGGCTCGCGTTTCCCCTGCTCTCGGACGTGGACCATGAAGTCGCCAAAGCCTGGGGCGCCTACGGCGAGAAACAGTTCAAGGGTGAGACCGTCGTCGGCATCATCCGGTCCACTGTCGTCGTGGGTCCGGACGGCACAGTGCAGCACGCGGAGTACGGCGTTGACGCGAAGGGTCATGTGGCACGCCTGCGGGAGCAGCTGAACGTCGCCTGACTCCGTGTAGTCCAGCACTGCAAGAGGTAGTGGAGTAATGCAAAAGGCCCTCCCGCGGCGAAAGGGGGAGGGCCTTCTGCGTTCCCGGACGGACGTGCTAGCACCCTTCCGGAGTCTGTCGCATCGAGGAGGCGCTAACTACCTGCGCTCGCACGAGAGGTGGTTCTGCGCGCCCACTCGATGCATGTCCTGTGTCGGATCAGGCCGCTCCTCGGCGGAGCAGGCGACCCGTCGGCTTCTCAAGATCCAGCACCTCACCGCGGAGGTAGGTCGTGCGGACGATCCCGGACAACGCCTTGCCCGCGTAGGGCGAGATGGGGTTCTTGTGATGGAGCTTGTTCACGTCCACCACGAAGGTGTCATCCGCTGCGAAAACGGAGAAGTCCGCGTCGTAGCCCAGCGCGAGCTGACCCTTGCGCTGCAGGCGGGCCAGCTTGGCCGGACGGGCCGACATCCACTCCACAACCCGCTCAAGCGGAATGCCTCGCTTCCGAGCCTCCGACCAGATCAGCGAGAGGCCCAGCTGCAGCGAGGACACACCGCCCCAGGCCACGCCGAAGTCACCGTTCTCGAGATCCTTGAGGTCCAGGGTGGACGGCGAGTGGTCAGACACAATGCAGTCGATTGTCCCGTCCACCAACCCCTGCCACAGCAGCTCGCGGTTGGACGCTTCACGGATCGGTGGGCAGCACTTGAATGCCGTGGCCCCGTTCGGAATCTCCTCCGACAATAGCGTCAGGTAGTGCGGGCACGTCTCAACGGTGAGGTGCACGCCGTCGCGCTTGGCCGTTGCAATCATGGGCAGCGCGTCCGACGACGACAGGTGCAGGATGTGCGCACGAGCACCCGTCCAGCGGGCACGTTCAATGACCTCGGCGATAGCCACGTTCTCGGCACCGCGTGGGCGGGAGGCGAGGAACTTCGAGTACTGGTCCCCCTCCGCGGACGGTGCACGGTCAATGGAGCGCGAGTCTTCGGCGTGAACGATCATCAGGGAGTCGAAGGTCTTCAACTCCGCCATGTCCGTTTCCATCTCATCGGCCTCGAGATGTGGGAACTCGTCCACACCGGAGTGGAGCAGGAAGCACTTGAACCCGAAGACGCCCTCGTCATGAAGCGGACGCAGATCCGCTGTATTGCCGGGGATGGCACCGCCCCAGAAGCCGACGTCAACGAAGGACTGAGTTTCCGCCGCCGCACGTTTCTGCTCAAGCGCGTCCACGTTGACCGTGGGCGGGATGCTGTTCAGCGGCATGTCGATGATGGTGGTCACTCCCCCGGCAGCAGCAGCCTTCGTGGCGGACGCGAAGCCCTCCCACTCGGTGCGGCCGGGTTCGTTGACGTGCACGTGCGAGTCAACCAGACCCGGGATCAGCGTCTCATCGGGAGCGAGTTCGACCACCGTGGCGCCGTCGAGGGCGTTGCCCAGGGGCTCCATTGCCACAATGACGCCGTCCCGAACGCCGATTTCGCGCGGCGCGATCCCCGCCGTGGTCAGGATCCGCTCACCGCGGATAACGAGGTCGTATGTTTCGCTGCTCATGGCTTTCCTCCGTTTCCGGCCCCCACGCCAATGGAGGCGGCAATATTTTGCCCTACCTGCTCAAGCAATACCCCGGCGTTGGCGATGCATGTGCCGACGTCGGGCTCCAGGTCGGTCAGCGCGTACACGCTCTTGAACCCTGCCGCTGTGACCTGTTCATGAGTCAACGTTGTGCGCCCGCACACGGCAATCACCGGGATATTCCCGGCCGCCATGGCCACTCCCAGCGGGGTCTTGCCGCCGAGGCTTTGCTCATCCAGGCTCCCCTCGCCGGTGATCACCAGATCCGCACCGTCCAGCTTTCCAGCCAGTCCGGTGAGCTCCAGTACGACGTCGATACCCGGTCTGCGCTCGGCGTTCAGTACAGCAAGGGCTGCGTAACCGACACCACCTGCGGCGCCGGCACCGGGCGCCGCAGCCAGTGCGGCGGCACGCGGACCCAGTTCCTTCTCCAGCACCTCAACGAAGCGGGCCAGGGCCCCGTCCAGGTGAGCGACGTCGTCGGGCGTTGCTCCCTTCTGGGGGCCGAATACGGCTGCAGCACCATTGGTGCCCAGCAGGGGATTGTCGACGTCGGACGCGAGGGTGATCGCCGTCGTGGCAAGCCGCGGGTCAAGGTCTGACAGATCGATCCAGGCGAGGTCCGCGAGCGCCGCGCCCCCGCCGGGGAGGGCGCTGCCGGCGTCGTCAAGCAAAGCGGCGCCGAGGCCGGTAAGCATCCCGGCGCCGCCGTCTGTGTTCGCGCTGCCGCCGACTCCGAGCACAATATTGGTGCAGCCGGAGTCCAGTGCGTAGCGGATCAGCTCACCGGTGCCGAGACTCGTCGCTTCGCGGGCCCGCAGCACTCCCCCGGGGAGAACGGCAAGGCCGGACGCGAGCGCCATCTCGATCACCGCAGTCGAATCGCGGATGGCAATCGGAGCTTCGATCGGTTCGCCCGTCGGTCCGGAGACCGTGACCGTATGGCGGTCGAACCCGGCGGCGAGGGCGGCATCGAGTGTGCCCTCACCGCCGTCGGCCACGGGGACGGTGTCCACGGTCAGGCCCGGGTCCGCGATCAGCAGCCCGGCATGCAGCCGTTCTGCGACCTCGGGAGCCGTGAGCGAGCCCTTGAACTTATCCGGTGCAATGACGATTCGCATGACGCTATTGAACCAGCCCTCTAGACGAGCAGGGAGATGGCGGTGGGGGCGTCGTCGGAAGATTCGGCGAGGTCCTCGAACTCGTTGACCGCGTCGATTCCGGCGGCGCCCATCGAGATGTTGGTGACGCGTTCGAGGATGACCTCCACGACCACCGGCACACGGTACTCCTGCATGAGGGCGCGGGCCTTCTCGAAAGCAGCCTGCAGGTCATCAGCCTCGCGGACGCGGATCGCCTTGCAGCCCAGGCCCTCAGCGACCTTGATGTGGTCCACGCCGTAGCCGTCAAGCTCGGGTGCATTCACGTTCTCGAAGGCGAGGGACACGTGGTAGTCCATCTCGAACCCGCGCTGCGCCTGGCGGATAAGGCCGAGGTAGGAGTTGTTCACAACCACGTGGATGTACGGCAGCTGGAACTGCGCACCGACGGCCAGCTCTTCGATCATGAACTGGAAGTCGTAGTCACCGGAAAGCGCGACGACGGTCTCCCCCGGACTTGCCTGTGCAACGCCGAGCGCTGCGGGAAGGGTCCACCCCAGCGGGCCTGCCTGGCCGCAGTTGATCCAGTTCCGTGCCTGGTAAACGTGCAGGAACTGAGCGCCGGCGATCTGAGAGAGCCCGATGGTCGAAACGTAGCGGGTGTCCCGACCAAAGGCGCTGTTCATTTCCTGGTACACGCGCTGCGGCTTGACCGGAACGTTGGTGAAGTTGGTCTTGCGCTGCAGCATGGACTTCCGCTGCGCACAGTCTTTGACCCAGGCGTTCCAGTCCGGAAGGCCCTGCTGCTCCTTGCGTTCGCGGGCCACTTCGACCAGACCGCTGAGGGCGGCACCGGCGTCGGACACGATGCCGAAATCCGGCGCGAACACGCGGCCGATCTGCGTGGGCTCGATGTCGATGTGCACGAACGTGCGGCCCTTGGTGTAGACGTCCAGGGCACCGGTGTGGCGGTTGGCCCACCGGTTGCCAATGCCGATCACGAAGTCCGACTCCAGCATGGTCGCATTGCCGTAGCGGTGTGAGGTCTGCAGGCCCACCATGCCGGCCATCAGCTCGTGGTCGTCCGGGATGGTGCCCCAGCCCATGAGGGTCGGGATGACGGGGATGTTCAGCAGTTCGGCGAGCTCCACCAGCTGCTCGGAGGCGTTGGCGTTGATGATGCCGCCGCCGGCCACGATCAGGGGCTTCTCCGCCGCCGTCAGCATGTCCAGGGCCTTCTCCAGCTGCTTGCGCGTGGCTGCCGGCTTGTGGACCTGGAGCGGCTCGTAGGTCTCGGGATCGAACTCGATCATTGTCTGCTGGACGTCGATCGGCAGGTCGATCAGCACGGGCCCCGGGCGGGCGGTCCGCATTTCGTGGAACGCCTTCTGGAACGTGCCGGGAACCTGGCCCGCTTCCATGACGGTCACGGCCATCTTGGTGACCGGTCCGGCGATGGATGCGATATCCACGGCCTGGAAATCTTCCTTGTGCAGCTTGGCCACGGGCGCCTGGCCGGTGATGCAGAGGATGGGGATGGAATCCGCCATGGCGGAGTAGAGCCCGGTGATCATGTCCGTCCCGGCGGGGCCGGAGGTGCCGATGCAAACGCCGATGTTGCCCGGCTTGGCACGGGTGAAACCCTCGGCCATGTGCGAGGCGCCCTCAACGTGGCGGGCGAGGACGTGGTGGATGCCGCCGTGGGCGCGCATCGCGGAATAGAAGGGGTTGATTGCTGCTCCGGGCAGGCCGAACGCCGTGGTGGCGCCCTCCTTCTCCAGGATCGCAACGGCTGCATCGACAGCGCGCATTTTAGGCATGGTGTGCTCCTACTTCGGGAAGTTTTGCGCAGCTAAGGTGACTTCCGACGTCGTCGGCTCGCCTGATCTGCACGAAAGTTTGGGGTCTATTTGCCGGACAGCTGGTTGATCAGCTTGAAGAGGCCGGAGTGGTCGAGGCCGCCGTCGCCCGTGTTGACGAGCGAGGCAACCAACTGCGCGACGACGGCACCCAGTGGGGTAGCCACGCCGGCTTCGCGGGCGGCTGAGGTGACAATGCCGAGATCCTTGTGGTGAAGGGCTAGCCGGAAGCCCGGGTCGAAGTTGCGGTCCAGCATCTTCTGGCCCTTCTGGTCGAGCACCTTGGAGCCGGCAAGGCCGCCGCCAAGGACCTTGAGGGCGGCGTCCGTGTCGACGCCATAGGCCTCGAGGAAGACGATAGCTTCAGACAGGACGCCGATGTTGACGGCGACGATGAGCTGGTTGGCGGCTTTCACGGTCTGGCCGGAGCCGGACGGACCCACATGCACGATGGTCTTGCCTACGGCGGTCAAAACGTCCTGTGCGGCGTCGAAGTCTTCCTTCTCTCCGCCGACCATGATCGAGAGCACGGCGTCGATGGCGCCCTGCTCGCCGCCGGAGACCGGCGCATCCAGCGGCTTCAGACCGGCGTCGCGCGCCTGCCTGGAAAGCTCAACCGCGACATCCGGCCGGATGCTGCTGGCGTCGATCCAGAGGGCGCCCTTTTGCGCGTTGGCGAAGACGCCGTCGTCCCCGCTCACCACGCCCTCGACATCCGGTGAGTCCGGCACCATGGTGATGACGACGTCGGCATCCTTGACGGCGTCAGCGATGCTGGTTGCCGCTGAACCGCCCTCGGAGACAAGCTTGTCCATCTTGTCCTGGCTGCGGTTGAAGCCGGTGACGGTGTGGCCGGCCTTGACGAGGTTGATGGCCATGGGCAGGCCCATGATGCCGAGTCCGATGACTGTTACTTTGCTCATAGCGAGTTCCTTTGTAAGTTCTTTGGGGCTTAGCGGGAGGCGTGTTCGCGGATGGCCCAGTTGAAGGCGGTGTCCGCCGGTTCCTTGTACTCGAGCCCGATGTAGCCCTCGTACCCGAGTTCGCGGCTGCGGGAGATCCACTCTCCGAGCGGGAGGTTGCCACTTCCGGGAGCTCCGCGGCCGGGGGCGTCGGCAATCTGGATGTGGCCGAAGTCCTTGGCGTGGTTCTCGATGACCTGCGCAACGTCATCGCCGTTGACCGCCAGGTGGTAGAAGTCAGCGAGGAGCTTGATGTTGCTCCTGCCGGTCTTCGCGATCACGTTCAGCGCGTCCTGTGCCGTGAGCAGCGGGTACTTCTCGGCACCGCTGACCGGCTCCACAAGAACGACGCCGCCAATTGCAGCAACGGCTTCAGCCGCGAAAGCCAGATTGCCGACGGCGACCGCGTCCTGTTCCTCGGCGCTCACGCCATCGATCCGGTTGCCGTACAGCGCGTTGAAGGCCTTGCAGCCCAGCCGCTCACCGATCCCGACGACGACCGGCACGTTCGCGCGGAACTCATCCTGCTGCTCCGGCCAGGAGACCAGTCCGCGATCGCCGCCGGGCATATTGCCGGCGTTGAAGTTGAGGCCGGTGAGCTGAACACCTGCATTGGTGATAGCGCTCTCGAAGGCTTGCAGGTCAGCCTCGGACGGCGTGGAGGTTTCGAACGGCCACCAGAACTCGACGGCGTCAAAGCCGGCCTTCTTCGCAGCAGCCGGCCGCTCCAGCAGCGGCAGTTCGGTGAGGAGGATGGAGCAGTTCACGGTGTAGGTCATCGTCGATCCCTTTGCGTTCTTTCGGCCTGATCGTTCTTCCGTAATGTGGAAGGAACTTTCTGTCTTATGAAATGGTAGGGGTTAGATGTGATGTGAGTCAACCGGCGGAGGGACAGAAACTGCCCGGAGGTGCAGGGACGCCGCTTCGAACCGGCAGCCCTGCACCTCCCGGCAGTTTCTGTGGGTTAGGAGGGACAGCCAGGGAGCCATCACGAAAGAGCACCTCGTCCGTCGGTGCATAGTCGAAGTACTTCGTTCGACCGTCAAACTCCAGCGCGAGCTTGATGCCCTGCCAAGCGAAATCCAGCCGATGCACACCGTTGTGCATGGGAACCGTGAATTGCTGGACCGGCATCGGCAGGCGCATCTTCCTCAGAAAACTCCAGGTGAGCGTTTCCCCTGGAGATTCCGACAGGGCACTGGCATGCGCGAATACGTTCCTGGCTCGGGCGACACCCTTGTAGCCGGCCAAACGGTCGATGGTTTTCCGGATCAGTTCCGAATCTGCGCCGAGGTGAAGCGCATGCTCAGCGATAATCAGCGCCTGCCTGAACGGGAGTATTCGGGCGCAATCCACTACCGTCCGCTCCAGGGACGTGACCCGTAGGTTGGACCTCCGCGTCACTTCGAACGGCTCCAGCCGTGCTTGATGATTCCGGACGTCCGATGCGTGACTTGTGGCTGAGATATTCGACGGCTGCGTCAGGTGTATGACCGAGTCAACCTCCCACAGGTAGAGCCCGTGGCCTCGGGCAGCAGTCGTGTGGCTGTAGGTTCCGGACCCTGAACCCGTTGCAACCGTGGCGTGCCTGTGTGCGTGGATCAGTCGGAGAGCACCGGCGCTCGGCGACAGCTTCTTCCAGGCCCTGGCTGACATGTAGCAGCCCCTTCGGAGCCGCACGAGCTGGCCCGACTTCACCAGAGTCTGAAGGTTCCGCTTCGTCAGGCCCCTGTCCATGAGCGCCTCAGTGAGCCAGAGAGTATCGCCGCCGGTGAGCCATTCAGTCGATTTCACCCTTCAAGGATGGAAGGTCGTCGGGTCCCGCGGGCCGAGTACCTGGCGTATGTGGATAAGTCGGAGCGGAGGCGAACACAGAAACTGCCCGGAGGTGCAGGGCCGCCGCTTCGAACCGGCAGGGCTGCGCCTCCGGGCAGTTCCTGCGGTTAGCGCGCGAGCGCCGTGCGGGTCGCACGGGCCGCACGGCGCACGCCGGCGCGATAGCCTTAAGGGAGGAGAGGGGACCGATGCAACGCGCGCACAGGCATGACGAACTTACGGCAATGATCGAATGGCCGCGACCCTTGAGCCCGCAGGCACTCAAGATCATCAAGAACGTCCTGCTCGGTGTGCTGGTTGTCACCGCGCTCGTGCAGATCATTCCGTTTCAGGTGCTCGGCGGTCTGGTCAACCACCTCTTCACGATTCTCCTCCTCCTGTCCTGGGCCGGACCGGCGCGGCGCTTCCTGCGGCGACGAGCCGCTGAACGCAACGGCGACACCAACGAGGGACGAAACGAAGAACGCGAGGGACCGGCAGCGCCCGAGGAAAAGTAGCCAGCAACCGGAACCGAATCAGGGTTCAGGAACCAGAAGCTCGCTCACGGTGACGCCCCCTTCAATAACCAGCCGGACCACCGCCGGCATGGCATCAGACCCCCCCGCAAGAGGAATCTCCACGTCCCCGGCGTAGCCGGCCGCAACGAACGCCGCACCCCATTCCCGCCAGGTATCCGCAGGCCCGGGCACCACAATCCGCAGCAACCCACCGGCACTCCGGGCAACGCGCACCGAGACCGACGCCGGCGCAGCCCCGCCCCACCCGCGGTAAGTCAGCAAAGCACGCAGCAGGGCGGGGTCGGCGACGGTCACGGCAGTCCCCTGCAGGGGCGTCTCCGGCACCAGCAGCGCGTTTACGGATTCGTCGAAGAGTTCAGCCCGGATCCAGGAGCCACGCCTCCGCGCCGGACTACCCGAGCCGGACACCACGAGGGCAACCGCCAACGGCAGGTCCACCGCGGAACGTCCAATCAGCAGGTCATACGTTCCCGGCTCCACCAGCATTCGCCCCGCAGCCGGGCTGAAGACTGCAAGTTTCTCCTCTGCCACCGGAATCGAAACCACCGTCCGTTCCCCTGGCTTCAGCGACACCCTCGCGTGCGCAACAAGCCGCCGCCTGGGGTAGCCCGGCAGATCCGAGGTGCCATACACCTGCACCAGTTCATGAACATCCCGCCCACCGGCGTTCCGCACGGACACCGCGAGCGCACCGTCACCATACGATGCCGACTCGTACTCCACAGCTGCGTAACCCAGCCCGTGACCCAGCGGGTAGAGCGGTTCAGCAGTGCTGTAGGAATAGGTGGACCGGGACCCGATGATGTCGTAGTCGAGGATGTCAGCGAGGTCCGCATCCCGCGCCCACCACGTCTGCGGCAGCCGCCCGGATGGTTCATGGTCACCGCTGAGCACGTCCGCCACTCCGCGCCCGAGCTCCTGCCCTCCGTGCGAGGACCACACAATTGACGGCACCCCCGCCAGCTCCCCGAGCGCGTAGGGGTAGGACGAGACGATCACCAGCACCGTCCGCGGATTCGCCTCCCGCACCACCCGGATCAGCTCCTGCTCACTCTGCGGCAGGTCCAGCGTAGTGCGGTCGATTGTCTCCCGCCCGCCCAGATGCGGATCATTACCGACGACGACGACGGCGACATCCGCTGACGCCGCTGCCTTGCGTGCCGCTTCAGCTCCGGACCGGATGGTGCGCAGGGCGAAGCGGTCCGCGTCCTGCTCGGATCCCGTCACGAGCACGGCGCTGCCTGTTCCTTCCTCCACCCGGACCCACTTTCCGGAAGCAATGTGCCGCAGGGCGACCGAACCCTCAACTGAGCGGTGCAGCGCGAACGTCTCCTGAACCACCCAGCCACCAACCCGCTCCGAGGTGGCACGGAGATACCCGCTCTCACCCGAGACAAAGCGTCCGTTCACCGAGGACCGCAGCGTGTACTCGCCATTCCCCCAGTCCTTGAGCACAAGTGATTCCGCAGAACCCGGTGACCCCGCCAAAGCTGTCAGCGCCGCAGAGCCATCCGGCACTCCCACATACCGGTTGGTGCGGGTGCTGCGAAGCGCAACGAGGTCCAGCCCTTCCTCCGCGATCACGCTGCCGTACCGCTCCTCGATGCCGGCCGCGATACTCACGGGATGCACGAGAGTTCCGCTGTACCAGTCGCTCAGCACGTGGGCCCCCAGCGATCCGATGACGGCGATGGCGCCCGGCTCGTCCCGCAGGGGAAGGATAGGACCGGCATCAGCTGAGATTCCAACGGAGGAAGCGGCGTTGCGGAGAACCACTACGGACTTCCGAGCCGCCTCCCGGGCAAGGGCAGCGTGCTCGGGAGTCAGAAGCTCATCCGCAGGGATCGACCCATACACGCCGCCGTCGGACTCGAACTCGCCCGTGCGTTCGCGCAGGGTCAGCAAGCGAAGGACCGCCGCGTCGATATCCGCAACAGAGATGAGCCCACGTTCCAGCGCCTCCTCAAGGTAGGCAATGGACGGCGCGGAGTCGTCGCCGTCGTCCGTGAAACTGTCAACGCCGGCACGCAGGGCAGCTGCGTAGGCAGAAGCGCCGTCGTCGAAATACTTCTCGGCCGTGAACAGGGAGGACGGTGCGCCGGCGTCCGTCACGACAGCGAGTGAGTCGCCATTGCGCCACGTGCGCAGGTGTTCGGCCACCAGATCGGAGACGTGTGCGGGCCGCCCGTTGACCAGGTTGTAGGACAGCATGACGGCGCCCGCGGCACCCGATTCGATGGGAAGCCGGTAAGCGGGCAGTTCGTATTCGTGCAGGACGCGCGGCGGCAGCTGGCTTGAGGTGACGTTGCGGTCGCGCTCATTGTTGTAGCCGAGGAAGTGCTTCAGCGTAGGGACGGTCAGCCACTGCTCGGCGGAATCACCCTTTAGGCCTTCACAGTAAGCGGTGGCCAGCGAAGCAGTGAGCCCGGAATCCTCCGAAAATCCCTCCTCATTCCGCCCCCACAGCGGGTGCCGGAGCGGATTGACCACGGGCGCCCAGACGTTCAGGCTCACGGTCGGATCGGCGGCCTTTTTTGCGCGCATCTCGACGCCGACAGCCCGCCCCACCCGCCGCAGCAGGTCCTCGTCCCAGCTGGCCGCGAGACCGACGGTCTGCGGAAAGACCGTCGCGTCACCGAGCCAGGCAACCCCGTGCGCCGCCTCCGCGCCGGTATGGAAGTAGGCCAGACCGGCGTCGGGAAGTGCCGGCGAGTGCTGATGGAGTAGGGCGATCTTCTCGGCCCGGGAGAGCGTTGCGAGGATGCCCTGCGCGGTACGGACGGCCAAACGGGTTTCGGTCACGAAAAAGTTCCGATCCTTGGGAGAATTGTTTAAGCGCTTGCACAGCGCTGTTCGACCACCATGCTGACATTACGCGCTGTGATACGCAACACAGTTTCCTATTGTCTCGAGACAAAAGATGCCCTACGGTTGGATCAATCGAAGCGCTTCGACTAATCGACCCGGACGACGCGCCGCCAATTCTGATTGCAACCATGCAAGCGCCCTATCGGCGCGCCTGGACACGAAGGAGTGCACCATGCCAAACATCTCGGACGCCGCGAACGGCACAACTACCCGCAAGCCCCTCGGTCGCCGGTCTTTCCTCGGCCTGCTGGGCGGAGCTGCCTTCTTCGCCGCCTCCCCGGCACTGTTGACCGCATGCAGCACCGGTGCGTCAGCTCCGCAAGCAACGACGGCGGGCGGGTTGGCGGAAGCCGTCGCCAAGCTGGTGCCCAAGTACATTCCGATGAATCTGGTCCAGCCGGACATCCCGGGTGTCAACGGGTCCACGCCGGGATTCACTACAATCCCCACCCAACTGGTGAAGTCCGTCCCGAAGCCTCCCGGAAGCGGCGGCACCTACACGGCCATGTCGCCCGCGTGGTGGGCCATTCCCCGCGGCCTGCCGGACAACGCGTACTACCAGGCGGTGAATGAGCGCCTTGGCGCCACCGTCGAGTTCCAGGCCAATGACGGCAATACCTACGGCGATAAAATCCAGACCGTCCTCGCCTCCCCGCGCGACGTTCCCGACTGGGTGGTCATCCCCTCCTGGAACATCCCGCCGCGGTTCGGACAGGCAGCCAAGGGTCTGTTCACGGACCTCTCCCCCTACCTCGCGGGCGACAAGGTCGAGAAGTACCCCAACCTCGCCAACATTCCGACGGCAGCGTGGAAGTACAGCTGCTTCGAGGGCGGACTCTACGGTCTGCCCATGCCTACGCCGCTGGTCAATGACGCGTTCTTTTACCGCACGGACCTGTTCGAGGAGATGGGACTCGAACAGCCGAAGACCGCAGATGAATACATCACCATCGCCAAGGAAATCACTGACCCGTCGAAGAACCGCTGGGGTTCCGAGGACGTCTGGAACGGCGCGCAGATCATGCACGGGGTCGTCCCAAAGTGGAAGCTCGTGGACGGCACGCTGGTGAACAAGTTCGAGACCGAGGAATACCGGGCCGCCCTCGAGTGGATCATCAAGCTCTTCAAGTCCGGCGCTGTCCACCCGGACGCTGTTGCGGGCAACGCCCAGCAGGCAAAGCCGCGCTTCGAGTCCGGTGCCACGCTGATGACGGTCGACGGCGTCGGCGGCTGGCACGAGGCACTCGGCCGCGTACTGCCCACCAACCCGGACTTCAACATGCAGCCGATGGACTTCTTTGCGCCCGACGGCGGTGATCCCACCCTATTCAGCGGCCAACCGGCCGGAATCTTCAGTTTCATCAAAAAGACTGGGGACACCGCAAGGATTGAAGAACTCCTGGCACTTGCGAACTTCATGGCCGCACCCTTCGGAACGGAAGAGAACCTCCTCATCACCAGCGGCGTCGAGGGCAAGCACTTCACGCGCGACGCCCAGAACATCCCGCAGATGACTGACCTCGGACGCGCGGAAGTCACGAGCACGTACCAGTTCCTCGTCAGCCCGCCCACCGTCAACTCGCAGGTCCAGTATCCCGGCTTCGTCGAGGCCAAGACCGAGTGGGAAGCCCGCCAGGCCCCCTTCGTGCAGGAAGACGTCTTCTTCGGCATGCAGATCCAGGAGCCGCCGCAGTACGGATCCCTCGGCGCACCGTTCGACGACCTCGCCAAGGACATCGCCCGCGGCCGCAAGAGCCTCAAGGATCTGGATTCGGAGATTGCCACCTGGAAGCAGAACGGCGGCGAAAAACTCCGCGAGTTCTACGCCGGCTTCCTGACCGCATAGCACCGGCCATGACCACCACAGATTTCATCCGCCGCGGCAACCGGGCGGCAGGCAAGCACGACGACGACGTCACGACCTTGCCCGCCCCGCCGCCTGTCCGGCGCAAGCAGGGTTTGAAAGCCCGGTTCCGCCGCGACCGCTCGCTGGTCCTGATGGCACTTCCCGTCGTCGTCCTTCTGGTTGTGTTTGCCTACGTGCCCTTGCTCGGCAATGTGGTCGCGTTCCAGAGTTACTCGCCGTTCATCGGTATCCCGGCCAGCCCCTGGGTGGGCCTGGAGAACTTCGCGCGGGTGTTCGGCGATCCGAACTTCTGGAACGCAGTCCGCAACACGCTGGTCATCACGGGCTTCCAGCTCGTGTTCTTCTTTCCCGTCCCGATTGCGCTGGCACTGCTGCTCAACTCCCTGCTTCGGCCGGCGATGCGTGCCACCATCCAGGCGATCGTCTACCTCCCGCACTTCTTCTCATGGGTGCTCGTGGTGTCCGTCTTCCAGCAACTGCTGGGCGGCGCGGGGCTCCTGAGTCAGATGCTCCGGGCCAATGGCTGGAGCGGCATGGACATCATGACCAACCCGGACACGTTCCTGTTCCTCATCACGTCCCAGGCGGTCTGGAAGGACGCGGGGTGGGGAATCATCGTCTTCCTGGCCGCCCTGGCCGCCATTGACCCCGAGCAGTACGAGGCAGCGGCCGTCGATGGCGCCAACCGGTGGCGCCGCATGTGGCACGTGACGCTTCCGGGGCTGCGGTCCGTCATCGTCCTGCTGCTCATCCTGCGGCTGGGCGACGCACTGACAGTCGGGTTCGAGCAAATGATCCTGCAGCGCGACGCCGTGGGCGCCGAGGCTGCAGAGGTGCTGGACACCTTCGTCTACTACACCGGCATCCAGAACGGTGATTGGAGCTACGCGGCTGCCGCCGGGCTCATCAAGGGCGTCATCTCGCTCGGGCTCATTCTCGCCGCCAACAAGGTGGCCCATCTCTTCGGTGAAAACGGGGTGTATTCCAAGTCATGACAACGATCATCAAGCCAGCCCGGCCCCGCCGTAGCGGTCCTTCGCGGCCCGCGTGGGAAGAAGAACCGGGAATTGCGACCAAGGCGGGAAAGGTAGTGATCCTGACCCTCGTGGTGCTCGCAGTCCTCGGCCCGCTCTACACCATCCTGCTCACGAGCATCTCGTCACAGGGCACCATCACCCAGGCGGGCGGCCTCGTCCTCATCCCGGGTGAATTCTCACTCGACGCGTACCGCCAGATCCTGAACGGCGGCGTGGTGACCCGCGCCGTGCTGGTGAGTGTCGGCATCACCGTCACCGGAACCCTGCTCAGCATGGTGGTGTCGATCCTGTGCGCCTACGGCCTCTCACGGCCGGGCTCCTTTGCTCATACGCCGATCCTGTTCACCCTGCTGATCACGATGTTCTTCAGCGCCGGAATGATCCCGTCCTACCTGCTGGTTTCCGGCCTCGGCCTCATCAACTCCTACTGGGCACTGATCCTGCCGAGTGCGGTGTCCGTCTTCAACATCATCATCCTGCGCGGATTCTTCATGGGGATTGACCGCGGCATCCTCGACAGCGCGCGCATCGACGGGGCCAGCGAGTGGCGCATCCTCGCCCAGATCGTGCTGCCCATGTCCAAGGCGGTGACTGCCGTGATCGCGCTGTTCTACGGCGTCGGCTACTGGAACGCCTTCTTCAACGCGGTGCTCTACATCAATGACAGCTCCAAGAACCCACTACAGGTGGTACTGCGCTCCTACGTGCTGCAGGGTGTGTCCGTGCCGGGGCAGATCGACGTCGGCCAGGGCGTGGCGCCATCGCTCGCCCTGCAGATGGCGGTCATCGTGATCGCCATGGTGCCGATCCTCATGGTCTACCCGTTTGTGCAGAAGCACTTCACCAAGGGCGTCATGATCGGCGCGGTGAAAGGATGACGGCGTTGTGCAGGTCAGCGCGCGCTCGACGTCTCCCGCTGGACCAGCGTCGGAACGATCAGCCGCACCTCAACCGGCTTGTCCGAGTTGAGCCGGTCCATGACCATTTCCACGGCGGCGCGGCCGATGTCGTGCGCCGGAATGGAGACGGCAGTCCATGGCCTGGCGGCGGCGAGCGCCACGTCCTCCGGGGCAATCACTACTACCGAAATGTCCTCGGGAATGTGCAGGCCGCGCCCGGCCAGGGCCTCATGCAGCAGCGGCAGCAGTCCCTCGTTATGCACCACGAGGGCAGTGACTGCGGTGGCGCCGCCGTCGTCGAGCACTGCAGTGAGCGCCTCGGTGAGGGCTAGCATGGAAGCCTCGCAGGCACGCAGCGTAGAGCTGACACCGGCGGCATCGCAGGCCTCGGTGAAACCCTTGCGGGCGCGGTCGGCGTACGTGGCGTGGCGCTCAAGGGAGGCCTGCGGGGATCCGATGAAACCGATACTGCGGTGATTCAGGTCCACCAGGTGCCGGACCGCCGTCCGGGAGGCGCCCGCGAAGTCGAAGTCAACGCAGCTGAGCCCCTGCGGATCATCCGGGAGGCCGATCAGCACTGCCGGCTTGCGCAGTTTGGCGAGCAGGGGGATGCGCGGATCGCGCGCTTCGATGTCCATCATCAGCAGTCCGTCCACCATGGACTGCGACGTGACGCGTTCCAGCCCGCCGGCGTCGTCCTGGGTCAGGAGAAGGACGTCCTGGTTGTAGGTGCGCGCCGTGGTGACCACGGCTGCCACGAACTGCATAATCACGCTGACGTTCACGTCCGCACGGAGCGGCGCCATCAGTCCCAGCACGTTGGAGCGGTTGGAGGCGAGCGCCCGGGCACCGGAATGGGGGCTGTAATCGAGCTTCCGGATTGCACTCTGAACAGCCAGCCGGGTCTCTTCGGAGATGGTTCGCTTCCCGCTCAGTACGTAGGAAACAGTGCTCAGCGATACCCCGGCTTCCCGGGCGACATCATTCATGGTGGCCACGGCTTCCATCCTAGCTTCGACACGCTTCGATTCGTATTCGTAACGATTCAACCGTCCGCGAAAGAGAAGCGCTTCGACACCGACACACCAACTTTGAACGCACCATCTGAAGGAACATCATGAAATTCACTGACGGTTACTGGATGTACCGCAAGGGCCTCGCCGCCCTGCATCCACGGGACATTTCCGACGTCGTTGCCACCGATTCCGGACTCGAGATCTACGCGCCGACGCAGCGGATCAATGCCCGCGGCGATGCGCTGAACTGCCCTCAGCTGACGGTCTCCTTCACGTCGCCGCTTGAAGGCGTGATCGGCGTGACCATCGAGCACTTCCAGGGCGCACTCGATCCCAATCCACGGTTTGAACTGCAGGACGCGCACCCAGCCGTCGACGTGTCCGTCGGCGAAACGCACGCCACTTTGACCTCCGGTGCGCTCACCGCGTCCGTCAGCCTGAGCGGTGACTGGACGGTTGACTTCACCGGCGACGGGAAGCTGCTCACCAGTTCGGTGCCGCGGAGCGTGGGTTTCATTACCGACGACGCCGGCCGCTCCTTTGTGCATGAGCAGCTCACCCTGGGCGTCGGTACCAATGTGTACGGGCTCGGCGAGCGCTTCGGCGCGTTCGTGAAAAACGGCCAGTCGGTGGACGTGTGGAATGAGGACGGCGGGACCTCCAGCGACCTCGCCTACAAGAACGTGCCGTTCTTCCTGACCAACTCCGGCTACGGGGTATTCGTGAATCACCCCGAGCGGGTCTCGTTCGAGATCGGGTCAGAGGTGGTCTCCCGTGCACAGTTCAGCGTGGAGGGCCAGAAGCTCCAGTACTTCGTGATCTACGGACCGTCCCCCAAGGACATCCTGCGCCGGTACACGGAGTTGACCGGCAGGCCTGCGCGGATTCCTGCGTGGTCCTACGGGCTGTGGCTTTCCACCTCCTTCACCACCGATTACGACGAGGACACCGTCATGTCCTTCATCGACGGGATGGCGGAACGAAATTTGCCGCTCTCCGTGTTCCACTTCGACTGCCACTGGATGCGTGCCTTCCACTGGAGCGACTTCGTTTGGGATCCCGCAACGTTCCCGGACTCCGAGGGGATGCTCCGGCGCCTGCACGAGCGCGGGCTCAAGGTGTGCGTGTGGATCAACCCGTACATCGCGCAGCGGTCCCACCTGTTCCGGGAGGGCCAGGAGCTTGGCTACCTGGTGCAGCGGGCTGACGGTTCCGTGTGGCAGTGGGACCTTTGGCAGGCAGGTATGGGGCTGGTGGACTTCACCAATCCCGACGCCGTCCGCTGGTACCAGGACAAGCTCCGCACGCTGCTGGGGCAGGGCGTGGACTCATTCAAGACCGACTTCGGCGAGCGCATCCCCACCGACGTGGTCTGGCATGACGGTTCGGACCCGCAGCGGATGCACAACTACTACACCCAGCTGTACAACGAGGCAGTGTTCCAGTTGCTCGAAAAAGAGTTGGGGGTTGGCGAAGCGGTCCTGTTCGCGAGGTCGGCAACCACCGGCGGCCAGAAGCTGCCCGTCCACTGGGGCGGGGACTGTGAATCGACCTTTGCCGCAATGTCCGAATCCCTGCGCGGCGGCTTGTCCCTGGCGTCCTCCGGGTTTGCGTTCTGGAGCCATGACATCGGCGGGTTCGAGGGCACGCCGGAGCCGGAGATGTTCAAGCGCTGGATCGCGTTCGGCCTGCTGTCATCGCACTCGCGTCTACACGGGTCCAACTCCTATAGGGTGCCGTGGCTGGTCGATGAAGAGTCCGTCGATGTGCTGCGCCACTTCACCGAGCTGAAGATGAGCCTGATGCCGTACCTGGCCGGCGCAGCCGAGGAAGCCTATTCCTCCGGGACTCCGGTGATGCGTCCCATGTTCCTGGAGTTCCCCGGCGATCCCGGGTGCGCGCATCTGGACCGGCAGTACATGCTTGGCGGCAGCCTGCTGGTTGCGCCGGTGCTTGAGCCGGGCGGTGAGCACTCCTTCTACCTTCCGGAGGGGACGTGGACGCACCTCGAGTCGGGCGACACCCTTGAGGGCCCCCGCTGGCACACCCGGTCTTTCTCGGTGCTGGAAGCTCCGGTCTTCGTTCGGCCCGGGACCATCCTGCCGCTGGGCACGGTCTCCAACCGGCCGGATTACGACTGGGCAGCCAACGTCGAATTCAGCGCCTTCGTGGTCGGGGAGGGGCATCGCTCACGTGTTCAGGTGCCCTCTCCCGACGGTTCATCGACCACTTATGAGGTGACCGCCGCCCAGGGTAAGGCGAGCGCCGTCGTCGTGGGCTAGCTGTTGCTGGCCGGGAGGTTGTTGGCACGCGCCCTCGTAGGGCTGGGATCCAATATCACTGGAGTAGGCGATCGACGAACTCGTTTATGGCGGCGTCGACGGACAACCCGGTATCGAGTGGGGCGGTGAGGTGGTCAAGCATCAGGCCGTCAATGGCGTAGTGAAACAGGGCTATCTCCGTTGGCCCCCCGGGCAGACCGGAGTCACCATTGAATGCGACATCCTCCTGGAACGCCCGCTGTCGCCACGCTCCAAGCGCCTCAGCAACAGCAGGGCGTCTAGCAGCTTCCAATCTCAGCTCGAAGAGAGCGAGCGACACATGCGGATCAGCGCTGAGTCGTCGCACGACGTCGCGCAGATAGTCGGCAAAGAGTGCCCGGTCAGCAGACCGGGAGTTGTGAGAAGGAACGGCCTCGGGGTCGGGCAAGAGCCGCTCTCCGATGCGCTCAACCAATGCAGAGATGAGATCGTCGCGGGTCGGGAAGTAATTCGATGCGGTGCCGCGCGGCGTGCCGGCCACGGCGTCAACAGCGCGGTGAGTGAGGCCGCGGGCTCCCTCCTCGGCGAGCACGCGGATCCCGGCGTCGGCGAGAGCGGAGCGTCGTTGGTCGTTGCGAGCCATGTAGCCCACACTAGCGAAACCACGACTCCTGTTGTACTTTAACTAGGACAGATGTCGTGATTGGAGATGCCTTGCGAAACCTCGTCTACTACGTCGCCGTTAGCGTCGACGGATACATCGCGGACCCGACAGGCGGGTTCGATGCGTTCCTCGTCGAAGGCGATCACGCGTCCGTGGTGTTCGGCGAGTACGCGGATGCGCTGCCCGCACATGCGCACGCAGCGCTGAAGATCAAGCCGCCGAACACGCGATTCGACACCGTAATTATGGGGTGGAATACGCTCACCCCCGCGCTTGATAGTGGTATTACCAGCCCCTACCCACACCTGCGTCAGGTCGTAGCAAGCCGTCACCCACGCGACGTCGACCACGCGATCACCCTCACTGACGCTCCGCTCGCAACGGTTCGCAGCCTGAAGCAGGAAGACGGCCTGGACATCTGGCTCTGTGGTGGCGGCGAGCTCGCGGGCGCCCTCCTATCCGAGATCGACCACCTCGTCCTGAAACGCAATCCCGTCATCTTTGGCTCCGGCATCCCCATGTTCGGCAACGCCCCCTACAAGCCGCGCGCGTTCGACTTGACCGGAACCCGCTCATTCGAGTCGGGTGTCGTGATCGAGGAGCACGTCTCCCGAGGCAGAGCGTGAGCACCGTGATTGTGCAGGGTCCGTCGCCGTCAACAACCTCCTGACCCCATACAGCAGGCGCTACTTCTTGATCGCCACCGACTCCGCCATGAACTCGGCGACCACCTGCTGGGAGATGGCGACGTCGAGGACGAAGACGCCGTCGTCGTTGGTTGCCAGCCAGGTCTCCAGTTCGGCGAGGTCGGCGAGGGTGTGCGCCTTGGCGCCCTTGGCACCGAGGGCGCGCCCGACGGCGGCGAAGTCCACCTCATCGATGAGCATCGCCTGGTTGTGCAGGCCTTTGGCCGCGTACTGGTGGAGTTCGGCGCCGTAGGCGGAGTCGTTGAGCACGATCAGCACACCCCTGCGGGTGGCGCGGAGGAAGGTCTCGAAGTCGGCCAGGCCCATGAGGCCGCCGCCGTCGCCGCTGACCAGGACGGTGATGCGTTCCGGCCGTGCCACCGACACGCCGGCTGCGGATCCGAAGCCCATGCCGATGGACTGGAAGGCGGTGCCCACCAGGATCATGGCGTGCGGATCGGGCACGGACAGGTACATGGGCGCCCAGCCAATGAAGTGCCCGCCGTCCATGACCACGGAGCGCTCGGCCGGGAGGATGTCCTCCAGTGCGGCGACCACGGCCCGGGGGTTGAGGCGTCCGTCGGGGCCGAACTCGACGGGATCTTCGATGGGATGGGAGGAGCGGAACTCCGCCTCGGCGACCTCAGGGATTTCCTGTCGCCAGGTGGGCGTTGTTGCCGGCTGCACGCGCTCCAGGAGGCCCTCAACGAACGGGCGGATGTCCGAGCGGATGTAATCCACCACGATGGGATGCTTCTCGTCAGGCTCGTTGTCCACGCGGATGATGCGGGTGCCCTCCGGGAACAGGGTTCCATACCGGGTCTGGAAGATGTTCATGCTGGCACCGACTACCAGGACGACGTCGGCCCTACGTGCCACTTCCAGTCGGTGGCGGCGCGTGAAGCCTCCGGCGACTCCCAGGTCCCACTCGCTGTCGAAGGCGTTGATCGCCATGACGGACGTCATAAAGAGGGTGCCGAGGCGATCACCGACCTCCTTGAGCGGCGCCGCGGCGTCCGCGAGGACCACCCCGCGGCCGGCGATCACGACCGGACGCTTTGCCGAGGCTAGCAGTTCGGTCACGCGCTCAAGGTCCGCCTCCTCCGGTGGCCATACGGCTTTGCCGGGCAGCGGCTCGAGGGGCTCGGGGTCGGTGAGCGGCGCAGTGGCGAGGTCATACGGGATGGCGACGATGACGGGCTGCACCGTCTGCAGGGCGAGGTCGAAGGCGCGGTGAGTGATCTCGGTGGCGTTGCCGGGACGGGCAACGAGGGTGGTCACCCCAGCCGCTTCGGCAGCTTTCGTCTGGTCGATGTCGAAGTTCCGCGGGGCCGCCGCCGGTGCATCGCCGACCACCAACACGAGCGGGATCCTCGCGATGCGCGCTTCCGCGAGCGTCGTGTAGGCGTTGGTGAAGCCTGCGCCGTACGTCGTAGTTGCCGCAGCCACCCCACCCGTTGCCCGGTGATACGCGTCAGCCATGGCAACGGTTGCGGATTCATGCCGGGCGGAGGTGAAGGGGAAGCCTCGCCTTGTAAGCCGGCTGATGAGGTGTGCGTTGCCGTTGCCCATGAGTCCGAACAGGTGGCCGGCCCGCTCCGCCACCGCATCAGCCACAGCCGCCGAAACGTGGCCCTCGTCGGGAAGCATCCCTGCCTCATCGGCTGCCTGGTCTTGTGCGCTGGCGCTCGTCATGGTGTAAGTCCACTCCTTCGTGTTTGTCCTCACTAGGTTAAGTGCTCCCAGTCAGCGCGCCCGCATCGCGGCTAGCCCGCCACAGCGCAAGGGACTTTGCCTTAAGCTCAGGAAGTTCAGTTCCGACAACCCGGCCTACAAAAACCAGTAAGGAAACCGCATGTCGTTCCAGGCTTACCTCGACGCTATTGAAGACAAGACCGGCAGAACTCCACGTGAGCTGGTTGAGCAGGCGAATGAGCGCGGTTTTGATAGCCCTGCCGTCAAAGCAACGGAGATAGTGGACTGGCTGAAGGCGGACTACGGCCTGGGCCGCGGGCATGCCATGGCGCTGGTCCACGTCATCAAGAAAGGTCCGCAGATCAGCGAAAAGCACGTCGGTTCCGATGGCACGCATCGGGATGAGTCCGCCGAATTGTGGCTGGACGGGAAAGCCACCAGGCCCGCGGACGAGTGACCTACGCCTGACGCACCAGTGCGTACCCGAATGACTCCAGATGCACCTTGTCCACGGCCTCACCGCTCAGCAGATCTGTCCCCGACACCTCGATTGCGACGGCGTCAACACCATGGTTGATTAGCGTCACCACGTCGCCGCGCTGCGCTGCTTCCACCAACTCCGGCAGCCCTTCAAGCACAGGCACGACGCCGGCACCTGCGAACACGTGCGCACTCACGAGGTGTGCGCCGTCGTCGTCGGGCACTGTTGCGAGGTAGTAGGCGCGGCCTTCACCGGCTGCACGCCCGGTGAAGGCGGGGAGACCCTCGGTGCGGCCGCCGCTGAAGGAGGCGATCACCTCCGCGTCGCCTGCGGCGATCTCCTCGGCCAGGTACAGTCCGTCGAAGGTTTCCGAACCGAAGGCGATGGGGGCAGTGCGCTGACCCGGTCCGGCAGCGGAAGGCGGCACCAGCGCGCCGAATTCCTCCAGCGTGACACCAAGCAGCGGGCCCAATTGGGTGAGATACCCGCCCTCGCGGAAGCGGTCGTGCTCGTCGACGACGTCGCTGAACGCGGTGACCAGCAGGTGCCCGCCGCCCTCGACGAAGCTCGTGAGGTTCGCCGCGCCATCGGTTGTCAGCAGGTACAGCTGCGGCGCGACGACGACGGCGTACTGCGCAAGGTCCGACGTCGGCTGCACGAAGTCGATCTGTACGTGCTGGCGGTGGATGGCGTTGTACCAGCGCTGCACGCACTCGACGTAGTCCAGGACGACCGGGTGGTCAGGGTTCTCGATGGCCCACCAGTTCTCCCAGTCGAAGACGATAGCCACGCGGGCATCCTTCGAGCCGGCGGGTAGCGCGGGCAGGGACGCAAGCTCCTCGCCCAACTGGACGACCTCGCGCCAGGTACGGGTGGACGTGCCGGCGTGCGGCAGCATCGCTGAGTGGAACTTCTCGGCGCCCGCACGGGACTGCCGCCACTGGAAGAACAGAATACCGTCGGCGCCGCGGCCGACACTCTGCATGGACAACGCCTGCATTTGCCCGGGAGCCTTCGGTGCGTTGGTGGGCCGCCAGTTGAGCGCATTCGTGGACTGTTCCATGAGCAGCCACGGGGTGTCCGGCTTGAAGGAGCGGATCAGGTCCCGTTGGAAGGCACCTGCACGGAAGCTCTCGGGCTCGTTCGGGTCCGGATAGCAGTCGTCGGAGATGACGTCCATCTCCGCTGCCCACTCCCAGTAGTTCGCGGGCTTGAAGGCGCCCATGAAGTTCGTCGTGACGGGCTGGGTGGCCCCGGCGGCGCGGATGATGTCCCGCTCCATCCGGTAGCACTCGAGCAGCATGTCCGAGGTGAACCGGCGGAAATCGAGCAACTGACCGGGGTTGTGGCTGTAGGGGGCTTTGCGCGGCGGGAAGATGTGGTCGAAGGACTCGTAATGCTGCGCCCAGAACCAGGTGCCCCAGGCAGCGTTCAACTCATCGAGCGTGCCGTACTTCCGCTCGAGCCAGACGCGGAAGGCATCGCGCGCGGAGTCGGAGTAGTCCAGGTTGAGGTGGCAGCCGTACTCGTTGTTGACGTGCCACAGCACCACCGCCGGGTGGTCCACGTACCGCTCGGCGAGGCGCTGCACCAGCGCCGAGGCAAGACGACGGTACGACGGCGACGTCGGCGCGTAGTGCTGCCGGCTTCCGTGCCAGTACGGTGCGCCGTTCTCGTCTGCGGCAAGGATGTCCGGATAGGCAACGGTCATCCACGGTGGGGGCGACGCCGTCGCGGTAGCAAGGTCAACGGCAATCCCACCCTCATGCAGCAGATTGATGACCCGGTCAAGCCACTCGAAGTCGTAGACGTCCTCCGCAGGCTGAATCCGCGACCACGCGAAAATCCCGAGGCTCACCATGGTGACCCCGGCTTCTTTCATCCGTTCAACGTCCTCGGGCCAGATGGATTCGGGCCACTGCTCAGGGTTGTAATCGCCGCCGTAGTGCACGGTGTTCCTTTCGGGAGTGTTGAGAAAATTAGCGCTTGCGCTCGCGTTCCTTCACAACGAGCACAGCAAAAACAAGGCAGCCCATCCCGGGCACAATCAGCGGCGGCAACTGCCAGGTCACGATGACGGTCAGCGCCAGTGCGACGAGCAGCGGGACAATCGCGCCCGGGTCCGAGCCGAAAGCCTGCACCCCGTCCCGCACTGCCTGCCACCAACCCTTCTCCGGCGTCCAGCGGACCGCCGACTGCAGCAGCGTCAGCGCGAAAGCGGCCAGTGCCAGGAGCCCGACGACGAATACCGCCTGCCAGCCGGGCAGCACCTGGGTGCCGGCGAGCAGGAGGTTGAAGAGCAGGACCAGGGCGAGCGCCGTCGTCGTCAATCCCACGACCCAACCAGTGCGGAGAGCAGACAGGAAGTCCGACCACCACTGGCCGAGCGTGGAACGCTCGGCCAGCAGGTAGCGATGGAGGTGCCGGTTGGAGGCTGCGATCGCCGCGGGGAGCGTGATCAACAGCAGGCCGCCGGCGACCGTGAGGATCCCTATCCACAGCACTTCCGCAAACAGCGCGAACTTCCCCTCGGCACCCGGCCACTTGAGCTGGGTGCCGTCTGGTTGGGGTCGTTCACGCCGTTTGCGGACGCTGCGGGGTGTCATCCCTTCAGGCCCTGGGTGGCAACGCCGTCAACGAGGAACCGCTGGAAGATCACGAAGAACAGCATGACCGGCAGCAGCGCCAGCACCGCGATCGCCACCGTGGCGCCGTAGTCGGAACCACTGGTTTGGTCATTGAACACCCGAAGTGCCAGCGGCAGCGGGTAGTTGTCGGGCGAGTTCAGGTACAGCAGCGGGCCGAGGAAATCATTCCAGCTCCAGATAAACGCGAAGATCGAGGAGGTGATGAGTGCCGGTTTGATCAGCGGAATGGTGATGGACCAGAAGATGCGCCAGTGCCCACACCCGTCAATGCGTGCTGCCTCGTCGAGTTCCTTGGGCAGGTTACGGATGAACTGGACCATGAGGAACACGAAGAACGCTTCAGTGGCCAGGAACTTGCCGACCAGGAGGGGGAAGAACGTGTCAATCATTCCGAGGTTACGGAAGATCATGTACTGGGGAATGATCAGCACGTGGAACGGGAGCAGGAGGGTGCCGATCATCATGGTGAAGAACAGCGGGCGGCCCTTGAAGTCCAGGCGGGCGAACGCGTAGGCGGCCATGGATGAGGAGATGACGGTGCCGATCACCGCGCCGATGCCGAGGATGGTGGAGTTCCAGAAGAACTTCCAGGTGGGAATACCGGCAACGCCCTCCATGACCTTGAAGAAGTTATCGAAGGTCGGGTTCTGGGGCAGGAAGCTGTTGTTCGCACCGAACTCGGCGCTCGGTTTGAACGAAGCCGAGATCATCCACAGGAGCGGATAGAGCACGACGGCGGTCAGCAGCACGATGCCGATGATCCAGGCCACCGTTGCTGCGGTCTTCCGCCGGGGCTGGCGTCGCTTCCGGTTTGCCTCGACCGGTGGAAGTGCGGTCGGATTGGTTTCGATCGTGGTCACTTTGTGTCACCTCCGTAGTGCACCCAGCTCTTGGAGGTGCGGAAAAGGATAAACGCGAGGATGCCTACGGCGATCAGGAGCACCCAGGCCATTGCCGAGGCATAGCCCATCTGGTTGTTCGTGAAGGCGCGGGTGTAGAGGTAAACGGTATAGAAGTTGGTGGCTCCGGCAGGTCCGCCGGTTCCTGACCCGATGATGTAGGCGGAGGCGAAAATCTGGAACGCACCGATCATTTCGAGCAGCAGGTTGAAGAAGATCACCGGAGAAAGCATCGGCAGGGTGACGCTGAGGAACTTTCGCCACGCCTTCGCGCCGTCCACTGACGCCGCTTCATACAGCTCGGTGGGAATCTGCTTCAGGCCCGCCAGGAAGATGACCATCGGGGCGCCGAACTGCCAGACCGCGAGCAGGATCATCATCGGCATGATCAGGGCCGGCACTCCGACCCAGCCGCCGAGATTGATGCCGAACAGGCTCAGCCCGCTGTCCACCGGGCCGTCCGCGGAGAACATTGCCCGCCACACGATGGCGATGCTGACCGATGCGCCGATGAGGCTCGGCGCGTAGAAGGCCGAGCGAAAGAACGCGGTGCCCTTGGTCTTGTAGTTCAGCAGCATGGCCACACCGAGAGCGGCGGCCAGCTTGATGGGTGTGCCGACAAGGACGTAGATCATGGTGATCTGGACCGAGCCCCAGAAGACGGTGTCGCCGGCCATCCGTTCAAAATTGCCCAGGCCGGTCCACTCGGGGGCTGTGAAGAGGTTGTAGTCCGTGAATGCGAGGTACAGCGAGTACAGCATCGGGCCCAGAGTAAGCGCGAAAAGCCCGAGCAACCAGGGGGAGAGGAAAAGGTACCCCGCGACGTTTTCCCTGTTGCCTTTGCGTCGGGGCTGCCCACCCGTCCGGCGGTTGCCCGCCGGACGGGTGCCGGGTTCGGCGGTAGTGCGGGTGTGTGTTGGCGCGTGCGCCGATCCCGTGGTCATAGCCTGCTCCTAATAGCGGTGATAGCTAAGGTCGGTGTTCAGCTGCCGAGCGTAACGGCAGCCTCGTCGAAGAACTGCTGGGCGGCCTCTTCAGGAGTGATGGCGTCCAGTCCGATCGAGGTACCGAGTGTCAGGAAGGTGTTCTCCAGTGCGCCGTAACCCACGATCGGAGCTGCAGGCGGCTCACCGATGCGGTCAGACACCGAATCCAGGTACTCCTTGACCTCAAGCTCGGGGCCTTCGAGCGCGGCACCTTCGAGAGCGGTTTCCGAGGCGGGGACGCCGAGCGATGCACCGAAGATCTCGCCAACCTCGGGGCTGTTGATCAGGAAGTCAACGAAGGCCACAGCAGCTTCGGGATGCTCGGTCTGAGCGCCGACCGCGTGCAGCATGGACGGCTTCTGGTAGAGGTCCTTCACGGAAGGATCGCTGGTGGGCGGTGCGAGGATCGTCAGGTCTTCGGCACCTGTGTCGCCAAGGTAGCCACCCATGAAGTTGGACCAGGTCATCTCGCTAGCGGTCAGATTCGCGCCGAAGCCGGACTTCGGGGCTACTTCCTCCAGCTTGCGGCCGGGGATGACTGCACCGCTTTCGCGCAGATCGGATGCGCTGCCCCAGAATTCAGCCAGTTCCTCCTGAGTGAAGTTCAGCTGGCCGTCCTCGGTGAAGAGTTCGCGACCTTCCTGGCGAAGCTGCAGCTCGAAGTTCTGGATGCGGCCGGTGTAGTCGGTACCGCCCCAGATTTCTTCGCCGGCTTCACTCACGCTGGCCATGTACGCCTCGTAGTCTTCCCACGAGGTGCCGCCTTCGTAGCCCTCGACGCCGGCCTGCTCGATCAGGGCCGGGTTCTCGAAGAGCGACCAGGCGTTGTAACCGGTGGGCACAGCGAGGGTCTGGTCCTCGAGCTTGCCGGTTGCCAGGAGGGTTTCGTCGATGGTGTCGGTGGTCAGCCCGTTGCCGACGTACTCGGTGAGATCCATCAGCAGCCCGTTCTGGCCGTACTGGCGCAGGTAGCTGTAGTCGAACTGCATGACGTCCGGCAGGCCGCCGCCGGCTGCCTCGGTCTGGCGCTTCTCCCAGTAGGCGGGGAAGTCCATGAAGGTTCCGTTGACGTCGATGTTCGGGTTCTGCTCTTCGAACAGCGCGATGGCTTCGTTGTAGCGGGTTGCGCGGTCCTCATTGCCCCACCAGGTGAAGTTGAGGGTGACTTCTTCGTTCGGATCAGGGGTGCCGCCGGCCTGACCGCCGCCGTTGCCGCCGCACGCGGTCAGCATGAGAGCTGCCGCCATGGTGAGCGCTACGCCGGACCCGGCGCGTCGTGAAAGTTTATTGAACATCTTTGTCCTCCTGGGAACGGCTCAGATTTGAGGTGAAGCTCTTTGGGCCGCTGGTACAGTGGTGTACATCACGGGAAAGCGCTCTCCATCGAGAGTAAATTGAATCGTCTCAATGCGCAAGGCCTACTCCTAGAATAATGTGAGCTGTGATACTTCCGAGACACAATGAGCGAAGGAATCCTTCAGATGCCACAGTTTGACCTCCCCCTCCGCGAGCTCGAGCAGTACGCACCGGATCGCACTGAACCCGCTGACTTTGACGCGTTCTGGGAGAAGACCCTCGCGGAGACGGCGGCCTTCTCACTCGATGCCCGTTTCGACGAGGTGGACGCCGGTTATTCAGAACTGGTCACTGAGGATGTCACCTTCGCGGGCTACGGCGGGCACCCCATCAAGGGGTGGATGCTCCGGCCGCGCTCGGCCTCCGGTCCGCTGCCCACCGTCGTCACGTATATCGGTTATGGCGGCGGCAGGAGTCTGCTCGGTGAGTGGACTGCCATCCCAAGCACCGGCGTCGCGCACTTTGTTATGGATCTTCGCGGGCAGGGTGCCGGTCACCGCAGTGGAGACACTCCCGACCCCGGTGTGGGCGGGCCCCATTTCGGCGGGCACCTGACGCTGGGTATTGACTCACCTGAGACCTATTACTACCGGCGCCTGTTCACCGATGCGGTGCGAGCGGTCGAAGCGGCGCAGGCGCACCCGTTCGTTGATCCTTCGCGGGTGCTGATCTCCGGCGGGAGCCAGGGCGGGGCGATTGCATTGGCCTCCGCCGCCCTGTCCCCCACCTTCCTGGAGCATGCACCGCTGGGCGCGATCGTGGACGTGCCGTTCCTTTCCCACGTCCGGCGTGCAACGGAGATCGTGAACACCGCTCCGTACAGCGAGCTGGTGCGCTATCTCGGCATCCAGCGCGGGCGCGAGGACGAAGTCTTCAACACTCTGGGTTACTTCGACGGCGTCAACTTCGCCGCCCGCGCCACCATGCCGGCGCTCTTCTCGGTAGGACTGCTCGACGACGTCTGCCCGCCGTCCTGCGTCTACGCTGCCTACAACTCCTACGCCGGACCGAAGTCCATGAACGTTTTCCCCTACAACGGGCATGAGAACGGCGGCGCGGTCCAGGCCGCCGAGCACATCCGGTTTCAGCGCGAGATGTTCGCTTTGGCCTAACCCCCTGGGAAGTTTTGCGCAGATATGGCGGGTTCGGATGCGCTCCAGCTCGCCAAAGCTGCACGAAACTTCCGAAACGTGGATCATTGAGCGGTGCCTGATACTCCCCCGCCGCAGCCCGGCGATGTTCCTGAGCTGACGCTCGGCGTCGTCATTCCCCCCTCGCTTGACCCGGCTTCGCTTCAGGATATGACTGATGCGCTGCCCCGCCTGCTCCGCGAGTCATACCCGGGCGTTGGGTGGCGCGTGTCAATGATGGTCGAAACCCTCGACGGACGCGCGCCGTCGGAGCTGCTGGAAACCGCCCGCGACCGGCTGCTGGACGAAGACTGGGATCTCGCCGTCGTCGTCAGTGATCTCGCGCTCCGCAGCGGACGGAAGCCGGTGCTCACCCAAATCAGCCCTGTCCACAGGGTGGGGCTGGTGGCGCTGCCGGCGCTCCGTGCGGTGGGCCGCAGGGAATCCATGACGACGGCGGTGGCCCGGCTGGTGGGCCCGCTGGCCGGCTGGGACGACGACGACGAAGCGGAAGACCGCGCCCGCCGCGCACGCGAGATGGCTGACGACCTCCCAGATCATGCGGACGAAAACCCGCTCCAGTTCACCGGCCGGGTGGTCGCTGGCAACGCCCGCGTGCTGCTCGGGCTGATCCTCGCGAATAGGCCGTGGCGGCTTGCGGTTACCCTGTCGCGTGCGCTGACGGCTGCGGCGGCCGCCGGCGTGGTGACCCTCGCGACGAGCGACCTCTGGCTGCTGGCCACCGCCTACGGTCCGCTTCGTCTGATCCTGCTGACCGTGCTCGCGGTCGGTGCCGTCACGCTCACCCTGATGATCGGCGCGGACCTATGGGAGCGTCCACGCCGGAGGGTCGAGCGGGAGCAGGTCACCCTGTTCAATCTGGCGACGACGGCGACCGTAGTGATCGGTGTGGTGACCTTCTTCGGGGCCCTTTTTGTCCTGTCTTTCCTGGCAGCGGTGCTGCTGGTCGACGCGGGAGTGTTCGCCGCCGTCGTCGGTGAGTCTGTGGGACTGGCGGAGTACGCGCAGCTGAGCCTGCTCACCGCAGCCCTGGCGACCGTGGGCGGAGCGCTGGGCGCGGGGCTGGAGAGCGACGACGTAGTCCGGGCCGCTGCGTTCACCCGTAACGACGTCTGACGGTGCCAAGGTTCACTTCGGCATCTCACGCACCGCAAGCCATCGCGCTCTTTGGCTACCGCCAACAGTGAGGGCGCGGCCGCTCAAGTAGAGTCACAATCATGACAACCTCTGAGAAGGCCAGTTCGCTGAAGGCCCTGCACGAAGCCCCCGAAATTCTCCGTGTCGTCAACGTCTGGGACGCCATTAGCACCCGAGCCGTTGCTGACCTGCCCGGAACGCGCGCGATCGCTACCGCCGGGCACTCGATCGCGGCAAGTCACGGATTTGCGGATGGCACCATGCCTTTCGATCTTGCGCTGTCTGCCTTGGCTCGGATCGTGCAAGCGACTGACCTGCCTGTCACCGCCGATCTGGACGCGGGTTTCGGAGACCCAGGCGAGTCGGTCCGCCAAGCGATCGGAGTCGGCGTCGTCGGCGCGAACGTTGAGGACCGGCTGGTTCCGCTGGCCGAGGCAGTCGCGAACGTGGAGGCCATCGTGCGGGTTGCGGAGCAGGAAGGTATAGCTTTCCAGCTGAATGCCCGCACAGACGCGATTGTGCGCGGCGGTGATCGCCCCCTTTCGGACAGCCTCGACGATGCGATCGAGCGGGGCAAAGCCTTCCTCGACGCCGGCGCGAGCCTCGTGTTTGTACCGGGTGTCCTGGATCAGGAGTCGACAGAACGTCTCGTCGCCGGTCTCGGAGAGCGCAAGCTCAGCGTCATCGGCCTGCCGGGGGCGCTGCCGGCGGGCGAGTACGAGTCACTGGGCGTAGCCAGAATCTCCTACGGACCGCTCACGCAACGCGTGGCCTTGCGGGCGCTGCAGGATATCGCGGCGGATCTCTATGCGAACGGGGTCATTCCGACGGACACTCCCGCGCTCAACTGAAGAAACGGCGGGAGACTACCGTTGGAGAACGGAAGTCTTGCGCAGATAAGGCGGGTTCAGCTGCGCTGAACCCGCCTTATCTGCCCGAAAGTTCCGGGAACCTGGCCCTGGCTTACCTCACCATTCCAAGCACCGTCTGCACCCCGTTCTCAAGGACGGCGCGAGCCGAATCTGAAACGACGTCGGGCTTCTTGCCCTGGTTCAGAAACTTCTCGAAGCGATCCATTGCCTTCCCGACGTTGGCCGTGTTGCCCTGCTCGACACCCTCCTGCGCCTGGGCCAGCGAGGCCTGGAGCTGCTTCGCGACCGGTCCCGCAACATCCCCGCTCTCGATGAACGACTCAAGCGTGGCCTGCAGGTACCCGATGAGACCCGGAGTCCAGGCATCCGGCACGGGAACATTCGCGAAGTCCATGTCCGAGGCGAAGTAGTAGCTCGTGTAGGAGGGCTGGTTGTAGGTGGTGTTCTGGCGCGCAACCTCCGCCCGGTACTGGGGATCATGCATGGGAGTGGTGAGCTTGTGGCCGGTGACCTCGGTGCTGAGGAACACGCGGATGGCGGAGCTGTCGGTCGTGCGGACAAACAGTTCCTCACGCCAGTCACCGAAAGCATCCGCCACAAGCGCCGGGTTGCCCTTGGTGCCGTTGTTGGTCAGGGTGCCCTCCGCGTTCAGCAGCGTTCCGCGGGTCCAATCGTCAATGGTGGGTGATCCGTCGCCGGAACGGTTCACAATCTGGGTGGTCATGTCGGCGGCCCACTTGATGCTCATGTTGGTGCCGGGGGTGCGGGCTTCCAGCTGCTCGCCGTCGGAGCTCAGCAGACCCGAGCCATCACTGCCACCCGGCATACTCGCCCAGACCTCAATGCCATCGACATCGGAACGCACGTCACCGATCATGCCGCGGCCAGTGTCTTTGCCGGAGTACGCACCGAACAGCACTTCGCCCGTTGCGGCGTCACGCATGGCGGAACCGTACGGGGCGAACCGTCCGCCCTCATGGACCGTCCAGATCTCCTGACCGGGGCGGTTCGGGTCGATGTCCGTCACGTGCATCGCGTCTCCGTGACCGAGGCCGGCCTCGGCGCCCGGCGTTGCACTGCCTTCCGGCATGGTGTCGAACGAGCTGTAAAGGAGGGAGCCGTCGTCGTCGATTGTTGCTGAGCCGTAGACGATCTCCTGCTTGCCGTCGCCGTCCACATCCGCGGCGCTGAGCGAGTGGAAGCCCTGCGTGGTGATGGAACCGAACTCGGGGTCGGTGCCGAGGCGGCCGTGCGGGCCGTCATTGAACGGGTTTGTCATCGGCGTCCAGCCGCTGTCCACGTTCCAGACCTTGGAAAGGTTCGTGCCGTCCCAGTTGTAGGCGGCGATGGTGGAGCGGGTGTAGTAGCCGCGGGCGAAAATGGCTGACGGGCGTTGGCCATCCAGGTAGGCGACGCCCGCGAGGAAGCGGTCCACACGGTTGCCCGGCTCGATGCGGGACATAGCGTAATCGCCCCACATGAGACCGTCGTCGTGCCGGCCCGGCTCGTAGTCCACTGTCTGAAGCTCGTCTCCAGTGGCGCCGTCGAACACGGTCAGGTATTCAGGGCCGCTGAGGATGAAGCCCTCGAAGGCGCGGAGGTTGTTCCTGCCGCTGCGGCTGGGCGCGTAGACATCCATGAAGTAGTCCGCCATGGCGCGCGCATCCGCGTCGGAGAGCGGGTACTCGTAGCGCTGTTCGATGCCGAACGCTTCCTCGAGTGTGGCGGGCCAGTTGCCCGCGACCACCTCGGGGTGCTCGTGCCAGGTGGCGAACATGTCCACGACGTGCTCGTAGTAGTCGGCCGCGCTCTTCCGGTAATCGTCGGTGTTGCTGTAACCGGCGGCGATGTCATCGGCCGGCATCGTGATGTACTCAGGCTCGCCGGCTACACCGTCCGTGTACTGCGTGACTGAGGTGCCCGGCGCGGTCTTCATCATCATCTCGGTGCGGCCATCGCCGTCGAAGTCGTAGACCATGAACTGCGTGTAATGGGCGCCGGAGCGGATGTTGACACCGAGGTTGATGCGATGGAGCAGCGTTCCGTCCATGGTGTACGTGTCGATGTAGGTGTTGCCGGTGTACCCGACCTGCGAGACATCCTTCGAGTTCGAGGGATCCCACTTGACTACGTACTCGTAGTCGCCGTCGCCGTCCGCGTCGCCAAGGCTCATGTCATTCGCGGAGTAGGTGTAGCTTTCACCGGCGGGGGTTACGCCGTCGGCCGGCTTCTGCAGCGGGATATCGGTGTAGCCCTGTGCCCAGGGGGCCACTTCTTCACTGCGCTGCAGTTCCACACCGCCGACGACGGCGGCAACCTGATAGGTGGCCCATTCCGTCGCGTCGGGGTCGAGGTAGTTGGTGCTGTCGGTGACCGTGGCGATCTTCTCGCCGTTGCGGTAGACGGCAAAGTCCGAGCCGGTCTGGCCGGTCTCGTTTGAGCCGGTGACTTCGGTGGTGAGGAGGCGCCAGCTGAGGAAGGTTCCCTCCGAGGTTGCTGCCGCGACGAGGCCGCGGTCCAGGTGTTCGAGCTGAATGCCGATCTGGGCATCGGGGGCCGGAGCAGCAGCGGCGGGAAGGCCGCCACCTCCGGCGATCAGGGCTGCACTGAGTGCCAGCGTTGCTGGTATTGGGATGACGCGAAAGCGCGGGTTCATCTTTGAATCCTTTCAACGGAAAACGCTTTCTCAACGCTAGGCGAAGGTTCGCGACCGGTCAAGGTTTTTCCAAGGTCGATGTGCTGGGGTTCCCGTTCGCCGGGCGGCAATCTGGTTTCAATCCGCTGACGGCCCGAAATTCGACCGGACCTGCGTCCCGCATCCGTGTGCTTACGAGCGGATTAGCTCCGCGTGGTTAGGCGACTACTCCTCTGGCTCTTCGGGCTCCCGGAACTCCAACGGGACCGCGTCGGGGTCACCATCCGGAGCCAGGAAAAGGTGTACGTGCGAGCCGCCTGACTCTACGGCGAGGGTATCGAGCTGCGCTGCCCCGGCTTGCCATAGGCGTACGGCCGCGTCGCGTCGCTCAGCCACTGTGCTTGCAAGCACAGTCTGCTCGTCGTCGGGCGCTGCCAGAAGGTGCTCGTATCCAGCCGCCGTCGACAGGAGCAACTGCGCGGCGCCGATGAAGGCCTCCCGCGCAACCGTCTGTTCAGATGTTCCTTCGTCGACGGTTTCCAATGCAGACACGGCAAGGACCAGCTCGTGGTTCCACCGGTCCACGTCACTGACACTGGCTGGGGCCGGACCCTCGCCCTCCTGCACCGGTACAGCGGCAGCGAGTTCCTGCAGCACCTGCGCCATCCGCCCCTGCGCTTCTTCGGCTGCTTCGGCCAGATCGGCATTGAGCTCAGCCCCTTCGCGCTCCTGCCCCGCGGCCAACTGTTCAGCTATCGCTTCGATGGAACCGGCTTCGGGCGAAGCGGCTTCAGAAGGACCGGCTTCAGAAGGACCGGCACCTCCTGCGGCAAGTGCAACGGTGAGCACAACGGTAACGGCTATCAGGACCGAGGCCGCGGCGGCGACGGTAAGGACCCGCGCCTTGCGGGAGCGACGGAGTGAATTTCTCAAGAGGATCGATGACCTTCCGACGTTGAATGAGCGACGTGCGGCCAGAACTGGTTGCGCGGCTATGCTGCGCAACCAGTTCCGGCCATGCTGCGTGAGGATAATCGGCGATGCCGCCGAACTGGCGCGTTACGCAGCGGCCAGCGCGGCGGAAGCCGGGGTTACTTCAACTCGCTCTGCCAAACCTGCAGGTCCTGCACCTTGCCGAGCAGCAAGCTGTGGGCGTCTGAGCCACGGTTGACGTGCGCCCTAACCTGGGCGGCAGCCGCGTTGAGCTTCTCCGCAGCATCGTCATGCGAACCGGCCTCGGCGAGTGCCCGCGCCTTGTCCAGCTGCTTTCCAATCTGGGTTGCCGCCTTCGATGAAATAGCTCCTTCAGCGAGCAGGTCCGCCGTCGTTGTTTCGACCTCATTCCAGGTGACACAGTCACCGCCGCCGTTCACCGCTCCGGCTGACCAGGCAATGCCGCCCAGCAGGTGCTCGAGGAAGACCGGGTCAACGTACGATGCCTCAGTGTGACCGCCACCGGTGTACCAGGAGCGGGCGGACTCAAAGTTATGGCACCAGGACAGCGGGTGGTCGGAACCCATGGCGTTACCGCCCGGGTTGTACGTGGTTTCGTCGAGGTTGGTGAGGACACGGACGGCATCGCGGGGGCTCTGGTTGAAGTTGTACCACTCGTCGAAGCGCGTCCAGGTTCCTGACAGGTGCTCGGTCGAAGGATGAGTGCCGTCTTCCACTACCTGAACGGCTGTTTGCTGGGCAGGATGGCTGACAAACCGCGCACCCCCGCCGGTGAGTTCGCTGTACCAGGGAACGGTGTGCATGGAATCCGTTGCCGCATGGACGCCGGCAAAGCCACCGCCGGAGCGGATGTAACCCTGGAACGCCTCCAGTTCACCCTCGTCGAGCAGCGTCGGTGTCGCAGGGTTGAGGCTGTTGGTGCCATCGACGGTGGAAACGAAGACGATGGTCTCGTACTTTGCAAGGTCCGATGCGCTGGTGAACGGTGTGCTTGGCAGCGTGCGGTCAGGCTGCCCCTGGTTTCTCGGCGAGGTTGGCGGATCCCAGACGTCGACGCTGAAACCGTTGGCGTCGCCGAGGGCCATAATCGCCGTAGTCGCCTCATCGATGCTGCTGTGACGAAAGCCCGTGGTTTTGCCGACAACGAGGACGTCGTAGTCCTCAGTCACCTCGGTCTGGACCGGCGCGGACTCGGCTTGCGCCGGAGCCGTTGCCAGGGCCGGCACAACGAGTGCCGCTCCAAGTATTCCGAGGGCTGCCTTACTGGTGTATCGCTTCATTGCGCTCCTTTGTTGTGGCTGTGCCCTAAGTCGCCGAAACACTGGGGACGGGCACCAGGATCAGCTGCCGGTTCAACACCTACCTCACCATGAACGGTCTCGGAGATTGTTGATTCGAACAACTTAATGCCAGTAAATCGCCTGTTACGCCGGAAAGCTACCCTCTGGCGCTATTTGTCCCGCATATTTCTTTCCGGCATGCGTCGGCCCAACGCGATTACCGGCGCATCACGGTCACACAGCAGCACGCCGGCCGCAACCCACAGCCGCGCCTGATGCACCTCCGACCGGCGCAGCGCGTCTGCCTGCAGTTCGACGTCGTTGCTTCCGTCCCATTCCGGGTGGGTGAAGTAGAACGCAACGGCTTCAACACCGCAAACAACGACGTCGGCATGCCTGCCTACCTGCCTATCCTCCGGATGCACGCCGGCCGAATCGAGGATCAAGCCCTGCACCGACCAGGAAAGACCGTCATCCGAACGGTAGACGCGCTGGCCGCGCCACTCGTCCACGATCATCCAGAAGAACCCGCCCAGCTCGAAGACGTTCGGGCCCTCATGGGGCGCACCACCGATGACCTGCCCTTCGACGGACCAGTTGTCCCAGTCGGGACTGACAGCGGCGTAGGTAGTGGATGCTTCCGCCTCATCCTTGTACCAGAGGCGCAGGAGACCGTCGGCGGTCCGGGCGATGGCCGCATCGATCACGTAGTTCGAACTCAGCTCAAGGAAGCCCCGGTGCTTCCAGTGCTCGAGGTCGTCGCTGACCAGATGCACAATGCGCCGCTCATGGCCGACCCAGGTGGAAGGCACGCCCCGAATCCACGTGAGGTACATGTGGTAGCGGGTTCCGTCCCACGCGACCTCGGGCGCCCAGTGGGTGTTCGGGCCGGGCTCCCCAGCCGGGTCGAGACCGTCGACCACACCGCGGTAGAGCCAGCGCGCGCCGTCGTCGGATACGGCCGTGCCAATCCGGCTGCCGTGCACCCACTCGACGCCCGCGCCCGAATCGGCGGGGCGCCGCTGGGTGTAAAACATCCACCACTGTCCGGTCTGCTCGTTGCGGATGACCGACGGATCAGTCGGCCCGCCGAGCGGGTCGGCGAGCAGCGGTGCGCTCACCGACCGGGACGCAGATCCGTTACGGGAGCGCGCATGCTCCCGCGAAAGTCTGGCGCAGCGAGTTCCCCGCGGGTTACGGGAGCACCCCGCCCGGCCGATGCGTAGAGGGCAGCAACAATCTCGATAGCACGTGCAGGATCAGCGGCGACCGGCGGAACATCGGCCCCGGCAAGCAGTGATTCGTAGACCTCGGACAGGAGCACATCGTGCCCGCTCGGCACCTCATTCGACGGCAGCGCCCACGACGCCGCCCGTTCCGCACTGATGTGACGGGCCGGCGTCAGCTTCCAGCTCGCGTGGTTGTGGCCATAGAGGTGCTCGAGCTCGATGGTGGCGTGCTCCGTGTCGATGCGGATCAGGCTCGACTCCCGCGGCGCGAGCACAGTGCTCAGAACCGACGCGACGGCGCCGCTCTCGAAGACGACGACGCCGCACGAGGTGTCCTCGGTCTCCACCTCCCGGTCAAGCCGGAACAGCTGGCCGGACACCGAGCTCCACTCGCCGAGCAGGTAGGAGAGCAGGTCGATCTGGTGAATGCCGTGGCTCAGCGTGGTGCCGCCACCCTCGGTCTCCCACGTTCCGCGCCACGGCACGTCGAAGTACTCCGGACCGCGGTACCAGTGCGTGTGGCAGACAGCGGTCAGCGGCCTGCCCAGTTCACCCGACTGCAGCAGGTTCCGGACGTGAGTGGCGGCCGTGCCGGTTCGCTGCTGAAAGACGACGGCCAGCTTGCGGTCTGCCGCCACGGCGTGCGATCGCATGGTGTCCACCTCGGCGAGGGAAAGCGCAGGCGGCTTTTCGGCGATGACGTGAGCACCGGCGTCGAACGCTGCTTTTGTCTGTTCCGCATGTCCCGCCGGCGGAGTGCAAATATGCACGACGTCGACAGCCTCCTTGGCCAACAGCTCCTCCAGGGTGCCGTACCCGGCTGCGATTCCGTGCCGGGCGTTGAAGTCACGGACCCGCTCCTCGCTGGGGTCGGCTGAGGCAACCGCGGTGACGCCGTCGATCGCGGCAAGCGCCTCGGCATGGAGGTGCGCCACGGCGCCGGTGCCGAGGATGGCGGCGCGGAGGGTACGGGTCATTGGAGGGACCTTTCGAGTCAGGATCGCCGGTGCGTGGCACGTTCGTGGGGTCTTCCCGGCGAACCTGCCATTTTCCGGCTACTTTGCGGGCTGATGATCATTCGGCGTGGGCGTCGAGCTGGTCCTCGAGGTGAAAGACCTCCTCGATCCGCACAAATCCTTCGTCCGGCCGGCCGTCGAGCTCCACGAAGAACTCGCCCATCTCGGCCTGCCAGCGGGCATTGACGTCGGTCTCGGCCATAGCGCTCTGGGCTGCGGCGAGGTCATCCGACTCGACGTACCCGATCAGGAGGCCATCCGGCCGGAGGAAGAGCGAGTAGTTGTTCCAGCCGGTGTCCTTGAGGGCGCGGAGCATGTCCGGCCAGACGGCGGCATGGCGCTCCTTGTACTCCTCAAGGCGGTCGGGCTTCACCTGCAACTGGAAGCAGACGCGTTCCATAGTTCTCCTCGTCGAGCGGGTATGAATCGTTTCATGGATGCTACCACTGCGACTTGCCAGGGAGCTCGCCTGCCCGCAACTTTTGCGCACCTACGGTGACTCAAATCGGCGTCGGACTCGCCGGAGCTGCGCAAAAGTTCCCAAGAATGCGACGGGCTAGAGAGTGCTCCCCCGGCTGACCAGCTCCGGCTGGAAGATGACCTGGCGGCTCTCGGGTGAAGTCCGGTCAATCGCCTCAAGCAACAGTTCGACGGCGGTGCGCCCCATCAGCTCCGTTGGCCGCCGCACTGTGGACAGCGGAACAACCGCGGACTGGGCGAAATCGATGTCGTCGTAGCCGATCAGCGCGAGGTCCTCCGGAATCCGCAACCCGCGGATGAGCAGCACAGCCTGCATCACGCCGATGGCCAGCAGATCGTTGGCGCAGAAAATGCCGTCCGGCAGGCCTTCCCTGCCGCGCTCCGCAAGGAGTTCACCGGCCGCACGCCCCGCCAGCACGGTCATCGCGGCGGCTTCCACCACCTCGAGCTCGGCATCCGGGTACTCCTCCACAGCCTGCTGCGCTCCGGTCAGGCGGTCCGCAACCTGCTGGATGTCGGTGGACGCTCCGATGAACGCGATGCGCCGCCGCCCGCGCGAGAGCATGTGCTTCACCGCCATGTAACCGCCGGCGACATCATCCACTGACACTGAACTGACCCGGCGCTGCGGGTCCACCCGGTCCACCAAAACCACGGGCACGCCGTGAGCGCGCAGCTGTTCGAGCCGGGAATCGACGTTACCTACCGGCGAAATCAGAACACCCTTGACCCGCTGCTGCTCGAACACATCGAGATAGCGGCTTTCGCGGCCGGCGTCATGCCCACTGTCCCCCAGCAGCACGGTGCTGTCCGACTCCGCCGCCCGGTCTTCGGCGGCGCGCGCCAGCGAAGAGAAGAACGGATTACTGACGTCGAGGACGATGAGCCCAATGGTGCGGCTGAGCCCGGCACGGAGCTGGCGAGCGGCATCATTGCGCACGAAGCCCAGTTCCGAGATGACGCTGAGCACCCGCTCGCGGGTCTTTTCAGCTACGCGGTCCGGGTTGTTGAGCACGTTCGATACTGTGCCCACGGCAACCTGCGCCTGGTCGGCAACGTCTTTGATACTGACCATCCGGGCAGACCCTCGTTTCCTGGAAGTGACGGGCTGTAGACAAGCGATGGATGAAAATGTGCACTCTTCACGAGAATGCTTGACACCACTTATCGCCAAGGATACCTTTGAAACGTACTAATGAATCGATTCAATATTTGATTCATTACCTGACCGTCACCGCCGCCTCCTTCAGGCCTAGTGAAAAGTCAGTGCAAAACAACGACGATGCGCGCGGGCTTGCAGCCGGCAGCTGTAAATGGAGAGTAGTTATGGTTGACCTGAGCCGCATAACGCCAACCCTGGAGAACCTCGCTATTGAGGTGCCGTCCTGGGCCTACGGCAATTCCGGAACCCGCTTCAAGGTGTTTCAGACTCCCGGCACTCCGCGCACTGTGCAGGAGAAGATCGCCGACGCCGCCAAGGTTAACGAGCTGACCGGCCTTGCGCCCTCCGTTGCCTTGCACATTCCCTGGGACAAGGTGGCAAACTACGGCGCGCTTTCTGACTTCGCGCAGGGCCTCGGCGTCAGGCTGGGAACGATCAACAGCAACACGTTCCAGGACGACATCTACAAGTTCGGGTCTCTGACCCACAGCGACGCCGCCGTGCGGAACAAGGCCCTCGACCACATGTACGAGTGCATCGACGTCATGAACGTCACCGGTTCACAGGACCTGAAGATCTGGCTGGCTGACGGCACCAACTACCCCGGCCAGGGCGACATGCGCTCACGCCAGGACTGGCTGCATGATTCCCTGCAGAAGGTTTACGAGCGCCTCGGTGATGACCAGCGCATGGTCCTCGAGTACAAGTTCTTCGAGCCGGCTTTCTACCACACCGACGTCCCTGACTGGGGAACTTCCTACGCCCACACCCTGGCCCTCGGTGAGAAGGCCATGGTCTGCCTCGACACGGGCCACCACGCACCCGGCACCAACATCGAATTCATCGTGGCGCAGCTGATCCGCCTGGGCAAGCTCGGATCCTTCGACTTCAACTCGCGCTTCTACGCGGATGATGACCTGATCGTGGGGGCAGCGGATCCGTTCCAGCTGTTCCGCATCATGTACGAGGTGGCCCGCGGCGGCGCTCTCGACCCGGCTGCCAACGTGGCGCTGATGCTGGACCAGTGCCACAACCTCGAAGAGAAGATCCCCGGCCAGATCCGCTCGGTCCTCAATGTGCAGGAGATGACCGCCCGCGCGCTCCTCGTCGACCGTGACAAGCTGACCAAGGCCCAGGAAGCAGGCGACGTGCTCGGCGCCCACGCCCTCTTCATGGACGCCTTCTACACCGACGTCCGTCCGGCACTTGCCCAGTGGCGTGAATCCCGCGGACTTCCCGCGGACCCCATGGCTGCCTACGCGGCCAGCGGCTACCAGGAAATCATCAACGCTGACCGTGAGGGCGGGCAGCAGGCAGGATGGGGCGCGTAACCATGACTAACCAAACCGTTCAGGACCTCATCAACCGCTCCAACCGGCTCGGTGCGGACAAGCGCAACACGAACTACGCCGGCGGCAACACCTCCGCCAAGGGCAGCGACACCGACCCCGTCACCGGCGAGAACGTCGAGCTGCTCTGGGTGAAGGGCTCCGGCGGTGACCTCGGCACCCTTAAGGAACAGGGCCTGGCCGTACTCCGCCTCGACCGTCTCCGTGCCCTGACCAACGTCTACCCTGGCCTTGACCGCGAGGACGAGATGGTCGCGGCGTTCGATTACACCCTGCACGGCAAGGGCGGCGCGGCACCTTCCATCGACACCGCCATGCACGGCCTCGTCGACGCCGCACACGTTGACCACCTGCACCCGGATTCCGGCATCGCCATCGCCACCGCGGTCGACGGCGAAGCACTCACCGAAAAGATCTTCGGCGACAAGGTGGTGTGGGTGCCCTGGCGGCGTCCGGGCTTCCAGCTCGGCCTGGACATCGCCGCAATCAAGGCCGAAAACCCGCAGGCCGTCGGCACCATACTCGGCGGGCACGGCATCACCGCGTGGGGTGAAACCTCCGACGAGGCCGAGAACAATTCACTGTGGATGATCGAAACCGCCGAGCGCTACATTGCCGAGAACGGAAACCCAACGGCGTTCGGTGAGCCCCTCGACGGCTACGCCGCGCTCTCGTCTGAGGCGCGCCGTGCGAAGGCCGCCGCCCTCGCCCCGGTGATCCGTGGCCTGGCCTCCACCGACCGCGCGCAGGTGGGGCACTTCACCGACGACGACGCCGTTCTGGACTTTTTGAGCGCAGCTGAACATCCGCGCCTGGCGGCACTAGGCACTTCCTGCCCGGACCACTTCCTGCGCACCAAGGTCAAGCCCTTGGTCCTGGACCTGCCCGCGGACGCCTCCGTCGAGGACTCCATCACCCGGCTGAAGGAACTCCACAAGGAATACCGCGCGGATTACCAGTCCTACTACGAGCGCCACGCCCAAGAGGATTCCCCGGCCATGCGCGGAGCCGACCCGGCAATCGTGCTGATCCCCGGCGTCGGAATGTTTTCCTACGGTGCCAACAAGCAGACCGCTCGCGTAGCCGGTGAGTTCTACATCAACGCCATCAACGTGATGCGCGGCGCTGAGGCGATTTCCACCTACGCCCCGATCGATGAGTCGGAGAAGTTCCGCATCGAGTACTGGGCGCTGGAAGAGGCCAAGCTCGCCCGGATGCCCAAGCCGAAGTCCCACGCCACCCGCATCGCACTGGTAACCGGCGCGGCCTCGGGCATCGGCAAGGCCATCGCCACCCGCCTCGCAGCGGAGGGCGCGTGCGTGGTTATCGCCGACCTGAACCTCGAAAACGCCGAGAAGGTCGCCGAGGAACTTGGCGGACCGGACGTCGCCATCGGCATCCAGGCCGACGTCACCAATCCCGAGCAGGTCCAGCAAGCAATCAACGCCGCAGTCCTGGCCTTCGGCGGACTGGACCTTGTGGTCAACAACGCCGGGCTTTCGATCTCCAAGCCGCTGCTGGAGACCTCCGAGAAGGACTGGGACCTGCAGCACAACGTGATGGCCAAGGGATCGTTCCTGGTCTCGAAGGCCGCCGCGCAGGTCCTCATCGACCAGGAAATGGGCGGGGACATCATCTACATCTCGTCCAAGAACTCTGTCTTCGCCGGGCCGAACAACATCGCGTATTCAGCCACCAAAGCCGACCAGGCCCATCAGGTGCGTCTGCTGGCCGCTGAACTCGGCGAGTACGGCGTCCGCGTCAACGGCATCAACCCCGACGGCGTGGTCCGCGGCTCCGGTATCTTCGCCGGCGGCTGGGGAGCCAAGCGCGCCGCGGTCTACGGGGTGGATGAAGAAAAGCTCGGCGAGTACTACGCCCAGCGGACCCTGCTCAAGCGCGAGGTGCTGCCCGAGAACGTGGCGAACGCGGCCGCGGTCCTCACCTCCGCCGAACTGTCCCACACCACCGGGCTGCACGTTCCGGTCGATGCGGGCGTAGCCGCCGCCTTCCTCCGGTAATCGGCTCAGCATGAAGTCGGTATACGCAGCCGTCGATATCGGTGCCTCATCCGGCCGGGTTATCCTCGGCCGAATGGGCACCGACGGCCCGTCACTTGAGGTCATCCATCGATTCCCGAACGGCGTGCAGGAAATCGACGGCGCCCTCCGCTGGGACATCGACGCCCTCTTCGAGGAGGTGCTGTACGGCCTCACCCTCGCCCGCGAACTCACAGACGCAAAGGGCGAACGGGTGGTGAGCATCGGCGTCGACACCTGGGCCGTGGACTACGGATTAGTGCACGACGACGGCGCTCTCGCCTCCCAGCCGCACAGTTACCGTGACTCGCGCACGACTGGGGTTCTCGATCGGGTGCACGAAACCGTTCCGTTCGAGCAGCTGTATGAAACCACCGGGCTCCAGTTCCTGCCGTTCAACACTGTCTACCAGCTGGCGGCTGAACCCTCCCTTGAGAACGTCCAGGCGCTGTTGATCCCGGACCTGCTCGGCTTCTGGCTCACCGGCGAACGCCGGACCGAAATCACGAACGCCTCAACCACCGGACTGCTCGATGCCGCAACGGGCAACTTCTCAAGCCACCTTCTCGATGCCGTCGACATTCCGCGGAGAATCTTCCCGACGCTGATGGAACCGGGGGAAACGCTGGGCACCCTGCTGCCCTCCATCACCGAACGGACAGGGCTGAATTCCGCCACCACGGTCATCGCCGTAGGCTCCCACGACACAGCATCCGCCGTGGCCGCAGTGCCCGCGGGAGTAGACAACTTTGCCTACATCTCCTCCGGCACCTGGTCGCTGGTGGGCGTCGAACTGTCCGAACCGATCCTCAGCCCGACCAGCCGCGCTGCGAACTTCACGAATGAACGCGGCGTTGACGGCACCATCCGGTACCTGCGCAACTGCGGCGGACTGTGGCTGCTCCAGGAGTGCCTGCGTGAGTGGGGGCGATCCGTGACCCTCGAGCAAGTTCTCGCTGAGGCTGCCGAGCTGCCGACCGGCGGTCCGCGAATCGACGCCGATTCCGACGACTTCATCGCGCCAGACAACATGCCACACCGCATCCGCAGCGCGGCGGGCGAAGCGCTTGAGTCTCCTGCCGCCGTCGTTCGCTGCATCCTGGACAGCCTCGCGCGGGTGTATGCACGCACGCTCGAGCAGGCGGCAGAACTTAGCGGTAAGCCGATCGACGTCGTGCACATTGTCGGCGGCGGTTCGCAGAACCGGCTGCTGTGCCAGCTCACCGCGGACGCCACGGGGCTTCCCGTTCTTGCCGGGCCGGTGGAGGCCACGGCCCTTGGCAACGTGCTGGTTCAAGCGCGTGCCGACGGCGCACTGGGCGCGGGAGCTCTCGGTGCCGGAGCCACGCTGGACGACCTCCGTACCGCCGTCCGGAGCACAGCCCAGACCACGCGTTATGAACCTGCACGACAAACCGAAACAGCACTGACCTAGCAAAGGATCCGCAGTGGCAGTTCGCACCAAACCCATCCGTACCGCCGTCGTTGGAGGCGGAGGCATCGCGCAGGGGCAGCACCTTCCCGGGCTGCGCGTCCTCGGCGATCGGGTGGAGATCGCAGCCATCGTCGACATGGACGGCGACCGGGCGCGGGAAGTTGCAGCAGAGTGGGGCGCGCCTTCCTCCAACACCTCCGTGGCCGCGATGCTGGAGGAGGTGCAGCCGGATCTCGTGCTGGTGTGCACGCCGCCCGGCTCGCACACTGACGCGGTCATCCGCTCGCTCGACGCCGGAGCCTCAGTCTGGTGCGAAAAGCCGCCGACCCTTTCCCTGGCCGAGTATGACGCCATCCTCGAGCACGAAGGCGCCGCGGGCCCGTATGCGTCCTACGTCTTCCAGCACCGCTTCGGATCGGCGGCGCGCACGCTCCGCGCGCAGATCGCCGCGGGGGATCTCGGGGCGCCTCTCGTGGGCATCTGCCACACGCTCTGGTACCGGGACGCCGCCTATTACGACGTCGCGTGGCGGGGTAAATGGGAGACCGAGGGCGGTGGACCCGCCATGGGCCACGGCATCCACCAGATGGACCTGCTGCTGTCCCTGCTGGGCGACTGGACCGAAATCAGCGCGACCATGGCGACCCTGGGCCGTGATGTTGAGACCGAAGACGTCTCCTTTGCCCACGCCACCTTCGAAAGCGGCGCCATTGTCTCGGTTGTGAACAGCGTGCTGTCGCCGCGGGAGACCAGCTACCTGCGCTTCGACTTCGCCCATGCCACCGTGGAGGTCGAGCACCTGTACGGGTATGACAATTCGCACTGGAAGTGGACGCCCGCGCCGCACGTCGATGCGAACACTGTGAGCTCCTGGGCGCCGACGCAAAACTTCGCCAGCTCACACGCTGTGCAGTTGGAGGAACTCGTGTCCTCCCTCGAGCGCGGCGAGCGCCCCGCGGCTTCCGGGCACGACGGACGGCGTGTGCTTGAGCTGATCGCGGGCCTGTACCAGTCGGCCATCACGGGCAAGCGGGTGCAGCGCAGTGAGCTGACCCGGGATAATCCGTTCTACTGGTCGATGAACGGTGCTTCCGCCACATTGAAGGAGACACTCGATGCCTGAACTGCAGCTACGCCGTCCATCCAATAGCGAGCTGGTGATTTCCTGCGGCGCCGTTGACCTGGCGACGTACGTGTTCATCCCGCCCGCCACGCGCTCGGAAGCACCGAAGCCGTACCTGCATCCGCTGCGTACCCTGAGTGGTGCGCCGCTCACCGGCTTCCGGCCCTGGGATCACCGCTGGCACAAGGGCCTGCAGATGACCTGGTCCCATGTTTCGGGGCAGAACTTCTGGGGCGGACCAACGTTCTCTCCGGAGACGGACTACCAGTGGCGGGACAACCTCGGTTCGATCGAACACGAGGGGTTCCCCGGGATGTCCGCTGCCGAAGACAGGATCACGGTCGGCGAGACCCTTTCCTGGCGTAACTCCGCCGGCGAGCGCTGGCTCTCCGAGGAGCGCGAGACCGTCTTTTCCAACGTCGATGTGCAGGAGCAGTCCTGGCAGCTGGACTTCACCACCGAGTTGACCAACATCTCCGAGCGATCGCTTGATCTTGGCAGCCCTACCACCCATGGCCGCGCCAACGCCGGGTACACCGGGTTTTTCTGGCGCGGCCCGCGTAGCTGGACCGGGTGTTCGATCATCGGTCCGGATGGTGCTGAGCGTGAAACGATGATGGGCACCTCTGCGCCCTGGATTGCCCTCGCCGGGCAGAATGACGAGCTCGACGGCGGTGCCACCATCGTGGCGCTCGCCGGGACGTCGTCGTCGTCGGTTCCCTTGAAGTGGTTTGTCCGCAGCGAGCCGTTTGCGGCGTTGGCGCCCTCCCCCGCTTTCGACGAGGAGATCACGCTGGCGCCCGGGGAGTCCCTGCGGCTCCAGCACCGGTACGTCTTCGTGGACCGGATCTGCGAGCGCGACGACGTCGAGCGGATCGCGAAGGGCGCCTCCCTGTGAACGGATCGCCGCGGCTGCTCCCTCTCTTTCCGGGATCGGTCGGCATGAGCGACCTGCGGGTGTACGAGTGGGAGACCTCCGACGGTCACCACGGCGGGACGCCGCACCTGCATACGGTGTCGAACGAGGGTTACGTGGTGATCGGCGGATCAGGTGAGGTGCACACGCTCTCCTCCGAGGGCTATGCGCGGGATCCGCTGAGTGCCGGATCGGTGCTGTGGTTCAGCCCGGGGACGGTGCACCGGCTCATCAACACAGGCGACCTTCACATCCTCACGGTCATGCAGAACTCAGGGCTGCCGGAGGCCGGCGACGCTGTGCTGACGTTTCCGCTCGAGATCGTTTCCGACGCCGAAAGGTACCGGTCAGCGGTCACGTTGCCCGAGGGCACCGAGGCGAAGCGCGGCGAGGCGGCCCGCCGTCGTCGTGATCTGGCGATCAAGGGCTATGCGGAGTTGCTTGCTGGATTGGAGGAAGGCGACCGCCGACCGCTCGATGCGTTCTACGCCGCAGCTTCCGCACTGGTGCAGCCTCGTGTGGAGGAGTGGACGAAGCTGTGGACGGACACGGTGCTTGCCGACGTCGAGACAACCCGATCGCAGCTGGCAGCCCTTGCGGAAGGGGACGCTTCGCACCTGGGTGATGCCGCCGTCGTACGTGCCGTCCCGAGGCCTGAGCCGCGAGCCTTCGGAATGTGCGGGCGCCTGGGGATCTGGGACGCCGACCGGCGCTGAACCCTGCGCACCGCTACCGCAAAAGTGCCGGTGAGTGGCAGGATCGTGGGGACGTCCCCACGATCCTGACAATCACCGGCGCCTTTGCGCCCGACGTGCCCGTTTTCGAGGAGACACGCCGGGATTGTTTGCGTGGATAGGCTTATTCGCATGACGCCGAGCGAGCAGCAGTGACCCACCATCCGGGTGCCGGCATCGGCGCCGTTTTTGTCCTGATTGCGGCGGTGCTGTGGGGAACCACCGGCACCGTTGCCAGCTTCGCGCCAGGCGTCGGCCCGCTCGCTATCGGCGCGGCGGCAATGGGGGTCGGCGGCCTGCTTCAGGCAGCCCTCGCCGGGCCGGCGCTGACCCACGCCCGCCACGAATTACGACGGCGGTGGCCCACCATCGCGCTCGGCGGAGTCGCCGTAGCTGTGTACCCCCTCGCCTTCTACAGCTCCATGCGATTGGCCGGTGTTGCCGTGGGTACCGTCATTTCGATCGGCTCGGCGCCCATCGCGTCGGCGGTCATCGAACGCGTCATTGACGGGCACCGGTTGACGCGGCGCTGGGCGGTGGGTGCCGGCGTCGGGCTGGTGGGAGTAGTGCTGCTTACCTTCGTGGAGCCGGCGCAGGCGGCGGGTGCAGGCAACACCACTGCCGGGATTTTGCTGGGGCTGCTCGCCGGGGTCACGTACGCGCTGTACTCGTGGGCGGCACACCGGACTATGCAGCGGGGCGTGCGTTCCAGGGTTGCAATGGGTGCGATCTTCGGGGCGGGCGGTGCGTTGTTGATGCCGGTGCTCGTGCTCACCGGCGCGCCGTTGCTTGAGTCGTGGCACAACTTCGCTGTGGGCACCTATATGGCGCTGGTGCCGATGTTCCTTGGCTACGTCTTCTTCGGCCTCGGTCTCGCGCGGGTGATGGCAAGCACGGCGACCACGCTGTCCCTGGCGGAACCGGTGGTCGCGGCGATGCTCGCCGTCGTCATCGTGGGTGAAAGGTTGCCGGCGGCAGGGTGGATCGGCGTCGGACTCGTGATTGCGAGCCTTGCAGTCCTCACCGTGCCCGTGCGGCGCAATGTTCGCACAGCGGTTGGTGTGCCCTAGCGACCTAGGCCTGGCCGTCCAACTCCTCCGGCACCTCGATCCGGGTGACACGGACACGTTCGATCCGATGGCTCGCCATCTCCGCCGCTTCGAAACGCAGTCCCTCGATTTCTACGCTATCGCCGGTCTTCGGCATTCTGCCAAGCCGGTCAAGAACCAGGCCGGCAAGCGTCTCATATTGGCCGTCGTCGGGAAGGTCCACGCCGATCTCCTCGGAAGCCTCTTCGATGATCAGACCGCCGTCCAGCACGACGCTGCCACCGTCACTGAGCGTGTGCCGTGCGGATGCGTCAGCCTTCTCGTCGTCGTACTCGTCATAGATTTCACCGACGAGTTCTTCGAGGAGGTCTTCAAGTGTGGCAATACCGTCAGTGCCTCCGTATTCATCGACGACGAGGGCTATGTGGTGCCCTCCTCCACGCATTTGGCTGAGTGTGGGCAGAATTCGGTTCGAACCCGGCACAGCGAGGATCGGCCGGGTGATTGAGGCAATGGCATCACCGCCGGATCCTTCGTGGCTGAGGAGGTCGCGGATATGAATGAAACCAACGACGTCGTCGATGGACTCTCGGTACACCGGGTACCGCGTGTAGGGGAGGTCACGGACTGCCTCAGCAGCTTCACTCAACGGCATGGTCTCGGCGAGGAACTCGACGTCGGTGCGTGGTCGTTTAACCTCCTCGATCAGGCGTTCTCCGATGCTGAAGGCGTCAGAGAGAATCTGACGGTGTTCCCGCCGCAGGTCCGGCGTTTCCTGAACCAGTTGCCGCAATTCCGCGGCGGTGTACTCCTCGGTGGTGGCATTCGGATCCCCGCCGACCAGCTTCACGACGAAGTTGGTGGACACCGAGAGTAGCCAGATCACGGGGCGCATCACCCGGGCAAACAGGTTGAGCGGGGGCGCAAGGACCTTCGTGAAGCCGACCGCACGTTGCATCGCCAAGCGCTTGGGAGCAAGCTCGCCGAGGACGAGGGATAGGTACGCGATGACCAGAGTCATCAGAATCAGGGCAACCGTATCGGCAGTGCCGTCCGGAATGCCGATGTCGATGAGTAGCGGGGCGAGATCGGGGGCAAGCGTCGAGGCGCCGTAGGCCGATGAGAAAAATCCTGCGAGCGTGACGCCGATCTGCACGGCGGAGAGGAAGAGATTAGGATTACGGACCAATTTGGCGGTCCTCATCCCCTTGGGCCCGGACTCCTCGATGCGCTTGATCTGGCCTTCGCGAAGATTGACGATGGCCATCTCGGTGCCGGCGAAAACGCCGCCTATCAGCACGAAAACGAGAACCAGCAGGGCATTCAGGAGGGTGTCGGTATCCACTACGCCACTCTATCCGTGGCGACTCGGCCTACTTCGGTTGTTCAGTCACCGCGAAGATGTACTCAACGCCGGCGGCAGGTTCACCGCTGAACGTCATGAAGTAGCCGGTCTGTGCCGGGGGCACTGGGCGTGGACGACCCGGCAGTCGCGCCCGCGATCAGACACGCGGCGCATAGGGTTGGCAGCATGTGGTGGGAACCTGTAGTCGCTATCCTGGCGGGGCTCCTCGTTGTGTACGTGGTGGCGCTCGTGCTCCTGTATCTTTACAGCCGCCGACACCCCGAAACGGTCAGCATGCGCAGCGCTCTGCGACTCCTACCCGATCTGCTCCGGCTCTTCCGTTCCCTGTTGAGCGACCGGAAGGTCCCGCGATCGATCCGGGTGCTCATCGTGGTGCTACTGGCGTACCTGGTCCTGCCGATCGATCTCGTACCGGATTTCATTCCGGTGCTGGGGTACGCCGACGACGTCATCATCGTCGCCATTGTGCTCCGTGCAGTGATTCGCCATGCAGGACCGGAACTGATTACCCGCCTCTGGAAGGGCGACGACGACGGCCTGCGCCTCGTTCTGCGGCTGGCAGAAGTCCGTGAACGTCCCTGACGTCCAAACTTTCGGGCAGATCTGGTGCCTTCAGGTCGCTCGAAGTCGCCGGACCTGCGCAAAAGTTCCAGAAACGGGTGGGCTACATCCGCCCGAACTTCGCCCGCAGCAGCGCGAAAATGCCGTAGCAGATGAGGCCCACGGCAATTGAGACAAGCAGCGCATCGCCGAATGGGTGGTCCGTCAGCGCCTTCAGGCTGCCGTCGAGTCCGGTGGACCGGCTTGGGTCGTGGGTAATCACAGCGGTAACGAACAGGATGCCCACCAGGATAAGGGCAATCCCCTTTGCAACGTGCCCGATAACCCCGAGCACCTCGATAAGAGCGCCGCGGTGCGTGTCTTCGAAATGCCGGAGCTCGGGCCGGAACTTCCGCAGCAGCCCCTTGAAGACGAAGTGGACGCCGATTCCGAAGACGGTCCCGCCCACGGCAAGGATAACGAAGTTGCCAGGAGGCGAGCCCATCATCGAGGCGGTGAAATCCCTGGTGGACTCGCTGGAATCGACTTCCCCGCCAAAGGCGAACCGGGCAAAGGTGACAGCCATGGTTCCGTAGATGATGCTCAGCGATCCGGAGGAAATTGTCTTGGAGACCCGTTCTCCCGTGGGGAGGTGGCGCGCACGCAGGGTCCCTTCGCTGAGCTGCCAGGCAGCGAGTCCGAGGCACCCGATCGAGCAGGCCCACATGGTCCAGGGACCTGAGGTTCCGCCCGCCAGCTGTTCCAGCGCACCAGTGGTTTCCGCCTCGCCGCTGCCCCCAAACGCGATCTGCAGGGCGATGATGCCAATGAGGATGTGAACCACCGCAAGAACGGCGAACCCAAAACGGGCGACGACGTCGAGCGCCTTGTGGTCCGACACTTCCTCCGCGGTGTCCGCGGCTCCCCGTGCCGACAAGTTCTCATCCGTTGACATGCCACGCTCCTGCACTTCCCTGAAACAGGGTACAACCGCAGGCGCCCTGCTGCTCAGCGCCGCCAGAACAGGTGATGGGTCACGCCGCTGGCGCTGGGAACAATGTCGAGATGGAAGCGGTCGAGCAGCTCCTCGGGCGATTCCCACAAGCGCGACCCGACTCCGAGTTCAAACGGCGAGACAGCTACATGCATCGTGTCTACGAGATCCGCGTCGAGGAACTCCCGGATGGTGATCGCTCCCCCACCGAGCCGGACATCCTTGCCGTTGGCTGCCGCCCGAGCTTCCGCCAGCACCGTTGCCGGATCAGCGCCGGTGAAATGGAAAGTGGTGTCGGAAAGAGTGAAGGATGGCCGCTCATGGTGGGTCATCACGAACACTGGAGTGTGAAAAGGCGGTTCGTTGCCCCACCAGCCCTGCCAGTCCTCGTTCTCCCAGGGCCCACGGTGTGGGCTGAACTTGTTTCTGCCCATGATCTCCGCCCCGATGTTGTTGCTGAAATCCCGGGTGAAGTAGTCATCGAGGCCACGGGTTCCGCCGGGTTCGGTTCGGTTGGGCCAGCTTGCCGTTGCCCCTGCCCAAGCGAACATTGCGCCCGGATCCGCGTGGCCGAACGGCCTTTCCAGGCTCTGGTTCTCACCCGCTCCGAAACCGTCACTGGAAACACCGAAATTCTGCACCTTCAGCAGCTGGTTCACCTGATACTCCTCATCGTGGCAACCGGCCACTCCCCGGTTTCGAAAAGATCCTCCAGCAGCCCGAGCGCAGGCTCCGGATCCAGACCGCGCGCCGCCAGCCAGGCGTCGTCGTTATAGGAACACGCATAACGCTCACCCGAGTCGCAGAGAAGGGAAACGATACTCCCCTGCTGACCCGCTGCCTTCAGTTCGGCGACGAGCTTCCACACTCCCCACAGGTTGGTCCCGGTGGACGGACCGGCCGAGATACCCGTCCAGGCGCGCAGGTGCCGCGAAGCGGCTACCGAGGCGGCATCGGGGACCTGGATCATCGCGTCAATGACTGAGGGAATGAAGCTCGGCTCCGGCCTTGGACGGCCGATCCCCTCGATCCTCGACGGCTTCCCGACGGCCGCGACACCTTCCGCCCAGGTGGGATAGAAAGCCGAGTTTTCCGGGTCCACCACGGCAAGCCGCGTGGGGTAGCGGTTGTAGCGGAGGTACCTGCCGATGGTGGCGCTGGTTCCACCGGTTCCTGCGCCGACCACCACCCAGTCCGGGACAGGGAACCGCTCATGCTCCATCTGCCGGAAAATCGATTCGGCGATGTTGTTGTTGCCGCGCCAGTCCGTGGCACGTTCCGCGTAGGTGAACTGGTCCATGTAATGGCCGCCGGTCTCCGTCGCAATGCGCTCGGCTGCCGCATACACTTCCGAGGCCCCGTCAACGAAGGAGCACGTTCCTCCATACTGCTCGATCAGCGCAATTTTCTCGGGACTGGTGGAACGGGTCATCACCGCAACGAACGGCAGCCCGAGCAGCTGCGCAAAGTACGCCTCGGACACTGCAGTGGATCCACTGGACGCCTCAACAATGGTGGCGCCCTCCCGGATCCAGCCGTTCACGAGTCCGAAAAGGAAGAGCGACCGGGCAAGGCGGTGCTTCAGGCTTCCCGTCCGGTGCGTTGACTCGTCCTTGAGGTAGACGTCAATCCCCCAGCTCTCCGGCAGAGGCAGTGCAAGCAGGTGGGTGTCAGCGGACCGGTTGCCCTCGGCCTCGATGCGCCGGATGGCCTCATCCGACCAGGCGCGGTCAGCAGCAGCGGAAATCGTCATATGTGCACCTTACGGATTCGCGCCGACAAAGGAACAACAGACGACGGCGGCACTGTGGGTGCCGCCGTCGTCATCCCTGCCGCTACAGGTTGCGGTCGGCGAAGAGCTTCAGCGCGTCGCGCACCAACTCCGCACCCTTCCGGCCGCCGTAGTTCGCACCGAAACGGTCATCGGCGACGTACATGTCACCGAGCCCGGTGACGTACTCCTTCGAGGGCCCGTTGTCCGAAGACCCGCTGCCCGACGACGGCAGGCCGGGCACGCCGGCGAGCCACTCGCAGTGCCGCCGCGCCAGCTCCTGCGCCTCAGCACTGTCCGCTGCGACCCCCTGCTCCGCAGCGGATGTCCAGTCAGCGCCGAGCTGCGCCGTCCGGGCCTTCCAACCGGCTCGCTCAGTATCACTCATGCCGGTCCACCAACGGTCGCCGGAGACATAGGCCTCCTTGCCCCACCGCTGCTCCACCTCGTCCTTGTACTGCGTGTGGTCGAAGCCGTTGAACATGTTCTCAGCCATCAGTTGTTCACCTCCTTCCAGTTGTCTAATGGTCAGCGAGACCGACGCGATCTGCCGCGCCAGCCGCTCCTGTTCCTGCCTCAGCAGCTCCAGGTGCCTGTGCAGCGCACGGGCGGGTTCCGCCTCCCTGTCCAGCACGTCCGCGATCGCAGGAAGCCCCAGCCCGAGGTCGCGCAGCAGGAGGATCCGCTGCAGCCGGACCAGGGCGCCGTCGTCGTAATAGCGGTAGCCGTTACTACCCACCCTGGACGGCGGCAGCAGACCCAGCCGGTCGTAATGCCGCAGGGTGCGGCTGGTGGTCCCGACCAGCCGAGCGATGTCCTGAATCGACCTGTCCATGTGCTCCTCCCTGCGCCTTTCCCTCACGGTATAGGTTGACGCTGCGTCAAGGTCAATAGCCGGGTGTAGGGTTCGGGAATGAGCATTGGAGAGGAACAGTTCCTTGCCCGCGCCATCGATCTTGCAATCCGGAACGTGCACGACGGCGGCGGTCCCTTTGGAGCTGTGATCGTCACCGGTGATGGGCGTCTGTTTGACGGAACCAACCGCGTGACCGCGAACAATGACCCCACCGCCCATGCCGAAGTGATGGCCATCCGCAACGCCTGTTCATCGCTCGGAACCTTTGATTTGAGCGGGTGCGTGCTCTACACGAGCTGCGAACCGTGCCCCCTGTGCCTGTCCGCCGCGCTCTGGGCCCGCGTTGACGGAATTGTGTACGCGGCAGACCGGCACGATGCTGCAAGGGCCGGCTTCGACGACGCCCGCTTCCACGATTTCTTCGCTCAACCTGTCGAGGAACGGTCAATGCATGTCCGGCAGCTCGCGCTTCCGGACTCCTCCAGCACTGGACCTTTCCGCGCCTGGGCAGAGCTGGCCAACCGCATCGAGTACTGACAGCGCTTCACCTGCTGCAGAAATGCGCGCCGAGCACTGCCGCAGCACCACGCTGACCTCCCCACGAAATTACACAGTATGCTTAGCAATTAGTTGCCCGCAGCACACCGATCATCTCTGGGGAAGGGGAAACCTATGGCCGGCTCCCGCTTGCACAGCACCAGATCAAGCCCATGGACGGACGGTCTCGGCCGGACCGCCTCCCGGTCAGCGCAGATTCTGCTGATTCTGACCCTTGCGGTGGTGGCCATCTACGGGCTGCTCCAAATCCGGCTGCTCGTGATTCCGGTCATCATTGCGCTGATCCTCGCAGCGGCCATCGGGCCCTTTGTAAACCTGCTGCGGCGGCGCGGAGTGCCCGGCGCACTCGCCACGGCCATCGCCTTCCTTGCCCTGCTGATCGTCATCTCCGGCGTCATCACCATCATCGTTTTCTCGGTCCGCAGCCAGGCCGATGAGTTGATTGCCGCGGCCACCGAAGGCCTGGACGAACTGCAGGCCTTCCTGACCAGCGGACCCTTCCCTATTTCGCCGGAACAGCTCGACCAGGCGCGCACCGCGATCATCGATTTCGCCACCAGCGCCCAGTTCCGCTCAGGCGCCATCTCCGGTGTTTCCGTGGTGGCTGAATTCCTCACCGGCGCCACCCTGATGGCCGTGATCCTCTTCTTTTTCCTGAAGGACGGCAAGAAGATCTGGGAATTCTTTCTCCGTCCCTTCAAGGGCGAGCGGGAGCAGAAATTGCGCCGCTCCGGTGCCCGCACCCTGGAGGTACTCGGCAGCTACGTTCGCGGAACGGCAATCGTCGCGCTCGTTGACGCTGTGGCCATCGGCATCGCGCTGCTCATCCTCGGCGTACCGCTGGCCCTGCCGCTGGCCATGATCGTGTTCATCGGTGCGTTCATCCCGCTGGTGGGGGCTACCCTCGCCGGCGTGCTGGCTGCCCTCGTTGCGCTGGTGGCCAACGGGCCGATTGTCGCGCTCATCGTGGTCGGCGTAGTCGTCGCGGTCAACCAGCTGGAAGGCGATCTCCTGCAGCCCATCGTGATGGGGAAGTCACTGCGACTCCATGCACTGGTGATTCTGCTCGCGCTGACAGCAGGAACCATCCTCGCCGGCATCATCGGTGCCGTGCTGTCCGTTCCGATCGCAGCCGTCACCTGGGCCGTCCTGCAGGTGTGGACCGATGAGGATCCAAGGATGGAACCGCTGAACCCGGACCTGCCTCCCGCAGGCTCCGAACCAATCTGAGGAGGGGGAGAGAATGACCACAGAAACAGCTCCATCGAAACTACGGCAGGGCATCTCCGGCAAGCTGCTCTACCTGTTCATTCTCGGAGACGTGCTCGGCGCCGGCATCTATGCCCTGGTGGGCGTCATCGCCGCCGAGGTCGGCGGGGCCATTTGGGTGCCGCTGATCATTGCGCTGGCGCTGGCCCTCCTCACCGCCGGGTCCTACGCGGAGCTGGTCACCAAGTACCCCAAGGCGGGCGGAGCGGCCGTCTTCGCGCAGCGTGCGTACAAAACCCCCTTCATCTCCTTCGTCGTGGGATTCTGCATGCTCGCCGCAGGCGTGACCAGCGCAGCCGGGCTCACCCTGGCATTCACGGGTGATTACCTCTCCGCCTTCATCGCCGTTCCACCCGGCTGGGCGGCAGTGGTGTTCCTCGCGCTGCTGGCACTGCTGAACGCACGCGGCATCAAGGAATCCGTGCGCTCCAACGTGGTCATGACGGTCATCGAAGTGTCCGGGTTGGTGCTCGTGATCGTCCTGGTCGCAGTATTCCTCGGCCAGGGCGGCGGCAACCCCGAGCAGATTTCCCAGTTCCCGGCCAACGCCAATCCTGCCGTTGCCGTCCTGGGAGCGTCCCTCATCGCCTACTACTCGTTCGTCGGCTTCGAGGTCTCCGCGAATGTCGCCGAGGAAGTGCAGAACCCGGCACGCGTCTACCCGAAAGCCCTGTTCGGCGCCCTCGCGACGGCGGGCGCCGTCTACCTTCTGATCGGGCTGGTGTCCGCTGCCGCGCTACCCGCCGAAGACCTGGCCGGCTCCACCGCACCCCTGCTCGACGTCGTCACCGCCACCGGCTTCGGGATCCCGCCGTGGCTGTTCAGCCTGATCGCCCTCGTCGCCGTTGCAAACGGTGCGCTGCTGACCATGATCATGGCGAGCCGGTTGACTTTCGGCATGGCCGAGGAAGGTCTCCTTCCTCCGGTGCTCGGCAAGGTTCTGCCCAACCGGCGCACGCCGTGGGTAGCAATTATTGCGACGACGGCGGTTGCCATGGTCCTGACCCTCACCGGGGATCTCGCCTCGCTCGCCGAGACGGTGGTGCTGCTGCTCCTGTTCGTCTTCATCAGCACGAACATCGCGGTACTGGTACTCCGCCGGGACCGGGTCGAGCACAAACACTTCCGCATTCCGACGGTGATTCCCTACCTCGGCGTTGCCTCGTGCGTCCTTCTTCTCACCCAGCAGTCAGCAGAAATCTGGCTGCGGGCGGCGATTCTGGTGGGTGTCGGCGTCGTGCTGTATTTCATCAGTGCGGTGGTGACCAAACGCAGCAACCGTAAGCCCCAGGCGGAAGCTGGATAGTCATGACCTTCACCGCGGCCCTGATCGCTTCGCTGGTCATCGCACTCGTACTGGCGGCACTGCACCTCGCCGCCCCGCGCATCCGGAAGCTGCCGTTGGTTCCGGAGAGCGTGACCGGTTCCTTCGCGGGAGGACTCGCCGTTGCTTACGTCTTCCTCCACCTGCTCCCGGAAATCGCCGAGGGTAACGAGGCGATTGGCGAGCTGCTCGAGGACACCATTGAGGTCACGCCGCTGTTTGACCTGGGGATCTTCGTCGTTGCGCTTACCGGCTTCACCGTGTTCTACGGGCTGGACCGGCTGGCAACCTCGCGGCGGACAAGCAAACGGCCGGATTCCGCCGGCGTCTACTGGCTGCACCTCGGAGCGTTCGCGTTTTACAACGCCCTGATCACGTACACGATGGCGCTGCGCGTCGAAACGGGGTACCTCTTCGCAATCCTGTTCGCCATCGCCATGGGCCTGCACTTTGTGCTCACGGACCGGCACCTCGAGGAGAACTATCCGCACCGCTTTGCTGCCAGCGGCCGGGTGGTTTTGGCAGGCGCGCTCCTTCTCGGCTGGCTGTTGTCAGCCCTGTTTGCGCCGACCAGCACGGTTGTCGTCGCCATTCTGACCGCCCTGCTGGGAGGCTCTGTGCTCTTGAACGTTTTCAAGGAGGAACTGCCGTCCAACCGCGGCTCAAGTTTCCCCTGGTTCCTTGCGGGTATGGTGCTCTACTCAGTGCTGCTTGCCCTCATTACAGCGGCCGCCGAATGAGCAGAAAATTCGAGGCCACCGCGCGGGAGCACTTCGGCTGGGATTCGCTCCTTCCCGGACAGCGCAAGGCGCTGGACGCAGCCGACGGCGGCCGGAACCTCCTCTGCATCCTTCCCACCGGTTACGGAAAGTCCGCCATCTACCAGGTGGCCGCAATGGCAGCGCCGGGTGTCGCCGTCGTTGTTTCGCCGTTGATCGCCCTGCAGCGTGACCAGGCGGAGGCCATCAACGAAGCACTGGGCGAGGTCCGCGCCTATGTCCTGAACTCCACCGTGACGGACAGCGAGATCGACGAGGCATGGGCAGCCGCCGAGGATCCGGACGAGGAGCGCCGCGCCAAGTTCCTGTTCCTGGCGCCTGAGCAGCTGGCGCGCGAGGAAACAGCCGCCCGGCTGACGGCGCTGGACGTATCCTTCCTGGTGATCGACGAGGCGCACTGCGTCTCCGCGTGGGGGCATGATTTCCGGCCCGACTATCTCCAACTGGGTTCCCTGGTGGAGCGTCTTAAGCGGCCGGTCATCGCGCTGACGGCCACCGCGTCTCCCCCGATGCGGCAGGAGATTCAGGAGCGGCTGAAGTTGACGGACGCCGTCGTGATCGCTGAGGGCTTCGACCGGCCAAACCTCCACCTCAGCGTGCAGCAGCACGAGTCCGACCGCGACAAGCAGCGCGCAGTATTGGAGCAGGCGGCCTCCCTTGAGGGGCAGGGCCTGCTCTATGCCGCCACCCGGAAGCAGGCGGAGCAGTATGCACAGGAGCTGCGTGACGCAGGAGTGCGCGCTGACGCCTACCACTCCGGGCGGAAAAAGTCCGAGCGGACCGCGCTGCATGAAGCCTTCCATACCGGTCAGCTGGACGTCATGGTGGCAACAACGGCATTCGGGATGGGCATCGACAAGCCGGATGTGCGGTTCGTGGTGCACGCGGACATTCCCGATTCCCTCGACAGCTACTACCAGGAGGCAGGGCGTGCCGGGCGGGACGGTGAGCCTGCCGACGTCGTGCTTCACTACCGCCCTGAGGATCTTGGGATCCGCCGATTCTTCGCCGCGAAGAACGTGCAGGAGGACAGCCTTCGTGAGCTGTTCGCCGCTCTGCGGGCAGCGGAAAGCGCGCTCGATGCCGCTGGGATCCGGGAAGCGACCGGGCTGACCCAGCGCAAGCTCTCCGGGCTCCTGAACCAGCTGGTTGAGGTGGGAGCGCTCCGTGAGCGTTCCGGGACGTACCGCGCGGTGGCGACGGATGCCAGGCAGGTGATTGCCGACGTCGTCGAGCATCAGGAGCGGCGGCAGGAAGTGGACCGTTCACGTGTGGAGATGGCGCGGCAGTACGCGGAGTACCGCGGGTGCAGGCGGAAGTTCCTGCTCGGATACTTCGGCGAGGAGCACGAGGGCCTGTGCGGTGCCTGCGACAACTGCGATTCCGGCCGGTCAGCGGAGAACACTGACGACGACGGCGAGAAGCACCCCTTCCCGCTGCAGAGCACCGTGCGGCATGGCGAGTGGGGCGAGGGCGTGGTGATGGGATACGAGAACGAGGTGATCACGGTCCTGTTCGGGGAGCACGGTTATAAATCGCTGTCTGTGCCGCTGGTGGAGGAGAAGGACCTGCTGACTGCGGTGGGGTCCTGAAGGTACTGGTGTGCGCGTGAACAGCGCGTTCCGTCATCCGATCTCGCGCAACGCTCAACAGCATGGTTACACTTCGACAGAGAACCGTAATGAGCGCGAAAGTGACCCATGGAAACCAACCACAAGATTTCCCCAGAAGACCCATTCCCAGAAGACTTGACCGTGCTGGATGATGTCGAGGTCGAGGTACTCAACAGCAGAATTCACCGCGAGCTCGAGGCTGAGTATGCAGAAGGCCTCCCGGAGCCGGAAACCGAGGCGCGTCTTGAGGAGGTCAACCTGGAGTTGAACCGGCGCGAGCAGGAGAACTAACCCCTTCATCGGGAACACGTCCGGACTGGACAGGCTGCTCGCCTGCCTGGTCCGGACGAGTTCTTTAACCGGGGTGACTTAATCGAAAATATGTTCTACTTTTAAACCCGGCACTGAAGAAGGTGAAGGGTAATGACGGCGCAGCATGTAGACGAGGTTCAGCCCGGGTCGCGGTCCCTCAATGAGGAGGCAGACGTCCGTTTCACGTCCCGCGGGGAGCCGCTCGCGCTTCGTTGGAGGGCGGGCATCTGGCAGGTTCTGGGTGACCCGATGCACTGGACAAGCTCCCGAAACTGGTGGGAGCCGGGCCCTTCGGGAATTATGGGCCAGGGCAGCATCATGACACAGCAGTACTGGCGGTTCCGGGCACAAACAGGGCCGGCGTCACCCATCCTTGTCTTCGACGTCTGCCGGGATCCGCGCTGGGAGGGCTGGAGACTGGTCCGGGTGACTAACCTCGGGTCCGGTTGAGTTCTCGCGGCTTTCAGGCGTGCGGCTCATCGGCAAAGAAAATGCTCGTAAGCAGTGATGGCGCCGTCGAACGCTTCGGTGCCGCTGATTGCGGACTCGGCAAACGGGGCAATGTCCGCCGTGTTGTCCCTCGGATTTCTCCGCCAGGTTCCTACGGCGCGGCCGTCCAGCAGAAGTGCCGGCTTGAACACCCCGTTCTTGGCCAGCTGGATGCGGAAGGCGTACTCGGGCGGAAGTGAGGGCGCGCGGTCCTGGTAACCAAGGATGTACTCGTCATACCCGGCCAGCAGGAGCCCGCCTCCGGCCATCGGGTCCGGCTCGGTTACGCCCGGCAGCGCCCAGTAGCTCGCGCCGTCGTAGACGTACTCCACCAGCTCGCTGCGTGCCTGAGCCAGGCCAACCTTCGCATCAGCGAGAGTCAGCTTCGACCACCAGGTGAAGTCCTGCAGACGTGCCGGGCCGTGTCCGGTGAAGTACCGGAGAACGAACCGCCGGAGGGCCTCTTCCCGATCCGGCTGCGGGCTGCCATCAGGAGCCCAATCATCAAGCAGCACCAGCGCTTGCTGGGACCCGTCCGCTGGTCCCCAGCACACCAGTTGTATCTGCGCCAGATACCAGATGATGTGGTAACCCCGTTGCCCGCTGGTGGAGATTCCTGACCTGTTGAGGGTTTCCAGGAACTCGTCCCGACTAAGCGCCATACCGCCCGCGAGCGCCTCACTGGCTACATCCCGGGCCCGGTGGAGTGTGCGCTGGTCAAGGTCGAGTTCCGCCAGACGCCGCGACGCAGACTTGATCATCCGCCCCGCCGTCAGCCCGAGCATCCAGCGGAGGTCACCCGGCCGTACAAAGTGGAGTGTGCCGCGCACCGGCGCAGACCGCACCACGTCTGCACTATCGAGGACAGCGAGGACTCGTTGACGAGTGGAACCGCTCACCCGCGAGCCAACCGCCCAGAGCGCCTGGCCGAAATCCTGCGCCTGGACTGCGAGCATCTTGCCAACCACGTCGGCCGGACCGGAAGGTCCTGACCGTCTGGACGGTGGTTGGCCGTCGCTCGCCGGGAAGTGGTGAGCGAGCCGAAGCTGCAGCAACTGGTCCCGGGTTATCGGAGTTCCCATGGCTTCAGTATGCGTTGATCGGCACCTGCACAGGAGGACCTACGGCATGATGGACAGATGTCCTCCTCCGAGCACTTCACCCTGCGCGTTGACGATGCTGACTTCTCCTGCACCTACGAACAGCCGGACACTCCGACGGCAACCGTGATCATCGCCCACGGTGCCGGTGCGGGCATGGACCACCCTTTCCTCCTCGGCTTCAGCAATGCCGTGAACGACGCCGGCTTTGCCACCTTGCGCTTCAATTTTCCCTACATGGAGCAGGGTCGGCGATTCCCGGACCGCCCTCCGAAGGCGATCGCTGCCTGGCGGGAAGTGATGGCGCATGCGCAGGAGCGCACGCGGGAGGGACCGGTGTGGGCGTGTGGGAAGTCCTTCGGGGGCCGAATGGCGTCCATGGCAGCAGCGGAGGGGATGGACGCCGCCGGACTGATCTTTCTCGGTTATCCGTTGCACCCGCCGGGAAAGCCGGAGAAGATCCGCGACGAACACCTGGTCCACATTCACATGCCGATGCTCTTCCTGCAGGGAAGCAACGACGCGTTCGCGCGGAAGGAGCTCTTGAATCCGGTGGTCGCGAAGCTCGGCGACCGGGCAACGCTGCAGTACGTGCCCGACGCCGATCACTCTTTCGCGGTCAAGGGCGCCAAGCGCAGCCCTTTGGAAATTGGTGCATCGCTGGCTCCCGCGGCGGCGTCACTTATTGCGCGGAGTGGCTGAGCCCGTATCCCCACTGGGTACGGTAAACCTATGCCGAGCCCCTCTCCCGCAAACCTGACAGTAATCCCAGCCGTGGATGGAGCCGACGTTCGCAGACCTGCTGTCCTCGTGCTTCCGGGAGGCGGCTACGGCAAGACATCTGACCATGAGGGGGAGCCCGTTGCCGAATGGCTCGCAGGGCTCGGCATCCACGCATTCGTCCTTCGATACCGGGTTGCACCTCATCAACATCCTGCGCCGCTGATCGACGCCAAGGAAGCGATGCTCTGGATTCGGGGAGGGGATCACGGTATCGCCGTGGACGGCGGGCGGGTAGGCGTGCTGGGGTTCTCAGCCGGTGGACACCTCGCCGCCACGCTCTCGACAGCTACATCCGCGAAGACTCCAGCGCTCGACGTCCCCTCCGCCGTCCCCGACCTGTCGATCCTCTGCTACCCGGTGGTGTCTTTTACCGATGCTGTGCATCAGGGAAGCATCGACAACCTGCTGGGCCGCTCGCCGTCGTCGGACCTGCTGCGACAGATGTCACCGGAGTTGAACGTTACCGACGCAACGCCTCCGGCGTTCCTCTGGCATACGGCCGACGACGGCGCGGTGCCCGTGGAGAATACCTTCGCCTATGCACGTGCGCTGATCGAGCACTGCGTGCCGGCCGAGGTCCACGTCTTCCCTCACGGCTCGCATGGGCTGGGATTGGCCGGCGGCGAACCGGGCCCCGACCAGTGGACATTGCTGTGCGGGAACTGGCTGTCGCGGCAGGGCTGGACCAGCGGATAGAGCCGCGAACCTTGGGAAAAGGTTGGAAGAGTGTGTCCCCCGGCGTCATACGACTTTCTTATATTACGAATTAATGAAATCCTAAAGTCATCAGGCGCGCTGATGCGCCTCTGCGCCGGAGGAGGAAATAGTGGCCGGTAACTTCGAAATTTTCAGGGACGCCGACAAGCTGTACCGCTTTCGCCTCATGGATGAGCGAGGCGGCATTCTCGTAACCTCAGCCGGGTACGGACACAAAGGTGACGTGGTAACAGCCATAACCGCCGTCCGTGAGCATGCCGCCATGGGACATATCCAGGATTGCTCCGACCCTGCCGCACGGGCGCCACGGGCGCGGCAAGTGCGGCAAGTGCGGCGTCGCGCTACCGCTTAGTCTCGCTACGGTGCGAGTCTCGCTACGGTGTGGGAGCGGACTGCTGGGATTCCCTGGCTTCGACGGATTCCTGCGCAACCCACTCCGAAGTCCGCAACTGCTGCTGCGTAGACTCAAGGACCTCGCCCAACAGCATCTTCGCCGTCGCCAGCAGGTCGGCGACACGCGGATAGGCCAAGCTGTAAAAGACTTGGCTGCCGCGCCGCTCGGACACAACAAGGTGGTGCGTCCGCAGCACGGAAAGGTGCTGGGAAAGGCGGGATGCTTCAACGCCCATATCCGCCATAAGATCCGTCACTGAGACGTCCCGCGACGCGGAGAGTATTTCAAGAACACGCACCCGTACGGGATGCGCCATGCCTTTGAACAGGTTCGCCTTCACCTCATAGAGGGGCCGGTGCGCTCCTGGAAATGCCTCCAAGAAAACCATCATCCTTTGCGAACATGGACCGGGACGATCACAGGATGACAGCCGGTTCAGAGAAGTGCCTCGCGGCGATCGCCTGGGCAGTTGAGGACTTCATCATACCGTCATATGCTACTCACCGGTAGCTTCTCCTGTTAGACGGATTCGTCTCCCACTGGTCCGCGCGGATAATCATCCTCACCGTAAACCGCCTGCGCCTGCTCGACGACGTCCGCCTCGTTAGCTTCGCGGGCCCCCGCCTCAAGCGGCTGCTCGCTCACGTCCTCGACGGAATCCTCACCAACTGCTTGTTGCTGCTCAATCCGGTCGGCATCATTTGCCGTCAACGGCTCATTGTCTTCGATCGACACGTCTGACTCCTTCCTAAGGGGAGACTTGCACACAACGATCATAAGCATGCTTGCTTTCTTTGGAAAGAGACGGAGAAAGTGGTCCGCAAACCGTCTGTCGGGATGAAAAGGTTGATGCCGAAGGAGGACGATAGCCGCGGTCCATCGGGTGTTGGTAGGTTGAATTCATGGGGAGCGCGAGCCAGAGAACAGACGATACGCACGCAGACACCGACACAGCCAAACGCCGTCGCAAGGTTTGGGCGGTCTTCCTTCTCCCGCTTGCAATCACCGGCATTTTCTTCGCTGTCGGTGTCTCGCGGTATGCGGCGATGCCGGAGGTCATTCCTACTCATTGGGGACCCGATGGAACCCCTGATGCCCACAGCGACAAGTCTTTCTGGTCTGTCTTCAGCCCGCTGCTGATCGGCCCGGGCGCGGCGATCTTCTTCGCTTTCGCCGCGCTGGCCACCTCGGCGCTGGCGCTGGAATCGCCGGAGCCAACGCTATGGCGGAAATACCAGCGGGAAGGGTCCTACCGCGCCAATATTTTTATACTCGGCCTCATCGCCGCCCTCATTGCGCTGCTGATCGGCACCGTGTGCGTGGCCGCGTGGAGGGGAGTGGGTTCGTTCGAGCCGTGGCCGGTGGCCGTTTTCGTCGTCGTCGTTCTTGGCATCATCCTCGTTGGCTACCCGGCCGGGCAACGCTGGGCGCGCCGTCATGCAAGAGACGCAGGGGTGCAACCAAGCCCTGAGGAGATTGTGGAGGATGAGAAGTGGGTGGCAGGTGGACTGTACCGCGACGCCGATGATCCGCGCGTCCTTGTGCCGAAGCGTGATGGCCAGGGAGTAGGAACCACTCTGAACATCGGGAGCGCTGCGGGCAAGGCCGTGGCCACGGCTCTGCTCGTTCTGGTTCTGGCCGTACCGGTTGGCCTCACCATTGCGGCGCTGTTCAATTGAGGAGCGGATGAACCCCAAGAACGCAGTCCTCCGGCGCTGGACGCCCGACGACGCCGGTGCCCTCCACCGCGCCGTAGCCTGCAGCGATGACTTACGCATCCAATTCGGGCAGCAGGATCTCGCTACCCACGACGCCTGCAGACGGTACATCGAAAACCAGCTGGCAGTCGAAAGCGCTTCAGCCCGCCATTTCGCAGTAGCGGTCGACGGCGTAGCGGTCGGCGATGTCGGCATCAGCTCAATGGAGTTCAATCACGGCACGGCCTGGGTCTCCTACTGGATGAGCACCGAGTTCCGCGGACGGGGACTCATCACCAGAGGTCTCGCGGCGGCGTCGGAATGGGCATTTTCCGAAAGCCTGTTCCGGTTGGAGCTGGGGCACCGAGTCAATAACCCTGCCTCGTGCCGGGTAGCAACGCGCGCCGGATTCCAGGCGGAGGGAGTTGAGCGCTCGAAACTGCGTTACGGTGTTGAACGCTACGACGTGGAGACGCACGCCCGCCTGGCGACTGACCGTTCACCGGATGATATCGAGCCGCTTCCCCGGTGAACTCAATGCGAGGATTGAGTCCAGAAGCTCGCGCATCGCATGGAAGGGATGACCATGAAAGTTGCTGTTGTTGGGGGCGGGTCGACCTATACGCCCGAGCTCGTGGATGGCTTCGCCCGCCTCCGGGAGATGCTGCCCATCGAAGAGCTCTGGCTGGTTGATCCCGACGGGTCGAGGCTCGAGCTGGTATCAGGTCTTTCCCGCCGCATCTTCTCGAGGGCGGGACATCCGGGCCAAATTCGGACCACTTCCAGTGTGGAGGAGGGGGTCAGCGACGCCGACGTCGTTCTCCTGCAATTGCGCATCGGCGGGCAGGCCGCACGCCATGGCGACGAGACGTTTCCCCATGAAGCCTGCTGTGTGGGGCAGGAGACCACCGGCCCCGGCGGGTTCGCCAAGGCGCTGCGGACCGTGCCTGTGGTACTTCAAATCGCTGAAATCATCCGCGAGAAGGCGAAGCCGAATGCGTGGATTATCGATTTCACGAATCCGGTCGGGATAGTGACGCGCGCGCTTTTGCAGGCCGGTCACCGGGCTGTGGGGCTGTGCAACGTGGCCATCGGTTTCCAGCGTCGGTTCGCAGCGCTCCTCGACGCTGATTTCAGCAAGATTTCCCTACATCATGTGGGCCTCAATCACCTCACCTGGGAACTGGGCGTCAACCTGAAAACGGATGGCGGCTCCGTGAACGTCCTCCCGCGAATCCTCGGAGAACATCTCGAGGAAGTGGCGCGGGAGGTGCAGCTACCACCCGCCTTGTTGTCTCTGCAGCAGGCTGTGCCGTCCTACTACTTGCGGTACTTCTACGTCCACGACGAGGTGCTCCGGGACCAGCTGAGCCAGCCGTCCCGGGCGCAGGCTGTCATGGAGGTTGAAGATGCGCTGCTGAGAAAGTACGCGGACCCGGCGCTGGACATCAAACCGGAGGAACTGTCCCTGAGGGGCGGCGCCTTCTATTCCGAAGCAGCGGTTGACCTCATGTCGTCGCTGATCTCGGGGCGGGGCGATGTTCAGGTTGTCAATATCCGCAATGACGGCACGCTGCCTTTCCTGCCGGACGATCACGTGATCGAGGTCCCTGCCGTCATTCAGTCCGGTGGGATGACTGTGACTCCGATCGGCACGCTGCCGGAGGAGATAGCCGGGTTGATCAGCCACGTGGCGTCCTACGAGCGGCTGGCCCTCGACGCCGCACTGCACGGCGGTAGGGAGCGGGTGCTCAAGGCGATGCTCGCCCATCCGCTGGTTGGCCAGTTCGACAAGGCGGAGAAGCTCACCGATGCACTGCTTGCCGCCAACCGTGAGCACCTGGCGTGGGCCCGTTGAATCAGCCCGGCTGCCCTGTTGTTATAGCGGTTGACGGCGGCGGTTCGAAGACGGACCTTGCAGTGCTCTCGGTTGAGGGCGAGGTGGTCTTTCACGCGCGTGGCGGTGGCGCGAATCCCCAGACGGTGGGCCTCGACGCATCTGTCGCGGTGGTCCGGGCGCTTGCTGCCGAGGCGATGGCGGTTATCGGGAACCGACCGCTGCTGCAGACAAGCGTCTATCTCGCCGGTATGGACCTCCCGGTCGAGATTGAGGAATTCTCCTCGGCCATCGCCCAAGATGACTGGGCGGGAGGAGCAGGCGGTAGACGAGCGTTCGTCGACAATGACCTCTTTGCCCTCCTCAGGTCCGGAACCGACAGCCCGGACGCCGTCGCGGTTGTCTGTGGGACCGGAATCAACGCAGTGGGAGTGAGAGCTGACGGCCGGACGGCACGGTTTCCCGCCCTTGGTCTGCTGTCCGGAGATTGGGGCGGCGGAGGGGACCTCGGCGCGGCTGCACTGTGGCACGCGGCCAGGGCAGAAGACGGCAGGGGGCCACGAACGTCCCTGGCCGAACTGGTTCCGGCGGCCTACAACCTGCCGTCCGTGCGCGAAGTCATCGAAGCCATCCACCTCGGGCGAATCCCCGCACGTTCGGTTGCTGACCTCACTCCACTTCTGTTCACAGCCTCGACAACCGGCGATGACGTCGCCGCATCAGTGGTTGACCGCCAAGCCGATGAGATTGTTGTCCTGGCGGTCACTGCGCTTCGGCGTCTCGATCTGCTGGACGCTCCGGTGCCGGTCGTTCTGGGCGGAGGGGTCCTTGCTGCGAATGACAGCCGGCTCCTCACCAGGATCGGGTCAGGTCTGGAGGAGCAGGCACCCCGCACCCACCTGCACTTGGTGACCGCTCCCCCGATCGTGGGAGCGGGCCTTCTGGCGCTCGAAGTGGCCGGTGCGGAGGCGGACGCATTGGCCCGCGCACGGTCAGCTCTCGAGGGTTCCTCCGGGAAACCGCACGTCGGCTCATCACTCCGGGTCCCTGACTGGCACAACGAGGAGACGTCTTGAGCGCGGGGGCAGGACGCTGGTAGCCCGACACTTACCGGTGGCACGCACGCGGCTCTAACATCGATCGGTAACATTACCTCAGCTTGGCGAGGCTCTCACCTTTGAGGTTGAGCTCTCGTAGCGGCGCCCGGCTACACCGTGATCTGGTCGCTCCCGTACCGGATGCCGACCTGCCCGCGCACGTCGTCGAGAAGCTCCATCGTGGCAACCGAGTCAGCCCACGGCATGGTGGGGCTTTCGGTCAGTCCGTCCTGGATGCACCGGGTGACTTCGCGCAGCTGGTACACATAGTTGCTTCCCACCTGGCCGAAGGATTCGACGCGGGATCGTCCGTCCGTCGTCGTAATGGTGAGGTCGGAAGGATTGCACTGTGGGGTGGAGGCAGTCAGCCAGCCTGCGTTTCCGCTCACCGTAGCGGTGCCGGGACAGGCGGCAACGATCGAGGTGATCAGTTGGGCGTTCGCCCCGTTCGCATAGGCAAGCGTCAGGGCGTTGCGCATGTCCACGCCGTCGTCAGTGAGTGTTGCTTGCGCCGCGACGCCGGTAGGAACCCCCAGCGCTCCGAGCGCCCACGTCAGCGGGTAGACCGCGAGATCCAACAGCGCGCCGCCGCCGGCAGCCGGATCCCACAGGCGTGAGTTACGGTCATAAGCGGACACGAAACCCAGGTCCGCCTGTACCCACTGAACCTCGCCCAACTCCCCGGAGGCAATGATGTCCCACGCCCGGTTGATGCTCGGCAGGAAACGCGTCCAGACCGCTTCCATCAGGAACACGCCGTTGGCCGCAGCAACTTCGGCGAGCGCCCGGGCTTCCGCAGCGTTGACGGTGAAAGGCTTCTCGCACAGGACGTGCTTGCCTGCGGCCAGGGCCGCTTCCGCCACCTCGCGGTGCTGGCTATGCGGCGTGGCAACGTAGACCACGTCCACATCCGGGTCATTGAACAACTGCTGGTAACCGCTCACGCCCTTCGTGTCGAAGTAGCTGGTTGCGAAGCCGAAGTCGGCGGCGAAGCCGGTAGCATTCGCTTCACTGCGGGAGCTCACCGCGTGCAGCACTGAGTCTTCCAGTAGCGCCAGGTCTGCAGTAACCCGTCGGGCTATGGTTCCCGGGGCCACGACGCCCCAGCGCAGGTTCTTCCCGGTGGCTTTCAGCGGGTCAGCTCCGGGCTCAGCGCAGGGCGGAACGGGCAGGATGTGTTGGCGCATGGGTTTCCTTGGAAGGTTAGGCGGAGTCCCTGACCACCAGCGAGGTGGGCAGCAGGTTCACGCGGTCCGCCGGCTCCCCCTCGATCAGTGCGAGGAGGATCTCGGCCATCCGGTGTCCCATTTCGACGATGGGGTGGTGAATGGTAGTCAGGGCGGGCGTTACGGAGGTGGCAAAGGAGTCATCATCGAAGCCGACGACGGCGATGTCCGCCGGGATGCGGATGTTCCGGTCGGTGAGCACCGAGCAGGCACCGGCCGCCATCTGGTCGTTGGCCGCAAAGAGCCCGTCGATCCGTTGCCCGCGGTCCAGGAGCCGCCGCATCGCCTCCCTGCCGGAAGCCTGCGTGAAGTCGCCGACTTCCACCAGCGAGGTGTCCAGCCGAGCTGATCGCAGGGCAGTCTCCCAGCCGCGCAGCCGGTCGATCCCCGGGTACATGTCCTGCGGACCGGCGATGGTGGCGATGGAGGTGCGTCCGGCGTCAACCAGGTGTTGTGCGGCGCGTGCCGCAGCGGCCTGGTTGTTCACCTCGACGTAGTAGCTGTCACCCTCACCCCGGAAAGGACGTCCCGCGAAGACCACGGGGAGCGAATCGCTGATTCTCGTCCAGGAGTGGTCCCCGCTGTGGTGGGAGACCACCAGCGCACCGTCAACGTTCCCGCCCAACAGGTAGCTTCTGGTCTTTTCAGGCCTTGCTTCAGACGAGACGATCAGGTTCAGCGTGTACTTCGTCTCCACCAGCGTTTGCGCGATGCTTTCCACCAGGGTGGCGAAGAACGGGTCGGCAAACACTTTCGAGGTGGACTCCGGAACCACCACTGCAACCGAGTTGGTTCGCCTGCTCGCAAGCGAACGGGCAGCGCGGTTGGGAATGTAGTTCAGTGTGGAGATGGCGCTCTGGACGGACTTCACAATGTCCGGGTCAACGTTCGGTGCATCGTTGACCACCCGGGACACCGTTGATCGTGAGACGCCAGCCAGCGCGGCCACCATTTCGAGGGTCGGCGCGGGCCGCGACCGGCTTGCGTCTGTCTTCACAATCATCTCCGTGCATGGTGCTGGAACCTGTGGGTCCAGTCTAGGTTGGCTCAGGCTCCTGACGGCGTGAGCACCTGCACCCTCGACTGTTCCACCTCCCCATTGGCCCTCGCGGAGCTGATCAGCTGCCGGTAGGCATGGCCGCTGTCCTTGATGGTCCGTTCAAAGGAGTTGTAATCCACCCGGACAATCCCGAAGCGCTTGCCATAGCCCCACGACCATTCGAAGTTGTCGAGCAGGGACCAGACGAAGTAGCCGCGGACGTCCGCGCCGGCATCGATTGCCTCACCGACGGCGGCAATGTGGTCGAGTACGAACGCGGTTCGCTCGGTATCATGCACCGCGCCGTCGCTGCTCACGACGTCGTCGTAGGCTGCACCGTTCTCCGTCACGTACAGCGGTGGGAGGGTTGGGTACTCCTCGCCGAGGCGGACCAGCAGTTTCCGGAGCCCGTCCGGGTTCACTTCCCAGTTCATCGCCGTGCGCGGCAGGCCGCGGCTGGGGAAGGCGATGTCCTCAGAGCCGATCCAGCATGAGGACGTCTTGCGGGTGGTGCCGCCGGAGTGGCCGTCGCCGCCCTCGGTCGGGTGACCGCTGATGAGGTCATCGTGGTAGTGGTTGACCCCGAGGAAGTCGATCGGAGTGCCGATGATTTCCAGGTCACCGAACTGGATGACGTCCCGGATGCCGAACTGCTCGAGGTCCGCGAGGGTGTCTTCGGGGTACACCCCGCGCAGGATCGGGTCGAGGAAGATCCGGTTCTGCAGGGAGTCGAACCGGCGCGCGGCATCGAGATCGATGGGGTCCGCCGGGTCCTTCGGAATTGAATTGCTCAGGTTCAGCGTGATGCCGATCTGCTCGGCCCCCCGAGAGCGCAGAGTGTTGACGGCGAGGCCGTGCGCGAGGTGCTGGTGGTGAATAGCGGCAACGGCAGCTCTCGGTTCCTGCCGGCCCGGCGCATGCACTCCGGCAGCGTACCCAAGCAGGGAGGAGCAGAAGGGTTCGTTGAAGGTCGTCCAGTGCTGCACCCGGTCGCCCAGCGCCGAATAGACGTCATTCGCGTAGTCCACAAAGCGGTACGCAGTGTCCCGGTTGGCCCAGCCGCCCTTCTCCTCGAGGGCCTGCGGCAGGTCCCAGTGGTAGAGGGTCAGCCAGGGGAGGATCCCGGCGTCGAGCAGTTCATCCACCAACCGGGAGTAGAAGTCCAGGCCTTCCAGGTTTGGCCCGCGGTCCCCCGGCCGGACGCGCGCCCAGCTGGTGGAGAACCGGTAGGAGCCCAGCCCGAGCTCCTTCATGATGCGGACGTCTTCGGGCATGCGGTCATAGTGCTGGACCGCGTCCTTCAAAGTGTCGCCGTGGGCAATAGCCCCGGGCACACGGGCGAAGGCGTCCCAGACGGAATCTTCCTTGCCGCCCTGGTGGCTTGCTCCTTCAACCTGCGCTGCTGCAGTGGCTGATCCCCAGAGGAACCCCTCCGGCCAGGTTCTGGTCGCGCTTCCTGACACGGGTTCACCGCTGATGGGTAGGGGGCGGGTTGCGTCGAGTGGCATTAGCCTTTCACTGCTCCTTGCATGATTCCTGAAATGAGTTGTCGGCCTGCGATGACGAAGAGCACCAGCAGGGGAAGTGTTGCGAGAACCGCGCCGGTAAGCACGATCGAGTAATCGACGTACCGGGCGGCCTGCAGTTGGCTCAGCGCCGTCTGCAGGGTGGGGTTGCCGGCGTCGAGCACCAGCAATGGCCAGAGGAAATCCGTCCAGGCGGTCATGAAGGTGAAGAGCCCAAGAATCGCCATGGCCGGCCGCGCAGCGGGAAGCGCCACGTGCCAGAACGTGGAAATCATGGACGCACCGTCCATGCGGGCGGATTCGATCAGCTCATCGGGAATGACGTCCACAAGGTACTGACGCATGAAGAACACACCGAACGCCGTCACCAGCGTGGGGATGACGACGGCGCCGATCTCGCCGGTCCAGCCCAGGGTCCGCATCATCATGAACAGAGGGATGATGCCCAGCTGGGTGGGGATCGCCATGGTGGCGATCACCGCGACCATCAGCCCGTTTCTGCCCTTGAAGCGAAGCTTTGCGAAGGAGTAGCCGGCAAGGGTCGAGAAGGACACCACCGAAACGGTGATGATTCCCGAGATCAGGACGCTGTTGCCCAGTGCCAGCCAGAACGGGATGGTGTCGAAGACTTCGCCGGCGTTGCTCCAGAAGTTGCCGCCGGGCAGGAGCGGCGGCCAGGTTCCTGCGAGTGCCGAATTGGACCGGCTGCCGATGATGACTGACCACCACAGCGGGTACGCCGAGGCGAGGAAGAAGGCAAACAGCAGTCCGTAGGTCAGGAACCCGGGACGGTACCCATTGCCGAGCGGCTTTCTCCGCAGAGCCGGCGGGCGCGTACCTTTCTTGCGATCGGTGGTCTGCGTCCTGTCGATGACGGTCATTTTCCACTCCTTGTGGTCGCGTCGTCTGTGCTGGCTGGGTTTCCAGCCGCTGATTCCCCCGACGGTGCCGGCGGCTGTGTTCCGACGGCAGGCAGTACGACGGCGGGAGCCGAAGACTTCTTCCTGCGCCCGCTGAGTGCCCCGCGGCGAGATCCGCGTTCGTCCCCCGTGGTTGCAATGCGGCGCGAGATCAGCCAGTTCACGATGCCGAACAGGACGATGATGAGGAACAGGAGCCACGCGATGGTCGCAGCCTTGCCGAAGTTCTGGCGCTGGAACGCCATTTCCCACAGGTAGAGGACGGTGGTCTGGAACTGACGTGCGGTTCCACCGGCGCTCCTGGGATCGTAGAGCTTGGGTTCGGTGAAGATCTGCAGGCCACCGATGGTTGCGGTGATGACCACGAAGATCATGGTGGGGCGGATGCTTGGCAGGGTGATGCTGAAGAAGCGGCGGAACGGCCCGGCGCCGTCAATGGCGGCGGATTCATAGATGTCCCGCGGCACGGCCTGCATGGCTGCGAGGAGAATCAGGGCGTTGTAGCCGGTCCAGCGCCAGTTCACCATGGTGGCAATGGCGATGTGGCTGGGCAGGGTCTCGTTCATCCACATGATCCGGTCGATGCCCATGCTGGCCAGGATGTTGTTGATGAGCCCGTACTGCTCGCCAAACATGTTCGCGAAGATCATGGCAACCGCTACCGGAGTAACGATGTAGGGGAGCAGGATGCTCATGCGCCAGAACGTCTTGGTCCGCAGATTCTGGTCCAGGACGGCCGCAATGGCGGTTGCGACCACCAGTTGCGGGATGGTGGAGAGCAGGAAGATGCTCACGGTGTTGAACAGTGAGTTCCAGAAGAACCTGTCCTGCAGTACCTCGACGAAGTTCTGCAGTCCCACAAACTCGCCCTGACCCTTCAACAGATGCCAGTCGAAGAGGGAGACAACAAAGGTGTAGCCGAGGGGGAACAGCCCCACGAGCCCGAACAGGAGAAAGAACGGGGCGATATAGAGGTACGGCGACGCCTTCACATCGAAAACATTCAGGCGCTGGCGGAAGGTCGGTGCGGTCTTGCTGGCAGCGGGAGTCCCGGATGCCGGTCGATTCAGTGTCGTGGTCATGACGATTCCAGTCCATGAGGGGGCCTCCGGTACTCCGGAGGCGTCGGTGATCCCGGAGGCCCTCCGGCTGGTGTGCTAGTTGTTGACGACGAGCTCGTTGAGGAGCTTTACGGCTTCGTTCCAGGCTTCGTCAGCCGTACCGGAGCCTGTATCGAGGATCTTCAGTGCCGGCGCGAAGACGTTCTCCTGAATCACCGAGTCCTTCGGACCCTTGAACTGCGCGACGACGCCCTCGGCCCGTGAGGCGAAGATGGCACCGTAGGGAGCGTCATTGAAGAGCTCATTGGGTACGGCGTCTTCCACAATCTGCTGCTGTGCCTCGATGGTGCTGGGGAAGTTGTTCGCTGCGGCGGACTGCTTGACCTGCTGCTCCGGGGCGGTCAGCCATGCTGCCAGCTTGGCTGCCTCTGCCGGGTGTTCCGAGCTTTCAGGAACGGAGAGGAAAGCTCCACCCCAGTTGGAAGCGCCGCCCGGGAACACGTCAGCTACGTCCCAACCGGTCTCGGGTCCACCGCCTGCGGATTCAAGCTGCTCCTGGATGGTGCCGAGCATCCAGGCGGGGCACACATGGACGGCGAAGGAGCCATCAACGAAAGCTTTACCCTTGCCCCAGTCGAACTGCTTCTGGTTGGCGGACAGTCCGTCGGCTGTGCCGGCTGCAAGGAGATCGAACTTGGCGCGCATGGCCTCGTTGCCCTCGACATTCAGCGCGCCATCGGCCGTGTAGTAGCCCTCCTCCATCTGGTTTACCATGGAGTTCCACACGAACGCGGACTGGTCATACCAGGCTTTGCCGGTGGCCTCGTTGTACTGCCGGCCCAGGTCGAAGTAGGTCTCCCAGGTGGCGTCGTCGCCGCCGAAGAGTTCAGCAACTTCTTCGCGGTCCGTGGGGAAACCTGCTGCCTCGAAGAGGTCCTGGTTGAAGCACAGTGCCTGCGGCCCGATGTCGGTGCCGTAGCCGATGACGCGGCCGTTGGGATCGGTGCCCTGCTCGAACTTCCAGTCCACCCAATTGTCCTTGATGTCCTGGGCACTGTGCTCATTGAGGTCTACGAACTGGTCAGACACCTCCATGATCTGGCCGAGCCAGCCCTCCTCGACGGCGACGACGTCGCTCAGACCGGATCCGGCTGCGAGTTTGGTGAACGCATCGACGCGGGCGTTGGCGCTGCCGTCGATGTTGTTGGCCTCGATGGTTACGCCGGGGTTGGCTTCTTCGTATTCGGCATACAGATCGTCGTAGCCGAAGTTGCCGAAGGTGGTGATGGACAACTCGATGGGGTTCTCGGCGCTGGCCGGTTCATCGCTGCTGCTGCCGCAGCCCGTGGCAACGAATGCCAGGGTCATAGTGCCGGTGAGGGCGGTGATCATTTTGGTGCGTCGTGAAAGGCTCACGGTCACTCCTTTGTGTGCGTGCTTCGATGGGGAAAGGGCGTGCTGAATTCCACTGGCTGGCCTTCTGGAAACGGACGGGATCAGCCTGCGCGGAGAGTGATGCGAAAATTTGATGGAGCGCTCCATCGGCGGTTCAGTCAATCTACAGATGACCTGGGTCACATGTCAATAGAGCGCTCTATCAAGTCTCTTCGGGCGCCTCAGGCGTGCATCACAACGGAATTGAAGGCACGGCTGTTGCCTCGCGAATCCTTACGCGCGGCGGGCGGTACGTCCGTCGAGCAGATCCTTGGCGCGGGCCGGCACGATGTGGCGGAGGAAATCAATCTCAGGGATTGACGGCGTCGCTGCCGCTGCATCTGCAGTGGATTCCACAGTTGTCGCGACAGTCAATCTGGCATCGGCGGCACCGAGTCCCCAGGCAACACCTTCACGCACGATGTGCTCGAGCGTCAGGTAGGGCAGCTTGATCTGGCCGCCGAGGGCGTGGCCGGCGTTGACCGAATGGGCGTGCAGCAGGAGTGTCGGCGCAGCGTCATACAGGGGTGCCAGCTGGACTTCACCGCCATCCAAAATGAGCACGCCGTAGTTCTTCGAATGGGCATCGCCATTGCCTATGAGCGCATTGAAGGTGACGGCACTCAGCAGTTGGCGGAGGAACGCCTCCTCATTGCGTGCGTGTGGCGCAGCCAGGGAAGTGAGCGTCATCAATCGCGACGGCGGTGCTGTGGTTCCTTCGTATTTTGCGTTGCTGGAGAGTCCGAGCGCCTGGGTAAAATCTTCTTGGTGTATCCGGTCGCCTGTGGGTGTCCGGTCGTATCGCTTCACGACGATGGCGCCGCGGGAACCGAACGTTTCCAGATGCGACTGCGCGGCGGGCAGATCTGCGGCAGCTGCAACTTTGAGCGCCCAGTCCTCGGAGGCAAGAAGGTGAGGCACAGGGGAATCCAGCGGCTCCGGCTTGATGATGTGGGTTGAGATTGTGCCGCCGCCCGGCCACGCCCAGCTGCCGTCGATCCAGCTCAGAAGCACCTTCGACTGCACACCGCCGAGCGACGCGGTTATCATGAAGTTTCTTGGCAAGTCCCACGTTGGAAGCGCCTCGATCAGACTCACAATTTCATCCGCTGTGATCGACCGGCCTAAACCTGCCTGCTGCGGTTCGACACCAGCCGGCAATGCCTGCACTGCGCCGGCGCAGTCTGCACCCAGGACACGCAGTAATCCGAGAGCATCGGGGGTCGAGACCCCGTTCTCTTTGGCCAACTGGGATCGCACTTGGCCCTCAGGAAGTAGGCCATCGAAGTAGTTATAGACGGCCGGGCCTACGAGCTTCCTGCGGGAAACGGGCAGCGCAAGGGACAGCAATGTGGCTCCGACGCCATATTCGGCGACAACATCGGCATCGTACTGGAAAGCAAGCTTCAGCGATGTGCCCGAAAGCACCCCGATATGGCGGCCATACAGGTAAACCTCCAGCGCGCTGCGGCGGCTCACTTCTTGACCTGCAGCCTCGAAAATCGCGGCACCAGTGCTACATCCCGTCCGATGATTCGTATCGCATGCATTGCCACGACAACAGACACCGCCTCGCCATTTTCAAGTCGAACGACAGTGCCCCGACCGACGCCCAGGCGAGCAGCCAACTCCCGCTGAGTCATACCAGCTTCCTTGCGAGCTTCGCTGATAGAGCGTCCCAACGATGCTGCATCTACCGCACGGAAGAACGGCGTGGTATCCGGATGTTCCATATATCGATCATAACCTGAACGGGTGTAAATGTTCAATATACGGAACATTTCATGATTGGACGCTTATGTTCGATATCGCGCACTTCAAAAAGCAGAAGCTAAGCGAATCCGGATAGCTGCGTTGCTTCGAAGGTAAGGACACATGCACTCGTGATCTGCGCCACCGGCTCCACTAGCGATGCCCTGATCCGGTCAGCGTCCGCCGGCAGCCACACGGGAGTATCGGCAGCGAGTGGAAACACCGCCACCTCGACCGCCCGCCTGTCGGTGTCCGCCGCCGGCGTGATGTCGATGTCAGACACCGAACCGTCCCAGAACACGTCCTCCTCACGGCCTTCAAACAACGACGAACCCGTGTCACCCACCAGCTCAAGGCGCAGCAGGGAGCGTTCCCCCGCCTTCGCCTGACCGCTAACGCTGATGGTGTAGCGGGCGGCATGCGCAGCGAAGTCATCGGGGGACGGCGCGGAGGCGCGCCCCGGTACGGTGACGGGCCGTGCCGGCGGTGCGGAAGCGGGAGCTGTCCGTGCGATCCTCACTTCGTGCGCCTCGGACGATACGGTGAACGGGTGGCGCGAGAAACCGTCGTCGTCCGCTTCTCCCATGGGAGGGAATACTGCCGCGGTGCCGGGTTGGTGCGCGTACACCGCAAGTCCGCCATCCCGCTCCACCACAGGGGCAGACGAAAGCACCAGACGACGACGGCCGCTGACAGTAGGCGTCCACGCTTCCAGCGCCTGGGACGCCGAAAGAACCAGCACGCGCAACCGCCCACCCCTCTCACTGGTCAGCGTGAAGAAGCCGGGGCGAAGGTCTTCGAGCACCCGCTCCACACCCACCGGCACACTGGAATGGCCCTCAACCGCGTACGCGGCCGGCACGGCCAGGTGGGCATCGACGCCGTCGTTCGCGGCGAGCACCAAAACCGGCGGCTCCCCCTCGGCTTCAAGCACGGTCAGGACATTGAGCGTGGCCCACCGGACGACGACGCCACCTACCTCCAGCTGCACCGGCCAGGAAAGGAACTCCCCGGCCGGGAGATCGACCGTCCGGTGCGGGAACAGGACACTCTGGTCATCCAATCCGATCTCGAACTGCATGCCGGTCCGGGCGGGCAGCGGCTCATGCGGCCGGTGGTTGTTGATAAATACAAAGCCGCTCCCACCGTCGCTGCGCAGTGACCAGCGCAGGCCGCCGTCGTCGTCGTCGGTTTCCGGGATGGTCGCATTCATTGCCGCGAGACGGGAGCCGAAAGCATCCAGGAAGGAGTGCTGGTTCCGCAGCCGGTGGAAGCTCTCCCGAATCTGGAGGTGGGCGCCGATGGGTGCGCCGAAGTCGTAGTTCAGTTCAGGCAGGTCGTTCGGGTAGCCGGTGGCGTGGGACTCCTGCAGGCCCTTGCGCGGATTGGTCCCGCCAACATACATGTAGTAGCCCTGCCAGGTGGACCCGCTGCCGATCTTGCAGAGCGCGACGGCGGCAATATCCCGTGCGGTCGGCGCCGGACGCCGGTGGTAGGCCTTCGCCATTCCGCCGCCGAGTTCGCAGGTGGCGGCCGGGAAGTCGGGATGCTTGGCGCCGACGACGCCGGTCCAGGCGGCACCCGCGAGGTCCTTGCCGATTCCGGGGTCATCCCACTGGTGGGAGAAGGTGAAGTGGGCCTGGAAGCTCTCATCCCAGCCCTGATCCATATCCACCCAGAAGCCGTCTGAGTAGCCGCCGTAGAGCGGGAACACCTCGCCCACCGGGATGTCCGCGCTGCCCCAAGCCGTTGCGGTCCACAGCGGCGCGTAAAGCCCGCTCTCCCGGGCAAGGTCCTTGAGGGCGAGAATGTGGTCCGGCTGGTCGTAGATCTCGTTCTCGAGCTGGATGCCAATCACCGGGCCACCGCTGCCACAGAGGCCGGCCACCTCACGGCCGATCTGCCCGAACCAGGTTCTGACGGCGTCGAGGTAGCGGGGATCGTTGGTGCGTTCGGTGTAGTCCGCGTTGACTACCCAGTCCGGATGACCGCCGTTGCGGACCTCGCCATGGCACCACGGGCCGAGGCGAAGGATGACCTCGAGCCCAATCTCCTCACACAGCTGCACGAACGCCGCGAGGTCGAGGTTGCCCTCGAAGCTTGGAGTGCCGTGTTCCTCCGGCTGGTGATGAATCCAGAAGATGTAGGTGGCGACGACGTTGATGCCGCCCGCCTTCATCAGCCGCAGCGCATCGGCCCAGCGTTCGCGCGGCTGGCGGCTGTAATGCATCTCGCCGGTGACGGGAATCCACGGTTCACCGTTCCGGAGAATGCTGCGGTTGGTGAGCGCTAAGCCGGGGCGGGCGTCGACGTCGTTGGCCATCCGTGGGCGGGTTTCGGGAGCGTCCCAGCCAACGTGGGAGATCTTCAGGGCGGGCATGGTTTCGACGGTAAGCGCATTCCGCGCACCGAGCAACAATGTCAGGGTTCCAGGACGTACGCCAACAGATCATTGAGCGTCTGCTCCATGTGCCGATCCATGGCCAGCCGGGCGCGTTCGGTGTCATGCGAGCGCATGGCGTCCATGATGTTGGCGTGCTCGGCAATGGCGTTGATCTGAATCTGGACCACCTTCGAGGTCTGCGCGCGCCGGGAGGCAAGGATCCGGGTCAGCGGCTCAAACAGCACCGCAACAAACACGTTTCCGGACGCATGCAGGATCAGATCATGGAAGGCGAGATCGGCAGCGACGAAGCGGTCGACGTCGTTCTCTTCATGGGCGGCGCGCATCTGCGCCAGCTGCCCGTCCATCTCGGTGAGTTCCTCGGCGGTGATGCGGCTCGCGGCGAGTTCAGCGGCGCCGGTTTCGAGCATGCGCCGCAATTCGATTAGCTGCACGGCCACCGCAGCATCCTCCTGGCCCTCGGACGCGGCACGCAGCACGGCTTCAAGGGACGACCACTGGTTCAGCGGGTTCACGAACGTCCCCCGCCCACGCTCCACGCGGAGAATCCGGCGTGCCACGAGAGTCTTCATCGCTTCGCGGACGGTCATGCGGCTGACCTCGTGCCGCGCGCTCAGTTCGAGCTCGCCCGGAACACCGGATCCAGGCGGGAATTCACCGGCAACAATGCGGTCGAGCAGCTCATCAGCGACTTCATCGACCAGCGATTTGCGTGCCATGCTCCCCCTCTTCCAGTGGTCAGCCCAGTGTACTTGCGCGTCTGCATGGCCTATGTCACACTTATCGACATGCAAGATGTCTGACATCTTACATTCGAATTGAAGCCAGCTATACACAACGGAGTGCACAGTGACCACTGAGACAAACCTCCTCGCCGGTTACCCGGCCGAACTCGCCGTATCCGCCGACGCGGTGGCGCAAACGCTTGAGAACCGCATCTTCGTAGTGCTCGACGACGACCCCACCGGCACGCAGTCGGTCTCGGATCTGCCGGTCCTCACCCGCTGGGAGACCGAGGATTTCACCTGGGCGTTCGGCGAGGGAAAGCCCGCGGTGTACGTGCTGACCAACACCCGAAGCCTTGATCCCGCGGAAGCCGCCGCCCGCAATGAGGAAGTGGTCCGCAACGCGCTCGACGCCGCTGCCCAGTCAGAATCCGACCTCCGCGTGAGTTTCGTCAGCCGCAGCGACTCCACCCTCCGTGGGCACTACCCGCTGGAGCCGGACGTTATTGCCGCCGCTGTGGCCGAGATGTCCGGTGAAGCTACCGACGGCGTCGTCATCATCCCCGCCTTTCCCGACGCCGGCCGCATCACCATCGGCGGAGTGCACTACACGCGCGGAAGCGAGGACGAACTTATTCCAGTCGCTGAGACCGAATTTGCGAAGGATGCCACCTTCGGTTTCGCGAACTCCGCGCTACCGAAGTATGTGGAGGAGAAGTCCGGCGGGCGGTTCTCCGCCGGTGACGTGATCGTTCTCGACCTGAACATCATTCGCGCGGGCAGCGAAACCAGCGATCCGGAGCTCTCGGCGATAACCATCGCTGACGCGCTCGACGGCGCTACCGGCTCCACTCCGATCGTCGCGGACATCGTCACCGAGAACGATCTCCGCGCGCTCTCGCTCGGCCTCGCCGAAGCTGAACGGCGCGGCAAGCGCCTGCTGTACCGGGTGGGCCCGCCGTTCATGCGTGCCCGCATCGGGCAGGATGTCCGCGAGCCGCTCACCAGTGACGAAGCGTTCGCCGGTAGCAGCCCGAGCACTGCGGGCGGCCTTATTGTTGTCGGCTCCCACGTGGGCGTGACCACACGGCAGTTGAACGTATTGACCACCGAGCACAGCGCAGCCCGCATCGTGGAGATCGATGTCGAGCGCCTGTTCACCGCGGATGCGGACCGCTACCTCGACGAGGTCGTGGACACCGTCAGCACCGCCCTCAACGGCGCGGACGTCATTATGCACACCAGCCGCCTCCTGGTGCGGGCCGATGATCCGGCCGAGAGCCTTCGCATTGCGCGCACCGTTTCTGCCGCCGTCGTCGACGTCGTCAACCGGACGTTGAAGGCGTTCCCTCCCCGCTTCGTCATTGCGAAGGGCGGCATCACCTCATCCGATGTTGCAGCCCACGGCCTCGAGATCCGCCACGCGATTGTGCGCGGTCCCATGCTGCCCGGAATCGTGAGCCTCTGGGCGCCCGTTGACGGCCCCGCCAAGGGCATCCCCTACATCGTCTTCGCGGGGAACGTCGGCGACGACCGCTCCCTTGCAGACGTGACGCGCACCCTCAGCGTCACCTTCTGACGGCTTTCCCACTGCACAGTTCAACCCAGCACGTACCAATGGAGATACAGATGAGCACCACTGATTACCAGGTCACCGTCCTCGGCCTCGGCGCGATGGGGCTGCCGATGGCAACCCGACTCGCAACACAGCTGACCGTGCACGGCTTCGACATCGCCGAGGAGCGGCTCAAGCTGGCGAACGACGCCGGTGTGCGCACCTTCGCTTCCGGGCGGGACGCGACGCACGGCGCCGACGCCCTCCTGCTCGCCGTCCGTAACGGCGAGCAGCTCACCGAGGTCCTGTTCGGCGAAAACGGTGTCGCCGCAGCGCTGAAGCCGGGCGCCGTCGTCATCCTTACCAGCACCGTCGGCACCGAGGCGATTGCCGGCACTGTCTCGCGTCTCGCGGAATTCGGCGTTGCCCTCGTTGACGCGCCGCTGTCCGGCGGACCGAAGCGGGCCGGAGAGGGGGACCTGCTCATCGTCGTGGGTGCTGACCCTTCGGCTGTTGAAGCGGCCCGCCCGGTGTTGGAGCTGCTGGCGTCAACGCTGAGCATTGTCGGCGACAAGCCGGGCGACGGCCAGGCGCTGAAGACGGTGAACCAGCTGCTGTGCGGCGTTCACATTGCCGCTGCCGCTGAGGCGATGGCGCTGGCCGACGCACTTGGCCTCGACCAGCAGAAAACCTTGGCCGCCCTCGAGGCTGGAGCCGCCGGATCCTTCATGCTCTCCAACCGCGGCCCGCGGATCCTCGAGGCCTACAGCGAGGACGGCGCCGAAGTACTGAGCCGGCTCGACATCTTCGTCAAGGACATGGGGATTGTCGGCAAGGCCACGCGCGGCGCCGGGCTGGCAACGCCGGTCGCTGCCGCGGCTGAACAGCTCTACCTTCTCGGTCAGGCCCAGGGCCTCGCCGCTGCGGATGATTCCGCTGTCATCCGGGTTGTTGCGCCGACGAAGCGCAGCGCCTGACGTCGTCGCTCACTACACCATCACTGAGCGCACCGTTCGCTCTCAGGCGGCTCCCGCCGTCGTCGTTTTTATTAGCAGCCTCACTGCGAGGCTCCTGTTGTCATAGGAGACACCCTTATGAGCCCTCTCGCTCTCCTCGCCATTGCAGTAGCGGGCGTTGCCCTGCTGCTCGTGGGAGTTATCAAGTTCAAGATTCCGGCGTTCCTCGCGCTGCTGGTGGTGAGCGTGCTTGTGGCGCTGGTCGCGGGCATTCCGCTCGGCGACATCGTCAGCACTGTCACTGACGGTATGGGCGGGACGCTCGGCAACGTCGCGATCCTCGTGGGCCTCGGCGCCATGCTCGGCAAGATGATCGAAATCTCCGGCGGCGCCCAGGCGCTGGCGGGGAAGTTCACCTCGGTGCTCGGCCCGCGCCGCGTGGTTGCAGCACTGACGTCCGCGGCGTTCCTGCTGGCCATTCCCGTGTTCTTCGATGTCGGCTTCATCATCCTTGTGCCGATCATCTACGGTTTCGCCAAGGCGGCCGGCGTGAACCCGGTCAAGTTCGGCCTGCCGGTTGGCGCCATCATGCTCGCCATCCACGTGGTGGTTCCGCCGCACCCCGGTGTTGTGGGAGGAGCCGGAATCCTCGGCGCGGATATCGGCTGGACCACTGTCCTGGGCCTGCTGCTCTGCATCCCCGTCGGCGTACTGGGCTACTTCGTTGCGCAGAGGCTGAACCGCCGCGAGTACGAGATGCTCCCCGCCACCGCCGCCCAGTTCAAGCTTTTCGGCACCGGCGAGTCCGACGTCGAGCGCGACGCAGCCGCCGGCGGCACCGGTGGAGTTGCCACGCAGGTCCGCACCGCGCCGAGCCCTGCGATGATCATCTCCCTGATCGTGCTTCCCATCCTGATGATCATGGTCGGGACAGTCGGCGCCATCCTCCTGCCCGAAGATACCTTCGGCCGGGACCTCGCCGGGTTCATCGGCTCACCGCTGATCGCGCTGCTGACGGCTCTGGGCCTGACCTACTACTTCCTGGGCATCCGCCGCGGCTGGTCCTCCCAGCACACCGGCGAGGTCATGGATTCAGCGCTGGCTCCCACCGCGATCGTCATCCTCGTGACCGGCGCCGGCGGCGTCTTCGGCAAGGTACTGACGGTTTCCGGTATCGGAACGGCGCTGGCTGAGGGTCTCGCTGCCGTTGGTCTGCCCATCATTGTCATGGCGTTCATCCTGGCCGCAGTTCTGCGTGCGTCGCAGGGTTCGGCAACCGTCGCCATCATTACGACGGCGGGACTTCTCAGTGCAGCCGTCGCGGCCGGCGGCTACTCCCCCGTGCAGACGGCGCTCATCCTGATCGCGATCGGTTTCGGCGCGTTCGGTTTGAGCCACGTGAATGACTCCGGCTTCTGGATTGTTACCCGCTTCCTGGGCCTCTCTGTGGCGGATGGCCTTCGGACCTGGACTGTACTGACTACCATCCTGGGCGTTGCCGGCTTCCTTCTCACCCTTGTGGTGTGGGCGCTGGTGGGCGGGTTCGCGGTCTAGGTTCGCCTTTCCGCGATACCGTTCGCGCCTCCCGTTAGCTCTTTTGCCATCCGATAGCGGCCTACCGCTATCGGATGGCAAAACTGTTATCGGATCAGCTGTAGTCATCGGCTCTCCCACCCGTTATTGTTCGGAACAGTCCGCTCCTTGTGCAGGGGCGCCGAGGGGGGAAATGAACTGGATCCGCGCCAACCGGCTGATTGCAGCCGGTCTTGGCATCGCCGTCGTCGGGCTTGTGCTGGTTCTTGTTGCCGGGGCCACCGCGCCGCCTGTGACGTTCGGCTGGTTCGCCTACGCACCGTTGGCCAACAACGCCGTCGTAGCACCCGGCCCGACGGCGGGTGAAATCTTCGGAGGGTCCCTCGCTGGAGTGGGACTCATCCTTTGCGCCGGGGCCCTCGGTTACCTGCGGGGACGGCACCGCACATGAGGCGGCTGCTGATCTCGCTGCTGGGCGTCGCCGCGCTCCTGGTCCTGGCCGGGGTGTCGCTGCTATTTGGCCGGCCGCCAGCCGCTCTCCCGCTTCCCACCGCTCAGTCTGAAGCGAGCATCGCGTACGGTTCGGAGCTCGTGATCGCGTACGACGACGGCGCCTCCTCCTCCGATCTGCTCACCACCGCCGGTGGCCTGCTGGTGCTGGGCGGCCTGATGATCAGCGCCGGCGCCTACGGCGGCCGGCTTGCGAAGGATGCTCCGGATGCGGACTGATTCCGGTTGGCGGAAAGCGATCGCGGTGTTGGCGGTGGGAGCGTTGCTGGTGGTTCTCGGCGTGTTTCTGGTGATCGGTTCCCAGCCGGCTCCCACGCAGGACTTCGGTTTTGTCGGAGGGCAGGGCCAGGAATTCCACCTCACCTCGAACGGCGTCCTCAGCAATGGCCCCCTGTTGTTCAGTCCCACGATGGGCGGGGTGTTGCTCGGTGCCGGGGTGGCGCTCGCGGCCGGCGTCGGCGGGTTCGTGCTTGGCCGTCGTCGTCTTGGCTCGGGCTAGTCCTGGGCCACCCCTTCAGCGCGACGATGTACAATTTGTACATGACTACAGAGATGACGGTGAGTCAGGGTCGGGCTGAGCTCAGCGCCGTGACCGCCCGTGCAGAATTCGGCGGCGAGACCACCTACCTCACCAAACACGGGCATCGCGCCGCAGCCGTGGTGCCGGCAGCATCTGCCGAGTTGCTCGAACAACTGGAGGATCTCATCGACACGAGGAGCGTTGAAATCGCCCTCGCAAACCTTGACTCCGGGAAGGACGAGCGAGTGCCCTTTGTCCGCCGCAGTGGCGCTAACCCCGCATAGTGACTTACTCCATCGCGCTCCTTCGTTCAGCAGACAAATTCTTGTCCAAGTTGGTGAGACAACAGCTGACCGATGCGCAGAATATTGAAGAAGTAATTCAAAGCCTGGCGAATAACCTCATCCGCCCGGATGCAAACAACTCAAGGGCTACTCCGGCATATTCCGTATCAGAGTAGGCAACTACAGGATCTGTTACCGCGTAGACGACGGCGAGCTACTCATACTTGTGATTGTCATCAACAAGCGGGACGAAATCTATCAGGAGCTGCGGCGTCATCTAGGGCGCTGAGCGAGATTGCTGGACGTTACGTAGCTATCCAGTAGCGAAGCTTCGCCGCTCGCTGGACTACTCCGGGATTCTCCGTGGCGCGTAGAGGTGGCGTACATCGGACCGCGCCCTTGCCTGATCCCCCGGCCCGTGATTCGGTGGGAAGTGGGGCTGACAGCCCCGGTCGGGTTCCGACTCACCGAATCCATAGAGGAACCCGAGAGTAGGAGAGGCACATGGCTACGAACAACCCCGCCAAACTGATCAAGCTAAGCGACAGCGATCAGACGGTGACTGCCGAGGAAGACATCCGCGGACTCAGCGTCAAGGACAAGGACGGCGAAGATCTGGGGCAGATCGATGCACTGCTGATTGACGACGCCGAGAAGAAGGTTCGCTTCCTGGTGGTCGCCTCCGGTGGATTCCTCGGGATCGGCAAGGAGAAGTCGTTCATCCCGGTCGAGGCGATCACGCGTATTGCCGATGAGGTCACCATTGACCAGTCCCGCGAACTGGTCGCCGGAGCTCCGGGTTATGATCCTGAGCTGGTCGACGAGGCCGCCTATTACGAGGACGTGTACGGGTACTACGGATACATGCCGTATTGGGGCGCCGGCTACGCTTACCCGACCTTCCCGTACTACCCGCCTGTTCCGCCTGCCCGCTCTTCGGACAAGTAGGGGCGGTTCGACGCTTAGACTCCGAGGATGCGCGCAGTAGTTTTCGACCAGGTTCAGGGCCGGCCCAATGTTCGGGAGGTACCGGCCCCAGCGGTCACTCCGGGCGGCGTCGTGGTCAAAGTGATGGCAACAGGTTTGTGCCGCAGTGATTGGCATGCTTGGGCCGGCCACGAGGACATAGCGTTTCCCCACGTTCCCGGCCATGAGCTTGCCGGCATCGTCACCGAGGTGGGTGCCGACGTCGTCCGGTGGAAGACTGGAGACCGTGTGGCTGTCCCCTTTGTGTGCGGCTGCGGCCGGTGCGAATGGTGTCTGACCGGAAATGCCCAGGTGTGCCCCAATCAGCAGCAGCCGGGCTTCACACACTGGGGATCAGCCGGGAGACTGAGAAATTGGCTGGCGATCAGTGCCGCGACAACTGTGGCCGTAGCACGGACAAGACGGGGACGGCTCATTGGCTTCCTCGAAGTGAGACCCCCGGGAACTCCGGGCAGTGGGACGCCCGGTTGCTTCCCCCGCGCGTAGTGTATATCGGCTGGGATCGGTGAGGGAATAGTTCGACGACGAGCGCTCGGCCTGCATGCTCGAATCGACAGGTGCCGCGCAGGCGCCCGACTCACCTTAAGCTGGAACGCGTGATCAACGGGACAGTGCGCGCGCAGGTAGACAAAGCGTGGGGTACCTCCAAATTTACATTCAGACCACGCGGTATAAGGAAGGCAATAACGTCGACCTGGAAACGATTCAGCCTTCGTCGACTTCGAGTTACCCTACATGCACGAATATCTACTCAGTAGGTTGCAGCAGTAGCGACAACATTCAGCGCGGCACGCCCGCCCGCATTCCCGCAAAGAACTCGCCCAGCTCCGCGGTAGCCGTCAGAGGCAACACATTGGCCACGTACTGGTCGGGGCGGACAACGACGACGACGCCGCCACGGTCCAGCCCGCGCAGCTCGAAGATGTCCTCCGCCTGGTCGGTGCCGAAGACCTTCTCCAGGTAGTTCAGCTTGAACGGCCCGACTTCAGGCTTGAAGACCGCTGGCACGGCGTTGATGTCGATGCTCTGGTGGTCCTGCTGATAGATCACCTTGACGTCGAACCACGCGTCGAGGTCGGCTCCCTCGGGCGTTGCAGCGAGCGGTGACTCCGGTGAGTTCGTCAGCCACTCGGCGAAGTTGGTTACCTTCGATGGATTGCCCGGCAGTGGCTCGTCCGCGAAGACGTAGATCCGCCAACGACCGTCAGCCGTTGCATGGTGGCCGAGGTGAAGCGGGTTGGTGTCGCACACCCGGACTACCGGTGCAGATTTGAAGCGCTTGCCCACGGGGAAGCCGGTTGCCAGTTCCTGATGTACTGCCTCGGCAACGATCATCGACGGCGAGTACTCCGTCATGAATCCGGCGGGGAACTCCATGGTTCGGACGTAGAAGTTCTCGAGTTCGGTGGGGTCCTCGAACTCTTCGGGCTTCTTCGCCATGAGCGAGGACCACTGCTTGTCGAAGTCGATGAGGTTCTTCGCAACCACCTGGCGTTCCGCCGAGTAGGTGGACAGCAGACTTTCCTTGCTCCGGCCTTCCAGCACATGGCCGAGCTTCCAGGCGATGTTGAAGCCGTCCTGCATGGAGACGTTCATGCCCTGGCCGGCTTTGGCGCTGTGTGTGTGGCAGGCGTCTCCGGTGATGAAGACGCGCGGGGTGCGGGTTCCAATGTCCTCCGGAAGGACGTCGTCGAACCTGTCCGTGAGTCGGTGGCCAACCTCGTAAACACTGTTCCAGGCGACGTTGCGGACATCGAGCGTGTAAGGGTACAGGATTGCGTTGGCCTTCTCGATGACCTCCTCGATGGTGGTGCTGCGGATGTCACCCTTCGTGTGCGCGTCCACCTCACCGAGGTCCACGTACATGCGGAACAGATGGCCCCCTTCGCGCGGAATGAGCAGGATGCTTCCGCCCGTACCGGATTGGATGGCGCACTTGAGCCGGATGTCCGGGAAGTCGGTGACGGCGAGGACATCCATTACGCCCCATGCGTGGTTCGCCGCATCACCGGCGAGCGTGCACCCAATCGCCTGGCGGACTTTGCTGCGTGCTCCGTCCGCCCCGATCACGTACTTGGCGCGGACCGTGCGCTCCTGCCCTTCGCGGGGCCCGGCGGTGTGAAGCAGGGTGACGGTCACGGGGTACTCTCCGCCTTCATCGACCTCGAGGCTTTGGAAATCGAGTCCATAGTCCGGGGTCATGCGGGTAGGTGCGTTTGCCATGAACTCAGCAAAGTAGTCCAGCACCCGCGCCTGGTTGACGATGAGGTGTGGAAACTCGCTGATGCCCGTCGGGTCATCGAGCGGGCGAGCCGTCCGGATGATGCGTGAGGGGTCCGCCGGATCCGGCTTCCAGAACGCCATTTCGGTGATCCGGTACGCCTCGGCCGTGATGCGCTCGGCGAACCCAAAGGCCTGGAACGTCTCAACGCTACGGGCCTGGATACCGTCCGCCTGCCCGATTGCGAGCCTCCCTGGGCGGCGCTCCACCAAACGCGTGGTGATATTCGGGAACTGTGACAACTGCGCAGCGGCAAGCATGCCGGCCGGACCGCTGCCGACAATCAGGACATCGACCTCCTCCGGCAGTTCTTCGGACCGATTCACGCCGACGCCGGCTGCCGCCTGGACACGTGGATCACCGGAGACGTAGCCATGATGATGGAAGTGCACGCGCTGTCCTCACTCACTTCTTCGTGAAACTTTGGGAATGCCCGCCATTGTGTTCACTATCTGAACAGCTATTTCTATAATCGAATGACGGTGCCAAAACTGTACGACGAACATGATGCGCAACACAACCGTTCCAAGCACCTGAACGAAGGGTTGACGTGCTGCACTTCACAAGACAGACTTATCGTATACGATTTCGTACATCGAAACATCGCTTGGATCTATTAGGAGAACGCGGCATGACAACGGAGTCACAGACCACCGAAGCAAGCAGCCAGCTCCTTGCCCGCACCCGCAAGGTCATTGCCGTCCACATCAACTACCCGAGCCGCGCCGCCCAGCGCGGGCGCACCCCCCAGAAGCCCTCCTACTTCCTCAAGCCGCCGTCGTCGCTCGCAGTGGGATCCACCGAAGCGCCCGGTTCGGTCGAACGCCCGGCCGGCTGCGAACTGCTCGGTTATGAAGGGGAAATCGCCCTCATCATCGGCAAGCCGGCACGCCGGGTCCGCCTCGAGGATGCTTGGGGCCACGTGGAATGGATCACCGCAAGCAATGACCTGGGCGTCTATGATCTCCGCTACGCAGACAAGGGCTCCAATCTCCGCTCCAAGGGTGGTGACGGATTCACCCCCGTCGGGCCGCAGCTCATCCCCGCGGGGGAGGTCGATCCCGCCGCAATGAGGGTGCGCACCTGGCACAACGGTAACCTAGTGCAGGATGACACCACCGAGGACCTCCTCTTCCCTTTTGCCCAGCTCGTTGCGGACCTCTCGCAGCTCCTCACTTTGGAGGAAGGCGACATAATCCTCACCGGCACGCCCGCTGGAGCGTCAGTCGCCCAGCCCGGTGACGTCGTCGAGATCGAGGTCACCGCCGGCAGCTACAGCAGCGGCAAGCTCACCACCCGAGTGGTGGAGGGAACCGCGCCGTTCGCGGACTTCGGCGCGCAGCCCAAGGCGGATGACGCCCAGCGTGAAGAGGCGTACGGATCACGCGAGGCCGCCGGTTTGGAACCGAGCAGGCAGGCACTGACACCGGAACTCAGGAAGAAACTCGAAAGCGTTGCTACCGCCACCCTGTCCTCCCAGCTGCGCAAGCGCGGTCTGAACAACGTCAGCATCGACGGCCTGCAGACCACGCGCCCGGACCGCCGGGTTGTGGGCGTGGCCCGCACTCTGCGTTTTGTGCCCAATCGTGAAGACCTCTTCAAAACCCATGGGGCTGGCTTCAACGCACAGAAGCGTGCCATCGATTCAGTGAACGACGGCGAGATCATCATCATGGAGGCACGCGGCGAGAAGGGCACGGGAACAGTGGGTGACGTCCTGGCCCTGCGCGCCCAGGTACGCGGTGCGGCAGCCATCATCACGGACGGCGGCGTCCGGGACTTCTCGGCCGTCGCTGATCTTGATATGCCAACCTACTTCGCCAATCCCCACCCCGCGGTCTTGGGCCGCCGGCACATTCCGTGGGACACGGACATCACCATTGCATGCGGCGGAGCCACCGTGCAGCCCGGAGACATCATCGTGGCTGACTCCGACGGCATCATCGTGATCCCACCGGCCCTCGCCGAAGACCTCGTCGAGGACTGCATCCAGCAGGAAAAGGAAGAGACTTTCATCTTCGAGATGGTCAAGCAGGGCAACGGCGTTGACGGGCTTTTCCCGATGAACGCGGAGTGGAAGGCGAAATACCAGGAGTGGGCGGCCTCAGCTTCGGAAGGAGCATCAGGTGGTTGATATCGCCTTTGGGCCATCCGTCGTTGTACAGACCTCCGGTGACATCAAGCCCGGCAGCAAATCCGAGCAGGCATACATTTCAATCAAGGCTCGCATTGTGGAGGGAACCTTCTCCCCTGGATACCGGCTGGTATTGGCGAAGATCGCCGAGGACCTCGGCTTCAGCGTGGTGCCGGTACGGGAAGCGATCCGGCGGCTGGAAGCCGAAGGGCTTGTGAAGTTCGAGCGCAACGTCGGCGCCACAGTCTCCGGGATCGACCCCACGGAGTACCTCTATACAATGCAGACGCTCAGCATTGTGGAGGGGGCGGCCACCGCGCTGTCCGCGCCGCTGATTGACTCCGCAGCGGTCGCGCGGGCGCGGGCCGTCAACACGGAGATGCGCGACTGCCTTGATCACTTCGACCCCGCGCGCTTCACGAGGCTCAACCAGGACTTTCACAGCGTCCTGTTTGAGCACTGCCCCAATCCGCACATCCTGGATCTTGTTCATCGGGGCTGGAACCGACTCGCAACGCTGCGGTCCTCTACGTTCCGGTTTGTCCCCGGACGCGCACGCGAATCAGTCAGCGAACACGAAGACCTGCTGCAACTTATCGAATCGGATGCCGACGCCGACACCATTGAACGCGCGGCACGAAGACACCGCTCTGCCACTCTCGACGCTTATCTCGCGCAAGCGCCCGCCACCACCCAGTAGATTCCAGCAGTCAGGAAGAGAACAATGACGTCCACCGTTTCTGAGACCCATTACGTGCCGAAGGACCTGCCCACGCACATCCAGCACTACATCAACGGCAACTTCGTCGATTCACTGAGCGGCAAGACCTTCGATGTCCTGGACCCGGTATCCAACAAAAACTACGCCACCGCGGCGGCGGGCCAGAAGGAAGACATCGACCTCGCGGTCTCCGCCGCACGTGATGCGTTCCTCAACGGTCCCTGGCCAAAAATGAAGCCGCGCGAACGTGCCCGCGTCCTCAACAAGATCGCTGATGCGGTGGAAGCGCAGGAAGCCCGCCTCGCCGAGCTCGAGACCTTCGATACCGGCCTTCCGATCACCCAAGCCAAGGGTCAGGCGCAGCGGGCAGCCGAGAACTTCCGCTTCTTCGCGGACCTGATCGTGGCCCAGTTCGACGACGCCATGAAGGTTCCCGGATCACAGATCAACTACGTCAACCGGAAACCCATCGGCGTGGCCGGGCTGATCACCCCGTGGAATACACCGTTCATGCTCGAATCCTGGAAGCTGGCCCCCGCGCTGGCGACCGGCAACACCGTGGTACTCAAGCCCGCTGAGTTCACGCCCCTCTCCGCATCCCTCTGGGCGCAGATCTTCAAGGACGCGGGGCTCCCGGACGGGGTCTTCAACCTGGTCAATGGGCTCGGCGAGGAAGCGGGCGACGCTCTGGTCAAGCACCCGGACGTTCCGCTGATCTCCTTCACCGGCGAGACCACCACCGGGCAAACGATCTTCCGCAATGCCGCGGCCAACCTTAAGGGCCTGTCGATGGAGCTCGGCGGAAAGTCACCGTGCGTGGTTTTCGCCGATGCGGACCTCGACGCCGCCATTGACTCCGCGCTCTTCGGCGTCTTCTCCCTCAACGGCGAGCGCTGCACCGCCGGATCCCGCATCCTCGTGGAACGCGCCATCTACGACGAGTTCTGCGAAAGGTACGCGGCGCGCGCGAAGACCATCGTCGTCGGGGATCCGCATGACCCGAAGACGCAGGTCGGCGCGCTGGTCCACCCGGAGCACTACGAAAAGGTGGCCTCCTACGTGGAGCTCGGCAAATCCGAGGGCCGGCTCCTTGCCGGCGGCGGTCGTCCGGAGAATCTGCCCGAAGGGAACTACATCGCACCGACTGTCTTTGCCGACGTCGCGCCTGAAGCACGGATCTTTCAGGAGGAAATCTTCGGCCCGGTTGTAGCAATCACCCCCTTCGAGAACGACGACGAAGCGCTGGCCCTCGCCAACAATACAAAGTACGGTTTGGCCGCCTATATCTGGACCCAGAACCTCACCCGCGCGCACAACTTCGCCCAGAACGTGGAGGCCGGCATGGTCTGGCTCAACAGCCACAATGTCCGCGACCTCCGCACGCCGTTCGGCGGGGTGAAAGCCTCCGGTCTGGGCCATGAGGGCGGCTACCGCTCCATCGATTTCTACACCGACCAGCAAGCCGTACACATCACCCTTGGCGCCGTCCACACTCCGAAGTTCGGCAGCGTCGAAGACTCCGCCGCCAACGAAGGCTAGACACTTTCCTGCACTGCTCGAAGAAGAGAGAACATCATGACCAACTTCGTTCCCACGCCCGCCGCCCCGGCACCGGACATTGTCCGCTGTGCCTACATGGAGATCGTGGTCACCGACCTGGCCAGGTCGCGCGAGTTCTACGTTGACGTCCTCGGCCTGCACGTCACCGAGGAAGACGACAACACCATCTACCTGCGTCCCCTCGAAGAGTTCATCCACCACAACCTGGTGCTGCGCAAGGGACCGATTGCTGCCGTGGCCGCCTTCGCCTACCGCGTGAAATCCCCCGCTGAGGTGGACGCTGCGGAAACGTACTACAAGGAGTTGGGTTGCCGCACCGAACGCCGCAAGGAAGGCTTCACCAAGGGCATCGGTGATTCCGTCCGAGTCGAGGATCCGCTGGGCTTCCCCTACGAGTTCTTCTACGATGTGGAGCACGTGGAGCGCCTGACCCAGCGTTACGACCTCTATTCCGCAGGTGAACTTGTCCGTCTCGACCACTTCAACCAGGTGACCCCGGACGTGCCGCGCGGCCGGAAGTACCTCGAGGACCTCGGCTTCCGCGTCTCCGAGGACATCAAGGATTCCGACGGTGTCACCTACGCCGCGTGGATGCACCGCAAGCAGACCGTCCATGACACGGCGCTGACCGGCGGCAACGGACCACGCATGCATCACGTTGCCTTCGCGACCCACGAGAAGCACAACATCATCCAGATTTGCGACAAGATGGGCGCGCTGCGCATCAGTGATCGGATTGAGCGCGGCCCCGGCCGGCACGGCGTGTCCAACGCGTTCTACCTGTACATCCTGGACCCGGACGGCCACCGCATCGAGATCTACACGCAGGACTACTACACCGGGGATCCCGACAATCCCACCATCACCTGGGACGTGCATGACAACCAGCGCCGCGACTGGTGGGGCAATCCGGTTGTGCCGTCCTGGTATACGGAAGCCTCCCTGGTCCTGGACCTAGACGGTAACCCACAGCCGGTGGTTGAGCGTGAGGAGAAGAGCGAGATGGCGGTCACCGTTGGCGCCGACGGCTTCTCCTACACCCGGAAGCAGGACGACGACGGCGCGGACAGCCAGCCGCAGGGGTTCAAGCTCGGGGCGCAGCTGTAAGCATGATGGATCACGCGACAATCGAGGCCATTGCCGACGAACTGGTGGAAGCCGGCCGCAGCCGCACCCCGGTTCCCCTGCTGACCGCCCGCTACCCGGACATGACGGTGGAGGATTCCTACGCTGTCCAGCAATTGTGGCGGCGCCGCAACGAGGAAGCCGGGCGCAAACTCGTAGGCCGCAAGATCGGTCTCACGTCCAAAGCCATGCAGGCCGCTACCGGGATCACAGAGCCCGACTACGGCGCCATCTTCGATGACATGGTGCTGGAGACCGGGTGCTCGGTGGAGTGGGACAAGTACACCCATCCACGTGTTGAGGTGGAACTCGCGTTCGTTCTGAAGGACGGGCTGAAAGGCCCCGGCTGCACCATTTTCGACGTGCTCAATGCAACCGACTACGTGGTTCCGGCCCTCGAAATCCTGGACTCCCGGATAGAGATGGAGGGCCGGACAATCGTGGACACCATTTCGGACAACGCCGCGATGGGCGCCATGGTGGTGGGGGGCCGTCCGGTGAAACCCGACGCCGTGGACCTTCGCTGGGTTTCCGCCATCCTCTACAAGAACCAGACCGTGGAGGAAACCGGGGTAGCAGCCGGCGTTCTGGACCATCCTGCCGCGGGCGTCCACTGGCTGGCGAACAAGATCGCCGCCCACGGAGACAGATTGTTGGCCGGAGACATCATTCTCGCCGGATCCTTCACCCGTCCGCTCTGGGTTCATAAGGGCGACACCGTGCACGCCGACTACGGGCCGCTTGGAGCTGTGACATGCCACTTCCGCTAACCGCCACTTTCCGCGACGTGATGGCCACAGCCGAGCGTCCGCTCGCCGGCATGTGGGTTTGTTCCGGTAGCCCGCTGATCGCTGAGCTGTGCGCGGGAGCGGGCCTCGACTGGATCCTGATTGACGCCGAGCACAGCCCGAACAGCCTCGAGACAATCCTCGCCCAGCTCCAAGCCATCCACGGCTACCCAGTGCACACCATGGTGCGGCCACCCGTGAATGACACTGTCCTGATCAAGCAATACCTGGACCTCGGCGTGCAAAACCTGCTCATCCCGATGGTTCATTCGGCGGCAGAGGCCGAGGCCGCTGTGGCTGCCACCCGGTACCCGCCGGAGGGAGTGCGCGGCGTTGGCTCGGCACTGGCACGGGCGGCCCGTTGGAACCGTGTTCCCGACTACCTTGCCCGGGCCGGGGAAACCGTCAGCGTAGCGGTTCAAATCGAATCAGCAGCAGCTGTTGAAGCTGTGGAGGACATCCTGGCGGTGGAGGGCGTCGACGCCATCTTCATGGGCCCCGCCGACCTCGCCGCTTCCATGGGGCTGCTCGGCCAGCAGGAGCATCCGAAGGTGCGCGCCGCCGTCGAACGCTGTCTCGATGCGGCGAAGAAGGCCGGCAAGCCTGCCGGTGTGAACGCCTTCAATCCCGATACCGCTCTCCACTACATGGACGCCGGCGCCGGTTTTATCCTGGTCGGCGCTGACGTTGCCCTGCTGGCAAGGGGATCTGAGGCCCTCGCTGCTCAATTTGTACCCGCTGCCGACGACGATGGACCCACGGTGAGCTACTAACCCTCCGGCAGACTCCCGCCTTCGCCCTCCCGGGTCCATAGCTCGATGACAGCAGCATGAGCGCCGCGCTCTCCCTCGATATCGAGGGAGAGCATCGCGCCGGTGCCGTTCTCGATTCTTGCGAGCTCCTGCTCGCCGAGTAGAAGTCCGTCTCCCTGGGAGCATCTAAGTGCCGCCTGTCCTACAGCAGCAAAGATGAGGATCGTCGGCGCGTCCGTGACCAAGTGCTGCGCATTCGACAATTCGATCCAGGTGAGCCGGGAGTCTATGCGGCCCTTCCGGTAAATCAGGTTGAAGTCGCGAATAGGGCCACCAACCAGCGCGCATTCAGTCCTCCCGGCGCCGTCGAACGTGAAGGCTTCGAAGGGACTCAACGCTCCACTCGGCTGACTATCCACCGTCAGGTGCATACCGGCACCTTCAAGCACTGTGATGACCCGCCAATAATCCGGAAAGGAGGAGAACGGCCCGTCGGTGGCGACGTCGGCTATGGAGAGCCGCCAGTCGTACCCTTCCACCGGGCCGGAGCGCGCCACCTCAGTAGTGAAGCCGGCGCCATTTTTCCACGGCATCCGAACATAGCTTTCCGCCGTATAGTGACGCATCGCTCAACCCTATCGGCTGACCGCTATCGGTCAGGGCTTCCACACCATGAGGACAACAGTGGCAAGGAGCAGGAGCGCGACCGTCCCTGATCCGGCGGCAACCGCCGGGTAGGTGGCGCCGCGACCACCGTTCACGCTCATGGTGTGAGCTGCTTTCCGCAGACCGGGAACAACGAGGATCAAATTCAGCGCGAAGGCGATGACGTAGAGGATCAGTGACGCCATCACCCACGGGGTGGTGACGGAGAGGTCGTACTGCGGGTCCGCCATTCCCAGCACCCCGAAGCCGAAAAAGGCCACGGCTAGAGACAGGTAGGTGAAGAGCGCAGTCGATTTCGCGAGCGTCGTCACCTGGCTGGCTGCCCCAGTGCGGATGGTGCGCAGAGCGGTCATTGGGAGTATGGCCATCGGACCGATGATGAAAACGGCCGTAGCGACGTGGAGGATGTTCAGGATGGTGTCCATGGTGTTTCTTTCTTCCTTTGCGAGATAGCGGACTGCGGCCATGAGCCGCGGGTCGATGAGCCTCAGGCGGCGATGAGCCGGGAATCGGTGAGGCGTCCGTCACGCATGCTGGCAACGGCGTCGGTGAGGGGCACGAACTCGGTGTCGTGTGTGACCATGACCGTGGCCACATTGAATTCACGCGTGATGCGGCACAGCAGCCGCACGATGGACTCCGAGCGCTCATTGTCCAGCGCCGCGGTAGGTTCATCGACGAGCAGCACTGTCGGCTGGCCCATCAGGGCGCGGGCTATGTTGACCCGCTGGCGTTGCCCTCCGGAGAGCTGGTGGGGGCGCCGTCCGCCGGAATCGGAGAGGCCAACGACGCCGAGCATCTCCATGGCGCGGGAGGTAGCGCGTTTGCCGGCGTTTCCACGGAGGTGCTCTCCGATCACCAACTGTTCGACGGCGGTCAGCGAGGGAAGCAGGTTCGGTTGCTGAAAGATGATGCCGATGTTTTCGCGGCGCAGCGTGGTTCGATCCTTGTCATTCAGGGCCGTAACGTCAGTCCCGTCGATGGTGATCAACCCGCTGGTCGGCCGGATCAGGGTTGCTGCCACCGCCAGGAGGCTGGACTTTCCTGAGCCGGATGGACCGACCAGCGATGTGACGGTGCCTGCCTCGGCGGTCAGGTTCACGCTGTCGAGCGCTTTGAGCGTTCCGTTCTCGCCGTCTGGGTATTCAAGGGTGACGCCCTGCATGGTGAGGGCTGGGCTGGGAGTGGTGTTCATAGCATGTCCTTCACTGAACTGATGAGTGGTATGAGCCGGTGCCGGCTGGTTAGTTCCCGCCGAGCGCAATCAGCGGGTCGACCTTGGTCACCCGGTGCACGGCCAGCGCGGATCCGGCCAGTCCGAGCACGATGACGCCGGTGACGGGCACCACCGTGGTGGCTGCGGTGGTGAGGAAAGGCGCGGCCTGCGCGGCAAATAGTCCACCGATGACGCCGAGCCCACCGCCGAGCGCTGCACCCGCAAGCAGCACGAGGGCGGCTTGTGTCATGGCGTCCTTCAGCACATAGCTGTTGGAGCCACCGAGCGCCTTGAGCACGGCGATGTCCCTGGTCCGCTGGACCGTCCAGACCGTGAGGAAAGCAACGATCACGAGCGCGGAGATCCCATACAGGAAGCCCTGCATCATCGTCAGCGAGCCATTCTCCGAGGAGAACGCACCCAAAGCGGAGAAGCTGCCCGTCTTCGTCATACTGACCGTGTCTGCGGCGGCGTCAATGTCAGCGAGCGGAGTCGCTTGGGAAGCGTCGTCGTCGTAATTTGCTGTGATCACAGTGCCGACGACGTCCGGATCCGACAAATGGGCAAGGTCCTGCCAGTCCGCAAGAGTGGTCCAGACCACGGGAGTGTGGCTGTACCACTGGTCTTCCATTACCTCGGTGACGGTCAGCTCAGTGCCGCTGATGGCTGCCGTGTCGCCGACGGCAATATCGAGATCTTCAGCAACTTGTGCACTGACGACGGCCTCGCCACGCTCCAAGTCCGCGGGAGCGAGCTCTCCGTCGGGATCGGCAGCGAAAACTGCCACGTTGGCGGTCCCGCCGGACTCCAGCCGGGTCTGCGTTATGCCAAGCGGTTCTGCATGGCCCACTCCATCAGCCTGCGCCCATGCGTTCACTTGCTCGGAGGTGACCTGTGATTCGGTGTAGGAAGCCTTGGGTTCGTTACCGGACGGAGCGCCGAATGCGATGGTCGTAGCGTTCAGCTGCTCAATGCCCGACGTCGACTGGTTGGCCAGCCCTGCCGTGAGACCGGAGAGCATCACCAGCAACAGGCTGATCAGCGCCACCACCGATCCCATCAGGGCGAACCTGCCCTTGGCAAAGCGGATATCCCGCAGAGCTAGATACATCCCGTATCACTTCTTCCGATCTGGTTTCGAGTTGCAGTTTCGGCATTTGTTGCCTCTTCAACTCTCGGCCAGTTCGGGTGTGCTTACATCGGGAGGCCGGTTGATTCGCGGCTTGTCCGTCGGTTGATGTGCCGATCAACCGAATGGTTGATGCCTGCCCGATCGGCAGCGCTATCCGGACAGGTGGCTCGGAAGGCTGCTCCCCGGCGCGCGGCCCCGGATTTCGAGCAGTTCACGGGCGTGCGCAGCGAGTCGCTTGTCCTCGTCCGAGACCGGAATCCATTGCGGAACGGGGACGGCGGTGCCCGACTCATCCCGAGCCACCATTACCGTGAGGCAGTAGGTGGTCAGCTGCATGTCCCGTCCCGTGGGCTTGCCGGAGCGGACGTGCACCGCAATGTGCATGCCCTTGTTTCCCGTGTACACGAGGCGTGCTTCCACCTCGACCAGGTCTCCAATCAACAGCGGCCGGTAGAATCGCACGCCACCAGAGAAGACCGCCACCGTGTCCTGGCCGCAGTAGCGCGTGGCGCAGACGTAGGCCGCTTCGTCGATCCAGTCCATGACGGTTCCGCCATGAACCTTGCCGCCCCAGTTCACGTCCGTCGGCGCCGCAAGGAAGCGCAGCGTGACGCGCTCGGCGGTTCCGGCGCCGGTATATTGCTGCCCGCTCATGGCGGCGACGATCGAATCCCGTACTTCTATCCGGGCAACTGCCTGGTCACGAAGCTCTGTTTCCGCCGGCGTTACGGGCACGAACTGTGGCACTGGTACAGGCTTGCCGTCCGGCCCCACGGCAACAAAAATCACGAGGCACTGGCTGCGCATCGTTGCCGCGCCGCCCTTGACCTCGCCCGAGGAGACGACGGTCCGGATGTGGAGCGAGGACCTCCCGGTGTAGACGATTGTTGCTTCGACCTCGACCATGTCACCGATGTTCACCGGGTCCGCGAAGTGGATGTTCCCCACGTACGCCGTCACGCAGTAGCTCTTGGCCCAGCCGACGGCCGCGGCATAGGCCGCTTTGTCCACCCACTCCAGCACCGTGCCGGCGTCCACGGAGCCGCTGTGCCCGAGGTCCGTCGGTGCGGCCAGGAACCGCAGCGTCACTGAATGCGGATTGGAGCGGACGGTCGCATCGACGCGTCCTTGCGTCTCGTTGTCCATGGTTGTTCACGCTAGCTGAACCCGGAACATTTGCGCATTTATGGCGACTTCACGACGCCCCCGACCCACCGGACCTGCGCAAAACTTCCGGGTTGGAGAAGGGCGGAAACTCCAACGCAATTCTCAGGTTACGGGTGTAGCGTGGCGCGCAGGACCCCATCCCAGAACCACCACCAGAACGAGGAAGTTCCGCGATGACTCGTACAGGGCGAAAATCATGGCGTCAGTGGACTCCGGCAGTCGTTGCCGCCGGGGCGGTGGGCGCCGCAGCGCTCGTGGCCCCCTTCAGCGCCAACGCGGCGGTTGATCTTCCCGACAAGACCGCCGCTGAAGTCCTCGCGCTGGTCCAGGAGAAAGACGCTGACGCCTTCTACGGCACCGTGGAACAAAGCTCAAACCTCGGCCTTCCGGACCTCTCCGCCCTCGGTGGGGCCGCCGGCGGGATGAGCCCTGGCGGCAGTGGTACAACAGGCGGCACAACTAACGACGACGGCGGCGAACCCTCCCCGGCCAGCGCCGCCCTGGAACTCATCACCGGATCCCACACCGCCCAGGTCTTCGTCAACGGCCCCCATCAAGCCCGCCTCCAGGTGCTCGATCCGCTTGAGGAACGCAACGTAATCCGCAACGGCGATGACCTCTGGTACTACAATTCGGACGAGAATGAGGCTTTCCACGCGACACTTGAGGACCACGAAAAGCCCGACGGCGCCACCTCCGCCCCGAATGACGTCGCCGCCCACTTCCTCGAGAAGATCGATCCGTCCACGGAGGTCACCGTCGGCTCGGACCGCATGGTCGCCGGGCGCGCAGTCTACGACCTCGTGCTGACTCCGCGCTCCACTGAAACCCTCGTGAGTTCTGTCAGGATCGCAGTCGACGGCGAAACCGGCCTTCCTCTCGGCGTCACCGTCGCTGCCGCCGGCTCCACCGACCCGGCGTTCAGCTCCACGTTCACCGAGATCAACTACGAGGAACCGTCAGCAGAACTGTTCGCCTTCACCCCGCCGGAAGGCGCGGCGGTCACCGAGGTGGATCCAGGCGATCACAAAGCCGAGCACCAGCGCGAGCACCAGCGCGAGCACACTGACAAGGAAGCTGCAGAAAAGCCGACAGTGGTAGGCGAAGGATGGGACGCCGTCGTCGTTGTTCCTGCCGGTCAGCAGGAGATTCCAGCGGAACTGATGCAACTCAGCACAGCAGTCGACGGCGGTCAGCTCCTGTCCACCGCGCTGGTGAACGTCCTCATCACTGACGACGGCCGCATCCTCGCCGGCTCCGTCACCGTTGAACGCCTGCAGGCAGTAGCTTCCGGACAGTGAGCGGGGCCGCCGACCTCGTCATCGAGACAGCAGGCCTGACCAAGCGGTTGGGCGGCCGGGACGTGGTCAACGGCATCGATCTCGCGGTGCCGCGCGGATCAGTGTTCGGTTTCCTCGGCCCCAACGGTTCCGGCAAGACCACCACCATCCGCATCCTGCTCGGCCTCGCGTCAGCAACGTCCGGGGAGGTCCGGGTACTCGGGCAATCCATCCCGCGAGCGCTGCAGGAGATACTCCCCCGGGTCGGCGCGCTCGTGGAGGGCCCGGGTTTCTACCCCTTCCTCTCCGGTACCGCGAACCTCCTCCGCCTCGACGCCGCTGACCGCTACGTCTCCCCCTCCACACGCCCGCAACGTGTTGAGACCGCACTCGAACGGGTGGGGCTTTCGCAGGCCGCCGGCAAAAAGGTGGGCCGCTACTCGCTCGGGATGAAGCAGCGTCTCGGCATCGCCAACGCGCTCCTCACGCACCGCGACCTGATCGTCCTGGACGAGCCGACCAACGGTCTTGACCCGCAGGGCACCCGCGAAGTCCGGCACCTCGTGCGCTCCCTCACCGAGGAAGGTACTACCGTTTTCGTGTCCAGCCACCTGCTGACGGAGGTCGAGCAGATCTGCTCCCACGCCGCGGTGCTCAGCGCCGGCTCGCTCGTGGCGCAGGGCAGCCTCGATGAACTGCGCCGCTCCGGCGAGCCGCGCATCCGTGTGAACACGCCCGATGTGACCCAGACTTCCGCTGTGCTCCGCCGGTTGGGAACAACACCCGACGACGACGGCGCCACTCCGAACGCGCATAGCGTCACCGCGCTGCTTCCCGCAGGGCTGGCACCGGACCGGGTGGTGCGCGAGCTGGTCGAGGCGGACGTACGGGTGAACGGGTTCAGCGTGGACCAGGCCGGGCTCGAGGATCTGTTCGTAGCGCTCACCGGGGAGGGATTCGACGTTGTCCAGTAGTACTGCTGTTTCAGCGCCTCGCAAGAGTGCCGGAGGCCGCTTCCTGGCGTCTGAGCTGTCTGTCCTTTTCCGTCGCCGCCGCACCTGGGCGCTGCTGGCCGCGCTCGCGGCCATACCGGTGCTGATCGCCGTAGCCGTGAGGTTGTCCTCCGGTCCGTCACCCGGGCGCGGGCCCGCATTCCTCGACCAGGTGAGCCAGAACGGGCTCTTCGTTGCCGTCGTCGCGACCATCGTTGCGATCCCGCTGTTCCTGCCGCTGACCGTCGGGGTGGTTGCCGGTGACACCGTCGCGGGTGAAGCAAGCACCGGCACGCTACGGTACCTGCTCATGTCTCCCGTCGCACGGGGGCGGTTGCTGGCAGTGAAATATGTGGGCGCCGTCGTCTTCTGCCTGGCTGCGACCTTTACCGTGGCGATCGTGGGCACCCTTATGGGAGCGCTGCTGTTTCCGACCGGGCCGGTGACCCTGCTCTCCGGCACCAGCATCGGCGTGCCGGAAGCGCTGCTGCGCATTGCCCTGGTGTGCCTTTACGTGACGCTGTCGCTGCTGGGGCTGTGCGCCGTCGGGCTCTTCATGTCCACGCTCACCGACGTTCCGGTGGGCGCGATGGCCGCGACCGTCGTGGCGTCCGTCGTCAGCCAGGTGGTGGGGCAGCTTCCGCAGCTCGAGTGGATTCACCCGTGGCTGCTGACGCAGTACTGGCTGGGCTTCGCGGACCTGCTGCGGGATCCGATTGTGTGGGACTCGTTCGCCGCGAACGCCCTGCTTCAGGCCGGTTATGTGGTGGTGTTCGGCGCCCTGGCTTACGGCCGGTTCAGCACCAAGGACGTTCTGGCCTGAGCGTCATGCAAACAGGCTAAGGCCGCTCAGCCCGCCACGCCTCTATCTCGGCAAGAAGCTCCCGGCGGCGCGCGTCTGTGATGAAAGCGGACCGCACGGAATTCGCGGCAAGCTGCGCGAGCTGGTCGTCGTCGAAACTGAAGACTGACTGCAGCTGGATGAAGTTGTCGTCCACATATCCGCCGAAGTACGCCGGATCATCCGAGTTCACCGAGACGTTCAGCCCCCGCTCAAGCATGCGGGGTAGCGGGTGATCGGCGAGGGTGTCGACAGCCCGCAGACGCATGTTCGATAGCGGGCAGACGGTCAGCGGTGTCTGCTCGGCGGCAAGCCTCTGCACCAGTTCCTGGTCCTCCATGCACCGGATGCCGTGATCGATCCGCGCCACCTTCAACAGATCGAGCGCCTCCCGGATGTACTCCGGCGGTCCTTCCTCTCCCGCGTGCGCGATGCACTTCAGCCCCGCCTCATGCGCCCGCTCATAGAGGGCAACGAAGTCGCGCGGAGGATGCCCCACCTCCGCGGAATCCAGCCCGATCCCGATGATCGGAGCCTCCATCGCCAGCAACTGTTCGAGCACGGCGAGCGCTTCCTCGGCGGGCTCATCACGAAGGAACGCAGCGATGAGTTCAGTACTGATGCCGAACTCTTCCTCGCTGCCCGCAAGCGCCGACGCGACACCGTTGACGCAGGTGGCCAGCGAAATGCCGCGGGACAGGTGCGCCTGCGGATCCATCATGATTTCCGCGTGGCGGACGCCCGCTGCCTGAGCGCGGGCGAGGTACGCCCGCGTCATGTCCGCGAAGTCCTGCTCCGCCTGCAGGACAGCCATGTTGTCGTAGTACAGGTTGAGGAAGGACTGCAGATCCGCAAACTGGTACTGCCGGCGCAACTCCTCAACGTCCGCATAGGGCAGCTCAATACCGTTGCGCCCGGCAAGTGCGAAGATCAACTCCGGCTCGAGCGTTCCTTCGATGTGCAGATGCAATTCGGCCGTGGGCAGCACAGACATAACGCTCTTCCTGGTCCGATACGCGGGCGTGGCTGTCCTGAGGACCCGAGCATAGCGCCCGAGCGGCGGGGCTAGACCAGCGCGCCGTCCAGGACGGTCACTTCCACGTCCTTCGAGCGGTGGTCGTAGCGGAAGGTGACCACACCGCCGTCGTGCTGCAGTATGTGGTTTGCACCGTTACTGACGCCGAACGCGCCGTAGTTCTCTTCCCAGGAGCGGTCGATGGCGACCTTGTACTCGTAAGTACCGGCGGGCAGTTGTGCGGTGAGTTCCCAGCTCTGGGATACGGGGCTGTACGCCATCTGCACCTGGTCGGCTGCGGGTGCCCAGTCCTCGGCTCCCAGTCGGTGGCCGAAGTTACCGGCGAGCGCCACGGCGCCCGGAGCGGCTGCATAGCGGGAGCCCTCTTCGGTGATGGTCCATCCGGTGCGGCCCTTCAGGATCAGGCCTTCCTTGACCAGGGTGGCTGTCGCTGCGGACAGGCGCTTCACGCCACGTGCAATGCCCCCGCTGAGGACTTCGCTTTCCCACGCGCTGAGCGGCACCCGGGCAACCGCGCCTGCCAGCACATCGGCACCCTTCACCGGGGAGCCGGGCTCTTCCGCCAGGATCTGGACGATGGCCTTCAGGCGGGCTGCTGTGTTGTCTTGGGCACTCATGTGTGGACCTCTCAATTTGCTGTACTTCCGAGAAAATTTTGACAGTCGATTGCTCCCGAACCGGGGAGCCCGGGCGCCCGGCGGCATGTCGTGTCGGAATGTGACCCAGCAGGGTGCCAACGATTCCGCAGGATGAAAAGAAAGTTTCACCAAGACCATGGTCCAAGTCACATTTGACTGCTAACGTCGTACAACGAAGCCAACGGCGGGCTCCAATCGGAGCTATCTACCAGGTGGACCTGCAAATCCCCATACCCCGCAGCAGTCTGGTCGCAGAACACCGCTGAATCGTTGGCGCCCGTGTACTCGAGTGATTGCTGCCCCACGTTCGGGAGAATCACCGTGACTACCACCACCAAAGAAGAGCAGTTCCTCTCCAGGGCAATTTCCCTGGCCACTGATAACGTCCACAACTCCGGCGGCCCGTTCGGTGCGCTCATCGTGACGCTCGACGGTCGAGCATTCGAAGGAGCAAACCGGGTTACCGCCACCAACGATCCAACGGCGCACGCGGAAGTGATGGCTATCCGCAACGCCTGCACAGCGCTAGAAACCTTCGACCTATCCGGCAGCACCCTCTACACAAGCTGCGAGCCGTGCCCGCTCTGCCTTTCAGCCGCGCTGTGGGCCCGGGTGGACGCCGTCGTCTTCGCAGCAGACCGGAACGACGCCGCTCAGGCCGGGTTTGACGACGCCGTCTTCTACGACTTCTTCGCCACCCCTGTGGAGGACCGGATCATGCCGGTGCGCCACTACGAACTCACGCCCTCGGCGGAAGTAACTGCCCTGGCCCCCTTCGAAGCGTGGAGCAACCTCGCTGCCCGCGTGGATTACTAAGGAGCACGCCATGGCAATCCTCACCGAGACCGGCGGCCACCCTGAGCCCCGAGGTTCCCGTTCAGTACGCCGGCCCGTACAACCCGGCACTATCAGTCCGCTCGACAAGTTCTTCAAGATCACCGAACGCGGTTCGACAAACAGCCGCGAGGTCCGCGGCGGCTTCGTCACTTTCTTCACCATGGCGTACATCGTCATCCTGAACCCGCTCATTCTCGGCGGCTTCAGCCCCGACGCCGCTGCACTCGATGTGGAAGGCGGTTGGCTCCAGGCCACACAGATCGCCGCCGTAACCGGGTTGACCGCGGGCGTCATGACCATCCTCTTCGGCGTGGTCGCGAATCTACCCTTCGGTATCGCCGCCGGGCTGGGAATCAACTCCTTCCTCGCCGTCTCGGTGGTCGGTGATGTCACCTGGCCCGAAGCCATGGGTCTCGTAGTCATCAACGGCCTGCTGATCGTGCTGCTCGCCGTGACCGGAGCCCGAACTGCGATCTTCAACGCCGTACCGCGGCAGCTCAAGGCCGCCATCACCGTGGGAATCGGCTTGTTCATCGCCTTCATCGGGTTTGTGGACTCCGGCTTCGTCACCCGCACGGCCGGCGGGCCGCCGGTACAAATGGGCGACGGCGGCTCCATCACCACCGTGCCGACCCTCGTCTTCATCATCGGCCTGGTCACCATGGGCATCCTGATCGCCCGCAAGGTCCAGGGCGGGCTGCTCATCGGCATCATCGTCACCACGGTCATCGCGATCATCGTCGAGATGTCCCTGCGTTTGGGCGCTGGTGGACCGGACAACCCTGCAGGGTGGCACCTCAATGCGCCAGTCATCCCCTCGAACATCGTCTCGCTGCCGGACTTCAGCCTGGTGGGCGCGTTCGACCTCTTTGGAGCATTCGACCGCATCGGTATCCTGGCGGCGACCATGCTGGTGTTCACGCTCGTCTTCACAAACTTCTTCGACGCGATGGGCACCATGACCGGGCTTGCCAAACAGGCTGGCCTGACTGACAAGCGCGGCAACTTCCCGCGCCTGAAGTCCGCGCTGGTGATCGAGGGCGTGGGTGCGGTTGCCGGCGGCGCGACGTCGGCCTCGTCCAATACCGTGTTCATCGACTCCGCTTCCGGCATCGGTGAAGGTGCACGGACCGGCCTTGCCTCAGTGGTGACGGGAGCGCTCTTCCTGGCCGCCATGTTCTTCACTCCTCTGACGGCAGTGGTGCCGCTGGAGGTAGCGGCGGCAGCTCTCGTCGTCGTCGGTGCCATGATGGTGGCGCAGATCCGCGAGATCGACTTCCGGAACTTCTCCATCGCGCTGCCCGCGTTCCTCACCATCGTGACCATGCCGCTGACCTACTCGATCGCCAACGGCATCGGCGCCGGCTTCATCAGCTGGGTCATCATCCGGGCGTCCTCCGGGAAGGCCCGCAAAATCCACCCGCTGCTCTGGGTGGTCGCTGCCGGGTTCCTCGTCTACTTTGCCCGCGGCCCGATCACGATCTGGATGGGCACATAGACCTTCCCCTCGTGTGAATCGGGTCTAGGCTGACCCCGTGGAGCTGACCTTCGAGGGCGAAATCTGGTACTGGAGAGGTCCGGCACCGTATCACTTTGTGACGGTGCCGGACCTCCAGTGCGTCGAGATCCGGGCGGTGTCGAAGATCGTCAGCTACGGCTGGGGGATGATCCCGGCGTCGGTGACGATCGGTAAGACGACCTGGACCACGTCCCTGTTTCCCAAGAACGGCGGCTACATTGTGCCGATCAAGGACTTCGTGCGACGGGACGAGCAAATCGACGACGGCGACACGGTGACGGTCGCGCTGGCGGTCAATGCCTGACGAACTGAGCCCCTGGAGATGCCGTCGAACGTTCAACACCGCCGGTTAGCCGGAGCAGCCACGACTCATCCGGTTGTGCGTCCGTTAAACTCCATAACCTGTCAGTGTCTTATTGTGGACGGGACCAGTGAGGGGGCCATTCCGCATGGCATGTAACGGCTGCGCGACATCTTCAAGACTCGACTTTGACTTCAGCATGGCCTTCCAACCTATCTATGACGCGGTTGAAGATCGCGTGTGGGGATATGAGGCGCTCGTCAGGGGCGTATCGGGCGAAGGTGCCTTCGAGGTCCTGTCCAGGGTTTCTGCAGAACAGAAGTACCGCTTCGACCAGGATTGCCGGGTCAAAGCAATCGAACTGGCGTCGCGGCTCTTTCCTGCAGGCGAAGACCTGAAACTCTCGATCAACTTCATGCCGAATGCAGTCTACGAACCCGCCGCATGCCTCCGGGCGACCCTCCGGGCAGCAGAGCGATACAGCTTCCCGACGTCGTCGATCATGTTCGAATTCACGGAAAACGAGGAGGTGACGGACACCGCTCACCTCACCAACATCGTCACTGAATACCGCAAGCACGGCTTCACCACGGCGATCGACGATTTCGGTGCCGGCCACGCCGGGCTGGGGCTACTGGTGGAGTTCCAACCCGACCTCATCAAGATCGATATGAAACTCGTCCGGGGCATCGACAACAGTCCGTCCCGCCAAGCCGTAGTGACCGGCATCCTGGCTATGGCTCGGGAGCTCGGCATTACGGTTCTCGCAGAAGGCGTCGAGACGGAGGATGAGTTCAGGCACCTGGCCGCCGGCGGCATCCGCTTGTTCCAGGGCTACTGGTTTGCGAAGCCCGTGTTCGAGCAGCTTCCGCGGGTGCAGTTTGTCCCCGTCTGGACATCCTCTACCGGGAGTCCGGAGTCCGTGAGCCCGGCGGCCGGGAGTCCGGGGAAGTAAGCCGCTTCAGCAGGTCCGCCGCCGCGCTCACGGCGATGACCGCCGGTGCTTTCCCAGTGACATCCGGCAGCCCGATCGGGCACTGAATCCGCCCGATCTCCTGCTCGCCATACCCCTCCGCCGCCAGCTTCTGCCGGAACCGCGACCACTTCGCCTTCGAACCGATCAGCCCGACACTCCCCAGGTCACCGCGCCGCAGCGCGGCATCGCACAGCAGGAAGTCCTCGGAGTGATCGTGGCTCATGATGAACGCGTGCGCACCGGCAGGAAGCTCCCCCAGGAACGAGTCCGGCACCGGCGTATGCACCGGGTGCACGGTCGCCACACCCGAGGTCACATCCGCCAGCCGCTCCGGCAGCAACTGCTCGGCGCGGCTGTCCACCAGGTACAGGTTCATCGGCAGCCGCGAGAGCACCCTCCCGAGCTCATACCCCACATGCCCGACGCCGAACACCGCCACCGTGGGCAACGACAGGAACGGCTCCAACAGCACCCGAACCTTCCCGCCGCAGCACTGCCTCCCGTGCTGCGTCACCGCGTGCTCGCTGAGCGAAAACTCGACGTTCTCGGCAGTTGAAACGCCGCCCGCCATCATCTCCCGCGCCCGATCGATCACGGTCGCCTCAAGGTTCCCACCGCCGATGGTCCCCCAACTCGACGACGACCCCACTAGCATCTTCGCCCCGGCTTCCCGGGGTGAATGCCCACGCACCTCGGACACGGTCGCCAGCACACCTGGCTGTCCCGTTGACCTCAGGCGTTGCAAAGCCTCCAGCCAGTCCATGTCACTGCGCTGAACTCGTGGACGTGACAAGGTCACCGGAACCCGAGGAGGAAGAGGACGACGACGGCGCGGACACCCGCTCGATCGCCCAGAACACCGCTTCCGGAGTTGCTGGGCTGGCGAGGTCCACCTCGACATCCCCCGGCCCGAAAGCGGCGACCGCCTCCCGAAGAGCCTCCCGCACGCTGAATGCCAACATCAGCGGTGGTTCACCGACGGCCTTCGAGCCATAGACCACGCCACTCTCGGTCGCCCGCTCAAACAGGTGCACGTTGAACTCCTCCGGCATCTCGGAGAAGCTCGGCAGCTTGTAGGTGCTCGCGGACTGCGTGGTGATCCGGCCGCGGTTCGCGCCGTCGGAGGCATCCCAGCGCAGATCTTCGAGTGTCAGCCAGCCCGCGCCCTGCACAAAACCGCCCTCAATCTGCCCAACGTCGATCAGAGGCGAAAGGCTGTCACCGACGTCGTGCACTATGTCTGTGCGTAACTGCCGGTAGGAACCCGTGAAGCGGTCCACTTCCACCTCCGCAACGGCCGCGCCGTAACTGAAGTACTTGAACGGTTCGCCCTGCATGCGGGCGCTGTCCCAGTGCAGTCCTTCCGTCCGGTAATACCCAGCCGCCCACAGGGAAACGCGCTGGAAGTACGCGTCGCGAGCCAGCTCCGCAAAGGTCATCGCCGAATCATGGAAGCCAATGCCGGTGACCTTACCGTCGTCGAACCTGACGTCGTCAGGGTGGATGTTCAGCTTCCGCGCGGCCACTTCCGCCAGCCGTTCGCTGATCTGCTCGCACGCATTCTTGATCGCACCGCCGTTGAGGTCCGCTCCGGAGCTGGCCGCCGTCGCCGACGTGTTGGGCACCTTGTCCGTCCGCGTCGGCGCGAGCCGGACGGAGGACAGCGGCACCCCCAGCGCCGTCGCCGCAACCTGCCGCATCTTGGTATGCAGGCCCTGGCCCATCTCCGTGCCGCCGTGGTTGATGAGCACCGACCCGTCCTTATACACGTGCACCAGCGCGCCGGCCTGGTTGAACGCGGTCAGGTTGAAGGAGATGCCGAACTTCACCGGCGTCATGCCGAGCGCCCGCTTGGTGTTCGGGTGCGACGCGTTGAACTTCGCGATCTCCTCGCGGCGCCGCGCAACATCCGCCCGGTCCGAGAGTGACTGCCAGATCGCTTGGAGCCGTTCGGCGTGCCGCACCGGCTGCCCGTACGGCGTGCTCTGCCCCGGCTCGTAAAAATTACGACGACGAAGCTCACTCGGATCCAGCCCCAGCAACGGCGCGCACCGGCCAAGCAGGTCCTCGATCACGAGCATCCCCTGCGGGCCGCCGAAGCCGCGGAACGCCGTCTGTGACGTCTTGTTGGTCTTCGCGATCCGTCCGTTCACCTCGATATTCGGGATGAAGTACGCGTTATCGATGTGGCACAGCGCGCGCTGCAGCACGGGTTCTGAGAGATCAAGGCTCCACCCGCCGTCGCTCGTGAGGGTGGCTTTCAGCGCCTGGAGGCGGCCGTCGTCGTCGAACCCTACCTCCCACGTGGCGTGGAACGGGTGCCGCTTCCCGGACATGGTGATGTCCTGGGTGCGGTTGAGCCGAAGCCGGACAGGCCGTCCGGTGAGCGTGGCGCCGAGTGCCGCAATGGCCGCCCACCCGTGCGGCTGCATCTCCTTTCCGCCGAATCCGCCGCCCATCCGGAGGCACTGCACTGTGACGTCGTGACTGGATAGGTTCAGCACGTGCGCCACGATTTCCTGCGTCTCGGAGGGGTGCTGGGTGCTGCACTGGATGAACACCTGCCCGGACTCGTCGATGTAGGCGAACGATGCGTGCGTTTCCAGGTAGAAGTGCTCCTGCCCGCTGAACTGGAACTCGCCGCTGAAGCGGTGCGCTGCGTTCTCGAGCGCCTTGTCCGGCTCACCCCGGGCAATTGTGGGCTGGTTCCCCTGGAAACTCTCGGCCTCGATGGCCTCCTCAACGGTGATCAGCGACGGCAACGGCTCGTAGTCGACCTCCACCGCCTCCGCTCCGAGGCGCGCGGCCTCAAGCGACTCCCCCAGTACCCAGCACACGGCGTGGCCGTAGAACATCACTTCGCTGGGAAAGAGCGGCTCATCGTGCTTGATCCCGGCGTCGTTCACGCCTGGAACGTCCGACGCCGTCAGTACCCTGACCACGCCCGGAACCTCCAGCGCGGGTTCGGTGCGCAGACCGGCTATGCGGGCGTGAGCATGCGTCGACTGGACCGGCCACGCATGCAGGACATTGGAATTGCGGACAATCAGGTCATCCGTATACAGAGCCGTACCGGTGACGTGGGCTGCGGCGCTTTCGTGGGATACGGAAACACCGACCACCGGATTTACTGGGCGATCCGACAGTGACTTCATTTGGCCGCCTCCAGGGAAGGAGCGTTCTCGGCATGGAACCTGAACAGCGCCTGTCTCAGCATTGCCGAGCGGTACAGCGAGCTGGCCCGCATGTCATCGATCGGCGTTCCTTCACCCGCCATGACGACTGCGGCGGCGGCCACCGTGTCCGACGTCCAGGGTTGACCGACGAGCGCCTCTTCCGTCGCGAGAGCGCGGATTGGAGTCGCTGCCACACCGCCAAGCCCAATGCGTGCGGAACGTACGACGCCGTCTCGAAGTTGCAGTGCGATGGCCACGGACACACTTGAAATGTCATCGAACCGCCGCTTGGCGATCTTGTAAAACGCGGTGCTTTCGGCGAGCGGCAACGGGATGCGGATGGCGCGGAGCATTTCGTGCGGCTGACGAACGCTCCGGCGGTAGCCGGTGTAGTACTCGGACAACGGAACTTCGCGCTCTCCGTCTGTGGAGGAGAGGATAATTTTTGCGTCGAGCGCCAGGAACACCGGCGCGGAGTCGCCGATGGGCGAACCCGTGGAGAGGTTCCCACCGAAGGTCGCGGCGTTACGGATCAGCCGGGAGGCGAACTGCGGGAAAAGGTAACCCAACAGCGGGATGCGGCCGTCGAGCGCCCGCTCGACTTCAGAGAGTGTCAGCGCGGCACCAATTTCGATGGAATCGGCGTCAAACGTCAGCGTCCGGAGCTCTTCGAGCCTGTCGATGGCGAGGACCAACGGCGGACGTGAGTGCCGCAGGTTGACCTCGACGCCGAGGTCCGTGGCGCCGGCAACCAGCTTCACGTCCGGATTGTCGCGCAGTGTCTGGCGGACCTCGTCAAGCGACTGCGGACGAATGAAGTCCGACTCACCGCTGACCCGTGTGTGTTTTGCAGCAGGAGCCGGTCGGTTTTGCCGCTCCAGCAGCGGATCCGAATCTTCGGGCGCCTCCAGCGCATACGCTGCGTCGCGGATGGGACGGTAGCCCGTGCAGCGGCACAAATTGCCGCTCAGTGAATGCAGATCAAACCCATTGGGGCCGCATTCGTGGTCGGTGGCGTGCTCTTCACCAACGACGGCGGTTCCGGTTTCCTTCGCGCTCTCGGCAGCGCTGCGCTCTGGCCGGTAGTATTCGGCAGCCATCGAGCAGACAAATCCGGGGGTGCAGTAGCCGCACTGCGAGCCGCCGCGGTCCGCCATTTCGCGCTGTACCGGGTGGAGGTCCTCCGGTGTGCATGCATCGGAGACGTTTCCAAGCCCCTCGGCGGTAAGGATCTCCTGGCCGTCGAAGGCCAGTGCCGGCGGGAGACACGCGTTGACCGAGGTCCATCGGCTGCGGTCGGTCCCGTCGGGGCGGGCTACGAGGACGGCGCAGGCACCGCATTCCCCTTCAGCGCACCCTTCCTTTGACCCTGTCAGGCCTTCATCCCGCAACCAGTCGAGTAATCGAGTGTGGGGGTTTGCCTTGCTGCAGTCCCGGACTTTGCCATTGACGGTTACCTTGATTCCGTCCATCATTCACGCTCCCGTACGAACCGGACCGACGCGCCAACCGAACATTGTGAACCAGGGTCGAAGACCTGTCAAACTGTTCGTTACGTAGTTTCGGTGTGACCTAGCGTACACCTTGGGTGCGGAACTTTGTTTCCACCATGCGATAGAAAGGAACAAAGTTTTGAGCACTACAAGTCCTGCTGCCGAGGAAGAGCGGCGACTTCGGTTGTTGAAGTTCAGGGAGGCAGTGGATGCGGCATCGAGCGCTAGTGCCGCTGGCCACCGAGACGAGACAGCCTCTGGGAGCGTACAGAACTGGCTGACGCAGATAAGTCACTGAATTAGACGGACCCAGTCGTACAGGAGTTGCGTGAAGACTCAACCAACCGGTAGTCTGTGAAGCGCGTCACCTGTCAGTGACGCACGCTTTCGATTCGTGGCGGGAGAGTCCTGCCGGTACATTCAGCGGGCGCCGTAGGAGCAAATCCTCCCCAGGAATCTCTCAGGCCCATGTACCGCCGCGGCGAGGCAACTCTGGAAAGCAGTCCGGGAAACCGGGCTCACCGACGGTGCAAGTGGATCCTGAGAACATCAGGCAAAGCGGAAACTCTCAGGTCCAATACAGAGCGGGGAGGAACCCGAATCATCGTGGTGTTTTGCGCCACCTGAGTTATGGAGTTCCTCATGACGTATCCGTCGTCCCAATCCACGTTCGCAGACCGCCACATCGGTGCGCGCCGCCAGGACCACATCGACACGATGCTCAAGGCTGTCGGTTATGACACCGTCGACAGCCTTGTTGACAGTGCCGTTCCCGATTCCATTCGTCAGGAAAGCCCGCTCGGGCTGGACAGCGCGCTCAGCGAAGTCCAGGTGCTCGCCGAACTGCGCAGGCTCGCCGGCCGGAACAAGACTGCCGTACAGATGATCGGCCAGGGCTACTACGACACCGTCACGCCGGCAGTGATCCGCCGCAATATCCTCGAGGCCCCCGCCTGGTACACGGCGTACACGCCTTACCAGCCCGAGATCTCGCAGGGCCGGCTTGAGGCGCTGCTTAACTTTCAGACCATGGTGCAGGATCTCACCGCCCTGCCGGTGGCCAACGCTTCCCTTCTTGATGAAGCCACAGCGGTGGCCGAGGCCGTGCTGCTCATGCGCCGTGCCAATAAGGCCAAAGGCCAGAACGCAACCGCCAAGGACGGCAAGACTGTCCTCGACGCGGACTGCCTCCCGCAGACCATCGCCATCGTCCTCGGCCGCGCAGAGGCGCTCGGTTTCGAGGTGGAGGTCGCTGACCTCTCCCAGGGGCTTCCGGAAGGTGACATCAACGGCGTCGTCCTCCAGCAGCCGGGCGTCTCCGGCCGTGTCTGGGACCAGACAGCCGTCATCGCCGAAGCGAAAGAGCGGGGTGCGCTCGTCACCGTCGCCGCTGACCTCCTCGCGCTGACGCTCATTACCCCTCCGGGCGAGCAGGGAGCGGACATCGCCGTCGGCTCCTCCCAGCGCTTCGGAGTTCCGCTGTTCTTCGGCGGACCGCACGCCGCGTACATGGCTGTGCGCGACGGCATGGAACGGACCCTTCCCGGCCGCATCGTCGGCGTCTCCAAGGACAACGCCGGTGCTACCGCCTACCGCCTGGCCCTCCAGACCCGCGAACAGCACATCCGCCGTGAAAAGGCCACGTCGAACATCTGCACCGCGCAGGCACTGCTGGCCATCGTGTCTTCCTTCTACGCCGTCTACCACGGCCCGGACGGACTGAGAGCCATTGCGCAAAACGTCCACAGCAGCGCCCGTGCGCTCGCCACCACGCTGAAGGCCGCCGGCTGGGAACTGGTGAGCGACTCCTTCTTCGACACCCTCACCGTCCGCGTCCCGCGCAACGCCGCCAAGGTGGTTTCCGCTGCCGAGTCCCGTGGCATCAACCTGCGCCTCGTCAACGCCGACACCGTCGGCATCTCAGTCGATGAAACGACGACGCCTGAGATCCTCTCCGCTGTGTCCGCCGCCTTTGGCGCCGGTCAGGTCAGGCAAGCTGCGGGCTTCGAGCTGCCCGCCGCCGCGGTGCGCACCTCGGAATACCTTCAGCACCCGGTCTTCAACACCCACCGCTCCGAGACCCAGCTGCTGCGTTACATCCGCCGGCTCTCGGACCGGGACCTCGCGCTGGACCGCACCATGATCCCGCTGGGCTCCTGCACCATGAAGCTGAACGCCACCGCCGAGATGGAGGCCATTTCGTGGCCGGAGTTCGCCTCGATCCACCCCTTCGCCCCGGATTCCCAGACTGAAGGCTGGCGCGAGCTGATCGACGGGCTCGAAGCCGACCTCGCTGAGATCACCGGGTACGACCAGGTCTCCATTCAGCCCAACGCCGGATCCCAAGGTGAGCTCGCCGGGCTGCTTGCGATCCGCGGCTACCACGCCTCCCGCGGCGAGGGCCAGCGCAACGTCTGCCTGATTCCTGCCTCCGCCCACGGCACCAACGCTGCCTCCGCTGTCCTCGCGGGCATGAAGGTTGTTGTTGTGGCCACAGCATCCGACGGCACCATCGATCACGGAGACCTGCGGGCGAAGATCGAAGCACACAGGGATGCGCTGTCGGCGATTATGATCACCTACCCGTCCACCCATGGAGTGTTCGACGCCGACGTCCGCGAAGTCTGCGATGCGGTGCACGAGGCCGGTGGACAGGTCTACGTCGACGGCGCAAACCTGAACGCGCTCGTGGGCCTCGCCCAGCCGGGCAAGTTCGGCGGCGACGTCTCCCACCTTAACCTGCACAAGACTTTCTGCATCCCGCACGGCGGCGGCGGTCCCGGCGTCGGCCCGGTGGCTGCGAAGGCTCACCTGGCGCCGTTCATGCCGGGCGATGCCAACAGAGCTGGCGAGGCCGGCTCTGCTGGACCACGTGGCGTCGCGATTTCCGCTTCCCGTTTCGGTTCCGCAGGCGTCCTGCCCATCTCCTGGGCGTACGTGAAGCTGATGGGCGGCCAGGGCCTCACCGAAGCCACCAAGTCCGCCCTTCTGGCAGCGAATTACATTGCCGCCCGGTTGAACGAGCACTTCCCGGTCCTCTACACCGGCGAGAGCGGCCTTGTGGCGCACGAATGCATCCTGGACCTGCGCGAGCTCACCGCCCGCACAGGAGTTACCGCCGAGGACGTTGCCAAGCGCCTCATCGACTTCGGGTTCCACGCCCCCACGCTGTCTTTCCCCGTGGCGGGCACGCTGATGGTCGAACCGACCGAGTCCGAGGACCTGGCGGAAATCGATCGCTTCATCGAAGCGATGGTCACGATCCGGCAGGAAATGGAGCAGGTCGCCTCCGGGGATTTCACTATCGAGGAATCGCCGCTGCGCAACGCACCGCACACGGCTGCCGCCGTCGTCACCTCCGAGTGGGAGCGCCGGTACCCGCGCGAACAGGGTGCCTTCCCCGTCCGGTCCCTCCGGCAGGACAAGTACTTCCCGCCGGTTGGCCGCATCGACGGCGCCGCTGGAGACCGTAATCTGGTCTGCTCCTGCCCTCCCCTCTCCGCTTTCGAAGACTAAGGATTCCGCGATGACTGAGAAGTACACAGCTCTCTACGACCAGCACAAGCTGGCCGGCGCCTCATTCACCAACTTCGGCGGCTGGCAAATGCCCCTGAAGTACAGCTCCGAACTCGCCGAGCACCACGCAGTGCGCAAAGCGGCCGGGCTATTTGACCTCTCCCACATGGGAGAAATCTGGGTCACCGGCCCGGACTCCGCGGCCTTCCTTGACTACGCACTGGCCGGGAAGCTCTCAGCAGTGGCAGTCGGAAAAGCCAAGTACTCGCTGATCTGCCAGGAAGACGGCGGCATCATCGACGACCTGATTTCCTACCGCCGCGGGGAGGAGAAGTACCTGGTGGTGCCGAACGCCGGCAACGCGCCCGTGGTCGCCTCGGAATTGCTTGAAAGGGCCGCCAACTTCGATGTGACCATCGACGACGTCTCTGCCCAGACGTCACTGATCGCCGTCCAGGGACCCAAAGCCGAGGAAATCCTGCTCACGCTGGTGCCCGCCGAACAGCATTCACTCGTCACCGACCTCAAGTACTACGCGGCGGTCGAGGTTGAGATTCAGGGGAACGGCTTAGCCGAGGAACTGCTCCTGGCCCGCACCGGGTACACCGGCGAGGACGGCTTCGAGATCTACATGCCGAACGAGGATGCTCCAGCCCTGTGGGAAGCACTGCTGGAGACCGGGACCGGGCAAGGCCTCATCCCCGCCGGCCTCGCGTCCCGCGACTCCCTGCGCCTTGAGGCGGGCATGCCGCTGTACGGCAATGAACTCTCCCGCGAGGGCAACCCCTACGCCGCAGGCCTTGGCCCGGTCGTCTCGCTGGCCAAGGAATCCGACTTCATCGGCAAGACCGCGCTGGCTGAACTCAAGGCAGCCGGCGCCGGCTCCACCACCGGACGCAAGCTCGTAGGCCTCAACGGCCTCGGACGCCGCGCAGGCCGCAGCCACTATTCCGTCCTGAAAGACGGCAACGTGGTGGGCGAAGTGACCTCCGGCCAGCCCTCCCCCACCCTGGGTTACCCGATCGCCCTGGCCTACGTCGACGTCGAGCACGCTGAACCGGGCACGGCGCTTGATATCGACCTCCGCGGCAAGCCCGAGCCGTTCGAAGTTGTTGCGCTGCCGTTCTACAAGCGTTCGAAGTAGTCCTGCGGCACCTCCGCCAGAGCCGGCATTTTCACGCGTGCTGCTTCGCTTAACGCACGCTTTCGAAAACGCCGGCCCTGCCGGAGTTCTCTTACCCATAGATTTCTCGTTGTAAAGGAAGAACAAGATGAGCAAGGTTATTGCCGACCTGAAATACTCAGCCGAGCACGAATGGATTGCCGGCGACGGCTCCGGACCCGTGTCGATCGGCATCACCGCCGTGGCCACTGACGCCCTCGGCGACATCGTGTACGTGGACCTTCCGGAGGTCGGGGACACGGTCACCGCCGGCGAGACGTGCGGCGAGGTGGAATCCACCAAGTCCGTGTCAGACCTGTACGCGCCGGTCAGCGGCGAGGTCACCGAAATCAATAGCGACGTCGTCGACAGTCCGGAACTGATCAACAGCGACCCCTACGGCAATGGCTGGCTGTTCAAGGTGGCCGTGACCGAAGAAGGTCCGCTGATGTCGGCTGAAGAGTACGCGGCAGCCAACGGCGGCGAGCTGTGAGCCCGGCAGGCACAAGCGAGGCCACAATCGCTTTCGAGCAGGTTGTGTCGCCGTCGCTGAACGCCCAGCTGTCCGATCTGGACCCGGAGATCGCAGCGAAGATCGACGCCGAACTGGACCGCCAGCGCACCGGCCTGGAAATGATCGCATCGGAGAACCACACCGCCGCTGCCGTGATGCAGGCACAGGGTTCCGTCCTGACCAACAAGTACGCCGAGGGCTATCCCGGCAAGCGTTACTACGGCGGCTGTGAGCATGTGGACGTCATCGAGCAGCTGGCGATCGACCGCCTGAAGGCCCTGTTCGGCGCTGAGTACGCCAACGTACAGCCGCACTCCGGTGCACAGGCGAACGCTTCGGTGATGCACGCGCTGATCAAGCCGGGTGACACCATCATGGGCCTGAACCTGGCCCACGGCGGCCACCTGACGCACGGCATGCGCATCAACTTCTCGGGCAAGCTGTACAACGTCATTCCGTATCAGGTCCGCGAGGATGACCACCGGATCGACATGGCCGAGGTGGAGCGCCTCGCACAGGAACACAAGCCGCAGCTCATCGTTGCCGGCTGGTCCGCGTACGCCCGCCAGTTGGACTTCGCCGAGTTCCGGCGAATTGCCGACTCCGTGGGCGCGTACCTCATGGTTGATATGGCGCACTTCGCCGGCCTCGTCGCCGCCGGGCTGCACCCCTCCCCCGTGCCGCACGCCCACGTCACCACCTCCACCACGCACAAGACCCTTGCCGGTCCGCGCGGCGGGATCATTCTGAGCAACGACGCCGACATCGCCAAGAAGATCAACTCCGCCGTTTTCCCGGGCCAGCAGGGCGGGCCCCTGGAGCATGTCATCGCGGGCAAGGCGGTTGCCTTCAAGATCGCCGCCTCGCCGGAATTCAAGGAGCGCCAGGAGCGTGTCCTCGCCGGCGCCCGGGTCCTGGCCGAACGCCTGGTCCAGCCCGATGTCACTGCCAAGGGGATCAGCGTCATCTCCGGCGGAACCGATGTGCACCTCGTCCTGGTCGACCTGCGCAACTGCGAACTGAACGGCCAGCAGGCCGAGGACCGCCTCGCGGAAATCGACATCACGGTCAACCGCAACGCCGTGCCGTTTGATCCACGTCCGCCGATGGTGACCTCGGGGCTGCGCATCGGCACGCCCGCACTGGCCACCCGCGGCTTCGGCGAGGAGGCCTTCGCGGAAGTTGCTGACATCATCGCCGAGGCCCTGATTGCCGACGCCGGTGCTGACCTCTCCGGCCTGCGCTCCCGGGTGGAAGCACTCGCCGCCGCGCACCCCCTCTACCCGGACGTTGCCGACCTCGCCTGACCTCTGAACTTTTGTCCAGGTGACGAGAGTTCGGAGACGTTTACGTCTCCATATCTGGACAAAACTTCTGACCTTCCAAGCAGTAAGGAATGACCAATGGCTGTTGGAGTCTTTGACCTCTTTTCCATCGGGATCGGGCCCTCGAGCTCGCACACCGTCGGCCCCATGCGGGCTGCCGCCGTTTTCGCGGAGGAGCTCAAGGCCTCCGGCAGGCTGGCGGAGGCGGTGTCACTGCGGGTGGACCTCTACGGGTCCCTCGCAGCAACGGGCCGCGGACATGGCACCATGACCGCCGTCCTCCTCGGGCTCGAAGGCTTTCACCCCGAGCTGATCCTGCCGGACGAGGTGGAAGAACGGCTGGCTGCCATCGCCGACACCGGAATGCTGCAGCTGGCCGGTGGCACTTCCCTGCCCTACGGCGTCGAAGACATGGTCCTGCGTCCGCTGACCGTGCTGCCCCGCCACACCAACGGCATGACCTTCCAGGTGAAGAACGACGCCGGCGAGATACTCCACGAGGCAACGTTCTTTTCGGTGGGCGGCGGCTTCATCGTGCGGGAAGGCGAGGAAGATGCCGCTGCGGAACAGCTCGAGGAGTCGAAGGAACAACTGCCCTACCCCTTCCGCACGGCGGCGGAACTGCTGGAGCACTGCCGCAACACCGGCCTGGGGATCAGCGACATCATGCTCCTCAACGAGAAGGTTGCGCACTCCGAGGACGAGATCCGCGAGGGCCTGCTGCATATCTGGCAGGTGATGGAGGAGTGCAAGAACTCCGCGATCAAGCGTGAAGGCTTGCTTCCAGGCGGGCTGAAGGTCCGCCGTCGTGCTCCGGATTGGCATGAGCGGCTGCTCAAGGAGGACAAGGACCGGGACCCGAAGTACTGGCAGGAGTGGGTCAACCTCGTTGCCCTCGCCGTCAACGAGGAGAACGCGTCAGGCGGCAGGGTCGTCACCGCACCCACCAACGGAGCCGCCGGCATCATTCCCGCCGTGCTCTACTACGCGCTCCACTTCGCGCCCGGCATGGAGAACGTGACGCAGGAGGACCGGGACGACGTCGTTATCAAGTTCCTGCTGACGGCCGCCGCGATCGGCGTGCTGTACAAGGAGCAGGCTTCCATCTCCGGCGCGGAGGTGGGCTGTCAGGGCGAGGTGGGTTCGGCGTCGTCCATGGCAGCGGCAGGCCTCGCCGAGGTGATGGGCGGCAGTCCGTCCCACGTGGAGAACGCGGCCGAGATCGCAATGGAACACAACCTCGGCCTGACGTGCGATCCCATCGGAGGACTGGTTCAGGTGCCGTGCATTGAGCGCAACGCGATTGCTGCCGCGAAGGCAATCAATGCTGCCAAGATGGCTCTTTGGGGAGATGGCTCGCACCGGGTATCTCTGGATGAAGTCATCGTGACCATGCGGGAGACCGGCAAGGACATGAGCTCCAAATACAAGGAAACGGCACTCGGCGGCCTTGCCGTCAACGTCGTCGAATGCTGAATTGGAAGTCGAAGGAAGAGAACCCATGACTCTGGCGCCAGAAGGCCGCAAGCTGCTCCGCGTAGAACAGCGCAACTCGGCAGTACCGGTGGAACGCAAGCCGGACTGGATCAAGGCAAAAGTCCAGATGGGTCCGGAGTACGTCCAGCTCAAGAACCTCGTGAAGAAGGAAGGCCTCCACACCGTGTGCGAGGAAGCCGGCTGCCCCAACATCTTCGAGTGCTGGGAGGACAAGGAAGCGACGTTCCTCATCGGCGGTTCCGAGTGCACCCGGCGCTGTGACTTCTGCCAGATCGACACAGGGAAGCCCTCCCCGATAGACCGGTTCGAGCCCACCAAGGTGGCTCGCTCGGTCAAGGCCATGCAGCTGCGCTACGCCACTGTGACCGGCGTGGCCCGTGATGACCTCGAGGATGAGGGCGTATGGCTCTACGCGGAGACCGTCCGCAAGATCCACGAGCTAAACCCGGGCACCGGCGTCGAGCTCCTGATTCCGGACTTCTCCGGCAAGCCGGAAAACATCCAGGCGATCTGCGATTCCAAGCCCGAGGTCTTTGCCCACAACGTCGAGACCGTGCCGCGCATCTTCAAGCGGATCCGGCCGGCGTTCCGTTATGAGCGCTCTCTCGACGTGCTCACGCAGGGTCGGGATCTCGGCATGGTCACCAAATCCAACCTCATTCTGGGCATGGGCGAAACCCGGGAAGAAATCTCCGGGGCACTCCGTGACCTTCACGACGCCGGCTGCGACTTGATCACCATCACCCAGTACCTGCGTCCCAGCGAACGCCACCTGCCCGTGGACCGCTGGGTGAAGCCCCAGGAGTTCGTCGACATCCAGAACGAAGCGGACGAGATCGGCTTCCTCGGCGTCATGAGCGGGCCGTTGGTGCGATCCTCGTACCGCGCCGGCCGGCTCTGGGCCACGGCAATGCGCAAGAAGGGGTGGGAGATCCCCGCCGAACTTGCGCACATTGAAAGCTCCGGCAGTACCCGCCAGGAAGCCAGCACCCTGCTGGCGGCACACGGCTGAGTTCCACGCCGGATCCTGATGCACTGAGAGGACCAATGATGTTCCCGACCAGAATTGAAATCATCCCTTCCGAGGGAATCGTTGAGCGGGTTGCCGCCGCGGTGGCCCCGAGTACCCCGATCACCGTGACCTGCCTGCCTCATCACGGCGTTGAACGGACGGTCCGCACTGCAGCGCAGCTGGCTGGTCTCGGGTACACGGCGATCCCGCACCTGGCCGCGCGAAGCGTTCAGAGCAGGGCGGAGCTCACCGAGATCCTGCGGAACTGTAGCGACGCCGGTATCGGCGAGGTGTTTGTCATCGGCGGGGACCGGAGACATCCGGCCGGCCCGTATGACTCGGCGCTGCCACTGCTGGAGGACATCGGGCAGTATTCAAGCGGCCTGATCCGGGCGGGAATCGCGGGTTATCCCGAGGGCCATCCGTTTCTCGATCCGGGCGCGGGCGTGGATGCCCTGCTGGCCAAGCAGCACCTTGCCTCCCACGTGGTCACGCAAATGTGCTTCTCAGCTCCGCGGATCCTCGACTATGTTGCCCTGCTACGCCGGGTCGGCGTGCAATTGCCCGTCTGGGCGGGCGTGGCAGGAGCGGTCCCACGAACCCGCCTCGTGTCGCTGGCGGCACAGATCGGCGTCGGGAGCTCCCTGAAGTTCCTCACGCGGAAAGGCCCGCTGGCCCGCAAACTGCTGGTCGGTGACCATTACACGCCGGAGAGCCTGGTAGCCGAGCTGAAAAGCCAGCCCGGGAAGCTTGCCGGCATCCATCTCTACAGCTTCAACAGCCTTGACCCCAACCCGCACGGTACTGACCATGGGTCAACCGCGACAAAACTTCTCAGAGGAGCACCCCATGGCAACAACTGAAGCCTTGATCCCCGGGGCCGAGCATGTCCTCACCGTCGATTGCGTCGAGTCCCCCGGCATCGTCCACGCCATTTCAGGATTCCTGTTCGAGCACGGCTGCGACATCCTCGACATCAAGCAGTACGGGGACAAAGCGCAGCGGCACTTCTTCATGCGCGTCCACTTCTCTTTAGGGTCCTCCGAATCCCAAACTGACGCCCTCGCCACGGATCCCTTCACCACGGAGGACCTGCGCCGCGACTTCGCGCCGGTGGCCGAACAGTGGCAGCTGAACTGGCAGCTTGAGCCGCAGGGCCGCAAGCGCCGAGTGCTGGTCATGGTGTCAAAGATGGGCCACTGCCTCAATGACCTGCTCTACCGCACCCGCACGGGCGAGCTCCCGGTAGAGATTGTCGCCGTCGTCTCCAACCACCGTGATCAGGAGAGCCTTGTCCAGTGGCACGGAATTCCGTTCTTCCATGTGCCCGTCACCAAGGACACCAAGCCGGAGGCTGAGGCCGAACTCCTGGACATCGTCGACCAGTTCGACGTCGAGCTCGTTGTCCTTGCCCGCTACATGCAGGTCCTCAGCGATGAGCTCTCCAACCGGATGGCGGGCAGGGTCATCAACATTCACCACTCCTTCCTGCCCAGCTTCAAGGGCGCCAAGCCGTACCACCAGGCATACGAGCGGGGCGTGAAGACCGTCGGGGCCACCGCCCACTACGTCAATGCGGAACTGGACGAGGGCCCGATCATTTCCCAGCAGGTCATCGAAGTGGACCACACCTACGGGCCGGAGGACCTGGTTGCCGTGGGCCGCGACGCCGAATGCGCCGCGCTGCGCAACGCCGTTCGCTGGCACTGTGAGGGAAGGATTCTGCTGCTCGGCAACCGCACGGTCGTGTTGCGCTGATCCCTGACAGCATGTGATCCACGTCCCATCCGGAATAGTTGCCCGGGCAACTGCGCTTTCACAGTGAAAGCTTCCGCGAAAGGACTCCCCCATGCTGTTCTCCCCGATCACCGTAGGCGAACTGAAACTACCCAACCGCCTGGTAATGGCTCCGCTGACCCGCTGCCGTTCCGGCCAGGACGGCGTTCCGGGACCTATCGTCGTCGAGCATTATCGCCAGCGCGCATCACTCGGCCTGATTGTCAGCGAGGGAACCTACCCAAGCCACGCCGGCCAAGGCTTTCCGGGCCAGCCCGGGCTCGTGACGGACGAGCAGATCGAAGGCTGGTCCAGGGTCACTGACGCTGTCCATGCCGAAGGCGGCCGCATCTTCGCACAGGTCATGCACGCCGGGCGGGTCACACACGAGGACACCAACGGCGGCCGCACGGTCGTTGGCCCGAGCGCCATCGCAATCGACGGCGTGACCCGCACCTACAAGGGCAAGCAGCCCTACCCGGTCCCCCACGCGCTCAGCGAAGACGAGCTTCCCGGAGTTATCGAGGAGTTCGTTCAGGGCTCGCTGAACGCGATCAAGGCAGGGTTCGACGGCGTTGAACTCCACGGTGCCAACGGTTACCTGTTGCACGAATTCCTCTCGCCTGCGGCTAACCAGCGCGAAGACCAGTACGGCGGCTCGCCGGAGAACCGCGCCCGGTTCGTCGTCAAGGTAGTGGAAGCCGTTGCTAAGGCAGTCGGAGCCGAGAAGGTCGGCATCCGCATTTCACCTGAGCACAACGTCCAGGGCGCAACCGAGCTGGACCGAGAAGACCTCCGTCGGACCTACTCCGCCCTGACTCAGGCCATCTCGCCGCTGGGGCTGGCCTATCTCAGCGTCCTGCATAACGAGCCCTCCGGCGAGCTCGTCCGGGAACTGCGTGAGCAGTTCAACGGTCCATTCCTCCTGAACACCGGCTTCAGTGTCATGACCACCCGGGACGAGGCCATCTCGCTGGTCGAGAATGACCTGGCTGACGCCGTCGTCGTCGGCCGTGCGGCCATCGCCAATCCGGATCTGGTGTACCGCTGGAAGGAGGGCCTGCCGGAGAACGAGCCGAACATGGCCACCTTCTACACCAGTGGCGCCGAAGGGTACACGGACTACCCCGTCTACCAGCCGGCCTGATCCCCTTGGGGCTGCTGGCATGGAGGCCCCACTGCGCGATCACGACCTCGTCCTCTGGGAAACCTGAAGGTAAGCGGGTGTCTGTACTGGTGGCACGCATTCGGTTCTCATATCGATCAGTAACATGTAGAAATGGGGATCGGAACCGAGCGGGTATCTGGAACGCTGACTTCGTGGAACGACGATCGCGGTTTCGGGTTCATTTCCCGAACGGACACTTCCCAGAAGACGTTCGTGCACATCTCAGCGTTCCCGCCTCGAGCGCACCGACCTCAGCTTGGCGAGGCCATCACATTTGAGGTTGGGCTCTCTCCTGACGGAAAACAGCGCGCAACGCGCGTGCAGCCGGTTGTTCATGCACCCGCGCTACCGTCGTCGATGAGGCGAACGCCCGGAGCGGGGATACGGCGCAGATCGGGCACCCTGACTTATCTGCCAATCCTCGGCTTCGTCATCGCGTACTTGCTTGTGAACGCCATATGGCCCATCCCCCTGTGGGTGCCAGCACTGTATCTGTTGGCAAGCTGCCTCTGCTTTCTCCTGTACGCGGCCGATAAGGCCGCCGCCGTCTCCGGGGGGTGGCGGACTTCGGAGAAGGCGCTGATACTGGCGGGCACCGTCGGTGGGTGGCCGGGCGGCATCGTCGCTCAGCAGGTGCTTCGCCACAAGACGCGCAAGGCGCGTTTTCGCTTTGCTTTCTGGAACAGCGTTGTCGTGAATCTGCTCGCCTTCGCCCTGTTCACTACGCCCCTATTCACGGTGTTTGCTCGATGGGGCAGCGCAGTATTCCGGTAGATCGTGCGTTAGCGCTTCCCGTACTTGCGGTGCACTGCCTGCTTGCTGACGCCGAGACACAGCGCGATCGCTTCCCAGGACAGGCCGGCCTGCCGCCCCGCACGAACAAGGGATGCTTCCGTCCGTGAGACTTCCTTCTGCAACTCCGCAACAGCTTGCAGCGCGTCCGCGGGACCTTTCCCATCCATTGACGCCACCAGTGTTTTCATTCGCTCCACCTCCATAGCGTCAACATTAGTTGACGCAGAGAGGGCCCGTCAACAACTGTTGACAGGCCCTCCAGAAGCCGCTGCCGCTCAGGTCAGCTTGATCTGCCGGTTCACGTCCTTGTACAGCAGGTAGCGGAAGTTGGACGGCCCGCCGGCGTAGCAGGCTTGCGGGCAGAACGCGCGCAGGGACATGTAGTCGCCCTCCTGGACCTCCACCCAGTCCTGGTTCAGCCGGTATACGGCCTTGCCTTCCAGCACGTAAAGGCCGTGCTCCATGACGTGGGTCTCGGCAAACGGGATGACGGCTCCAGGCTCGAAAGTCACCACATTGATGTGCATGTCGTACGCCATGTCATCAGTCGGCAGCATGCGGGTGGTGCGCCACTTGTTGTCGGTGCCGGGCATGGCGCCGGGCTCGATGTCCTTCTCATTGCCGACGCGGGCCTTCGGCGTGTGCCCGGCCAACGGCTGGTATGCCTTGCGGATCCACTGGAACTTCGCGGGCTCCGCCGCGGAATTGGACACCTCCCACTCGGCTCCCGGCGGGATGAACGCAAATCCACCAGGCGTGAGATCGTGCAGTTCACCCTCAAGCTTGACGGTGAGCGCACCCTCGAGGAGGAAAACGAACGACTCGACGCCCGCCTCGGGTTCCGGGTTGGTGGAGCCGCCGCCCTGGGACACCTCCACGAGGTACTGGGCAAACGTCGTCGCGCCGCCGGCCACCGGCCGGTTCAGGATCCAGGTGCGCGTTCCGGTCCACTCAGGGAGTTCGCTGACCACGATGTCGCGCAGGACCCCGCGCGGAATAACGGTGTAGGCCTCGGTGACGACGGCACGTCCGGTCAAGAGGTCCGTCTGCGGCGGCAGGACGGATTCAGGGGCGTAGTAGTTGCTCAACGTTCAGTCCTTAGGGTTCTCTCGGTTGTTTCAGGGAGTTTGCGGGGGTGTGCGAGCGCTTCGAGGTCGCCAATCGAGATGCCGGCCAGCTTGCTTACTTCGGCGTCGGTTACGGCGCCGCAGAGCACGCCGCGGTGGACGAAGCGGGCGAGGGCGCGAGCCGTTGCGGGTTCGTCGAGGATTGCGCTGTCGAGCCGGTGCACGTAATTGCGCAGGCGTTCCGCGGCGGCGGGCAACCCGTCACGGTAGAACGCGTAGGTGGCAATGAACCGGCTGGGCAGCTGTGCGGGATGGAGATCCCAGCCCTGGTAGTACCCGCGCTCCAGCGAGCGCCGCACCAGCCGGGCATGCAGCGCCCACGCCGCCGAAACCTCTGTCTGGGTACCGATCGGCAGGATGTTGGTCGACCCGTCAGACAACCGGACCCCCGTACCGGCGACGGCAACCTGCATGACCTGCTTGGCGTAATCCGCCGCGGGGTGCTCCATCGACTGGTACGCGGCGGCAATCTGCAGCGAGTCGCTGTAGTCATAGGTGCCGTAGTGCAGCGCGGACACCCGGCCCTCCGCCCGGTGCAGCAGCTGTGCCACAGGCACAGTACCGTCAGCGGCCAGGATCAGCTGCGGTGTTTCCATCTGCACCTCGAACCGCAACCGCCCGGACGGCAGTCCGTGGACGGCTTCGAGCCGCTGGCACGCGAACACCATCGCCTCGACCTGCGCCACCGTGGACACCTTGGGCAGCGTGAGCACCAGTCCCTCCGGCAACGGTCCCTCAGCGAGTAACCCGCCCACGAACAGATCCAGCGTCCGCAGCGCACGACGGCGGGTGGGCTCCTCGAAGCACTTGAACCGGATGCCGATAAACGGCGGAGCGATCCCGTCCCGCACAGCCCGGGCCACCGCAATAGCAGCGCGGGCAGCGTCGGCGTCCTCTTCGTCGTCGGGCCGGTTGCCATACCCGTCCTCGAAGTCGAGGCGCAGGTCCTCGATCGGCTCAGCGGCGAGCTTCGCGCTCACCAGCGTGCCGACGTCGTCGTTCACTCCCAACGCGCTGCACAGCGCACCCATGCCACCGGCGCGTTCGACGGCGGCAGCCGCCTCCCGCCCCCAGTCACCGGGGAGCGACGGCTGGTAGCGGTCCGCCGGTACGTACACCGTGTGGACCGGTTGGCGCGATCCGTTGTCCCCGGGATAGCTGAAGCGCAGCAGCTGGTCAGTGTCCGCGAGTTTCGAGTCGATTGCGGCGTAATCGTCGAAACCGAGAGCGAACTCCACTCAGCTCACCAGCTCATAGGCGGGAAGGGTGAGGAAATCGGTGTAGTCCTCGGAGACGCAGATGTCCGCGATGAGGCGGCTGGCCGGCTCGTAAAACTTCGTGAACGCTTCGTCGCCGACTTCGCCGTGCAACCTTTCGGTTTCCTCGGCGAGGATCGCGTTCACCAGCTCCGGTGTGACGGTATTGCCGGTGTCAGCGAGGACCACCTTGTTGCGGATCTGCTGCCAAACCTGGGAGCGCGAGATCTCCGCCGTCGCGGCGTCTTCCATGAGGTTGTGGATGGCGACCGCGCCGTTGCCGGAGAGCCACACGGCAACGTAGGCGACGGCGACATAAAGGTTGGCGCGCAGACCCACCTCGGTCACGTCCCCATCCGCGGACTCGACGTCGAGCAGCTGCGCGGCAGTGACCTCCACCTCGGGACGCTGCCGGTCAATCTGGTTCGGCCTGTCTCCAAGGACGGCATCGAACACCTCGAGGCAGACCGGCACCAGGTCGGGGTGGGCGACCCAGGAGCCGTCGAAGCCGTCGTTCGCCTCGCGGGTCTTGTCGGCGCGGACCTTCTCGATGGCCTGCGCCGTAATGTCCGGCTCACGGCGGTTGGGGATGAACGCCGCCATGCCGCCCATGGCAAACGCGCCGCGGCGGTGGCAGGTCTTGACCAGCAGCTCGGTGTACGCCCGCATGAACGGTGCCGTCATGGCCACGGACGCGCGGTCGGGAAGGATGAAGGATTCGCCGCCGTCGCGGAAGTACTTGATGATGCTGAAGAGGTAGTCCCAGCGGCCGGCGTTGAGGCCGGAGGCGTGGTCGCGCAGTTCGTAGAGGATTTCGTCCATCTCGAACGCGGCAGGGATGGTCTCGATGAGAACCGTCGCGCGGATGGAACCCTGCGGAACGCCCACGTAGTCCTGTGCGAACACGAAGACGTCATTCCATAGCCTCGCCTCGAGGTGGCTCTCCAGCTTGGGCAGGTAGTAGTACGGGCCGCTGCCGTTTTCGAGCAGGTGCTTCGCGTTGTGGAAGAAGTGCAGCCCGAAGTCCACCAGCGCACCAATGGCGGGTTCGCCGTCAATCGTGATGTTCTTCTCTGGAAGGTGCCAGCCGCGTGGCCGGGCGACGACGACGGCGAGCGGCGCGTCGGTCCGGAGCGCATACTCCTTGCCCTCGGGCGAGGTGAAGCTGAGGTTGCCGCGGGCGGCGCCGTAGAGGTTGAGCTGCGAGTCGATCACGTTGTGCCAGGTGGGCGTGCTCGCGTCCTCGAGGTCGGCAAGCCAGACCTTGGCCCCTGAATTCAGGGCGTTGATCGCCATCTTCGCGGGCGATGCCGGGCCCGTCATTTCCACGCGGCGGTCCTGCAGCTGCGGGGGCGCCGCGGCGACGGTCCAGTCTCCGTTGCGGATCTCGGCTGTCTCAGGGAGGAAATCGAGCCGTCCGGTCTGTGCCACGTTCTCGCGGCGTGCTGTGCGGGCGGCCAGCCGTTCGTCGCGCGTGCCACGAAACTTCTGGTGCAGCTTTTCAATGAACTGGAGCGCCTCCGGGGTGAGGATGGCCTCCGCGCCGGGTGCCGGCGTCGTATCTGTGACTTCAATCGACATGTCCTGCTCCTACTCTGCTGATTCTGCGGCTGAACCCTGATGAGCGGCGTGCGCCGTTGCGGCAACCGCTGCTGCCACATCGCCTGCCACGTGCGGATCGAACACGCTCGGGATGATGAAACTGGCATTAAGCTCATCATCGTCCACCCGGGCGGCGATTGCATCCGCTGCGGCAACCAGCATCTGCGGCGTGATGTCGGATGCCCCTGCGTCGAGCAGCCCCCGGAAGAAGCCCGGGAAGGCGAGGACATTGTTGATCTGGTTGGGGAAATCGCTGCGCCCGGTGGCAACCACGGCGGCGTGCCGGGCAGCGATGATGGGGTCGATTTCCGGGTCAGGGTTGGCCATGGCAAAGACGATCGCTTTGTCAGCCATGGACTTCACCTGTTCCTCACCGAGGACGTTCGGAGCACTGACGCCGATGAAGACGTCCGCGCCGTTCAGTGCGTCATGCAGCGTCCCGGAAAAAGCATTCTGGTTGGTGTTCTCGGCAATCCAGCGGCGGTGCTCGTCGGTGTGGTTCTGCCCGCTGTGGATGGCGCCCTTGCGGTCACACGCCACGATGTTCTTCGCACCCTGGGCCTGCAGCAGCTGGATGATGGCCGAACCGGCGGCGCCGACGCCGGAAACGACAATCCGCACGTTCTCGATCTTCTTGTCCACAACGCGGAGGGCGTTGGCCAGCGCGGCCAGCGTCACAATGGCGGTGCCGTGCTGGTCATCGTGGAAAACGGGAATATCCAGCTCCTCGCGCAGCCTGTTCTCAATCTCGAAGCACCGGGGAGCAGCGATGTCCTCGAGGTTCACTCCGCCATACACGGGCGCGAGTGCCTTGACGATGCTGATGATTTCTTCGGTGTCCTGGGTATCTAGGCAGACCGGCCAGGCATCCACGTTGGCGAACTGCTTGAAGAGTGCGGCCTTGCCCTCCATGACGGGCAGTGCGGCGGCGGGGCCGATATTGCCGAGCCCGAGCACCGCTGAGCCGTCCGTCACCACAGCGACGGTGTTGCGCTTGACGGTGAGGCGGCGGGCGTCGTCGGGATTTTCTGCAATTGCCATGCAGACGCGTGCGACGCCGGGAGTGTAAGCACGGGAGAGGTCGTCCCGGTTACGCAGGGGAACCTTGGGGACGACCTCGAGCTTCCCGCCGAGGTGCATCAGGAAGGTGCGGTCGCTCAGCTTCTTCACGTTCACGCCATCGAGGGCGTTGAGAGCGTCACGGACGCGCTCGCCGTGAGCAGCGTCTGTGGTGTTGCAGCTGACGTCCACCACGATGCTGTCATGGTGTGACTCAGTGACATCGAGCGCTGTAATGGATGCACCGGCGGAGCCAACGGCGGCGGCCAGCTCAGCAGTAGCGGTAAAGCTCGACGGCGCCTGGACGCGCAGGGTGATTGAGTAGCCGGGGCTAGGACTCGCCATTGATGATCCTCCAGATAAGTTATTTCGTATTGTGGATACTATTATCTACTAAGTGGAATTGCAAGCGCGGCGCCTTGGAGGCCGGAGCATAGAAACGGCCCGGAGGTGCAGGACTGCCGGTTCGAACCGGCGGGGCTGCACCTGCGGGCAGTTTCTGCGACGCGGGTCACAGCCCGCACGGCCCCAACGCCAGTTTCCACTCTGCGGAAGTACGGTATCTTTGGAGAAGTTATTCCGCTGTGCGGATAGTTTCTAGCTAGGAGTGTCAAATGGCCGAAAAGGCTGCGGGCGGCGGCGTCCAGTCTGTGGAGCGCGTCTTCGAGCTGCTCGAGTTGATTACCGACGCCGGCGGCGAGGTGACACTGAGTGAACTTTCCTCCTCGACCGACCTCCCGCTGCCGACCATCCACCGACTACTGCGCACCCTGGTCATGAAGGGGTACGCCCGCCAGCTGCCCAACCGCCGCTACGCGCTCGGTCCCCGCCTCATCCGGCTCGGCGAGGGGGCCAACAAGCAGCTCGGCGCACTGGCCCGCCCGCAATTGAAGATGCTCGTGGACCGTCTGGGTGAAACCTCCAACATGGCGGTTCTGGATTCCGACATGGTCGTCTACATCGCCCAGGTGCCCTCTTCGCACTCCATGCGCATGTTCACCGAAGTCGGGCGCCGGGCACACACCCATGACACCGGCGTCGGGAAGGCCATCCTGGCCCAGCTCGACAACGAGACGGTGCGCAACATCGTCACCCGTGCAGGAATGCCGACGCCGACCGAGAAGAGCATCCGGACGGTGGACCAGCTGCTCGAGGAACTGGACCAGATCCGGCAGCGCGGATACTCCATCGACGAGCAGGAACAGGAGTTGGGGGTGCGCTGTTTCGCGATGGCCGTCCCCAACGCGCCCACTCCCACCGCCATCTCCGTGTCGGGCCCGATCTCGCGGGTGGATGAGGGGTTCGCCGACAAGGCCGTGCCGCTGCTGCGTTCCGCTGCTCAGGCCATCTCCGACGATCTCAACCTGGCGAGCTAGCGTCTCCCCGGCGGCGTATCATGCCGCCATGACCCTTGAGGTTTTCCCCGCAGCAGCGGACCGGTTCGACGACGTCGCGAGCCTTCTGGCGCCCAAAACTCCTGGGGCGGGAGCCTGCTGGTGCCTGTCGCCGCGCCTGGCCTCTTCCGAGCTCGGTGCATTGGGCACCGAAGGCAGGGAGGCCCGGATGCGTGAACTGTGCGGCGAGGACCCGCCGCCCGGACTGCTCGCCTACCTGGACTCCACACCTGTCGGATGGTGCGCCGTGGGTCCGCGGGGAGGGATGGGAAGGCTTACCCGGTCACGCACCATCCAGCAGCTGGATGAACTGCCCGTGTGGAGTGTCATCTGTTTCGTGGTGAAGGCCGGCCACCGTCGTCGTGGTGTGGCTACCCGGCTGCTGGAGGAAGCCGTGGCATTTGCAGGGTCCCATGGCGCGCCGGCGATCGAGGGCTATCCGATCGACGCCGAGGGCACCCGCATCAACACCACGCTGGCTTTCGTAGGCACAACAGCCCTGTTCGAGAAAGTGGGCTTCGAACGGGTTGCCGAAACGAAGGCCACGAGCGCGGGCCGCACCCGGTGGATCATGCGACGGGACCTGTCCGCCTCCTGAGCACGGCTATTGTCCCTGATTGAACGCAGATTTAGAATATTGAACATGCGTTCAGCTACTCCGGGCCCGGCTGCCGCCGACCGTTCAGACCTCACTGCCCGCGCCCGGGTTCGCGATGCTGCCGTCGGCTTGTTCGGCCGATCCGGATTCAATGTCTCGGTGCGCGCCATAGCTGACGCCGCCGGTGTCAGCCCGGGACTGATCCTGCACCACTTCGGATCCAAGCAGGGCCTGCGCGAAGCCTGCGACGACTATGTTCTGCGCCGGATCAGGGATTACAAGGAGCAGGCCGTACGTCCGGCATCTGCCGATCAGCTCCTCCTCACCATGGCGTCAGTGGAGGAGTCGGCACCGCTGGTCGGTTACGCCCTGCAAAGCCTGCTGGCAGGTGGAGACCTCGCGCGCTCCTTCATCGACCACTTCGCGGCGGATGCGGAAGAGTGGATCGCAGAAGGCGTCCGTGCCGGAACCATTCTGCCCTCGCTCGACGAGAAGGCCCGCGCGCGGTATCTCACCGTTCAGGGGTTCGGCGCGCTGCTGCTGGACCTGACACTGAATCCGCCGGAAGATCCTTCCGACTTCGCCGGTGCTATGCGCGGCTACCTCGACCGCATGGGACTGCCCAGCACTGAGCTCTTCACGCAGGGACTGCTGACGGACCGTTCCATGCTGGACGCCTATCTGATGTACGTCGGCGACCCGCCGAAGGCCTGAACCCCTGCGCCTCCACAACAACAATCACCCAGATCGTCAGCAGGCCCCAGAAGGTGTCTCCAATGTCAGCAATCATCGACGTACGGCAGCTGGACAAGAGTTTCGGCTCCGTGCGTGCCCTCGACCAACTCAACCTCACCCTCGGCGCCGGAGAAGTCCACGGATTCCTCGGGCCCAACGGCTCCGGCAAGTCGACCACCATCCGGATCCTGCTGGGACTTCTCAGGCCAGACGCCGGCACGACGACGATCTTCGGCCGGGACCCGTGGGACGCCGTGGACCTGCACCATCGGCTTGCCTACGTTCCAGGTGATGTCAGCCTGTGGCCCAAGATCACCGGCGGGGAAGCGATCGACCTGTTCGCCGGCCTGCGCGGAGGTGTCGACCCTGCGCGTCGCAACCAACTGCTTGAGCGCTTCAACCTCGACCCCACGAAGAAAACGCGTTCCTACTCCAAGGGAAACCGGCAGAAGGTGGCACTCATCGCAGCGCTGGCCAGCGATGTCGAACTCCTGATTATGGACGAACCAACGTCAGGCCTTGATCCCCTCATGGAGCGTGAATTCCAGGCCTGCATTCGGGAGGTCAGGGCCGCGGGCCGCACGGTTCTTCTCTCGAGCCACATCCTCGCCGAGGTGGAAGCGCTGTGTGACCGCGTCACGATCATCCGGCAGGGCCGAACAGTGCAGAGCGGCACACTGGCCGAGCTTCGGCACCTCCGGCGCACCGCCGTCGTCGTTGTATCTGACGGTGACGCCACCACAGTGGCCCCAATTCCGGGCATCCACGATGTCCGCAGGGAGGATGAGAAAGTTCATTTCACGGCCGACGACGGCGCCCTCCCGGCTGCCCTGGCGCACCTCCTCCCGCTGGGCGTCCGCAGCCTGATCAGCACGCCGCCCTCGCTGGAGGAGCTTTTCCTGCACCAGTACGGGGACGGTTATACCGCCGCCACCGCCGACACCGCAGACGGCGGGCGGTGAGCCCCGTGAACGCCACGCTGGCAACACACCGGCAGGACCACCGTTCCGCAGGAAGCAGCGCCGGAAGCCTCACCGGCACCGCCCGCCTGTTTTGGTTCGCCCTCCGCCGGGACCGGGTACGGATTCCCCTGTGGGCACTGGGAATCGGAGGCATGATCGCCTACTTCGGCGCGGTCATTCCCCTTGCCTATCCTGATCAGGCGGCACTGCAGACCCGGGCCAACATCATGCGTGACCCGTCGGGCGCCCTGCTGACCGGCCCCGGATACGGCATCGACAACTACACCTTCGGTGCCATGGTGACCAACGAACTGCTGGGAATGCTTGCAGTTGCCGCGGCTCTGATGTCGATTTTCCTCGTGATCCGGCATACCCGCGCCGAAGAGGAGAGCGGTCGCGCGGAGTTGGTCCGTGCGGGCGTGGTGGGCAGGCGCGCACCGCTGACCGCTGCTCTTCTGACCCTCCTGGTGGCGAACGTTGCCGTCGGGATAACTCTCTGCGCCGGCCTGCTCGCCAGTGATCTGGCGCTTGCTGACACCCTTGCAGTCTCAGCCGGAACGGCACTGGTCGGGCTCGTCTTCGGCGGTGCCGCAGCCGTCACCGCACAGCTCAGCGAGCATGCCCGGACCGCTTCCGGGATGGCGGGGGCAGCCCTGGCGCTGGCCTTCATTGTGCGGGGAGTCGGTGACGCCCAGTCGCTCGGAGGCAGTGCGCTCTCCTGGTTCTCGCCTATTGCCTGGGCCCAGCAAACGCGGGCTTTCACCGACCTCCGGTGGTGGCCGCTTCTGCTTTGCGCCGGGCTCCTCGCCGTGCTGCTCACGTTCGCGGTGCTGCTGACGGAGCACCGGGACTTCGGTGCCGGCCTGGTCCCGGCCCGGAGCGGCCGGGGCAACGCGAGGAAATCCCTGATCGATCCGGTGGGACTGATTCTGCGGATGGAACGCGGAAGCATCCTCTGGTGGCTGACCGGGCTCGCTGTTTTCGCGCTGCTGACAGGGTCCATGGCGCAGGGCATCGTGGAAAGCTTCGAGGCGCAGCCCCAGCTTGCGGCGGTATTCGGTCAAGGTGCCGGCGGAGACGTCCTGCGGGCAACGCTGGCCTCCTTCACCGCCTACTTCGCCATGGCGGTGGCCGTGTACGCAGTGGTCTCGATCAACCGCCTCAGAGCCGAGGAAGCCGACGGCCGTACGGGCGCGGTCCTCGCCACCTCCGTCAGCCGGCCCCGGTGGCTGCTCAGTGCATTGGCAGTGACAGTCCTCGGATCAACGGTGATGCTCCTCGGTACCGGGCTGGGACTCGGCGGGGGTGCAGCAATCTCCCTTGGCGATCCCGCCCTGGTGGCGGACTTCGCGTTCGCCGGCCTGGTTTACCTTCCGCTGGTCATCGGTTTTGCCGGCCTGGCCGTGGTCTCCTACGGCATACTGCGGGCGGGCCGGTGGTGGGTGTGGCTCATTCTCATAAGCTCGATCATTGTGGGACTGTACGGCCCCCTGCTGAACTTGCCGGATGCGGTGAGCGACGCCGAACCTTTCGGACTCATGCCGCGGGTGCCGGCTGAGGAACTGGAGCTCCTGCCCATTGCAGGCGCAGCATTGGTCGCGCTGATCCTGGTCGCTGCCGGAACTCTGGCTTTCCGGCGTCGGGACCTCGAGGCCGGCTGAGTCCGCGCTCCCTGTCAGAACCAGCCAGTAGAGTGCCGTCCATGGATGACAAGGAAGTTCTGCACCGATACCTGCGCCTGCGCCGCGCTGACCTGCTCGCGAAAGTGGATGGCCTGGGCGACTATGACGCCCGCCGCCCGCTCACGCAGACCGGCACCAACCTGCTGGGCCTGATCAAGCATGTCGCAAGCGTCCAGTTGGATTACTTCGGCGAGGTCTTCGGCCGGCCCAGTGGAAGGGACCTGCCGTGGATGAGTGACGACGCCGCTCCCGAGGCTGACATGTGGCTTCCTGAAGAAGAAACCAGGGAGCAGATCATGGAGCTGCACCACTTCTCCGCGGCACACGCCGACGCCACCATCGAGGCGCTGCCGCTGGACGCCGTGGGTGAGGTGCCGTGGTGGTCCGCCGAACGCCGGCGCGTCACCCTCCAGCAGATCCTCGTCCATATGTGCGTTGAAACCGCACAGCACCTCGGCCACGCGGACATCCTCCGCGAACAGCTCGACGGCGCCACCGGGCGCGGCCCCGATGACCCGAACATGCCTCACCGCACCCCCGAGGAGTGGGCGGAACACTGGGAGCGGATCGAGACGGCGGCGCGCAGACCGGTTCAGGACTGAGGTCTCAGTCCACGAAGAGGCAGAAAGGGTGGCCTGCCGGATCAAGGTAGACGCGGACGCCCTCCTGGGGCTGGAACGCGGCCAGCTCGGCGCCCAGCTCCACCGCGTGGGCCCCGGTTGCCTCCAGCTCATCGACGTGGATGTCCAGGTGCATCATCATCTGCGGGTCCCCCTCCCCCGCCGGCCACACCGGACGCACATACCGCGGCTCCGTCTGAAAGGAGAGTCCGGCACCGCCGTCGGGGGCTTTGAGCATGACCCAGTCATCCTCTTCGGTGGTCACCGCCCAGCCGAGCAACCGCCGGTAGAAGTCGGCGAGCGCCCGCGGGTCGGGTGAATCCAGCACTGTTGCGGAAAGCTGCAGCTTCATGGGACCTCCAGTGGTCAAGGTGCGTGGCCGCCACTCAGTCTGCCGCCTGGCCGGCCGCCTGAAAAGACGCATGTATCCTGTCAACGCTGGGGTCGAGCCCAGTCACAGGGGAACCAGGGAAGGATAGCGTGGGATTTCGTGGCCAGACCCGGAGGTAAGTCGATCTCCAGGGCTGCCGTCCTTGTCACCGGCCTGACGGCGGTGTCCACGCTTCTGGGGTTCCTCCGCGACGTCGTGATCGCGGCGGTCTTCGGTGCCGGTGCCCAACTCGATGCCTACCTTGTTGCCCAGGGACTGATGAACATCGTGCTGGGTCTTGTGGCCTATGCGATGGCGCGGTCGGCTACACCGGTGGTCTCCCGGGAAGCCGCCGCCGAAGATGACCGCTGCCGGGGACACACCGGTTTCGACGTCGCTTTCACCCTGACCATGGTGGTGCTCGGCGTCGGCGGTATTGTCATGGCGATTTTCGCCGGCCCGGTGGCCTCGCTGCTTGCCCCCGGCTTCGATGCCGACACCACGGCCACCGCCGCCACGCTCACCCGAATCGTTCTCATTGCCACCGTGCTGGTGGCGGGTACTGATCTCCTGGCCGCACTGGCGCAGTCGCATGGCCGCTTTGCGTGGGCGTCCCTCCAGGGCGTTCCGTTCAACCTGATCATGATCGCTGCTGCAGGCCTGTTCGGTCCCCGTTACGGGATCGCGGCACTGGCCGTCGGCTTCGTCGTCGGCTCCGGCGCACGGCTCCTGCTGCAGCTTCCTCCGCTGCGGAGCCTCGGCACCCGCATCCGCCCCCGCTTGCAGCTGAAGGACCCCGGCTTCCGTGAGATCGCCGTGCTGGTCCCGGCGATGCTGGTGGGAAGCGCCGTCGCAAATGTGAACACGCTGGTGGACCGGGCAGTCGGTTCCACGCTGGAAGAGGGGGCTATCACCGCCCTGTCCTACGGGTGGCGGCTCGTGAATCTTCCCGAACAGCTGCTGATTGCATCGCTTCTGGTGCCCCTCTACCCGGCGATCAGCGCCTCCGTGGGCAATCTTCCGGAGCTCAGACGGCTGGTGAACCGGGGGCTCTCCGTCACCGTGACCATCCTTGTGCCGCTCTGCGTGGTGCTGGCAGTCGCCGCTGAGCCCCTCGTGGAGCTGGCCTTCGGCCGGGGCGCCTTTTCTCCCGAAGACATCGAAGACACCGCGACCGCCGTACTCTGGTACGTCCCCGCCCTGCTGGCGTTGGGCTGCCGCCAGGTGGTCGTGAGCACTGCGTATGCCCTCGGCGATGCCAAGGCGCCGGTCGTGGTTTCCGTCATCGCCATGGTGGTGAACGTAGTGGGTGACATCCTGCTGGCGCCGGTCATGGGTCTTGCCGGAATTGCCCTGGCCACAAGCCTTTCGCTGATGCTTGCCGCCGTCGCCAATGCATGGCTCCTGAAACAGCGGCACGACGGCGTGGACCTCGGGGACACCCTTGTCCTCCTCCTCCGCGCCGCCCTGCTGGCCGCTGCGGCCGGCGCAATTGGGGTTTTCCTGCTGAGTGTGGTCCCCGGTCCGGCGCTGGTCTCAGCTCTGGTGGTCGCCGTCGCCGTGTGCGGCACCTACGCTCTGGGACTCATCCTGTTGCGGGCGCCCGAAGGACGCGTGCCCTTCGACATGATCCGGGCAGCACGACGCCGCTGAACCCGCTACCGCTGACGGCTCAACCGTGACGTGAGCAGGTGCACGGTCGGTCCGGGATCCCGAAGGTCCCAGACACTGTGCTGGGCCCGGCTGGCCCACCGCAGAGTGTCGAGTACATCTGCAACGAGCCCGCCGCGCCGCTCTATCCGCGCCCGGCGCAGGTCACCGGCCATCCAGGCGTACCGGAATCCCGGCGGCGCATCGGCCAGGCGTGGGACCGCCTCGCCCAGCGCCAGCCGACCCCAGGCGTCCGCCAGACCGGGGCGCGCGGCATTGGTGAGTGCAATGGACCCGAAGAAGCGGCCGTTGAAATCGATCAGGTGGGACACGCCGTCGTCGTCGGTCAGGAACTGCAGCTCAACCAGCCCCCACCAGCCGATCTCGGTGAGCAGCGCTTCAACCCTGCGTGCCAACTCCTGATCGACGGCGACGGTCCGTGCCCTGGCGGAAGCACCGTTGGGCGTCGGCCAGAGGCGCGGAGTCTCCTGCTGGACCCTGCCCTCCAGCCTGCCGTCGCGGAAGAACCCGATCAGGGCACCGAGGTGCCCCCGGATCGGTTGCTGAAGCAGCGGCTCCGCACCGAGCCGCTCCATATGGCTGATGCGTTCTCCGGCAGCGGCAACGGTGTCGAACAACCGGGCTTCGACACGATGCGGACGGGTCTGTCCGGGCGACCAGTGGGCGCGGGACTTCACCACGACCGGCCCCTCCCATTCAGAGATCGCTTCCGGTGTGGCCGGAACGGTGCGTGGAGCGGCCAATCCCACCCGGTTGGCGTTCCCGGCGAGGAGCACCTTGTCCAGCGCCTGTCTGACCGCTTCGGCAGAAGGGTGCGCGACCGCCGTCGGAACCCTGTCGCGGTAGGTCGCAAGTGCGGCCATCCAGTCATCCCCGCCGCCGAAGACGACGTCGTAGCCGCCGGCCGTCACCGCGGCGCGGACACCCTGGACAAAAGCTTCGCCGTCACCCCGGGGGCGGGGAACGACATGACGGACCGAAACGGCCCGCGATGTGGAAAGCATTCCCTGTCCATCGGGTGTGCCGACGCCGACGATCCAACCATCCGCGTGCAGTGAGCGGGCAGCCGCAAGGGCGCCGCGATCCCGCGACGTACTGACTATCAGCGCGCGACGCGGCCCTGCGTGACCATTAGTTGTTCCGGGCTGCGCGTCCACAGTGCCTTCCGATGGCGGGAATGTGTCCTTCCAGCCTAGGAACCGTGGCCGTGAAATCGTTGATGAACCAAACGACGGCGAGTCGGAAAGCCGCCTTCACCCCCACCAGCTGTTACGCAGACCGTAGAAACAGCACAGGACCACCGGCGACGGCGGGGTCTGCCGTAAGCTCAGTGGTCCTGTCTGCTGATCCAGGTTTGAATCAGTGCTGTTGTCCGGGAGTCTCGTCACAGATCCTGCGGATGTCCTCCACACAGCTGATCTCACCCTTGTCCAGCTTTTCCTTCACCACGGTGTACTGCGCCGCGGTGACTACGGGGATTTCGGTACCGTCCGCAGCCACGAGCTTTCCGCCCTGGAAGCTGTCGCCGTCCTGCAGCGCTGCGAGTTCGTCCGCACGGACCATGCGGGGCGGGCTGGCCACGAAGACGGAAGCGCGGTCCGGGTTGCCTGCCTTCAGGTGGTTGAAGAGGAGGTTCATCAGCACGGCCATGATCGCCGCAGAGCTGATTCCCGAGTGGAAGATAATGCCGAACCAGGTGGGGAATGCGTCGTAGAAGGTGGGTGCAACTACTGGGATGGTACCGAAGGCCAGAGCTACAGCAACGATGACCAGGTTCATGTTGCCCTCGTACTCCACCTTCGCCAGGGTGCGGATACCGCTGGCAGCGACCGTACCGAACAGCACGATTCCGGCACCGCCGAGCACCGGCGTCGGAACAGCAGCAACCAGCCGTCCGAGGATGGGCAGGAGCCCCAGGATCACCATGATGAGTCCGCCTGCAGCGACGACGTATCGGCTGCGGATGCCGGTGATTGCCACCAGTCCCACGTTCTGCGCGAAAGCGGTCTGCGGGAAGGAGTTGAAGATGGGCGCGATGGCGCTTGAAAGCATATCGGCGCGCAGTCCGTCGGCGATGCGCCGGGAATCGACCTTCGTTCTGGCGATTTCGCCGACCGCGAGGATATCCGCCGTCGTCTCTGTCATGCAGACGAGGATCACGATGGTCATCGAGATGATGGCCGCCAGATCAAACACGGGCCAACCGAAGGCGAATGGCTGCGGGAAGGCGAAGATAGCGCCGCTGACCACATTCGAGAAGTCGGCGAGGCCCAGAAGGGCGGCAATGACCGTCCCACCCACGATGGCGAGCAGAATGGAAAGGCGCGAGATCGCCGCGTTTCCGAGCTTGCTGAGGAGAAGCACCAGGGCCAGGGTCCCGGCGGCGAGGGCAATATTGGTCAGGCTGCCGTAGTTGTCCGCGTTTCGGTTGCCGCCCATTGCCCAGTTGGCAGCGACCGGCATGAGGGTCAGGCCGATGGTGGTGATGATGACACCGGTGACCACCGGCGGGAAGAACCGGATGATCTTCGCGAAGAACGGGGCGAGGACCAGTCCGATAACGGCGGCCACCAGGACTGCGCCGAACACGGTCTGGAGTCCGCCGCCTCCGCTGAGGATTGCCGTCATGGTCGCCACGCCGGCGAAGGAGACCCCCTGCACCAGCGGCAGCTGGGAGCCGAAGAACTTGATGCCGTAACTCTGCAGGATGGTGGCGGCACCACCTACGAAGAGGCAGGAGGCAATCAGGACGGCGATCTCATCCTGGGAGACTCCGGCGGCGGTACCGACGATGAGGGGAACGGCGATGATTCCGCCGTACATGGTCAGTACGTGCTGGAACCCGTACGCGAACGTTCGTCCGAGGGGCAGCCGTTCATCCTCGGGGCGTTGGGGCTTAGCCTGATGTTTCATAGAGCTGACTGCTTTCATGAGTATGACTTCCTTGTCTCACATGAGTGGTTGGTTGAACGGCCGGGCACGTGCAGGTGCACGGCCGTCCGCGGTCGGGACGGCGCGAGTCCGCGCCGTCCCGGCCGTGCTCAGCAGAAGCCGGGGATATTGGCCCAGATGGCTGCTTCGCTGGAGGGTTCCCCGGCGCGTTCGCGCTGTACGGTCGCCTCGATGAGTCCGTACGGCCGGTCAGCCGCAAAGAAGACCTCGCCCGGGTTGTCGAGACCGAACGGCTCGAGGTCCACGAGGAAGTGGTGATTGTTGGGCAGGGAGAGCTTGATCTCCTCGATTTCGGGATGGGCTTCCAGCGCCTTACGGCCCATTTCAAACATGGTCTGCTGCAGGGCCAGCGAGTGGGTCTGGGCGAAGGCATCGAGGAAAATTCCGCGCACGCTGGCGTAGACAGCGGTGAAGTCGATGTCCGTGGTGTCGGGCGCATACCGCCAGCGGGCGGTCACGTCGGTGGCCAGGATGCGGTCCGTGGTTTCCTGCAGGGTGGTGTATCGGTCGCGGGGGAACCCGTGGAACTCCGAGCCGGTCGACTTCAGGACCGTGAGGTCCTCGATGCCGGCAACGATGTGGCGGACACCATTCTCGATGAGCAGGACCGCCGTGCGGGTTTCGGACTTGTTGCGTGCGAATGCGTGATCGTGATCGTTGATCCGCTCCCAGAAGTACTGCTCCGCCTGCCAGCGACCACCGGTCACCCAGTCAAAGCTCTCGGTGAAGTGCTTCCCCAGGCGCAGGAGGAACTGCTCAGGCGAGCCGATGCCGTCACGGGCAAACGCATACACGGTGTTCTTCTGGGTGTCGGTCGCGACGACCTTGGAGTTGTCACCCTCGGTGTGGGCGGATTCGAAGTCACCGTGCAGCTGCGAGGTGACGTTGAGGTCCTCGATCTGGTGGCGCGCCGTGTCGCGGGAGATCTTCACGAGCCGGCATTCGGCTTTGCCGTACTGATTGCGGCCGAGAACGATGCGTCCGGTGCTTTCGGCACCCGCAGTGGTGTTGTTTTCGATGGTTGGTGTCGTCATTGTCAGCTTCCTCGGTAGGTGGAATAGGCGAAGGGACTAATCAAAAGCGGCACGTGGTAGTGCTGTGCCGGGTCGGTAAGTTCGAATATGAGTGAGACGGACGGGAAGAAGGTTTCGGTGTCCGTACCGGCGAAGTAACGGCCGGTTTCAAAGTCGATCCGGTAGGTTCCCGCTTCGAGGGCTTCCGGGCCGAGGTTGGTGATGCGGCCGTCGTCGTCAGTGGTTCCTTCAGCGACTTCCTGCCAGCCGTCCGGCGTCCGCCGGTCCAGCCTGGTAGCGACGCCGACGGCGGGACGTCCCGTTCCGGTGTCGAGGACGTGGGTGGTGACGTGGCTGCGGCTCATGCTGCAAGGACCCCCTTGAGTCGAAGGACGGCGATTTCACGCAGTTGCTGGGCAATGATGTCCAGTTCCTGCTCAGGCGTATTGTGCAGGCGCTCGTTGAGCGCGCCGAGAATGTCTTCGGCACTGCGTCCGGCGGCCCGGATCAGGAAGACGCGCCCGAACTTCTCCTCATAGGCGCGGTTGCCTTCGAGGAGTGCGGCCTGGGTTTCGCCGGCGGTGCTTACGCCGGCCTGTTCTCCGCGGGACATGGTGGCTTCCGTGGTGTTCCCGCGGGCTCGCTCGCCGATGCGCGGGTGATGGGTCAGGGCGCCGTCGATTTCCGCTTCAGTCCAGGGGTGCGCTGCGTTCTCCGCGAAGGCAATGACCTCAGCCTCGGAGGAGAACGGCCGGGCATCAACGATGGCGTTGACCCAGCGCGGAATATCCACGCAGGGGGTCAACTGTTCAGCGGCCTCCGCCGGCGTACAGGTATTGAGGGTGTCAAGACGCATGGGTGTCAGCTTTCTATTGAGCGCTATCGCCGGCGCTGAACACCCTTACCCTCGAATGAATTCGATTTGACTCGATGTTTCCGGCGATAGATTGAGATTCGCAAAGTTTTTGTATTGCGGAATCTTTATTCCGCTTTCATTGTAGTCCGCGTCACAGGCCTGTTGTCAAGCGTTACCTGGGTCACATCATCGAACTGTCGGTGGGCCGCCCGCTACAACACCGGATGGGGCAGGATTGCCCTATGGACGCCACCGATGCTCTGAACGAAATCGCCTTCTGGCTTGAACGGGAACTGGCGCCGAGTTTCAAGGTGCAGGCGTTCCGCCGTGCGGCTGAGACCATCGCCGACCTCACGCCTGAAGAGCTTGCAGCACGTGCCCGTGACGGCAGGCTCAAACGTATGAAGGGCATCGGCGCCCGCTCCTTCGAAGTGATCACGCAGGCGCTGGCCGGGGAGGTCCCGGCGTACCTCGCCGATCTTCGCGACCGTTCCAGCCAGTCCCTGACCGACGGCGGCACTCACCTCCGCTCGCTCCTCCGCGGCGATCTCCACAGCCACAGCAACTGGTCCGACGGCGGCAGCCCCATCCCGCTCATGGTCGACGCGGCACGGTCACTCAAGCATGAATACCTCGCCCTCACCGACCACTCGCCCAACCTGAAGATCGCAAACGGCCTGAGCGCTGAACGCCTGACCGAACAACTGCAGATAGTGGAGCAGATCAACGACGACGCCGGTGACGGTTTCCGCCTGCTCAAGGGCATCGAGGTGGACATCCTTGAGGACGGAACGCTGGACCAGTCAACGGAAATGCTCGACCGGCTGGACATCGTGGTCGCCAGCGTCCACTCCAAGCTGCGCTCCGACCGGCGGACGATGACCTCCCGGATGCTGGGCGGGATCCGAGATCCGCACACCAACGTCCTGGGGCACTGCACCGGGCGCCTTGTCCAGGGCTCCCGCGGCCAGCGCCCGCAATCCGAGTTCGACGCCGAAAAGGTGTTCGCCGCCTGCGCGGAGAACAACGTGGCCGTGGAAATCAACTCCCGGCCGGAACGGCAGGACCCGCCCGATGACCTTATTCAGCTTGCCCTCGACGCCGGCTGCCTGTTCAGCATCGACAGCGACGCCCACGCCCCCGGCCAGCTGGACTTTCTCCAGTACGGAGCCCAGCGGGCAGAGTCCAACGGCGTGCCGGCTGAGCGAATCATCACCACCTGGCCGCTGGAAAAGCTGCTGGACTGGGCAGGCTCCTGACCCGCGCCGCCTCTATTGCCGGACGGACTTACGCGCCGGCTGCCTTGGCGGCCCGGAAGCCGGTTTCGAGGTCTGCCAGGATGTCCTCGATGTGCTCGATCCCGACAGAGAGCCGCACCAGCCCCGGCCGTACACCGGCAATTGCCTGCTGCTCGGGCGAGAGCTGGCTATGGGTGGTCGACGCCGGATGGATCACCAATGAACGGACGTCCCCGAGGTTGGCCACGTGTGAATGCAGTTCAAGGGCATCCACGAAACGCTTGCCGGCCTCTGCACCGCCGGCGAGATCGAACGCGACGATGGCGCCGATCCCATTCGGCCCGTACTTGCGTCCGCGCTCAAACCAGGGACTCGACGGCAGCCCCGCGTAGGCGACCGATTCGACGTCGTCACGCGCCTCGAGCCACTGTGCCACCTCCGCAGCGTTGGCGACGTGCCGCTCCATGCGCAGGCTCAGGGTTTCCAGCCCCTGCGCGATCAGGAAGGCATTGAAGGGCGACACCGCCGATCCCAGGTCACGCAGCAGCTGCACCCGCGCCTTGAGGATGTAGGACAGGTTGGCACCCAACGCACCGTCGGCGCCGAGATCACGGGCGTACACCAGCCCGTTGTACGTCGGATCCGGCGTGTTGAAGCCCGGGTACCGGCCGGGGTCCGCGCCAAAGTCGAACTTCCCCGAGTCCACGATGACGCCGGCGATGGCTGAGCCGTGTCCACCGAGGTATTTCGTGGCTGAATGGACAACGATGTCCGCACCCCACTCCAGCGGACGGATGAGGTACGGAGTGGCCAGGGTGTTGTCCACGATCAGCGGCACACCTGCATCATGCGCAGCCGCCGAAACCCCTTCGATGTCCAGTACGTCCTGCCGGGGGTTGGAGACCACCTCTGCGAAGAACAGCTTGGTGTTCGGCTGGACGGCGGCGCGCCACTGGTCCAGGTTGTCCGGGTCCGCTACGAACGTCACCGAAATACCGAACTTCTTCAGCGTATGAGCCAGGAGATTGTATGTGCCGCCGTACAGGCTGGGGCTGGCGACGACGTGGTCGCCTGCCTCCGCGATGTTCAGGATGGCGAAGGTTTCGGCAGCCTGCCCCGAGCTGAGCAGCAGCGCACCTAGTCCGCCTTCCAGACTGGCGATCCGCTGCTCGACGGCTTCCTGGGTGGGGTTACCGATCCGGGTGTAGATCGGAGCGAGCTCGGCCAGTGCAAAACGGTTGGCCGCGCTCTCCGCACTGGGAAAAACGAACGAGGTGGTCTGGTAGATCGGCAGGGCGCGGGCGCCGGTTGCGCTGTCCGGTTCCTGTCCGGCGTGGATCTGACGGGTTTCGAATGACCATTGGTTGGACATGCAAGGCTCCTCAGGCATGTGGCCCAGCAGGGTGGAAGCACCGCGGGGCCGCGCTTGCCGTCCGGCTTGTGCCGGGCGGCCTGGTCCTCACCCGGAGCACCCCGCCGCGGAAGGAGGGTTGCTGTCCAGCAAGCCGGGGCTTCGCGCTGGCACTCATGACCTGCTCAAGTGTAAACACACTCATATTTGACCGACACGATCATGACGTTCCTTGAAATCCCCCGCGAGGGGGCGGGACACACCCCTGTTCGCACACCATTAGGGGCTTGTCCTGCCAACTCGACGTCACGGAATGGTAAGGAGTGAGTACTTCTCGATGGCTTGGCGTGGTGCGTCCGCGTCGACTTCTCCTCGTTTGGCGAGGAGTTCGAGGGTGCGTACGACGACGGAGTGTGAGTCGATCTTGAAGTACCGTCTGGCTGCTGCGCGGGTATCGGAGAAGCCGAAGCCGTCGGCGCCGAGGGTGGCGAATTCCTGGGGGAGGAATTGGCGGATCTGGTCCGGTACGGCCTTCATGTAGTCGGTGACGGCAACGATGGGTCCGGGTGCGTCCCCAAGCTGCTGGGTAACGAAGGGAACGCGTGCCTCTGCGTCGGGATTGAGGAAGGACTCTTCCTCGGCCAACAGGGCGTCGCGGCGAAGCTCGGTCCACGACGTCACCGACCACACATCAGCTGAAACACCCCAGTGATCAGCCAACAGCTGCTGCGCTTCGAGCGCCCACGGCACCGCGACGCCAGACGCGAGAATCTGCGCCTTCGGCGCGCCGCCGTCGTCGTTCCCCGGTTTCAGCCGGTAGATCCCCCGCACGACGGCGTCCGCGTCCAGTCCGTCAGGCAGCGGCGGCTGAATGATCGGTTCGTTGTAGACGGTCAGGTAGTACATGACATTCGGGTCATCCGAGCCTCCGCCATACATGCGCTCCAGACCCGCGCGCATAATGATGCCCAACTCGTAGCCGTAGGCGGGGTCGTAGGTGATGACGGCCGGGTTGGTGGAGGCGAGGATGGGTGAGTGGCCGTCTGCGTGCTGGAGTCCTTCGCCGGTGAGGGTGGTCCGGCCGGCGGTGGCTCCGATGATGAAGCCGCGGGTCATCTGGTCTCCGGCGGCCCAGAAGGAATCGCCGGTGCGCTGGAATCCGAACATCGAGTAGAACACGTAGATCGGAATCAGCGGCTCGCCGTGGGTTGCATAGGCGGTACCCGCAGCTGTGAAGGCAGCCACCGCACCGGCCTCATTGATCCCCGGATGCAGGATTTGGCCTTGAATCGATTCCTTGTACGCGAGAACCAACTCCCGGTCAACGGAGAGGTAGTTCTGGCCGTCCGGGTTGTAAATCTTCGCCGTCGGGAAGAACGCGTCCATACCGAAGGTGCGCGATTCATCGGGCACAATCGGGACGATGCGTGATCCTATGCCTTTCTCGCGCATAAGGTCTTTGAGGAGGCGGACGAAGGCCATGGTGGTGGCTGCCTGCTGCTTCCCCGATCCCCGATTGGCCACTTCATAAGCCTTGTCACCCGGCAGTTCCAGCGCCGCCGCCCTGGTCCGGCGCTCGGGAACGAATCCCCCGAGCTCGCGACGCCGGTCCAACAGGTACTGGATTTCCTTCGTCTCAGCACCCGGATGGTAGTAAGGCGGCGCATATGGATCAGCTTCAAGCGCTTCGTCGGGGATGGGGATGCGCAGGTGGTCGCGGAAGTCAGGTCCTGAAGGGTGAGTTTCTTCATCTGGTGGGTCGCGTTACGGCCCTCGAAGTGTGAACCCAGGCCGTACCCCTTGACCGTTTTGGCCAGGATCACCGTGGGTTTGCCCTTGAACTCGGTGGCGGCCTTGTACGCCGCGTATACCTTCCGGTAATCATGGCCGCCTCGCTTGAGGCCCCAGACCTGGGCATCATCCATATCCGCCACGAGGTCCTTCGTGGCCGGGGTCTTCCCGAAGAAATGATCGCGCACGAACCCACCGGATTCTGCCTTATACGTCTGGTAATCCCCGTCAGCGGTCTCATTCATGATCTTCACCAGATCCCCGGTGGTGTCCCTGGCGAGCAGGTCATCCCACTCCCGGCCCCAGACAACCTTGATCACGTTCCACCCGGCACCGCGGAAAAACGCCTCGAGTTCCTGCATGATCTTCCCGTTACCTGATCACGTTCCACCCGGCACCGCGGAAAAACGCCTCGAGTTCCTGCATGATCTTCCCGTTACCACGCACCGGCCCGTCCAGGCGCTGCAGGTTGCAGTTRATCACAAAGTTCAGGTTGTCCAGATTCTCATTGGCCGCCAACTGCAACAACCCACGCGACTCGGGCTCATCCATCTCCCCATCGCCCAGGAACGCCCACACCTGCTGCCCGCTGGTGTCTTTCAACCCGCGGTTCTGCAGATACCGGTTGGACTGCGCCTGGTAGATCGCGTTCATCGGCCCGATCCCCATCGACACCGTCGGGAACTCCCAAAAATCCGGCATCAACCTGGGGTGCGGATACGAAGACAACGCATGCCCGGCCTTGGACTTCTCCTGCCGGAACCCGTCCAGATCCTCCTCCGAGAGCCGGCCCTCCAGGAACGCGCGCGCATACATCCCCGGCGACGCGTGGCCCTGGAAGAACACCTGATCCCCACCCGAGGGGTGGTCCTTACCCTTGAAGAAATGATTGAACCCCACCTCNGAGCCAGCACTTCGCAGAGGCTTTAGGAACCCGTCCAGATCCTCCTCGGTCAGCCGGCCCTCCAGGAACGCACGCGCATACATCCCCGGCGACGCGTGGCCCTGGAAGAACACCTGATCCCCACCCGAGGGGTGGTCCTTACCCTTGAAGAAATGATTGAACCCCACCTCATACAGGGTCGCCGCTCCCGCATACGTGGAAATATGGCCMCCCACACCGATCTCCGGACGCTGCGCCCGATGCACCATCACCGCAGCATTCCACCGCATCCACGCCCGGTACTTCCGCTCGATCTCCTCATCCCCGGGGAACTCAGGCTCCTCATCGACCGGAATCGAGTTCACATAATCAGTGGTCACAACACTGGGAAGACCCACCGACCGGCCACCAGCACGCGCCAGCAAACGCCCCAAAACATCACGGGCACGATCAGANGAGTTCACATAATCAGTGGTCACAACACTGGGAAGACCCACCGACCGGCCACCAGCACGCGCCAGCAAACGCCCCAAAACATCACGGGCACGATCAGAGCCACGCTGATCAATCAACTGATCAAAGGACTCAATCCACTCAGCCGTCTCCTCAGGATCCGAATCCCCGCCAACACCCGAACCCACAATCCCCTGATCAGCAACCATGCCAAACCCTCTTTCGCTGCGCGGAACGTGCCCGCTCGATTCACTGCCTGACCGGCATCGCACCCTTGCAATGCGGCAGATGGCCTTTGTTCCTCCGGGTCCATTCCAACCCGCGCTTTCGCAATATGGAACTATTATTCCATTACTATAGAGTGAATGCCTGCCAAGATGGGAATGCCAACCAGAAAGGGCACCGGAAGTCATGAATGAACTGCCGATTGAGTCTCCACGCATTGCCGTCATCACCGGTGCAGGCTCCGGCATCGGCAAGGCGGTGGCGCACGCATTCCTGGACGCGGGCTGGGCGGTGACCCTGGCGGGCCGCCGTCGCGGACCGCTCGAGGCGACCGCACAGGGCTGGGAATTGGCTGACGTCTTTCCAACCGATATCAGTCGGCCCGACGACGTCGCCCACCTCTTCGCGCACGTACATCAACGCTGGGGCAGGCTCGATTTCCTGTTCAACAACGCGGGAACCATTGGTCCCGCGGGCGCAGTTGACGAGATCAGCCCGGAGGAATGGACGTCAACGGTGGCGATAAACCTGACGGGTTCGTTCCTGTGCGCGGCGGAAGCGTTCCGCATCATGAAGCAGCAGGATCCGCAGGGCGGGCGCATCATCAACAACGGGTCCATTGCTGCCCACTCTCCACGGCCGCGGTCGGCGGCGTACACCGCAACAAAACATGCAGTGACAGGGCTGACCAAGTCGATCGAACTGGACGGACGCGCCTACGGCATTACGTGCGGTCAGATCGACATCGGCAATACCTCCACAGGGCTTATGACCACCCTCGGCGTTGGCGAGGGCGCGCTGCAGGCGGACGGCTCCCGTCGGGTGGAACCCACGTTCCCGGTGGAAGAGGCCGCCCGCACCGTGCTGCATATGGCGCAGCTACCGCCATCAGCCAACATCGGCACAGTGGTCATGACGGCCAGCGGCATGCCCTTCATCGGCCGCGGCTAGGCGGTCATGCGCGGGGAAAGAGTGGGTAATAAAAGGAAAGCCCTCCGAGGAGACGGAGGGCTTTCAACGGTGCGGAGTTACGGTCTTCAGCTGTACCAGAACCAGTGCGGAGGACTCCACATGGGTGGAACCTGATGTCCATTGAAGGATCCGCAGACGGAGCAGGAATAACTGACACTGGCAGGAAGCAGATCCCGCCCTCCAGAGGAAACACGCGCAGGAACAAAGTCCTCGTAGATCAGGAACTCATCGGTTCCACAGGTTCCGCACCACGGCAAAGCGCTATCCCGCTCGGCCAGCTGCCCCGTTGAGGGCAACATGGTACTTCGATGGTCCGGGTTGATAATCGTCATTGTTTGCCACCGTCCAACTGCAGTCGTTCTGAGAAGCAACAACTAAGCTCGCTTAGTTAAGGTTTAATAACGATAGCGTTTGTGCGCTAATTACGGAAGTCCTTAGTGTTTCGAAGCAACCGGATTGGCAGAATAGCGTTATGATCCGATCCCGCTCCCGCACCGCCCCGGCTCTCCCCACCACGCAGCGCCTGTCGCTGGCGCGAACCCTGGCTGAGAGCAACGATGTCACGGTGTTCGTGGACGGCACGGCCGTCAAGCTTCCCGGTGAAGCGAGGGACGCCGTCGTCGATCTTCTGCAGAGACTGGCGGCGGGCGACTCCGTGACGGTGACCTCCGTCGCTGACTCGCTGACCACCTCGCAGGCGGCGGAAGCGGCCGGAATTTCACATACCTATCTGCGGAACCTGACCGACGCCGGCGTGATCCCGGTGGAATACCGTGGAACTCACCGGCGCATCAGGCGGGAAGCCATCGACGCGTGGCTCGCCGCCCAGAAGAAATCAGATGCGGGGACGCCGTGACCATCGCCGCGCCTTCAAAGCAAGGTGCAGCTCAAGGCGGACCGGCCCGCTGAGCGGATCAGCGCCGATCACGGAACGGACGCGGGACAACCGGTTGTACACGCTACTGCGATGCAGGTGGAGTTGGCCCGCCACGTCCTGCACCGAACCGTTCTTGTCGAACAACAGCTCCAGAACGGGCAGCAGCTCATTGTTGCGGTCATAATCCTCAAGTTCTTCGAAGTAGACCGACCGCGGCGAGGAAGCCTGCCACCCGCCGCCCGCCAGAAACTGGTACACGCCGATCGAGCGGTAGCCCACGGCATCGCCCAGCAAAGGATCGACCACGGCTGCCTGCGCCGCCGATCGCGCCTGTTGGTATCCACCCGCCAGACCATCAGGAGCAGCGAACGGCTCGCTGGCCCCGCTCATCAACGGAATGCCTGCCGTTCCCGCGACAGCGGCCAGCCGCTCACCATACCGGCGCCGGATCGAGGCCAGCTCCGCCTGACCCGCATCATGGCGCACCAGCAGGACCGAATGGGACGCCTCACCGGCACTGAAGACAACGACGTCGGCCCCGACTGTGGCCTGCAAAGCTGCGGTACGCCGCGCCAGCGTCCCATCATCGGTGCCCTCCTCCCGGCGTGCCGTCGAACGATCGAGCAGCACCTCGACGTGCCACGGCGCAGTGCCGTCAAGTTCCGGCCAGCCCGCACACTCCTCCAGTGCCTGACCATCACCCGTGGCGGCAGCGAGGAAAACCCGCTCCCGGCGCGTGCGGTGCTCGGAACCGGCTGTGTTGTCCTCCAACAGCAGGGCCGCAAGCCGCTCGACGTCCTCGCGCACCCCGGGCAGCTGCTTGAGAATATGAGCAGCACTGTCTTCGCCGGCGTCCTGCTGTACCCACAGGTAGCCGACGCGGAAGCCGCGTACCAGCAGCGGTACGCATACCCGCCCAAGCATCCCGAGTCCGGGGTTGGCCGGGACCGCGACCGGACGCATCGCCGTCGTTATTCCGTGCTGCACCTGCCACGCGCTCACGTCCGCCGGGACCTTCTTGCTGAGCAGGAAGTTGACCCGCACGCGGTCTGCGGAGGATTGGTGGCTGCTGTAGGCGAGGAGGACGCCGTCGAGGTCCTCCAGGGAGAGGCCGCGGCCGAGGCGTGCGGCAATCCGCTCCACCTCAAGCTCCACCTGTGTTGTCTGCACTGACTCATCCTAGGACCGCGACGGCGACACTTGGCGCTCTACAACTCGACAACTGTCGACTGGAACGGATGACGGGTCCGTGTTAGTGATGCCAGTCACAGCGGTCCGCATTCCGCTTCCCTGCGCGGAAGGTAAGACAAACAACGACGGCGGCACCCGCCGTCGTCGTGCTCGCCCTGCTCCAGTGGGCTGCAAGTGCCCTGTCCGCCGGAGGCAACCGCTCGTATCCTTGAGGAAACAGGCCACAAGCCTGCTGATCAGGTTCCATGGTCAACCCAAGGCAATTCGAGAGCAGACGGAGAATCCCGTGATCATCGGCGTCCCCAAAGAAGTGAAGAACAACGAGTTTCGCGTGGCCATTACGGCCTCAGGCGTGCACGAGTTCCGCACCCATGGCCATACGGTCCTGGTGGAGCGGTCGGCCGGTGCGGGGTCCAACATCACCGATGACGAATATGTGGCCGCTGGCGCGGAGATCGTCGACGATGCCGATGATGTGTGGGCGAGGGCTGACATGGTCATGAAGGTCAAGGAGCCGATCGCGGAGGAGTACCACCGCTTCCGGGAGGGCCTCATCCTCTTCACCTATCTTCACCTCGCCGCTGAACCGAAGTTGACCCATGCGCTGATCGAAGCCGGCGTCACGGCAATTGCCTATGAAACCGTCCAGGATGGTCGGGCACTTCCGCTGCTGGCCCCCATGTCCGAGGTGGCCGGGCGGTTGTCGGTTCAGGTTGGAGCGCAGGTCATGACGGCGCCCTCGGGTGGTCCGGGCCTGCTGCTGGGCGGCGTGCCCGGCGTGCGGCCGGCAAAGGTTGTGGTGCTGGGTGCAGGTGTTGCCGGAACCAACGCCACCGCCATGGCTGTGGGCACCGGAGCGGACGTCACCGTTCTGGACATCAATATCGCCCGGCTCCGGGAGCTCGACGCCCAGTATGCGGGCCGCGTCCGCACCATCGCGTCCAACGCCTTCGAGATCGAGCGGGCGGTGCTGGAGGCAGACCTGGTGATCGGCTCGGTGCTTATCCCGGGCGCCAAGGCGCCGAAGCTCGTCACCAATGACATGGTGTCGCGGATGAAACCGGGCAGCGTCCTCGTGGATATTGCCGTGGATCAGGGCGGCTGCTTCGAGGATTCACACGTGACCACGCATGAGGAACCCACGTTCACCGTGCACCAGTCGCTCTTCTACTGCGTAGGGAACATGCCCGGCGCCGTGCCCAACACGTCCACCTACGCGCTGACCAACGTGACCCTCCGGTATGCCGTGGCGCTGGCTGATCGCGGAGTGCGGGGTGCCTTCGAGGCTATTCCTGCCCTGGCATACGGGCTCAACGTTGCGGGCGGTGCGGTGGCGCACTCCTCAGTGTCCGAGGCACACGGCCTCGAACTCACCGAGGACTGGCGCCAGCTCGTCTAGACGGCGTGAGCCGCTTCGATGATCCGGTGGGCACGCAGACTGTCCGCCGGATCAACCGGGACGAGCCCGCCGTCCTGCAGCGCAGCCGCGAGAAGGTCATAGAACGCGGGATAGTTGCCGTCCTCCGTGGGATGCCGCGTTGCCTCGTGGTCGAATCCGAGCAGGCCCCAGGCGAGTTTGTCCTCCACACCGTAGCCGGGATCGGAGGGCAGCATGCCTGCATCAACGGCTGCTTCCTGAACGTCCACTCCCCACTTGGTGTACGCGGATCCGGAGCCCGTGACCCGGAACCGCGGGGCCGCCTGCGGCGCGAGTGCGTTCATCCAGAGGTGACTGATCACGCCTGAGGAATGCTTCAGGGCCACAAAGACGTCATCGTCCGGCCCTTCGGCTTCGCGGTGGGCCGCACGTTCCGCATGAATGAGCTCAGCATCTCCGAAGAGCTGCAATGCCTGATCGATCAGGTGCGGGCCGAGGTCATAAAGGATACCGCCGCCCTCCTCGGCTCCGCTGGTTGCTTTCCAGGGTTTGGTGACCAGCGGCTTATAGGTTTCCATCCGGGATTCGAACCGCCGCACCTGGCCCAGCTTGCCCGCCTCGAGCAGCTTTCTCACGGTCAGGAAATCGCCGTCCCAGCGCCTGTTCTGGAAGACCGTCAGCAACTGCCCCTCCGCCTGTGCCAGCGCGATGAGCCGCTCACCGTCCGCTGAATCAACGACAAAGGGCTTATCCACGACGACGGCGGCGCCTCCCCTCAGCGCCCGCTCGGCCAGCTGGGCGTGAGTGGCCGGAGGCGTACTCACGACAACGAGATCCAGCAGGTCCAGCTGCTGCCACAGCTCATCGACGGTGGAAAGGGTCCGCGTGTCCGGATAGCGGGCTTCAACCTGCGCAATACGGTCCCCGTTGGATGTCACGACAACATCGAGTGAATACCGGCTGTTGGTGCTGATGAAGGGCGCGTGAAATACCCGCCCACCAAGGCCGAATCCGATGAGGGCAGTCCTGATTTTCTCCATGGCCCAACCCTAGGGCCACGGCGGGACTTGAGCACCAGGACTTGTTTCACCGGTCCGAATTTGCGGACGGGTGAAGCCATACTATGATCATCTATCGGTCAAGCAGTGGCTATTGAATCTCTCACCTTAAGGGACCCTATGGCCACCGCTTCGGACCCCGGCATGCACACACCTTCTGATCCTCGCATCGACCTGCCCGATCCCTTCAGCACTGCTGAAATCAACGAAAACGACGGCGCGCCGCTGCACACGCATTCAACGCGGCTCATGCTGACCACGGCAGCACATTTTGTCCAGGAGCACCTGCATTCCCAGCTGGCCGAACTCCGGCTGACTCCGGTTGACCTGTCGGTCCTGAGCGGTCTGGCGGAGTTGTCTGCAGCCTCCATCCCCGATGTTGCAGCGCAGTGCCTCCTGTCAGAGGAGATCACCGCACGCTCCCTCGCCGAACTCAGCCAATTGGAGTTCGTGAAGGCGGAGAACGCCAGGTATTCGATGACCGCCGCCGGCCGCCGCGCGCTCACCGAGGCACGTGATCTCGAGGATGATCTGTTCGCCGAGAAGAGCACAACACTGCGCATGGAACTCGGCTCATTGATCAGCCGTCTTCGCGACGGCGGAGTACTCGACCCGAAGTAGCTTGAGCGTCGGTCCTTCCGGAGAGGGCCCTGCTCGGCTAGTGCCAGAGACTGCCTGCCCACGCAGCATCGCGCAGATAGTCGCGGGCCGCTCCCACGTCCCAGAGCTCTCCCTGGGAGGCGATCACACCCATGCCCCGAAGGTCCTCGACCGTATCGGGGGAACATCCCAGGGCCTCGCTCAGGTCGTGTGCGTCTGCGGCGAGGATGACGTCTTCGTTGTAGGCCATGCGTGCACTTTTCCTTTCTCGTCTGGGGTGGCGACGATCGAGCAGGACGAAGGTCAGTTCCGGCTGAACAGGGCGCGTTCCCGTTCAACGCTCCAGGTACGGGCATACAAACCGAGTACTGCTTCCTCACGGGGACTGAAACCCAGGCGGTTCAGTGTCATATGCGCGTGATGGACCGTCAGGTGCTGGGCGCTGCGGCTGACTCGGGCCCTGTCCGCGCGGTACAGATAGGCGTCCAGTGTGCGGAACCACCGGCGTCTCCAATTGTGGACCGCTGACTCGGCGGCGGTAGCGGCCATCAGACTTTGAAATGCGGGCGTCTTGGCGCTCACCTGGTTGGCCATGGCCTCCCGAACGGCGGAGCCGCGGGCACCGAGATCCGGCGTGCAGGTCCTGAGATGGCTGTCCCAGTAGTAATCCCAGGAAATTCGGCGCCGATCAGCCCAACTGGCTGATCGCGAGCCCGTCATCATGCTGCGTGCAGAGTCGAAAACAACCAGCGCGGCAAAAGCGGACCGACTGTGCATCTTGGTGAAGCGCTGTGTGCCCCAGGCAGCGAGCTCGGAGGAGAGTTCGAAAACTTCCTCTGCCAGCTGCAGGCCTTCCACGCCGCCGTACTTGAAGAGCTCAGACTCAAGCTGGGGATCCGCATCTTCCGCCCCGCGCAGATAGTAACCATGCGTAGCGGGAGTTGAGGTGGATTGCCGGCAGGGCATCGCGGCCAGAGCGCCGCCATTGCGCTTCAGAAGTACTTGATGGACTGTTTGCAACCGTTCAATTGTGGCCGGCTGCGCCAGAATGTGCAGCCGTACCTGAACAGATGACGATGGTTCTACACTCCGCGTGTAGAACCATCTTTCGGCCCGCAGTACGTGGGCCTGCGCCGCCAGCGGGGTAACCAGGTCTCCAATGATGCCGTCCGCTACATCGAAGCCGCCTGCATGAGTGGAAAGATGCCACCATTGAGTGCTGAGTGCGGTTCGTGAGGCGGTTCGAACTGCGGTCAGCTGACTCATGGCATCCTCCTTCGGGCTAATGGTTACCCCCGCTGGGGCGAGTCTTTGGGGCGTTTCAGCTTCGCGACGAAGACCTGAATCGCTGTGTGGTTGGTCTTATTTCGGCCAATCCCAGCTTGCGGTTACCGTCTTTGGCCAGTCCCAGCTAGCTGCTCCAACTGCCGGGGTTGCCGGTGCAAGAACCGCTGCTGCGACAAGGATCCCTGCGGCTGCGCCGATAATCTTCTTCACTGGACGTTCCCTTTCGTCAGGTTGCATGTGACGCGATCCGGCTCGCCGTCGAGCCGGTAAAACCAGCATGTGCGTGGCGGTTGCGGGTTGTCCAGCTGAGAAGGCGCCCTATTCAGGACATGGCCTGATGAGGACAAATGCCGTCTCAGACGTTCCCGGCGGACTGTCCAAGGCGAGCCCGTCCGCCCGGTAATACCGCGGTTTGCGTTCCATTTCATTCCTGCACCGGCGTGCACACAGGACGATGTCATTAACCTGACATGTCATGTTTTTACAGCACCGATTTTGGCGTTCAGCGGCCAACTTCGGGACGGGCACGGCGAGCCCAGCCCTGAGGTCTGTAGGCTACCCCTAGAGAAACGCGACAGTCGGAAAGGGAAACCGGGATGCTCGACGGCATATCCATTGAGCTCTACCGGTATGCCGTTGGCCACCCGGGATGGATCAAATCCGAGGCCTCCGAGGCGCTTGGGTACACCCTACGGGAGATTGACTCGGCGATGGAAGTGCTCGTGGAGCGCCGGCTGCTCAGCGAGCAGGGCGCCTCCGCACACGCGTACATCGCCGTTTCTCCGGACGTTGCTCTGGCTGATCTTGTTGACGCCGATGAGCGCGCTGTGCAGGATCTGCGGGCGAGGATAGCTGCCCGCCGGCGGGAACTCTCCACCCTTGTGCCCACCTATCTTGAGGCCCGCAAAAGTGTTATCACCAGCTCCTCGGTGGAGACGCTGGAAGATCCACACCTGATCCATCGCGTCCTGATCGACTATGGCAGGGATGTCACGGAAAAGGTGCTAATTGCCCAGCCCGGGCAGGGATCCACGGCCGATGTGCAGGAAGAAAACGTTCGTAAGGACTTGGAACTGCTGAGACTGGGAGTGGAGCGCAAAACGTTGTATGACGTCAGCACCCGTGACCACGTTCCGACGCGCAAGGCAGTTGCCGCCATCACCGCCGGAGGCGGACGTTTCGGTGCCCTTCCGCGAGTCCCGCTACGAATGCTGATCTTCGACCGGAAACTCGCCCTCGTAGCCCGTCAGCTGGGACATGACGACAAGGCCGCACTGGTGGTTCGGGACCCTCACCTTATCCACATTTTTACCCAGCTGTTCGAGTTCGCCTGGGAACTCAGCGAGCCCTTCCTGATCGACGAGCCGACCGTCTCCCCTCTCAACAGCACGCAGCAGGCTATCCTCAAAGGTCTCGCAGCGGGCTATTCCGATGAGGTCATCGCCCGGCGCCTGGACATCAACGTCAGGACCTGCCGCCGCCACATTGCGTGGATGCTCGAGACTCTCCACGCTGACAGCCGGTTCCAGGCAGGCATCAAGGCACACCAGGCTGGGTGGATCTAGAAAACTTCCGTTGCCTATGAGTGAACGCGTCCTCTAGACTCATCGCGTGACCTCCCAGGATGAACTGAACTCAACGCTGCTGCCCGCCGAAACTGAAGTGGCCCTCGAACGGGCCGTGGATTCCGCTCACCGGCACGAGAGTCTGTTTTCCGAGCGAGCCGCGAACATCAAGCAGTCAGCCGTTCGCGATGTCTTCGACATCTCCATCCGGCCAGGGCTCGTCTCGCTGGCCGGCGGCAGCCCCTATCTGAAATCCCTCCCCATGCAGGACCTCGGCAAGACCGCCGAGCGGATCATCGCCGAACACGGGCTGGAGGCCCTGCAGTACGGCGGCGGCCAGGGCATGGAACAGCTGCGCCAGCAGATCTGCGACGTAATGGCCGCCGAAGGCATCACTGATGCGGATCCCGCGGACATCGTCGTGACCACAGGCTCGCAGTCAGCTCAGGATGTGGCAGCCAAGGTGTTTTGTGACCCGGGTGATGTGATCCTGTGCGAGGACCCAACCTATGTCGGTGCACTTAACACCTTCGAGGCGTACCAGGTGGACGTTCAAGCCATTGAGATGGACGAGCAAGGACTGGTTCCGGAGCGTCTTGAACAGCGGATCGCGGACCTGCTCGCCGAGGGCCGCCGCATCAAGCTGCTCTACACGATTCCCAGTTTCAACAATCCCAGCGGCATCACCCTGGCGGCTGACCGTCGCCAACGGATTGTCGACATCTGCCGTGCGCACAACATCCTGATTCTTGAAGACAACCCCTACGGTCTGCTTCGCTTCGACGGTCACCCCCTGCCGCCGATGCGGGCGGAAAACCCTGATGACGTCATCTACCTTGGATCATTCTCGAAGATTTTCGCGCCCGGAGTCCGTCTGGGCTGGGCGCTTGTGCCCCGGCATCTGCACCGCCGGTTCTACCTTGCGTGCGAGGCAGTTGTGCTGTGTCCATCGCCATTGACCCAGATGCTGGTGTCGGCGTATCTGAGCGACTACGACTGGCAGGGCCACCTCGCCAACACCCGGTCGCTGTACAGCGAGCGGTGTTCCACCATGTTGAAGGGGCTTGCCGCGCACCTCCCCGAGGGCGTCAGCTGGACAACGCCGGACGGCGGTTTCTTCGTGTGGGTCACGCTGCCGGAGGGCGTGGACACCTATCCGCTGCTCTACCAGGCCATCGACGCGGGGGTGGTCTTCATTCCCGGTGCCGCCTTCACTCCGTCCGATGAGCCGTCGAACAAGCTGCGCCTCGCCTTCAGCGCCGTCTCACTCGAGGACATCGAAGAGGGCATCCGTCGACTCGCCCCGATCCTGAGGACCGCGATGGAGGAAAACGCGTCTCGCGCATAAAACACTGCGAGGCCGCATCGCCCCGAACGCCCTGGGATCCAGTCCGGGAAACTTAGTCCAGGAGTAGAGCGGGTTCTTCCAGGATCGACGCGACGTCGGCCATGAAGCGGGCGCTGAGATCGCCGTCGACGACGCGATGATCGAACGATCCGCCGAGGGTGGTGATCCAGCGGGGAATCACCTCGCCGTCAAGCACCCACGGCTTTTGCTTGATGGTTCCAAAAGCTACGATCGCGACTTCACCGGGATTGATGATGGGTGTTCCGGTATCGATGCCGAGCGCACCGATGTTGGTAACCGTCAGGGTTCCGCCTTGCATCTCCGCCGGCTGGGTCTTGCCGGCCCGTGCACGGGCCGCCAGATCATTCAGCGCCACCGCCAGTTCCTTCAGGGAAAGATCCTGTGCGTCCTTGATGTTCGGCACCATGAGTCCGCGCGGCGTCGCCGCTGCAATCCCCAAATTCATGAAGTGCTTGACCAGGATTTCCCGGTCCGTCCAGGTTGCGTTGACCGACGGGTTGCGCGCCGCCGCCCAGATGACGGCCTTCGCGAGAATGAGCAGCGGTGACACCTTGATGCCCTCGAAGTCGCGGGAGGCTTTGAGCCGCTTCACGAACTCCATGGTCCGGGAGGCATCAACGTCAACGAAGATACTCACATGCGGTGCTGAGAAGGCGCTCTCCACCATCGCCCGCGCGGTGGCCTTACGGACACCCTTGACTGGGATGCGCTCGATCCGCTCGCCCTGCGGACGGGTGGCTGCACCCCAGAACGACGGCGCGTGGTCCTGCTCAGCGTCCCGCTGGGCTTGGTAGCTCAGCAGGTCCTGTTTGGTGACCTCACCTGAGCCGCCGGTAGCGGGAACGTCGGCCAGGTCGATGCCAAGATCACGGGCGGCCTTGCGTACGGGCGGCTTCGCGAGGGCGCGCCGCACTGCCCCGGATATTGCTGCGGCCGTGCGGGAAGTCGGCGTCGTTGGGGATTGCACTTCGGTGACGTGCCCCGCCGGTGGTGCGGGCGTCGTCGTCGTCATTGGGGTTGCCTGCGTGCCGGCGGGACGGTTGCTGCGCGGCCTGCGGCGGGAGGAATCGGCCTTGGGGCCGGTTCCGACCAGGGGTGCGTTGGCGTCCGCAGCCGTTGTTGCTGGCGCTGCAGGCGGAGTGACAAGTTCACCGGGGACATGGGCCGCGGCCGGCGCACCGTCTGTGGCTCCGGGTCCTTCAAGTGGAGAGTCCGAAACGGAGATGATCGGGGTGCCCACCTCGACCGTCTCGCCCTCCCGGACAAGGAGCTCGGCAACAACACCGGCGTAGGGAGACGGCAACTCAACAAGCGATTTGGCTGTTTCGATCTCGACGATGACGTCGTTGACGGCGACGGTCGCGCCGGGTTGTACCTGCCAGCGGACAATCTCGGCCTCCGTGAGACCTTCGCCCACGTCAGGAAGGTTGAAGGTATTCAGCGTCATGGGAGTCCTTCTAGTAGGCGAGCACCGCGTCGAGCGAGTGCAGGATGCGGTCTAGGTCCGGCAGGTAGTGTTCCTCGGTGCGTGCAGTGGGGTACGGCAGGTGGAATCCGCCCACCCGGGTGACCGGCGCCTCGAGGGACAGGAAGGCGCGCTCAGTGATCCGCGCGGCGATCTCCCCGCCGATGCCACCGAAGGTAGGCGCTTCGTGTGCTATCAGCAGGCGGCCGGTCTTGAGCACCGACTCCGTGACGGTGTCGAAGTCGATCGGTGAAATGGACCGCAGATCGATGACCTCGACGCTTGTGCTGTCTTCAGCGGCCGCGTTCGCTGCGGCGAGAGCCACCGGCACCAGCGGCCCGTAGGCCACGATGGTGGCATCGGTGCCTTCGCGGAGCACCTCTGCCTGGAACGGGCTGGCGGGCACCGCCGATACGTCCACTTCCCCCTTCAGCCAGTAGCGGCGTTTCGGCTCAAAAACGATCACCGGATCCGCGCAGGCCACCGCCTGCTGAATCATCCAGTACGCGTCATGCGGATTGGACGGGGTGATGATCCGGAGGCCCGCGGTGTGCGCGAAGAGCGCTTCGGGCGACTCTGAATGGTGCTCCACGCTCCCGATCCCGCCGCCGTAGGGAATACGAATGACAACCGGCGCGGTCAGCAGACCGTCGCTGCGGGCGTGAATCTTCGCTAACTGAGTAGTGATCTGGTTGAACCCAGGGAACACGAACCCGTCGAACTGGATTTCGCAGATGGGGAGGTACCCCCGCAGGGCAAGACCGATGGCAGTGCCGATGATCCCGGACTCGGCCAGCGGGGTGTCGACCACGCGTTCCGCCCCGAACTGTGCCTTGAGCCCCTCGGTGACCCGGTAAACACCACCGAGATCCCCAATGTCCTCGCCCATGAGGAGGGCACGAGGGTGCGCGCTCAGCGCGGCCCGGAGGCCCTCGTTGATTGCCTTGGCTATGGTCATCACTGCCATCAGCGGGCACCTCCCTCGACGTCGAAGCCTGCTTCATAGTCTCTCCAGGCGTTCAGCTCCTCCTGGATGAGCGGATGGGCCTCCGCGTACGTTGTGGCGAAGCGGTGCTCAAGCCCCGGCGCGCTCATGGACAGGACCGCGGTGCGCAGGCCCTTGGCGAGCCCGACCGCCTCCTCCTCCAGTTGCTGAAAGAAATCGTCACCGGTGCCGGCTGCGCGCAGGTGACGTTCCACACGGGTGAGTGGATCTCGGGCGACCCACCGCTCCTCCTCGGCGGCGAGGCGGTACTTCGTGGGGTCATCGGCAGTGGTGTGTGCACTCATGCGGTAGGTGAAGGCTTCAATGAGCACAGGTCCCCCGCCGTTTCGCGCGCGATCCAGCGCCCAGCGCGTGACGGCCTGCACGGCGAGGACGTCGTTGCCATCAACACGGATCCCGGGGAAACCGTACCCGTGAGCGCGGTGGGCCAGGGGAACCCGGGACTGGACTTCCGTGGGTACCGAAATGGCCCAATGGTTGTTTTGGCAGAAGAAAATCGCGGGCGCGTTGAAGGACGCGGCGAAGACCATCGATTCATGGACGTCGCCCTCGGAACTGGCGCCGTCTCCGAAGTAGGCCACCGTGGCGGCTTTTGGCAACGATGGCTCCGCGAGCTGATCCCGCTGCATGCCCATGGCGTAACCGACGGCGTGCAGGCACTGGGCCGCGAGCACCAGTGTGTACAGGTGGAAGTTGGTGTCCTTGGGGTTCCATCCACCGTTGGTGACGCCCCGGAACAACTTGAGCAGGTCTGCGTGGGCGACTCCCCGTGACACTGCGACGCCGTGCTCGCGGTACGTGGGAAACGCGTAGTCCTGGACCTGCATGGCGCGTGCGGAGCCGATCTGCGCTGCCTCCTGGCCGCGCATCGGCACCCACAGCGCAAGCTCTCCCTGACGCTGAAGCGCGGTCGCTTCCTGATCGAAGCGCCTGATCAGGTACATTTCCCGATACAGCGCGGCCAGCTCATCCTCCGCGGGTAGATAGCCCCTGAAGGCCGAGCTCTTGAGCTCTCCCTTAGGAGAGAGCATCTGCACCATGCCGGACGGGTCCCGGGGGAACTCCGGCAGGTGCCGGGCGTCGAGCTGCTCCTCTGCATCAAACTCGGCCGCAGGTAGGCGGGATGTGGCCATACTGTGGATCCTCGCAGGTAATATTCCGTGGGTGTTATATCTATTCGACCGTTCATGCACTACAGTGCATGCGCAGTCCTACAAGAGTAACGACGACGGCGCCCACGTCCTATTTGTGAAGTGCTAGGAAACTCCCGGACCCTTTGTGTACGTGGCACAAAGCTCGAGGAACCGTGAGTTCGCCTCGGGTTCGCCGATACTCACCCTGATGCCTTCTACGCCGAAGGGCCGGACGGAGAGAGCCCGCTGTTCCGCCAATGCTGCGAATTCCGGCGTGTTTTCTCCGAGCGCGAGCCAGATGAAGTTACCCTCGGCCTCCGGCACCTCCCAGCCGAGGTGCTTCAGCCCGTCGACCACGCGGTTGCGTTCGTCGACGATCGTCTGAACCCGTTCCCGAACCTCGTCAATGTGCTGCAGGGAGGTGACTGCCGCATGCTCGGCAATCTGGGACACCGCGAAAGGGGTTGCACTGACGCGAAGGTGCTCGGTGAGTGCCGGCCGGGAGATGGAGTATCCAACCCGCAGCCCGGCGAGGCCATGAGCCTTGGAGAAAGTGCGAAGGACAATGACGTTGGGGTAATCGCGGTATAGCTGAAGGCCGTCGACGGCCTCTTCTTTCCGGACAAACTCCACGTACGCTTCATCCAGCACCACAACGATGTTTCTCGGCACCTTGGCGAGGAAACCGCGCACTTCCTGCTCTGCCAACGCCGGGCCGGTCGGGTTGTTCGGTGTGCATAGGAGGATCACCCGGGTGCGGTCGGTGATTGCTGATGCCATCGCGTCGAGGTCATGGGTCGAATCCGGAAGCAGTGGGACCTGCACACTCATCGCTCCGGCCAGTCCGACGCAGATCGGGTATGCCTCGAAAGACCGCCAGGGGTAGATGACCTCGTCCGGTGCGTCGTAATCGTTCTGACCTGCGAATGCGGCGAGGATCTGATTCAGCGCTCCGAGGCTTCCGGCGCCGGTGACGATGTCCTCGGGAGGCACTCCCAGAAAAGCCGCGAGTTCGGTGCGCAGTGTTGTAGTCATGGGATCCGGGTAGCGGTTGACTGCCGTCTGACTGCCAATCGCCTGCAGTACTGCCGGGAGCGGTGGAAGCGGATTCTCGTTTGAAGAAAGCTTGAAGCTTTGTAGACCCTCGATCACTACCGGGGGTTTCCCGGCGGCGTAACGGGGCAGGCGGCCAAGTACGCTGCGCGGGTGGATGCGGGTGACCTCTTCCGCAGCAGCATCGGTGTGGTGTTCGGGTGCACTCATGTGCACAAGCGTACTGGGCAGGAGATGCACGTCGGGCGTCGGCGGAACACCGGAACTTCTGCCGGATCGATGAACCGCAACCGGAGATGTGACAGCATTGGTGCATGCTCAGGTTCATAGTGAGGATACTCATCAATGCTCTTGCCCTCTGGGTGGCAGCATGGCTGCTGCCCGGCATCGAGGTGGGGTCGGAAGCCGCTACTGAAGTGTCCACCAATGGAACCGTCGCAAGCATGCTCTCGTACCTCTTCGTTGGTCTGGTATTCGGGATTGTCAACGCGCTGGTCAGGCCCGTCGTGTCCCTGCTCTCGCTGCCCCTGACTATCCTTACCCTCGGGCTCTTCACGATCATCATCAATGCAGGCATGCTGATGCTGACCTCCTGGCTGACCTCCTTCACGCCTATCGGTTTCGTGGTTGACGACTTCTTCTGGACCGCGATCCTGGGAGCGATCATCATCAGCCTTGTCTCACTCGTTGCGGGTTCGATCACCGGAACCAGGCGTTAGCACCGGGCCCAGCTTCCGTTCGCTGCGTGGTGCGTTGGGCGGCGCCGGCTGCGTGCCCAGCAACGAAGGACGGGTGATCTGAAAAACGTGACGCTTGGCCGAGGCTCCCGTAACAGCCGCGCCGAGCGCCGCAGTAACCGGTGCAATTGAAGGGTGCGTGCTCAGGTCCACGGCTTGTGCGCCTTCTCGGTAACTGTCGATCTTGTGCGCTGGGCCTAAACCAAATTCTTCTCCTTCCGCCAGTTTGGCGTGGTGGTCCAGGACGACGGAAACCTGGTTGGGCTGGTCTTCACGCGGAAGGAGGTCTACATGGGGCACGATGTCCCAGGTATGGGCAAGATGGAGAAATGTGGTCTCATCGGGGGTTTCCTCCAGTTCCACCGGCGATCCCGCCGTCACCACCTGAGCGATCGAGTACTTCTCAGACACAGGGCCGCTGTTGGCGAGGTTCATCGCATGCATGCCGCCCTGGCTGTAGCCAACGAGAACCACTGTGGCGCCTTCTTCGGCATCTACGCCTTCCAAAGCGCGAGCCACAGCATCGCCGACGTACGCGCTGTTCATTCCTCGCGCCTCTGCCACTCCATGGAAACTGAAAGGTTCTTCCCAACTACTCCCTTCCGAACCCGGAATCACCACAACATAGGTAGATTCTGACTCGCCCGCCACTTCAAGGATCTCGAAGGCGCTTCCCGGCTCTGCGCTGGCGTGGGAGACCTGTGCCAACAAGTTGTCGACGGTTCCATCCAGGTGTGCGGCCTCGGATCGTGTGTGCTCGACGGTCAACGGAGCAGCCACCAGTGGGAACGATCCAAAAGGATCTCCAGCAGTTCGCGTGTCACCGATGAGCCCACGAACCACGACATCAGCCGCCTCATACGCAAACCGGCTCAACCGGATCTTGTCTGCGGTGCTCCGGAGCTCAGAAGTGCTGTCAAGGAGCCTTCGGCGCGCCAGATTGATCGCTTCTGCGGCCGCTGCGCCACTTGAGAACGACGCCGCGGTAGCAACTACGTTGCCTGCCGCCATCAACTGGAGCGTCGACAATCGGGCGTCCACAGCGGCAACGGTCTCGGCCACACTGCTTAGTTCTTGCCCAGCGTCCCCAACAATCTGCGCTCCCCTGTCCAGCTCCTCCCATTGGAAGCGGATCCCTCCGACGCCGCCAATAACCCTTGCAACGCCGTCGACATCCGGTGACGTGTGCACGGGTGTCAGGTCATGCTCGGTGCTCATATTTGCGAGCCGTTTGTTGTTTCGCCCATACGCAGCGCGACCCCATACCCCTCCATCGATACAGCGGCCTCACGCAAGAGAACTGATGCGCTGCGAAGGCCGGTTTCCCTCTCGATCAGATATGCGCGGAAATTGCGTCCTGCCGGAGATTCCCAGCCGATACTCCGAGCGACACCGAGCCGCTCGCGCACGGCGTCGACAACATCGGCCTGTAGACGCAGTTGTCTGGCGAAGTCGCGTGCTGCCTCGCTAGGCTCCTGCTCGCAAATTAAGCCCGACGCCATACTGAGATACATGCTCCTCACTCTCCTCACCTCGCTGTTGTATCTGCCCATGACGCTAGGCGCCGACGAAGGTCCGGAGCTCGGCAGGCGGGGCGTATGTTGATATCCCGCAGGAATCCTGTGCCTGTGGAGGAGTTGTCACGCATGGGAGGTATACCGCCGGTCATGGAATGATTGGTCCCATGCCGCACACTCCTTTCTCCCGGGTCAACCTTGCGTCCGTATCGATTCACCAGGGTGACAGCCAGGTGCCGATCGCCATTGGGCCCCTCGACGGGAGATACCGTCCAGCAGTTGCACCGCTGGTCGATTACCTGTCTGAAGCTGCACTTAACCGGGATCGCGTTCACGTGGAAGTGGAGTGGCTGATCCACCTCACCCGCAAGAGCGTCCTGCCTGGAACGGCTCCACTCACCGACGTGCAGGAAGCAGCGCTCCGGGAGATTGTCACTTCGTTTGATGGCAGCGCGGTCAGCGAACTCGCCGAAATTGAGCGGGTCACTGTGCATGACGTCAAGGCGGTTGAATACTTCATTGGAAGCCGGCTTGAAGGCATCGGCATCAGCCGCCTGAAACCCCTCGTCCACTTCGGTTGCACCTCTGAGGACATCAACAACCTGTCCTATGCTCTCGGAGTGAAGGGCGCAGTGAAGAATGTCTGGCTTCCTGCGGCGGAGGCGCTCGTGGACCAGGTCACGGCAATGGCCGAAGAATCCCGGTCCGTCCCCATGTTGTCGCGGACCCATGGACAGCCCGCCACGCCCACCACCCTGGGCAAGGAGCTCGCCGTCGTGGCGCACCGCCTGTCCCGGCAGCTCGAACGCATCCGCCGTACGGAGTACCTGGGGAAGATCAACGGGGCAACCGGCACCTTTGCCGCCCACGTCGCCTCCGTGCCGGGCGCCGAATGGCAGAGCATCGCCAGAGAATTCGTGGAAGGGCTGGACCTGACCTGGAACCCGCTGACCACGCAGATTGAATCCCACGACTGGCAGGCCGAACTGTACGCCGACGTTGCCCGCTTCAACCGCATCCTGCATAACTTCTGCACGGACGTATGGAGCTACATCTCGATCGGTTACTTCGCGCAGGTGCCGGTAGCGGGAGCAACCGGTTCCTCGACCATGCCGCACAAGGTCAATCCCATCCGATTCGAGAACGCAGAGGCCAACCTTGAGATCTCCTGCTCGCTCCTGGATGTCCTGGCCTCCACCCTGGTGACCTCACGGTGGCAGCGCGATCTGACCGACTCCTCCTCCCAGCGCAACATCGGTGTGGCTTTCGGGCATTCACTGCTGGCCATCTCCAACGTCTCCAAGGGGCTCGATCGCCTGGATGTCGCGGAGTCCGTGCTGGCTGCTGACCTGGACACCAACTGGGAGGTCCTTGGGGAAGCCGTCCAGATGGTGATGCGTGCCGAGGCGATCGCTGGAACTCCGGGCATGGAAGACCCCTACGAGCGGCTGAAGGACCTCACCCGTGGACACCGCGTTGACGCAGCTCGAATGCGTGAATTCGTTCTCGAACTGGGGCTCTCAGCGGAGGCTGAGGAACGGCTGCTCGCGCTGACTCCGGCAACCTACACCGGCATTGCGGAACATCTTGTGGACCACCTCCGCTAACCGGTCGTGCTGCCAAGCGCCGCCGTCGTTTTTTCATGGCTGTCCCAGCGCCGCAGGGTGGGGAGAATGAGCTGGCCGTGATCACCGGGTAGGAGGTCGACTGCCTCAGCCACCTGCCCCGACGTCATGCCGCGGGCGAGCGTGATGTGCGGTATCCAGCGGTCAGGGACGCAGTTCCCGGTGACACCCGGCACGCCGTCGAGAGCCTGGTGCACGGCTCGATGAAAGTCATAAAGTGCTCTACTGACGACGCCGAGGCGCGCCAGCACCTGGCCCCGACCGGTCCTGAAAAGCACCAGACCCGCCGTGTGGATGGGAAGCGGCAGCGCCTCTGCGAGCGCCGCAAGAGTGCTGTCATACTCAGCCGGAATCCGTGGCGCAGCCAGCAGGGTGATATGAGCGCGGTTCGAGGCCGCGGTATGCCGTGCCTGCGAAGGTAAGCCGGCTCGCTTGAGGATGTCCCAGTCTGAGCGCAGAAGCTCCCCCCGGTTGCGTCGAGGAGGAGTTCCACACTGTCCATCGTCAGCGCGGATTCTGCCGGTAGTCTCCGATGCCGAAGGAGCCGTCTTCCTCGACCGTGCCTGATCTTGGATCGTATTGCGGCCGCTGGTACGCCATCTCGCCGCCGCTGCGGCCGCCGAATGGACGCCCGTGGTCGGCATACTCCTCGCGGAAATATGCGAGGCACCAGTTCCCGAGCTGGACACGTGCGCCGGTCCTCAGGATGGACGGGCCGTCCGTTTGGACACTTCCCCGAACGGGTCCATGTGGTATGAGCACGTACTCGTCGTCGGCGTTGTGCTCTACGGTGGCATGCACGGGAAGCAGGCCGTCGAGCACCAGATCGGCGTCCGGCGAGCTTCCTATCACCAGCTTCTCCCCAACCAGATTTACTTCACGAGGGACCTGCCCGTTCCAGGTCTCGGAATCCTGCACGAAGATGAGGCGCGGACGCCCGCTGCCCCGCGTGTGGTGGGTGGTGGTCACCTGGCGACGGATGCGGCGGTTCACCGTGGGAACGAGGGGAAACGGGGTCGACGGCGGCAGTAGCGGCACGCTGGATTTGCGGCTGCCGCCCCGGATCAGAGGAGCCAGTGCCGTGATTGAGCCCGCACGGATGTGCGCTGACCGCGTCATCAGGCGCTGGGCCATGGACGTTTCCACCTTGCCGATGCTTACCAGGGTTCCGGCAGGACCGGCGATGGTCACGGTGAGGCCCTTGGTGGCCAGGTTCGCTGCCAGCTCGCGGACACTCTCCAGAGAGGGCATACCCCCGAAGCCTGCTACCGCTGGATCCTCGCAGTAGATGGTCACCTCGGACCCGGCCGCGCTGACGGTGCCGTTTGTGGCGCGGGTGGATCCGCCGTCGTCGTTCTCCGCAAACGAGAAGGCGAGGTTAATGTCCAGGCGTACGCGCTGTGACGGTTGTGACACGGGTTAGCCCCGGTGGGTGTCGGAGCCCGCGGCGTCGTTATCGCTGGTGGTGACCCGTACGGTTCCGTTCAGCTTCCAGGTTGCGCGGGGTGCGTCCGGGCCGATGTCCCGCGGCACTTCAACGGTCATGTCGATGAAGCTGTAATTGACGGCAGCGCCCTTACCGGTGAGATAGGACCACATTTCCTCGGCGAGGTCAGCCCAGTCACGGATACTGCGGTTGCTATCAACAGAGGTGTTTTCAGACATGGCGAATTTTCCTTGCGTACTTTCGGTTCTGCCTGGCGCCCTCTACCCGCCTGACCTGACAAGTCCGAGCTTAACCCGCGCCGGCCCACAAGTGAACCCTTCCGCCGGAACCTGTTCCCGCAACTTGCGCAGCTCAGGCAAGCCACCGCTCAGCCTCGGCAGCAAGCTCCTTCCGGCGCCCGGCATCCATTCGGTCAAGCAGCCGCACGCTCATGCTCGAGCGGGGGTTCCTGGCCAGCAACTCCCGGTGATCCGCCACGAACTGCCAGTACAGTGCGTCCCAGACGTGCTGCCAGTCGCCCTGAGGCAGGTCGCTCATCTTCCGCAGGTAGTTGCTGCCGCTGATGTACGGCTTTGTGGTGATCGCGTTGCCGGCTGCGAACTGGCTCATCGCGTAGACGTTCGGGACCATCACCCAGTCGTAGGCGTCGATGAACATGGCCATGAACCACTCGTACACGTCATCCGGATCGAGACGGAGGAGGATGGCCGCATTTCCGAGCACCATCAGCCGCTCGATGTGGTGCGCGTAGCCGGTGTCGAGGATGCGGCGGATGACCGTGTCCACCGGCTCTATTCCGGTGCTGGCCTCATACCAGGACTGATCCAGGTGACGGGACATCCCGAGGTGGTTACTCGTCCGCATGCGCCGCCCGTGCAGGACGTAGGATGCTCGCATGTACTCCCGCCAGCCGATGATCTGGCGGACGAATCCCTCTACGCTGGCGATCGGAGTGCCATGCCGTCTCGCGTAATCCAGAGCGATTTCGACGACGTCGGCCGGGCTCAGCAGCCCGGTATTCAGGCTCGAGCTGAGAGCTGAATGGAACAGGAATGAGTGGGTTTCGGCTATGGCATCCTCGTAGGGGCCGAACAGCTCGAAGCGTTCAGCGAGGAAAACCTCGAGGGCTTCGGCGGCCGCGTGGTGTGTGACGGGCCAGTTGAAACCGTCGGCATCGCCCGGGTTGTCTGGAAATTCTTCACGCACCCAGCTTCGGGTGGAGGCGGCGTCCTCGTCGGTTTCCCTGCTGAAGGTCGGCAGGGCAGGCACCATAAGCTTCTTCGGAAGTTTTTTCCGGTTCTCGGTATCGAAACTCCACTGCCCGCCCGCGGGCCCGCCGTCGTCATCGAGAAGGATACCCAGCCGCTTGCGCTGCCACTCGTAAAAGTTCTGCATCCGCCACCCGTTGGACGAGAAATACTGGTCCAGGTCAGCGTTGGTGCAGATAAATGATGGGCTGTCCTCCACCGTTGTCTCGATCGAGAGCTGCCGGAGCGTCCCGGTGAGGCGTTGGGCCAGCCAGTCGTCGACGACGTCGTAATAGGTACAGGAGGTCGCACCAATCCGCGTGAGCACCTCGGCGAGCGCCGCCTGGCTGGACGTTGCAGAGTCTGTCTCCACGTACTCGACTTCCCGGCCTGACTCACGCAGCCGGCGCTCAAAGGCGCGCATGCTTTTCCTGTGCAGAAGGAGCTTTTGCACGTGAAACCGGTACTGACGGAAGAACAGGTCGTCCTCCACAAGGATGTAGCACCGGGAATCCGGCGCATCCAGGTGCTCTTCGAAGAGCTGGTGCGGAAAGATCAGCTGCGCGTGCATGTCCACACAGTAGTACTGACAGTCAGGGCGGACTGCCAGAATGGGGCCATGGCATTCGACCGGCACCCCATCCGACGCCTGGAGGAGAGCCGGGACAACACCTTGCCGCGCAACGTATGGCCTGCCACGCTGCCGCCGGTTGCGCAGGTGCTCCAGGACGGACTGAACCTTGGCCGGGCAACGGTGTTTGTCGGTGAGAACGGCTCGGGGAAGTCAACGCTGATCGAGGCAATCGCTGAAGCGTACGGTCTTTCGGTCGAGGGCGGCTCCACCGGTGCACGGCATAGCACGCGGGCCTCGGAGTCCGGATTGAGCGAACACCTTCAGCTGGTCCGGAACGCCGGAACCACGCGGCGCGGCTACTTCCTGCGTGCAGAGACCATGCACGGGTTCTTCACGTACCTGGAGCAGAACCCGGGGACCCGCGGGGACGCAGCGTTCCACGACATGTCCCACGGTGAGTCCTTCCTGGAGCTCGTGGTGGACCGCTTCCGCGGGGCAGGGCTATGGGTGCTGGATGAGCCGGAATCAGCGCTCTCCTTCTCCGGCTGCCTGGCACTGGTGGACAACTGGCGCGAGTTCCTGAAAGCCCCCGACCGGTACCTGCGCCATGTCTAGCGCTGGGCACCCGTCCACACATAGAACTTCTCCGGCCTGCCCGCCGCACCGTACTTCGGCACAATGCGCGCGCTGCCCTTCGTCACGAGGTACTCGAGGTACCTCCGCGCGCTGACCCTTGCGAGCCCGAGCTGGGACGCAACCTCGGACGCAGAGAAGCCGACGCCGGAGGTCCGGAGCGCACCGATCACGGATTCAAGGGTGGGCTGGGACAAGCCTTTCGGCAATGAGCCCGTCAGCATCGGAGGCGGCGTCTGCGGAGTCCTCGCCGGCGTCGCGGAGAGCAACCTGTCGATGCGGTCCTGATCCAGGGGACCGGCTGAAACGGAGCTGTGCTCCGCGATGCTCGCGCGGTGCTGAACGTAGTCGTCCAGCCGCTGCATCAGGACCTTCGAGTTGAATGGCTTGACGAGGTAATGAAGTACCCCGCCAGCCATTGCCGCACGCACCGTTTCCAGTTCCCGGGCGGCTGTGATGGCAATGATGTCCACCGGGTCACCGGGGATGGTGCGGGCGGCCCGCAGCACGTCGATTCCGGACATGTCCGGCAAATGAATATCGAGCAGCATCAGCTCCGGCTTCATTTCATGCACCTTCTCAAGCGCCTCGCCGCCGGAATTTGCCACGCCAACGACGTCGAAGCCTCCGTGCGCAAGCAGGAACCCTGAGTGCACACCGGCAATCTCCTGATCGTCGTCGACGACCAGCGTTCGAATCAGGCTCACGGAGCGAGCACCCCGGTGGCGTGAGGTTCCACTGAGCTCGGAAAGTTCTGCTCCGGCGGAACAGGCGCCGGGCCGAGCGTCACTGCAATGTGAGCGCCGCCCAGCACCGACTCCGTGAGCGTCACGCTGCCCGCGCGGCGCTCTGCAACGCGTTGCACGAGCGCCAGCCCGAAGCCGCGCGAACTTGTGCCTGCGACGTCCTTGGTTGAGAACCCCGTTGCAAACACCTGCGAGCGCAGGTGTTCGGGGATCCCGGGGCCGTCGTCGGACACCGCTATGGAACAGCCACCGGCGTCAGAGGTGAGCCGGACGTGGATTGTCCCGTTGGAACCGACGGCGTCGACGGCGTTATCGATGAGGTTCCCCAACACCGTTACCGGATCCGTGGTGCCGTCCGCCTCGAAGGCCGAAGCCTCGTCCACGATCAAACTGATGCCCTTTTCGGCGCAGATGGTGGTCTTGGCCATGAGGAGACTTGCGGTGTCCGGATCGCTGACACCGGGCGAGAAGTCTCCAGACACGACCGACCCGCCATGACCTGATCGGGAAATGAAATCCACCGCCTTGTCTGTGCGGCCAAGCTCGAGCAAACCCGAGATGACGTGCATCTTATTTGCGAACTCATGCGCCTGGCTGCGGAGGGCTTGCGTGACATCACGCGCACCATCCAGGTCCAGCAGCAGCTGGTGGAGTTCCGTGCGGTCGCGCAGCACCAGCACGCTTCCCACGCGGCGACCGCCAACGACGGCGTCGCTTGAGCGCGCGAGGAGCACCCGTTCACCCACCAGAACGGTCTCATCGGCGTCCCCTGCCGAACCGAACATGCCGGCCAGGGCGGGTTCCAGGACGGCGCTTGCCGGCTGCCCCTTCACCTCATCTCCCAGCTCGAGCAACCGCTTGGCTTCGTCATTGAGCACGGCAAGCCGTCCGCGTTCATCAACCGCGACCACCCCTTCACCGATGCCGTGCAGCATGGCGTCACGGGTCTCGAGCAGCGCTGCGATTTCTTCCGGTTCGAGCCTGTAGATGCGGCGCCAGACCAGCCGTGAGATCCAGATCGATCCAGCGGTTCCGGCAAGGGCAGCCACGATGAGCCAGGCGAGGAGCACAGGCAGGTCTTCCTGCAGATCCGCCGCGAGAGTTGACTCCAGGGTGCCCACGGAGGCCGTCCCGATCACGGTGCCGTCCTCCCCCCTGATGGGAACCTTCACGCGCCAGGACTCGCCGAGTGTTCCGGTCTGCGTGCCCACGAAAGTTTCACCGGACAGCGGGACGGATGGATCAGTGGACACCATCTGACCGATCATTTCCGGGTTCGGGTGTGAATACCGGATTCCGACGTCGTCAGTCACCACCACATACGTGACTCCAGTGGCCTGCGTGGTGAGTTCAGCAATGGGTTGGATGACCGCGCTGGGATCCTCGTCGTCGAACGCGGCCACGACGGACGGTAACTGGGCGATTGATTGCGCCACTCCGACCATGCGGCCCTGGTAGGCATCGCGAATCTGCTGTTCCTGCATCCGGACGGCAACCGTGCCGGCCACCAGCACAATGATCAGCACAATCAGCAGCTGCAGGAAGAACAGCTGTGATCTAAGCGACATTGACCGGATCATCCTTCCATTCTCGCATGATCGGGTGTATGGAACCGGCGGAAAGCCAACGCTGGATCCGGAACTTTCTCATGACCATAAAGACCACTACGCACGTTGTGACCGTATGGTTCCCGCGCGGCTCTTCCCTTCCTACGCTGGACCGGAACGTGTGGTGAGGCGCATCACATGTCGGTATTGAACGTAGGAAGGTTCCACCCAATGAAGCTCGAGAGCACAATGAAGCGCTTGTCGGCTGTAGGCGCCATCGGCGTCGCATCTGTCCTTGCCCTGTCCGCCTGCGGCAGCACGTCCGGCGGCACGGAAGCCGAGTCCGGAATCGACCGGCTCAACATCATCGTCCCTGCCGATCCGGGTGGCGGTTGGGATCAGACCGGCCGTGCCATGCAGAAGGATCTGCAGGATAACGACCTGGTGGGCAACGCTTCGGTAGTGAACGTCGGCGGCGCGGGCGGCACTAACGGCCTTGCGCAGCTGGCCACCGAGCAGGACCCCAACACACTCATGGTGATGGGCTACGTCATGGTCGGCGCCGTCGAAACCAATGCAGCCCAAACGCGTATCGAAGACACCACGCCCATTGCGCGGCTGACTGAAGAACCGCTGGTCGTCGTCGTGCCGGCCGATTCACCGTTCCAGAGCATCGACGATCTCCTCTCCGCAGTCGAGAAGGACGGTCAGGGCGTTTCCATCACCGGCGGATCAGCGGGCGGCGCGGACCACATCCTCGCCGGCCAGATGCTGAAAGAGGCCGGCATCGCCCCCGATAGCCTCAACTACATTCCCTACTCCGGTGGCGGTGAGTCGCTCGCTGCGCTGCTCGGTAACAAGGTGTCTGCCGGCATCTCAGGCGTCGGCGAGTACGCCGAACAGGTGAAGGCCGGCAAGCTGCGTGCACTCGCAGTGTCTGGTGCAGAGCCCGCAGCGCTGTTGCCGGACGTTCCCACCCTGACGGATGAGGGCGTGGACCTGGTGCTGACCAACTGGCGCGGCGTTGTGGCCCCGGGAACCATCGACGAAGCCAAGGCAGCCGAGCTGACCGAACTGGTCACTGAAATGTCCGAGACCGAAGCCTGGCAGACCACGCTTGAAACCAACGCCTGGGACGACGCCTTCCTCGCCGGCGAGGAGTTCGACGCCTTCCTGACCGAAGATATCGCCGCCGTAAAGACCACGCTGACCGAGATCGGTCTGCTGTAACGGCGATGAGCTCTTCAATCAACGAGGCGCCGGGCGGGAGCGGCACCAAAGCCGCGACCGCCCGGCCCCTCGGCGAACTGGTCTTCGCGGGAATGATCGTCGGCGTCGGCGTCGTCGGTTTCATTGCCGGCGCGCAGATTCCCATCCCGCCGTCCGCCGGCGTTGTTGGCCCCCGTGTCTTCCCGTTCATCGTCTCCGGCATCATGGTGGCCATCGGCATCGGGCTGGTCATCCAACTCCTTCGCGGACACACCGGTGCTGCCGAGGAAGGCGAAGACATTGACCCCAACGTGAAGACCGACTGGCTCACCGTCGGCAAGCTCGTCGGGTTCCTCGCCATTCACATCGCACTCATTGTTCCGCTCGGCTGGCCGGTAGCGGCCGCCGTCCTCTTTTTCGGTGCCGCGTGGTCCCTCGGTGCCAAGCCGTGGTGGCGCAACGCAATCATCGCCGTCGTTCTCGCGCTGATCCTCCAGTTCGTGTTCGCGGGACTTCTCGGGGTCTCGCTGCCGGCCGGTTTCCTCCTGGAAGGAGTTGAAATCTTCAATGGATAATTTCATGGCATTGCTTGAGGGTTTCAGCGTTGCGATGCAGCCGATGTACCTGCTGTACGCGCTCGGCGGTGTGCTGGTGGGTACCGCTGTAGGCGTCCTGCCGGGCATCGGCCCGGCCATGACCGTGGCACTGCTCATGCCCATCACGTACAGCCTTGACCCGACGGCGGCCATCATCGTCTTCGCGGGCATCTACTACGGCGGCATGTACGGCGGCTCCACAACCTCGATCCTCCTGAACACACCCGGCGAATCAGCCTCCATCGTCACAGCCCTCGAGGGCAACAAGATGGCCAAGGCCGGCAGGGGTGCGGCGGCACTGGCGACGGCTGCGATCGGCTCGTTCATTGCCGGCACCGTCGCCACCGTGCTGCTGAGCTTCGTTGCACCCTATGTCGCTGAATTCGCCGTGCAGATCGGGCCCACCGAGTACGTGGCGCTCATGATCGTTGCGTTCCTGACCGTCGGGGCATTGCTCGGTGCCTCCGTGCTGCGGGGGCTCGCGTCGCTGGCGCTGGGCCTGTTCATCGCCCTGATCGGCGTCGACGCACTGACCGCCCAACAGCGGTACACCTTCGGCAACCCGTTCCTGGCGGACGGTATCGACGTCGTTCTTGTCGCCGTTGCACTCTTCGCGGTCGGTGAGGCGCTCTACGTCGCGTCCCGCCTCCGCCACGGTCCCGTCAAGGTGATTCCCGTGGCCGGGCGCTGGACCAACTGGATGCGCAAGGAGGACTGGAAGCGGTCCTGGAAGCCCTGGCTTCGTGGAACGTTCATCGGCTTCCCAGTGGGAACCATTCCCGCCGGCGGTGCGGACGTCGCAACCTTCCTGTCCTACGCCTCCGAGCGGAAGCTCGCGAAGGGCGAGCGGAAGAAGCAGTTCGGCAAGGGCGCCATCGAGGGCGTCGCCGGTCCCGAGTCCGCCAACAACGCGGCCGCGGCCGGTGTCCTGGTTCCGCTGCTGACGCTTGGCATTCCGACGACGGCCACCGCAGCCATGATGCTCGTCGCATTCCAGCGCTACAACATCCAGCCCGGACCCCTCCTGTTCGAGGTTGAGGGTGCACTGGTGTGGGCGCTGATTGCGAGCCTCTACGTGGGCAACCTGATGCTGCTGGTCCTGAACCTGCCACTCGTGGGTATCTGGGTCAAGATCCTGCAGATCCCCCGGCCCTACCTCTACTCCGGAATCATGGTCTTCGCTGCGATGGGCGCCTTCTCAGTGAACTTCACCCCGGTGGACGTGTTTGTCCTGCTGGTCATCGGCGTACTCGGATTCTTCATGCGCCGCTACGGCTATCCGATCGCCCCGATGGTGGTGGGTCTCATCCTGGGTCCGATCTTCGAGGATCAGCTCCGGCGTTCGCTTGCCATCTCGCAGGGTGATCCGACCGCACTGGTCAGCACACCGATCGCCGCGACCATCTACGCGGTGCTCATTGTCATCTTTGCCCTCTCCTTCTGGTTGAAGAAGCGGCAGAAGGCCATGGAGTCCGAGGTAGCTGATGAAACCCCGGTTGCCACCGTCGAGCTGAAAGAGGGCGGAAAATGAGTGCTGTTGTACTCGGTTACGTGCCGAATGCGCTGGGTGACGCCGCCGCGAAAGCCGCGGTTGACGAGGCTCGCCAACGCGGCGCGACACTCGTGGTGGTCAACACCACCCGCGCGGACCGCCTGGTGGACCCGACCTACGCCGACGACGACGACATGTCCCGCCTGCAGGACACGCTGCGGACTTCCGGAGTGGACTTCACCGTCCATCACGGAACGTCGAAGGACACGGCCGCGGAGGACGTGCTGGAGGCGGCTGTTCGCCATGCCGCCGAACTCATCGTCATCGGGCTGCGTCACCGAACACCGGTGGGCAAGCTCATCATGGGTTCCACAGCGCAGTCGATCCTGTTGGGCGCCGCGTGCAACGTGCTCGCAGTGAAGGCCTGACTGCTGACAGGTTAATGGCCCCGGTGGAGACATCCACCGGGGCCATTGCATTCTTCCGCCTCAGACGCTGGCCCGCTCTCCCAGGATCTCGTCGATCTGGCCCATTGCCTCCTTGAGCCCCTCCTCCATGCCCATCTCGATCATCTGCTGCAATTGCTCGGCGCTCTCGAAGCTGGATGCCACCGTCATCCGTGTGCGGCCCGCTTCAACCTCCTCCAGGATGACGACGGCGTGGGTCTCCCCCATTTCGCCCGTGGGGGCACCGGACTCATCGGCAAAGCCGTCGTTGAACTCCAGCCGCCGGGGCGAGTCAATCGCGGTGAACTTCCACCAGCCGCGGCTCTTCTCCCCTTCCGGGCCCGTCATGAAATAGCTTGACGAGCCGCCCTCGCGGAACTCGTGCTTGTCGAACGTGGCCGGCCACGTCGGCGGGCCCCACCAACGCTCGAGCTGGCGTGGATCCTCCCAGATCTGCCAGACGCGTTCGACGGCGGCGTCAAACTCCGCGACGATCGTGAGACTGAGCGCCTCGAGGTCCTTTTCGGTACTGATGACAGCCATGATGCTTACCTTTCCTGATATCGACTACTCATCCTCTGCGAGGATTTCGGTGATCCGGTCGACGCGCTGCCGCCAGATCTGCTCGTACTCGTCAAGCAGCTGCCGCGCCTTCCGAACTGTTTCCCGGTTGGCACGCACCATCTGCTCCCTTCCGCGTTTCTCCTTGGTGACAAGGGACGCCTGTTCCAGCACCGCTACGTGCTTCTGCACCGCCGCGAAACTCATGGCGTAGTGCGCAGCCAGGGCTGAAACTGAGTGCTCCTCGCTGATTGCTCGGAGCACAATGCTGCGTCTCGTGCTGTCCGCGAGTGCGTGGAACAATCGGTCCACTTCAGGTTCCGAAAGCTGATCTACAACCATTTGGTTGTAGATTATTCCTCCACGGTGCAGGGGTCAAGGGGTCAAGGGGTATTGCGGCTGTTTTTAGAGGACCGTGTAACGCGTCTGCACAGCCCCGCCCATGAGCGCCCTCACGTCATCCAGTTGGAGTCGCACATCCGCCGGGAGTTCGCCGAACAGCGGCTTCCCTTCGCCAATAAGCACGGGAACGCGCGTGAGGGTGATGGTTCGGATCAAACCAGCGGCAAGGAAGGTGCGCACAGTTCTGCCGCCGTCCACATAGACGTTGCGGGCGCCGTCGTCATCCAGCAGCGCAGTGGCCTCGCCGAGTGAGCGCACAATCCGGATACGGGGGTCATCGGTTTCGAGCGTGGTACTCAACACGAGCACCGGTGTATCGCCGTAGAACCACTCCCCCATCCCCTGCACCACGTCATAGGTGCTCCTTCCCATCACCAGGTGGTCGACCGAAGCCATGAATTCAGTGAAACCTGATACGTCCGGGTTGTTGGCCTCCCCGGCTGATGCGTCGCCTGTCAACCAATCGAGGCTATCGTCGGCCCTTGCGATCATCCCGTCGACGCTCATGCCAATGAACACATGCCCGGACCACTGCCGCTGAGTCATGGAAGCATCGTAGACCCGGCAAGTATTTCTAGGGAGCGGCGGAAGCCTCGAACGGCAGCTTTGATCCTTCCGGAAAAGGCAGAACGCCCTGAAAGGGACGAGCGTCATCCAAGCGCCGGCATCTTCCCTACCGAAGAAGATGATGCGCCCGTCAACCTCGAGCTGATCCTCGTCCGCATACTCGACGCCGGGAGAACAGCCGTCTGCCATGGCTGCAATCCGGACGGTGTCGCCGGCGGCGATGTCACCGTAGGGGCTCGGTTTCAGGACGTCCTGGACGTCGAATCGATAAGCGCGGGCAGTCGCTGTGGGACCACCGGCGGAACCAGGACCTCGCCGTCGCGCGCCGCTGCATGCGATAAGGCTAGTCCGCCAGCAGCACTGCGGCTATGACCCCGGTTGTGTATGCCCACCCTCGCGGACAATGAGGTCCACGATTGCGAGGACCTCCTTGAGGTCATCGCCGCTCTGCTGTTCGGAACCGGCGCCGGCGAAGAACGCGGCGTCGTAATACAGTCCGTCGCCGAGCAGCTTCACGGCGCGGGCAACGGCGCGGCTCCCGAGCTCGGCTTCGAGGGCACCCAGCCACTGCTCCTGAATGAGCGCGAAGGTTTCCTGTGCTTTCGGGTGGCCCTGCTGAGCGAGGCGCGCCATGGCTACGAGTGCCCGGTCCAGGGGGCTGTTCTCATACATGGAGGTACGGACGTAATAGCGCGCCGGACCTTCCGGATCCGCCGCCATTGCCTCCCGGTCCCGGGCAACGAGACCCTCGAGGCGATCAGCAAGCCCGTCAACGAGGGCCTCCTTGGATGGGAAGTGATAGAGCAGCCCACCCTTGGACACGTCAGCCGCCGCGGCCACCGATTCCATGGTGGCACTGCGCTCCCCATCGCTGATGAGGATGCTTTCGTAGCTGTCGAGAATCCGTTCGCGGGCACTGGCCATGACCTTCATCATACTGACGCCGACTCGCTTTACTGTACCGGCTGGACGGTATAGCTTAATCCCATGACTCAGTTCTACACCTCTGTCCCGGCTGCCACCCGCTCGCTCGCTGTCCCTCCGCGTGCCGGTCGCCGTGAATGGTGGGCGCTGGCGGCTCTGATGCTGCCGGTGCTGCTGGTGGCAGTGGACAATACGGTCCTGAGTTTCGCCATGCCGGAAATCTCGCTCGCGTTCAACACCAGCGGTACAACCCTGCTGTGGATCATCGACAGTTACCCGCTGGTCCTCGCCGGCTTACTGGTTGCAATGGGCAGTTTCGGCGACCGATTCGGACGGCGCCGGCTTTTGATGATCGGCGCCACCGGGTTTGCTGTCTTTTCCGTGGTTGCCGCTTTCGCCCCCACGGCCGAGTTTCTGGTGGCAGCCCGCGTTGGTCTCGGTGTGTTCGGCGCCATGCTGATGCCGTCAACGCTCTCCCTCATCCGAAACATCTTCCTCGACCGGAACCAGCGCCGCCTTGCTGTCGCGGTCTGGGCAGCCGGTTTTTCGGCGGGTGCTGCCCTCGGTCCGCTGGTGGGCGGCGCACTCCTGGAGCATTTCTGGTGGGGCTCGGTGTTCCTGTTGGCTGTTCCCGTACTCCTGGTCCTTCTCGTTGTTACGCCCCTGCTGGTTCCGGAGTCAGCGGATCCCAACCCGGGCCGCGTCGACTACCTGAGCATCGTGCTCTCCGTCAGCACCATGCTGCCCATCGTCTTCGCTATCAAGACCTTCGCGAAAGGCGGCTCGGCAGCCGTTGTTGCTGCCGCCGTCGTCGTTGGTCTTGCCGCGGGTACCGCGTTTGTCCGCCGCCAGTTGAGGCGGCAGAATCCCATGCTCGATGTGCGCCTCTTCACCGTGCGGCCGTTCACCGGTGCGGTGCTGGTGAACCTGCTCGCAATATTCTCGCTGGTCGGGTTTCTCTACTTCGTGTCCCAGCATCTGCAGCTGGTGCTCGGGCTCAGTCCGCTGGAGGCCGGCGCGGTCCTGGTGCCCGGCCTGGTCATGACGATTGTTGCGGGACTCGCCGTCGTGCCGCTGGTCCGGAAAGTTGCACCACATGTGGTGGTGCCGGCCGCCCTGCTGCTTTCGGCGGGAGCATATGCGTTCGTCGCGCTGCTGAGCCAGGGCGGATCGATCGGCGCCTTGCTTGCGGCCTTCGTGCTGCTCGGCGCGGGCGTGGGTGCATCCGAGACGGTGTCGAACGACCTGATCCTGTCCAGCGTGCCGGCAGCGAAAGCGGGCGCAGCGTCAGCCATCTCGGAGACTGCCTACGAGGTCGGCTCCGTCTTCGGCACCGCGCTCCTCGGCAGCATCCTGCTCGCTTCCTACCAGGAGCACCTGAGGCTTCCTGCCGGGCTGAGTCCCCAACAGGGGACGACGGCGACAGAAACGCTGGGCGGCGCCATCAACGTCGCGTCGGAACTGCCTTCGGAGACCGGGGCGCTCCTGTTGGAGTCGGCGTTCCACGCGTTCGACAGCGGCGTTGTTCTTACGTCAGGAATCGGCGCGGTTCTCATGCTCGCCGCATCTGGCCTAGCCTTCTGGAGCCTGCGTAAGCCGTCCGCCGCCTGAGCCTCATTAAGCAGGACACGCCCCCTATCCCGAGGGATAAGGGGCGTGTCATGCTCATTCAACGTAAGGATTATGCGGAGGGGTCAAGCGCTCCGCTGCAGGCCGCACCCGGCTCGCGGGTCTGCTCCCCCTGGATGTACTTGGTGAGGAAGGCAACGAGACGCTCATCGTCAGCCGAGTCAACGCCCAGCTGAAGGCCCCAGGCGCTCGCCATGATCGGTGATTCCTGGCCTTCGTAAGGGCTCAGGAGGACGTAGCTCCGCTCCCCCACGAGATCGGTGAGGGCATCGATCTCGGACTGCTCCAGATCCGGCTGGTAGGTGATCCATACAGCGCCATGCTCAAGGGAGTGGACGGTGTTCTCATTGGGGATCGGCTCCGTGTAGATACCGCAGTTGGTCCAGATGGCGTTGTGGTCACCACCGACAGGAGGAGACTGCTCATACTCAACGGGTCCGGGGACGTGCTCGAAGGATGTCACCTCGATGGTTTCAAGACCTTCAATGGGCTGCTCGGCGAGCGCATCCAGGCGATCGTTCTCCCGCACCTGCTGCACAATTACGATGGTGACAGCGACGATGATGGCGACAATCACCAGTGCAATGCCGCCGAAGATCAGGCTGTTCCGCTTCCGTTCGCTGGCCCGCTGCTGTGACTGGAGCGCCTTCAACCGTGCCTGCCGGTCCACGTTCTCCTGAGCTCGTTTCTTATTCAACGCGCTGATTTCCTTCTGTATTTGTAAGGGTTCGGGTCTAAATGTACCGGGCGGGTGGCCTAGAGCTGCGCCAGGAGCTTTTCCATCTCCACGATCTCAATCTGTTGGCCGGCCGCCATCTTGCGGGCGAGCTCGCGGAGTTCCGGGTCCTCCGCCAAATCCACTCCCGCCTGGGCCATGTCCACACCGGCTATGTGGTGGTCAATCATGAGCTCGAGGTACAGCCGCTCAGCGTCCTCGCCGGTGGCTTCGGCGAGCGCCTGCATTTCTTCGGGCGTTGCCATGCCGGGCATCAGAGTGCCCGCGGCGGCGTCATCCTCGCCTTCGGCGCCTGTGCCGCCATCGGCATGTGCGGTGTGTCCGCTGCCTGCCATCCACGCCATCCGATCCGCGTCACTGCTTTGCGGCAGCCCCCATTCCTCCAGCCAGGCGTACATCTGGCCCACCTGGTGCTGCTGGGTCATGGCGATGTCATACGCAATAGTGCGGATGACGACGTCGTCAGTCTGGTCACGCACGATGCGCGACATCTCCACGGCCTGGGAATGGTGGACCTGCATGTCACGCGCGAATCCAGCGTCCGCACTGTTGGTTCCCGGCGTCTCAGGAGCTGCCGCCACCCTGCCTGCGGTGAAGGCAAGGGCAAATAGGGCGGCCACCGCTATGAGGCCGAGAAGGAGGAGGACGCGCTTCTGCCACGCCTCAAGGTTGAGGGTCATGAGGGGTTGCCTTTCGTGTCTTGTTATCTAACGTAGGGCACCGGGCGAATCGTTCCCAACCCATACCCCCTAGGGGTACTTGACCCATACCCCCGGCGGGTATATGTTGGAGTGACAACCGGGAGGAATCATGACGCAGACAACAACGGAACACGGTTACACCGCTGACAAGGAGGCATACCTCCTCAGGCTTAAGCGCATTGAGGGACAGGTGCGTGGAATTGCGCGGATGGTGGAGGAGGACAAGTACTGCATTGACGTCCTCACCCAGGTTTCCGCCGTGAACAAGGCACTGCATGCGGTCAGCATCGGGCTCCTTGAAGAGCACATTGCTCACTGCGTCGTCGGTGCCGCCAATGAGTCACAGGCGTCCGGAGACCCCCGGGCAGTTAACGAAAAAGTTCAGGAGGCAACAGCGGCCATCAGCCGACTGTTGCGGTAATTCCTGCATATCACCGAAGGAGAACAATCATGAGCACCACAACAGTCAGCATCTCGGGCATGACCTGCGGCCACTGCGTTGACTCAGTCAGCGAGGAGATCTCCGCCATCGAGGGCGTCCAGAACGTCTCCGTTGAGCTGAACAAGGGTGGAATTTCCACCGCAACCGTCACCTCAGAGGGTGACATCGACTCAGAGCAGATCGGCGAAGCCGTAGCGGAAGCCGGCTACGTCGTCGTTTCCAACGACGCGTAGTAGATCTCCGGCGAAAAGCCGGCCTGGAAGGACCATCATGACCACCACACCGGACACTACAGAAACCGCGAGCGCCACCAGGGTAGTTGAGCTCGATATCCAGGGCATGACCTGCGCTTCATGCGTGGGTCGGGTGGAGCGCAAACTCGGCAAGCTCAGCGGCGTCGAGGCGAGCGTCAACTTGCCACTGGAATCCGCCAGAGTGACGGTGCCTGCACACATCTCGGACGAAGACATCGTCAACACGGTGAATGCCACCGGCTACACCGCGCAGCTGAAGAAGTCGCCGCACGGCCCCGGGCCATCCTCGGAAGGCGAACCCGCGGCGGACGGGATGGACCATGATCACATGTCGCACGGAGGCACGGCGTCCCAGCTGCGTCCCCGCCTGATCACCGCTGCCATCCTGACCGTCCCGGTATTCCTCATCTCGATGATCCCGGCGCTCCAGTTCCCGCACTGGGGTTGGGTGGGGCTTGCCCTCAGCACGCCGGTAGTGACGTGGTCTGCGTGGTCCTTCCATAAGGCCGCGGCCATCAACGCGCGGCACTTCTCCTCCACGATGGACACGCTGGTGTCGATCGGCGTCACCGCCGCTTATCTGTTCTCACTGGGCCAGCTGCTCGCTGACCCGATGGTCACGGCGCATGTCGGTATGGATATGGGCGGGCACGCGCTCTACTTCGAGGTTGCCGCCGTCGTGGTCACCTTCCTCCTGCTCGGCAGGTATCTGGAAGCCAATGCCAAGCAGCGGGCCGGTGATGCACTGAAGTCCCTCCTCAATCTCGGGGCCAAGGATGCCACCGTGCTGCGCCAACAGGGCGGCGAGCGTGTGGAAGTGAAGGTGCCGGCGTCGTCGTTGGTGCATGGTGATGAGTTCGTTGTCCGGCCGGGTGAGAAGATCGCGACCGACGGCTTCGTGGTCGAGGGACGCAGCGCCGTGGACTCCTCCCTCATCACCGGAGAGTCAGTGCCCGTCGAGGTTGGCCCGGACAGCACCGTCACCGGCGCAACCATCAACACGTCCGGCCGGCTGATCATCCGAGCAACCCGCGTCGGCAGCGAGACCACCCTGGCCCAGATGGGCCGGCTGGTCAGCCAGGCGCAAAGCGGCAAGGCGCCGATCGCACGGCTCGCCGACCGCATCAGCGCCGTCTTCGTGCCAGTGGTCCTCGTGATCGCGGTGCTCACCTTCGTGGCGTGGCTCGTCTTCAGCGGTGATATCGAAGCTGCCTTCACCGCAGCAGTCGCAGTGCTGGTCATTGCCTGCCCGTGCGCGCTGGGGCTCGCAACACCGACCGCGCTGCTCACCGGCACTGGCCGGGGCGCCCAGCTGGGCATCCTCATCCGGGGTCCCCAGGTCCTCGAGGACACCCGGACGGTCGACACCATCGTTCTGGACAAGACCGGCACCGTGACCAGCGGCCGGTTGTCCGTGACGGACGTCGTCGTGCTTGGTCCCCACAGCCGGGAAGACGTGCTGTCGCTCGCGGCGGCAGTGGAGTCCGCCAGCGAGCACCCCATCGCGCAGGCCATTGCGGCCGCCGCTCCGGGGCACCAGCCGGTGAGCGACTTCATCAGCTCCGCCGGCGGCGGTGTGCGTGGGACCGTTGACGGTTCCATGGTGCTGGCAGGGCGTGCCGGTTGGCTGGAGGAGAACGACGTCGACATCACCGCTGCGCACCGTTCGGCTCTTGCTGCCGAGCAGGAGGCCGGCTCCACCGCCATTTGGGTTGCCGTCAATGGTGAGGTTGCCGGGCTGATCAGTCTGCAGGACACCGTCAAGGAGTCCTCAGCAGCTGCCATTGAGCGGCTCAAGCAGCTCGGGCTACGGCCTATGCTCCTCACCGGTGACAACGCCGCCGTGGCTCGGAAGATCGCCGCGGAAGTAGGCATTGCTCCCGAAGACGTCATGGCGGACGTGCTCCCCGAAGGCAAGGTAGACGCCGTGAAGCGGCTCCAGGCTGAGGGGGCCACGGTCGCAATGGCCGGCGACGGCGTGAACGACGCCGCTGCCCTGGCACAGGCGGATCTGGGCATCGCGATGGGGTCGGGTACCGACGTCGCAATCGAAGCCGCTGACCTAACGGTGATGGGCAACAGCCTGGAACAGGTGGCCCAAGCCATCGAGCTGTCCCGGAAGACGCTCGGCACGATCAAGACCAACCTGTTCTGGGCCTTCTTCTACAACACGATCGGCATCCCGATTGCCGCGCTGGGGCTGCTGAACCCCATGGTCGCCGGAGCTGCGATGGCGGCGAGTTCGGTGCTGGTGGTCGCGAACTCACTGCGGTTGCGCCGGTTCGGGAAATGATCAGGCGAGCTCTCTGATCTGCCGGACGTCTGAGCCATCTCATGACTGATGCGGCTGAGGCGCTGCATGGTGGTCATCGTCGGAGTGATTCATGGCTGTGACATAGCTTTGAAAGCGGCGAAGACTTCCATATGCAGAAGGCTGAGTGTCTCTCCCGGCCCGGTCTGGCTTCATTGGTTAGTCCAAACTCGCTTGGTGTGACCAGCGCGTCCAGAACACCGACCGGCAAGTGGCTGGCCTACTCGCCGCCTGCGTCCGACAAAGCCCTCGACGCACTGCATGAAGGTGACACCCTGATCGTCACCACCGGGCCCGTGCGGCGACTTCTTCAGCTGTGCGGTGCAGCGGGTCCAATCCCGCCCGTGCGGTAAGGATCAAGTTGGGAGGTGTCGAGGAACTGATCCCCCTGTGCTTCCGACGGCTGTACCAACCGGACTGCTTCTGAGATCCTGGTTAGTGCCGCTCTGTACGCGGAAAACTCCGAGTCATTGGCTGAACGTCGAGCGCTGGGGATAGAGCTGATGCAGGCCCGCCGCCTACTGGCGACGATCTCTAACAACGTGAACCAGATTGCCCGGCACGCCAACGCGGGGGACGAGTTCCCTGAGGACGCTGCTGCTGCCGTCGCTGCTGCACGGCGGGTAGCTGATCGCATGTACGAGCTGGTGGAAGAGTTGGGCCGGTAGATGATTCCCAACGTTTCCCGTGGTGACCGGATGACCGGCCTGATGGTCTACCTTGCAGGACCGGGCAGGGCCAATGAGCACACCGAACCGCACCTAGTGGCCGGTTCCGCGCCGATCATGGCATGGCACGATGATGCCGAGTTGAACCGTGATGCAGCCGTAGCAATCGGGCACGAGCTGGACCAGGCGAAGCGCTTCCTAAAGGTCGATGTTCCGGGCGGGCACGTCTGGCACTGCTCACTGAGCCTGCGAGCTGAGGAAGGCGACTTGTCCGATGAGAAGTGGGCGGATATCGCGCACGACTTCATGGATGAAATGGGATTCACCGAAGCCAGCGGGAAAGCTCCCGCGTCATGGGTTGCTGTCCGTCACGGACACAGTAAAGCCGGAAACGATCACATACATATTGCCGCGTCGATGGTGCGCGAGGACGGTACGAAGTGGAGTCCCCACAATGACTTCCGTAAGTCCCAGGAGTCATGCCGGACACTGGAGAAGAAGTACGGACTAGAGCAAATCTCAGGCGTCCATGTTTCACGAGGCATCAAGCGTGGAGAGCGTGAAGCAGCGCAGCGCCGAGGGTACGCGGAGCCAGAACGCCTGTCGCTGTCGAGGAAGGTTCGAGGCTGCGCCGTAGCCTCCCAGGACGAAGCAGAGTTCGTGCGCAGGATGCGCCGCACTGGTGCGCTGATTCGTCCCCGGTTCGCAGCGGGCCGTGATGATGTAATCACCGGCTACCGGGTGGCAGAGCGGCCCGTGAAGGGCCAGCGTCCTATTTGGTACAGCGGCACTCGTCTAGGCAGTGACTTGACCCTGCCGAAGTTGCGCAGCGGGTGGGAGGACAGCCCGCAGGCAGCGAGTGAGGCTGCACAGGAATGGACGGCGGCGAGCCGTGGGCGGCGCGTGGTCAGCGCTGGCCGGGAGCTGAACGAACCAGATCCGCAGATGTGGCAGCGGTACTCCGATGAACTGTCGGAGCTGAACAAGTCACTGGCCGCAGTGCCGGTCGAGGATCACGCAACGTGGGCCCACGTTGCCCGCGAAACGTCCGGTGCATTCGCAGCCTGGTCAAACAGTGTCGAGGCCGCACCCGGAGCGCTGGCCGCGACCGCTGACCGCCTCTCAAAGACAGCCCAGCTACGCCAGTACCCGGTACGCCCGCAGCGGACCGTAGGACCGTCCGCAATGGGTGCAGCGAAGATCCTGATGACGGCGACGAGCAGCAATCAGACAGCCGCCCAGGCAATGATGCTGGTTCAGTTGGCGAACCTCGCGAAGTCGATCCACGACATGCACAAAGCAGCTGGAGACGTGCGAGCTGCACAGCAGATCAACACCGTTGTGCGAGAGCGGCTGAGGACCGTTGCCGTAGCGCTCAACCCCGAACCAGCGACAACCCTCCAGACGGCTACCGCGCAGAGTCCTACCGGTCCCGTGCAGGGGCCGGCAGTGGATGCCGAGACTGCCCTAGCGGCTGCGCTTGCAGCTCGTGACCATGGGACACCGCAGAGAGGCGGTTCAGTGCTGCCGCCGAAAATCGAACCGGCGCGCAAACCCACCTTGACGACACCGAAACATGACCGTGGCATCGAACGATAACCAGATGAAGGGGAGATCAGGCAATGAGCGAATCAGACGGCATTGAAGAAGCTATAGGAGGACTCTCGCGCACGGGAGTTGCGGTAGCCGGTCGGCTTGGAGAGCAGTTCGCGCGGATGCGTGAGCAGTCATTACGCGAGCAGCAAGCAATCGAGGAACAGCGAGGCAAGGAACTCCAGGCCCGCTACGAAGCCCAGCGCGGAGCTGCACGAGCGCAGCTCGCACCCACGGCAGATGATCGGTGGTGGGATCAGGCGCGGCCAGAGGACATTGAACGAGTCCACGAGGTAGCCACTGCGTGGAAAGATTTCGACCCCACAGCGCAGGAAGCCGCCGAGCGTATCCGCCGCGAAGTGAGCCAACGCTACGGCGTTGACGTGAATAGTCCCGGAGCTGACGATAACGCTGTCAGCCAGGCACTAGCGCAGGCAGAACGCGACCGTGCCGAAGCTGACCGGCAACGAGGGGCAGCAGAGCGGGACGGAACGGACGCAGCTCTTGTGATGGGGGCAACGGGCCGGGAGGACCGCAGCCGAGAATCAGAGGTCGAGCGAGAGAATGCCGCAGCCCAGGAAGCCGGGCCGCTGTACGACAGTGAAGAACGCCGGCAGTCGTTCGCAGCGTCGCTGGAAGGGAAAGCAGATGCCGAAACGATCAATGCCCGCATCCTCGCTGACCGTGACCAGGCGACCCCGCCCACTGAGGCAATCACCGGGAAGCCGGGCAGGACGAAGGCAGCGAAGCGTGGCAAAGGTCTAGGACGAGGCCGGGGCCAAGACGTGCAGCCCGAGATCTCCCGCTAAGCGACACCTTACGCACTGCAAGGCTTTCCCCCACAACCCAATGGGGGGTTGTAACAAATAGGTGGGGGTCTCATGAAATTCTCAAGAACCCGGCGTGATCAATCTGCCGGGACTGCACGCACAACCAGCGTAATAGCGTCAATGCTTGCGGTGGCTGGTCTTGTTATAGGGCTTGTATCGGTACCGACTTCGGCGCAGGCTTACGCCTTCAACGGATGTAAATGGCCTTCTACCAGCCTGCGAATCGACTATCGATATGTGAACGGGCCTTACCGAACGGCGTTCAACTATGCGGTGAGCAACTACAACGCCGCAACTCAAGTAACACTCACAGCGGTCGATGTGAGCGGACCGACCTTCACCGCACGGAACCAGAATTACGGCGTCACAGGTTGGGAAGCTCAAGCCACCACGAACTGCCCGTTTGGAACCACCACATCATCAGCTCTACGGATGAACCAGTACTACCTACAGGGTGACGAGCCGTTGAATCGCTTGAAGGTCGTCTGGGCTCATGAGATCGGGCACGGGCTGGGGCTGGCACACGTGAGCACCGTTGCTCGGGTCATGCATACATATCCCTCCACCTCATACTCCGTAGGGGTAAGCGGACTCACAACCGATGATGTCAATGGCATCAACGCAAGGTATTAAGGAGGCGATCATGAAGGCAACAATTCATAGAACTCGTGTGACAGTCATCGTCCTTGTGGGCCTGATGACCGCGGCCGGCCTGGCGAGCTGCGGAGCATCGCCCAATGACGACACAGCTACCCGCTCGGTCGTACAGGAACCAACAACAACACAGGGAGAAGCCCACGCAGCGAGGGTAAAGCTATATCCGTCATTGAAAAGCATGGCTGATGACAGCACGGCAGTTGTTGTTGGTACGGTAACTGCGCAACGCGTTGCGGCGGACATCGATCCTGCCACCGATTTCACAATATCGACCATCAGCGTCACCAGCGCGAAAAGATCAAACGGTTCGGTGAAGAGCGGAACAACGGTGGAAGTTCGCCAATTCGGCTCAGCTAACCAGGTGCCTCTCGTGCCGCTCATGGAGGTCGGTGGAACTTATCTGGTGTACTTGACCGCCTCGGGGCTACCCGGCGAACTGGGCACCCAGTTCTACGTGACCGGCAGCAACGCGGGACTGTACCAAGCCGCAGTATCTGGCCCGCTGCGTCAAGGTGATATAAGCAAAACTGTCTTCACACAAGTGGCAGCCGAGGAAGGCGAAGCTCTGCCAGCAGAGACGACCGTCGATCAAGCCGCAGGTTAAGTTTTCGATCTTGCAGAACGTCTCCGGGGCCCAGCCCCGGAGACGTTCTGCGTTAATTGATATCGAGGCTTAGCGGCGAGGGCCAGCGATCGACCGTCTTATTGCGTATCCGGAGAAGATTGCAGCGGCTATGCCAATTACCCAGGCCGAAGCGCTCACCCCTGAAGCACATTCAGGGTTTCCCTCTGCGGGAACAGCCCAATCGCTACAGTACGATCCCATGCTCCCAAAGATGACGAGTATTGCGATGAGCACGGTCAGCAGCGCTACGCCGATCCACACCCAACGATGCCCGCTCTGATCCACCATATTCGAACACTACTCCGTGAGGGATCGGAGCAGTAGCCGGAGCTGGTCTGGACGTTGACTACGGACGAATTCAGCTGAGGCAAGTGTAGAGACGGTGCTTTTGCGCGGCTACATCACCGCGACGTGTTAGTTCGCCTTGGTCAATGATTCCGGAATGAAAATCGATCATGTCGGCGACATCGGAGCGACTCACCGGGCGATCCTTGCACCATATGTCCAGGTAATCGAGGACAGCCAGGCGTTCCGGTTCGGCAAGGGGTTCAAGGAGATCAGCGGAATGCATCTCCGCTTCGCTGTGTCCGTCGTCTCGGCTCATGTGACGACTGTATGAGCGCGGACTGGACGTTCTCTGTGGGACCCGCTCGCTGGACGGCAGAACCACCGTTGGCGTAGCAATCAAGCATCATCATTCCCGGCTGCCAGCGCTTGTAAGCGAGACGAATATGGGGAAGCGCTCACTGGGGGATGAACAAACCCGCAGGGGGAGGCGTGCACGGCAGCGGTTCCAGCCGGGGATTGTGGCCCTTTTCCGGGGAGCAACCTTTGAAGGGGCCCTCAGTGGAAAGCAGGATCGGCATGTGGTGGTCAGCATGCTCCCGCCACCACGCGCTCATTCCGGACTTGCCGTCCCGGCGTAGATCCTCCCACGCCCTCCAGAGCGCTTCCAGGCGGCTAGGGCGTGTCTGCTAAATATCCGGCTTGCCGTGTTTGAAGCTGGATGAATGGTTCGTGCGAATGTGATTTCAGATGAGTTGTGGTCGGTTATCGAGCCTGTCCTGCGGACGGCACCGGGCCGCCGGGGCCGGCCGTGGAATGATCACCGACTGACACTGGAGGGCATCTGCTGGCGGTTCCGCACCGGTTCACCGTGGCGGGACCTGCCAGCCGAGTTCGGTGCCTGGCAATCAATATGGGAGCGGCACCGGCGCTGGTCGGCCGACGGATCTTATGAGCGGATGTTCACCGCAGTGAAAGAATCCACCAGCGCAAATGACATCGAGCTGGAGTCGCTGCTCTCGGTTGACTCCACCAGTGTCCGGGCACATCAGCATGCCGCCGGAGCACCGAAACTGAAGGCCGCTGCGGACCACACAGGGGGCGGGAGCGAGTTACAAGTTTCTGCCCGACGAGCCAGCTGACCACGCGATCGGACGCTCAAGAGGAGGGCTGACAACAAAGATTCATGCCCTCACCGATAGGGCATGCGCGCCGGTCACGATGCTGCTCACACCCGGGCAAGCCGGGGATAACCCGCAACTGCTTCCGCTGCTAGCAGTCCATAAGATCCAGGACGGCACCCGGTTCCGGCTGCTGGCCGATAAGGCCTATTCCCATCCCTCAACCCGCAGCGAGCTGCGCTCCCGCAGGATCAAGCACACCATCCCGGAACGCTCAGACCAGATCCAACGGCGCAAAGCCAAAGGCTCCGCAGGCGGCAGGCCACCGTCCTTCGACCCCGCGACCTACAAAGAACGCAACACCGTCGAACGCGGCTTCAACCGCCTCAAGCACTGGCGCGGAATCGCCACCCGATACGACAAATACGCCACAACGTTCCTCGGCGGAGTACTACTCACCGCGATGATCACATTCCACCGAGTCCACAATTAACAGACACGACCTAATCGCTTCACCGTGCCGCCACCACTCAGGGCACCAGGTGTGGCCTCCCTGCACGTTCAGTGTGCGCCGGTAGTTCAGTGATAGGTGCTCCTGCACGAACAGATCAACCGTGGCGAACACGAGTGAGGGTTCCTCTTCCTCACCCGACGTCGTGTCAGAGTCCAGATCGTCCGGTGACGTGTCCTGGTCGATTTCGTCCCAGTCTCCGAGCGCGTTACTCATTTGCTGTCAACCGCCTGAATCCACTTGTTCGGCGAGGGAGTCGTGTCGTCGTCCGAGGTCACCGAAGGTGCCCGGTTCGATGGATCATGGGCGGCGATAGAAGCCTTGATCTTCTCAGCGTCCGGGCCGACCATCCACGGCATGGTTTTGATGAGGACCGGGCGGATACCGGAGGCGAACACGATAGCGCGGCCACGTTCGAGCGACACCAGATCGTCGGCTTCAAGAATCCTCTCCTTCCGGTTCGGATCAACACTCGTGCTGCGCCCGTTCTTGCCCCGGCTCGTGGTGCGCCCGGTGTACTGGTAGTCACCGATGAACTGAGACAGCTCACTCATGAACTCAGGTTCGGCGACACCGCCGCCGTAGACCTTGACGTTGGATGCTGACCAGAGCTTACGCATCCCGTCCTTGCCCCACACCGAAACGCCCTGCGAGTACGACTGTAAAATGGTCATCAAGACGATGCCGCGTGAGCCGTAGTGGCTGTATTGATCGGGGAGGCTATTCCACCGGCAGACATTCGCCGCCTCATCCAGAACACCAACCATGGGAGTAGGAAGCCTGCCGCCAGGAGAGACGACAGCGTAAGCCTCAGCGGCTTCCACCGTCGCTACCGTCAGCGCCGTGACCAAAGGGCCGGCGGTGCCGGTTCCTTCCTTGGAGAGGCTGTACAGCGTGTTCCTGCCGCGCACGAACTCTTCCGGGCTGAACTCAGGCCGACGAGCTGAACCGGCGGGGTTTACCCATGCCGCTACCGTTCGGTTCGTCAAGCAGCTCACATACCCCAGCGCGGTTCCGTAGATCCCGTCTCGTTGCGGGCCAGCGTAATTCATGATGCTGGAAAGTCCGTCAGCGTTCATGGTGTAGCCGTGACGGCGCAGGATCTCGACGGCTTCATCCTCGGTGGGATCTGTCAGCCAGCCGTGGATCTGCGTGATGGGCCGGTTGTCGCACGCCGCTGCCAGGAGTAGCGCGGTGAGCAGATCCCCGCCGTGCTTGTCGAAGTACGGATGCTTTGCGCTGCCCAGCGGGCGGCTTCCAGATGAGAAGTGCTCAGCGAGGTTCCCGGCCTTGTTTTCGTCCGTGACATAGGAGAGGGGATTCCACCACCAGGTGGGTTCTTCCCCGGCGACGCCTTGGGGATCGAACACCCACACGTCGCCGTGTTCAGCTCGAACCTCGCGGGTAGCATCGGCAACGTCTCGCTTATTGGAGGTCACCACCACAGCCCCAGGAGCGGCCACAATCGCCGGAATGGCCCGTGAGGTCGTCTTACCTGTCCGAGGCCCCCAGATATCGACGTGCATATCTTCCCAGCTGCCGAAAAGATCCTGCCCGGAGATCACTGCTTTACCGATCGGTACACCGGGCGAGTCAGGGACACCGAGACGCTTAGCCGTTTTCAGCGCACCCTTGCGGGTCAGCGGGAGCAGAGCCTTCCCTTTCGCCATATGGGTTGCAGCCCGGTCTACCCGCTTCTTCTTACTGCCCGAGCGCACCACGAGAACGACGATCCCGATTGCCAGGATGAGGACCGCTGCGCCGATACCAGCGGCAATGAACGTGGATTCAGTAGGCCACGGGATCTCCTGCTTGAAGAGGCCCGCGATCAGCTCCACCGGGTGAGTTGGTGGAGCAGCTATCCCAGCCAGGGAAGATCCCCAATGCGCAGCTACCCATGTACCACCGACCACAGCGGCCAGAAGGCCGAGGATCGAGAAGAGCACGATGCCTTCAGTGAAGTCTCCTGCACCGCCCTTGCGGTTTGGTGCGCTCATGCCGGATCTCCTGCCGTTGGTGAGGCCACTGCCGTCTCCGCGAGTAGTGGAGCTTTCTCTGAGGTGTCGTGCCAGCGCTTATTCGTGTCGTTGAGCTTCGCTTCCACTTTGGTCAACCCGATATGGACAGGGATGCCGGGCCGTCCGCCTACTTTGATGAGGAACTTCCCCCGTCCGGGCGGTTCAATGTCCAGCCCGCGTGAGTCCCAGGCGGGCGGATCTTGCCAGGACACGAGTTTTTGCTGTTCCTGCCGGGAGAGTGGAATCGCCTTGGTCAGCAGTGTCATTTCGGAGGCCGGGAGGCCACCACAGATGACCATTCCGGAACGCTCGACAAAGCCTTGGGCCTTCATCCTGTCCTCTTCGGCTGGCAGGGCGAGAAGGTCACTCATGGTGTGGGAGATCATTACCTGTCCCACGCCGACAGAGCGGTTAAGGCGGGTGAGCGCGTCTACCCGGTCCACCATGCCTTTACCGGCGCGCAGCGCCCGCCACAGCTCATCGAGAATCACGAAGTAATGCCGTCGAGGTTCCAGCCCGGCGTCAGCGAGTGCGTGAGCTACGTTGACGGTGCCGAACCCGTAGGACCAGCACGCCAGCAGCACTGCGGCTTGGAGGTCGGTTTCCGTTTCGTCAATGGTGGACACGTCGAACACCACGGCTTTGCCACGTTCCATTGGCTCTGAGGTGTGCCGGGAGAAGATTTCCCCGAGCTTCCCGCCGCCCGTCAAACCGAGCAGCGTCGCCTCTAGAGCTTTCGTTTCCTGCTGGTAGAGCTTCCAATCGCCGCGATTGAGGGCGACCTGCTGCAACTCGTCCGGGCCGTCCTGGATGACTTTGAGCAGATCCCCGAGCACAGGAATGCCCTCGAAGTGCTCATCGAGCCAGCGCAGCGCCCGGTCGATAATGGTCTGTTCCTGATCGGTGGGCGGCTGGTTCCGGCTGATCGTAATGAGTGCAACCACCATATTCAGGCGCCGCCCGTGAGCATCAGCACGGACGCGCACAGCTGCATCCTCGTGGCCTTCGTCCTCGAGGAGCTGCGCGACCTCAATAGCCTGCCCAGGATCCAAAATGTTCAAATATCCGACGCCGCGGCCGAGCTTGATGACCTGCCCTTTGAGGGCTTCAACCATGTCAACGTATTCGCCCTTCAGATCCCCTAGGACCAGGGGACTCGTCCCCTGTCCCGCTAGACCAATGCCCATGCGGCGAACCAGCGTTGACTTGCCCAGTGCTGGCTTGCCGAGGACGAACGCTGAGGGGTTAGAGATCAGTCGGGCGCGCTGAAACCAGCTGATCGGATCGCAGCAGACCGTGGCCTGAGTTTCCTCATGCTTACCCAGCGGTACACCGATCATGGGTGAAGACGTACCGGAGGAAAACGGCCACAGCCCACACACCTGCACTGTCGTTCCCCGGTACTCCCGCACGGTGGGAACCAGCGCGGCCGCGCCGCCGCCACGGCCACGCCAGCCACGGGCACCAGGTACTTTCTCCCGGATCGCCGGGGCTTTCTTCTGCTTCTTCTTTTTCGGCTCCACCGGTTCTACGTGGTGCCGGCTTTTCTGGATCTTCATATGCGCCATTTAGAGCGCCTCCCGAATCTCAGAGGGCAAGAGGACGTGCTTAGGCAGCACCAAACCAATCGGCAGTGACGCCGCAAAGGCAGTGTCCTGTGACCCATAGGCACGGCGCAGCAGCAATCGGGCAGCTCCGGAGGTTTGCTCAATCGCGGCCACCGCGTCAGGTAGCCGGTCCAGACCGTTGACTGTGGCCGTGACGACCAGGCCGAAGTTCACCAACCCGGCACCCTGAGCTTCTTCTGCCGCTGTTTGAGCCGCTGAGCGGGCATCGACCAGCGCACGAGCTGAGGGACGGTTACACGAGGTAATGCGGACGTTGGCATTGTTCTGATCCCGTTCGACCAGCTGCGCGGCCCGGGCCGAATCCATCGGCCGGTACAGCAGCGTGATCCGCTTGCGGTCCACGTCGCCGTGCGGGGCCAGGAGCTTGGAAAGGACATTGGCGTGGACCGAGCCACGTGGAGCGCCGGTCATGGTCCACGACGCCGAATATGCGCCCTCGTGGCGGTAGTTCTCCCAGTTGGTTTGAGCACCGGACGGGCCGACTTCGCCCCAGGTGAGTTCTACAGGGTGCCCGGAGGCGTGAGCCTCATCAATGACCAGTGCAGCCGGTGGATCGTAGGCGACCCGGACAACCTCACACAGTTCTTGTGCTCCCATGGGGCGGGCGATACCTGCCCCGGTTGCCTGCAACCGCTGAGACAAGCCAGGAAGCCGGGAGGCGAGATCACGGGCGACTTCCTGAGGTTCGCGTTTCCGGGAACCGGAACGCATAGTGGCGTTGAACGTGAGGGTGATCCACGGAACTGTTGGTGGGAGTTTCAGCCGCCGGAAGGATTTAGGTATCGGTCTGTGGTTACGCGGCCCGGGGGTTCAACCGTCGGACGGTTCTAACCGTTTGCAACGGTGAACGGTCCTGCGACACCTCCGTTGCTCGACTTGACGTAGATTCTTGCCGGATTCTGCGCTGGCGCAGCTCCGTTGCGGAGCCTGATGCTGAAGTCGCCAATTCCTGGGGGAGCGGCCGCGGTCACCGTGGCTACCGCGCCAGGAATTACTGCACCGATTGCTCCGGTGCTCGTGACGCGATAGACCGTGACGGTCGAACCTACAACCGAGCCTGTGCCGATCACCCGGAAATCACCCGCTTTCCATTTCGCGGACGTGATGGTGAGCCGGTCGGTGACGGGCTGGATGGTGGTGGTCACCTTCGCCGATTCAGCTCCGAATCCGGCAGCTGCCGTCTTTGCCTTGATACTGAATCCGTAGCTGGCGCCGCCCGTTAGGCCGGTGATGGTTTGGGTTCTGGCAGTTGTCTCCGGGGGCTGGGAACCAAGTGGCAGCGCCGTCCCGTTACTCCCGTACACGGTCACCCGGTATCCGGTTACGGATGATTCAGATGGGTCCCATCGAAGGATCGCGGACCCCTGCCCTGCCGTAGCGGTGAGGCCCGTTGGGGCACCTGGTGGAACCGTGGAACCAGCAGGCGGAGCATACTCACCCTCGATGATCTGGAAGTTCCCCGCCTGATCAAATGCTTGCGACTTTCAGGGTGGTCGGCCCGGTGATGGCTATCGGAGTGGTGTAGAGGCGCGCCGTGTCGGACGGTAGGCCACCGCTGACAACGGGTGATCCGTCTGTCGTGAAGAAGTTCTGCCCGTCGCCGGTGACGGTCACCGAGTTTGTTTGGATGACTGCGCCGGGATCCGGTGCTGGCGAAAGTGCCAGCGTGGGTACCGTTGTGTCACCGGGCTGTGGCACCGTCGCGGGAGCAACAGTGTATGCGTCGCTCATGCGGGGTCCGGCGAGGGAGCGGACTTCCACAGTGTAGGTTGAGGCCGGGTTCAGATTGGCGATCGTGCTCTGAGTGGCGGAAGCACCCGTGCGCATTCCCAGCTGAACCTGCTGCCCGTTCGTGATCGCTTGGTCTATTGCAACCACGCTGTATCCAGTGACCGCGGCGGCGCCCGGTTGCGCCGCTGCGGTTGTCCACTTCACCTGCATGGAGGTCTTGTCGACGGAACGTACCACCGAGGCGGCGCCCGGGGCAGGCCCGTCTGGTCGCCCGGGCCGGCGGGGCAGCCGCCCATTCCCGGACCGCCTAGTTCGCCAAACTCGGCGATTGTCAGACCCTGTCGATTACCGTCGGCGTCTTCCTGTTGCCACGCCATGGCACGCTCGCCCAGTTCCGCCGCGGCCGCGATCTGCGCCGTTGCGGGGTCGTCGAACTGGTAAGTCGCCACGAACGTTCCGTGCTGGTGGGGGCTGCGTTCCTGTCGGCACGTAATGACGTTCCGATTAACCTGGTCATTATTGTGATGGGCGTGCTCACCGCTTGGACTTCTTCTGGATGGCCGGACCTGGTATTGGGGTTGGTGATCATCGGAGTCAATGTGAGTGCTGCGAAGGAAATCTGGGATGCAGCTCATCAGGAACAGTTGGCTGCGAAAGCTCTCGCCGGCGAGGACATCGACTGATATGTGCTTTGGTCGGCCGGCTGAACGATTTATTTCAGTTCGGATTCGTGTTTTTTCTGCCAAGGCCACCGTCCTGTGATTTCGAGTTCGAGGGAGAAACTCAGGAAGGTCCGGATGAGGACGATGAGGGCGAGCACGCCTACTGACTGGAAGGTGGGTGCCACTGCGACTGTGCGGATGATGTCCGCAGCGACGAGCAGCTCCAGGCCGAGGAGGATCGAGCGGCCCAGGCCCTTGCGGTATTTCTGATATACGTCGTCGCCGTGCTGCCGTTTCAGAAGCCCGTATGCGGCGAACAGCGTTGCCACAATGGCACCAAGAACGATGGCAAAGACACCTGCGGCATCGACGATTTTACCGGCGGTCTCCATGATCTCTTTAAATGTCATGCCTTCGGTTCTCCTTCAGTTTCGTTCGAAAAGACTCTTTGTCTCACGGCAACTATGGCGAGCGTTCGGTTCGAATCCTCTGAATGGTCTCTCGTTGACGCGCCGAGTATCTCCCGGGCCAGGTCTCTAGCCGCGGGGGCCTCGTCTGCTGGGAGGGGCTTCACCTCATCCAGGGTGAAATGCGGCAGTGCATCTGGTTGCCGTTCGAGCGGAATAGCTTCTTGTTTTTCCAGTGCCGCTGCGCCGCTGAGGACGAAAGCACCCAAGACAAGAACTAACAGTGAGTCGCTGAGCGGGAAAACTCCCAGAAGGCAGAGGGCGGAGAAAGCGGCATCAATGATGAGGACGGCGAGCCCCAATCGTAGGAGAAACGCCTTGCTGCTCATGTATTACCTCTGATCGGACTTCCTTGTTTCATGGTGCTTCTGCTGTGTTCGGTGAAGGCTGGGAAATCAGGGACGGCTCCGCCTTTCAGCCCTGGATGGCGGTAATGAGGGTCAGTAAGCCACCGTAGAAGACGAGTCCGATGCAGAACCAGCCGAAGCTGGAGTTGCGCTCTGGTGGGATTTCTTCCCTGAATACGTTCAGCAGGATGGATCCGCCGAGGAAAGCGGTCAACAGGGCGACAAGAAGGGTGCTTGTCGGTGCGGCTATCGACCCAACAATCCAGCCCGCGATGAGTGCTCCGGCCAGCAGGAGACGGCCGGTGCGGTCGAACCGGTGTGCGTAGCGTTCTCGGAGTCCTCGGTCGGTGAGGACAAAGTGAAGACCCATAGCGATGGTAAACAGCAAGGCGAACAGCAGGCCGGTCCTTACCCGAAGGGCAAGGGTGTAGGTGATCAAGATGTTATAGACCATGAACGAGGCCAGGTGGAGCCAATACATGCCAGCCTCGTTCTTACTCCCGGCCGCGGAACTGCGGGAGGCAAGGCGTTCGAGCCCGTAGAAGACGATAAAACCGCTCAAGGCGACGAAGAAGATCACCAGTTCCAGCAAAGGCGTGGGATCCAGGACGTCTTGCAACGTTTCGCCCACCGCTTCATTTCCTGCTGCAAGCTCCGGCAGTAGGTGAAGGAACACATAAGCCGTTGCTATTCCGCCGGCGAAGGAGGCGGTGAACCGCTCCGGAATGAAAGGCAGCCGCCGTATGCGTGGTGCTGCAAGATGCAGTGCCGTCAGAACCAGGGTCAGGCCCAGCGCAATCCACACGCTTTCAGCTACACCTATTTCCAGATTCATACTGATCTTCCGGTCGATAGGAGAAATCCAGCCACCGCTGGGCTTCAATTTTCGGAACAACAGTACCCTTACTATTACGCTGGCACGGGTGTGCGCAACCTGGACCATAAGCGCGGAGACTCGTGTAGGCGGCGAAACTACCGGACACGAAAGAAAGTGCGGCAATGCACGCGTGTCACTCTCGGCCCCACTATTCATACCAACAGATGAGGGTTTACGGTGAGATCGTGAATGGTTCACAGAAGACACTGATCCTGGCCTTGGCTATGTTGCTTCTCCTGTCTGCCTGTGGCGGAAATTATCCCGCCGATCCCTATGGCACCCTGCAGAGGGCCACCGGGGGAAGCTTGCGCGTCGGCGTAGCCCAGAACGAACCATTCACGTCGGTCGTGGGCTCCCGGCCCTCCGGGTTGGAGGTCGACTTGATCCGTGAATACGCCGAGAGGATCGGGGCGGAGGTCCAATGGGAGACCGACGGAGAGGATGATCTCATGGAGGAACTTTCCCACGGTGAACTGGATGTAGTGATCGGCGGCATCACCGAGCACACTCCATGGAAGACAGAAGTCGGGCTTACCAATCCATACGCCACGACAACCAACGCCGGTGGTGAGCAGGAGAAGCATGTCCTTGCGATCCGGAAGGGCGAGAACGCGTTCCTGATGGACCTCGAGCGCTTCCTTGAAGGAAAAGAGCTTCCAATATGAGCAAGATCCTGGGAGAAGTGGACAATGAGATCCTCCCCAAAGAAGTGGAGGATCACCTACACAAAGCGGTGCGTCTGGAATGGATCACAATCGCGGCGGTGCTCGGGATCGTGGTCATCGTATTTCTGTCCATGGGTAATTCCCAGGCAATGAAAACCGCGTGGATCGAGGACATGCTGTCCTTCGTTCCTCCCATCGCGTTCCTGATCGGTGTTCGGATGACCCGTCGACCGGCCACCGCGGGGCACCCCTACGGCTACCACCGGGCCATCGGCGTTTCCCATATGGTCGCAGCGTCTGCCCTTTGCGTAATGGGCGGTTTCCTCATCTTCGACTGTCTCAAAGCGTTAATCGCGGCCGAGCACCCGACCATCGGCGCGATGAACCTGTTCGGCACACCGGTGTGGAGCGGCTGGATCATGATAGCGGCGATGGTGATCACAGCGATTCCACCTGTGATCCTCGGCCGCCTGAAACTGAGGTTGGCCCCGCCGCTGCATAACAAGGTCCTGTACGCAGACGCAGATATGAATAAAGCCGATTGGATGACGTCGGTCGCAGCAATCGTGGGCATCGTGGGTATCGGATTGGGGTGGTGGTGGGCTGACGCCGCTGCTGCCTTGGTGATCGCCTTCAGCATCATGAAAGACGGAATTACCAACCTTCGGGCGGCTCTGGCCGCGTTGATGGATGCCCGCCCGACAACGGTCGACAACGCAACCGTCCACCCTTTGCTGGGAAAGGTGAACGCATACTTGCGCGACGTGGAGTGGGTCAGTGCCGGCGCTGCCCGGCTCAGAGATGAAGGCCAAGTCTTCCATGTGGAGGGCTTCGTCGTCCCCAAGCAAGACGAGAAGGCGACGGCCGAACGGCTCGACGCAATCCGGGAAGGGCTGCTCACCATGGACTGGAAGATCCGGGACGTCGTCGTAACGGCAGTGAACGAGGTTCCTTCTGTACTGGGAGAGAAGTGACCCAACGCGCTGACGGAGCGTGCTGATCCGGAAGGGAGGCGACACAGTGAAAAACCAATCGGACGGACGACCAGCCGTTTTGGGATTGATGGCCGATCCCGGGCTACCGGCCGCCGTCGCCTCGGGAGCTTTCGGCATTTTCTATGCCTCCATGTGGTCGATGGCTGATGCGCTGTCTATTCTGCGGTTATCCGTGATGAGCTTCGCGGTGATCTCCGCGCTTAGTGCATGGCTCATCATTCACAACGGGCTCTGGACGAAGTCCGATGGAAGACCGGACACCAGCCAGGTGATCCTGGATAACGCAGCGACCATCATCACAGTCGAGCTAAGCGTGGCCATGATGTATGTGGTCCTGGTCCTGTCGGGGCTGCTGTTCTGCTTGGCGCTCACCGTAATTGCAGCCACCTACTTACAGGAGCAGCTCGGTCACCCCGTCGGATTGTTTGATTACGTCCATTTGGCGTGGCTTGCTTCCTCCCTGGGCACGTTGGCGGGGGCGTTGGGCTCAAGTTTCGACAGCGACCGGGCGATATATGAGGCGACCTACAGCCGCCGCGAGCATGAAAGGCGCGAGCTCAACAAGCACCGCGAGCTCAACAAGGACAAGGAGGGCTAGGAACACAACGGCGCCTGGACTGGGTTGCCGCGAAAACGTGCAGGAATCGGGAGGGTGTTATGTCGGGTAGCGGGGGCAAGAAAGCGGTGATCGCCGCGCTGAGCGCGAACATCACCATCGCCGCACTGAAGTTCCTGGCGTTCGTGCTGACGGCGTCGTCGGCCATGCTTGCTGAGGCGATACACTCGGTTGCCGACTCGGGCAACCAGGCGTTGTTGTTAATCGGAGGCAAGAAGGCCAAACGCACCGCCGACGCCCAGCACCCGTTCGGGTTCGGTCGGGAACGTTACATCTACTCCTTCCTCGTGGCCATCGTTTTGTTCAGCGTGGGAGGTCTCTTCGCTTTGTTCGAGGCCTACGAAAAATGGCGGCATCCCGAACCAATCGAAGGGCCGTGGTGGTGGGTCCCGCTTGCCGTACTGGGCGGGGCGATAGTCGCCGAGTCGCTGTCGTTGAAAACTGCAATCGTTGAATCGCGGCCGGCGCGCGGGAACTCCGGGTGGCTGCAGTTCGTGCGGAGATCCAAATCACCCGAACTTCCCGTGATCCTCCTTGAAGACACCGCTGCCCTGACCGGGCTGGTCCTTGCTTTCGTTGCTGTCACTGCGACGCTTCTGACTGGAAACAGTGTGTGGGATGCAGTTGGTACGGCCCTGATCGGGCTGCTGCTGGTCGCCGTGGCCGTCTTGCTTGGCATCGAAACCAAGTCCTTGCTGCTGGGCGAAGCAGCATCAGTTCAGAACATCGAAGAAATCAAGGTAGCGCTTCAAGGAGAGGGTCGGGTCAGGATCATCGACCTCAAGACCCTCCATCTCGGTCCGGACGAACTGCTCGTGGCAGCGAAAATCGCCACCGACAGCTCGCAGACCGGTTCCGCGCTTGCCAGCGTAATCAATGATGCAGAAAAACGGATCCGTGCGGCAGTGCCGATCGTGACGCGGATCTATCTCGAACCGGACGTGTATGTCCCAGCTGCCACTTCCGACCCAGGGCCCAAAGACGAGGACAACAGCGGCTCCAAAAAATAGCCCCCGAAATGGATTGCACTACCTCGAAGGAGAGCACCCGATGGATGACATCAGCACCCTCATTATTCTGGGAGCGACAGGCGACCTCACCTCGCGCCTGCTGTTGCCAGGTGTTGGCCGGCTATTGACGGACCAACCCGGACGGCGGCTGAAAATCGTGGGTGCGGACCTGCCCACCAAAGACCAGGATGAGTGGTCGGCGACAGTGAAATCCGCTTTCGACAGCGCCGGCGCGAACGGCGACGCTGTCGAGCACGCCCTCACCCACACAAGGTACCTGCCCACCGATGCCACATCACCCGAGCAGTTACGGCAGCTGATGGAGGCGGCAGAGGGCATCCCGGCCCTGTACTTCGCGTTGCCCCCATCCGTGACAGCCAGGGCGATAAATGCCCTGCACGACGTCGGACTGCCCGAGCATACCGTCCTGGCGCTGGAGAAGCCTTTCGGGACGGACCAGCAGAGCGCCGCCGACCTCAACCGCAAGCTGGCATCGCTGGTGACAGAAGAACAAATATTCCGGGTCGACCACTTCCTGGGGAAATCCAGTGTCCTCAACATCCTGGGATTGCGCTTCACCAACGTCCTGTTCGAACCGCTCTGGAACCGGGACCATGTTGCGAAGGTCGAGATTGTCTACGACGAACAGCTCGGCCTTGAGGGACGCGCCGGCTACTACGACAGCAGCGGGGCGCTCATCGACATGATTCAGTCCCACCTCATCCAGGTGATGGCCCTGGTCACCATGGAGGCGCCCACCTCGCTCGAGGCCGCCGATCTGCGGGCTGTGAAGACCGAAGCGTTACGGGCGGTCCGACCATGGGGCTCGGACCCGGCTACCGCGAGCAGACGCGCCCGCTACACCGCAGGCACCATTGACGGCCGCCAGCTTCCCTCCTACGTAGAAGAGGAAGGCGTGCAGGCCCGGCGAGAAACCGAAACCCTCGCCGAAGTGACGCTGGAGTCACAGTCCTGGCGCTGGGCCGGGGTTCCGTTCACTCTGCGATCAGGTAAGGCGTTGGGCGAACGGCGCCGGGAAATCGTCCTCACCTTCCGTGACGTGCCTCACGTTCCCGAAGGCATGCAGGGAATGATCTCTCCCGCAGTCCTGCGACTGAGGCTCGGACCGGACAGCATGTCTCTCGAGTTCAACATCAACGGCCCCGGAGACCCCTATGTCATCGACCGGGCGCACCTCATGACGGAGTTTGGCGAAGGCCGCCTGAATCCCTACGGCGAGGTTCTCAACGGCATCCTTCAACGAGACCCCTCGCTCTCCCTGCGAGGGGAAGCAGCTGAACAGGCGTGGCGGGTCATCGACGAAATTCGTGGAGCCTGGAGTAACGGGCGCGTGCCTCTGGAGGAGTATGCCGCCGGCTCCGGCGGACCGGAGCACTGGGGCAAGTGAGCGACCAAAGGGCCGACCGCCCGATGGAAGCAACCAAGTCAACGCCACTGGAGGAGTACGCTTTCCTGTCCGATTTGCGCACCGGTGCTCTCGTCTCACGCGATGGAAGCATCGACTGGTTGTGCTTCCCGCGGTTCGATTCACCCTCGGTGTTCGCTGCCCTGCTCGGAACCCCGGAGGACGGACGATGGAAGATGTCCGTCGTCGACGGAGAGGTGTCCGAGCGCCGTTACCGGCCGCGGACGTTTGTCCTCGAAACCACCTGGCGGACTCCCACTGGAACCGTCGTGGTAACGGATTTCATGCCACCGGACGACGGGCAAAGCGACCTGATCCGGCAAGCACACTGCACTGAAGGAACCGTTCAGCTCGAGCACGACCTACGGATCCGCTTCGATTACAACCGTTCCAAACCGTGGACCCGTCGGGTAAAAATCGATGAAAGCGAGCAGGACGGCCTACTGTCCATCGCCGGACCGAATGCTTTGCTTCTCACCGGGCCCCTGCTACGGTCCCACCCGGAGCAGCGTGCCGATCCCGTGGCCGAAACCGGGCAGCCCGAATGCCCCCCGGATAAGGGGCACCCGGGACACTTCCAGGGCGGTGTCTCAGACCGGTTCACCGGGACGTTCTCCATGGGAGCCGGAGATGTGCTGAGCTGGGCGTTATTGTGGCACGAATCCCACAGGTACCCTCCACGCCCGGTCGATCCTGCGAAGGCTCTGCAGCTGACCAGTGATTACTGGACCCAGTGGTCCTCCCGGGTCGACGTCCACGACCGTGAGCACGAACTCGTCCTGCGATCGCTCATGGTGTTGCGTGGCCTGACCGTCCAGGAGACAGGTGGCATTGTCGCTGCTGCGACCACTTCCCTTCCAGAAGAGTTCGGCGGTGTCCGGAACTGGGACTACCGGTACACCTGGCTGCGTGACGCGGCCCTGACCATCGAAACGCTCATCACACAGGACTTCACTGAGGGAGCCACGCATTGGCGGGACTGGCTGCTGCGCGCTGTGGCGGGGGATCCTGAAGAGTTGCAGATCATGTACGGGGTGGGCGGGGAACGCCAGCTCCCGGAATGGGAACTGAATCATCTGGCCGGCTATGAGGGATCCCGCCCGGTCCGCATCGGCAACGAAGCGGCCAAACAGTACCAGGCCGACGTCGTCGGTGAAGTGATGCTCGCCCTAGCAGCCCTGCGCGAAGCCGGCATACCAGACGACGAATCATCCTGGGGTCTCCAAAAAAACCTGCTGAGGTTCTGCGAACGGAACATGAACCGAAAGGGCCACGGCATCTGGGAGATGCGCGGCACCCCGGCGTTCTTCGTCCATGGACGGGCGATGATGTGGGCCGCCTTCGACCAGGGAATCCGCGCCGTGGAGAACCACGGGCTGGACGGGCCCCTGGACCAATGGCGGGCGCTGCGCCGCACCCTGCGAGAGGAGATCCTTGAGCACGGAGTTGATGAGAGGACCGGATCGTTCACCCAAACCTATGAGAACACCGAGGTTGACGCCTCACTGCTCCAGCTCCCCCACACGGGGATCGTCGGGTACGACGACCCCCGGATTCTCGCGACCGTCGCCCGGATAGAGCAAGAACTGCGCGGCGATCACGGCTTCGTCTACCGTTACCGCACCGAAACCGACGTTGATGGGCTCCCCGGAGGAGAATACCCATTCCTTGTCTGCTCATTCTGGCTCGTTGAACAATACGCCTACAGCGGCCGGAAGGATGACGCAGCCGCCCTGCTGGAACGGCTCACCGACTGTGCTACCGATCTCGGGCTGTATAGCGAAGAGTATGACCCTACCTCAGGGCGCCTGGCAGGGAACTTTCCTCAAGCATTCAGTCACCTCGGGTTCGTACGCGCCGTCAACGCCGTCGAGGAAGCCACAGGCAACCAGCGGCTCTCCAAGCGGGACCGGCGCCCCGGAACCGACCCAGCAAGAGATGAACGAGGGGAATAACCGCAATGACCGGTATGGAGCAGTAATGCCCGAGTGGCTCGCAGCCGGAACCGCCGGGCTGCTGGGAGGAAGTGCCCTCCTCCTTGGCAGTGCTATCGGCTGGTACGTTCGGGTGCCGCTTGCCGTTGTCGCGGCGGTTATGGCATTCGGGTCCGGCGTGCTTATTTCGGCGCTCACCTTTGAGCTGGTGGAGAAGGCAGAAGAACTGGGAGGCCTGTTTCCGACGGCGCTGGGTTTCCTTGCCGGCTCCGTCATCTATGTAGGGCTGAACATGTTCTTGGCAAGATACGGTGCGCGACACCGGAAGCGTTCAGGCTCACAACAACCATCCCAGGACGAACAACCCACGAGCGGCGGGGCGATAGCGCTGGGCGCACTGCTGGACGGGATACCGGAGTCAATGGTCCTCGGAGTCGGTTTCATCGCCGGGGGCGGTCTGAGCCTGCCGATGCTGGCAGCAGTTTTCATCTCCAATGTTCCCGAAGGGCTCTCCAGCTCCGCCGGATGGAAGCACGCCGGGCGCAGCCGCGGTTACGTCTTTGGCATATGGGGGGCCATCGCCATCGCTTCAGGCGTAGCAGCAACCGCCGGCTACGCCCTCCTCGACGGCGCCAACCCCGGGACACTCGCCTTCGTCAACGCGCTGGCGGGCGGGGCAATCCTGGCGATGATCACAGACACGATGATCCCGGAAGCCTTCGAAACTGCCGCCATGTACTCGGGCCTTCTGGCCACCCTCGGCTTCCTTACCGCTTTCAGCATCCACTCCATCAGCTGACCAGAACCAAAGCACTGATACCTCCAACAGGACAACCGAAAGAGGAGACCATGACACAGGTCGAAAGATCCGACAGTGACAATGCGCAACGTCAACTAGCCATATTCGACGTCGTGAAACGGGCTCCGGGCAAAAGCCACACCGAGATCAAGGCCATGCTCGCCGAAGCCTTCGAACAGCGGGGTCTCATCCCCCAACCGGCTCCATGGCTGGACGCTGTCGCGACAGAAGCCGCCTACGGCAAGCCCTACCTTATCGATGTGCCCTCTGCGAGAGCCGCGAACGAGATCACGGCCGCGCCGGACAGAGAAGTGGAGGAGTTCCTCCTCAAGCGACGCCTCTTCGATGGCACCCGGACAAGGACACGACAACTCATCTGGCCAGGCAAGAACAACAGAAACACACGTATACGTCCGCAATCCACGGCTGCCAGCACGGATAGCCATGACCGTAAGACCCGGAACCGTTACGAGGTCATTGTGGTAGGAGCAGGATTTGCCGGCACAGCCGTTGCCCAGGAACTGGGACGTAAAGGAGTCGAAGTTCTCCTCGTTGATTCCAACAGCTATCACCAGTTCCAGCCACTTCTTTACCAACTCGCCACGTCCCAGATCGGTGTGTCAGCGATTGCCCGGCCGATCCGTTCCATTTTCCGGCGCTTGGGGTCTGTGAACATCATGACGGCCGCTGTCACAACCATTGACTCGCGGAACCGCACGGTCACCCTCGGAGACGGCGAAACCCTGCACGCCGACCAAACCTTGGTGGTCGCGTTGGGCGGGGTACCGAACTACTTCGATACCCCCGGCGCCGAGGAACACGCATACCCGCTCTACTCCCTGGAAGATGCCACCCGCCTCGCAACCAGACTGACCCGGATCTTCGATCACGCCGCCAACCACCCCGAGGAAACGGTCGACATAGTCGTCGTAGGAGGCGGACCGACTGGGGTCGAAACCGCTGGAGCAATAGCTGAGCACATCAACTATGTGGTACGAAAATACTTCTCACCGGACCTCACAGCCCGCAGCAAGGTGCACTTGGTTGACATGGTGTCCACCGTGTTGGCACCTTTCTCCCCCAACCTCCAGGAATACACCAAAGACCGGCTCTCCGCCCTAGGAGTCCAACTACACCTCGGCGTCGGCGTAGCCGAGGTCCGCACCAACGCGGTCAAACTCGCCGACGGAAGCGAAATCCCCGCCCAATTGACAGTATGGGCCGGAGGGCTCAAAGCCGGAAGGATCCTCCAAGATTCCGGCTTACCGCAGGGGAAAGGAGGACGCATCGATGTACTCCCGGACCTGACAGTCCCCGACCAAAAAAACGTATATGTGCTGGGCGACGCGGCCAACATCACTGATTCTGAAAGGCGGAAGCTGCCGCAACTCGGCTCCGTCGCACAACAAAGCGGAAAATGGGCAGCCCGGAACATCTACCGAGATATTAACGGCGGTCCCCGTGAACCCTTCCACTACGTCGACAAAGGCTATATGGCCATGATCGGCCGAGGCGCCGCCGTAGCGGAAATCGGACGGAAGCGCCTCCAGCTTCGTGGAGCCGTTGCATTCCTCTCCTGGCTCCTCGTGCACCTGGCACTCCTCTCCGGCGCCCAACAAAAGGTCCGTGCGATGTTTTCCTGGGTCAACGGCTACATCCTGCACAGCCCAGCCCAAGTAGTAGTAGGCAACAGAGAAGACGGCCCATCCAGCCCCGCCCAATAAGGGGAAAGCAGGGATCTCGGGACAAGCAACAACCTGTTCCGTCATTTCCCCGCTCCTTCATTGACAGAAGTTCCCTTTGCCCCACAAAATCCGCTACCTCACGAAGGGGAAACCAACTGCCTGAAGAAGCATCATTTTCTGCATATTGCCGGACAATTGAGTGTAAAAAGCGCCGGGAACGCGGTCAGGCCGCTGGCTATGTTTCTCCGACGCTTTCGCCGGGGTGAAAGAATCCCGGCCGCTCACTAGAACGTGAGGACATGGCCACTTTACAGTTTTTGTTGCGGTGAAACTGAAGTTCGTCCGTGTCTGTTACAGCGCCCCGCTTTTCTGCGATGGCGGCGCCGATCCTTTCGTATCTATGGCCAGGCGGTGGCTTCCGGGAGATCGTGCTTCACTGTCGTGGCCGCGGGCTTCGACTCCGGGCTGGACCCGACCATTACCTCCTGTGGGCTCAGCGCACCACCCGAGCGACTACACCGCATACTGACCATGACGCACGGTATGGGACGAGCACCAACCATGCATTCTCAATCATCGGTGTATGTTCCATGCTCATCTGCGTAGATAGCAAGAATGTCCACAGGCGAATCTCCGCCGGCCTGAAACTCTTCCTTCAAAGTCATGCTGAACGCGGTTAGCGCCGCTTCAAGGTGCAGGCCTGCCGCTTGAACCTCAGCTACCGGCGACCTAGAGGCTCGGCGGCTGATTCTCATGGCATAGGGTAGCTGGCGAGCCAAAGACGTGGAGGGCGCCGGATCCCGGAAGAAGTAGGTTTCCGTATTCTCCACGAGATCAGCGCACAGGCGGGCTACCGCAGCGGCCAGACTATGCACTGTATGTACAACAGCATCGGAACCGAACTGCTGCAACCGGTCGGCATATCCTGTATCGGCCAACCAGGAGAGCTGAAGAGCTAAGGTTCTGCGCCGAGCAAGAGCAGGATACACCTGACCGAACCAGGAAACGGCTGCAGTCAACAAAGCAAACCCAGCCAACGCCTCCAGCGGCGTGACCAAACGTAACCAGGGCACAGTGGGAACAACATCACCAAAACCCAGAGTCGTAAGCGTAACCATCGATACATAAAACGCATCAACGAAACCAGCGCGCTGCCCAGCCTCCTCGAAAGAGTACGAGAAGCCTCCCGGTATCTGCGGCAAATAAATCAGCGCCCAGCCAACGGCCTGCAACAACACCCAAAGCAGAGCCACGACAGCCATCGCCCCGGGCCCGTTAAGCGGACCGATCCGATTACCGGTATGCTGCGAAGCCCGCCAACTCAGCCAGAACACCTTACGAGTCACGCTGCCCCGGCCTGCCGGATGCAGAAGGGTATGAAACATATCGCCTAGACCAACAAAAATCAGTACTGCTCCGAGTATCACCAGCACTACTTCCATCAGCCAGCTCCCTCCCAACATCGGCAACCACTGGACCCAAACCCACGGGCAAGCATGAGACGGGCGATGAGGTCATGGTATCGATAATAAGAGTGCTGTCGATTTTGAGCAGAGGGGCCGGGGAGGCTCCCGTCCTTCCTCGCTTCTTCCCAATGGGCGGGCGAGTTCCTGCCGATGGCCACAGTCTCGCATCAGATTGGACCTTTGAGTGCCGATAATGGCCCATGCGTCAGCCCTTGCAGGACGGTCAGAGCACCCAGTCTCGGCCTTTCGCGTCGCGAAGGAATCTTACGGCCCGCTGAATCCGCAGGAGCGCGGGCTCCTCAGCGGCGACCGGTCCACGTGGTACCGCTTTGATACCCCAGGACGCACCATCTACACAGCGGAAGACCCCACAACTGTGTTCCTTGAAGCCTTGTCGTGGCCGCGGATGACCGCCTCGCACGATGCGTACCCGAGAAAGGCCGCCGCGTTCTTCGGCGAACCTGTAGAAACCATCAGGCAGGAAGTCGAGGAGCCGTGGCGCGCCAACGGGCACATGATTCCGGGGTGCATTCCCGCCAACTGGCGAGACGGGCGGCTGCTCTATTCGCTGCAGTTCGAGGCCCGCCCGTGGGTGGATATCGCCCACTCCGAGACTTTCGCCGCCCTCAACGGAGCGCTCCCACCAGCACCTGGCGCAGCTCCATGGCACTGCCCCGCGAAGAGAGGCTCACCGAAACACCGGAAGGCCCGCGCCCACCGGATCGCAATTGTGCACACCGAGGAAGAAGCCAGTTTGTGGTCTCGCCAGGGCAAGGATCTCACCCGCTACTTTCCGGACCTTCCCGCGGCGACCGAGGACCAGATTCCACCGGGTTTCATCATCGATGGTGAAGCGGTCATCTGGACCGATGACCGGCTCGACTCCGAAGCGCTGCAGACGGCATGGACACCCGCGGTTTGGCGTTACGTGATCGGCCAGGTACACAGACCAGCGGGGCCTACCATTCCAGTGGTCCCGCTCTCTAGCTCCCCGGGGTAGTCGGCACGGGTTCGACGACGTTTGCCTGGTCGAGCGGGTCGCGGGAATCTGGCGCCTGCCGCAGTTCGTCGACGCGGACCAGGATCACTCCGCCGATGATGAGCGCGCCGCCGAGCAGTTGGACGACTGAAGGTAGCTCGCCGAGAATGAGCCACGATGCGAGGACGGCGAACATCACTTCAGTAAGACCGACGAAGGACGCCACCTTTGATCCAAGGCCCCGCGCGGCGAAAATTCCGGTGACGTAGGCGAGCACCGTAGCGATCAGTACCAGCATCAGCACCGGGACCAGCCAGTGGGTCTGCCAGCCTGCGAGGGTCACGTCGCGGAACTCGAACGCAAAAGGCATCACGCCGATGAGCCCAAGCACGAGGATCGTGAAAGCACCGACCAGCATGCCGCCGCCGGCCATGATCAGTGGCGGCAGGTCGTCGTCGGCTTTTGCCGACATTACAAAGAACACCGCGAGGCAGACCGCGGCTCCGAGTCCATACAGAACCCCGATGGGATCGAGCCGCTGGTCACCGGTCAGGTCGAGGACAAGAAGCAGCCCCAGCATGGCGGTGATGGAACCACAGATGGTGAGCCTGCTCGGCGCCCTGCGGGAGCGCAGCCACAGCCAGCCGACAATGAGTACGGGCGCAAGGTACTCGAGCAGCAGTGAAACGCCGACCGACATGCGCTGAACAGCACTGAAGTAGAAGAACTGACAGAGCGCAATGGCCGTTGCGCCGTAGATGATCAGCGTCAGTGCATTGCGCCGCAGTGTGCCCCAGCGGCCTCGGAGCGCAACCACCACGGGGACAAGCAGCACCAGGGCTGAGCCACCGATACGGATTCCGACGGCGGCACCAGGGCTCCATCCGATCTCCAGCAGCGATTTGGCGAAGGGCCCTGACAGGCCGAAGGAGGCGGCTGACAGCAGCGCACACCACAGTCCGGTAGCTGTACCGCTTCTCATGGGTGTCCCTCATAACGTCATAACCAAAGTGTGTTTACGGTGATGACGTTACGCTGAGAATTGGTTATGAGTCAACACCAGCTACGGTCATGACGCACCAGCTACGCTTTCTGCTTCGCGGCTGCCTTCGCCGCGCGTTTGGTCTCACGAACCTTCGCCAGTGACTCTGCGTCAGTGATGTTCGCGACGGACCGGAAGCAGCCGTTCTCGCCGTAGTGGCCTGCTGCCTCCCGCCATCCGGAGCCCGTGAAGTCATAGCGTTCGCCGAGCAACGCAAGGAAAATCTGCGCTTTCTGGACCCCAAAGCCCGGCAGGCCCTTCAGCCTCTTCAGCACCTCGGCGCCGTCAGGTTCACCGCGCGTCCAGATGGCCGAGGCGTCGCCACCCCATTCATCCACCACCGTCCGGCAGAGTGTCTGGATCCGGGCCGCCATGTTGCCGGGATAGCGGTGCACAGCGGGAGGGGTGCGGCAGAGCTCAACGAAAGCATCGGCGTCGTACTCTGCGATGGTGGCGGCATCCAGCGCGCCCAGGCGTGCCTTGATCTTGGCCGGCCCCGCAAAGGCCGTTTCCATCGCTACCTGCTGGTCGAGGAGCATGCCCAGCAGCAGCGCGAGCGGATTATTGGACAGCAGCTCATCAGCTTCGCTGTCGCCGGTGATGTGAACATGTGGCGCCATGGATCCAATGCTATCGACCGGACGGGCGATCAGAGTCGGAAGCCGCTTCGTCATCCTTGAAGATGCGGAGGAGGGCACCGACGTCGTGGTGTGATTCCGCAGGATGCCTGAAGGGCTGGGAACCCTCCACGACGTAGTGTGTGCGGCGCCCTTCCTTCAGACGGTGGATGTACCCGGCTTCCTCGAGATCCTTGAGGATGTGCAGGGCGGCACGGCGGGTGATTCCCACCCGGAGCGCAAGGTCCTCCACCAGAATGTCCGGATGCGCTGCCACCGCGAGGAGCACGTGCCCGTGATTCGTGAGGATGGTCCACGACGGGCGGCCTTCACCGCCCGTCGCAGCCGGGGGGGCCATCTCCGGGATGGGGGTCCGATCCAGCCTCCGGCATAGTGCCTCCCCGTTGTCGTTTTAGGTGTCGTCGCGGGAGTCAGTTCCCGCCGCTACACCTTTTCTACCCCAGAGCGGTTGCAAATCTTCGAACTCTTCCGGTGTGGCCGTGCGGAAGGGAGAAGTCAGCGGACCGGGAAGCGCCCGGCGTTCCTCCCCGCGGGTCGCCAGCAGGCTCGCGCCTATGGAGATGGCCAAAATGGTGATGATGACACCCAGGGAAATCGCTGTGGGAATGTAGAAGACGTCCACCTTGAGGAGCATCTTGATTCCCACCCACACCAGCACCAGGGAAAGCCCTACCTTCAGATAGATGAAGCGGTGAATGAGGTCGGCAAGCAGAAAGTACATGGCACGCAGGCCCAGAATAGCGAACGCGTTAGCGGTGAAGACCAGGAACACCTCATCCGTCACCGCGAAGATCGCAGGGATGGAATCGACCGCAAACACAATGTCCGTCACCTCTACCATGACGAGGACCGCGAGCAGCGGAGTGGCAAGCAGTACGCCCTTTCTGCGGATGAGAAGACGCTGACCATAAAAGGCGTCGGTCATCGGGACATAGCGGCGGAACAGCTTCAGCGTGCGTGACTTCTCCGGATCAATGTGCTCGTTGCGCTGCTTGAGCATCTTGTAGCCGGTAAAGATCAGGAACGCGGCGAACAGGTAGAGAACCCACTCCGCACTGGCAATGATGGCCGAACCGGCGGCAATGAAAATGCCTCGGAAAACCAGGGCTCCCAGCACGCCGAGAAACAGTACGCGGTGCTGGAACTCGCGGGGAACTCCGAAGAAGGCAAAGATGATGGCCCACACGAAGACGTTGTCGACGGCGAGAGATTTCTCAATCACGTATCCGGCGAAATACTGCTGGCCGAACTCAGCGCCATATCCGAGCCAGACCACTCCACCGAACGCCACGCCCATCAGGACCCAGACAGCAGACCAGATTGCAGCTTCCCGGACAGAAATGACATGCGCGCGCCGGTGCGCAACGAGGTCGAACGTCAACATCAGGAGTATGAGGCCAATGACAGCAAACCACAGCCACAAGGGCACGTTCATGGGGTACCTGCTTCCAGTCAGTTACTACCAACTGGAGGTCTCTCCCGGCCGCTGCCGGCCTGTCCACCGGGAAGCGCTGGGGCTGCCGGAATGACGATGGACTGGTTAGGGGATACTCCCCTCCGTGAAAATAAGTGAACCAGAGTTCACCTTTTCGCGCAAGCGCCCTGGTTCCCGCGCCTCCCCTGATCCGGTTGACGGCAGCCTGCCGTCTTCGCTTGTGTGTTAGCGGGCGTCGTCGCCCGTGCTTTTCGGCTTGGTGCCCCGGGGGTTGCCGTGCTCATCGAGGTTGGCTGATCCGCCGGGAATCTTCGAGGACGAGCGATTGATCCCCGTGCCCTTCCCGAGGTGATCTTCATTGGGTTTCTCCGTCATCAGCAACAGCGCGCAGATGACCATTGAGGCGATGAAGGCGATGCCCGCAGCCGTCAGGCCCAGGTCCACCCGCAGCTCCCGGGTGCCACCGCCGGTGGCGAACACCATGGTCGCGATCCCCGCTATTGCTGCCAGAACGGTCGAAAAAATGAGAGGACCCTTGACGCCCTTGACCTGCTTGGACACGGTTCCTTCTCCTCAATGTTTTCTACGAATAGTAGAAATCTAGTTTACGGGTTTGGCGTGGGTTGCGGGACCGGGAACTTCCCGTGCATCATGCCGGTAGCTGAGGGCTGCAAGAGCAAGCACGACGGCGGAAATCACCGCGCCGCCGCCGGCCACACCGAGCAGGGCATGCGCTCCGAGAGGCTGGAACAGCGGCAGCAGAGCTCCGGTCAACGTTGTCACGATCCCGATCAGGAGGAAATCGCGGGCAGCAATATAGGAGCCGCGGTTCCTGAACCAGATAATCAGGTACACCAAACCCATCAGGATCAATGCAAACGCACCGGCTTGGGCAAACACCCGGTCTGCATGCACCCACAGATTGAGCAGACCGGCAATTGCCAGGGACACCGGCACCGTTCGGGTGAGCCACGCGGGTATGGCGCCCTGTATCAACAGGCTCTGCTCGGTGAAGTAGACGGCGGCGGCCAGCCCCAGAAAATAGAGCCCTCCGGAGACGGACATCACATGGACGGAGGGCTGTCCCCAGAAGATGGTCAGCAGCCCGAAGGCACCGGCCACTGCGGCGTGAAGCAGAAAAGCACGCCAGAGCAGAGTCAGTGCGGGCGTGCCTGCCTTTTCCACGCTCATGTCCTGCCTTTCCGTGCGTCTGATGAACGGTGCAAGTTTAGTCTCAGGCTGCCCCGGTCACCATCCAGCGATCATTCCGGACCCGCCAGCCCAGAGTCAGTGCGCGCGCCAGCATGTACCCGACAGCGAACGCTGCCCATAGCCAGGCGATCCCCTCCAGTCCCGTCAGGCCGGCTGCGCACACCAGAACCAGCAGTGGAACGTACAGAACCAGATTTACGACGCCGGCGAGCGCCAGGTACCTCGAATCACCCGCACCGATCAGCACTCCGTCCAGCACAAAGACGTAGCCGCAGACCGGCTGCGCTGCAGCGAGTACCCAGAGGCCCATGGTGAACGCCGCCTGGACGCCCTCGTCAGACGTGAAAATCCAGTCAATGAACGGTGCAACGGCTGCCAGCATCAGTCCGGTGAGGACGCCGAAGACAACTCCCCAACGGATCATGGTGCGGGTGAGGGCATGTGCAAGAGGCCGGTTGCCGGCACCGAGCTCCTTTCCGATGAGCGCCTGTGCCGCAATCGCAAGAGCATCCAGCGCGAAGGCGAGGAGAGTGAAGATGGTCATGATCAGCTGGTGGGCTGCAAGGGACACGGGCCCTTGCGACGTTGCCACCACCACGGTTGCGAGGATCGCCACCCGCAGACTGGCGGTCCGGAGCATCAGCCATGAACCGACGCGTGCCGTTGCCCTCAGGCCCCGCCAGGTGGGACGAAGCGAAACCGAGTGCCTGCCTGAAAAGCGGTAAATGATGACGAGATAGACCGCTGCCATGCCCCATTGCGCAATGCTCGTCCCCAGTGCGGAACCTGCAACGGAAAGCCCCGCACCGTACACCAGTAGGTAGTTCAGAACGATATTGGCGCCGAACCCGGCTCCGGCCACTACCAGCGGCGTGCGTGTGTCCTGGAGCCCCCTCAACACTCCTGTTGCCGCGAGTACAACGAGCATGGCCGTCAGCCCGGGCATGGAGAATCGAAGGTAATCCACCGCGAACTGGTGAACTTCGCCTTCAGCGCCCATTGCGGCAGCGAGCCCTGGCGCGAGGATCCAGCCGAGAACGGACAGGACCACGCCCAGCAACAGTGCCAGCCCGACGCCGTCGCGCCCTGCAGCGAGCGCATCCTGCATGCGTCCGGCGCCAAGGAATCGCGCAACCGCGGGCGTTGTCGAGTACGCGAGGAAAACCATGAGCCCTACGGCGGTCTGAAGCACCGTTGATGCGAGTCCCACGCCGGCCAGTTGGTTTACGCCCAGATGACCGACGATCGCTGAGTCCGCCAGCAGGAAGAGCGGCTCGGCAATGAGGGCACCCAGCGCAGGCAGAGCGAGGCGGAGAATGGAGCGGCCAAGCTGGCGGCGATCAGGGACAGTGGTGGACACGAATCCCAGCCTAGGCCCTGGGCAGGACAAAACGGATGGGCCATCCTGGCTCCGAATAGCTACGCTGGGTACTGGTTGAATAGCTGTTCAGCCAGATGAGGAGATGTCCGTGAAAGCTGGAGTCAAGCACTTCATCGTTGGTGCTGCACTCCTTCTGTTCAGCACCTTCTTCATACCGCAGGGGATGTCAGGTTTTGCGCGGTCCGCCGCTCGCAGCGAGCCTGTCGATGCCGGTTCCATAGTGCTGCTGATTATCGGCGTTGTCATCGTGGTGGCGGCGATCGCGTTGATCGCGCGGGGCCACATGCTGCGTTACAGGGAGCGCGCACGCGAGGCCGGGCAGAGGCCAACGGACCTCCCCTAAGGTCATAGCCCTTTCTCAACCATCTCCAGCAGTCGCCGCGCAGCGAAGGTCCGCTGCTCCTCATCCAGTCCCCGCAGCGGTCCGTCGATGACGAGCATGGCGAGCCCATGCACCGACGACCACGCCAGGAACTCAGCTCCCAAACGCCGCTCCGCCGGAAGAACACCCGCCTCGACCAGGCCATCCAACGCCGCAGACAACAACTGGAACGGTGTCAGGCCGCTGTCGCCGGCCGAATCAGGGGCAGCGGCATCGCGCAGGTCCGCATGCTCCGCGAACGCAGTACGAAAAAGGCCCGGCTGGGTCTGTGCATAACGAAGATACCCGGCTCCTACGGCGCGGAGCCGAGCCTTGGCCACGTCGCTGGCATCACCGCTTGGTTCAATCCGGGACAGTTCCTGCTCGATGGAACGCGCCAGTTCCGCCTGAGCTGCCATCGACACGGCATGGAGGAGTGCCCGCTTGTCGGCGAAGTGCCGGTAGGCGGCGTTGGGTGTCACGCCCGTGCGGCGCGTGACCTCACGGAGCACGACGGCGGAGGGCCCGCCTTCGCGGGCAAGTTCAGTACCAGCAGCCACCAGGGCGCGGTGCAGGTCACCGTGACGGTATGTGCTGCGCTTCCGATGAATCACACCATCTCCTCCCCTCGTGAGGCGCCTGAACAAATGTGAACAGTGTCAACAATTGTGCCACGACGCCGGTAATCGAGCCGGGACGTTCAGCGCAGCGTTGCTGCCTCGGCGGAAAGGTTCACCCGAGCCTTCACCGCCCACAGACGCCGCCCCTCCGCAGTGCGATAAAGGGGATCAAGATTCAACAAGCGGTCGACGACGACGGCCCTCCCCCGCGCGAATTCCGGGTCCGGTACGTGGGCGTACTCCTCCCGGACGGCGGCGAGGTACCGCCGGTATCCACCCGGAGCACGGCCCAGCACCGCAAGGTCCGCATCACACAGCAACTCGGCCGGGCGGTCACCCTGCAGCGGCGCGTGCGTAGTGGTCAGCAGCACCAGCCGCCTCACCTCCGCATGAGTCTCTATGACACCTTCGAGCAGGGACTCCGCGAGCGCGGCCGACGCCGCCTCATCCTCCCCAGCACGGCCGTTATACACCGCGTCGTGGAACCAGGCGGCGAGCCGGGCATTGAGGCGGGTTTCGGCGTCGTCGTTCTCGGTGAAAAGGAGGTCCAGCGCCTCCAGGACATCGAGCAGGTGTTCGGGCGTGTGATAGCGGCGGTGCGGCTCGGACCACCGGCCCAGCAACTCCGCGCCGAGATGGGATGTGCCGCGCAGGGTCTGCTCCCATCGCGTGAGGAGGGACCGGCGGATGCGGTCCGGCCGGCGTCGTGCAGGTACCCGTAGCCCACTGGCGATCAGGACCCGCACCAGCGTTCCGCCGTCAACCTCGTGGGCACCGAGCTCGGCGAGCCGGCGGTAGCGGCGGGCCGGGACGTCGTAGTGATCTATGTCGAACGCGCGCTCGGGAATGCCGGCGCCGGCTGCGAATGCGTGCAGCTCAGCGAGCGAGGTATCCGAGATGAGGTGCGAGAAAAGCGTGCCGTGCGCGGGCCAGAGCGGAGGATCGATATACACGGCCATGGGACAGAAGCATACCCAGCAAAACCCCTGTACAGCCGCTGGGTGCTGTGCCATTGTTTACGGTGTCTACATGCGGTGCAGTCGTGCGTTTGGTGTGTCCACGGCGACCGCGTTTTCACCTTCGCGAATCGAGTACCCATGGAAACCACCCTCCTTGCCATCGGAACCAAAAAGGGCCTTTGGCTTGCAACCAGCACCGACCGGCAGAACTGGACGCTCTCACAGCCCCACCACCTCATGTCCGAGATCCCGAGCATCGGAATTGATACCCGCGAGGGGAGGACGCGCATCCTGGTGGGAATGATGGACTGGCACTGGGGACCCACCGTGGTCTATTCGGATGACCTCGGCGCGACCTGGTCCGAACCCGAGCAGGGCGCCATCAAGTTTGCCGAATCAGATGACACCGCGCTTGGCCGGATCTGGCAGCTGCAGCCGGATTCAACGGACCGGCCGGGGGTTGTCTGGGCCGGCTGTGAACCGATCTCCGTGTGGAAGTCGATTGACGGCGGGCAGCACTTCGAGCTCAACCGCGGGCTGTGGGACCATCCGCACCGCTCGGAGTGGGGCGCCGGTTTCGGCGGTGCCGCGGCGCACACGGTCATGCCCAGCCCGGTCGACGACACCGTCCACGTGGCCATGAGTACCGGCGGCGTCTATCGCTCCACAGACGGCGGCCAGTCCTGGGAACCGCGGAACAAGGGCATCTCGGCGTACTTCATGCCGGACCCAAACCCGGAATTCGGTCAGTGTGTTCACAAGATCGCTCGGGATTCTGAGAATCCCCAACGGCTCTACGCCCAGAACCACCACGGTGTCTACCGGACCGACGACGGCGCAGAAACCTGGGAATCGATCGCTGACGGACTGCCGGCTGACTTCGGATTCGTGGTGCTGTCCCATCCTCGCCGCGGCGGTACCGCCTGGGTGATTCCCCTTAAAGCCGACGGCGAGCGCATCCCGCCGGATGCCCGGCTTGCCGTTCACCGCACGGACGACGCCGGTGCCACCTGGACCCGGCTGGACAACGGCCTGCCCGCCAGCGAATACAACGCCGTACTGCGCGATGCCGCAGGCGTGGACACTGCGGAGCCGGTCGGCGTCTACTTCGGCACGCGGGGCGGTTCTGTCTACGCCAGCGCGGACGAAGGCGAAACTTTCACTGAAGTGGCAGCTCACCTGCCGGATGTGCTGTGCGTGCGTGCCGCCGTCGTCGTTGGCGCGGCCGCTGGCGTCGGGTCACCATGAGCCCTGTCACCGTCCTGATTCCGACGCTGCTGCGGCCGCTGGTTAATGACCGGTCCGCCGTCGAGATTCCGTTGGAAGCACCCGCTCCGGTGTCTGCGTTACTGGACACGCTGGCCGACGGGAGACCTGTCCTTGCCCGTCGGATCCGCGATGAGACCGGGGCGCTGCGCCGCTACGTCAATATCTACGTGGACGGTGAAGACGTGCGCCGGGTGGACGGTCTTTCTACACCGGTTGCACCCGGGTCAGAGGTGATGATCATCCAGTCCGTGGCCGGCGGGTAAGCGGCCGCACTCAGCCGCAGTAGGCGTTAGTTTGGATGAATGAGCGTCTACCGGTACGAGGTCGAGATTCTGCATTTGCTCGTGTCCGGCCAGCACGCTTACTTCGGTCGGGCGCGTGATGGCGCGGCGGACGTGCCAACGGCGGACGCCGAGCACGTCAACGTGGTGGCGGGCAAGGGCATCGCCGGGGACCGATTCTTCGGCAAGGCGGCGCACATGGACGCTGCCGTGACGGTGTTCGCCGTCGAAGCGCTGGAAGCGATCGCGGCAGAGCTGGGTGAGGGTCCTTTCGATCCGCTGCTGACGCGGCGCAACGTGATCTTGAGGGGCGCGCATCTGGCGCCCCTGGTTGGGCAGGAGTTTACGCTCGAGTCCGGCGTGAACCAGGTGACGCTGCGCGGCGGCAGGCCAGCGCATCCGTGCGCGTGGATGGACCGGATGCTTGCTCCTGGGGCGCATGCGGCCATGCGTGGCCGCGGGGGCGTGCGCTGTCAGCCTGTCTCCAGTGGGATTATCCGCCGAGGGCCGGCCGTGCTGGTGAGCCCGGTGGAGCTCGACCCGGTGCAGGCCGGTATGCCGCACCGGCTGAGGCCCAGCCGTCTCCCGTGATCGGCCTCTGCCCTAGAACCCGCCCGTGTCCGCTGCCATGTTGTTGAACCGTGAGTAGTGCCCCTGGAACCCAACAACCAAAGTCTTGGTGGGGCCGTTACGGTGCTTGGCGACGATGACGTCAGCTTCTCCGGCTCGCGGCGATTCCTTGTCATAGACGTCGTCGCGGTGGAGCAGGATGACCATGTCCGCATCCTGCTCGATTGAGTTATGAACGGCGATGCCGTTGGCAACGAAGTTGTGGTTTCCAAGGACAGTCGCGTCGAATACCTCTTCCTTACCGTCCGGTTCAATACTGACAACGCTGTCCCAGAGGAGATCATTTACGGCCATGACATCGAGCTCTGCTGAGCCCAGCGCGGCCGCCACCCTTGCCAATCGCTGCCGCGACGGAGCGGCCTTGAAGAGGGTTGATCCACAATATTGGGTCCCAATGGCTGCCTGGAACTCACGGTGGGTCATATCCTTCTCCGCGAGGATGGACTTCACATCATCCCAAACCTGCAGAGGAACGGTGTCAACATTGGTGTCGCTTGTTTTGTCCCGGATGATCTCGAGCAGACGTTCACACGAAGACGCCCGGGCCCCGTGGACGCCGATCTCTTGCAGGAATCGGCGCTGATCATCGCGGCCGGAGACATCAAGCGTGTAGCCGGGACGGTGGTTGCCCTTTGCCGTCGAGGTTTTTACCCTCGCGCTGATACCGAAGCGAAGAAGGAGCCGCGTCACATCGTCGGTGAGCCGCCGTGACGTCGATGCATAGTAGATGCGGCCGCCCGTAGCCGCACGGTTCACGGTCACCGAACCGTCGGTGGCCCAAAGGTGCTTCAGGAACAGGGAAATCTGGGCCTTGGGTAATGCGAAGACCTCTTCCGGAACGAAGTCCCTCACCTTATTGGCGAGAAGGACGACCTGAGAATCATCCCAATGGGTTCGCTCTGACGGTCCATTGACGTGGCGAGGCACACCCAACCGGTCCCCGACGTTGAGATGACCGAGCGCGCGCCAGCCGTCGTAGGTGAAAAACGGGTGGTTGGAAGTGGCTCGAATAGTTTTCCCGGAGGCCAGCGTTAGACGGAAAACCTCCTTTGTGCCGGTCGAGAAAACATGCGTGAGGTGGCGCTCCACGTACCGGAGGCTGTCATCCAAAGACCAAACAGGTACATCCCGGGCACCGGTCCGGAACAGCTCGCCCATTGTGGTCTCCGCACCGGTATCCGATCGAAGCACCCTTGTGTCAGCAGTGAGGCAGCCCGATTCGCGAAGGTCCGAGACCATCGGCCGCTTGTCGGTTCGCTGTTCAGAGCCACGGTTGAGCTGGGAAAGCGCGACGACGGGGACGTTCAGTTCCTTGGCCAGGAGCTTCAGGGCGCGCGAGAATTCCGAGACTTCCTGCTGCCGGGATTCAACGCGCTTTCCGGATGACATCAGCTGCAGGTAGTCGAGGACAACGAGCTTCAGATCATGCCGCTGCTTGAGGCGGCGGCATTTCGCGCGGATCTCCATCAGGGACATATTCGGGCTGTCATCGATGAAGAGCGGAGCGTCATTCATGCGTCCCATCGTGGTGGCGATCTTGCCCCACTGCTCATCCTTCACGGTGCCCTTACGCAAGTCCTGCAGCCCGATGGTGGCTTCTGCGGACAACAGTCGCATGGCGATCTCGTTGCGGCCCATCTCGAGGGAGAAGAAGACGGTAGTCATGTTGTGCTTGATGGCGGCAGAACGAGCCCAGTCCAGCGCGAAGGTCGATTTGCCCATTGCCGGCCTGGCCGCAATCACAATCATCTGCCCGCCATGCAGGCCTTGGGTGAGTTCATCGAATTCGTAGAAGCCCGTCGGCACACCGGTCATGCCCTCACCGCGGTGGCCGGCCGACTCAATCTCGTCCACCGTGCCCTCGATGATGTCCTTGAGGGGCACATAATCTTCAGCGGTGCGGCGTTCAGCAACCGCATAAACCTCGGCCTGCGCGGCGTTGACGAGGTCATCCACCTCGCCGTCATTGGAGTAGCCGAGCTGGACGATCTTGGTTCCGGCATCAACCAGACGGCGAAGGACAGCGCGTTCTCGAACGATTTCAGCGTAGAAGCCCGCGTTGGCAGCGGTAGGAACAGACTGGATCAGTGTGTGAAGGTAGGCCGGCCCGCCGATACGTGAGATCTCCCCACGCTTGGTGAGCTCGTCCGATACGGTGACGGCATCAGCGGGCTCTCCACGACCGTAGAGATCGATGATCGCTTCATAGATGCTCTCGTGTGCCGGGCGGTAGAAATCCACGCCGCGCAGCACCTCGACGCAATCGGCAATTGCGTCTTTGGACAGCATCATCCCGCCGAGGACGGACTGCTCAGCAACCAGATCCTGTGGAGGCGTTCGGGAGAACTGCGGTGAACGAGTGTCTTCTGATGAATCCGCATGAGTCAAAGACACGTGTGCGGCCTTCCTTCCCGAAACTTTCCCGATCCCTGCCCAGGGCGTCTGCCGAGGAGTGGTGGATCCGAGCTGAATAACTATAGATACCAGCCGCCACCGACAGTCCTTGCGGTATGGGATACCCCGCAACGCTAGTGCCCAGCTTCCTCCCTGCCAAGTGAGTTATCCACAGGGGGTGTGTATAAACAGGCAATTGTTCGGCGTGTTGTGTGCACAGGCTGGGGATATCTCTGTGGAGTAGAAAGAATATTAATCCACAATGTAGGGCTGACTTGGGTAAATGCTTCATTCCACCTGTGGAGAAGAAGTTTATTCCGCCAACATTCAGCCCGCACTTTCGTGTTGACAGACGGGCAAAAGAGCCCTACGGCGGCGCATTTATGCACTGACTATCCACAACCCGTACGCCACTAGACATGACGTGCGTCACGGCGAATAGAAAGCATGACGGCCCTTTATGCCCCTACACTGATGGACCGGCCATAGACGTACGGGCACGGGAATACTCCACCTGCGAGATATATGCACCGGGCACGTTCCCGTGTACGCCTTAACCCTGAGATACTTCCTCCCATGGCAGACAACAAGACGGTACCCACCGCCGCGTCCCCACAGGACTTCATCGATTCAGTACCCCATGAACGCCGCCGGCAGGACGCTCAAACGCTCCTGGCCCTCATGAGCCGTATCACCGGGCTGGAAGCGGTGATGTGGGGTCCGTCAATGGTGGGGTTCGGAAGCTACCACTACAAGTACGCTTCCGGCCGCGAGGGGGACGCCCTGGCCGTCGGGTTCTCACCGCGCAGCGCCAACCTCGCGCTCTACGGGCTCACTTACGCACCACAAGCCGCCGAGCTTCTTCCGGAGCTGGGCAAGCATAGAACTGGTGCAGGATGCCTGTACATCAATAAGCTCCACGACGTCGACCAGGACGTTCTCGCTCAGCTCATCGCCCTGGGTCACGAGTTCATGGTCAGTGAGAACTTCACAAGCAGCTGATCCAGCGGCAAGCAGAAGGCCCCCGCTCCCGAAGGAACGAGGGCCTTGCGCGTACTGTGCGTAACTCTAGCTGGCGACGACGTCGAGATCGATCACAGCGGCAACGTCTTCGTGGAGACGAACGTTTGCCTGGTAGCTGCCGACCGACTTGATGTGTGCGGGCAGTTCCACCTTGCGCTTGTCGATGGCGCCGAGGCCAGCGGCCTCAACAGCCTTGGCGACATCTTCGGCCTTGACGGTTCCGAAGAGGCGACCGGACTCGCCGGCCTTGACGGTCAGCTTGACCGGCTTTGCCTGCAGTGCAGCAGCCTGACGCTGAGCATCCTCGAGTGAGGCGTGCTCGCGGGCAGAGCGTGCAGCCTTGATGGACTCCACCTGCTTCTCGCCGCCCTTGGTCCACGTGAGAGCGAAGCCGCGGGGCAGAAGGTAGTTACGTGCGTAACCGTTCTTGACCTCGACAACATCGCCTGCGGTTCCCAGGCCGGTGACTTCCTGGGTCAGAATGAGCTTTGCCATGGTGTGTTCCTTTCCTTAGCCGCGGCCTGCGCCGGAGTAAGGCAGGAGCGCAACTTCGCGGGCGTTCTTGATTGCCTGGGCGATTTTGCGCTGTTCCTGCACGGTCACGCCGGTAACGCGGCGCGCACGGATCTTTCCGCGGTCGGAAATGAACTTACGCAGCAGTGCTACGTCCTTGTAGTCGATGACGGTGACGTCAGCGGCCTTCAAGGGGTTGGACTTTGGTTTGGGCTTACGAAGTTCAGCCTTAGCCATCGTGGTGCTCCTTATGTCTGGTGGAGCCCGCAGAACGGTTCTGCGGGATGGTAATTTCAGATGTGGAACGCCGCCGGTGCGGCACCGTTCCTGGAAGGCCTAGAAGGGCGGCTCGGATGATTCCGGGCCGTTGCCCCAACCGGACGAGTTACCGCCGGCCGGTGCACCCCACGGGTCCTGGGACGGCTGCTGGGCCTGCTGGCCACCGCCGCCGTTCCAACCCTGGTTGGAGTTGCCGCCGCCGCCGAAGCCGCCGCCGCTGTCTCCACCGAAACCGCCGCCCCCACCGCCGGAGCGCTGGGTACGGCTTACCTTGGCGGATGCGTAGCGCAGGGATGGACCGATTTCGTCCACTTCCAGCTCCATGACGGTGCGCTTCTCGCCTTCCTTGGTGTCATACGTACGTGACTTGAGGCGGCCCTGAGCAACAACACGGGTTCCCTTGGTGAGGGTCTCCGCTACGTTCTCAGCCGCTTCACGCCAGACCGACGCCCGGAGGAACAGCGTTTCGCCGTCCTTCCACTCGCTGGACTGACGGTCGAAGGTCCGCGGCGTCGACGCAATGGTGAAATTAGCCACTGCAGAGCCTGACGGGGTGAAACGAAGTTCCGGGTCGCTGGTCAGATTACCGACGACCGTGATAGTGGTCTCGCCTGCCATGGTGCCTCCTACGGTCACGGACCCACCGGAGTGGGCCTGGTTTGATAGCCGAAATTACTCGGCGGAAACCTTCTGCTCCTCGGGCCGGATGATCTTGGTGCGCATGATGGTCTCATTCAGGCCAAGCTGGCGATCAAGTTCAGCTGCAACAGCCGGGGTAGCGGTGAAGTTGACGACGGCGTAGATACCTTCGGACTTCTTCTTGATTTCATAGGCAAGGCGGCGACGTCCCCAGATGTCTACCTTGTCCACAGTTCCTTCGCCGTTACGGACGACATTCAGGAACTTTTCGAGTGTTGGCTCAACGGTACGTTCCTCGACATCGGGGTCGATGATTACCATCAGTTCATATGCACGCATTTGTGAACCCACCTCCTCTGGGCTAAACGGTCGCGGTCTTTCCGCAACAGGAGGTTCTTTAGCGTTGATCCGCGCGCGGAAACCACTCATTTTCAGCGGTTCCACGTTGGCACGGACTCATCAATACTACCGGACATGAGGCAGCTCTCCGAACCGCCTGTGGACAAGTGGCTGGGCCGGCAAACCGTATCAGGAAACCGTGAAGAACCGCTGCATCACCCGGGTGAGCTGGTATGGATCCTCGACGCCGCAGAGCTCACGGGCCGAGTGCATGGACAGCAGTGGAACGCCGACATCCACCGTCCGGATGCCAAGTCTGGTTGCGGTCAGCGGTCCAATGGTGGATCCGCACGGCATCACGTTGTTCGACACGAACTCCTGGTACGGCGCGCCCGCATCCCTGCACAACCGCGCCCAGTAGGCGGCGCCGGGAGCGTCGGTGGTGTAGCGCTGGTTCGCGTTGATCTTCAGCAGTGGCCCGCCATTCAGGACCGGGTGATTTGCCGGATCGTGGCGCTCGGCGTAGTTGGGATGGACTGCATGGCCGGCATCCGATGACACACAGAACGACGACGCGAATGCCCGCCGCCGCTGCTCCGCACCGGCACCCAATCCCGTCGAGATCCGGTGCAGGATGTCCTCCAGGAACGGCCCGCTCGCGCCGGAGCGTGATCCGCTGCCGACTTCCTCGTGATCAAAGGCGGCCAGCACCGCGATGGGTGCACCACCGGCGTCGTTCTTTGTTGCTTGAATGAGGGCGGTGATCCCGGCGTGCACGGAAGAGAGGTTATCCAGCCTGCCCGAGGCGAAGAACTCGCCGTCCGCGCCGAAGACCCGCGGCTGCTGAGTGTCCGCAACCACCACATCGAAGCCGCCGATCTCCGCTGCTTCGAGATCAGCGTCGACCGCAAGAAGCTGCAGGAGGTCCGCCCGTCCCGGATCGCCAAGGCCCCAGACCGGGTTCATGTGTTGCTGCTTGTCGAGCTTCAGGCCGTCGTTGACAGCCCTGTCCAGGTGGATGGCCAGCTGGGGGAAGCGCAGGAGCGGGCCTGTGTGGACAAGGTGCTCCGCGCCGTCGTGCGTCACCAGCCGGCCGGCGAGCGCCAGCTCACGGTCGAGCCAGGAGTTCAGCAGCGGTCCGCCGTAGATTTCGACGCCGGCCTGTAGCCAACCGTGCCGTCCAATGGTGGGCTTGGGCTTCAGCTTGAAGGACGGGGAGTCCGTATGCGCTCCGAGGATGTGGAAGCCGGTGGTCTCCGTCGCAGTGGACGGGGCGATCCAGGCGATCAGCGCGCCGTCGCGGATGACGTAAAAGCGGCCGGGTCCCCCATCCCAGGGATCGTCCTCATGCAGCTGGCTAAAGCCGGCCGCCTGAAGTCGGATGGCGCCTTCGTGGGCAGCGTGGAAGCTGGAGGGTGAGGCGGCAACGTAGGCGCCGAGGTCTGCGATATGAGCGTGAGCGGCAGTCATGCCTGCAAGCCTACTGGCCGCCGCGTGCTGCCCCGGAGGCCGGCAAGCTCAGAAATCGAGCCCCTGGCTTGGGGTAACCAGACCGGTTTCGTAGGCATACACGACGGCCTGGACGCGGTCCCGCAGATGAAGTTTGGTGAGAATCCGGCGCACATGGGTTTTCACGGTGGCTTCGGAGAGGAAGAACCGGTGTGCCAGCTCCGCGTTGGAAAGCCCCTCCGCGATGGCACCAAGAACTTCGAGCTCACGCGGCGTCAGGTCCTGCAAAAGCGGGTCGCGGGGAGGCTTCGGCGCGTCGGGGCGGGAGCGTACGTACTCCTCGAGCAGCCGTTGGGTGACCCTCGGCGCAACTACGGCATCACCGCTCGCAACCACCCGGACGGCCTGCACCAACTCGTTGGGCGCGACGTCCTTGAGGAGAAAGGCTGAAGCCCCTGCCCGCAGCCCGGCGAACGCGTACTCATCAAGGTCGAAGGTTGTGAGAATGATGATCCGGGCACACGCACCTGACTGCGTGATGCGCCGGGTGGCCTCGATCCCGTCCATCACCGGCATGCGGACGTCCATCAATACGACGTCCGGCTCCAGCCGTGCTGCCAGACGTGCAGCCTCAGCGCCGTCGGAGGCCTCACCGACGATGTGCATGTCTTCCTCGCCCTCGAGGATCAGGCGAAAGCCCATCCGCAGCAGCGGTTGGTCATCCACCAGCAGCACCCTTGTCGGCTCGCTCACGCAATCTCCTCCTGTCGGTTCTCAATGGGCACCTGTAGTTCTGCGGCAACAACCCACCCGCCGGACGGCGTTGGCCCACAGTTCACTGTGCCGCCGTAAATGGCGGCCCGCTCACGCATGCCCGTGATTCCCTGCCCGGTTCCCACTGACGGCAGCGGTTCCATGGCGCCGCGGCCGTCGTCGGACACCCGTACCCTGACGGTGCTGCCCAGTCTGGCGATCAGGACGTCGACCGTGGTGGCCCCCTTCGCGTACCGCAACACGTTGGTCAATGACTCCTGGACAATGCGGTGGACGGTCATCTGGAAGGCGGCATCCTCGGGCAGGCCCGGCCCACTCAACTGCAACCGGATAGGCAGCCCTGCCGCGCGAAATCCCTCAAGGAGACCGGCGAGTGAACCGCCGGCCGGCAGCGGCGCGAGCGGGGCCGCGTCCGGTCCTTCACGGAGAACACCCAGTACCCGCCGCATATCCGCCAGCGCTGTGCGCCCGGTGGCGGAGAGCTCCGCCAGTACCTCCCGCGCTCGATCCTGATCCCGCTTCATAACGACGCCGGCGCCATCGGACAGCGCGATCATCACCGACAGGGAGTGCGCGACGACGTCATGCATCTCACGGGCGATCCGGTTCCTCTCGTTCGCGGAGGCAAGTTCCGCGTTGCGTTCAGCCCACTCGCGCAACTCATTCTCATGCAGCCTCTCCCGGCGGACGGTCATGCCGATGCCGACGGCCACGACGTACCACATGACCACGAATCCCACGACAACCCAGATGAGGAAGGGAGCGTCGTCGGGCATCAGGTCCGGGATAAAGGGCAGGGGAATCACCGAGGTGACCAGTGCGGCAGCAAACGCCACAGCTGCAATTTTGATAGGGAAAGCCACCGCAACCGCGTACAGCGCAAACCAGATGCTGATGCCCACCGTTGCGCGCCCGTCGGAGATCAGCAGCGCCACGGGTTCGATCAAACACAACAGCGCCAGGACAACCAGTGGCCGTCGGCGCCGAAAGAAGAGGATGAGGGCGGCGGCGCCGAGAGCCGCTATACCCCACCACCCCAGGGGAAGGTCTGCTGCCAGGACGACGTTGGGCACACTGGCAACAAGGAACAGCACGACGACGGCGACATCCATCACCCGCGGATGTGACCGGAAGTACCGGCGGATGGGGCCGAGCCGCCGGGCGTTAATCTCGGTGAAGGAGACGGCGGCCGTTCGTTCCGCAGTCTCCTTCACCAAGGCTTTTTCACTCATGGAGTGAGCTTATGTGGTGCGCAGGTCTACTCGTCTAGACGTCGCGCTTCTTGGTGACCGCCACCGAGATGACGAGCAGCACGAGAGCCCAGCCGCCGAGTACCAGCGCACCCTGCCACTGGTTGAGGGCGTCTTCAGCGATGGTGATTGCCACCATCTGCTCGCCGGCACTGCTCGGTAGGAACCGCGCGGCGTCAGGGATCCAGTCAGCGATACCTGCCAGCAACGTGGCCACGAGGATCGGAAGGACAAACAGGAGGCCAATGGTCGTTACAACTCCGCCGGCGGTGTTGCGCAGGAGGGTTCCGATGGACATGGCAATGATGGCGACCAGGGCCAGAACCGAACCCGTGTTGATGATGTGCAGCAGCACGCCGTCAGTATCCAGGCCGAAGGCCAGGTCAGATGGGGCGAGAATCGGCTGTGCAACGAGGTAGCCGACGAAAGCTGAACCCGCGCCGAGGATAAATGCGATGACAGCGAAAACGAGCTGCTTCGCCAGCAGCGCCGGAATACGTTTGGGGACCGCGACCATGGTGGACCGGATCATCCCGGTGCCCCACTCGGAGGCAATCAGGACCACTGCCAGGGACCCCATGAGCAGTTGCCCGAAGATCAGTCCGGAGCCCGGGATGGTGGAAACGATCGAGGTTGCGTCCGGCGCTCCCTGCACCTGGGCAGCCACTTCCGGATCGGACTGGAGATCAAACAGGATAGTTGTCTGCCAGGCGAACAGCGCCGCCAGGCCAACCATGACCACCACGGTGATGCTCAGCATGATCACCGTCGAGGGGACGGTTGTCACCTTGATCCACTCGGACTTGAGTACCCGCGTGAAGTTCACGCCGGATCCTTTGGCGGGGCCGCGGTGGGAGCCGGCAGTTTCCGGTGCGGGTGCAGTTGCTGTATGCGACATGGTTACTTGCCTTCCTTGGAGTCGGCGCCGGAAGGAGCCTCCGGAAGAGTGTGTGAGTGGTATTCGACCTCATCGGAGGTGAGCTGCATGTATGCGTCCTCCAACGAGGCCTGCAGCGGTGTCAATTCGTAGACGAGGATCTGGTGGTCAAGAGCGACCTCCGCGATCCGGCGCGAGTTCGCCCCGGTGACCTCGAGAAGTTCCGGTTCAAGCTGCTGGGTGGAAACGCCGTCCGCGGCCAGCGCCCGCACCAGCTCGGCTGGTCGGTCAGTGCGGACCCGGGCGCGGGTTTGACCCTGTGCGTCGAGGATTTCGCTGATGGGAGCATCAGCGATGATCCGGCCGCGGCCGATGACAATGAGGTGGTCCGCTGTGAGCGCCATTTCCGACATCAGGTGGGAGGAAAGAAAGACGGTACGGCCTTCGGACGCAAGGCCCTTGGCGAGGTGCCGGACCCACTGCACGCCCTCCGGGTCAAGTCCGTTGACCGGCTCATCGAGGATCACGGTATGCGGATCTCCAAGCAGCGCGCAGGCAATGCCGAGCCGCTGGCCCATACCGAGGGAGAAACTTCCGACACGCTTCTTCGCCACAGGTCCAAGACCGGTCATTTCAATGACCTCCTTGACCCGACTATTGGGGATGCCGTGAGTGGCAGCCATCGCCCGCAGATGGTTGTAGGCGGAGCGCTTGGTGTGGACCGCCTTGGCATCGAGCAGGGCGCCGACTTCACGCAGGGGTGCGGAGTGCTTGGCGTAGTGCTTGCCGTTGACGCGGACGTCGCCGCCTGAGGGATTGTCGAGCCCGACGATCATGCGCATTGTGGTTGACTTGCCGGCGCCGTTGGGACCGAGAAAACCAGTCACGCGGCCGGGCTTAACGTTGAAGGAGATACGGTCTACCGCCGTTTTTGCGCCATAGCGCTTGGACAGTTCTGCTGCCTCAATCATGATGGGCATCCTTGGGGAAGGGAAAGTTTTGGAATACACACAACCCTACGGAGCTTCACCGCGAAGGGCACCGACCAACCGGATGATCTTGGACGCGGCATGCGTCCATCAAAAGGATGACCCCTATTTGAAAAACTCCGGGCGACGACGGCGCTCGCTTGGCTACCCGGGCCAGCCTTGGGAACGCAGTGCCCTGCGCGCCAGCGAAGTAATCCACTGCTCCCCCTTCCGAAGATCCAGTTTGTTGAGTTCACCTGGGCTCGATCAGGTCGATCGCAAGCCGTGCCGCCCGGATACCGTGAATTTTGCTCGTGTGCTCAACCAGTTTTCGAAGCCCAGCGACGGGGATCACGGGGCGGCGAGGCTCTCCGAAATGGCGGTGGTTCTCGCTGACAATCGAATCACGCGCAGCCACCAGGTCATCAAGGTGCAACAGGGTTCCCAGATCGACGAAGGTGCGGAAGACACTTGTAACTGGCAACCCGTTGACGGGTAAGAGAGCTGCGTGCAGGGCGTGCGAGATGCAACACATCCTCGTGTTGACCCGGCACCGCGATGCCGTGAATTCTCGCGGCACTCACGTGGCTGACACAGGAGCCAAGATTGAGCTGTATGAAGGCTTCGGCGCGGCTGAGAACGTCAGCGTTCTGACCGACCGCTTCACGGATGCCCCTCGTGGGCGCAGTCAGGTCCTTCGCACGGAGTCGCGAATAGGGGATTTCGCGGGCCATCGACTCCCGCACCGTGAGCGGGCGCAGATCCAGTGGAAAAGGTAAGGGATGGGGTTGTTTCATCATCCCTTGATGCCACGCCGCACCTAGGGAAAATCAGCCGTGCCCGGATATGTGGATATCTTGAGTCATATCCGCTCCCCTTGCCGAGTTTTTGTCGCCTACTTGCTGCCTCCGCCGCCTCAACGCCTCAACGCCTCAACAAGGCGACAAAAACTTTCATGGGGCGGCGGGAATCACGGCAAGCGACTGCGGCCTCCCTGGCACCGCAAGCTCCTGCTGCTCGAACGTTTCGAGATCGACAAGGGTGACACCGGACCAGAAGCCGTCCCGGGTGTAACCCCCCGAGAGAATCGCATAGTCCTTGCCGGTTACGGGATCGGTCCACGGCACAACCGTCTCGTGCAGCCGTCCCAGCGGCACGATTCGCTCAGCGTTCGTTTCTGTATCCCGAACCGTAAGGTTCGGGGATCCAGTGGCGTTGCCGAATGCCCCCGTTCCGATCACAAGAAGGGTCCCGTCAACCAGAGCCGTTCCGTGCTGATGCGAGTTGGCGGTCATCTCCTCCACGGAGACAGCACCCGAGGCGGGGTTGACGATGGCGAGCGCCAGGCCCTGATAGGGCAGGAGGAGGTTCCCGGCGTCGTCAATTGCGCCATAGTGCGGCTTCTCCCAGGAGGCCAGGCCGCCCTGTGTGCCGAACGGGGCTACCTCGATCCGCCGCACGGCGAGGGTTTCGGTAGTGACTATGTGGACCGAAAAGGAATCATGGTCGATCGTGTAGACCTCAGAGCCGTCGGCGGAGAGCAGGATGTCAAACGGCCGCAGTCCCACCTCAACGGTACCGATGGTCCGCCCTTCCTGGACATCCATCTTCTCCAGCGCTGAGGTGCCGTCCGCCCGGAGCACCGCCACATAAACCGTGCTTCCGTCCGCGCTCACGGCAATACCCGTACCGCCTGGCCGATACTCCCCTTGCGAGATGGAATCGGCCGGATTCGCATACGGGATCAGTGACATACGACGCCGCTCCACAAGGTCGACTACCGCCACTCCTTCGGCAGTGGAGACGAAGGCCCGCGTGCCGCTCACCGCGACATCCCACGGTGCCTGCCCGACGACGACGCTCGCCACCACCGGATCGGTCACGTTGCCCGGATCGATCAAGTCAAGCGAATCCCCTGCTGCCTGCGTGGCAAGCACGGAGAATGCTTCCGGGTCCGCCGACGGAGCGGATGGCCTGGCAGGGACGGGCTGCGGCGCCGGAACCGCGGAGGCGGCAGGCGGCGTCGTTGATTGGATAACCGGAGGCGTAACGGGTGCCGTAGCCGGTGGCGAAGACAGCGACGGCGCCGCGGTGCACCCGCTGGCCAGGAGCAGCAGGACTGCGCAGGCGATGACAGTGAATCTAGCCAAGAGAATCCGCGATAGCGTCAAGGCCGGCCTGGGCGCACGCCTCGTCTGCGGTGCCCTGCGGCGCACCTCCGACGCCAATGCCTGCTATTGATGCCTCGCCCGCCTTCACACTGACACCACCGGCAAGGAATAGGGTGCCGGGAATGTCCCGGATAGTGGCGCCATCTCCGGCGGCGCGTTCGGTCAGCTCAGAGGTATTCGAGCCGAACGCGGCGGCCGTATATCCCTTCAGCCGCGCTGATTCCATCGTATGTTCACCGGCATTATCGCCGCGAAGCAGCACCTGCACCTGACCGAATCGATCAACAACGGCTACTGAAACGAATCCCAGGTTGTCCGCCTGGCACTGCGCAAGAGCAGCTTGTGCTGCTTCTGTGGCGGCCTCGATGCTCAGCCGGGGCATGCTGAGCACGGCATCTTCCGCCGATGCCGCGGGCTCTGATGCAGCAGGTGCAGGCTCGCCGGCAGTCACCGGCTCCGAAGCAGCGCCACTAGAAGCTTCAGCGCTGGCCTCCGTCGAGGGGGTATCGGCGGACGAACAGGAAACGAGGCCAACCGTCATCACGGCGGCTGCTGCGAAAGCGAAGGAAAGGCGGGGAAGGCTGGGGCTGGACATGATGATCCTTGGGGTTGGAAGTTGCCTGGACCTTTAGTGTCCCGCTCAAGCCCGCACGGGTACATCGTCTGGGCGAACTCATTCTGCTCGTACTCAAGGGCAGGTTAGCCTCCTACCTTTGGACGACGCACCAGAGCCTGCTCCGCGCTAGGATCACAGCAATCACAGCTACTGATCGGCGTTCTCCATGACTTTGCAGTTTCGCGGCAAGGCCAACGTTCTGATGTGGATGCACGCCGGTTTCTACCTGCTTCTGGTCACTTCCGCGGTTCGGTACCTTTTTCGCATGGGCTCAGCGAGGAGTGGGTGCTTCTGCTCGTGTTGTCCATTCTTCTAGCAGGCGTATATTCCGGCGGAAGCATTCTTATGGCTGCGAGCAGCTTCGCCGGCACCTGGCTGATGGCGGTGCTTCTGCTCTGGGGAACCCTTGCCTTCATGGCGCCGAGTTTCGTCTGGTGCGCATTTCCTCTATTTTTCGCCTGCCGGCACCTTCTGACCGGCTGGGAAGCCCGCATCTCCCTCGTGCTGGTTGTAGGTGTCATGATCGCTGCGCTGGCACGTTTGACCGGCGGCCCGGACATCGCCCTCATTGTGGGACCGGTTGCCGTCGCGGTACTCATGCTCGCCGTCTACAACAGGGTTGAGCAGGAGAGCCTTGCACGCAAAAAGCTGCTCGACGAGCTCACCGAAGCGCAGACCGAACTCAGTACCAGCAAGCAGCGGGAGGGTGCATTGGCGGAACGCGAACGGCTCGCCCGGGAGATACATGACACGGTCACACAGGACCTCACACAGTCTGTGCTGCTTCTGGAGGCGGCCGATCAACTATGGGAAATCGAACGGTCCTCGTCACGTTCGCATCTGATCAAGGCCACGGCATCCGTTCGGGGAAGTTTGGTGGAAGCCCGCAGCCTCGTGCACAATCTCACCTCCCCGCAGCTCACCAGCAGGAGCCTTGCCGAAGCGCTGCGCTCCGCCACCGGGGACATTCCCGCACTGCAATTGACTGTCACTGGCGAGGAATATGAGCTCCGTCCAGAAACCAGTCATGCGCTCCTGCGCATAGCGCAAAGCGCAGCGGCCAACGTCCGGCTCCACTCGGGTGCTGATAGGGCAGTCCTCACTCTGACCTATGTCGACGACGGCGTCAGCCTGGACCTCTTCGACAACGGCAAGGGGTTTGACACTCAGGCTGAGCATTCGGGCTACGGCATCCGGGCGATGCGCCAGCGTGCCGAGCAGCTCGGTGGCACCTTCACAGTGGAAAGCTCGCCTCCCGACGGAACCGTAGTCACGGCATGGTTTCCCAGGGAAGGCATCAGATGACAGCCATCCTGCTGGTGGACGACCACGAAGTGGTGCGTGCCGGGCTCCGGGCCATCCTCGAGACGCAGCCTGACCTTCACGTTGTGGGCGATGCCTCGAACGGTGCCGATGGAGTGCGCGAAGCACTTTCCCTGCGGCCGGACGTAGTGTTGATGGACCTGGTTATCGGCTCCGGAATGGACGGCATTGAAGCGACCAGGCAGATCACGGCGGAAGCTTCGGACATCCGGGTCCTCGTCTTCACCACTTACGATTCCGACGCGGATATTGTGCGGGTGATCGACGCGGGAGCCACCGGCTACTTGCTGAAGGACTCCACGCCGGCCGAGCTCTATGCGGCGATCCGGGCGGCGGCGCGCGGCCAGGCAACCCTCTCCGCGCCCGTCGCATCTGTCCTGTTGAAGCGGATGCAGCAGCCCGAGACAGCCCTGACTCCGAGGGAGGCAGAGATCCTTGAACTCCTCGCCTCCGGACTGAGCAACCGCGAGCTGAGCCGGAAGCTCTTCATCGGCGAAACCACCATCAAGACACACCTGCTCCATATCTACCGAAAGCTGGGTGTGGAGACGAGGTCGGGTGCCATCGCGGAGGCGAGCCAACGGGGTTGGGTGAGGCGCAGAGTCTGACGCAGCGCCTCACAGCGACAGGCGGCGGCAGCCCCGGTGGGCTGCCGCCGTCGACGGCTGATCTGTTACCGGGAACTGATGGACTTGAACTTCTTCACTGAGAGCGGCACGAAGATGGCAAGCATCACGATGATTCCCAGTATCACGGTGATGATCGGGTTCTGCAGGGTCCATGCGGTGGGCTCAGGGAAGTCGGGGTTTGTGTTCCCGAACAGTTGCCGCGCCGATTCCACAAGGGCTGACACCGGGTTCCACTCAGCGATGTTCTTCAGAACCTCCGGCAGGGTATGGATGGGAACGAAGGCGTTCGAGATGAACGTCAGCGGGAACAGGATCATGAAGGACGCGTTGTTGATGACCTCCGGGCTGCGGACGCTCATCCCGAGAAGGGCCATCACCCAGCTGAAGGAGTAGGAAAACAGCAGCAGGACCGCCACGCCGCCCAGGAAACCCCACACCGAGGTGGTGACCCGCCAACCGACCAGCCAGCCGGTGCCCATCATGATCATCATCGAAATGCTGTTGATCACGAGGTCACCGTTGGTACGGCCGATGAGCACTGCTGCAGGACTCATCGGCAGGGTGCGGAAGCGGTCGATGATGCCGTCCTTCAGGTCCTGTGCCATGGCTGCCCCGGAGAACGTCGAGCCGAAAATCACGGTCTGGGCAAAGATCCCGGCCATTAGGAAGTTCACGTAGTCGGGCACGTTCATTGCGCCGGCGTAAACCTGGCTGAACAGGAGTACAAACATGATGGGCTGGAGGATGGTGAAAACGAGGATCTCCGGCACGCGCCTGATCTTGATCAGGTTGCGGCGTGTGGCGATCCAGCCGTCCGAGAACAGTTGAGAGAGAGGCGACCCTACGCTCTCGTAGGCGGGCTGGCTGACCGCGGTCATTGGGCTTTCTCCATTTCGGCGTCATTCTTGCTGGCCTCGTCTTCGGCCCGGTGGCCGGTGAGCTTGAGGAAGACGTCATCAAGCGTGGGCCGGCGCATCCCGGCGTCGTGCAGTTGGATGTTTGCCTGGCCCAGATCGGAAAGCACGTACTGCAGCGCGCGTGGTCCGTCGACGACGGACACCTCCACGGTGCGCTCGCTGACGGTAGGAGTGCCGTCACCGTGACGCGCGAGGATTTCACGGGCCGCGCCGGCGTCTGCTTCATCCACCAGCGTCACGACCACCCGGTGTCCGCCGATTTGCGCCTTCAGTTCATCCGAAGTGCCCTCGGCGATAACCTTACCGCCGTCAATCACGGCTATGTCATCTGACAGGTGGTCCGCCTCCTCAAGATACTGGGTGGTCAAGAGCAGCGTGGTCCCGTCATTCACCAGCTGGGAGATGATCTCCCACAGCGCGAGCCTGCTTCGTGGATCCAGTCCGGTAGTCGGCTCGTCAAGGAACAGGATCTTCGGGTTGATGACCAGCGCTCCGGCGAGGTCAATACGACGGCGCATGCCGCCGGAGAATCCCTTGACCGGCCGGTTCCCTGCTTCCGTGAGCTCGAACTGGTCAATCAGCTCCTGTGCCCGCTTGCGTGCGGTCTTCGCACCGAGGTGGTAGAGCCTGCCCACCATCTCCAGATTCTCGAACCCGGTGAGATTTTCATCGACCGCCGCATACTGACCGGATGCTCCGATGATCCGCCGGGCCGCTTTGGGGTTGTTCACGACGTCGATGCCGTCGATATGTGCTGTGCCTTCGTCAGGCTTGATCAGGGTGGTGAGTACCTTGACCGCCGTTGTCTTGCCCGCGCCATTGGGCCCGAGCAGAGCCTTCACGGTCCCCTGCGGGACCGAAAGGTTGAGGCCCGCGAGTGCATGCACCGGGCCGCTCTTCGATTTATAGGTCTTGGTCAGGCCTTCAGCCTGGATAATCGTCATGGGTCAACCCTAGGTTTTCGGAATTACGGGAAGAAGGGGATCGCGGACAGCTTTGGTCCGCGACCCGGTGGCGGCAAATTGTGCCGCTGCGCGATGTCATGAGGAGGGGGCGGCTCCTAGGAAAACAGCATGTAGACACCGTATACATATCTTATCCTGACGGCAACGGTTTTCTTTGTACCAACCGCACTCATCGGGACTGCAGCGCGTCCAGCGCAACCGCCATCGCTGCCGCGAGCCTCCAGTCGAGACGTCCGCCGGGAACATTAACGTCATACCTGTCCCGCAGTGAAGCGCGCCGCTCCGAAGTCAGGACAAGCTGGCCCGTCGGATCGCGGAAATCGAAGTGGAACAGGAAGGGCGCCGGGATGGCGTCCAGGAACGGCACAATCTCCCACACACGGCGAGCGATCGCGACGCCCTGGCTCCGTTCGCTGCCCACCGCCTGAATTCCGGGTGCTTCGAGCTCCCAGGTGGAACGCAGCAGCGAGGAGCCGAAGTTCTTGCGAAAGCTGCCAAGCGGGCTTCCCTGCGCATCGAGCACATCATAGGTTGCTCCCAGGTCAAGACGCCGGCGAGCCTTGAAGGAGAATAGCTGCGTCTTCTTCGACTCGTCCGTGAAAAACCGAACCTCTTCCTTGAAGGCAGCCCGCTTCTGTTGCGCAAGAGCCATGAGCGCCCCCGGATTTCCGTCCGGATCGACGGATCGGACCTCGTACCGGTTGACCATGAGGGTGACCTTCTGGGTTACTGAAAATCGCTCGATCAGCGGCTGGGAGTTCATCTGATTCTTTCGTCGTTGTCTGTAGTTGCGACCGCTCTGTGGGCAGCCGTTCTGAGCCTAGCTACCTGAGGTCGCTGCCGACGTCGTCCTGAGGGAGTATCTCTGCCCAATGAGCGGCCGTGCCGGGGAAATGACGGCCGTGCCGCGAATCCGGAGCCCTTGACGACCTTCATCCGCGGGTCGAGAGTTACTACATGACGTCCCTTCTGGGCGCCGCTCAATTGGCTCGCCGCCTACGCGGCGGCCATTTATAGGAAGGCGAAGGCAATGGACGCAATGATGTGGGTCTGGATCATCATCGGGATCCTCGTGGTGCTGCTCATCATCGGACTGATCGTATTCCTTGGACGGAAGCGCAAGCACGCACACGATCAGGAGAAGCGCCGGAAAGACCACGAGCACGCAAACGAGATTCGGGAAGAGGCGCACGCCAAGGACCTGGAAGCCCGTGAGCGTGAGGCACGCGCCGCCCGCGCTGACGCCGATGCCCAGCAGGCCGAGGTGGACGCCGAAAGACTGCGCAAGGAAGCGGAACAGCGGCAAAACGATGCCCAGGGCCTGCGCCGGGAAACTGAAGAGCGCGCGCGCCACGCGGATGAGATCGATCCTGACGTACGCAACGACCAGGGGACGCGCAGCGACAGGAAGAACGACGCCGATCCCGGCCGGTCCGGACGTCACTGACAGCTGGGCCGCTAACCGCGCCGCTCCGTCATCAGGATCGGATGCCGGCGCCCCTCGGTTCGCCCGCGGGGCGCTCGGCCGCGGCAGGCGCTACAAGGAACGACGCCAATACAGCCACTCCGACGGCGAGTAGGGCATTCCGGATTCCCACCTGGTCACCGAGGAATCCGAGCAGCGGAGGCCCAGCGAGGAATGCCGTGTACCCGATCGTGGAAACCACCGACACGCGGGCAGCAGCCAGGCGCGGTTCGTCCGCGGCGGCAGACATTCCCATGGGGAACCCGAGCGCGGCGCCCGTTCCCCACAGAACCGCTCCGACTCCGGAAAGAAGCACAGTGGGTGCAAAGACGAAGAGCACCAGGCCGGCCAGCGACGACGCGAGGCTCACCTGCAGCACCCGCACCCGCCCGAACCGGTCGATGAAGCCGCCGCCAACGAAGCGGAAGAGGGTCATTGAGGCTACGAACACGCCGAACATCAGCGCACCGACGGCTTCAGTGGAACCAAGGCCGTCCACTGTTGCCTTTGCCACCCAGTCGTTTGCAGCACCTTCAGTGAGCGCTGCACCGAGCACTACCAGCCCGATGAGGAGCGTGCGCGGCTCCTTCCAGGCGGCGAATCCGCCGGAAGGGGAGGTCTCGGCGTCGTCATGTTTCCCGGCGTGAGGGTCCTCAGGCAGGAAGTAACGCGGAATCCACAGCGAAATAATGAGTACCAGCACCGCAACCACCGCCAGGTGGGTTGATAGCTCTACGCCTGCGGCCGCGAGACCGGCTCCCGTGAGCGCGCCGATGAAGGCACCACCGCTAAACGCCGCGTGGAACTTCGGCATGATGGTGCGCATGAGCCGGCGTTCGACGTCGGCGCCTTCCAGGTTCTGCGCAACATCCCAGAGGCCAATACCGAGGCCGAAAATGAAGAGGCCGATGGCGGCAACCACCACGGATTGCGTGACGAGTCCGCCGGCAATGGTGGAGGCGGCGATAGTGGCGGCCACTCCGCCCAGCCTCACGGTGTTCGCTGCCCCGATCCGTGCGGCGATCCCGCCCGACAACGGCAACGACACCATGGACCCGATCGCCGCAACAAGCAGCAGCGCGCCCGTCTGGCCGTCGCTCAGCTCCAGCGTGTCCGACGCAGATGGAATCCGGGCCGCCCAGCTGGCGAATACGAGGCCGTTGAGACCGAAAATGGCGAAGGTAGCCCACATGGCTGAATTGACGTTGCTCTGCACCTCTAAACCGTAGGCGCACGGGCTCGGAAGGGGCTACCCAGGGCAGGCAGTGTGATGGAGATGACAACAGGTTGCCGCCGCTACGGTGGCGGACCGCACTGAAACTCGGGCAAAAGAAACACGCCCGGCTCGACGTACCGCTAATCCTTGAAGCTGAGGGTGAGCTGGTCTCCATCAATCTGCACGGCCGCGCTGAAGTAGAGGCTCGCGGTGTCTTCTTCCGGCTCCCATTCGGCCGGCTCGTCGTCCTGCCACTGAGTGTTCCGCTCATAGGTGGCAGTCATCTCGCCTTCCGTCACGTACAGCGCCAGGGACCCATCCCAATTCTCCGACACCTCGAACTCAGGCTCCTGGGTAATTGACCAGCTGAAATTGCGATAGTCCTCGTCGTCGCCGAACGTGAACGCTCTGTTTGGGCAGCCCTCGGGCGCCGCCTCTGTGGAGTCGGCGCAGGTCTGAAGGAATTCCCTCGCCTGAGCCACCGCATCTTCCGTCACTGCATCCGTCATGGAGCGCTGGAAAAGGGCCCCTTCCCCAACACTGCTTGCCGGATCAGCCGACACTGTAATGGTTTGCTCCTCCCCCAACGTCACATATTTGGTGCCTTCCGGCGGAGTCAGCACATAGTCGCCCGGCAGGACCGGCAATGAGAACGCGCCCGGAGCCTGCTGGCCGAGCTGTTGGGACAGCTCCACGTCCACGCCGTTCACCGTCACCAGGTCCACGCCTTCAGGCATTTGGATCGGCAAGGTCCAGGACGTCCCGCGGGTCACCGTCCAGTTGTGGAAGAACAGCGCCGTTCGCTCTGCCTTCTCCAGGGTGAAGGTAAGTGGCACCCTTTTGGCATCCTGGGTTACCTCCGCCGTAACAGTCGCCAATTCACCCGAGAACTCGACGTCGCGAATCTCATGGTCGGTTATGCGGTTCTGAGCAGCACCGAAGATGCCGTCATCCAGCAGCAACCGCTCCTCGGACGTCACATTTGGATCATGCAGCGCTACCGCTGCGCTCGCATCCCCCTCCTCGAGCGCCTTGAGGTACTTCTCAACGTGCGCTTGGGGCCCATAGGTTGTGGCGCTCAGAATGTTGAACGCAACAGTGGCAGCCACAATCAGGACGATGACGATTCCCGCGATTGCTGTGCCAATCCGCAGCCTTTTCTTGGCATGGGCGGTTAATGGTTTGGTCTCCCGCCCGCCGGAGCCCGGGACCTCCTCCACCTGGCGCCCGGTATCGGTGCCGGCGACTGCGGAGTCGGCGGTTGCTGTGGGACCGGAGAACCAGCGGTGGATAATGGCGGGCAGGAAAGGCACTGCCACCGGGGCCAGGTATCGTCCCGAAACTTCAATTGCGGCTCCCCACAAACCCATGATCAGCGGCGTCCAGAGAGCCAGTGCCAGAGTGCCCGAAAACGACAATGCGCCGCCCCTGACACCGAAGACCACTGAGGTGAACAGAGTGATTAGGAGCCCACCCAACAGAAAAATAGCCGGCAGGATGGCCCATGACATCCAACCCTCCCGTTGCCGGTAGGAGGCTCGCGCAGCTGCCCAGGCGATCGATGCGACGAAAGCGATCGCAATGGCTAACAGGATAAGCAGCAGGGCGGCCCACCATGGGAGATCAAACAGCGTCATGGAATCTGTGCCCTGGCTGGTGGCGTTGCTGACGGAAGACAGATGCCCGATTCCGTAGGCCCAGCCGGCGGCGTTGGGTAGCCAGAGCGGTGCTGAGAATGCCGCTGCTGCTCCGCCTTTCACCGTGGCAAAGATGAACAGTACAAGCCCGCTCACGAGCGTGTAGGCCATGTAATGGAGGCAGAAGATCCTCACGCTCGCCAGTATTTCCGCGCCTGCGCGTCGCCTCGCGGTTGCTTGCAGAATGCCGTGTGTAGTCGCCGACCCGTGATGATGTCCCAAGCGACTGCCGAGTGTTCCGATGGCAAGGGCCCCGAAGAACAATGGCAAGGAGGCGCTCGTAAGGACAGCAGACATGCCGTTCTCGGAGATCCGGACTGCGAAGAGGAAGCTAAGCAACAAGCCGACGAGTGCAAGTGTCAGTCCGCTGACCGCCGAAAGCATCCACGCCTGCGTACTGGTGATACTTGTTTGGTTTCGAGCGCTCCGCCTACCAAGGAACCACAGCGTGAGTACCGCGATTCCCGTCAGAGCGAGCGGGACGCCCCAGCCTACAGCGCCTATTTGCAGCGGCATCCCGAGGACATTAAGACCCAGATCGGCGTGTAGGGCTCGATACGCGCGGAGTGGCTGGCGGCAGCGGCCGAAGGGCAGGGCGATCGACGGATTCTGGATTCATGGTTGTCCCCCAACGAAAGAATGATGAGGACGATCACTAGTTTGCCCCCGGAGACAATTTACTATGAGCGGCCAGTGCCCCGGATAGTGCTGTGGATAAGTGCAGGCCTTGTCCTAGCGCGACCGCTGCACTCTGCCTTCGTCCCACACAGGAGCTTCCGATTCATACACCTTGCCGTCCTCGCCGAAGACGAGGAAGCGGTCAAAACTCCGCGCGAACCAGCGGTCGTGGGTCACGGCCAGCACGGTTCCCTCAAACGCGTCGATAGCGCGTTCCAGGGCTTCGGCTGAATGGAGATCGAGGTTGTCCGTGGGCTCGTCGAGGAGCAGGAGCGTGGCGCCGGACAGTTCGAGGAGCAGGATCTGCAGCCGTGCCTGCTGCCCGCCGGAAAGCGAGTCATACAGCTGTTCCGCCTGCCCTGCCAGCCCGTAGCGGTCCAGTACTCCCGACGCCGCCTCCCGGCCGAGACCTGATCGGTGATCGTCGCCGCGGTGCAGGATGTCGAGCAGGCTCCGGCCCAGCAGGTCCGGACGCACATGGGTCTGGGCAAAGAACCCAGGGCGAATGCGCGCACCCAACTTCACGACGCCGGTGTGAGGCACGGGTGTGATGCTCACCTCGGACACCGGTTCATGTTCTTTCTCCGGGTCGGTGCCGCCGGCGGCGAGGAGGCGAAGGAAGTGGGACTTGCCCGACCCGTTCGAGCCCAACACTCCGACGCGGTCACCGAACCAGATCTCGGTGCTGAACGGCTTCATCAGCCCCGTCAGCTCCAGTCTCTGCGCGACGACGGCCCGCTTGGCTGTGCGGCCACCCTTGAGCCGCATGTTCACGTTCTGCTCGATCGGGATCGCTTCCGGCGGCCCTGCCTCCAGGAATTTCGCCAGGCGCGTCTGGGCGGCGTGGTAGCGATTAGCCATGTCCGAGCGGAACGCGGCCTTGTTCTTGTACATGTTCACGAGCTCTTTGAGCTTGATGTGCTCCTCATCCCAACGTCGCCGCAGTTCCTCAAAACGGGCGTTGCGGTCCGTCCGGGCCTGCAGGTAGGTGCTGAAACCTCCACCGTGCACCCAGCTGGAGGCGCCGAGTGCGCCGGGTTCCAGCGTGACGATCCGGGTAGCCGCATTGTCCAACAGCTCACGGTCGTGGCTGACAAAGAGGACCGACTTGCTGGACTCGTTGAGCTTCGCTTCGAGCCACCGTTTGCCGGGTACGTCGAGGTAGTTGTCCGGCTCGTCGAGGAGGAGCAGTTCGTCTGGACCGGAGAACAGCGCCTCCAGGACGAGCCGTTTCTGTTCTCCTCCGGATAACGACGACGCCGCCCGGTACTGCGCGCGATCGTACGGAACGCCCAGCGCAGCCATCGTCACTTCATCCCAGGTGGTTTCGAGCTCATAGCCGCCAGCGTCTCCCCAATCGGCAATCGCCTGGGCATAGCGCATCTGGGTGGGTTCGTCGTCGTGCTCCATCATTGCGAGCTCAGCGTCGTCGATCTTTTTCGCGGCCGCTGCAAGCACCGGCGGCGCCGCGGAGACGAGCAGGTCCCGCACCGTGGTGTCATCGCGGACCTGGCCCACGAACTGGCGCATGATGCCCATACTGCCGGAGCGGGTGATGGCCCCCTCATCGGCGGTGATATCGCCGGCAACAATGCGAAGGAGCGTGGTCTTTCCGGTGCCGTTGGGACCGATCAGGGCAGTCTTGTGGCCCTCGCCGACCTTGAAGGTGACGCCGTTGAGCAACTGGCGGCCATCGGAAAGAAAGTAGTCGATGTTGGAAATGTCGAGGTGCGCCACGCTCCCAGTCTTCCACCCGCATCCAGTGAGCCGAAATAGGGTCTCATCCTTGGGTAGACACTCGAGTGCGAGGATGGGAGCGTGATTCCAATAACTCCCCAGCGGGTGGTGTTCTTCGGCGTGACCGGATCCGGGAAAACAACAGCGGCTGAGCGCTATGCCGCTGCTACCGGGTTGCCGCTGACATCCGTGGACTCGGACATCGGGTGGCTTCCGGGATGGGCGGAGCGGGATCCCGCCGAGCAGCTCCGCATGGTTGAGGAAATCGCCTCGCGGGATGCCTGGGTGCTGGACAGCTTCTACCGGAAGTGGTCCGACCACCTGATTCCGCGCGTTGAAGTCATCGTTGCGCTGGATTATCCGCGCTGGCTCTCGCTCTCCCGGCTGGTCCGCAGGACACTGCGACGCATGGTGCTGCGGGAAGAGGTCTGCAACGGGAACACGGAGAGCTTCCGCCGGGTCATCGCACACGACTCGATCATTCGCTGGCACTTCACGTCCTTTGCCAGCAAGCGCCGGAGGATCCGTGAATATCAGGACGCCGGGTTGCCCGTGCTTCGCTTCACCAGACCGCGGGATCTGGAGCGATGGCTCAGGTCCTATGAGACCCCGGTAGCGGAGGACGGAGTTGGCTCATAAGACGCAGTAAGGGCTGGGCTCGCTCGGATCCGGCAACCATTTCATCGAGGTGAGCCTCGACGAGAATGAGGACGTTTGGCTCTTCCTCCACAGCGGATCCCGCGGCGTCGGAAACAAGATCGCCCAGCGGCACATCCGGGTGGCCCTTGAGCAGTGCCGGAAGCGCAACATCACCCTGCCGGACAATGACCTGGCCTACCTCACCGAAGGCGACGACGAGTTCGAGGAGTATATCCGCCAGCTTCGGTGGGCGCAGGACTTCGCGTTGCTGAACCGCGTGAAAATGATGGACCGCGTCATTCATTGCGTTACGCAGTGGACCGGGACAGCGGTTCAGGAGCTGGAGCACATCAACTGCCACCACAACTACACGGCTCAGGAAACCCACTACGGCAAGCAGGTGTGGCTGAGCCGGAAGGGCGCAATTGACGCGTCTGCCGGGCGCCCGGGACTCATTCCGGGCTCCATGGGGACCGCGTCCTATGTGGTGGAAGGCTTGGGCTTTGCGCCGTCGCTGAATTCAGCTCCGCACGGCGCCGCAGCTCAATGTCGGGGCAGTCCCTGAAACCCAATCAGCATTCCACGACGTTCAAGGCCAGCCCGCCACGGGCGGTTTCCTTGTACTTGTCCATCATGTCGGCACCGGTTTCACGCATCGTCTTGATCGCAGCGTCAAGTGAGACGAAGTGCTGCCCGTCGCCGCGCACGGCCATGCGGGCTGCGGTGATTGCCTTCATCGCTCCCACGGCGTTGCGCTCGATGCACGGGATCTGCACCAGTCCGCCGACGGGATCACAGGTCAATCCCAGGTTGTGCTCAATGCCGATTTCAGCGGCGTTCTCGACCTGCTCGGGTGCGCCTCCCAACACCTCGGCCAGCCCCGCAGCGGCCATCGCGCACGCTGAACCAACTTCCCCCTGGCAGCCCACTTCGGCACCGGAAATCGATGCGTTCTTCTTGAAGAGGGCACCGACGGCGGTGGCGGCGAGCAGGAAGCGGATAACGCCGTCGTCGTCCGCTCCCGGAACGAAGTCGGTGTAGTACTTCAGGACTGCCGGGATGATGCCCGCCGCGCCGTTGGTGGGAGCGGTCACCACACGACCGCCGGCCGCGTTTTCCTCGTTTACGGCAAGCGCGAACAGGGTGACCCACTCCATGGTGCTGAGGTGGTCATTGGGGTCAGCTTCCTTCTGGAGCAGTTCCAACTGCCGGGCAGCACGACGCCGGACATGCAACCCACCGGGAAGAGTGCCGCTGTTGGTCGACCCCCGCCGGATGGTGTCCTGCATGACGTCCCAGATCTCGAGCAGGCCGTTGCGGATCTCAGTCTCGGACCGGACGGCCAGTTCATTGGCCAGCACAATCCCGGAAAAGGACTTTCCCGTCGACGCTGCAAGGCCGAGCAACTGTTCGCCGGATTCAAACGGGTAGGGAATGGCGACGGTCTGTTCCGCGGACAGATCGGTGCCGATCTGGTCCTCGTCCAGAACGAAACCTCCGCCCACTGAGTAGTATTCGCGGGCGAGTAAGAGCATGCCCTCAGCGTTATATACCGAGAAACGCATACCATTGGTGTGATAGTCCAGCCGCTGCTTGCGGTGCAGAACAAGGTCTTGCTCCGGATCGAAAGCTACCTCGTGTGAGCCCGCGAGACGAAGGATCTTCGTTTCCGAGATTTCCTCGACACGAGGTTCAGCGCGTTCCGGGTCGGTGAGGTGCGGCTGCTCACCCTCGAGCCCCAGGATCACGGCCTTGACTGTTCCGTGCCCATGACCGGTCACGCCCAACGAACCGAACAGTTCAGCGTCGACGTGCTGGACCTGTTCCAGCAGCCCCTGCTCCACCACCATCCGGGTGAAGAGATAGGCGGCCGTCATGGGTCCGCCGGTATGGGAACTGGACGGACCTATGCCGATCTTGAACAGGTCAAAAGCGCTGATGGTCATGAGCGGCCCGGACGCTTGTAGAACGGCAGTTCAACGACGGTGAAACCCTCCGGACGCCCGCGCAGGTCAACCTGCAGTTCCGTGCCCGGTTCGCTCAACGCTGTGTCAACGTAAGCGAGGGCAACCGGGTACCCGAGGGTCGGGCTCGGAAGGCCGGACGTAACGGTACCTACGGTCTGTCCGTTCGAAACGACGTCGTACCCTGCACGGGCAGACCGGCGTCCGGTACCACGCAAACCAACCAGCTTTCGCTCCGGTGTTTCGCCCTTCAGCGGCTCCAGCACGGAGCGGCCCACGAAGTTCTCGGTCTTCTTCAGGCTGACGACACCGCCCAATCCCGCTTCAAACGGATTTGTCTCCAGGCCGAGCTCATGACCGTACAACGGCATGCCGGCTTCAAGGCGAAGCGAGTCCCGCGAGGCCAGCCCGCAGGGCGCCAGGCCATGGTCGGTTCCTGCCTCGGTCACGGCTTTCCACAGCTGTACGGCCTGGACGTTCTCGATGAAAAGTTCAAAGCCATCCTCGCCGGTGTAGCCGGTGCGAGCGAGGAGGACCGGCTGACCGGCGAGCTCCACGCGAACGGCGGCGTAGTACTTGAGCGAGGTGATGGCGTCCTGGTCTGCAGCCGGCGCCATACCGAGCAGGATCGCCTCCGCGTTCGGTCCCTGCACCGCGATGAGCGCGGTCTCCTCCGACTGATCCTGCACAGTGACATCGAAGTCGGCAGCACGCTGCTGCAGCTCGGCAGCAACCGTGTCGGAGTTCGAGGCGTTGGGCACCACAAGGAACTGGTCCTCGGCGAGACGGTACGTGATGAGGTCATCAATCACTCCGCCGCCCTCGGTGCAGATGAGGGAGTACTTGGCCTTCCCCACCGCCATGATCTCCATATTCCCCACGAGGGCATAGTTGAGGAAGCTGGCTGCCTGCGGCCCAGTGACCATCACCTCGCCCATGTGCGAAAGGTCGAAGATGCCGGCGGCCCGGCGAACCGTGTGGTGCTCTTCAAGTTCGCTGCGGTACTTCAGGGGCATCTGCCAACCGCCGAAGTCGGTGAATGCCGCACCGAGTTCCTGGTGCTGGCCATACAGCGCTGTCTGCTTCGTCATGGCAATTCCTTAGTCCTCGAAGTCTTCGATCGGCGGGCACGAGCACACGAGGTTCCTGTCACCGTGGGCGCCGTCGATACGGCGGACCGGTGGGAAGTACTTGTCGTGGCGCAGCGTCCGCAGCGGGAATGCAGCCAGTTCCCGGGAGTAGGCCTGCGACCACTCGTCACTGATGAGCGTTTGGGCGGTATGCGGTGCCTGGCGAAGCGGACTCTCCTCCAGCTGCCATTCGCCTGTTCCGACGCGGTCGATCTCGTGTCGGATGGCGATCATCGCCTCGACAAAACGGTCCAGTTCGCGGAGGTCCTCGGACTCCGTGGGCTCCACCATCAACGTGCCCGCTACCGGGAAGCTCAGCGTCGGGGCGTGGAAGCCGTAATCGATGAGGCGCTTGGCCACGTCTTCGGCTGTCACACCGGTCTTCGCGGTAAGTGCGCGAAGGTCCAGAATGCACTCGTGCGCCACGAGTCCGTTCTCACCCGAGTAGAGCACCGGGAAGTATTCATTGAGGCGGGCGGCGACGTAGTTCGCTGCAAGGAGCGCGGACTTCGTGGCTGCCGTCAGGCCCTCGCTTCCCATCAGCGCCACATAGGCCCAGGAAATCGGCAGTACGCCTGCTGAACCGAAGCGGGAGGCGGAGATAGGGACGCCGGCTGTGTCGCTGTTGTCTACACCAGCTGCGCTATTCGCATCTCCAGGCAGGAAGGGGGCAAGGTGCTCCGCCACTGCTACCGGCCCGACACCGGGACCTCCGCCGCCGTGCGGGATGCAGAACGTCTTGTGCAGGTTCAGGTGGGAAACATCACCACCGAACTCACCCGGCTTTGCTAGCCCGACCAGCGCGTTAAGGTTTGCGCCGTCGATGTAGACCTGACCGCCCGCGCCATGCACCTGGTTGCAGACCCAGCGGACGTCCTCCTCGAAAACGCCATGCGTGGACGGGTAGGTGATCATGATCGCGGACAGGGAATCCTTGTTTGCCTCGATCTTTGCCTGGAGGTCATCGTGATCGATGTTGCCGTTTCCGGCTGTCTTGACCACAACCACCTTCATGCCGGCGAGCACAGCAGAGGCGGCGTTGGTGCCGTGTGCTGACGACGGGATGAGGCACACTGTGCGGGCCTCATCACCGCGTGAAAGATGGTAGTTGCGGATGGCCAGCAGACCGGCGAGTTCACCCTGGGAGCCGGCGTTCGGCTGAATCGACACCCTGGCGTAGCCGGTGATTTCAGCGAGACGGCCCTCCAGGTCATCAATCAGCTGGCGCCAGCCCTTGGTCTGGTGCTCGGGGGCGAACGGATGGATGGTTGCGAACTCGGGCCAGGAGATCGGTTCCATCTCAACCGTGGCGTTGAGCTTCATGGTGCAGGATCCCAACGGAATCATGGTGCGGTCCAGTGCCAGGTCGCGGTCCGAGAGAGCGCGCAGGTAGCGCAGCATCTGGGTCTCTGAGCGGTGGAGGGAGAACACGGGATGGGTCATATAGGACGACGTCCGTTGCAGGTCCGCAGGGATTGCAGTCTCCGCGTCGGCTGACAGATTTACCCCGAAGATCTCGGCGATGGTTTCAAGGTGAGCGTCCGTGGTGGTCTCGTCACAGGAGATGCCGACGTGATCGGCATCGACCAACCGCAGGTTGATGCCGCGCTCCTCGGCCTTGCGGACAATGCTCTCGGAATGGCCCTCGACCTTCACGAGAAGGGTGTCGAAGAAGGACTCGTGGACCGTCCCTGGAACGGCTGCAGCGAGCCGCGCCGCCTTTCCATGGACACGTTCCGCGATCGCCTTCAGCCCGTCGGGACCGTGGTAAACGGCGTACATGCTGGCAGCGATCGCGAGGAGCGCCTGAGCGGTACAGATGTTCGACGTAGCCTTCTCGCGGCGGATGTGCTGCTCACGTGTTTGCAGTGCAAGCCGGTAGGCGGGTGCGCCGTCGGAATCCTTCGACACCCCAACAAGGCGGCCGGGGAGCATGCGCTCCAGGCCCTTTCGAACGGCCATGTACGCAGCGTGCGGTCCGCCGAAGAACAGCGGCACACCGAAACGCTGGGCGGAGCCGACGGCGATATCCGCGCCCTGCTCCCCTGGAGGGGTGATCAGGGTCAGCGCTAGCAGGTCCGCTGCGACCGTCACCAGGGCGCCGCCGTCTTGCGCTTTCGCGACAATGTCCGTGTGGTTGCGGAGGGCGCCAGACGTCCCGGGCTGCTGGAGTACGATGCCGTTGATGTCGCCGTCCGGCAATCCGTTTGAGAGGTCAGCGATCTCGATATCAAAGCCCAGCGCCTCAGCGCGGCCCTGCACGACGGCGATGGTCTGGGGGAGGCAGTCCGCGTCCAGGATGGTTCGTCCCTTGTTCTTGCCGGAGCGGCGCATCAGGAGGACGGCCTCGGCCACGGCCGATGCTTCATCGAGCAGGGAGGCGTTGGCGATGGGCAGCGCAGTGAGGTCCTGGACCATCGTCTGGAAGTTCAGCAGGGCTTCAAGACGGCCCTGAGAGATTTCCGGCTGGTAGGGCGTGTAGGCGGTGTACCAGGCGGGAGCCTCAAGCACATTGCGGCGGATGACAGGAGGGGTGACCGTGTCGTAGTAGCCCTGACCGATCATCTGCACGGCGGTCCTGTTCTTCGCGGCAATGCTGCGCAGTTCCGCCAGGACCTCCGACTCGCTCAGCGCAGACGGAATGTCCAGGCCCTCGTTGATACGGATGCTCGCCGGCACCGCAACATCGACGAGTTTGTCCAGGCTGGGGTAGCCCAGGACCTTGAGCATCTGCTCGGCGTCGTCCGAGCGGGGACCGATGTGGCGGTCGGAGAAAGTTGATTCCGTCTGGTGCGTCATGAGGAACTCCGTGAATCAGTGTGCGTGCAGGGCGCGCGGACAGGTGGATGGGTTCCTCCCCGCTCTGTATTGGACCTGAGAGATTCCGTGAACACAGGGTTCACCTTGCACCGTCGGTGAGCACAACCTGTCTTCAGCTGCGCTACTTTCCAGAGTTGCCTTTCCGCTGCGGTGCTGGGCCTGAGAGATTCCTGGGGAGGGTTTGCTCCTACGGCGCCTGCCGGCTGTAGGTCAACGGCAGGACTCTCCCGCTGCGGGTCGAGGGCGTTTTATTACTGCGCTTTTCAGTTATGCGATCGTGATCAAGCTTACTCTTCGCTGAAATCGATCAGCAAAGGAGTGCGCTCACGATGACCTTCCCAATTGCGGCACCGGCAGCCCGAACACGTCCTTGAGTGCAAGTTTCGCCGCGTGATAACCGCCCATCCCGTGCACGCCCGGGCCGGGTGGGGTCGATGCTGAGCACAGATAGAGGCCCTTCCTCGGCATCCGCCAAGGGTGCGGCCCGAATGAGGGACGCGCCAGCAGCTGAGGGATGGTCACCGCGCCACCGCTGAAGTCACCGCCCACGTAATTGGCGTTGTACTGCTCAAGGTCAGCTGCAGTCATGACGTGTGAACGCACGACGACGTCACGGAAGCCGGGCGCGAAACGTTCGATCTGCCGGACAATGGCCTCCGTCATGTCCCGCGTGGAACCGTTGGGCACGTGGCAGTAAGTCCACAGAACCTGCCGTCCGTGGGGTGCGCGGGAAGAGTCGAACAGGGAAGGCTGCGAAACCAGCACGTACGGTTTTTCCGGATGGCGTCCGGCGGCCACGTCGGCTTCCGACGCCGCCACTTCAGCCCGGGTTCCGCCCGCATGAACTGTGCCGGCCCCTCGTACTTCCTCGTTTGCCCACGGCACCGGCCCCGAGAGGATGAAGTCAACCTTGCAGGCGCCGTCCCCGAAGCGGAACCGGTCCAGCATGGAAACGTAGCCCTGCGGGAGGCGATCGCCTGCCAGACCGCCAACAGCACCGGGAGAGACATCGAGCAGGACTGCCTTGGCGCCGTCGAACTCGCCGACCGATTCAATCCGACGGGCAGTGTGGATAGCGCCGCCATGTGCCCGGATGTCATCCGCCATAGCGTTGACCAAAGTCTGGGATCCGCCAACCGGAATGGGCCATCCCACGGCATGCGCCAACGCTCCGAGGGTGAGCCCGGCACCGGCAGCTGCAAGTGTGGGCAGGGCAGCAACGGCATGTGCGGCAACTCCGGTAAACAATGCCGCCGCCTCTTCCGTCGAGAAGCGCAGGTTCCACAGGCCAGTCCCCTGCTCGAGCGTCCTTAAACCGAGCAGGGCGGCCGCGACTGGATGCCGCGGGACCCGCAGGAACTGGTTGAGCCCGGTATCGACCACCCCATCAATGTGCTGCACGAGCGGGCGCATCAGTCGCCGCCAGGCCTGTCCGTCCTTGTCCAGACCGACCGCCGTACGCCCAAGATCGCGGTACGCGAGTCCGGCACGGCCATTGTCCAGCGGATTGGCGTACGACAGCTCGGGAACCACGAAGGGAATCCGTTCCCGGAGACCGAACTCCCGGAAGAAGGGTGACGCCAACGCCATCGGATGCACAGCCGAACAAATGTCATGCACGTGTTCCGGCTCAAGCAGCTCCATGGTGCGTGACCCGCCGCCGATAGCTCGTTCGGCCTCAAATATCTCCACGCTCAAGCCTGCACGTGCCATCACGACGCCGGCAGCCAGCCCATTGGGGCCGGCACCGACAATCGCGACGTCCGCCATGGCTAGCTCTTCCCTCCGGACCGGTGGGCGCGAAGCCTGGACACGGACGAGGCTGCTCGCATGAGCAACGCGCGACCTTTGGCCGGCGCCGTTCTGCGGAATGAGAGCAGTCCAGCCACCACCTTGTACTTACCCGGGTTCAGCGGGATGTCATAAGTGGTGGGGAGGTCCACAACGTTCTTGGAGAAGTTCCGCTTGAACGTGGTGACGTTGACCAGTTGTGGGTAGTTCTCACTCACGATGCCGGTAAGCCCGCAAGCGGTATTGCCGGCAGCTTTGAGCTGTTTGAACGCTTCCCACAGCAACAGATAAGGCGCAAACGTCTTGCGCGCGTCATGTGTGCTGCCCGCAAAGTAGTAGACCGAGTAGCCGCGGTATTCGGTAGTGATCAACCAACTCACAGCCCTGCTGTCCACGTAGGCGACCATGAGCCGAAGATGATCCCCCAGAGTTGAAAGCAGCAACTCGTAGTATTCGGGGCCGAAGCTGGAGAAGCCGTCGCGCTCCGCTGTTTCCTGCAGGATCGGGTACAGGTCCGCCCTGAATACCTCGACCCAGCGTGCCCGCTCAATGGTCCGGACCTCCACGCCTGACCGTTCCGCACGACGGATACTGTTCCTGGCATTCGGCCGGAAAGACTTGAAGATGACATCCTCGCCCGGCGTCAGGTCAACGACGATCTCGCGCTCATACCAGCCGTGCTCGATCGGGCCGGCTGCAGGAGGCAGCGGGTGTTTCACCTGCATACGGACATAGAGAGGGTCTGTGCCCGGATCATCAGTGAACTGGTGCCGAACCGTGTGCATAAGACGGAGTTCAGCTTCCGCGGTACGGTCCGCGAACCATACGGGCCCGTTGATCGCGACCAGCGATTCTCGGAACCTGCGCCGCACCCGGAGGAAGCTCACCATCGCAGCCGGTGCGCCGTCGTCGTCGTAGTAGGCCCACAATCCGTACGGTTCCCGGCCCAGACTGCGCTCGAAGTCCGCCCACTGCGGAGTCTGTTCGAGCGGAATGACGACATCGGGGCTTGCCGACGCCAACAGCTCGAATGCCTCTGGCGTAAGGCGCTCACTGCGGAAGACGGATTCTGTCACTGGGGGTCTTTCGGTGCGGGGATGGTGAGGTTTGGAGAGGACTCGCTCAACAGTACCGGAGCAGGCGCATGCCGGTCTGGAGCGCCATCGAAGGGGCCGCCTGCCGGATCGTCAATACCAATGCGCCGTGCGGGGTCATATGTCGGTTCAAGTATATGTTGCGCAACCCGATACACCAGGTAACCGGTGGCCAGTAGCCGCGCCAAGATCGCGGCGACATAGTAGGGAGAGTCGATATTGTTCTCCACCACGCCTGACGACGCTTCACGGGCTACGTACATCCAGTACGCCCACCAGTGAAGTAGTTCAACAAGCTGCCAGACACAAAGTATTCGCCAATCGACATACGAGAGCGCAACGAAGGGCAGCAACCAAAGAGTGAGTGCTGGAGGGTAGTCGGGCAGGACCAGGACGAGTGCTCCGAGCAGCAGAAGAATCACTTGCGGGAGGCGTGGGCGTCGCGGTGCCCGCAGGACCAGCAGGCATATCAGGGCAACCAGCATCGCGAAAATGGTAAAAGCCAGGGTTGCTGTTGCTACCGGAGAGAGCACCGGCAGGCCGAGCCGCTGCGCAAGCAGGTCATAGCCCGCCCACAGCGAAGAGGAAATGCCGAGGCGAGCCGGATCGTATTCCCACGGCAGTGCCAGAACGCGTTCGGGCCCGAACGGCAGAACGGTGAGTACCCAGACGGCGATCAGCGAACCGCCGCTCAGCAGGGCACCCCTGAACCGGCCGGTCCGGATCGCCAACAGTATGACGGCAGCGAGGACCAGGAGCACGTGAATGCTGAACCCGGCGCCGAACCCGAGCAGGACGCCGGAGATCACATAGCGCTCCTGCGCAAACGCCCACACAGCCAGGACACTTAATAGGACGGACAGCAGCACCCAGCTTGAGGTCGCCGTCAGGATCGCGATCGGCGCCACCGCCACAAGCGCCGCATCCCACGGTCGGCGACTCGCCAGTCGCATCACGGTAACAACAGTTCCAATCCACGCGGCAGCGATCAGTACAGCGTTCACATCGAAATACTGCATCAGGGATTGCGTTTGGACTATGCCGTCCGCGGACGTCGGCACCAGTAGCGCGACCAGTCCCGCAAACACTCCAACGAGCAGCGGCCCATCAAAGGTGGACCCCTCCGCGAATGGGGACAAACCGCTTCCGAGACCCTGGAACTGGAAGGCCTCGGTCCAGTCTGTGTAGCAGCCCCGGTAGAACTGCGCAGGACGTGTCCATCCGTCGGTTCGGCACGGAGCCTTGATCAGCACCGCCAGGACAGCGGCGGCTGTGGTCATCAGGATCAGGACCCGCCCGACGGTGAAGACGGCCGGCCGCACCCTGCCCGGTGCAGCGTGCCTCCCAAGTGGTCCGCCGGCGACTTCCGCGGCATGCCTGAGCAAGGGGTCCCCGCGCGTAGGCACGGAGATGCTTGCGGGGCGGCGCTGACCCTGCTCTTGCTCCATGTCTCGAAAGCCTAGCCAACGGGCAGGACAATGGCGCCCTCTTCGTAGAAACCCACCTGTAATTCCGCACTCCGGAGAACTTGAGGGAATGAGCGGGCAACGACGGGCGTTCGCAATAACAAGTAGACTGGGTAAGCTGTGGATTTCGCCGGAGGCAAAGGCAAACAAAGACCTCGGTCCGGGCGGTTATAAGTGCGCGTAAAGAGGAGAACAGTGGGAACTAACCCCATTCGGGTAGCAATCGTCGGTGTTGGCAACTGTGCAGCATCCCTGGTGCAGGGCGTGCAGTACTACAAGGATGCAGACGCTACGGCGACCATCCCTGGCCTGATGCATGTGGAGTTCGGCAAGTACCACGTCAATGACGTTCAGTTTGTCACCGCGTTCGACGTCGATGGCAAGAAGGTCGGCCTGGACCTCGCCGACGCCATCGGCGCCAGCGAGAACAACACCATCAAGATCGCGGACGTGCCGCCCACCGGAGTGAAGGTCCAGCGCGGGCACACCCTCGATGGCCTGGGCAAGTATTACCGCGAGACCATCGTCGAATCCGATGCGGAGCCGATTGACGTCGTCGCTGAGCTCAAGGCATCACAGGTCGACGTAATGGTCTGCTACCTGCCAGTCGGCTCCGAAGCAGCAGCGAAGTTCTATGCCCAGTGCGCAATCGATGCGGGCGTCGCTTTTGTCAACGCACTTCCCGTTTTCATCGCAGGCACCAAGGAGTGGGCTGACAAGTTCACTGCAGCGGGTGTGCCGATTGTGGGTGACGACATCAAGAGCCAGATCGGCGCAACGATCACCCACCGCGTGATGGCCAAGCTGTTCGAAGACCGCGGAGTCACGCTGGACCGCACGTACCAGCTCAACGTCGGCGGCAACATGGACTTCAAGAACATGCTCGAGCGGGACCGCCTTGAGTCAAAAAAGATTTCCAAGACCCAGGCTGTCACCTCAAACGTAGAGGCCGAACTGCACGCCGACGACGTCCACATTGGACCGTCGGATTACGTCGCCTGGCTCGATGACCGCAAATGGGCGTTTGTGCGTCTCGAAGGCCGCAACTTCGGCGATGCACCGGTTTCCCTTGAGTACAAGCTCGAGGTGTGGGATTCCCCAAACTCTGCCGGTGTGATCATCGACGCCATCCGCGCCGCGAAGATTGCCGCAGACCGCGGCGTCGGCGGACCGATCCTCTCGGCGTCGAGCTACTTCATGAAGTCGCCGCCGGAGCAGTACAACGACGACATCGCCCGCGACAAAGTTGAAGCTTTCATCCGCGGCGAGGTCGAGCGCTAGAGCAGTTCCCTCTGATGAAACGCCCCCGGTCCTACCGGGGGCGTTTTGTTGTGAGGAAGGGGCACGCCGCCTAGCGACCACATTGCATGAGAGATTGTTGTCATGAGCAATAGCCTTCCCGGTCTGGCGGTGTGTCTCGCCGGCGCTGCGATTTCCTGGCTGCTGAGCGGTCTACTCCCGGGAACCAGCCCGCTCTTGATCGCCATCCTCCTTGGAGCGGCCTGGGGGAACCTATTGCCGGTGCCATCCCTGTTCTTCAAGGGGATCGGTGTTTCATCCAAAACCCTGTTGCGGGCGGGCATCGTACTGCTCGGACTTCAACTCTCACTCTCAGCAGTTCTTGGGCTGGGCCCGGGTGTGCTCCTCCTTGTTTTTCTGTCAGTGGGTGTGACCTTCGCTGCCACACTGTGGATCGGAAAGCTCCTGGGCATCAGCTTTGCCCAGCGACTTCTCATCGCTTCAGGGTTCTCCATCTGCGGTGCGGCAGCGGTTGCAGCCACGGAGACCGCGGCCGGCGCCAAGAAGACGGAAGTTGCGACCGCCATCGGACTGGTAGTGCTCTTTGGGACCCTGATGATCCCCACGGTCCCCTTCCTGGGCGGGCTGTTGGGAATGCCGGAGAAGACTCTCGGCGTGTGGATCGGGGCATCGACCCATGAAGTGGCACAGGTTGTTGCCGCGGGCGGATCGGTGGGTAGCTCTGCTCTTGCTGTCGCCGTCACGGTGAAACTCGCCCGTGTCCTCACCCTGGCGCCGATCACCGCCGGAATAGCCCTGCGCATGCGCCGTGCCGAACCGACTAAAGGCGGCAAGATGCCTCCAGTGGTCCCGTTTTTTATTGTGGGGTTTGTCGGAGCGATGCTGTTGCGCACCTCTGATCTCCTCCCGCAGGGGGTCCTGGAACTGGCACAGATCCTGCAGACGCTGCTGCTGTCAGCGGCGATGTTCGCCCTGGGACTGGGAGTCCACCTGAAAAGCCTGCTGCGCGTGGGCAAGCGCCCGGTGCTGCTCGGTTTGATTTCAACCCTGGTGATCCTCGCGGTATCCCTCGTATGCTCGGTGGCCCTGCCACTGTCCTGAAGAAACGGGCCTGCAGGCCTCACGCGGAACGTGTTCCACCCAGTCGGCGGATGCCGTGCGACGCCTGCGCCATCCCCACTAGGCCAAGGAGCAGTCGGCTGCATGCGCGGACACCCACTGCCACCGCGAGCACTGCCTGATCCCGGGACTGTGTGTCGAGGACTGTGCCCAGATCCTGCTGTGCCACCTGATCGGCCGCTCGTGCATACCCAAGTACGACGTCGGCGCTCACCGTAAGTCCCATTGTCTCCATTTCCCGGAGGATGATGTTGACGACTGACCGGAGACCCGAGATCAGCTCGAGGCGCGTCTCGGCCATCCGCCGCAACATCGTTGCTCACCGGGCCAACATGATCGGTAGCTACGTCGGCATTGCAATCGCTTTTGTGTTCGCAGCCACGGCACCGGGGCGGGCAATACCACATGACCTACCGCGAAGTAGCGGTACACCTCTGCGCGCCTGCAACCGTCAAGTCAAGGATCAGGGACGGACTGAAGCAGTTGCGCATCCGGATGGACGAGGTCTGACTGCTCTCGAAGCCGTCAGACCTACTTCAGGGGGAAGGCAGGAACTACGCCGTGGCGTCCCGTGCGGCGATGAAGGCGGTGACGCATGCTTCTACGTCTTCGGCGCTGTGCGCTGCGGAAAGTTGCACGCGGATACGTGCTGCACCCTTGGGGACAACCGGGTAGCTGAACGCGATCACGTAGACCCCGTGTTCGAGCATGCTGTCCGCCACTCTCGACGCCAGCGCGGCATCACCGAACATAACCGGGATGATGGCATGCTCACCGGCGAGCAGCTCAAATCCTTCCTCGCTCATCCGAGACCGGAACAGGGCCGCGTTCTCACCCAACCGTGCACGAAGATCCGCACTGTTCTGGACCAGGTCCAGGGCCGTCAGGGTTGCCGCGACAATCGAGGGGGCCAGCGAGTTCGAGAACAGATACGGCCGGGCACGCTGCCGCAACAACTCGACGATCTCCGCCCGCCCGGACACGTACCCACCCGAGGCACCACCCAACGCCTTACCGAACGTCCCGGTATACAGATCCACCCGGTCAGACACACCAGCATGCTCCGGTGTTCCCGCCCCCGTTGGCCCCATGAAACCCACCGCATGCGAATCATCCACCATCACCATCGCGTCATACCGCTCAGCCAAGTCGCAGATCTCCTGCAACGGAGCCAGGTACCCATCCATCGAGAAAACCCCGTCAGTGACCACCAACCGACGGCGCGCACCGGAAGACTCCTGCAGCTTCGCCTCAAGATCCGCCATATCCCGGTTCGCGTACCGGTACCGCTGCGCCTTACTGAGCCGAATCCCGTCAATGATCGAGGCATGGTTCAACGCATCCGAAATGACAGCATCCTCAGCGTTCAACAGGGATTCAAACACCCCGCCGTTGGCATCGAAACACGACGAGAACAAGATGGTGTCCTCAGTGCCCAAAAACGCCGACACGCGACGCTCCAGCTCGAGATGCAGATCCTGCGTCCCGCAGATAAAACGCACCGACGCCATCCCGAACCCGCGATCATCCAACGCACCCTTCGCCGCCTCGATAATCGCCGGATGATCCGCCAGACCAAGATAATTGTTGGCGCAGAAGTTCAACACCTGCGCCCCCTCCGCGCTGCCCAACGCCGCGCGGATCCTATTGGACTGCGGCGACGAAATCGTCCGCTCACGCTTATACAAACCCGCATCCCGGATTTCCTGCAGCTCCGACTGCAGCTGATCCCGCACTGAAACAAACATCCGCAAACTCCTCTAAATCGCCGACCAGTCAAGCACTACTTTGCCGCTGCGCCCATCACGGGCAATGCTGAAACCTTCCTGCCAATCAGAGGCCGGCAAAACGTCAGTGACCACACTCGCCACCGCATCACGCAACCGGTCATTGGACTGCAGCATCGCACTCATCGCGTACCACGTCTCGAACATCTCCCGCCCATACACACCCTTCAACGTGAGCATGTGCGTGACCACCTTCCCCCAGTCGATCGTGATGTCCTGGGACGGCAAGCCCAGCATCGCGATCCGCCCGCCGTGGTTCATGTTCTCGATCATCTCCGGCAACGCCGTGGGGTGCCCGGACATCTCCAGACCAATATCAAAACCCTCCACCATATGCAGCTCACGCTGCGCCTCGATGATCCGCATCCGGCTCACATCCACCGCCAAATCCACGCCGATCGACCGGGCAAGATCCAACCGCGGCTCGGACACATCCGTGATCGCGATGTTGCGTGCACCGGCATGACGGGCAACAGCGATCGCCATCAAACCAATCGGACCAGCCCCCGTGATCAACACATCCTCACCCACCAACGGGAAACTCAACGCCGTATGAACCGCGTTACCAAAGGGATCGAACACCGCACCCAACTCCGGGGACACAGCATCATGGTGAACCCACACATTCGTCTCCGGAATCACCACGAACTCAGCAAACGCACCATCCCGCTGCACGCCCACACTGACCGTCCGGATACACATCTGACGGCGCCCAGCACGGCAATTACGGCAAATACCACACACAATATGCCCCTCACCGGACACCCGGTCCCCCACCCGGACCTCACACACACCCTCACCGAGTTCCACCACCTCACCGTAGAACTCGTGCCCGGGAATCAGCGGCGCCTCAATAATCCCCGCCGCCCACGCATCCCACGACTCAATATGCAGATCCGTCCCGCAAATACCCGTGGTCAACACCCGGATCTTCACCTCACCCACACCAGGCACCGGCTCCGGCCGATCCACGAACTCAAAACCAGCCCCTGCACCTGATTTATAAAGCGCCTTCACCCACGGTCCTCTCGTTTGTGTCGCTGGACGGTACTCAGAACAGTCCTACCGCGTCGCCGTCGTCGTCCACGTTCATGCGCAGGGCGCCTGGCTCCTTCGGCAGGCCGGGCATAGTCATTACCGCTCCGGTGAGGGCGACAATGAAGCCCGCGCCGGTCTTCGGGATCAGATCCCGTACATGGAGGGTGAAACCCTCGGGAGCGCCGAGCCGGGTGGCGTCGTCGGAAAACGAGTACTGCGTCTTTGCCATGCACACCGGAAGCTGATCCCATCCATTTGCCTGGATCTCCTTGAGCCGGCGCAGGGCAGCCGCAGAGAAATCGACGTCGCACGCTCCGTAAATTTCCTGCGCAATCGTGCGGATCTTCTCCTCTACAGGGAGTTCCAGTGGGTACAGGTGCCGGAAGGAGCGAGGCGCTTCAAGCGCCGCCAGGACTTTCCCGGCGAGATCGTCACCGCCCGGTCCACCGCCGCCCTCACCCCAGATATCCGCCACGGCCGCGCTGATGCCCTCCGCAGCACACCACGACAACAGCCACTCGAGTTCCTCATCCGTATCAGTAGCGAATTTGTTGACCGCCACCACGGGTGTGATGCCGAACTTCCGCACGTTCGCTACGTGGCGCCGAAGGTTCACGACTCCGCGCTTCACCGCGTCGACATCCGGCTCCCGCAGATCGTCCTTCGCCACACCACCGTGCATCTTCAAGGCACGGATGGTCGCAACCAGTACGACGGCGTCAGGCGCCACATCCGCTGCCCGCGCCTTGATATCCATGAACTTCTCGGCACCCAGATCTGCGCCGAACCCGGCCTCGGTTACCACGATGTCGGAAAGGTGTTGCGCTGTCTGGGTGGCGATGACCGAGTTGCAGCCGTGCGCGATGTTGGCAAAAGGCCCACCATGGACCAGCGCCGGCGTGCCGGCAATCGTCTGCACGAGATTTGGTTTCACGGCGTCCCTCAGCAGCAGTGTTAGCGCTCCCTCAACGCCGAGGTCCGCAACGGTGACAGGCTTCCTGTCATAGGTGTACCCGATGGTCATGCGCGCGAGCCGCTGCCGAAGGTCTGCGAGATCGGTGGCCAGGCAGAAAGCGGCCATGACTTCGGACGCCACTGTGATGTCGAAACCGTCCTGGCGCGGAACTCCCTGCGTGGGCCCGCCCAGTCCGATCACAACGTCCCGCAAGCTGCGGTCATTGACGTCGAGCACGCGCTTGAAAGTGATCCTTCGCGGATCGATGTTGAGCGGGTTGCCCTGGTAGATGGAGTTGTCCACCAAGGCCATCAACGTGTTGTTTGCACTGGTGATCGCGTGGAAATCACCGGTGAAGTGAAGGTTGATGTCCTCCATCGGCAGCACCTGCGAATACCCGCCGCCGGTGGCTCCGCCCTTCATGCCCATGACCGGGCCAAGCGAGGGCTCGCGCAGCGCAACCATCACGCTCTGGCCGGCCCGCACCAGCGAATCCGCAAGCCCTACCGTCAAGGTGGACTTTCCTTCACCCGCGGGAGTTGGACTCATGGCGCTGACCAGAACCACTTTCCCCGGCGCCCTCCCGTGGACGCGAGGCAACTGCGCGACGTCGATCTTTGCCTTGTACCGCCCGTGCAGTTCCAGCGCTTCAGCAGGAATACCCGCCGCTGCTGCGATCTCCTCGATAGGACGGATACGGGCCGCTCGGGCAATGTCGAGATCGGACACAGGGGCGTGGATAGACGTCATCGTCTGAAATCCCTCCGGGGTGCTGGCTGGACTGTGGGCGGCTCGGGTGTGAACTGCATCCAATCTACCAGCGCGTCCAGGCGTGAGCGCGCCGTTGAAGAGGGGCTTCAGGCGAGTCCTGCGCGCTCCAGGACGTAGCTGGTCATCGGCTCATACAGACGTGGGCACAGATTGTCATCCAGCGGCACCGCAACCTCCAACTGCCCCTCAGCCTCGGAGACAAACAAGCCAGGATCATTGCAGTCGGCGAAGCCGAGAGTCGGGATGCCAACTGATGCGGCATGCCCTGCCCAACCATGATCGGCCACGACCAGCTCGGGCGCGGGTGCGTCCTGGGATGCGAGAAGCTCAAGGCTGAGCCGCATCGGCTCCGGATAGTGGGTGTGGACGAGGCCGCCGTACTGATGCCATGCCAGGACACCGAACAGCTGCCGGATGTCACCGTCACGGAAGGGCTGGCCCTCGGGGACCTGGACGACGGTTGCGCCGCCCCGTTCAGCTGCAGCGGCGAGCGCAGCGTGAACGGGCAGCAACCCTGCGGGGTGGCCGGTCGCGAACAGAATCCGGCTGCCCGAGCGGACGGCCACGCCAAACCGGTCCGCGAACCGGTCGAGTGCTGCGACGCACTTGTGCGCGTCGATGGTGTCCTGACCCTCGAGGTGATCCCGGTCGGCGCTGGTGCCGACGCTCTCGTGCATCAGGTCGAACACCTCATCGAGGGTCCACGTGCGGGTAAGCCGCACGCCGAATTCGAGGTGCTCGTTTCCATCAAGGAACAGCTGCATGTGCCGCAGGTTGTCCTGCCGCGGTGTGGCAACCTTCCCGGTGATACCTACTGAGTCGAGATAGCTGGCAAGTTCGGCGGCTGCATTCACCCGTCCATCCTAGGCACACTGTCCGGGGGAACTGGCTGATGTGCTGCGGCTACAGTGCGGGCGCACCCTCGTATTGTTCGACGGCCGTCCGGTAGCTCTGCGCCGTGAACAGTGCGGTCCGCTGCCAGCCGAAGGCCAGCGCGTGCACCGCAGCATTGGTGCCGAGCGTGCGGCGCATTGCGCCGTCGTCGTGAAGGACCTCCAGCGCCGCTGACCATAACGCGGCACCATGCCCGTCAACCAGAACACCGGTTCGCCCGGCACTGATCGCCTGCGGCAGTCCGCCGACATTCGCTGCCAGAACCGGTGTGCCGCAGGCCTGCGCTTCAAGCGCCACCAGACCGAATGATTCGCTGTAGGAAGGCATCGCAACGACGTCGGCCGCCCGGAACCAGTGCGCAAGCTGACCGGGCAAAACGGGCGGATAGAGCCGGACCACGTCCTGTAGTCCGAGCCGATTGATCAGGGGCCGAAGTTCCAGGGCTTCAGGTCCGCTGCCAGAGCCGATGATGCTGACCTGGAGCGGGATATCGGGACGCCGCTCCAGCAGGTCAGCGGCAGCTTCAACCAGCAGGTGGGGACCCTTCAGCTTCTGGATCCGGCCGGCGAAGACCACGTGGAACGTCTCGGCAGCGAACGAAAGCCCTGCGCGTGACGCGGGCCGGTCAAGCGCATTGAAGATGTCGAGATCCACACCGGGGGCGACAATGTCGACCTTCTCGGCGGCCGCCCCATAAAGGGATTCCAATTCCGCAGCCTCGGTACTTGTGTTGGCGATGAGGCGATCGGCGTCGTTGACGATGGTCTGCTCGCCGGAAATCCGCGATTCAGGTTCCCTTATTCCTCCGGCATGCAGCCGGAGGTTCTTCACCCTCGCCATGGTGTGCATCGAGTGGACCAACGGCAGGTTCAGGGATTTCGCGACGGTCAAGCCCACAATGCCGGAGACCCAGTAGTGGGAGTGGATGACATCGAAGTGTCCGTCTGCCAGCAGATCGGTGGCGTCGGCGATGGCGTCGGCCAGGTCATCGGAGAGTTGGGGAAGTACTTCTTTTGGAACCTGGCGCGTGGGTCCGGCAATAAGGTGGCGGACCAGGACACCCGGGCCCAGTTCCTCAATGTGCGGTTGCCCGTCCGCTGCTGCGCGGGTGAAAATTTCGACGTCGATACCGACCTTGGCGAGCTCCAGCGCCACTGAGCGTACATAGACATTCATACCGCCGGCGTCGCCGCCGCCGGGCTGATCGAAGGGCGATGTGTGAAGCGACAGCATCGCCACGCGCTTCACGGGTGTCACGACCCCTCCCTTCGCCGTCCGGATTGTGTTCTTGTGCCAGCGCTTGACCGCTGGCCACTAGTGACCATATAACGCGGACAACAGTCACTACATTCCGCGGAAGCGCCTCGTGGAGCCGGAGTGGTCCGTTAAGGCGGAAGCCCGCGCTGGGAAGCGCGGGCTTCTCTGGTGGTGGCACCGACGACTTGCATCAGTTTCTCCTTCGCGGATCGACAGGGCGCGGCACACACGCCGCATGGACGCACCTGTTATTTGATGAACAGGTGATGCTGCGGCAGGGCAAAGGACTGGGCGTTTTCCCAGGCGTTATCGACCGACGATTCCTGTATTCGCTTCCAGAAGAAAACACTTTCCCGGAGTTTCTTGATCATGACGTACACCTCCTCTCGCTGGGTAAAGTCAGGCATCACCGCTGATAGATCGACAGGTTGCGTGTCGGGTTCACGAACCGGGTTGTCGAGGCGGGTGAGATTGCCGGACATGATGAATTCCCCGTGTGAACGCTGCTGTACATCGACCTGGGTCGTGGTGCGTTCGGTGGAAACAGGGGCTGAAACAGGCATGGATATCTCCTGAAATTGTGGTGCGGGAAGAGAAGAGGGCTGCGATGAGCCCGGAATTCGTGAGAAAGGCACGAAAAAGCGAGGCGGGTTCCGCCTGACGCACACAAAGGAAAAAGGGAAACTTCTCCGCAGAAGAAAATTAGGAGAGAAGTGCCGTTTTCAGCAGGAAGTTAATGCGCAGCGATGGCGGAGGCTGGGCGGGTTCGCGCGGCCATCATGCCGCCGAGAAGATTAATCACCGAATCCCACCTCCATTTCTAACTAGCGCTTACGTGAAAAGTGCAAAAACAAAGGAAGATTGGGTTCTCCCAATGGCACTTCTCAAAGCTACCTCAAACGAAGCGCCTTCGCCTAGCTCTTTTGCGAGAAATCCCAAATATTTTTCCAGACCGGGAATACCCGGGACAGCAGCAGCGCATTAGCCCGCCAGGCAGCGTTAGGCTGACCAGGGATTCGAGGAGAGGTAGGCGGATGGGATCTGCACGGCTCCGCGAGGTTGATGCGCTGCGCAGCTTTGCGCTCGGCGGCATCCTCATGGTCAATATCTGGTACTTCGCCGACCCGTTCACCCTTGCCGCCGAAATCAGCCCGAATCACCGGTCGGCAGCCGACCTCGCAGTGCGGTTCACGGTTGCAGCTCTCTTCGAAGCAAAGTTCTACCTACTCTTCTCCTTCCTGTTCGGCTACAGCTTTGATCTGCAGTGGCGGGCGGCCATTGCAGCAACCGCATCCCCGGTACAACGCATGCAGCGCCGCCTTGCTGCGTTGTTTGTCCTCGGCTTGCTGCACGGTCTCGTCCTGTTTTTTGGGGACATCCTCCTGACGTATGCGCTGATGGGCCTGATTCTGCTCGCGACGCACTCACTGCGCACGTCCACGGCCGTCATCACGGGCAGTGCGCTGATTGGAGGGATCGGTTCGCTCATCCTGGCTGTGGGCCTATTCATTGCCGGCGCCGGAGCGGGTGCTCCTTCCGCCGATATTGCAGTGGATCCAGGCGCGCTTACCCAGAGCCCAAGCTCGGCCTTCTCAGCCAACGCGGACAACTTCCTGGAGAACGTTGCCGGTGTGGTCTTCGTTCAGGGTCCGCTCTCGCTCGGAATGTTCTACATTGGGCTCGCGGCCGCCCGGGCGCGCCTTTTCGAACGGCCGCTCTCCACCCGCATGCTGACGACGACGGCGGCAACCTGCCTTCCCGTCGGCCTCGCCGCCGGAGTTTTCCAGGCCTACCTGACCACCTATGGGAGCGGCGACCGGTTCAGTGTGCTGGCCTTCGGCATCTCAACTCTCACCGCGCCTCTGCAGACAGCCGGCTACGTGAGTCTCCTCCTGCTGCTTTTCCGCACGGCGGCCGGAGCACGCCTCTGCGGACTGCTTGCACCCGCGGGACGCATGGCGCTCACCAACTACCTCCTGCAGTCGGTGATCATGGCGCTCGTTTTCACCGCCTACGGGCTGCGGCTCTCCGACGGACTGCCGGCCAGCGCGGTGGCGGGAATCGCCGTCGTCATCTTTGCAGCCCAACTGATCCTCAGCCGCCTTCTCCTCGCACGTATAAGGATTGGCCCGGCAGAGTGGCTACTGCGGAGCATCACGTATGGCCGACGGAGTAGGCGGGCACCGGGAAGTTAGACGTTCCAGCGCAGGATGGCGGGAGTGCGCTTGTCCCAGCCGAGCGCACACACCGCGGCCGTACCAAGGATGAAGCGCCGCCCCTCGACGGGTTCGAACTCCAGCCAGCGCGCGGTAAGCACCCGGAGGAAGTGGCCGTGAGCAACCAGGAGGGCGTTACGCACCGGTTGCGCCTGCGGATCCTGGTCCGCCGGTGTGCCGCAACCGGCCTGAACCCTCGAGATGATCCGGTCAGCGCGTGCTGCGACCTGGGCAATGGTTTCTCCGTTTGGGACGCCGTCCTTCCAGATGAGGTAATCCGGATTCTCCTTGCGGACCAGCGCGCTGTTACGGCCTTCATTGTCGCCGTAGTCCCACTCGTGGGCATACGGGAGCACCTCGGCGCCACCAAAACCGGCCAGCTCAGCCGTGCGTCGCGCACGCTGAAGCGGAGACGTGAAGACCAGGTCAAACTCGACGCCGGCCAACCGGCTCGCAGCGTCCCGTGCCTGCTGCTCGCCGGCCGAAGTCAGCGCAAGGTCAGTGAGGCCGGTGTAGTTGCCGTCGCGGGACCACTCCGTCTCACCGTGGCGCAATAGCCAAAGGTTAGGCAGCGGTGTGCCCGCCGCGGTCAGATCAGCGGCAGCTGCTCCGGACTGGCTCATGATTCATCTCCTGCTTCGGGCTGGTCGGCCCACCAGAAGCGCAACTTGGACTCGGCAGCCTCACGGGTATGCGGACCATGTTCCATGCGTTCCTCCAAAAGAAAGCGGTAGGCCCGCCCCACAACCGGCCCCGGCCGAATGCCCAGCAGCTTCATGATGTCTTCTCCGTCCAGATCCGGCCGTATCGATGCGAGCTCTTCCTGCTCGGCGAGCGCAGCGATGCGGTTCTCGAGGTCGTCGTAAGCAAAAGCGAGGCGCTCTGCCTTCCGGCGGTTGCGCGTTGTCACGTCCGACCGCGTCAGCCGGTGCAGCCGTTCAAGCTGCAGCCCGGCGTCGCTCACGTAACGGCGCACGGCGGAATCCGTCCAGCCCGCCTCGCCGTAGCCGTAGAAGCGCATGTGCAGCTCCACGAGGCGCGCCACCGCCTTGATCGTGTCATTGTCGAAACGGAGCGTCTTCATCCGCTTGGCCGTCAGCTTTGCTCCGACAACATCGTGGTGACGGAAACTCACCGCGCCGGTTGATTCGAATCGCCGGGTTGCCGGTTTCCCGACGTCGTGCATCAGGGCAGCGAACCGCAGGGCAAAGTCCGGAGCCGGCACCGCGCCGTCGTCATCGGTTTCCAGTGCGCATGCCTGCTCAAGCACGGTCAGTGAGTGCTGGTAGACGTCCTTGTGCCGGTGGTGCTCGTCCATCTCGAGGCGCAGCGCAGGCACCTCTGGCAGCACATGGTCGGCCAACCCGGTGGAAACCATGAGATCGACGCCCCGCCGGGGGTGGGCGCCGTTGATGAGCTTGATCAGCTCATCCCGGACGCGCTCTGCGGAAATGATGGTGATGCGCTCGGCCATCGCGGTCATCGCATCCCGCACCTCCGGCGCAACCTCCACTCCCAGTTGGGAAGCGAACCGCGCCGCGCGCATCATGCGGAGCGGATCATCGGAGAACGACGACGACGGCGCGCCCGGAGTGCGCAGCAGGCCCGCGTGGAGGTCCTTTACGCCACCGTACGGGTCCACCAGTTCCAGTGAGGGAAGGCGAAGGGCCATGGCGTTGATGGTGAAGTCCCGGCGGAGGAGGTCATCCTCCAGCTTCGTGCCGAAGGCAACCACGGGCTTGCGGGACGACGGCTCATACGCCTCGGCGCGGTAGGTAGTGACTTCGATGGTGAAGGACGCCTTGCGCAGCCCGATGGTTCCGAACTCCCGGCCAATCTCCCAAAAGGAATCCGACCACCGCCGGATGACCGCGATGATCTGGTCCGGGTCAGCGTCCGTGGTGAAATCGAGGTCCGGCGAGGACCTACCGAGGAAAAGGTCGCGGACCGGCCCGCCCACCAGCGAAAGTTCGTGGCCGGCATCAGCGAACAGCCGTCCTAGCTCAGTAACCACCGCCGGAAGGGGGGCGGTCAACGGGGAATCTTCCAACAGGTGCACCATAGTCCTTTAAGCGTGCCAGAGATCAGCCCAAACACCATTACGGGAACGGGGCACGCGCTAAAGGGTCGCCGGTGGAACCATCGGCACGGCAACACGCCGACCGTCCTGCATGCTGGCGGGGAGCCGCCCGCGCGGTCATCATCCCCCAGCAAAGGTAGTTAGAGTGGGATCATGGACCGTCCCGTTCCGAGCGCACCAAAGCGCACCCCATTGACAGCGTCAATGGGCCGAACAGGCGCGCCTCTAATTCATCAGTCCCTCCCCACGGTGGAGGAAGTGTCGGCCGGCGGAATCGTCGTCGACACCTCTACGGACCTGCTCAACGTAGCAATCATCGCGAGGCTGAACCGCGGTGGACGGCTTGAGTGGTGTTTGCCCAAGGGACATCCGGAGAACCAGGAAAACAACGAACAGGCAGCAGTAAGGGAGATCGAGGAGGAAACCGGCATCTGCGGCCGCGTCCTCGCAGCGCTCGGCAGTATTGACTACTGGTTCACTGTCAGCGGTCACCGCGTCCACAAGACGGTCCACCACTTTCTCCTTATCTCTACGGGCGGGCATCTGACCATCGAGAATGATCCCGATCACGAGGCCGTCGACGTGGCATGGGTTCCGCTCGCAGACCTCGGCCGCAAGCTCTCCTTCCCTAACGAGCGGCGTATCGCCGACCTCGCCCGAGAGGTCCTGCCGCAGTACCTCTGAGCCGGTGTCCGTCATACCGTGGCGATTACGGGCTTGCTGCGAGGACCGCGGGTTACCGGAATCGGCCGCCAATGGTGAGACGATAAGTCACGATGTCTGATACCAACACCGCCTCAATACCGGTCCAGGATGCGGGCGTGGTGCCCAGCCGCCGTCCCACTCCCGCGGGCAACGTTCCGCCCACTGATACAACAGCACGCTCCAGCGCAATCATGGCTGCGGGCACCCTCGTTTCGCGTATCCTCGGCCTCGTCCGTGTCGCTCTTCTCGCCACGGCGATCGGCACGGCCGGCGCGGTGTCCGACCTGTTTCCTGCAGCCAACAATTTGCCGACCTACATCTTCCTGATGGTTGCCGGCGGCGTGTTCAATGCCGTGCTCGTGCCGCAGATCATCCGGGCAAGCCAGCAGGAGGACCGCGGTTCGGACTTCGTGAGCCGACTGATGACGCTCTCGGTCATCGTCCTGTTCATTCTTACGCTGCTGATTACGCTCGCTGCGCCATTCCTGGCGGACCTGTTGACCAACGTGTCCGGTGACGCGCTGGCCCTCACTACCGTCTTTGCCTATTGGTGCCTGCCACAGATCTTCTTCTACGGGCTTTACTCGATCATTGGCCAGGTGCTTAACGCCAACGGCTCCTTTGGCCCGTACATGTGGGCTCCAGTGGTCAATAACATCGTCTCGATCGGTTTCCTTATTGCCTTCATCGTGATGCTGGGCGCCGAACGGACCACTGGCCATACCCCCGATACGTGGACTCCCACCCATACGTTGCTGCTAGCCGGCGGCACCACCCTCGGCATCGTCATCCAGGCGGTGGTCCTCATCGTCCCGCTGCGCCGGTTGCACCTCGGCCTTCGTCCCAGGTTCGGGTGGCGCGGCGTCGGGCTCGGCAAGACAGGACGGCTGGCTTCCATAACGATCGTGACCATGCTGATCGGCAACGGTCTCTACATGATCAACCAGTGGGTGGCCACGATCGCCACCGAAGCTCGAACCGACCTGCCGGACGACGTCTACATCGCCGGTCTGACCAACCTGGACATCGGGTCGCTGGTCTACGTTCTGCCGCACTCCGTGATTGCGCTATCGCTGGCAACCGTCATGTTCAATCGGCTCGCGGCTGCGCACTCGCAGGGTGATGTGGAAACCACCAAGGAAACACTGTCCCTGGGCATGCGGACCATCGGCGTGGCCACTGTTTTCGGTGCAGCAGCGCTACTGGCCCTGGCCGCGCCGCTTGGCATGGTTTTCTCCGGTGGTATCCGTGCCGGCGGCGCACTCAACGCGCTGATCATCACGCTGCTGGCGGTCGGCGCGCCCTTCCTCAGCGCCAATTTTTTCCTCAACCGGGTCTTCTACGCGGCTGAAGACGCTATCACTCCGCTGAAAATCCAGCTCATCCTCTCGGTCACGGGGGTTGCACTGGCCCTCACCGCCAGCCTGTTCGAGCCGGCTCTCATCGTTCCCATGCTGGCTCTCAGCTTCACCCTCGGCAATATTGTGGCCGTCGTCGTCAGTCATGTCTTTCTGGTCCGGAAAATCGGCGGATACGGAGCTGGGCATATTTACGACGTGCACGTCCGGCTGACCGTTGCGGGCCTCATCGCAGCGGCTTTCGGCGCCGGGCTGTTGTGGTTTTTTGGTGCATACCAGCCGGACGGCTTCGTGTGGCAATCGGTGGGAAGCGCCGTCGTCGTTCTGCTGGTTGCCGGACCTCTGATGGCAGCGGTCTACATCGGCATGCTGAAAGTCCTGCGGATTACCGAACTGAGCGACTTCCTCGCTCCGCTCCTATCCCGCTTCGCACGCCGGTAAGCGGTGGCCCCGCGCGTGCGCACTATCTGCCCGGAAGTGGCCGGTAGCATTGGTACAAAGTATCCACATCCGGGAGGAACACGTGCCAGAAGCAGTAGACGTCGGCTCAGTACTGGGCGGCCGGTACAAGGTCACCGCTTACGTCCTCGCCTCTGCGGAGAAGGACCTGGTGCTCGATGGCGTGGACCAGGTGCTCAATCGGCCGGTCAGCATCCTGGTGGCATCGCCTTCCAACGCCGGTCAGGTTGCCACGAGCGCCCGCGAAGTCGCCACGGGTGAGCGGTCCGGTAATATCCAGGTTCTTGATCTGGGAATCACCGACGCCGGCACCTACCTTGTCACCAACCGCGCACCGGCGGCTGACCTCCTGGACCTCGTGATCCAGCAGGATGCCCCCTATATCGAACCGTTCTTCACAGACACCCTCGGTTCGGAGATCTTCGGTGTTGCCCGTTCCACGGAGCCGGAAACCCACGAGGACGACGACGACTATCACCACGAGCCGGAACGGCGCCCGGCACGCCTCCCGAAGGCGCGGATGCCCCGTTTCGGCCGCGGGTCTGCGGCCGGCGCCGCCGGCGGAGCTGCTGCGGGTGCTGCCGCCGCGTCCGGACAGGCAGATCCAGGCACTGCACCGCAGGACATCTCGGCATCCCGCCCCGCCGGAGGCAATGCGAGTGTTCCACCGCCACCGAGCGCCCCTCCCCGGGCTATCCCGGCTGACGAGCGGAACGAGCGGGCGAAAGTCACGGCCTGGTCCGAAGATGATTACGACCGCCCGGAAGACCGATCATCATCCCAGCGGCCGGCATCGCGTTTCCCCGCCGCTGCTGCTGCGGGCGGAGCTACCGCTGCCGGTAGCCAGTATGACGACGACGGCCCGTACGAGGATTACGACGAGGATGAAGATCGCGAGAACAACCCCCGCTTCACGCGCTTGCTCGTGGGTATCGTCCTCGCTCTTGTGATTGTGGGTGCGGTCGTCCTCGCTGTCACCCAATTGCGGCCCATCTTCGATCCGCCTGTCGCCAACGAAAGCGCAACGACGGAGAGTACCGTCGAAGCCACGGACAGCGCGGCTCCCTCTCCGTCCGCCTCAGGCTCCGCAACACCGACACCCGAGCTGATACCCCCGGTCGCCACAAGCGTCACTCGCCTGGTGCCGGATAATCCCGAGCTCAACTCCCAGACCGACGGTGACCTCGGGGCAATCATCGACGATAACCCTGCAAGCTTCTGGGGCAGCCTCGTCTACGCAAACGAAACCTTCGGCGGGCTCGCTCAGAACCTAGCGCTCGTGGTTGAACTGGAAGAGCCATCCAGCATCTCAGAAATTCAGATTGAACAACTGAACAGCTCGGGCGGCAGCTTCAGTGTATTGCTCAATGATGAGCCGACACTTGAGGGTGCTACCCAGGTGGCGCAGTCGGGCTTCACCGGACCGTCGGTGACGTTCAATGTGCCGCAGGTCGATGGTGCTCCTGCCACAGCGCAGTATGTGATCGTGAATTTCACTCAGCTCCCCAGGCTTTCCAACGTTCAGGCACAGTACCCATGGGGAATGCGTATCGCAGAGATCAACATCTCCTAGCGACTACCCCTCTGCCCGGGACACGGAATAACGGCAGCTGACCTGTCGTTATTGCAAATGATCGCGACTGGACTGAAGGTTCGATCGCTCTCACCGATAGAAAGGTTCATCAAACCCGTGAGCACTGAGACAGACAACGGCAGCAATTCGCCAAGCGATATCCGCGACGTCATCATCGTAGGGTCCGGTCCCGCTGGATACACCGCCGCGGTCTACACAGCAAGGGCCAATCTTTCACCGCTGCTGATCGCCAGCTCGGTGACCGCCGGCGGCGAATTGATGAATACGACTGACGTGGAGAATTACCCGGGATTCCCCGAAGGTGTCATGGGCCCTGACCTCATGGAGAACTTCGAGAAGCAGGCAGCGCGCTTTGGAACTGAGATCCTTTTTGAAGATGTGACGTCGGTAGACCTCTCTGGAGACGTCAAAGCCGTCACCGTCGGCACCGGTGAGACGTTCAGGGCTCGTGCGGTCATCATCTCCACCGGATCCGCTTACCGTGAACTCGGCCTCGAAGATGAGAAGCGACTTTCCGGTCACGGAGTCAGCTGGTGCGCCACCTGTGACGGGTTCTTCTTCAAGGACCAGGACATTGCCGTTATTGGCGGAGGTGACTCGGCTATGGAGGAGGCACTCTTCCTCACCAAGTTCGCCCGTTCGGTTACGGTGGTCCACAGGCGTGATTCCCTCCGCGCGTCACGAATCATGCAGGACCGCGCACTGGCTCACGAGAAGATCCGCTTCGAGTGGAACGCAGAAGTGGCAGCTATCCATGGCACGGACAAGGTGACCGGTCTGACGCTCGCGAGCACCGTCGACGATTCCTCCAGGGAACTGGCTGTCACTGGAGTGTTTGTGGCGATCGGCAACGACCCTCGGATCGACCTGGTCAAAGATCAGCTCAAGCTGACAGGTGAAGGAACCATTGCCGTTCTCGGGCGCACATCCAAGACCTCCTTGCCCGGTGTGTTTGCAGCCGGGGACGTCATTGACCCGACGTACCGTCAGGCCATCACCGCGTCCGGTTCCGGCTGTGTTGCTGCCATCGATGTCGAGCATTACCTCGCCGATCTGGGAGACACTGTGCAGACAGCCGCTGAAGTACCGACACCGGTAGCAGAACAAGTCTCCGAGACCGCTTCCGTATAACCCTCGAGAAGGAGTAGAGATATGAGCGACGCAAAGGAAGTAACTGACAGTTCGTTCGAAGCCGACGTACTCAACGCTTCGAAACCCGTAATGGTTGATTTCTGGGCTGAGTGGTGTGGCCCCTGCCGTAAACTATCGCCAATCCTTGATGACATCGCTTTAGAGCACGCCGACAAGATCGATGTCGTGAAGCTGAATGTTGATGACAACCCTGCCACGGCTGCAAAGTACGGGATAACGTCAATTCCCGCTGTGTACGTCTTTCGGGACGGGGAAGTAGCGGCTACCTCAATTGGTGCCAAGCCAAAGCAGGTGTTGGAGCAGGAGTTTGCACAGTTCCTCTAGGAACGCGTGTCAGAAGAAGCCGGGCCGCCCAATCGGTGCCCGGCTTTTTCGTGCATGAGATTGCGGTGCCGCCTCCCGATAGTTTCCAGACGCTCGTGTCCACGAGACCGATGTTTCACGTGGAACACAATCTGCGTTCGCGCGGCGCTCTAATGGCCGGAGTGAAGTGGCCGCGGGCCACTACGATTTCGACCAGAGCAACGGCTCACCACGATTCGCATCCCGCCCCCGGTGTGCTGTGGACCGATAACAGACGCTGGCCCGGGCATGTCCGGCAGGTTCTTTATCTCCTGCTCGTCCGAGACATCGGCCGTAGCTCCGCACCAGGACTGGCTAGTCGCCCGATTCTAGCCAGATATGTTTCACGTGGAACGGCCGAGCGATCAGGTACTTTCGAGGCGCCCCACCCAGCAGCCCGAAGGAGTCGGTACTCCGGTCGCAGGTGCCCAACTCTGTTCACGCCGGACTAAAGTCCGTCCAAGAACACACCTGCCGGCATCACGAGGCATCTCAGATATGAAATCGGCGGCTTCACGCGAAACCTCCGGTCTTCCTGGTGCATGGAGCCGGATCATCGACAACCAATCGCGACTCAGCCCGCTCGCGAGTCGCTGGCAACTCGATCCCGGGGAGGAATCCGCGGCCAGCCTTCCTCAGGCTTGCTAACCCGGCGCTTCGCGCTCATCCGAGCTGCGCGTCCTTCGGAACGGATCCAGGCAGTACCAGGTCTAACTCCCAACAGCGTCACGCTGGCATTCATTCGGTCGCAGTTTCACGTGAAACTGCGACTCAAACGTACAGTGACCGGGTCATTCCGATTTACAAGTTACAGGTCTTCAAAAGTTAGACGGCCATTACGGGTCGCGGCCGCCGTGGTGACGATTGAGATCAACGAGCGCGAACGTGCACGAACACACCCGCTTAAGCCTCCAGCAACGTTGTCATCGGCGGTACTTCTGAAGCACCTGCAGAAACTCATACGCAGACACTCATACCAATCGGGCTGCGGTTCTCTTTCCCGGAAGCGAGTGAGTAAGGCGGAAAAACGTTTGGCGCGGAATCTGGGCACAGGGCAACGCGCGACATGGGCACAGTTGGACCTAAATAGCGCATCGTCACATTGCATCCGGGCAGTAGTATCGTACGTTTCACGTGAAACGACTTGCTCCGACATCATAGAGCTGAAAGCAGCACCGGGGTAGAGCTCATCAACGGAAGCATGCACCAGTACGGACGCTGGACAATTCAATCAGTCGAGCCAACCGGCGACTCGCTAATGACGTCGGCCGAGTAGTGCCAGGCCCGTCGCCCGCCGTCGCCCTCGGGCCGCCCGCGCATCGCAACGGTCGGTTACCGAGATCGCATTCCGGTGTACCGGTGTTTCACGTGAAACCGTCCATTCCTTCGGACTCCCGCACGACCCACTTCCCACAAGGTAGAGGGTCGCCACGAGTGCTCGGATGCTCGGGTGACACCTTCTTCCGCCGTCGTATCCGGTGCCATCAGCACCGCAGCCGTCAACTGGGCCATCGTGCAAGGGTGCGAACGGTACGATCAGCAACCGGGTGAGTTCGGTAGACAGGCCGGCCTCTGTGCCAAACCCCGGTTCTACCTTAAGACCAAGTTTGACCAACTCAGGGATCATTCAAACCGAACGCGACCTAACCCAGGTAGCGATTGCATTTAGCGCGCCCATGGGGGTCGTGTGGTCTCAGCGTGATTCGCCGCTGTATGCGGCGATGTCTTGGACGGACGGTCCGAATGCAACGTGGAGTGATCAACCCCTGATTACACATTCAGCGCAGTTGGAACCGCAGATCCGGTCCGAGCGGACTTCGCCACTGCAATCGACCCGTCCTCGGCAGCACCAGTCTGACCAAGAAAAGGCGCCGTTTCACGTGAAACTTCCACGTAAACGGCGCCTTTTTGTAACCTATCGGCCGTTCCTTCCCACTACGGAGTCGGTGCGAGTACCCCCATGATTCGGTTTAGGTCGTCAACACTCGCGAACTCAATACTCACCCGTCCCTTTTTTGCGCCCAGTGTGATCTTGACACTGGTGTCCAACCGATCGGACAGAGAGGTAGCAAGGTAATCGAGGCGCTCATGTCGCGCGCCAACTCGCGGACTACTTGGCTTCGATGGCCGGCGCAGACCGTCACTCATGGCAACGATCTCTTCTGTGGACCGGACGGATAGACCCTCAGCGACGATCCGCTGTGCCAACTTCTCCATCTCAGCTGGATCGGACAGTCCGAGAAGGGCCCTCGCGTGCCCAGCACTGAGCACGCCAGCCGCGAGGCGGCGCTGCACGAGCGGTGGCAGTTTCATCAGACGCAATGTGTTCGAGATCTGCGGTCGGGAGCGCCCGATGCGCACTGCCAGCTCCTCTTGAGAACAACCGAAATCCTCGAGGAGCTGCTGGTACGCAGCAGCTTCCTCAAGTGGGTTGAGTTGACTACGGTGCAGGTTTTCCAGAAGGGCATCCCGGAGAAGATCATCATCCGTGGTGTCGCGAATGATTGCTGGAACGGTTTCAAGGCCGGCCTCTTTTGATGCTCGCCAGCGACGCTCGCCCATCACTAGCTCGTAGCCCTGTTCTCCACCCTCAGGGGAGACACGAACCACTACCGGCTGCAGCACACCAATTTCACGGACAGAGTGCACCAGCTCAGCCATCTCGTCTTCATCGAAGACGTTACGGGGCTGCTTCCGGTTAGGGTGGATGGAGTCGATCGGGAGTTCGGCGAAACGGGCTCCCGGCACCTCGCGAAGCGTTTCACGTGAAACGTCATCGGGTGAAACGTCATCAGCGGTATCGGTTCCGGCGTCGACGATACCTGTCGTATCCTTCCCTGGCTCGGCTTCAGAGCCCGGCAACGCCCCTTCAATTCGGGACACAGGGGAAGGTTCCTTCGCAGCCGAGTGATCCAACTCAGCTACCTCAGATGCCGCCAGGGTGGTCGCATCGCCAGGGCTTGTCTGCAAACCCGCTGCATCCGGAGCAGGCACCGCCGTGATGCCGCTATGGTCTGTCTTTTGATCATCAATCGCCAGATCAACCGGTGTGGCAACAGTGCCTTGACCAGTGGGTTCCGCCTTGGCTTTTACTGCCCTGTTCGGCGGTTGCTTCTTGAGCCCTGGCTGGTTACGTCCGGTCTGTCGCTTCGAGGGCGCGGTCAGCGCCTCCTTGTTAATCGACGATCGCGTAGACGACTTCGACGGCTCATCCCGCTCTCCGCCATCACTTGAGCGATCACCGGCGCCATTAGATGCTCCGGTGGGGAAGAAGAGGTCAACTGGACGCCCACGCTCAGTGACCCTCGTGCTAGTACTGCCTGCGTTTCCATCCTGTTGTTCTGCGCTGCTCGGTATGAGCGCGCCAAGTCCTCGACCTAGACCCCTACGCTTCTCAGGCATGAAACGGTTCCTCTCAAAGGAGAGCAGACAAACTGCAGCGATTGATAACGCGTTCAGTCTACTGTGGGGGATGCGCTATACAGCGCAGGCGCTCTAGGAGCGTTCCGCTATTTCAGCAGCCGCTTCTAAATAGGACAGTGCACCACTCGATGATGGGTCGTAGGTAAGTACTGTCTGCTGGTAGCTGGGAGCCTCTGATATCCGCACTGAGCGGGGAACAACCGCATTTAAGACCTGGTGGGGGAAGTGCTCGCGAACCTCGGCAGCCACCTGCGCGGCCAGATTAGTTCGGCCGTCGTACATGGTGAGAAGGATCGTAGACACAACCAGATCAGCATTGAGGTGCTTCTGGATCATCTCGATGTTCTTCAGAAGCTGGCTCAAACCCTCTAGAGCATAGTACTCGCACTGGATGGGTATAAGGACTTCACGAGCCGCTACAAAAGCATTGACGGTCAATAGACCGAGACTTGGCGGGCAGTCGATGAAGATAAAATCCAAACGGTCCTCACCATTCTCCGCACGCTCTTTCGCATACAGATCGATGGCACGCCTCAGCCGCTGCTCACGAGCCACCAACGAGACAAGCTCAATCTCAGCGCCGGCCAAGTGAATTGTCGCGGGCGCGCAGATCAGGTTTGGAACATCTGGGCACGGTGCCACCACACTCGACAATGGAAGGTCATCGATCAGGACATCGTAAATGCTGTCCACTTCGGCATGATGCTCAATGCCCAGAGCGGTAGAGGCGTTTCCTTGCGGATCGATATCGATAACAAGAACGTTCAAGCCGGAGGAGGCGAGACCTGCCGCGAGATTCACTGTTGTGGTCGTCTTGCCGACGCCGCCCTTTTGATTGCTGACGGTAAGCACACGCGTCCCGGCCGGCCGAGGCAACGAGCGCCCCAGTAGCTTCTCGCGTCGCCGGTTCTCCGACGCAAGCTCACGCGCCAAAGGGGTGCTGTCGTCGAGGACATCCATGACGTTCCTGGTACTTCCATTAGATTTCACGCTGGTGGCCTGACTTGAATCGCTTGCCCCGCCCGTGAGGCCCGTTTCACGTGAAACGATGCCGGTGTTTGTCGGGTTCGAAAACACTTCGGGTTGAATATCGGCGATAGTGATTGCCAAGGACGAACCCATCATCGACGTAGGCTGCTCGCGTCGCATGGCAGAATCTTTCGTCACAAGCGTTTTGCTCACTTTCCGGTCCGGGTGTTCCACTCTAGGTTATCGGGTGTAGGCCCCATACCCCGGCAAGCAATCCCTTGTGTGGTGGAACTTCCCTCTAGAGACGAGGTCAGCGTTCGACGACGATACGGACTACCGTTGTCGGTTCGTCAAGGAGATCGCCACCCACTGTTTCAACGCGCGTCGACTTTCCACCCAAACGGCGGATGATCTTCGCCGCCTTCTCTACTTCTTCACCCGCGCTTCGCCCCTTGATGGCAAGGACCTCTCCCGGACCCTTGAGGAGTGGCATGGTGAGCGAGGCGAGCCCGGACAGCGCGGACACAGCGCGAGCTGTAACAACATCTACGTCCGATTTTCCGATAGCTTGCTCAGCGCGACCGCGAAAAATCTCCACGTTCTTCAAGCCCAGATCCTCGGTCACCTCGCGAAGCCAGTTCACTCTTCGTTCGAGGGGCTCAATCAGGAGAAATGCAGCATCCGGTCTGGCGATGGCAAGAGCCAACCCAGGCAAGCCGGCACCACTACCGACATCAGCAACGCGAGACGCCTCTGGAATCAGTTCACCGACAACCGCACAGTTAAGGACATGCCTGTCCCACAAGCGCGGCAACTCCCGAGGCCCGAGAAGACCTCGCTCGATCCCTGACGTAGCCAAGTGGTGTACGAATCGCTCAGCAAGCGGAAGGTCGTCACCGAAGATGGTGCGCGCAGCAACAAGTTCCTTCGTACTGATCTCAATCGTCAAGGCAATCCCTCCTTTGGGAAAGACAGACGGGATGTCAGGATCCGGCTGACACTACGATGTGGCGCCGTGACCCCTCGCCCTCGGACTCGCTGACCATGCCCAGATCCGCAACAATGTCATGGATGATTTTGCGTTCGTATGCAGACATCGGCGCGAGAGCTACCTCTGCGCCGCCTTCCTTGACCGTACTTACTGCCTGTTCCGCAATCGCGCGGAGCTCCTTGTTACGGGCCTCACGAAATCCGTCAATATCCAGAACAAGACGTGAGCGGTGCTCCGTCGACGTAAGCACCGAGAGCCGTGCCAGTTCCTGGAGTGCTTCCAGAACCTCCCCATCCCGACCGACAAGAGCTTCAAGTCCCCGTGCTTCATTCTCTTCCGACACGATCGAGATGTAGGTGCGCCCATTTCGCACCTCAATGTCGATATCACCGTCTAGATCCGCAATGTCCAGGAGTTCCTCCAGGTAGTCCGCGGCGACGTCGCCTTCGTCTTCCGCTGAGGTCGCTTCCTTTTGGTCTCCTGCGTCCTGGGCACCGGCGTCCCCAGCAACTGTCTGAAGAGATTCTTCCTGCATGTTGTCAGTGCTCATTTGCGTTTCCTGTTCTTGCGCTGAGGCTGTACTCGTTGAGCTTTGGGTGGAGCAACTACTTCGACTGCCGGTTCACTCTTCTTCTCGCCGAGCAACGGAACCATGGGCAGTCCCTTCTTTGCGCGACGCTCGGCCAGGGCCTTCGCCGCCGGGGACCCCGGAGTAGGCATCCGCCTGATCACGTAGAACTGCTGAACCATGGTCCAGAGGTTGGTAGTGGTCCAGTAGATGAGCACACCGATCGGAAAGTTGATTCCACCAATGCCGAAGACCAGCGGAAGGATGTACAGCATGATCTTCTGCTGCCGCATGAAGGGACTCTGCATGGCCTCTTCGGACATGTTCTTGGCCATGATCTGCTTCTGCGTGATGAACTGCGAGGCGGTCATGGCAAGGATCATGATGATCGAAAGGACCACCACTGAGGTATGTCCCTCAGTACCGAACCCGTGAAGCAGGGAGGAGGAGAGGGGCGCACCGAAGATCTCGGCAGCGTCGAACTGCTGCACATCGTCGACGGTCAGAGCACCGATACCCTCACCATTGTCGCTTGCGGTGGATACACCGTTCAGAACAGTGAACAAAGCGAAGAAGAACGGCATTTGGATCAGGATCGGCAGACACGCAGCAAACGGGTTTGTCCCATGCTTCTTGTACAGCGCCATCTGCTCCTGCGTCATTGCCTGACGCGAAAGCTGATCCGTCTTGCCCTTGTATTTCTGCTGCAGCTTCCGAAGGTCCGGCTGCAGCGCCTGCATCCCGCGCTGGGCCTTGATCTGCTTCACGAAGACGGGGATCAAAGCGGCTCGGATGACCACAACCAGGCCAACAATGGACAGCGTCCAGGTCCAGCCGGACGCCGCGTCCATCCCGAGGAAGGTGAATCCCTCGTGGAAAGCCTGCATGACCCAAGACACCAGCCATCGGAAGGGCAGGAGAATCGTTTCGAAGAAATCCATAATCTGTTGCTCCTCAGGCCGCTGGGCGGCTTTCCTCGTCTGCAGGAATCACCGGGTGATTCAGCACTACAATCTGTGGTTCCTCACCGGGTGCAAAGCGTCGCCCACCAGACGGCACGTGGTCCACGCCGCCGTCGTTCCAGGGATGGCACCGGCAGAGCCGCCTGGCAGCTAGCCATGAACCCTTTCCAGCACCATGGACGGTGACAGCTTCAAGTGCGTAGGCCGAGCAGGAGGGGAAAAATCGGCATACCGGTCCATAGAGGGGTGATATCAAGCGGCGGTAGCCAACAAGGATGCCGATAAGAATGACACGTGGCAGCGACAACAGCCCGGAGAGTCTGGACGGCGAATGATCCCGTGTCATCTGCCGTCTCCCTTTCTGCCGCCGTCCTTGCTGAACCGCTTCACACTCGATGCCAGGCATCGCTCAAAATCGGAACTGAGCTCGGGCCAACCCGCCGAAGCCGCCGAAGGCAGTGCACGTACGACAACATCCACTCCGACTGGTCGCTTCACCAGCGCTGACGCTGCTGCTTCTCTCAGTCTCCTCTTAACGAGATTCCTTGTTACCGCGTTCCCCACACTTTTCGACACAATGAAGCCGAAACGCGAAGGCCTACCGGCTCCGGTTCCGACCGCATATAACACCAAGTTCCGGCACCCCGAGCGGGTACCGGAACGAACGGTATGTGAAAAATCTGTGGCCGTCCGAACTCGGTGGGTGATAGAAAGCACCTGGAGCTCCGGGACGGTCAGGGCGTTGTCAGTTGAAACAACACCGGCGGACGGATTGACTGATGCTAGGCCGAAAGCTCGGTGCGTCCCTTGCCGCGGCGCGCAGACAGGATGGCGCGGCCGGCGCGGGTGCGCATGCGAAGGCGGAAGCCGTGCTTCTTGGCACGACGGCGGTTATTCGGCTGAAAGGTCCGCTTGCTCACTGTGATACTCCAGAACGTTCTTGGCATGCGCTGCCGTTGCAACAAGGGGGAAGAACGGACTGGCGCAATGAAGTTGTAGTACATCTGCGTTGGCGGGCAACAGCATACTGTTCAGCGCTTGGCTGGCCGTATGGAGGCACGCAAAATGCAGACATAAAGGACTACATAACGTTAGGGCACCGGACACAAGACGGTCAAACCGACCGGCTTCGACACAGCGAGCGGCGTCCTGTGAACCATGTGGACAACTGCCGCCAACCGGCCGCTCCTGCACCTGACGGGCACTCGCGGGAATTACCTTATCCACAGGCACAGGCCCAGCTATCCTCTGTACTTTTCATCGTCTACTGTTGCCGGGTGGCGCAATTATCCACGTACTGTGCATAACTCTGTGGATTACTGACCCTCCTACGGGGTCGAGATGGCTCAAAAGAACTGACAACTGAGGACGCGAGTGAGTACAGACGAGATCAATGATGTAGGAAGCTCCTGGCGCAAGGTCATCCGAACACTGGAACAGGACGAGCGGATATCTCCACGTCAACGTGGGTTCGTGGTGCTGGCGCAGGCACAGGGACTCATCGGGACAACCCTGCTGGTGGCCGTTCCGAATGAACTGACCCGCGAAGTTTTGCAGAGTCAGCTGAAGAGCCAGCTCAATGACGCACTAAAAGACGTTTTCCGAGAGGATATCCAGTGCGCGTTCGTCATTGATCCGGAACTCACTCCGATCATTGAAGAAGAACCGGAAGAGATTCCGGAGGAAAGTGCGCCGCGGGAGCAGACGCCATCGCCCACTCCACCGAGCAACTCCCATGAGTTCGGGCGACTGAATCCTAAATACATCTTTGACACCTTCGTCATTGGTTCATCGAACCGGTTTGCGCATGCGGCCGCAGTGGCGGTCGCCGAGGCGCCGGCCAAGGCGTACAACCCGCTCTTCATCTACGGCGATTCCGGGCTGGGTAAAACCCATCTGCTACACGCCATCGGCCACTACGCCCGCCACCTCTACACAGGGATCCGGGTTCGCTACGTAAACTCCGAGGAATTCACGAACGACTTCATCAACTCAATTCGCGATGATGAAGGCACAAGCTTCAAGCAGACGTATCGGAACGTCGACATCCTGCTCATCGATGACATTCAGTTCCTCTCCGGCAAAGACCGTACACAGGAGGAGTTCTTTCACACCTTCAACGCCCTGCACAACCACAGCAAGCAGGTGGTCATCACCTCTGATCTTCCGCCCAAGCAGCTGTCCGGCTTCGAGGAGCGGATGCGTTCGCGCTTCGAGTGGGGGCTTCTTACTGACATCCAGCCGCCGGAACTGGAAACCCGGATCGCCATCCTTCGTAAGAAGGCAATCAGCGAAGGAATGAGCGCACCCGACGAGGTGCTTGAGTACATCGCGTCGAAGATCTCCACGAACATCCGTGAACTCGAGGGTGCGCTGATCCGCGTAACAGCCTTCGCCAGCCTGAACCGCCAAGCGGTGGACAAGAACCTGGCCGAGATCGTGCTCAAGGACTTGATCAGTGACGACGGCGCCCAGGAAATTACATCGTCGCTGATCATGGCGCAGACAGCTGAGTACTTCAACATCACTCTTGATGACCTGTGCAGCAAGTCGCGAACGCGCACGCTGGTGACGGCACGGCAGATTGCGATGTACCTGTGCCGTGAGCTGACCGATATGTCACTACCGAAAATAGGCCAGGAGCTGGGAGGACGGGATCACACCACTGTCATCCACGCTGACCGCAAAATTCGCGAGCTCATGGCGGAACGCCGGGCCATCTACAACCAGGTGACAGAACTGACCAACCGGATCAAGCACCACCGGAAAGATTCATAGGACCTCTGGTACCTACCTCAGCCGCGCGTGAATTAACAGCTGTGGAAACAATTGTGGATAACTACCGGATTCCCGTGGACGTTAATGAGGACAACGCCCGGGAAGCCTGTGGACCGCTGAATTACGGCTATCGCATACACAGCACACCTTGTACTTCTCCGTCTTCTGCTCACATGCTGTACACAGGGAGAATCCGCGGAAATGCCAGTACTAGGAAGGTTATCCACAGTATCCACAGGAGTTATTAACACTACTGATCCTTAATCCATCGATCTGTTCCAAATAACATTTCCCCTCCTGACCATCCGGCAAGACTGTCCGCTGTGTCGCGCTAAGCTGTGACTCAGTAGAGTTGACGCTTGCTCACGCCTCATCCTTCGCCCGCAAAGAATCGTCGGCCAGGTCGAGGTCGAGTGGCTTCCCCATGTACCTCGCGAAAGGCGGCACCCTTCAGTGAAATTCCGAGTCGAGCGCGATGTCCTGGCTGAGGCCGTCACGTGGACGGCGCGTTCCTTGTCACCGCGTCCTCCCGTACCGGTGCTATCGGGACTGTTGATCAAGGCGGGTGCAGGCAGTCTCAGCTTGGCCAGCTTTGACTACGAAATCTCAGCTCGTTTGGAAATTGCCGCTGATGTAGCCGAAGAAGGCACCATTCTCGTGTCCGGCAGGTTACTCGCTGACATCTGCCGCAGCCTTCCGTCCGCACCGGTTGAGGTACAGACTGACGGATCAAAGGTCACACTGACCTGCCGTAACAGCCGCTTCAACCTGGCGACGATGCCGGAAGCGGAGTATCCCGAACTTCCAGCGCTGCCGGAGGTCAGCGGCGTCGTCGACGGCGATGCTTTCGCCGAAGCCGTCTCGCAGGTCATCATCGCTGCCAGCAGGGATGACACACTGCCTATCCTCACCGGTGTACGGATGGAGATCGAGGACGACCTGATCACCTTCCTCGCCACCGACCGTTACCGCCTGGCGTTGCGCGAACTCTCCTGGAAACCGACGAATCCTGGAATCTCCACCAGCGCCCTGGTCAAAGCCAAAACTCTGAGCGAAGTGGCAAAGACCCTGGGCGGATCCGGAGATCTCAACATCGCCCTGTCTGACAACAGTGAACTCATCGGCTTTGAAAGTGGCGGCCGGCGAACTACCTCCTTGCTGGTTGACGGCGATTACCCCAAAATCCGGTCCCTTTTTCCGGACAGCACACCCATCCATGCAACGGTGGAGACGAGTTTGCTGGTCGAAGCAGTCCGTCGTGTGTCCTTGGTGGCCGAGCGGAATACGCCTGTGCGCCTCGCTTTCAGTGCAGGCCAGGTGGTACTTGACGCCGGTACGGGTGAGGACGCCCAGGCATCCGAAGCCATCGAAGCTACCCTGGACGGCGAGGACATTACCGTTGCCTTCAACCCGCATTACCTGAGTGAAGGTCTTGGTGCCTTCAGCAGCCGCTTCGTGCGGTTCTCCTTCACCACCCCGCCGAAACCCGCTGTTATCTCGGCGCAGGAAGAGGCAACCGGCTCTGACCGGGAAGATTACAGGTACTTGTTGATGCCGGTGAGGTTGCCAAACCAGTAGCAGCGAGACCGTCCATCCCACCGAAACCCATGGAGGATACTTTGCACATCGGCCTAATCGGACTCGGAAAAATGGGACATAACATGCGGGAACGGTTGCGTTCCAAGGGCATTGAGGTTTCCGGTTACGACCGCAATCCGGATGTATCCGACGTCGCAAGTCTTGATGAACTGATTGCTACGATCCCCACTCCACGGGTGGTCTGGGTCATGGTCCCGGCTGGAAAGATTACCGATCAGGTGATTGCCGAGCTGGGAGAGAAGCTCTCCGAGGGCGATCTCGTGATTGATGGCGGCAATACCAAGTTCAGTACCGATCAGGAACACAGCGAGCAGTTGTCACTCAAAGGCATTGCCTTTGTTGATTGTGGGGTCTCCGGCGGTGTATGGGGCCTTGAGAACGGATATGGGCTGATGGTTGGCGGAGCTGCCGAGGATGTTGAACGGGTGATGCCGGTCTTCGATGCCTTGCGTCCGGAAGGTGACCGCGAAGAAAGCTTCGTCCATGTGGGAGACACCGGTGCGGGACACTACGCAAAAATGGTGCATAACGGGATTGAGTACGGTCTGATGCAGGCTTACGCCGAGGGCTACGAACTGCTCGAGGCAAAAGACATCATCAAGGATGTACACGGGACATTCCGCGCATGGCAAAAGGGTACAGTCGTGCGCTCCTGGCTGCTGGACCTGTTGGTGAAAGCGCTCGAGGAAGACCCGAAACTCACCCAGGTCGGTGCTTACGTTGAGGACTCAGGCGAAGGGCGGTGGACAGTTGAGCAGGCTATTGCCAATGAAGTGGCCGCACCAGCCATCACTGCTGCGCTCTTTGCCCGCTTCAGTTCGCGGCAGGAGGATGCACCCTCGCTGAAGATGGTTGCGGCCCTGCGTAACCAGTTCGGCGGCCATGCCGTACGCCCTCCCCGCAAGTGAAACATGATTGAGCATCGGTGTACGTCCAGCATCTCTCACTGACCGATTTCCGTAGCTATTCCCAGCTTGAGGTTGCCCTGGAACCAGGAGTGACGGTGTTCGTCGGGCAAAACGGCGTCGGGAAGACCAATATCGTCGAAGCCATCGGTTACCTCGGGTCCCTCTCGTCCCACCGGGTGAGCTCCGACAAACCGTTGATAGCCTTCGAAGCTGAGCGGGCGTTGGTCCGTGGGCGCCTGGTACGCGGATCGCAGGCCACGAGTGTGGAGCTGGAGATCAACGGCGAGCGGGCCAATCGCGCCCGTATCAACCGGGCCAACCCGGTTCGGGCACGGGACGCCGCAGGTATCCTGCGTACGGTTCTCTTTGCACCGGAAGACCTCGCTCTCGTCAAGGGAGATCCGTCCAACCGCCGCCGGTTCCTGGACGAACTGATGGTGCAGCTGGTACCGCATCATGCCGGCACACGAGCGGACTACGAACGGGTCTTGAAACAGCGCAACGCATTGCTCAAATCGTTGCGGGGGCGCAGGCTGACGGATGCGCATGAGGCCACTTTGGAAGTGTGGGACCAGCACCTTGCGGCGGTTGGTTCACAACTCCTCCATGCCCGACTAGCCGTTCTGACCAGACTTCTGCCGCATATCCAAAAGGCCTATCGCGAGCTGACCGACGGCTCGAAAGTTGCAACAGCCGCTTACCGTTCGTCCCTGGTCGGTCCGGTTTCCGATGACGACGACGGCCAGGCACCTTCTTCGGCCGAAGACCTCGGCACGCTCTCCATTGAACACATCACTGAGCGGTTTTTGACGACAATCAGGGAGCAGCGGCGCCGCGAAACCGAGCGTGGTATCTCATTGGTGGGGCCGCACCGCGATGAGGTGGAGCTCATGCTCGGTCGTGCCCTGGTCAAGGGGTATGCCTCGCACGGCGAAACCTGGTCGATGGCGCTTGCGCTCCGCCTCGGCTCGTACTACCTCCTGACCGATGATGATCAGACCCCGGGATCAACGCCAGTCCTGATTCTCGACGATGTGTTTGCTGAACTGGATACTGATCGCCGGGAGCGGTTGGCCTCTGTGGTCGTCGGGGCTGAACAGGTACTAGTGACCGCTGCGGTTGGAGCGGATGTACCTGCTGCGTTGGCAGGCCGCCAGTTCGAGGTAGTACCGGGGGGCTTCAGTGAAGTACCGGCCTGAAGATAATCGTGCAGCGCCGGGTGTTATGAAGGCACAACCCAATGACGACGCCGGCACACCCCTTGCGGATGATTCCGGGGACACACCTGCCCAGGATGCACCGCGGCTGTTGTTGAACCGACTCCGCGATGCGTCTGCAGCGCGTGGTGATCTTCGCGCGCCGACCGCCCGCCGTCGTCGTACCGGGAATGGTGTTCATCATCCCGGAGGTCAGGAGTCCTACACCGGCAGGGATCCGCAGGGAGTCGGGGCCGTATTCGGGCGGCTCCTTAGTGAGCGAGGCTGGAATTCGCCGGTAGCCGTGGGGTCGGTCATGGCTCGGTGGCCGGAACTGGTCGGGCAGGAAATCGCCAGCCACTGTACTCCCGAAAGCTTCCACGAAACAACGGTTCTCGTGCGCTGCGATTCCACCGCCTGGGCAACGCAGCTCAGACTGATCAGCCCTGACCTTTTACGCCGCTTCGAACACGAGCTGGGTACAGGTGTTGTGACGGCCATGAAGATTGTCGGGCCGTCGGCTCCGTCGTGGCGAAAAGGGGGCCGATCGGTTCCCGGCAGAGGTCCCAGGGACACCTATGGGTGACCTGCTGACCGGTTATCTGCGGATCCGCTGATGAGCGGCGTGCAGCGCCGAGCGGACCCCAGCGGACGTATACGCCCCCACAAGACCCCCCGCTGAGAGCTTAAATAGCTGTTTATTCGCCGTTAGGGGGCAATTGAGGCTCCGTTGTCGGCCACTGCACGGTAGAATGACAGGTGCAGGCATTCCTTTTGGGATGCCTTCATTCTGAGACTGGGCAACATTAGGACAACGAGGAGTCGACAGCGTCAGTGGCTAACGACAACGAAGTGGAATCTGCCGGACTGCCGGAAACCGGCGCCGGCGCACCCAAAGGTTACGGCGCAAGCGACATCACAGTCCTTGAGGGGCTGGAAGCGGTTCGAAAGCGGCCCGGTATGTATATCGGGTCAACTGGTCCTCGCGGCCTGCACCACCTTGTCTATGAGGTTGTGGATAACTCTGTGGATGAGGCTCTCGCGGGATACTGCGACCACATCAAGGTGGCGCTGCTTGCTGACGGCGGCGTCCGGGTCATCGACAATGGCCGCGGTATTCCGGTTGATATGCACCCGACCGAGGGCAAACCCACCGTTGAAGTAGTCATGACTATCCTGCACGCAGGCGGGAAGTTCGGCGGTGGAGGATATGCCGTATCCGGTGGCCTCCATGGAGTGGGTATTTCGGTTGTGAATGCGCTTTCCTCCCGTGTCAACACGGAAATCAAGCGTCAGGGCCACGTCTGGAGGCAGTCCTTCGAGGATGGTGGAAAACCTGTCGGAAAGCTCGAAAAGGGTCCGGAGACCACCGAGACCGGTACCACGCAGACTTTCTACCCGGATGCCTCCATCTTCGAGTCGGTTGAGTTCGATTTCGAGACGTTGCGGGCGCGTTTCCAGCAGATGGCCTTCCTGAACAAAGGCCTGCGGATCAGCCTTGTGGATGAGCGAGTGCCTGAGGTGGAAACCGAGGAAATTACGGACGCCGCCCACGCCGAGGCAGAACAGTCCGAAGAGAACAAGCACCGCCATGTCGAGTACCTCTATGAGAACGGATTGCTGGATTACGTCAAGCACCTGAACTCATCGAAACGCGTTGACATCATCCACGAGGACGTCATTGCGTTCGAGACTGAGGATTCGGACCGCTCCATCGCCGTCGAAGTGGCAATGCAGTGGACAACGGCGTATTCCGAAAGCGTTCACACCTACGCGAATACGATCAACACCCACGAGGGTGGAACCCACGAAGAGGGTTTCCGCGCAGCTATGACATCGTTGATCAACCGTTATGCGCGTGAGAAGAACATCATCAAGGAAAAGGATGACAACCTCACGGGTGACGACATCCGTGAAGGGCTTACCGCCGTCATCTCGGTCAAGCTGTCCGAACCACAGTTCGAAGGGCAGACGAAGACCAAGCTGGGCAACTCGGAAGCCAAGGGATTTGTGCAGCGCGTGGTCACGGACCAGCTGGGTGACTGGCTCGAACGTAATCCCGGGCCTGCCCGCGATGTCATCCGCAAGTCCATTCAGGCAGCCCAGGCGCGGCTGGCTGCGCGCAAGGCAAGGGAGTCCACCCGGCGGAAGGGCCTGCTGGAATCCGGCGGGATGCCGGGCAAGCTCAAGGACTGCCAGTCGAAGGACCCATCGAAGTCTGAGATCTACATTGTCGAGGGAGATTCCGCAGGTGGCTCGGCCGTTCGCGGTCGCAATCCGGAAACGCAGGCAATCCTCCCGTTGCGCGGAAAGATCCTGAACGTTGAGCGTGCCCGGCTTGACCGTGCGCTGAGCAACACCGAAGTCCAGGCGATGATCACCGCCTTCGGAGCCGGCATCGGTGAGGATTTCGACGTCGAGAAGGCCCGCTATCACAAGATCGTCCTGATGGCAGATGCTGACGTCGATGGTCAGCACATCACCACGCTGTTGTTGACGCTGCTTTTCCGCTACATGCGGCCGCTCATCGAGAATGGGTATGTGTACCTGGCGCAGCCGCCCCTGTACCGGATCAAATGGTCCAACGCTGCGCACTCCTACGTATACAGCGACCGCGAGCGGGATGAAACCATCAAGATGGGCCTTGCCAATAGCCAGCGTCTCCCCAAGGAAAACGGGATTCAACGTTACAAGGGCCTCGGCGAGATGGACTACACCGAGCTCTGGGACACCACGATGGATCCTGACAACCGCACCTTGCTGCAGGTCACTATGGATGATGCCGCTGCGGCCGACCAGATTTTCTCTGTACTGATGGGTGAGGATGTCGAGTCACGCCGCAACTTTATCCAGCAGAACGCAAAAGACGTACGGTTCCTCGACATCTGAGCGTCATTGAGTAGCCCCGGCCGGGCACGCAGCTATCTGCTGGCCCGGGTCCTGACACGCATTCACGAATGGAACGAACTAGATGAGTGACGAAGTAACGCCTGAGGTTCCGAGCGGTACGCCCATTGAAGGTGCACTTCTGACGGACCGTATCGAGCAGGTAGACCTGCAGACCGAGATGCAGCGGTCCTACCTGGACTACGCAATGGCGGTCATTGTCGGTCGCGCGCTGCCTGACGTGCGTGACGGTCTGAAACCCGTTCACCGTCGCGTTCTCTATGCAATGTTCGACGGCGGCTACCGCCCCGACCGCTCGTTCAACAAGTGTGCGCGCGTTGTCGGTGAGGTCATGGGCCAGTACCACCCGCACGGCGACAGCGCTATCTATGATGCACTCGTCCGGCTGATCCAGGACTGGACCATGCGTTACCCGTTGGCCCTTGGTCAGGGGAACTTCGGATCGCCGGGTAACGACGGCGCGGCAGCCCCCCGGTATACCGAGACCAAGATGGCACCGCTGGCCATGGAGATGGTCCGCGACATCGACGAAGAGACTGTCGACTTCCAGGACAACTACGACGGAAAAAACCAGGAACCCACCATCCTGCCGGCGCGCTTTCCGAACCTGCTGGTCAATGGCTCCTCCGGTATTGCCGTCGGCATGGCAACCAACATCCCGCCGCACAACCTGCGTGAGGTGGCGGACGGTGTGCAGTGGTATCTGCAGAACCCGACTGCCAGCAAGGAAGAACTGCTTGAGGCGCTCATCCAGCGCATCAAGGGACCGGATTTCCCTACCGGAGCGCAGATTCTTGGCCACAGGGGTATTGAAGACGCCTACCGGACAGGCCGCGGTTCAATCACCATGCGCGCCGTGGTCAACGTGGAGGAAATTCAGGGTCGTACCTGCCTGGTCGTAACCGAGTTGCCCTACCAGGCCAATCCGGACAACCTGGCGATCAAGATTGCCGATCTCGTCAAGGACGGGAAGGTTTCGGGGATCGCCGACCTCCGGGATGAGACCTCGGGCCGCACGGGCCAGCGCCTGGTCATTGTCCTGAAGCGTGATGCCGTGGCCAAAGTAGTGCTCAACAACCTCTACAAGCACACGCAGCTCCAGGACAATTTCAGCGCCAACATGCTGGCGATCGTGGATGAGGTCCCCCGCACCCTCAGCCTGGATGCCTTCATTCGGCACTGGGTGACGCATCAGCTCGAAGTCATTGTCCGCAGAACCAGGTACCGCCTGCGGAAAGCGGAAGAAGCCGCACATATTCTGCGGGGACTGCTCAAGGCACTCGACGCCCTCGATGACGTGATCGCCCTTATCCGGAGATCTTCGACCGTAGAAGACGCACGCAATGGGCTGATGGGTCTGCTGGACATTGACGAGATCCAGGCTCAGGCGATTCTGGACATGCAGCTGCGGCGGCTCGCCGCCCTGGAGAGGCAGAAAATCCAGGATCAGCATGCCAAGCTCGAATCCGAAATCACCGAGTACAAAAGAATTCTTGCCTCCGAGGTACAGCAACGCGAAATCGTCTCCACGGAGTTGCAGGAGATCGTCGACAAGCATGGAGATGACCGCCGCACCGAGATCCTCATGGGGTACGACGGCGATATGAGCATGGAAGACCTCATCCCTGAAGAGGAGATGGTGGTCACCATCACCCGCGGTGGTTACGTCAAGCGGACCCGTAGTGATAACTACCGCCAGCAGGCTCGGGGCGGTAAGGGTATCCGTGGGGCGCAGTTGCGCGGCGACGACGTCGTCGAACACTTCTTCGTCACCACGACGCACCATTGGCTGCTGTTTTTCACCAACCTTGGGCGCGTCTACCGCGCGAAGGCGTACGAGCTTGTGGAAGCGGCACGCGACGCCAAGGGTCAGCATGTAGCGAACCTGTTGGCATTCCAACCTGACGAAACCATTGCGCAGGTACTTGATCTGCGCGATTACCAGCAATCCCCTTACCTGGTGCTGGCAACCAAACGCGGCCTGGTCAAGAAGACGCGCCTCGAGGACTATGACACCAACCGGTCCGCGGGTGTTATCGCCATCAACCTGCGTGACGGTGATGAACTGGTGTCAGCTCAGCTTGTGTCCGAAACCGACGACATGATGCTGGTCTCCCGGAAAGGGCAGTCACTTCGCTTCAGTGCCACCGATGAGGCGTTACGCCCGATGGGCAGGGCTACCTCGGGAGTGACCGGCATGAAGTTCCGGGAAGAGGATGAACTACTGGCGGCCAACGTCGTGAGTGATGACTCCTACGTGTTCATCGTGACCGAGGGCGGCTTCGCGAAGCGGACCAAGGTCGATGAGTATCGGGTGCAGGGCCGTGGTGGGCTGGGCATTAAGGTAGCAAAGCTTGCTGACGTGCGCGGCGATCTGGTTGGTGCCCTCATCGTGCAGGAAGAAGACGAAGTCCTCGTTGTTATGGGCGGCGGCAAGGTGGTGCGGTCATCGGTGGCCGGCGTTCCGGCGAAGGGCCGTGACACCATGGGCGTGATTTTCGCGAAGCCGGACAAGTCGGACCGGATCATCGCTGTTGCCCGCAACACGGAACGTGGACTCACGGTGGATGAGGAAGTTCCGGTAATGGGTGTGGATGACACTGAATCTGCGCCGGTTGCGCCTGATGAAGTACCGTTGTCGTCAGAAGAAACGGCTGAGCCGGAGGCTGAGTCAAGCGATATTGGAGGTTCCGAGTGAGTTCTGCCAACTCAAATCCGCGCACGACTGCGGGCAGCGCTGTGCGGTCGTCGGGCGGCGGACCTCGGGTCAACCCGCCCGCGCGGCCCACGCAGCGTCCGGCTTCGTCAGGCGCAAGGCCGGCGGGCAACCGTCCCGGGCTGGTCAAACCCGCACCGAAGGCCAAGGCTCGCAAAGCGCGTCTGCTGGTCAGCAAGATCGATCCGTGGTCCGTCCTCAAAATGTCATTCCTGCTTTCCGTGGCGCTGGGCATCGTTACGGTGGTTGCGGCGATCGTCATTTGGACTGTGCTAGACCTCACTGGGATCTTTGATCGGGTGAACCAGCTCCTTGGAGAGATCGCTGGATCAGAGGGTGCCGGCTTTGATCTGCGCCAGTTCGCATCTCTGGGTCAGGTGGTCTCGTTCGCCACCATCATCGCCGTCGTGAATGTAGTGCTTCTGACCGCCCTGGCCATGCTTTCTGCGGTTCTTTACAACATTTCATCGACCCTTGTCGGCGGAATCGGCGTGACGCTGACGGACGACTGATCTGCCGAAATCGATGCGGGCCTCAATTTGTGGATCGCTGAGGCCCTACGGTAAAGTCGTATCTCGGCCCGATGAGGTACGGGGGCGTATAGCTCAGGCGGTTAGAGCGCTTCGCTGATAACGAAGAGGTCCCAGGTTCAAGTCCTGGTACGCCCACGGATCGTGAAACCGGCAGGCAACTGCGAGGAGGAGCACTGTGAAGAAGTTGCTGGTAGCGGCAGCTGCTGTTGCAGGAGTTTTCGCCTACAAACGGTGGCAGGAGTCCGAGAAGGAAAAAGAAGTGTGGAGCAGCGCGACTGATCCGGTCGAGTAAAACTTCACCGCCTGGTCGGGGTATACTGATCAGGTTCCGTTTTACGGGGGCATGGCGCAATTGGTAGCGCACCTGCTTTGCAAGCAGGGGGTTCGGGGTTCGAGTCCCCGTGCCTCCACCGAAAGATAAGGGCTCCAGCCGAAAGACTGGGGCCCTTGTCTGTTAACGGTGGCTAACGGTTCGCCGCTGTGGTTCGGGCTGCACGCGCGGTGTGCACGGCACGCAACACCTTCGCTGGGTAGTAGATCGACATGAAGATCAGCATCGGAATTTTCAGAACTTTCTTGTCAATCTGATGCGCTCGGTAGGTGCGGTCGAACCTTGTGACGTAATAGCGGTAGTCCTTGGGCGAATTCTCGAGGCGCCGGGCTGACATCCCGCTCACCATGCCGGGGATATACCGGATGATCAGATCCTGTTCTGCGAGGTGAAGAGAGAGGTCTATGTCCTCATGCATCTCGTCCTTTTCATCAAGACAGGTGTACTCACGGATCTGTTCCCATGCCGTCCTGCGAAGCGCCATGTTGGAGCCGAAGAGAAAGTGGTACTGGTTACGTGCGAGCTTCAGCACGAGTTGACGCATCTTGTCATCCGCTTTCAGCCCCCACCGCCGCATCGGCATGTCATAGTAAACAACCGGTCCGGTCGCGGCGGCTACGGTTGGATCGCTGAACCCTGCCTGAACGGTTTCGACCCAGTCGGGTTCCAGGACGGAGTCGGCATCAATTCGGCCTAGTACGTCTCCTGTTGCGTGGTTCAGCCCATAGTTTCGGGTAGGTATGAGACCTTGCTTGTCATCTTGCTCCAGCAGGCGGATCGGGCTCTCAGGGTATTCGAGCTGCATCTGGCGGACAATGTCGGCAGTGCGGTCAGTAGAGCGATTGTTCACGACCAGAATCTCGTGTGCCGGCATTGACTGATAGATGGCCGCGACGAGGCACTGGCGGATGACGCCTTCTTCGTTGTACGCCGGGATGACTATCGACACGGACGGCTTCGCGGTGTGCACGGCCGTAAATCTATCACCGGCCGGTCAGACTAAGACCCCAGACATCAAAAAAGCGGGAAAGATCCTCCGATAGGTGGACCTTTCCCGCTTTTTGCGGGGCGTCAACGAACCTAGACGGCGGGCCCCTTGGGTGCGCCGGCGCCGTCGTCCGACTTTTCGGCTGCGCGGTCAGCGGCTTCCTTGATGTCGTTCACAGCCTGCTTGGCCTCTTCATTGTGCGCAATGTCTGCAACAGGAGTCGGTTCAGCCGGAGCTGGGGTTTTCCAGGGATCCTCCACAGGCTGTGAAGCGCGCCAGATGGCAACTCCAGCTGTCAGGGCGGCGGCGATGATGCCGACAATCAGCCAGCCCTTACCGCCCTTGCGCTGCTTGCTTCGCCTGAGGTCTTTCGCGGCGCGCTGGGCGGCAACAACGGCTGCTTTCTGGTACTTCTTTACGGCCTTTTTGTCACCGGTAACCTTGGTCACCACACCGGCAACTCCAGCCGGGATGGTGGCAGCAGCCAAAGTACGCGACGCTGAATCTGCGGCATCACCAAGCCGGTATGACACAGCCGGGATGTACTCACTCACGACGCGGTCGCGGGCGTGGTGGATGGCCGGGGTTGCGCGGTCCAGGGTGCCCTGAATGCGGGGCGCCGTGCCGTCGACGAACTGGTTGATGCGCGGACCTACGCGGTCCAGGCTCTCCTGAATTCTAGGGGTGACGACGGCTATGCCGTCTGACAGACCCTGTGTTGCCCGGTTCACGCCCTGCTGGATCCTGGGCGAGGCCGTCTCGATTCCCCGCTCGATTCGCGGCGTCACCCATTCTCTGGCGGCATCCACTCGCGGAGCGGCCCAATCCCGTGCCGTTCCGACGCCCATCAGAACGTTGTTCTCAAGGCTGCGGACAACGCTTTCGGATTTCTTCACAACTACCTCCCATGGATAGTGACTGTTGTTAGTCAGCCTACGTGCTATCCCGAGGTCCATGCTATCCGTGCGTTGGTTTCACAGCTTTTTCACTGTACGCGGAACGTGGTCGTTCCGGGAGATACCACGGGTGTGCGTGAAAGAATGGATCCCATGACAGCTATAGCTACTGCACACGCAACCATTCACACCAGCCTTGGAGATATCAAGGTGGAGCTTTACGGCAACCACGCCCCGAAGACCGTCAAGAACTTCACGGGCCTCGCTACCGGTGAGATCAAATGGACTCACCCCAGCACGGGCGAAGAGACCAACGCGCCTCTCTACGACGGCACCATTTTTCACCGCGTCATCAAAGACTTCATGATCCAGGGTGGCGACCCCCTTGGCCAGGGCATCGGCGGCCCGGGCTACAAGTTCGACGATGAGATCAACCCCGACCTTGACTTCAGCGCTCCCTACAAGCTGGCAATGGCCAATGCCGGCCTGCAGAATGGCCGCGGAACCAACGGCTCGCAGTTCTTCATCACCTCCGTTCCCACCACCTGGCTGCAGGGGAAGCACACCATTTTCGGCGAGGTCAAGGACGAGTCATCCCGCGCCATCGTCGACCAGCTCAACTCGATCCCCACCGATGGACGCGACAAGCCTCTCGAAGATGTCGTAATCAACAGCATCACCATTGAGCAGGCCTAGCACCGTATGACCTATGGAATCCCGGCGGGCCAGCCGGATGAGGACGTTCCCGTATGCCCACGCCACCCGGCCAGGGTGAGTTATGTGCGGTGTCAGCGATGTGGCAGGCCCGCCTGTCCGGAATGCCAGCGTCCGGCGGCCGTCGGGATTCAGTGCGTCGACTGCGTGCGTGACGCACAGCGCCTCACTCCGGCCACGCGCACCATCTTCGGCGGAACAGTGCGGCAAGGGAAGCCGCTGGTGACCTTTTCGCTCATCGGAGCCTGCGTAGCGTTGTTCCTGGCCCAACTCGCCATCCCCGGGGTGACGGACGCATTGGCGTACGCAGGAATCTATACCTCCGGCATTGTCACCCCGGAACCCTGGCGCATGATCACCGCCGCGTTCCTTCACTCCACAGGATTCCTGCTCCATATCGGTTTCAATATGTATGCGCTGTGGATCATCGGACAGGCTCTTGAACCCTTGCTGGGGCGGGCAAGATTCCTCGCCCTGTACCTGATCGCTGCCTTCGGCGGATCGGTGGCGGTACTCCTGCTGACCAATCCGCTGCAAGGCGTTGTCGGGGCATCAGGGGCGGTGTTCGGACTCTTCGGGGCCATGCTCATTGTGCAGAGGCGGCGTGGCGGTGATGTACGGCAACTGGTTGTGCTCATTGCAATCAACACCGTCCTCGGGTTTGTCGTATCGGGAATCTCCTGGCAGGCACACCTTGGCGGTCTGCTGGCCGGAAGCGCTGCCGCGGCCATCATCGCCTATACGCCGCGGAGTTCGAAGCGCTCCCTGATTCAGTGGTCAGGACTGGCTGCGCTGACGGTTATCCTCCTTGTTCTTGCGTTTGTCGGTGCAAGCCTGGTGACGTTCCCCGCTTAGTTTTCCACAAGGGTTATCCCCAGTGGGGAAAACTTACACACATGTAATTCCACAGGTGTGGATAAGCAGGACCCACGGATTTCAGAAACGGCCCGAAGAATTGCACCGAGTTACCCACAGCTGTGGATAACTCGGTGCACAACCTGTGCACGACTACGTAACCGCTTCTTGCACTTCGGCCAGCAGGTTCCGCATCTCTGTTTCGGCTGCGTCAGGGTCGGATCCGGCGATCGCCGCCGCGACGGCTTCGTGGCTGGCGAGCGAATACTCACGGGGTGTGCGGGGCATCAACCCCTGGGTGGTCCTTCCCCGGAGAACTTCCGTGACAACGTCATCGAGCGCGGAGAACATCTCGTTACCGCTGGCCAACAGGAGTAGGGCGTGGAATTCGATATCCACGGCTAGAAACTCGTCAAGGCGGCCCGCTTCGCCAAGTGTGCGCAACTGCTGGGCGAGGTTCACAACGACGGCGCGTTGCTCTTGGGTGGCATTGCGCGCTGCTCCCGCCGCAGCAAGCGGCTCAACTGCGCATCGCAGTTCCGTCAGGCTCTTGAACTGCCGTGCGCGGGATGTTCCCTCCAACCGCCAACGGATGATCCGCGCGTCGTAGACATTCCAGTGACGAGGGGCCTGAACCACAATTCCGACGCGGCGTTTGCTGAAGACGAGGTTCATGGATTCGAGAATGCGCATGCAGTCGCGAATCACGGTTCGTGAGACCTTGAAGCGCGCCTGTAGTCCCTCGATTGTCAGCCGTCCCCCGGGTTGTAGCTCACCGCTGACAATGCTGCGCCCCAGCTCCTCGATGATGCTGCTGTACTTTACGGCGGCCGCCGGTGCCTGGCCTTGCGAAGACAGCACCACTGATTGACCTTTCCGAGGGGTAGGGGTGGGATCAGAATAAGCCGGGACGCCGGCGATTCAAAGGTAGCATCTTTACATTCGGTAAAGGTGCTACCTTTATAGCCGAGTAGATTGAGCGTTGAGTCACAGGCGGCGGAAACGACCAGGAAGTCGAGGAGACGGCGTGGAGTCACGAATGCATCTGGTGATTATGGGCGTGTCGGGATCAGGCAAGACGACGATCGCCACTGCACTGGCGGAGCGCCTCGGGTGGATCTATGCCGAAGCGGACGAGTTTCATTCCCCTGAGAACATCACAAAGATGACCCAGGGTATTGCTTTGACCGACGAGGACCGCAAACCCTGGCTTGATTCAATCGCGCACTGGATCAGCGAGAAGAGCGCCAATGGAGAATCCACCATCGTGACGTGCTCGGCGCTGCGAAGGCGTTACCGCGATGTTCTGGCCGCTGCCGACGGTGACATCCGGTTTGTTCACTTGATCGGCGATGTTGGCCTCATTCGCTCACGCATGAAGACGCGCACCGGGCACTTCATGCCTGAATCCCTGCTGCCATCGCAGGTCAGCACCCTCGAAATCCTCGAGGAGAACGAGCGCGGGCTCACCATCGACAATGTCGGCACACCCGCGGAAGTTACGGATCGGATCATGGCCGAGCTCGGCATCATCGCCTGAGCGCATAGAACAAAAGAGGCGCCTTCCGCTCGGAAGGCACCTCCTTTCTGGCTGGGTAGAGCAGCCGCTCTGGCTAGAACTACCGCCAGCGGGTGGTCATGAGGAACCCGGCGATCGCGACTCCAAAGCCAATCAGAATGTTCCAGGAGTCGATGCCTGGGATCGGGAAACGTCCTTCGGAGATGTAATAGACCAGAATCCACAACAGACCAAGCACCATCAACCCGAACATTACCGGCTTGTACCAGACCGGGTTCGGCTTCGGTTCCGCAGCGGCGCGCGTCTTCGGCTCGACCTGCTTCTTGCGGGACTTCGACTCGGGCACGGATCCTCCTAGACGGTGGCTGGGGCTTCCAGCCGCTGTGTTTGTGGTCATACAGCTCGGAACCCGGCCGCGACACCAGTTATCCTGAGATGAGGACCCATGGCATCGGCGCGGTTCTAGCTGCCCATTCTAGCTAATGAATGGCCGCAGCGACGCCCGACATCACATCCGTAGGCAGGGAGAAGGATTGAGCGACCTCGGCGGCGGCATCGCGGTGGCTCGCCGTGACCGTTCCCGGCGCGCGCCCGCCCGCCGACGTCGTCGTAGTCTGCTCGAGATGGCGGCCCAAGTGATCGGTGAGCTGCTCATCACGGCCGGCGTTATCCTGCTCCTGTTCGTGGCGTGGCAGCTGTGGTGGACAAATGTCCAATCCAACGCAAAACAGGACCAGGCGGTTGAAGAGTTCTTCGCCGACCTCGGTGAGGCGCCTGTGGCAGATGATCCTGTGGACGAGCCTCCAACTTCGTCACCGGATCAGGTTCCCGTTCTGGAGGCGAAAGCAGCGGGTGAGACCTTCGCCGTCATCTACATCCCGCGTTTCGGGGACAGCTACACCCGGCCGGTCACCAGCGGGGTGACGACGGCCGTACTCGACAACCTGGGCCTGGGACACTATCCCGAGACCGGCATGCCGGGTGCTGTAGGAAATTTCGCACTTGCAGGCCACCGGCAGACAAACGGCGCCGTGCTGGACAACATACATACTCTGGTGCCCGGCGATCGCATCTATGTGCAAACACAGGACGGTTATTACTCCTACGTCTACCGGAATACGCAAATCGTGCTGCCGGACCGAACTGATGTCCTCGCGCCGGTACCTACGCAGCCGGGCGTTGAACCCGAGGAACGAATCCTCACCCTCACCAGCTGCAATCCGCGCTTTGGCGCGCAGGAACGAATCATCGCCTACGCAGTGATGGAGTCATTCCAGTCACTGGAGGACGGACCGCCGGAGGAGATTGCCGCACAAGTAGCCGAGGTCGCGGAAGGAGCCGCCTGATGTACGCCTTCATATTCCGCCACTTGCCGGGGCCTCTCTGGCTTCGGATCATCTGGGCGATTCTGCTCATCACTGCAGCACTGGCAGTTCTCGTGAGCTGGGTCTTCCCCTGGCTGTCCCAGTTCAGCCCCCTGACCGATTCAACGATTGGCACGTGATCATGAACAGTCCTACCCGAATCCTGGTTGTCGACAACTACGACAGCTTCGTGTACACGCTGGTCGGATATCTGCAGGAACTGGGTGCGGAGACCACCGTTGTCCGGAATGATGACGTGACGCTCGCCGAAGCTGTGGCGCTTGCCGAAGTGAGGGACGCAGTTCTCATCTCCCCCGGGCCGGGCGCGCCCGCGGAAGCCGGCGTCTGCATCGAGCTGATCAAGTGGTGCGGCGCAAACGACAAGCCGATGCTCGGTGTGTGCCTTGGCCACCAGGCGCTGGCAGAGGCTTACGGCGGATCAGTGACCCATGCTCCCGAACTGATGCATGGAAAGACGTCCCTGGTAGAACATGACTCAACGAACGTCTTCGAAGGTCTGAACTCGCCGTTGACGGCCACCCGCTACCACTCGCTGGCAGCAGTAGGGGACGTTCCTTCCGAACTGCGTGTGACGGCGCGGACGGCGAGTGGCGTGATCATGGGTCTTGAGCACCGGTCCGCTCCGCTGTGCGGAGTTCAGTTTCACCCGGAGTCGGTCTTGACCGAGGGCGGCTACCGGATGCTGGGGAACTGGTTGGAGCAGGCCGGCCTGGACGGCGCTGCAGCCCGCTCAGCCACGCTTAGCCCGCTGATTCACCAGCAGTCAGGGACCTAGGCCCTCCACCGCATCTCCCACGACGCCGCTGTTGCCCTGCCCGTTTCCCTGTCCTCGCCCGCGACCCTGGTTGCCGGGCTCTTCCTCCTCGGCGGGAGCGCTCGACGCGGGCGGCGGGGCTGTCGACGGAGCAGGCTCTTCTTCGGCCGGTTTGGTAGCAACATAGATGACTACTTCGGTGCCCGGCGCGATATTCGAGTTCGCAACCGGTTCCTGCCTCACTACAAGGCCGGGTTCCACGACGGCGTTTGGTTCCTCCTCGATCCGTGGGACCAAAGCGCGGGCCGGGTCTTCCAACAGCGCGACTGCTTCATCGCTCGGCAAGGAAGTGAGACGAGGGACGGTCACCAGCCCGGTGGAAAGCACGAGGTTAACCTCGGAATCAGCGGGTACGGTCGAGCCGAGTGCCGGCTCGGTTTCGATCACCCGGCCCGCGGGAACAGTTGCGCTGTTCGCTTCACTCACGCTACCGCCCCGCAGGCCAACCGACTCAAGGGCATCTCTCGCTGAGGATTCGGTCATCTGGAAAATGTCCTCAGGTATTGCGCGATTTGCCGGTCCCTTGGAAATCAGCAGTGATACCAGGGCATCCGGTTCCACCTCGCTGCCTGCTTCGGGATCGGTAGTGATAGCGAAGCCCGACTCGACTTCATCGTGGAACGTACGTTCCACCTGCGGACGGAGACCCACGGCGGTCAGCGCGTTGCTTGCCTCGGTTTCACTCAGCGAGTCAACGGCGGGAACAGAGGTGAGGATGGGCTCCTCCGGTTGCGCGTTGAGGATTCCGAAAAGCGCGATACCTCCGGCAGACAGGAGCAGTGCCAACAGCACCAGCAGTACAGCTATCCACCCGCGCCGGCGTGAGCGGGTCCGGTCCTCGGCATCGCGACGGTTCTGCGCCGCATGTGCCACGGGCAGCGAGCCCGTCTCCTCTTCCTCCACCAGCGAATCAGCTGCGATGCTTCCACCGGCAAGAACCCTGGCCATCGCTCTTGTCTGAGGGGCATCGTCGTCCGTTCGTGTTGGAACGGCGGCGATTGCTTCGGTAGGTGCTGCGGGCACGTCTGGCCGGATGCCTTTGCGCGCGTCACGAAGGGCCGACCGGAAGTCGGCTGCACTCTGGAAGCGCCGGGCGCGGTCCTTCTCCAGCGCAATAGAGAGCACTGACTCGATCTCCGCCGGAATGCTGGCATCAATTTCACGGGCAGGCGTGGGAATCTCACGCACATGCTGGTAGGCGACAGAAACCGGGCTGTCGCCGACGAACGGAGGCCTTCCGGTGAGTAGTTCGTACAGTAGGCAACCCGCCGAGTACAGATCACTGCGAGCGTCCACGGTTTCTCCGCGCGCCTGCTCAGGGGAAAGGTACTGTGCGGTACCGATCACCGCCTGGGTCTGGGTCATGGTGGCGGCGGAATCGGCCATTGCCCTCGCAATGCCGAAGTCCATCACTTTCACCTGACCCTCAGGAGTAATCATCACGTTGGCCGGTTTGATATCCCGATGGACAATGCCTGCACGGTGGCTGTACTCGAGTGCTGAGAGAACTCCCAAAAGGTAGTCGACAGAGGTCTCAGGCGTCAGTTCTCCGCGCTTAAGGAGATCGCGGAGGGTCCGCCCGGCAACATATTCCATCACGATGAAGGGAACACGGACCTCGTCATGGTGCTGGCCCTCGACCTCCTCCTCACCGGTGTCGTACACGGACACGATCGTGGGGTGGTTCAAACCGGCAACCGCCTGCGCTTCGCGGCGGAATCGGGACTGGAACAGAGGGTCCCGGGCAAGGTCACGGCGCAGCACCTTGATGGCCACGGTACGGCCGAGCCGGACGTCACGGCCGAGGTGAACGTCGGCCATACCGCCACGGCCGATCAGTTCACCCATCTCGTAACGTCCGTTGAGGACTCTCTCGCTGCTCACCTGGTGCCCCCTCACATGCTTCCTAGGGCTGGTCCTGGCCGGGCGGAGTCTGGCCGGGACCGATTGCCGGGGGCGCCTGGGTTTCATCAGGGCCCAGGGAGACGACGTAACGAACGGTGCTTCCCGGTTCCACCTCGGTGCCTTCAGCCGGATCCACGGACAGGACGGTTCCCGCTGCTTGTTCGGAAGCTTCAGAACCGGAACGGACGGCGCTGAGCCCCAGATCGGCGAGGGCCTGCTGCAGTTCTTCCTCGGTGGCACCTACAAGGCCCGATGGAACGGTCAACGTCTCGGGCGCTTCCGCGAAGGTGACAGTGATCTGGGAGCCGGGCGTCAGAGGGCCGACGGGGTTGAGGGTCAGGACCGTCCCGGGATCAAAATCGTCCGTAACCTCCGGCTGCTGGTCCACGGAGAATCCCAGATTGTTGAGCTCGGCCACGACCACGTCAATGGGACGACCCTGATAGGTGGCCTCATCCACCACGATCGCTTCCGGTGTGGTGGGTGCGGGGGTGGTGGGTTCCGGAGTGGTTTCTTCCGGCGTGGGCGTCGGGCTTTCACTTTCGGACGGCGTTGCGGACGCGGAGGAGCTGGTGGGTGCCGGGGCCGGCTCGTCTTCGTTGCCGGCCAACAGCGGAGCGAGCAGGAAGCCGGCAACGGTGAGCGCTGCCAGGACCAGCAGGACAATCAGCGCAATCAGCCAGGGACTGCGTCCACGGGATTCTTCTTCTGGCGGGGGAACTTCGTCGATATCTTCCTCGGTCCACTCCCGTGACGCCGCAACTGCGCCGGCGCCGGCGCCGGCGCCTGCCCCTGCACCTGCGACGGCGGGCAGAGCCGAGGTCGTTGGGGCGGGAATCGCGCGGGTGGCACCGGTGGGTGCAGGGACCGGAGTGGTGAGTGGGCCGGTGGAGTCCGTAAACAGCAGCATTCCGGGTACGGCTGACTCAGCAGCACGGATATCGTTGCGCCGGATGGCGGCGACAGCCTCGGCAAGCGCTTCTGCGTTCCCCGGACGGTCCGCGGGGTCCTTAGCCAGCATGCTCGCGATAAGCGCACGGACCGGATGAGGGATAGTTTCGGGTAGATCAGGCGGCGCATCATTGACCTGGGCGAGGGCAATTGCGATTTGCGACTCACCGGAGAACGGGCGGCGTCCGGCGAGTAGCTCGTACCCGATCACGCCCAGCGCGTAGATATCGCTGGAACCGGTTGCCTGCTGCCCGGTTGCCTGCTCTGGAGCCAGGTACTGGGCAGTGCCCATAACCTGTCCGGTGGCAGTCAGCGGAACCTGGTCAGCAAGGCGCGCAATGCCGAAATCAGTAATCTTCACGCGGCCATCGGGCATGATCAGCAGGTTTCCGGGCTTGACGTCCCGGTGCACAAGGCCCTGGCGGTGTGCGACGCTGAGGGCCGTTGCGGTCTGGCCGATGATTGACAGCGCCCTGTCCGGTGCCAGGATTTGCTCGCGCTCAATGATGGTGGACAGGGGCTGGCCTGGGACGAGCTCCATGACGAGATAGGCTGATCCGCCTTCCTCACCATAGTCAAAGACGTTCGCGATGCCCTCGTGGTTCAGCAGGGCGGTGTGGCGGGCTTCGGCGCGGAACCGATTGAGAAAACCGGGATCCCCCGTATATTCCTCTTTGAGAATTTTTATGGCCACGATGCGTCCGAGCACCTGGTCACGTGCCTTCCAGACCTCACCCATGCCTCCGATGGCGATGCGATCAGTCAGCTGGAACCTGCCGCCTAATGTGATACCTGAAGTAGGTCTCACCTATTCAACACCGCCTCTATGAGTCTCTTAGCGTTTGGACTTGTCAATTGAGCACCCGTCGCTATGTCGACGTCCTGCATCACGATGGAAACCACTACTTCCGGATTGTCGGCCGGCGCGAAGCCGGTGAACCAGGCGTTGTCGCCCTGCTCGGGTACTTCCGCCGTGCCGGTCTTGCCGGCTACTTCCACCCCTGGGACCGCGGCATTCTGGGCCGTACCGTTCTCCACCACGTTGACCATCCACTCCGTGATCAGGTTGGCGTTGTCCGCGCTGAGAGATTCGCGGAAAACCTCCGGCTCCGGTTCGTCGATGATGGAGAGGTCCGGTGCACGGACGGCTTTCACCAGGTTGGGCTTCATGAGCACACCATCATTGGCGATCGCAGCGCTAACCATCGCCATCTGAAGCGGCGTGACTGCGACACTGAACTGCCCGATGGCCGACTGCGCGAGCTGGGCTTCACTAAGTTCTGTGGGGAACTGGCTGGCCGCCACCTCAACCGGAATGAAAAAGCGCTCACCAAAGCCGAACTCCTGCGCCTGCTCGAGTACCGCTTGCTCACCGACCTCCCACGCAATTTGGGCAAACGGAGTGTTGCAGGACTGCTCGAGTGCAAACTCGAGGTCTGCGGTGTCACGCGCCGCGCAACCGCCGGTGGTGAAGTTCGGGAGCCCGACGTCGGTGCCCGGCAGGTCAAGCACCGGCGGGTTGGGGATGGTGGACTCCGCATCGAACTGACCTGTCTCAAGAGCGGCCGCGGCCACCACGAGTTTGAAGACTGATCCGGGAGCCACAAGTGACTGCGTTGCGGGGTTGAAGTAGATGGACAAGCCGGGAACCTGAGCGAGCTGCTCGATGTTCTGCACAACCACCGACGTGTCATGGGCGGCGAGCAGATTAGGGTCATACGACGGCTTGGAAGCCATCGCGAGCACGTTTCCGGTGGCTGGCTCCATCACAACGATCGATCCGGTCTGCCCTTCGGGGATCATGTCCCAGGCCAGCTGCTGCAATTGCGGATCGATGGTCAGCTCGACGGAGGCACCCTGTGCCTGGGCGCCAGAGAACAGCCGGACCATCTGATCAATGAAGAGGTCGTCGCTACTGCCGGAGAGCTCCTCATTCATGACGTTCTCCAGCTGTGTGGAACCGTTCACCAACGAGAAGAATCCTGTGAGGTGCGCATACATCTCCGGCTCGTTGTAGACGCGCTGGTAGTTGAATTGGTCATCCGACGGCACGGATTCCGCGATCGGACGACCATCCACCAAAATCGCGCCCCGGTTCTTTCCATAGTCCTGCAGGATTTGCCGCGTATTCCAGTCATTGTTCTCCAGCGCGTTGGCCTCGAAGAACTGGACATAGGTGAGGGATCCGAGGACGAGCGCGAACATGCTCATGGCCACGATCCAGGAGCGTCGGATTGCCTGGTTCATGCGGTGACCTCCCGCGTAGGATCTGTTGCCGGAGTGTTCCGATTCTGCTTGCCTTCGGAAAACGTTTCGCGGACCGGCCCCTTCACGGCCGGCCGCCGGGCCGTCTCCGAGATGAGAAGGAGCAAGGCGACGATGATCCAGTTCGCCAGCAGGGAAGAACCACCGGCCGACATGAAGGGTGTGGTGAGCCCGGTAAGCGGAATGAGCCGTGTGACCCCGCCAATGACAACAAAGCACTGCAGCGCGATCGTGAAGGACAAGCCGCAGGCGAGAAGCTTTCCGAACCCGTCACGGGTGCCGAGAGCCGCGCGGAAACCCCGGGAAATAAGCAAAATGTAGAGCAGCACGATGGCGAAGAGCCCGATGAGGCCGAGTTCCTCACCGAGGGCCGTGATGATCATGTCGCTGTTGGCATAGGTTACAAGATCCGGCCTGCCCTGCCCGAGCCCGGTGCCGACGAGTCCACCGTTCGCAAGGCCGAAGAGCCCCTGGACAACCTGACCGCTGCCACCGGGATTGCGGTTGAAGACCTCCGGCTCAAACGCATTGATCCAACTGTCAATGCGCAGGGCAACGTGGCTGAACAACTGAAGGGCTGCGTAACCGCCGACAGCAATCATCGCGAGGCCGATCAACACCCAGCTGACCCGCGACGTCGCGACGTAGATCATGGCCATAAAGAGGCCGAAGAACAGGATGGAGGAGCCGAGGTCACGCTGGAAGATCAGCACGCCGATGCTGACCAGCCAGGCGGCCACCATGGGTGCCAGGTCCCGGAAACGCGGAAGCTGCAGCGGTCCCAGCTTCTTTCCGGCCAGCAGGATGAGGTCGCGGTTGGTGGAAAGATACCCCGCGAAGAATATGGCAAGAGTGATCTTGGCGACCTCGCCGGGCTGGAAGGTACCCACACCCACGTTGATCCAGATACGCGCTCCGTTGATCTCGACGCCGAGCGGGGTGAGCGGCAGCATCAGCAGGACCGCGCTCACAATGAGCGATATATAGGTGAACCGACGCAACATTCTGTGGTCCCGAATCACCAGGAGTGTAGCTATGGACGCACCCATGGCGACAGTGGTCCAGAGGAACTGGCTCGGTGCAACAGGTTGTGCATCGGCCGGAAGTGCCAGGTCTAACCGGTAAATCATGGCCAGCCCGATTCCATTGAGCGCGATCACGATGGGAAGAATTACCGGATCTGCATATTTTGCGCGGAAACGAAGAAGGATGTGGAAGATCAACGCCAGCGCGGCCAGCGTACCGCCCTGCAGCCAGAAGGCCGAGTCGAACGGATTCTCCTTATCGAGACCTACAAGCCAGTTGGCGCCGATCGCTACCGTCAGGGCCACGACAAGGAGGAGTGCCTCGACATTACGACGGGATTTCGGGACTGTGAGTACCTCACTCATTGGACTCTCCCTCCACATGAGGCTGCTTCGCCTGGTGCTGCATCAGCGCTTGCGGAGGCGCTGGGGCTGGCTTCGACGGTGGCGCCGGGACTCGCAGGAGAGGCACTTGCACTCGGTTCTGGTGTTGGGCTACCCGAGGACGATGGCTCAGGCGACGCAGTCTCGGGTGAGGCTGAAACTGTGGGCGACGGGCTGGCGGACGGGCTCGGATTGCTCTCCGGTGGACACGGCAGCGCCCGCAGTGACTGGCGGAGGTCTTCAACGATGTCCTGTGCATGTTCGAGGTCGCTCGCTGCGAGAGTGTTCTCGAGGCGATTGCGCTGGAATTCCGGAAGGCTGGACACAGGAATGTCGGTCGTCTGGTCCACGTGGCTCAAGGGAATCGGCCCGAGTGTCTGAGCAACGCCGTTGTAGATGGCCACCCTGTTGTCGAAGGTAGCGACGTAATAGCGCGTCTGGGTCCAGACGTATCCCAGGGAAAGCACGGCGGCAAGGATCAGTGCCATCAACGCGAGGGCGGCCGGCAGCAGCCAGCGCCGGCGGCGGGGCGCGGAAGCTTCCTCGGTCTGGTCGTCCTCCACGGCGTCCGCGGGTGCTGCCTTGTGCGTCAGCATCATAGCTGCGCGGCGCTCGGTGGACCGCTGCGTGACGATGGGAATCTGTCCGGTTTCAGTAGCCAGCGCTGCCGAACCCACCAGGGTATGCGGGCGGGATGACAGGTCTTCCCGGATAACGTCCGCCCTGATGGCTACACCGGGTGTCGCGTCATCAATAGAAGCGTCGCTGTCCTTCTCCCCGGCTGCTTCACGCGCGGGCGGAAGTGCGGTGAGCGCGGCAGTGCGCAGATCTTCAGGCGTGGCGGTGTCCACATCAACCACCACGATGGTGATGTTGTCCGGGGATCCGCCGGCCAGCGTCAGGTCAACAAGCGTGTTGACGCAAGCTGAAAGATCACGCGTTTCACGGATAATTCGTTCGACCGTGGCATCATCCAGTACGGCATTCAATCCGTCCGAGCAGAGCAACCAGCGTTCTCCGGGCTCAGCATCGAAGGTGGTCAGGTCGAGTTCCGGACTGGCATCGACATCACCGAGGACGCGCATCAGCACGTTCTTGTGCGGATGGACCTCCGCCTCCTCCGGCTTGAGCCGGCCCTCCTCGATGAGTCGCTGCACAAAGGTGTGGTCGACGCTGATCTGTTCGAAAACATCGTTCTTCAGCCGGTAGGCCCGCGAATCACCGATGTGAGCAAAGGAAATTTTCTCGCCGTTGAGAAGCATCGCCGTAACGGTTGTACCCATGCCGGCAAGCTGCGGGTTGGTGCTGACCAGTTCAGACAGGAGCGAATTGGCAGTCTGGATCTCGTCCGCCAGGTGAGTGCCGGCGTCGCCGTCGTAATCCTTGCGGTCAAGATGCACCAGATCCAGGACTGTGGACGCTGAGGCGATGTTGCCGCCGGCGTGCCCGCCCATTCCGTCCGCTACAACGGCGAGGTAACGGCCGGCATAGGCGGAATCGTCATTCTTTGCGCGAACCTTTCCCACATCCGAGCGGGCGGCGAAACGGAAAACCAGGGCCATGGATTATGGCCTCAATTCAATAACCGTCTTACCGATCCGGACGGGTACGCCAGGTTCCACCGGCAGCGCGCGGGTCAGCTGGTTGCCGGCAAGATAGGTTCCGTTGGTGGATCCGAGATCTTCAATGAACCACCGGCTGCCCTGCGGGAAGAGCCGGGCATGGCGGCCGGACGCGTAGTCATCCTCAAGGACAAGCGTGGCTTCTTGGGCGCGGCCCAGCAGGATGGGGCTGGACGCGAGGTCCAGGGCGGTTCCCTTGAGAGGGCCTTCCGTGACGATCAGACGCCGCGCCTGCGCCTTGGCCGGTGGTTCCTCAACCAACTCCGGGTGCTTACGGGCTTCGCGGGCTGTAGGAGAGCCAGTCCGGTTGCGCAGGCCCACCACAAGATCCCGCCGCAATGCGCTGACGACGCTAAGGACGAGGATCCAGATCAGGAGCAGGAACCCGTATCTCAACAGCGTTACGGTCAGATCACTCATGCTTAGCGTCCACCGTTCTGCAAGGGTACAAGTCGGAAAGTCATGCGGGTACGGCCCATGGTGATCACTGAGCCGTCCGTCAGGTCAGCTTCCCCCTGTACGCGTTGTCCATTCACATAGCTGCCGTTGGTCGAGCCGAGGTCAACGGCACGGGACTGGCCCTGAGCGGTGTGAATCTCAAGATGCCGGCGGGACACACCGGTGTCATCGATGAGGATGTCCGCCTCCGATGAACGGCCCAGAAGGACGGACCCGGCGTTCAACGAGTAGCGCTGACCGTCGAGTTCAAGGACAGGCTGATAGCGCTTGGGCTGGCGGTTTGGGACGCTGGGAGCAGGCCGACGCTGCGCGGGCTGTTTTTCGGTGGCTGAGTCGATTTCAAAGGAACCGGGCTTGAGGTCGGAATCGCGGGTGAAAGACACCCGAACCGATCCCTGAAGCGTGTAGTGCTGGCTGTTGACGTGCTTGATGACGACATCACACAGTTCCTCGGCGAGTGGCGCCCCCCACTCCTGAGCGAGTGCGAAGTCCGGATCTGATAGCCGGGCGGTGAAAACATTCGGTGCAAGGGTGCGTCCCTGCGCCAGCGTGAGTGACTTGTTATCCAGTTCGCGGCGCAGTGCACTGGCAATCTCGACGGGCTGCACCTGGGACCGGGAACCGGTGGAGAAGGCGCCACGGACCATTTTTTCGAGTCCGCGCTCGACATTATCCAGAATGCCCATGCCTACCTCCTTACCTGCGTTTCTTGCTGCCCGAATGTGCCCGCACGAAAGCGCGCGGAGGCATGCCGGGTCGCTGCTGTCTTGTGTCGATACTACTGGGGCGTCCCCTAAATGGCCTTAACGCGGCATGTTGACCCGTCGATTACATTCAACGTCTCTACTCATCGCAAAGTTGCGCGGTGTGCCGTAGCTGTACCGTTTAGGTGTTTTTGGCGCCGCTCCGTTATGCTTGTTTCTGCTGATTCGGAGGAATCTTTTCCAAGAATCCTTCTTCACTTTGCGCGAGTGGCGGAACGGCAGACGCGCTGGCTTCAGGTGCCAGTATCCGAAAGGGTGTGGGGGTTCAAATCCCCCCTCGCGCACCAGAGAAAAATAACCCCGGCCTCGTGTCGGGGTATTTTTTTACCTACTTTCTGATGCATTGAACGGCCAAGACCCCCGGTCAGCGGAAGTCCCGTGACTTGGTGGCGGCTTTGAGGCGGAGCACCTCGAACTTGTCTGCCACCAGGTTCACCACCCCCTCGTTGGACCGCTCCAACACTCCACGCACCAGGACGCTACTGGCCTCCCGCGCTATCCGCCGATACCGCTGCCAGACACCGACTGAGCAGATGACATTAACCAGCCCTGTCTCGTCCTCAAGGTTCATGAAGGTGATGCCGCTAGCCGTGGCAGGGCGTTGCCGGTGGGTAACCACTCCACCGACTTCAACGCGCCGACCAGCCTCGGCGGAAAGGAGGTCCGCGGCGGTCAGCGCGCCCCGGCGTCGTAATGTTGGCCGGGCATGGCGCACCGGATGGTCATCTGTGGTGATTCCAGTGGACCACAGGTCTGCTGCCACGCGGTCGACGTCGGTAAGGTCCGGAAACAGGGGCGGCTGGATGTACACAGTGGTTCCCTTGATTTGGCCCTCGCGTTCCGTGGAGGCGGGGCCGGCATGCCAGAGCGCTTCCCGCTGGGTGAGTCCCATTGAGTCAAATGCCCCGGCAGCTGCCAGCGCTTCGAGCTGCTGTGAGTTCAGTTCGGTCCGGCGCGCCAGGTCACCCATGGTTTCAAAGGGGCCGTTTGCCTCGCGTTCCTCGACGATGGTCTGCGCCAGTTTCTTGCCGATCGACTGCACGCTGTCCAGCCCTAACCTGACCGCATGGTTGCCGTCGCGGCGGTGAACCGTTGAGTCAAAGCGAATGGTGCGGTCGAATTTCCCCACTGGGGGCTGGTGGAACGCCAGGCAGTTATCAGAACCTGTGGAACCTGTTCCCGCGGAGCCGTCCACCTCCAGATCTGCATGAATCCCCGACAGCAGGATGTCCGGGCGCAGGACCGTGACGCCGTGCCGCCGGGCATCTGCCACCAGGGTCTGGGGTGAGTAGAAGCCCATGGGCTGTGCGCGCAGGAGCGAGGCCAGGAAGGCCCCGGGATAGTGGAGCCGGAGCCAGGCACTGGCGTAGACCAGCAGGGCAAAGCTGATGGAGTGGCTTTCAGCGAAGCCGAAATTGGCGAACGCCTGGATCTTCCGGTAGACGGAGTCTGCGGTTTCCCCGACAATTCCATTGGACTTCATGCCCGCGTACAGCTTCTCCTTGAGGGTGTCGATCCGCTCAAGGCCGCGTTTGGACCCCATAGCGCGGCGCAGCTGATCGGCGTCGGCGCCTGAACAGTTGCCCACTACCATGGCCATCTGCATGAGCTGCTCCTGGAAGAGCGGTACTCCGAGCGTGCGCTTGAGCACCGGTATCAGCTTGGGGTGCAGGTAGCTTTCTTCCTCCTCGCCCAGTTTCCGCTTGATGTACGGGTGCACCGCTCCGCCCTGAATGGGGCCGGGACGCACCAGCGCAACCTCGATAACCAGGTCATAGAACCGTCGGGGCTGCAGGCGCGGCAACATTCCCATTTGCGCGCGGCTTTCCACCTGGAATACTCCGATGGAATCGGCGAAGCACAGTTGGTCGTAGACGCCCTGCTCTTCCCGCGGCATGGTGTGCAGCGTCCATTCCTCACCAAAGTGCTTTTTGACGAGGTCGAAGTTGTACTGCATGGCCGCCATGATGCCGAGGCCCAGCAGGTCGAACTTGACCAAGCCCATCCAGGCGCAGTCATCCTTGTCCCATTGCAGGACGGTGCGCCCGTCCATGCGCCCGTGCTCGATCGGGCACACTTCCCCGATTGGGCGGTCGGTGAGCACCATGCCGCCTGAGTGGATTCCCAGATGGCGCGGAAACTTCAGCACTCCCTGTGCCAGTTCCACCACCGGTTCGGGGATGTCGTGATCATCACTGGAAACCAGTGCACCCCAGCGCTCCACCTGTTTTGACCAGGCATCCTGCTGCCCGGGGCTGTGCCCCAGCGCCTTGGCCATGTCGCGGACCGCGAACTTGGGCCTGTAGGTGATGACGTTGGCAACCTGGGCGGCATTGAACCGGCCGTACTTGTTGTACACGTACTGAATGACCTCTTCGCGACGGTCGGAATCGAAATCGACGTCAATATCGGGTTCCTCGTCCCGCAGGCTGGAAAGGAATCGTTCAAAGGGGAGGTCATACAGGATGGAATCGACGGCGGTGATTTCCAACAGGTAGCAGATAGCGGAATTCGCTGCTGATCCGCGGCCCTGGCAGAGGATGCCCCGGGTGCGCGCAAAGTGGACCAAATCATGGACGATCAGAAAATAGCCCGGGAAGTCTTTCTCCTCGATCACACGCAGTTCTTTTTCAATGCGCTCACGGACATCATCCCTGCCGGCGTAGAACTTGGCTGCACCTTCCCAGACCAGCTTCCTCAGCCAGCTCATCTGTGTGTGGCCCTCCGGCAGGTTCAGTTTGGGCAGGCCGGGCTTGACGCTGCTGAGCCGGAATGCCAGATCATCCGCCAGTTCTACTGTCCGTTCCACGGCCCCTGGATAGGCGGCAAAACGGGCTGCCATTTCCGCGCCGCTGCGCAGATGCGCAGACCCCGACGCCGGCAGCCACCCATCCATGTCATCCAGTGACCTGCGTGCGCGGACGGCGGCCACCGCGGTTGCCAGTCTGTGTTGCTCAGGGACGGCATAGTGCACATTGTTGGTGGCAACGACGGGCAGCTTCAGCCGCGTGGCGATGTCCCACAGGGCATCATTGTGCGCACTGTCCAGCGGATTGCCGTGGTCGTAGAGTTCGACGGCGACGTTGCCCGTACCAAAAAGATCCATCAAACGCCGGGTTTCCTCTTCCGCGTCCTGAAGGCTGCCGTTGCGGAGCGCATGGCGGACGGCTCCTTTGCGGCACCCGGTCAGGATCATCCAGTTGTTGCCTGCCCTGGCGGCGAGCTCGGCAAGGTTGTACCGGGGCTTGCCTTTCTCTGCTTCCGGTTTCAGCTGAGCTTCCGTGATTGCCGCGGCCAGCTGATGATAGCCCTCTGCGCCGCGGGCGAGGACGAGCAAATGCCGGCCCTCCGGGTCTGGTTCACCGTTTTGGGGTTTGCTCAGTTCCAGGGATAGCTCAGTGCCGTAGATGGTGGAGAGCCCGGGGTGTTTCTCTGCCGCTTCAGCCAGGTGGACAACACCGTAGAACCCATCATGATCGGTCAGCGCCAGCCCGTGGAGACTGAGCCGGTGGGCTTCCTCGACAAGCTGTTCGGGACTGGCAGCACCATCAAGGAAGCTGAAATTCGAATGCACGTGAAGTTCCGCGTAGGGCACCACCGGACCGTCAGGCATGGCCACCGGTTCTTTCGGCGGGGAGTACGGATGCCGTTTCAGGGACCAGGCGGGACTGTCTCCGCCGTCAGCACCCAGGGGCGGGGAACCGGGGCGGCGACGATCGGAGAGGGTCCGTTCAAACTCCGACCAGGAAATCGGGGGATTATTGAAGCCCATGTCAGGACTCTCTGTCCGTGCCAGCACGGTGGCATACGGAAGGCCTAGTCATAGCTGGCCTCCGCCCACCAGCGGTGATCAACAAGCAGCAGCAGCCAGGCCGTTCCTGATTCATCCACCACCTGGAACCGGTTGAGGGTGCGCCCGTTCGAATCCCACCAGCGCTCGACAATGGGCCACGGCCCCGCCCAGGAGGAAATGGCGGTTTGCCGCGGAGGTGCCACGACAAGCACGGCAGGAACGGCTGTGAGCAGTCCGCGCCGATCAACGTCTACGGTGCTTCCTGCGCCGTCCAGCACCTGGACCGGACGGGGCTCGTCGAAGACGGTGGCTGGAACTGGGCCGGGGAGCTGGCCGGGCCACGGAAGATCCCGGCTTTTGGCAGCAGCTTCCGACGGCGGATCTCCCCAGGGAATGAACACCCGCCGGTCAGTGAGCATTCTTCCACCGGCCACCATGGCCGTCAGTACCGCACCATGTCCCAGCATGCTTTGCACCCGGGCAAGACCGTGGTGAATATTTTCATCCGGCCCCGTTCCCCACAGCCCGTCCGCGTGGTCGCTGAGATCCTCCACCGTCTCCGGCTGAAGCTGGACCTTGCTGATTCCGGAGCTCAACCCATGCTCAACGTTTCCGCTGCCCTGCAGTTGCCAGCGGACGCGGTCCAGCACGTCATCCGCGTCGAACCAGCGGGGGTGCCGCCAGAGCCGAACCGATTCCTCACCGGATTCCGACTGCAGCCGTACCACCAGAACCGTGCACACCAGCCCTGCTTCACGCAGCCCGCCCACGAATTCCTCCGCGGACAGGCGCAGGGTGAACGTCAGCTCGTCAATGCGTGCCAACGGCGGTTCACAGTGCACGACGGCGTCGAGTTCCGCCGGCGGTTTCCTGACCACCACGCTGTGGTGGTCAAATCCGCTTGCCTTGAGATGGGCCAGTGCACCTTCCACGCCGAACCGGTTGCGGACGTCAGCACGGGCAAGGGCGGCGAAATCTCCAAGCGTGCGGATTCCAAGCCGGCGCAGCACCACCGCGAGTGCTGGTTCCTCCAGAACTTCCAGGGGGAAGCTGCCAAGGAATGAGGCTGATTCTCCAGGCGGAAGGATCCATACGGGATCGGCCCCTGGATCTTCCAGGAATTCCGTTGCACGGGCAGCATGCTCAGCGGCAAAGGGGCTGTCTGCTACTCCTACCCGGGTGGCCGTGAGCCCGATGGCGGCGAGGGTTTTGAGCAGGACAGCCGCCGCGCGTTCTTCACTGCCGTAATACCTGGCAGGACCTTTGGCGTGAAGGACACATAATCCTGGGCGAACAAGCTGCACCCCGGGCATGATCTTTTCCATAGCGGTTATAACGGGTTCGAAGTTTCTCGCGTCCAGTGCCGGTTCATAGGGAAGAACAGTAAGGGTGGTGCACCGGGCCTGGGCTTCCCGGAGGCGAAGGCCGCGTTTGACTCCTTGTTCCCGGGCGGAGGGGGAGCAGGCGAAAACCTCGCCCTTCCCGATCAATGCCACGGGGTGTTCTGCCGGCAGGAGGTATTCCCTGAGTGCTGCAGTGATGGGCCAGTCCGGACACCAGAGAGCCATGGTGCGGGTAGTGGTGGGGGATGCCGGCGCGGTCTGGCTGGAACGGGAAGATTTCATGATGCGCGGGCCGGTCTGGAGAAAAATTCCTGCTGCCCGGACTCCGAATGCGCAGCGGGCGCAGATGGGGACATGGATGTGGACCACGGCCCATGGTGAAGATCCGGCAGCCATAGGTCTGCGGTGCGTGAACGGCCGGTGGAAGCGTGCGCTGTGATCCGCATCCTACGGCTTCGAAGATGCCCGGTTCCTGAACCCAGGCCCTGCCAGTTGCTCCCGGTTACGCTGAGCGTTGCCTCGCTGTGCGGCCAGGGCCCAATGGTCACCAGTGCAGCACCGCGCTGGCGTAGGCGTGCCATCAGACGGGAGGCATCCGATGGAGCGACGTGCTGTGGAGCGCAGGTCAGAACAATTGACACCACATCCACCATTGCTGCAGTCACCGTGAGCCACTGATCCCCGGGGTGGGGCACCAGAACCAGTTTGTCCAGCGCTATGCCGAAGCCGGCAGCGGCTTCCACACTGAAAGTGGGCATGCCGATGACGCTGCACCAGGCTCCGGCGCCTGACGGGCCTGCCAGCAAAGCCATAGCCAGGGTGGTGGAGTTGGTCACCGAATACGCCGCACCCGCCTGGAGCCCGCCGCCTGGAAGAATTCCAGCCAACACCGGCACGGTGGGCAGCCGCCTGGAAGAGGGCCTGCTGTTCTGCATGCCGTTGATTTTGGACTGGAGCTCCGCCTTGAGCCGGGCTTTGTCAGCAGCCTGATCCACGGCAGACAGCGCCCGGCGGGTACCGCCGGGGAACTGACCCGGGGGTACGGCCTGAACTACGGCTGCTGCTGGTGAACTCACACTTAATGTTCGAACGCGTGTTCGATTAAGTCAATTGGCTTTCCAGGCTGTGGAGGACTTCATGGTCACCCAGTACTCCAGTACCCTGTCTCCATGTGCGGACGCTTTGTAGTGGCAGGCTCGAATAAGGATCTGGTGGACCTTTTCGACGTTGACACGGTGGCCGATGACCTTCCCGAACCGTCGTGGAACATCAGCCCTACCGATCCCGTTCGGGTAGTCCTGGAATCACTCAAAGACGAGCAGGTCACCCGACGCATGGAGGCCGCGCGGTGGTGGTTGACGCCGTCGTTCTCAAAAGAACTGAAAACCAAGGCGCCCACCTTCAACGCCCGGTCGGAAACGGTGGGCAGCAAGCCCACCTTCAGGCCGTCCCTCGAGAGCCGCCGCGCCCTCATTCCTGCCAGCGGCTACTACGAATGGCGAACCGAGGGAAAAACAAAGATTCCGTTCTACATCCACCTGCCGGGAGAACCGGTGGTGTTCGCAGGACTGTACGCCTGGTGGCGCAACAGGGAGTTACCGGATGACCACCCCAACCGCTGGGTACTCTCCTCCACTATCCTGACCCGTCAAGCAGTGGGGCCGGTGGCTGAAATCCACGACCGCACACCGGTGACGCTCCCCCGCGAATTCTGGAACGAGTGGCTGGATCCCACCACAAAGGGGACGCAGGAACTTGCTGATGAAGCGGTTGCAGCAGCCACTCCCGTTGCCGAACAACTGCAATTCCACGAGGTGGCGCCGGTTCGGGAGGACAGCCCGCTGCTGATTGAACCGCTGAACCCGGCGTAGGAGCTAGTCCTTTGCGCGCCGCGCTTCCTTGGCCCGCTTCTCTTCCACACGTACCCGCGCCATGGTTGAGCGCTCCGCCACCAACCACTCAGGCGGTGACTGGAGCAGCGCGGTGATTTCCGCCGTCGTCAGTGGATCTGTGATTCCGCCGCGGGAGAGGCCGCTGATCGAGACACCCAGCTTGTGCGCCACTACGGGACGCGGATGGGGACCGGTGCGGCGAAGCTCGGCAAGCCACTCGGGTGGATTCTCCTGGAGCTGGTTGAAGTCTCCACGGGAGATGTCGTTGTCCTGGAACTCTTGTGGTGTTGCGGGCAGGTAGATGCCAAGTTTCTTCGCGGCGGTAGCCGGTTTCATGGTCTGCGGGGACTTCGCTGGGGTCATCCTCTCAGCGTAACCGCGACTGGGTTACTGTGAAGACGTGCCCGAGCCCCAATCTTCCACGCTGCAGGTCGGCTTTGTTCCCGGGGTAACGCCCGGAAAGTGGGTGGGACGCTGGCGGGAGCGAAACCCTGATCTTCCGATCGAAGCAACAGAGTACGACGACGGCGCGCTGGCTTCGGCGCTCCGGACCGGCTCAGTGGACCTTGCGTTCGTCCGCCTGCCCGTGGACAGGGACGCGCTCAGCGTCATTCCGCTTTACGAGGAACTCGCCGTTGTGGTGGTCTCGAAGGAGAACGAGCTCTCCCTGCTTGATGAGGTCCCACTCTCAGAACTGGGCAACGAGAATGTCCTCGACGTGCAGGAATGCGGTGGAGCGCGGATGGCCATCGAAATCGCGGCGTCGGGAGCCGGTGTCGTTATGCTGCCCATGTCCGTTGCGCGGCACTACAACCGGCGTGATGTCGAGGTTCGGGTTGTACCGGACGCACCTTCCACCAAAATTGCCGTTGCATGGATTGCCGAGAACACCACGGATGACATCGAGGAATTCATCGGGATTGTGCGGGGAAGGACGGCACGCAGCTCACGGCAGCCGTCGGCCCAGAAGGAAGTACCCAAGCAAAAGGAAACCCGTAGTGAGCCTAAAAAGGCAGTGAAGCCCGCGAAGGGCAGGTCTGCGCCCGGGAGGACCAGGAACAAACCGACCGCCAAAGGTGCGCCGAACCCTCGCGGGCGCGGCCGCCGTCGTTAAGTGAATTTCAGGATGCTTCGGCGGCCAGCGGCGTCGTAGCAGTTTCAGAGTTCACCGTGGCGTTCCTGTGCTGCGCGATAATTTCGGCGTACCGGTGGAAGGAAGCCCGCGGGACGCGGTCGAGTGTGGCCGGTTCCATGCGGATCAGGCCGAACTTCTTGGTGTAGCCCTCCTGCCACTCCCAGTTGTCCACAAGGGTCCAGTGGAAGTAGCCGCGCACGTCGACGCCGTCAGCGATTGCATCGCCGATCGCTGCCAGGTGTTTCTCCAGGAACTCGATCCGGCGGGTGTCTTCCACGTCTCCGCCGGGGCCGTCATCGTAGGCGCAACCGTTCTCGGTGATGTAGATCGGCGGAATGTTGGGGTACTGCTCCTTGAGCTGTTTTAGGATGGTGGTTAACCCGCTGGGGATGACCGGCCAGTCGAAGTCGGTTTTCGGAACGTCCGAATAATCACGCGGCATGAACGGGACCGGGAACAGCGGCGGAGCGGCGCCGACCTTCGTCGGGAAGTAATAGTTGATTCCGTAGAAGTCCAGCGGAGTGGAAATGATGTCCATGTCCCCGTCCTGGATGACCTCAAAGGACATGCCTTCGATCTCCGCAAGATCAGCCGGGTACTCACCGGTCAGCAGCGGCGCCGCGAACTGGCCGTTGTGGTAGTGATCGTAGAGAAGCGCGAGGTTGCGCTCCTTCTCCGAATCACTTGCCGGCTCCACGGGAGAGTGGTTATTGACGACGCCGATGGGTGTGTCCAGAGTCTCGCGCAACACCCGGACGGCGTGCCCATGCGCAAGCAGCAGGTGATGTGCAACGGAGAATGCGCTGCCGAGCAGCATGAGTCCGGGCGCCGCCCGCCCGATCGCATGCCCGACGCCGGTGTGCACCACCGGTTCGTTGACCGTCATCCAGGCGGCAACCTTGCTCCCGAACTCGTCACGGAGAAGCCGCGTGTAATCGGCGAAAGCATCGATTGTGTCCCGGTTCTGCCAGCCGCCGGCGTCCTGAAGCGCCAGTGGAAGATCCCAGTGATACAGCGTCACCCACGGTTCTATTCCGCGCTCGAGCAGGGCATCGAGCAGTCGGTGGTAGAAAGCGATCCCTTCCGGATTGGCGGGTCCGCGGCCTGTGGGCTGGATGCGGGGCCAGGCGATGGACATCCGGTACGCCTTGCCGCCCAACTGCTCAAGGAGGTCGAAGTCTTCTTCATACCGGTTGTAGTGGTCGCACGCGATGGCAGGGCTTGAGGCATCGAGGATGTTGCTGTGCTGGCTGGCGTATTCGTCCCAGATACTCGGTCCGCGCCCGCCTTCATTGACCGCACCCTCAATTTGCGCTGCCGCAGTTGAGGTCCCGAATACGAACCCCGCCGGCAATCCGAACTCGCTCATCCGCACTCCCTGATTCCGATGTCCCTTCACTAAAGAGCTCCCCACCCTCACCCGTCAACTGCCCGGACCCGGTTTCTTCCCGGCATAGCCGGATAAGGTGCTTTCATGGCCCGATCTTTTCTTCCGCCCGCAGGGCAGCGAACAACGCTTCGCCTGGCCAATCCCACACAGCTGACTCCCGAAGGACTCCTCGCACCGAGGTGGGGCGCCGGACTGGCACTGACAGGGCTGGTGCTTGTAGTACTGCTGCCGCTGCTGGGAACCCTTGCGCTGGTGGAGGTGCTTTCCTTCGGCCCGCCGCTGGTCCTTGCATCCCTGCTGCTGACCTGGACCGCCATGTTCTCAGTGACCTTCTACGCTTCGCGGCGCCATGGATTCCGTTCCCTTGCCCGCGATTTCGGTCTGCGGTTCCGTTGGATCGACCTCGCCGTGGGACTTGGTGTGGGGATTGCGGCACGCATTGTCCTGGCCGTGCTCCTGGCGATTCTCACCCTGCTCTGGCCGCTGCAGGACGGCGAAGTGATCCAGGGCAACGCCGAACTGTTTCTCACGGGCGATACAGTATGGCTGCTCATCAACGGCGTCCTTGGCGGTGTGCTGATTGCGCCCTTCTTGGAGGAGCTGTTCAATCGCGGCCTGGTGTTGCGCGGGATCCAGAATGCACTGTGGCTTCGGCGCACTGGCAACCCCCGCGATTCCGTAACGCCCGCAGTGCAGCGGCGGTCCCTGATGACCTCTACCGTTATTGCGCTTCTGGTGAGTTCCCTTGCTTTCGGCCTGTTGCATACCGGTGCCGTTCCGGACCTCCGGTCTTCCGTCTATCTGCTGCTCAGTACGTTCACGGTGGGCTTGATGTGCGGGGTGCTGACCGTGATTACCGGACGGCTGGGTGCTGCCATAGTGACCCATGTTGTGTTCAACGGCACCGGCGTGGGCTTGCTGCTCCTGGTGCCGCCGGAGCTGCTTCCCTGACTAGGCACTGCCCTTCCCGCCAAGCAGGTCACCGAGGGATCCCCCGGCAAGGAAAGGCTGCGCCGCGAGGAACCGGATCTCCCATTGCTGCGGCAGATGGTTGTCCGAACCCACCGTCCAGTAGACCTGCAGCGCACTGAATCCCTCCTGTCCGTACAGCTGGAACGCATCCCGCAGCCTTTTCAGCGACGCCCCTCGCACCTCGACGGCCTGCCCATCGAACTGGCCGTGGAAAACTTTTGCTCCTGGCTGGGTGAGTAGATGCAGGGCAGGTTCAAGCAACGACCAGGCATGACGCACGTGACCCGGACTTTGGCCGTACAGAATGAGTTCCGGGAGCCCGCGCTCAGTGAGGCCCACTGTGTAGGCGCAGGGCATTTCACCGTGAGCCTGGCTGAAGCGCACCAGGACGCCCTCCCGCGCCACCTGCGCTTCAATGCGCTCGCGGTCAAGGACGTCATCACGCCACAGGTTTGAGAACTCCAGCGACGAGCAGTGGGGGTGAAAGATGAGGTCGGTCATGTGCGCTCCTTCGATGTGCCTGATGCAAAGGTGTCATCCCGCTCCGACATTTTGATGACTTTCGGTCGCTACGCTTGGGATCATGCAGTTTCCCGCGTACGCCACACTCCTGACAGACATCCGCGACACCGTCCTGACCATCACGGTCAACCGGCCGGACGCCCTCAACGCCCTGTCCTCCAGAGTGATCGAGGATCTTGAACACTGCCTCGACGCGGTGTCTGACGTCCTGACAAACGACGACGGCGCGTGGCCGGTTCGCGGCGTCATCATCACCGGCGCGGGGAAGGCGTTTGTTGCCGGTGCGGATATTCGCGAAATGACCGCGATGTCACCGGACGACGCCCACGCCTACAGCTCCCGCATGCACCAGGTCACGCTCGCGATCGAGCAGCTGCCGGTCCCGGTCATCGCTGCCGTCAACGGTTTCGCCCTGGGTGGCGGCTGCGAACTCGCGATGGCCTGCGACGTCATCTATGCGGCGTCGACCGCGTCCTTCGGGCAGCCGGAAGTCAGCCTGGGCCTCGTTCCGGGGTTCGGGGGATCCGTGCGGCTGCCGCAGTACGTCGGGCCGGGCCTGGCGCGCGAGCTCCTCTTCACCGGACGCCGCCTGGATGCCGGGGAAGCCCAGCGGGCGGGTCTCGTCACAGCGCTTTTCGATACCGTCGATGACCTGCTTGACGGTGCGCACAGCACTCTGGCGCTGGTGGCACGTCAGTCTCCCGCCGCCGTCGCGCTCGTCAAGCGGACTCTCATCGCGACTTTGGGCTTGCCCACCGATGAAGGGCTTGCCATCGAGGCGGAGTCCTTCCGCACCGCCTTCGCAACGGAAGACAAGGCGGAGGGAACCCGCGCGTTCCTCGCCAAGGAGCACCCCAGCTTCCCCGGACGCTGACAATCGTGCCCTGACCTGCAGAACGGCAGGAAGGGGGTATGTTGCTAAGCATGCTGAAGATTGGTGCGGTGATCCCCGGACTGGTGCTCCTCCTCGGACTGACGTCGTGCGGCATCACCATTCCACAGGATCCGGAAGGAACTTTGGAAAAGGTATCCGGAGGCATTCTCCGGGTTGGTGTGAGCGAAAACGCGCAGTGGGTTCAACTGCCGCCTACCGGGGACCCGCAGGGCATCGAGCCGGAATTGGTCGAGGAGTTCGCGGACACACTTGACGCCGCGATCGTGTGGGTCCCGGGCGCAGAACACGAGCTGGCCGGCGACCTGTTCCACGGAGAACTTGATATGGCCATCGGCGGATTCGGCGCGGATACCCCGTGGGTCAAGGAGGCCGGCATTACCCGGCCCTACACCGAGACAGCCGATGAACGCGGCAAGACAATCAAGCACATCATGCTGGTTCCCCTGGGGGAGAATGCCTTCCTGCTGGAGCTTGACCAATTCCTTCAGGCGCAGGAGCTGGAATTGTGAGCACGACCGGCGAAAAAAACACAGCGCGCTTCGGCCATACGGAACTGCCCGAAGAACAGCAGCGTGCCCTGCGCAAGGCGATCAAATGGGAATGGATCACCATCGGCTTCCTGGTCGTCTCTACGTTCCTGGTGTATCTGGTCCTGGGAAATTCGCAGGCCATGAAGGCCGCGTGGATCGAAGACCTGCTGTCCTTCCTTCCGCCGATCTCGTTTCTCATCGCAACCCGGGTGATCCGTCGTCGTCCCTCCGAGTCCCATCCGTACGGTTATCACCGCGCCGTCGGTGTGGCGCACCTCGTGGCCGCTGTAGCGCTGGTGGTGATGGGTGCGTATCTCATTGTCGATTCCGGCATAGGTCTGTTCACTGCCGAGCACCCTACGATCGGTGGGATCACGCTCTTGGGAAGCACCTTCTGGTTGGGCTGGCTGATGGTGCTTGCCATGCTGCTCACCGCTGGGCCTCCCGTAGTCCTCGGAATCGTCAAGATGAAGCTCGCGAGGACGCTTCACGACAAAGTGCTCTACGCCGACGCGGACATGAACAAGGCTGACTGGATGACGGCGCTCTCGGCAGCGGTAGGTGTTCTGGGTATCGGCGTGGGCTTGTGGTGGGCGGACTCGGTGGCAGCGCTCCTCATTTCCACAAGCATCCTGCGCGACGGGATCAAGAACCTTCGCGGAGCCGTCGGCGGCCTGACTGACACACGGGCTCGGACCTACGATGATTCCGAGCCCGATCCCGTCGGTGAGCGCATCGACTCCTATCTCCGCAGCCTGGGTTGGGTCCGGGAAGCCAGATCGAGGGTGCGTGATGAGGGGCACGTGTTCCACATCGAATCGTTCGTGGTGCCACGGACGTGGCCGAGGGCAACGCTGCGAAGAATCGAGAAGGCCCGGGACGCGTGCGTGGAAATGGACTGGAAAGTACAGGACATGGTCATTGTGCCGGTTGCGGAGCTACCGGAGGAGTTTCTGCCCGGCGTAGCCAAGGGCGGTTCGGAGTACCGCTGACAACACGAAGAGGGTGGCAGTCTCTTGCGACTGCCACCCTCCGTGTCTGTGCCTGCCCTACTTTTTTGCGGGCTTTACGACATTGGCCGTGGGTGTCATGTTCTCCGCATCGACCATCCAGGCGTACTGCTCCAATTTCTCGATGAATCCGTGCAGGATGTCTGCGGTGGTGGGATCTTCCTCATCCACCTGGTCATGGACCTCGCGCATCCGGCCGACGGCCGCCTCAAGCATGGCTACCACCATGGAAACGGTGTCCTTGGTATCCACCAGACCGGACGGGAACTCATTCAGTGAGGTTCCTTTGGCGACGACGGCGCTGCGTCCGTCCGGAACAGCGTGCAGGGCGCGCATGCGCTCAGCCATCTGGTCCGCGAAAAGGCGGGCGTCCTCGATGATTTCATCCAGTTGAAGGTGCATGTCGCGGAAGTTCTTGCCGACGACGTTCCAGTGGGCCTGCTTGCCCTGCAGGTGCAGCTCCACCAGATCAACCAGGACAGCCTGCATGTTGTCGGTCAGGGTTTTTGACGCCTTCATAAGTTCCTCCACTCGTGACGGAAATCCGGCCGCTGTTCGCCGCCAGCATCAGCCCCAGCCTAGACCGGCGCTTTCGATCGAATCCAATTGCTGGGAAAACTCTAAGTAAACTTACCATTCTGTTGATCCGGCAAGAATCGTGGGTTAGCGTGGCGAACAAGCGGTCAGTTATCCGTGATGTTCTGCGCGAAGTTCCAGCAACGAGGAGGAACAGACAATGGCAACAGTTCAGGAATTCATAGACGTTTCAGTGCCGGTGTCCACCGCCTACAACCAGTGGACGCAGTTCGAAACCTTCCCCGAGTTCATGGGGGGAGTCGAATCGATCACGCAGATCTCCGAAACACACAACCACTGGGTAACCAAGATTGGCGGAGTTGAGCGCGAGTTCGACACCGAGATCACCGAACAGCATCCCGACGAGCGGATCGCGTGGAAGAGTACCGACGGAAAGTCCCATGCCGGCGTCGTAACCTTCCACCGGCTGAGCGACTCCTCCACGCGTGTAACTGTTCAGCTGGATTGGGATCCGGACAGTTTCACCGAGAAGGTCGGCGCAGCTGTCGGCGCCGATGACCGGCAGGTGAAGTCGGACCTCGCACGCTTCAAGGAGTTCATCGAGAACACGGGGAACGAAACCGGTGCCTGGCGCGGGGACGTGGACGCTCCCGGTTCCGGCTCTGCTACGGCCGGCCGGACCGCTGATCCTTTGGCTGGTGGGGCAGGCCTTGCCGACCCATCACTGGATGACCCGGAATCGGGCGGACCTCGAGCCGCCAACCCGGCTTAGGACCTCAACCAAAGGAAGGGCCCTCTCTCGCGAGGGCCCTTCCTTTGGTTTGAGGGATGAATCCCTCACTCTTCGACGCTGATCGTGTTGATTGCCTCGGTCGCGCGTTCCGACAGGTTCTCGGAAATCGGCGCGCTGCCGGCGGCTTCCGCTGCGGCCTGCTGACCCTCTTCGCTGACAACGAAGGTACCGAAGGTCTTGACCAGGTTTGCGGTCTGCTCGTCCTCGTAGGTGGAGCAGAAGATGTGGTAAGAAACCAGCACCAGCGGGTATGCGCCGGGGGCTGTGGTTTTTCGGTCCAGGTTGAGGGCGATGTCGAATTCGGCACGGCCCTCCACCGGCGCAGCCTCGTCGACGGCGGCAGCCGCGGCTTCTGAACTGACAGCGACATACTCGTCACCCACGAGAAGCTTTGCCCGGCCCAGCGGCGGTCCGACGGCGGAATCATCCGCATAGGTGACCGCGCCTTCGGTGGCGGCGACGGTGCTGACGACGCCGGCATTGCCCTTGGCGTTCTCTCCCGCCAGCCCTGCCGGGAAGGTGCCGTCCGCCTCGTTGGTCCAGATCTCCGGAACTACAGCATGAAGATAATCAGTGAAGTTTTCAGTTGTGCCCGAGTCATCGGAGCGGCTGACCGGAGTAATGCGGGTGTCGGGAAGGTCAACGCCCTCGTTCTGGCTAGCAATTGCTGGGTCATTCCAGCGCGTGATTTCTCCGCGGAAGATGCGGGCAATAGTCGCGGCGTCGAGGTTCAGCTCTTCGATCCCGGGCAGGTTGAAGGCGATACTGATCGGCGCCACATAGGCCGGGATATTGAAAGCGCCCTCGGGGCCGCACACTTCACGGGAATCCTCGAGTTCTTCTTCGCTGAGGTAGGCATCGGATCCCGCGAAATCAACGGCTCCGGCCAAAAGTGCACCGCGCCCTGCCCCGGAACCGTCCGGCGAATACTGCACGCGAACGTCCGGATGCATGGTTGCGAACTCCGCCTGCCAGGCATTCATGGCCGGCCCCTGCGCCGATGATCCCGCGCCGGTGATGGTCCCGCTCAGGGTCGAGGTGGCGTTCTGCGCGGCAGCTTCCTGCTCCGGTCCCAGTGGGTAGTCCGAACCGCAGGATGCAACCGTTAGGCCGGCAGCACAGCTCAGGGCGATGGTCAGCACGCGACGAAAAATCACACGCCCACGATACAGGTGAATACTGGGTGTCCCATGTTGAACAACTCGTGAACCGGCCCTACGGCGCCTGCAAGTCGCGTGTGGCCGGGCCCTCGAGGCGTACGCCGTCATGGGTGAAGCGGGATCCGTGGAGCGGGCAGTCCCAGGATTGCTCGGCGTCATTCCAGCTCAATACGCCGCCGAGGTGGGGGCAGACAGCTGATACCCGGTGCGTCACGCCGGCGATTTGGCAGACACCCACCGGCCGGGCACCTTCCCGCACAATCACGCCCTGGCCCTCGGCAGGCCGGGCGTGGGAGGTCCGCGCCAGCCCGCCCAGCCAGCCGGTGACCATTTCGACCCCGACGCCGGCGTTCGTTTTTGCGGTGCTGAGCGCGTCCTGTTTGCCCACCCGGGTCTTATACAGCTCCTTCGCCCACGGCATCTGCCCGCCGAGGATTTCCGCTGACAGGGCCAGCCCTGCAGCCACCCCGTTGGTGAAACCCCACTTGTTGAAGCCGGTTGCCGCGTAGATGGATTGGCCGCCGACGGGCATCTTCCCCACATAGGGAACCGATGACGCCGGCTGGTAGTCCTGCGCCGACCAGCTGAACGCTGCCTGCGCGGTGGGAAAGTGCTCCTGGGTCCAGCGAATGATGTCGTCGACGAGGGACTGCGTATGCGCCTCGCGCCCAACGGTATGTCCGTTGCCGCCCACGATGAGGTACGCGCGTTCCTCGATCGTGGCAGTGCGCAACGTGCGCGAGGGAGAGTCAACTGACAGGTACATGCCCTGCGGAATCTCGTCCTGCACGGTAAAAGCAACGGCATAGGAACGGTGTGGCTGCAGGACCGAGAAATGCCCGCCACGGTCCACGATCGGTGTTCCGGTGGCGATGATGACGCTGGCCGCCGAAATCTCGCCCAACGAGGTCTGGATGGTGCTCTGCTCGCCCTTGGTGCTGCCGGCCTTCACGCCGGTGACCCGAACGCCCTCGATGAGCTCGCCGGAGTGCTTGCGCAGGTCTGCTGCGAGTGCGGCAAGGACCTCCAGTGGATGTACCTGTGCCTGACCAGCCACGCGCAGCGTACGGGTCACCGGGAACGGGAGCTCCGAGGAGTCTTCAAGGACGGCACTAAGTCCGGAAGTGGCGCATGCGTCCCGTTCCTCGCCCAGGAGGCGGGCGCCCTCGTCCGTGATGGCGTAATTGAAGGCGTCCCGGACCTCGTAGCTGACGTTGTTTTCATCGCAGAACCGGAGCAGCCAGCTTTGGCCCTCGCGGTTTGCGGTGACATAGTGACGGGCCAGAGCCGCTCCGTGGTGTTTGATGACCGAGGACAACTGCGTGCCCTGCAGCAGTGAGACTTTGGCCGTGCTGTTCCCGGTAGTCACTGCACCAACCGTTCGCGCTTCCAGGACCGCTACCCGCTGACCGGATCGCGCCAGCAACGTGGCAGTGGTCAGACCGGTGATACCGGCGCCGACCACCACGGAATCGTACTGGCCGTCCGCCTGAAAGGTGTCAACGGGAATGCGCGGTGATGATTCAAGCCAAAGGGACTTCACGGCCAGTTCTCCTTCTGTAGTGCGGTTGATTACCAGTCCAGTTCAATTCCGATGTTGTCTGACGGACCTTCCGGCGCCGTGCCGAGGTAGATCACCTCACCGGTTTCGTCGTCGCGCAGGAAAGTGTGGAAAGTTCCCGGAGTGAGGCTGCCGCTGATCGGCGGGAAGCCCTGTTCGGCGGAGATCCGGTCCTGGAAGCCGACGGCGGGAAGGCCGTCGTCGTTCACAATGAACCAGTCCCACACCGCGCCGGTCGACAGGTCGACCGCGAGAACCGTGCCGGCGGGCCATCCTGCGTCCGGATCCCGGTCTGAACCTGGGATCTGGCGCCCGGCTGAGCGGTCGTACCCGGCGAGGAATTTTCCTGTGTCAGCACGCACCAGGCCAACCAGCAGGGGAAGTCCCGGTGTTCCGGGGGAGAGCGCCGTTGTGTCCCACCATCCGCTGTAGGCAGTCTGCAACGGGAACACGTCGCCCGGTTCTACGCTCACGGGCAGCGGCTGGAAGTAGGGTGGCGTTGGCGCGGCGGCCGTTTGCGCACTGCAACCCGGAAGAACGACGACGGCGAGCAGCACAGTTACGCCCGGCAGATGCGTCCGCACCTTAATCACCTCCGTGGCGTCAACGCTAGCCCTCGCCGGCCCGCCCCTCAAGGAGCATTCCTAAGTATGCTGTCAAAAGAGTTGCAAGGGACCTTCGCCGGGAGGAAGAACATGACGGCTGCACTGCTCATCATTGATATGCAGAAGGCATTTTTTGAAGACGAATCTCTCGGCAATCAGCAGGACTTCCTGATTGCGGCCTGCAACTCAGCTATCGCGGATGCGCGCGAGGCCGGCATTGCCGTCTATCTCATCCGCACAGAGCACCAGCGGGACAAATCAACGTGGACACTGAGCATGCTCGACGATGATCAGGGGTTCCTTTTCAGCGGCACCGAGCAGGCGGAATCCGTTGATGACCTCGATGTCGGGGGTCTTCCTGAGTTGGTGAAGACGCGTGACAGCGCTTTCTTCGGGACCGACCTGATGGATGAGTACCGTCAGGATTCCCTCGACGCGAGCGGGATCCGGCAGTTGTTCTCGAAGAAGCGCGCTTAGTCGGTGGACGGATCAGATGCCGATGCTGTAGCCGTCCTCCCGGTGGAACAGCCGACGGCCCGCGCCGTCGTCGGACCGGACCCAGACAACCGAGGAGTCATCGGCGTGATCTTCGAGTACGCCGGAGAACTGGTCTCCCGAGGAGTGCCGAAGGGTTATCTTCTGGCCGCGCCTGAGCGTCGAGAAGTCGGCAAGCGAGGAATGTTGCGAGGTCATTGGGGAAAGCCTTCCTGAGAGTGTGACTGACGCCACACTATGGGCCGTTCCTGAATGTTTGGTGAATAAAAACTGGGTAATTGCCCAAATGGACGCAAACGTTTATCGAAAAGATAGCTAAGCAAGCTTTCTATTCTGTTCTGCCTATGGCACGCTGGCAGTACAAATGGCGGGACATACTGTCGATAGCTCGCAAGATCACGCGCCGGTGTCCGCCAGTCCGGCCACTTTAGAGGGGATAGTGCAATGGCATCAACACATTCAGGGTCGGGTGTAGGCACCCGGACAAACATTCAGAAGGCCGCACTCGCGGTAGGAGTGGTCTTCCTCCTGGTCGGCGTGCTGGGATTCATTCCCGGTATCACCAGCAATTACGACACGCTGCAGTTCGCCGGCCCTGAGTCCGAGGCGCAACTCCTCGGCCTGTTCCAGGTTTCCATCCTGCACAACATTGTTCACCTGCTGTTCGGCGTCGCGGGCGTCGCGATGGCAAAGACTGCAACCGGCGCTTACAACTTCCTGCTGTGGGGCGGCGTTATCTACGCGGTGTTCTTCATTTACGGGCTTATCATCCCGCATGATTCGGCAGCGAACTTCGTTCCGCTCGATGCTGCTGACAACATCCTGCACCTCGTGCTGGCGATTGGCATGATCGCGCTGGCCCTCGCCCTTCGGGACAAGCACCGCACTGTTCGGGACCGGTAGTCCCGCTCCAGCCGACTACAAAACAAACAGAACGACGACGGCGGGCCGCAGCCCGCCGTCGTCGTTCTGTTTGTGCTGTGCGTGGCTCCGCTGACGATTTAGGCTTCCACAGCCCTGTCTGTCTGCACCGGCTGGGCGTCTTCGCCGGAAACCACCTCGATCTTGCGGGGCCTTGCGCGCTCGCTAACCGGGATGGTCACGCTGAGCACGCCGTTTTCGTAGCGTGCCGAGATGGCATCGATGTCGATACCTTGGCCGAGGTTCAGTTGCCGGAGGAAGGATCCGCTCTCACGCTCGCGGGTCAGCCACTTGACTCCCTCCGCGTTGCGCAGGGTGCGCTCGGCGCGGATGGTCAACAGCTGGCCGTCGACGTCAATGTCAACAGATCCCGGATCGATGCCCGGAAGGTCAGCGGTCAGGATGTAGTGGTCTCCCTCGCGGTACAGGTCCATTGGCATCAGCCGCAGACCCTGGCGGGGATCGAGAAGTGCGCCGGCCACGCGGTCCAGTTCACGGAATGGGTCGAATTTCATTGCCATGATGGTTCACTCCCTGTGAGTCAGTAACTTCAGTGGGTTGAGTCTGGTTCGCTCAACCTGCAAGTAGATTAGCACTCGCAGGAGGAGAGTGCTAACGGTTTATGTTCGCTCTGAACGAACTATTCGGAACACAAAATAGCCCGCCCCGCATGCTGCGGGACGGGCTATGAACGGTGCCTGCGCGGGGCCTCGATCCCCGGGCCTTCCGCGTGTGAAGCGGATGCTCTACCAGACTGAGCTACACAGGCAAATAGTTCCCAGTCAGTTTAGGTCATTGTCAGACGGATGATGCAAACGCGGGCGTGCGGTAGATATTCAGGCGAACACTAAGTAGCCTGACTATTTGAGGCTATCCCACTTCTCGATGTCAGCGAAGGAGTTTGGCAATGGACGATGAGGATATTCTGGCGCGGATCCAGGCGCTGGTCGACAAGGAACACGAGCTGCGGGATTCACCCTCGGGTGACGATGCTCCCGGCGAAGATCGCCGCAGCAGGCTGCGGCGGGTCGAGGAACAGCTCGACCAGTGCTGGGACCTGCTCCGTCAGCGGCGGGCGAAGGAAGACGCAGGGGAAAGCCCACAGGAAGCGGAGGCCCGGCCGATCGACCAGGTCGAGGGCTACCGCCAGTAAGCACACCGATTTGGCAGGACACGCCCCGATACCCCGTTGACAAGGGGTGTCCTGCCGACTCAACGGAAGGAATCTTCATGGACGACCTCAAAGCATTTGCACTGATCTGTACTCTCACCCCTTCGCCCGATGCCTCGAGCACCGATGTGATGGCCAACCACATCCTTGGCAAGCTCAAGGAGCAGGGGGTAACGACGTCGTCGGCCCGGGTAGTTGACCACAACGTTGCTCCGGGCGTGCAGACCGACATGGGAAACGGGGATGAATGGCCGCAGCTCCGGCAGCAGATCCTCGATGCGGACATCTTCCTCCTGTGCGCACCTATCTGGGTAGGACACATGAGCAGCCTGGGACAGCGGGTGTTCGAACGGCTGGACGCCGATCTCTCCTCGACTGATGGTGAGGGCCGGCCCATCATGTACAACAAGGTCGCTCTGACCGCGGTGGTGGGAAACGAGGACGGCGCCCACCATGTCACTGCCGAGATGCACCAGGGCCTGAACGACATCGGCTTCACCGTCGCGGCGCAGGGCGGTGTCTACTGGGTCGGGGAAGCAATGCAGACCGTGGACTTCAAGGACCTGGACCAGGTACCTGATCCGGTTGCTTCCACAATTTCCTCTATGTCCGTGAACGCTGTCCACCTGGCGAAGTCCCTCAAGGCAGCTCCCTACCCAGCTCCCTAGCATTGAGTTGGCAGGACACACCCCGAAAGGGGCCCCAAAAGGGATGTGTCCTGCTCATTGACGGGTACTACAACGGAATAGGCGAGTCGCTTGAACGATCACAAGAACGATGACGAAGCCCGACGGCGGGAACTCGGCGATAATGCGGGCCCGGTCGAGGAAGAGATCGAGGAATCGTTCGACCGCACCGTGGATGAAGGCGCACAGCGCCTGAACCGCACCTTTCCCGACGTACTCATCACCGGGCTCTTCGGAGGCTTCGAAATAGGAGTCGGCGTGATCGCCTATCTGGCGGTGCTTCACGAAACCGACAATCACCTACTCGCGGGACTCGCGTTCAGCGCGGGGTTCATTGCGCTGCTGCTTGCCAAGAGCGAACTCTTCACTGAGGGATTCCTTGTTCCCATCGCAGCGGTGACCGCGAAGCAGGCGAGCCTTGCGCAGCTCGGCAAGCTCTGGGGCGGCACCCTGATAGCGAACCTTGCAGGCGGCTGGATCTTCATGCTGATTGCCATGAACGCCTTCCCGCAATGGGCCGGCACGGTCACCACGTCCGCCGAGCACTACGTCGGCGCAGGGTTCGGCTGGGAATCCATCTGCCTTGCGTTGCTCGGCGGAAGCACCATCACGCTGATGACGCGCATGCAACACGGCACGGAGGAAATGAGTGGGAAGCTGATGGCCGCCGTCGTTGGCGGGTTTGTGCTCTCCGGCCTGCAGTTATTCCATTCCATCCTGGATTCGCTGCTCATCTTCGGCGCGATCCTCGCGGGCGCCGACATCAGCTACCTGGACTGGCTGAGCTGGTTCGGCTACACCGTTGTGTTCAACGTCATCGGCGGAATCCTGCTGGTTACCGCCCTCCGCCTGGTCCGTGACCGGAAACTCGTGGAGCGGGAACGGGAAAAGACGAGTTGAGTTGGCAGGTCACGCCCTGAAAGAGTGCTCATAAGGGGCGTGTCCTGCCAACTCACGGCTTAGTTGCGGCGGGCCAGCCAGCCCAGGGTCAGCGTGCCCATGGTCCGGCGGAAGCCGCTGTCACCCTCCGCCAACTCCAGCGCTGCCCACACCATCAGGCATGCCTTGCTCGCATCCGCCAGCGCCTCCCGGTTCTTTTCGTCGAGCGCCATCATCGATGCGACGCCCAGCAGCGCCCATCCCACAATGGGTGCATTTGGCCGCTTGGCTATTGTCTGCTGTCCAAAGTCATTCCTGATGAATCCCATTACGCGCCTTTCTTCGATGCCGACTTTGCGGGTTTCTTGGCCTCCGCGGAGCCCTTCTTTTCGCGATTCTTTTCCACACTCCGACGGAGCGCTTCCATGAGATCCAGGACGTTTCCTCCCTCTTCTTCTCCGGTCTCCCCGAAGGTCTCATCTGTATCGAGAGCCTCGCCCTTCTCGAGTTTCGCCTCGATAAGTGTGCGCAGCTGCTCCTGGTAGTCGTCCTTGAAGTTCTCGGGATCAAAATCCGAGGAGAACGACTCAACCAGGGCCGCCGACATTTCCTTCTCCTTGGCGGAGATGCGCACCTTCTCGTCGAGCGACGGGAACGTGGCCTCACGCACCTCGTCCTGCCACAGGAGCGTCTGGATCATCAGGACATCCCCGCGGACCCGCAGCGCCGCCAACCGCGACTTCTGCCGCAGCGAGAACTGCACAATGGCCGTCCGGTCCGTTTCCTCCAGCGTGCGCCGGAGCAGCACATACGCCTTCGTCGACTTTGAATCCGGTTCAAGGTAATAGGCGCGGTCGAGCATGATCGGATCGATCTGGTCGCTCGGAACAAACTCGACCACCTCGATCTCGCGGCTTTTTTCCACCGGGAGCGACGCAAGGTCTTCGCTGGTGAGCACCACGGTGCGCTCGCCGTCGTCGTACGCCTTGTCGATGTTCTTGTACTCGACGATCTCGCCGCAGATCTCACAGCGCCGCTGGTAACGAATGCGGCCGCCGTCCTTGTCATGAACCTGATGAAGGCTGATGTCGTGGTCCTCGGTGGCGCTGTAAACCTTGACCGGCACGTTGACCAGCCCAAACGCTACTGCACCCTTCCAGATGGCTCTCATGTTCCTAGTGAACCAGTGTTGCCCGTGCCGGTCTACGATTGCTTAGGTGAACTCCGAACCGATGGTTACCAAAACGCTCGCCGATGGAGAACCTGCCCTGTGGTTCGAGATGCGCTTCAACGCGCCGGCGCGGGTGTTGTGGAAGCATTTGGTCGATCCTGAAAAGCTGAAGTACTGGTTCCCCTGCCAGCTCGATGTCCTGCCGCGTCCCGGCGCGGTAGTCACCTTCACGTTCCCCGGTCAGAGACCCATGGAGGGCACAGTCCTTGAGGCTGAAAAGCCGCGGTTGCTCGCCTACACCTGGGACGAGGAAGTTCTTCGCTGGGAAATTGAGGACGACGACGACGGCGGCAGCCTCCTCACGCTCACCAATACCTTGGCGGAGGGTCAAGACATAGCCCGCTCGGCGGCCGGCTGGCACCTGACGCTCATGGGCCTGGACGACTACCTGAATGAACGCTCCCTGGGGCAGGACCCGGCGCTGTGGGATCAGTACGTGGCACGGTACGAGGACCAGCTGGGCGGTTGAGCCACTGGCGTAATCGGCGCTTCCCTACAAGACTGGGCAAATGGCTCCAGGCAGCGCGCAGCAGACGGTTACCGTCGATGGGCGCCGCCTGAGACTCACCAGCCTGGACCGCGTGATGTATCCGGGAACGGGAACCACGAAGGCGGACGTGCTGGCCTACTACGCGGCCGTCGCTGACTGCCTCATTCCGCACGCACGGAACCGGCCGGTCACCCGCAAACGGTGGGTCAACGGCGTCGGCACCGAGGAAAAGCCGGGCGAGGTGTTCTTCCAGAAGAACCTCGACAAGTCGGCGCCGTCGTGGATTGAGCGCCACGGGATCGAGCACAACGACCACACCAACGTCTATCCGATGCTCAATGATCTGGCCACCCTGACCTGGCTGGGACAAATCTCCGCCCTTGAGATCCACGTTCCGCAGTGGCAGTTCGGGCCTGAGGGTGAGGTGAACAACCCGGACCGGATGGTTCTGGACCTGGATCCGGGGCCGGGTGCTTCCCTTCCCGAATGCGCCGAGGTGGCGCGGTTGGCGCGCGAGATTCTCAATGACATGGGCCTCGATCCGCGTCCGGTGACCAGCGGTTCGAAGGGAATCCACCTGTACGCGGCGCTGAATCGGGAACAGACCTCGGACCAGGTCTCCGCGGTCGCGAAGGAACTGGCTCGTATCCTCGAGGCTGACCACCCGGACCTGGTGGTCAGCGATATGAAGAAGTCGCTGCGCGGCGGGAAGGTGCTTCTGGACTGGAGCCAGAACAACCGCAACAAGACCACCATCACGCCGTACTCGCTCCGCGGGAAGGCCCACCCCATGGTCGCCGCGCCGCGCACCTGGGAGGAACTCGACGATCCGGACCTGGCGCACCTCGACTTCGAGCAGGTGATCGAGCGCATTCGTGAGCACGGTGATCTGCTCGCGGACATGGATCGCGGGCAGGCCGGCTCGGAGCCCATGTCCTCAAACCTCCAGCACGACGACGACGGCGGCCCGGACCGGCTGCACACGTACCGTTCGATGCGGGACGCTTCGAAGACACCGGAACCCGTCCCGGATGCGGTAGGGGAGCCGGGCGGCAACAGTTTTGTGATCCAGGAACATCACGCGCGTCGGCTGCACTACGATTTCCGGCTGGAACGCGACGGCGTCCTGGTTTCCTGGGCGATTCCGAAGGGACCGCCGACGTCCACGGGCGAGAATCACCTCGCCGTCCAGACCGAAGACCATCCGCTGGATTACGGCTCCTTCGAGGGCACTATCCCCAAGGGCGAGTACGGGGCCGGTGAAGTCTATATCTGGGATTCGGGCACGTACGAGGCTGAGAAGTGGCGGCCCGGCAAAGAGGTCATCTGCACGCTGCAGGGCCGGGAGGACGGCGGACTGGCCAAGGGCGGCAACGCGGTCCGGCGGTTCGCACTCATTCACACGGGCGGCTCGACTGACTCAGCCGAGAAGAACTGGCTCATCCATCTGATGAAGGAGCAGCCCGGGCAGCCATCGCCTCCCGCCTTTACGCCGCGGCCCACCGAGGAGTTGCCCACGCCCAAACCAATGCTCGCCACCAGCGGCTCGCCGGGACTGCTGCGTTCCGAGGAGGACTGGGCATTCGAGATGAAGTGGGACGGTATCCGCGCTGTCGCTACGGTGACGCCCGAGGGAACCCGCCTGCTGAGCCGCAACGGCAACGACCTGACCAAGGCCTACCCGGAACTCGCTGATCTCGGCAGCTACGTCAACGCGCAGCAGGCGGTGCTCGACGGTGAGATTGTCGCCATCAACAAAGCCGGCCGTCCGGACTTCGGCTTGCTGCAGGGGCGCATGAACCTGACCAAGAAGTCCGACATCGATGCGGCGCGGAGGCGGACGCCTGTTCATTTCCTGCTGTTTGACCTGCTGCATCTCGACGGCAACTCGTTGCTGGACCTCGGGTACACCCAGCGCCGGGAGGTGCTTGAGCAGGCGGTAGACGCGCCGGGCGACGGTCACATCCAGGTGCCGCCCGCCCTCGACGCGACTCTCGATGAGGCGATCGACGCGAGCAAGGAGCTCGGCCTCGAAGGGATTATGGCGAAACGGGTCAACAGCACCTACTCGCCGGGCCGGCGCTCGGAATCGTGGGTGAAAATCAAGCATTCGCTGACCCAGGAAGTTGTTGTGGTCGGTTGGCGGCCGGGGAAGGGTAGCCGCGCCCACAAGGTCGGTTCACTGCTCGTGGCCATTCCCGACGGCGTGGACCTGAAGTACATCGGTCGGGTGGGTTCAGGCCTGACCGAGCGGGAGCTGGCGGAGATCGGGTCGCGGCTCAAGAAAATGGGACGCAAGACCGCACCGCTCGACGACGTTCCGGCCCCCGACGCCTCGGACGCACGCTGGGTCCGGCCGGCACTGGTCGGTGAGGTCCAGTTCAGTGAACGCACGTCCGCCGGCAAGCTGCGCCACCCGGTCTGGCGGGGGTGGCGGCCGGACAAGAAGCCGTCCGACGTCGTCGTCGAAATCTGATTCGCTGAATCGAGGAGGAACTATGCAGGTTGATGAGCTCGACGCCTGGTGGCGGGCCGCCAATTATCTGTCCGTCGGTCAGATCTACCTGCGGGACAACCCGCTCCTGCGCCGGCCGCTGCGCCGTGAGGACGTGAAGGAGCGCCTGCTTGGCCATTGGGGAACCACGCCCGGCCTCAACTTCATCTACGCGCACCTGAACCGCGTGATCAGTGACCACGGGCAGGAGATGCTCTTCATCACCGGGCCGGGGCACGGCGGCCCTGCGAACGTTGCCAACGCCTGGCTCGAGGGTACCTACACGGAAACCTACAGCCACGTCGGCCGGGATGAGGCGGGCCTGAAGGAGCTCTTCAAACAGTTCAGCTACCCCGGCGGGATTCCGTCCCACGCCGCTCCCGAAACGCCGGGCTCCATCAATGAGGGCGGCGAATTGGGTTATTCGCTGGCGCACGCTTACGGCGCGGTCTTCGACAACCCGAACTTGATTGCCGCCTGCGTCATTGGCGACGGCGAGGCAGAGACCGGACCGTTGGCGGCAAGCTGGCACTCAAACAGTTTCCTGGACGCGAAGCACGACGGCGCGGTGCTGCCGATCCTGCACCTGAACGGCTACAAGATCGCGAACCCGACGGTGTTGTCCCGAATGCCGGAGGCCCAGCTGGAGCAGTTGATGCGCGGCTACGGCTACGAGCCGCACTTCGTCACGGTCACCGATCCCCACGCGACGGAGCAGGCGCACCGGGACTTCGCCGCGGCGCTCGATACCTGCCTGGCGGGGATCAGGGAAGTGCAGGCCGCAGCCCGCCAGGAGCCGCGCGCCGGGACGGAGTACGCGCCGTGGCCCATGATCGTGCTGCGCTCGCCGAAGGGCTGGACAGGACCGGCGACGGTGGACGGCAAGCAGGTAGAGGGCACCTGGCGGGCGCACCAGGTTCCGCTGTCAGGAGTTCACGACGACGACGCGCACCTTCACCAGCTCGAGGAATGGATGCGCTCCTACCGCCCCGAGGAGCTTTTCGCAGAGGACGGGACGCTGAGGAATGAGGTAGCCGCTCAGGCACCGCCGGGAGACCGGCGCATGAGCGCCACGCCGTACGCCAACGGCGGCAGGCTCCTGCAGGACCTCAAGCTGCCTGCCTACGGGGACCACGCCGTCGTCGTCGATAAACCGGGCCTGGAAAAGGTGAGCCCCATGCTCACCGCCGGCGGCTATCTGCGGGACATCATCCGGTTGAATCCCGAAAACTTCCGGCTTTTCGGGCCGGATGAAACGGCCTCGAACCGTCTGCAGGACGTCTACGAGGTCACCAACAAGGCATGGCAGCAACGGATTGACGACGTCGACGAGCACCTGGCGCGGTCCGGCCGCGTTCTTGAGGTCCTCAGCGAGCACCTGTGCCAGGGCTGGCTCGAGGGCTACCTCCTGACCGGGCGGCACGGGGTGTTCAACTGCTACGAAGCGTTTGTGCACATTGTCGACTCGATGTTCAACCAGCACGCAAAATGGTTGAAGGTGCATCAGGACCTGCCGTGGCGGCAGCCGATCGCGTCGCTGAACTACATGTTGTCCAGCCACGTCTGGCAGCAGGACCACAACGGGTTCTCGCACCAGGATCCCGGGTTCATTGATCATGTGGTCAACAAGAAAGCGGACGTCATCCGTGTCTACCTTCCGCCGGACGCCAACACCATGCTGGCCGTCACCGAGCACTGCCTCCAGACGCGGGACAGAGTAAACGTGATCGTTACGGGCAAGCAGCCCACCATGACCTGGCTTGGCCCGGAGGAGGCGCGCCTGCACGTCGAGCGGGGTATCGGGGTCTGGGACTTCGCCGGAAGCGAGGATCCGCGCGGCGGGGAGGATCCCGACGTCGTACTGGGGTGTGCAGGAGATGTGCCGACGGTAGAGGTGGTGGCGGCCGCACGGCTGCTGAAGGACGCGCTGCCCGCCCTGAAAGTGCGGGTGGTGAACGTGGTGGACCTGATGCGCCTTCAGGACGAGTCCGGGCACCCACATGGGTTGCCCGCTCGGGATTTCGACACCCTCTTCACGCTGGACCGTCCCGTCATCTTCGCCTACCACGGCTACCCGTGGCTTATCCACCGGCTCACGTATCGGCGCACCAATCACAACAACATCCATGTGCGCGGCTATAAGGAGGAAGGGACCACCACCACGCCCTTCGACATGGCCATGTTGAACCAGATTGACCGGTACCAGCTTGCGATGGACGTGATCGACCGGGTGCCTTCGCTTCGCTCCACGCAGGCGGGGCTGCGGCAGCACCTGCAGGACGAGCGGCAGCGGGCCTGGCAGTACACGCGTGATGTCGGTAAGGACATTGATGCGGTGACCGGCTGGATGCTGGAGGAGGCTTCACCCGACGACGCCACGTGAGACGCGGCGCACGAGCGGCGCCGGACTTACTCGGCTGCGGGTGCCTCTTCCTCCGACGGAACACGCACCGACGCCTCAGGAACCCAGGTGATGTCGCCGTGCTCCAGGTTGGCGTTCCGCGCCAGCACAAAAAGCAACGCGGACAGCCGGTTGAGATACCGGCCGTTGACCGGATTCACCACACCGGGATATTCCTCGACGGCGGCCCAGACGGCCCGCTCAGCACGGCGGACAATGCCACGCGCCTGGTACAGCAGCGCCCCGGACAGCGTTCCGCCAGGAAGAACCATGCCGCTGAGGTCACCGGCCTCCTCGGCGAAGTGGTCAATGGCGCGCTCCAGCCGTTCAACATGGCCGGGAACCATGCGGGCCTGAGGCTGCGTCACGGCGTTCAGGGGAGCCGCGAGGTCGGTGGCCACGTCGAAGAGGTCGTTCTGCACACTCACCAGGGTGGCGGAAACGTCCGTACGGAGACCTCCGGCGGCAATCGCCACGCTCACTGCAGCGTTCGCCTCATCACACTCCGCGTGGGCAACAACGCGGCTGTCATTCTTGGAGCAGTTGCCGTGCCCGCCGAAGTCCGTGAAACCGGTGTCTCCCTCGCCCGTGTAGAAGTGACCGTCCGAGGGATAATTCTTCGCTTCCTCAACCATTCGGTAAGTATACTTAGCGTCGGTTCCTGCATTCCACGACTGAGGAGATCGCATGGCTACGGATTCGTCCGAGGATTCCCCCGAGGAAAGAATCGGCGGGATCAACAGCGCCGCCCCGGCCAGGGGCTGGGCCACCGTTGACAAGACCGTCTTCGCGATCTCCTTCAGCATCATCGTGGTGGTCTGCGTGCTGGGCGTCCTATTCACCACCGCGGTCAGCGACGCCACCGGCGCCGCGCTGGGGTGGATCACCGGAAACTTCGGCTGGTTGTTCATCCTCGGCGCCACCGGGTTTGTTGTGTTTTCCCTTGTCCTGGCCTTCGGAAAGTACGGGAGCATTCCGTTGTCCCAGGAAGGCGAGGGGACGGAGTACTCGACCATCTCCTGGGTGGCAATGATGTTCAGTGCCGGCATGGGAATCGGGCTCATGTTCTTCGGGGTCTATGAACCGGTGACCCACCTCGCTTCTCCGCCGCCCTTCGTGGACGCGGCAGCGGGAACGCCGGAGGCCGCCAACCAGGCCATGGCCTACACGTTCTTCCACTGGGGCCTACATCCCTGGGCGATCTACTCCGTCGTGGGACTGGCGCTGGCGTACTCCACGTACCGCATGGGCCGCGGCAACCTCATGAGTTCCCCGTTCCAGTCGATCTTCGGCAAGGAGCGGATCGAGAAGAAGGGCTGGGGCAAGCCCATCGACATCCTCGCGATCATCTGCACCAAGTTCGGTTCAGCGACCTCCCTCGGCCTCGGAGCCCTGCAGATCGCTGCCGGTCTTTCCCTTTTGACCACGGGAGAGTTCTCTGATGACCCCGGGGCGAGCCTTCCGATCCTGATCATCTGCGTCCTCACGGTCGGCGTGGTCATCTCCGCTGCCAGCGGTATTTCCAAGGGAATCAAGTGGTTGAGCAACACCAACATGGTGCTCGCCGCGGTGCTTCTGCTCTTTGTCTTTGTGGTCGGCCCAACCGTCTTCATCCTTGACCTGATACCGGCATCCATCGGCGCCTATCTCTCAAACCTCGTGCCGATGAGCTTCCACTCGGCGGTCTTCGGCGGTACTGAATGGCTCTCCAGCTGGACCATCTTCTACTGGGCCTGGTGGATCTCCTGGACCCCTTTCGTGGGCACCTTCATCGCGAAGATCTCCCGCGGGCGGACAGTGCGTGAGTTTGTCCTCGGCGTCCTGCTCGTTCCCACCGCCGTCAGTGTGGTGTGGTTCTCCGTGTTCGGTGGCGCCGGCCTGAACCTGCAGCTCGGCGGAGTGGACATCGCGGGCAGCGGAAATGAGGCGGCAGGCTTCTTCACCGCACTGCAGGAGTATCCGTTCTTCATCGGAGCTGCGCTGGTTGTCATGGTGCTCACGGCGGTCTTCTTCATCAGCGGAGCCGACGCCGGTGCGCTGGTTCTCGGAACCCTCTCCAGCTACGGGCGAGCCGAGCCGTGGAAGCCGCTGGTGATCCTGTGGGCGGTGCTCACCGGCGCGGTGGCCGCGGTGCTGCTGTTCGTCGGCGGCCTTCAGGCCCTGCAAACGTTCACTATTCTCGCGGCAACGCCCTTCGTTCTCATCATCATCGGGCTCTGCGTCTCGCTCTACGTGGACCTGCGCCGCGACCCGCTTCGTCAGCGGACATCGGGTCCCGTACGCGGCGCCGCGACTGTCCCGTCCACGGTTCCCTTCCGTGAACCGGCCCCTACTTCCAGAAACGACGACGACGACGCGTAGCACTTTGTGCTGTGGATAACCCGAATTGCTGATGGCAGGGGCGGTTCTTTGGTGTAGCGTCCGATGTGGCGCGCTCACATCGCGCGTTCGGATGCGTCTTATATATGGGGGAAGTTGTGGATATTGGTCTGTTGATCACGCTCGGGGTGATTGCCGGCGTCGTACTTGTTCTGGCCTTGATCGCCGCGGTTATCGCTCGGATGGCTTTGCGAATCGCAAGCCCGGCGGAAGCGCTCATCATCACCGGCAAGGGCAGCCAGGAAAGTCAGCGGGTGGTGTTCGGACGGACGTTCATCAACCCGTTCAGCCAGCGTGCGTTCTCGATTTCGCTGGCGTCGCGCCAGGTCACCCTGCAGATTGAGGGCATCTCGAAGAACGGCATCGCACTGCATCTGACCGGCGTGGCACAGATCAAGGTCGGTGGGGATGAAGAAGCCGTACGTCGCGCAGCCCAGCGCTTCCTGAACCAGCAGGACCAGATTGACCACTACACGCAGGAGACCCTCTCCGGTTCGCTGCGTTCGATTGTGGGCACGTTGAGCGTTGACTCCATCATCAAGGACCGGGCTTCCTTCGCAAAGAGCGTCAAGGAAGAAGCCGAGCACTCCATGCACAACCAGGGCCTGGTGATCGACACCTTCCAGATCCAATCCGTGGCAGACAGCTCCGACTACCTGCGGAACCTGGGCCGCCCTGAGGCAGCCCTCGCGGAGAAGCTCGCGAAGATCGCCGAAGCCAATGCGGCTCAGGAAGCCGCGCAGGCCAAAGCGGTTGCCGACGAGCAGGTTGCGCTCGCCGAGCAGCGCCTCGCCATCCGGCGTGCGGAGCTCAAGGAGGTTGCGGACGCGCGCCAGGCGCAGGCAGATGCCGCAGGCCCCCTTGCCGCAGCAGAGCAGAAGGAGGCGATCCTCCTCAAGGAGCAGCAGGTGACCTCCCGCCAGGCAGAGCTGCGTGAACGCGAGCTGGATATTGAAATCCGCAAGCCTGCGGACGCAGACAAATACCGCGTGGAGCAGGAAGCGGCAGCCAAACTCGAGCAGCGTAAGCGCCAGTCGGAGGCCGACCAGGTTGAGGCAGAGGTGCTGTTGTCCAAGCGTCGGCTGACGGCCGAGGGCGACAGGGTGGCCGCGGAGGCAGAGGCGGCTGCAAACACCGCACGGGGTAACGCTGCGGCCGCAGTCACTCGTGCCAATGGTTCGGCGGAAGCAGAGATCATCAAGGTCCGCGGTGAGGCGGAAGCGGACGTCGTCCGCCAGAAGGGCATTGCCGAAGCGCAGGGTATCGAGGCCCAGGCCCGCGCTTACGAGCAGTTCAATGAAGCAGCCGTACTAAACAAGGTCATGGAGATGCTGCCGCTCGTGGCACGCGAGATTGCTGCGCCCATGTCATCGATCGACAACATGACAGTGATTTCCACCGACGGTGCAAGCCAGCTCAGCAAGAACGTCAGCGGCGGCCTGCAGCAGACTTTCCAGCTGTTGAAGGACACCACGGGACTGGACGCCGTCGAGATGCTCCGTAACTGGGGCAGCAACGGTACCAAGGCGCCGGCCGCCGGATCATCCGACATTCATCCTTAAGGATTCTCGCGGTATTCTCGGTGCAGACGGTTTTCGGTTAACGCTCCTTCACTCAGTTGGTCAGGTGCTGTGGGGAAATCGTCAGAACCATAGGAGGGTCAATGAGGATCATCGTTCTGATGAAAGAGGTGCCGGACACCTACGGCGAACGCAAGCTCAATCTCGAGACGGGGCTTGCCGAGCGGGGCGCCAGCGAGGCGGTGCTCGATGAGATCGGTGAGCGTGCCCTCGAGCTGGCGCTGACACAGGCGGCTTCACTTGAGGATGCCGAGATCACTGTTGTCTCCATGGCCCCTGAAACCGCGACGGCAACGCTCCGCAAGGCTCTCGCCATGGGTGCGGACAAGCTCGTTCACATCGCGGATGAGAATCTTGTCGGCGCGGATCTCGGTCTCACGGCTGAAGTGCTGGCAGCTGCTATCCGCCGTACCGGCTTTGATCTCGTCATCGCCGGGAACCTCTCCACAGACGGCTACGGCGGGGTGCTTCCCGCCATGATCGCCGAGCTGCTCGGTGTGCCGTACGCAAGCGCCCTCACTACCGTTGACATCTCCGCTGATCGGGTGAGCGGAACACGGGAAGCGGACGGCGGGGTCATGACGGTCGCGGCCCCGCTGCCCGCGGTCATCTCCATCACCGAACGTTTCCCCGCGGGCCGGTTCCCCAACTTCAAAGGCATCATGGCTGCCAAGAAGAAGCCCGTTGAGACCCTGACGGCCGCCGATCTGGAGATCGACCCGGAAGGGTTGGAGACTCCCCGGTCCATCATGCTTGCCGTGTCAGAGCGGCCCGCGCGTTCGGCCGGAACAAAGATCGTGGACGAGGGCGACGCCGGTGAGAAGCTTGCGGAGTTCCTGATTCAGAACCGACTGGCCTAAGGAATGACCATGACCACATTCCCGGAAGACTCCATCCTCGTCCTTCTCGAGACCACGCCGTCGGGAGGACTGGCCAAAAGCGCAGCCGGACTGCTCGGCGCGGCCTCCCAGGTGGGCACGCCAATTGCGCTGGTGGTAAGCGCGTCCGGTGCAGCGTCCAACGCGACCCAAAATGCGGCCGCCCTCGGGGCGAAGCAGGTGCTGACCGCCGAACCCGAAGGGGCGGACGCACGGTTGGCTGTTCCAACCGTCGACGCACTCGCCGCCGCTGCGGACCTCGTGCGTCCGGACGCGGTTCTGATCTCCAACTCCATCGACGGCCGGGACGTCGCCGGGCGGTTCGCCGCCCGTACGCGCTCTGCCCTTGCCATCGATGCCGTGGGAGTTTCGCGCGATGAAGAGGGGATCGTCGCCCACCACTCCGTCTACGGCGGTGCCTACAACGTGGACTGCGCACCCACCTTCGGTGCGCCGGTGATCACCGTGCGCGAGGGATCAATCGACGTCCGCGCTGAGGCCGCCAGCCCAGAAGGTGCACCGCTCGACGTTCCACCCTCCGGTGCTCCCGCAGCGTCCATCGAGTCGTTCGAGGAGCAGGCGGTGGTTTCGACCCGCCCCGAGCTGCGCGGCGCTGCCAAGGTCGTAGCGGGCGGCCGCGGCCTGACCTCACAGGAACAGTTTGCCCTCGTTGACCAGTTGGCGGACGTGCTCGGCGCTGCTGTCGGGGCATCGCGTGCGGCGGTGGACGCCGGGTGGGTTCCAAACAGCTACCAGGTTGGTCAGACCGGAATCTCCGTCTCGCCTCAGCTGTATGTGGCGCTGGGCGTCTCGGGTGCCATCCAGCACCGGGCAGGCATGCAGACCGCCAAGACGATTGTCGCGATCAACAAGGACCCTGACGCGCCGATCTTCGAGATCGCCGATTTCGGCGTCGTCGGTGACCTCTTCGACGTGGTGCCGCAGCTGATCGCGTCGCTTTCGGCGCGGAAGGAGTAGGGCATGGCGACGTACAGTCGCACGATGCGGCGGGGACTGCCACGACAAATCGGTGGGGAAGCGTGGCCGCCGGCGGGCGCCGCACCCGCTGACCTGCACGACGGCGCCACCCTGGACACTCCTGCGAGGCCAGTGGACGCTTCCGTCCCGACCGGCACTGTTGCTGACGCAACGACGACGGTCTCGCCGGTTGAGGCGACCTCGACCCTTCCTGCCGAGGTGGCCGCTCCAGCAGTGCATGCGGAACCAGCAGTGCAGGCGGAACCAGCAGTGCAGGCGGAACCAGCGGCGCAGCCCGCTGCCCGCGGGATCCGGCGGGGGCTTCCCCGGGTTGTTGGGGGAGAGCCATGGCCACCGGCCGGTGACACACCGGCAGCAACTCAATCCGTTTCTGGAGCCCCCAACACGGAAGAGGCCCTATCCGTCCCCGCCTCGGTAGGGGAGCCCGTGGAAGAGGCAGCAAAGCCCACAGCGGCGGCCCCCACCGACCAGCCGCTATCGCAAGCCGCAGTTTCCGATCCTGCCCCCGCGAACGCGGCGGGTCCTGCCCCAGCGGCGCCGGTAGCGGCCGGGAACATGCGCCTGCTGCGTCGCGGACTGCCGCGCGTGACGGGTGGCGAAGCCTGGCCGCCAGAGACCGCCGTCGTCGTTGCGGCGGATACCGCCCCGGAGAGCCCGGTCGCCGCGGAGAACCCAGTCGTCGCAGCGAGCCAACCAGCCAGCAGCGAAGCTCCCCGCACGGATGCGGAAGTTTCCGCACCGGAGGAGGCTCCAGCTCAGCAGGAGACCGAGGCTCCAGCGCGGGCAGCAATGGAACCGGCGCCCGCTGAGGAGGCGAAAGCCAGGAAGCCACGCAGCCGCACAACCAAGCTGCTTCTCGGCGCGCTGGGACTCCTGGTGGTCGCGCTGGCCGCGGTGTTCTTCACGCGCTGGCTTGTCACGCTCGGCTTCATGCAGGACTTCCTGCAGGCGTATCCGGGTGAAACGCCCCTGCCTGCCGGCACCGAGCAGGGCTTCCCCGCGTGGGTACAGTGGCAGCACTTCTTCAACTTCTTCCTGATCGTCCTCATCATCCGCTCCGGCCTGCAGGTGCGCAGTCAGACGCGGCCACCGGGGTATTGGACCCCGAGATGGTCGAAGGGCGGCGACGGAAAGATCAGCATCAACCTGTGGTTCCATCAGGCGCTCGATATCCTTTGGCTCCTGAATGGGGTTGTCTTTGTGGTGCTGCTTTTTGTCACCGGCCACTGGGCGCGGCTGGTGCCCACCACGTGGGAGGTCTTCCCGAACGCACTGTCGGCTTTCATCCAGTACGTTTCGCTGGACTGGCCCACGGAGAACGGCTGGGTGAACTACAACAGCCTTCAGATGCTCGCGTACTTCGTCACCATTTTCATCGCCGCACCGTTGGCAGCCATCAGCGGGGCACGCATGTCGGGAATCTGGCCCAAGGATGCCAAAGCGCTGAACAGGGCCTACCCGGTGGAGTGGGCACGTGCCGTCCACTTCCCGGTGATGCTCTACTTCGTGGTCTTCATCATCGGCCACGTGGCGCTCGTATTCGCGACCGGCGCGCTGCGCAACCTCAACCACATGTATGGCGGTCAGGATGCGGTGAACTGGGCCGGCTTCTGGATCTTCTTCGTGTCGCTGCTGCTGGTTATCGGCGCCTGGATTGCAGCGCGGCCCATTGTGCTGGCACCCGTCGCGGGACTGTTCGGGAAAGTCAGCTCGCGCTGAGCCGGCGCTAGGAGCGCGAGCGGAACGTCCGGATCTGACGGAACCGCCGCACCAGGCTGTCGCGGCGGGATGCCCCGGTCTCGGACGAGGGATCCGCCGTCAGCTCGATATGCCGCTCGCCGTAGTTCCAGAGCAGGACGTCGTCGAGCAGGCGGTCCGGCCCCGGCGAATAGCGGTGATCGAGTGCGCGCCGAACCGAGGTGATGGTGTCAGCCTGGAGCAGTGAGGCGAGGGCCGTCGTCGTGGTCAGACCGTGGGCGGCCAGCAGCTCCGCCGCCCAGCGCCAGTCATCATCAGACTTGCGGTCCACGTGCGGCAGCAGTGTCTGCCACACCTCGCGGATGCGGTCCGGCGTGAGTTCGACACCGCCCTCGCCTTCCTGTTCCCAGAAACCGGTGACCTTCTGGTACCGCGAATGCAGGTCCGCAAACGTTGATTCGACGCTCTCCAGCATGGCTGCCGTGGCGGTGAACTGCCGGTCGAAGTAGGGGCTCCACGCCTTCGGATTGAAGGATTTGAACCGGATGTCATGCTCGATCTCCGACCAGGCGTGCGCCAGAACGGTGCGGATCTGGGTCTCGAACAGATAGCTGCCCGAATCGGAACCGAGCAGCTGCTGGTAGGCGCGGACGGCGTCGTTTTGGATGGTCCGCAGGATCAGGTGCCGGCTGGAATAGCCGTAAGTGCCGGATTCAATGGAGCCGATGTCCTTTTCGCGGTCACCACGGCAGTCGAACTCGTTGCGCTGGCGCTTGATCAGGTTGGCTGCGGTATCCACCTCATGGGGAAGCGTGGTGATGACGCGGACGCCCACGAGGTCCGTCAGGTTCCGCAGCGGGTCGGGGAAGACCAGGCTGGGCGGTCCATCAGTATCAACGAGCATCCTTGAGGCCTTGTCCCGGAAAGACTCGATGGTTTTGGTACGTGCCGTGACGAAGAGCGGCCGGAGTTCCGTGCCGACGAAAATGTTCTCAATCCTCTCGCGAGAATCGGCTGTGACAGCCTCAAGCGCCGGCCGGACGCGCTCATACTCGCGGACACTTTCCTCGACGGCCGGCCGCAGCCTCTCATCCAACTCATTCCATGCACTCACCAACCCATCTAAACACCCTGCACTGACAGCGGCTACGCTGGTGAAAGTGACCGGCCTCCCACGACGCGCAGTCCTCAGTGGGGCTGCAGCTGCGGCTGCGCTGGGCGCGGCAGCACTCGCCGGCTGCAAACTGAAGCCCTCCGCGGCGCCTGCGGACAGGACAACGAGCAAGGAAGCCATGGCACCCCAGCGCTACACCTATGGCAACGATGCGCAGCAGTTCGCCGAGCTTTACCTCCCGCAGGGACAACCGAGGCCCGGCGTCGTCGTCATTATTCACGGTGGATTCTGGCGCAGCCGGTACACCCTCGAGCTTGGGGTACCGCTCGCCGAGGACCTCGCCTCACGCGGTTATGCATGCTGGAACCTCGAGTACCGGCGCGTCGGCAACGGCGGCGGCTGGCCGCAGACCTTCGAGGACGTCGCTGCGGGAATCGACCTGATCGCCTCCGCGGCGGAGGAGCACAGCCTGGACACCAGCACGACGACGGCGCTCGGCCACTCCGCGGGCGGTCACCTTGCGGTGTGGGCAGCCGGGCGGTTCTCGCTGCCGGAGGATGCGCCGGGAGGCGGGGTGCCCGCGGTGCCGATCACCGGCGTCGTGAGTCAGTCCGGTGTGCTGAACCTGCAGCGTGCCCACGAGGAGCGGCTGGGCAACGGAGCTGTGCAGGACTTCCTGGGTGAACGCGACGGGGAAAAGTACCGCCTCGCTGATCCCATGACGGTGATTCCGCTTTCGGTGCCGGTGCTGGCCCTCCACGGGGAGAATGACACAACCGTCCCGCTCAGCCAGTCGGAGTCGTATGTCGCTGCGGCTCGGGCCGCAGGTGGGACGGCTGAACTGGTGCAGATTCCCGGAGACCACTTCGCGATGATCACCCCCGGCACGGACGCCTGGCTGCAGGTAGTCGCAGCCGTTGAGCGTCTCGGATAGCTGCGGTGGGGAACCGTTAATGGGGAATTCAGGGAAGTGTGGGATCCTGCACCAATGAGCGCGCGATCCCGGTTCCACCGGGCTGCCCACCGCACCGGCCTGGAAATTCTCGGCTGGACCCTGGTGGTGCTCGGATTAGCTGCGTTGGTGTTGCCGGGTCCGGGTCTCCTGATGCTGGTCGGCGGGCTTGCCGTCCTGTCCCAGCAGTATGAGTGGGCTGAGCGCAAGCTGCACCCCATCAAGAAGCAGGCCTACAAAGCCGCGCGGATCGGTGTGAAGACCTGGCCGCGGATAGCGGTCAGTGCGGTGAGCGCTTTCGGCTTCATGGCGCTGGGAATCCTTTGGATGCTCCAGCCTCCCGCTCCCGGATGGTGGCCGTTCAACGATGACTGGTGGCTCTTCGGCGGCTGGGGTGCCGGGCTTAGCCTCGTGCTCTCGGCCATCATTGCGCTTACGCTGCTTGTCTACAGCATCCGTCGCTTTCGAAGGCGTCCGCGCCGACAACCGGCTGCATCGTAACTGCTAGGTTGAGATGATGCTCACAGTAATCGGCGAAGCCCTCATCGACGAAGTTCTCAGCGACACCGCACCTCCGCGTGCGCACGTTGGCGGCAGTCCACTCAACGTGGCTGTGGGGCTGGCGCGCCTGGGGCATTCGGCGCAGTTCCTGGGCCAGTTCGGGGATGACGAGTTCGGCCGTCGCATCCACCAGCACCTTGCCGACAATTCAGTGCTTGTGCCGCTGCCCGCGGACTCCCACTCGACCAGCGTGGCGTCAGCGAGACTCGATCCCGCAGGGGGAGCGACCTACACCTTCAAGCTCTCCTGGGAATTACCTGACCTCGCCGCCCATGACGACCTACTTAACGGAACCACCCTCGTCCACACCGGCTCCATCGCATCGATGCTGGCTCCCGGCGCTCGCGAGGTATTGGCAGCGATCCAGCATGCGCGGCCTTTCGCGACCGTCAGTTACGACCCGAACTGCCGGCCGACCATCATCACGGACGCCGATTACGCGCGGGCGCAGGCTGAGAAGTTTGTCGCGCTCGCAGACGTGGTCAAGGCGTCGGACGAGGATCTCGAGTGGTTGTATCCGGAACAGGACCACCGGGAATCGGCGCGCCGGTGGCTGGAACTGGGTCCCGCCGTCGTCGTAGTAACGCGCGGTTCCAAGGGGCCGTGGGCGGTTGTGGACCGCGGGGAGTGTGAGGTTCCGGCCCCGGCAACCTCAGTGGTGGACACCGTCGGCGCAGGTGACTCCTTCATGGCGGCGCTGCTCAGCGCCCTGGTGGACCGGGAACTGGTCGGCGGGCAGCGGCGGAATGAGTTGCGCGCCCTGTCCGTTGAGCAGATGCAGGGCGTCCTCGCCTTCGCCGCCGCCGCTGCGGCAGTAACCGTGTCACGTGCCGGCGCCAATCCGCCCACCAGAGCTGAACTTAGAGCACAAGGAGTGTACGCATGACCCGCGATCCTTACGCAGACCTTCCAGAAGTTCCATCGTTCGAGCTGACCAGCAGTGATATCGCCGACTACCAGCCCCTCGATGCGCTGCAGGCGTCGGGTCGAATGGGTGCAGGCGGGCATGATGTGTCACCGCAGCTGAGCTGGAGCGGATTCCCTGAGGGAACTCGGAGCTTCGCCGTCACGGTCTATGATCCGGATGCTCCCACTGCCAGCGGGTTCTGGCACTGGGCCGTGTTCAACATTCCTGTGGGCACCACGTCGCTGCCCGCCGGCGCCGGTACCGAGGACGGCGCAGGCCTGCCTGAGGGTGCTGTGCAGTTGAAGAACGACGGCGGCTTCCCCGGTTTTGTGGGAGCGGCACCTCCGGCGGGACACGGCCTGCACCACTATCACGTGGTGGTGCACGCGGTGGATGTGGAGCAGTTGGACATCTCGGCGGAGGCCTCGAATGCCTACCTCGGCTTCAATCTCTTCTCCCACACCCTGGGCCGCGCGCGTATCGTGGGCACCTACGAACAGTAGATTCGCACACGATTTACAGGGAGGCCCGGCATGCTGATTCTGTTTGGTTTCAAGACCGCCGTGAAGGAACTGTTCCGCAGGCAGGCGGTGTGCCCCAACTGCGGTCAGCACGCTTCCCAGCGGGTTGATGAACGGGCTTCGAAGTTCACGCTGTTCTTCATCCCGCTCTTCACTACCCGCCGTCGCTACCTGCGGACCTGCGCCTACTGCGGCGTCACGGCCGAGCTGTCGAGGAGCGAGAAGAACGCGCTCGCCTAGGTTCACCGCGCATCGGTGAGCGCGGCTTCTTGGGTAGGCTGGATATTCACCCAGGCAAGGAGTTTGCGCATGCGTTTGGTTGCCAGCGACATGGACGGCACGATCGTCGGCCACGATGGCCGGATTTCGGAGCGGACCGTTCGCGCCTTTGAGGCTTGCCTGGATGCCGGCATTGAAGTGGTTTTCGTGACCGGGCGCCCGCCGCGTTGGCTTCAGCCACTACGGGATCTCGGTTTCAGGGGGACCGTCATCTGCTCCAATGGCGCACTGACCTATGACCTCGGACGCGAGGAAGTCCTCGATTCACACCTCCTTGATGGTGAGAGCATCTTCGAAGCCCAGGACATCATCCGGAAGCTCTACCCCGCGGTGCGGTTCGCTGCCGAAACGGTGGACAGTTTCCTCATCGAACCGGGGTTTGCGGATCCGGGCTCCGTTGAGCTGCTCGGTGCCGCCGAACCACGGCCTCTTCGTGAGTCACTCAACGGCTCGGGCGTCATCAAGTTCCTCGCCCGTGAACGGGACATCACGCCTGATGAATTCCTGCACGGCGTGGGCCCGGCAGTTGAACACATTGTCGCCACCACACACTCGGCGCCCAGCGTCCCGCTTCTTGAGATGAGCGTTCCTGGGATCAACAAGTCAGTCACGCTTGCCAGGTACGCGGCGCAGCTCGGCGTCGATCAGGGGGATGTCATCGCTTTCGGTGATATGCCGAACGACATCCAGATGCTGGGTTGGGCCGGCCACGGCTACGCCATGGCCTCCGGTCACCCCGACGCTCTCTCTGCCGCGAATCTTCGCGCACCAGCGTTCGACGACGACGGCGTGGCCCAGGTCCTCGAGGAGCGGCTGGCCGCGCTGAAGTCGGCCTGAGCCGCCGTGGCCAAGCCGTACTTTGATTCCGACGGTCCACTTGCGCTCTCCCACCGTGGCTTCTCGCCGGAGGGCCTTGAGAACACGCTGGTCGCGATGGAGGCGGCTCTGGAGCTCGGTTTCCGCTATCTGGAGATCGACGTGCGCACCACGCGCGACGGCGTCGTCATGGTTTTCCACGATGAGCGCCTCGAGCGCGTGACCGACGCTGTAGGCCTCCTCGCAGATCACTCCCTCGCGGAGTTGAGTTCCGTGCGGGTTCGCGGCGTTGAACCGATCCCCACGCTGGCCGAGGTGCTTGAGCGGTGGCCGGACGCGCGGCTGAACGTAGACATCAAGGATGACGCCTCGGTGCAGCCATTTGTGGATGTGGTCGAGCAGGCGGGGGCTCATGACCGCGTGCTGGTCGCATCATTCTCCGACCGGCGTCGTCTGAGGGTTCTTCGGCGACTGAGCCGGCCAACGGCGTCGTCTGCAGGAATGGCAGTAAACGTACTCCTCAAGGTGGTGTCGCCGCTGGGACTCGCCGGGCGGGCCGCGCGGCTGGTACGGGTCGATTGCCTGCAGGTCCCCCGGCACTACCGCGGCATCCCGGTGGTCACCGCCGGCTTTGTTCGACGCTGTGCGGCTGCGGGGATACCGGTCCACGTGTGGACCATCAATGAGCGGCCGGAAATGGAGGCCCTGCTGGACCTCGGGGTCAACGGCCTGGTGTCGGACCGTGCGGATTTGTTGGCCGCGGTGATGCGGGGGCGGGGACACTGGCCGCGCGTTAATTAGGGCACTAACAATTAGCTCGCTATGCTTCTTTGTGTGCAGTTGCTGCCCACGGCGAGAGAGGCTCAGGAATGGCGGACAGGAAGCCGTTGTCGCAACGGTTCATGAAGGCTACGGGTAAGTTGAGAATGTTCTTCGGCCCTGCGGACCAAGGCGGGTTGGAGGGTCCGGTCAAGTACGCGTACGGCGCAGCACACCAGCAACGCCAACAGGAGTTGCAGCAGTGGGACGTTGTCCGGAACGTTGACGGCTCCACGTACCTGGTGAAGCGCGAGGATGGCGACAAGTGACCGATTCGATGGTGCGGTTGTCTTCAGGGGACCTTTCCCCGGAACTTCCCCAGGACAATGACCTGCTCCTTGAGCGGCAGTTGTGCTTTGCACTGTCGGTCGCTTCACGAAGTGTCATCGGCGCGTACCGGCCAGTACTGGAGGAACTCAACCTCACCCACCCGCAGTACCTCGTGATGCTGGCCCTGTGGGAGAACAGCCCGCGAACCGTCCGTGAAATCAGCGACGCGCTCGCCATGGAACCGGCAACGCTTTCACCGATGCTGAAGCGCCTGGAAGCCAACGGATTTGTCACGAGGGAACGGGTGGTCGGCAACGAGCGAGCCCTCGCTGTGGGGCTGACCGTCAAGGGGCGTTCGTTGCGTGAGCAGGCGCTGTCCGTGCCAGGCACAATGATGGAGAAGCTTGGTTTATCGCGAAAGCAGGCCGAGGACCTCAACCGGATGATGCGGGAAGTGATCGCCGCGGCGAAGGGCGTCTGAGGGTTCTACAGAACCGGGTCGGCGATCGTCTGCAGATACTGCAGGGCGTGCGGACCGTAGGTGCGCATCGATTCGTCGTCGGCGTGGATCAGGAGCCGAAGCCAGGAGGCATACCTGTTCAGCCGGCCGAGCTGCAGCGCGGGTTCCAGAGCCTTCCGCAGCTCCGGCAGCGGGGCGTAGCCGGTCCACCGCTCAAGGTAGGCGCTGATCACGCGCCGAATGCGGGCGTCGTCGTACCCCGTTTCCCAGTTCTCCTTCATCACGCCAAGGGGAACGTAGAGCGAGCTGAACGGATGCGCCCAGTACGAGTCACCGAAGTCGAAGAACCGTAGCGGATCCGTGCTTGAGCCCGGGATGAAGGCGTTGTTCGGGTGGAGGTCGTTGTGCTCCAGTGACAGCGGTACACCGACGGCGTTCAGCTGCGCTGCGGCGCTCTCGATCGCAGGAACGCTGGCGTAGATGCTGTCCGCCTGCTCCCCGTTCAAATGCAACGGGTGCTCCTGAGGCAAGCCTGCGTGGAGGAGAAGCTGATTGCTGACAAAGTTGCCTGCGATCCCCGGATCCAGCGAAGCCAGTCCCGCATCCGTCAACCGTTGCCCGTGCTGAACCGTCTGCTGCTGCAGCTCCGCGAAATCAGTGACCACGCGGGCCCACAGCGCGTAGTCCCTCGACGCGAGAGTGGCGAGTGTGGCACCGTGATCCGGGGAAATCAGCCACCCCCTGGTCGGCTCGATGGCCAGTGGAGTGACAACGTTCTCCGGGGCAATCTCCGCCAGCGCCGCCACAATCGATGCCTCCTGGAATTGCCCCGGATTGTTCTCCTTGAACCAGAGCTTCCCGTGGTCCGTGGGAATGGTCAGCAGCACCGACCAGAAGCGGATCCTCGGCTCGCTCACCGGGCCGGTCTGCTCAATGTTGAACGTAGCGAGGACCTGCGACACCCACGACTCCACCTGGGACTTCCAGGCGGCGCTTTTCCACAGCTCGGTTTGGTGGGGGGCAGGCGAGTTCACCGGATTATTGTGTCACCCTCGCCGGTTCGGCGTGCCTTATGGGCACGGTTTCCAGGTCTTGCCTCCCGGTGCGTAGCAACGCGGTCCGTTATAACCGGGATACGGATTCTGCTCGGCCGGCGGGGCTGGAGCGGGTGCTGGTGGGACGTAGGGTGCGGGTGCTGGTGGGACGTACGGTGCCGGCGCCGGAGGTACATACGGCGGCGGAAGATTCCGGATCCGCTCTGCTTCGGCCGCGGCCGCTGCCTCGGTGGCCACCCGCGCAGCCTCAGCTCGTGCGGCCGCTGCTGCTGCTTCTTCCGCAACAAGGCGACGTGCTTCGGCTTCGGCTGCCACCCGCTCCGCTTCACGCTTCGCTGCTTCTCTTGCTGCCTCGTCTTCCGCCGCCTTGAGCCGGGTGGTTTCCTGCTCCAGCGTGGCCAGCGTTGCCCGTCCCGAGTCGATCGAGGTTATGAGTTTGGCACTCAGCGCGGCGGTTCCTGCGGTTCCCAGGGCGGCCCAGCGGATGGAGTCCTCGCCCGCTTCGAGCGCCGCATGGAGTGCCTCGGCCGTCGCCAGAGCACCTGCTACGGCGGCCGCACCGGCTGCCGCCGCGCCGGAGGTGGAGGCAGCGGGTTGCTCCACAACGGCCGCCAGCGAATCGACAGCCGCAGCGACTTCTGCCGGAAGAGTGCATTCGGCGTCAACGCTGAATACCCCGAGCTCCGCCTGTTGTGCTTCCTCCTGGGCGGTTTTGACGGCGTCGTAGTACTTTTCATTTGGTTCGAAAATGACCGCTGAACCTAGGCCTTGGCGCGCGATCTCGGCGTTCACCAGAGTGCGGTCCTCCAGAAATACTGCTGCAAGGGTCCTGCCGTACTGATCAACACGTTCGACGTCGAAGTCCAGTCCCACTTCAGTGCCTGCGGGCAGCGTTTCCGCAAGGAAGGCCGTCGCCTCCGGACCGAAGCATTCCACCGCCTTGTCGGGGTGCTTGGTTTCGGGCGTATCGATGTTGAGTAGACGGACTCTCGTGTCGACGTCGGCAATCTTCACAATCACTGTGTCGCCGTCAACAACGCGGACTACCTGACCGGTCGTGGCATCAGCAGATGGACTGCAGGCTGTGACCGACAGCGCGCCGATGGCGACGCCAAAAGCGCACCACTTTTTGATAACCGGTGTGAACACGGTTCCCCCATTTTGTTCAATATTCAAGTACGAGTCCTTGAATTGTACGGCCGCGGACCAGCCCTGGAATCCGCGAGATGAAGGGATCGCCGGCTCTGCGAACCCTCAGCCGGCCAGCGCGGCGTCCACTGCCGCCTGTGCGTGTATGGACGTCGTCGGGTAGAGGGCAATGTCCGCATCCGTCTGCGAGATCAGCAGCTCTATTTCGGTGCAGCCGAGGATCACTCCCTCTGCACCGCGCGATGCAAGCCCGGCGATGATGCGCTGGTATTCCTTGCGGGAATCGTTCGAGATAATCCCGAGGCACAGCTCCTCATAGATGACCCGGTGGACAGTCGCGCGGTCTTCGGGGTTGGGAGTAAGCACTTCCAGGCCGTGCGCGGCCAGACCGTCGCGATAAAAATCCTGCTCCATCGTGAAGGCTGTCCCCAGCAGGCCCACCGTCGTCGTGCCCGTTGCCGTGACCGCGCGTGCAGTAGCGTTGATGACGTTGATGAAAGGGATGCTGACGGCCCGCTCGATGGCAGGGGCCACTTTATGCATGGTGTTGGTGCAGAGCACTAGAAGCTCGGCTCCGCCTCGTTCAAGCTCGACGGCGGCAGCAGCCAGCGCTGCGCCGGCTTCCTCCCATAGGCCCCGGGTCTGGAGCTCTTCGATGGGCGCGAAATCCACCGATCTGAGGAGGCAGTCCGCTGAGTGGAGGCCTCCCAACCGGTCCCGCGCCATTTCGTTGATGAGGCGGTAGTACTCGGCGGTGCTTTCCCAGCTCATGCCGCCCAGGAGGCCAATACGCAACATGCTCACATCATGGCAGGCTGCGCGCTTTGGCGTGCGGGCCTGCCTACCCCAGCTTGGAAGGGCGGGTGCCGTGGTCTTCCGCTTCAAGCTCCTCCGGCTCGGCAACATGCTCGCTCCCGCGGATACGGGCAATCCCGCTCATGCCATGGAAGATGATGAGGGTAGCCGCCGTGCCCAGGGCAATGCCTGCGAAGGTAAGGTCGCCGATCGTCCACGTGAAGTCCGCGATGCCCACTACGAGCGCCACGCCCGCCGTCGAGAGGTTGATCGGGTTTGAGAAATCGACCCGGTTCTGCACCCAGATCCGCACGCCGAGGATGCCGATCATGCCGTAGAGAACGACGCCGGCACCTCCCAGTACTCCCGCCGGAACAGTTGCGATGAGCGCACCGAACTTGGGGAAGAGGCTCAGCAGCACGGCGATGACTCCGGCTACCCAGTACGCGGCAGTGGAGTACACCCGTGAGGCGGCCATGACGCCGATGTTCTCGGCGTACGTGGTGGTGCCGGAGCCGCCACCTGAACCGGCCAGGACGGTGGCCAGCCCGTCCGCCATGAGGGCGCGCCCCGTGATGGGGTCAAGGTCGCGGTCGGTCATCGCGGCCACGGATTTAACGTGGCCGATGTTCTCAGCCACCAGGACCAGGACAACCGGGACAAACAGTCCGATGACTGAAAGGTGGAATTCGGGAGCCATGAAGGGCGGCAGGCCGAACCACGCGGCGTCGTTGATGGCGGCGAAGTCCACCTCTCCGCGCAATACCGCTAGGAGGTAGCCGACGAGGACGCCGATCAGGATGGACAGCCGGCCGAGAATTCCCTTGAACAGGACCGTAACCAGCAGGATCGAGATCACCGTGACCAGGGCGGTGAGCGGCGCCTGTTCAAAGCTCGCCTTGGCGGTCGGCGCAAGGTTCAGGCCGATGAGGGCAACGATTGCGCCGGTGACCACGGGCGGCATCAGCAGCTGGATCCATCGTGCGCCTGCCCAGTGCACCACCAGTCCAATGAGCGCCAGCACCGCACCGGCCAGAACGACGCCGCCCAGTGCCCCGGCAGGGCCGTGCTGGCTCTGCGCCGCTGCGATCGGCGCGATGAAAGCGAAGCTCGAGCCAAGGTAGCTGGGTACGCGGCCGGCAGTGATGGCCAAGAAGAGCAGGGTGCCGAGACCGGAGAAGAGCAACGTAGTGGACGGCGGGAAGCCGGTCAGCAGCGGCACCAGGAAGGTGGCGCCGAACATCGCAACCACGTGCTGCGCACCGATGCCGATGGTGCGTGGCCAGCTCAGCCTCTCATCGGGGGCGACGAACCGACCCGGCTGGACGTTCCGCCCGTCGCCGTGCAGCGTCCAGTTCATTCCGAGTCTGCGCATGGCTGTGTGCCTTCCAGAGATGGTGGGGATCTGGAGGAAATCTTACGCGACACAGACTCCAGTGAGGTTAGGCGATTACGCCATCGACCAGGGCCTTGGCTTCTTCCTGCACGCGCCTCAGGTGATCTTCACCAAGGAAGGATTCTGCATAGATCTTGTAGACGTCCTCGGTTCCGGACGGGCGGGCAGCGAACCACGCATTCTCGGTGGTGACCTTCAGGCCGCCAATCGGTGCACCGTTGCCGGGCGCTTCGGTGAGGCGTGCGGTGATGTCTTCGCCCGCCAGCGTGGTGGCTGTGACGTCCGACGGCGACAGCTTGCCCAGTGCCGACTTCTGCTCACGTGTGGCAGCAGCATCGATCCGCGCGTACACCGGTGCCCCAAACCGTTGCGTCAGACCGTCGTAGTGCTGCGACGGTGTGCGTCCTGAAACAGCGGTGATTTCGGAGGCGAGCAGTGCAAGGAGGATGCCGTCCTTGTCGGTGCTCCAGGCGGCTCCGTCGTGGCGGAGGAAGGATGCCCCGGCGGATTCCTCCCCGCCGAACGCCACCTCACCGGAGAGCAGCCCCGGCACGAACCATTTGAAGCCGACGGGAACCTCTTCGAGGACCCGGCCAAGATCCGCGGCCACCCGGTCAATGATCGACGACGACACGAGGGTCTTGCCGACCATCGCATCCGAGCGCCACTGGGGACGGTTCCGGTACAGATAATCGATGGCGACGGCGAGATAGTGGTTTGGATTCATCAGGCCGGAATCCGGGGTGACTATGCCGTGTCGGTCGGCGTCGGCGTCGTTTCCGGTGGAAATATCAAAGTCCCCGGCCCGCTTGATCAGGGACGCCATGGCGTAGGGGGAGGAGCAGTCCATGCGGATCTTTTCGTCCCAGTCCAGGGTCATGAAAGCCCACTGAGGGTCAACGGCGGGGTTCACCACCGTCAGGTCGAGGTTGTGCCGCTCGGCAATGGCTCCCCAGTAATCCACTGACGCGCCGCCCATCGGATCGGCGCCGATGCGCACGCCCGCGCTGCGGATTGCCTCTAGGTTGAGCACGTTGGGGAGGTCTTCGACGTAGTGCTGGAGGAAGTCATAGGTGCTGACGGAATCCGCCTGCTGCGCCTGCGCGGTAGGGATCCGCTTGACGTCCCTGAGCCCGTTCTCGAGCAGCTCGTTGGCACGGGCCGCAATCCAGTTGGTGGCGTCCGAGTCGGCAGGGCCGCCGTGGGGCGGGTTGTACTTGAAGCCGCCGTCGGCCGGCGGATTGTGCGACGGCGTGATCACAATGCCGTCCGATTGGTCTGTCCGCGACCCGTTGTAGCCAAGAATGGCGTGCGAGAGGGCCGGAGTAGGGGTGTAGGCGCCACGGGCGTCGATCCGCACGGCGACGTTGTTGGCGGCGAGCACCTCGAGCGCCGTGTTCTGCGCCGGCTCCGACAGCGCATGGGTGTCCTTGCCCATGAAGAGCGGTCCGGTGATGCCCTGCCCCGCCCGGTATTCGACGATTGCCTGCGTGATCGCGGCGATGTGCCCTTCGTTGAAGGACGACTTTAGCGACGATCCGCGGTGGCCGGAGGTTCCGAACGCAACGCGCTGTGCGGGGTCGGAGAGATCCGGGGTGGAATCGAAGTACGCGTCCAGAAGTGCGCTTACATCAACAAGGTCGCTGGATTGGGCAACGGTGCCTGCTCGATTAGCCATGGGACCAAGCATGCCACTACCCCCATGCAGTCAGCGGAAATGACTACAGGTTTCATTGAAACCAGCAGTTTTGGCTGACTGGATCCGAAACTGGACCCGCTCCATAATTCAAAGATGACACGCTCTGTGGAGTCCGACCCGGAAGATCGATCGGTGCCTGGCTTATGGCGGTACTTCGCTCCGCTCCTTCCTGAGCTGACTGAACCGGCGGCGTGGGCCGGTCCTCGCTGGTGGTGGGGAGGACCGCTCGATGTCGAGGGTCTTGCGCTCGGGTCTGTGCAGGCGGTTGCCACTTCGCTTGCTGCTGCGTCAACGGCGAAGAGCGTGACGTTCACCGCGCCGGCGGTGGCTGCATGGTTCGACTCGTTCACGCATTTTCGCATCGCGGGATCGCCGATCCAGGCGTTTGCGCCCCTGTCAGGGTTTCGCAGGGCAGCGGACGGGTGGGTGCGAATTCACGGTAACTACCCGCATCACGAGCGGGCGCTGCTTGAAGCGCTCGGTGTGTGCGAAGTGGAGGATGTCGATGCTGCGCTCCTGGAATCTCCGGCAGCTGTAATCGAAGAGGTCGTCACCGCCCGAGGCGGGTTGGCCGCGGCGGTCCGGACACCGCAGGAATGGGCTGCAACCCAGGCCGGATGGGCTGTCGCCGATGAGCCATGGGTGCGGCTGTCGACGAGAACTTTCCGGCGGGACACCAGAACCTTCGGAGGTAGCAAGGGCTTGTTGGACGGAGTGCGCGTCCTGGACCTGACCAGGGTCATCGCCGGACCCTCCGCGAGCAGGCTCCTCGGTGCGCTGGGCGCAGATGTGCTGCGGGTGGACCCGGTGATGCGTCCAGAACTGGAGCACCAGCACGTGGAAACCGGCTTCGCGAAGCGCAGCGCGGTGGCGGACTTCAGCGACCATGAGCAGCTTGCGCGCTTGCGGGCGCTTCTTCCCGCCGCGGATGTGGTGCTGAGCGCCTACCGCGGAGGATCGATGGACCGGCACGGATTGGGCAGCGGGTCGTTACGCGCAGACTTCCCGGACCTCGCTGTCGTTGTTCTGGACGCGTGGGGTGATTCCGGTCCCTGGGCGGACCGCCGCGGGTTCGACAGCATCGTGCAGGCGGCCACCGGGATCGCACAGGTCTACGGGACCGGATCGGGAACTGATTTCCGGCCTGGTGCCCTTCCGGTCCAGGCACTCGATTACGCAACCGGTCTCGGAATGGCGGCCGCCGCCGTCGGGCTTGTATCTGCCCGCAGCAGCGGACTGAGTGGTTCAGCGCATCTTTCGCTGGCTCGCACAGCGACTGAACTACTCCGGATGCCCACACCGGGCAATGCGCCGTCTGCGGAGGTGGAGCCGCCGCTCCGCCGTTCAGACAGTGATTACGGCGAGCTCGTCTTCGTACCGCCGCCGCTGGTGGTTGACGGCAGGCAGATTGAGTACTCACATCCTCCCCAGCGCTACGGCAGTGCCTTCCTGGAGTGGAAGTAGCCGCGGTTTCCTACGGGACTTATTTACGGGACGGTGAGCGTCACCGGCCCGGCCTCAGCGGGACCGCCGCACTGCTCAGAGCCGCCTACCCGGACCCATTCCGGCGCGAAGACTTCCTCGGCGAGGACATCACCGTCGGCATCGAGGGCTCGAACAGTTATCTCCCCCGGGGTGGACATTCCGAGATTGGCGGTCCATTCATCGTTCTGTACTCGTGTGACAGAGTAGGGCGACATCTCAGGGGGAGTACTGCCATCGGGTTCAGCAGGTCTTGCCTCACACCGGGGACTTCCTCATGCGCCCAGTGTGGCACTCGCCGGCCCTAGTACACAGGCCTGCCGGGCGGTACGTTGAGAACACCCGTCAACGAAAGGTTGTGTCATGAGCGAGAACCCCACCAGCGACGAAATTGACCACACTGACGACGAAAAGCTGGAGCAGGACGCCGAGCAGGCTGCCGGCAAGGCTGATTCCGAGAGCGGTGGCGGTTACGGCGGCCCGGGTCCGGAGAGCGAGTCCGGCGGAAGCGAGGCCGGCGGCAACGGCTCCTGAAACCTTAAGCGACGACGGCGCCCTCCTGCGAGAGCAGGGCGCCGTCGTGGTTCGCTGTAGCGCCTAGCGGACGCCGCTCATCAGTTTCTTGATGGCGGGCGTAGCCAGCGCAAGGGCTATGCCGAGCACGATTGCCGTGATGCCGCTGAAGGAGAAGTACGGCACCTCGTTGTCCTGGTTGTAATATCCCGCCAGAATGCCGGCCACCGTCGTTCCCAGCGAGATCGAAAGGAAGAACAGGGCCACCATCTGGGTTCGGAAGGCACTCGGCGCAAGCTTCGTTGCAACCGAGAGCCCGATCGGCGACAGGAACAACTCCGCCCAGGTGAAGAACAGCAGGATGACCACGAGCGCCATCAGCGGGGTGCTGTTCGGGCCGCCGCCGGAGAACGGGATGAACAGCAGGAACGCGAGGCCCATGAACACGAGGCCGAGAGCGAACTTCAACGGTGATGACGGCTGCCGGTTTCCGAGCTTCGTCCACAGCGCAGCGAATACGGCGGCGAAGATGATGATGAAGATCGGGTTGATCGACTGCACAAAGCTCGGCGGCATGATCCAGCCGAACAGGTTGCGGTCCAGGCTGCGGTCCGCGTAAATCGCAACGACGGTGAACTGCTGCTGAAACAGCCCCCAGAACGCAGCGCTCGCAATGAACAGCGGAATGAAGGAGTACACCCGCTTGCGCTCGATGGCGTTAACGCGCTTGCTGCGCAGGATCACCGTGAAATAGGCGATCGACGCCGCGATGGCGACGTACGCCATGGTTTGGGCGAGATTCGCCGGGGTAACCAGGCCGGTGGTGAAGGCAAGGATGATCACGATGACGCCGGCCGCAGCAATCAGCCCCATTCGCGCAAGCCGGCCGGACGGCAGCGGGTTGGTCACCGCGTGGGCTGTCTCCGGCAGGTTCTTGCGGGTCAGCGCGTACTGAGTCAGGCCGATCGCCATGCCGACTGCCGCGAGACCGAAGCCGTAGTGGAATCCGAACTCCGTCCAGGCCAGGCCCGTCAGCAGTGGACCGATGAGGGCGCCGATGTTTATGCCCATGTAGAAGATGGAGAAACCGGCGTCGCGCCGCTCATCACCCTCGGCGTAGAGGGTGCCAACCAGCGAGGTCGCGTTGGCTTTCAGCCCACCGGAACCGACACCGACGAGGACCAGACCCACCGCAAGGCCGATTCCGCCCGGCAGCAGCGCCAGCGCTATGTGGCCGAACATGATCATGATGGCGGAATAGAAGAGGACCTTTTCGGACCCCATGACCCGGTCAGCCAGCCAGGCTCCAAGGATGGTCGAGAGGTAGACCCCGCCGCCGTAGGCGCCCACCAGGCCGGTGGCGATCCCCTGATCGATGCCGAGGCCGCCGTCGGCCACGGAGTAGTACATGTAGTAGAGGAGGATTCCCTGCATGCCGTAGAAGGAGAAGCGCTCCCAGAGTTCTACGCTGAACAGGTTGGCAAGCATTCGGGGGTGACCCAGAAATGTTTTGCCCTCCGTTGTGGCTTTGTCGTTGTGAGTTGTGCTCATTCACTCCATGATGCCAGTCACGTTTTGGACTGTCATATCCAAAATGCGAACAAACAGTTATTATGTTCGGTTTTGGCCAGTGCGGAGGTGTTCCTCAAGCTGAGCTGACACGGTGAGGAGGTCCGCCTCAGCGCTGGGCCTTCCGATGAGCTGGATGCTCATGGAGAGTCCCTCAGCCGTGGTGAACACCGGCACCGAGATGGCAGGCAACCCGCACACGTTCACCATCGACGTGTAGGGCGAGTACTGGCATTGGCGCAGATAGTCGGTGTCAGCATCCGCATCGGTGTACCAGCCGATTGGACGCGGGACCATGCCGAGAGCCGGCGTCGCAATGATGTCGAAGGCGGAGTACTGCGCGATGGTGTCCTGCTCAAATTGCCGCAGGATGTCGACGGCGGAGGCAAGGTCCGTCGCAGACTTCCCTTGCGCGCGGCGCCGGAGGGTACGGGCGAGGGTCGTCAGGTCTTTTTCCCGGTCGGCCGGGATGCGTGCGACGGCCAGGCCTGCGGTCCACACCGTCTGAAAAGCTTCGTGATAGCGGGGATCGTACCGGAGGTCTGCCTCAAGGATTTCGTGACCGACGGCGCCGAGCGCATTTACCCCGGCGTCGAAACCGGCCTGCGCGGCGTCGTCGAGCTCGATGGGAAAGGCGGCGGCGAAAGGCGAGGCGGTGCTGACCCCGATCCGGAATCTACCGTCAGCCCGCAGCGCTGCGTCGAGGAATGGACCATGGGCGGCGGCGCTGGTTGCGTGGAAGTTTGGCTCGTTCACCATGGCGTCGAGGAGCAGGGCGGCATCCGCCGTCGTCCGCGCCAGCGGTCCGGCAACCACAAACTGACCGAGATCGCTCTGGCCTGCACCGGAAGGCACCCTGCCGCGGTTGGGTTTGAGGCCGATCAGACCGGTGGCAGCGGCCGGAATCCGGACCGAGCCGCCGCCGTCCGTGCCCGGCGCAAACGGGATCAGGCCTGCCGCGACAGCCGCGGCGCTGCCGCCGGAGGAACCACCCGAGCTGAGCGCCGGATTGAGAGGATTACGCGACGGCGGCGCAACGAGATTCTCGCTGTAGCAGCTCAGACCGAACTCCGGGACCTGCGTCTTTCCCACACTGACAGCACCGGCCCGCCGGAGAACGGCGACAAGCGGCGAGTCTGCGGCCGCCACCGTGTGCTGCAACGCTGCGCTTCCGTGTGTGGTCACAACCCCGGCGACGTCGGTCAGGTCCTTGTGCGCAAGCGGCAGGCCATGTAGCAGAGGCAGGTCCGCCCCGCTCGCCTGGCGCTGGTCAGCGCCCTCGGCTTCCGCCAGTGCCGCGTCAGCAGTCACCGTGACAAAGGCGCCCAGCTCCATATTCCGGGCGTCGATTCGGTCCAGATAATGCGTAGTGAGTTCCCGGGAGCTGAGTTCACCGCGTCGGAGGAGGTCCCGCTGTTCAAGAGCGGTCAGCTCGGAAAGGGAACTCATGGGAGGGCCTTCCTCAGGGGTGGGGTGTCTGCGGTCCCCACTATAGGCTTGGATTCAAGGCGTACTGGAGTCGGACTGTCGGAGTCGGACAAGGAACAGAGACGGAGCTTGCAGTGACCAACAGCGAAAACGTGTCCATCGACGCAATCAGCGAGGGCACCGCCGTCCTGGACGTGCGTGAGGACTATGAGTGGGAGGCCGGGCACATCGAAGGAGCCCGGCACATCCCCGTCAACGATATTCCGGCGCGGCTCGACGAGCTTGACCCGGATGAAGACCTGCACGTCATTTGCCGGACCGGCGGACGCTCGTTCCGGGTAAGCGAATGGCTGGTCGCCAACGGATACTCTGCGGTGAATGTCAGCGGCGGAATGGACGCCTGGGTGGAGGCCTCGAGGCCGATGGTCTCTGAAACCGGTGAGGAGCCGCGCGTTCTATGAGCTCATACGCATTTCTCGGCCCCGAGGGCACTTTCACCGAGGCAGCGCTCCTCCAGGTGCCCGGGGCGGACAAGGCCGAGAGAGTACCCGCAGTCACGGTGAGCTCCGCTCTGGACATGGTCCGCACAGGCCGGGTGACGGCAGCGATGGTGCCCATCGAAAACTCGGTGGAGGGCGGCGTATCAGCCACCCTTGATTCGATTGCCAACGGGGACCCTCTGCGCATCATCCGGGAAATCCTCGTTCCGGTCTCCTTTGTGCTGGTGGGGCGCCCGGGGCTGGAGCTCGCCGACATCCGCTTCGTGGCAACCCACGGCCACGCCTGGGCGCAGTGCCGGGGCTGGACCGAACAGAACATTCCATCCGCGGAATACATTCCGGCGTCTTCGACGGCGGCTGCAGCCCACACCCTGCTCGACGACGGCGCCGGCCACGATGCCGCGATCTGCTCACCTCTCGTGGCCAACCGCCTCGGCCTGCGCATCCTCGCGGAGCACATCGGTGATGTTGCCGACGCGGTGACGCGGTTCATCCTGGTCAGCAGGCCGGACACCCTGCCGGCACGGACCGGCGCGGATAAGACCACCCTGGTCATTCCCCTACCGGAAGACCACCCGGGCGCCCTGATGGAGATTCTCGATCAGTTCGCGGCACGCGGCGTCAACCTCAGCAGGATTGAATCCCGCCCCACGGGACTGTTCCTGGGGGACTACTTCTTCAGCATCGACGCGGACGGCCACGTAGCGGATGCCCGCGTTGCCGACGCCCTCCAGGGACTGCACCGCATCAGTCCGGGGCTGCGGTTCCTCGGTTCCTATGCACGCGCGGACCGGCGTGAATATGACGTTGCCCGGCATACCTCCGACCAGGCATTCCAGGCAGCGCAGGAGTGGGTTGACTCGCTGCTGCGTTCCCCCACGGTTGATCCGGAGAGCATAGGCTAGGTCTTCCCTGCAGGCGGTATCAGAGGAGGCGGCGTGCCACGACTTCGACGCAGTGACTGCAACAAGCCCGGTTACACCCGCCGTCGCCACGGAAAGGGCTTCAGTTACCGCAACCAGCAGGGTGAGCCGCTGGAACGCGATGAACTTGAGCGGATCAAAGACCTGGTCATTCCGCCGGCGTGGCGTGATGTGTGGATCAGCCCCTATCCCAATGGCCATATCCAGGCGCTAGGCACAGACGACGCCGGTCGGCGGCAATACATCTATCACCCCGCCTGGCGGGAGAAAAAGGACCGCGAGAAGTTTGACCGGGCGCTGGATTTCGGCGAACGCCTCCCCAGCGCGCGGCGGGTCATCACACAGCACCTGCGCAGCAACGGCAGCGGCCGGGAGCGGGCCTTCGCGGCTGCGCTGCGCATTGTTGACTCCGGCGCGCTACGGATCGGATCGGCGCAGTACGCAGCCGAGAACGGTTCTTTCGGGGTGACAACTCTGCGGGTTGAGCACGTTACGCTCAGCGGACCGGTGATTACCCTGCAGTTTCCCGGAAAGAGCGGCCAGCAGTGGGACACCACCATCGAGGACCCGGATCTCGCCGCGGCGCTGCGCCCGATGATGCGCAGGGAAGGCGCGGACACCATGCTCGCGTACCGTGCCGCAGACGAATCCTGGCATTCCGTCGATGCGATCCAGCTCAACGAGTTCCTTCGCCAGGTCACTGGCGGAGGTTTCACGGCGAAGGATTTCCGTACCTGGCAGGCCACGGTCGTTGCAGGGATGGAGCTCGCGCGGATGGACTTGAAGGCGACCAGCCGCACAGCCCGGCAGAAGGCGGTCGCAGCAACCATGCGCTCGGTCGCCGAGCATCTTGGCAATACCCCGGCAGTTGCGCGGAGTTCGTATGTCGACCCGCGATTGGTCGATCGTTTCATGTCCGGGGAAGTCATTCCGGTGGGAAGCTACTCGGCGTCGGAGAAGGCTGTTCGCGAGCTGCTTAAAGCGTAGGAATCCTTTCCCACGGACCGGTTGCTAAGTAGGCTGATGGTGAGCGCCCGGCCAGTGGCGCTAATCCTTGATGAAAGGCAGGCATCATGAGCGAGCAGCCACACAACAGCGAGGTCAACCCAAACAAGGGCGACGGAGCAACCTCGGACCCGAACTGGCATGGAGACGCCGGAGACCAGGGCAACGACCTGCGTTTCGCTGAGGAGCAGCAACTCATCAACAGTCAGTCGCAGAATGATGAATCTGTCGCCGAACCGGCAGGTGGCGCTACCGGCGGCTACACCGGGGCGCAGCGCGCGGACGGCGTCGGCGAGTACACCGAAGGTCAGGATCAGCTTGACGAGGGCGAGTACACCGACAAGGACGGCACCACGGACGCAGACTCCAACATTGAGGGGGAGTACACCGATGCTGACTCCGTCCCGTCCCTCCAGGAAGGCGGCGACGCCGAGGGAACTGAGCGCCACTAGCAGCGTTTCTACTGCGCAGGCGCGTCGCTGAACATTCCAGCTGATGGTCCGGTTGCCCGTCCAGGTACCCGGACCATCAGTGCGCCGGGAGCCACGCTCACGCTCAGGGAGGTCACATCGCCGGAGGTGTCGCCGTCGAGCTGAGTGCCCGTTGCCTCGGAGACACGGACGTCCACCCGCTTCACGCGGTGGTAGGTGATCACCGGAATGGGCCCCGCGTGCCGGAAGAGGATCTTCGCGGCGACCCACAGCCAGCCGAGTATGCTCCGCGGACTCGTAATCACAACATCGAGATAGCCGTCGTCTATTGTCGCGTCGGGGACGAAGGTGATGCCGCCGGGCAGCCGTGCGCAATTTGCGAACAGGACACTGTGCACTTTCCGCGTCTGGGCGGGCCCGCCGTCAATGCTGATCGACATGCGTTGGCGTTTTCCAGGCAGGCTCCGCACGCCGGCTTCGCTGTAAGCCAGCCAACCGAATTTCTTCTTCAGGGCATCCTTGGTGGCAGCCACCACCACAGCATCAAGCCCGACGCCGCCCATCACCAGGAACGTATGCTCACCGCTGACACCGGTCCGATCATTGCGGAGCTCGACACGGCCCATATCGATCCGCCGGCCAGCCCCGTGAAGCGCCTGCCTGACGCTGCGTGGCACGTCATTCACCGCAATACCGAGGTTGCGCGCCAGCAGATTACCGGTCCCCAGCGGCAGCAGTCCCAGCGCGGCATCGCTGGAAACCAGCCCGGTTGCCACGGCGCGGACGGTGCCGTCTCCGCCTGCTGCAAGAACGACGTCGTAACCTTCTGCGACAGCGCGCCGCGCCTGGGCGGCACCTGGCTCCGCAACCGTAGTCTCCAGCACCAGGGGAGGTTCCCATCCGGCGTCTGAGCAGGCCTGCTCAACCTGCTCGCGGGCGAGCGGCGCACTGAGTTTGACCGGGTTGAGGACCAACGCAACCCGCTGCTGTTCCCCGGTCACCGAAAGGGTGGGGCGCGGTTCCTCCCATTGCAGTGAGCGTTCACGGCGCAGCTTTCGAACGCCCCACCAGCTGAACGCTGACGCGGCTGCGGCGACAACCGCAAGGGCGGTGATAATCCACTCAAGGGGCATGATTTCCCCAGACTATCCTTCAGCGCACGGGTGCCGGGTCGCGCAGATCCCATTCGGTAGTCTTGTGAGGTGATCGACGTAAACGAACTCCGCGACAATCCTGAAAAATTCCGCCTTTCGCAGCGTGCGCGGAAGGCCGACGAGTCTTTGGTGGATGCGATCATCGCGGCTGATTCCCGGCGTCGCGAGGCGGTCACGAGTGCGGAGTCGCTGCGGGCTGAGCAGAACTCCTTCGGCAAGCGCGTTGCCAAGGCGCAGGGTGATCAGAAGCAGGCCCTTCTTGCCGAGGTGAAGGAACTGGCGGCGTCGGTGAAGGCTGCCGCAGCGCAGGCCGAGGAAGCGAAATCCGAGGCGGACTCCCTTCTGCGTAGGCTGCCCAACGCCATTCTCGAGGGCGTGCCGGCTGGTGGCGAGGAAGACTTCGTGGTCCTTAAAACTGTAGGAGAGCCCCGGCAGTTCGATTTTGATCCGCGGGACCACCTGGAAATCGGCGAGCTGATCGGCGCGATCGACATGGAGCGCGGCGCCAAAGTTTCCGGGGCCCGCTTCTACTTCCTGAAGGGCGTAGGTGCGCGCCTGGAGCTTGCCCTGCTCAACATGGCTATGGACCAGGCGATCAGTGCCGGGTTCACACCCATGATCACGCCCACACTGGTGCGGCCCGAGACCATGCAGGGGACCGGCTTCGATATCGCCCACGACGCGGAGATCTATCGCCTTCCGGAGGACGACCTCTACCTGACCGGCACCTCCGAAGTGGCGCTCGCCGGGTACCACTCGGATGAGATCGTGGACCTCTCGGCCGGGCCACTGCGGTATGCCGGCTGGTCCTCCTGCTACCGGAGGGAAGCCGGTTCACATGGGAAGGACACCCGGGGGATCATCCGGGTGCACCAGTTCAACAAAGTAGAGATGTTCACTTACACCACGGTTGAGGAATCCGAAGCGGAGCACGAGCGCATGCTCGCCTGGGAAGAGGAGATGCTGGCAAAGGTTGAGCTGCCCTACCGCGTCATCGACACCGCCGCCGGGGATCTCGGGATGTCAGCCGCGCGCAAGTTCGACTGCGAAGCCTGGGTGCCCACCCAGAACGCGTACCGCGAGCTCACGTCCACCTCGAACTGCACCGGCTTCCAGGCGCGGCGGCTCAACATCCGCGAACGCGTGCAGGGCGCCAAGGCTACCCGCGCCGTGGCAACTCTGAACGGTACCCTCGCGACAACCCGGTGGATTGTCGCCATCCTTGAGCATCACCAGAACCCTGACGGCTCGGTCAACGTGCCGGCCGCACTGCGCCCATATCTCGGAGGCCTGGAGGTTCTCCCGGTCCTGTAGAGGCAGGTTCAGCCCTCACCCGTAACCAGCCGTTGGCTTAGTTGTGATCAAAAACCTACCCGCGATTACTGGCTTTCTGGTTCACTTTAACGATGACAACTACATTTTCCGCTGGCATCGATGACCAGCAGCAGACAACACGGAAACTCATTGCCCTCGATGTTGACGGGACCCTTGTGGACCACGAGGGGCTCATGTCGGACGAGGTCCGCACCGCGGCCAGCGCCGTCGTGGATGCCGGCCACGAGGTGGTGATTGCTACCGGCAGATCGCTCGGCGCCACCCTGCCCATTATCGAGAAGATCGGGCTTACTCGCGGTCATGCCGTGTGCTCCAACGGCGGCGTCACTCTTCGCATCGATGTGGACGAGTTCGAGGACGGCTATGAAGTCGTCAACCGGGTGGTCTTCGACCCGCGACCGGCGCTGGTGGCCCTGCGAAAATGCCTTCCCTCGGCCAAGTTCGCCCTCGAGGATGATGAGGGCCGCTTCCTTTCCACCGAGCGGTTCCAGGATGCGAGTTTCGGAGCAGAGGCAGAAAGCGTTGACTTCCAGCGGATGCTGCGGGCGCGGGCCGTCCGGGTGGTGGTGTTCAGTACGGACAGCACGGCCGAGGAGTTCGGCGAAGCCGTCGAATCCATCGGACTCCACGGTGTTACCTACTCGGTAGGGTGGACCGCCTGGCTGGACATTGCAGCTGCGGGCGTCACGAAGGCCAGCGCGCTTGAGCTGGTCCGTCGGAGGCTGGACGTCGATCCCTCCGAAACCGTTGCCATCGGTGACGGCCGCAATGACATTGAGATGCTTTCCTGGGCAGCGCGCGGGGTTGCGATGGGCCAGGCCCCTGAAGAGGTGCTGGCGGCGGCTTCCGAGGTGACGGCTTCGGTGTACGACGACGGCGCCGCGAAGATCCTGCGCTCCCTCACCCGGACGGGACAGAACGAGCGCTAGTACGCCAGCGATGCCGGCGGCAGCGCCGCCGGGCCGTACACCAGGTCCAGCAGCCGGGCGGCTGCGGGACGGGTGGCCCACTCTTCCATCCAGTGTGAACGGATGACGGCCTTGCTCACTGCCTGGGTGGTGATTCCCAGCTCCTGGGCAATCAGTTTCTGCTGCCCGCGGGCTCCCGGTGTCATGAGGTCCAGGACATTCCACTCCGCGTCGGTGCGCGTGTAGACAATCTGCCCCAAAAGCCGCAGAACCGCTTCCGCCTCGGCCGAAACCTCCGAGTCGGGGCCTTCCACCGCGAGCGGGATCCGCTCACCAGTCTTCTGCGCCCGGTTCACCGCTCTGCGCGAGTACACCAGGCCGTACCCCTCGGCGTCGGTGATGCGTTCAGGCAGGGGGGAATGGACCTCTCCGACGCCGATCCCGACGTGCCAGCGCCGGTACCGGATCGCTTTCAGCGCCACATCGACGGCAACCCCGGCGCTGCCCACAACGCCCTGCAGCTCGTCGCCCACCGAGCGTTGAAACGGCACCACCGTGTCGATGAACCGGAACTCACGCAGCAGCTCGGGCACCAGGTCACCCACGTCGCGGGAATCGCGCTGATTGATGGTGACCACGAACAGCATGACCCCAGTATGACCGAGGTAGCCCTCGAATCAACCGATTTGCGTTGATTCGAGGGCTGTGTTTGGTATGGAACTATCCGGTCAGGAACTACCGGCCCTGCGGATCATTGTCAGCGTTGTCGGTGTCGGTGTCGACAGCGCGCCCCTGCGGCTCGTCCTCTTCACTTGCTTCACCCAGAGCCTGGAAACGCTTCAGTGATGCCTCAACTTCTGCCTCTGCGGCCTCGCGGCCCTCCCAATCAGCGGCTTCAACCCACTTGCCCGGCTCCAGATCCTTGTACTTCCGGAAGAAGTGCTCGATCTCATCCAGCAGGAACTTGGAAACGTCTCCGAGATCCTGGATGTGGTCGAAGCGGGCATCAACGGGGACACACAGTACTTTGGCGTCTCCGCCGCCGTCGTCCACCATGTTGAAAACGCCGATCGGGCGGGACTCAACCAGGACTCCCGGGATGAGGTCGAAGTCCTGCAGCAAAACCAGGGCGTCCAGCGGATCTCCATCTTCGCCCAGCGTGTTCTCGAAGTAGCCGTAATGCGTGGGGTACTGCATCGAGGTGAAGAGCACGCGATCCAGCCGGAGGCGGTGGGTCTCGTGGTCGATCTCATACTTGACGCGTGATCCCTTGGGGATCTCAATGGTGACGTCGAGCTTCATTGCCATGTGGAACTCCTGCGGTCAGCGGTTGCTAAGTGAAAACGTTGGCCGGGCTGCCGAACCACCCGCAGCCCCCATCTACTGTTAAAGATATAGGCCGCCGCCCGCATCATCGATTCGTGTCCGGAGCCGATCCCTTCAGTTCCAGCATGAGCCTTTCGAGAGGACGCCATGAACCGCAGCGCCAGGGTGTTCACTAGCCTGTTGCTTGCCCTGGTTCTCGGAGTGCTAGCGGTCCCTGTCGGTTTCCATTACGGCCCGCAGGTTGCGGAGCTGGTCACCGGCCCGCCTCCGCAGGTGGAACCGGAAATCCCGGTCATCCAACAAACGCCGGACGACGTTGCCGCCCCCACGCTCGTCAGCCAGCTGGACGCACAGGCGCCGGTGCCGGTTCCGGACGTTCTTGCCCCCCTGCTCGCCGCCGCACTGGAGGTTTCGGGCGGGACCCCGGTGACCGGCGTCGTGCTTGATGCGCTGACCGGCGAGGTGCTTTTTGACCGGGGCGGAGGGGAACTGCAGCTTCCCGCCTCGAACATCAAGATCCTCACTGCCACCGCGGCGCTGGCCAAACTCGATCCGAATCAGCGGTTGGCCACCTCGGTGCTCACTGGAGGCGCCGGCGGGGAAGGCGTGCTGGTGTTGCGTGGAGGAGGGGACGTCCTCCTCGGGTCCGGAGAGTCCGATGCCGGGAGCGTTATCGGCCATGCTGGTCTTGCCACACTCGCCCGGGAGACGGCCGCCGAGCTCGACGGCGATAGCCCGTACCGCCTCGTGATTGACGACTCGCTCTTTGTCGGGGACGTCCTCAACCCCAGCTGGCAGCCCGGTGACGTGCAGGCCGGCGAGATTGCGCCGATCTATCCTCTCGCCATCAACTCGTCCTGGACGGATGAGTCGAAGCAGTCCGGCGCGAGGGCGGCGGATGCGGCACTGGCTGCGGCCACCGTATTCCGGGAGGCGCTTCTTGCCGCTGGCGTGCAGGTTGAGGAGGGCATCGAGCGGCAGGTTGCGGGTGAGGACGCGGAGGAGGTGGCGTCGGTCGAGTCGGCGACGGTCGAAGCGCTGGTCGAACACATGCTCCGCACCTCGGACAACTACCTTGCCGAGGTGCTCGCCCGGCTCGCGGCAGAGGCAAGCGGCAGGCCGGCGTCGTTTGGCGGGGGGCTCGAAACGATCGCCGAGGTGATCACCGGGCTCGAAGTGCAGACAGAGGAAATGGTGCTTGGAGATGCCTCAGGCCTTTCGCCCAGGAACCGAATCAGCCCGCGGCAGCTCTCGGACGTGGTGCGCACGCTGCTCCGCTCCGACAACCGGGCCCTGCGGCACGTGCTGCACGGCCTTCCCGTGGCCAGCCTCTCCGGCACGCTGGCGGACCGCTACAACGACGACGACGCCCCCACTTTCGCCGGCGCGGGCCTGGTCCGCGCCAAGACCGGAACCCTCAACGCGGTGACTGCCCTCAGCGGTCACGTGGTGTCAGTTGATGGCCGCCTGCTGGTGTTCTCGTTTATTGCGAGCGGCCTTGACGGGACCACGGAGCCGGCACGGGCCGCGGTGGACAGAGCAGCCGCTGTCCTTGCCACCTGCGGGTGCCGCTGAACCCCGGTGTGCACACTGGGTGGACTCCGCCAAGCGGCCTACCAGACTAATGTGGTCGAATGGCCACCATGGACAGCAACGCCCCGCTTCAGCTCGTCAACTGGGATCTGGCCGCCAGCAGCGCGGCGAAACTGGCGCCTCCGGGCCCCAAACTGAGCGCCGGGGAAGTCCGGGACGCCGTAGCGAACCTCCGGGAACTGGCTGATCTCTCCGTTGAGCACGTTCACCGGATCACGGGCCTCGAGGCGGCGCGGGACCTGCGGGATTCGGAGCTGATCATCGTGGACCGCGCATCGTGGGCCAAGGCCAACACCCAGAGCTTCAAGGTGCTGATGGCGCCGGCGATCGAGCACCTTGCGCAGACCAAAGCCGAGCAACTGAAGGCGGCCAACGCGGCCCTCGGCGGCGCCGTGACGGGCGCCCAGATGGGTGCGATCCTCGCCTTTCTCTCGAGCAAGGTCCTCGGGCAGTATGATCCGTTCGTCGCCTCCAGCCGCGGGCCCGGCGGGCGCCTGATGCTCGTGGCGCCCAACATCGTCTCCGTTGAGCGTGAACTGAACGTGGAGCCCGCCGACTTCCGGCTGTGGGTGTGCCTGCACGAGCAGACCCACCGGGTGCAGTTCGCTGCCGCTCCGTGGCTCAAGGACCACATGTTGGAGCACATCTCCAAACTCACCGTCGGCCTGGCGGACAAGGCCGAAACCCTGGCGGAGCGGCTCACCAACGCGCTGAAGTCGCTGCCAACACGCAGCCAGAACGGTAAGGAACAGGACGACGACGGCGTGCCCCCGAGCGATGGCGGCATCCTCTCCCTGCTCCAGGAACCTGAAGACAAGGCCCGGCTCTCCCACCTCACCGCCGTCATGAGCCTGCTCGAAGGACACGCGAATGTGGTGATGGACGCGGTTGATTCCAGCATCGTGCCTACCGTGAAGACCATCCGCCGCCGGTTCAACGCACGAGGCAAAACCCGTGGACCGGTCGAGAAGTTCATCCGCCGCCTATTGGGCCTGGATGCGAAAATGCGCCAGTACAGCGACGGGGCACGCTTCGTCCGCGCGGTCGTGGACGCCGTCGGTATGGAAGGGTTCAACCGGGTGTGGGAGCAAGCGGAGAACCTGCCCACCGAAAAGGAGATCCACGCGCCCAGGGAGTGGATCACCCGGATGGGGCTGTGAGCCGCCGGCCGCGGCTCAGCCCTACGGTCGGCACGGCGAGAAACCTGGTCCGCGCCGCGCTCGAGGATGCGCAGGTTTCCGAGGGATCGCTGATCCTGGTTGCGTGCAGCGGCGGAACCGACTCACTCGCGCTCGCCGTTACGGCGGCGTACTTCGCGCAGACCGGTCAGTACCGGGTGGGTGCCGTCGTCGTCGATCATGGTTTGCAGCAGGGCAGTGCGGACGTAGCGGAGGCTGCGCGCTCCCAACTGGCGGGTCTGGGCCTTGAACCGGTGGAGGTGCGCCGGGTTGAGGTGGCAACAGCTGGAATGGGTCCGGAAGCCGCAGCACGGACCGCTCGTTACGGGGCTCTCGACGCCGCCGTCGAACAGCACCGCGCCGCCGCAGTTCTGCTCGGCCATACCCTCGATGACCAGGCCGAACAGGTACTCCTCGGTCTCTCCAGGGGTTCGGGAACCCGCTCATTGAGCGGCATGCCCCCGCGCAGAGGGGTTTACCTTCGACCGTTCCTCGCCCTCCGGCGCATTCAGACGGAGGAGATCTGCCGGTTCACTGGTCTTGACCCGTGGCATGATCCGACCAACGCGGACCCTTCCCTGATGCGCTCACGCGTACGCACGCGGGTGCTCCCTTTCCTGGAGGACGAGCTAGGCCCCGGAATCGCAGAGTCCCTGTACCGGACGTCGCGGATCCTCTCCCAGGACGCCGCCTACCTGGACGAGCTCGCAGAGGTCGAGTACGGCCGGCTCAGAAAGACTGCAGGCAGTAGGGAACCGGGGAAAGAAGAGCACGACGGCGGCAGCCTCCTCCTGTCCGAAGAGGGCCTGCGCGCCCTTCCGCCCGCTCTCCGGCAGCGGGTCCTGGCGCTCGCCGTCGTCGAACTCGGCGGAATTCAACCAAGCTTCGAACGCCTGTTGGCCGCAGAGAACCTGTTGCGGCGCACCGGATCGGCGGGTCCAGTGCAGCTCGGCGGCAGCGTGAGCGCCTACCGGCAGGTCAGGGGTGCAGGGGTTCCCCAAGGCCACTCAAGCTATGGCAGTCTTGTCCTTAGGAAAAACCTCACAATCCGGGAGTAATTGGTGGATTCACAAGACGTCCAGTCGGACCTAAAGCACGTTCTCTACACCAAGGAAGAGATTCAGCAACGGGTCCAGGAACTGGCCGCGGAAATCGACCGCGATTACGCCGGCCGGGACGTCCTCATCGTGGGAGTGCTCAAGGGTGCGGTGATGGTCATGGCTGATCTGGCACGCGCCATGCACTCGCATGTCACCATGGACTGGATGGCCGTTTCCTCCTACGGTTCGGGAACGCAGTCCTCCGGTGTGGTCCGGATTCTCAAGGACCTCGAGACAGACCTCATGGGCAAGCACGTCCTGATCGTCGAGGACATCATTGATTCGGGGCTCACCCTGTCCTGGCTGAAAGCCAACCTGCTCTCACGCGGTCCCGCTTCCGTCGAGATCTGCACTTTGCTCCGCAAGCCTGACGCCGCAAAGGTAGCGATCGACGTGAAGTATGTCGGCTATGACATCCCGAACGAGTTCGTGGTGGGCTACGGCCTGGGCTTCGCCGAGAAGTACCGCAATCTGGACTTCATCGGTACCCTCGCGCCGCACGTCTACGAATAGCTCCGCAGGTGGGCGGGAACCCGCCTGTACGCCCAGAGGGAACTTTCCACCGCGGGTGCGCGTGGATTCTGGAGAGAATGTAAAGCTGGTAGCACATTTCGGGCGCGCCGCTTTGGGCGATCCGCAGGTGGACGAGCGCTATGTGGCAGTTAATCAGGAGGGACAGGGCACTGCGCCCTGAGTTGAATGAAATTGAAGAGCTTGTTCAGAGGACCCATTTTCTGGATTGTGCTGGCAGTTGCCGCACTTCTGGTCATCCTGCCCTCCGTGTTCAACAGCAGCGGTGCCCGAGTGGACACCAATATCGGCCTGGAACTCCTCGAGAGCGATCAGGTGGAGCAGGCAAAGATTTACGACGGCGAGCAGCGGGTTGATCTCACGCTGCGCGAGGACTATGAAGAGCTCGGCCGCAGCGTATCCTTCTTCTTCAGCGCCGCACGTGCCGAGGACGTAGTCGACGCCATCAACTCCTCAGATGTGGACGGCTTCACGGACCAGCCGGTCGAGAACAACTGGTTCACCAGCATCCTCGGCCTGATCCTGCCCATCCTGATCCTTGGTGCAATCTTCTGGTTCCTGCTCAGCAGGATGCAGGGCGGCGGCTCCAAGGTGATGCAGTTCGGCAAATCCAAAGCCAAGCTCATCAACAAGGACATGCCCCAGGTCACCTTCAATGACGTCGCAGGCGCTGATGAAGCAGTCGAGGAACTCCACGAGATCAAGGAATTCCTGCAGGAGCCTGCCAAATTCCAGGCGCTCGGCGCGAAGATCCCCAAGGGCGTGCTTCTCTACGGCCCTCCCGGAACCGGCAAAACCCTCCTGGCCCGCGCCGTTGCGGGTGAAGCCGGAGTGCCGTTCTACTCAATCTCCGGATCCGACTTCGTCGAGATGTTCGTGGGTGTCGGTGCCTCGCGCGTCCGTGACCTGTTTGAACAGGCAAAATCCAACGCTCCGGCCATCATCTTCGTTGACGAGATCGACGCCGTCGGACGCCACCGCGGTGCCGGTGTGGGCGGCGGCAACGACGAGCGTGAGCAGACCCTCAACCAGCTTCTGGTGGAGATGGACGGCTTCGACGCCAACACCAACGTCATCCTCATCGCAGCGACCAACCGACCGGACGTGCTGGATCCTGCGCTGCTGCGTCCCGGTCGTTTCGACCGGCAGATCGGCGTCGAAGCCCCGGATATGGGCGGGCGCCTGCGCATCCTGCAGGTCCACTCGAAGGGCAAGCCCATGGCGCCCGGCGTGGACCTGAAGTCCGTAGCCAAAAAGACTCCCGGGTTCACCGGTGCTGACCTCGCGAACGTCCTGAACGAAGCAGCGCTGCTCACCGCCCGGTCCAACGCCCAGCTCATCGACGACCGCGCCCTCGACGAGGCGATCGACCGCGTCATCGCCGGGCCGCAGAAGCGCAGCCGGGTCATGAAGGAGCTGGAGCGGAAAATTACGGCCTACCATGAGGGCGGCCACGCCCTGGTTGCCGCCGCACTGCGCAACACGGATCCGGTCACCAAGGTGACCATCCTTCCGCGCGGCCGGGCGCTGGGTTACACCATGGTGCTGCCCGCGGATGACAAGTACTCCATCACCCGCAATGAACTCCTCGATCAGCTGGCCTATGCCATGGGCGGCCGCGTGGCGGAGGAGATCGTGTTCCACGATCCCTCGACCGGTGCATCGAATGACATCGAGAAGGCAACCGCTACTGCCCGGAAGATGGTGACACAGTACGGGATGAGCGAGAGGATCGGTGCCGTGAAGCTCGGCCAGGGCGGCGGCGAGCCGTTCCTGGGCCGTGACATGGGCCACGAGCGCAACTATTCGGATCACATCGCCTACATCGTCGATGAGGAAGTGCGCCGGCTCGTGGACAACGCCCATGATGAGGCGTATGCCATCCTCACCGAAAACCGAGACGTCCTGGACCGGCTGGCTCTCGAACTGCTGGAACGCGAAACCCTGAACCAGGCGGAGATTGCAGAGGTCTTCACCGACATCCGCAAGCGGGACGCGCGCAGCATCTGGCTCTCGAAGGATAGCCGGCCCGTGCACTCCCTCCCTCCCGTGGTCTCCGCCAAGGAACGCCAGGAAGCGGAGGCAGCCGGAGAGCCTGACCCCGAAAACGTTTCGCCGCAGGATCAGATTGCGGATGCCAATCTGCCCAGCGATTTCGATGTCACGGGCGATCCCCTGCCGGAGCCGGAGACTGAGCCGGACAACAAAGGCGGAACCACCGGGACCACCGGGAACAATGACCAGGACGGGTACGGCCAGCGTCGTAACCGCTAGCAGGTCGGCCACAGGGGCCGGGATAGGATTCTTGGCGTGACCGATTTTGACGATCAAATGGTTGATGTGGCTCTCGCGGCCAGCGGTTCAACGGTGGACCAGCCGAGAATCGAGCGGGCAGTCCGGGAGATCCTCGCCGCCATCGGCGAGGATCCTGACAGGGACGGCCTCGTGCAAACACCCAAACGGGTGGCCCGCGCGTACGCGGAATTCTTCGCGGGACTTCACCAGCATCCCAAGGATGTCCTTTCGACCACCTTTGATCTGGACCACGAAGAGCTGGTGCTCGTCAAAGACATCCCGTTCTATTCGACGTGCGAGCATCACCTTGTCCCGTTTCACGGTTCAGCGCATATCGGGTACATTCCCTCAGACGACGGAAAAATCACAGGCCTGAGCAAACTGGCGCGGCTGGTGGAGATTTATGCGCGGCGTCCGCAGGTGCAGGAGCGCCTCACCACGCAGATCGTGGATGCGATGATGGAGCACCTGCAGCCGAAGGGCGCGATCGTGGTCATCGAATGTGAGCATATGTGCATGTCGATGCGCGGCATCCGCAAGCCGGGAGCCAAAACGGTCACTTCAGCGGTGCGCGGACAGGTGCGGGAAGCCGCCACGCGCGCCGAGGCCATGAGCCTGATACTTGGAAGATAGGACACAGCAACCTTATGGATTCACTCGCGGCAGCCCCAGGAACCGGACCGGCAACCTCTCCCATTCCCGTCCTGCGGCCATCCCGGGTTCGCAAGTCCTTCGCGGACCTGCCGACGGACCGGGCGCTGGTGATGGGAATCCTCAATGTCACCCCTGATTCCTTCAGCGACGGCGGCAAGTTCGCAACGGCAGATGAAGCCATTGCTGAAGGGCTGCGCATGCATTACGCCGGAGCGGACATCGTGGACGTCGGCGGAGAATCGACCCGCCCCAACGCTGACCGCATCACCGTAGATGAGGAGCAGCAGCGCATCATTCCGGTTGTCGAGGCTCTGGTGAAGGCGGGCGCGCTGGTCAGTGTCGACACCATGCATGCGGCCACTGCAGCCAGGGCGATTGACGCCGGCGCCGCCATTGTGAACGATGTGTCCGGGCTGGATTTCGATCCGGACATGCCGGGACTGATCGCCGAAAGCGGCGTCCACTACGTCCTGATGCACCAGCGCGGCAATCCGCAAACCATGGATTCCCTTGCCAACTATGATGACGTCGTTGAAGACGTCATCTCCGAACTCACGGACATCCGGGACAAGTTCTACGCCGCCGGTGTAACCCCGGAACAGATCATCCTGGATCCCGGAATCGGCTTCGCCAAGAAGGAAGACCACAACTGGGCACTGTTGCGCGCACTGGACCGATTTGACGTGCTCGGTCACCGCATTCTGGTGGGAGCCTCCCGCAAGCGGTTCCTCGGAACCCTGCTCAGCGTTGCCGGCAAGGCAGCAGCTCCCGCCGAGCGCGGTGACGCGAGCGTTGCCGTTTCCGCCCTAGCAGCTGCACACGGCGCTTGGTGCGTCCGTGTGCATGACGTCGGACCGAGCCTGGATGCGGTCAAGGTCGCCGCAGCCTGGACCAGGTAGACGGATCATGGCACAAAGTTCTCCCGCCCAGCGGGACAGGATCACACTGACGGGGATTACCGCCGTCGGGCACCATGGGGTGTTCGAGCATGAGCGCCGTGATGGCCAGCCCTTCATTGTCGACGTGGTGCTTCACCTCGATCTGCGGCCGGCAGGTGAGAGCGATGACCTCACGCGCACCGCGCACTACGGCGAACTCGCCGAACAGGTCGTCGAACTCATTACGGGTGAGCCGCTTGATCTCATTGAGGCACTGGCTGAGCGTATAGCCTCCGCTATTCTTTCCTCGTTCGCCGTGGACGCCGTCGAGGTCATCGTGCACAAACCCAAGGCGCCCATCGAGGTGCCGTTTGGCGACGTCGCCGTCTCCATCTTCCGGGAGCGCACATGAGCGGCACGGTGCGATCCATCCTCGCGCTGGGCAGCAATCTCGGCGAAAGCCGCGACACGCTGTCCCTTGCCGTTGCTGACCTTGTTGACTCCACGAACGTGCGGTTGCGTGAAGTGTCGCCGATCGTGCAGACGAAGGCCGTCGGCGGGCCGGAGCAGCCGGATTACCTCAACATGGTGATCGAGATCGAAACGGACCTCGGGCCGTATGAACTGCTCGAGCACTGTCAGGCCGTTGAGAATAGGCACCACCGGGTCCGCTCTGTCCGGTGGGGCCCGCGCACTCTCGACGTCGACATCATCACCTACGGCGATCTCGTCTCGGATGACGAAAAGCTGACCCTGCCCCATCCCCGCGCGGCGGAGCGGGCCTTTGTCCTGCAGCCCTGGGCGTGGATGGACGGAACGGCTACGCTGTCGGGACGCCCGGTCGCGGAGCTTGTCCAGCAGGCAGAAGATCTCCCCGGCCTCGTACCGTTCGAGGGGGCCTAGCAGAGCCGTGGGATCAATCCGCATCGGCTGGCTGGTTCTGATCGGTTTGGTGTTCGGTGCCGCCGGGTGGCTGGTCAACTGGTGGGCAACCCGCAACGGGTACCCCACCCCGTCGCTGCCGCTGAGTTCGCTGTTGACCATCGCCGCCGTCGTCGCGGTGACACTTATTTTCGGGCTCCGGGTGAGGCGCTGGCGCGGCGGCAATCGCAAGCGGGTCCTCGATCCGATCCTGGCGGCACGCACCGTGGTGCTCGCGCAGGCCACGGCCTATGCGGGCGCCCTGACCACCGGCTGGCACGCGGGGATCCTCGCCGATCAGCTGACGCTGGTGGGAGTTCGCAGCAATCTCGGTCCATTGTGGGGTTCGCTGGCGGTGATTGCCGGTGGCATAGTCATGATTGCAGTCGGACTGATCGTGGAAAGCTTCTGTAAGCTTCCGCCGGATGATGAGGCCGGGTCGGAGACGAGGCGTGAGAGCGGCGAGGGGGAGTATGCGTAGGGAACCAATTGACCCGGCGGGTATTGAGTGGACACGGGTCTCACCCAAGTACCTCAGGGTCCGGCTTGTAGGGTGGGCGATCGGCAGCCTCATCTTCCTTTTGATTTTCTCTGTTCCGCTCGTCCTGTTGCTGACGGGGGTGCTGCCCCGCTTTCCGTTCCTGCTCGCGTGGCTGCTGCCCGCCGTCGTCGTCATCTTTGCCGGGTGGCGTGGACTGCTCCTGCCCCGTCAGGTGCGCGCTATCGGCTATGCGGAGCGCAATGAGGATTTGCTGGTCCGGCAGGGCATCTTCTTCCAGCGCACCATGGTGGTGCCCTACGGCCGGATGCAGTATGTCGACGTCGCGGTAGGGCCGATTGAACGCGCCCTCGGCCTGTGCACGCTCAAGCTGCACACGGCGTCGCCGGGCACCAATGCCGAAATCCCAGGGCTTCCTTCCAGCGAGGGAGCGCGGCTGCGTGAACAGCTCTCGGCACGCGGTGAAGCGAAGCTGGCAGGGCTGTGACCGGCGCCGTACCTGACCCGGCGGTGCTCTCCGCTTCACCCGAGGAATGGAAGCGCGTCCACATCATTTCGCCGCTCGTCCGCGGCTGGATTGCCATTGCCGCGCTGATCTTTTTTGGCGGCCGCGATTGGTTCGAGGGTCTCCTGACCGGAGAGCCTGGAGGATTCAGGGGAGAAGGGGTAGGCAATCTTCCCCTTGCCATAGCCATCGTCGTCGGCGTCGTGCTGCTGATCGCGGCCGGGTTCTTCCTCTCCTGGTACTACACGCGCTACCAGGTGACCGAGGAGCACGTTCGGGTCAATTCGGGAGTGGTTTTCCGTCAGCACCGGCAGGCGCGGCTGGACCGGGTGCAGGCCATCGATGTCGTCCAGCCGTTCCTCGCGCGGCTGTTCGGGCTCGCGGAGCTCAAGTTCGATGTGGCGGACGCCGGGGAGTCGGCGGTACGGCTCTCCTTCCTGAAACTGGGGGAGGCTCAGAAGCTGCGGGCAACCATCCTGGCGCGGGCAGCCGGCGTCGTCGTGGATCCGGAGCACCCACAGGACATCCCCGAGGCACCCGAACGCGAGGTCCTTGCCCTCACTCCTGCCCGCGTGCTGGGCGCCGCGGCACTCTCCGGCAACACCGTTGCGGTGGTGCTCGGCCTGATCGGCGTGGTGGTGTTTGCCTTCGCTCTTGAGACCGGGGCGCTGCTGGCGGCTTTCGTTCCCATCCTCATCGGTGTGGTCAGCGGTTACTGGAACGTGCTGAACACGGGGTTCAACTTCCGGGCAGCGATTTCACCGGACGGCATTCGCATCCGCTACGGGCTTCTCGATACCCGCACACAGACAGTGCCGCCCGGTCGGGTGCAGGCGGTCGGCGTGGTCCAGTCACCCCTGTGGCGCTTGAAGGGCTGGTACAAGGTCACCGTGAACGTGGCCGGCTACGGCGCGTCCGCGAGTGGCGAGGCGCAGGCACGCGCCACCCTCCTTCCGGTGGGGACGCTGGACGAGGTTCTCCAGGTAATTGCGCTGGTGCTTCCCGATCCGGGGACAGACTCGCCCGTCGATGTGTTCTCGGCAGGCCTGTCAGGCAGGGATTCCGTTGCCGGTTTCATCACCACCCCGCGGCGTGCACGCCTCATTGCGCCGCTCGCCTGGCGGCGCAACGGGGTGGCGGTGACCGACACCGCGCTATTGGCCCGGTCAGGTGCGTGGTGGCGGCAGGTCGCCGTCGTACCGCATGAACGCACTCAGTCCCTGGCCCTTCACCAGGGCCCGCTGGCGCGCAGGTTCGGGGTGGCTGACCTCATCCTGCACACCACTCCCGGGCCGGTCTCTCCCCGCGTCCGGCAGATCCCTGAAGCGGACGCCTGGCGGCTGTTCTCCGAAGAGGCCGGGCGGGCGGCCGATGCCCGACGCCGCAGCGGTCCCGAACAGTGGATGCGGCCCGTCCCGGCGCAGGAGCAGATGGAAGAGACGGATGCGGCTGCCGACGCACCCGTCATGCCGGCACCGCCCTCATACCTGGAAGGTCCAGACCATGAACGTTCCTGAGCGTCCGGTCCGTCCCGGCGCTGGAGGCCCCCGCCGGAAACCCGGGAGGCTTGGCGTCGGAGTGATCGGCGCAGGCAGGGTCGGTGCCGTTCTGGGTGCTGCCCTACGTGCAGCCGAACACGCCGTCGTCGGAGTTTCCGCTGTCTCCGAAGCAAGCAGGGAACGGGCCGAGAACCTCCTGCCCGGGGTCCCGCTGCTTGGGATCGAGCAGATCGTGGAACGGGCGGAGCTTGTCCTGCTGGCAGTGCCCGACGACGCCCTGCCGGATCTCGTCTCCGGCCTGGCCGCCGTTGGTGCCTGGCAGCCCGGCCAGCTCGTCGCGCACACGTCGGGCCGCTACGGAACGGCCGTTCTGGACCCGGCGCGGAGGCTTGGCGCCATCCCGCTAGCGCTGCACCCTGCGATGACGTTCACCGGCATGAGCCTGGACCTCACGCGCCTGCCCGACTGCACGTTCGGTGTCACAGCGCCCACCGCCGTCCTCCCGGTGGCGCAGGCACTCGTGGTCGAGATGGGCGCTGAGCCGGTGGTCATCGAGGAAGAGGACCGCGTCCTGTACCACGCGGCGCTTGCGCACGCGTCGAATCACCTGGTCACCCTCGCTGCGCAGTCAACACAGTTGCTCGGCAGCATTGGTGTGGAGCGGCCGGACCGAATGCTCGGGCCGCTGATGCGTGCCTCCCTTGAGAACGCGCTCGCCGCGGGCGAGGGGGCACTCACTGGGCCGGTTGCACGCGGTGACACCGGTACGGTCGCGGCGCACGCCGCTGCCCTCGCCGAATCGCCCGAAGACATTTCCCGTGCCTATACGCGATTAGCCGCGGTGACTGCCTCCCGCGCACTGGAACGCGGGCTCCTGTCCGCGGAGCAGGAACGCGCAATCACTGAGGCGCTGGCACGGCCCGGAAAGGAAGAAAGCGAATGAGGCCACGGGTTCTCACTACTACGGCGGAGCTGCGTGCTGCGGTCGCCGAACAGCTGGCTGCGGCAGGTCCCGGCCCCGTCAGCCTGGGGCTCGTCCCCACGATGGGCGCCCTCCATGAGGGCCACGCGGCGCTGGCCCGCGCTGCACGGACAGAGAACGACGTCGTTGTTGCCACCATCTTCGTCAATCCCCTTCAGTTCGGGGACCCGCTGGACCTTGACCGGTACCCCCGAACGCTGGAGGCGGACCTGGAAATCCTTGGGGGCTACGGTGTCGACCTGGTCTTCGTGCCGTCCCGGGAAGAAATGTATCCGGGCGGCGAACCGCTGGTCCGGCTCTCCGCCGGACGCCTCGGCGAAAGGTTTGAGGGCGAATTCCGGCCGGGACATTTCGACGGGATGCTCACCGTCGTCGCCAAGTTGCTGCATCTGGCCTGGCCCGCCGCCGACGCCGCGTATCGGGCCTACTTCGGGCAGAAGGACGCGCAGCAGCTGGCACTGATCCGCCGGATGGTCCGCGACCTCAGCTTCACGGCGGACATCCGTGCGGTACCCACGGTGCGGTCTGCCGAAGGGCTGGCGCTCTCGAGCCGGAACCGCTTCCTGACGGCAGAGGAGGCGGATGCCGCCCTTGTCCTGTCCCGCGCATTGCGCCTGTTGGCGGAGCGCGCTGTCCGCTGCGAACCGCTGGACCTGGAATCCGCCGTCGCACTGGTGGAAAGCCAGCCGCTCGTGCAGCTGGAGTATTTCGAGGTGGTGGACCCGGATACTTTGGAACCGCTCGCCTTCAACTGCCGCGAGACTCCCTTCTCGGGGGAGGCACTCGCGCTGATTGCCGCAAGGGTGGGCAGCGTCAGGCTCATTGACAATCAACCGCTGCTTGCGGACCCGGCCGGCACGTAAGGCTGAACCGGTAACCTTAGATACCGTGACCACTGAGCCAGCCCTCTCCACCGAAGAATTCAACGAGCAGATGCGCATCCGCATGGAAAAGCGCGCGCGCCTGCTGGAGCGCGGTGAGGAGCCGTATCCGGTCAAGCCGGAGCGGACATCTTCCCTGGGCGAGATCCGGGACCGCTTCTCCGGTCTCGAGGCCGGTGACTCAACCGGTGAGAACGTCAGCGTGGTTGGCCGGATAGTCTTCCTCCGGAATACCGGAAAATTGTGCTTCGCGACGCTCCAGGAGGGCGACGGAACCCGTCTCCAGGCGATGCTGAGCCTCGCCGCCGTCGGCGAGCAGCCCCTGGCGGAGTGGAAGTCAACGGTGGATCTGGGCGATCATGTGCAGGTTTCGGGGGAAGTCATCAGTTCACGCCGCGGCGAACTGTCGGTGATGGCTACAGGCTGGGCTATGGCGTCGAAGGCGCTGCGCCCGTTGCCCACCCTGCACGCCGGGGTCAACGAGGAGACACGAGTCCGCCAGCGCTACGTGGATCTGCTGGTGCGCGAGGAAGCGCGCCAGATGGTCCGGACGCGGGCAATGATCACGCGCAGCATCCGTGAGACGCTTCACTCGCATGAATACATCGAGGTGGAAACGCCGATCCTCCAACTGGTCCATGGCGGCGCCAGCGCGCGGCCGTTCGAGACCCACGTTAATGCCTTTGATCAGAAGATGACCCTTCGCATTGCGCTGGAGCTCTATCTGAAGCGGGCAGTTGTCGGGGGAATCGACCGCGTTTATGAAATTGGTCGCATTTTCCGCAATGAGGGCGTCGACTCGACGCACAGTCCGGAATTCACGATGCTCGAGTGCTACGAGGCTTATGCTGACCAGTTCGTGATGGCCGACCGCATGAAGGAGATCATCCTGAATTGTGCTGACCTTCTGGGATCGCGCCAGATTGAATCCGGAGCCGGGACCATTGACCTGGACGGCGAATGGCGCTGGCTCGGGGTTTATCCGGGGCTCTCCGAGGCAGTTGGACGTGTTATCACTCCGGACACTGACAGGGAAACGTTGTTGACGGTAGCTGAAGAACACGAAGTTTCCGTGGACCTGGACTGGGACGCGGAAAAGCTTGTCCTGGAACTCTTCAGTGAAATTGTCGAGCCGACATTGGTGCAGCCGACGTTCGTATATGACTATCCGCCGTCAGCGCAGCCCCTGGCCCGTCCCCACCGCGACCAGCCGCAGCTGATTGAGGCATGGGACCTCATCATCGGCGGCATGGAGCGTGGAACCGCGTTTTCCGAACTGATTGATCCCGTCATTCAGAGGGAGCGCCTCACCGAACAGTCACGGCGGGCAGCTGCCGGTGACGAGGAAGCCATGCAATTGGACGAAGACTTCCTTCGTGCCCTTGAATACGGCGCACCTCCGATGGGCGGGATCGGCCTGGGCATTGACCGGCTCGTCATGCTTTTCACTTCCACGGGAATAAGGGAAACCATCCTATTCCCGCTGTTGAAGCCGGAGTTGGGTTAATTCATGGAGTATTTGGCTGTTCTCCTGCCTTCCCTTGCCGTTGGGCTCATCTTCTACTTCGTCATGAAGTCGATCTTCAACGCGGACCGGGCCGAGCGTGAGGCCGAATCCGCAGAACGCCGCAACAGGGAGAATGAAATAGTAAAACCGACACCGTCGCCGGATGATGTGCCGCCCGGGAAGCAGTAAAAAGCCTGATCATCATTTTCTCTCTTTTGACGTCTGGGTTTAATGCGGACGATAATGTCTCTTGAATACTCGATAGGCCGATTGAGGAGATTGTTATGGCGCAGAAAGTCAAAATCATTCTGATTGACGACCTCGACGGCGGTGAGGCAGATGAAACCGTAAGGTTCGGCCTCGACGGATCGCAGTATGAAATTGATCTTTCCTCAGTGCACGCGGAGGAGTTGCGCAGTGCGCTGTCCACCTATGTCTCCTCCGCCAGGCGCGAGAGCCAGGGTAAACAGCGGCAGGGCGCACCCGCCGCCCGCAATCAGGAAGCCGCGCAGATCCGCGAATGGGCAAAGGCAAACGGTTACAACGTCTCTTCGCGGGGGCGCGTCAATTCCGAGATCATCGAGGCATACCGGGCTGCGCAGCGCTAGCGCACCTCCGAGCAGGGCCCGCCGGCCTATCTCGCCTGTGGCGAACACGCTCCACAAGCCATCCGTGGGCACGTAGCATCGAACTACGCGTTAGCTAGGAGTGTGTCTCATGTTTGAGAGATTTACGGATCGTGCCCGTCGAGTTGTAGTGCTGGCCCAGGAAGAGGCCCGCATGCTCAACCACAATTACATCGGCACCGAGCACATTCTGCTTGGGCTAATTCATGAGGGTGAGGGTGTCGCCGCAAAGGCGCTTGAGTCGCTCAGCATTTCCCTCGGCGCTGTGCGCGAGCAGGTGCAGGAGATCATCGGGCAGGGCCAGCAGGCTCCTTCCGGTCACATCCCCTTCACGCCGCGTGCCAAGAAGGTGCTGGAGCTGTCTCTCCGCGAGGCACTGCAGCTCGGCCACAACTACATCGGCACTGAGCACATTCTGCTCGGTCTCATTCGTGAGGGTGAGGGCGTTGCCGCGCAGGTTCTGGTCAAGCTCGGCGCTGACCTCAACCGCGTCCGTCAGCAGGTCATTCAACTGCTTTCCGGGTACCAGGGCAAAGAACCTGTGGCATCAGGTGGCCAGCAGCAGGAGGGCACCCCTGCCGGGTCCGTCGTACTGGACCAGTTCGGACGCAATCTCACCCAGGCGGCCCGCGAGGGCAAGCTCGATCCGGTCATCGGCCGCGAGCTCGAGATGGAACGCGTCATGCAGGTCCTCTCCCGCCGCACCAAGAACAACCCCGTGCTCATCGGCGAGCCCGGCGTCGGCAAGACGGCCGTCGTCGAGGGCCTCGCGCAGGCGATTGTCCGCGGAGATGTACCCGAGACCATCCGGGACAAGCAGTTGTACACCCTGGACCTCGGCTCACTGGTTGCCGGATCCCGCTACCGCGGTGACTTCGAGGAACGCCTCAAGAAGGTCCTGAAGGAGATCCGCACACGCGGCGACATCATCCTGTTCATCGATGAGATCCACACGCTCGTTGGTGCCGGCGCGGCAGAGGGCGCTATCGACGCCGCGTCCATCCTGAAGCCCATGCTGGCGCGTGGAGAGCTTCAGACCATCGGCGCCACCACGCTGGATGAATACCGCAAGCACATCGAAAAGGACGCGGCCCTTGAGCGCCGCTTCCAGCCAATCCAGGTTCAGGAGCCTTCGGTGGCACATGCCATTGAAATCCTGAAGGGGCTCCGGGACCGCTATGAGGCACACCACCGTGTCTCCATCACTGATGCCGCACTGGCATCGGCTGCCAACCTTGCCGAGCGGTACATCTCCGATCGGTTCCTGCCGGACAAGGCCATTGACCTCATCGATGAAGCCGGAGCGCGGCTGCGTATCCGCCGCATGACCGCTCCGCCGGAGCTCAAGGAAATCGATGAGCGCATCGCGTCCGTGAAGCGGGAGAAGGAATCCGCTATCGACGCCCAGGACTTCGAGGGTGCAGCCCGCCTGCGAGATCGTGAGCAGAAGCTTCATGACGAGCGCATGGACAAGGAGCGCCGCTGGAAGTCAGGCGGTCTCGATGACATCGCCGAGGTTGACGAGGAGCTGATCGCCGAGGTTCTGGCGAACTCCACCGGCATCCCCGTCTTCAAGCTCACCGAGGAAGAGTCCTCGCGGCTGCTCAAGATGGAAGATGAACTGCACAAGCGGGTCATCGGTCAGGATGACGCCATCAAGGCAATCTCCCAGGCCATCCGCCGGACCCGTGCAGGCCTGAAGGATCCGAAGCGTCCGGGCGGTTCGTTCATCTTCGCCGGTCCCACCGGCGTTGGAAAGACCGAGCTCGCCAAGGCGCTTGCTGAGTTCCTCTTCGGAGATGAAGATGCACTGATCACACTGGACATGTCGGAGTACTCGGAGAAGCACACCGTCTCCCGGCTCTTCGGTGCGCCCCCCGGATACGTGGGCTATGAAGAGGGCGGTCAACTTACCGAAAAGGTCCGTCGCCGTCCGTTCTCCGTTGTCCTGTTCGACGAGGTGGAGAAGGCTCACGCCGATCTCTTCAACTCGCTGCTGCAGATCCTCGAGGATGGCCGCCTGACTGACAGCCAGGGCCGTGTGGTGGACTTCAAGAACACCGTCATCATCATGACCACCAACCTCGGCACCCGGGACATCTCCAAGGGCGTCATGACGGGCTTCCAGTCCGGCACTGACACCAACACGGGTTACACCCGCATCAAGGCGAAGGTAACGGAGGAGCTGAAGCAGCACTTCCGCCCCGAGTTCCTCAACCGTGTTGATGACACCGTGGTGTTCCCGCAGCTCACCCAGGACGAGATTGTCCAGATCGTGGATCTGTTCCTCGACCGCCTGAGCAAGCGGATGGCAGATCAGGGTATGAGCATCGAACTCACACCTGCGGCCAAGGTGCTGCTCGCGACCCGCGGTTATGATCCGGCAATGGGCGCACGCCCCCTGCGCAGGACAATGCAGCGCGAAATCGAAGACCAGCTTTCCGAAAAGATTCTCTTCGGAGAGATCAAGTCCGGAGAGCTCGTCTCGGTAGATGTCGAGGGCGAGGGCGACGAAGCAAAATTCACCTTCGTGGGGCATGGTGCTCCCAAGGAGATCGAGGATTCGCCGGCGGCAATCGAGGCGGTCGTTCCCGAGTAACCCGGGCACTCTCAAGCACACCTGCCCGTATCGGTCCGCCGATACGGGCAGGTTCTTTTAAGCGCATTCGGAACGACGCCGGGTTGTGAGCTGGAGCACATCGGATGATAAAGATGTTCCATGACACTCGTACCAGATTCGCCCACCCCAGCGAACACCACTGCCTTCCATGACCTGGATCGTTTCGTCGCCCTACCGCGTTTGAGTGGGCTTTCGTTGAGCGCCGACGGCACCCGGCTGGTTACCTCGGTGGCCACCCTCAACTCCAAGGGCACTGCCTACACCTCCGCCCTGTGGGAGCTGGACCCATCCGGCCGCCAACCGGCCCGGCGCATCACCCGCAGCGCAAAGGGAGAATCGGGCGCCGCCTTCCTTAGGAGCGGCGACCTGCTTTTCACGTCCGCCCGCCCGGACCCGGACAATGCGGAGGAGGAACCGGTTCCAGCGCTCTGGAAGCTTCCGGCCGCCGGCGGCGAAGCCCGGGTAGTGCACACCCGCCCGGGAGGAGTGCAATCGGTCCTCGCTGCAGCGGAGGCTGACGCCGTCGTCGTCGTTGCTGAGGTGCTGGCCGGATCAACTGATGAAGCGGACGACGAAGAACGCCGCAAAGCCCGCAAGGACGCCGGTGTCGCCGCAATCCTGCACACGGGCTACCCGGTTCGTCACTGGGATGCCGATCTGGGCCCCGCCGAGCCACGCTACTTCTTGGTTGAGCCCGGTGAGCCCGGTAAGCCCGGTGAAGCCGGCAAGATCACGCTCGACGACGAGCCCTCCGTCACGCTCCGCAATGTGACCGGCGGGATCGGCTCCGCACTCCGGAACGCGAGCCCGCGCCTCAGTCCGGACGGTACGTTCCTGCTCACAGCGCAGACCGTACCCGTCGGAGGCGGGGACCAGCGGTCGGTGCTGGTGCGCGTCGACACTGCCACCGGGGAGCGCTCCGTTCTCCTCGAACACCCTGATTATGACTACGACGCGGGCCCGATCAGCCCGGACAGCTCAACCGCCGTCGTGGTGGTCCGGCACCGCACCGGCCCCGATTCGCCGCCGAACGTGGAGCTCGGGCTGCTTCCTGCCGCTGGAGGTTCCCTGGCGCCCCTTGCCTCCGGCTGGGACCGCTGGCCTGCTCCTGCCGCCTGGCTTCCGGATGGAAGCGCACTGGTGGTCACAGCGGACGACGACGGCGCGGCGCCGGTGTTCGTTATTGACGTCGCCAGCGGCGACGTGCGGCAGGTGACGGTGGATGCTGCTGCCTACACCGACGTCGTTATTTCGCCTGACGGTTCCACCGCCTACGCGCTGCGCAGTTCCTACGAGTTCCCGCCGGAGGCTGTGCGCATCGAGCTTGCCACGGGCACTGTTGCGCCGCTGCCGGCGCCGAGTGAGCGCCCTGCGCTGCCGGGAACGCTGGAGCGGGTGGAGGCTGTCGGCGCGGACGGGCACGCCGTGAAGTCCTATCTCGTCCTGCCGGAAGGAGCCGGCGCATCTGCGCCCGCGCCGTTGCTGCTCTGGATCCACGGCGGCCCGCTCGGATCCTGGAACGCGTGGACCTGGCGCTGGTCGCCGTGGCTGCTGGCCGCCCAGGGATACGCCGTCCTCCTGCCGGACCCCGCACTCTCCACGGGTTACGGACAGAAGATGATCGAACGCGGCTGGGGCGCATGGGGAGACGCGCCCTACACGGACCTCATGGCCGCAACGGATGCTGTGGTGGCGCGTGCGGACATCGATGAGAGCCGCACGGCGGCGATGGGCGGTTCGTTCGGCGGGTACATGGCCAACTGGGTGGCCGGGCATACGGATCGGTTCAATGCGATCGTCACGCACGCCAGCCTGTGGGCCCTGGACCAATTCGGGCCCACCACCGATGCCTCTTTCTACTGGGAGAAGGAGATGACGGCCGAGATGGCGCTCGAGAACTCCCCGCACACGCATGTCGGGAAGATCAGCACGCCGATGCTGGTGATCCACGGCGACAAGGATTACCGCGTGCCGATCGGCGAAGGTTTGCGGCTCTGGTACGAGCTCCTGTCCAAGTCCCAGCTGCCTGCCGGGCCGGACGGGGAGACTGAGCACCGCTTCCTGTACTTCCCGGATGAGAACCACTGGATCCTCAAGCCGCAGCACGCGAAGATCTGGTACTCCGTCGTCGAGCACTTCCTGGCCCGTCACCTGCTGGGCGAGAAGGTGGACCTTCCCCTGGAGTTGGGAATCTGAGGTACGTCCGGGTCCCTACACTGGGTTGAATGAGCCAGTCCTTTCATATTCGCCGGGCAACCACCGCTGACGTGCCCATTATCAAGCAGCTGGTGGCCCCGCTCGCAGAAGAGCGCATCCTGATTGCCAAGGAAACGGTTGCCTACTATGAGGGCCTTCAGGAGTTCAAAATCGCCGAAGACGACGACGGCGGTGTGCTGGGGTGCGGAGCCCTCCATGTCATGTGGGAGGATCTCGCGGAGATCCGTACGCTGGCCACCGCCGCAGCGGCGCGGGGCAGGGGCGTGGGCACCGCCGTCGTCAATGCGCTGCTTGAGGAAGCGCGCGCTATCGGTGTGCAGCGGGTTTTCTGCCTCACCTTCGAAGAGGCCTTCTTCCGCCGCCACGGGTTCCATGTGATGGCGGACCAGTCGGCGGTGGATCCCGTTGTGTACTCGGAACTCCTGCGTTCGCATGACGAAGGCGTAGCGGAATTCCTGGACCTGGCACGCGTGAAGCCCAATACCCTCGGCAATACCAGGATGATCCGTACGCTCTGACGGTGAGCTAGCCAGCGGCGTTCCGCGCAGATAAGCTAAGGATGCTTGGTATGTGAACGCCAGGTGAGTCTCCTGACAGGGGGACGGAACGTCGACGAAAGGCGGAACGCCATGGGTGCAGACGACAAGACACAGAACAACGCCGAGAAATTGGGCGGCAAGGTTCAGGAAGGCCTGGGCAAGGCCACTGGCAACAAGGACATGGAAGCCGAGGGCCAGAAGGACCAGAGCAAGGCCGACCTCAAGAATGCCGGCGAGAACATCAAGGACGCGTTCAAGAAGTAGCCGGTAAAAACGTAGGCGGCATCAGGCCGCCAGCTGTGGGAAGGACCCTTTGGGTCCTTCCCACAGTCATATTGGAGTGCTTCAGCACGAAGGGTCTGGGCAACCGTCCCTGCCGCAGAGTACTGTTCAAGGGCGAACCGGTTTTGCAGCAGTCGATCACCGTCCAAGGAGACTCGCATGAAGAAGCTGATCAATGACCCGCAGGCAGTGGTAGCTGAATCCGTTGAGGGGTTCGGGGCTGCCCACGCTGATCTGGTCGAGGTGCATCCGGACCCCTTGTTCATCACCCGCCGAGACGCTCCGGTCCAGGGCAAGGTGGGGTTGGTTTCGGGCGGCGGAAGCGGTCATGAACCTTTGCACGCAGGGTTCGTGGGCCGCGGGATGCTTGATGCTGCGGTCCCTGGAGCGGTGTTTACCTCGCCTACTCCCGATCAGATCATTCCCGCCACACTTGCCGTGAACAGCGGCGCAGGAGTGCTCCACATCGTCAAAAACTACACGGGGGATGTCCTCAACTTCGAGACCGCAGCCGAAATGGCGCAGGCTGAGGGCGTAGAGGTCCGGTCGGTCCTGATCAATGACGACGTCGCTGTGGAAGATTCGCTGTACACCGCAGGCCGCCGCGGCGTCGGCGGGACGGTGCTTGTGGAACGTATCGCCGGAGCAGCAGCCGAGCGCGGTGATTCCCTCGACGGCGTCAGCGGGATTGCCCAGCGCGTCAATGACAACGTGCGTTCCATGGGCGTTGCGCTCTCTGCCTGCACGGTGCCGCACGCCGGCGTGCCCAGCTTCGATCTGACCGAGGAAGAAATCGAGATCGGCATCGGGATTCACGGTGAACCTGGCCGGCACAAGATCGCCATGGAAAATGCGGACGGAATAACCGACCGCCTCCTGGAGCCGATCCTCGCCGACCTCAAAGCGACGGACGGTGACCGCGTGCTGCTCTTCGTCAACGGCATGGGCGGCACGCCGGCCAGTGAGCTTTACATTGTGTACCGGCGCGCGCGTCAGGTGCTTGCCGAGCGCGGCATCTCGGTTGAGCGCTCCCTGGTTGGCAACTACATCACGGCGCTGGAGATGCAGGGAGCGTCGATTTCGGTGCTGAAGCTGGACGATGAAATGGTGGAACTCTGGGACACGCCGGTATGGACGCCGGCCCTGCGATGGGGAGTGTAGATGGCGCTGACTGCGCAATGGGCCGAAGCCTGGATCCGGGAATGCTCGCAGGTCCTCACTGAGCACCGTACCGCGCTGATCGAGCTGGACCGGGCGATCGGGGACGCGGACCACGGCGAGAACATGCAGCGCGGGTTCGCGGCGGTGGTGGCAAAGCTCGATGCCGGTGGGCAGGAAACACCCGGCGCGGTCTTCAAGCTGACTGCCATGACTTTGATGTCCACCGTTGGCGGTGCGGCCGGTCCGCTGTACGGCACCGCGTTCCTCCGCGCGGCCACAGCTCTGGGTGACGCAGCTGAGATCGATCCCGCCGCCGTCGTCGGCTTCCTGACTGCAGCACGCGACGGCGTGGTGGCGCGCGGCAAGGCCGAGCCGGGGGACAAGACCATGATCGATGCGTGGACTCCCGCCGTCGAGGCCGCGGACACGGCGCAGTCGGCCGGGGCGTCGGCCGTGGAGGTGCTTGAGGCTGCTGCCAATGCCGCCCAGGCCGGTGCCCTCGCCACAGAGCCGCTGATCGCCAGAAAAGGCAGGGCCAGTTACCTGGGTGAGCGCAGTGCCGGGCATCGTGACCCTGGTGCGCAGTCCTCGGCCTTAATTCTTCAGGCGGCAGCTGACACCGCAGGGCGTCAACAGTGACGGTCGGCCTGGTGATCGTCTCGCACAGCAGCAAAATCGCCGAGGGGGTCATTGAGCTGGCCGCGCAGATGGCCCCCAACGTCCGGATAGCCGCCGCCGGCGGTACGAGTGATTCCCCGTCGCGCATCGGCACCAGTCTTGAGAAGGTTCAGTCAGCGCTTGATGAAGCCGAGCAGGGCGATGGCGTCGTGGTCCTTACCGACCTCGGTTCTGCAGTCATGACTGCAGAAATGACCCTTGAATTCCTCTCCCCTGATACCCGGTCGAGGATCCGCCTGCCTCAAGCCGCCCTGGTCGAAGGAGCGGTGGCAGCGGCCGTGCAGGCGGAGTCCGGCGGCACGGTGGACGAGGTCGCTTCCGCTGCCGAGCGTGCTGTCGTTTCCATCGACCCTGAGTCACTTGAGCCGTTCGTCTCCCATGGGTCGGCGGCTCCCGGTCCCTCGGCTCCGCTGGAAGCAGCTGCTGAGCCGGCGGTGACGGGCGCCTGGACCCTGCCCAACAAGATGGGCCTGCACGCTCGGCCCGCGGCCGTCATAGCAAGGGCGCTCACGGACCTGGACGCCGAAGTGACCATCAACGGCGTGGACGGCAAGTCGGTGATGCTGCTCATGTCGCTCGCTCTGGGCGAGGGCAAGGAACTCCGCGCTGAGGCCACGGGTCCGGAGGCGCAGAAGGCCATCGAGTACATCGGCGGTGAGGTCAAGGCAGGGTTCGGCGAGCTCTAGCGGAACTTTTGGGCACTTACGGTGACTCTGCCGTGGCCTGAAGTCGCCAGAGGTGCGCAAAAGTTCGCCAGGAGGGCCCAGCGAGTTCCGACGGAGGGGTCAGGCGGGGAGCTGCAATCCCCGTGGTGTCTCCTCTGCCAGGCCATCCGCGAGGAGGCCGTTGAGCGCTCGCTCGAGCTGCTCAAGCGGGGCATGCAACCCATACAGCTTCTCAAATGCCGCGGGGGTGCCGTGCGCCAGGTCCACAGGGCGCTCGCGGATGAGCGGCCGCGGCACGGGGCTGTCCGTATGCCGCAGTACATGCATGATCGCGCCACGTACCTGCCGGTCCGTTCCTGCCCAGGATTGGCCCTTGGGTACGTACGTCGGCGCGGGTTTCCCGGCCGCCACCCAGGCGCACCGATCGAGGACCGGACACTGCTCGCAGGAGGGCGTCCGCGCAGTGCAGACCAGCGCACCCAGCTCCATCACAGCCACGTTCCAGCGGACGGAGGCGGGGCCGTCGTCGGGCAGGAGTGTGGCAGCCCGCTTCATCTCAGCGGCCGTCAGCGCCGGCGCGGGCAGGGCGGCACCGCCCACAAGCCGCGCGTGGACGCGGCGGATGTTCGTGTCGACAACCGTCTCGCGACGACCGAAGGCGAACGCCGCGACGGCGGCAGCTGTGTAGGTGCCCACGCCCGGCAGTGCAAGGAGCTCAGCATAGGAATTGGGCACGTTGCCCCCATGATGAACGACGACGGCAGTCGCCGCCGCGTGGAGGCGCAGCGCCCGCCGTGGGTAACCCAGGCGCCCCCAGTGGCGGAGGGCCTCACCGGCGGGGGCTGCAGCGAGGTCAGCTGGTGCAGGCCAGCGGGACATCCAGTCCTCCCATACGGGCAGGACACGCGAGACGGGAGTCTGCTGAAGCATGAACTCGCTCACCAGAACGCCCCAGGGGGTTCGGGAGGGAAGCCGCCAGGGGAGGTCCCGGGCGGCGTCGTCGAACCAGTCACTCAGACGAGCATGCAGCACTGCGGCGTCCACGGTGAACTCCAAATGTTCGACAAATCGGCAGGATCCACCCTACCCAAAGCATCGGCGGAAGTGGCCGCCGCGCGGCGTGGTGAGCATGCGCGTCGGCGTCACGTCTCTTAGCCTTGAATCATGAGCTCGGCAGGAGGTACAGGCAGCAGCCGGGTGAACGGTCCCCGTCGGACACCCAGCCCCCAGGTCTACAAACGGCGTCGTCAGGTGGTGGCACTGCTCGCGCTCCTGCTTGTCGGAGGTCTTGTCTGGGCAGGGATTGCACTTGCCGGGCTTTTCCGCTCGGAGCCGGGTCCGGCGCCGGCCGCCGCGGCTCCTACCAGCGCCGCCGCGAACCCGACTGCGTCCGCAACCCCCTCATCGTCCCCCTCCCCGACGGAGTCGAGCCCATCGCCAACACCAACACCGACTGAGCCGGTGTGCAATCCCGCGTCCATCGAGGTCACCGGCAGCGTGGACGCCGAAACCTATGCGCCGGACCAGAATCCCGTCCTCTCCCTCACCGTCAGCAATACGGGTGAGGTTCCCTGCCCGGTGAATGTAGGGACATCGCAGATGGAGTTCCTGATCACCAGCGGCGAAGACCGGATTTTCTCGTCCCGGGACTGCCAGGAGGGCGCTGAGGACCTGGAAGTGATCATTGAGCCGGGAAAGTCGGAAACTGCGCGCTTCACTTGGGAACGGATCCGGAGCGCTCCCGAGTGCGCAACAGTTGATGCGGTGCCCGGCGCCGGCCAGTACGCGTTCCAGACCCGCCTGGGTGAACGCACCAGCGACGAAGTTCTTTTCACGCTTGAGTAGAGATGAACTTCAGGTTTACACCGACTACATGAAGCGGTCGAGGAGGCTGGTCTCCGCGATCCGTGAGAGGCCTTCCCGGACAGTCCGTGCCCGCTGTTCGCCAATCCCGTCCACCGCCATGAGGTCATCGATGTTGGCGGCCATGAGGTTCTGCAGTCCATCAAAGTGGTCCACGAGCCGGTTGGCGACCGTGGGAGGCACGGCCTTGATACCCGAAAGCAGCCGGTACCCCTTGGGCTGCACCACCGCATCGAGGGAGTCTGTGGACGGGTTGAAGCCGAGCACGCTTGCGATGGTGCCCAGATCAATGAGGTCTGTGGAGCTGAAACCCTGGAGGCGCGCCAACTGGTCTTCGACCGGCATGGTGCTTGCGCCGAGCCCGGAGTAATCGCGAAGCACCATCTCGCTGCCCGGGCCGAGGCCCGTGGTCAGCTCCTCCACCTGTAGGGAGAGGAGGCGTCCGTCGATGCCGAGTTCGAGGACGTACTGCGAGATTTCCTCGGAAATGCGGCGCACCATTTCCTGGCGCTGCAGGGTAACGGCGACGTCGCGAACAGTGACCATGGCCTCGATTTCGAGTGCCGAGAGTGATCCGGTGACCTGGTCCAGGCGTGCGCGGTACCGTTCGAGGGTGGCGAGCGCCTGGTTGGCGCGGGCGAGCACGGGTTCGGACCCTTCCAACACATGGCGGAGGCCGTCAACGTAGAGCGCGATGATCTGCATGGATTGGCTGACGGAAATGACGGGAACGCCGGTCTGGATAGCTACGCGCTCGGCAGTCCGGTGGCGTGTTCCTGACTCCTGCGTTTCGATCCGGTGATCCGGCACCAGTTGCACGCCGGCGCGGAGGATCTTGCTGGCGTCCCGGTCACAGACAATAGCGCCGTCCATTTTTGCGAGCTCGCGCAGCCGGGTGGGGGAGAAGTCGATTCCGATGTCGAAGCCGCCAGAGCAGATCGAGTCCACTGTGCGGTCGAACCCCAGGACGATCAGGGCACCGGTGCGGCCGCGAAGGATCCGCTCAAGGCCGTCGCGCAACTGCGTGCCCGGCGCAACCCGCGCCAGGGTTGCTTTCAGCGCGTCCTCCGGACTGCGTACCATCTCACTCCCTCTTCGAAGCCGGGCAGGCGAATGCACGGACCGACAGTTCCTAATCCTATGGGAGCACGGCATCGGCTGACGGCCCAGTTTCCACTCAAATGCGTAACGTTCCAGCGTTCAGCGGGCACTGGGACCGCATCGGGAAGCCTTAGAAGAGCAATTCGAGGGCTTCCGTGAGCGTGCTGACCTGCTTGACGGTGAAGCCGGCTGGGATGCGCCCGGGGCCGTTGGGCGATTCCGGTACGACGGCGTGGGTGAACCCGAGACGCTCAGCCTCCTGGATGCGACGCGAAATTCCCGGCACCGGACGCACCTCGCCGGCTAACCCCACCTCTCCGAAGGCGATCATGCGGGAGGGAAGCGCCTGGTTGGTCTTGGCGGAAGCAATGGCAAGGGCAACCGAGAGATCCGTTGCCGGTTCGCTCAGCTTTACGCCGCCGACTGTGGCCACATAGCTGTCATCCTTGTGCAGCTGCAGCGAAGCCCGGCGCTGCAAGACGGCAAGGAGCATGGAGACCCGGGAGCCGTCGAGACCGCTGGTGGCGCGCCGCGGCTGCGAATTTGCCGATTCGGCGAGCAGCGCCTGAACCTCGGCCAGCAGCGGACGCCGGCCCTCGAGCGTGACGGTGATGCAGGTTCCCGCCACCGGCTCCTTGGTACGGGAGACAAACAGCCCGCTTGGATCCGCGAGTCCAACAATCCCGGTATCCGTCAGGTCGAAGCAACCGACCTCATCGGTGGGGCCATAACGGTTTTTGACCGCGCGCATCAGGCGGAGGCGTGAGTGCCGTTCACCCTCGAATTGGCACACCACATCCACAAGGTGCTCAAGCAGCCGCGGGCCTGCGATGGAGCCGTCCTTGGTGACGTGGCCGACCAGCAACGTGGTCATACCGCGGGTCTTGGCAGCGTTGATGAGCGACGCCGCCACCTCCCGCACCTGGGTGACACCTCCCGCGCTGCCGTCCACGTCCGGACTGCTGAGCGTCTGTACTGAATCCACAATGAGCAAAGCGGGATCCACCTTCTCAACCTGGCCCAATGCCTGACTGAGGTCCGATTCCGCCGTGAGGTACAGCGTGTCCGCCAACGCGCCGATCCGTTCTGCCCGCAGTTTCACCTGTGCGGTTGATTCCTCACCGGTGACATAAAGAACCGTGCGTCCCAGCCGGGCAACCCGGGCCGCTACGTCCAGCAGGAGCGTGGACTTGCCGACCCCGGGCTCACCGGCGACGAGGATGACCGCACCCGGAACCAATCCGCCGCCGAGCACCCTGTCGAGTTCGCCGATCTCGGTTGGGTGGTAGGACGCCGTGGTGGAATCCACCTCAGCGATCCGGAGGGCGGGGCGCGCAACAGTAGTGGCCGCCGTAGTACGCGCTACGCCTGCCGCCGCTGCCTCCTCGACCGTGCCCCACGCCTGGCACTCGCCGCACCGGCCCACCCACTTGGCGGTGGTCCAGCCGCACTCACCGCAGCGGTAGGCGGGGGATTGCGTGCGCGATCGCGCGGTCTTTGTAGCCATGGCTCAAACGTACCGGGTGTAACTGACAGTCCTGTTGAGGCTCAACTGTTTGCTACTCACAGTTTGGGCAGGTACCCGGCGGCGTCCTCATGGGAGAGGCCGGTGGCTTCGAGGAGGTCGACGATGAGCGGCCGGTACAAAACCACCAGCCCCTCACCCTCGAGCCGCTTCACATTGAGGCGGGCGGGGTGCAGGACGGTGGCCACCGCGGCAAGATCCTCCCGCGCCCTGCGCAGGTGTTGATCGCGCTCCGCTGTGGAGGAGGAGTGCAGGGCAAGCGCGAGGACATCTACGGCATCGGCGGTTTCCTCGATCACCTGCACCAGCGACTGCACGGCTTCGTCCGAGAGCGCCGCGTGATTGATCACCGAGGTCAGCCGCCGTGAGAACACCCGGCTATTTCGGATCGCGAGATCGATAGAGCTGATCGAGCCGTGCAGCTCGCCCAGCTCGCCCCGGTGCCGCCGATACGCCGGTGAAAGGCGCGCAACCTCCGTCGCCGCGCGCATGGAAGTCGAGAGCCCGTCCATCAGCGGCTGGCAGTTCCGTGCCCGGATCAGCGCGTGCCACGCCTGCGTGGGATCGCTGGCGGACAGCGCACGGGCGTTCTCACGCAGCACCGCGGAGAGCTCCCCTAGCAACTTGCGGACATCGCCTTTGGGCTCGCGGCGCGGATCACGCGGCATCGCCATGGTGATCAGCAGTGCGAAAGCACCGCCGACGACGGCGTCCACACTTCGCGTGAACGGTCCTCCTTCCGGGGCCGGCAGGAGCACAACCAGGAGGGACTGCAGTGCCAGTTGGGTGGTGAAAATGGTCCCGCTGTCCAGGAAACGCGCCAGCAGGACGGACACAAAAAGAACGACGGCGGCCTGCCAGAGTCCTGTGCCCAGCAACGCCAGGAGCACATCGCCCACAGCGATACCGAGTGTGCATCCGAAGCCGACTTCCAGCACCCGACGCAGCCGCGGATCCCGCGAAAACCCCAGTGCGATGAGCGAAGAGGTGGCAGCAAAAAGGGGCCCATCGTGACCGAGTACCTGCTCTGCAAACGCATACGCCCCAACAGCGCCGACGGTGATCTGGATGGCCGGAAGCAAGGATGAGCGGCTGCGGCGCAGGCCTACGCGGGATCGGTTGCGCAGAAAGGAACGTGCGCGGTCCAGTCGCGAGCGCCGGGTCATACGCCTGACCCTACCGCCGTGAGCGGTCCATCAGGGTAAAGGTGGTGGACCTGCCCGTAGTCCGCGTCCGGACGGCCGCGAGCGGCGCTGCAAGCAAGAGCGCCCCCGCCACCAGTTCCAGGAATTCCTCGAGGTGGTAGACCACCGCCAGCACTGCGGTCGGAGCACCGAGGCGAATGACTTCCCCTGCCACTAACTCGAGCCCGACGGCTGCGAACAACAGGGTCACTATCCCCAGCACGATCAGCCGGGTTGATGCTTCCGGCAGGTGCCGGGCGCTGATGATCGCCAACACGAGTACGGCAACGGCGATGGGTATGCCGAACACCAGCCAGACGAACGTGAAGTCCGCGACGTCCACAAACTGCCCGGCAAGGGTGTCGAGGCGTTCATGCAGCCAGGTGCCCTCGTCGAGGCACAGGAGGAACACCATGCCGGCCAGAATCCACCAGGCGGTGGCCCCCTTGATTCGCTGATGTCTGGCGAGGACGGCCGCGAACAGGAGGGTTGTTGTTGCTGCGGCCAGCTGCACCACGGACCACCAGGTAGGAAAGTTGCCCTCATAGTTGACGTCGAAGTACACGCTGAAGAGAGTTTCACCTCTTGCCTGACCTGTCAGCAGCGGAGAGATCAGGCTGAATCCGACAACCAGGGCGTGCACCAGACCGAGCCCGATGAGCAGGCGGCGCCACCGCAACGGGTGACCCGGACGCACAGCCGTGGCATCTTCGTGCTTCGCGTATCCGCCGTCAACGCTGCTGTCCGTGGTCATACCTCTAACGCTAACGGCTGGGCACTAGGACGAAGGTGACAGCTCAATAACTCATTCCGTCCAAAGCACAAGGGTTTGCAACCGGATCACGGCTAATGTCCCACCGGCGTTCATCTTCCGTTCATTTTGACCCGTCAATCTCGTTACCTGCGGTGCCTAGCGTGTGGTGAGTACCGAATCTCGTACAGACAACGCGGGTGTCATCTGAGCACCGACTGTTCAAACCCTGGAAGGGGCAATATTCACGTGAAGGCTCTTCGCTTTGGCCGCGCAGCGGCAGTTATCTCTGTGGCCGCCCTGGCCCTCACGGCGTGCGGTTCCGACGCCGCCGTCAACCCCGGTACTGAAGGTGATGCAAGCGCGGCTCCCGAAAGCACGGTTTCCGGAACCCTGACCGGTGCGGGTGCATCCTCCCAGAACGCGGCGATGACCGCCTGGAAGACCGGCTTCGAGGAGCTGAACCCCGAAGCAACCATCCAGTACTCCCCGGACGGCTCCGGTGCAGGCCGCGAGGCATTCCTTGCCGAAGGCGTGCAGTTCGCCGGCTCGGATGCGTACCTGGATGACGAGGAGTACGAGGCATCCAAGGAAATCTGCGGCCCCGATGGCGCCATCAACATCCCCGCCTACGTCTCTCCCATCGCCGTAGCGTTCAATCTCCCCGGAATCCAGGAACTGAACCTTGACGCGAACACGATCGCGTCAATCTTCGCCGGTGAGATCACCAACTGGAATGACGAGGCGATTGCTTCACAGAACGAGGGCGTTGAACTGCCGGACCTGCCGATCACCGTTGTTCACCGCGCAGATGACTCAGGTACCACCGAGAACTTCGTCGAGTACCTGGCTGCCGCGGCACCGGACGTATGGACCTACGAGGTTTCCGGCGACTGGCCTGCTGAGATCGTCGCTGAGAACGCCCAGGGCACCAACGGTGTCGTCTCCACCACCTCCTCCACGGAAGGCGCCATCACCTACACCGATGCCTCCGCCGTGGGAGATCTGGGACAGGCCCTCGTCAAGGTTGGCGAGGAATACGTGCCGCTCAGCGCCGAAGCAGCCTCCCGCGCAGTGGAAGTTGCAGAACCGGTCGAAGGACGCAGCGAGGTTGACATGTCGCTGGAACTGAAGCGCGACACCACCGAGTCCGGTGCCTACCCGATCGTGCTTGTCTCGTACCACATCTACTGCAGCGCGTACGAGGATCAGGAGACGGTAGACCTGGTCAAGGCTTTCGCCAGCTATGCAGTGAGCGAAGAGGGCCAGGCCACAGCTGAATCCTCTGCGGGCAACGCGCCCATCTCCGAGGCCCTGCGCGAGCAGGCAATGGAAGCGATTGATTCCATTCAGGTTGCCTCCTAACAGGTCAATGACGCCCTGCCAGGCCCAGAAGGCCCTGGCGGGGCTGTTGGCTGTCTGCGTCCCGGCAGGGTTGCAGGTACCTTGTAAGAGCGGGACAGTTGCGTGAGCACTGTTCCAGACGTCCCCGCGCAGCGCCGAAAGGTCCCCCCGTGTCCACGAATGCACTGAAACGAGCAGGCGGTGCAGGTCAATCCGGAGACAAGATTTTCTCCGGCGCGAGCCTGGCCGCAGGCTGCCTGATCCTGGCAGCGCTCTTTAGCGTCGCAGTCTTCCTGATCATTGAGGCTCTGCCGGTTTTCGGCGCCGACCCATCGGAAATTACCGGCGGGGACGGCTTTTTCACCTACATCTTCCCGATCGTCATCGGAACTGTGATCGCCGCGGCCATCGCGCTGCTGATTGCCACGCCGCTCGGCATCGGCGTTGCGCTGTTCATCTCGCACTACGCGCCCCGCCGGTTCGCGCAGGGGCTCGGCTATGTGATCGACCTGCTCGCGGCCATACCTTCCGTGGTCTACGGCGCATGGGGATACGCCGTCCTCGCTCCGCAACTGGCCATCGCCTATGACTGGCTGGCGCGCAACCTCGGTTGGATCCCGATTTTCGAAGGCCCCGCCAGCCAGACGGGACGCACCATGCTGACCGCCGGTATTGTGCTCGCTGTCATGGTCCTTCCGATCATCACCTCGCTCAGCCGGGAAATCTTCCTCCAGACGCCGAAGCTTCACGAAGAAGCGGCGCTCGCCATGGGAGCCACCCGCTGGGAGATGATCACCATGGCGGTCCTGCCCTTTGCCCGCCCGGGCATCATCAGCGCGGCGATGCTCGGCCTCGGCCGCGCGTTGGGTGAGACCATGGCCGTGGCGCTGGTGCTCTCCGGCGGTGCCCTGACAGCCAGCCTCATTCAGTCCGGCAACCAGACCATCGCGGCCGAGATCGCACTGAACTTCCCCGAGGCCTACGGGCTCCGGTTGGCCGAACTCATCGCCGCAGGCCTGGTCCTCTTCGTCATCACACTTGCCGTCAACATCGTGGCGCGGTGGATCATCAGCCGTCATAAAGAATTCTCAGGGGCTAACTAATGGCAAACGCCACCTTGACTCCGCGTCGCTCCCAACTGACCAAGGGGAGGATGCCCTCCTACACGCTGTGGGTGGTCCTGGCAGCATCGATCGTCGTCGGCGCCGCGCTGGCCGCGCTGGTTGGGTTCAGCCTGGTTCCCTTCGCCCTCTTCAGTGCGATTCTGTTCATCATTGCCGGTACAGCCGTCACGGGCGTCGTCGAAGGTTCACGCAAGGCCAGGAACAGGCTGGCGATGTTCCTGATCTACGGGTCGTTCCTCGTGGCACTCCTGCCGCTGCTGTCCGTGATCTGGACCGTCCTGGAGCGCGGAGTCCCCGGCCTGACCTACAACTTTCTGTTCACGTCCATGAACGGCGTCACCGGAGCCATTGACAACCAGGTCGTTGCCGAAGGGACACCGGTCCTGGGAGGCGCGTACCACGCCATTGTCGGCACCCTGCAAATCACCCTGTGGGCAACCCTCATCTCGGTGCCGATCGGGCTGCTGGCGGCCGTCTACCTGGTGGAGTACTCCACGGGCGGAAGGCTTGCCCGGGCCATCACGTTCTTCGTTGACGTCATGACGGGTATCCCGTCCATCGTGGCGGGTCTCTTCGCCGCTGCACTGTTCGGCCAGCTATTCGGGCCGGGCACGCGCACCGGCTTTGTTGCCGCCGTCGCGCTGTCTGTGCTGATGATCCCGGTTGTTGTGCGCTCCACGGAGGAAATGCTCAAAATTGTCCCGAATGAACTCCGTGAAGCGGCCTACGCGCTGGGCGTTCGCAAGTGGCGCACCATCACGCGTGTGGTCATTCCGACGGCGATCTCAGGTATCGCCTCCGGTGTCACTTTGGCCATCGCCCGGGTGATTGGCGAAACCGCTCCCATCCTGGTCACGGCGGGCTTTGCAAGCTCCATCAACTGGAACGTCTTTGGTGACTGGATGAGCACCCTGCCCACTTTTATCTACTACCAGATCCTCACGCCCACCTCGCCGACGGCCACAGACCCCAGCACGCAGCGTGCCTGGGCGGCCGCGCTGGTGCTGATCATCATGGTCATGCTCCTGAACCTCGCGGCGCGCCTCATCGCCCGCCTCTTCGCTCCCAAGACCAGCCGCTGACCCGCCGGCACAACCCAGAAGGATCTCCATTGTCCAAGCGAATCGACGTCAAGGACCTCAACGTCTACTACAGCAAGTTCCTCGCTGTGGAAGACGTGAACATCAGCATCGACGCACGTTCCGTCACGGCCTTCATCGGCCCGTCGGGCTGCGGGAAGTCCACCTTCCTGCGCACCCTGAACCGCATGCACGAGGTCATTCCCGGTGCGCGGGTTGAGGGGGAAGTGCTGCTGGACGGTGACAACCTGTATGACTCCGCGGTGGACCCCGTGACAGTCCGCAGCCAGATCGGAATGGTCTTCCAGCGGCCCAACCCGTTCCCCACGATGTCCATCCGCGACAACGTGCTGGCCGGCGTCAAGCTGAACAACAAGCGGATCTCGAAGTCGGACGCGGACGCACTGGTGGAGAAGTCGCTGCGCGGCGCCAACCTTTGGAATGAAGTGAAGGACCGCTTAGGCCGTCCCGGTTCAGGCCTGTCCGGCGGCCAGCAGCAGCGCCTGTGCATTGCGCGGGCCATTGCGGTTTCCCCCGAGGTCATCCTCATGGATGAGCCCTGCTCGGCACTGGACCCCATCTCGACCCTCGCTATCGAGGACCTCATCAACGAGCTCAAGAGCGAGTACACCGTGGTCATCGTTACCCACAACATGCAGCAGGCAGCGCGCGTTTCGGACAAGACGGCGTTCTTCAACATCGCGGGCACCGGCAAGCCGGGCAAGCTGATTGAATACGGCGAGACCACGAACATCTTCAACATGCCCTCGGAGAAGGCAACCGAGGACTACGTCTCCGGCCGCTTCGGATAAGGACCTGCCTCACAGCCTGCAATCTAGAGCAGCGGGCTCATCGCCAGGAAAAGGATGGCGGCGAGCAGCGCGGTGGCGGGCGCCGTCGTAATCCAGACCAGCAATACCGAACGCACCACGCGTCCCCGGACCGTGGCGTAGCGCTGGTTTGCGCCGGCGCCCACAATTGCCGAGGTCATGGTATGCGTGCTGGAGAGCGGCATGTTCAGCGACAGCGCGCCGACAAAAAGCATGACGGCGCTGACCCCCTGGGCCGCCATTCCGCGGAGGGGGTCAATGCGCACCAGCCGGTTGGAAAGGGTGTGTGTAATGCGCCAGCCTCCAAGCAGTGATCCGCAGGCCAGCAGCACGGCGGCGAAGACCTGGACCCAGAGCGGAATATCGCTTCCGGAGTAGAGACCGGCTCCCACCAGCGCCAGGACGATCACGGCCATGGTGCGCTGACCGTCCTGCAGCCCGTGGCCCAAGGCGAATGCGGCGGTCAGGACGGCCTGGGCCATCCGGTTCCCGTTGTTGACCTTGCGCGGGGAATTGTGACGCAGCAGCCACGTGGCAGGGAAGACAACCACGTAGGCGAGCAGGTAGGCAATCAACGGCGACAGCAGTAGCGGCAGTCCGATCTCCAGGAGGAATACGCGGCCGGACCCGGCAATGGACTCCCCGCTGAGCACTGCCGCCGCCCCGCCGGCCCCGATCAGTCCGCCGATCAATGCATGCGTGGACGACGACGGCTTGCCTCGGTACCAGGTGAAGATACCCCAGGCGCACGCTGCCAGCAGGGCGGCGAGCAGAATGCCCAGACCGCTCTGCCCTGTGGGGAGGCTGATGCTGTTCCCGGTGAAGAGAGTCGCCACGCTGGCGCTCATGAGGGCACCGACAAGGTTGAACAGCGCAGCGAGCAGGACTGCGACAGTTGGAGTCAGTGCGCGGGTACGGACCGACGTGGCAATGGAGTTGGAGACGTCGTGGAACCCGTTGATGAAGGCGAATCCGCCAGCGAGGAGCACTACGGTGCCGAGGAGGAAGACCTCCACTTACGATTCCTTGACGAGGATCGCTCCGACGTGGGTTGCCACCTTGCGAATGTCCTTTGTGACGTCGACGAGCTGGTTGGCGACGTCACGGTGCCGCGCGTAGACCAGCGGCTTGTGGTCAGCGAGCAGCTCCGAGCACCAGATCCGGTGCGTGCGTTCGGCACGCTTGGCCAGGCGCAAAATCTCGATCCAGTAGTCCTCGAGGTCATCGAGCGAATTGAGCTGCCGCATCGCCTCGGCGGTCAGTTCGGCCTGCCGGGTGATCACCTCGAGCTGCTCGGTTGCGCGGCGGCCGAGTTTGGTCAGCTTGTAGAGGGCGATGAGCTCCGCAGCGCCGTCGAGCTTCTCCATGGCTTCGCTCAACAGACGCGACATGGAGTAGAGGTCTTCACGGGGGAGCGGGTTGATGAAGCTCGTGCGCATCGAGGTCAGCAGGGCAAAGTGCAGGTCCGTCGAGGTGCCTTCATACTGGTGCAGCTCTTCGGCCAGCTGATCATAGTCCTGGGGCGCGGCACCAAGGATGCCGGACATGCTGCGGACTCCGAGGACCAGTTGCTGGGCCATGCTGGAGAGCAGTTCAAGTCCTGCGTTTTCCTGGGGAAAGAGGCGGAGCTTCACAAGGATCACCTACGGTCGCACGGACGGTTGCCACCTAAGACTACCTGCGCCTCACTCAGGTGACCGGCGCTGTGCGGCCGGCCCCCTGAGGGCACAAAAGTGGCGCCGAACCGGGAGCGCCTCTCGGCGGAAGGCCGCTCGAAGCGGCTAAATGTTGAAGCCCGGGGGTTCCACGGTCCGACACCAGTTTCAGTCTGCTACTGACCCGCGTGCATGTCAACGAGCACTGTCTACTCCGGCGCCGACTGGGTTGCGCCGGACTCCGGAGTCCACCAGGTCTTCGGCTCAACTACGGGGAATCGCCGTCCTGAGACTGTCTCCGGAATGATCCGGACAAACTGGTCTTTCCTGCCTCCCTGCCACGGAAAGAGGGGAAGCGAGAATGTCTCAAGGACGTCGTCGGGGAGTTTCACCAGTTCCGCCCCACCCCGGATGACGACGCTCCAGGCGACACCCGCTTCAGAATCCACCCCGTCCGCTTCCAGCGCAACGCGGGCATCAGCCTGCACCGCTGCAAGCTTGGTTCCGGTTCCAGTCCGAAATACGAGCGTTCCGTGATCGGTGGTGTAGTTGACCGGAAAAATGTCAGGGCCGTCTTCGAGAGCGACGGCGAGCCGCCCCACTGAAACTGCCCTCAGGCAGTTCCAGCATTCACTGTCGGTCAGAACTTCGACTCCCGCAACATTCGCTTCCATACGGCGATCCTAGACCGGGTTTGCGCGCCAGGACAGGGCCAGCGGCCAGGAGTGCGCGGTGCTGCTAGTCCAGCTCGCCGCGGCGCCAGGAAGCGGCAGCGTGCTCCAGGTCCTCCGCAGTCTTGACCAGCTGGTGTGAACTGCGCGTGAGTTTGGTGGCGTGGGCGCCGTTGGAGGTATCGGCGTCGTCCGCATGGTTGGTTTGGCCGAGCGCCACTACCCGGCAGAAAGCGGCAAAGCGCTCAAGCGCCACGTCGAATTCGCCGTCGAACGCGCCGGAAAGAATGGTGTCCGCCATGTGCTGGACCTCGTCCGCGCCGGGGGGCTCGGCGACTCCCGCGACAACCTTCGAAACCTGCGCCACCTCCTTGCCGGCCTTGAAGAAGGCGGCAATTTTTTCCGGGTTCTGCTGGGTAGCGGCACGGAGCGCGTAGAGGCGCCACAATGCACCGGGCAGCGAACGAGCAGGGCTCTCCGCCCACAACTCGGCAATGGCTTCCAGCCCCTGCTGGTCAGCCAGTTGCACCAGACGCTGCGTCACCACGGGGTCATCGGTCTCGCGGCCGTGGTGAACCAGTGCGTGCGCGGCAAGGTGGGCGGCTTCGGAAACCCGCGAGGGGTCTGCACCGCCGGCGAAAACCTCAAAATCTGCGGGCGCAAACGGCTTGGGTTTGTGGTGCCGAGGGCTGTTGTCTACATATTCGCCGTCCATGGGTCGAGAATACTCCTGCGCCTATTGGGGGGCTAGGCGCCAACCAAACCCGCGGGTTCGCTCCCACGGCACAGGGCATATCGGCCCAGGTTGCCTTATCGCCCGATCGGGTGCGATAAAGTAGACACGTTGTTCGGGCGTGCCCGGGTGACGTGGGCCTTTAGCTCAGTTGGTAGAGCATCGGACTTTTAATCCGTGGGTCGTGGGTTCGAGTCCCACAGGGCCCACCCGCGAGTACGAGCAGCGCGCCCCCGCCGAGGTATCGGTGAGGGCGCGCTTTTTCGTGGAGGGCCGATCCGCTTTCCGAGGTTGCTTTCGGGCAACAAGCATTGACTCCCGGGCGCAGGAAGCCTGTACTGGAAGGGCAGATCCTTTCCAGCAAAGCGGCACGGAAAGTGCCGGGAGGAACTCCGATGCCCGCCCTTTTGGCGTTACCCGTTCAGACGGCGCTAGCCGTCGCCGTGATCGGTGCGCTCATTGCCCTGACCGCCTTCGCCGTTTCGCGAGGGCTGCTGGCAAACAAGGACCGCGACGGCGTCTTCTGGTATGGCTTCACCGGAGGGTTCGCGTGCCTCGGCGCCATGCTGGGAGCCATGGTGCTCATCCCCGAGACAGCTGCAGTGACCGGGCTGGCAGGCATGCTCGGGATGGGGTTGGCGGGCGGTTGGGTCTGGCGCGGGGAGCAGGAGCGGGCTGTGCGCCGTCGTCGTCAATCCGTGGAAGAGGCGCGGTCAGCGTTGCGGGCACGCCATGAATCCGTGTTGCAGCGGTGGGTGAGTTATGAACTGGATCCCGCCGTCGCCATCGACTATCCGGACATGACCGACGTCAAGCGCCCAGAGACTGCCGGGTTGGTCCGCGCGATGCGGACCGCGGCGGTGCTGCGCGAGCAGGAAGATACTGACGACGACGGCGCTGCACCTGCTTATGAATCCGCGGTCAGCGAGCTGGAGGCTGCCTTCGAAAAGGCCGAGCGTGCCGCAGGAGCCCGTTCGACCCCTCCCAACCGGGACGGTTAGGCTGGACCGGTCACTGGGGGACCGGAGGGGAAGTTCATGGATTCAGCACGTGCACCGCGCCGCAGAACGGCCGCTATTCTCGTCGCGCTCGCGGTCGCCGCTGCCGGCGTCGCGGTGCCGTCAACGGCAACAGCTGCTCACAAACCGAACGGTGCTGCGCAGGGCCAGGGCAAGCAGGAAGTGCGCTTCGCCACCTACAACGCAAGCCTGAACCGGTCCGCCGAGGGTGAGCTCGTCGAGGACCTGTCGACCGGCCATGATGAGCAGGCGCGGCGCATCGCCGAAGTGATTCAGATCAACAACCCTGATGTGGTGCTGCTCAACGAATTCGATTACGACGCAGACCACGCGGCGGCCGAACTTTTCCGGACCAACTACCTCGAGGTGAGCCAGAACGGTAAACCCCCCGCCAGTTACCCCTACGTCTACACCGCCCCGTCCAACACCGGTGTTCCCAGCGGGATGGACCTGAACAATGACGGCACCGTAGGTGGGCCGAACGATGCGTTCGGGTTCGGCCAATTCGAGGGCCAGTACGGAATGGTTCTCTACTCCAGGTACCCCATCGACACCAGGAATGTCCGCACCTTCCAGAACTTCCTCTGGGCGGATATGCCGGGTGCGCTCCTGCCAGATGACCCGGCTACCGCCGGCGCCGCGGACTGGTTCACCGAGGAGGAACTGGCGGCTGTCCGCCTGTCCAGCAAATCGCACTGGGACGTTCCGGTGACCATCGGTGATTCGACAGTCCATGTTCTCGCCAGTCACCCCACGCCCCCGGTCTTCGACTCTGAGGAAGACCGCAACGGCAAACGGAACAGCGACGAGATCCGCTTTTGGGTGGACTATATCCGTGGCGGCGGCAACGCGCGCTACATCTACGACGACGACGGCGAACGCGGCGGACTGGACCGACGTGATGACTTCGTTGTGCTGGGAGACCTCAACAGCGACCCGGCTGATGGCGATTCCCGCCCTGGCTCGATCAGTCAGTTGCTCGAGCTGAAGGAACTCCAGGATCCGGAGCCCGCAGCGGAAGGCGCGGCCGAAGCGTCAGTCCTGCAGGGGCGGGTGAATACCGGGCATCGCGGTAATCCGGCTTTGGACACGGCGGACTTCGAGGACGCTGAGGCGGGAAACCTCCGGGTGGATTATGTGTTGCCGTCCAAGTCTCTCAAGGTGCGCCACTCCGGCATCTTCTGGCCGCGCGCAGGGGCTCCCGGCGCGGAGCTCACGGGGGTTTTTCCTTTCCCCACGAGCGACCACCGCTTGGTGTACGTCGATGTTGACGTCAAGAACCGCTGACCAGACCAACTCAACAGAAACCGCCGCGAACCGCGGTCAGACCGGTCATCCCTGCTGATTGGAGGTGAGGCGGCGCCGCCGGTCCCAGAAGACTGCGCTGAGTGCCCCTGCCGCCGTGAGCAGAATGCTGGCGCTGACAATGATGCCGCCCGCCGATTGGCTGATGATGAAGATCCATTGCGGGAACGGGCCGCTGACTGCGGTCTGATCAACCTGTAGAGGTGCAAACACCGCCCACAAGCCGAAGGCTAGCATGGCCGCCCCGAGCAGCCAGAGCACCAAAACAAACGGATTGAACCGCGGGTGCGCCGGCCCGGGGTCCGGCAAGACCGCTCCTGCCGGCATCACTTCAACAACGTTGGCTGGCTGCTCGGGTGAGGTTGCGGTGTGCGCCTCGGATACTGCCCGGCGTTGCTGCGGTGGTTCCTTCGGTACGGGCCAGCGATCACCCGGGGTGGTCGATGATCCGCCGCCCCGCTGGTAGATGGAACTGTACCGATTGTCGATGTTCGGCGTATTCTCGCCCATTGTTCCTCCCTCACCCTTTGTTGGAAATCTACTCGTTCTGCTCCGTCGGGGTAAGTAGCCGCTGTCTGCGCCAAAATCCGGGACACCTCTGGCCAAGGGTCCGGGAGCTCGTGTAGGTTGAAGTGCATGGGAACAATAATTTTCGAGTAATTGTGCCGGTCGCGTGCCTGGCGCACTCGTCCAAATATCAACGAAACCATTCGAAAAGACCGTGTTGAGGCCTTCGTCTCCATGTTTGTTTCCACTCCTCCCGTGATGAGTCCGGATCAGGGTCGCCCTGAACCGGCCAATCAGCGCATCAGGACCCTACGGAACCGGCAGAGCGCCGGCGGACAGCAAGAGCCGCCGTCGTCGTCGTCATTGCTTGTAGGTGAGTGGCTCAGCCGGTCAGAGCCATTGAAGGAGAGCCATGACCCAGCAAGACAATCAACAGCCGCTCAACGTCCATCTGACCGAAGATGCTGCAAAGAAACTGGTGGATGATCCGCGTGCGCGGGAAGCGTTGGCCCGGAAGAACCCCGCCTTCGGGGACCTGGACAGCGCGCACAGCACTGGGCGCAGGAACAAGTCAGTACACGCCAGTAACCGTCAGGGAAAGCGGGAGAAGAAGGTGCGCTGGTAGGGCGACAGCCCGCCTTGAGGCGCCACTGGAGAGGTTAAAGTGAAACTGGCTCCGCGTTCTGCGTATGGGGGAATCGCAGAATGGGGAGCCAGCTCTCCAACTATACTTCACAGTAGGGGTCAGAAGTCCAGTCGAAATGTTCCTGAAGGGTGATGATGGCAGTCACGGCTAAAGCTTTCCAGCTGTGGCGTACCCAGATAGCACCTGAGGCAACGGTTTCCGACCTCTGCCGGAAGGCGGACATCAAGCGGTCCACACTGGCGCAGCAGCTGGTCCGTGGCAAAGTCTCAATAGAAACCGTCATCAGCATCGCCCGCGCCTACGCTATTCCGCCGGTTCAGGCGCTGAGTGTGTTTGACGGCTACCGGGACCTCGCGGAGGGAATCCTGCCTCCCACCGGCGAGGAATACCTCAGCCAGGTTTCCCCGATGGATCTGCTGCGGCTGATCCTTGGTCGCAGTGAGGAAACAGACTGGGTGGGCAGTCCGCTGAGTTTCCGGCTTGCGCCCCTGCCCCATCGCTACTCAGTGCGCTCGTGGTTCGATGCGGTCGACGGCGGTGAACTCCGCCAGGCGCTGACCACGCGCACCGGCATTGCTCCGCAAAACCTCTCGGCGCAACTCAGCGCCGGCCGGCTGAGCACCCAGTTGTGCGTTGAGGTGGCCAGGGTTTCCGGGGTTTCGCTCGCAAACGGCCTGGTTGTCACCGGGCTGCTCACACCGCAGGAAGGCAGCTGGGCAGATGACGGCCGTGAGCAGGTGCTGAGTTCCCTGCCTGATTCGAAACTTATCCTGATAGCGCGGGACCGGCTTGACGGATTGGGTAAGCGGCTCCGTAAACAGGAGCAGGACAACACTCGTGACCAGACCTTATGGGAGAACCTCGGATGAGCGCAGGATCATTTATCCAGTGGCTTGCGCTCGCGTTGTGCGTCATTTTCGCGGCTACACGCCTCCCGGATGCCCTGCGGGGTAAAGGCCGGAGCATCTTCGCTGTGCTGGTTCTGCTGTGTGTCGCGGTGGGCCTCAGCCTGGCGCCGATTTATCTTTTTGTTGACGGCTTGCTCGGCGGGGCCAATATTGCGAACCTGCTCATCCGGTTCAGCCTGTATTCCATCATGCTGCTCCTGGGGCTTCGAGGCGCGGCAGCGTTCAGCTCCGAGAGCGCGTTAAGGCTGATCCGTGGACCATTAGGTGCTGCTGTACTGGGACTCACGGTTCTGGCCACCGTGATTCTGTTCGGACTCAGTGACCTTCCGGAGTCCTCGACGGGGCTGCGGGACTACGCAGACCAACCAACCGTGCACTGGTACTCCCACCTGGGCCGAATCTACCCGGCGTATGTCGGCGCATGCCTGCTGGGCCCGGCGATCGCAAGTGCGCGGGACACCTCCGCGCGGGGCCTTCACCGAGTCGCTGCGGCCTTCATGGCGGGCGGATTCGCTATGGTGCTTGCCCACACTGCACTCAAGTTCACCGGAGTCATGACCGGGGCGGCGGACCTCATTCTGCCGTTCGGCGCGATTGTCCTCGTCACCAGCGGCCTCACCATGATCTGGCTGTCCCGCCGGCGTTCGGTACGCAACCGCTCCGCCAATTTCCTGGCCAATGAACACCGGCGCGACTGATCCACGGTTAGTCTTTTCGCCGGATCATTTCGACCAATATCGCGAACACTGTTCACGTTTTCATCCTGGTGTGTCAAAATTATGATTATGTAACTCCCGGTGTCCGTGGGGGGTCAACGGGTTACACAGCAATAGGTGCGTCCATTAGAACGGGTGGACGCACCTATTTCGTTTCCAGGCCGGGCTGCCGCCGCCGGAAAAGCCTACTGTCAGGCGTCGTGATCGGTTTCGAGGATACGGACCAGCGAGTCCAGGGCGTCCCCGGCGCCGTCGTCCTCGGAGCGGAGCACAACAACATCACCGTGCTCGGCGCCCAGGCTCATCAGCGACAGGATGCTTGATGCGTCCATGGCCTCGTCCGCCGGGCTCCCCTCCAGGGCAATAGTGATGTCAGCCGATTGTTCCCCCGCCGCTTCGGCGAAGATGGCGGCAGGACGGGCGTGGAGCCCAACCCGGCTGGCTACGGTTGCTTTGCGTTCGATCATGATCTTCCTTCCGGTTGCTGTTGTGCGAGCCTACAGGCCCAGGGTTGTGAGGATCGGCAAACCGGCACGCACCGCTGTGCGTGCCTCGATCGCAGTGGGTGCAGCCAGGGCCTGTTGTGCCAGTCCCTGTGCGTCGGTGAGGGACACTGAACCAATCACGGCAGCGACGGCGGCGAGGGCGCGCGAACTCATGGACAGCGACGTGACGCCCAGACCCACCAGCACGACGGCGAGGGCCGGATCCGCGGCCGCCTCACCGCACACTCCGACCGACTTCCCGACGTCACCGTTGGGTGCCCCGCTGGAACGTTCACCGCCATGCGCCGTCTCGGCACCGGCCACCGTCTGCCGGATCAGCTGGAGGACAGCCGGCTGCCACGGGTCATTCAGGGCGGCCAGCGGCCCGAGTTGGCGGTCCGCCGCCATGACGTACTGCGTCAGGTCATTGGTTCCAATCGACGCGAAGTTCACGCGCTGCAGGATTGCTCCTGCGGTCAGCGCTGCAGACGGCACCTCAACCATGACGCCGGGCACCTTCAATCCCGCTGCCGCACAGGATTCAGCGAAGTGCTGGGCCTCCTCCGCCGTGGAAATCATGGGTGCCATGACCCAGACGTCCGTGGTTGCGCCGTCGGCTGCTTCGCTGATTGCCTTCAGCTGGCGGTCCAGCACACCGGGCGTCGAGAGCTCGGTGCGGTAGCCGCGAACACCGAGCGCGGGGTTGGGTTCGGAGGCATCGGTAAGGAAGGGCAGGGGCTTGTCTGCGCCGGCATCAAGAGTGCGGATCACTACCTTGCCGGCAGGGAACGCGTCGAACACTTCACGGTATGCCGCGGACTGCTCGGTCACCGTCGGCTCGGTATCGCGGTTGAGGAAGCAGAACTCGGTGCGCAGTAGTCCTACGCCCTCAGCTCCAGCATCGGCCGCCTTACGGGCGTCAGCACCCGATCCCACGTTGGCGAGCAGCGGGATCCGGTGCCCGTCCGTCGTCGTGCAGGTTCCGCTGTAGCTACCGAGCGAACGTGCCTGCTCCGCCCAGATGGCCGCTGCCGTCCGTTCTGCATCGCCCGGGCCGGCGAGCACGGTTCCGGCGGCGCCGTCGACAAACACCTCAGTGCCGTCGTCGATAGTCTCAACGCCGCGGGCGGCGACGACGGCGGGCAGCCCCAGCGCGCGGGCCAGGATAGCCGTGTGTGACTGCGGACCCCCGGAGCTGGTGATCAGCGCGATCACAAGCTCCGGGTTGAGCGTGGCGGTATCCGCAGGGGCGAGGTCCTCCGCCGCGAGGACGAACGGATGGTCGGCTGTCGGGATACCGGGCGCCGGCAGCCCGCGCAACTCGGCGACAATCCGGGAGCGGACGTCCAGGACGTCCTGGGTGCGCTCGGCCATATAACCTCCGAGGCCCCTCAGCATGTCCGCCACCTGGGAGCCGGCTTCCCACACCGAGCGCTCGGCAGAGGTTCCGGCAACAATGAGCGCGTTCGCGGACTTCAGAAGCATGGGGTCCGCCGCCATCATGGCAGTTGCCTCGAGGACCGCCTTCGAGTCACCGGTTGCGGCGTCGGCGCGTTGCTGAAGTTCGGCCTGCACGGTTTTTGCGGCAGCCTTCAGCCTGGCCGTTTCCTCATCAACCGTGGTGTTGGACCATTTCTCCCCGGCGGACGGTTCAGCTACCGGGCGCGGCATCTGCCGCACCGGTCCAACGATCCTGCCGGGGCTTACCCCTACGCCGGTGAAGGTGCTCAATGGTCCAACTCCTCAGTCAGGGACTATGCGGCAACCGACTCGGAGGCGGCGGCCGGGGCCGGCTTGCGCACGGCGAACCGCTTCAGGGCCACCACGGCAAGGGCCGAGATGACCATGCCCACGAGAATCGATAGAACAAACATAACGACATTACCGATTGCGAAGAATACAAAAATTCCGCCGTGCGGTGCCTGGGAGGTGACTCCGGTACCCATGATCATCGCGCCGGTGACCGCGGCTCCCAGCATTCCGGCGGGAATGACGCGCAGCGGATCAGCGGCAGCGAACGGAATGGCGCCTTCCGAGATGAACGCGGAGCCGAGGAGCCATGCAGCTTTTCCGTTCTCGCGCTCTGCGAGGGAGAAGCGGCGGCGGTCGATCACGGTGGCCAAGGCCATTGCCAGCGGCGGGACCATACCGGCGGCCATGACGGCCGCCATGATCTGCCACGGAGCCTGGTTGTCGATGGCTCCAGCGCCGAGGCCGGCGACTGCGAAGGCGTAGGCAACCTTATTGATGGGACCGCCGAGGTCAATTGCCATCATGAGCCCGAGGATGATGCCGAGCAGAACCGCACCGGTGCCGGTCAAACCGGACAACCAATCGTTGAGCGCAACGGTCAGGGCGGCAATCGGACCACCGAGGATCAGGATCATCAGCCCGGAGGCCACAATCGACGCCACCAGCGGGATGATCACTACCGGCATCAGTCCGCGCAGCCAGCGGGGAACTGCCAGCTTACCGATCTTCATGGCGACGTAGCCGGCCAGGAGGCCGCCGACAATCGCACCCAGGAAACCTGCGCCCATGAAGCCGGCAACAGCACCGGCAACGAAGCCCGGCGCAATGCCGGGACGGTCAGCGAGTGCGTAGGCGATGTAGCCCGCCAGGGCTGGGACAAGGAAGCCCATCGACAGGGAACCGATCTTGAAGAACACCGCCCCGAGGTATGCGCCGAGAGCGCCCTGGGCTGTCTCGGGGAACTCGGAAGGGAGGTTCCAGAGGCTGTTGTTGACCACCATGTCATCAGCGAATCCGGTGATGTCATACCCGCCGAGGAGGAAGCCCAGGGCAATGAGGAGCCCGCCGCCTGCAACGAACGGGATCATGTAGCTGACGCCCGTAAGCAGCGCGCGCTTCAACTGGCCGCCGACACCTTCACGAGGGCCGTCGTCGTCGGACCCCGGCATGGAGGAATCGGCAACTCGGCGGGCATTGGGGTTATCTGCCGCGGCGATGGCTTCCTCGACCATGACTCCCGGCTCGTCGATGCCGCGCTTGACCGGCGCATTGATGACCGGCTTGCCGGCGAACCGGTGCTTGTCCCGGACGTCGACATCGACGGCGAAGATCACTGCATCCGCTGCAGCGATCACTGAGGGGTCGAGGGGAGTGGATGCTGAGGAGCCCTGCGTCTCGACCTGCAGGTCAATACCGCGCTCCTTTGCAGCCGCTACCAGGGAGTCCGCTGCCATGTAGGTATGGGCGATTCCGGTGGGGCACGCTGTTACGGCTACAAGGCGCTTTGTCCGTGCCGCATCGGGAGGCGTGGTGGTTCCCGGGTCCGCGGACTCAGGCTTCACGGCAGTAGCGCCGCCTTCCTTCCTGGCAGGAGCGGCTTCGAGGGCTTCCTCCACCAGAGCCACGACCTCCTGCTCGGTGGATGCGGAGCGCAACGCGGCGGTGAAGTCCTTCTTGATCAGGGAGCGGGCGAGCTTCGACAGCAGCTTGAGGTGTTGCTGGTCAGCGCCTTCCGGAGCCGCGATGAAGAACACGAGGTCGGCCGGGCCGTCTTTGGCGCCGAAGTCCACCTTCGGCTCAAGGCGTGCCATCGCCAGGGTCGGTTCAAGAACGGCAGCGGACCGGCAGTGCGGAATGGCGATGCCCCCGGGGATGCCGGTGGCTGTCTTTTCCTCGCGGGCCAGAGCATCGGCGAAAAGCCCTTCCACCTGGTCGGCGCGGCCCTGCGCCACCACCAGTTCGGCGAGCCGGCGAATGACGCCGGCGCGGTCAGTGCCCAGCGACGTGTCGAGAACGACAAGTTCGGGCGTAATCATTGCGGACATGGGAGTTCCTTTGGAGGTTATGGGTGGTTGGGGGAAGCATGGGTTGAAGCGAGCGCCCGGACCGTAACCGCGTCCGGTGTGGTTTGGTGCAGGGCCGGCACTGTTGAACCCGGTAGGGATGCAGCAGCCGAGCCGTGAGCCACCGCCTGGCGCAGGCAGTCGGGTGCACTGGCGCCGCGGGTTTGCGCCAGGAGGTAGCCGGCAAGCGCGGAGTCTCCGGCGCCGACGGTGGAGATTGCCGTGATGGGTGGATGCTGTGCGTGCCACGCGCCGTCGGCGGTAACCAAAAGAGCGCCCTTGGAACCGAGGGTTGCAAGAACCGAACGGACGCCGCGGGCGAGCAGCCGGGTAGCTGCTTCGACCGCGAGGTCCTGCTGGTCCTCGAGGCTGTCTCCAACTCCAATGCCGGTGAGCTGGGAGAGTTCCTCGGCGTTCGGCTTGAGGAGGTCCGGAGCGGCGTTGTTCTCGATCGCCGCTATGAGCGCTGCTTCGGACGCATCCAGAGCGATCAGTGGAGCGCGGTCGCCGAGGCGGTTCCTTACCGTGCGAACGACTTCAGCGTAATAATCCGGGGCAAGGCCCGGCGGAAGGGATCCTGCAAGGACCAGCCAGCGGGCGTCGTCGGACAGTTCCACCACCAGGTCAATAAGGGCGTGAGCTTCCCGCTGGTTCAGTGCCGGACCGGGCTCGTTGATTTTGGTGGTGGTGCCATCCGGCTCCGTCAGCGTGACATTGCTGCGAAGTGCTGCCGCGATGGGCAGATTGCGGTAGGGGACGCCAGCGGAGTGGAGACCGGTGAGTACCGGATCATCCTCGTGGCCGGGAAGGATTGCCAGCGCCTCGGCGCCGCCGGCGGACAGGGCCCGGCAGACGTTGACTCCCTTGCCGCCCGACTCCTGGTGGTTGGCCGTTGCACGCTGCACCGCACCGCGGGCCAGGGGGGCGGCGAGCTCAATGGTGCGGTCCAGGCTGGGATTGGCTGTGAGCGTGATGATCATGCGATGACCAGCTCGACGTCCGCCTCGGCGAGGGCGCGGGTGAAACCGGTGTCCGGCTGGGCGTCGGTGACCAGGGCGTCCATGTCGCCAAGTTCGGCGAAGCTGACGAGCGTCTCTGTGTTCAATTTCGACGCGTCCGCCAGTACGACGACGCGGCGAGCGGATCTAACGATTGCTGCCTTCACAGAGGCCTCCTCCGGGTCAGGAGTGCTGAGCCCGAATTCCGGGTGCACTCCGTTGGTTCCGATGAAAACGACGTCCGGGCGGAAGCCGCTGTAGCGCGCAACAGTGCCGCTGCCGACGCAGGCACTGGTCAGGCCGCGGACGCGGCCACCGATGAATTCCAGTTGGAGTGATGAGCCGATCAGGGTCGAGGCGACCGGTACGGAGTGGGTGATGACGAGGAGCTGGTTCCCAGCTTCCTGCGCAAGGAGTGCAGCGAGGCTGCTTGTGGTGGTTCCGCCGTCCAGCACAATCGAACCTTCGGTGGGAACCATTGTCAGCGCGGCTTTGGCGATGCGCGCCTTCTCTGCCTGATTGCGGCCTTCACGGCTTGTGAGGCTGAGCTCAGTGGTGCTTGCGCTGGCGGCGGGAACGGCACCGCCGTGGACCCGACGCAGGAGCCCGTCCTTCTCCAGCAGTGCGAGATCGCGCCGGACAGTCTCCTTGGTGATGTTAAACCGCGATGCCAGCTGGGCCACAGTGACCCGGCCCTCGGACATAACCAGCGCTGCGATCCTGTTATAGCGTTCCTCGGCGAACACCGCTCCTCCTCGCTGCGTGACTACCGTCACAACCATTTCCGTTTCAGTGACTCTATCTGTGTTTCTATTTGGGTGTCAATGGAAAACGGAAGGAAAGGCAGATTTATTGGTATGGCAGTTCCTCGGAGAGGGCTCGAAAAGGAAGAAGCCGCCAGCGCCGACGGCGCTGATGGCTTCTTTCGTACCCGGACTGCTCGGCAGCCCCGCTGACAGGTTGGGTCAGATCCCGCCGTCGCGGGTCTCGTTTCGGGTGATCCGCTCGCCGGTGTTGGGATCCTGGACGGTGCGCGACTCGCTGACCCGCTTCTGGTTGCGGGGAGCATTCATAAGGAGCGAAATGATTAGCCCCAGAATGCCGACCCCCATCAGGATGTAACCCACCAGGGTGAGGTCGATGAAGTTCACCAGATTATCTGAGACTGCGAAGGCCAATATTGCACCAAGTGCAATGAGGACGATGGAGGAACCGATTCTCATGCCAACCACTCCTTGATTTGACCCGCTTGGGAAATTCTTCTGTTAGTCCCAGTAGCCACGGCGGGTTGCCGGAATATAAGCGCCACGTGATCAGCATACTGTCGATCCCGTTTCTGGTGAAGTTTCGATTACAAGGGGTTGCAAAGTCGCCGAGCAGGAGTTTAATAGTTTCACCAGTAAGGCGTATGCTATTACTAAGCTCACTTATCAAGTAGGGTGGTGTGCAGTTGCACTTCGGTGCATCGTCGAAATCGACATATATGTTGCGCAGTTAGAAGTTCGATAAAGGAGCACTTCATGAATTTCCTGGCATTTCTTCTTCTCGGCCTTATTGCAGGCGCCATCGCCAAACTGATTTTGCCCGGCAAGCAGGCCGGCGGCTGGATCATGACCCTGATTCTCGGTGTGATCGGTGCCCTCCTCGGAGGCTTCCTGGGGAACCTCCTCTTCGACGTCGGCGTGAACGAGTTCTTCTCGATCTCCTCGTGGCTGTTGGCCATCGGCGGCGCGATCATCGTTCTCCTCGTTTACGGAGCTATAACCAAGAATCGCTCGCACGCATAAACCGGGTACATCGACCAAACGCCCCGCCGGCCCCCATCCGACGGGGCGTTTTGCGTTGAGGCAAGCGCTCGCCCAAACTTGAGCATCTCGACGGAAGGATCAGTTATGGCACGCTTCAACCCTGCGGGGAAATTTGCCAGCGGAGCGGTATTCGACCGCAACGGCCAACCAAAGCCGGGCATCCAGCGCGCGGTGGAACGGGCTATCGATATTCAACGACCGTTGGTTCTCGCCAACCTGCGGCGACTGCGCAGGAAAAACCCAACGGCCACCGGCGCCGAGTTGAACGCAAAACTTGAGCGCGATTATCTCGTTGCGATCACAACCGCAGGCGCGGCTGTCGGTGGCACCGCCGTCGTGCCGGCAATCGGAACAGTGGTTTCGCTGGGACTTTCCGCCGCCGCCACCGTCGGTTTTCTGGAGGCAACGGCGCTCTATGCACAATCAGTCGCGGAGCTGCACGGAATCTCCACAGAGGATCCGGAACGTGCCCGCACGCTCGTCATGGCCATCCTCATGGGGGAGGAAGGGTCGGCTCTCATCCAGGCGACCATCGGATCATCAGCGGGCGGGGTAACGCGTCACTGGGGGAATGTTGTCGGCGGGTCGATGTCTGCCTCGTCCGTCCGGAGTATCGGAGCCAGCATCCGCAAGCGCTTCCTCAAGCGCATGCTCGCACGCCAGGGCGGCGCCCTGTTGGGCAGGGCGCTCCCGTTCGGCGTGGGCGCGGCTGTCGGAGGAGTGGCCAACCACAAGATGGGGCGAACGGTCATCGACGCAACCCGGGAAGCTTTCGGTCCGCCGCCCACCGTCATCCCCGGTGAGCTGCTCACGGAACTTGAGAAGCTTCCGGAGACCGGCAACGGCCGGCAGCCCTGACGCTAGCCGAACAGTGCGTGCGCCAATGAGAAGATGCCCAGTCCGGCAAGAGCGCCGACCACGGTGCCGTTGATCCGGATGAACTGAAGATCCTTGCCGACTTGGAGTTCGATCTTCCGTGAGGTTTCTTCGGCGTCCCAGCGCTCCACAGTTTCGGAGATGATGCCCGCGATGTCGCTTCGGTAGGTCCGCACGAGGTAACCGGCGCCGTCGGAAATCCACCTATTGATCTTGCCCGCAAGCTCCTCGTCCGTGGTGAGACGCCGCCCGAAGTCGCGGACCGCAGCCTTGAAGTTACGGGTCAGTTCACTATCAGGGTCATTGACTGCTTCCAGGAGGGCTGTCTTGATGGTAAACCAGGCCCGTGCGGCAACATCATGCAGACGCGGGTCATCAAGGATGCCGGCCTTGATCTCCTCGGCCTTCGCAATAATGACCGGATCATGCTGCAGATCCTGGGCGAGGTCCTTGAGATACTTGTCGATGGAGAGCCGGACATCGTGCTGGGGATCCGCCTGGACCGCCCGAACGAACTTGAGGAACTCCACATAAACCTTGTCGCCGACGAGCCCGTCCACGAAGTGCGGCACCCATGTGGGTGAGCGTTGGGACACAACGCGGGAAACGACGTCGTAATTGCCGTCCACCCACTCGGCTGCCCGGTCCACCAGCAGGTCAATGAGCCGGTGGTGGTGTCCCTCCTCGAAGACGCGCTCCGCCATGCGACCGACCGGCGGCCCCCACGGTGGGTCCACCACGTGCTTGCGCACCATTGATTCGATGACCTTCTGGACGGCGTCGTCATCCAGCACGGTGAAAGCACCGCGGATCAGGGCGGCACCTTCCACGGCTACGCGGTCTGCGCCCTCCGGCCGGGAGAGCCATGCGCCGGCGCGCTGGGCGAGGCCGAGTGAGGAAAGCTTCTGCTGCACCACGGACTCCGAAAGGAAGTTCTCCTCCACAAACTGCCCCAGTGATGTGCCGATCTGGTCCTTCTTGCGCGGAATGATCGCTGTGTGGGGAATCTTGAGCCCCATCGGGTACCTGAACAGGGCCGTTACGGCGAACCAGTCGGCCAGGGCTCCCACCATGCCGCCCTCCGCAGCAGCGCGGACGTACTGCAACCACGGGTACTGCTCCTGAAGAGCGAAGGCGATCAGGAAAATCACCGCCATGATGGCGAGCAAGCCCGTCGCAACGGTCTTCATCCGTCTCAGACCCGCGGCGCGCTCCGTATCGGTCAACGCAATGCTCACTTAGTCCTCCGCATCGATGCTGAATTCCCATCTAACCAGCCGTCCGGAGGACAGTCACGCCGCCGATTCGCTAGCGTAAGGCCTGTGGCAGAACAACGAGCAGTGAAGCACCTGGTTTTCGCGCACCGCGGGGCGAGCGAACAGTACGCGGAACACACCCGCGCTGCGTTCCTGCAGGCGCTCGCGGAAGGTGCTGACGGGGTGGAATGCGACGTCCACCTCACAGAGGACCTTGAACTTGTCTGCATTCACGACACCACCCTGGACCGCACCTCCAGCGGAACGGGAGACGTGGGAGACCATACGCTGCGGCAGTTGCGTGAACTGGACTTCGCCTCATGGAAGGGGGCGAATATCCCGCCAGGGTATGGCGGTGTGGCCGATCAGCTGCTCACGCTCGAAGACCTGCTGGATCTCCTGCGTACGGACGGACGTCAACTCGAGCTGGCCATCGAGCTGAAGCACCCGAGCCCCTTCGGGCTCAAGCTGGAGGAACGGCTGATCGCCTTCCTGATGAGGGAGGGCTATGATCCGGAGACTTCCCGGCTCGCCAACCTGCACATCACTTTCATGAGCTTCAATCCCGACTCGGTCCGCCACCTGCTGGAGCGCGTGCCCGCCGACGTCGTCTGCCAGCTGGTGGCCGACGTGCAGCCTGATGACGTGCGCGAAACTTTGGGCCCACTCACCGCTGCGGCCGTGATGAACCTCCTCCGGCGCGCGCTGCACGAGGGGGAGCGCATCATCGCGAGTGGAGCGGTGGGAATCGCCGGGCCAAGCATCGCGTACGTGCGTGCCCATCCGGATCGGGTTGCGCGGTGGCTCGAGTCCGGGCTTCGCCTGCGGGTGTGGACGGTTGACGCTGACGACGACATAGACCTCCTCCGCGACCTCGGCGCCCAGGAGATCACTACCAACCGTCCGGCGTATGTTCTTGGCAGGCTCAAAGGGGAGTCCTCGACCGGCCGGGTGTGATTGAGTTATCGCATGGCTATGCCGATTGAGGACTACGCGCTGATTTCCGATCTTCACACCGGTGCGCTCGTTTCCCGGGGTGGGAGCGTGGACTGGCTTTGTTACCCGCGCTTTGACTCGGCGTCGGTCTTTTCCGCGCTGCTGGGCAATGACAACCACGGACGGTGGCTCGTGGCGCCGGCGCACGCCGCCGGTGTTGCCGAGCTGGTGGAGTGGAAGTACATCGAGTCCACGTTCGTACTGCAGTCCAGATGGCGTACCGAAGCCGGTGAAGTCCTGGTGACCGACTACATGCCCATCCACGACCGGCGCGCATCCCTTGCACGGCGTATCGAGGGAATCAGCGGATCAGTGCCTATGCGCCAGGAGCTTGTAGTGCGCTTCGGCTACGGCGAGGTGCTGCCATGGGTGCGGCGTACCCATGAGAAGGGCGGTCCCGGAATCCTCGCGATGGCCGGACCGGATGCCTTGCTCCTGCGTGGCACCCATCTTCCGCGCGCCGCCGATCACCGCCACGTGGGAGAGTTCACCGTCGAAGCCGGTGAGAAGGTGGACCTCGAGCTGGTGTGGTACCCATCCCACCGTCAGCAGCCGACACCCCTGGACTTCGACGTCGCACTTCAGGCAACCATCGACTACTGGCAGGGCTGGGCGGAAAGCTGCGAGAAGCAGGGCGAGTATGACGGCATCGTCAAGCGCTCACTCCTGGTGCTGCGTGCCCTGACGCATGAAGACACCGGCGGCATCGTCGCGGCCCCCACCACGTCGCTGCCCGAGGCCTTCGGCGGCGAGCGGAACTGGGATTACCGGTTCTGCTGGCTACGTGACGCCGCATTGACGCTCGAAGCGATGATGACGCACGGCTACGAGGATGAGGCCTCGGAATGGCGGAACTGGTTGCTCCGTGCGGTTGCCGGCGACCCCGAGGATCTCCAGATCATGTACAGCGTTTCTGGTGAGCGGAACCTTCCGGAGAAAGTCCTAGGGCACCTGCCGGGTTACGCGGACTCCGCTCCAGTTCGGATCGGCAACGGGGCCGTGACCCAATACCAGGCCGACGTCGTCGGTGAAGTAATGGTTGCCCTGGAAAAGCTGCGCAAGCGCGGAGTGAAGGAAGACGAATTCTCCTGGCCGCTGCAGCATGCACTGTTGGGGTTCCTGGAGAAACACCTGAGCGCCAAGGACCACGGTATCTGGGAGATGCGCGGTGAGCCGGCCTACTTCACGCACTCCCGCGTCATGATGTGGGCCGCGTTCGACCGCGGAGCCCGCGCGGTCCGCGAGCACGGTCTCAAAGGTGAGGCAGACCGGTGGGAGCAACTCCGGGATAAGCTCCGCGCCGAGATCCTTGAGCAGGGTTTCAGCAGTGAGGTGAACTCTTTCACCCAGTATTACGGCACCACCTTGGTGGATGCGTCACTGCTGCAGCTGCCGCAGGTCGGGTTCGTTGATTACGACCACCCGATGATGCTCGGCACGGTTACGAGGCTGGAAGAAGAGCTGCTCGATGAGCATGGGCTGCTGCTCCGCTACCGCACCGAATCATCAATCGATGGTTTGGCGCCCGGCGAGCACCCGTTCCTTGCCTGTTCCTTCTGGCTCGTTGAGCAGTACGCGCATACCGGCAGACTTCAGGACGCCAAGAAACTGATGGACCAGCTGGTGGGCTATGCCAACCAGCTTGGCCTGCTGTCCGAGGAGTACGACGCCGGGAACGCCAGGATGGCCGGAAACTTCCCTCAGGCGTTCTCCCACCTGGGGCTGGTGCGGGCCGCCGATGCGATCCACGCGGCCCAGCAGGTCTCCCTCGCGTCCTGATTTCACAGGACACGCCCCTTATGAAGGGTCATAAGGGGCGTGTCCTGACAGATGAACGGTGGACGGTTAAGGCTTGAGCACCACCTTGATGCAGCCGTCCTCCTTCTTCTGGAAGGTTTCGTAAGCAGCCGGTCCTTCATCAAGCGGAACTTCGTGGGTCTTGAGATCCATGACACCCAACGGATCCGAGGGGTCTTCCACGATGGGAAGCAGATCATCGGTCCACCGGCGGACGTTGCACTGGCCCATGCGTGTCTGAATCTGCTTGTCGAACATGGTCAGCAGCGGCATGGGGCTTGCCGTGCCGCCGTATACGCCGCTGATGGATAACGTTCCACCCCGGCGCACGGCATCAATCGCGGCGTGCAGGACGCTCAGCCGGTCCACGCCGGCTGTTTCCATGGCCTTTTTCGCGACAGCATCGGGGAGGAGCCCGACAGCGTGCTGGGCGAAGGCGCCTAGGGGTGAGTGGTGTGCCTCCATGCCGACAGCGTCAACGACGGCGTCCGGCCCGCGCCCATCGGTCATTTCCCGCAGCTCATCGCCGACGTTCTTTGAGAAGTCGACAACCTCGATGCCGTGCCGCTCTGCCATCGCGCGGCGCTCCGCTACGGGCTCAACCGCGATTACCCGCTGACCGAGGTACTTGCCGACCCTGCTGGCGAACTGGCCAACGGGACCAAGACCAAAGACGGCCAGGGTCCCGCCGTCGGGCACGTCTGCGTACTTCACTCCCTGCCAGGCGGTGGGAAGGATGTCGGAAAGGTACAGGTAGCGCTCGTCGGGCAGCTCGCTGCCCACCTTGACGGCCCCGTAGTCTGCATGCGGAACGCGCAGGTACTCGGCCTGGCCGCCCGGCACGGAGCCATACAGTTCCGAGTACCCGAGCATCTTCGCGCCAGTGCCTTTGTCCCTGCTTTGGGTGGTCTCGCACTGGGACTGCAAGCCCTGATTGCACATCCAGCAGTGACCGCACGCCACGTTGAACGGGATGACCACGCGGTCTCCGGGCGCGAGGTTGGTCACGCTGCTTCCCACCTCCTCCACGATGCCCATTGGTTCATGGCCAAGGATGTCCCCTTTGTTCATGAACGGACCGAGCACCTCGTAGAGGTGAAGGTCGGATCCGCAGATCGCGGTTGAAGTGATGCGAACGATTGCATCCGTGGGCTCCTGAATTCGTGGATCAGGAACGTTGTCGATGCTGAGCGATCGCTTGCCCTGCCAGGTAAGTGCCTTCATGTTGGTCTCTCCCAAGGGTTGGTAAGCATGCTGACTATATTCAGTATTGCCGGGATTCCGTCGGAAGTGAACCCCATCGGCGGAACGGCATACGCTTGGCCGGTGGAGTTATCGAGATCCCCGGCTGTCCGGGTTGGACTGTCAATTGCCGTGGCGACCGGCCTCTATGGGGTGTCCTTCGGTGCCCTGTCAATCGCCTCCGGGCTGGACCTCCTGCAGACCATGGCACTGAGTCTCCTGCTATTCAGCGGCGGTTCCCAGTTCGCGTTCATCGGCGTGGTGGGAGGCGGCGGAACCGGGGCGGCCGCGATGTCCGCGGCTTCCCTGCTCGGTATCCGCAACGCCGTCTACGGAATGCAGATGAACGCGATGCTCCGGCCGCGCGGCCTGCGCCGTTTCGCGGCCGCGCAGGTAACCATTGATGAGTCGACGGCGACGGCCACCGGACAGAGCGAGCCGCAGGAGCAATCGCGAGGGTTCTGGGTTGCCGGGATCGGTATATACGTTCTATGGAATGTCTTCACGCTTGCGGGCGCGCTGCTGGGGAATGCACTCGGTGATCCTGCGCAATGGGGTCTGGACGGCGCTGCGGTCGCCGCATTCCTCGGACTGCTGTGGCCCCGGCTGAAGGCGCGGGAGCCGGCGGCCATCGCCGTGGTCTGTGCGCTGGTTACCCTGCTCACCGTCCCCTTTGTGCCTGCCGGCATCCCGATCCTCGTGGCCGCCGCGGTTGCTGCGCTGGCCGGCTGGTTCAGTTCCGGCCACCCGCGCGAGGGCCTTGAGCCCGATGTCGAGCCCTATCCCACGGAAGGACACCGGTGAACCTCTGGATCTGGATCCTCATTGCCTGCGGAATCAGCTATCTCACGAAGCTCGCCGGCTATCTGGTGCCCGCGCGCCTCATGGAGAACCCGCACATGACCCGCGTCGCCGGCACGCTGACGATCGGGCTGCTCGCGTCACTGACCGCCGTGAACACCTTTTCGAGCGGGCAATCCCTGGTGATTGATGCGCGTCTCGCGGCCCTCGTCGCAGCAGGGGTGGCGCTGTGGCTGCGGGCGCCGTTCCTCGTCGTCGTCCTCGTGGGGGCGGGCGCCGCGGCGCTGGCGCGCCTGCTTGGCGCCCCGTAGCCCCGTGAATACGGCCGCTCGCGTATGCCAGTGCGGCCCACTAGAAGGGATCTAGACAGAGCCGACGACGGCGGCAGTCGCCTCAGCGATAGCCGCCTCTTCGTCTGTGGGCACCACGAGGACCGGGAAAGCCGATTCCTCTGTGCTGATCTCCCGCGGCGAGCCGCCCGGTTTCTGGTTCTCGGCGTCGTCAATGTAGACACCCAGGGCGCCCAGACGGTTGACCACGCGCTCCCGGAAACGCCAGGAGTTCTCCCCGATGCCCGCCGTGAACACGAGCGCCTGCGCGCCTCCAACAGCAACGTGGTACCCGCCGATGTACTTCGCAAGGCGATAAGACGCGATGTCCAGTGCCACAGCACCGGCAGGGTCCCCGGACTCCTCGATCGACCGCATGTCATTGTGGCCTGTGAGGCCCTTCAGGCCGGACCCGCGGTTGAGTAGCTGATCGAGATCCGTCTCCGTGTAGCCCTCCCGGCTGAGGAACAGCAGGATCGACGGATCGATGTCGCCGGACCTGGTTCCCATGACAAGTCCCTCCAGCGGAGTGAACCCCATCGAGGTATCAATGCTTTGGCCATGCTGCACAGCAGTAATGGACGCGCCGTTGCCCAGGTGCGCGATGATGCCCGTGAATTCGGTTGGCGGCATCCCGAGCAGCCCGGCGGCGTGCCGAGTCACGTACTCGAAGGATGTGCCGTGAAACCCGTACCGGCGGATGCCGAAATTCTTGTACAGCTCATCCGGCACGGCGTACCGCCACGCATGCTCGGGCAGCGTGCGGTGGAAGGCCGTGTCAAACACTGCCACCTGCGGCATGTCCGGCCACCGTTCGGCAATGGCGCGCAGACCCTGCACGTTGGCAGGATTGTGCAACGGGGCCAGTGGGTTGAGCCGGTCGATCGCGCGGATGATCTCGTTCGTGACGAGCACTGGTTCGCTGAACCGTTCGCCGCCGTGAACCACGCGGTGACCGACGGCGCCGATGGACTTGCCCTGCAGCTTGGCATCCAGCTCCTCAGTGACCCGGTCCAGCGCTTCGGTGTGATCCTTCGGACCGCCGTTCGCGGTGTCGCCGATGCGCTCGATCAGCCCGTTGGCCAGGCGCTCCCCGCTCGCGGAATCCCGGACCTGGTACTTGAGCGACGACGAGCCCGAGTTGATGACGAGGATGATCATGGCGCCTCCTGCGCTGGTGTGCCCTGCGCCTGCACGGCCGTGATGGCGACGGTATTCACAATATCTTCGACGGTACAGCCCCGTGACAGGTCATTGACCGGCTTGCGCAGGCCCTGAAGGACCGGCCCGACGGCGACCGCACCGGCTGACTGCTGAACCGCCTTGTACGTGTTGTTGCCTGTATTCAGATCGGGGAATATAAAGACCGTCGCCTGCCCCGCGACCGACGACCCGGGCAGTTTGGACTCTGCCACGGAGGCATCTACGGCGGCGTCGTACTGGATGGGCCCCTCCACCGGCAGGTCGGGGCGGATCGAGCGGACCAGCTCCGTTGCCCGCCGCACCTCGTCCACTGCGCCTCCGTAACCCGACTCTCCGGTGGAGTAGGAGAGCATGGCCACGCGCGGTTCAACCCCGAACTGGGCAGCCGTTTCAGCCGACGCCACAGCGATGTCTGCCAGTTGCTCCTCGGTGGGATCCGGATTGACGGCGCAGTCTCCGTACACCAGCACACGGTCACGAAGCAGCATCAGGAACACGGAGGAGACAATTTTTACGCCCTCCTTCGTCTTCACGAACTCAAGCGCGGGCCGGATGGTGTTCGCGGTGGTGTGCGCGGCGCCGGAGACCATGCCGTCAACGTAACCCAGCTGAACCATCATTGTTCCGAAGTAGGAGCCATCGAGCATGCGGTCCCGTGCGTCGTCGAGCGAGACGTTCTTGTGCGCACGCAGCCGCGCGTACTCCGCAGCGAACTCCTCGCGCAGGTCCGAGGTTGCCGGGTCCAGCAGAGTGAGCCCGGTCAGGTCCACACCGAGGCCGGCGGCACGCTCGCGCAGCTGCCCCTCCGGTCCGAGGATTGTCAGGTCGCAGACATCCCGGCGGCGCAGGATCTCAGCGGCGCGGAGGATCCGCTCGTCCAGGCCTTCGGGTAGAACCACATGCTTACGGTCCGCGCGGGCCTTCTCGATCAGCTCGTGCAGGAACCGCAGCGGAGTCATCTTCACCGGCCGGGGCAGCTCAAGGCGTTCCAGCAGCTCAGTCGCATCCACCTGCCGTGCCCACACACCAAGTGCGGCGGCAGCCTTTCGCCGCAGGCCGGTCGCAATCTCGCCGCGCACCTCACTGACGCGCTTCGCGGCCGTGTAGGTGTCGTCGTCGACCGCGAAAACAGGGAAGGTGGCATGGGCAAGCAGGGCAAGGATGTTGGGGTCCGGCGTCAGGCCACCGGTGAGAATCATGCCGGAGGGCACGGGAAACTCAGGCGAGAACGACGACGCCACAGTCGCCACCAGCACGTCCGCCCGGTCTCCGGGAACAATCACCAGGGCGCCGTCGGTCAGCAGTTCCAGGAAGTGGCCAACGTTCATGGCAGCGACGCGGATGGAGGACACATCACGTTCCAGGCTGGCGCCGCCGGCGATGTGACGCGCGTCCAGGGCGCCGGCGACCTCGGCCATTGTCGGCTGGGAGATCTCGCTCATTTCGGGAATGACGTAGACCGGGCGGCCGGACTTCCCCGGGCGAACCTGATCGCGGATGGCGTCAACGGCGCTCTCTGCCGCACGGTTCACCATCATGGCCAGCAGCGATACCTCCGCTGCGTCCAGTTCCCTGCGCGCGACATCGACGGCGTCCGCTGCCTCAGCGGAGGTCATGTCCTTTGCGCTCACCACGGCAAGCACCATGGCGCCCAGATTGTTGGCCAGCCGTGCGTTCAGATCAAACTCGACGGCGGCGTCCTGCCCGCTCAGGTCCGTCCCCTCCACGATGATTACGTCGCAGAACTGCGCCATCTCGCTGTACACGGAGACGGAACGCGCATCGATTTCCTCACGCTCGCCGGACACGAGCAGGGCACGGGCTTCCGCCCGCGTCATGGCGCTCCTGGCGGTCTTCTCATCCAGCCCGAACGCGCGACGCATCAGGAGAACCATCGGATCATCGTTGCCGTCTTCCGCTTCCGAGATTGGGCGAAGGAAGCCGACTCTGTCCGCGTGTCCCTGCAGCATGCTGGCCAACCCCAGGGAGATGAGCGACTTGCCTGACCCGGGGGCCATGGCGCTGACATAAATTCCGCGGGTGGTCATTCCTTCATCCTGCACGATCGACGGTGCATAGTCACTGCCCGGCGCCTGCTGCCTGCGTCACCCTCCGGACTGCCGGTTCACCCTCGACGTACGGAACGGGTGACCGGTGGGGCCAAACCTGACAGACTGTTTCCCATGCTCGTAGCCTTCTCAGTTGCACCTTCCGGCCGGCCCAGCGACGCACGTCAGGACACCAGCGAAAACGGGGACGGTTCGGTTCACGCCGCGGTAGCCGAAGCCGTGAAGATCGTGCGTGACTCCGGCCTGCCGAACTCCACCAGTTCCATGTTCACCGAGATCGAGGGTGAGTGGGACGAGGTCATGGACGTGGTCAAACGCGCTACGGAGGCAGTGGCCAAGTACGGCACCCGCGTCTCCCTGGTGCTCAAGGCGGACATCCGTCCCGGCTACACGGGCGAGCTCACCGGGAAAGTGGAGCGCCTCGAGCGCGCGATCGATGAGATGGACGAGTACCAGGGCCACTCATGAGGAATTGGGCAGAGGTTGACAGCTACCTGAACCGCACGGTGGTCCAACCGGACGCCGCTCTCCTTGCGGCCGTTGAAATCACCCGCAACGCAGGTATGCCTGCCATTGAAGTGACTGCCGGGCAAGGCAAGTTCCTGATGCTCCTTGCCCGTATCCATCAGGCGAAGCGGGTCCTGGAGATCGGTACGCTGGGCGGCTTCAGCACCATCTGGCTGGCACGGGGTCTTCCCGAGAGCGGAACCATTGACACCTGCGAATATGAGCCGGCCCATGCGGAGGTGGCCAGGCGCAATCTGGAGGCGGCCGGCGTCGGGCACAAGGTAACTGTCCACGTGGGAGCGGCACTGGAGACGCTTCCCACGCTGGCAGGGCCCTATGACCTCTTCTTCATCGACGCGGACAAGGCGAACAACCCCAACTATCTGGAGTGGGCGGTGAAGCTGTCCCGTCCGGGATCCGTCATTGTGCTCGATAACGTTGTGCGCGGGGGCAGCGTGCTGGAAAAGAACGGCGACGAAGACATCCAGGGCACCCGCAGGGCGCTGGAACTACTCGCTAGCCACCCGCGCCTTGATGCGACTGCCCTGCAGACAGTTGGGTCCAAGGACTGGGATGGGTTTGCGGTCGCCATCGTCAACTAGGACGCAACTACAACCGCTACAGGCGAGTGACCGTCGTCGTTCCCGATAGCATGAACGGCATGGCCACCATCCGTCCGCTCCGCATCGACGAGACCGAAGCTGCGCTGCGCATGAAGAACCAGGGCTGGCGCCAGGCCTACCGGGGGAAGGTGCGCGAAGAAGTCCTCGATGGCCTGGATGACGGCATCGAGGCCATCGCCGAAGCATGGAGACAGGGATTCGATGAGAGCGGCAGCGTACCGCTGGTAGCGGTCAACGACGATGGCGCGATCGTCGGTATTGCAGCAGGCGGTGAGGCGCGGGGTGATAACCCTCCTGCCGCCGTCGAACTCTTTATGCTGTACGTGCTGGAGGAGTATTACGGCACCGGTCTGGGCCGGGCACTCGCCGATGCCGCTATCGGCGGTGCCGCCGCGTGCGTCTGGGTCCTGGAGGGCAACGAACGCGCCATCGCTTTCTACCGCAAGCTCGGCTTCGCTCCGGACGGAGAGCGGGAACAACTCTCCGAACGGTGGAACGGCCTTCATGAGATTCGGATGGTGCGCGCTGCCTGCGCCGTCGAGCCGCCGCGCATCAGCGCTTCGGCACCAGGTTCACAACTGACAGGGGAATGACGTGTCCAACTACTACGGCAACCAGCCTTCTCAACACGTGGTGGTCTACGCCGCGAAGGAAAGCTGGCTCGCCTACCCGCTCTGGTTCCTGCTCGGAAACTTCGGCGCCCACAAGTTCTACCTGCGCCAGAACCGGATGGGCTTCCTCTACCTGGGCCTGGGTCTCATTGGCTACGCCACGGCGTGGTTTGTTCTCGGGTTCCTGTTCCTGATCCCGCTGTGGATCATGATGGTCATTGACCTGTTCACCATTCCGGGCAGGGTGCGGCAGGTCAACGCACACCTGCACCACCAGGGTACCGTCCGTCCTTACTAGCCGAACAGCACCAGGCAAAGCGTAAGGATCAATGGGACGCCAGCGCGAGCGCAGGGAAACAGCGGGCACAGACGGCGGTCCGGTTCCCGGCATTCACACCATCGACACCGGCACTTGTGAGCTCGTCCACGACCGCTTCAACCCCAACGGCTGGGTGCTTCACATCAACGGTGTGCCGAGTTCCCACATCGACCTCACCGATCCTGCCCGGCTCGACTTCGAGTACATGCGCTGGATCAGTTCGCTGGTAACGTCCCAGTGGCCGTCCACATTCCGGCTCCGCGCCCTGCATCTTGGTGGCGGGGCCTGCTCGCTGGCGCGGAGTTTTGCCGTGACCTTTCCCGATGCGCGGCAGGTGGTCGTGGAACTCGACGGCGCGCTCGCGGGCCTGGTGCGTGAGTGGTTCGACCTGCCGCGTGCACCGCTGCTACGGATCCGTGTTGGCGAAGCGCGCGAAGTCACTGAGGCACTGTCCGCGAGTAGCCGGGACCTCATCATCCGGGACGTCTTCGCGGGCAGCCGCACTCCAGCCCCACTGACCACCGTCGACTTTGTTGAGCACGCCAAGCGTGTCCTGGATGCGGCCGGGGTCTATGTCGTCAATTGCGGGGATTCCCCGGACCTGGGGATGGCGCGGCGCGAGGCGGCGACCATCTCCGCGGCCTTCACCCATACCGTGATCATTGCGGACCCCGCGATGCTCAAGGGCCGGCGCTACGGCAATGTGATTCTTGCCGGAAGCGATGGTCCACTTGGGGAGGATCCCGGCCTGGCTCGTGAGCTGCTTGGCGGTGGAGTGCCGGCGCACCTGTGGCGGGATGCGCAGGTGACCCGTTTCATCAGTGGCGCGGCAGTCCTCACCGACTAGCAACGGGTGGGTCAGGCGACGCCGAGCAGCTGCTCTATCGGGCCGATCCCGAAGAACACCACGAATGCACCTGCCACGGCCCACATCAGCGGGTGGATCTCTTTGGCCCTGCCCTGGAACGTGCGGACCAGGACGTACGCGATGAACCCGGCGCCCAGTCCGTTGGCAATCGAATAGGTGAACGGCATGAGCGTGAACGTCAGGAACGCGGGAATGGCGATTCCCCAGTCCTGCCAGTCAATCCGGCCCACCTGGGATACCATCATGAAACCAACGACGACGAGGGCAGGCGCCACCGCCTCGAACGGCACCAGCGAGATCAGCGGCGTGAAGAACATGGCCACGAGGAACAGCAGGCCGGTCACGATGTTGGCGATGCCGGTCCGCGCTCCTTCACCGATCCCGGCGCCCGATTCGACGTAGATCTGGTTGGAAGAGACTGATCCCGCCCCGCCAGCCACCGCTCCGAGAGCGTCAACAATGAGAACGCGGTCGACGCCGGGGATGTTGCCCCGCTTGTCCACCAGCTTTGCTTCATTTGCCAGGCCCACCATGGTGCCCATGGCGTCGAAGAAGATGCTGAGCAGGATGGTGAAGGTGAGCAGCAGGGCGGCGGTGGCGCCGAGGCTACCGAACGCCCCGAAGACGCTGACACTGCCGACCAGGCTCAGGTCGGGGAGGCCGATCCAGGCCCCGGAAGGAAGCTCCGGAACAACGAGCGACCAGCCCTGTGGGTTGGAGCCGTCCGGTCCCACACTCGGCCCGACGTTCGCCACGGCTTCGATGATGACGGCCAGAATGGTGGCGGCGATGACACCGATCAGGATGCCGCCGCGAACCTTGCGGACCACCAGTGCGATGGTCAGGATCAGGCCAAATACGAACACCAGGGTGGGCCAGCCGAGGAGTACGCCCCCGAATCCCAACCCGACCGGCACGGTGGTCTCCGCAACATCTGGGATACGCCGGACAAAACCGGCGTTCACCAGTCCGATCAGGGCGATGAAGAGCCCGATACCGACGACGATCGCTGTTTTCAGGCTCTCCGGCACGGCATTGAAGACGGCTGTACGGAAGCCCGTCAGGACCAGCACCAGCATGGTCAGGCCGGCAAGAACCACAAGGCCCATCATGTCCGGCCAGGTGAGCTCCGGATTGGTGGCAACCGTGATGGCCACAAAGGCGTTGACGCCCAGCCCGGTGGCAAGAGCAAAGGGATACTTGGCCCAGGCGCCCATGAGGATGGTCAGCAGTCCCGCGACGAGCGCGGTCACTGCCGCCACACGTTCAAACCCGAGGCTGCCTCCGCTTGCGTCCGCTCCAGCGAGGATCAGCGGGTTGAGCACCACTATGTAGCTCATCGCGAAGAACGTGGCGATGCCGCCCCTGATTTCACGCGAGTAGGTTGATCCGCGGGCGGTGAGCTGGAAGTAGCGGTCCATCGCGGCGCGCAGTTCAGGCACGGGTATTCCTCTGTTGGTGGGAGAGTTTCGCTCAAGGAGTCTATCCAATGGCGGATTCAGGATCCTGCCAGTTCGCTCCCGTAGGCTTTAGGCATGAAGCCTTCCGCAGTAGTTGCAGCGCGCGCGGCGCGCATTCCGGGTGCGCGTTCCGTTCAGCGCACCGTCGTGCTCCTGGCCGGCGTACTTCTGGTTGCGTTCGCGTTAATCCTGGGATCAGCCTCGATTGCGTCAGCGCATGATGAGCTGAGCTCCTCAACTCCGGAGCCGGGTGCAACGCTCGAGACAATGCCTCAGGCGATTGAACTCACGTTCACCAACGTTCCTGCGACCATCGGCTCGCAGGTTCAGGTGCTTGATGCTGCGGGCGAAGACTGGGCTGAGGGCGAGGTCTCCATCACTGACACCGTGGCCACACAGGCGATCCGCGCCGGGGCGCCGGCCGGAACCTACACGGTGAACTGGCGTGTGGTGTCCTCTGATTCGCACCCGATTGAAGGTACATTCGACTTCACGGCTACGGCAGGCGCCGCTGCCGAGGCGTCTGAGGCTGCGGGGACGCCTGAGGCGTCCGCGGGTACAGCAGGCCCGATCGAAACAGCTGACCCCGGCGCGCTTGACCAGGAGCCGGCGGCAGACTCCGGCCTTTCCTGGGGAGTCATCCTGATGATTGCGGTGCTGATTGCGCTCGCTGTGGTGCTGGCACTTGGAGCCAGGCGGCGCCTCACCCAGGGCAACAACGACGACGCCGCGTAGGCACCTTCTCAGACGCTGATTGCGGGCGGACGCCTGGTTGATCCGGCAACAGCGGCGGCCATCACAGAAGCCTTCACTGGCTGGATCACCTGAGCCGCGAGAGCTCCCTGCGAGACAATTGAGTCACTGATGACCTTGGCCTGCCGGACAATTTCCCGCGTTGTCGGCGTCAGCATCTCGCCCACCCCGATGAGGTAGAGACCGATAGCCCGGAGCGCCGCTTTGATGTCGATTCCCACGGCGAGGCCGAGGGACTGCACGAAACGGCGCAGTTGGTTCTGTGGATACTTGGTCAGGACCACGTGGTCAGCGAGCAGGACGCCGTTCCGCGTCTGCACCGCCCATTTCTTGGACCCGAGTACCGGAGCCGGAAGAAGCTGGGAGTAGCCCACCATGCACAGTCCCTCAGCAACCGTCTCCTGGCGGATGTCCAGTGAATGGCTTGACGCGTAGCAGCGCAGCAGCCGCAGGAGTTCCGTGCGTTCGGACAGCGACACCGAGTCCGTCATTACGGTTCGGTTTGGTCCGGAGTTCAGGCATTCGATGCTCTCGACCACGATGGACTGCACGCCGCGCCGGCTCAGCTCGCTGGCAACGGCCAGCCCGGACAACCCGGAGCCAATCACCACTGTGGTGGTCATCTCTGCGGCTGAGGGCACGGAAGGATCAGGGGCGACGTGGTCGATCGGCTTCGGCAGCATCGATGAAAACCTCCTGGAGGAAGGAGAATTCCGCACAGCCCGGCGCCTCTTCCGGGCTGTGCGGACACTTGGCTGCGAACGGGTCAACCAAGCGCACTGAAAGCGGGCGGGAACCTTTGTGGAGACCATCCGCCCGATAACGATTCTCGAAGCCTATATAACTTTTTGGGTGCTGAATAGTCCTCCTACTGGAGAGTAGGCTAGAAATATCTGGACGGCTGAGCGAAGGTGTCAATTGAGGTTCAACCGCGAGGAGGCGGACCATGAGTGAGGCTCATAAGCCGGATGCGCCGTGGCATCCCCAGGGGCGCGGACTGGTTGTGGGGGTTGATGGCTCCGACCAGAGCATGTGTGCTCTGGTCTGGGCGGCACAGGAGGCCGAGCGCCGCCACTGCCCACTCCATGTAGTAACTGCCTATACCGTCCCGGTCTTCGCGGCCTCGAGCATGGATGCCGGTTACGCAACCGTGGATGATTCGGTAATCCGGGAGGGGGCGCAGGCGGTCCTCGATCAGTCCATCAGGAAGATAGCCGGTCACCACGACATCGAAATTGTGCCGCGGGTGGAGAGCGGTGACGCCGCAGGTGTGCTCCTTGAGCTCTCCGAGGAGGCCGAACTCATGGTTGTGGGTTCGCGTGGCAGGGGAGGCTTCGTTGGACGCCTCCTTGGCTCCGTGAGCGCCGCACTGCCGGCGCACTCAAAGTGCCCCACTGTGGTTGTACCGCTGTACTGTGCCCCGAGGCTCGATGAGGCCGGCGTCTCCGCACCGAAACCGAAGGGCGAGCCGTGCCCGCGCGCGGAAGAGATCGAAAAGGTGGTTGTGGTCGGAGTTGACGGCTCCGAGCAGGCGCGCATGGCTTCGCTGATTGCAGCCGAGCAGGCGCAGTCCCGTGGTCTGCCCGTACGGGTGGTGTGTTCACTGCCGCCCTTCACCGGTTCACTTGCATGGATGCCCACCCCGGTTGACCGGGACGCACTCCACGCGGAGATCATGGTTCAACTCAACGCGGGGAAGGCATGGCTGCAGAGCCATTTCCCTCAACTGGACATATCAGTGGAACTCCTCGACGGGCCTCCCGTTGAGGTGCTGATCGAGGCATCACGGACGGCCGAGCTGGTTGTGCTTGGCACCCGCGGCCGCGGCGGGTTCGCCGGAATGCTGCTCGGCTCCACCAGTCAGGGCGTGCTGCACCACGCGAAAGGCCCGGTTCTTGTGGTGCCGGACAGGGAGGATCCTCGCCTGACGGACCGCGTAAACTTCGGACCGATGGTCGCCTAGAACCGCGCAGCGAGCGGGTTGAGTGCGCCCATCCCGGTCATATTCGCGAGATTCACCTCGAGAATGCCCTGTGACGGGTTCAGCGCGTTGACCACGGTGTTGTTGCCCACGTAGATGGCAACGTGCCAGATGCCGGCGCCCTCGCCCCAAAAGACAAGGTCACCGAACTGTGCCTGCGACAGCGGCACATGGGTTTGTGCCGCGTAGAACTGCGCGGACGCTGTACGCGGGAGTGAGATGCCTCCTGAGGCGAAGGCCTGTTGCACCAGCCCGGAGCAGTCATAACCCCGCGGACCGTTGCCTCCCCACTGATAGAAATATGGGGCTCCGACGCGCGCACGGGCGTAATTGACGGCTGCCGCCACTCCGCCGGGATTCACAACAGGCGGAGCGGGTGCCGGCGCAGGTTGGGGTGCCGGTGCCGGCGGAGGAGGTGCCGGCGTCGGAGCAGGTGCAGGTGCAGGCTGGGGTGCCGGTCGCGGCGGAACCGGAGCGGGCGCGGGAGCAGGAGCCGGCGTCGTCGGACGCGGAGAAGGTGCCGGAGCAGGAATGGTGGGTCGCTGGGGCGCCGGTGCCGGCGCGGGTGCTTGCGGAGAATCCTGCGCCGGCGGCACCAGTGTGGGGGCTGGAGCAAGCGGTGCTTCGGAGCGAGGCGAGGCGGTCGCTGCGGCAGCCGACTCGGCTGATGCGGCAAGAATGCGAGCGAGCTCATCCTCGCGTCGTTCCTGTTCAAGGCCGGCGATGCGCTGCTCCTCGAGAGCCGCGGTGGTGTCCCGCAGCTGCGCCAACTGCGCAACCAGGGTTCCGCGTTCGGCCTGCTTCTCCTCCACCAGGCTCGCGGCGCTCGCCATCGCGGATTCGGTGGCGGCCCCGGCCTTTTCCGCGGCCTCTGCTGCGTCGGCGGCTGCCTGCTCCGCGTTGCGTGCGTCGGCCTGCAGGGACTCGAGCGACTTCGCCGCAGTTTCAGCCTGGTTGACGGTGCGTGACCGGGAGGCGGCCATGCCTTCGACAGTGGAGGCCTGATACATGATGCTGCCTGGGTCCTGGGCGAACGAAAGGAGGCTGCTGTCCGGCATGATGCCGCCCGCACGGTAGATATCCGCGGCAAGTTGACCGAGCTCCGTGGAGGCAGTGCGGTAGGTCTGCTCAGCCTGCCCGGCCAGTGCCGAAAGCCGCTGGGCGGTCGACCGCCGCTCATCAAGTTCCGCGAGTGCATCGATGTAGGCGCCCTGCGACTTCATCGCCTCAACCTGCGCGCCCTGCAGCTCTGCGGAAGCATTCTCGAGGATGCTTTCGATCTCTGTCACGAGTTCCGCCGCCGCAGCTGTGTTGTCCTCCGCAGCGGCAACGTCGGCGGGGCTGGGCAGATCCGATGCTGCAAGGGCTGGCGACGGCGTCAATCCCAAGGTGAGCAGCGATCCCACGAGCATGGCAGTGAGCGCGGAAAATCCGCGCTGCGAAAAGGTTTGCGGCATAACTCGATCCTCGGACGGCAACCAGACTTGTCCGAGGATAGAGCCCCAAATGTCACTTTAGCAACATTTGTCACACCAGTATCTTAAACAACAGCGGTGTCATTCCCGACGCAAGGCCGTTCACGGCGTGTCGCGCCCGAGTCAGGCGTGCTGCCGGCTCTCATGCACGGCATGCTCCAGCGGTTCAAGTTGAAAGGTGCAGTGCTCGGTATCGAAATGGTTGCTGAGGCAGTGCGTAAGGCGGTCGAGCATGCGGTCAACACCCTCGGCGTTCAGGCTTTCGGTGTCCACCACTACGTGGGCCGAAAAGACTGGAACGCCGGAGGTGATGGTCCACGCGTGAATGTCGTGTGCATCGACAACCCCCTGCACTTTCAGGATGTGCTCCCGGATCATCGCCGGATCCACACCCTTGGGGGCGGACTCGAGCAGCACATTGATCACGTCTCTCAGCAGGCTCCATGCGCGCGGCAGAATCATGGCTGCAATGAGGATGGAGGCTATGGCGTCAGCCTGCAGGAATCCGGTCACTGCGATGACGACGGCGGCAATCACCACGGCGATTGACCCAAGTAGGTCTCCCAGCACCTCCAGATAAGCGCCTCGAAGATTGAGGCTTTCCTTATGCCCGCCGTGGAGGATCAGCAGGCAGGCGAGGTTCGCCGCGCCGCCGAGCAGCGCAGCTATCAGCATGATGTCCGTGCGCACCTCTGTTGGCTCACCCAGCCTGCGGAACGCCTCGATCGCAATGACCACCGCGATCACCACCAGGATGACGGCATTGGCCAGTGCCGCCAGCACTTCTGCCCGCTGGTAGCCGTAGGTGCTCCGCACAGTGGCAGGCCGGGTTGCTATCCAGGAGGCAAGCAGCGCTATGAAAACGCCGGCGGCGTCGGAAAGCATGTGGCCCGCGTCAGCGAGCAGGGCCAGGGACCCGGACAGCGCAGCGCCGATCACCTGAACAACAACGACGGCGAGTGTGATCGCCACGACCAGCACCAGCGACTTGCGGTGCTTCCCCGTCGCGGTGACGGGATGCCCATGAGAGTGTGCGCCCATATAACCAGTATGAAGCCCCGGCGGTAGCCAGGTTGGGCTACCCCCAGCCCAGCTCGTGGAGGCGTTCGTCATCAATCCCGAAGTGATGCGCAACCTCGTGGATCACGGTGATGAGGATTTCATCCACGAGTTCCTCGCGGCTCCCGCACATCCTCAGCAGCGGCTGCCGAAAGATGCTGATGCGGTCGGGCAGGGAGCCGGCATCCCACCAGGAGTCCCTCTCCGTCAGCGGAGTACCCTCATAGAGGCCGAGCAGGTCGGGATCCGCTTCCTCGCCGGGTCCGGGCTCAAATTCCTCCTTGACGAAGATGGCGACGTTGTTCATAGCCCTCGCCAGCCTGTCCGGGATCTGGTCAATTGCGTCGTCGACTGCTGATTCGAAGTCCTCGCGGCTCATATCGATGGGCACGGAGGAAACTCTACTGCCGCCGCTTCCGCGAGACGTCCGGCCGGCGATTCAGAGGTTTTGTGTAATCCAGATCGAAGCCCTATAGTTTTAGAGGTCCACAACGAGGAGTAAAGTACTTGTGTGGTCCTGGCCCCCATCGTCTAGCGGCCTAGGACACCGCCCTTTCACGGCGGCGGCACGGGTTCGAATCCCGTTGGGGGTACGCAAGGGAGTGGTTCAAAGCACCGTTTGGGTGCTGATAGGATCAAACTCTTGCAAAATCGCAAGGCCCTGTAGCGCAGTTGGTTAGCGCGCCGCCCTGTCACGGCGGAGGTCGCGGGTTCAAGTCCCGTCAGGGTCGCTGAGGCGGTCGGAGAAATCCGGGCGTCGACGGTGATCATCACACGATGGTTGCAAGGCTCTGTAGCTCAGTTGGTAGAGCGTTCGACTGAAAATCGAAAGGTCACCGGATCGACGCCGGTCGGAGCCACCACTGAAAGTCCCTGGGAAACCGGGGGCTTTTGCTTTGCCCTGCAGTTTCCCCGCCAAGCCAATCCTTCCGCACATCAGCGACGAATCGAAACAGGGTCTCCGGCCGTCGATTAGGCTAGGTCTGGGTAGGGGGCAAGATGCAAGGATTGCGGGGAGGATCGGCAATGCCACACAGAATCCTGGTTGTTGACGATGACGCGGACATCCGCGATCTCGTCTCCACCAAGCTTGAGTCAAGCGGTTACGAGGTTGAGACCGCCGGTGACGGGGTCGCCGGACTGGAACTGGCCATCAACAATGAGTACAGCCTCGTGATTTCCGACGTCATGATGCCCGGTATGTCCGGCGTGGACATGGTCCGGATGATGCGCTCGGCAGAGCCCCCGATCTCCGTTCCGGTGATCCTCCTGACCGCCAAGAACCAGGAACGCGACATTGAAAGCGGATTCGCCGCCGGAGTCACTGACTACGTCGTCAAACCCTTCAGCCCCCGCGAACTCGCAGCCCGGGTTGCCGGCATCCTGGCACGCTAACTCCCGTGCTGGTCTCATGGGATGTGCTGGCGGTCGCCGTCGTCGTTCTGGTTGTCGCGTGCGTGCTGGCTCTGACCGCCGTCGTTCTCATCAAGGCGGCACGCCACGCCGGTGAGCGCCGGAGGGCTGTCCATGACGAGGCAATCCGCACCCGCATCATGATGCTCGCGGTTGCCGAGGATGAGGCGCTGGCGAAGTTGGAGTCGGAACTCGCATCGACAACGGGCGCCCTCGGGGAGCACGTGGAAAACACCCTGCTGCGCATGATCCCCGAAGTTCGTGGTGATGTGCGCGGGGCCATGATCCGCGTCCTCGCCGCTCGCGGCCTGCTCAGCCGATCCCTTGACCGAATCCATTCCCGCGGCGCCATTCAGCGGGCTGCTGCGGCTGAACTGCTCGGCATTCTCGGCGGCAGGGAGGTCATCGGCCCCTTGACGGCCGCCCTTCAGGACAAGAGCCTCGAGGTCCGTCTTGTGGCGGCGCGTGCCCTCGGCGTCGCGGCCCGGCCGGAGGCCGGAGGGCACCTCGTCGATGCGCTTTCGCTGACCAGCGGGATCCCGCACTCGGTTGCCGCCACGGCGTTGCTCAATCTGCCCGAACAGGATCCCGCAGTGTATATCGAGGGTCTGCGGGACCGGGACGCCGGGATCCGCTATGGCTCTGCGGCTGTGGTGGGCCTGCTGCTCATGTCGGAAGCCGCGGACGCACTGTTCGACTGCATGGTGGCGGAGCGCGGCCGGGAAGGTGCGTCCGATGTCGTCATCGCTGCCTGCGCCCGGTCACTGGGACGGCTCGGCCACAAGCCTGCCATCAGCGAACTTGCGGACATTTCCTGCTCAAGCGCTGCGTCGTCGTCTGTCCGGCAGGCAGCAGGAGAAGCTCTCAAGGCGATGCCCGGCGCCGAGGCACGCGACGTGCGCAGGCGGGTCATCGAGCATGCCGATGCGGATGTCCGCCGCATCCTCGTGGATGCATAGGGGGAACGGATGGAGAATGTGCTTGAGCCGCTGAGAGCGGCAATCCGGTTGCTCTTCGAGGTCACGGCGTACCCTGTACTGGCCTATTTCATAGTGATCAATTCGTTCCTGCTGCTGCTGATCATCTTCGCGAGCGTGAATTTCACCGCGCATCTCCGGCGGCAGTCCTTTGCCGGGGCCCGAGTCACCGCCGCATCCCCGCTCAGTCCGGGAATCTCCGTCCTGATGCCGGCGTATAACGAGGGCGCTGTGATCGCAACGTCCGTCCGCTCCGTGCTCGACCTGCGCTATCCGGATCACGAAGTCGTGGTGGTCAATGACGGCAGCTCGGATGAGACGCTGCAAACGCTGATCGACGTCTATGACCTCGTCGAAGACCGGCGGGAAGTGTCCGTCAAGGTGCCCGTCCGGGGAACCGTCCGCGCCATCTACCGTGCGCGGGATACCGCGCTGCCCATCGTGGTTGTTGACAAGGAAAACTCGGGCCGGTCGGATTCGCTGAACATGGGACTGAACGTCGCGTCCAAGGACCTCGTGGTGATGGTCGACGCCGACAGCCTGCTGGATCCCGACTCCCTCCTTGTGGTGTCCAAGCCCTTCACTGATGACCCCGAGCGCGTGATCGCAACCGGCGGAGTGGTGCGCGTGGCCAACGGATGCGAGGTCGTTGCAGGCCGCGTGGTCAGAGTGAACATGCCGAAGAACTACTTCGCCCGCATTCAGATCGTGGAATACCTGCGCTCCTTCCTCCTCGGGCGGGCCGGGTGGTCCCAGCTGAATTCCCTGATTCTCATTTCCGGGGCCTTCGGAATGTTCCGGCGCGACCTCGTGACCCAGGCGGGTGGTCTGGACCCGGACTGCATTGGCGAGGATTTCGAACTGGTCATGCGGCTGCACCGGATGATGCGCCGGTCCAAGCGGAAGTACCGCGTCATCTTCATCGCCGAACCGGTGTGCTGGACCGAAGTTCCCTCCACGGCAGCGGTCCTTGCAAGACAACGACGGCGGTGGCACCGCGGTCTGTGGGAAGTCCTGATCAAATACCGCGGCATGACGTTCAACCCCCGCTATGGGACCGTGGGCATGATTGCGCTGCCCTACTACTGGATCTTTGAGCTCATCGCTCCCGCCATTGAGCTCTTTGGCCTCGTCATTGTCCCGCTGGGACTGCTGCTCGGCGTGGTGAACGTGCCCTACGCGCTCGCGTTCATTGCTGTCGCATACCTCTATGCCATTTTTGTCTCGCTGATGGCATTGCTGGTCGAGGAAGCGTCGTTCCACCGCTACAACCGGTGGGGAGATCTCTGGGTGGCCCTGCTGGTATCGGTTCAGGAAAACATCGGGTACCGCCAGCTCACCGCTATCTGGCGGATTCAGGGCTGGTGGGCAGCGCTTCGCGGCAAGAAGCAGGTCTGGGGCACCATGACGCGGACAGGTTTCGAGAACGCGTCACCGTAGCCGGCGCCGGTGTTCCTGCTAACTACCGCTGCCAAAACACGCGAGGATGGTCAGGCCGCCGCCCTCGGTCTCCGCCAGCTCAAGGAAACCGCCGTGCGACTGGGCAATCCGATTGCAGGTTGCCAGGCCGAGCCCGGTACCGGCGATTGCGTTGCTCTCCAGCCGCACGAGCGGTTCGAGCACCCTCTGCCGGTCTTCGGGAGCAATCCCGATGCCATTGTCCTCGAACTTCAGGCACCACCTATCTTCGGCGGTCTGGCAGGCACTGATTCTTACTCTGGGAGACCTGTGCGGATGCCGGTAGTTCAGGGCGTTCTGGAGCAGGTTCTGTAACAGCGTATGTAGCTGGGTGGGATCAGCCTGGCCAACAAATTCCTCCACCTCAAGGTGCGCTCCGGCAGCGGAGATGGCGGCGGCGAGGTCGTCCTGTACGGCTCTCACGGTTGACGCCAAACTGACCGGTTGGACGCGTAGAGCTCCGTTGGAGCGGGCAAACGCAAGGAGCTCGTCGATCATCGCCGTCATCCTGCCCGCGCTGGCCCCGATGCGCTCGAGGTATTTTCGACTGGTGCTGCCGGCGGGAATCGCAGCGTCATCCTCAAGCATCTCGGCGAAGCCGCGGATACTTGTCAGCGGACCCTGCAGATCATGGCTTACCCGCCCGGCGAATTCCGCGAGGAGTTCATTGCTGCGTCTCAGCTCCTGCAGCGCGGTGCTCAATTCGCGTGTTCGAAGCTGCAGGTTCAGGATGTCCATGATCTGGGCGGCCAGGATTTCCAGACTGCGGCTCTGCTGTGGAGTGATCGAGCCGGGCGAATCATCGAATACGCACAGTGTTCCCAGCGCATCGCCCTCAGCGGTGATGAGCGGAGTAGAGGCGTAGAAGCGGACCTCGGCGATCTCACCGGTGACAAAAGGGTTCCCGCGGAACCGCGGGTCCTCCAGGCAATCCTCCACGATGACCGTGTGACCGTAGCGGAAGACCTGGGCACACATTGAGTCTTCGCGCGAACACACACTCGCCTCGATACCCCGGGCGGCTATCTGGTGCTGTTGGTCGGCGGTGATGATGTTGATGACGGCGAAGGGAACCCGGCACACGTCAGCGGCCAGTAGTACGAGGTTGTCGAGATCCTCGTAATAGGTTCCCTCGCGGCCGGACAACCCGTCCGCAAGGGAATAGCGCTCCAGTGTGAGAAGCCGCTGTGTCTCGCTTCGGCTGCCTACCTCAATGGACACGGTGTGGTTCCCCCTCCTGCACGTCCTAGGGGAAGTCTAACGGCTGGCAGGCTGTGGCCATGCTGCGGGAGAAGACTCACGCCGTTGACCGTTAGAGAGGTGGAGCCCTGTCTGCAGGCAGCCGGCACTCCATCAGCCACCACCCCTCAATGGAAGGACCGCCAGGCGTGAGACTCAAGTTCGCCGTGGCCGTTTTTGGTGCGCTCACCCTGTCCCTGGCCGGGTGCGCCGCTGCCCCACCGGAGGCAACCAGCACGCTGAGCATGCCGCCTATCCCTTCCGAACCACCGCAGTCTTCGCCATCCATGTCACAATCGCCCGATCCTCGGCTCGCGGAGGGCGCGCACAACACCGGAGCAGCCATGGGGGACTGCCTGGTTGTTGCCGCCGGAATCTCCTCTGTACTGTTGGCCCCGCTCAGTTTCAGGGGAGATGAAGATCCCGAGACCATGGCCAAGCTTGAGGATCAGCTGCATCACCTGCACGGCAAGGTTCCCGACGAGCTCAAGCCGCACTTCGTCCGGGCGGCGGACGCCGCTGAGAGCGGCCCGCACGGCACTGGCCAGTTTGACGAACCCGCGTTCCGTGAGGCGCTGCAGCCAATCCAGGAGTGGCTCAGGGAGCACTGCAGCGAGCCTTCCCGCTGACCCTTCCGGCGCGTGTCAAAGGTTCAGCGGAAGGGTTAGGCTGGGCGAAAGAGAAAGGGCGCCAGCATGGAGCACGAGCAGGGAACAGGGCCGGCGGGCGTAGCGCCCGTTACTGAATCCGCAACCGGCAGGACAACCATCTCCGAAACTGCCGCCGCAAAGGTTGCCGCGATCGCCGCCCGCAAGGTGCCGGGGGTCTACGCGCTGGGCAGCGGCACCGGCAGAGCGCTTGGGGCGCTTCGCGATGTGGTCGGTGGCAGCGACCTGGCGCAGGGTGTGCACGTGGAGGTGGGAGAGATTCAAGCCGCTGTTGACATCAACCTCGTTGCTGAATACGGCTACCCGCTCACTGCGGTGGCCGACCAGGTGCGCGCAGCCGTATTCGCCGCTGTCGGTGAGCTCGTGGGCCTGACGGTGATTGAAGTCAACGTTGAAATCAATGATGTACACGTGCCCGGCCTGAATGATCCCAAGAGCACTGAGAAGCCCCGCCCCGCGGCGAGCTAAGGAGCCACTATGAACCTCACCGTCGTCGGTATCCTCGTTGGCACCATCCTTGCTTTCGCTGCGCTCATCTTCCACTTCTGGGGCTTCCTCCTAGTGGCACTCTTCATGACTATCGGCGCTTTCGTCGGCCGGGTTGCGGACGGCAAGCTCGACCTGCGCAGCGTGCGGGATGCCCTGGCCGGACGCCGCTCATCATCGTGACCGCAGCAGCCGCAGCCCCGCAACGGCTGGCCGGCCACAACCGGATCAGCACGCAAGCGCTCACCAGCACAGCGTGCGCCGTTGCAGCCGAGGTGCTTCGGGTTCCCGTCCGCGAGGTCCGCGCCAGCTGGTTTGACGACGCCGGTCTGCTCGCCCTCAGCCTTGCTACGCCCATCGCCATGCCTTCCCTGGACCGGGTGGCAGCGGACCCCGCGGCTGTTGAGATGTTCGGTGGATCCGTTGAGGGCCGCGTGCATCGAGCCAAGGGGGTCATTCTGGAGCGGGTCGCCCAGCTGAGCGGGTCCCGTCTGAGCCGCGTCGACATCAGGGTCACCGGCGCGCGTGTCAGTGAGCGCGGGAGGACGCAATGAATGATGAGACCACCCGCCTGACCTCGGACGTCATCCGACGGGAAACCCACGCATCCCGGGCGGTACCGGCCACGATCGTTGCCGGCTTGGTCATCCTCGTCTGCCTGTACGTGATGCTTGAGGCCGCTCTGAAGGCGCTTGGCCAAAATCCCTGGTTACTGGGGCCGGAGGCAACGGCAGGGTGGCTGGGTGCGCTTCCGGCAGGTGTCTCCGCCTCAGTGCTTGCCGCGGCGGGAGTGTTGATCTTCCTGGTGGGGCTCCTGTTTTTCCTTGCTGCGATCCTTCCCGGCAGGCGGGCGCGGCTCAGCATTCCCAATGGGCGCGCCGCAGTCGTCGTTGATGCGGAGGTGCTGGCATCCTCGCTGGCGCGCCGCGCGCGTGTGGCTGCAGGGGTGACTCCGGAGCAGGTGCTGGTGACTATCGGCCGCCGGCTGGTCGATGTGCAGGTGCGGCCAACATCCGGCATCCCCGTGAACCAGGAGTCCGTCCAGGCGGCCGTGGAGGATGAGCTTCGCCGGACCGCCATCGATCCGGTGCCCGAGGTCTCGGTGGCGATTGCGCAGTCTGGGGTGATCGGGCAGTGAACCAGACTCCACGGACCATCAACCGGATCCTGCTCGCAGTCTTCGGTCTGGGACTGATGCTCGCCGGAGCGCTCGCCATGGCGCTCGGTGTCCCCGCCGTTGCCCGCTGGTGGCAGTCAACGGCTGCGCAGGCCGGTCAGTGGGTCAGCAACGTTTTGGACGCTACAACCCTCCCCGGCCAGCGGGACAGCTGGCTCTGGATCGTTCTAGCCCTGCTGATGGTGCTGCTGATCATCCTCATGTTCGCGTGGGTGGCCAACCAGGGGAAGGGACGGTCAGGCACGCTTGCCTATGACGACGACGACCACCCGGTTCCCGGCAGCGTCACCATCAACGCGGCGGTGGCGGAGCAGGCCCTGAAGGCTGCACTGAGTGAGCGGGTGGACCTTGTGAACTCGGCCGTATCCACCTACGAGTTCCGTGGCCGGCCTGCACTGAAGGTGAAGGTCTTCCCGCGGCAGGGCGTAGCTCCCTATGTGGTAGCGGAGGAGGTCTCGGCGCTCGTGTCTGCCCTGGATGCCGTGCTCGGCGTGCAGACACCGGTGCTGATCAGCATCAGCTCCGGTGCCCGCTCGCGTTTCACCCGCGCCGAAAGGGTGCGCTAGGCAGCGGGTGCGCTAGGCGTAGTCCCAGGCGGCGCCGGCTGCGTCAGGACCGCTCGATCCACACCGCGCAGTCCGGCTGCAGCTTCTTGCCGCCTCCCGTTTCAGATACGGCATCTTCCGCGCTGGCAAGTACGACGACGCCGGCAGGCAGCTCGATGGGCTTCTCGCCCATGTTCGCAACCACCAGCACTGAACCGTTGGTAAGGGCGATCACGCCCTCGCCGGGGCGGTGCTCCGGCGCCCACTCCAGCGATCCGCGCCCCAGTCCACGCGAAGAGCGTTCGGTCAGCGCGGACTTCACCAGCTCATGCACGGAGCCGGGGCGGTCAACCTGGACGTCCGCCGCGTACGCCGCGAAGCCGGCGGGCTGCGGCAGCCAGGGGGCGGCGTCGTCGTTGTTGTTGGTTGTGCTGAAGCCGAAGCCCGGTGCGTCAGCCTTCCACGGAAGCGGCACCCGGCAGCCGTCGCGGCCGCGCTCCACGCCCTCCGTGCGGAAGAACGCGGGGTCCTGGCGGACGGTGTCATCCAGCAGGGTGTGCTCGGGCAGACCGAGCTCATCTCCCTGGTAGAGGTAGGCGGAACCGGGCAGCGCCAGCATGGTGAGAATCGCTGCGCGTCCGCGCCGCAGTCCCAGCGCCTCGTCAGGCTGCTCATCCTGCGGCCCAACGCCCTTGGGCAGCTGCGTCGGGTCCTGCAGGCCGAAGCGCGTGGTGTGCCGGACGGTGTCGTGGTTGGAGAGGACCCAGGTGCTGGGCGCACCGACATTCCCGGCCTGCGCCAGTGATTCGGTGATGCTTGCGGTCAGGCGCCCGGCATCCCAACCGGCGCGCAGGAAATCGAAGTTGAAGGCCTGCTGCATCTCGTCCGGGCGGACATAGTGGAAGAGCCGCTCCGCCGGTTCCACCCAAGCTTCCGCAACCAGCATCCGGTCCCCGGGGTACTCGGCCAGGACGCGGTTCCAGTCGCGGTAGATCGCATGGACGCCGGGCTGGTCGAAGTACGGCGGCGTGGGCTCGGTGGCTGTTGATTCCTCGGCTGCATCGGGGTTGTGTACGTCGCCCACCATGCTCTCGCGGCCGGCCCAGTCCGGCAGTCCCTCCGCTTTGACGAGGCCGTGCGCTACGTCGATGCGAAAGCCGTCCACCCCGCGGTCCAGCCAAAAGCGCAGGACGGAGATCATTTCCTCATGCACTTCGGGGTTCTCCCAGTTGAGGTCCGGCTGCTTGGTGTCAAACAGGTGCAGGTACCACTGGCCGTCCTCCACCCGCGTCCACGCATTGCCGCCGAAGATCGACTGCCAGTTGTTCGGGGGCAGCTCGCCGTTCTCGCCGCCGCCGTCCCGGAACATATAACGGTTGCGCTCGCTGGAGCCCTTCGGAGAGCGCAGGGCGGCCTGGAACCACTCGTGCTCGTCCGAAGTGTGATTAGGTACCAGGTCAACGATCACCTTGAGTCCGCGCTCGTGGGCGTCGGCCAACATGGCATCGAAGTCAGCGAGGGTGCCGAAGCGGGGATCCACATCCCGGTAATCAGCGACGTCGTAGCCGGCATCCGCCTGTGGTGAAACATAGAACGGCGAAAGCCAGACGGCGTTTACCCCAAGGTTCTGAAGGTAGGGGAGCTTGCTGGTGATGCCGTGCAGGTCACCCATGCCGTCGTTGTTTCCGTCCGCGAAGGAACGGGGGTAGATCTGGTAGATCACGGCGTCTTCCCACCAGGTGGCGCCTCCCCGGTCCTGAACCGGGTGGACGGGGGTTGAAAGATCGGAGGCAGTCATGGGGGCTCCTCTGCAGGATGGTGGGTCACGATTGGATATCGACGGGGCGGTCGGGTGCGCCTGGTGTTGCAGATCACAACGTAAGCGCTTACTTTGATCGTATCAAGAGGCAAGGCGGCGGTAACCAATTCAGTGCCTAGCTGCCGGACAAAGGAGTCATTTTCATGGCGATTATTCGCGGTAAAAAAGCGGTGCTGCCAGTGGCCGCACTCAGCGTGCTAGCACTCACACTCTCCGCCTGTGGATCGGGAAGCGAGGGCGAAGGAGGCGGTGACCAGCCGGCTGCCGACTGCGCTAACTACGAGGACTACGGAACCTTCGATGGTGAAGAGGTAAGTGTCTACTCGACCATCGTCGACGTCGAAGCGGAGAGTCTCGAGAACTCGTGGGCCGATTTCGCCGAGTGCACCGGCATCGAGGTTGTCTACGAAGGCTCGAAGGAATTTGAAACCCAGATCGGCGTCCGTTCACAGGCCGGGAACCCGCCGGACATCGCCATCTTCCCGCAGCCGGGTCTGCTTGCAGCCGAGGTTGCCAGCGGCAACGTCCTGCCCGCACCGGATGCCGTCGAGGCACTTGTCGACGAGAACTGGTCCGAGGACTGGAAGGGCTACGGCACCGTGGACGGCGAGTTCTACGCCGCCCCGATGCTGGCCAACGTCAAGGGTTACGTTTGGTATGACCCTGCAACCTTCGAGGAGAAGGGCTGGGAAATCCCTACCACCCTCGATGAAATGATGACCCTCACTGAGGACATCGCAGCCGAGGGAACCATGAAGCCGTGGTGCGCAGGCTTCGAATCCGGTGAAGCCACAGGCTGGCCGGGTACTGACTGGGTTGAAGATTATGTCCTCCGCCAGGCCGGACCTGAGGTATATGACCAGTGGGTGAACCACGAGATTCCGTTCAATGATCCCCAGATCGTGGAAGCTTTCGATTCCGTCGGTGAGATTCTGAAGAACGACGAGTTCGTCAATGGCGGTTTCGGAGACGTCCGCTCCATCCTGACAACTCCGTTCGCTGATGCCGGTCAGCCGGTACTCGACGGCGAATGCGCCATGCACCACCAGGCATCCTTCCAGGCCGCCAACTGGCCTGAAGGAACCGAGGTTGCCGAAGACGGAGACGTCTGGGCATTCATGACCCCGGGTGTCGAGGCAGGCAGCAGCGCGATCACCGGTGGCGGCGAATTTGTCGCTGCCTACTCCGATGAGCCTGCCGTGGTTGCTTTCCAGACCTTTATGGCAAGCGGCGAGTTCGCGAACAACCGCGTGGAGCAGGGCGGCGCGATCAGCGCCAACAAGGCACTGGATCCGTCACTCGCGCAGAGCGCACTCGACCGGCAGTCCATCGAGTTGCTGCAGAGCGAAGACACTGTCTTCCGCTTTGACGGCTCCGACCTGATGCCGGGCGCCGTTGGCGCCAACTCCTTCTGGAGCGGCATTGTCGAATGGATCAATGGCACGCCGACCAACGAAGTGGTTGACACCATCGAAAGCAGTTGGCCCCAGTAGTTCCTTCTTCGGACCCGGCGTTCCACGGTAGTGGGACGCCGGGTCTGTCCTGACAACTGACCGCACCCAGCAAGGAGGCTGCGTTATGGAGGATCTCGGCGAGAAATTCCTGCAGGTGGTGATCGCCATGGCGATCTTCGCCGCCGTCATCGGGATCATCATGCTGCTGGTGGACCGTGCACCCAAATCGTTCCGCGACAAGGCGACGATCATCGGCTTTCTGGCGCCCGCTGCAATCCTGTTGATTGTCGGCATGGTCTGGCCCGCCCTGCAGACCACCTTCCTCGCGTTCACCGACCGCGACGGAAACCTCACCGGTCTGGACAACTTCATCTGGATGTTCACCGAGCCGACCGCCCTGGTCACCCTTCGGAACACCGTCCTATGGGTGATTCTCGTGCCCACAATCTCCACGGTCATCGGTCTCGTCTATGCCGTCTTCATCGACAAGGCGCACGGCGAGAGAGTGTTGAAGGCACTCGTCTTCATGCCGATGGCCATCTCCATGGTGGGCGCGGGCATCATCTGGAACTTCATGTACGCCTACCGCGGAGTGGAACAGGAGCAGATCGGGCTGGTCAACCAGATACTCGTCTGGTTCGGTGGCGAACCGCGTCAGTTCCTGCTCGAGGCACCGGGGAACACCTTCTTCCTGATCGCCGTCATGGTCTGGATCCAGGTGGGCTTTGCCATGGTGATTCTCTCCGCCGCCATCAAAGGCATCCCCGCAGACATCGTGGAGGCATCGCGCCTGGACGGTGCGACTGCCTGGCAGCAGTTCCGGAGCATCACCATTCCGTCAATCCGCGGTGCGTTGGTGGTGGTGATCACCACCATCACGATCATCACCCTGAAGGTGTTCGACATTGTGCGGACCATGACTGCCGGAAACTATGACACCTCCGTGATCGCCAATGAGATGTACACGCAGGCATTCCGGGCCAACGAACCCGGCCGGGGCGCGGCACTGGCGCTGATCCTGTTCCTGATGGTGCTGCCCGTGGTCATCTACAACGCCCGCGTGCTCAAGAAGCAGAAGGAAATCCGATGACTTCGACACCAGCTGTTCCAGCCATGGGAACCAAAGACACCGGGGAAGACACCACGGTACAACCGCCCATCGCCCGCCGGGTGAAACAGCGCCTGACGTCCCGCGGCGCCACGATCGCCGCGGTGATCATCGCTGTCATCTGGACCGTACCGACGCTCGGGCTGTTCATCTCATCGTTCAGGCCGGAAGAGAACATCAACCAGAATGGTTGGTGGAACGTGCTCTCGAACTTTGAGTTCACACTCGACAACTACGCGGACGTCCTGATCTCGGGCGGCAGCCAGTCGCCGAACCTCGGCCAGTACTTCATCAACTCCCTGGCGATCGTGATTCCGGCGACGCTCATACCGCTGGTGATCGCCTCCATGGCGGCCTACATCTTCGCGTGGAGCAGTTTCCGCGGGAAGGACACACTGTTCGTGTTCATCTTCGCCCTGCAGATCATCCCTCTACAGATGGCGCTGATTCCGCTGCTCACCCTGTTCGTGAACCTGAAGATCGGCGAGTTTGAGCTCCTTCCATCCGGATCCTACGCACAGCTGTGGATTGCGCACACCATCTTCGCGCTGCCGCTGGCCATCTTCCTGCTGCACAACTTCATCGCGGAGATTCCCGGTGAAGTGATCGAGGCGGCGAGGGTGGACGGCGCCGGACACGCCACCATCTTCTGGCGGATCATCATCCCACTGTCGGTTCCGGCGCTGGCCTCCTATGCCATTTTCCAGTTCCTGTGGGTCTGGAATGACCTGCTGGTTGCCCTGGTGTTCTCCGGAGGTACAGGAGACGTTGCGCCCATCACGCAGCGGCTCGCCGAGCTCACCGGTACCCGAGGCGGTGAATGGCACCGCCTCACGGCCGGGGCCTTCGTGTCCATGATCGTCCCGCTGCTGGTCTTCTTCGGGCTGCAGAGGTACTTCGTTCGGGGTCTGCTGGCTGGTGGCCTCAAGGGCTGATGCACTGTGACCGGCATCGAGGATGTTGCGGTAGCCACGGGAGTTTCAACCGCAACCGTGTCGCGTGCCCTGCGGGGCCTCGCCGGAGTCTCGGCGGGGACGCGCGCCCGGGTGCTGAGTGCCGCTCAGGAACTCGGGTACGTGCCGTCGTCAGCGGCGTCCGGCCTGGCCTCCGGACGCACCATGGCAATGGGCGTGCTGCTGCCCCTGATCGAACGCTGGTATTTCTCGGCCGTGCTTGAGGGGGTTGACCGTCAGCTCAGGGCCGCGGGCTACGACCTCATTGTCTTCAGCCTCGGTGGAACGGGAGTCAACCGGGAACGCGTGTTCCACCGCTCCATCCTGCGGAAGCGCATCGACGCCCTCCTGGTCATGTGTATGGAGCTCACCGAAGACGAGCACCTGGCCTTGCGTGAACTGGAATCGCCCACCATCGTGGTGGGCGGCTCCGTTCAGGGAGTGCGGCACGTCGGCATCGACGACGGCGCTGCCGTGCGGGACGCCGTTGAGCACCTGATTTCACTCGGTCACACCAGGATTGGGCATGTGCGCGGAGGCGGTGCCTTCGGTCTCTACTTCGAGGTGCCACGCATCCGCGAGGAGTCTTATCTAGCGACCATGGCCGCTCACGGGCTGCCCCTGCGGGATGACTGGTCCGTGTTCGGCGACTTCCGGTTCGGTGAGGCCAAGATTGCCGTGAAGCGGATGCTGTCCACAGTGGATGAACGCCCAACCGCACTGTTCTGCTCTTCCGATGAAATGGCTTTCGGCGCCCTGATTGCTGCCTCCGAACTCGGCATCAGCGTGCCCGGCGAACTGTCGATCGTGGGTATTGACGATCACGAGTTCGCCGAACCTATGGGCCTGACCACCGTGCGGCAAGTGCCTGAGGAGCAGGGAGCCTTCGCCGCGGATCTCCTACTGAGGGAGCTGGAGGGGGCGCTGCCCGTGCTCAATCCGCCAATGCAGCCCCATGAACTCATCCAGCGCACCTCGACGGGTCCGGCACCCCGCTAGCTGCTACCATCCTGGTTCGAATTCGGTCGCTACGCTGGTACGCATGGCTACTGAACTCCTCTACCTTGACGATTTCGATGTCCTGACCGCCCCCGCAACCGTCACAGCGGTTACCGTGCTCGAGCACGGCAGGCTCGACGTTGTGCTGGACCGCACCTGCTTCTACCCCCGCGGCGGCGGACAGGATTGGGACACCGGCACCATCCGCGCGGGCAGCGCGGCCTTTCGGGTTGAGGAGGTGCGCCTTGATGAGCACGGGGTTGTCCATCACCTGGGCGACGGTGAAGCGTGGAAGGAATCCGCGGGCGGGGAGGCAATATCGGAGGGCGCCGCCGTCGTGCTGGAAGTGGACGCAGACCGGAGGGCTGTCAACACGCGGCTCCATTCCGCAGGGCATATCGTTGATCTCGCCGTTGAGCGGCTGGGGCTGCCCTGGGTGCCGGGTAAGGGTGCGCACTATCCGCACATGTCCTTTGTCGAGTACACCGGGGGCGTGCCCGGTGAGGTGGAGGATGTCCGGCAGCGCATCGAACAGGAGGTCGCGCAGATCATCGGCGAGGGCAGCCGCAACGAGATCCGGTTCATGGCGGTTGCGGACATGGGTGAGTACTGCAGGCATGTCCCGGACAACATCCCGACCAACAAGCCCGCGCGGATTGTGCTCTACAACCAGACGTTCGGCGTGCCGTGCGGTGGAACCCACGTCCGGGATGTCGCGGAGGTCGGTACGCTGAGCATTCCCAAGATCAAGTCGAAAAAGGGCGTCACGAAGGTCTCGTACGCGGTAGAGGGCGTGAGCTGACCGTTACGGTGGTGAGGTAGGCACCGAAATCCGAGACCGTCGAAGCAACCCAGAACCGGACAAAGGCGGGATTCCGGCGGAGCTGCATGCCCTGCGGAGTCCGCCGGCTCAGGACGCGCGTGCGAGCTGGCGAATGGGAACCCACCGTGATGCGAGGCGGCGGTAAGCCGCGGCCGCGCCGGTCATATCCGCTTCGGCGAGGCACTCGATTCCCATCCGGACATCCATGGGGGACTCGTCCGGAAATACCAGGTCCGCAACCGGTCCGTAGTCGAGTTCGACGACGGCGTCGCGGCGGAAAGACTGCAGCCACTGAGTGATTTCGGTGAGCTCTTCCAGCAGATCAAGCTCCGGAGCAGCGATCGCGAGCCCGGCGACGGCACGGCGCGCACGATCGATGCAGTCGCTGATGGTGGCGGAGACTCGGACGGTGTGGACTTCGCCGTCGTCGTCCACCACCTCGGTGAGGTCGTCTTCGTGGATGAGGACAAACCAGGCGAAGGGGATGCCCCACGTCGCAGAGCGGGTATGCAGCTTGGCGGTGGATTCGGTCAGCGTTTCGGGATCGAGCCGCGCCTGGTGCGCCTCCCTCGCGATCTCCGGGAGGAGCACATCCATCAGCGGACCGCGGATGGTCTGCTCGAGGGACTCAGCGGATAGGTAGGTGCGTACTGCCAGCTGGTTAGGGCAGTAGTAGGGCGCGGTGGTGCCGTTGCTGCGCGGGAAATGCAGCACGCGCACAAGATCCTGCGCGTGGTGCGGAAACGGGTCCGATACTGCGCGCGTTATGCGCCGCATCGCATCGATGCGTTCCAGCTGCTCGGTGACCCTGCGGCCGCGGGTCCGCTGTTCCAGGATGGTGAGCTGCTGGGCGTCACTGAAGGCATCAAGCGGCTCATACACCCGTAGGTAGGAAACGTAGGGGAAACTGCTGCCGGCGCCGGGCACGTCAGCCATGGATCAGGTCAGCTCTACGATGACCGGCGCGTGGTCAGAGGCGCCCTTGCCTTTGCGTTCCTCCCGGTCGATCGACGCGCCGCTGACCCGCTCTGCGAGGGCGGGGGAGGCCAGGATGAAGTCAATACGCATGCCCATGCGCTTGGGGAAGCTCAGCTGCTTGTAGTCCCAGTAGGTGTAGACACCGGGGCCCGGGGTGTGGGGGCGGACAACATCGGTGAAGCCCGAGTTCTCGAACGCGTGGAAGGCTGCGCGCTCCGGCGGGCTCACATGCGTGTAGCCGTTGTTGACGAAGAGGTCGATATCCCAGACGTCCTCATCCTGCGGCGCGATGTTCCAGTCCCCCGTCAGCGCAACCTGGGCGGAGGGGTCTGCCTCCAACAGTCCGACGGCGTGCTTGCGCAGCAGCTCAAGCCATTCGACCTTGTACGCCATGTGCGGGTCCCCGAGCGCCCGCCCGTTCGGGACGTACAGGCTCCACACGCGCACGCCGCCGCAGGTTGCACCGATGGCGCGGGCCTCCTGCACGGGGTCGGTGTCCTTCCCGAACACCGGCTGCCCGGGGAAGGTGCGCTCAACATCGGTCAGCCCAACACGTGATGCAATGGCGACGCCGTTCCACTGGTTCAGACCGAAGTGCGCAACCTCGTAGCCGCTCTTCTCGAACATGTCCCAGGGAAAGTTGTCGTCTTTGCACTTGGTTTCCTGGATGGCAAGGACGTCCGCATCGGAGCGGTCAAGCCAGGCTTCCACGCGGTCGGCACGGGCTCGGAGGGAATTGACGTTCCAGGTCGCTATTTTCACAGTTGCTACGTTACCTAATCAGCGCCACCACGAGTCGTCGATGGAAACCGGGACGGTGCGCTTGTGCCGGGTCATCAGGTAGCGGCGCTCGATCAGCTGCGCGGCTTCCTCGGGAACGTCTCGACCCTCGAGGTAGTCATCGATCTGCTCATAGGTGAGACCGAGCTCGTGCTCGTCGCTCTGCCCCGGTTTCTCATCCAACAGATCCGCGGTGGGGATCTTGTTGTAGAGGCGCTCCTGCGCGCCGAGTTCCTTCAGGACCTGCCGGTTCTGCCGTTTATTCAGGCCGAACAGGGGAAGGATGTCTGCCCCGCCGTCACCGTACTTGGTGAAGAAGCCGGTGACTGATTCCGCGCCGTGATCGGTGCCGATGACCAGCAGGTTGTCATCACCGGCCAGGGCGTACTGCGCCACCATTCGTACGCGCGCCTTGACGTTCCCCTTGTTGAAATCGGACATCTCGTTGCCTGCAGCGCTGGTGAACTCAGCCTGGAAACCGTCGACGGCGGCAGCGACGTTGTAGACAACGGACCGGTCCGGTGTGATGAACGCCAGAGCAGCCTGCGCGTCCTCCTCATCATGCTGCACGTTGTACGGCAGGCGAGCCGCGACGAACGAGGCATCGATGCCGTCGGCCCGCAGCTCATCGGCTGCTAGCTGCGCGAGCTTCCCGGCAAGGGTGGAGTCCAGGCCGCCGCTGATTCCGAGCACGAAGCCCTTGGTGCCGGTGGCCCGGACGTAGTCCTTGAGAAAGTCCACGCGCCGGCGGATCTCCTCCGCAGGGTCGATGGTGGGGCATACGCCCATTTCTTCGATGATCTTCGCCTGGAGTTCGCGCATGGGGACAGGTTACTAAACTCCGGAGGACCTACTGCTTGAAGGCGGCATCGAAGGACAATGACGACGGCGCGAAGTCGAACTTCTTGAGGAAGGCCAGGGCCTCGGGGGCTCCGTCCAGGCGGTCCATGCCGGCATCTTCCCATTCAACCGAGATCGGCCCTTCATAACCGATCGAGGTCAACGCGCGGAAGCTGTCTTCCCAGGGCACGTCTCCACGGCCCGTGGACACGAAGTCCCAGCCGCGGCGCGGATCTCCCCATGGCAGGTGGGAGGAAAGGATGCCGTTGCGGCCGCCGCCCATCCGCATCTTCGTGTCCTTGCAATCCACGTGGTAGATCCGGTCAGCGAAGTCGGAGATGAAGGCTACCGGGTCGATCTGCTGCCACATAAAGTGGCTCGGATCCCAGTTGAGGCCGAAAGCGGGACGGTTGCCGACGGCGTCAAGCGTGCGCTTGGTGGACCAGTAGTCGTAGGCGATTTCGGAGGGATGCACCTCGTGTGCAAACCGCACACCGCAGTCATCAAACACGTCCAGGATGGGGTTCCAACGGTCGGCGAAATCCTGGTAACCGGCATCGATGACGTCCTGGCTGACGGGCGGAAACATCGCGACATACTGCCAGATCGAGGACCCGGTGAACCCGACGACCGTCTTCACCCCGAGTTTCTGCGCAAGCTTGGCGGTGAGCTTCATTTCCTCCGCTGCACGCTGCCGGACGCCCTCCGGATCGCCGTCTCCCCAAATGCGCGGCCCGACGATGGCTTCGTGGCGGAAGTCGATCGGATTGTCACAGACCGCCTGGCCCTTGAGGTGGTTGGAGATGGTCCAGACCTTGAGGTTGTTGCGCTCCAGAATGTCGAGACGGTCCTGGATGTAGTCATCGTCGTCCCACCGCCACGCGTCCAGGTGGTCTCCGGAGACTGCGATTTCCAGGCCGTCGTAGCCCCACTGGCCCGCGAGTTCGGCGACCTTCTCAAACGGCAGGTCGGCCCACTGGCCGGTGAACAGTGTGAAGTTGCGTGCCATGATTTTCTCCTTGTGTGAGTGGGTCAGGAAAGAGTGCGGGTAGTGGGGTCCCAGTCCTCGGGCAGGGGCTCGGCCGCAACGGCTGAACTGGCGACGTCAACGAACGCGTGCCCCTCCACCGATTCGGCGATCGAGGCCATGGTGTCCAGGACGTGGAAGGCGGTTTCGCCCTGGGCGCGGTGTGGAACGCCGGCGCGGATCGAGCGGGCCAGGTCGAGGACGCCTGTGCCGCGACCGTAGGTGGAACCGACGGCCGGGAAGGTCTCCCAGTCTTCGGCGCCGTGGCGGTGGAGGCGGATGTCGCCGTCGAACATGTTGGGGTCCGGAATGGCGATGGTCGCCTCGGTTCCGGTGATCTCAACGAAACCTTCGCGCCGCAGCGGTGAATCGAAACTGAAGTTGCTCGTGGAGGAGGCGCCGCCCTCGAACTGGACCAGCGCACTGACATGCGTGGGAACAGTGACATCGAACTCTTCACCCGCGCGCGGCCCGGAACCGATCACCCGGGTTTCCCGCGAGCGTGATCCGAGCGCGGCTACCGTCTTCACCGCGCCGAAGGCCTGGACCAGGGTTGTCAGGTAGTAGGGACCAAGGTCGAACAGCGGCCCGGCGCCCTCCTGAAACAGGAACGCGGGGTTGGGATGCCAGGCCTCGGGACCGGGCGACTGCATGAGGGTCAACGCAGTGAGCGGCACTCCGATGTCCCCGCGCCGGATCATGCGCAGGCCCGTCTGCAGGCCCGCGCCGAGAAAAGTGTCAGGGGCACAGCCAAGGCGGAGACCGGCGTCGGAGGCTGTCTTCAGGAGCAATTGGCCGGATTCGCGGTCGAGTGAGAACGGCTTCTCGCTCCACACATGCTTCCCGGCGGCCAGCGCGTCCAGCGCGACGGGCACATGCGCGGCGGGAGTGGTGAGGTTGACGATGATCTCGACGTCCGGATGCGCGAGCGCGTCCGCGACAGCCCCGGATGCTGGAATCCCGAACTCCTCCGCGCGCGCCCGGGCTGCCTCCGGGAAGAGGTCAGCGACGATGTGGACCTGCACATCGGGGAACGCCGTGAGGTTGGTCAGGTACTCCTTGCTGATGACGCCCGCACCGATGATGCCGACGCCCACCGGGCCGCTCATGCTCCTGCCTGCCTGGAGTCCGCCTGCAGGTAGTGCAGGCTCGCCTCGAGCGCCTCGAACAGGTCACCGGCGCTGTCATCGAGCTCGACGACACCTACCTCTACCGATCCGGCAGCGGCCAGGACTGAGGGGACGTCCATCCTGCCCGCGCCCACCGCCACCTGCGAGGTGTTGTCCTTGTCCAGCGCTCCGTCCTTGAGGTGGATGAACCGCACGCGGTCGCCCAGCTTCGCGAGCAGCCCAGCCGGGTCCTGCCCGCCCACTGCCACCCAGTAGGTGTCCACTTCAAGTACGACGGCGGGATCCAACGCACCGGCGAGCACCTCCAGCCCGGTGCGGCCGCCGAAATCAGTTTCCACCTCCCACCAGTGGTTGTGGTAGCCGACGGTGATGCCGTACTCCGCGCCGAGGGTCGCCACCTCGTTAAGGGCCTGTGCGGTCTGCTCGATGGCCTCCTCGGTGGTCCACCGCTCAGGGTGCACCATGGGCTCGATGACCGTGCCGATGCCCAGTGTCCGGGCCGCTTCAAAGGTGAGGTCGCGGTCGCCGTCGAGCAGCGGTGCGTGGCCCGACGGAGCGGCCATGCCGTTGCGTTCCAGCGCAGCGGAGAGCGCCGCCGTGTTCGTTGCGAAGTTGTAGGGCTCGACCCGTGAGAAACCGATCGATGCAAGTCTGTCGATGGTGCCGTCCAGATCAGCCTCGAGGGCTTCACGGACGGTATAGAGCTGTACAGACAGGGGTGGAGTTGGCACGTGGGATCCTCTCGCTGGCGCCGTCGGGATAGCCGGTACTAGATAGTCTTAGTCCAGATGCTGTCAGCTTCCGCGCTGCGCTCCACACCGTTAAGGACCTTCTGCACCTGCAGTCCGTCCGCGAAGGATGGCTCCGGCTGGCGATTCGCTGTGATTGCTTCGACGAAATCCTTGGCCTGATGGGCAAATCCATGTTCATAGCCCAGGATGTGCCCGGTGGGCCACCAGGCAGACATGTAGGGGTGGGAGGGCTCCGTCACCATGATGTTGGTGAAGCCCTGCCGGGTATCAGGCGCGGTTGCATCGTAGAAGCCGAGCGAGTTCATGTTCTCCAGATCGAAGGAAATCGCGCCGGTGGAGCCGGACACCTCAATGCGCAACGCGTTCTTGCGCCCGGTGGACATGCGGGTCGCTTCGAATGAGCCCACCGCGCCGCCGTCGAACCGGCCGCTGAACAGGGCAAGATCGTCCACTGTGACGCTTCCCCGCTCGGCTGAGGCGGTGCCTGCGAGCCCGGAGGCTTCGGCCAGCAACGGACGCTCGTGCACAAAAGTGTTGAGGATCCCGCTCACACCGGTGATCTTCTGGCCGGTGATGAACTGCGAGAGATCTACCGCATGCGCGCCGAGGTCACCGAGTGCGCCGGAGCCGGCGGATTCCTTCTGCAGCCGCCACGTCAGCGGGGCGTCGGCGTCAACCAGCCAATCCTGCAGGTACGCGGCACGTACCTGACGGACCTCGCCGATTGCACCGGACTGAACCAGATCCCTCGCGAAGGCCGCTGCAGGAACGCGGCGATAGGTGAAACCAACCATCGCGAAGACGTTGTTGCCGGCGCGGTCAGCGGCGGCTGCCATCGCCTCAGCCTCTTCGAGGGTGTTGGCGAGCGGCTTCTCGCACAGAACGTGCTTTCCCGCCTCAAGCGCTGCAATGGCGATCTCCGCATGGGATCCGCCGGGAGTAACGATGTCGATGACGTCGATGTCGTCGCGGGCGATGGCCGCCCGCCAGTCAGTAGCCGTCTCTTCCCAGCCCCATTTACGAGCCGATTCCTCTACTCCACGGGCGTTGCGCCCCACGAGCAGGGTCATCTCCGGCCCTGCCGGCAGGTCGTGGAAGCGCGGTGCAACCCGCCACCCCTGCGAATGGGCAGCCCCCATAAATCCGTGTCCGATCAGGGCGATTCTCAGGGGTGGTGCGTCGTTGTGCATGTTTCCTCTTTATCCGGCGGCGGTTATAAGCAGTTGGATGGAGGCGGGGCGCCCTGCCAGCGATTGAGCGCCCCGCCCCTTAGTGTCCTACGATTCGAAGGCCGTCGGCAGGTACTGCTCAACGTTCTCACTGGTGACAACCGGAGCGTTCAGAACGATGCGCTTCGGAACCTCGACCTCCACCAGATCGCTCATGGCCTTGCCCTGGACGATCAGGCGGGCAAGGAGAATGCCGTCGGCCGCCTGGGTGGCGGGGTAGATGACGGTAGCTTCCAGGACGCTCTCACCGGACTGGATCTCTCGCATGGCGTTAGCGGATCCTGCGCCGCCAACCATGAAGAATTCGTCGCGGCCGGCGTTGTCAATGGCTGCCAGGACACCGATGCCCTGATCATCATCATGGTTCCAGATCGCGTCGATCTCCGGTGCTGCTGAGAGGAGCTGCGAGGTTGCTGCTTCGCCTCCGGCAATGGTGAAGTCGGCTGCGACGCGGTTGTCCACGTCGAGGCCGCATGACTCCAGTGCATCGGCGAAGCCCTGGCTGCGGTCCTGAGTCAGTGGTAGCGAGTCGACGCCGGCGATCTCGGCAACCACTGCGTCCTCGTCACCTTCGAGCTGTTCGCAGATGTAGGTGCCGGCGCTGACGCCCATTCCGTAGTTGTCGCCGAGGATGGTGGTGCGGGCAGCAAACGGGCTCGAGAATTCACGGTCAACGTTGATGACCGGGATGCCGGCTTCCATGGCCTGGGTGGCCACCGGGGTGAGGGCGGCGCCGTCCGTCGGCAGGAGCACGATGGCATCGACGCCGTCGTTGATGAACTGTTCAACCTGGCTGATCTGAAGGTTGGCGTCATTGGTTCCCTCGGCGACACGCAGGTCGATGTCCGGGTAGTTTTCAGCCGTCGCGATGGCAGCGGAGTTGATGGCGCCCAGCCAGCCGTGGTCGGCAGCAGGTCCGGAGAACCCGATGACTACGGTGTCGCCTTCGGCCTGGTTTCCTTCGACGGATGCATTGGTGGGCTGCGTGTTGGTGTTACCCGCGTCGGCTGTGCACCCGGTGACAAGGGCGCCGACAGCCAGGAAGGCACCGGTGGTGACGAGCATCTTCCGGCCCGTACGAACTGCAAGCATGTGAATCTCCTCAATGAGTTAGGTGCGTCTTCGCAAGGGTGCAGCATGCATCTTCCATGGCCGCTTCTTCGCGTGACTGCAATCACAATAACAGAAGATCGAAAGAAATCGACGACTTTATACCGATTGCCGACATAATGTGTTAGCTTCGTCTCATGTTCGAAGAAGATCAGCCACGTCCGTTGCTCGAAGTTCGGGGGATTACCAAGCAATTCGCTGGTGTCCAGGCGCTTAAAGGCGTCGACCTGCAGGTACTTCCAGGAGAAGTGCACTGCGTCATGGGTCAGAACGGAGCCGGTAAATCCACCCTCATCAAGACGCTGTCCGGAGTACACCAGCCCGACGGCGGTGAAATCCGCTGGGAGGGAAAGGAAATCTCGATTCCCGGCCCCACCGCCGCCCTGGATCTCGGCATCGCCACGATGTACCAGGAACTCGACGTCGTGGATGGACTGTCCGTAGCGGAGAACATCTTCCTCGGGCATGAACGCGCCAGCGGAGGCGTGCTCCACGTCAAGAAGACAAATGCGATCGCGCGTACCCTGCTGAAGCGGCTCGGGCACGGCGGTCTTTCGCCGTCCACCGAGGTCGGTACGCTCTCTGCCGCCAACAAGCAGATCGTGAGCATGGCCCGCGCACTGTCGCGGGATACGAAGCTGATCATCATGGATGAGCCGAGCGCCATCCTGGACTCCGGCGAGGTGGCCAACCTTTTCCGCGTGGTCCGCGAGCTCACGGCCCAGGGCATCGCTGTCGTCTACATCTCCCACCGGCTGGAGGAGATCCGCCAGATCGGTGACCGCATATCCGTGATCAAGGACGGCCGGAGCACAGCGAGCGGTCTGAGCGTCACCGATACGTCGAGGGCGGAGCTGATCCGCCTGATGACCGGCAGGGACGTCGAGAACGTTTTCCCGGAGGGGACACCGGTACCGTCCGATGCTCCCATAGTTCTCAAGGTCGACAACCTGGAACTGGCCGGACACTTCGAGGATGTCAGTTTCACGGTACGGGCAGGCGAGATTGTCGGGCTCGCCGGCCTCGTCGGGTCCAAGCGGTCGGAGATCCTTGAAACCATCTACGGTGCACGGAAGGCTTCTTCCGGGACGGTATCCGTCAACGGCAAGGTACTGCGTCCCGGGTCTGTTCCAGCCGCGGTTGACGCGGGAATCGGGCTTTCGCCGGAGGAACGCAAAAGTCAGGGCCTGATTCTCGATGAACCGATCTTCAAGAACGTAACGCTCTCGACCTTCGAGCGTTTTGCCCGCTCCGGATATCTGAATGAAAAGGCAGAGAGGAACGCCGCGCGCGAGCAGATCGCAGCCCTCGAGTTGCGTCCAGCTGATCCGGACCGCCCGGCCCGGACGCTTTCCGGCGGAAATCAGCAGAAGATACTCCTCGCCCGCTGGCTCGTGCACGGAACTCCGGTGCTGCTGCTCGACGAACCAACCCGCGGCGTCGACGTCGGGGCGCGCGCTGAAATCTACGCGCTCATCCGCAAACTCGCCACTGCCGGGACCGCAATCATTGTTGTTTCGAGCGAAATCGAGGAAGTGCTCGGCCTCGCCGACAATGTCCTCGTCATCGATGACGGCACCGTTATCACCCAAACCAAAGCAAGCGACCTAGACGAGCACGGAGTGCTCGACCTCGTCATGAAGGGAAGTGCCGCGTGAGCGAGCAGAAGACCAAGGTGGCTGAACCGCGCATCGACGCGTCGGCCGACCACAGCGCCCCGAAGGCCAACCCGCTACAGAGCTTCCTGAAGGGCTCCGGAGGCCGCAGCCTGGGGCTGGTCATTGCCCTGGTGCTGCTGTTCGTGGTGGGTGCCATCACCAGTGGGGACCGGTTCCTCAACCCCGAAAACATGCTGACCATCCTCCGGTACGCCTCGATCATCGGTGTGATCAGCATCGGCGTCACCTTCGTTATCACCGCCGGAGGCATTGACCTTTCGGTCGGTTCGGTCATGGGACTGGCGACCGTCGTTGCTACCCTGACCAGCGTCCAGCTGGCGGCTACGCAATCATCCTGGATTCTCATGGTGCTTGTGGCGCTCGCGGTCGGTGCCGGAGCGGGCCTGATCAACGGCGTTGTGATCGCTTATGGCAATGTCGTCGCCTTCATTGCCACCCTGGCCATGCTGGTTGGCGCACGGGGTCTGGCCGAGCTCATCTCCGGGCGCAGCACGCAGATCGTCGTCAACCAGGACTTCCTGCAGGTCATGCGCGCTGACTTCCTGGGCGTTCCTGTTCTCGTGTGGATCTTCCTCCTTGCCGCTGTTGCAGGATGGTTCCTCCTAAACCGCACCACGTTCGGCCGGCGGACCATCGCTATCGGCGGAAACCTCGAAGCCTCCCGCCTGGCGGGTATCAAGGTGAAGCGCCACCTGGTCTACCTGTACGTCCTGGCCGGACTCGCTGCGGGCATTGCGGCTGTCATGATGCTCGGCCGCACAACAGCCGGCACCTCGACGCACGGTCTGCTCTACGAACTGGACGCGATTGCCGCCGTCGTTGTTGGTGGAACACTGCTCATTGGCGGGCGCGGCACAATCATGGGCACGGTTCTGGGTGTGCTGATCTTCAGCACACTCACCAACGTCTTCATCCAGAACAATCTGGACACCTCCGTTCAGGCTCTAGCCAAAGGCGTGATCATCGTGGTTGCCGTTCTGTTGCAGCAGCGCTTTGCAGCCAGCGGCAAGACACGACGGGCCAAGACGAAACCTGCGAAGGCCTAACCGCAAAACCAGATGCAGGTCACCCAGCCGGCTCCCGAACTCCGGGAGCCGGGCGAGCAGCGGTAACCGGAAGGTGAGTCGGTGAGTTTCCTGAACGCGGACTACGCGCTGCACGGCAACGCAGACCTCGACCTGGTTGAGGATGCCCTCCAACGGTTCTTCAGTGACGCGAAACTCCGTGCTGTATCGGTGAACGCTGCCTACCTCGGTCTCTGGGAATCGCTGGAAAGGGCAGCCGCGGGCGGCAAGCGCTCCCGCCCGCGGCTGGTTCTGCTTGCCTACCAACAGCTGGGAGGTACTGATGCCTCCAGCGCGGCGCAGCTTGCCGCCGTCTATGAGCTCCTGCACAGCGCGCTGATCATTCACGACGACGTCATTGACCGTGACTTCGTCCGTCGCGGCAGCCCCAACGTGTCCGGCCACTACAGGAACCGGGCACTGCGCACCGGAGCTTCCCCGGCGGCCGCTGAGCACGCCGGAGTTTCGGCAGGAGTACTCGCCGGTGACCTCGCACTCTCGGGTGCCTACCGGCTCTTGAGGTCCGTGGCGGCGCCGGAGGCCGTAGCGCAGCGGCTTGGCGACATCCTCGATGATGCCGTTTTCTCATCAGTGGGCGGGGAGGTCCTCGACATTGAGTTCAGCCGGACGCGGGACATGCCCTCGCTCGAGGACATCACCAAGACGGCCCACCAGAAAACGTCTGTCTACTCGTTCGAGGCGCCGCTACAGGCTGGAGCCGTGCTGGCCGGGGCTCCGGAGCCGGTCGTCGCGGCCTTGACGTCTTTCGGGCGTTACGCCGGGATCGCCTACCAGATTTCCGATGACCTGCTGGGTGTTTTCGGCAGGGAAAGCCGGACGGGGAAGACCAGCTGGGGAGATTTGAGGGAGGGCAAGCGGACAGCCCTGCTCTCCTATGCAGCAACGCGGCCGGAATGGAGGAGCGTCGCGGCACTCATCGGCTCCTCGGACCTGACAGCCTCCAGCGCCGGGTACGTCCGCTCTGTTCTGGTGGCCTGCGGTGCCAGGGACTTCGCGGTCAGGCTGGCTACCGAGAACGCACAGCTCGCCGTTATGCATCTGGAGTCCGAGGGCGTGCCCGACGGACTGCGCAGCAGCCTCGAGCGCATGCTGTTCGCCGCCATCTCCGAGGCCACCTCACACTAACCGCGCTTCTGCCGTTCGCCCGGCTCAGGGCTGCCGCCTGTTCTGCCGTTATCATGAAGGAACAATTCCGGCTCCGAGGCGATCCGCCAGGAAGGACCTGAACCAGGTGGAAGGTAGAACGGTGGCCGGCACCAACCTCGGTAACAACCGTGACTCCACACGGCAGCACAATCTTTCCACGGTGCTGCGGCTGGTGCATTCCATGGCCGGGGTATCCCGCGCAAAGCTCACCCGCGCCACGGGGTTGAACCGTTCGACCATTGCGGCGCTTGTCGGGGAACTGGTCCAGCTCGGCCTCGTAGTGGAGAGCAATCTCGACCAGGCGCAGCAGCACGGACGCCCCAGCATCATGATCGAGCCGAGTCCCGGAGCGCTGGCGCTGTCGGTCAATCCGGACATCGACGTCGTCAGCGTTGCCCTGGTCTCGCTGGGCGGCCACATCGTCAATCCGGTCCGCTTCCACACCGTTCGTGCGCCGTCGGTCGCGGAAGTAGTGAACATCGTGACTGCTGTCTACGCCGGAATGCGGACCTCCCTGCCGGCGGGGCACCGAATCATGGGGGTAGGGCTTGCGGTTCCGGGGCTGGTAGATCCCGGGGATGGCACTGTCATTGAAGCGCCGCACCTCGGCTGGCGCGACCAACCGCTCGCGGCTCTGCTTAGCGACGCGCTGAAGCTTCCGGTCATCGCCGCGAATGACGCCGTGGTGGGCGCTCGCGCGCAGGCAACCTTCGGCGCGGGCCGGGACGTGTCAGACCTGGTCTATCTTTACGGAGGCGCCAGCGGGATCGGCGGAGGCGTGATCAGCGGCGGCCGCCTGGTGCGCGGTGCCACCGGCTTTGCCGGCCAGCTTGGGCACACGCACGTGCGCTCCGGGGGCGAGGCATGCGCCTGCGGGTCCTTCGGCTGCCTCGAAGCCGAGATCACGCGGGAAGCGCTGATCGCGGCGGTCGGTCTGCCTGCCGGCGAGACGGAGAACCTCGAAGAAGCCGTACTGGAAAGGCTCCAGGATGAATCGGAATCGCAGGAATTACGCGAACTGATTGACCGCCAGGTCCAGCTGCTGGCAATTGGGCTACAGAGCGTGGTCAACCTGCTCAACCCCTCAATGATCGTGCTGGGCGGCTTCCTTCGCATCCTGATTCGTGCCGCCCCGGGTGCCTTGAGCGAAGCCCTGCGCACGCCCGGTACACGCGGGCCGAGGGAGAGCGTGGCCATCGAGCTGGCGCCACTTGGCGAAGATCCCATTCTGGTTGGTGCCGCGGAGCTCGCCTTCGAGCCGCTCATCCGGGACCCGGCCGGTTTCCTGCGGCCGCAGCACGACGACGCCGGCACAACGGTTTCCTTCGCATAGCGGACAAACTGTCTGACCACGAAGAAGCGGATCCTGTACCAGCCTCAGCTGGAACAGGATCCGCTCTGCTATCGCGGCCGGGTGGCCGTTACGGTGCGATCAGCGTGCTTCGTACGTAATCAGTTGGGGATGATGACCACTTCAGCCGTTCCGGTCAGCGGATCGGAAGCCGCGTCGCCGGCGTCGGTGTAGGACGCGTTGAACACTGCCGAGAGGTCATCCACTGCGGGATCATGGCCTTCAGGAACCGTGGTGGTGATGGTTCCGGTGCAGCCCGTGGTGGTGGTCTGCGGATGTCCGTGGGTGTGGTGGCCCAGGATGTAGGTGACCTGGACCAGTGCGCAATCGACGGGCTGGTCATCGGTGACGCGGACTTCATAGGAAACGGTGTCGCCGAACTGGAAGGGCTGGTCCGAAACCGGAGTAATGAATTCGACAACCGGTGCCTGGTTCCCGACTTCAACAGTTACTTCTGCGGAAGTGTGCTTCCCCCGGTGCTTGCCGCCCTGGTCGGTGACCTGGAGGCTGGCGGTGTAGGAGCCGATCTCCTCGTAGATGAACGTGGGGTTCGCGTCTGTTGAGTCCACCACCCCGTCAGAGTTGAAGTCCCAGGCGTAACGCAGCTTGTCGCCGTCGGCGTCTGCCGTGCCTTCGCTTGAGAACTGGACGGTCAGCGGGGCTGAACCAACGGTGGGAGTACCGGAGGCCACTGCTACCGGGCTGTGGTTGCCGTTCTCGCCGATGTAGTCGATGCGGGACAACTGCGCATCAGGGTTCTCACCGAAGTAGCCGTCGCCGTACTCGAGTACGTAGAGCGCGCCGTTGGGGCCGAACTCCATATCGATCGGGTTGTCAGTGACCAGCGAGTCCACCACGTTCTCAATGGAAACGAGCTCACCGTCGGCGGTGGTCATGCCCTTGATGTAATCGCGGGTCCACTCGTAGAAGAAGGACATTCCGTCGTAGTACTCCGGCCAGGCGACGGGTGCGCGGCCCTTGGTGGCCTTCTTGTCGAAATCATAGGCAGGCCCGGCCATGGGACCGATTCCGCCGGTCTCCAGTTCAGGGAACTCAGCCGAAGCGCCATAGGAGTACCAGACCTGAGGCTGGGATACCGGCGGCAGCTCGCGGAGCCCGGTGTTGTTCGGGGACTCGTTGACCGGTGCATCGCAGTTGAACGTCTCACCGGAGGTGTTGGTGGCGAAATTGTAGTCAACGTAGGGCAGTTCGGCGGTGGCGCAGTAGGGCCAGCCGTAGTTGGAAGGCTCGGTCACTGACATCCACTTGCCGGTTCCTGCCGGACCGCGAAGCGGATCGGCTGACCGGGCGTCGGGGGAGTAGTCAGCGATGAGCAGTTCACCCGTGTTCTGGTTGAGCTCGATGCGGAACGGGTTGCGCAGGCCCATGACGTAAATCTCGGGGCGGGTCTGTGGAGTTCCCGGTTCGAAGAGGTTGCCCTCGGGGATGGTGTAGCCGCCGCCCTCGGTGGGAGTGATCCGGAGAACCTTGCCGCGCAGGTCATTGGTGTTGGCGGAGGTCCGCTGTGCATCGAATGCCGGGTTGCTGTCCGGGCGTTCGTCAATAGGGGTGTAGCCGCCGGATGCGAAGGGGTTGGTGTCATCGCCGGTGGACAGGTAGAGGTTGCCCTCGGCATCGAAGACGATGTCGCCGCCGACGTGGCAGCAGATGCCGCGGTCAACGGGAACCTCGAGGATTTCCTGTTCGCTGGCCAGATCGATGGTGGAACCGTCGAACTGGAAACGGGACAGGACAAGCGAGCCCTTGAAGGGCGCGAAATCTGCGGCGGTGCCGGTGGTCGGTGCGTCACCCTCGTTGATGCCCTCAGTGGCCGGATCATCTACCGGGGTGTCCCCTGGAGGCGAGTAGTAGAGGTAGACCCAGTTGTTGCCCTTGGTTCCGAAGTTCGGATCGAGCGCGACGCTCTGCAGACCTTCCTCGTCATGCTCGTAGACATCGAGGGTTGCCGCCAGAGTGTTGACGCCGGATTCGGCATCGTTGAGCCACACCTCGCCGCCGCGGGTGGTGTGCAGGACGTCATTGTTGGGGAGGACGGCAAGGTCCACCGGTTCACCCGGCGTGTCATTCAGGGTCACCTTTTCGAAGTTTGCGTCCGGCGGAGCCGCCGGCGGTGCTGCGGCGTCCTTGGCCTGAGCCGGTGAAGCGGCGAACGAGGTGGCCAGCAGTGCCACCATTGCCAAACCTGCGCCCGCTCGTGCAGCGCGCTTCATTGAGAATCGTGCGGCATCGGTTCGATGCCCGGAAGCTTGCGCTATCCCGTGTTGATTGACTGTCATCATTCACTTTCTTCTCGCCTTTGAGGACCCGGGCCAGCCGGAGTCAGGTCACCTAAAACGCTAGTAGAAGCGTCTCGGTTCCGCTAGTGGTTTCAATAAACAAAGTTTGCAATTCTTCCGGTGCGGACCAGATTTTGGGCGTGCAAAAGTGACTTTTGTCCTTTGAATCCGGAACCAGCGCCCGCCGGACAGCGTTTGTTGTTCGGTCTAGCTAAAGTAGGGCTGCGGGCGCTGAGCTTCGCATCCCCTGTGTCTCGAGCACCAACTGCTTCACCGCCGCCGCCGGCACCTGCCTGCCACCGTTCACGAGGGTTTCAATGGAAGCCGGGACCTGGTCGTGGGAAGCGATGATCAGGGGCGTGCCGTTCTTCGAATCGGGTAGCCTTCCATGCGTTCCGCGGACGTGCGTTGGATCCAGGGGCACCGTGTTCATGGCGTACCGTAGGCCGAGCTTCTTCTTGGCCAGGTTCAGGACGGCCTTTGCCTTGGCCAGTCTGTCCGCCGGGTTGAAGAAAAGTTCAGCCGGGTCGTATCCGGGCTTTCGGTGGATATCGACGCCGCGTGCGTATTCGGGAGCCCGGTCATCGTCGAGCCAGAAGTAGTAGGTGAACCAGGCGCCGGGTTCAGCAACAACAACCAGCTCACCGGACCGCTCATGGTCGAGCCCGTAACGGCCCTGAGCCTCCCGGTCGAGGACTTCGTCCACCCCGTCGGTTGCGCGAAGGATCGCAGCCACGCGCTCAACGTCCGCCGGATCAGAGACGTACACGTGGGCAACCTGATGGTCTGCAACGGCGAACGCCCGCGATGTCCACGGGTCCAGCTGCTCCCTGGCGTCCTGCACATAGACTTCGAGCAGGCCCTCCCGCCGCAGCACACGGTTGATGTCCACCGGCTTGCGAGCTTCCTCTATGCCGTACTCGGAGACGGCGATCACGGCATAGCCCCGGGCCTCGGCTTCGTCCAGCAGGGGAGCGAGGACTCCATCCAGCTCGGCCGCTGCCCGGGCAGCCTGCGGAGAATCCGGTCCGAACCGCTGGAGGTCGTAGTCAAGGTGGGGGAGGTAGGCCATCAGGAGATTCGGGGACTGGCTCCGCAGGACGTGGCGGGTCGAATTCACGATCCACTGTGTCGACTGGATCGCGGCCGTGGGCCCCCAGTACTGGAACAGCGGGAATTCGCCGTAAGGGCCCACCAGTTCGTCATGCAGCGCTGGGGGACGCACATACGCGTCGGGCGATTTCCGGCCGTCCGCATGGTAGATCGGCCGGGGAGTCACGGTGAGATCGGTGGACATTCCCATGGCGTACCACCAGCAGATATTGCCCGCGCGGTACCCGGGATCCTGCTGCCGCGCGGTCTCCCAGATCTTCTCTCCGGTGACCAGCCTGTTGTGCTGGCGCCAGAAGTACACATCTCCCAGTTCCCGGAAGTACCAGCCGTTCCCAACGATTCCGTGCTGCGCCGGAGCCAGTCCGGTCAGCATGGTCGATTGCACGGTGCAGGTCACCGCCGGCAGGACCGTCGCCAGTTCGGACGACCATCCCTGTGACGCGAGTTTGCTCAGGCGGGGCATTGAACGGAGGGACAGGGCAGTCAGCCCCACAACATCCAGCAGCAGTACTGGTTTCACGGTTCTTCCTTGCAGTTGTCTTACCTAAATACGGATGAATGCTCAAGTGCTCCCAGCGATTACGACGCCGGTGCTGCCGCGAGCAGATGGGACTCGGCCCACCCGATCTCGGCGGCGATGCCGTCGACAATCCCCACCTGCCCTCCGGGCAGGACGCTCCAGGTGTAAGTTTCGATGTCCAGGTGCACTTCCCGGCCGTAGTGCCTGCGGGACACCTCGGCCACGGTGTGCCGCAGCACAGCCGCAGTTGTCTCCAGCGGGGCAGAGGGGATGTGGTGGAGCGGGATGTGGAAATGAACCCGCCAGGGTGCCTTTCCAGGCAGGGTGTCAAGGGCCTCCGTCAGGTCATCGGCAGCCAGGATCCCGTTCTCACCCTGTTCCCGCACCTGGTGAAGGTAGCGCGGTTCGGCGAAGGCCCTGAGTGCGGCCCGGGCGGCGGCGCTGGAGGGGTCGGTTACGTGCAGGGCGGCCGACGCCTGAATCTTGACCACTCGCAGGCCTGCCGCTTCGATCCGCTTGACGGCGTCAACCGGGTCAGCGAAGGACACAGCGAGGTGACAGGTGTCCACACACAGGCCGATGTACTCGGGATCAATGCCGCGGTCAATCCGCGCTGCGAGCCACCCGGCAACATCGGCGACCGTATCGAGTACGCAGCCCGGCTCCGGTTCGACGGCGATGCGGACAGTTTTTCCCGTACGCTCCCTCAGTTCCCGCAAGCGGGAACTGAGCTCCACAAAAGCGGAGGTGGCGGCGTCGTCGTCGGTTTGTGTCCAGGGCTCCCGCCAGGCAAGGGGGAGGGTCGAGATCGAGCCGGCGGTGTTCTCGGGCAGGAGCGCAGCGAGGACCTCCGCGCAGTCGAGGGTGTACTCTAGGCGCTCGCGCTCAGCCCACGTGGGCTTGTAAACGTCGAGTTTGACCACCTCATTGTGGAAACCGCCATAGGGGAAGGCGTTGATGGTGTGCAGCTGCAGCCCCTCCGCCGACAGGACCTCACGGAGCACCGCCAGATCATCGGCATTCCCGGCCAACCGGCGTGCCAGTCCGGCGGGAAGCCAGAGCCCCACACCGAGAACGGTCAGCCCCGTCTTCCGGCGGATGGGGCCCGAGTACTCGCGAAGCTGCCGGATCAGCCCGTCGAAGTCCTCGGCCGGATGGACGTTCGTGCAGTAGGAGAGGAGCATCAGGCGCGTGCACCCCGCAGGACCGAGTTGCCCTCGAATCCCGCTGTAGCGTTGGGAGGCTCTGCCGCGTCGAAGCCGGGGATCGGGTCGAGGATCAGCTGGCCGCTTTGACCGTAGAACTCGACGGGGTTGCGCCAGAGGACCTGATCGACGTCGTCGGCGGTGAAACCGGCATCAAGCATGGCGTGTGCGGTGCGTGCGGTCTTGAGCGGATCAGACCGGCCCCAGTCGGCAGCGGAGTTGACGAGCACACGCTCGGTTCCATAGCGGCTGAGAATCGCCACCATACGCTGCTCATCCATTTTGGTGTCGGGGTAGATGGAGAAGCCCATCCACGCGCCCGCGTCCTTTACAATCTCAACATTGGTCTCGTTGAGGTGGTCGACAACCACCATGCCGGGGGCGATGCCGGATTCGCGGACAACATCAAGCGTCCGGTGGGTGCCGGCCAGCTTCTCCCGGTGCGGCGTGTGCACCATGACCGGCAGTGAATACTCCAACGCCAATTCGAGCTGGCGGCTGAACGCATGATCCTCGGCCGGCGTCATCGAGTCATAGCCGATCTCTCCCACGGCCACCACACCCTCCTTCACGAGGTAACGGGGGATCTCCTCCAGGATGGGAACACACCGCGGGTCATTTGCCTCCTTGGGATTGAGGGCGATCGTGGCGTGATGCCGAATGCCGAACTGCGCCGCACGGAACCGCTCCCAGCCCAGCAGCGAGTCGAAGTAGTCGAGAAAGGAACCGACATTGGTGCGTGGTTGCCCCAACCAGAAGGCGGGTTCCACGAGCGCGCGCACGCCGCTGGCGTACAGCGCCTCGTAGTCATTGGTTGTCCGGCTGGTCATGTGAATATGAGGATCAAAAATGCGCATGGCTGGTTTCCCCTTAGAAAGTGGTCGAATGGCTGGAGGTGGCCAGGAGCAGCGTGACGTCGTCCGGGACCGGCCGCCCAGCGGCTGTCCGTTCGGCGGCGAAGTCGCCTGCCATCCGGGCAAGCTCGTCATCCGCACGTTCCTGCAGGTCCGTGACGGCACGGAGGCTGACCCCCATGAACACCAGCTTCAGCACGGCGTGGCGCCAGCTGTGCTGGTCCAGGTGGGCGGCTGCAAACGGCCCGACGGCGGCGGCAACAAGGCCGCTTTCGTTGGTTCTCAGGGCCTCGGTGGTGAGCCTCAATCCCGCGATTACGACGACGTCGGGAAGCTTCGGTGAGCGCGCGGCCAACGTTGCCAGCCCGCGAAGCACGCCGCGGCGCTCCGCGGAGTCACCGCCGTCGTAAAGTGCCGACAGCGCAAGCGCAAACTCTTCGGGCGGAAGCAGTTCACCGAGTCGGCCGAGCAGCAGGCCACGGGCGGAGTCGCTGGTGGTACCGAAGAGTACGCCGGTGGGGTCGGCATCCGGGTACAGGGGCGTGCGGCCCAGCCGGCGCCCGGCCTGGGCGAAGACGGTGGTGAGGGTGGAGGGATCGGCGGTGACCGCCGTCGTACTCTCCTGAAGCCAGCGCTCAGATTCCCTGCTGCGTACTGATTCCGCCCAGGCGTCGCCGAGCGCCGCGATGCTGCGGGTGGCGAGTCCCGGTGCGTCGTGGGAGTGCCGCGGCAGTTCGACGGCGGCCACACCGCGGTAGTTCAACTCGGCCAGGGTGCCGAGCGCGAGGGGCAAATCCACGGTTCCTTCGCCGAACGGCAGATGCTCGTGGGCGTGCGGGCGCATGTCATCCAGCTGGACGTTCGCCAGCAGCGGCCCGGCCTCAAGAAGAGCACCGCGTATGCCGTCCGGTTCGACCACTACACAGTGCCCGATGTCCACGGTGATCCGCAGGTTGTCCGGGTTGTCGAGCTCTGCCCGGAGGCGCAGGGCGTCCGACACCGTCTCCACCAGCATGCCCGGCTCAGGCTCCACGGCCAGCAGCACGCCTTTGTCGCGGGCATACTCAACGACGCCCGCCACACGTTCGGTGAGCCGCTGCCACCCCGTTTCCGGGGACGTTCCGTCCGGGAGGACCCCGGAGAAGAAGGAGACACACTCGGCCTCCAGCTGTGCCGCGATGTCGACCGCGCGGCGCAGGAAGCCAACGCGGCTTGCGGCCTCCTCATCCACCAGGGCGGGACGGTGCTTGTGGCGCGGATCGAGCAGGAAGCGGGTGCCCGTTTCGATGACCACGCGAAGATTCAGCTCACCGAGCGTCTTCCGCAGGGCCTGCAGTTGTTCAGCCAGGTCCTCGGCGAACGGGTCCAGGTGTGGATGCCCCAGGGTCAGAGCCACTGCTCCATAGCCCTGCTCGGCGAGGAGATCCAGGGCCACTGAAAGGGGGTGGTCGGTGAATCCGTTGGTGCCGTATCCCAGGCTGAAGGGCAATGGTGATGCCGTCATGACTCGCTCAACTTCCTGTTCCCCGAACGTGTGCGCATGAGCTTCCCGAACAGGTCCACCGACGCAAGCACGCCTGCGGCGGCCAGGTTTCCGTGGCGAACCGTGAGCGCTGCCTGCAGCGGCACCATTGCGCGAATGCCCGCTTTAGTGGCGTCGAGTGCATTTGTTGCCACCGGGTTGCGGGCAGCGCGCACCTGCGCCGGGGCGCACCGGCCGGCGTAGGCAGCTGTAGCGGCAAGCAGGGCAAGGATTTGGTTGCGGGACTCTTTGCCACCGGATTGCAGAGTGCCGCCCACTACTGCACTGGCAAGCAGGGCGGTGCCGGCAGCGACGCCGGAAGCCGTCGTCGTCGTTGTTCCGTGGACTTCCCCGCGGGAGAGGACGGTGACCCCGACCGTGTGGCCGCCCATGATGGCCGCCGCACTCAGGGCGAGGCGCAGGTGCCCGAAACCGGCACCCATGAGGACGTCAAGGGCACGGCAGGCGCCCATGGTGAGCGCGCCGGGGACGGCATGATTCTTGGCGATCAGGTCATAAGTCCAGATGGAGGCTGCGAGCGGAACTCCCACCGCCAGCGCCGGCCTGCCTCCGCCGACCGCACTGAGGCCCAGCCCGGCGACGGTCAAACCCGCGGCGGCAGCAAGAGCGCTGCGTGCGCTGATCCTCCCGGACGGAATGGGGCGCTCGGGGCGCTCGCGGGCATCGACTGTGCGGTCGGCGTAGTCGTTGAGTGCCATGCCGCCGGCGTAAAGGCACGCGCTCGCCAAAGGGAGAGCCATCCGGCGGCCGCCCAGTGCGTGCCCGGCGGCAGATCCGCCCGCGAGAGTGTCGCCAAGTACCGTCAGCACGGCCGGCGCGCGCACGAGCTCAAGGTAGTCGTTGACGCTCACGGCTGCTCTGAGCTCCCGCCGCCGGCCGTCAGCCGGGCACTTGCCGTCTCCGCCCACTCCACGAGGTTGCGGGTCTGGTTGGCGAACGAGTGCTCGTCGCTGCCCCAGGGATCCTTGAAGAAAAACCCCAGTGCCTCGACATGGCCTTCCTCTCCCGCAGCGTGGGCGAGGGCCATCAGCCGCGCGAGGTCGAGCACCATGGGAGCGGCGAGCATGGAATCGTAGGCGCTCCAGGTGGTTTGCAGGGTCAGGCGCGATCCTAGGAAACCCTCAACGTTGATGTGGTCCCACGCCACCTTCGTTTCACCGAGATCCTGGACATTGTCAATGTGAAGTGGAGTGACCGCACACCCCGTCAGCTCCTGCAGGCCGCGGTTCTTGGACTGAAGCTTGCCTGAGACGGCCTGCGGATCGGCGAGGGTTGCGCCGTCCCCACCGCCGAGCAGGTTGGTGCCGGCCCAGGACAGAACGCGGAGCCCACGTGCTGCGAAAGCCGGAGCGAGGACTGACCGCAGCCAGGTCTGGCCGGTCTTGCCGTCCTGGCCGGCGGACGGCACCTGATGCCGGGCGGCGAGCTCACGCAGCGCTGGGATGGTGAGAGCCGTGGAAGGTGTGAAACACACATAGGGGGAACCGGCCAGGATAGCTGCGTAGGCGCCCACCGAGCTCGGCGGCAACACGCGGCGGGCCGGATCCTTCAGGGCGGCGAGAAGCAGGTCTACGTTGAAGAACTCGGCGATCGGTTCAACGGGCGCCTCGGTGGAAGCGACATCAAGAACGACGACGCGGTCCAGGTTATTGGCCTGCTTGAAGTCGGTGATGTCCTGCGCGAGCCGCTGGGCCACCTTTTCCTGTGACTCGGACTTCTGTGCGGGGTCGTAACCCGGCCGCACGCGCTGGTCCGCCTCACCGAGCTGTGAGCGGACGGATTCGAGCAGATGAGACGGCAGCATTCCCGAATCAACGAGTGCCTCGGCACGCTTGGTCATGCAGACGCCGCTGATGTCGTGTCCGCCCACCACGAGGTCGGTGAAATCGGGAAGCAGCGCCGCATTGAAGGAGTGCTGGTCCGTGACGCAGCCCGTGGCGGGGGCAAGGCCCGAAGAGATGGCAGCGAGTCCCACCGTGGCAGTGGTGGCCACGGATCCGCGCGCACCGATGAGCCAGATGCCGTTCCTGCCATAGGCATGAGCGGTTGATTCTGACCTTTCGGCCTCGCCCTGAGTGCCTTCGGCTGATGTACCCAATTCGGTGTTCCTTTCGAAAGTTCGGCAGCGCTGAGGCCCTCCGGGCGGACCTGTTCAGGACCACCCGGAGAGCTTGCGCGTCAGTAGGAGTAGCAGGTGAGGAAGTTGAAGCTGTCCTCGGCGAACTCCGCCGTCGCCGGGGCGCCGTCGCGTTCAATGACGTAGTACTTCACGTGGCCCTGCGCGGCGTCGAGAATGGGCGCCCAGTCAATGTCCCCTTCTCCGACGTCGGTCAGCAGGGGAAAGCTCTCGAAACCGAGGGTGTCGGCCGGCAGGGCGCCGTCCTTGATGTGCAGCAGTTCAATGCGGTCACCGTGGCGCTCAAGCAGGTCGACGACGTCGACCCCCGCGTCAGATGCCCAGTACACGTCCAGCTGGAAGGCCACGTAACGCGGGTCGGTGTTCGCCAGGAGCACTTCATAGGCGGTTGTCTGCTCGCCGGTCTCCGGGTTGGTAACCAGCGTGGTGAACTCCCACCAGTGGTTATGCCCGAAGTGCTTGCCGGTGCCGGCCTCGACGGAGAGCTGGCCGAGATGGTTCATTGCCTCGGCGGTGGCCAGCACGTCTGCGTAGGTGCTGCTTCCATCCCTGTTGATACCGGGTGCGGCCCAGCCGCCGGATCCCGTGTACTTCTGGCCGATGGTCTTGGCGTACGCAAGGGTCTGGTCGAAGGTCGCTTCAGCTGTGCTTCCGTGCGCCGACGGAGCCTTGAGCTTGTATTCCTTGAGCAGTGCACGGAACTCCTCCGCGCTTCGTCCTTCATAGGAACCGCCGAACGGCTCCACGTTCTTGTAGCCGATCTCAGCCAGCTCGGCGAGGACGGCCTCGGTACCGATCTCCCCCTGCCAGCCCGCGTAACTGTAGAGCTGGAACGAAATCTTGCTGGCCGGAATGCTCTTGCCTGCGCAGTCGGCTGCCGGGTTTGCATTGCTGGACGCGGGAGCCGCAGCAGCGGGCCCGGTCAATAGAGCGGTCGCCGCGATGGCAAGTGAAGCGGCGCCTGCCAGCCTGCGAATAGCCCCCCGGTGTGAGCGGGTGCTGCCGGTACGGGTGTCCTTGATCAAAGCTTCCTCCTTGAAGTGATGCTGCGTCGTAGCTGTGCCGGAGGTTCCCTCCTGCTGGGAGACCTGTGGAGAGACGCCGGTCACAAAGAACCTAACACGACTAATGACGATGACCAACGGATGTAGTGGTTCCTTCGATATATTCGCGCAACCCAGCGTGACCGATAAGGCGAAATTGCGGGCAGTAACGCGGATTGCGTGGCATTCGATCATTTCGACGGCGGTGGAAGCGGTTGAAGCGCGTGCACGCGCCCTTTCTTCCGGGTGCCCACCGAGCCCGCTTCCAACCCTCTGTTTCGTCGAAAGGTGTGCTGTAATTAGTCGATGAGTGACATAAGTAGCTTCAATGGCCTTGGTTCATCCGGCGCGAGCGAGTTGTTCCAGATCCTGCGCGATGGCCGTCCGCGTACGCGGACCGAGCTCGCCGAGCAAATGGGCCTTGCCCGTTCCACCATCACGCTGCGCATCGAGGCGCTCATGGAACTCGGTCTTGTTGGTTTCGTGGATGATGCGGTTTCGACCGGCGGGCGTCCCTCCTCACGTATCGCGTTGAAGGCCGGCAGCAAGGTAGTACTCGGTGTGGACATTGGCGCTTCGCATCTGCACGTCGCGGTTACGGACCTGACGGGCCACCGCCTGCATGAAGCTTCGCGGGCCATCGAAGTCACGCAGGGCCCCGATGTTGTGTTGCAGGCAGTTGTGGAGTTGGGCACCGAGTTGCTCGAGCAATCAGGGCGGGCCGTCAAAGACCTGCTGGCCATCGGCATCGGCGTGCCCGGCCCGGTGGAGCACCGGACCGGCAGGCCGATCAACCCGCCGATCATGCCCGGATGGAACGGTTTCGACGTGCCGGGCCACCTGCAGGCCCACTTCCACGTGCCGGTCCTCGTAGACAACGATGTGAACATCATGGCGCTCGGTGAGCGCAACGTCGCCTGGCCCACAGTAGACAACCTCATCTTCGTCAAGGTCGCCACCGGCATCGGCTCGGGCATCGTCTCCAGCGGTATGCTGCAGCGCGGTGCAGACGGCGTCGCCGGGGACATCGGCCATATCCGCGTGCACAACGGCGGTGGAGTGCCCTGCCACTGCGGGAACAAGGACTGCCTGGAAGCAGTGGCATCCGGGCCGGCCGTCGCGTCGAAATTGCGCGCCCTCGGACTGGAAGCCACTACCAGCGAGGATGTGGTTCGGCTGGTTGGCGCGGGAACCACCGAAGCCGTGCATGCCGTGCGCCAGGCCGGCAGGGATGTAGGTGAGGTGCTCTCTGCCTGTGTCAGCCTCATCAATCCGTCCGTCATTGTCATCGGCGGCTCGATGGCACTCACTGGCGAGCACTTCATCGCGGGCATCCGCGAAGTGGTCTACTCCCGAACTATCCCCCTGGCTACCCAGCACCTGCAGATTGTGCAGTCAAGTTCCGGCCTCGATGCCGGCGTGCTCGGCGCCAGCATGCTGGCCATCCACCATGCCATGTCCCCACAGCGCATCGATGCCATGGTCCTGGGCCTGTCTGACTCGATGGCGGGCTAGCCGCCGACTTCTTCTGACACCCTTCCGACTTTTGCTTGACAGACAACAAAACCCCGAATTAGGGTCAGACCACAAGCCCGAACGACGGCGGCACTGACCTTCCCGGTAAGCGTCGCCGCCGGCTGGCCAGGCGGGAGGGTCAACACGTTCCTGCCTGGATTTCAGGTGCAATTGCTCTTGAAATCGGGGAAGTTGTGGTTGTGAAAGCTCGGATTACATCAGCACCATGACTTCCTGCCACTATCGCGTCTGGCACCGATTGACAGCAACGGTGGTGTGTTGAGCGCACGGCGAGGACGCTGTGGGTGAGGCAACCAACCGTGGGTAGCGCTGCTGCCCGGCTGCTTCGGTTCCTGCCGTGAGCCCCGTAACCAATTGCTGCACCGCAGCTTCACATGCTTCCCCACCAAGGTCGGCGGCGGAACGCATCCAGTGCCAGGAAAGGCAAACATATGTGCTTTGGATTCAATGCCCCAGGCGCCCTTCGTCGTTCATTGGAAGAGAAGGGGGTTGACCGGCGCAGCTTCCTGAGGGGAGCCGCAGCGGTCGGTGTAGGAATGGGTCTGGCCGGCGTTGGCGGGACTGCTGCCATCGCCGCTCCCGGTGGCAGGAAGGGCCGGCCGGTGCCTCCCGGACTCATCAGCATCCAGCTGTACACGCTGCGCGACATCATGCGCGGCGAGGGAGTGGATGCAACTCTGGCGAGCCTTGCTGACTTCGGCTACACCAAGGTTGAGCTTGCCGGCCTCTACGGACGCACCGCTGAATCGATGCGCTCAACCCTTGATTCGCTTGGCATCACCCCATCGTCGAGCCACGACGGCATCAGTTCCTCGCCGGCCGCACTGGAGGCGAAGATCGCGAACGCCGTCACCCTCGGCCAGACGCACATCAACGTGCCGTATCTGGCTTCAACCTCCGGGGATGACTGGCGCCGCTGGGCGGACCAGATGAACGTGGAGGCCGCAGCTGCCCGCGCAGCCGGGCTCAAGTACGGTTACCACAATCACGCCCACGAGTTTACGACCGACGTCGGCGGCGGAGAGACCCCATGGGACATCTTCACCAGCCGCCTTGATCCCAAACTGGTCCACCTGGAGGTAGACCTGTACTGGGCTGTCACCGGCGGTGTTGGCGTGGGCGCGAAAGATCCCGTTCAGTTCGCCATCGACACCATTCAGCAGGCGCCGCAGAAGGTTCTGCAGTATCACGTGAAGGATCGGGATACTGCGGGCGGATTCGCCGACCTCGGAACCGGAACCATCGACTTCGCGCGTATCTTCCGAGCCCACACACCGAAGGAATACATCGTCGAGAACGACCAGCCGGACGTCACGCCCCTGCAGACGGCAGAGGTGGGCTACGACTACCTGCGTGCGCTCCGCTTCTAGCGGGAACTGCTCCAGTAGAGCCGTAGAGCGGACCGACGCTCCCAGTCGAGCCGTCCGGTGAAAGCCGGGTAGATGTCTCCCACAGAGGCACCTGCCCGGCTTTCGTCGTCGTCGGGCTTGGGAAAGCCTGTACAGCAGGGTGGCAGGTTTTACCCGGCAAACGCCCACGCAATCGTCACCGGAATGATGCGCTGAGCTGAAATGTGCAACCGTCGCCCCGTCTAAACTGATTCCCATGACCGATATCCCCACCGCCCGTGACCGACTCCGCGATCTCATTTTGGAACTGGCGGTGGTGCGGGGGAAGGTCACACTTTCCAGCGGCAAGGAGGCGGACTACTACATCGACCTCCGCCGGGTGACGCTGCATCATGAAGCGTCGGCGCTGGTGGGAGAGGTCATGCTGGGCCTGCTCGACGACGCCGGCATCACCTTCCAGAGCGCGGGCGGCCTGACAATGGGGGCGGACCCGGTGGGAACAGCGCTGATGCACGCCGCCACCCGGGACGGACGCGCTATTGACGCCTTCGTGGTGCGCAAGGCGCAGAAGACATACGGAATGGGCCGCCAGGTCGAGGGCCCGGATGTAGCAGGTCGCGACGTCGTCGTTCTTGAGGACACCTCCACTACCGGCGGATCCGCGCTCACCGCAGTGGAGGGCGTGCGGAAGGCCGGCGGGAATGTAGTGGCAGTCGCGGTCATCGTGGACCGCGATACCGGTTCGAAGGAGCGGATCGAATCCGAAGCGGGCGTGCCCTACCTCTTCGCGTTCAGCAAGGACGAACTCGGTCTGGAGTAATGGCCAACCCATGACCAACGATCCGGAGCGGCTCCTCACCTATGCGCATGGCCTGAAAGGCATGTCGCGCCGGCGCTTCCTTACCGGCTCCGCTCTTGGGCTGGCCCTGGCCACGGACCTGTTCGTTACGCGCCAGATCCAGGAAGCCCGCGAAGAATTCACCATTATCCCTGTGGAGGATGAGTACGCAGACGCCACCTTCCCCAACGCTCGCTGGATCCTGTTCCCGGGATACAAGACGAGCTGGGAAGAAGGTGTCTGGATCATGAACTCGCTCCGGCCGGTGCTCAGCCGGCGGGCACGGTTGGCCGTCATGGGCTACTCCAACCGGGGCCTGGATATCTCCACCATCGTCGGCTCCCTGCGGCGCTACATCCGCACCCAGCAGATTGACACCCTGTATTTCTACGGGCACAGCTTCGGGGGAATGGTGGCCGTGGAGGTTGCTTCCCGGCTTCGTGAGGTGGGTATCGACGTCCGGTTCATCCTGCTGGATTCGAGCCCGCATGACCGGTTTGACGTGATCGACCAGGCAATGTTCGACGGCGTTGTCTACCTTTACGAGGCCGGTTACCGTGTTCCCACCGTTCTTCGCGGTAGTTACGAGCTGGCTGAGCGCATTGTGCACAAGAACGAGCGCACCTGGTCGCAGATCGTCGATCAGACCCTTGAGCAGCTCTCACCGTTGGCTCCGTCCAGTGTGCTGATCCAGTCCCAGGCGTCGTACATCTTTCATTACAACGTTGCCCGGTTCAGTCTGGGCAGCAGCACCGAACTGGCGTTCATCGGCAACCCGAATGACGGCACGGTGGATTACGCGACGGCGCGTCCCGGCTGGGCGGCGGCCTTCCCGGACAGCTTGGTTTCAGCGGACCTCATTACCGAGGGTGCTCTCCCGCCCCACGCCAGCCCGCAGTGGAACCCGCTGATTTACCAGGCTGTGGTGCGCGAACTGCAGCAGGAATTCCTTCCGATTCCCACCGGTGGAGCAGTGAAGAGCATCTCCTAGTTTCGTGCAGAACCGGCGCCAACCTGCCTATAGTCGCTTCAGAACGGTGGCAGACCTCGCACTTGCGCGGAATGCAGCCCAGAGCTAGGCGGCGATGTCCCGCAGGTTGAGGATGCCGGGCATCAGACCTGCTCGATGAGGTCCTGCACGGAGTCCACGATCTGCGCCGGCCGGAACGGGTAGGCATCGACGTCTTCCCGCTTGGTGATGCCGGTAAGCACCAGGACAGTATGGAGACCGGCCTCCATGCCCGCGATGATGTCTGTGTCCATGCGGTCACCCACCATGGCGGTGGTCTCCGAATGCGCGTCGATCTGGTTCATTGCCGAGCGGAACATCATCGGGTTCGGCTTGCCCACGATGTACGGCTCGCGGTTGGTTGCCGCTGTGATGAGCGCCGCTATTGCCCCGGTGGCGGGAAGCGGGCCCTCCTTGGAGGGGCCGGTGGTGTCCGGGTTGGTGGCAATGAACCGGGCGCCGTCCAGGATCAGGCGAATGGCCTTTGTGATCGCTTCGAACGAGTAGGTTCGCGTTTCGCCGAGCACCACATAGTCCGGATTCTGGTCGGTGAGGACAAAGCCGGCCTCGTGCAGCGCCGTCGTCAGTCCGGCTTCACCGATCACATAAGCTCGGCCGCCGGGCAGCTGATCGCGCAGGAACTGCGCTGTGGCGAGCGCCGAAGTCCACAGGTTTTCCTCCGGAACCTCGAGCCCGGAGGCCTTCAGCCGCGCAGCCAGGTCACGCGGGGTGTAGATCGAGTTGTTTGTCAGAACGAGGAAGCGGCGGGAGGTTGCCACCCACCGGTCAATCAGCTCCGCAGCTCCTGGGATGGCCTGATTCTCGTGAACCAGGACGCCATCCATATCAGTCAGCCAGCACTCGATGTGTTCGTTTTCGCGCATTTGCTTCTTCCGTGACGAAGTTGGAGGGGACATAAACCCGGCATCAGTCTTTCACTCTAGTCTTGGGGGGTGGAAGAAACTGTGGAAAACGCTCCGGCAACCGTGGGCGTGGGTCCCTGGGAGGGCGTGTGGCCCTCTGGTCCGCACTGGGACCCGGAGTTGCTGGCACACGGGGATACCCGGAACGTAGTTGATGAATACCGCTACTGGCAGCATGAGGCCATCGTTGCCGACCTCGATTCCAAGCGCCATAACTTCCACGTGGCCATCGAGAACTGGCAGCATGACCTGAATATCGGCTCAGTGGTCCGCACGGCCAACGCATTCCTGGCGCGTGAAGTGCACATCATCGGACGACGACGGTGGAACCGCCGCGGAGCCATGGTCACCGACCGCTACCAGCACGTTCGGCACCATCCCACGGTTGAGGAGTTTGTCGAGTGGGCGCAGGCAGCCGGGCTACGTGTGATCGGCATCGATAATTTCCCCGATTCCGTGCCGTTGGAAACGTATGAATTGCCGCGCGATTGCGTGCTCGTGTTCGGGCAGGAGGGCCCGGGCCTCACTCCGGAAGTCCATGCCGCAGCCGATGCCACGCTGTCCATCGCCCAGTTCGGTTCCACCCGTTCGATCAACGCATCAGCAGCAGCGGCCATCGCCATGCACGGTTGGGTGCGGCGCCACGTCTTTGGGCAACACACCATTCCGCAGTAGTCAGCCCTGCTGGTCCGCGTCGATCCCGTCCACGGCCTCGCGCAACCGGACAAGGAAATCAACGACGACGGCCGCATCCCCCGGTGGGAGCGTCTGAGCGACATCCATCATCCGCTGGTGCGTATTGCTCATGGTCCGCCGGGCGTCGCAATCCGGCTCTGCGCTCGCCTCCAGGACCAGTGCCCGGCGGTCGCTGGGGTGCGGTTTGCGCCGCACGTGCCCTGTCCGGGCCAGCCTGTCGATGAGGCTCGTGGTGGAGGCAGAGGAGATCCCCAGCCGAACAGCGAGTTCCTTGGGGCTGACTTCGCGATGATCATGCTGCGCCTCAAGCAGGTAGCGCAGCGCAAGGAAGTCGGTTTCGCCCATACCAGTGGAGGAGCGAGTGCGTCGGCGCATGGCGGTTTCGGAGGCACGGTAGTCCCGTAAGGCGTTGAGCACTGAGATACCCGGATCCAACCGGTCAGTTACGGTTCCCGCGGTGACGGGAACAGCCTGCGGAAGAGTGCTCATGTCCGTCAGCCTAGCATTTTGTTAGCGCGCCTTGCAGGACGCTTGCCATGTAGCTAGTTTTCCTAGGGAAATGGGTGTAGAACTGCTAGGAGGCTAACTATCAGAAGGAACAACCGCGATGACGATGAGAATCAACAGACCGCCCCGGATCTCACGTCAGGTTGTCTCATGTCGGTGACCGTCGCGGAGAGGCTTCCTTCGCTGAGTGAGATGCCGGAGCCGGACCTCGCCTCTCTCCTCATGCAGGTGGGGTTGGGTAACGAACGTGCATTCACCGCCCTTTACCGGGTCACGAGCGCGCGGATCTTCGGGCTGGTTCGGAGGATCGTCGTAGACCCCACGATGTCGGAGGAAGTGACCCAGGAGGTTTTCCTTCAGGTATGGAACAAGGCGCCGGAATTCTCACCGGCACTCGGATCACCCATCGCGTGGCTCATGACCCTCGCGCATCGTCGTGCAGTGGACAGGATCCGGTCGGAGCAGGCTCATCGGAACAGGTTCAACCGGTGGTCCACTGCCGAGGTGCTGACGCCTTTTGACTGCGTCATGGAATCGGTTCTGGCGCAGGACGAGTCGCAGGCGGTGAAGGCTGCCTTCGGTGTGCTGACCGAGAAGCAGAGGCAGGCAATCGAGATGGCGTACTACAAGGGGCTCACCTACGCGCAGGTGGCGGAAGTGTTGGGAACCCCTCTCGGCACGGTGAAAGCCCGGATCCGCGACGGCCTTGCACGGCTCAAGGATGCACTCGAACCCAATTCATCACTCGCGCCGTAAGGTTTCCGCGCAATTAGCGCCCTCGTTAGGATGGGACAGAAGCGAGGCTTCACCTGCGTGAGCCTTGAGTGCCCGAAAAACCATACGAGGAGTTGCCATGCCCATCGCCACACCGGACAGTTACGCCGAGATGATCGACCGCGCCAAGGCCGGCGGCTTCGCCTACCCGGCGGTGAACGTAACGTCCTCCCAGACGCTGAATGCGGCCATTCGGGGTTTCGCCGAAGCTGGCTCTGACGGCATCATCCAGGTTTCCACGGGCGGTGCAGCCTACTGGTCCGGCGCCTCCGTCAAGAACATGGTTGCCGGCTCCCTCGGTTTCGCAGCCTTTGCGCGCGAGGTCGCCAAGAGCTATGACGTCAACATTGCGCTGCACACGGACCACTGCCCGAAGGACAAGCTCGACGACTTCGTGCTGCCGCTGCTGGCCGCATCGGAGGAAGCAGTCAAGCGCGGTGAAAACCCGCTTTTCCAGTCCCATATGTGGGATGGCTCGGCCGAGACGCTCGAGGAAAACCTGCGGATCGCCAAGGAGATCCTGCCCCGCGCCGCCGCGGCGAAGATCATTCTCGAAGTCGAGATCGGCACCGTCGGCGGTGAGGAAGACGGAGTCGAAAACGCGATCAATGACAAGCTCTACACCACGGTGGAAGACGCAATGGCAACCATTGACGCCCTCGGAGCCGGCGAGCACGGCCGTTACATCACTGCGCTGACCTTCGGAAACGTTCACGGAGTCTACAAGCCGGGCGGTGTGAAGCTGCGCCCCGAAATCCTGAAGGACATTCAGGAGCAGGTGGGTTCGAAGATCGGAAAGGACAAGCCGTTCGACCTCGTGTTCCACGGTGGTTCCGGCTCCTCGGACCAGGAGATCGCTGACGCCGTTTCCTACGGCGTGATCAAGATGAACATCGACACGGATACGCAGTACGCCTTCACCCGCCCGGTGGCGGACCATATGTTCAGGAACTATGACGGCGTCCTGAAGGTCGACGGCGAGGTGGGCAACAAGAAGACCTATGATCCGCGCGTCTGGGGTGCGTCCGCGGAAGCCGGCCTGGCAGCCCGCGTTGTCGAGGCCGCCAAGTCGCTTGGATCAGCGGGCAAGAAGCTCTGATGTCGGACGAGTTCCGCAAGAACCTCCTGGGCCCGGAGCCTACGCTCCTTCCCGAGGAGCCGGATGTTGTGTCCCGTCTGGCGGCAGGGGACGAGGCTGTCGATCTGGCAGCCAAGCACCCGACGTCGTCGTTATTGTGGGCCATCCTCGCCGACGAGGCGTATGGCGACGGACGCACCATCGAGTCCTACGCCTACGCACGCACCGGCTACCACCGCGGGCTGGATGCGCTCCGCCGGAACGGGTGGCGCGGAGCGGGTCCGGTGCCGTACTCGCATGAGCCGAACCGCGGCTTCCTGCGCGCGCTGAACGCGCTCGGCCGTGCGGCGGCCTCGATCGGTGAGATCGATGAGGCGGAGCGCATTGCGAAGTTCCTGCGCGAATCGGACCCGGAGGCAAGCGAGAAGCTTTCCGGTTCGTAACTGTCGCTCCTTGAACAGGAACTTTTGCGCAGGTCTGGTGAGCTGACGACGTCGGCAAGTCGCCGGACCTGCCCGAAAGTTCCGTTGGTGGTGGGCGCCCTTTGACACTCCCGCAGCCGAACTCATAGTTTCGTTGTGAGACCCATGGGCGCCGTGGGCGCCTCCACACGAAGGAGACGCATGGCTGAGCAGGAGAGAACAACCGGACCTCCCACAACGGACGCAGGGGAATTCGCCACTCCGGATTCCGAAACTCCCGAAGGGAAACGGACACTTCGGAAGGCGATCGGCGCCTCCGCGATCGGCAATGGTGTCGAGTGGTTCGACTACAGCATCTACGGACTGATGGTGGTGTACATCAGTTCCATTTTCTTCCCGGGAGACCAGGCAACGGTCTGGGCGCTGGGAACCTTCGCCGTCTCATTTCTGGTGCGGCCATTCGGCGGGTTCTTCTGGGGTCCGTTGGGTGACAAGATCGGACGGAAGTCCGTGCTGGCGATGACCATCCTGTTGATGGCGGGTTCCACTTTCTGCATCGGTCTGCTGCCAACGTATGACGCCGCCGGCTTCCTCGCTCCGGCGCTGCTGGTTCTGCTGAGGTTGATTCAGGGCTTCTCTGCCGGCGGTGAGTATGGTGGCGCGGCGACCTTCATGGCTGAATACTCCCCGGACAGGAAACGCGGTTTCTACGGCAGCTTCCTGGAGTTCGGCACGCTCGCGGGGTTTGCCTTGGGCAGCCTGGTCGCTCTGTTGTGCCAATTGATCATCGGCGCCGACGCCATGGCCGACTGGGGCTGGCGCATTCCGTTCCTCATCGCGGGTCCCATTGGAGCGGTTGGTTGGTACCTTCGCAAGAAGCTCGAGGACACTCCCGTCTTCCGGGAGGCGGAGTCGAAGGGCGAAACCGAATCCAAAGCCGGGGTGGCGCTGAAGGACCTGCTGACCAAGTACTGGCGTCCGATCCTCTCGATGTCAGGGCTCGTAATCGCCCTCAACGTAGTGAACTACACGTTCCTGCAGTACATGCCTACCTACCTTCAGGTCACGATCGACATGGACGCGGACGCCACTTTTACCCTGCTGCTCATCGGACAAGTCGTGTTGATGGCCTTGATCCCCTTTTTTGGAGCACTGTCCGACCGGGTCGGACGCAAGCCTCTGTGGTGGTTCTCTCTGATCGGGCTGTTTGTCCTGGCAGTGCCGATGTACATGCTCATGGGATTGGGGTTCGGATTTGCACTGCTGGCGTTTGCGGTCCTCGGACTCCTCTACCTGCCGCAGCTTGCGACCATTTCGGCGATGTTCCCATCCCTGTTTCCCACCCACGTACGGTTTGCCGGCTTTGCCATTACCTACAACGTCGCCACTGCCCTGTTCGGCGGAACAGCCCCGGTGGTCAACGGAGCACTCGTGGAAAGCACCGGGAACAATCTGGTCCCGGCCATGTACATGATGGGCGCGTGCGTGATCGGAGCTCTCGCGCTCATCAAGACTCCCGAGACCGCGGGCCTCTCGTTGCGCGGACGCAACACACCCGGCAGCAAAGTGGCGGCAGAAGCTGCCTAGCGGCGTCAGGTATCGGAAACTGCCGTTGATTCGGTGAGCGGCAGCACCGTCGTCGTTACGTCCACCACCTGCGGCTTCTTCGGCACCGAGCTGAACCCGAACCGCACGCGGGGACGCACGCTCGTGAGCTCGCCGAGTGGATCGCCCGCCCACGACGCCGTTGCGGCGGTGATGACCCGGGCGCCGGTAACGCCGTAGAACTGCCGGCGGCCGTCCTTCGTGGTACCTGCTGTGCGCACGCCGGGCATGATGATTTTGGAGATGGGATTGATGGCAGTCAGCCAGCGCGGATGCGTGGCGATCATGGTAGGAATCAGGCCGAGCACACGCCCGACGACGGTTGACTCACCCAGTTCCGCGCGGATACTGAGTGGGCCGGCATCGAGGGCGAGCGAATCCTCTCCCATGCTGACCGTCAGCGGAACGGTGCGCACAATGTCGAAGGAATAGGCTCCGGACACGTAGTCGGCGACGGCCGACGTCGGAGCGAGCAGCGTGCGCGTTCCCTCGGCGCTCTGCACCATCACGTCGGTGAATGCACCGTACGGGGACGCGCCCCACATGCCGATGACGATGCGCACTCCCGATGTGGTGCCCAGGCTGGCGATGTGTCCAACGAATTGTTCGGTCTCGGCGCTCATGGTTTCCATTATGTACGGTGCGCTGCGTAGTTCCACCGGACGTCACTGATGCGCCCGATGTTGATGCGCCCGATCGAACTCGTTGCCCGCCAAAACCACACATTTACGTTGACTTATTCCAAACAGCTGAGAAACGCTGGTCAGTAATACTTGCCTAGCCTAGGTTGGTTTTATGGCACAGGGACCTGTTCGTGCGGGGCTTGATGGTTCGGCCTCTGACGCGTTGTTGAAGCTGGGGCGTTTCTTCAGCAAGTGGGAAGAAACCGATGACGGCCGGGCGGTTTTCAGGGAAGGCGGAAGAAGCGGCGACATCTTCTACCGGGACCGCTGGAGCCATGACAAAGTGGTCCGCTCCACGCACGGGGTCAATTGCACGGGCTCGTGCTCCTGGAAGGTGTACGTCAAGGACGGCATCATCACCTGGGAATCGCAGCAGACCGATTACCCTTCCGTAGGTCCCGACAGCCCGGAATATGAACCGCGCGGCTGTCCCCGCGGAGCGGCCTTTTCCTGGTACACCTATTCCCCAACCCGGGTCCGCTACCCGTACGGACGCGGTGTGCTCATTGAGATGTACCGGGAGGCAAAAGCCCGGCTGAAGGACCCCGTGCTGGCATGGGCAGACATTGTGAACGATCCCGATCGGCGGCGGCGCTACCAGCAGGCCCGCGGCAAGGGCGGCCTCGTCCGGATTCCCTGGCAGGAAGCAATCGAGATCGCCGCGGCGGCGCACGTCCACACCATCAAAGCCCACGGACCGGACCGGGTGGCCGGCTTCTCGCCGATTCCCGCGATGTCCATGGTGTCCCACGCCGCGGGTAACCGCTTCATCCAGCTCATCGGCGGAGTGATGACGTCCTTCTACGACTGGTACGCGGACCTGCCGGTGGCCAGCCCGCAGGTGTTCGGTGACCAGACGGATGTTCCGGAGTCGGGCGACTGGTGGGACGCGACCTACCTGATGATGTGGGGCTCGAACGTACCTGTGACCCGTACGCCGGACGCGCACTGGATGACGGAGGTGCGTTACCGCGGAACCAAGGTGGTCTCGGTGAGCCCCGACTACGCGGACAACACCAAGTTCGCCGACGAGTGGCTGCCTGCCCAGGCAGGCACGGACGCCGCGCTGGCAATGGGCATGGGCCACGTGATGCTCAAGGAGTTCTTCGTGGACAGGGAGGTCCCGTTCTTCCGCAACTACGTCCGCCAGTTCACGGACCTGCCATTCCTTGTCCGGTTGGAACAGCACGACGGCGGCGCACTGGTCCCGACCAAATTCCTCACCGCCGCGGATCTGAGCTCACATGCTCCGGGCGAGGATGATGCGTTCAAGACGGTCCTGTTCGACCAGAAGACCGGCCGGGTCGCCGTCCCCAACGGCACGATGGGACACCGCTACAACGACGACGGCATGGGTAAGTGGAACCTCGACCTAGGAGAGGTTGACCCCGCGCTGTCCATGCTGGAAACGTCCGGTGCCGGCAGCGCCGAGATCCTCATGCCGCGCTTCGATGACCCGTCCGGTGAGGCAGGAGTCCAGCGCCGCGGCGTTCCCGTTCGGGAGGTCGAAGGGCACCTCGTCACCACGGTGTTCGACCTCATGCTTGCCCAGTACGGTGTTGGCCGCGAGGGGCTGCCGGGGGAGTGGGCCGGCAGTTACGACGATGCTGCTACTCCCTACACGCCAGCGTGGCAGGAGGAGATCACGAGCGTCCCCGCGCAGGCCTGCATCCGGGTGGCGCGCGAGTTCGCCCGCAATGCCGAGCAGTCCAACGGCCGCTCGATGATCATCATGGGTGCGGGAATCTGCCAGTGGTTCCACGGGGATGCAACCTACCGGGCAGTGTTGTCGCTTCTGATGCTCACCGGGTGCATGGGCCGCAACGGCGGCGGTTGGGCCCACTACGTCGGCCAGGAGAAATGCAGGCCGATCACCGGGTGGATCTCATTGGCCAACGCGTTGGATTGGTCCCGGCCGCCGCGCACCATGATCGGCACGGGTTACTGGTACATGCACACTGACCAGTGGCGCCAGGACGGCTACTCCGCTGACGCGCTGAAGTCACCGCTGTCCACCGGAAACCTCGACGGCATGCACACCGCCGATGCCCTGGCGCAGTCCAACCGGCTCGGCTGGATGCCCTTCTACCCGCAGTTCGACCGGAACCCGCTGGATCTGGCCGAGGAAGCCCAGGACGCGGTGGATCGCGGTGAGGTGGCCGACGCGCCGTCGTACATTGCGGATCAGTTGAAAAGCCGCAAGCTCAATCCGGCCATTGAGGACGTCGACTCCCCGAAAAACTGGCCGCGCACCCTGATGCTCTGGCGGTCCAATCTGTTCGGAAGCTCGGCAAAGGGAAACGAGTACTTTCTCCGCAACCTGCTCGGGACCCACAACAACGTGATGGGCGAGGACCATTCCAGCGGCCAGCTTCCCGAGGACGTCACGTGGCATGAGGAAGCGCCGCAGGGGAAGCTGGACCTATTGGTCACCGCGGACTTCCGGATGACGTCGAGCACGCTGCTCTCGGACATCGTCTTCCCTGCCGCAACCTGGTATGAGAAACACGATCTCTCCTCCACCGACATGCACCCATTTGTCCATGCCTTCACCCCGGCTATTGACCCGCCGTGGCAATCGAAGTCGGATTTTGAGACCTTCCACCTGCTGGCCAGGGAGTTTTCCCGCCAGGCCAAGACGCACCTCGGTGTGCGCAAAGACCTGGTGAGTGTGCCGCTGCAGCATGACACCCCCGGGCAGGTTGCTCAGCCGGGAGGTGTGGTGCGCGATTGGCGCCGGGAGGACATTCCGGCTGTTCCCGGCCAGAACATGCCCAATTTCCATATTGTCGAGCGGGACTACACCGCTATTGCCGACAAGCTCGCGTCCGTGGGGCCGCTGGCCGACACGCTGGGCTTCACCGTCAAAAACATCACTTACCGTGTCAAACGGGAAGTTGACCGGCTGGGGCACTCAAACGGGGTCATGCAGGGCGGCGCGGGCAACGGCCGGCCGGCGATCGACACCGATTCGAAGATGGCTGAGGCAATACTGGCGTTCTCCGGAACCACCAACGGTGAGCTTGCCGTCCAGGGTTTCAAGGACCTCGAGAAACGCACCGGAGTGAAGTTGGCGGACCTGGCGGAGGGGTCGGAGGAGAAACGCATTACCTTCGCCCAGACGCAGGCAGGACCGGTTCCTGTAATCACCTCGCCGGAATGGTCCGGCTCGGAGACGGGGGGCCGCCGTTACGCTCCGTTCACCGTCAACGTTGAACGGTTGAAGCCCTGGCACACACTGACGGGACGCATGCACTTCTTCCTGGATCACGACTGGATGCGTGACGTCGGCGAGGCCCTGCCCATCTACCGGCCGCCGCTCGACATGAACCGGCTGTTCGGTGAGCCGAAGCTGGGCCCCGACGGCACCAGAGAAATCACGGTGCGGTACCTCACCCCCCACTCGAAATGGTCCATCCACTCGGAGTACCAGGACAACCTGCTGATGCTTTCGCTTTCACGCGGCGGCCCGACCGTCTGGATGAGCCCTGCGGACGCTGCCTCCATTGAGGTGAAGGACAACGACTGGGTTGAGTGCGTCAACACCAACGGCGTACTGGTCGGCCGGGCGATCGTCAGCCACCGGATGCCGTCCGGCGTCGTTTTCGTCTACCACGCACAGGAACGGACGATCGATGTACCGAAGTCCGAGGCGACCGGCCGGCGCGGCGGAATCCACAACTCGGTGACCAGGCTGCTGGTCAAACCGACCCACATGATCGGCGGCTACGCCCAGCTCGCCTACGCCTTCAACTATCTGGGCCCAACGGGAAACCAGCGGGACATGGTTACGAGGATCCGCCGTCGTTCACAGGAGGTGAAGTACTGATGCGTGTCATGGCTCAGATGGGCATGGTGATGAACCTGGACAAGTGCATCGGGTGTCACACCTGCTCGGTGACCTGCAAGCAGGCCTGGACCAACCGGGCGGGCACCGAGTATGTCTGGTTCAACAATGTTGAAACCCGGCCCGGGCAGGGGTACCCCCGGCGTTACGAGGACCAGGATAAATGGCGCGGGGGTTGGGAGTTGAACAAGCGCGGCCGCCTGAAACTGAAGGGCGGCGGACGGCTGAAGAAGATGCTTGGGCTCTTCGCGAGTCCCGTGCAGCCTGAGCTGGCCGACTACTACGAGCCCTGGACGTATGACTACAAGAACCTCGTGGACGCCCCGCTCGGCGACGACTTCCCCGTTGCCAGGCCGAAGTCGCTCATCACCGGGGAAGACACCAAGGTGACCTGGTCCGCCAACTGGGATGACAACCTGGCCGGCACAACGGAGATGGGCCATCTGGATCCGATGGTCGAGAAAGTCCGAAAGGAGTCCGCAGACAAGATCAAGTTCGAGTTCGAGCAGACCTTCATGTTCTACCTGCCGCGGATCTGCGAGCACTGCCTCAACCCCTCCTGTATGGCCTCCTGCCCCTCCGGCGCTATCTACAAGCGGGTGGAAGACGGAATCGTGCTGATTGACCAGGACCGCTGCCGCGGGTGGCGTCAGTGCATCACGGGCTGCCCGTACAAGAAGGTCTACTTCAACCACAAGACAGGGAAGGCGGAGAAGTGCACGTTCTGCTACCCCAGGATCGAGGTGGGACTGCCCACCGTATGCTCGGAGACTTGTGTTGGCCGCCTGCGCTATCTGGGCCTGTTCCTGTATGACGCAGACAAAGTAACCGAAGCGGCATCGGTTCCGGATGACAAGGATCTTTACCAGGCGCAGCTGGACGTGCTGCTGGATCCCAATGACCCGGCCGTGGTTGCGACCGCCCGCGAGCAGGACATCCCGGACGACTGGATCGATGCCGCGCAGCGCTCGCCCGTCTACGCGCTCGCGAAAGTCTACAAGATAGCCCTTCCGCTGCACCCGGAGTACCGCACCATGCCAATGGTCTGGTACGTTCCGCCGCTCTCTCCGATTGTTGACCTGCTGCGCGACCAAGGGCATGACGCTGAAGACCACGGAAACCTGTTCGGCGCCATCGACGAGTTGCGCATTCCGGTTGAGTACCTTGCCGAGCTTTTCACCGCCGGCGATTCCGAGATGGTTACCGGTGTGTTGAAGAAGCTCGCTGCCATGCGCTCCTATCTGCGCGGCATCAGCCTGGGCAACGATCCGGACGATTCCATTCCGGCTTCCGTCGGGATGGAGGGCGAAACGATGTATGAGATGTACCGGTTGATGGCTATCGCCAAGTACGACGAACGCTATGTGATTCCGAAAGCCCACGTGGAGCAGGCACACGATCTCGAGGAGCTGGGATGTTCCCTCGATTTCGACGGCGGCCCCGGCATGCAGGACTCCCCCTTCGGGGAGGCCAGCGGCGTACCGACACCGGTCGCAGTGGAAACGTTCAATGCGCTGCAGCAGCGGCAGACCTCCGACGCTCCCGGAGGTCGGGAGACGCTGCGTGGTCGGGTCAATCTGCTGAATTGGGACGGCAATGGTGTGCCCGAGGGCATGTTCCCTGACCAGCCGCGCGATGATCCGCAGGAATACGATCACTCCGATGGGGAGGAACGGCGATGAGCAAGCTCTTTGGCGGCTGGACGTCGAAGAGGTCTACGCACGAGGGACGCGAGGGAAGGGAGGCCGTCACCTACCTCGCCGCGGCCTGGTGCCTGTCCTATCCCGATGAGGAGCTGCTCGGCCGGATCCCGCTGATCCGGGCGGCTCTCTCCGAGCACGACGGCGCGCTTGCACCCTTTGAGTCCGTCCTCCGTCAGCTCGAGACCATTGCACTGCCCGACGTCCAGGCGACGTATGTGCAGGAATTCGACCTGAGCCGGCGGCACTCGCTCCATCTGTCCTACTGGACCGACGGCGATACCAGGCGCAGGGGCGAGGTGCTGGGCGAATTCAAGCGGGTGTACCGGCGCAGCGAGGTGTTGGTGGACCTGGACGGTGAACTGCCTGACTACCTGCCGATGGTCCTCGAGTTCGCAGCCACGGTGGACCCGGCTGCAGGAAGGGATCTGTTGCTGGGATTCCGCCCGAGCGTCGAACTGATCCGGTTGGCTCTCGAGGACGACAAGCTGGCGCACGCCGACCTCGTGCGTGCAGTGTGCGACACCCTGCCCGGCCCGTCACCCGCGGACCGCAACGCCGTCATGCGGCTGGCCAGACAAGGGCCGCAGACGGAATCCGTGGGCCTTGATCCGTATGATCCGCGCCTGCTCCCCCTGAGTTCATCGAAAGGTTGACCATGGACGTCCTGCTCTGGGGAATCGCCCCGTACGTCTCAATGGCGGTGCTCATCGGCGGGCTCATCTGGAGGTACCGCTATGACCAGTTCGGCTGGACGACGCGCTCCTCGCAGCTGTACGAGTCCCGGCTGCTGCGGATCGGATCACCGCTGTTTCACTTCGGCATTCTGGCGGTAGTGGCCGGCCACTTCTTTGGTCTGGTCATTCCCATGTCCTGGACCGAAGCAGTGGGGATGAGCCAGGACTTCTATCACTTCAACGCGCTCTTCGTCGGGGGGATCGCAGGAATCGGCACTCTTGGCGGGATCGCGATCCTGATCTACCGCCGCCGTAAGACAGGCCCTGTCTTCATGGCGACAACACGCAATGACAAGATGATGTACGTGGTTCTCGCGGCCGCGATCGTCTTCGGATTGTGGACCACGCTGGCGAGTGTCTTCCTTGGCGGGCACGGGCACAACTACCGTGAGACGGTAGCGCCCTGGTTCCGTTCCCTCTTCATTTTCCAACCAGACATTGCATCCATGGCGGCCGCTCCGTTCTCCTTCCACCTGCACACGCTGGTGGGCATGCTGCTGTTTGTCATCTGGCCATTCACCCGCCTGGTGCATGCGTTCACTGCTCCCCTCCATTACCTGTTCCGGCCCTACATCGTCTACAGGTCGAGGGATCGCAGAGGTTCGGGCAGTTCACCCTCGCGTCGGGGCTGGGCGCCCGTCGGTACACCGGACCGCGATAACCGCAGGCGATAAGGACGAGGCAGAGGGGAAGAGATGGGTCCACAGACGCCGGCCAGCGCAACTCCGCCGGCTACCCATACACCGGGGAAGACCCGCAACCTGGCGCTGGCAACGCTCGCCTCAGTGGTTGGTTTCCTCGCGTGGACGGTCATTGCACCACTCAGCGGCACGTACACTGCGCAGCTGGGCCTTGCCCCCTCCGCAACGGCAGCACTGGTAGCGATGCCCGTGCTGGTGGGGTCGGTCGGGCGGATTGTGGTCGGTGTCCTCACGGACCGTTACGGCGGAAGGGTCATGTTCACTGCCGTACTGCTCGCAGCCGTCCCGCCGATCCTGCTGGTGGCCCTGGGGGGAACCATCAATTCCTATCTCCTCCTCATTGCGGCAGGGTTCCTGCTGGGGATCGCCGGAACCGTCTTCGCCGTCGGGATACCTTTTGTCTCCGCCTGGTACGAGCCCGAAAGGCGGGGATTCGCCACCGGCGTCTTCGGTGCCGGCATGGGCGGAACCGCACTGTCTGCCTTCTTCACACCGCGGCTCGTGGACCTGATCGGCTATCTTGCCACGCACCTTCTCATTGCCGGGCTGCTGGTGGCCACGGCCATCGTGGTGTGGCTTTTCATGCAGGAGGCACCTGCGAGACCGTCGGTCCCGTCAACCGGAGTCGCCGCGAAACTCCTGGGCGCCGCACGGCTGGGAGTGACCTGGCGGATGTGTTTCCTCTACGCCGTGGTCTTTGGCGGGTTCGTGTCATTTTCGACCTATTTGCCCACCTACCTGCGGGACATCTATGAGTTCGACCTCACGGCGGCCGGAACACGCACAGCGGGCTTTGCTCTCGCGGCGGTGCTGGCTCGCCCGGTGGGCGGTATCCTGGCGGACCGGATCGGGGCGAAACCAGTGGTTCTCACCTCCCTTGCCGCTGTTGCCATCCTCGCCTGGGTGGTGAACCTCAAGCCGGCCGGCGAGGTGCCGGCGGGGCTGACCTTCCTTGCAATGGCTGCGGCGCTCGGTCTCGGTGCGGGCGGCGTCTTCGCATGGGTGGGGGTACTGTCTCCGCCGGAGAAGGTAGGTGCGGTTGCAGGGATTGTCAGCGCTGCGGGCGGTTTGGGCGGCTACTTTCCGCCATTGATTATGGGCGCCACCTACGACGCCGAGGACAACAGTTACTTCATCGGGCTGATGTTGCTCACGGTCACAGCACTGGTTGCGCTCCTTTTCACTCTCTTCGCGGTGAAGGGCAAGCCCGAAAACTCTCAGCCGCCGTCCTGACCCGCGGAGCATGGGGTGGCGGTGCATTGATTTTGTTAGCTGACCTAGACTTAAAGCATGAGGATCAACGCGTTTGCAGACGTATGCCTGCGCGCAGTAATGCTGCTGTCGGCGGCCCCGGAAGGGGACCTGCTCACATCCCGGGACATCGCGGACGGCATCGGCACTCCTTACAACCACGTCAGCAAGGCCATCGCGCGTCTGCGTACGCTTGGACTCGTTGACATTACGCGGGGACGCAGCGGGGGCGTGACCCTCAGCCAAGCCGGGCGGCACGCCACGGTGGGTTGGCTCCTCAGGCAGCTGGATGACCGTGCCGATGTCGTCGACTGTGAAAGTGCCGCAGGCGGATGCCCGCTGAACCATCGCTGTTCGCTGCGCGCTGCACTGCGCCGGGCACGCGAGGCCTTCTACTCGGAACTGGATGACCTCGTTATTTCAGAACTGCCTAGAACGGAGCAGATGGGCCCGGTCTTCGTGACTTTGCACACACGTAAGTCGGCCTGACAGCTCAAATTCAAGGAATTTTCTACGTGTTGTAGAAATTACTGCAAAAACTGGTATCAGAAATGCTACTTTTCTTGTGTAAGCCCTTCTACGCAGGAGAAAACGATGCTCTCGGATCAGTCCCTTCCCATCATTGAAGCTACCCTCCCCCTTGTTGGAGAGCGCATGCCGGGCATCGCCAAGAACTTCTATGAGCGTCTTTTCGCAGCGCACCCCGAACTGCTGGACGGTCTGTTCAGCCGGGCCAATCAGAAGAACGGCTCCCAGCAACAGGCGCTCGCCGGAAGCGTTGCCGGATTCGCTGCGCACCTGGTCCGCCACCCGGAGACCTACCCCGAGGTGATGCTTTCGCGCATCGCACACAAGCACGCCTCCCTGGGAATCGCACCGGAACAGTACGACGTCGTCTACAAGTACCTGTTTGAGGCAATCGCGCATGAGCTCAGCGACGTCATCACCAGCGAGATCGCTGCTGCCTGGAGCGAGGTGTACTGGCTCATGGCCCACGCCCTTATCAAGATCGAAACGGGGCTCTACGCCGAACAGGCCAACACTCAGCCCTGGAGTTCCTGGACCGTCGTCGCCAAGCAGTCGGCGGGAACCGCGGCCATGACCTTCACGCTTGAGCCGGCGGATGACACGCCGGTAACCCTCGCCAAACCCGGTCAGTTTGTCAGCGTCCGCGTGCAGTTGGCCGACGGTCTCCGTCAGGTGCGCCAGTACTCGCTGTCGGCGGAGACCAGCTCCCGCCGGCGGGTCTTCACCACGAAGCGCGATGACAACGGAGAGGTTTCGCCGGTCCTGTACAACGACGTCGCTGTCGGGGACGTGATCGAGGTATCCAACCCATACGGTGACGTCACTCTTGCTGACGGGAACGCGCCGCTGGTGCTCGCCACCGCAGGCATCGGCTGCACTCCGTCAGCGTCCATCCTGCGCTCACTGGTGGAGCGCGGCTCTGAGCGTGAGGTCCTGGTGCTCCATGCCGAGCGCAGCCTCGACCAGTGGGCGTTGAAGGACCAGATGAATGCCGACGTCGATGCACTCACCGGCGCCCGGCTGACACTATGGCTGGAGAACCCGACCGGCACTGCACACCCCGGGTTCATGTCCCTGAAGGGGCTGGACATTCCCGATGGCGCGTCTGTGTACCTGTGCGGTCCGCTTCCCTTCATGAAGAACATCCGCGCGGAGGCACTTGCCGCCGGGGTCCCGGCGGACCGCATCCACTACGAGGTCTTCGGTCCTGACCTCTGGATGAATTCAGCCAACTGATCCGGTGGGCGGCTAGCACCATGAAGCGGCGGTAAGCACTATGAGAACGACGACGACGGACCGGCCGCCGGCCGCACGGGCGTCCTGGCATCGGAAGGCCAGTAGGCCGGTGCTGGTCTGGTTTGTGCTGCTGCTAGTGCTGGCGCTGGTTCACCGGTGGGTGCCGGAGTCCCGCTGGCTGCTGGTCCACATGTTCGTGCTGGGAATGGTCACGAACTCCATCCTGGTCTGGAGCCAGCACTTCGCAGAGGCTTTGCTGAAAAACCGGCTCGGCGAGGAGCACCGGAACATCCAGGTGCTCCGCATCCGTTTGCTGAACCTCGGCATCGCAGCCACTGTTGCGGGTGTACTGACCGGCATCTGGGCGCTGACGCTGGTGGGCGCCGTCGTTATCGGAGCCATGGTGACCTGGCATGCAGTGTCCCTGATGCAACAGCTGAGGACGGCTCTGCCGTCCCGCTTCGGGTCAACGATCAAGTACTACATCGCCGCCGCGCTGTTGCTGCCGGTCGGTGCTGCGTTCGGTGCAGTTCTGGCGTACGGGCTCGATGAGCGCGCGCATGCGCGGTTCCTGCTGGCTCACCAGGCGCTCAATGTGCTCGGGTTCGTCGGGCTTACCGTTATTGGAACCCTGGTGACGCTGTGGCCCACCATGCTGCGGACCCGCATGGTGGACGGGCTTGCGCGCGCGGGGCGCTGGGGTCTCGCGGCCATGCTCGCCGGGACGCTGTTGACAACCGTTGGGGCGCTGGGCGGGTGGGCCATTCCCACTGCGCTGGGGGTGCTTGTCTACCTCGACGGCGTCGTGATCACCGGGTTCTACTTCGTCAAGTGCGCCCTGCAGAAGCGGCCCAACGACTATTCCACATTCTCTGTGGCTGCGGGACTGCTCTGGCTCACCGGTTCACTGCTGGGACTCTTCCTCCTGATCGTCACCGGGCCGGCGGACCCGGAGCGGTTGCACCTGCTCACCGTTCCCGTGGTTGCCGGCTTCGCCGCCCAGGTACTCCTGGGCGCCATGAGCTTCCTCATGCCCACCGTTATGGGCGGCGGTCCGGTGGCTGTCCGCAACGCGCTGCAGGAAACCAACCGCTTCGCGATGCTGCGGATCGCAGTCATCAACTTCGGCCTGCTCATCTTCTTGTTCAGTGAGGCCAGTTGGGTCAGGGTGATTACCTCAGCGCTGGTTCTCGCCGCTTATGTGTCCTTCCTGCCGCTCATGCTCCGCGCGGTAAGGGTCTCGGTGGCTGCGCGGAAAGCGACGCTCCGCGACCAGGATGGGTCCAACGGACTCCGGCGCCCGGTGCGGGTGACCATCGAGCCTACTCCGGCTCCGCAACGCCATCTGGCCGGGGCGGCGGCCGGCATCGTGATCGTCCTGGCGGGAGCAGGAGCGGGCATCATGCTGGACCCGGCGGCGGTTGGACTGAACCTGGCCCAGCGGGCCGGGACCGCCGAGGTAGAGGCAACCGGTGAAGAAACCCGCGTCAAGGTTTCTGCGCGGGACATGCAGTTCCACCCGGCGTCCGTGGACGTGCCTGCCGGGAACACGCTGCTCATCGAACTGAGCAATGATGATCCCACCACCGTGCATGACCTCGCGCTCGAAACGGGCGAACGGTCGGAGCGCCTCCGCCCGGGAGAAACAGCCATCCTGGACGCCGGCCTCATCGCGGCCGGCACGGACGGCTGGTGCACTGTCGTCGGGCACCGGAGCATGGGGATGGTGTTCAAGGTCAACGTGATTGGCGGCCCCAGTGATGATCCGGCTGCGGCAGCCGGGGTCAACCACGGTGGCGAGAGCAACCACGGCGGCCATGGCGGGAGCGGCGGTACCGGCGGGCCGCTCAACCTCAGCGAGGACTCCGGCCCCGGCTTTGTGGCGCGCGAAGCGGCCCTCCAACCGGCGCCGGCAGGCACGGTGCACCGCTTCACTTTCGAGATCACGCAGGAGCAGCGCGCCATCGCTCCGGGGGTTCTCCAGGAAGCGTGGACCTACAACGGGCAGGTTAACGGCCCAACCCTGCGCGGTAGGGTCGGCGACACGTTTGAGATCACGCTGGTCAACAACGGGAGCATCGGGCATTCAATCGACGTCCATGCGGGCGCGGTCTCTCCTGAAGAAGTCATGCGCTCCATCCCGCCCGGGGAATCCCTGGTCTACCGGTTCCGCGCCGAGCGGTCCGGCATCTGGCTGTATCACTGTGCCACCGCGCCTGTCTCGGCCCATATTGCCTCCGGGATGTTCGGTGCGGTGATTATTGATCCGCCGAACCTGCCGCCCGCCGACCGCGAGTACCTCCTGGTGCAGTCGGAGGCCTACCTTGAGGACGGCTCCGGTGCGGTGGATGTAAGGGCGATCGCTGCGGGGCAACCGGACGCCGTCATGTGGAACGGACACGCTAACCAGTACATGTTTCAGCCGCTTCAGGCGGAGAGCGGTGAACGCGTCCGCGTGTGGGTGATGGCGGCCGGGCCTTCGCGCGGTACCAGCTTCCACATCGTCGGTGACCAGTTCGACACCGTCTTCAAGGAAGGCGCCTACCTTTTGAGGAAGGACAATCCGGAGCAGGGCGGCGCCCAATCACTCGACCTTGCGCCGGCTCAGGGCGGTTTCGTGGAACTCCAATTCGACCAACCCGGAAACTACATGTTCCTCAATCATTCCCTCGCTGATGCCGAGCGGGGCGCGCAGGGGATGATCGCGGTCACCGACGCACCATAATGTCACCGACCTTCGTTGAGTAGTCTCACTCCCCGCGCTGCTCGTCCTCCTCGTTGGTGGGGCGGTCATCATCGGCCGCGTCGGTTGCCGCGCCCGACGGCGTTGCCCCGCCCTCGCCGGTCCAGTCGCCCTGATCGCTGGCATCGGCGGCGGGATCGGACTGCACATCCGGATCGACCGGCGGCTTGCCCGGCAGGTCCTCGTTAATTTCCTGCGGCTTGTCCGACGTGCTTTCGCTCATGGTCTCTCCTCGCGTATCCGAATAGCTGATACCTGAGTCCTATGCCCCGGCGACGGTCCGCGTCAAGGCCGTCACCGGGCATAGGAGACGAATCACAGACCGAGGTCTTCCAGCACGGGGAGCTTGCCGCGCACGGCGCTCCGGGCATCTTCAGCGGTGCGCGCGGAGAGTGCAAGTTCTGCCAGTTCCTGCGCCTGCTCCAACGTCACGGTCTTGAGCACAGCTGCCACCGCTGCCAGGGACCGCGCGGTCATGGACAGCGTGGTAACGCCCAGACCCACCAGTACGACGGCGAGCGCAGGGTCCGCTGCTGCCTCACCGCAGACTCCCACCGGTTTGGCGTTACGTTCTGCGGCTGCGCCTTCCGTTGCCGCGCCTTCGGCTGAAAGGCGGACCAGCCGCAGCACGGCCGGCTGCCAGGGTGTGTTGAGCGCTGCAAGGGGGCCAAGCTGGCGGTCCGCCGCCATGGCGTACTGCGTGAGGTCGTTGGTGCCGAGGCTCGCGAACGACACCTCGCGGAGGATGGCGTCCGCGGTCAGGGCAGCGGACGGCACTTCCACCATCACGCCGGGCGTCTTCAGGCCGGCGTCAGCACACATGGAGGCGAACTTCGCAGCCTCGTCCGCCGTCGAAATCATGGGTGCCATCACCCACACGTCTGCTTCCGACTGTTCAGCGGCGCGGGCAATTGCCTCGAGCTGCCGCTGCAGCACGCCGGGGGAGGTGAGGTCCGTGCGGTAACCGCGGACCCCCAATGCCGGGTTAGGCTCCGTCGCGTCCGTGAGGAAGGGGAGCGGCTTGTCCGCTCCGGCATCGAGGGTGCGGAGTACAACCTTCTTGCCGGGAAAAGCGTCGAAGACGCCCTGATAGGCAGCTGCCTGCTCATCGACGGTCGGCTCGCTGTCCCGCTCAAGGAAACAGAACTCGGTCCGGAACAGGCCAACTCCTTCGGCCCCAAGCTCGGCTGCAGCCACAGCGTCTTTCGCTCCGCCCACATTGGCGAGGAGGGGCACCAGATGACCGTCCGCCGTCGTGCCCTGGCCGTCAAAGTCAGCCAGCAGTGAAGCTGTTTCCTCCCACGCGGCAGCCGCGCTCCGTTCGGCATCCCCTGGTTCCTCGACAAGCGTGCCGGCCGCGCCGTCGACGTACACTTCCGCGCCGTCGGGCAGGTCGTCGACACCGGGTGCTGCCACTACGGCAGGCAGTCCGAGGGAGCGGGCAATGATGGCGGTGTGCGACTGCGGGCCGCCGCCCGATGTGACGAGGGCGAGGACAGTGGCGGGGTCCAGCGTGGCGGTGTCGGCCGGCGCAAGGTCCTCAGCGACGAGGACAAACGGTGTGGCAGAGGCAGGAATGCCCGGAGCTGCCTGGCCGCGGAGCTCGGCGACGATGCGGGAGCGGACATCAAGGACGTCCGTTGCGCGCTCGGCCATGTACCCGCCGAGGTTGTGCAGCATCTCGGACACTGAGGCCGCGGATTCCCAGACGGCCCGCTGGTTGGACAGGCCTTTCGCGATCAGCTTCCCGGCGCCTTTGAGCAACATCGTGTCCCTGGCCATCAGCGCCGTTGCCTCAAGAACCGCCTTGCCGTCACCGGACGCGCGCTCGGCACGCGACTTGAGTTCGTCGTGGACCGCCGTTGCTGCCTGTTTCAGCTCCGCCGTTGCCTCCTCGGCGCTCATGCCGTCGGGAAGCTGTTCCCCGGCCGGAGGTTCACTGACGGGTCTGGGCATCTGGCGGACCGGTCCGATCACTCGACCGGGGCTGACGCCTACTCCTTGAAAGTTCTGCACTGGAGGTCCTCATTTTCGTTGTGACGCAGTTCATATAGCGTTGCTATAGGTGCTAGGCTAGCGGCCATGAGTTTCGAAGGCCAGCCACCGGCGAAGATGAGACTGCTGCGTGCAGCCGCAGAACTGCTGGCCAACTCTGCTGGAGCTCCCGTTTCCACCCGCCAGATCACCCAGCTGGCGGAGGTGAGCGCGCCTACCCTGTACCACCACTTCGGTGATAAGGAAGGCCTGTTTGATGCGGTGGTTTCAGCTGGTTTCGAAGAGTATGTGGCGGGCGAGAGAGATTTTGCCCCGTCCGGACAGCCGCTGGTGGACATCCGGCGGATGTGGGACAACCACGTGCAATTCGGGCTCAACCAGCCGGAGCTCTATTTGGTGATGTTCGGCAATATCCGCCCCGAAAGCCGCCCGGCCATCGTTGCAGATGCCGAGGCGCTCATGGAGGAGATGCTGAACAAGGCCGCTGCTGCCGGCCAGTTGAGCGTCCAGCCGCGGGAGGCGGCCAGGAGCATCCTGGCAGCCAACGTGGGAGTAACGCTCATGCTGATCGCAGAAGCTGTCGTTGACCGGAACCTCGATCTGTCCACCATGACCCGCGACGCCATGATCTATGCGGTGGCTTCGGATCAGGCGGAGCAGAACGGGAACGAATCGTCTGGAAAATCGTCGGTTGTGGTGGCTGCGATCGCGTTGAATGCAGCACTGCAGTCATCGCACTCCGATCAGCTGTCCAGTTCCGAACTCAAGCTCTTCCTTGAGTGGCTCCACCGGATCTCAACCAGTTCCACCACATAGTGCTCCACATCTATCGGACCATCCTGCGCTGGCGCGGGACTCACGGTTAGGAAATCACATGGCAACAGAGACAGCTGCGAAGCCCAAGGGCAGCATGCGCGTCGGCGTCCAGAAGTTCGGCACGTTCCTGTCCGGCATGATCATGCCCAATATCGGTGCATTCATTGCGTGGGGACTCATTACCGCGCTCTTCATTGAAGCGGGCTGGCTTCCGGTTGCGGAGCTGGGCGGCTTCGGAACGGATGCGGAGGGCAACCCGAATACCGGCCTTGTGGGCCCCATGATCACCTACCTGTTGCCGCTCCTGATCGCCTACACCGGCGGCCGGATGGTCTATGACGTCCGCGGTGGCGTCGTCGGTGCAATCGGCACCATGGGCGTGATTGTCGGCGCTGGTATTCCCATGTTCATCGGCGCCATGATCATGGGCCCGCTCGGCGGCTGGACCATGAAGAAGATCGACAAAATCTGGGACGGCAAGATCAAGCCCGGTTTCGAGATGCTGGTCAACAACTTCTCCGCCGGCATCTGGGGAGCAGCACTCGCGTTGATCGGCTTCTACGGTATCTCCCCGCTGGTCGAGGCATTCAGCACGGCTGCGGGCAACGTGGTCCAGTTCCTGGTGAACAACGGGCTCCTGCCGCTCACCAGCATCTTCATCGAGCCCGCCAAGGTCCTGTTCCTGAACAACGCCATCAACCACGGCGTCCTCACCCCGCTGGGTGTCCAACAGTCGCTGGAGGACGGCAAGTCCATCCTGTTCCTCCTCGAAGCAAACCCCGGCCCGGGCCTCGGCATCCTGCTGGCGTACATGTTCTTCGGCCGCGGCATTGCCAAGGCGTCCGCTCCCGGAGCTGCAATCATCCACTTCCTCGGCGGCATCCACGAGATTTACTTCCCGTACGTCCTGATGCGCCCGCTGCTGATCCTGGCCGCCATTGCCGGCGGCATGACCGGAATCGCGACGCTCGCCGTCACCAACTCCGGCCTGGTCGCCCCTGCCGCTCCCGGTTCGATCATTGCTGTACTCGCCCAGACGGCCCGTGACAGCTACTTCGGTGTGATTCTCTCGGTGATCCTTGCGGCCGCCGTGTCCTTCCTGGTTGCTTCGGTGATCCTGAAGACCTCGAAGCAGAAAGACGACGACGGCGATGAGGGCGGTCTTGCGGCGGCCACCTCGCGGATGGAATCGATGAAGGGCAAGAAGAGCTCTGTTGCCTCCAACCTGACCGGTGGCGGGAACGTTGCTGTGATTGCCGGACCGATCCAGAACATTGTTTTTGCGTGCGACGCCGGCATGGGTTCAAGCGCGATGGGCGCATCGGTACTGCGGAACAAGATTAAGGCGGCGGGCTACCCGGACGTCAAGGTCACCAATGCTTCGATCGCGAATTTACGGGATGATTACGACGTCGTGGTAACCCACCAGGACCTGACGGAACGGGCCAAGCCCGCTACCTCCAGCGCAGTGCACGTCTCTGTGGACAACTTTATGAACAGCCCCCGGTATGAAGAAATCGTGGACCTGGTCAAGGAAAGCCGCAGTGATAGGGCGGATTCAGGTGGAGCGCACGCGGCAGGAAATGCCGCGGAAGAGGCAGTCGGCGGAACGTCTCCTGACTCCCGTGGAGCCGGTGCACACGCTGCCGCAGCGTCTGCGGATGGTGAGGAATCGGCGTCGGACATTCTGGTTGCGGAAAGTGTTGTACTCAGCGGTTCCTCGACCTCCCGGGATGCAGCCATCGACGAGGCAGGGCAGCTGCTGCTGGCCCGCGACGCAGTGGATGAGGGCTACCTCCGCGCCATGCATGAACGCGAGGAATCCGTCTCCACCTACATGGGCAGCTTCCTGGCGATTCCGCACGGCACCAACGCGGCGAAGGGCCACATCCGCAAGTCCGCGGTGTCTTTTGTCCGCTACCCGGAGGGAATCGACTGGAACGGCAAGGAGGTCAAGTTCGTGGTCGGTGTGGCCGGTGTGAACAACGAGCACCTGCACATTCTGTCCTCCATCGCGAAGGTCTTCACGGACAAAGCGCAGGTGGCGCAGCTGGAGGCAGCGACCTCGGCTGAGGAGATCCTCGAAATCTTCCGGAAGGTCAACGCATAGTGAAGGCGGTCCATTTCGGAGCAGGGAACATCGGGCGCGGCTTTGTTGGGCTGCTCCTCCATCACGCTGGCTATGAGTTGGTGTTCGCGGATGTGGCTGACGCTCTCATCAGCGAGCTGGCGGGCGCGGAGAATTACCGCGTCCACGAGGTGGGTGAGCAGCCGGCCGTGCATACAGTCGACAACTTCCGGGCGGTGAACTCCACCACGGAGGAGAGTCGGCTGATCGAAGAGATCGCGTCGGCGGACATCGTGACCACAGCCGTAGGGCCGCACATTCTGAAGTTCGTGGCACCGGTGATAGCGAAGGGGATAGCCGCACGGGCCGGCGGCTCCGCCCCGCTGCAGGTCATGGCCTGTGAAAACGCGATCAACGCGACCGACATCCTTCGGGAGTTCGTCGTTGCATCCTGGAACGAGGCAGGCGGGAACCTGGCGGACCGTGCGGTCTTCGCCAACACGGCGGTGGACCGCATTGTCCCGAATCAGGAGCCCGGCCAGGGCCTGGACGTGACGGTGGAGACGTTCTACGAGTGGGTGATCGACCGTAGCCCGTTCGGGAACAATCCGCCGGTGATTCCGGGGGCGATGTTCGTGGATCGACTCGGCCCGTATATCGAGCGGAAGCTGTTCACCGTGAACACGGGACACGCGTCGGCGGCCTACTTTGGGTATCAGGCGGGGTTGGAGAAAATCTCCGAGGCCATGGCTGATCCGTCAGTAGCCGCCGACGTTCGAGCGGTGCTCGGGGAAACCAAGCAGCTCCTCGTGGATAAGCACGGCTTCGATGGGGGGGAGCAGGAGGCGTACGTCCAGAAGATCCTTGGGCGCTTCACCAACCCGCACCTTCCGGACACCGTGAACCGGGTGGGGCGCGCGCCCCTGCGCAAACTCAGCCGGAATGAACGGTTTATCGGTCCCGCTGCCGAGCTCGCAGAGCGCGGTGTTACGCCATCGGCTTTGCTGAAGGCGATTGGGTCAGCGCTGCGTTTTGATGATCCGGCGGATGCCGAAGCGGTTGAGCTACAGAAGCTCCTACGGTCCTCAGGGGCAGCCGAAGCTACTCAACAGATCACCGGGCTCTCATCGGATCATCCGTTGTTCCCGGATGTGCTGAAGCTTGTGGAGGAGCGGCAGAGCGCGCTGGTCTGAGTTCTGATCACACCGAAACGGCGCCGTACCCCATCGGGGGTGCGGCGCCGTCGTCGTTCTTGCGGGTGCGCTGACTCAGGCGCTCTCTTCGCCCTTGGTGTCGACTTCCTCAACCCAGCTCGGCGGCTCGTCCTTGCCCTGGTCCTCGTCCTTCTCGGCGTCTTCCGGCGTGTTCTGCACGATGCCCTGGGCGTGGTGGGTAGGCGCGTAGATGGTGTAGAGGCGGAGTGCTTCGTCGCCGGTGTTTTCGACGTCGTGCCAGGTTCCAGCGGGCACCTGGATGCTCCAGCCGTCCCCGACATCCTGCTGGTAGGGGAGGTCGTCCTTTGACGGTCCCATCTTCACGCGGCCCTTTCCTGCGTCAATACGCAGGAACTGGTCGGTGCCGTGATGCACTTCGAGGCCTATTGCACCGCCCGGCTCAATCGACATGAGCGTCACCTGCAGGTGCTTGCCTGTCCAGGCGACGCGGCGGTAAGCGGCGTTTTCCGTTGTGGCGTCCTCAATGTTGAACGCGTTGGGGTTCGGTCCGTTGTCAGTGATGTCCATGAATCCATCCTTGACCATCCCGGCCAGGACCGCCAGAGTGATGGTGGGCCACCCGACGGCCTCGGAATCCAGTTCCTGGTACGCCGTCGTCATCACTCGGTATAACGACGCGGAGGTCTGGTGTGTTCCGCCTTCAGGCAGGCAGTGGGAGGTGTGGGTACTCGGGCTCCCGTTGCTGGAACTGCAGTACGTCCGGGTTCAGGACGACCCCCTCGCGGATTTCGATCGCGCGGCTGATGGTCTCGTTCCGCGCCCAGCCCGCCGGGCCTGTGATGACGGTTTCCAGGAAGGGCAGCAGGGCCTCGCTGATCTCCCAACTGGCGGAATTCCAGAGGTAGGAGGGGCTGTGATCCACCGCGTAGTAGTCGATGTGGTCGCCCACCGTGAACATGGGCTGGGCAAAGGTGGTCGGCTTGGCCCAACTGAAGCCCATACCCTCATCGCAGGAAACATCAACAATCAGGCTGCCGGGCCGGAAAGCCTCCAGGTCCTTGGTGCTCAGGTAGGTCAGCGGTGCATTTGGGTCCTGCAGAGTGCAGTTGACCACGATGTCCCTTTCCGCCAGGAATGGCGCCAGCGGTACCCGTCCGCGTTCGGTGATGACCTCGCTGAGGAACGGTGCCTCATGATTGTGGTCAAACTGGGCGATCCGTACCGAATGGATGGGTGAACCGACGGCGGCCACTCCCCGGTTGGTCAGAACCTGGACGTCATGGATGCCGTGGGCGTTGAGGGCGGTGACGGCCCCGCGTGCCGTTGCGCCGAAGCCGATGACGACGGCGCTCAGCCGCCGTCCGTAGTCGCCGGTAGCGCCGGTCAGGGCGAGGGAGTGCAGCACTGAGCAGTATCCGGCCAGTTCGTTGTTCTTGTGGAACACGTGCAGGCCGAAGCCGCCGTCGCTGGCCCAGTGGTTCATCGCCTCGAAGGCGATCAGCGTGAGCTTTTTGTCGATTGCCAGTTGGGTGATGGCCCGATCCTGAACGCAGTGCGGCCATCCCCAAAGGATCTGCCCGTCGCGGAGTTCGGCGAGATCCTCGGGTTGCGGTTTGGGCAGGAGAACGACGTCCGCCTCCGCCAGTACATGCTCGCGTGGGACGATGCCGCCTACGAGCGGTGCCAGCTGGGAGTCTGAGACACCGAACCGCTCGCCGTACCCTTCTTCCAGAATCAGGTGCTGCAGCAATTCGGGGGCAATGCGTTTCAGATGCAGGGGGTGTATCGGCAGGCGCCGCTCATCAGGTTTTCGGGTGCTGGAAAGGACGCCGAGGGTGAGGCGATCGGTCTTGGATAGTGCCTGGCGGGGGGACTTATCTGCCATGATCGCTCCTGTAGCGGAACCGAAGGGGTTCCTTGCTTTGAACGTTACAGGCATGCCGGGGCTCTGCGGGAAGCTGTATCAAGGAACCACTTCATTTCACCCCGGCCTACGATAGTAAGTATGCTTGTTAATCGACCTCCTCCAAGATAGGAATTTTTGCCACAGGACACGCAACGCACGCTATTGAACAGGCTGGGCTGGCTGAAGCCCTCCGTCACACGCTCGAGGCTGCTACTCGCCTGCAAGGCTGCCCTAGCCGTAGGTATAGCCTGGGTGGTTGCGCCGCTGATGCCCGGAGTCGTGGATGAATACCCCTACTACGCCCCGCTCGGCGCGTTGCTCAGCATGCATTCAACGCTCAAAGGGTCGGCGAAATACGGTCTGCAGATCCTCGCGGGGCTCGCCATCGGTATTCTCCTCGCCGCGATCGTGCTGGTTGTCGGTGCGCCAAACTTCCTGACTATCTCGCTTGTGGTCGCCGTCGGTGTGTTGATTGGCAGCATGCGCTGGCTTGGAGCCCCGGGCCAGGAATACTTGCCCATCGCGGCACTATTCGTCCTGATTGTGGGCGGCCAGGACGCAAGCGGGTACGCGATCGGCTACCTTGTGCAGATGATCGTGGGCATAGCCGTAGGGCTCCTGGTCAACCTCCTGGTTCTTCCGCCCCTGACATTCGATTCTGCTGTACAGAAGGCATCACGCTTCCGTCGGAGCCTCTCGCGCCACCTCAACGACGTCGGTACCGCGCTGACGGAGAGTTGGCCTCCCACCCGCGAGGACTGGGCCAGCCAGAATGATGCCTTGGCTGCAGCGGCCGCCGAGGTACGAGAGACCATACACCTCGCCGATGACAGCAGGAAGGGCAACCCGCGGGCAAAAATCCATAAGCGGAACCTGGAAGCAGATTATGAGGACTTGGCTGCCCTTGAGAACGTCACGTTCCATATCCGAGACCTAACCGAGGTACTCGCCGGGGCGGTGTGGGGAAAGCCGTTCCCGGTGGAACTGCCGGCAACCCTGTGTGAACCACTCAGCGAAGCGATTCTCGCGGTGGCTGACGTACTGGACGCCTGGGACGGGCAGGCAGACCCACAAGAACCCATCAATCATGCAGAACGCAGTATTGAACGGCTCCACGCTGGACTTGATGAGCATCGTTCCGGGGGTCCGGCGTCGATGAGCGCCGGTGCCACTGTTGCCATGGCCCTGCAGCGGATACTGGCAACCGTCAGGATCCGGCTGGAGGGCGCCCGGGCGGGCCACGCGGACTGACGGAAATGTTGCTTGGATAGCTGCGTCGTCTCACACACCTTCGAGTGAGCCCTCGCCGGATTCCTCGACACGCCGCATCACTGCAAGATGGACGGCAGTGTCCGCGACTCGGTGGATCGAGTCCAACGATTCTGCAATGTCATGACCGTCGTTGGTTTCGATTACCAGCCGCCCTTTGAAATAGGGCGTATGTGTGCCGGCATTGCCGCGCACTCCTGCTGCCAGTATTCTTCGGGCCTGCACTCCATCAAGTACTAGATCCGGTGATGGTTTCACGCCCTCAGCAAGCTCTAGGGCTTTCACGACACCGATGAGAGCGCCGGTCCGATCAAGTACGGCCATACCAATACGAATCCTGCTCAGACCTGCCATATTTTCATTCCCTGTCATTGAAGCGTTACGCCTTCAACGCTAGCGAAAAGGCATGGCTAGGACCCGAGAGATTGCTGACAGCAGTATGCAAGATCTCTTCGTATTCCCTGATAGCGCGCTATACGTTTGCTCCACGCCGGTTTCCCACCCGAGAGGCGAAGTAACGGTAGAGCGCGTCCTCTTCCTGATCGCTGAGGTGCCCGTCGGGTGGTGGTGCGCTAGACCACTTTAACCTGCGGTCAAAGCGTTGAAATTCCCCGGTTTCAGGCGCTCTGGCGGTCGCCGCGAACCGAAGCTGAAAGAGAAATCAGCTGCGAATCCGCCAAGCCGGCCTGCTGCTGATCGGCGTTGGAGACCGCAGGACGAAGAGAAACTATGACGTTCTCCAACGCGGCACGGAGGTTCTGATTCGCCAGCCCGGTGGACCGATCGAATTCTTCCTCTTCTGCCTCCAGAGTCGACAGGAGTTGCCGGCCGATAGCAGTGAGCTCGACCAGGAGGACGCGGCGGTCCTCTTGGTCGCGCACGCGGTGCACAAAGCCTCGCAGCTCCAGCCGCTCCACGGTCTTGCCCACGGTCTGGGGCTGGATATGCAGCACGGCGGCCAGGCGGGCCTGGGCAACCGCCGATTGATCGGAGAGGACCCGCAATAGAGTCAGGCCGGAGTGGGTGATCCCATGGGCTTTCAGCCGCTCATTCTCGTAGCGTTCGTTCATCCGGGCTGCAGTGTTGAGCAGCCGCCCGATCGGCCATGAGTTGATTTCCACTGGTTCCCAACTTCCCTTTGTGCCAGCCCGGCCACCTCACTTGCGGGCTGTTGATAGGTAAGCCTACTGATGGTGTCCCTATTTCACCTGAGTATTATGCCGTGGTTTCACACAAGAAATGCTCAACCCTGGACAAGCCGGATCAGGGGCGCGTCCTGTTCGTCCAGTTGAGCATCGCGGCGGTCAAGTTCATCTGTGAGTTCTTCCTTGCGGATTTCCGTCTCGAACGACGGCATGCCGTCACGAACGTATTCAAGGTCAAGCTCGCGGTGCACCTTGCTGTTGAGGATCTCCACCTCAGTGAGCTCGAGCTCACTGAGGTCTTCGGGGAATGGGTCGGAGGGGCCGAGTTTGGAACTCAAAGTAATCGCCTATCGATCAGCACTTTCGGGCCTGCTTCTGGACCCCAGCCCAAGATGCGAAATCTCGTGGCAGTCAGAATCATAACCGTCCCGTAATCCTGATGTGTTTCACCTGGATTATGTGTGCGTAGCACCCACTCAACATGCGGCGGTTATCGCTGCGAGACAGTAGATCGGTCACGCTTCGCCGAGTACAGGAAAGCGATCGCAGAACACGGCATCCGTTCAGCGCAGTCCGCGCCCGTCCAGACCCACTTCACTTAACCGACTCGCGCCCTGAGCCCACGAAAGCTCGCGCCCGGCATCAACGGTTGAGAATTTCTTCCTGGACGAGGCGGGCCAGGTCCTTGAGGAACTGATCGTCTTCGACGGAAAAGTCGCGTGGTTTCTGATCGATGACGCACAGTGTGCCCACGGTCCATCCACCGGGCCCCCGTAAGGGGTAACCGGCGTAGAAGCGGATGAATGGCTCGCCGAGCACGAGTGGGTTCTCCCGGAACCGTTCGTCCTCGAGTGCATCGTTGATAATGAGCGGGCCCGCGCTCCGGACCGTCGTATTGCAGAAAGTGATCTCCCGCGGCAGATTCTGCTCAATCGGCCCAAGCACCGATTTGAGAAACAAGCGCCGGTCATCGAGCAAAGCGATGATTGACGAGCTGACCTGGAAGTGCTCCTTCGCCTGTTGCGTGTACCGATCAAACCGGGCCTCGGGGACGGAGTCCAGTAAGCGGGTCCGGTCCAATGCAGCCAAGCGTTCATTCTCCTGCTCGACGGCGCTGAACAGGAAGGCCCCTGCCGCGCCGAGCCCCCGCAGCGGGTCCCTGTCGGTGAAGTCGGCATCGTTCTCGGAATGAAGCGGCACACGGGTCTGCACCGTTGTCGCCTCAAGCAGTTCATTAGCGGCTTCGGCCAGAAGATTCCGTTCCAAAGACGGCAATGACAGTAGGCCCGTCAGGTAGCACTGCACCTCGAACGCTGAGACGCCGCCTCCAAGCCCGTAGTAACGGATCCATAGATCCTCAACAGTCAACTCCGCCTCAAACAAAGCCGTGGACGTCATCTCAATCTGCACTTGCTCGTTCAACGTACCTCCAGGGCAATCCAACTAGCGATCCCAGCAGCAGCCGAGCAGTAGGCTGGGATGATAAGCGTGCTGATCATCCCAGCCTAAGCGCTTTTCGTCAGGTGAGGGGAATGACCTCGTAGGTATGGCCTGCCGCGCGCAGTCTCTCCACCAGGACGTCGCCGAGGGCGGTCGCCGGGGTCAGCGATCCTGCAGCGGGCGGCAGGCGGTCGCCGTCGAGGGCAAGTGAGAGCGCTGCCTCCCCGGCCATCACGGCGGTCGCCGCGTATCCCGGGTCGCCGGGCCCAGCTGCGATGGCCCGGTATCGCCGGCCGCTCTGGGTGGAAGCCGTCACCTGGGAACGGAACCAGCCTGAGCGCCGCGCGGCCTCGCTCGGGCCTGCGCCGGGGGATGGAAGGACGCGGTCCAGTAGTTTCCTCGTGAAAGGTAGGGCCAGGGCGGCTCCGAACGCCCGCAGGCCGAACGCCGTCGCTCCGGCAAGAACGGCGCCGGCGGGGCCCCGCCCCGTACCCATCACCTCGCCGTACCGCAGGGACCGGCCGTAGGCCCAACCCTGCAGGGCATTACTGCGACGCACTATCCGCGTGTTCACTGACGCCATGATGAAGGGCGCGGTCCACAGGCCGTCCTCCGCACGGCCGACCCACGCCAGGTCTTTCGGTTGCGGGGTTGCGGGGTCCGCCGTCCGGTCCGGACTGAGGGAGTAGGGATCGCCCGCGAGGAAACGCAGCGCAGGATCCGAACGCACGCCGTCGAGCTGCCCGCGCATCGACTCGATGGTGCCGCCGCTGAAGCCACCCTTCGCCCTGGCCACGAGCTGCACCTCGGTCAGTCCGACCGCGCCGTCGGTCTCCGCGGCGCGGTGCAGGAGGAGCGCTGCGAGGTCCGACGGGACAGAGTCATAGCCGCACGCATGGACGATCCGTGCGCCGGTAGTCCTTGCCATGGCGTCGCAACGGTCGATGGCTTCACGGATGAAGGACACCTCGCCCGTCAGGTCCCCGTAGTGGGTGCCGGCGCGGGCGCACGCTTTGACGACGGGCAGTCCGTACTTCGCGTAGGGACCGACCGTGGTGAAGAGCACCCTGGTGCCCGCGGCCAGCGCAGCGAGCGAGTCAGGATGATCCGAATCGGCCTCGATGAGCGCCCAACCGTGTGCGGCGACGGGCAGCTTGGACCGTACGGCCTCGAGTTTTCCTCTCGACCTCCCGGCGAGTCCCACGCGCAGGTCCGGCGGAGCGTGGTCCGCAAGATAGCGGGCGATCAGTTCACCGACGAAGCCGGTCGCACCGAAAAGGACGAGGTCGTGGTCACGCGCTGGTGCCTCCATGCCAGCAGTCTTCCATGGCAGCGGCTTCGCGACATATGTGGGCGGATTCCCGGAGCTGATGCAACCACTCCGGGCCTTACGAGGGCGCAGCGCCGTCGTCGTTCTGGGCTTCGCACCCGCGCAATCGCTGAGCGAGCCCGATTGCGTTGAACGGGGCGTGGACCTTCACATCGTTGTCGAAATATACGTAGGCGTCGCGACCGCGCCCGTCCGGGCAGGCACGCCCGGACAGCCAGCCCTCACAAAGCGTCGCCCATTCGTCCAGTTCTGTATCCGTGTATCCGCTGGTGTAGAGCTCGGTGCTGCCGTGCAGCCGGACATAGACGACGTCGCCGGTCACCTCCCGGAACTGCGGCCACTTGTCTGCCGAGTCCGCCACCACCAGCCCGACGCCGTGACGCCGCAGAATCTCGTAGCATTCTGCGGTGTCGAAACTCTCATGCCGAGGCTCGAGCACATGGTGAATGGGCCGGTCCGCGTCAGTTGTGACCCAGTCCCGGTCCTTGAGCCGCTCATCGTGGCCGCGGGCGAGGGAGGCCGCCGCCGTCGTCGTTCTGGGTAGTTGAGAGAAGAAAGTATCCAGGAGTTCCGGATCGAAGCGGCGGGTAGCTGGCAGCTGCCAGAGAACGGGCCCGAGTTTCTCGCCAAGGGCAAGCACTCCGGAGGCGAAGAAGTTGGCCAGCGCGGTCTCGGCATTCCGTAGTCCGAGCATGTGCGTGATGTAGCGCGGGCCCTTGACGGAGAACCGGAAGCCGTCCGGCACGGTGTCCCGCCAGCGGAGGAAGCTGTCGCGATGCTGGAGCGAGTAGAAGGTCCCGTTGATCTCGATGGTGTCGAGCTGGGACGCCGCGTACTCAAGTTCGAGGCGCTGCGGAAGGCCGGCCGGGTAGAAGGACTTGCGCCAGGGTGCGTACCGCCAACCGGAGATGCCGCAGCGGGCTTGGGCCTGGGAATCCGACATGGGCGAACGCTACCCCGCACGGCGCTTCCGGCACCAGTGGCGCCCGACAGTTGGCAGAGGCAATTGTCCTTGTTGCGGGAGTCGTGTCAGGCGTAAAATGCAGTCCTCAGTTCACTGTTGGGGGCCGACGTGAAAGGAGTCGGAAACACCCGTTCCCTCACGTCCGCCGCGACCAGCGTGGCACCCAGAGAAGCTGAACATCATGGATTCCGCCCTACCCCGCGTTTCCCTGCGAACCTCCTATTCACCTCCGCGCATTGCACTCTTTGCAGTCGGCGCCACGGCAGCCTGGATTCTGTCCGTGACGATCGGCGCTCTGCTCGAGGTTGATCCGTGGGTCGCGAAGGTTGCCCTCATTGTGCATACCATTTCCCTGGTCGCGGCATTCGGTGCTGTCCTGCTGGTCGACTGGGTCGGGTTCCTCTGGCTGATCTCCCGGCGGAAACTGGTTGAAACCAGCCGGATAGAGTCCGCGGCCATGCCCATCATCTGGGGTGGGCTCGCAGGCTTGCTGGTCACCGGCGCCCTGATCAACCCGGCCATGGAAAATCCCCTGACCATCATCAAGGTCTCCGCGGTGCTGGTGTTGATGCTCAACGGGATCCTCCTCATACCGTGCATGCGACGGCTGAACTCCATGCCGGCAGGGACCCGGTTTGGCGACGTCCCCGGCGGGATGCGGGTTCATCTGCTGATCTGCCTCGCAATTTCGCAAACCTGCTGGTGGACGGCGATGGTTGTCGGGTTCATCAACAGCTCAGACCTTCTCTAGCGTCCCCCGTTATGTTGTCCGCTAAACTTGGGTGGTAAGAGCCCCGGACTTCTTACAAGTCTTGGGGCATTCTCATGCACGGCGGCACCTTTTCGCGCGGCACGCGGCGCGCACTTGTTGCCGCCAAACAATGGGGGAGGATCCCATGCCAGCAATCGTGATCGTCGGAGCCCAGTGGGGCGATGAAGGCAAAGGCAAGGCCACAGACCTGCTCGGCGGGCGCGTGGACTACGTAGTGAAGCCAAACGGCGGCAACAACGCCGGGCACACCGTCGTCGTCGGCGGAGAGAAGTACGAGCTCAAGCTCCTTCCCGCCGGTATTCTCAGCCCCAACGCCATTCCGATCATCGGCAACGGCTGCGTCATCAACCTCGAGGCTCTGTTCCAGGAGATCGACGGGCTGGAGGCACGCGGCGCTGACACCTCGAAGCTGCGCGTTTCCGCCAACGCACACCTCGTTGCTCCGTACCACCAGGTCCTCGACAAGGTCACTGAACGCTTCCTCGGCAAGCGCGCCATTGGAACCACCGGCCGCGGCATCGGACCGGCCTACATGGACAAGGTCGCGCGCCTTGGCATCCGCGTACAGGACGTCTTCGACGAGTCCATCCTCCGCCAGAAGGTTGAGGGATCGCTCAAGCAGAAGAACGAACTGCTGCTCAAGGTGTACAACCGGCGGGACGTCGAGGTCGAGGAGATCGTCCAGTACTTCGTGTCCTTCGCCGACCGGCTGCGCCCGCTGGTCATCGATTCGACGTATGTGCTCAACGAAGCGCTCGACGCCGGCAAGGTGGTCCTCATGGAGGGCGGCCAGGCCACGTTCCTCGACGTGGACCACGGCACCTACCCGTTCGTGACGTCGTCGAACCCGACCGCGGGTGGAGCGTCGGTGGGCTCCGGCATCGGACCCACCCGGATCAGCCGCGCCGTTGGCATCATCAAGGCGTACACCACACGGGTAGGCGCGGGGCCGTTTCCCACCGAACTGTTCGATGACATGGGCATCTACCTGCAGAAGACCGGCGGTGAGTTCGGCGTGAACACCGGCCGGCCGCGCCGCTGCGGCTGGTATGACGCCGTGCTGGCACGCCACGCCGCGCGCGTCAACGGCTTCACAGACTACTTCGTGACCAAGCTCGATGTCCTCACCGGTATCGAGCAGATTCCGGTGTGCGTGGCCTATGACGTGGACGGCGTCCGCCACGATGAAATGCCCATGACGCAGACCGAGTTCCACCACGCCAAGCCGATCTTCGAGTACTTTGCCGGCTGGACCGAGGACATTACCGGCGCACGCACCATTGAGGACCTGCCGGAGAACGCCCAGGCCTACGTGCGGGCGCTCGAGAAGATGTCCGGTGCCCGGTTCTCGGCGATCGGCGTTGGCCCGGACCGCGACCAGACGATCGTGATCAATGATCTGATCGGCGGCTAGCTTTCCTCATAAGAGCGGCCAGGTTCCCGTTGCGGGGACCTGGCCGTTCTTATTGTCCGGGTTGGCTCAAAGATTACTGACGACGTCGGCCTTTTCACGCAGCTTCTCTACCAGTGCAAGCGCGACTTCCGACGTTTTCTGCTGCTTGGCCTGCTGCTCAAGCTGCGACTTCACTTCCTCATACGGCGGGATCTCCGCACCCTGGGCGGCGGCTCCGGAGGCCTTCGCCTCTTCATACAGAGCCTTCAGCTCCTCCTCGGTAGGCGCGGCGCCAGCGCCTTCCTCGGCGAGCAGCGCATCGATTCGGACCTGCTGCTTGATTTGCTCGGTGGCTTCCTCCTTGGGAATGCCCTGCTTCTCTTCAAGCGCCGCGAACAGCTCGTCAGCGGACGTGAACTGGTTCGATGCAACCAGCTCATCAGTTGTCGCTGTGATGGCTTCCTCGCTGGCTTCGATCCCACGGGCGTCAGCCTCCTGGATGAGAAGCTTGTTGCCGATGAGGTTATCGAGTGTCTGTGTCTTCAGCTGTTCCTGGTCGACTTCCTGCCCGGTCACCTGGGACTGCATGGACATTTGCGTGAAGGCACCCTCATAGGAAGTGGTGAATTCTTCCTTGGTGACCTCGATGCCATTGACGGTTGCGACGACGTCCGGAACCCCTTCAAGATCGGGGGTAGGGGCTTCAGCCGGTGTGCTTGCTGCACTTTCACTCGGTGCAGGCTCTGCCTCGGTGTTACCGGCGCAGCCAGTTGCGAAGGCGAGCGAGCCCGCCAGGACAACGCTCAAGAGCAACTTCTTCTTCACGGACTCTCCTCATATTGATGACCGACGTAAAACTCTAACAATCGGGAATGTGTGTCGACTCGGCGTCGGCTGGACGGACGCTGGACGGTAGGATGCGCAAGATGCCGAACCTCAGCGCCGACCTGCATTTGACCAGCCTCCCGCAGCTGCTGCTTGATGTTGATGCCATTGATGCCAACATTGAGCTCAAGGAGCAGTGGGCGGTGGAACACTCCATGGTGCTGGCTCCGCATATCAAAACAACGATGACCCGCGAAATAGTCCAGCGTCAGCTTCCGGGTTCGTGGGGAGTAACAGTCGCGACGACGGCGCAGGCAGCCCATGCCGTGGGCTGGGGTGCCCGGCGGATCCTGATTGCCAACGAAGTGGTGTTTCCTCCGCTGGTCCGCGAACTGCGCCGGCTGCTGGAGATCAATCCGTCCGTCGAGGTGTACTGCCTGGCTGACTCTTCGGCTGCCGTCTCAGCACTCGCGCGCGGATTCGAGGACACTGACCGGCAGCTGTTCGTGCTGCTCGACGTCGGTATTCCGGGCGGGCGCACCGGCATCCGACATCCTGCGGAGGCTCCCCGTCTCGCCGCAGCGGTGAAGGATGCCCGCGGTCTCCGCCTCGCGGGCGTCAGCGCCTACGAGGGAATTGCGCCGAATGTAAGGACCCCCGAGAACCTCGCGGTGATCGACGCGCACTGCCGGACGGCGATGGAAGTCTTCGATGCGTTGCGGAGCCAGTTCGAGGTCGAGCGGCCGCTCTTCTCGGTCGGCGGGTCGGCCTTTCAGGACCGTGCTGCACAATTCCTTCCGGAAGGAGCATTGAGCGTGCTCCGTTCCGGCTGCTACGTCATTCATGACCACGGCACCTACGCGGATGTTTCCCCGTTGCCGGACCTGCGGGCCGCAGCGGTGGTGCGCGCCGTCGTACTTTCCGTGCCGGAAGAGGGGCGGGCAATCGTGGGTGCGGGGAAGCGGGAGCTGGCGTACGACGCCGGCCTGCCCACCCTGGTGGCCCACCACCGGGACGGCGAGGCGCTGCCTGAGCCAACGGGCGTCGTCGTTCGGTTGTTTGACCACCATGCGGTGGTGGACAGCGCCGGGTCCCTTCAGGTGGGCGACACCGTTGATCTCGGCATTTCCCACCCCTGCTCCGTCTTTGACCGGTGGCGAACGGCGCTTGCAGTGCACGGCAACTCAACGGAGCTGTGGCACCCGCAGTTCTGAGGGCTACCAGCCCCAGGTACCCGGCGGGCCCTTGAAGGGACCCACCACCTTCGAGGTGATCCAGCCGCCGTAGAAGTCGCCGGGCTGAGCCTGGACCACCTCATTGTCAACGAGGCAACGGTCCATCCGGCCCGGATACACGGCTACGGTTCCGGACAGCTGCTCAAAGCCGGCCGTGGGTTCAAGGTACGTCCAGGCGGACCGTTCCGCGCGCTCTGAGCCGGCAACGACGTCGTAATAGGTGGCCGCTCCCTTGAATTCACACCAGGTGGTTCCCTCCACCCGGTGTAGGGTACCCGGAGCGAAATCAGCCTGCGGCACATAGAAGACGGGCGGATGGCTCGTTTCCAGAACGCGCATGGCGCGCTGAGTCCGCGCGATCTCCTGACCGCCGAATTCGAGGACGACGACGCCCGGATAGCTCTCGACGCGGGGCGGGCGCGGGTAGTCCCACACCGATTCCTGGCCCGGCCCCGGCTGATCTCTCGTGATACCCATAGCGCCACGCTACTCTTCGGTACCCTTGAAGCAGCCCCACTTCCTATCCGAGAGGTCCGCGATGAAGATCAGTGTTGGACAATTCAGGCCGGGCGGGGACGTCTCCGCGAACGTTGCGACCATGCGCGAGCTCGCGGGCCAGGCTGTGGAGGATGGGTCGGAGCTGATTGTCTTCCCCGAGGAATCCATGTTCTCGATCGGGAAAGTTGAAGGTGCGCTCGCTGCGGCTGTGGACGCAGGCTGGTCCGTCTTCGTGCAGCAGCTCTCATTCCTCGCGGCGGAACTGAAGATCGCCGTCGTCGCCGGCGGGTATGAGTCCAGCGGCGAGGAACGCCCCTACAACACGCTGGTGCTCATCGACGCCACCGGGCGGATTGTGGATACCTACCGCAAACTGCACCTCTATGACGCCTTCAGCTACTCCGAGTCGCAGCGCATCAAACCGGGCGACGGCGGTGTCACCGTGGTGCCTGTCGGTAGCCTCAATGTGGGGCTGATGACCTGCTACGACCTCCGTTTCCCGGAGCAGGCGAGGGCACTGGCTGACCGCGGTGCCGACGTCGTGCTGGTGCCTGCCGCTTGGTTCAAGGGGGACCACAAGATTGAGCACTGGGAGACGTTGCTGCGCGCGAGGGCCATCGAGAATACGGTGTGGATTGCGGCGGCGGGGACGTCGTCCTCACACACGATCGGGCACTCGGCCATCCTCGATCCGATGGGCGTTCCGCAGGTTTTCCTGAACGACGAGGAGCAGGGTGTGGTGACGGCCGAGGTGAACCGGAAGCGCATCGAAGAGGTGCGTGAATTCCTGCCGGTGCTCCGTAACCGCCGGTTCGCGCGGAATGAGGAGATCGTCGAGGGTCACTAGCTTGTAGGACAAGTTATGTAGTTGTACTATAAGTTATCCGATCCGCTCTTTAGAAGGCTTCCGCGATGACTTACACGCCCGATGCGATCCGCCACGTTCAACTCTCCACCGTCACGCTGCCGCTGGCCACACCGATCTCCGACGCCAAGGTTTTCACCGGCAGGCAGAAGCCCATGACCGAAGTGGTCTTCCTCCTCGCGGAGATCCTCACGGAGCAGGGGGTGTCCGGGCTCGGCTTCTCCTACTCGAAGCGGGCAGGCGGCCCGGCGCAGTATGCACACGCGAGGGAGGTCGCCGAGATACTGATCGGTGAGGATCCCAACGACATCGCCAAGCTGTATAACAAGTTGCTCTGGGCAGGCGCCTCGGTGGGCCGCTCCGGTGTTGCCACCCAGGCGCTCGCTGCACTGGACATCGCGCTGTATGACCTGAAGGCGAAGCGCGCCGGACTCCCGCTGGCCAAGCTGCTCGGCTCCTACCGGGACTCGGTGCGCACCTACAACACCTCCGGAGGCTTCCTCAACGCGTCGATTGACGAGGTGAAGGAGCGTGCCTCGCAGTCACTCGCCGAGGGTATCGGCGGCATCAAAATCAAGGTTGGTCTGCCGGATTCCGCGGAGGATCTGCGCCGCGTCGCGGCGGTTCGCGAGCACATTGGCCCGGACGTGCCGCTCATGGTGGACGCGAATCAGCAGTGGGACCGCGCCACCGCCCTGCGCATGGGGCGCAAGCTTGAGCAGTTTGATCTGGTCTGGATTGAAGAACCCCTGGACGCGTACGACGCCGAGGGGCACGCCGCGCTGGCACTGGCACTTGATACCCCCATCGCCACGGGCGAGATGCTCGCCTCCGTCGCCGAGCATGAGCGGCTGATTGCCACCCGCGCCTGCGACATCATCCAGCCTGACGCCCCGCGCGTCGGCGGCATTACCCAGTTCCTCAGGCTCGCCACCCTGGCGGACCAGGCGGGGCTGGACCTTGCGCCGCATTTCGCCATGGAAATTCACCTGCATCTCGCCGCTGCGTATCCGCGCGAGCCGTGGGTTGAGCACTTCGACTGGCTGGACCCGCTGTTCAACGAACGGCTTGAGACCCGTGAAGGCCGCATGATCGTCCCCGACCGCCCGGGGCTGGGCGTGACCTTCAGCGACCAGGCGCGGGCGTGGACCACGGACAGCGTCGAGTTTGGCCGGCGCTGATCAGGCTGGCTGTGGCAGGCAGCGGCCCTGGCCGTGTCAGACGTGACGTCGTGTCAGCATTAAGCGCATGAAGCAAACGCTGGCAGTCTCGCTCGTCGACAGCCTCCGCCGTCGGATTGTGGATGGCACCATCCCTTCCGGCGAGAAGCTGCCGAGCGAAAGCGCGCTCATCGGCGAGTTCGGCGTCAGCCGCACAGTGGTGCGGGAGGCCGTATCGCGCCTCCAGGCCGAGGGGCTTGTGTACACCCGGCGGGGGAGCGGCAGTTTCGCGCTGACCCCGCCGTCCCCGGACGAAGACTCGACGGGCGGCATGCGCCGGCCCCGGACCCTGGCGGAGCGGCGCGCGCTGCTGTCATTTCGCGCGGGGGTGGAGAGTGAGGCGGCTGCGCTCGCGGCCGGTAACGCCACGCCTGCGATGATTGCCGCGCTCGATAGCGCCCTCGAGGCATTCGACGCAGCCGGCAACCACGCGGCAACGGCGGTCTCCTGCGACTTCGCCTTCCACCGGGCTGTGGCCGAGGCCAGCGGAAACTTCTACTTCGTTGACGCGCTGCTGTCGCTGGGGCCAGCCATGATTGCGATGCCGCCTGAGCGTCTTGAACCAGCCGACGACGGCGGCCAGTCAGAGCGGTTGCAGCGCGTCGCCGCGGAGCATCGTGCGGTGCGCAACGCGATAGCTGCGGGGGATCCACTGACCGCCGCCGCTGCCATGCGGCTGCACCTCGCGAACTCGCGGTCCCGCTTGGGCGGGGAGCCCGGTTCCTAGCTCGCCGTACGATGGACGCATGAGCACAAACCCAGAAACCATCCGGATGTACGGGGCCGACTGGTGCCGTGACTGCATCCGCACCAAGCGGCAGCTGGACGAACTCGGCATCAGCTACGAGTACATCAACCTCGTTGAAACGCCGGATGCCGCTGAAGAAGCCAAGAGCATCTCCGGCAGGACCAACATTCCGGTAGTGGTGTACCCGGACGGCGCGCATCAGGTCGAACCGACCAACCCTGACGTTGAGGCGAAGCTTCGCGAGCTGAACCTTCTCGGCTAACTAGTCCCGGCCGTCCGGCTTCACCGCGAGTACCGGGCGGTCCGCCTGCAGGAGGATGCGCTGCGCGTGTGAGCCCATGATGAACTTGCCCACCTGCGTGCGCTGGCGAAGGCCGATCACGATCAGCGAGACGTCGTGTTCGACCGCGAGCTCGAGGATTTCGTCCGCGAGGTCATCCCTGTGGGAGGGGCGAAGAACGCGTGCGGTGATGCCGGCGTCGGCGGCTGATTTTTGCAGCCGCGAAAGGTCTTCGTCACTGGCAACCGACTTGTCCACGCGGGAGCCCTCGCGCACGGAGTTGACGATCAGCAGCTCCTCGCCGCGGAGCTTCGCCTCGGTGATCGCTGCAGCGACGGCCGCTTCGCCGACGGGTGTGGGCACGTAGCCGACCATGATGCTCATGGGTTCTCCTAGAAGTGTGCGATTAGGAATCTGCGTTGACGCGGGTGGTGTCGTGCTGGCGGCGGGCCAGGGCGGACTTGATCATGGGGCCTACTGCTACCAGGACGAAGATCACCAGCAGGGTGGCCGAGATGGGGCGGGTGAGGAAGCCCGAGACGTCGCCTTCGAGTACCAGCAGCGAGCGGCGGAGGTTCGACTCGAGGAGCTCACCGAGTACGAACGCCAGAACCAGCGGCCCGGGCTCGAAGCCGAACTTCTTCATCAGATAGCCGAGCGCCCCGAAGAGCACCACGAGCAGCACATCGAACATTGAATTACGGATGGTGTACGCGCCGAGGATGGTGATCAGCGCCGTGATGGGGGCGAGGATGGCGGCCCGAACCCGCAGGATCTTCACGAACAACCCCACCAGCGGGATGGACAGGATCAGGAGCAGGATGTTCCCGATGTACATGGAGTTCACCACGCCCCAAAACAGCTCCGGGTCTTCGGAGATCAGCTGCGGCCCGGGGGTGATGCCGTGAATCAGCAGCGCACCGAAGATGATGGCCATCGTGGCGTTGGCTGGGATGCCAAGCGTGAGCAGCGGGATAAAGGAGCTCGTCGCAGCCGCGTTGTTGGCGGTCTCCGGTCCGGCTACGCCCTCGACGGCACCTTTGCCGAAGCGGGAGGGGTCCTTGGCCCGCTTCTTCTCCACCGCGTAGGACACCATGGAGGAGATCGTTGCCCCTCCGCCGGGAAGGATGCCGAGGAAGAAGCCCAGGACGGAGCCGCGGCCGATAGCGCCGGAGGATTTGCGCAGGTCCGCGCGGGAGGGCCACACGTTGGCAACCTTCGCCGGTGCGCTGACCGCCCGGTGGCGCTCCTCAAGGTTGTAGAGGATCTCGCCGATTCCGAACAGACCCATCGCAATGGGTACGAAGTCGATGCCGTCTGCGAGGCTCAGGTTACCGAAGGTAAACCGTTCGGCGCCGGTGAAGACGTCGCGGCCGACGGTCGCCAGTAGCAGGCCGACTGCGGCGGCGATGAGTGCCTTGATCTTGGTTCCACCGCTGATGGTTGCAACCAGCAGGATGCCGACAAGCGCGAGCGCCGTGTATTCCGGCGGGCCGAAGTCGAGCGCGAAGCTGGCTACGAGCGGCGCCAGGAAGGTGAGGCCGATAATGGCGACCGTCCCGCCGATGAATGAACCGATGGCCGCGATGCCCAGGGCGGTTCCGGCTTTGCCCTGCTTGGCGAGGACGTAACCGTCAAACACGGTCACCACGGAGCTCGCCTCGCCGGGAAGCCGCAGGAGGACGGAGGTGATAGTTCCGCCGTATTGGGCGCCGTAGAAGATGCCGGCGAGCATGATGATTGCGGTGACCGGGTCAATGCCGTAGGTCAGGGGCAGCAGGATTGCGATGGTTGCTGCGGGGCCGAGGCCCGGCAGCACGCCGATGAGCATGCCGATGACGACGCCCATCAGGCAGTAGAGGAGGTTCTGCGGGTCCAGCACTACGCCGAAGCCGTTCAGAACCGGGTCGAAGAAATCCATGGTGGGTCCTTTGGTCCGTCAGGTCTTAGAACAGGTGGGGGATGGACGTCCCCAGACCCAGGATGAAGATGGCATAGAAAGCGGCAACAACGAGCACTGAATAGAGAGTGGCTGAACGCCAGGTCTCTCCGCCGAGGAACTTCATCCAGACGAAGCACAGCAGCAGGGCCGGAATCTCGAAGCCGATGACCGGCATCAGCCACACCATGGCCAACAGCGTGACGAAGCCGAAGGCTGCCATGCGGGACAGCGGGGAGAATCTTTCGCCGTCCACACCCCCGCGCCGGCCGACAACCAGTTGCGCGAGGGCGAGGACGGCGATGATGAGACTGATAATGAACGGCCACGTCCCGGGGCGCGGCTCGCCCGGTGTGCCCAGGCCGAGACCAACAGCAATGACCATGCCTGCGACGCCGAGGCCGGCCGCCACGAGTGAGGCGGCAAGGTTGGCCGTGGAGCCCGACGGCGGTGGAGAATCTGCCGCCCATTCGGCGGCGAGTCCCTCCGGCGTCAGATCTGGAACGCCAGGGACATCGGTGCCTGTGCTTTCGGCTTCGAAGTCGTGATTCCGCTTCATGGTGGTGCTCATTTCAGCTGATGGTCTCGGCTGGGACAGGAAACTGGCTCTTACTCGCCGGAAAGCGAGATGTCGTACTCCTCAACCAGTGCCTTGTACTGCTCTGCGAGGGCGTTCCACTCCTCGACAACCTCTTCACCGGTTACTTCCCACGGGGTCAGGATGTTCTGCTGGTTGAACTCCTGGTAGGTCTCGGAGTCACGGACCGACTGCACGGACTCGATGAGTCGCTCTTTCACGTCCTCGGGAAGACCCTTGGGCGCAGCCAGTGCGCGGTACTGCGACACGGGAACCTCATAGCCTTCTTCGATGGCGGTCGGGGTGTCGGGAAGGAACTCGGGGCGCTCTTCAGCGAAGGTAACGATCGGCGTGACGGTGCCGGCTTCAATCTGGGGGAGAGCTTCACCAAGCTGGATTGTGGCGACGTCGACCTGGTCACCCATGACAGCGGTCAGGGCCGGCGAGCCTGAATCGAACGGTACTGCGGTTCCGTCAATCTCGGCCTGGGCAAAAAGAACCGCCTGGGCCAGCTGGGAGCCGGTGCCGACGCCGGTGGTGCCGAAGTTCAGTTCTTCGGTGCTTTCCTGTATATCTGCGAGGGTCTCAAACCCGGACTCCGGGCTGGCTACCAATACGTAATCGTCCTGGGAAAGACCTGCGATGACGTCCAGATTGTCCAGGTTCACTGCCTCGTCCTCGCCGACAGCGAGCGGCGTGATGGTGATGAGGGAGGCGTTGAGGAGGATGAGATTCTGTCCATCCGCCTCCATGGCGGCAACTTCCTTGGTGGCCAGCGCGCCGTTGGCTCCAGCCTTATTAACCACGGGCACGGCAACGCCGAGGTCTTCCGCCATCCCCTCGGCAACGGCGCGTGCGATGCGATCGGTCGAACCACCGGCATCCTGGCCAACAGTGATCGTTACGGGGCCGCTGGGGAACGCTTCGCCGGATTCGGCGCTGCCCCCGGCCACGTTACCGCCGCAGGCTGACAGGGCGAGAACACCGGCAGCGGCAGTGGTTGTGATCAGGGTGCGGCGGGTAGATGATGCTTTCACGTGTTGGTACTCCTCATTCAGGAACGGCGTTGTTCGGCTACAGGCCTGGAGCAAAGGTGTGATGGCACTCACGGCTCGGCCCTGAGAAGACTGTACGGAGCGGTTATGATGCATGTCCAAGCCAACATATGCATGAAGTGATACCCGGAAGGCATCATGTTCACTCTTGATCAGGCACACAGTTTTGTCATCGTCGCCGAAGAGCTGCACTTCGGCCGGGCAGCCGAACGGCTCAATATGACCCAGCCCCCGCTGAGCCGCCAGATCCAGAAACTGGAGCGCAGTGTCGGCGTCGAGCTGCTGTTGCGCGACAACCGGAAAGTGTCGCTCACTGCTGCCGGCCGCGCCTTCCTGGTGGAAGCCAGGAAGCTCGTCGTCGCCGCCGAGAGGGCGCCGCGGACGGCGCAGCGCATTGCGGCAGGCAAATCCGGTCAACTGCGGGTCGGGTTCACCGCCGCTTCCGGTTTCAGCCTCCTTGGGCCGCTGCTGACGGAGATCGCAACGGAACTGCCCGACGTCGATGTGGAGCTTCAGGAGCTCGTCACCGGCGAGCAGCTGGCAGCGCTCATCGACGGCGACCTGGACCTTGGCCTCGCCCGGCCGGCTTTCGACGCTGATCTCTTCGAATCGCATCTGATGTTCACCGAGGATCTCCTGCTGGCAGTCCCGTCCGGGCACGAGCTTGACCAGCTGAACCGCTTGTTGACGGTGGCGGACCTCAAGGGCGTCCCGCTGATCATGCATTCGCCGACCAAGGCCCGGTACTTCTACGACCTGGTGGTCCGCACCATTCCGGTGGAGCACGGCAATGTAGTTCATACGGTGAGCCAGGTCCTCACGATGGTGGCGCTGGTTGCTGCCGGGCGGGGAGTGGCCTTCGTCCCGGAGTCGACAAGCCTCTTGGGGGTAGAGGGTGTCTCCTACCTGCGCCTGGCGGATATTGAACCGGACGCCGTCGAGCTTTATGCCATTTGGAGCAGGGAGCTGCGTAACCCTGCCCTCGGCAGGCTCCTTGAGGTCATCCGGACCAAGGACCTGTAGGTCCTTTTGATACCCGCAGGGCATCAGTCCATTCAAAAGTGGGCTTGGACAGGCATCACCCGATTTCCTACGGTTGAAGTAATCCATCAAGGAAGCACCACCCCTCGCCGTTCACGGCGATCTGCCCTAAGGAAGATGCATCGTGGCCCAGTACGAGCCCCAGGAACTTGCCCAAAAGCTGAAGGACGGCCTGCTGTCCTTCCCGGTAACCGCCTTCACGCCCGAGCTGGCCGTGGATGAGAACGCCTACCGGCAGCACCTGTCCTGGCAGGCGAGTTTCGGCGTCGCAGGTCTCTTCGCAGCCGGCGGCACCGGTGAGGGTTTCAGCTTGACGCCCGCCGAAGCGGCTCAGGTCATCCGCGCTGCCGTCGACGAGGTGGGCAACAAGGTGCCCGTCCTCGCTTCCGCCGGTGGTTCCATGGCCCAGGCGATTCAAAACGCGCAGGACGCCGAGGCTGCCGGCGCCGAGGGCCTCCTGCTGCTCCCGCCATACCTGACCGAGTGCGACCAGGAGGGGCTCCTGGCCCACGTCAGCGCCGTCTGCTCCGCCACGAACATCGGCGTCATTGTCTACAACCGCGCCAACGCCATCTACTCGGCAGACACCGTTGCCCGCCTCGCGGAGCGCCACCCAAACTTCATTGGGTTCAAGGACGCCATCGGCGATATCGAGCACCTCACCAAGGTGTACGCCAAGAACGGCGACCGGCTCTTCTACCTCGGCGGCCTGCCTACAGCGGAAACCTTCGCCCTTCCGCTGCTGCAGCTGGGCATGAGCACCTACTCCTCGGCGCTGTACAACTTCGTTCCGGAGTTCGCACTCGAGTTCTACGGAGATGTGCGGAAGCAGGACCATGCGGCGGTCACCGAGAAGCTGCAGCGCTTCGTGTTGCCCTACCTCGACATCCGTGACCGGGTGCGCGGTTACGGTGTCTCGATCGTCAAGGGCGGGCTGAAGGTAGTCGGCCGCGATGTCGGCGGGGTCCGACCGCCGCTACAGAACCTGACGGAGGCTGACCTTGTTGACCTCGGCGCGCTCATCGACGCGGCGGGTATCCGCCCAGCATCCGCAGCGCTCACCCACGCCTGACGCCAGTACTTTCAGAAAAAACCAACCGGCCACCATCGGTAAGGAGCTTTCATGCCTACGCAGCACGCCACACTTCAGGGTCACTCCATCATCGCCGGGCAGGGAACTGCCGGTAACGGCAAGACCGTCAATGGCTTCAATCCGGCCACCAACGAGACGCTGGAGCCCGGCTACTCCCTGATCGACGAGGCACAGCTCAGGGAAGCGACCTCCGCCGCCGAGGAAGCCTTCGACTCCCTCAGCACCCTCGATCCCGAAACCCATGCGGCTTTTTTGGCGAGCATTGCCGACCGCATTGAAGCAGCGGGTGAGGAAATCGTTGCCCGTGCGATGCTCGAGACCGGCCTGCCGGAACCACGCATGCGCGGCGAGCTTGCCCGCACCACCGGCCAGCTTCGTCTGTTCGCTTCGGTGGTTCGCCAAGGCGATCACCGCGGCGTCCGGATCGACCCTGCACAACCCGACCGCACGCCGATGCCACGCGCGGACATCCGGCAGCGGAAGGTGCCCCTCGGTCCCGTTGCCGTCTTCGGCGCGAGCAACTTCCCACTGGCTTTCTCCACCGCCGGTGGTGATACTGCGTCGGCGCTCGCCGCGGGCTGCCCGGTGATCTTCAAGGCGCATAACGCCCACCCCGGCACCAGCGAGCTGGTTGGCCGCGCTATCACGGAGGCCGTGAACGACGCCGGTCTCCACCCGGGCGTCTTCTCCCTCATCTACGGTCCCGGTGCCAGTATTGGCCAGGCCCTCGTTTCGGATCCGGTCATTCAGGCGGTCGGCTTCACCGGCTCGCGTTCCGGTGGCACGGCGCTCATGGCAACAGCCGCCGCGCGGCCCCAGCCCATTCCGGTGTACGCGGAGATGAGTTCCATCAACCCGGTGATCTTCTTCGAGGGTGCCCTGCAGGGCGATCTCGACGGGCTCGCTGCCGCGTATGTCACCTCCGTCACCGGGTCCAGTGGACAGCTATGCACCTCACCCGGCCTGGTCTTCGTGCCAACCGGCGACGCCGGCGACAGCTTCCTTGCCGCAGTCACCCGTGCACTCGCGCCGTCCGCGGGACAGACCATGCTGACCCGTGGAATCGCGGATTCCTGGAACGCAGGCGTTGACGCTCTCGGTTCGCAGGCCGGGGTTGAACTGGTGGCACAGGGTACAAACGGAGCCACCGAGAACGCGCCCGCACCGGTTGTCTACGGAACCCAAGCGGAAACTTTCCTGAACAATCCTGTGCTGCACGAAGAGATCTTCGGCGCAGCGTCCCTCGTGGTGCGCTACTCCTCCACGAAGGAGTTGGTGGCGGCAGCGAAGCGCCTCGAAGGCCAGTTGACCGCTACCCTTCACCTCACCGACTCGGACTACGAGACTGCGGCGAGCGTCCTGCCCGTGCTGGAGCGCAAGGTTGGCCGCATTCTCGCCAACGGCTGGCCCACCGGCGTCGAGGTTGGTCACGCGATGGTTCACGGCGGCCCGTTCCCTGCCACCTCGGATACCCGCACGACGTCGGTCGGCACCCTCGCGATCGAGCGTTTCCTGCGGCCGGTCGCCTACCAGAACATTCCAGAGGTGCTCCGCCCCGCCGCAATCCAGGATGGCAATCCCTGGCAGCTGAACCGCCGGATTGACGGCACTGTAGTGCCGGCAACAGAGGATGAGGGCAGCGGCGCAGCCGTCAAGGCCACCGGGGAGGACGCGTGACCGCCCAGCCAACCATCGCCGTCGTCGAGGTTGTCCCGGTTGCCGGGCACGACTCGATGCTGCTCAACCTCTCGGGAGCGCACGGGCCGTTCTTCACCCGCAACGTCGTCATCATTACTGACTCGGATGGTCGGACCGGGCTGGGCGAGGTTCCCGGTGGGGAGGCGATCCGCTCCACCATCGAGGAAGCCGGTCGGCTGCTGACGGGCAAGCCGATAGCGCGTTTCCGTAGCCTCCTGCGCATCGTCGCCGCTGCGTTCGCTGATCGCGACGCCGGCGGCCGCGGGCTCCAGACGTTCGACCTGCGCACAGCTGTCCACGCGGTCACCGCGATCGAGTCGGCCCTGCTGGACCTGCACGGCCAATTCCTTGGGGTTCCCGTTGCCGAGCTCCTGGGCGACGGTCAGCAGCGCGACGCCGTGCCGATGCTCGGCTACCTCTTCTATGTGGGAAATCCGGATTCCACCGACCTGCCGTACCTGCGCGAGCAGGATTCCGCCGACGACTGGGTGCGTGTCCGGCGGGAAGAAGCGATGACGCCTGCCGCCGTCGTCCGCCTGGCCGAAGCAGCACAGGCACGCTACGGTTTCGCGGACTTCAAGCTCAAGGGCGGAGTGCACGCGGGCGATGACGAGGTGGACGCCGTCGTCGCGCTCAAGGAACGCTTCCCGGACGCGAGGATCACGCTCGATCCGAACGGGGGCTGGCTGCTGGAGGATGCCATCCGGCTGGGGAAGCGGATGCAGGGCGTTGTGGCCTACGCCGAGGACCCCTGCGGCGCCGAAGGACGGTTCTCCGGCCGTGAGGTCATGGCGGAGTTCCGCCGCGCCACTGGGCTGAGGACGGCGACCAACATGATCGCGACGGACTGGCGGGAGATGGCCCATGCCGTTCGCTCCAACGCCGTGGACATCCCGCTCGCTGATCCGCACTTCTGGACTATGGCAGGCTCAGTCCGGGTGGCGCAGCTCTGCAGCGAGTTCGGGTTGACCTGGGGATCGCACTCCAACAACCACTTCGATATCTCGCTGGCCATGTTCACCCACGTCGGCGCTGCCGCTCCTGGCGAAATCACGGCGATGGACACGCACTGGATCTGGCAGGACGGCCAGGGGCTCACCACCAGCCCGCTGCAGATCCGTGGCGGCGAGATTAGGGTTCCGGACGCGCCCGGACTAGGGATCGAGCTGGACCGCGGCCGCCTCGAAGAAGCGCATGCGTTGTATCTTGAGCACGGTCTTGGCGCCCGCGATGATGCCGCGTCCATGCAGTACCTGATCTCCGAGTGGACGTTTGACCCGAAGAGGCCCTGCCTGGTCCGCTGATGCAGGGTCAGTAGGAAACGACAGGTAAACAGGAGGGTTTGTGGAGGGGGTTCTCCTCGGGTTCGGCATTGTCCTGGCGCTGGTCGGCGTTGGCACTGTCGCCTCGATCCTCCTCCCAACCCGCACCCGGGCCATGCAGGAGGGGCTCACGCCGGTGATTTACTACATCACCAACCCGGCGCTCATGTTCATCCTGCTCGCCGAGACCGAACTTGCTGAAGTCTTGAGCATCTACACGCCGATCGCGCTCCTGGTTGCTGCCGCGACCGCCGTTGTCTATGCGTTGTTCAGCCGCTTCATCCTCAAACGCCCGGCGGCACAGACAGCGGTGGGCGCGATGGCGTCCTGCTATGTCAACGCCGGAAACATCGGCATACCTATTGCCCTGTATGCGGTGGGGAGTTCCGCCCCGGTGGTCTCGGTGCTGCTGGCCCAACTGCTGGTGATCGCACCGGTCTTCCTCACAATCTTCGCCTGGTGCGGCAGGAAGACAAGCCCCGCCGGCTCATCGACGGCGCCTGGGCCAGCCGGTGCGTCCCAGTCTCAGCGCAGCTCACCGACGCTTGCGCCGACGGTACTGCGGTCGGTGGCCAATCCCGTCACTCTCGGGACGGCCGCAGGGGCACTGTTTGCCGCAACCTCGCTCACGCTGCCGGCAATCATCTGGACGCCGCTGGAGATGCTTGGCCAAGCGTCGATCCCGTTGCTCCTGATGGTTTTCGGTATGAGCCTCCCGGGACAGAAGCCGCTGGCACAGCGGAGCCTGCGTGCCGACGTCGTGCTCGGGAGCATAGTGAAGCTCGCGCTGATGCCGGTCATCGCGTGGGCGGTTGCGTACTACCTCTTCCGTGTCGGGGGCACCGCGCTGCTGGGCGTGGTGGCCATGGCGGCGCTGCCCACCGCGCAGAACGTGTTCCTGTTCTCCGCCCAGTTCGGGCTGAAAGTCACGCTGGTCCGCGACATCATTCTGATGAGTTCGTTACTGGCACTACCGGCGTCGCTGTTGGTGGCGGTTCTGCTGGGCTGAGCGCGCGGCCGATAACGGGAGTGGCCAGGGCTGTGCGGGCGCTATCCCGAGCAGAGGCAGAAGGGGTGCCCAGCCGGGTCCAGAAACACACGGAAGGATTCGCCCGGCTGGTGCTCGTGCTTGGTTGCTCCGAGTTCGAGTACGGCGGCTTCGGCTGCCTCCAGATCATCCACGATCACGTCCAGGTGCATTTGCTGCGGGGAGTGCTGGCCCGGCCACTCAGGCGGCGAATAGTCCCCCACCTTCTGGAAGCAGATGCACTGGCCGTAGTCCGCCTGGACCTCAACCCAGTCAGGCTCTTCCTTGACCTTCCAGTCCAGCATGGTCCCGTAAAACCGTGCGAGGGCAAGGGGATCAGGACAATCAATAACGGTCGTGGGAAACCTTGCGATAGCCATGCCCATACCCTATGTACAGTTGCGGTCGATTAGTGTCCGCATGAGGGGTCTTTTCCTGCGGTCACTGCGTGCAATACGGACTCGTCCGGCAGGGTAATGCCCGGCCAGACAATCTTGGACCTGCCGCGTGCGCGCTTCATCGCGGCAGGTACAAGGGACAGGTCCGCACCGGCCTCAAAGCAGATCTGTGCCACGAGGGGATGCGACCAGCTGCTGGTCGGTTTACCCTCGATCGATCCGAGATACATTCCGGCGACCTCCGCGAGGACTTGCGGGCTGATGCCGTGAATAGTCCTGATTTCGCTGACGGCGCTGCCGAGGTCGAAGGGCCGTGTTGTTGCGTGACGGATGGCGGTCCCGGCCACCCATGAAGCGACAATCTGAGCGTCTCTCGCAAGCATGGCGTCAGCATAGAAGCCGGCTCTGACATCCCGCTCCATTTCATACATGCGTACATTGGGACAGACTTGCCTCATGGCTGATTCAGAAATCACAACTTCCGGCTCCACAGTCGAGGAATGGACACAGGCTCTCGGGGAATCGGTGGGTTCGCCCGGCGGCGGTGCAGGAGCAGGGGTCATGCTCGCCATTGCAGCGTCGCTGACCTCTATGGTCGCGGGGTACACCGATGCAGGCGCTGAGCAGGGGGAGCAGTTGGAGCGTCTGCTGGCCCGGGCGCAGGAGCTGCGCCGGACCGCCCTGCGGTTGGCGGATGATGACGCGGCCGCTTCGCGCGCCTTCGGTTCCGCGTTCCGATTGAACGAGGGCGGCGAGCGCGACCGGGCCATCCGCGAGGCATCGCTGGGCGCCGCGCGGTCATCCGCGATGCTGGGAGATCACGCCATCGCTGCGATTGATGACCTGTCCTGGTTGGCGGAGAACGGCAATAAGGCACTGATAGCGGACGTCGTGGTGGCCTTTGGTGCACTGCGCGCGGCCGTGACCGGAGCCCGAACGAATGTCAGCTTCGATCTGGCCACTCTGAGATCTTCCGGCCTCACACTCGAGCAGGTCCGCGAGCAGCAACCCCGCCTCTGGGCAGCCGTCGAGAAGCTTGATGCAGCAATTGTGCGGATCGATGAGGCGACGGCTGCCGTGGACCACCGTGCTGCCCCGACCGACTCGGCCTAACGCTGGTCGCCCGCCTGGCCGGGTCCCGTGTACGGAGTGGCAGCGATGATCGAGATGGTGACCTGCCGCTTGTTCGGCGCCGTGTAAGAGGTGACATCCCCGGGCCGCAGACCGCGGATGGCTACACCCAGAGGGCTCTGTTCGCTGAAAACGTTTAGCTCCTCCGTTCCCAGGATGACTCGGTTTCCCATCAGGAACACTTCGGGCTGCCCGTCGATGCAGGCTTCAATCAGCATGCCCGGCTCTACGATTCCATCATCTGCGGGGGAATGGATGTTCACGTTCTTCAGCAGTGCTGTCAGCTGCCTAATGCGTGATTCCGTGGCCATTTGTTGGCTGGACTCTTCCTGCTGCCCCCGTGCATTGAGCAATCCGTCCAGTTCTCGCTTCAGACGGGTATAGGCCTCCTGTGTGAGCCAGGTAGCGGGGGCAACTGAATGCAGCATTTCACTCCTCGAATACGTGCGGGCACCACCGGAAGAACCGAGTGAACGAAGGTCCGGGACGGTGATGAATGCTTGAGCATAGCCCATTCCTGTTTTTTAGCAATTCCGGAGATCGTGAGGGTTGCATATTTCTTCGACAGCGTCAGGACTGGCTTTAAAAATATAACTGGGTATGGTTCTGGGTATTGATGAGGAAGGCGGTGATCCCCGTGTCAGGAAAGTCTCCCCGGAGCGCTGGCGTGAAAAAGCAAGGAAAGTCCATCCTTGAAAAGCGTGCCCAGAAGAGGGCAAAGGCAGAGTCCAGCGAATCGCTGTTCGCCAAGCCCCGTAAGAACCAGCGGTAGCTGAAGCTTCAGTGGTGTCCCGCTCATGCCTCCGCCAGTCGACGTTCCTCCCACGGGTTGGTGAAGATCGGGCGTGAGCGGGATACCGCTGATCGGTTTTGTCTGCAATTCGGGTCCTTTCCCGGGAGAACTGTTCTCCGTCGGAGAATCGCTACTGCCGAATTCAACTACATTCCTGATAAGTAGGTGCTACATTTTTCGTCGCAACGAGGTGTGAATGCTCGGCGCTTTCTGCCGTGATGCCGAAATATTTCCACGCGACTGGCTGTGCTATTTCTGCGGAGTTTTCCCCTGATCAAGTACCGTTTCCTGTGTGACCGTGAACAGTGAACCGACGCCGTCGTCTGCCGGGCAGCCGCCCGCGCGCAGCCGCTCCGCGAACATCCGCGACGTCGCGAAGGCGGCAGGTGTCTCTCACCAGACAGTCTCGCGCGTGATCAACGGGCACCCAAGCCTGCGCGAGAGTACCCGGCAGCGGGTTCTCGACGCGATGGAAGCACTTCAGTTCCGCCCCAACCGCGCGGCCCGCTCGCTGGTCACCAGCCGCTCCGGCATGATCGGCGTGTTGGTCACAAACGGCACCTACTTCGGTCCGGCGTCGACCAGGGCTGCGATTGAATCTGCAGCCTCCACTGCCGGCTATCTTGTCGATACGGCTACGCTTACGTCCCTTGAAGAGACCGCCTTCAAAGAAGCCCTTGGACGGCTTGTTGATCACGCGGTTGAGGGACTCATTGTCCTGGCGCCGCAGGAGGCTACCCTTCGCCAGCTCGCTCACCTGCCCGTCAAGTTGCCCATGGTCACGGTGCATTCGACATCAGCAGCGGACGATCACGGGCTCTCGGTTGATCAGGTGGCCGGCGCCAGGCTCGCAACCCGGCATCTGCTGGAGTTGGGCCACCGCAGCATCGCGCATGTTGCGGGACCGGACGGCTGGGTGGAGTCGAATGAGAGAATTCGGGGGTTTCGTACTGAAATGGCGAACTGGGGTTTGGATTCGTCCTGGATTGTGACCGGTGACTGGACCTCCGACAGCGGTTTCCGGATAGGCCAGGATCTCCTCGCCGCTGACCCGCCCACGGCAGTCTTCTCCTCCAATGACCAGATGGCGCTTGGGCTCATGCATGCGTACGGTGACCGCGGTCTTCGGGTTCCTGAGGACATCAGTATTGTTGGGTTCGACGATGTGCCTGATGCCCGGCATTTCGCCCCGCCCCTCACGACGGTTCGCCAGGACTTCGACGAACTGGGACGGCGCTGCGTGGCGCACCTGCTCACTCAACTGGGAGTACCCGTCCAGAACGCTCCGCGGACTGTTGTTCCCGAACTGATAGTCCGACGGTCAACCGCAGCGCCCAGCTAGCATCTCTCACGAAAAGATCTAGTGGGGATCTACTGCGAGGTCACCTCACCGGCAGGGCGTCGATCGCGGCGCGCTCCACGTGGAGTCCGCCGTGGTAGCGGTCGAGGTAGGTTGCGAAGCCGGTGACGTCCTCAGGGTCAGGTTCGGTTGTTTCGAATTCCGCGTTCGCGAACACGCGTTCACGAAGGTAGGCGTCGAGGGTGAGCTCAGTGCCTGCGGCCTTGGCCGAAGCGTAGGAAGCGAGCACCGCCATGCCCCAGGGGCCGCCCTCTGACGCGGTCGCCGCGACGGAGACCGGTGCATTGAGAGCGGCTGAGAGAAAGCGCTGCGCTACACCTGCTGTACGGAACATGCCTCCGTGCGCAAACATCTGATCCAGCCCGACGCCCTCGCCGGTGAGGACGCGCATGCCCAGTGCGAGGGTGCCGAATACTCCATAGAGTTGGGCGCGCATGAAGTTGGCCAGCGTAAATTCACTGTCCGGCGTCCGGAGGAACAACGGCCGGCCCTCACTGATTTCCGCAATTGGCTCCCCGGCAAGGTGATTGTAGGCGAGCAGACCGCCGGCGTCGGCAGCGCCGTCGAGCGCTTCCCGGAAGAGGGTAGTGAAGACGTCGTCCGAATCCAGGGCAGCACCGGAAGCCGACACGGCTCCCGAAGCCGCTGCGAAACGGGAGAAGAGGCCCACCCACGCAGCGAGTTCACTGGCACCGTTATTGCAGTGCACCATGGCAACGGGGTCACCGGAAGGGGTTGTGACCAGGTCCAGTTCATGGTGTACCCGCTCAAGCGGACGTTCAAGTACCACCATCGCGAAGATGCTCGTGCCGGCGCTTACATTGCCGGTACGGGGGGCAACCGAGCACGTTGCCACCATCCCGGTGCCGGCGTCGCCCTCCGGCGGACACAGGAGGGCACCCGGGCGGAGGCCGCCGGTGGGGTCAAGGAGAACGGCCCCCTCAGCAGTCAGTTCGCCTGCCGGCTGGCCAGCCACCAGGACCTCGGGCAGAAGTCCGGATAGCTTCAGGCCGGGTACGGTTTCGGCTGCCAGGGTGTCATAGCGGGTGAGCAGCCCGGCGTCGTAGTTGCTGGTGCGGGAGTCGATGGGGAACATTCCGGAGGCATCGCCCACGCCAAGGACATTGCGGCCGGTCAATTCACGATGGACGTAGCCGGCCAGGGTCGTGATCGAGCGAACCTGCGCTACATGGGGTTCGCCGTCCAGTACAGCCTGGTGCAGGTGCGCGATTGACCACCGCAGCGGGATATTGACTCCGAAGAGCTCGGTGAGCTCCGCCGCCGCCGGTCCCGTGTTGGTGTTGCGCCAGGTGCGGAAGGGAACGAGGAGGCTGCCGGCGTCGTCAAAGGCAAGGTACCCGTGCATCATCGCTGAAACGCCGATAGCGCCTAGCCTCTCCAGCCGTGTATCGAATCGGCGTTCGACGTCGGCGCGTAGGTCCGCATAGGCGGCCTGAATGCCCGTCCAGACCTCCTCTAATGAGTAGGTCCACAGTCCGTCGACGAGCTTGTTCTCCCAATCATGACTGCCTACCGCCAGGACCGCTGAAGGATCCTCACCGATGAGGCATGCCTTGATTCGTGTTGATCCGAGTTCGATTCCGAGGCTGGCACGGCCGCCGGCTATAACGTCCTTGGGGTCGGTCATGAACAGAGTCTCCTTCAAATAGACGTCGCCGGTCCACGCGATTTTCCGGCGATTCCCTGCGATGAGAAAAGTGCCCGGACCCGGTGGTGCTTGACAGTGAACGTGACGTCGAGCATATAGTGTGAACGGTCACATTGGGTAGTTCAAGGAACTCCGCCGGACCGCCTACTCGAAAGCGATGGTCAAGTATGACTAGCACCACCCGGTCCTTTTCAGATCGTGAAACGGACGCCATCAATGCCGTCCGCCGCGACGTGGCCAGGCTGCACGCAGAGCTGGTCCGTTACAGCCTGGTGGTCTGGACCGGCGGGAACGTGTCCGGACGCGTGCCGGGAATGGACCTCTTCGTGATCAAGCCCAGCGGCGTCGACTATGACGAGCTGACGCCCGAGAACCAGATCCTGTGCACCCTCGACGGAGCCGTCATCGAAGGAACGCCGGGTTCGGAGCGCTCGCCCTCGAGCGACACCGCCGCGCATGCCTACGTCTACCGGAACATGCCGCGCGTTGGGGGAGTAGTGCACACCCACTCGACCTACGCCACGGCGTGGGCTGCGCGCGGCGAATCCATCCCGTGCGTCATCACGGCCATGGCGGACGAGTTCGGCGGGGAAATCCCGGTCGGCCCGTTCGCGATCATCGGTGATGACTCCATTGGCCGCGGCATCGTTGAAACGCTGACCGGCCATCGGTCACGCGCAGTTCTCATGCAGAACCACGGACCTTTCACGATCGGCAAGGACGCGCGCGACGCCGTCAAGGCCGCCGTCATGCTCGAGGACGTAGCCCGCACCATCCATGTCTCCCGCCAGCTCGGGGATCCGCTGCCGATCGAGCAGCGCCACATCGAATCCCTCTTTGACCGCTATCAGAACGTGTACGGGCAGCCAACGCCCTCAAGAACCGGAGCAACACTGTGACCACCCTGAATACCTCGCTCGACCAGTACGAGATCTGGTTCCTCACCGGAAGCCAGGACCTCTACGGCGAAGACACGCTCCGTCAGGTCGCCGAGCAGTCCCACCAGATCGTGAAGCTGATCGACGACTCGGATGTGCCGGTCAAGGTGGTCTGGAAGCCGACGCTGAAGGATTCGGCTTCCATCCGCCGCATGGCACTGGAAGCCAACGCGAGCGACCGGACCATCGGCGTCATCGCGTGGATGCACACCTTCAGCCCCGCCAAGATGTGGATTGCCGGGCTGGATACCCTGCGCAAGCCGCTGCTGCACCTCCATACGCAGATCAATGTCGAGCTGCCCTGGGCGGACATCGATTTCGACTTCATGAACCTCAACCAGGCCGCCCACGGAGACCGCGAGTTCGGCTACATCCAGACACGCCTGTCCGTGGCGCGGAAGACCGTCGTCGGGCATGTCTCCAACCCGGCCGTGACTGCCCAGATCTCCACCTGGTCCCGCGCCGCAGCCGGCTGGGCCGCCGTTCACGAGCTCAAGGTTGCCCGGTTCGGCGACAACATGCGCAACGTCGCCGTTACCGAGGGTGACAAGACCGAGGCAGAGCTGCGCTTCGGCGTCTCCATCAACACCTGGGGCGTCAATGAGCTCGTCGAGGTGGTGGATGCGCAGTCGGATGCCGACATCGACGCCCTCGTCGAGGAATACGAGGCGACGTACGACGTCGTTCCTGAACTGCGGCGCGGAGGGAACCGTCACGAGTCCCTCCGGTACGGCGCGCGTCAGGAGCTGGCGCTGAAGTCCTTCCTGGAGGAAGGCTCCTTCGGTGCGTTCACCACGACGTTCGAAGACCTCGGCGGTCTGCGCCAGCTTCCCGGACTGGCAGTCCAGCGGCTCATGGCCGCGGGCTACGGCTTCGGAGCCGAGGGCGACTGGAAGACCGCTGTGCTGGTCCGCGCAGCCAAGGTGATGGGCGCGGGGCTTCCGGGAGGCGCGTCGCTGATGGAGGACTACACATATCACCTGGTACCTGGGGAGGAGAAGATCCTCGGCGCGCACATGCTGGAAATTTGTCCAACGCTCACCACCTCGAAACCCACCCTCGAGGTGCACCCGCTGGGAATCGGCGGCAAGGAGGACCCCGTCCGGCTGGTGTTCGATACGGACTCAGGGGACGCCGTCGTCGTCGCCATGTCCGACATGCGGGACCGCTTCCGCCTCACGGCCAACGCCGTCGAAGTGGTTCCGCCGGACGCGCCGCTGCCCAACCTTCCGGTGGCGCGCGCCGTCTGGAAGCCGCAGCCGGACCTTGCCACCTCCGCAGCGGCCTGGCTGAGCGCCGGTGCCGCGCACCATACCGTGATGAGCACTGCCGTAGGGCTCGACGTGTTCGAGGATTTCGCGGATATAGCCGGCACGGAACTCCTGCGCATTGACAGCACGACGACGCTGCGCGAGTTCCAGCGTGAACTGCGGTGGAACTCGGCCTACTACCGGCTGGCGCAGAAACTGTAGTCACAGGCGAATAACGATCTCAGCGGTTGGTTCCGCGGCGGTGGGAGCAGCACCTACAGTTGCTCTACTGTGACCGTTCACATTGGATTCCATTGCGGCGGGAATCGTCCGTTCCCGCCGAGAACAGTAAATCTTTCGGGCACCGGTGCCCGGGAAAGGAAGGAAAATCATGAAGAAGAACATGCTTACGGGGGTGGCTGCGGCCAGCGCCCTGGTTCTGTCGCTCTCGGCCTGCGGCGGTAGCCGCGGCGGCGGAGACGAAGCCGCCGGGGACGGCTCCAATGAAGGAGCGACGATCGGCGTTGCGATGCCGACGCAGCAGTCGGAGCGTTGGATTGCAGATGGCGAGAACGTGCAGGCACAGCTGGAGGAACTCGGTTATGAAGTGGACCTTCAGTACGCCAATGACGACATTCCCACGCAGGTCTCCCAGATCGAGAACATGATCAACGGCGGCGCCGAAGCCCTGGTCATCGCCTCCATTGACGGGACCACCCTCACCAGCGTTCTCGAAACCGCTGAGGCGCAGGACATCCCGGTCATCGCGTATGACCGCCTGATCAACGGTTCCGACACTGTCGATTACTACACCACCTTCGACAACTACCAGGTCGGTGTCCAGCAGGGCACGTCCCTCCTGACCGGCCTCGGCATCCTCGATGAGAACGGTGAGGAAACAGGGGAAAAGGGACCGTTCAACATTGAACTGTTCGCGGGCAGCCCTGATGACAACAACGCAACGTTCTTCTGGAACGGGGCAATGGATACCCTTCAGCCGTACCTCGACAGCGGCGTCCTCAACGTCCCCAGCGGACAGACGGAGTTCGAGCAGGCAGCAATCCTGCGCTGGCTGCCCGCCACCGCCCAGGCCCGGATGGAAGACCTGCTGACCGTCGGCGGCGGCGAGCGTCTCGATGGCGTGCTGTCCCCCTATGACGGCCTGTCGATCGGCATCATCTCCGCCCTCACCTCGGGTGGATACTCAGCGGACGAGCTTCCCGTTGTGACCGGCCAGGACGCCGAACTGGGCTCCGTCAAGTCGATCATCGCCGGTGAGCAGTACTCAACCATTTTCAAGGACGTCCGCGAGCTTGGCGAGCGTGCCGTGCTGATGGTGGATGCGCTGATGAACGGCGAAGAACCCGAAGTCAATGACACTGAGACCTATGACAACGGCGAGAAGATTGTGCCGTCGTACCTGCTGGAATCAGAGATCGTGACAGCGGAGAACTACGAGGAAGTGCTCGTTGACAGCGGTTACTACACCGCTGAAGAACTGAAGTAGCACGTTCGGACGAGAGGGGGTGGCTGCTGCCGGTGGCCACCCCTCGTCCGGCACACCCTTAGCAAAGCGAGGCAGTCATGACCCAGCCCATCCTTGAGATGCGCGGCATCACCAAGACCTTCCCCGGGGTCCGTGCGCTTGATGGCGTTGACCTCGCCGTGGAACGCGGCGAAGTACACGCCATCTGTGGCGAGAACGGCGCCGGAAAATCGACCCTCATGAAAATCCTGTCGGGCGTCTACCCGCACGGAACCTACGACGGCGACATCGTGTTTGAGGGGCAGACCGCCAGCTTCCGGGACATCAAGGACAGCGAACACAGCGGCATCGTGATCATCCACCAGGAGCTTGCGCTGTCACCGTACCTCTCCATCGCGGAAAACATTTTCCTTGGCAACGAACGTTCGCGAGCCGGTTTCGTCGACTGGAACGCAACAAACCTCGAAGCGTCCAAGCTGCTGAAGCGCGTTGGACTGCGCGTCAATCCGGTCACCCGCGCACAGGACATCGGGGTGGGTGCCCAGCAGCTGGTGGAAATTGCGAAAGCCCTCTCCAAAGACGTGAAACTGCTGATTCTCGACGAGCCGACGGCGGCGCTCAATGATGAGGACTCCGCCCACCTGCTCTCGCTGGTGAGCGGCCTGAAGGCCGAGGGAATCACCAGCATCATCATCAGCCACAAATTGAACGAGATCCGCGCGATCGCCGACTCCGTCACGATCATCCGCGACGGCAAGACCATTGAAACGCTGGGGATTCATGACGGATCGGTCACGGAGGACCGCATCATCAAAGGCATGGTGGGCCGCGATATGGCGCACCGGTATCCGCAGCGGACGCCGTCGATCGGTGAGGAAGTCCTGCGCGTTGAGGGCTGGACCGTCCACCATCCCCAGGAGCACCACCGCGTGATCGTCGACAACGCCCACCTCAATGTGCGCGCGGGTGAAATCGTCGGCATTGCCGGTTTGATGGGCGCCGGCCGGACCGAACTGGCCATGAGTATCTTCGGCCACAGCTACGGTTCAGCCATTTCCGGCCGGCTGTACAAGAACGGCAAGGAGATCAAAGCCAATACCGTTGGCGCCGCGATCAAGCACGGCATCGCCTACGCAACGGAGGACCGGAAGCGGTACGGCCTGAACCTGATCGAAGACATCAAGCGGAACATCTCCGGTGCGGCGCTCGACAAGCTCGCTTCCCTGGGGTGGGTCGACGGCAAACAGGAGACGGTCGTGGCCAACGACTACCGCCGTTCAATGAACATCAAGGCGCCGTCAGTATCGGCCATCACGGGCAAGCTGTCTGGCGGCAACCAGCAGAAAGTCGTGCTCTCCAAGTGGATGTTCGCCGACCCAGATGTCCTCATCCTCGATGAACCTACGCGCGGTATTGACGTCGGAGCCAAGTACGAGATCTACACGATCATCAACAAACTGGCGGCGGAGGGGAAGGCGATCATCGTCATCTCCTCCGAACTTCCGGAACTCCTGGGCATCTGCGACCGCATCTACACCCTTGCCGAAGGCGTCATCACGGCAGAGGTGCCGATTGCCGACGCCACCCCCGAATACCTCATGCAACACATGACGAAGGAAAAGGACTGAATCCATGGCAACAAGTGTCAAGGACGCCGATGTGAAGACGGCGCCTCCGTCAATCAAGGACGGCTTCGTCTTCCTCACCAGCCGGCTGCGCCAGATCGGCATTTTCGTAGCCCTCCTGGTGATCGTGACCCTGTTCCAGGTGCTGACCGGGGGCCAGCTGCTCCAGTCGGAAAATGTCTCGAACATCATTGTCCAGAACAGCTACATCCTGCTGCTGGCCATCGGCATGGTGATGATCATCATCGCCGGTCACATCGATTTGTCCGTGGGCTCGGTCGCCGCGTTCGTCGGCGCGATGTCCGGCGTGATGATCCAGGACTGGGGTCTGCCCTGGTGGCTTACCCTCATCCTGTCCCTCGCCATCGGCGCACTGGTCGGCGCCTGGCAGGGATTCTGGGTGGCCTACGTCGGTATCCCCGCCTTCATCGTGACGCTGGCGGGCATGCTCCTTTTCCGCGGTCTTGCCCAGATCACCCTCGATAATCAGCGTATTTCCGGGTTCCCTGACGCGTACCGCCAGCTTGGCGGGGGATTCCTTTTCCCGGGCCTCTTCCCGCCGGAAACGAACATCCTGGACTGGACCACCGTTGGGCTTGGGCTCATCTCCACGGCGCTGCTGGTGTTCAGCCAGCTCCGCGGCCGGGCGGCCCGCCGGAAGCTCAATCTCGACGAGGAACCGGCAGCATGGTTCTTCACGAAACTTGGTTTCGGCGTCGTCGTCATCCTGGGTCTCACTTACCTGCTGGCTTCGTCCCGGAGCGGTACGCCCATTGTCCTGGTGGTCCTCGGCATCCTTGCCGTCGCCTACAGCGCGGTGATGAACAACAGTGTTTTCGGCCGGCACATCTACGCCCGCGGCGGTAATCTCCAGGCCGCGCAGCTTTCCGGCGTCAACACCAAGCGCATCGACTTCATGCTGTTCGTCAACATGGGTGTGCTCGCTGCCCTTGCCGGACTGGTCTTCACCGGCCGGCTGAACTCGGCGGGGCCGGGCGCCGGTAATCTGTTCGAACTGGATGCGATCGCGGCAGCCTTCATCGGAGGCGCTGCCGTGACCGGCGGCGTGGGAACAGTGATCGGTGCCATCACCGGTGGACTCATCATGGGTGTGCTGAACAACGGTATGTCCCTGCTGGGTGTGGGCACCGACTACCAGCAGTTCATCAAGGGCATGGTGCTCCTGCTCGCTGTAGCCTTCGATGTCTTCAACAAGCGCAAGGCCGCCAGCGCAGCAAAGTAGGTCCTGCCAACTCACGCGAGGAGAACATTGATGGCGAACGACGTCGGCACCAACTGGGCGGGGAATCTCGCCTATGGAGCTTCCACCCTGCATGAGCCGACGTCGGTGGACGAGGTGCGTCGGATCGTCGCCGGTGCGTCGTCGATCCGAGCGCTGGGTTCGCGGCACTCCTTCAATGGCATCGCCGACGGGACGGCCGAGCTCCTGTCGACCGCGGCCCTGACAGGTCCGGTGACGGTCGACCGAAACCGCTCGACCGTGACCGTCGGTGCGGGGATCCGCTACGGAGAGCTGGCGCGGGAATTGGAACGGGAAGGTCTTGCCCTGGCGAATCTTGCGTCCTTGCCGCACATCTCGGTAGGAGGGGCTGTGGCTACGGGAACCCACGGGTCAGGCAAGGGGAACCGCAGTCTGGCTGCCGCCGTCGTCGGTCTGGAGCTGGTGAGCGGCAGCGGTGATGTGGTGCGGTTCTCGGCTGGGGATCCGGACTTCGAGGGTGCTGTGATCAACCTCGGGGCGTTGGGTATTGTGACCAGTCTGGAGCTGAAGGTTGAGCCCGCTTTTGAGGTGGAACAGACTGTTTTCGAGCGGCTTCCGCTGGAGAACCTGCTGCAGGATTTCGACGGCGTAACCGGCGCCGCATACAGCGTCAGCGTCTTCACCACCTGGCGGGATCCGGATGTTGCCGACTCGGTATGGGTGAAGCGCCGCGCCGATCAGGATGCGCCCCTTGAAGAGACTCTGTTCGGTGCCGTGGCTGCAAAGGATGAGCGTCACCCGCTTCCGGGGCTGCCGGCCATCGGCTGTACTCCGCAGCTGGGCGTGGCCGGTCCCTGGTACAACAGGCTGCCGCATTTCAAGCTGGACTTCACTCCAAGCAACGGCGTGGAACTTCAATCCGAGTACCTGGTTCCCCGCGAGCACGCCGTTGACGCTATTCGTGCGGTTCGGGAGCTCAGCGCGGAGATCGTGCCGTTGCTGCAGGTCAATGAAATCCGGACCGTTGCCGCTGACGATTTGTGGCTCAGCTCAAGCTACGCCACCGACGCCATTGGGCTGCACTTCACCTGGGTTCAGGACCAGCCTGCCGTCGAGGCACTGTTGCCCACCCTCGAGGCCGCACTGGAACCATTCTCGGCGAGGCCCCACTGGGGGAAAGTGTTCACCGCCGGAGCTCACAACTTCAACCAGCTGTATCCGCGGCTCCAGGACTTCCGGATCCTGGCCAAACAGCTGGACCCCGAGGGGATTTTCACTAACCCGTTCATCGCAAGCGTTATGGGCCGCTGACACCCTTCGGTCCGCGGGAGCGTCTTCCGAGCACAACCAAGCCGGCGGCCAAAAGGATCAGCAGTGCAGCGCTGATGCCGACCACCGGTGGAGAGCTTGCTGCGGCGATGTCCGGAGACTCGCTTTCGGCAGCCGGTGGTGCGGCAGTGGGTGATTCTGTCGGCTCCACGTACATGGGTGCCCAGGCATAGGGCGGCATCGCGAATGGAGCGGACTCCTTTTCGGCGTCCTTGGTCTTCTCCGGCGTCGGCTTCTCGGCCGGGGCAATCTGCATCGGCACGGTCAGCACCGGCGCGGGCGGTGCGGGAGGTATGAACTGCTGGGGGATCTGGGCTGGTGCTGGTGCTGGCGGCGGAGGAACCGGAGCGGGCTCTGGATCGGGTGCCGGGGCAGGTGCGGGAGCGGGTTCTGGAGCGGGCGGTGCCGGCGCAGGTTTGGCCGGCGGTGCCGGCGCAGGTTTGGCTGGCGGGGCAGGCTCAGGCGCCGGTTCGGGTTCAGAGGATGGCGGAGGCTCGGACGGCGGCATCACCGGCCCGGTTGCCGGCGGCTCGCTTGGCGAGGGAGGTGGCGTCGTCGGATCATCGCGATCACGCTCGCCGTCATCATCGCGATCGCGATTCCGTCGCGGCTCGATATCGGTGTCGGGCGGTCCAACCTGAGATGGCGGCCCGACGTCGGATCCCGTTGCAGGACCTGATGGAGAAGGACCAGAATCCGAGTTGGGATCCGCGCTGGCGGGCGGAGCAGCGGTGAGCGTTGCGCCGATGATCAGTGCAACCCCTGCGGTATATCTGAACCAGTTTTCAGTGCTATGCACGGCATTCTCCCAACGCTGCCGGTCGAAATACGCGGTACAGCTCAACGCGGGCTGGTGCCCGCTTGATGGAGGGCCGATTGCTTGACCGTCAGTGTGCTTACGAGTTTACACAGCGGCTCCTGATTTGTATCCCGCCGGGTTCAGCTTCACCCGCCGAAGCCTGCGCCCATCCATGCAATCAACTCGGGAATCATTATTCGTCCGCTAACCAGGGAGAAGGGAACGGTCCCAGGTGACTTTAGTCATCCACAGGGTGTGAATAGTCAGCGCGGCTTCCGTTGTCCGTCCCGGATCTCCCGGACGGAGAGGGCTCCGGTGACGTCCTCAGCCGCTGATCGGCCGAGCACCACCACACGGTCGGCCAGCCGGAGTGCTTCTTCCATGCTGTTGGTCGCCAGGAGGACGGTGGTCGGAAGGGCACGGTGAAGCGTCTGCAGCACGTTATGCAGCACGGTACGGGCAGCGCCCTCGACGGCGGCGAACGGATTGTCCAGCAGCATGACGCCCGGCCCGCTGGCCAAAGCCCGCGCCAGTGCCGTCCGGCGGACTATCTCAGCGGTGACGTCGGTCGGCAGTAGCTTCGCGAAGCGATGCAGGCCTGCGAGGTCGAGAAGTTCAGCGATCTTCGCCTTGCCCTCACTGGCGCTGGAACTCTTGCGGAGCCCTAGCGCGAGGTTCGCCTGCAGCGAGTGGGCAGGCTGCAGGGCGGCGTCCCTGGGCGTCCAGGAACAGCGGTCGTCGGTCCGGCGAACAGGTTCACCGCCGACCAGAACCGATCCAGACTGGGGATGATCGAGGCCGGCTACTGCACGCAGCAGGCGGGAGGCGCCGTCGTTCTCTCTGCCCATAAGGTTCTCCGTGCCGGGCGAGGCGCCTATAAAGGCAAGCACTTCACCCGCGCGAATCTCGAGGTTGACATCCCGCACACCCTCGGCGTGAAGGCTCACGAAGGAGACGGGCAACGGCATGGAAGCGCGCTTCACCGCGGCGTGAGGGGGTGGAACCGTGCTGGGACTCATCGGTTACTCCATAGCATCCAGGTGGCGGGGCAGCCCCGTCTGCCCGCCAGTGATCTCCCCTAACCTAGCGGGAGCTGGACCGCATATGGCTTCCTCAAAGGATATGTCTCGAAACATTACGGACGGCGCGTCACTGTCTACTAGGGCGGAACGTCTCTTCCATGGTGCGGTCCAATGGAGTCTGCACCGCGCAGACAATTAGGCCGAGCCAGGCGTTCCGGGCGACGTCGGAAACGCGCCAGGACGAGAGCGGCAGGCGCTCCGACGCTGGGATCGATGTTCGTCCGATGTACGCGAACACGGCAACGGTAATACCGAGGATCAGGAGCAGTTCCATGACTCACACACCTTCCGGCGTGGAATTGGACGTGGAGTAGGAGCGGCTCGGCAGAGCAGAATCTCCCCAGCCCGTGTGAGAGCGGACCGTTGGATTGTGCCCCCTGCCGTCAGCCTGAACGACGCGGAGGACTGCCGCGGTGAGTGCGGCCAACAGAACCAGTACGACGACGATTTCCATACCTCGATCGTCCTCCGCACCACCGCGGCACAACAGTGGCAGAAAAGACCACTATCGTTAACTTTCTGCCACATCCACGCTGGTTGTGCCCGCCTTCGTATTAAGCGGTGACCTGACGCTTCGAGGAGATGACTCCCGTGTTGAAGCCGGCAAGGTTGAGGCCGCCGTGGAAGCGCGCGTGCTCGATCTTGACGCAGCGATCCATGACCACGTTCATGCCGGCAGCTTCGGCGTCCCGCGCCACGTCCTCGTGCCAGGAACCCAGCTGAAGCCATAGGGTTTTCGCGCCGGCGGCTTTGGATTCCTCGAGTACCGAGGGGAGGTCATCATGCTTGCGGAACACATCGACGATGTCCGGCTGCTCAGGCAGGTCCGCGAGGGACTTGTAAACCGGCTGCCCGAGAATCTCGGTGGCTGTCGGATTCACGAAGTACAGCCGGTACGGCGAGGACGACTGCAGGTACGTTGCCACGAAGTATGATGCCCGCGACGGCTTGTCCGAGGCCCCGACGATGGCGATCGACTTGGCGTTGCGAAGGATATTCAGGCGTTCGGGTGCCGACGGGCCCTCCCAGGTGCGGTCCTGCGTGCTCATGCCTTCACTCCCTCTGCGGCGATTTCCTCTTCGCTGACGTCCAGCGCCTGTTCCAGGCGCTCGGATGTTCCGGCAACAGCAGTCTCGAGTGCCTGGTCGAGGTCCCAGAGGATGTCGTCCAGATCCTCAAGGCCAACGGAGATCCGGATGAGATCCTCCGGGATGCCGGCGGCCGCAAGCTGTTCGGTTGAGAGCTGCTGGTGCGTGGTGGATCCGGGGTGGATCACGAGTGTCCGGGCATCGCCGACGTTGGCGAGGTGGGACGCCAACTGCAGGGCTTCGATGAACTTCTGCCCCGCGTCCCGGCCACCCTTGACCCCGAAGCTGAAGACTGAGCCGGCGCCCTGCGGCAGATACTGCTTCGCCCGTTCATGGTGCACGTGCGAGGGGAGCCCCGCGTAGTTCACGTACTCAACCCGCGGATCCTTATCAAGCCACTCGGCAACGGCCTGAGCGTTGGCCACGTGCTCGTCGACGCGCTGCGCCAGCGTCTCGACGCCCTGCAGCAGCTGGAAAGCCGACGACGGCGACAGTGATGGCCCGATATCGCGCAACTGTTCGGTGCGCAGCTTGGTGAGGAACCCGTACTCGCCGAAATTGGCCCACCACTGGATGTTTCCGTAGGAGGCGACAGGCTCGGTCATGGTGGGGAACTTGCCGTTGCCCCAGTTGAACCGACCGCTTTCGACGATGACGCCGCCCAGCGTGGTGCCATGCCCGCCAATGAATTTGGTGGCCGAGTGAATCACGATGTCAGCGCCATGCTCAAGCGGGCGGATGAGGTAGGGCGTGCTCAGGGTGGAGTCGACGATCAGGGGGACACCGGCGTCGTGCGCTACCTTTGCCAGCCCCGCGATGTCCGCAATTTCACCGCTCGGGTTCGCGATGATCTCTGTGAAGACCGCCTTGGTGTTGTCCTTGATGGCGGCGGCGTAGTCGGCCGGGTCGGTGCCCGGAACAAACGTGGTTTCGATGCCGAAGCGGCGCAGCGTCACATCGAGCTGGGTGACGGTGCCGCCGTAGAGCTGGGCTGCTGCGACGATGTGATCACCGGCCTGGCACAGTGCGGCGAAGGTGATGAACTCGGCGCTCATGCCTGATGCCGTCGCTACGGCACCGATGCCGCCCTCAAGCGAGGCGATGCGCTCCTCGAAGGCCGCGACCGTGGGGTTGCCGATGCGCGAGTAGATGTTGCCGTACTTCTGCAGCGCGAAGAGGTTGGCGGCGTCGTTGGTGTCCTTGAAGACGAACGACGTGGTCTGGTAGATCGGAACGGCCCGGGCGCCGTGCGTGGCGTCCGGGGTTCCGCCGGCGTGCAACGCACGGGTGCGGAAGCCAAAAGCGCGGTCAGTGCCCATGTTTCCTCCATCGTCTCTGGCAGTAGCACCCTTCAGTCCTTGGGAGAAAAAGCGAGGGTTGCTGCGGCGTCAGTGAGCCAGATCTCTCGTGCCGCTCGGGATGGTCACCTTCGATCATCCCAGCTGTATGGGCCGTGCTCCAAGATTGTTGCCGTCGTTTACCACCTCGTTAGTTTTCCCCCGCCTAACCGGTGATCACGGTGAGCAGGCCCGTTGCGGCGGCGGCCACCAGGCCGGTCCTTGGATTGGGGCTCCGGTGTCGTCTGCTCCTCCACAGTAAGGGTGGTCCCGGTGGCGTTGCGGGTTCGTCGCGCGACCGCAGCCTCGCGGACCCGGGAGCTGAGCAGCACCACCAGCACGACGCAGATGATGTTGCCTGCCGCGCCCGCGATTGCAGCAACGAAGGGATTGACGCCGGCGATGATGCCAAGCGCCGCCGATCCCTCACCTTCGATATAGGGCACGGCCGCGGCGGCGGCGATGATGAGCGGCTGAAGCAGTTCCGGCATGGTGGCCACGAAATCCTGCAGGCCTTGATAGAGGTCGGACATTGTTTTTCCTTGTCTTTGTAGGGTTGTTGGCCGCCCGAGGGCATAGCGGTATGGACCGGCGTCGAGTACGACGACGGGCGGGAGAAGCGGGGTAAAGCGGGTATCAGGTGATGTCAGTCACCGCGGGCGTCGAGGGCGTCGAGACGTTCATCCGTGACACCCCGGGCGATCATGTCTGCCCGGTAGAGCACCTCCAGCTGGGCTGGATTGTAGAGCTCCTGCAGGGCGAGCGTCACGGCACTCTTCGCTGTTTCAGCTCCAAGTGAGGTGTGCGAATGGAGATCAGTCAAGGCAGGGTAGGTCTCGTATTGTCGACGAATGCCCGGCGCCAGCTGCTCGGCCAGGCGCTGGCGGGTTGGCCGGTCCGCGTCAGCGGGCAACGCGTCAAGCTCCTCATCCACGCTGGTGCGCGGCTCATTCAGCATCAGGTTCCGCAGCTCGTCCAGCCAGGTCTTATCGAACACCCGCGAGTAGATCATCAGCATCGAGCGGTCCTGTGACGAGAGCCCTTCTGCCACCGTGCTGAAGGCGGCGGGAAGGTCGATGGGTGCCCGGTGGCGCAGAATAACGGCGAGTTCAGCACGCACCCGCTGCAACCGCTCGCTCGTGGTAATGGCGAACTGCCTTGACGGTGGTTCCCGCAAGTTCCGCCAGTTGGCGGGTGCTCCAAGCCACGCTCTGCTCCTCTCGTCCAGCCGGCGGAAAGGCCGACTGATACCAGTGGAAACCATGACCTCGGGGCACAGTCAAGCAGATTTCTGAACGGTCCCTCAAACCTCCGAAAGTTTGTGCAGGTCCGGTGGGTTCAACCGCCGTCGAACCCCACCGGACCTGCGCGAAATTTCCGTCAGTTTCGGGCGGCGAGGACTTCCGCGATTCCAGCAACGCAGCCCTCGTTCTGCAGGGAGGTGGTGTCACCGAGCGGCGTTCCTTCGTACAGCTGGGTCAGCAACCGCCGCATGATCTTCCCGGAACGGGTCTTCGGCACATCCTCCACGACGACGACGGCGCGCGGCTTGGCAATAGGCCCGATTGCCTTTGCGACGTGGTTGCGCAGTTCCTGTTCAAACGCCGGCGTGCCGCCGACTTCATGCACGACGACGAACGCCGCGATCGCATGTCCCGTCACCGCATCAGCCACCGGGCAAGCGCCCGCCTCAACTACAAGCGGATGGGACACCAGCGCTGATTCGATCTCGATGGTCGAGAGCCGGTGCCCGGAGACGTTGATGACGTCGTCCACCCGGCCGAGGATCCAGGTGTCGCCGTCGTCGTCGTACTTGGCGCCGTCACCGGCAAGGAACCAGCCCTGCGCAGCGAACTTCCGCCAGTAGGAATCGAGGTAACGCTGCGGATTTCCCCACACTGTGCGGGCCATCGCCGGGCCATGCCGGTCCACCACGATCAGCCCCTGCTCTCCGGGACTGACTGGCTCCCCGTCGTCGTTCACGATGCGCGTGCTCACACCCGGCAGGGCGCGTGAGGCGCAGCCGGGTTTGAAGGAGACATCGGTGGGACGGGGACTGAGGACTGTCGCGCCGGTTTCCGACTGCCACCACGTGTCCACAACGGGAGCGGTACCGGAGCCGATTTTCTCCCGGAACCAGCGCCACGCCTCGGGATTGGTTGCCTCGCCGACCGTGCCCAGGACTTTGATGGAAGAACGGTCATAGGAGGACGGAACGCCGTCGGGAAACCAGCCCATCAGCGAACGGATCAGCGTGGGCGCCGTGTAATAGCTGGTGACGCCGTAGCGTTCGATGATCTCGAAGTGCCGCCCGGGATGCGGGGTGTTCGGTGTGCCCTCGAAGATCACCTGAGTGGCACCGTTGGAGAGTGGACCGTAGATCTCGTAGGTGTGTGCCGTGACCCACGCGAGGTCGGCGGTGCACCAGTGGACGTCGTTCACGCGGCCCGCGGGATCCGGGTCACTGAAGAGAAACTCGTAACTCCACGACGCCTGCGTCAGGTAACCGCCGGTGCTGTGCACCAGGCCCTTCGGCTTGCCGGTGGTGCCGGAGGTGTACATGATGAACAGCGGCGTCTCGGCGTCGAACGCCTGCGGCTCGTGTACGGGGGAGGCGGTGCCAACAACGTCGTGCCACCACACGTCGCGGCCTTCGGTCCACGCGACATTGCTGCCCGTCCGCCGGATCACCAGCACGTGTTCAATGGCGTTCTTGCCGACGACGGCGGCATCGGCGTTGTCCTTCACCGGCACCGCGGTGCCGCGTCGGTACTGCCCATCGGTGGTCACCAGTAGTTTGGCGCCGGTGTCCTCGACCCGGAAGCGCAGCGCCTCGGCGGAAAAGCCACCGAAGACGAGCGAGTGAACGGCGCCGATACGCGCGCACGCCAGGGTCACGACGACGGTCTCCACCAGCACGGGAAGGTAGATGACCACGCGGTCGCCCTTGCCGATCCCCAGGGCAGTCAGGGCGTTGGCCGCCCGGCACACCTCGTCCTGAAGCTCGGAGTAGGTGACCGTGCGGCGGTCTCCCGACTCGCCCTCGAAGAACAGGGCAGGCTTGTCGCCCAGACCTGCAGTGACGTGCCGGTCCACGCAGTTGTAGGCGGCATTCAGGGTGCCGCCGGCGAACCACTCAATGCGAGGCACCGACAGCTCGCCGTCCGGTCCCTGCCGTGCCGGTTCGAATGTGTGGGCCGTATGCCAGTCGGAGGACCAGTGCAGCCGCCGCGCCTGTTCCTCCCAGAAGGCGATCCGCTCTTCCTCGTTGGTGAAGCCACCGTGAACAAAGGAATCTACGGCACTTATGCCCATTTCCGGATAGCCCACTTCTCGAAAACACCCAGGATCGCGTCAGTGAGCTTGCCGAGGATTGCCAGCAGCACGATTGCCAGGAGCAGCCGGTCCACCCGTCCGTTGTTCTGGGAATCGGTCAGCAGGAAGCCGAGGCCCATCGAGGACGCCAGGAGCTCCGCCGCGACGAGGAACAGCCACGCCTGCGCGAGCGCCAGCCGCAGGCCGGATATCACCGAGGGGACGACCGCAGGCAGTTGCACCGTGGTGAACAGCTTCAGCCCGTTCAGGCCGAAGGCCCTCCCTGCCTCGACCAGGTTTTTGTCCACGTGCTGCAGCGCCATGGCCACGGTGGTGAACACTGGAAAGAATGCGCCGATGGAGATGAGGATGACTTTCGAGTCCTCACCGATCCCGACCCACAGCATCAACAGCGGGACCCACGCCAGTGACGGCACGGCGCGGATGGCGCCGATGGTCGGCGAGAAGAGGGTGTCCACCCACCGGGACAGGCCGACAAACGCTCCGACAACGAGACCGGCGATGGCACCGATCAGGAAGCCGATGACCACGCGTTGGGTCGAAATAGCAATGTGGATGCGAAGTTCCCCGCGCTGGATCAGATCGACGGCGGCGTCAAAGACAGCGGTTGGCGCCGGCAAGGTGACCGGACTGATCAAACCGACGACGGCGGCCAGTTGCCAGGCCGCCAACAGCGCCAGCGGAACAATCAGTCCCAGTCCGAGCTTGGCGACTGCCTTGCCTCGCGGGTTGCGGTGGATGAGGGCATTGCCCTGCCTGCCGTCGTCGTCGTTCTGGTTCGTTGTGTTCGCGGAGTTTGTCCCCTTCGGCGAGAGAACCGAGGCGGGGCCGGTGCCGACGCCGCCGGGCACTGCGCTGTTACCGGTGAGGTAGGGGTTGCTCATTACTCTCCAATAGCGGACGGATCGGCGTTGGTTGCGTAGGTGTCATCAAGAAGGGTGGAGAGGGCTTCGTCGATGTTTTCCTGGCTTGCGACGTCACCGGATTCGACGAACATCGGGCCGACTACCTCGAGCACGTCCAGCTGGGCCTGGCCGGGGGTGCCGTTGACGTCGAGGTTGGACCGTTCGGAGATGACCTTGGTGGCCACGGATTCTTCGATGCCCGCAACTTCCGCGAGGATGGCCGCGGTTTCCTCGGGATTCTCCTGGGCCCACTGCCGTGCCTTCTCGTAGGCGTTGACCACTGCCTGTGCGAGTTCCGGGCTTTCCTCCAGGAAGGACTCCGTGGCATTGAGGAAGCCGTAGGTATTGAAGTCCACGTTGCGGTAGAACAGCTCGGCGCCGTCTTCTTCGGCTGCGGCCATGATGGGGTCGAGGCCGGACCAGGCATCCACCGAGCCGGTGTTGAGGGCGGCCCAGCCGTCGGCATGCTGGATGTTCTGGATGGTCACTTCGCTCGGATCAACATCGTGCTCGGCCAGAGACTGGAGCAGGAAGAAATAGGGGTCGGTGCCCTTGGTGGCGGCGATGGACTTGCCGCGAAGGTCCTCTGCGGATTCGATACCCGTATCCGCCGTTGTGACCAGTGCGGACCATTCGGGCTGTGAGTAGATGTCGATGGTCTTGATGGGGGAGCCGTTGGCGCGGGCCATCAGCGCTGCCGAACCGGCCGTTGAGGCGACGTCAGCTTCGCCGGAGCGGAGCAGTTCGTTGGCCTTGTTCGATCCGGCGGACTGGACCCATTTGACCGTTACGCCCTCATCTTCCAACTCGGCCTCGAGCCAGCCCTGGTCCTTGATGATGAGGCTCAGCGGGTTGTAGGTGGCGAAGTCCACCGTGAGTTCCCCGCCGGTCGCGGCTGCGGCTTCGCCGACTGAGCCGTCGGCGTTTTCCCCGGCAACGCAGCCGCTAAGGGCGAGGGCGGCGATTGCGGCGGTGGCGGCGAACTGAAAACGTGCGGTGCTCTTCATGGTGATCCTTTTCGGAGAGTGCGTGGGACGGGTGTAGGGGGCTTGTTCTTGGGGTGTCGGCGCAACATGGCGGCACGGTGGGCGCCGCACGCGCTGGGATACGGCGCTGCGAACTGGCCGCAGGCGCGCGGTTAGTGCTGGTGGCTGTCGACGCCGAGGCTGCTCAGCAGCGAACTGCGTAGCGCGGCAAGTTCGGCTGAGCCGCGGTCGCGCGGACGGTCGCCCGGAACCTCCAGCACGCGGCTGATGGTTGCACCCTGGACGTCAGGCTCCTTCGCGAGAACGATCACCCGGTCGGCGAGTTGTAGTGCCTCGTCAACATCATGGGTGACCAGCAGGACCGTGGTCGGCGTGGTTTGGTGGATACGCAGCAGGAGGTCCTGCATCTTCAGCCGGGTCAGGGCATCGAGCGCGCCAAAGGGTTCGTCGAGGAGCAGGACGCCCGGATTGCGTGCCAGTGCGCGCGCCAGCGATGCCCGCTGGGCCATGCCTCCGGACACTTCGCGGGGCCGGTGGCCGGCGAACCCGTCAAGTTCCACGAGACCCAAAAGCTCCTCCACCTTCGCCTTGCCCGCGGCGGAACTGGTTCCCCTGGGCAGGCCGATAGCGATGTTGTCGCGCAGCGAGAGCCAGGGGAGCAGCCGGGGTTCCTGGAAGGCGACGGCGCAGCGGGGATCGATCCCGTCCACTGCTGTGCTGTCGATGAGTACCGCACCACTGGTGGGTGCGTCCAGTCCTGCCGCGGCTCGCAGGAGGGTCGACTTGCCGCAGCCGCTGGCGCCCACAATGGCGAGAACCTCGCCTGCTTCAACGTCGAGATTCACGTCACGAAGCACGACGTGCTGCTCGCTTCCGCTCCCGAAACTTCGGGTCAACGAAGAGAAAGTCAGCGGCAATGTCTGGTTGCCCTCGGTGGATGCGGCCTGGGTACGGTGCGCTCGAAGAACGGTGCTCATGTATAACTCCATCGCTCCTGGCAGTAGCACCCGTTCTCCTGCATAGCAGGTAAGGGTTGCTGCGGCGTCAACGATCCAGGTCTCTCGGCCGCTCGGGATGGTGGAATTCCACTAAACGCTTTCACGAGGGTCCGGCGCAATATGTGTCGTAACAAAGGAACGGTTCACCCGGACATCGGCTGCGTGAGAGGGTCATCTACATGATTGAAATTCTGAATCCGCGCGAGTTGGTCAGGGCGAAGGAAGCGGGTGCGCTGGTCGCCAACATTCTGCAGACGGTGAAGAGCCGCAGCGCGGTTGGGACAAACCTGTTGGACATCAACCAGTGGACCAAAGCGATGATCGCTGAGGCAGGCGGGGTGTCCTGCTACGTCGACTACGAGCCGCCGTTCGGGCGCGGGCCGTTCGGCGCCTATATCTGCACGTCCGTCAACGATGCCGTGCTCCACGGTCTGCCGCATGACTACTCGCTTGCCGACGGCGACCTGCTTTCCCTGGACCTCGCCGTCTCCCTACGCGGAATCGTCGCGGACTCGGCCATCAGCTTCATCGTTGGCGAGTCTAAGCCGGCGGAGAGCGTTGCAATGATTGATGCCACCGAACGTGCACTGACTGCGGGGATTGCCGCCGCCGGACCGGGCGCGCGCATCGGCGACATCTCCGCTGCCATCGGTTCAGTCCTCAGCGCAGCGGGCTATCCGATCAATACGGAATTCGGGGGTCATGGCGTCGGGTCGACAATGCACCAGGATCCACACGTAGCCAACACCGGACGGCCCGGCAGGGGATACGTGCTGCGCCCGGGACTTCTGCTCGCTCTGGAGCCGTGGGTCATGGCGGACACTGCCGAGTTGGCCGTCGATGCCGACGGGTGGACGCTCCGCAGCGCTACGGGCTGCCGGACCGCGCACAGTGAGCACACCATCGCAATCACTGACGACGGCGCGGAGATCCTCACCTTGCCGGAAGCGACCTAGCCAAGCAGCCAGTCCACCGCGCGCTTCAACAGTTCGCGGTGCTCCGGCGAGGAGTACGACGCCGCGTCGTGGCCGAGCGCGTCATAGAAGCTTCGTGCGGATCCAGTTCCCACCGGTCGCTCCAGCGACCACATCAACGGATGCAGGTGTCCCTCGTGTTCGTGGCGGGCGTGAACGACGGCGTCCGGTGAGGTGCGCAGCCAGCTGTAGCGTTCGTCGTCGAGAGTGAAGTCGGGAATACCGACGGGGAAGGAGCCCTCGAGCAGTATGTTCGCCGCGCCGTACTCCGGGTGCATGGACACGTCGCGTACCCAACGTCCGCCGAGCGCCGCTTCCCAGGACTCGGAATCGACAAAACTCGTGGCGCTCGAGTGCAGGGCGAGCAGCGGACGGCCGCCGGCTTCCCAGGCGTCCAGGCCCTCACGGGCGGCATCTGTACCGGGGGAAGCGCCGCCGTCCCGCGGGAGGCCGACATTCACTACCAGCAGATCCGGCCAGGCAGCGGGGTCCTGGAAGCCTTCAAGGGTGGTGTCGACGTCGGCGGCTGTTTCCACGGTGAGTCCGTGATCGCGGAGGAGGTCCGCGATGGCCGCGGAAGTCTCCGCGAACGGGTGCCAGGGGTCCGCATACCGGCCGGTACCGCTCAGGATGAGTGCTGTTGTCATGCGAACCATTCTGCCCATAACCGGCGTTCTCGACCCTGGTCACATGTCAGGATGGCACGGTGACGCTGTCGGAACTTGTTGATCGAATTGAGCGCATATCGGCGCGCGAGGCCGGCGTCGTGGTTGTATATCCGTCGGTGCGCACCATTCTCACGGAGGGCAACTACCTGCTGCTCGATCGCCCGGACTGGCGGGAGGCCCAGGCTCAGTGCACTGAGGTCTGGTACTGCGAGCAGGATGAGAACCTGCGGCTGGACCGGCTGATCCAGCGGCACATCCTGTTCGGAAAGGGTCCGGCTGCGGCGGCGGAGTGGGTAGAGCGGGTGGACGAGCCGAATGCGCGATTGATCGAGGCGACGAAGAGCCGGGCGGATCTGGTGATTCGGGTCGAGTAGCCGGTCGGGTTCGAACGCAAAGGTGCCGGAGGTGTGCAGGATCGTGGGGACGTCCCTACGTTCCCGCACATCTCCGGCACCTTTGTCGCATCAAGGTCGCTCCACGTTTGACCGCCTATCGTTTCTCGATATATTATACTTGTTAATCAATCGAAGGAGAATCCCGATGGGAAAGTTGGCCGTCCTCGCGTTGCAAGTCGTCATTGCGATGGTCATTGCGGGCTCGTTGTTCATCCAGCTCTGGATGGTCCCGCTGATCTCCGCCGACCTCGAGGAGTCGGGCGTGCCCACTGGGCTGCGCATCACGTTGAACGCGATCGTCGTCTTCGGCATCCTGACGGTTCAGGTGAGCGCCGTCTGCTTGTGGAAGTTGCTCACCATGGTCCGCAGCGGCACGGTCTTCTCCGATGGAGCATTCCGGTATGTCGACATCATCTTCGGGGCCATCGCCGCCGCGTCGGTCCTGGTGTTCGGTCTCGCGGTTCTCCTGGCTCCGGGCGAGATTGCTCCGGGTGTAATCCTGCTGATCTGCGGTGCGTCACTGTTGATCGGCGGTGTAGCGCTGATCGTGCTGGTGCTGCGGGTGTTGCTCGCCCAGGCCGTAGCCCGTGACGCCGAAGCGAAACACCTGCGCAGCGAACTCGACGAGGTCATCTGATGCCCATCATCGTGGACATCGACGTGATGCTCGCCAGGCGCAAGATGCCCGTGGGAGTACTGGCTGAACGCATCGGCATCACCCCGGCCAATTTGGCTGTCCTGAAGAACGGCCGCGCCAAAGCCGTCCGCTTCACCACCCTCGAGGCGATCTGCGAGATTCTGGATTGCCAGCCTGGAGACGTGTTGCGTTGGGAGCCGGGAAGCTCCGAGTACAGCAATAACGACAGCAACAACGACGACGACGGCGGCAACGGCAGGCGCTGACCGCGCACCCGAGATTCGGGCGGGGTGCCGCAGCGGCCGCCGATGCTGTGAGAAACTCGCCTAAGCCCCGTTTCCGACGGACGGAATGCGGCGGAGCGCAGCAGACTAGAGTAAGGACGGCACGGTGGCCATCGTTGACAACGGCGTGTATGTGGACGGCCAACGAACCGCCAACCCGGAGAATCTGGACCAGACGTTTGAACTCAAGCGTGATCACGGTGGAATGGCCTGGATTGGGTTGTACCGGCCGGATGATGCTGAAATCCAGAGAGTGGCGGAGGAGTTCGCGCTGCATGAACTCGCCGTCGAGGATGCGATGCACGGCCATCAGCGATCCAAGCTCGAACGCTACGGGGAAACCCTCTTCGCGGTCCTCCGGCCGGCCAGATATCTCGATGCCGAGGAAATGGTGGAGTTCGGGGAACTGCACGTCTTCGTCGGACCCGATTTCATCGTCACGATCCGCCAGGCTGAATCGCCCAACCTCGCGAAGGTCAGAACGCGACTCGAAGCACGGCCCGAATTACTCGCACTCGGACCCCAGGCAGTGCTTTACGCAATCCTTGACGAGGTCGTTGACCAGTACGCGCCCGTCGTCGCGGGGCTCGAGAACGACATCGACGAGATCGAGGACGAGCTTTTCAGCTCCGCTCCTGACGTGGCACGCCGCATCTATGACCTCTCCCGCGAAGTGATCGGCTTTCAGCGCGCCACGCATCCGTTGCGGCCGATGCTCGATGCGCTCCTGGCGGACTCCGAGAAGCACGGCATGCATTCGGAACTGCAGCCCCGCCTGCGGGACGTGCAGGATCATGTGCTGCGCATCATCGAGCGGATCGACTCCTTCCGGATCTTGCTGCAGAACGCGCTCTCGGTCCATGCGAGCCTCGTGACGCAACGGCAGAACGAGGAAATGCGGCACCTCTCCGAAGCGAGCCTTGCGCAAAGCGAGGAGGTCAAGGCCATTTCTTCCTGGGCAGCGATCCTCTTCGCGCCCACACTGGTGGGCACGGTGTACGGGATGAACTTCGCCTTCATGCCGGAGCTGGACTGGCCGCTGGGCTACCCCTTCGCGCTTGCACTGATGCTGCTGATGGGTGTCGGTCTGTATCTGACGTTCAAACGCAAGAAGTGGCTCTAGCACCCCGCAGGGCCAGACTCCCGTTCAATAGAACTCCACAGTGTCAACAACATTGAGGAGCGCTTCGCCGTCGAGCAGTCGCCGGGCATTCTCCGCGAAGAGCTCGGCGATTTTCCGTTCCTCTTCCTCGTACGTCCCTGCATTGTGGGGGCTTACCAAGACGTTCGGAAGGTTCCACAGCGGGCTGTCAGCCGGCAGCGGCTCCTGTTCGAAAACGTCGAGCGCGGCAAAACCGACGCGCCCGTCCCTGAGCGCCCCGATGAGCGCTTCCTCGTCCACGGTGACGCCTCGGCCGACGTTCACTACGGTGATCCCCTCCTTCACCTGCTCCAACAGCTCGCGGCTGAGCATGTGGTGGGTCGATTCGGTGGCGGGCAGGCACAAAACCACGGCGTCAACGTCCGGAAGAAGAGCGCCAAGGCGCTCCGGCGGGACGATGCCTGAGACACCTTCCGCGTCGACGTCGCGTCGATGCACACCCACGACGTCGGCTCCCAGCGCACTCAGCTTGCGCGCCACCGCGCGCCCGATTCCGCCCAGCCCGACGACGGCGACACGCTGGTTTGCCACCAGCGGCACCGGGCGCCGTGCTCCCCAGACGCGGTTGCGCTGATCCTCCAGTAACTGGGGCACGCCCTGCGCGCCGGCAAGGACGCCGAACACTGCGAACTCGGCCAGCGGTTCGGCGTGCACGCCGCCTGAAGTGGTGAATGTGATGCGCTCCAGCTCATCCGGAGTGAGCTGCGCCGCCTTCACCTGGCTGCCGCCGCCAGCCGGAGTGGTGTGGACCCACCGAAGGCGCGGGTTGGCACGGGCAGTCCGGCGCAATTCCTGCCCCGACTGGCCGGGCACGCCATACAGGGCCTCCGCACTGTCAATGAGGCGCTCGTACTTTGTCTGCTGAGATGGCGTCCGCCGGAAGTCCCTGGCGCCCTGATGGTCGCCCGCGTAGAGCTGAGGAGGCAGCAGTGACTGGTCCCGCACCAATTCGATGCGCGGCTCCAGCTCTTCGATCAGCTCGCAGAGGGGCTCGGGCAGGGGAGTGGGTACAAAGACGCGAAGCTCGGCCACGGTTCTCCAGTCGACGGGGTTCTTACGGAAGCATATGTGACCTCACCGACGGAAATTCTGACCGGAACTCCGGCCTTTCGCGGTAAGTTCCTAAGCAGAGTCCCAGCCAACACCTCGACCCGTGAAACGGAGACACTGTGCACGAACAGATGCAACACACCGTCGATCCCCGGCCGCTGGGCGGTACCGGCCTCCTCACGAGTCCCATCACGCTCGGCACCTCATCGCTCGGCGCCGGAACCAGCGCCGGAGATCCGGGGGAGGCGGCCGCCGTCGAACTTGCCCAGGCCATGCTGCACGGACCCTACTCACTCATCGACACCTCCAACAACTATGCAAAGGGCAGAAGCGAGGCAGTTCTGGGCTTGGCGTTGGCGAAAGGCGGCACAGCCGAAGGCAGGTCTGTTGTCACCAAGGCTGACCAGGATCCCACGACCGGGTCCTTCGACCGGGACCGCGTCCGGCAGTCCTTCGAGGAGAGCTGCGGGCGGCTCGGAGCGGACCAGCTACAGCTGCTGCACCTGCATGACCCTTACTCCATCACCTTCGAGGAGGCGGCAGCGCCGGGCGGTGCAATCGCCGGAATGCTCGAACTCAAGGAAGAGGGGCTGGTCGACGCCATCGGCATCGCCGCAGGAACAGTCAGCCTGATGCGGCAGTACGTCGCCACCGGAGCGTTCGATGTCCTCCTCACCCACAACCGGTTCACACTGGTTGACCGAAGCGCACTCCCGCTCATCGAAGAGGCAGCGGAGCAGGGGATGGGCGTGTTCAACGCTGCGCCCTTCGGCGGCGGACTCCTCGCTCGCGGGTCCGCCAGCGGTGCCGCCTACGCCTACAGCGATTCGCCGCCGGAACTCCTCGAATGGGTTGCCCGGATCGAGAGCCTCTGCACCGAACACGGAATCGACCTCCCGACTGCGGCACTCCACTTCTCCCTGCGTTCACCCCTGGTCGACTCCACCATCGTCGGCCTCTCATCCACCAAGCGCATCGACCAACTCGAGCAAGCGCGGCAAACGGAAGTGCCGCCGTCGTTTTGGGAGGATCTGGACAAGCTGGGCACACCGCCGTCGACCATCACCGACTGACCGTAGCGGCCCGTGGACTTCGCGGTCACCTCGGACGGCACCCGTCTGGCCTGGCGGTCGGACGGCTCCGGAAGTCCGCTCCTGCTCATCGCCGGCCAGGCCACAGCGCTGACAGGCTGGGAACCGATCGTTCCCAGCCTGGCCGAGACGTTCCGGGTCATCCGCTTTGACCATCGAGGGGTCGGCACAAGCGACGACGGCCCCACCGGCCACCTCAGCACGAGGGACTTCGCCGCCGACGCCCTGGCCGTCCTCGACGCCGCCGGTGTGGAACGCGCGCACATCTATGGGCACTCCATGGGAGGCCGTGTAGCGCAGTGGCTCGCCATCGACCATCCGGACCGGGTGGGCGCCATCATTCTCGCCGCCACCTCCGCGGGCGGATTCCTTGGGAAGAACCGTGATCCCGATGCCACCCGGGCGCTCACCAGCGGAGACCCAGCCCGGCTCGAACCGCTCTTCTTCGACGCGGACTGGGCAGCCGCGCACAGCTCGGCCGTGCGGACCTTCTTCACGTTACGGGCATCGAAGCAGGCCAAACGCCGGCACTTCCGTGCAAGCACAGAGCACGACGCGCGGAACCTCCTGGGCTCCGTCCAGGCACCGACGCTCATCCTTCATGGCACCGACGATCGGCTCACCCCGCTGGACAACGCACTGGCCCTCCGCGAACTCATTCCGCACTCCATGCTGGTCAAGATCGTGAATGGACGGCACGGCTTCCACCTCGACCACCCCGAAACGGTCGATTGGATCCGACGGTTCGTCGCCCGCAAGGCACCGCAACTTTAGCGTGGCTGGATCTTAACTATCGGGCACAAACCTGCCACACTGGGTGCATGCTGAAGAAGGTCGCCGTCGTCGCGCTTCCAGGAGTGACGCCCTTCGAGTTCGGGGTCGCGTGCGAGGTGTTCGGTGTTGACCGCTCCACACGCGGAGTGGGCATACCGGCCTTCGACTTCTCGATCTGCACGCCCTCGCCCGGCCTCGTTCCCACGGGCCTGGGTTTCTCCATTTCCGTGGAGCAGGACCTCGCAGCTCTCGAAACAGCGGATCTGGTGATCATGCCGCCGTTCGGAATCGATGCACCGGGACAACAAGAAGTACACCGGGCACTTCAGTCGGCCCACCGGCGCGGCGCCTGGGTACTGTCAGTCTGCAGCGGAGCCTTTGCGTTGGCGGAAGCGGGACTCCTCAACGGCCGCCGGGCAACCACGCACTGGCTCCACGCACAGCGGCTTGCCGAGCAGTATCCCGAGATTCACGTTGATGAGAACGTGCTCTACGTCCAGGACGGCACCATCATCACCAGCGCCGGAACAGCCGCGGGAATCGACGCCTGCCTACACCTGGTGCGCACCGAACTGGGAGCCGCCGCGGCCACGAGCATCGCCCGGTCCATGGTGGTCCCGCCCCACCGCGCCGGCGGGCAGGCTCAGTACATCGACCGTCCCATCTCCGTGGCACAGTGCGACACCCTGGAGAACATCCTCGTCTGGATGGACGAACACCTTGACGAGGAACACTCCGTCAGCGCCCTCGCCGCCCGCGCCCACATGTCGGAACGAACCTTCGCACGACGCTTCAAGGCGGAAACGGGCACGACGCCGGCGGCCTGGCTCACAGCGCAACGGGTCCTTCGCGCGCAGACCCTGCTGGAGGAATCCGACCTCGGGATCGAAACCATCGCCCGCGACACCGGCTTCGGGCAGGCGGTACTCCTGCGCCATCACTTCCAGCGTGCACTGGGCACGTCACCGGCCGCTTATCGGAAAACATTCCGCGGGCATCCGGCGCCCGCGCAGAATGCTGGCGCCCGTAACCTGCAGCCCGCCTGAGAAGGAGCCCCTCATGCCGCACTCCAATGACCCAGCCACCATCAAACGGCTGCTGACCACTCCGGCGCGCTGGGCCGTCGTCGGGCTCTCGAACAATCCGCGGCGGGCCGCTATGGGGGTATCGCGCTTCCTGATCCACCAGCTCGGAATGGAGGTTGTTCCGGTCAGCCTGAAAGGCGACGACGTCTACGGCCGCACCGGATACAAACGGTTGGCGGACGTGCCGGGGGAGGTCGACGTCGTTGACTGCTTTGTGAACAGCCAACGGGTGGGGGCGGTGGTCGATGACGCAATTGCTGTGGGTGCCAAGGCGGTCTGGCTGCAGCTCGGAGTGATCGACGAGGCGGCGGCCCAGCGGGCGGCTGATGCAGGACTGGACGTTGTCATGAACACCTGCCCCGCCATCGAGGCTCCGAGGTTGGGGCTGTAAGCACGAAGCCCCCGTACTCACATGCGCTGGTAACGGGAGCGCACCACCATGAAGACGCCGTACGCGATCAGCCCCAGTGCAACCGCGCCCAGGATGTAGACGCCGAAGGGCTGCTCCTGCAGTGACTTGAGTGCGCCGTCCAACCCGCTCGACTTTTCCGGGTCGTGTGTGACGGTCGCGGTGATGACCAGAATGCCCAGCACGCCCAGCGCGATCCCCTTGGCGACATAGCCGATGGTCCCCAGCGTGGTGATGGCCTTGCCTGTCGAGCCGGATGGCTTGCCCGACAGATGCTCTTCGAACTTCTGGGTGACGCCGCTGTAGACGAAGTACCCCGCCACAATGAGAATACCGACGCCGATCGCGAGCAGGAGCGCCGGCCCGGCGGGGCTCGCCATCAGGGCCGCACTGGTCGACTGGGTTGAGCCGCCTCCTCCTCCGCCCAGCGCGTACTGGGCAAACCCGATTCCGATTGCCGCATACACCACGGCTTTTCCACCGTTTTTCAGCCGGTAGATGACATCCTCCTTGCCGTCGAGGCGCTGCGGCGGAAAGAACACCTCGCTCAGCAGGAACAGCGCAAGGGCACAGCACCCGATTGCACAGGCCCACAGCAGGATTCCGCCGAACGGCGTGCTGGCGAGCGATGACATGGCCCCGGCCTGATCGGGGCTGCCTGATCCTCCCGAGGCAACGCGCACAGCAATCACGCCGATGAGGATGTGCAGCAGGCCTGCCGCGACATACCCTGCACGGGCAGCGATGATGAACGGCTTGGAATCAGCTGCGTCTTCGGCTCCGTCTGCAACCTTCCGCGCCTGTCGGCCCAGGTCTGACATGTGCACTCCTTGATCGTGGTCCCTATAGTGTGTCACCGCTTCGCTGTAGGCTCACTACGTGGATGCAGAACAGCTTCGGGTGGCCTGTCTGGCGTTTCCCGGCACGTTCGAGGACTTCCCGTTCGGGCCTGAAGCTTCCGTATTCAAGGTGCGCGCACCGGGCGGTTCAGCGAAAATGTTCGCGCTGTCAGACCTCGGATCACCCGTCCTGTCCATCAGCCTCAAGTGTGAGCCGGATCTGGCAGAACAGCTGCGGGCCGCTCACCCGGAGATCACCGGAGCCTGGCATATGAACAAGACCCATTGGAACGGCGTGGACTGCACCGGCTCCCTCCCCGATGACATGCTTCGAGACATGATTGAGGACTCTTACGACCTCGTGGTGGCAGCGCTGCCGAAGAAGGACCGCGAATCACTCGGCTGGTCCCGGCTGGCGCAGGGCAGCGATGCCTGATATCACTCACACCGCAATAGGGTGGACGCGGCTTGGCGCCTGGCCGGCAGGCTTTCGGCCCATGCGCCACCGAATCCGGGTGGGCACGGGAGAAGCCGCCTTTCGCCGGTTGGCCGAGGGCATCCTCACGTTTGAGCTCCACCGCCGCTCCAACCTGCGTATCACGGCGGAACCACGAGCCGCCGTCGGAGGCTCCGTAACCGTGGGGTTCGGTGTGGGCAACTTACGCCTGAATGCGCCGTGTGAAGTGGTATGGGTGGAAGAAGTGAACCCAACCAGCGACGACGACGGCGGTGCCGCTCGCGGCGCCCGCCGGGCCGGCTTTGGTTACGCCACCCTGCCGGGTCATCCGGAGACCGGCGAGGAGAGTTTCGTTGCAGTGCTGGAGGCCGACGGCTCGGTGTTCTTCGAACTGCACGCCTACAGCCGGCATGGGAACTGGTTCTACCGTCTCGGTGCTCCGGTAGCGCGGTTCTGCCAGGAACTCGCTACCCGCTGGTACCTTAATGCTGCCCGCCAGCTGGCGGCGGGTCCAGCGTAAGCAGCTTCAGGCCTGCTGCACCATGGGCAGGGTCAACAGCGCAAGAAGAGGAGGGGCTCCCTGGACCAGGGCGGCAATCCATAGCGACCGGTTGGTGACCACGAGCACGACGGCGGCGAGCACCATGACTGCCAGCGCGAGGACAATCATGCCGTAACCAACGAGCGTGCCGGACAGCGCCAGGCCCACAATCACACCGGCAGCCAGGAAGAGGTTATAGAAGCCCTGGTTAAACGCCATGGGCCGAATGATGTCTGCGTGTTCCTGGGAGACAATCCCGAACTTCCGCCACGCGGACGGGTGACGCCAACGCACACTTTCGAGCACAAAGATGTACACGTGCAACAGACCCGCAATCATGGCGAAAAGCGCACTCAACAGCGGAAATGTCATGCATCAACCCTATCTGCTGGGTTGCTCTACCCATGGACAGCCTACGTAACGATATGGCACAGCACCGGCGTGCAGTACGCCGGTGCTCTGCCATATCGGTCTGCTCGGAGGCTTACGCGAAGTGCTTCGGAAGCGTGGCTTCGTGTGCTTCCTTCAGCTCCGTCAACGGGAGGGTGAAGTGACCCTGCACGTCGAGCGCGTCGCTCTCGACATCCACAACACCGATCCGCGTACGCGGGAAGTTCCGCGCGGCGCACATATCGTTGAACCGCACCTCTTCCGAACGGGGAACGGAAACGACGGCGCGGGCCTGGCTTTCACTGAACAGTGCGGTAAACGCGTCAATTCCGTCGCGCTCGCACAGCTCGTCAATCGCGATCCGCGCACCCACACCGAAGCGCAGGGCCGCCTCGGACAGTGCGGCGGCGAGTCCGCCCTCGGAGAGGTCGTGTGCCGCATCGATCATGCCGTCGCGTGAGGAGTTGATGAGGATCGCTGCGAGCGTCTTCTCGGCACCGAGATCCAACGCCGGGGGCTGCCCGCCGAGGTGGCCGTGAAGGTTTGCCCACTCGGAGCCGTCGAGCTCATCGCGGGTGGTGCCGAGCAGGTAGATAGCCTGCCCGTCCTCCCGCCAGCCCGACGGCGTGCGGCGGGCGACGTCGTCGAACACGCCCAGCACACCGACCACCGGCGTGGGGTGGATTGCCACGCCGCCCGTCTGGTTGTATAGCGACACGTTGCCGCCTGTCACCGGTACTCCCAGTTCCTGGCAGGCGTCAGCGAGACCGCGAACGGACTCCGCAAACTGCCACATGACTTCCGGGTCCTCGGGGGATCCGAAGTTGAGGCAGTCAGTGACCGCCATCGGCTTGGCACCGGAGGTAGCGACGTTACGGTAGGCCTCCGCGAGAGCCAGGCGGGCGCCGTCGTAAGGGTTGAGGTAGGAGTAGCGGCCGTTTGCGTCAGTGGAGAGCGCGATGCCCAGGCCGGTTTCCTCGTCAACGCGGACCACACCGGCATCATCCGGCATGGCCAGGGCGGTGTTGCCCTGGACGTAGCGGTCGTACTGGTTGGTGATCCAGTCCTTGGAGCACATGTTTGGGGAGGCCATGAGTTCGAGCACCGCTGTCTTGAGGTCGGAAGGCCGGTCTCCGGCGAAGGAATCTGCCTGCACACCGTCCAGCCACTCGGGGCGGGAGTACGGGCGCTCGTAGACCGGGCCGTCGTGGGCAACGGTGCGGGGATCGACGTCGACAATTTTTTCGCCGTCCCACTCGATGATGAGGCGGCCGGTGTCCGTGACCTCACCCAGCCACGAGTACTCGACGTTCCACTTGTCCATGATGGCCTCGAACGCGGCGGTATTCTCCGGTGTCACCACCGCCATCATGCGTTCCTGCGATTCCGACATGAGGATTTCGCCCGGAGTCAGCGAGGGGTCCCGCAGCAGGACGCTGGTGAGCTCGACGTGCATACCGCCGTCGCCGTTCGAAGCCAGCTCCGACGTTGCGCAGGAGATACCGGCTGCGCCGAGATCCTGGATGCCCTCCACCACTGATGCCTTGAACAGCTCAAGGCAGCACTCAATGAGTACCTTCTCAGCGAATGGGTCACCCACCTGAACCGCGGGCCGCTTCGACGGCTTGGAAGAATCAAACGATTCCGACGCCAGCACCGACGCGCCGCCAATTCCGTCGCCGCCCGTCCGCGCACCGAAGAGCACCACGCGGTTACCGACGCCGGAGGCGTTGGCCAGCCGGATGTCCTCGTGGCGAAGGACGCCTACCGCGAGGGCGTTGACCAACGGGTTGCCCTGGTAGACGGAGTCAAACACCACCTCGCCGCCGATGTTCGGCAGGCCGAGGGAGTTGCCGTACCCGCCGATGCCGGAGACGATGCCGTGCACCAGGCGCGGGGTGTCCGGGTGATCGATAGCTCCGAAACGCAGCGGATCCATGACCGCAACCGGGCGCGCACCCATCGAGATGATGTCGCGGACAATGCCGCCGACGCCTGTCGCCGCGCCCTGATAGGGCTCCACGAACGAGGGGTGGTTGTGGGACTCGACCTTGAAGGTCACCGCCCAGCCGTCACCGATATCCACGACGCCGGCGTTCTCACCGATACCGACGAGCAGGTGCTCCTTCATGGCCTCGGTTACCTTGTCACCAAACTGGCGCAGGTGCACCTTCGAGGACTTGTAGGAGCAGTGCTCGCTCCACATGACCGAGTACATGGCGAGCTCAGCAGCGGTCGGGCGGCGTCCGAGGATCTCGACGACCCGCAGATACTCGTTTTCCTTCAGGCCCAATTCAGCCCAGGGCAGGGGCTGCTCCGGAGTCTGCTCGGCGTGCTCGACCGTGTCGATATTGAACTTCTTGGACGTTGTCTCTGTGGTCACTTGTTAACCAGCTTCTGCAGTACCGAGGTGAAAATGCCGAGTCCGTCCACGCCGCCGCGGACCTCAACCTCACCGAGAGCTGAGGAGTCAGGACCGAAGCCCGCCTCGACTGCATGCTCAGGGTGGGGCATGAGGCCAACAACGTTGCCGTGCTCATTCGTGATGCCGGCGATATCGCGGCGTGAGCCGTTGGGGTTGCCGCCCAGGTAACGGAAGACCACGCGCCCCTCGCCCTCAAGCTCGTCAAGAGTGCGCTCGTCGGCAACGAACTGGCCGTCCTGGTTCTTCAGCGGAACCACAATCTCACTGCCCTCGGCGTAGGAGGAGGTCCACGCCGTCGAGCTGTTCTCCACTTTCAGGCGCTGGTCCTTGCACAGGAAGTGCAGGTGGTTGTTCTTGACCATTGAGCCGGGGAGGAGGTGTGCCTCGGTGAGGACCTGGAAGCCGTTGCAGATGCCGAGCACGGGGAGTGAACCACCGGTTGCGGCAGCGGTGATCTGCTCCATCAGCGGAGCGAAACGCGAGATTGCACCTGCACGCAGGTAATCCCCGTAGGAAAAACCGCCGGGGATGATGACTGCGTCCACATCCTTGAGGTCATGGTCGCCGTGCCACAGCGCGACGCCGGTGCCTCCTGCGAGGCGGACGGCCCGGAGGGCATCGCGATCATCGAGCGATCCGGGGAACGTGACAACACCGACGCGGACGCCCGACAAACTCGAATCCACCACCGCGGCATTCGAGTGCCCGATCAGCGGAGTTTCGACGGTCACTGGGCGTCCTCGATAACCTCGACGCGCGTCACGTCCTCGATCACCGGATTGGAGAGCAGGGTAGCGGCCGCATCGCGGGCGGCTTCCAGCACTTCTTCCGTGACATCGCCCTCGACGGACAGCTCGAACCGCTTCCCTTGCCGCACTTCAGCGAAGCCGGTGAATCCGAGGCGGGGGAGGGCGCCGGCAATGGCCTTGCCCTGCGGATCCAGGATTTCGGGTTTGGGCATGACGTCAACAACGATCCGGGGCATCCGGCAACTCCTGTGAAGTGTGCGCACTGGAAAATGCGGTTAAATGCGGGTGCCCGACGGGTGCCGTCTCACGCTTGGATGTTTACAGCCTGTTCCAGCGCTCCGCGAGCTTGCCGTTCCATTCTACCGGCCGAACTCCCCGGCCCGGAAACTCGCGTCCGTTCGCCCGGAATCAGCGTGCGTCAGCGAAGAACTAGCGTGCGCCGGCAGCGCCCAGCACGGTTTCGAGGGCATTCCATCGTGCAATCTCGCAGCCGTCCGTGGCCGAGAAGGAGGCGTACACTCGGTGTCCGTCGACGGTGCCCTTGACTGTTGCTGTCTGCGGACCGCCGTACTGCTGGGTGCACATCTGGTTGGGATCCGGCTGTGCGTTGAAGAAGGCAGCGCCCAGACGTTTCACAGCTGCACACGCCGCTTCCGGGTTGGGCACAGTTGTGGTTTCGCCGATGCCGTCCGGAGTGCATTCGAGGAAGTACTCGGTTGGCGGGGAGTCCGGGGTGGGCTTGATGCTGATGGCCAGCATGGCGGTACCGACCGCGTCAGGGTCCGACGGCAGGCTGGGGGCGGGCTTCGGTGAATCTGTTGGCATGCTGCTCTCCGTGGCTGTCGGCGACGAGGATGGTCCCGCTGATTCGGTACTGGGCGTCGTGGGAGGGGCAGCGGTCAGCTCCGTACCGGGCTCACCCGCCGTGCCGCACGCTGCCAATGCAGCCGAAAGTGCCGTGGCGGTAAGGATGCAGGCTATCCTGACGGCAGCGCCGTGTGCCAGTCCCATGGGAAAACTCCTTGTCACCCTTGAAGCACCTCTGCGCAGGGTGTACCCCGCGCTCAGCGCCCGACGCCGGGTTGATTTCCCGGCTGAAGTTGATTGATGTACTGGCTTAACTGTGCACGCTTTAGCTGGGATTCAGCCGAGAACTCACGTTGCGCCCGCACATAGTCTGCCCGGCCTGCCGGAGTCTCGATGGCGATCGGAGGGTAGCCCCACTCGGCAAGGTCGTAGGGAGATGCCTTCATGTCCATGATCCGGATCCGCCAGGCGAGTTCAAAGCAGTCCATCACGAGCTCGCTCGGAAGCGCCGGCACCAGCTTGTACGCCCACTTGTAGAGGTCCATGTTCGCGTGCAGGCAGCCTGGCTGTTCAAGGGTCCGCTGTGTTGTGCGAGTCGGTTGAAGTTCGTTCAGCGGGACCGCCTGCGGCGCATAGAAGCGGAAGGCGTCGAAGTGGGTGCACCGGATGCGGTTTGCCTCCACGACCTCGTCCGTCCCGCTGGAGCCAAGCCGAAGGTTCAGGTATTCGTGCCGGATGACGTTGTCCTCCGACTTGTACGCCATGGCCCACTCATGCAGCCCAAAGCAGCCAAGCTGCGCCGGACGGGCAGCGGTGCCGGACAGGATGATTCGCGCAAAGTCCACTGCCTCGCGCCGCACAGCCAGGAATGCGGCGAGATCCACGGTGACTGCGCCGTCGTCGTTGTTCAGGTTCAGTTGCTGCCGTTCCCCGCCCGTGAGCGGGCGGTAGAACTTCCAACCGGCGCGTTCGACGGCACCCGGTCCGGTCAGAACGGTATGCGCACCTGGATGCCACCGCAGCAGTTGGGCGGGCTTCTGGGTGTAGTAAGTGAAGAGGAAGTCCTCCACCGGATGCTTGCGCTGTTGCGCGCGGCGACGCAGGTACGGCTCGGTGTAGGCGCGAGCGCGCTCGGCATGGGCGAGGGCTCGGGGCTCCCACTCTTCCGGAGCCAGGACTGTCAGTGGCACCTCACCATTATCACCTGATGGCCTCAAGCAACCGACTTCTACCATTCTGGCCGTCGGAAGTGAATAAACGAGCGTTATGAAAACCCGATTTTGCTGGAAGTCTCTGTTTACCGGCAGGATCTGCTCAGGAGTGTGCCCTCCTGACGTTACTCGGGGGTAGCCTATGTGAGGCTCGGTTGTGATTCAGGGCACAGCCCCACACCAGCTGCTTTCAGTCCGGCAGGTCCGGGCGCTTTTTCGATGAAAGGTAATCTCGCGTGAAAGACCCCCAACACAGGAATCCGCGGGCAGGTGGTCTGCGTGGAGCTACAGCTCTCGTACTTGGCCTGCCGCTGATTCTCGGATCCATGACGGCGGTACCTGCCGCTGCAGCACCTGCTGGTCCTACTGCTACCCAGCAGATCCAGCCGGTCAAGAAGGTGGACCCCAGCAACTACCCGGACGGCCGCTACATCGTTGTGCTCAATGAAGAGCCTGCGGCTACATACGACGGCGGTGTGCCCGGCATCGAAGCCACCAAGCCGGGGAAGGGCGAAAAACTCACCGGCAAAAAGGACTTCCAGAAGTATAAGAAGCACCTGGAGCAGAATCAGCGGGCTGTGGCCGCCGCGGAGGGTGTGGAAATCAACCGCTCCTACGCTGCCGCGCTCAACGGCTTCAGTGCCAAGCTGACATCGGAGCAGGCGGTTGAACTCGCCAAGGATCCGAACGTGCGCATGGTTGCTCCGGACGTCGAAAACGCGCCGGACGATTACTCGAGCATGGACATCCTTGAACTCCGCGGTAAGAAGGGTGCCTGGAAGACCGAGTTCGGCGGCGAGAAGAACGCAGGCGCCGGGACAGTCGTCGGCGTCATCGACACCGGGTACGCACCGGGCAGCGCGTTCTTCGCCGGCGAGGAAGTACAGCCGCTCAAAGGCAACGCGAAGCCGAAGGTCGGCGTCCCCTACCTCAACGCTGAAGGCCAGATCGCCATGCTCAAGGCGGACGGCTCCACCTTCCTCGGTGAGTGCCAGGCCGGAGAAGGCTTCACCGGTGAGGAGTGCAACTCCAAGGTTCTTGCGGCACAGTACTTCGCGGATGACTTCATCCGCTTCGTTCCCGAAGCGAATCGTGCACCGGAGGAAGTTCTCTCCCCGGTCGACGTCGACACGCACGGAACGCACACGGCGAGCACCGCCGCGGGCAACAGCGGCGTCACGCAGACCGTTGACGGCCGCGACTTCGGTGTGTCTGCGGGCGTAGCTCCAGCGGCCAAGCTGTCGGTCTACAAGGTCTGCTGGGCTGATGATGATCCGGCTACCGGCGGCTGCTACTCGTCCTCCTCCGTTGCTGCCATCGAGCAGGCAACTCTTGACGGCGTAGACGTGCTGAACTACTCGATCTCAGGCAGCGCGACCACCACCACCGATCCTGTGTCGCTGGCCTTCCTCGGCGCAGCATCCGCAGGAGTCTTCGTGGCAGCCTCGGCCGGTAACTCCGGTCCGACCGCCAGCACCGTCAACCACGGTGCGCCATGGGTCACGACCGTCGCAGCGAGCACCTTCAGCCACGCGCTGCAGGGCACTGCCGAGTTCTCCGACGGGACCAAGTTCCGCGGCGCCAGCATCATGAACGCCGGCGTACCCGCCAGCCCGGTTATTCTCAGTGCCGACGCGGCTGCAGCAGGCGGGGTCAGCCCTGCCCTGTGTGGACCCGATTCGCTTGACCCCGCACTGGTGACCGGCAAGATCGTTGTCTGTGATCGCGGTGTCTTTGACCGCGTTGCCAAGTCCGCTGAGGTGAAACGAGCGGGCGGCATCGGCATGATCCTGGTCAACCTCACCGATTCCTCGATGGACACGGACAAGCACTCGGTACCTACCGTGCACGTCAATGCTCCCCAGAGCCTCGCGCTCAAGGAGAAGGTTGCAGCCAACCCGGACATCAAGGTAGCGCTGGTCCCTGAGGACACCACCGGAGAGCCGTTGCCTCCCGTCCCGCAGATCGCAGGCTTCTCCTCACGCGGTCCGCTGCTCGCAACGGGTTCGGACCTCCTGAAGCCGGACATCGCCGCTCCCGGCGTGGCCGTTCTCGCAGGTGTTTCACCGATCGGTACCGGCGGCGACGAGTTCGGGTTCCTTTCCGGAACCTCGATGGCGTCCCCGCATGTTGCCGGCGTCGGAGCCCTTATTCTGGCCGAGAACCCCAAGTGGTCACCCGCTGCGGTCAAGTCCGCCATGATGACCACTGCAACCCCCGTGAAGAACGCTGAAGGTGGCGTCGACGGCGACGTCTTCGCAACCGGCGCAGGCCAGGTCAACCCTTCTGGCGTGCTCAGCCCGGGCCTCATCTACGACGCCGGTCTGAAAGAATACCTGCAGTTCGTTGAGGGAACCGGCTTTGCGGACGTCGATGGCCTCGAGGGCATCGACGCCAAGGACATGAACGTCCCGTCCTTCGCCGTGGGCAACCTGACCGGTAAGGTCACCGTCACCCGTACGGTCACCGGTATGAAGCCGGGCACCTACACCGCATCAGCGAACGTGCCTGGTGTGGATGTGACGGTTACCCCGTCGGTCCTGAAGTTCACCAAGCCGGGCGAAAGCCAGAGCTTCACGGTGACCTTCGAGAACGACACAGCGGCCCTCGGCCAGTTCGCCAAGGGCTCGCTCACCTGGCAGAGCAAGCAGGAAGCGGTTACGTCGCCTGTTGCAGTTCGGCCCCAGTCGGTAGAGGCTCCGTCCGAGGTGTCCTTCACCTCCGAGGGTTCTGACGGCAGCGGAACGATCCCCGTAACCTCGGGATCCAACGCTCCTATCGCCATGGAACTTCTCGGTTTGTCCAAGGCAACCAGTGAAGACTTCTCACTGGTCCCGAATGGCGGAGGACTTTCCCTCTCAACGAACGCATCAAACTACGTGAGTACCCTGACTATCCCTGAGGGCACTCCGTTCGCGAAGCTGTCCGTTGTCTCCGCCGATCCGACTGCGGACTTTGACTTCTTCGTGGTCAACTCGCGTAATCAGATTGCCTATCAGGCAGCTACGGGCTCGGCAAGCGAGAGCCTGAACCTGCAGAATCCCACTCCGGGTACCTACAGGGTGATCGTCAACCTGTTCGCCAGCCCTGACGGTCGGGCAACTGCCGGAACCTTCGATGCCGCCATCCTGGGCGCCGATGAGGGCAACGCCTCGCTCACACCGAACCCGCTGGAGCTCGCCAACGGTGAGTCCGGTGAAGTCACGCTGAACTGGACCGGTCTCGAGCCGGGCTCCTACGTAGGTCGCGTGACCTACGAAGGATCCGCAGCCGTAACGTTCGTTTCGGTTGTTGTAGGCGCTGACGGTGTAGCCGCACCGACGGCAGTGTCATCGACCGGTGATGCAGACAAGCTGCGCACTGCCCCTCAGGGGGACGCTACTCCGACAAACGGTAAGTAGCATTCGCCGGTAGGAAAGCACAGCAAATCCCTCGCACTGGTAACGGTGCGGGGGATTTCTGCGTTCAGCAGGCTCTTTTTACCCCGTACGGACTTAAGATGTGGGTACTCGACCAGCCGCAGAGAGAAGGCGATACCCATGGCTGAGAGAAACCGGCGCCGCTGGATCAGGAATCCGATACCGATCTTCCTCGGTCCTGCCGAGAGGGACGATCTCGATGGGCCTGTAGTACACCGGCATGATGAGTTCGAGCAGGCTTCAGAAACTGAACTCGCTGAACTCAACATCGAGGTGGACTCGGACGGGCATCACTACGCCGTCCGGAGGCATCCGGACCACGAGGCGGTGCGCCGTACCGAACCGGTCCAGAAGTACCCGGACTACTTCACGAAACCTGTCCTTCACACCGAGGATTAACGCGTGGTTTAGCGACCCGTGCCCGCATAGACGGTGGCGACGGCCTCACCGTCGAGGTCGAACGCGGCATGCACCGCGCGTACCGCAGTGTCGAGCAAATCTGCGCTGGTCACTACCGAGATACGGATCTCGGAGGTGGAGATCATGTCGATGTTCACACCGGCGTCGGACAGTGCCTTGAAGAACTTGTAGGAGACGCCGGGATTTGATCGCATGCCGGCGCCGATGAGCGACAGCTTGCCGATCTGCTCGTCGTATTCAACACTCTCGTAGCCGACATCCGCCTGGGCGGTCTTCAATGCCGCGCGGGCATCTGCGCCTTCAATAATCGGCAGAGTGAAGGAAATGTCCGTGCGCCCGGAGCCGTGCGTCGAAACGTTCTGGACGATCATGTCGATGTTCGAGTGCGCGCCTGCAACGATCCCGAAAATCTCAGCTGCCTTGCCCGGGATATCCGGAACGCCGACCACTGTGACCTTTGCTTCTGACCGATCATGGGCAACACCGGAGATGATGGGCTGTTCCAAGGGTTCTCCCTCTTGAATCTTGATGGTGTCATCGGGGTTGGGTAGTACCCACGTCCCCTCGAGCTGGCTGAAGGATGAGCGGACGTGCAGCGGAACGCCGAACCGGCGAGCGTACTCCACGCAGCGAAGGTGCAGGATTTTTGCCCCCGAGGCGGCCATCTCGAGCATTTCCTCGCTGGAGATGGTGGAGATCTTCCGGGCGGCAGGGACAACACGCGGATCAGCCGTGTAGACGCCGTCGACGTCGGTATAAATCTCGCAGACGTCGGCATTCAGCGCCGCTGCGAGCGCTACAGCCGTGGTGTCCGAACCTCCGCGGCCGAGAGTGGTGATGTCATTGCTGTCCTGGCTCATCCCCTGGAACCCGGCGACAATCGCGATGTCGCCTTTGTCGATTGAGGTCTTGATCCGGTGCGGCGATACGGCGATGATCCGGGCCTTGCCGTGGATGGCATCGGTGATCATGCCGGCCTGGCTGCCGGTGAAGGACTGCGCGCTGGAGCCTGCCTCATGGATGGCCATGGCGAGCAGTGCCATGGAGATGCGTTCCCCGGCGCTGAGGAGCATGTCCATTTCCCGCGGGTTGGAGGACGAGCTGACCTGCCCGGCTAGATCAAGCAGTTCATCGGTGCTGTCTCCCATGGCGGAAACAACGACGACGACCCGGTTGCCTGCGGCCTGTGTCTCAACGACGCGTTTGGCGACGCGTTTGATTCCTTCGGCGTCCGCCACGGACGAGCCACCGAACTTCTGGACAATTAGGGCCATGCGCACGCTCGCTGAAACTTGGGAGATGATGTCCGGCGGCGTCTTCGGCGCCCGAAACTGGTCAGTTGCGCGGGATTGCTCCCGTGCTGGAGACCGGCCGTGGGATCGAAATGAACCACCGGTAACCGCACACCATGTTAACTGTTCGGATTCGGCTCACCCAATTGGAAGTCGAATTGTGCCGGGATGTCAGTGTGCCTTGCTAGTGTCACATCATGACCAATGGGTATGGGGGAATCATTGCCAGGGGTATTCGACGAAGTTTCGGTTCGGTTGCTGCCGTCCGCAACATCGATTTTGAGGCGCCGCCGGGAGAGGTGACAGCGCTGATCGGGCCCAATGGGTCCGGCAAGACCACCCTGCTGCTGATCCTCGCCTCGCTGTTGGCGCCGGATGCCGGCACTTTGTCCGTCGGCGGATCAGATCCGGGGAGGGACACGGCGGCCGTACGGCGTAAGGTCGGCTGGATGCCTGACACGCTGGGCGTGTGGGAATCCCTCAAGGCCCGGGAGATTCTCACCACCGTCGGTGCGCTCTACGGACTGAGCCCGACGGCGGCAGCTCACCGCGCCGCTGAATTGCTGGCAGAAGTTCGGCTCAGCGACTACGCCGACGCCCCCGCGAGGGTACTGTCCCGTGGCCAGCAGCAGCGGCTCAGCCTGGCCCGGGCGCTCATTCACAACCCGGAGGTGCTCCTTCTGGATGAACCGGCATCCGGACTGGACCCGGGTTCCCGGGTGGAACTGCGGATCATGCTGAGGCGGCTGGCAGGAGAAGGCAAAACCATCGTTGTGTCCAGCCACGTCCTGTCCGAATTGGATGAGATTGCGGACCGTGCCGTTTTCGTCAACCGCGGTGAATCCGTGAAGAGCCAGACACTGGATGAGGCAGGAACGCAGCTGCGCAGATACTGCATCCAGGCTGAACCGATGGGAGCGCTCGCGGACGCCTTGACGAGCCACGGCGTCGTCTTCGAGGAGCCCGGTGATTCCCGGCGCGTCGAGTATCAGGTGCTTCTCAGTAGCACCGAACAGGCAGCGTGGCTGTTGCGCACGCTCATCCTGGCGGACGTCGTCGTCACCGCCTTCGCGCCTGCGGGCGGCGCCCTTGAAGAGACTTACATGAGCCTGGATACGGAGCGGCAATGAGCGCCATGGAGACCCAGTCCCTGCAGGAGAGCAGTACACACCACCTCGGCTACGTGACGGGAGTGCGCACCATCTTCGGGTTGGAGATGAAACAGCGGCTGCGGGGCCGTGCCTGGTACATCATGATGGCCGTTTGGTTCCTTGTGATCGGCCTGGTGTTCCTGCTCGCCACACTGACGACGGCGACCATGGACGGCGCGGGTCCGTTCCTCTTCGACCTGGTGGTCGGCTTTGTCCTGCTCTTTGGCCTGCTGGTGGCGCCGGGACTTTCAGCGAACGCAATCAATGGCGACCGGACCGGCGGGACCCTTGCCATTCTCCAGATCACGCTGCTTACGCCAGGGCAGATCCTGTGGGGAAAATGGCTGGCGTCCTGGACTGCGTCACTGGGGTTTCTTGCACTGAGCTCTCCGTTTATTTTTTGGGCGCTGGCTCTGGGAGGGGTCAACCCGCTTGAGGCGTTCGTCTCGCTGCTGGTGCTGGCCATTGAGCTGGGCCTTGTGTGCGCACTCGGTGTCGGGATCTCTGCGCTTGCGGGCAGGCCCCTGTTTTCGATCGTCACCACCTACATGATGGTTGCGCTGCTGTGCATCGGTACGCTGATTGCCTTCGGCCTGAGCATGTCGCTCGTGATCGAGGAGGACGTGCGGGTCACGCAGTCCTTCTACGACTATCCCCAGGAGGCCCTCGAGAGCGGGCAGATGCTCACCGAGGAGGATCTGGAGTGCGTCACCAACGAGGTGCTCACGCCGGTCCTGCACACCGAAAGAACTGCGTGGCTTCTCGCTGCCAATCCGTTCGTGCTTGTGGCCGACGCGGTGCCGTATGACCGGGATACCGGAAATGCGAACTCCGGCGTAGTGACCGCAAACTACCGCGCTCCCGGAGTGATGGAAAGCATCAGTGAGCAGGTCCGCCTTGCCCAAGCAGGTCCGGACTACGAGGTCACCTGTGAGGAGGCGCAGTTCTTCGGATCCGGCTCCCGTGACATCGATTCTGAACCACTGCCGATCTGGCCGCTGGGGCTCGCCCTGCAGGGTGCATTGGCCGGCCTGGTGCTGTGGGCGGGCCGCCGGAAGCTGGTGACGCCGGTTCGCCGTCTCGCACGGGGCACCCGCATCGCCTGATCACCCGGCCCGGCTGACCCGTCAGGCGTTCTGCGCAACCACTTCCCACGTGCCGAATAGGGAGAGACCGGCCCGCTTCGCCAGCCGCGCTGACGCCTGATTGGTCTCCTGGCAGCGGTACTGCGCCTCGAATCCTTCTGCGTGCGCGTAGCGGGTAATTGCACGGACCACCTGGCGTCCGTACCCCTGTCCACGGACGAATGGGAGCGTCAGGACGCCGAGGTCCGCCAGGCGTGAGTCCTCCCACGGGTACATGCTCGTTGCACTCACCAGTCGGCTGTCGGCGAAGGCGCCGACTACAACCCAGTGGTCCAGTTCCACAAATGACTCATCCCGATCCGCTTCAGGCGCGCTCGCCTGGAACTCCGCGAAGGCCGAACTGTCCGCAGATGAAAGACGCCTCACGTGCGAAGGATTGGGTTCATCAAGTACCTCGGCCAGCATGTCCTCCGAGAAGTGGAAGTAGAGGTCGGGGCTGTGCAGCTGCACCCCGAACTCGGACAGGGCACGGCGGAAGGCCGCTTCCGAAGTTTCTTCGGCGGGAAGGTGCAGCTGAGCCCGCACGTCCGGGGTTACCACCGCCCGGACCCGGCCGTCGGGTTGGGTGAGCACCATGACGCGCCGCTTGTCACTGAGGTGGGGGTTGACGCTCAAGGTGAAGCGGCCGTCGTCGTGCAGTGTGATCTTCGGGGTGAAACGTGCGTCCCAGTAGCCGGTAATCGCGGGCGAGAATGCGTTCACGTGCCGGTTCCTTCCGACTTTACTGTGATTAGGAGACGGTGCGGCGACCCTCGAAAGCGCGGCCAAGGGTGATCTCATCGGCGTACTCGAGGTCCCCACCCACGGGCAGTCCGGAGGCCAGACGCGTGACCTTGATGCCGATGGTTTTCAGCATGCGCACCAGATAGGTGGCCGTTGCCTCGCCCTCGAGGTTGGGGTCCGTGGCGATGATGATTTCCTGGACCTGATCGTCCGAAAGACGGCTCAGCAGTTCACGGATGCGCAACTGCTCCGGTCCGATCCCGGCGATGGGATTGATGGACCCGCCGAGAACGTGGTACTTGCCGCGGAAGGAACGGGTGCGCTCAACGGCGATGACATCTTTGGACTCTTCGACCACGCAGATCGCGCTTGGGTCCCGCCGCGGGTCGCGGCAGATCCCGCAGGTTTCCTGCTCTGCGACGTTCCCGCAGATGGTGCAGAATTTGACCCGTTCCTTCACGGTGACAATGGCGTTGACGAGGCGCTTGGTGTCTTCCCCGTCAGATTCGAGAATGTAGAACGCGATGCGCTGTGCCGATTTGGGGCCAACGCCGGGAAGGCGTCCCAGCTCGTCGATGAGCTCCTGAACTGCGCCTTCGTACACGGGTGTATGCCTTAGCTGTAGGTGGTGCTGGGCTGGTTCTAAACGGCCCGACTACTGATCGAGGCTGCGTTCCTCGATCAACCGGCCGTTGAGTATCCGTTCGATGGCCTGGCGGCCGACCAATCCGGATTGTTCGATGGTCTCATCATCCGCACTGGGAATGTCTTCGACGTAGCTTAAGTCTACGGCGCCCGCTGGGCGCTCCTGCTGTTTTGGCCGGGCTGCTTTTGCCCGCGCAGCTTCATCGAGCAGCTGTTGGTAGCGGCTGGGACGCGCCGGAGGTTCCCCCTCAAATGAGGGTTCTTCAGGGCCGGGGTCATCGGGATCTTTCGCCGGTTCCGCGGCCAGCCAACTGTCGGCGGCTGGTGACCGGTCGGCTGGTGACGGGTCTCCTGTTGCCCGATCGGCTGGTGACCGGTCTGGGGGAGTAGGTTGAACGGCGGGCGCAGGCGCAGCTACGGGTGTTGACGGCACTGAGGGCGTGCCACCGCTCGGCTGGGACGCCGGAGCGGCGGTAGGAAGCCCCCACGCATCGTCCACCATTGCTGACTTGGCTTCGCCCGCCGGAACGGGCGTAGCGGATGGAACGGGAGTGACGGCTGGAGCGACGGCGGTAACGGCTGGACTGACGACCCGCGGTTCCTGCGCCTCTGCCGGCTGATCCCGGCTAGTTAATACTTTTGGGTCGGGTTCACCCGCTGCCGCGGAGCCGTCGTGGATGGCTTCGATGCTGCAGCTCAGGCCGAGCACCTTATTGATGGCCTGCTTCAGGTTGTCTGTGTGCTGGCCGCGCTGGAAACCGAGCGCATTGCCCTGCGAAGCGAACGCCAGTATGAGCTGGTTGTCGCTGAAGGAACGCGGCTTCGCGTCGGCGTTGACGTTCAGCCAGGTGCTGCGCTTGATACGAGCCAGTTCGTCCATGATCTCCGGCCACGCCCTGCGGATCATCTCGATCTGACCGGACGCCTGCGCTGACTGCGAAGGAGACTGCGCTGCTTGCTCCTGCGAGGGTTGCGTGGCGGGAGATGCCGGCGCGTGCGGCTCGCGCGTAGCGGTCGAAGGACGCTCTTCGGTGTTGGGTGCATCGGAGGGCAAACCCCATCCGCCGCCCCAGTCGGCAGCACCAGGTTCCTGGGCAGGCTCCGAGGCCCGCTCCAGTTTCTCTGCGGGGGCCGGTGTTGCCGCTGAATCCGGAGCTTCCTGCTGAGTCTCGGGCGGCTGTTGGCCGGCGTCTCGGGATGCCGAAACTGCTGTCGGTGTTTCTTCTGATGTGTTGGAGGCAGCGGGTTGGAGAACGGCGGCCGGCGCCGGTTCCGGCTTCGCAGCCGAGGCAGGACCAGCCGGAACCGCGGATGGCGCGGGCAGCGATCCCGCTGTACCCGCACCAGCGGAGCCTCCCGCCTCGGGGAGGCCGCTCGCGTAGCTGAGCCGGCGCTCAATCCGGTCAACACGGGCAAGCGTGCCCTGCTCCGACTGGTCCGCAGCGGGCAGTAGGATGCGGGCGCAGAGCAGTTCGAGGTGCAATCGCGGAGAGGTTGCGCCAGTCATTTCGGTCAACGCGGTATTGGTGATGTCAGCGGCTCGGGAAAGCTCGGCGCGTCCAAGCTGCTGCGACTGGGTCCGCATCCGGTTCAGCTGGTCATCAGGGATGCCCCGGAGGATGGACGCGGCGGCGTCGGGGACTGCATTGACGATGATGAGGTCGCGGAACCGCTCCAGCAGGTCCTCAACAAAGCGACGCGGGTCATGGCCCGTCTGGATGACGCGGTCAACGGCACCGAAGACGGTCGCGGAGTCACCGGCCGCAATGGCATCAACGACGTCGTCGAGCAGGGATGCGTGCGTGTAACCGAGCAGCGAAACCGCCAGCTCATAATCAAGGCCGGACGCCCCCGCCCCGGCCATCAGCTGATCCAGCACGGACAGGGAATCGCGGACTGATCCGCCACCCGCACGAACCACCAGGGAGAGTACGCCCGGCGCCACCGGGATGTTCTCCTGGTTGCACAGCAGCTCCAGGTACGCCATGAGCGGCTCGGGTGGAACGAGCCGGAATGGATAATGGTGGGTCCGGGAACGGATGGTTCCGATCACTTTATCCGGCTCAGTTGTGGCAAAGATGAACTTGATGTGCTCCGGCGGCTCTTCGACGATTTTCAGCAGCGCGTTGAAGCCGGCGCTGGTGACCATGTGTGCCTCATCAATGATGAAGATTTTGAAGCGGTCCCGGACCGGTGCAAAGGTAGCGCGCTCGCGGAGGTCCCGGGCATCATCCACGCCACCGTGGGAGGCCGCATCAATCTCGATGACATCCAGGCTTCCCGAGCCGTTACGGGCTAGTTCGACGCAGCTGTCACAGGTGCCGCAGGGGACCGGCGTTGGCCCCTGCGCGCAGTTGAGGCAGCGCGCAAGGATGCGCGCTGAGGTTGTCTTGCCGCAGCCGCGCGGACCGGAGAAAAGATAGGCGTGGTTGACCCTGTTCTTGGAGATCGCCGTCATCAATGGTTCGGTGACGTGCTCCTGGCCGATCACGTCGGAGAACGTCTCCGGACGATACCGGCGGTAAAGGGCTGTACTCACAGAAGAACTCTATCGGTTGGGTGGAACGGTCGCGGCATCGGTGGAGGACAGGTGGGGCGGGTCAACAATCCATGGTTCACGAGGTAGCCGGAAAGGATCAAACGCACCCAGCGCGGCGTCGAGTGAGGTGTCCGGCAGGCCGAGTGAACGCAGGATGAGCGACCGTACTGCCGCTGCCTCCCAGCCCTCCGCGGCGAGCGCTTCGAGAGTTACGGCGCCGTCCCGCTTGGCCAACCGGCGTCGTTCCGGGTTGAGGGCCAGCGGTACGTGCGCATACTCAACCGGCGGCAATCCAAGCAGCGAGCCGAGATACGCCTGGCGCGGCGCCGAGCTGAGCAGATCCTCGCCGCGCACCACCTGGTCGATGCCCTGCTGCGCATCATCGACGACGACGGCGAGGTTGTACGCAGGCACCCCGTCATTGCGGACCACCACGAACGCATCGACAGCACCGGTATATTCGCCGTGCAGTAGGTCCAGGACTTCATATTGCCCGACGTCGGTACGCAGCCGCAGCGCCGCCGGCCGCACCCTGCGGGCGGCCTCCCGCTCAGCCTCCGACAGGTTCCGGCAGGTTCCGGGGTAGTGGCCTGGCAGGACATGCGGCGCGGAGGCCGCCTCAGCAATATCGCGGCGGGTACAGAAGCACTCGAAAAGGCGGTCATCCCTGCGCAGGCGGGTGACGGCGTCGTCGTAATGGGCCTGCCGATCGCTTTGGCGGGTGGCCTCACCGTCCCAGGTGAGCCCGACGGCGGTGAGCTCAGCGAGCTGCGCTTCCTCGGCTCCAGCACGGACACGGTCGAGGTCTTCGACCCGCAGCAGGAACTGCCGGCCGGTGGAGCGAGCGAAGAGCCAGGCCAGGATTGCGGTGCGGAGGTTCCCCACGTGAAGTTCACCCGTGGGGCTTGGCGCGAAGCGGCCGGCGGTCACAGAACTCCTTCACGAAATCACTGCAGATAAGGTGCTGTCAGGGAACGTAAAGACCCCCCATGCACCTGCCAGAGCCCGCTTACCCTTGCTACCTTCCGGTCCTGGGGGAGTTCAACAGGATGACACCACATGAGGGGCCGCGTAATAGTCTACACAAACCGGCAGGAGGGTCACTCGCTGAGATGCACATCTCCCGATTCGGTACATGGGGGATGTACGGGTATTCTGGAACCTGCTCCAAACAAGGAGGATTCGCCTAGCGGCCTATGGCGCACGCCTGGAACGCGTGTTGGGTTCACGCCCTCGGGGGTTCAAATCCCCCATCCTCCGCTTTCCTCAACACCCCGGCTCTGCGGCCGGGGTGTTGTACTTTTCGCCGTGGAAACGGCCTAGCTCACAACCGCAAGAGCACGGCGCTCGCTCCGGATCTTCACCAGGGCGTGGGCCGGTGCTGACCGAACTTCGCCATCAATTTGGTAGGGGATGGGTTTGAGCGTGGTGAACTCGTAATAGTCCATGCTGGGCTGGTCCCCGAGCCCTTTTGTTGTCGCACGGAGTGCCCTGAGCAGGATCCGCCACTTTGCCTGGTGCGCAAAAGTGATGACTTCGAACTTGCCGTCGGAGGCGTCGTCGTCGGCTTCGCTGAGCGTGGCGTACTTTGCCATCTCTGAGATGTTCGCAAAAACCAGGCTGTCGAACCTGCGGCGCTTTCCGTCCTTCTGGCGGATCTCGAAAGGGCGGAACCTTGCGAAGGTGCGCACCACGGTGAACATTTCCTTGAAGGCGCCCTTGCTGCCCTTCTCAAGGTCGATGGCCACGATCGGGGTCAGCCCGAACCCTATGTAGGAATGCGCGTAGACCGATTCAGCATCAGCACCCGCCTCGATGGTGATTTCCAGCACATCGATCCGGCGCACTGCGCCCGCCACGATGGCGTCAGCGAGAGGCTGCCGGCTTGTCGTGCGGTGGTGATCGTTGGCGTTTCCAGCGGCGAGGACGGCACTCACGGCCTCCGGATTGGAACTCGCCAGCACACCGTTTACTACTTCGTTATAGCCGCCGTCGCCGCTCACCGACACAACGAGGACCCGGCCGCCGCTGTCCGCGGCATTCCGCGCGAGTTCGATGGCGTGGCCGGCGTGATCCGTAGGCTGCAGCCCGATCTTCACCGAGTCAGGTAGGGACTGTTTGAGTTCTTCCAGCAGTTTTTCGGCCAGTTTGGGAGCGTCCCCGGTGCTGTTCGGGTTGAAAATAATCGAGATGATGTCGAATGCATGTTCTGCGGTCATGGCCTGCCTTTGGCGTCCTTTTTGTTGCCGCTTGACAGCGGATCCTGAAGTAATCGTAAGCCTGCTGAGTAAAGTATTCTTAAGTAACCATTTCGAAGCGTGAAGTATGGAGTTCATACTGGACACTGCACCGGCCGTGATGGCTTGATATGTTCGGCCAGACGCCCGTCCTGTAAGGAGTTGACATTGGACCTGCAGGAATGACCCGGCGACCGAAGCTCAGCCACGCGCTGTCCGCGCTGACCACACCGTTGGCTCCGGAAGATTTTATGTCGCTCTTCAACCCCGTGTTTTCCGCGCGGCAGTTGCGTGGCATCGTCACCAAGGTAGTGCCTGAAACCGCTGACTCGGTGACCATCCACTTTCGTCCGGGGCGGGGCTGGAAAGCGCACCGTGCAGGGCAGTGGGCGCGCATCGGAGTTGAACTTGATGGTGTCCGCCACTGGCGCTCCTACTCCCTGAGCACTGCTGCGGGACAGGATCCGGCAATTACCGTGACAGACATGGGAGCGGTGTCCGGTGTGCTGGTCCGTGAAACCAAGCCGGGAGACATCCTGTTCCTGGCGCCGCCGCAGGGAACCTTCGTCCTGCCGGATCGGCCACGGCCGCTGTTGATGCTGACGGCCGGCAGCGGCATTACGCCGGTGATGTCCATGATCCGCACGCTGGTTCCCCGCCGTCCCGACGCAGACGTTGTCCTGATTCATTCAGCGCGGACTCCCATGAAGACGCTCTTCGTGGAGGAACTTCGCGAACTCGCTGACCAGTTCCGCCAGTTCCGCGTGAAGCTCTGGTTCACCTCCGAGCAAGGCCGCATTGATTTCAGATCTCCGGCTGCGCTGGACGAAATCTGTGATGACTGGCGGGACCGGGCGGCCTACGCTTGCGGACCCGAGGAGTTCCTCGAGAGTGCCGAGTCGCTGTGGGAAAAGCAGGCGAAACTGCCTTCGGGCAGCCTGACCATCGAGCGCTTCAGCACAGCGCTGGCTGATGGCACCGGAAACGACGGCGGACTGGTCACCTTTGAAGCCTCCGACCGCGAGGTGGAAGCTGACGGAGATACCCCGCTCCTTGAAGTCGGCGAGGATGCCGGGCTGCTCATGCCGAGCGGTTGCCGTATGGGCATCTGCCACAGCTGTTTGCTTCCGCTCCGTGCGGGGCAAGTCCGGGACCTCCGTACCAACGAAGTACATGGAGACCCCGGTCAATTGATACAAACCTGCGTTTCGGCGGCAGCCGGACCGGTGAACCTCGATATCTGAAGGAGTGGGTATGACAGACCTCGTAGAAAAAGTGTCAGAGGACACGAGTGTTGAGAAGCCCCGGCGACGGCCCGGAGCGCTGGCGGCAACCGGCCACCCGCTGGTCCGTCCGCCTGCCGCTGCACACCTCTCCGATGAGCAGGTTGCCGAGCTGGGTCGCGAACTGGATGCCATTCGCGACGAAGTGCTCGACCGCCGCGGCAAGCACGACGCCGACTACATCCGCCGCGTCATCAAGGCACAGCGGGCGCTGGAGTTCGGTGGTCGCGCGGCGCTGCTGTTCAGCAGGAACAAGGCGGCCTGGGTAGCCGGCACAACGATGCTCAGCTTCGCCAAGATCCTGGAGAACATGGAGCTCGGCCACAACATCCTCCACGGCCAGTGGGACTGGATGCGGGATCCGGATATCCACTCCACCACGTGGGAATGGGACTTCGTGACCCCTGCACGCTCCTGGCAGCACACGCATAATGATCTGCACCACCGCTGGACCAACGTTGTGGGCAAGGACCGCGATGTCGGCTACAACCTCCTGCGGATGGATGATGACCAGCCCTGGAAGCCCTTCAACCTGGGCAACCCGCTGTACAACGCCATCCTGGCGCCGGTCTTCGAATGGGGCATCGCCCTGTATGACCTGGAGATCCCCGAGTACAAGGAAGGGCTCAAATCCAAGGAAGCCATGCGCAAGGACCTCCGGGCCCTCGGGCTGAAAGCGGCCAAGCAGTTCGGCAAGGACTACGCTGCGACACCCGCGGTGGCCATGCTCACCGGTTCCGGTAAGCAGGCGCTGATCGGAACGCTGACCGCGAATGCGGTGCGTAACGTGTGGGCCCACGCAGTTATTTTCTGCGGACATTTCCCCACCGGCGCTGACACCTTCACGGAGGAAATGGTCGACGGCGAGACTCGCGGCGATTGGTACGTACGCCAGATGATCGGCTCGGCCAACATCTCCGGCTCCAAGTTCATGCACCTGATGACGGGCAACCTGTCCCATCAGGTTGAGCATCACCTCTTCCCGGACCTGCCGTCCAACCGTTACCACGAGGTTGCGCCCAAGATCCGTGAGATCTGTGCCCGCTACAACCTGCCGTACACCACCGGGCCGCTCCTGAAGCAGGTCGGTTCCGCGTGGGCCAAGGTTTTCCGGCTGGCGCTTCCTGACCGGACGCCTAAGACGAGCTAGGAGACGCAGCGCAACTTCAGGCGCCGGCGGGCGGGTGCTTCTGCACCCGCCTGATCCGGCGCAGTGCTGCCTGCTCGGTGGGGCTCTGACTGCCCAGGCCGAGCTTCATAACCCCCAGCACGAGCAGGACCGCCGGCTTCACCGGCAGCCTAACCGGCCCGAGATGTGTCAGGGACAGGCCGAGGAGTTCGCGTTGCCGGGGAGTCAGCGTGGCCACGGCTCCGGCGAACAGTACCCGGTACCCAAGGCGCTGTGAGCGCGGAAGCGGCGGACGCCGGATGTAGGCCAGCGCGTCCTGAACCTGTTCGCTGGAAGTGAGTTCGCCGTCGTACGCGGAAAGCTGCTCGCGCAGTTCGCCGGCGCTCCGCGGCGGGTCGCTCACGCCCATCAATTCACCGGCTTTCGCCCACTGTCGGACATACTCATCCGCGCCGCCCGGAAAGCTGAGCCCATACTGTTGGTGCGCGCTGAGGAAGGCGTCGGTGAAGGCCAGATGCACCCAGCGCAGCAGATGGGGATCATTGGCGCTGTAGGCGCGTTCGACGCCGTTTGCGTCCACGTACGTGCCGGTCACCTTCTCATGCAGGCGGCGCACCCAGGCGGACGCGCCGCGTGCGGCATCCGTTGACCCGTAGGTCACGGTGAAAATCCAACGGATGGTGTTGGCCAACCGGCCAAGCGGGTCCTCGCGGAAGTTCGAGTGGGCATACACTCCCGCCATCGCCCCGGGATGCAACGCCTGCAGCAGGAGCGCACGAATGCCGCCCACCGTCGGGGTCATTGAACTGTGGACTGCCCAGACGGCTGAGCCGGGAGCGAAGTAGCCGGCGTCATCGCCGTCGGCCAGTTCCTCCGTCCAGGCAGGGGGGTGGGCGCCGGTGCCCGTGAAAGTGTTCTTGAGCTCGACGCGGAGGCGGGTGAAGGGTGACGCCATGGCACCAGTATGCAGGGTCAACCCGTGAGTCCCATCCAGAAAGGGTTGGCTGACGAACCGCCTTCAGCGACAATTTCAAGCCGAACACCGTTTCACTTCAAGGAGCACCAGTGTCCCCGCAGAACCTTCACGACATCCCGCTGACCATGATCGACGGGACCGAGCGCAGCTTCGGCGATTTCCGGGGCAAGACGGTCCTCGTGGTGAATGTCGCCTCGCAGTGCGGCTTCACCCCTCAGTACGCGGGCCTCGAGGAGCTCTACCGGAAGTACGCGGACCAGGGGTTTGTGGTGCTCGGTGTTCCGAGCAATCAGTTCATGGGCCAGGAGCCGGGAACTGAAGCGGACATCCAGGCCTTCTGCTCGATGAACTTCGGGGTGACGTTCCCACTCACCACGAAGAGCGACGTCCGCGGAAGGAACCAGCACCCCCTGTATGCAGAACTGACCCGGTTCCGGACGGGCATGATGCCGGGTCTCGTGAAGTGGAACTTCGAAAAATTCCTGGTGAACGACGCCGGCACCGTCGTTGCGCGGTTCGCCCCCACAGTGGAGCCGGACTCCGAGGAGATAGTTACGGCGATCGAGGCCGCACTCGCCGCTTAGGCGCGGGAAACCGCCGTTTCGGCGCAGCGCAGCAGGAAGGCGGCACCGGCGTCGTCGTTGGTCAGCTCACCTTCGATGAGGACCGGGTAGGGCTTTTCCGGAACGCCGTCGGCTGGCCGGACATCGACGTGCGCAACGCTGTAGCCATGCTCGTGGAGGTAGTCGGCCATGGCGTAATCAGTGCGTGAATCGCCTACGGTCCGCCAGGTATGGGGGATGTCTCCGTCGATCAGGCGCAGCGCACGCTCTGCACCCAGGTCCTTGCCGACGCGCACGGATTCAATGTCCGTGGAGATGATGGTGGGGTCAACCCGGTAATCGACGCTGTCATCGCTGTCCGGCAGGTGGTGCGCCAGCCGGCAGACGCCCATGTCGAAGTGCCGCATGATGTCCAGGACCGCGGCATCGAAGGGGCCCTGCCTGTCGAGGTAGTCCTGGTTCCCGACATCAACGCGCTGCTCGATCGACACCATGGCGCGCTTGGTCTCGTCGAAAAACATGTGGTCGGCGAACTGTTCCTCCACCAACCGACGGACCTCATTGCCGAACTCCTGCGGCAGCGCGAGGGTCTCGTCGACGTGCACTTCGGTGGCGCCCTCAGTGGTGAAACTGAACCAGGTTGCACCCTTCTCGCAGATGGCGTGGAAGGTGATCCCGGCAGGGATCCCGGCGACCAGCATCGGCTTCAGAACCTCTTCGCGGATGAACTCATCCGAGCGGCCGGTATTGAAGATCACCGGCCATCCTGCTCCTGCCAGCGCGATCAGCGCATCAATGATTTCCGGCCGCACGGTGCGTGTAACGGGGCTGGCAACGGGTCCGTCGACGTCGAGCAGCAGGCCGATGGGAGCGGGCGCGGTTGTGGAGGAGAACACCGAAGCAGTCACCGCCCCAGTATCCGCGTCTCGGGCCGCCGCGGGGAAATCGGTGACGCGCAGGGTTTCCCCAAGGTCTGAAGATGACACTAAATTCCTGCAGCATCCAAGGCATGATATTGAGGCGAGTAATGGCGATTGAAGAGATCGCGCTGGCCGAGCAGGGTGCGGCTGACCTGATGCCTGGGGAGGCAGCCGACCGTCCCATCGGACTGACGCGACGAGTGTTTGGCATTTTGATAGGTACCGGTGCACTTGGCACCGCAGCGGGTTGGGGGATTGTCTCCGCCGCCGGTGGCACCGAGGAGGTTCCGACGTCGTTCGGAACCGTTCGGATTACAGCGGCTGAGCGGCAGGCCCGCATGGTTGGCGCGGTGGGAGGCCACGCGAGTAGCGCAGCGCACGGGGCCGCTCCGCCAGGCGCTTCGGCGCAACCGTTCAACCACACCTGGGGCGAACACCTGGCAGTGAAACTGGAGGTACGCAACACTTCCGAGCGCAACGTGCTGTTTGCGCCGGGACAGCTGCGCCTCCTCGTGGCGAAGACGACGACGGTGACGAACCGTGGTGCCGACGTCGCCAAGATCCTGCTCACGGCCGGCTCCCACCGCAGCGTGTGGGTCAGTTTCCTGGTTCCGAGCGGCGTAGCAGGACTAGCCGCACAGTTCACCGATCCCTGGGGCGGCCGTGCTCCGTTGGCGTTGGCGCTTCCCCGGATCTCCCTTCGACCAGGCTCACTGGAGGACAACCATGGCTGAGCAGCTCCCTCCCGAAATACTGGCGCGCGGGGATCTCCTCAAGTTGGGAGCAGCGGCCGGGCTGGGCTTTGCTGCCCTGCCGCTGGTGCAGCCCTCAGCTCCGCGGAACCGCGTTGCACGGACGCCGGTCCCGTTGGCGCTCGCTGCGCAGCCAGGGGTGCTGGACCTCTACATCAACGAGGGCTACCTGAAGATGGTGGACGACACGCTTGTCTACCACCGCGGGTTCGGCAGCCGACCAACCGACGTTGATGACCCGAGCCCGAGCCTCACCATGGACCCGACGGTGATCACCGTTGCGGGTGACGTGATTCCCAGCCGCAGTTACCCGCTCGAGGCTCCGCTGCCTCCGCGCGGAACCCCGGCGCCGCTGCGGGCTGATGCGGCCAATCCCGGCCAGTTCCTGATCCGCCGCAACTACTGGGCGAGCTACTTCCCGGCGCGGACCATCATCGCCGAATTGGGTAGCAGTATCCGCTTGCGCGTTCAGAATCGCCTGGGCAAACCGCACACCCTCACCGTCTTCGGTGCCGGGACCGACGGCGGTGATCTCACCACCGGCCCTGTTGCCCCCGACGCCGTGGCCACCCTTGATTTCCCCTGCCCGCGACCGGGAACCTACATCTTCGCCGACCCGACCAACGCGCCGGTCGAACGTGTACTCGGGCTGTTCGGGGTGCTCGTCGTCATGGACCCGGAGCACCAGTGGGATATTGCGGAGGACCTTGCAACGTTTGAGCGGCAGTGGGTGTGGATCTGCCACTGCGTGGAATCACGCTGGGCGTCCATGGAAGCTGCGGGACAAACCGTGGATCCTGTGCAGACGCCGGCGCTGCCGCGCTACTTCACGCTCAACGGGCGCAGCGGGTTTGAATCCCTGGGCATCACCTTCGACGACACCGTCAATCTCGCCACCGAGGAGGAAACCCTGATCTCGGGCTATCCGCGGCAACTGGACGTACGCCAGTTCGGTGAGGGAACGGAGGCGGGCACGCTCCGCGGCGGTCAACTGGTGCGCCTGATCAACCCCGGGATCTGCCTGCACCAGATGCACTTCCACGGGAACCACATCTGGACGGTCCGCCGGAACAACATCGACTGGCCGCGGCACGAGGGGTTCGTGGACAACGAAGGCCACGTGGTCCTCCAGCAGTGGGAGGACGTCGTTGAACTGGCGCAGATGGACACCAAGGACTGCATCATCCCGATCAAACGTCCGCCGGACGCCATCGACCCGGTCTGGTTTGCACGTACCGGTGACTGGGTCTACCCGATGCACTGCCACGCTGAGCCGTCTCAGACCGCCGCCGGCGGCATGTACCCCGGCGGACTTGTTGCCCACTGGACCCTCAAGGGCCCGATCCCAGGAGCCACACCGTGAGTATTTTCAGCCGCAAGCGGAGTGAGAGACGCTCGAGTCGCCGCTCGATCCGCGCAATCGAAAGAGCCCAGGAAGTCGCCGAACGCCGTCGTCGTGAAGAGGAACGACGGCGGGAGGCAGCTGAGCGCCGCAGGCGGGAGGAGGAACGCCGGCGAGCGGCGGCGGCAGAGCGCCGCAGGCGGCGGTCTTCGCCCAAGCCGAGCGTGTCATCGAAGCCGAGTGCTTCGCCGTCTGCGTCGGCAAGCGCTACCGCAACGGCGGGCGCCACTCCCAGTGCCACCGCTTCCGCCACCCAGAGCGCCACCCCAACGGCCACCGCCTCTGAATCCGTTACGCCGTCGGCGACAGCGGATCCAACGGTCACAGCGGAGCCCACCACCACCGCCGAGGCGACCGCAACGGCTGAACCGACGGTTACGGCGGAACCTACTGAACAGCCGGATCCGGTCGGAGGGGTGGAACCGGTGCTGCACCACCGCTTCCAGAGCCAGGTGGACTTCAGCTCGGACCAGCTGGAGGTGGAGAACCCCGTGACGGAATTCCTGCAGACCCCCGCGGTTGCCGTCGACTTCGACTTCCACAGCCGCGATCTCGTCATGGACGATGGCGCGGAATTCGAGATGTGGAGCTTCGAGGACGACCAGTACGAGCGGGGCTTTCCCGGTCCCACCCTGCGGGTCCAGGAGGGGAAGGTGTTTCACGCAACGGTGCACCCGAGCAAGGGACCGCACACCATTCACTGGCACGGCATGGAACCTGACCCCCGGAACGACGGCGTGGGGCACACGTCATTCGAGGTGGACGGGCAATACACCTACCAGATGCAGCCCGAACCGGGACGGCCCGGCGACCCGAACTACGGGGCCGCGGGAACGTACTTCTACCACTGCCACGTCAACACCCCGCTGCACGTCCAGATGGGGATGTTCGGTCCACTGGTCATCGATCCGGTGGTGCACCCTGCCTATCCGGTGAGCCCCGGCGCTCGCCGTGCCTTTGTGGACGGACCGGAGTATGACATCGATACTGAGGCGTTGCTCGCGCCCTACTCGCTGGACCCGCGGTGGCATGAGATGAACCATGCTGACGGTCTGTCTGGAGAAGACGCCGGCCTCAACCGGTTTGAGCCCGAGCACTTCTACGTCCTGGGCGGGGAACTCGCCCGCCGTCCTGCCGGCAAGGAAGTGGTGTGGAGTCTTTCCAGCCTGCGCGCCAATGTGAAGGGCGGCCCGAAGAAGCCGACGCTCCTGCGGACGCTCAACGCCAACTACCTGCCCACAACGCTGATCTTTACCGACGCGGATGGAACCGAAGCGCGTATCGCCGAATTGATCTCCCACGATGGCCGGCCGTTCCGAGACACTTCCGTTCCGAATGTCCCTGCACCGAGTTGCCGTGATGCCGGTTATCCGTTGACCGCCAGCAGGCTCGCCTACGGCGCCGCCGAGCGCTTCGACATGCTGCTGCATCCGCCAACGGCCGGTCGGTACTACCTTCGGGTGCAGTGGGAGGACTGGGTGACCGGGGCGCTCCTCGGTACACGCACCATCCCGATCGACGCGACCTGACACTCAATGCCACCCCCTGAAGGAGGACTTTTCCGGTAACTCTTTGGCGACGACGGGCACGCTGCCAGAGCGCCACATTCCCTTGGGGCAATATCTTGCCTAGGCTGTGTTGGTGATCTTCAAAGCAGTGAGCGATGGACGCCCGTACCCCGACCACGGACACGTGACACCCAAAGACTGGGCCAACGTAGCCCCACGCCAGGTTCGGCTGGACGAACTCGTCACCACCAAGACCACGCTAGACCTCGAGGCGCTGCTGGCCGAAGACTCAACCTTCTTCGGGGACCTCTTCCCGCATGTGGTGCAGTGGAACAACACGTTGTACCTGGAGGACGGGCTGCATCGGGCAGTCCGTACGGCACTTCACCAGCGGACCATCCTGCACGCGCGTGTTCTGGTTATCGATGGCTAGGACACCGAAACGCAAGCCGATCCGATCGAAGAAGAACCCGATCGAATGGCACGGTCACCGCATTGTGACCGAGAACGATCTCGAGACGGTCTTCGCCGATGACGGAAATGTCGAACGCCCGCACGTCTACATGCGCAGGCTGCGCCACGGTGTGGTGCTGGTACTGCTCCTCGCTCTGGTGACCGCGGCCGTGCTCTTCGCGCTGGCCCTGGCCCGGGGGGATATCCAGCTCACCGCCAGCCAGCCATCGGCGAGCCCCGTCAGCGCCTGCCCTGCCGGTCCGTTCGAGCTCGTTGATCCTGCCACAGTGACCGTGAACGTGCTCAACAGCACCAGCATCGCCGGGCTCGCAGGGAATGGTTCGGCGGCTCTGGAGGAACGCGGCTTCACGGTGAACTCCGTCGGCAACCGGTCCGTTGGTCAGACCAACATGACCGCTATCATCGTCTCCGGGCCGTCCGGGTATGCACAGGCATTTACCCTGCAGCGGACCATTCCCGGAACAATCTACGTCGAAGATGAGCGGCCGGACGCCACCGTGGACGTTGTGCTTGGCTCCGAGTTCGAGGCGCTGGTGCCCGCTGAGGAAGTCAACGCCGAACCCGGCGGGCTGGTCTGTGAACTGCCGTCCACAGCGAGCCCCACGCCCGCGCCGTCGTCAGCTGCTCCGTAGGAATGAAGCCGTAAGAACGGAACCTCAGAAAACGACGACGACGCGCGCCGGCCTGCTAGCAGCCGTCTGGTCCGCAGACCTCGCCATCGGGCGAGGTGGATAACGGGACCAGGGGATGGGCTTCCTGCCACGCCTGGTCCAGTGCCTGCCGGAAGAGCTCGACGGGCTGTGCGCCGGAGATGCCGTACTTCCGGTCAATCACGAAGAACGGCACGCCGCTCACCCCGAGGGTCTGGGCCTCGCTGATGTCCCGCCGTACGTCGTCGGCAAAGCGGTCGCCGGCCATGGTGTCACGGACGGACTGCTCATCGATGCCGAGGTCATTGCCCAGTTTCACGAGCACGTCGGTATCGGAGGTGTTCAAGCCCTGCTCGAAGTGCGCCGAAAGGATGGCTTCCTTCGCTTCGTTGCCGTGACCAAGCGACTTCGCGAGGTGCAGGAACCGGTGGGCGGGGAAGCTGTTGCCAACAACCACGGAGTCGAAGTCGAAGTTCACGCCGACATCGGCCGCTGACGTGGTGAGCTGGTTCCACATTTGGCGGACCTGCTCAGGGGCAATTCCCTTGCGTTCGGAAAGGTACTGCTGCTCGGTTCCGTCATAGTGCTCGGGGAGGGTGGGGTCCAGCTGGAAGCTCTTCCACGTCACTTCCACGCTGTCGCGGTGCGGGAATTCAGCAAGGGCTTTCTCGAAGCGGCGCTTACCGACGAAGCACCACGGGCATTTGACGTCAGACCAAATTTCAATGTGCATACCTTTCCCAACGGGACGACGGCGGCGCGCTATTCCCGCCCCACCACCTCGCGTTGATTTGGCAGGACACGCCCCTTAGCGCTCCGCAAGAGGGGTGTCCTGCCAAATCAACGGCTGGGGTTAGCGCTGCAGGGCCAGCGCCGGCCGCTGCCCGGCGCGGAGGTGCCGGGTGTAGGCGGGGAGGGTCAGGAATTCGGGGAAGTCCTCGCGGAGGGCCACTTCCTCGAAGAGCCGACGGGCGTCGTCGTACCGGTCATCATCGAAGCGCGGCAGCCGGTCAAATTCATCCTCCAACAGCAGTTCCACCCACTCACGCGTGATGACCTCGCCGGTGTCAGTCACGGCATGGACGTGGATCCACTGCCAGATCTGCGAACGGGAGATCTCCGCGGTGGCGGCGTCCTCCATCAGGTTCTTCAGGGTCACCGCGCCATGGCCGCGGAGCCACGTTTCAAGGTAGCGGACGCCCACCGTCAGGTTGGTCCGGATCCCGGTTTCCGTGATGAGGCCCTGCGTTCCGGTCAGGTCGATGAGGGCGCGGTCATCGGGCACCACGTCCGTGCGCTGGCGGTCCAACTGGTGTGGGCGGTCGCCGAGCACCACGTCGAACACGGCCCGCGTCACCGGGACCAGGTCCGGGTGAGCCACCCAGGCGCCGTCAAAACCGTCGCCGGCCTCGCGGGACTTTTCGGTGCGCGCCTGTTCCCGGGCGATGGCATTGATGGCGTCATCGCGGCGGCTGGGAACGAAGGCGGCCGGTCCGCCGATGGCGTGGGCGCCGCGCCGATGGCAGGCGCGCACCAACTGCTCGGTGTAGGCCCGCATGAACGGGGCGGTCATGGTGACCATGGTCCGGTCAGGCAGGACAAAGCGGGGGCCACGGAGCCGGAAGTTCTTGATGAGCGAGAAGATGTAGTCCCACCGGCCGGCATTCAGGCCGGAGGAGTGTTCGCGCAGTTCGTAGAGGATCTCCTCCATCTCGAAGGCGGCGGTAATGGTCTCGATGAGCACGGTGGCGCGGATGGTGCCGCGGGGGATGCCGAGCAGCTGCTGGGAGCGGAGAAAGATGTCGTTCCACAGCCGGGCTTCGAGGTGGTTCTCCAGCTTCGGCAGGTAGAAGTAGGGTCCCCGGCCGGAATCGATCAGCCGGTGTGCGTTGTGGAAAAAGTAGAGGCCAAAGTCCACGATGCTGCCGGAGACCGGTTCGCCGTCGACCAGCAGATGCTGCTCCGGCAGGTGCCATCCCCGCGGACGTACGACGACGGTGGGCAGCTTGTTCCCGAGCTGGTACTCCTTGCCCTCTTCGGTGGTGAAGTCGATGCGGCGTCGCAGTGCGTCATGCAGGTTGAGCTGTCCGTTGATGACATTGGACCAGGTGGGGGTCAGTGAATCTTCGAGGTCGGCCAGCCACACGTTAGCGCCGGAGTTCAGTGCGTTGACCGTCATCCTGCGCTCCGCCGGACCGGTGATTTCGACCCGGCGGTCCTCCAAGCCGGGAGCCGGGGGCGCAACCCGCCAGCCGCCGTCGTTCCTGATGTGTGCGGTGTGGGCCAGGAATCGCGGGTCCTCTCCGCGCGCGATCCGGTTCCGGGTTTCCCTGCGCCGCTGGAGCAGCTCCTGACGGCGCGGCTCGGCGAAGGCGTGGAGCTCGCTGAGGAAGGTCAGCGCTTCCGTGGTGAGGATTTCGTCCTGGCGGGGGATGGGCGGTGCGGTCAGCGTGATGCCGTGGGAGTTCATGGAAGGTGCTCCTTCAAAGCTTGCGTTGAATTGGCAGGACACGCCGCTTATGGGCGTCCAAAAGGGGTGTGTCCTGCCAACTCACGGGGGAGGGGTTTAGTGAAACTGTTGGGTCTCGGTGGAGCCGGCGAGGGCCAGGGTGCTGCCCGTGGGGTTGAGGGCGCTGGCTACCTGGTCGAAGTAACCGGTGCCGACCTCGCGCTGGTGGCGTGTGGCGGTGTAACCGCGTGCTTCAGAGGCGAATTCCTTTTCCTGAAGTTCCACATAGGCGCTCATGCCGCCGGTTGCGTAGCCGTGCGCGAGGTCGAACATCGAGTAGTTCAACGCGTGGAACCCGGCAAGGGTGATGAACTGGAAGGTAAAGCCCATGGCTCCGAGCTCGCGCTGAAACCTGGCGATGGTCGTGTCGTCGAGGTGCTTGCGCCAGTTGAACGACGGCGAGCAGTTGTAGGCCAGCATCTGATCGGGAAACTCGGCCTTGACGGACTCAGCGAAGCGCCTGGCGAGCTCAAGGTCCGGGGTGCCGGTTTCCATCCAGATCAGGTCCGCGTACGGAGCGTAGGCGTGTGCCCGCGCAATGCAGGGATTGATCCCGTTGCGGACCTCGTAAAACCCTTCCGGTGTGCGTCCTCCGGTGAGGAACGGGCGGTCCCGCTCGTCGACGTCGGACGTGAGAAGTGTGGCCGCTTCCGCATCGGTCCGGGCCACGATGACCGATGGAACGCCGGCAACGTCGGCTGCCAGCCTCGCCGCGTTCAGCGTGCGGACGTGCTGTTGCGTGGGGATGAGGACCTTGCCGCCGAGGTGCCCGCACTTCTTCTCGGACGCCAGCTGGTCTTCCCAGTGCACGCCTGAAGCGCCGGCTACGATCATCGACTTCATCAGCTCGAACGCGTTGAGCGGCCCGCCGAACCCGGCCTCTGCGTCTGCGACGATCGGCACGAGCCAGTCTTCGACTGACTGCGTCCCTTCGGCCCACTCGATCTGATCCGCACGCTGCAGCGCGTTGTTGATGCGGCGCACCACCTGTGGGACCGAGTTGGCCGGGTACAGCGACTGGTCCGGGTATGTCTGCCCGGAAAGATTGGCGTCGGCTGCAACCTGCCAACCGGACAGGTAGATGGCCTTCAGCCCGGCCTTCACCTGCTGCACTGCCTGGTTGCCGGTCAGTGCGCCGAGGGCGTGGGTGTACTCGCCCGTCTGTGCCTGGGTGGTGAGCTGCTGCCACAACTTCTCGGCGCCGCGGCGGGCGAGTGTGTGTTCTTCCTGGACGCTTCCACGAAGGCGTACGACGTCGGCGGCCGAGTAATCACGCTGGATCCCTTCCCAGCGCGGATCGGCTGCCCACTCCAGCTCGAGTTCGTGGACCGCTTCGGTGCGGGTATTGCTGCCTGGGGTTCCGGCTTCCTGCGTCATTGCGTTTCTCCTTCCGGGAGGCGTCGGTGCCTCTGCGGTAGCTGCTGGTGAGATCAACGATTCAGCATCCTGCACCCTGCAACCAGAGCAAACCTCTGGAAAGAAACGCGTTTCTTCGCGTATCGTCAAGAAATGACTACTTCGAGCTGGAATCGCACCCGGCAGCCCGAATTTGAATCCGTTCCCGAGGGCGAGGACGCGATCAGCCTCGGCCGCCGCCTGCGGCACCTCCGCAAGAGCCGGCGCATGACGCTGGAGGAGCTGGGCGCCGTAGTCGGGACAGCGCCGTCCCAGCTCTCATTGATGGAGAACGGCAAGCGTGAGCCCCGGTTGGGCATGCTGCAGTCGCTCGCGAAAGCGCTCGGGGTGAGCATCGACCAACTGCTGGGTGCGGAACCGCCCAGCCGGCGGGCTGCGTTGGAGATCGCCCTCGAGCGGGCTCAGCGGGGTCCGCTGTACGAGTCGCTCGGGCTGCCGAAAGTCCGCACGTCGGCGCGGCTGCCGATGGAGGCCCTTGAAGCGTTGGTGGGTCTGCAGGCGGAGCTCGAGCGCCGGTTGAATGAGCAGGTGGCAACGCCGGAGGAGGCCCGCCGCGCCAACGCCGAGCTCCGCGGCATCATGCGGCGCCAGAACAACTATTTCCCGGATATCGAGGCCGAGGCACAGAAGGTCCTTGGCTCCGTCGGCCACACCAGCGGGCCGCTCTCGCAGCACCTCATCGCCGATATCGCTGCGCATCTCGGGTTCACGTTGCACCATGTGGGGGACCTGCCGCATTCCACCCGATCGGTGACGGATCTGAAGAACCGGCGCATCTATCTCACGCAGTCGCAACGGACGGACCATGACCCGCGGTCGGTCCTGCTGCAGGCTCTCGGCCACTACGTTCTGCAGCATGAGACACCGGAAAACTATCGGGAGTTTCTGAGGCAGCGGGTGGCCACAAACTACTTCGCGGCAGCGCTCCTGCTGCCCGAGAAGGCAACGGTCGATTTCCTCCAGACGGCGAAGTCCGCCAAGGAGATCGCAGTCGAGGACGTTCGGGACGCGTTCGCCGTCTCCTATGAGACCGCGGCCCACCGGTTCACCAACCTCGCAACCCAGCACCTGGGCATCCCCACCCACTTCCAAAAGACCCACCAGAGCGGGATCATTTACAAGGCCTACGAGAACGACGGCGTGACCTTTCCGCAGGATCACACCGGCGCCATCGAGGGCCAACCCTCGTGCAGGAAGTGGACGTCCCGCGTGGTGTTCGATGTTCCGGACCGCTTTTCCGCCTACAGCCAGTACACCGACACACCGAGCGGCACCTACTGGTGCACCGCCCGCACCGAGCGGGCCGCTGCCGGTGAGTTCTCCCTCAGCGTCGGCGTGCCCTATGCGCATGTGAAGTGGTTCCGCGGACGTGAAACTTCCATCCGTGGTGAGTCCCGCTGTCCGGAGGAATCATGCTGCAAGCTGCCGCCGTCGTCATTGGCGGATCAGTGGTCAGGCTTCGCCTGGCCCAGCGCGCGTGCGCACTCCCACCTGCTGGCGGCCATGCCGCCCGGCGCTTTTCCCGGTGTTGACGAAACCGAGGTGTACTCCTTCCTGCAGGCGCACTCGGGCTAGTCTGGAGCGAGACTGACAGGAGCCTCATGCTTTTTGCCAATGACACTGAAGAGGGTTTGCGCAGCGCGGCCGCGCTCGTGAATACCGAGGATGGGGAGCAGCTTCCCGACGTCGGCTCCCTTCACCGGTTTGCCCGGAACTGGAACTGGACCGGCAACCTGGCGCTCGATGACGCAGAGTTGGACGCCGTCCGTCATTTGCGCCCCCGGTTACGCGCTCTGTGGAGCGGGGATGAGGACTACGTGGTGGAGACGGTGAATGCCCTGCTGCGGGAGTTCAATGCCCTGCCGCAGCTGGTCCGGCATGATTCCTGGGATTACCACATCCATGCAGTTCCGCGGGAGGCGCCGCTGTCCGCGCGCATGGCCGTCGAGGCGGCTATGGCCTTCGTTGACCTGGTGCGTAGCCGGGAGCTAAGCCGATTGCGACTGTGTGCATCGCCGGATTGCGGGAATGTCCTGGTGGATCTGTCGAAGAACCGGTCGCGGCGCTTCTGCGAATCGGGCTGCGGGAATCGGGCTGCGGTGGCCGCGTACCGTGCCCGGCTCGCTGAGCGTGCGGGGCCCGCCTGACCTTTCGAGTCCGGCAAAAAAGAAGCCCCCGGCCCATTTCTGGACCGGGGGCTTCGTCGATCAGTACCTACCTACTCAACGGAGAGGTTACGGCACCATCCAGGTGAAACCGCCCCAACCGGTTCCGTTCTGGACCTTGCCCGCGAAGCCACCGGTGCCATTTCCCGAGTAGAGGAACAGCTTGCCGGCGGAGTCACGCGCCAGAAGATCCGCGTTGCTGTCCCCGTCGAAATCGCCGGGGGCAACGAGGGTGAAGTTGTTCCAGCCCTGGCCCGGCTGCGTCCGGGTGCCGAAGCCACCGGTTCCGGTGCCCGGGTAGAGGAACAGCTTGCCGGCGGAGTCGCGGGCCAGGAGATCAGCGGCGGTGTCGCCGTTGAAGTCGCCCGGACCAACGATGGTGAAGCCGTTCCAGCCCGAACCGATCTGGTCCGGCGTCAGGAAGCCGCCTGCACCATTGCCCGGGTAGAGTCGCAGCTTGCCGTCACCAAGACGGGCAATCAGATCAACGTTGCCGTCGCCATCCCAGTCACCCGGGGTGACCATGGTCAAGCCGCTCCAGCCTTGCCCGATCTGCGTCTTTCCCGTGACCGTGCCGGTACCGGTGCCCTTGTACAGCCACAGGCGTCCGGAACTGTCCCGAGAGATGACGTCGGAGTTGCCGTCGCCGTCCCAGTCACCCGGAATCAGGATGGCGTTCATGGAGTTCCAGCCCGTACCGATGACCCGGCTCTTCAGGAACCCACCGGTGCCGTTGCCCGGGTAGAGCAGCAGTTGGCCGGCGGAGTTGCGGACAACCACATCCGGATTGCCGTCACCATCCAGGTCTTCGTTGACGGTTGCACCCGCGACCGAAATCGGGACGATCTCCTGCTTGTCACCCGTTGCATTGTGGTGATGAATGAACAGCGCCTTGGCGTCCGTGACGGACTCCTGGCGGTTGACGTTCAGTGTGACTCCAGCCGCTGAAGCGAAGGACGCCGCTGCCGGCTCGCCGCCCTCGAACCACAGTGCCGGTTCGGTGACGTTGAAGTCGATCCAGTCGGTGGTGTCGACCGGGCCACCAGAAACACCGTTCTCGTCAACGTTGAAAGCGCTCGCCGTCGACACCCGGTACTTGATCGGCGCCGAGGCGCCCAGCGTTGCGGCGTTCATACCCAGCTCCGTCACCGGAACCGGAAGGGTCACAACGTTGGTGTCGAACGTGTTGGTGTCCACACTGCCGTCCACCCCATTGGCGAAGTAGAGGTCGGTATCGAAGACGGGTGCTCCCGCATCATCGATGGTGACAACCTCGAACAGGATCATGTCCAGTGTTGGAGCTCCGGGACCAAGATCCGAGTAACGCAGGGTCTGAACAACGTAATCGACCGTGCTGTCGCCGTCGGTATCGAGCTCGATTGACACGCCGTTGTTGCCGCCGAGCTGCGCCCAGTTCTGCCAGGTACTGATACCGAAGTTCAGCACACCGGTTGTCGGGTCCCCGGCAGCATCAACCAGCGCCGGAACCGTTGAGGCAGCGCCTACTGCGCGGAGGTCAAACGAGTAGAGAGACTCAAGCGGACGCTCCGCTGCCTTGGGGCTCTCAGCGCCGAGGACCAGCGGTGAAACGATGGACTGGTAGGCGGATTCTCCAGGAACTCCCTGCGAGAGCCCGCGGCCTTCGAGTGCAATGCTGCTCAGGAGGTCAGACGCGCCGTCGAAGGCAATTTCAGTTCCGGCCGAAATATCCGAGGTGGGCTTCGGTGCCGAGTAGACGGGCACACGAAGTTCCTGCCCATCAGCGCCGAGGAGCTGAATCCGGCCGGAAACGTCAGCGAGGTACTGACGCGGAATACCGGCTTGGATCTCTTCTGCCGCCGGATCGATTGTCTTGGCGAGAGCCGCAGGATCGGCAATCGTCAGCGTGACGGTCAGCGTTGCCGGGTTGTTGGCCGGAACAGTGATCACCGCTGGTGACACCGAGATGGCAACGCCAGGCGTTGTCGACGCTGCAAGGTAGCTGGCGTCATAAGTGACCGGAGCGTTGGACGTGTTCTGGACGGTGACCTGCTTGGTGACCGTCAGAGCTTCAGTGCCGAGTTCCAGCACCCCGAAGTTAACCGAGGTGAGGGCCGGCTGCTCCGTCGCGTAGGCCAGAACGGATGTTTCCAGGGCTTGCATCGCGTCAACGCGTCCGGATCCCACGCGGTTCGGTGCGTAGGGAATTCCATCTGCCGTCAGGAGATCATGCGTCGCCGTGTTCATGATGACGCTCTTGGCCTGATAGGGGTTGTACTCGTTCGCGGAGAGGACCAGCGCAGCAATGCCTGCCGTGTGAGGCGCGGCCATCGAGGTGCCGCTCTTCGTCGAGGCGCCGTTGCCGGTTCCTACCTGAACTGAGCCAATGGAAACACCGGGAGCAGTCACATCCGGCTTGACCACGCCGTTGGAGCCATGGACGCCCCGCGAGGAGAACGCCGCAAGGGTGTCCTTCGCGTTGGAGGGTCCGGTAGCCGTTGCCTGATAGGAGGGGTCGAGCTGGAGGACAAGCGTTCCCGCTTCCGCCGCCGGCATCAGCCTGGCGGTGTCAGCGGCGGTGAGCTGGAGGCCCGGGATCTTGTCGTTGCCGCCGATACCGGCAGGGAACACGTCAAGCGTTGTGCCGATGACGACGCCGGCGTACCCGGCGGCGGCGGCGTTGTTCCACCGATCGGCTGAGCCGCAGTCACGAGTGGTGTCATTGTCATCCCAGAACAGCCACACCCACTTGCCGGCATTGTCACCGGCAGCAGGCAGGGCGTCGCAGCCGTCATTGTTGGCTCCGTCAGGTCCCATCACCACTTCACCCCGAAGCGTTTCGGGAGTAACTCCTTCAGCGGCGTAATCGAAGTTGACGGTGTACTGCCCGGAAGCAGGTCCCGCCACGGCCTCGGGCGCCAATACATCAACGCGGTCCAGGGTTACCTGGGAACCAACGCTGGCCGCAACAGTCAGTGCGGATTCGGCGCTGCCGGGTGAGCCGCCGATGTCGTAGACATCGCCGTCGTTACCGGAGGATACGACCGACAGGACGCCCTGTTCGGTCAGTTCATTGACAATGTCGTTCTCGGGGTCGTCGTACGCCGGGAAGGAGGAACCCAGCGACATGTTGACTACCTGTGCGCGGTCGTCGAAGTTGCCGTCGCGGTTGGGGTCCAGTACGTAGTCCAGGGCCTGTCCCACCACGAGGCTTGAACCCTCGCAACCGAAAACGCGGAGGGCAACAATGCCGGACTCAGGGGCTGATCCCGGGCCGATTCGCATTTCGTTGACGGTCTCCGCCGTGAGGGTGCTGTAGTCACCTTCGAACGTGGTGCCGTCAGCGTTGACTCCATAACCCGAAGAGGTGCCTGCAACGTGTGATCCGTGGCTCTGGCAGTCAAGGGGATTGAGGTCCGGCTGGGGAATTGTGCGTGCGGGATCGGTTGAGCCGGCGTCGTAGGCATCGCCCACCAGGTCATAGCCGCCGAGGAACTTGGCGGCATCGTAGAGCGCGGGATCAGGTTCGGCATCAGCCTTGGCCTGATTGAAGGCCTCGATGGTGCCCGGTCCGCCGAAGCCCGCATGGGTGTAGTCAAGACCGGTGTCCAGCACGGCAATGGTGATTCCCTCGCCGGTATTGTCCCGTGCCGTCCATGCTTCGAGCGCGCGGGTGTCAATATCCGCGCCCTTGTTCTCGATGGTCTTGGGGACTATTCCGGTGATCTTCACGACGTCCGGACGGGCAGCGAGCGCCTTGATTGCCTCAGCATCGCCCTGGATGGCGACGCCGGGAAGAGTGTTGGTCGTGGTGTACAGCTGGGAAGCGCCGGCTTCGGCTGCCACCTCGTCCGCTTGTGTCTGGATGCCGGCACGGATTTCAAGAACGCGGTCGGTCCGCTGAATCGGCGTGGTGAACCCGTTGCTGCGTACTTCAGCCGGCTGCGTCTGCTCAAAGGCTCCTTTGCCAGCGAACTGGACGTAGGCCGCCGTCGTTCCCGTTTTCCCGGCGAGGTCCCGGCTGATTTTGGAATCGATTGCGGGCTGAAGCGTTATTCCCTCAGCGGTTGGGTTGTCGGAATCCGGCGCCTGCACTGCCGAAGCCGGTGCCCACATGCTGGAGGCCAGGGCGAGACCGGTCAGCGACGCCAGCACAGCCCTTCCTGATCTCCGGCGGTATGACTTGCTCATGCTGCTCCTTACGAAGGAAGAGTCAAGGCCATACCGCTTGAGTCCATTCCTAGCCCCCGCAGCACTGCTGGCACGGCCAAGACCGGTGTGAGTGTTATTCCATGTGTTGCGATGGGTGCCAGCAGAGATGTGAAGCCCGTTCAGGCTTCACCCTTACAGCTTCATGTGTCACGAGTCACAAGTCAACGGATTTGGTTCGTTAAGGTAGCTAAACGGTCGAGATTTTTCTACGCGGCGCTAGACGGCCGCAGCGCCGCCCTGCCAGACCGCATCGAACGGTGCGTTCGAAGAGACCCTGTTCCTGATCCCGTCGGTCACGAAAGCCTTGGCAGTACGGGCGGCTTCCAGCGGCGCTGCACCCTTGGCCAGCTCCGCAGCGACCGCGGCCGCAAGCGTGCAGCCGGCACCGCTGACTGCGACGTTCCCCACCTTGGGGGCGCTGAGAACTTCCAGCGTCTCGCCGTCGTAATAGACATCCACGGCGTCGCTGCCTTCCAGCCTCACGCCACCTTTTGCCAGTACGACGGCGCCGCTTGCCTCATGGATGCGCCGCGCCGCTTCCTTCAGATCCTCCACCGAACGGATCTCGATTCCCGAGAGCGACTCCGCCTCGAAGTGGTTCGGCGTGACGAAGGTGGCCAGGGGCAGGATGTTCGCCTTGAGCGCCTGATCGGTGTCGAGTGCCGCGCCGGGCTCCTGGCCCTTGCAGATCAGCACGGGATCCAGCACCACGTTCTTCCACTCCTGGGACTTCAGCGCACCGGCAACAGTGTCGATGGTTTGCGGGGTGCCCAGCATGCCGATCTTCACGGTGCCGATCGCATAGCAGGACTGGATAGCTTCAAGCTGGTCTGCGATGACCTGGGCATCAACGGGAACGAACCGGTGGTTCCAGCTGTCCTTCGGATCGAACGAGACAATGCAGGTGAGAGCGGCGATGCCGTAGGTACCCAGTTCCTGGAACGTCTTCAGGTCCACCTGCGCGCCGGCGCCGCCGGTGGCCTCGGAACCTGCGATGGTCAGCGTAATTGCGGGTGCGTCAGTAGCCATTGCACCAGTCTGCCCGACGCCTCGCGGCTTGCGCCAACAGCATCACCGTGCCCGGCCCTCGTGCAGCATCCCGACGGACTTCTCGATCCGTGCTGCCCGGGTCTCAGCTTTCTTGGCGCCGGTGACCTGCAGCGCGTGCCAACTCTTGTTGCTGTAGGAGAGGGTGTCCCAGAACGCCTTGGCTGCCGGGTCCTTCTCGAGCGCGCCCGCAAGGTCCTCAGGTACCTCCACCTCGCGTGGGGCTGTGTCGAGTTCCACCTCGACATCATGCACTTCGCCGGCCTGGACACCGGCTTCCTGGCGCCTGTCCGCGCTGAGCCCGAACATGAACCGGCCACCCATTGACGCGATCGAAGTGCGGAAGGTGAAGCCGTTGACGGTAGCGACAATCTTCGGGTGTTTCCCGCCCCCGAGTTGCTCGACGATGGATTCCGGAACTTCGAACCCTGCCGTATTCTTGCCGGATGATTCGAGCTCAGCGCGAAACTGCATCGTTGCCTCCAAGGGTTGCCGAGTTTGTGTCGTGATCGACGTTGGCTGCAGATTATCCCTAAGAGTGCGGACTTGTCTCGGCCTTCCCGGGGTTCAGGGGCGAACGGTAACGAGCTTCCAGACGCTCGCCCGGCCGGCGGCCGCAGCGGCACCGATTGCGGCTCCCAGCGCAAGGGCTCCTAACCCGCCGCCGCCCGCGAAGAGCGTGATGAGCGCTGACAGGAGCGAAGATTCCGAAGAATGCCGCGATGTGCAGCGCCTGATTGGCCACCGGGCGCAGGGCGAGGCCCAGGACCAGCGCGACGCCGCAGCCGGCGACGGTGATGGGGATTCCAGCGATTGCCGCCATGACCGCGACTGTGAACGCATGCCACGCTGACTCTGCGTTGAACGTCAGCCCGATGACGGTCGCCAGCAAAAGGTGAGTGGCCCCCGTTCCGGTCAGCAGCGCGAACGGGCCGAAGGTAACTCGGCGGGCGCGGCCGTTGCCGTTATGAAGCGGAGCCGGCTGCGCGCCGTCGTCGTGCTGGGGGAGGTGCTGCACGGCCGCTCCTTCGTGAACGTATTCAGTTCAATGTAGGGACTGGCCCTGCACGTGTTCAATTCGATGCTCCGCGACCACTCACCGCCCGTCGTGGGAGAATGGTGGATGCCTGGGGGCAGCCGGGCGACAGTGCTAATACAGCGGGCCCTTTGGGCTGCGCGAACCACTTCCACGAATGAGAAACAATGACTCAACTGCAGGACCATGCCCGCGCGCGTTACGCGACCGCCGGCAGCGCAAACTTCTCGATCATGCTGGCGGTTCTTGCCGTCGTCGTCATCCTTTCCAATATCGGCGCATCGAAAGGTGTGGTGATAGGGCCCGTCGTCGGTGACTTCAGCATCATCACGGACGGCGGGTTCTTCCTCTTCCCGCTGGCCTACATCCTTGGCGACGTCATCAGCGAGGTGTACGGCTTCAAGGCCGCCCGGCTCGGGATCATCGTGACGTTTGTCTTGTCGGCCTTTGCCTCGCTCGCGTACGCAGTCATCATCGCGCTGCCGGGGTTCGACGATGACTTTGGTCTCGCCAAGCAGGAAGCGCTGGAGCTGGCGCTCGGTCCGGTACCGCTGATTGTGCTCGCGTCTCTGCTGGGGTTCGTTGTGGGGCAGACGCTTAACTCGCTGGTGCTGGTGCGGATGAAGTCGCGGTTCGGCGAGCGCAGCATGGTGGCCCGCCTCATCGCCTCGACCGGTGTCGGGGAATTCGCTGACACGCTGATCTTCTGCGCCATTGCCGCCTCGGTGATCGGCATTACGGATTTCCCGACGTTTCTGAATTACCTCTTCTTTGGCTTCGTCTACAAGACGCTGGTGGAGGTGCTCCTGCTGCCGGTCACGACCGCGGCCATCCGCTGGGTGAAGCGTCGGGAACCGAGCTACGCGGCCGCCTAGACGCCCTCCCCTCGCACCCCTCCCTCCGCAAAAGTGCCGTTGTTGTGCAGGATCGTGGGGACGTCCCCACGATCCTGCAACTACCCGGCACTCCTGGTGCTGTTCCACCACGCTTTCAGAATGCGCCCACGGGTAGCTTCCTGAAAAAGGTCCGCCCATTCGAGCCTGATGAATATCCACCCCTGCTCCATAAGGGCCTTTTCACGTCGGCGCTCCTGAAACAGCACCTCAGGGGTCGGAGCGTAGTCAAAGTACTTGGTCTTGCCGTCAAACTCGAGCGCAAGCTTCTGCTCGCGCCAACCGAAATCGATGCGGTGCTCACCGAATCGGGTGCGCACAACCAACTGCTGTTCCGGCGGAGGTATCGGCATACCGGCCAGCAGGTGTGCGGTGAGAGACTCGCCCGCTGACTCAGACAGGGCGCTGGCCTTCTCGACAACCTGACGAGCAATCTGTACACCCTTGTAACCTGTCTGGCGTTGAAGCACCTGGTGTAGCTCGGCGCGCTGGACACCCAGATGAAGCGCGTGATCGGCGGTGATCAGCCCCTGCCTGAAGGACAACAGCCGGGCGGAGTCAACAGCGGTGCGGGCGAGGGAGGTAACCTGCAACCCGTCAACCATGTCCACCTCGCCGGGCAGCAGCTTCGCTCGGTGTCGAACAACATCAGGGTTGTGCTCCCTGGACGATCCGGAAGACGGCTGCGTGATATGAATCCGGTCGTCCACATCCCACAGGGTGAGGCGGTGAATGCGTGCGGCGGACGTGTGGCTATACGCGCTCTGGGTCAATGCAAGCCTGGCACGGTTGTGGGCCATGACCCTGAATCGACCCTGCTCCGCGTTGCTCAGCGATTTCCAGTACTTCGCTGGTACATAAGCGTTGACCTGCAGACGGGCGAGGATGCCCCGCTCGACCAGTCGAGTGATGGTGCGGCGGCTGACTCCCATCTGCTCCAGCTCGGTGGTGCGCCAGGATCGGGTCGATGCGCTCAGCCAGGAGTATGCGTTCACGTCCATTGCACTAGCTTGACCGGCGAAGCGTGGCCCCGTGGCCGTCGTCGCGCATTTGTGGATAAACCGCTACGCCCGCGGCTCAAAGGCGCCGACGTTGTGCAGATACGTGGGGATGTCCCCACGATCCTGCACAGAAACGGCGCTTTTGCGGGAGAGGGGGCGGAAGGGCGAGTGTGGCGAGCAGAAGCGGCACTTTTGCGGGGAGGGGGTGTGCGTGGGCGTGAGGGGTGTGCGGTGTTCGCGGGGAGGGCGTGCGAGCTAGCGCTTCGAGGCGTAGTAGCGGCCCAGCACCTCGGCCTTGAGATCGAAGTACGTTCCGTCCTCGATGGCTGCACGGGCGTCGTCGACCATCCGGATCACAAACCGCTCGTTGTGGATGGAGATCAGTGTTGCCGAGACCATCTCCTTGGCCTTGAACAGGTGGTGAATGTAGGCCCGGGTGTAGTGGGTGCAGGTGTAGCAGTCGCAGCCCTCCATGAGGGGCGTGAAGTCGCGCTTGAACCGGGCATTGGACAGGTTCCACCGACCATCGGGCACGTAGAACGCTGAGTTCCGGGCAACCCGGGTGGGGGAGACGCAGTCAAAGGTGTCCGCGCCGTTCTCAATACCCGTGAACAGGTCGTCCGGCTCCGAGATGCCCAGCAGATGCCGCGGCTTCGATTCCGGCAACTCATCCGCGCACCAGCCCAAAATGGTACCGAGGTTCTCCTTCTCCAGGGCGCCTCCAACACCGAACCCGTCAAAGTTCATCGCCCCGAGATCGCGCGAAGCCTTCCGTCGGAGATCTTCATACTGTGCTCCCTGAATCACGCCGAACAGCGCCTGGTACGGCTTGTCCGACCGCACGTCGGTCAGCCGCTCATGCTCGGCGATGCACCGCTCCGCCCACAGCCGGGTCCGCTCCAGAGACTCCTCCTGATACCCCCGCGAATTCATCAGGGTGGTCAGCTCATCGAACGCGAACATGACGTCGGCTCCGAGCTGGTGCTGCACCTGCATCGAGATCTCCGGGGTGAATCTGTGCCGGTCTCCGTTGAGATGGGAGACGAACCACACGCCGTCGTCGTCGATGTGGGCAAGGCGCTCCTTGCCCACCGCAACGCGGTCATCATCCCCGGCGTGCTCGGCAGCTGCTGCCGAGTCCATGGTGATGACCTTCTTGAATCCCGACCCCAGGCTCATCACCTGGAAGCCGCCCGAATCGGTGAAGGTAGGCCCATTCCAGTTCATGAACTTCCCCAGCCCGCCGGCCTCGTCAAGAACGTCCGCTCCCGGCTGCAGGTAGAGATGGTAGGCGTTGGCGAGCAGCGCCTGCGCGCCGGCCTCCCTCATGGACTCCGGGAGCACTGCCTTCACGGTGGCCTTGGTTCCGACGGCGATGAAGGCTGGCGTCTGAATCTCGCCATGGGGAGTGGTGATGGTCCCGGTGCGGCCATGCAGGCTCTCGCCGGACGCGGTGGTCTCGCTGAGGCGTTTACCGATGGAGAACGAAAAGTCTGATTGTGGCACCCGCCCATCTTCTCAGGAATAGACGGAGGTGCCCGCGCCAGGGAAGAAGCTAGCCGTCCAGCTTCGAGGTCTCAAGGGGGTCCGAGGACGGGTAGTGCTGCCGGCGGAACGCGTCCCAACTACCCCAGGCAGTACGCAGCGCCTTCGCTCCCAGACCATAGGTTGAAATGACGACGAGGCTGGACCCCGGCCCTTCGAGAGACGGCTGATCGGCGAGGATCACCAGCCCCTCACCGTGGTCGGCGTACTCCGAGACTGTCAAACCAACCTGGTTCTCGGTGCGGAACCACACCGATCCGGTCAACTCGTGCCCGTCAGGAAGGCTAAGTGAGTAGGAGTCGCCGGGCTGTTGCAGCTGCTCAGCATTGAGCTTGCCGATGATCGAACCGCCGTCAGCCGGCTCACCCATGAAGAAAGCGGTGCGGCGGGAGCTGGAGGGGTGCCGCTCGAGCGCAAAACGCAGCTGCTGCAGGAAGGTGATCCAGCCCTCCGTGATCTCATCAGCCTCGGCTTCAACCCGCTCAATCGTGACCACACAACCGTCCTGCACCGGTTCGATCCGGAACGTGTCACCGCCGTCGACGGTCAGGAACGTATGGTTGGGCCCTTCAACCACTGACGGCGCAAAGAAGATGGACTGAATTTCCTCATCCAGGGTGTCGGCTTCCCAGCCGTGCCACTGCCGGACCAATCGTGGTTCCCGGAGCATGAGCCAGATTTGCCGGGCGTCCGCGTTGATGTGCACGCTCAACGGGTTTGAATCTGCAACCGGCACCTCCTGCGCAGGGTGCTGTTCGGTGCTGGACTGTGTGAGGGAATCCGCCTGCTCGCTCATGCGCGCCACTCTACTCCCGCACCTGCAGGCTAACCAGAGGCGGCGGTTTTCCCGTTCAGTGCACGAATGGCGAGCAACTCATGCCCAATGCGCCGGTCCAGCGCTTCAGCCCCAAGGGTCTCAGAGCCGCCGTGCGCTCGCAGGTACAGCAGGACTGTCAGGCGCAGGCCCCGCCAGTCCTTCTCGGCCGCGGGGTTCTTCGCGGACCGCGCGATTTCCCGGTCATACAGGTTCGGCTCGTTCAGCTGCCGCTGACGCACTGCAGCAGCGAGTTTCGCCTTCAGCGGGTCTGTCTCGGCGTCGTCGGCCGTTCGAAGCGCAGCGGAATAACCAGCGGCACGGGAACCGCCGTCGTCGTTCTGGGTGAGATGCGCAGCGAGCGCAAGGCAGCCCTCGATCAGGTTCCAGCGGCCGAAGTTGCCGTCAAACGGCTGGTCCGTGAGCAGGTCGCAGACCCGGAGCGCGCTCGCGGCGTCGGACAGGTCCACGTACAGCGTCAATGCGAGGTCCCGAATATCCTGCAGACTGCTGCCCGACTTGAAATTGACGCCGCGGGTGAGCCGTTCGGCCAGCTCATTCACTCGCGGGCTCTCGGTATGGATGGCGGCGACGTGGGCAACCAGCGCCTCCGGTGACCCCTCGTCGGTGACGATGTGCGCGAGTTCATCGGGCGCCTCCGCCTGGACGGTCGATCCGGTGGCAATCCGCACCGTTTCACCCGACTCAAGCGTGGCCACCACGATGGCCGGAACACCGAAATCATCATGCTCGACGGCGGTGTCCACCACTTCACTGGTGCGCTCGCCTCCCGGAAGGAGGAGTTTGCGGCCGGCCTTCACGGCCTCGGCGGCGAGCGGTTGTAGCTGCGCGTCCACGTCGCTGTCGATCATTGGGAAGTCCTGCCTCACTGCACCTGTTACCCCGGTTCGAACGGAACCGGTCGATAAAGAAACGGTAACGCCTCAGCGGCCCCAACCGGCGTAGGCGAGCGCCTGGCGCAGGAGGCTGTCGCGTCCGCCGGAGAACTCGGCGCTGACTGCGGGGCTGAGAGCTTCCTCGGGCGTCAGCCACGTCAGTTCCAGGGCATCCTGCCGCGGGTTACATTCGCCGGTGACCGGAATGAGGTACGCCAACGCGACGGCGTGCTGCCGGTCATCGGTCAACCCGGTCTCGGAGGGGGAGGGGAAATACTCCGCAACAGTGAACGGCGTGGGGCACGGCGGCAGCTGGGGGAGCGCGAAGGGCCCGAGGTCCTTCTCGAGGTGCCGCAGCAGGGCGGCCCGAATAGTTTCCCGGTACATCACGCGCCCGGAGACGAAGGTGCGCACCATCTCGCCCTGGTCATTGGCCTGCAGCAGCAACCCCACCTCGGTGACATACCCGAGGGAATCGCATCGGACCGGGATGGCTTCAACATAGACCATGGGCAGCCGGCGGCGTGCTTCGTAGAGGTCATCCTCATTGAGCCAGCCGGGGTTGGGGTCTGGGGTGCGCAGGTTCATACCTTCTGTTTTATAGCAGAGAAGGGCTGCGGCGTCCCTGACTCGCTGCACTTCGGCCAATGGCTGAATAGCGGGGGACGCTCAGGAAGCGGTGTTTTCGGTGTAGTCGTTGAGGTCTTCCTGCCGCTGCTTGACTCGGATCTCGCCGCCGTCCGGGTTGGGAAGTCGCAGGGATCGCCCGTAGTTCTCATCGATCAGGATCGTCGCGGTGGGGATGCGCTGCTGCAGGATCTCCACGTCGCCGGAGAACTCGAAGGCGAGCTCCGTGCTGCCCTTGTCGGCTCCGTGAACCGCGATCAGGCCGCCGTTCTTCGCCGTGAAGTCCACCCAGGACCCCGCCTCCGAGCTGAACCGCTTTCGGGCGCCGATGTCACTGAACACCTTCGCGGCGGCTGCCACGTTCGTCGCCAACCAGATGGGCATAACCGCCAGCCCTTCCTCCGCGGGCGCTGTACCGCGGAGTACGGCCTCATAGGCGAGGAATGTCCGCCCGTCCGTTGCGGTGACCTGCACTGCCGGCCCATCTGCAGTGTCAATAACGACGGCGGCTGTCCCCGCTTCAGCGGTACGGCGGGCGAACTCCGAGACGGACCCGACCTCGAAGCTGAAGCTCACTGACGGCTGGTGTGCAACGTGCAGGGCAATGTGCCCACTGTCCGCGGCGAAAACCCGCCAACCCGGTGCATCCTCGACCTGGCGCAATCCGAGAGCGGTGAACAGGTCTGAGAAGGCGTCGACGTTGGGGGTGAAAACGATGGGCCGTACCCTGAGCATTACTTCTCCTCCACCTGGATGTGCAGCTCGCAATCTAGCGCAACACCGTCCAGTACTCTCAACCCATGGCCGCTGAACTGCCCGAACTCCTCCTGCCCGATGCCCAGCACTGGCGGGTGTGGCTGGAAGAGAACCATGCGTCGTCGTCGGGAGTGTGGCTGGTCCTCCACAAGAAGGGTGGAGCGGTGACCACCCTGACCTGGGCTACTGCCCTCGATGAGGCGCTGTGTTTCGGTTGGATTGACGGCCAGACCAGAAAGCGCGACGGCGAGAGCAGCTTCCAGCGATTCACGCCTCGCGGGCCGCAGAGCATCTGGTCGCTGCGCAATGTAGGGCACATTGAACGGCTGGAAGCGGAAGGCAAGATGCAGGCTGCCGGTCGCGCCGCCGTCGAGCGGGCCAAGGCGAACGGGCGGTGGGAGCGCGCGTACGCAGGGCCCGCCACCGCCGTCGTACCGGATGATCTTGCAGCCGCAATTGCGGCGAATCCGGACGCGCAGGCGATGTTCGACGTGCTCACCTCGCAGAACCGGTATGCGCTCATCTTCCGGCTCGGTCAGCTGAAGACAGAGGCCGGGCGCAGGAATCGGATCGAGGCCTTCGTGGACATGCTCGCACGGCACGAGGCGCCCTATCCGCAGAAGCGGAAGCCCTGAGGCTCGCGTCAGCTGCGGTCGGTGTAACGGCCTTCGGTCTGCCTGGAAGACCGGTAGCCCAGCGAGACATAGTGACCGCGGATCGCCGCGGCGGGAACCGTTTGCGAGTGTTGGGTAGTGACGTAGCTGCCGGTGGTTGTAGGACGCGATTGCGTTGTCACGTAGGCACCGCCACGCAGGGCAGGGCGCTCGGCGGTGCGGATCTCGTTAGTTTCAATAGGACGGCTCGCGAGAAGTGTCATGGGTATCTCCTAATCGATGGTTATCGGTGGTCAGGTAGGGGCGGACGGAGGCGCGCGGGGATGGCGCAGCACTACGTCCGTTGTGGCGACGCTGCCCGGGTAGAAAAGAAAGGTCAGGAGGCGTTCCGGCACTGCGGGCAGATGCCGTTGAACGTCACTTCTGCTGACAGGACGGCGAAGCCGGAGCTGTCAGACGGGCTCAGGCACGGAGCGGCACCAACGACGCAGTCGACGTCGGTCACCTTCCCGCAACGGATGCACAGCAGATGATGATGGTTGTCACCCACCCTGCATTCAAAGAGCGCAGCGGTGCCCGGTGGATCGAAACGCCGGACCAGCCCTGCCTCCGTGAAAGCCGCAAGCACTCCGTAGACCGCCTGGGCGGACGTGCCGGGCAAGGCCGGCAGAACGCTCAGTAGGAGGTGTTCGGCGCTGGAATGCGGCGCCTGCTGGAGCGCCTCCAGGACGGCAAGCCGCGGAGCAGTGACCTTGAGGCCAGCCGCGCGGATGATGCGCACCAGGTCTTCGTTCCGCTCGACGGTTGTGTGTGCCATGCCTTGAACGCTACGCGTTGTTTTGAATTATTCAAAATAAGATCGGCCACTTGTGGGCGGACTAACACGGTATGGATGGCCGCTCAACTGCGAGTTGCGGGGTGCGACCTCCGCCTGGCCCGGACTGTGACGGTTGTGAGGATGACGGTGGCCGCTGCGAGTCCGGCCACAACCGCCGTCGTCGTCGATTCCGGTGCCCCGAAGGTGCGCCCCACCAGAATCCACATGAGTCCCCAACTGATGGCAGCGGCAATCGCGAAGCGCCCGCTGCCGTGAAATGCAAGGCGCACACCGATCATCGCGACGACAGCGAGAACGATTGCGGCCCACACCTCCGGCGGGATACCGAAGCCGCCGAAGCCCGCCGCGACGAGAGCTGCGGTGAGGTTCGCGCAGACCGCCACGCAGACCCAGCCCAAGTAGAGGCCCAGCGTTCCGTCCGTGATGATCCCGTCCATCGTGGAGGTGGGCATCGTGGTGGTGAAGATAGCGAAGAGTGCAGCAAGTACGGCGAGCAGGACGAGAATGATCAGTACGCTGCCGCCAAGCAGGCCGGCCTGAATCGACAAAATCCATGCCGCATTGAGCAGCAGCGACGCGGCAACCCACCAGCCGAGGCGACGCTGGCGGCGGGCGGTGCGCTGTGAGGGGAACCACTGGTAAACGGTGTAGGCGCCCAGGCCCGTATAAATGACGCTCCAGATGCTGAACGCCGCGCCCGCAGGTGCCAGGAGTGTTGCGTCCGAACTGAGGGCGCCGCCGGCCGCCTCGTCGATCGGTGTGCCGCCGAATGCCCCGGAGCCGATAGCGGTGCCGATGAGACAGAGAACAAACGCAACCGTCACGCCGGTTTGCCGAACCCGATCCGACGTCATGGCTCTCCTTCCTCGCTTTATCTCCACCATAGACACATCAGTTGAACTAGTGAAAGCCAGTGTGCGGTTTCCGCTGATACAGAACGAGACCTCCTCCGTCGTCGGGACTCCAGCGGAACTAACAGCGTCATCAGACGGTTAAATGTTCACGCTCTCTTTTATCGCCGAAGTTCCGCGATCCACCGGAAGGCACACGTCATCGTACGCAGGATCACTGTGACCAGCGCCATGCTGCTCGCGCTGCTCGCCTCGGTGGTGTTCCTCGGTCCCCGATTGGTCGACGGCTTGCAGGCGGGCGGCGGCTCTCTGCTGGGACTCGCTGAATGCACGGTGGATACCTCGGAAGGAGAAGTTGGACTCAACCGTGACGAGGCTCAGCTGGCGACGACGGCCATGGCGCTGTTGGCCCGCGGTATGGACGCTCCGGACACTTCCACCATTGACGAGGCGGTATTGCAGCGGCTGGCCGAGGGCCCGCCCGAGGACGCCGGTCCCAGCTTGAGCTGCCGCGGATCAGCGGCCAGTGACCTGCCCGAACAGCAGTTGACTGTCACCGGACTGACACCCCGCGCGGAGCAGTTGCGCGTGGCGATGCTGGAGGTGTTCGGTGACCAGAGCCTGGGCGGGTTTGCTCCGGGAGGTGTCGGTCAGGGGCACGGAGCTGACTCGACCCACTATGACGGACGCGCCATTGACGTCTTCTTCCGTCCGGTGACAGAGGAAAACCGGCGCGAAGGGTGGATTCTGGCCCATTGGCTTGTCGCTCATGCCGAGAAGTTCGACATTCAGTACGTCATCTTCGACGATCGGTTCTGGAGCGCGCACCTGGCTCGAGGTGGATGGCACGATTACGATGCGCCTGACCCAAGCAACGAGATCCTGCGTCACCTCGACCACGTGCATGTGGACGTGCTGGGCGGAGGGACTGGCTGAACTTCCGGCGATCGCTTCAGAGGACGGTTGATGCTGCCGCCGGACACCCTGAGACCTTCCGATGGGACGAATCAGCGCTGTAGTGTGATCGCGTGATCCTTCCCAACACCGTTCAAAACGCCGTGGCAGTCGCCGATCACTACGACGAGCTCGATCCGGTTTACCGGCACGTATGGGGCGATCATGTCCATCATGGGCTCTGGGCGACGGGCCGTGAGACACCCGCCGAGGCCGTCGTCGCACTGGCTGAGACGGTCGGCGATCGACTGAACCTGACGCCTGGTGATGAGTGCGTCGATATCGGCTGCGGCTATGGTTCCACCGCTCGGCAGCTCGCTGAGACCCGTAAGGTTCACGTCACCGGCTTCACCCTCTCCGCTGAACAGGCCCACTACGCTGCCGAGCATCACGAACCCAACGTCGACATTCAAGTCCGCGACTGGCTCGACAACGGGCTGAGCGATGCCTCGGCCCATGCCGCATGGGCGATCGAGTCGAGCGAGCACATGGTCGACAAGCCCCGGTTTTTCGCCGAGGCGCATCGCGTGCTGGCGCCTGGCGGCCGCTTGGTCGTATGCGCGTGGCTCGCGGAGACAGATGCAAGCGGTTGGAAGGTTAGGCACCTGCTCGAGCCGATTTGCCGTGAGGGACGGCTGCCCTCGATGGGTACTCGGGAGGAGTATGAGGCGATGGCAATGGCGGCTGGCTTCCTGGTCACGGACTATGAGGATGTCAGCAGCCGAGTCGCCCGCACTTGGACGATTTGCGCCCGTCGACTTGTGAAGGCCTTGCTCCTCGACCGTGACACCCGGCGCCTCGCTTTTAGAGCACGCAATCGCATCTTCGTTCTAAGCATCCCGCGTCTGATCCTGGCCTACCGCACCGGCGCGATGCGCTATGGGATATTCACGCTGTCGAAAGCCGACGACGACGCAACGCCACCCCAGCCCGGTGAACCGACGCTGTGAGCATGAACCCCTGACGATCGCCCCATGTTTGAAGTAAGTTTGGGCCTATGAATCCCCAGCACCTCCCGGTCGAGGCTTCGGATGGCAGTCAGCTCGCTGTCACCCGGTGGCAAACCCCGGGGCCCGCAGTCGTCTTCTTACACGCTGGAGTAGCGGATAGACGTTCCTGGACCGCGGTCGCGGATGCCCTCCAGAATGATGGTTTCGACCTCGTCGCATATGATCGGCGGGGTTACGGTGACACCCCGGCCGCTGCGGAGTCTTCATCATTCACGCACGTTGAGGATCTGCTCACTATCATCGATAGTCTTGGCCTCGAGCGAGTCCTCCTCGTTGGCAACTCGATGGGTGGGGCAGTCGCGCTCGATGCTGCGCTGATGCACCCTGATCGAGTCAAGGGTGTGGTACTCATCGGTGCTGCGGTGTCTGGCATGACCGACGAGGACACTCCGTTTGACTGGCATCCGGATGACGCGTCAGGACCGCTCATGGCGCGCGCAGATGACCTCAACGCGACAGATGACGACAGGATTCGTGCGCTTGCTCATCTCTGGCTGGATGGGCCAAGGGCCGCGGAAGGCCGAGTCGCGGGTGAAGCCCGTGACCTCTTCAATGCGATGAACCGGAAAATTCTCGCGGTCGCTGCGCCGGACTCAGCCGGCAGCAGCGGTACTGATGCCTGGACCCGACTCGGTGAGGTGGACGTGCCGGTGTTGTGCACCTGGGGTGATCTCGATCTGCCCTGTGATGTGCCGTTCTACGAGGAGACAGCACGCCGGATCGGGCAAGGGGCCGTACAGGTCTTACCCGAGGTGGCACACCTACCCGGCCTCGAGAAGCCCGCCCTCATCGCAGAGTTGGTGCGAGAAAGGGTGCGCTGATGGATGCCGTCTCGGGAAGACCGATGCCATGCGCAACCTGACCTTCGCCATGAATCTGAGCCTGGACGGCTACATCGCTGCGCCGGGTGACGGGCTCGGCTGGGGTGTTTCGAGCGACGAGCTGTTCCAATGGTGGTCCGACCGCGTGAGGTCGACGGATTTGGCGCTATACGGGCGCAAACTGTGGGAGACGATGAGCTCACACTGGCCGACGGCAGACCAGCAGCCAGGCGCAACACCGGCGCAGATTGAGTATGCGGGCCGCTGGCGGGAAATGCCGAAAGTGGTGTTCTCCTCTACAATCAGCACGGTTGACTGGAACGCCCGCTTGGTTACCGGCGACGCGGTTGCCGAGATAACCCGACTGAAAGCCGACGACGGCGGTCGCATGGACATCGGCGGCGCCACCCTCGCAGCGGCGGCCATGAGGGCAGGCCTAATCGACGAGTATGTACTCGTCACCCATCCCGTGTTGGTGGGCGGCGGCACGCCGTTCTTCACGGCCCTGGACAACTGGGTGAACCTAAGCCTGGTAGAAACCCGGACGTTCCCCAATGATGTGGTCGTGGCCAGGTACGAGACCAGGCGCTGAACGCCTGTTCCGGTTCGTGAAATTTCCCGGGCATAGAGTAGGCGGATGGCTGCAAACGCGAAGAAGTCTGAGGTCATCGATGGTTACACCGTCAAGTACCACGCGAACGGTACTACCCGGTGGTCGAAGGGACGCATCGAGAATGGGAATCCGGTCGGCTACTGGGAGTGGTACCGAATAGATGGCACCGTAAAACGGTCTGGATATTTCGAAGCGGGCGAGCCGGTGGGGCAATGGACTACATATGACAAAGACGGCAAGCCATACAAAGTGACTGATCGCGGCCACGTCAGTGCAAAGCTGCCAGACCAGGACTTTGGGTCGGATTCAAGAAGCGGGTAACGCTGCAAGGAAGGTACGATCCGAAATTAAGGGGGAAATGAAGGATTTAAGGCTGATCGGCATGATCATCATGGCTATTGGAGCGACCCTTGCGGCGGCTATGTTCGCTTTGATGCTGTACTCACGGATCCTTCACCCGAATTCGGTGCCTATCCTCCCTGGACTTTTGCTCATTCTCGGTGGCGGTATTGGTGCGACTGGCGCAATACTGCTGGCTATCGCCACGGTCAGGCTCCATCGCAACAAGAACCCCAGAATTTAGAAGCGAAGAGTGTTCGCTGAGGGATCGGGCAACGCACCGAGGTGATCAGTCCCGAAACTCTGCGCGCTGAACTCGCCAAACTCAGCGGCGAGATGGCTATCGAGCACCCAGAGCTGGCTCATTGCCGGTTCACACCGCACGACTTCCGTCGACTCTTCGCGACCGACCTCGTCAACCACGGCCTGCCCATCCACATCGGAGCGGCCCTTCTCGGACACCTGGACGTGCAGACCACCCACGGTTACGTCACCGTCTTCCAGGAAGACGTCATCAGGCACTACCAGAAGCACCTGGCCGACAGACGCTCCGCCAGGCCAGCCCGCGAATACCGATCTCCAACCGGTACAGAATGGGTCGAATTCGAAGGGCACTTCAACAAACGCAAGGTCGAGCTAGGCAACTGTGGACGCCCCTACGCCACACCATGCGAACACGAACACGCCTGTCTGCGCTGCCCCATGCTCCACATCGACCCCACCATGATCCAACGCCTCGATGAACTCAACACCGATCTGTTAGCCCGACGTGAGCTCGCCGAATCACGAGGTTGGTTAGGTGAACTCGAAGGCATCGACCTCACCCTCCACTTCCTCAAACAAAAACGCGCTGACGCACAAAGATCTGGCCCCTTAGGGCCAACCAGCCTGGGTATCCCGTCCATCCGTACTTGAGAATCACGGATACACGTGTGGCGCGCTCCCTAGAAACGGTGCTGCCCATGAGCCCAACATGTTGACGAATCGTTGAGTACTCAATACGGTGAAGACATGAATGACAAAGATACGCATATTGGATCCCGGCCCGCTGCGGCGGATGCAGCGGACCGGCATCATTTCTCCAGCAAGCGCGAGGCGCTAGTGCTGGCCACTTGGACGTTCATCGGTGCGTTATCCCTGGTCGGTATGTTCCGCTTCGGAATTGATCTTTGGGCTGGGGCCCGGGGCGCGGTCATTCTCGGGGGGCTTATCGTGTTGGTCGTGCTTTTCGCAATTAGTCGCGCGCGAACCCGCACCGTGCGTCCCCGCCACTTCAATCTAGTGGAAGCGTTCAGCGCCTTATGGCTCGGCGTGGGCGGCGGGGTCGCCCTTCAGGTCCTCGGTAAGGGCGATCCAATGCCTCTAGCTCTTTCCATAGTTGCTGCCGCAGCGCTAACTGCCCCTTTGTTTGTCTGCTCAGTGTGGCTAGCGGTGCGCGGCCGGTGAGTCTGGGTGAAGCGATGTCTAGACTCAACGATGTGGTGAATTCCCCTGTCCGGTTCACAATCATGGCCGCACTTGCCACGGTCGACGACGCCACCTACCAAGTCCTCAAAGAGGAGCTCGAAACCAGCTACGCCTTGCTGTCCAAGCATGCCGCGATCCTGGAAGAGCGCGGCTATCTTGAAGTACACAAATCCTTTCTGGCGAAAAAGCCTCAAACCGTCTTTCGCCTCACCAACGCCGGGCGACGAGCGTTCGAAGACCACGTCGCCGCTCTGGAAGAGATCCAACGCGGGTTTCGGTGATATGACGAGGATTCACCACCCGGGAGCGGTTCACCGGCGACCATAATCGCATGCGCCGCTGGGTGCCGCTAATGACGGACGATCATCGGTGGCGGACTTACCTGCTCGACCTATCGACCAGGCTTAGGCGGAAGGAGGGGCGATGACCCCATAGAACCAGGCGAGCACTGGTGGTGGACGGGCCTGGCATGGCTGTGAGTAACGGTTCGGTGAACATATTCAGTGAGGAGCATCTGCAGGGGTGACTTTGACAGAGGTTTGGAGCAGTGTTGAAAAGGTAAGAAGCGTCGATTGACTGTACGCCGGGACGAATGGGGGCGTCATCGTCGGCGATAACTGCAGCCAATTGGAGTTCAAAGATGAACGAATTAGAACGCTATTACCTTGGGTATGACGCCGGGTGTGGAACCTGCTCGAACGTTGCCCATCAGATCGCCGAAGTCGTTGGGGACAAGGTCCAGATCATGTCCTTGTCTTCTCCTGAAATGGAACGCTGGCGCACTGATGCGATGGGGGAGAACCCGCCATGGAAACCAACACTGGTCGCCGTCAGCCGTGATAGGGCTAAGGCTTGGACTGGCTTAGGGATGGCCTTCGCGCTTCGCAGGGAAATCGGTACAGCCAGTATGTGGAAAGTCGCGCAATTGATGGGTGCTCATAAAGATCTGGTCCGCCCCGAGGTTCGAGGTTTCACTAGGGGACAGTTCATGCGGGGCACCATAGGCGCCGTTGCCGGAGCATCCATCTTGATGGGCACAGGTTCTGCCCTCGCAGCAGCAAAGACGAAAGATGATTGGGCAGGGTCTGTCGCGATTCGCTCGAAAAAGGAGCTGAACAGAGGGGAGATTATCTCGCAGCTTAGGAGCCAGAGAGCCAAGAATGCGCTGACTCCCCTACGAGGCTCAGCTGGGATCGAGGAAAGTAACGCTATCAAGCGTTTTGACGCTCTCGTCGCGAACCATGATGCAACACCGTCGGAGAGCGAAATAGCGCTGGGGGCTAGGCATCAACTCTCTGACGGTGGCGAGATACTCGCAGTCTCTTTTCAGTTCGAATCGGACGCCATCATTTTTCATCAGTTGACCCATTCGGATGGCACTTCGAAAGATCGCTTGATGGTCTTCCGTTCTGATCAACGAGATGAGAAGACAGGCGATCCCGGAAGCGTCCACTTACTTGCCATGTCGGAGGACGGGTTTCCCACGCGAATGGTCGACTCCAACGCTGTGGCTGCAGCCATTTCGTGCACCAGCAGCAGCCAATGCGGGTCGACATACTGCAACCGATGCGGTTGCGACTCGTACAACATCGCTTGTCTAGCCAACTGCTGTGCGCCCTGTGCCTTCTCCTGTGGTGTGGCATGGACATGCGTTGGATGTATAGGAGTTTGGTGTCCCATCTGCATAGGTCTCAATTCTTGCTGCACCAGTTCGTCCTGCAAATATCAACCTGGCCCCAACTGCTGAGCGTCAAGGTCCGGGAAAATGGGCGAGGTTAGAAGAAGGTGCAACTGGAGGGCACTTATCTCTTATAGAGGACCGTACGCTTCAGATTCATGACAGCCCTGCGTAGGACGAATGCGAAACACAAGGGAGGGGTGCGGGGAGCATGTAGCTACCCACGTAACATTCGTACTACCAGCAAGTGAGAGGCCCAGCAAGAGTTCTGGGCCTCTCACTTTGTATGCAACGCCCCTTGCGAAGTGCAGAGAAGCGACCGAGGTCCGGCACCAGTGGCTCACCACCCTGCTCAGCCGGAAGAACCCGCCCACAAGCTGGGCCCGGTTCACCGCCACCACACTGGCCAACTACGGCAACAGCGTCGCCAAAGCCACCGCACAGAAGCAGGACCTCGCCGCAGGATTCGCCGGAGTGACAGAGCCCGGATACCGCTCCTACAAGGAACTCACCGAGAAAAACAGCACGAACCCCAACATCGCCGTGCTGGCCATGATGCTCGCCGCCCACGAATCCGACCTCAGCCGCGACTCATGGCGGCGACCCGGCCAACAGGCCGCCTACTACCTCTTCCAACTCCAGGACTGGGGATATGTTGACCGGACTAAGGCTGTTAGCCTCGGACGACCAACCAGCCGATGGAGGCACGACCATGGGGGATCAGAGTCAGTGCGCTTCCGAGGGCTTAAGCCGCCCTGGTGGCAAGGTGCGGGCGATCCCGGTTGCCCCGTATTGGGAAGTATTGGCTCCTGACGACGATCCCATACCGAGTGTTGGGCTGTATCTGCTGGACTTCTGGGCGAGGGGGATGAGTCCGGCCAGCGTTGAGTCTTATGCCAGAGACCTGTTGCGGTGGTTCCGCTTTCTCTGGGGTGTCGGCCGCGAATGGAACCGTGTAAATGGCGACGACGTGCGTGACTTCGTGATTGGTTTGCGCGATGCGCCGAAACAAGCCGTGCAGCGTTGCCGAGTAAGACCAGCGGTCAACGAAGTCTCCGGCAAACCCTACGTCAGTGACGTCTATTCGCCTCGGACGATCAACCACAACCTGTCTGTGATCAGCGCGTTCTATGACTTCCATCGGAGAGCGTTGAGCGGGCCTTTGCGCAATCCGGTTCCGGAGAGAGTCGTGAATGGTGGCCGCTTCGGAGCCCATCACAATCCCGAGAACAAATATAGACAGGGACGTAGGGCGGACTACCGGCAAAAAGTTCCTGTTCGGGCGCCACGTTCCATCCCGGACCATGCCTTCGAGGACCTGTTCACTGCGCTCGCTACGGACAGAGATAGAGCCTTGGTCGCGTTTTATGTCTCCAGCGCGGCGCGGCCTTCGGAGCTTGTCGGGTTGACCAGCGGGATGGTGGACGTCGGGCAGCAGTGCATCTCCGTGGTTCGGAAGGGGTCGGGAGCCGTTCAGCGGATCCCCGCGTCTCCAGAGGCGTTTACCTGGTTTCGGCTTTATCAGGAGTCCCTCCCGGAAGAACTTATCCGCTCCGGATCGGCTGCCTGGTGGACGTTGAGAAAGCCTTATCGGCCCCTGAATTATGAGGCAGCACGTGCGATCCTTCGTCGCGTGAACAGTGTTTTGGGTGCCAACTGGACTCTTCACGATTTTCGTCATACAGCCGCTACTCGTATGGCGCGGGACCCTAATGTCTCCCTGACTGACATTCAGGCGGTTCTGGGGCATGTTCACCTCACTACGACCGAAGCGTATTTGAAGCCGCGTATGGATGAAGTGATTGAGCGGGTGAACCTGCATTTTGTCTCGCGGGCTGCCGGTGCTGGCGCCGCCGACGTGGCGCCTGTTCGTTTGTCGCCGTACTCGGCTGATGACATGACTGAACTCTTCGGTGGCACTGTATGGCAGTAGTTCGGGACTATGTTTCCACCCAGCCGGCCCCGCCGGCTCCGGCGAAGCAAGTAATTCAGTCGAAGGGCAGCGCACCATTTCTGGCCACGGTGCGGCAAGAGGATCTCGTTGAACGCGCCACGGCCCTTAACGACGCGGACAGTGTGTCGGTTCGTGGTGTCCGTACCGTCCTCGAAGCGCTGGCCGCTTTTGAGGGTGAAACCTGGCAGGAGCGGTGGGAGAACGCCGGCTGTCAGGAGCCTGGTAGGGACTGGCGGCAACGCCTTGGCAGTCCGTGGGAAGGCGTTCGTGCGAAGCGGGCAGCTGATGAATCCGGGCACGGAATCGCAGACTTGATTGCCATGGACGTGATCCGGCCAAGTTACACATGGCTTCGACTGGCATCGCCCAGGTTCGACCGGATTCGTCGTAACCGGAATCCGGAGTTTTTCGAGAGGATGGTCGAGCATGGGGCAACTCGGGTTGTCAGGCCGCCGAACTTCGGAAACAGCCTGGTGGTGATGACGAAAGTCCTGGCGCGTACGGGAGCGCCGGTGTATCAGCTACTCCCTCGACATCTCCTTGAGTACCGCGAGTACCAGACGCGACGGGGCCAGAAGCCTGACGGGCTCACCTATGCATGGTCAATGCTCAAAGATCTCGGTGTATTCGATGCGTCGACGCCGGGGTTGCTGCAGGCGGTCACCGGTGCGCGCCCTTCCGTTGAGGAAATGATCGACTCCTACGGGCTCGGGAGCCGGCCCGTGCGGGACATGTTGGTCCGCTACCTCAAGACCAGAGAAGCATCAGTGGACTACTCCACCTTGCGCTGGCTGGTCTACGAGCTGGTTAAGAATTTCTGGCTAGACATTGAAGCTCATAATCCCGAGGCCAACAGTCTGAACATTGGCTTCGACGAGGGAAGGGCCTGGCTCCGCCGCTTTATGGAGGGCCCCATCTCCACCAAGCACAGAACCCTTTTCACGGTCCGCGGCCTGTACTTGGACATCGCAGCATGGGCCACCGACGACGCGTACTGGGCCCGGTGGGCGGCACCTTCTTTCCTGACCCGTGAAGATACAAAGGGTGCCACTAAACACAAACGGCGAACGCAGGCCCGGATCCATCAGAGGATCCGGGACCTGGGTCCGCTGCTGCCGAAATTGTTGGTAAGTGTTGCCGAAGAACTAAAGGCCGCACAAGCCCTATTAGCTGCAGGAACAGTGACGGATCAAGGGCAGGAATTCGAACATCAAGGAGTCCTCTACCGCAGGGAAGAGATGAGTCACAGGACGAGCAGCGCCCCCCGGGGTTCTGGCCGGGTCTGGATCGTTGGCGGCAGGTTCGAACGTCGGGTTAATCTGACTCAGCTCGAAGAGAGCTGCTTCTGGGGTTGGGCGCTGATCAACACTTTGAACGAGACCGGAGTGCGCATCGAGGAACTCGTTGAGATCACGACGCACGCACTATCCATCTATAAGCTTCCCGAAAGCGGTGAGGCGCTTCCCCTTCTTCAGATAGTTCCCTCAAAGACCGACAGGGAACGGATGCTCCTTGTCTCTCCCGAGCTCGCCCACGTCTTTGCGCTGATCAAGAGGCGGATCTCGAATGCTAGCGGGCGGGTCCCCCTGACCGTCCGCTACGACGGCGCCGAGCGCGTCTACAGCCCGCCCCTCCCTCATCTCTTCCAAATTCGAAGCGGAAGCGAACGCCGAGTCATGTCCCCGGGCTGGGTCAGAGTTGCCATACGCGAGGCGATCACCAGGTCTGGGCTTAGGGACGAGAACGGTGACGAGTACAAGTTCACCCCGCACGATTTCCGACGACTGTTCGCGACATCCGCTCTGTCCTCAGGTCTGCCGATCCACATCCTTGCCAAGCTCATGGGCCATCAAAACATCTCCACCACCCAGGGCTACGCAGCGATACATGACGAAGACACCCTCCGGCACTTCCGAAGCTTCGTCGACAGACGAAGGGCGCTGCGGCCAAACGACGACTACCTTGATCCAAGCGATGCAGAAATCCGCGAATTTCACGGACACTTCAAAAAGCGAAAGGTCGAACTCGGAAGCTGCGGACGGGCGTACGGGACCCCCTGCGTCCACGAACACGCCTGCATACGCTGCCCCATGCTTCGCCCTGACCCAACACAACGCCCCCGTCTGCAGGAACTGATCCAAGGCCTCGAGGACCGGAAGCTTGAGGCCGAACAGCGCGGATGGCTCGGTGAACTTGAAGGCATCGAAATCAGCCTGAACGCCGCACGAGACAAGCTAAGCCAAATGGTCCGGCAGGTTCCCCTTGGAATACCGGCTTTCCCGCAACCCTAAGATCGGCTCTACTTTCCAGCAGGCCTTCTCGTAGGCGAGGTCCACGACCAGGTAGAGCACTTCCGCGGCGTCCGTGGCCACCGGTAGTGCAGCTGGTGATCGTGTCAACTCGAAGGGGGACCACCGTGACGGCTTGAACGGTACCCACCTCTAGCGTGAACAGATGCTTCTGTGTCGGTCTCATCGATCATCGGTGACCCTGAAGGCACGGTCGTCATCCAGCCGACTCTGACTACGTAAAGGATGAGAAGCGCTTCCATTCACTCGATTAAGGTTGCATTACGTTCTACTTGGCGATCTTCTCGCGGTAGCAGTGGTCGCCATAGACTCGTCGGTCTAATCCCCCGTTGGGGCGGGATAGATTGGAGTAGATAGATGAGCAAGCACATCAGGAGGACTGCTGCAACGATGGCGTTTGTAGCTGCCCTCACCGGCATGGGTACGCTTTCGGCATCAGCATCGGAAATGAGACCCAGTACTGACAACGTAGTCGTAGACGGTCGGACATTCGGTCCCGAGGATGGGATGCGGGTTGTAGAGGAATCGTTTGAGCTCGACGAATCTGCTAACGATGAGCGTGTAGGACGGGTTTGGGAAACCACCCCTTCTGAGGGTGAGATAGGTGCTCAAACATACTGGGGAGCGAGCTACGCATTTTCTGAGCACCCGACGGATTTCACCTACTATGGCTACGCGCACGCCGCTGGGAACGTCTACAACGGTGAACGAATTATTCAAGTGTGCATGTGGTTCACGCAAGGGACCAGAGCCCAGATTCCAACCTGTTCGTCGGCGACATCCAACGGCAGTTATTGGAGCCCAGGCATCAAGGAGTTTACGGCTTTTGCAGACTCACTCGATCCCAACGTACCAGTAACCATCTTCAATATCCGGACCACTCGGATCGACCCTGGCGTTGTGTGATATGCGCGATACGTTGAGGCCTCGGCTAGCCGCACGAGCACACAGATGCGGCTAGCCGAGATCTCCAGCGATAAGTAGGGGGTACGTATGCAACGTAGGACTGCGCTTGCACTCACTGGCTTAGTTCTGATCTTGCTGCTTACTTCAGTAGTGGTTGAAGTGTATGTTCTCCCTCGAGAAATCCAGGAAGCGGTCGCTAACTTTCCGGAAGTTAGATCTTTGGCAATCCCTGGCCTTGTCTGGGGAATCAGCGCGATCTCATGTTGGCAAATAATTGCCTTGATGACGTTGCGGTTGATTTTTCTTACTCGCGCACGAGACTTCCGAGAATCCGCCTACAAGTGGGTACTTGCGATCGTCGGTGTCCTGCTCTTCTATGTTGCATTGGTCGTTGTCGCCACGGTGGTATTGCTCTCCATGGGGTACTCGACTCCAGCATTGCTCGTGCCCGTTTGTTTCGGCACTCTGGCCTTCATCGCTGCAATTGCTCTGATTGTATCTCCGGCCACAAATCATGCCCGAATAGTGGGGAGAAGTAGTAGTTCATCTTCTTCACCTAAAGTCTGAACAACGGGCTACTGGCATCAGCGATGCGCCGAACCTTCTTGCCCATGCAAACGAATGGCCCCAGCAAACTGGGGCCATTCGATCACGATAGCTTAGACATTTGGAAGCACCCTTGCTGTCATTGGTTTTTCGATGAAACCATCCGGGCCCACAAGAGTGGCCACGCGGCTTCCAAGAACGGTCTCTGCAACGGACATGAAGTCGAGGGTGCCCGCCCGGCAGGGAACCTTCTCGCCATCGATCTCCAATGTGGAATCGCGCAACTTGATGGCTGCGGCGCGGCGTTCGAACTTCTCCAACCGCTCGGGTAGGTCCCGTGCAGTCTTTCCCGAGGGAAGAATTTGACTGCCGCATGCAGTTACTAGGTGCTGGTAAAGAGCCGTCCCAGGGCCAACGATGTGCCGAACAACATCCCCATTTACAAAGGTCTTGATCGAAACCCGTACGCCCAAGTCGCTGCGGAAAGAATCGACATAAGAGACCTCAACGGTGTCCGTGGGATCAGTGTCTGTTCCTTGCCAGTTAACTCTGTCTAGCTTGAATCGGTCATTCACCATTAGACTCAACAGTGGAGTACCAAATTCGCTAAACCGTTCGTCATTGCTGCGCATACCCAGTAGGTTCACGGGAATTTTCTCCCTTTCGGCTTAGTAGCCGTACCAGCTGTCAGATGGACGCATTGAGCTGCAAACGAATCCAGCTGCGGTGACGACCGTTCCTTCAGAAACGTAGGCGTTGTAGGGTAGCCCCTTGAACGCAATTGCCTGCTGGTGGATCCAGCCGCTACCACCGAACCAGCCGCTCAGATTGTAAACCTGGTAACCATAACCTGAGGCGACTGCCACCTTCCATGTGTGCCTGGCAGATGGACCGAGCCACCAATTGATGGTGTACGTCGTGGTGAATGATTTGCCACTACCAACTAGTGATGAGGTCCCGCAGTTTCCGTCTGCAAACCGCGAATCCATGGTTGTGAATTCACCAGTTGATACTTCCGGTTCGGTACCTGGCCCATAGACTGCCCCTGTCATGTCCCCCTTCGGTGTGGACGCTGGGATCGAGTACTCGACACCCTGAGCATCCTTGCGAATGTCGTACCCGTTCGCCGCTGCAACCTTCTTGTCGAAACCGACGAACTTCATCTCCGACTTGGAAACCTCTACCGGCTCCAGTTCCACGGAATTTGCCTGAGCACCCCCAACTCCGAGCCCTAACGCAAGTACTGTGCATGCGGCTGCTGCCGATACTTTTTGCGTAAAACTATTCACAGTGAACCCCCATTTTGAAGTGCCGTAACCCCCATGGCTCCGGCACTTCGAACGTTATGCGTTGAAAGTCGCTGGCGATAGTCGTCATACACCAACCTTGATCTATTTGTGACAAACGAAGGGGGTCAGGTTGAAGTAAATGTTGGGCACAGGAGACAGCGCGTCGTGCCATGACCGCAGTGACAATCACCGACTGGGCAGGGGCATGATTGCCCAACCTTTCTGGCGCGTTCTCATGGGCTGTTGAAGGGCGCACCGGTTGACGACGGTCACTAGTCCAGAGAAGCTACACCCTCAGTGAGGTGGAAAGCATCATCACCGACCACGCCATGGCTACCGACAAAGCAAACACTGCCAGCGACGAGACGGAAACTTTCAGGGACGTGCGCCTGGAAGAGGAAGACGTGATCGCTGAGGAATCCGAATACGCCGAAGCAGGCTAATCCAAAAAGGGGAGAGGCGCCCCACCCATCATCGGGTGGGGCGATGCCCGGGCGAGGACAAACCCGGCCAGCCCACCCTTCCACCCAAACGGCCCTGCGCTAGCGCTCCGGACTGTGTACGGTGCCGGCCGCTCCCTGGCGGTCGCGTCCGTCCCCGCGATCTGCCTGCGGCGTTTTTTGCTGCTGTCCTACGGATTATGTGGCCCCGCTCCACCAGGTCAACAGCTGCGCTGCTGCGGCCCAGAAACTCCGGACGGCGCTCCTACGTCGCTTATTTCCTTGCCGGACTTTCTGTTTCCTTGCCCCTGCGGGGTTGACCCGGCTCCGTCGGGACCAAAGCAAGCAAGCTTGCCAGCAGGCAAAAAACAACGGGGGAGAGGGCCACTGCTGGACCACCACAGGCACCTCACCACCACCGCGAAAAGGGAGCAACCCATCATGAGCAAGACACCTATCTCCGTCACGTCCCCGGCCGACATCCTGGCCTACATCCCGCACACCCTCGGCTTCACCCCAGCGGATTCGTTCGTGTTCCTAACCCTGCGCGGCAAGCAGCTCGGCGCGACCCTGCGCATCGACGCACCCCAGCAGGACACAGACCCGGCACGGTTCGCCCAAGCGATCCTCGGCTACCTATCCAACGACGTCCACGCTGACGGCACCCTGCTCGTCGTCTACACCGACCGGGCCACCATCGACGGGACCAAACCCTACAGCGACCACGCCAACACCCTCGACGAGCTGCTAGGGACCGCCGGGATGCCCGTTAGGGACAGCTGGCTCGTCACCTCCACCGAGTGGATGACCTACTTCTGCGAAGACGCAGACTGCTGCACCCCGCACTCACTAGAAGAAATCACCGACAGCGTCCTCAGCGCTCACATGGTGTTCGAAGGCTCCACAACGACGCGGGAAACCGTCGCAAACCCCGACTTCACCGGAGACAACACGGACGTTGACCGGATCGCGGACATCATCACCAGCTGGGTGATCGAGGATCCCACCGACTGGACCACCCCAGTCATGACCGAGAACCAGGCACTGTGGCAGGAAACCCTCGGCGCTGAACCGGGCAAAGACACCACCCTGCAACTCATCGCGGCCCTGCACACTCCGGCACTGCGGGACCGGATCATGGCGGACACCATCAGCGACGACGATGACCTGGGCACCTTCGCTGACGTGTTCCTCGGCAAGTACGCAGGAGCACCGGACTGGAACCGTGTGGACGCCGTGCAGGAACTCATCATTGAACTGCTCCGGCACACCCCACCCGGAGCCCGCGCACCACTGTTCACGTTCCTCGGCTGGATCTACTGGTACAAAGGCCGGTCCTCCATCGCCGCCCAGTACCTCACCAGAGCCCGCGAGGCCGACCCCGCCAGCAAGCTCCCACAGTTACTCACCCAGCTCGTGAACACCGGCCAGCTCGCTGAATGCGTCAAACACGAGAAAACCGCCTACCACCGGTAAAGAAGCAATACGGGGCAGGGAACCAGGCAGGTTCCCTGCCCCCTGCTGTACAGGGCGCGGCGGCCTCCCCCGCTAGCGCTCCTCCGGCCGCATCCTGCACGACACCCAGGTGCACGATTTCAAACCCTCAGCGCGACGCCATCAGGGCTCATCCTCTTGAAGTGCTGACAGAGCAGACCGTACTGCAGCCTCTGAATTCGAAGTGTCCACGCGGAAGCGATCCCCGTCTGTTGTTGTATCCCATGGCTGGTAACAGAGACTTTGAACGGAGTCCCAAGTCGGTAAGTGTTGCCCAGGAATGTCTGGCACACGAGCGATCACGCGTTGCTCGTGCTCAGCGAGATCAGTGAGGTGCGTCTCGAAGATCGTCAAGCTTGCGCTGGCCTCGACAGCCAAGTTAGCCCACGCGGTTCGCGACTCAATAACAGGGCATACAGCATCAACTACGACTGATTGCCCTATCAGCAAGTTGGAGCGACTCACTTCAACTGCGACGGCATATCCTTCGGGACCCGTTACGGGCCCGTTGATTCGAGCGATGGCAGTCTCGATTGCATCTACGCGGATATAGCAAGCACCGATCCGCTGACTGATTGATCGCGCAAGTGTCGTCTTGCCCGTGCCCGGCAAGCCCGCAATAACAATCAATTTCGCAACGTCGTCGGTCATGCAATCGTTCTATCACGGTGCCGCTTCACCGGAGCCGCCTTGCTACTCGAATCGGCTGAGCTTCTCATCTGAATGCCACCAAGAACTGACCACTTAAGCCGAACCGTCAGCGTGCGGATAGGCACCTCACGACTAACCCGCTGCCCGCAAGCTGGGCCTCCTGGCGGTGAAGTTGGCTGCGGTCTACTTTGGGAAGTACCGCCAGAGGCCCTCTGTGAGAACGTCTACGGCATCATCGGTCACGCTGATGGCGGTCCGGTCGTCGATGGCGTAGGACGGGTGACGTATGCCGCCAGCCCATCTCTCTGCTGCCGCCAAAGAATTACCGGCTGCGCCATCGGGCGCGAGGTGCGGGCAGATTGAGAAGGGAACTACTCCCAGTGCGCTGTCGTCACCGGTCATCGACTTCCAGCCGACGAACTCTCGACCGATCTGCGGGGTCATCACCATGCTGCCAGCGCTCATCCCAACCCACACAGTTTCCGTCAGCGACGGGATCATGTCGACCAGTCCAGACTGCTGCATCCAGTGGTGGAGGTATAGGGCGTCACCGCCCGCAACCAGTAACACGTCGGCTTCGAGTAGAAGAGGCTTCCACCGCTCTTCATCGATGCTCGGCAGCGCGGTCAATTCCAGCACACCGACCGATTTCCATCCCAGGTCAACCATGGGATTCTCGGATTTTCCACTGATGAATTCCCATGCTTTGATGCCGGGGCCGACCCATGGGTGACCATATTGCGCGGTGGGAATGCACAGTGCGTTGGACTCGCTGATCGGCTTGCCGATCAGTGCTTCGAGTGCAGCGAAGATCGTTGGATTGGTGACGCCTGCCGACGTAAGGAGAAGCTTCACGGCGCCATCCTAGCGGCTGCGGCTCGTAGCACCGCGACTCGATCGGTCGGCGTTCACCGCGCCTAACTGCCACCGAGCGCTCGACCGACCATCAAAATGCGCGTAAAACCCGCACGATGAAAAGCCCCGTGAAGGCACGATAAGTGCAACACTGAAATGGTGAAGATCGGCTACGCGCGAGTCTCTACACACCAACAAGACCTCACCATCCAAAGGGAAGGCCTGGCCGCTCTCGGAGTAGAAGCGGACAACACTTACGTCGACCATGGGCTGACCGGCACCAACCGAGCGCGTCCCGGACTTCTCCAGGCATTGGCGGCAGTCCGGGCCGGTGACACGCTTGTCGTCACCAAACTTGACCGGCTTGCGCGGTCGTTACCCGACGCACGGGATATCGCGGATGAGCTTACGCGCAAGGGAGTGTCATTGAGCCTGGGCAGCAGTGTCTACGATCCGACTGATCCGGTGGGCCGCCTCATGTTCAACGTGCTCGGCATGGTCGCCGAGTTCGAGTCAGACCTGATTCGAGCCCGCACGCGCGAAGGCATGGCCGTGGCGAAAGCTAAAGGCCGGCTGCGGGGCAAGCCGCCCAAACTGTCTCTCACTCGCCGCCGTCACCTATACGAGCTGGTCGACGAAGACAAGTACACACAGATGGAACTGGCAGAGATATTCTCAGTCTCCCGGACAACTATTTATCGCGAGATCAAGAGACGCGCTGCGACCCTGAGATCCTGAACCATTAATCGCGTGTATCGGCTACTGAGAAGTAGGTGCATCGTCTACAGCTACGCCCTCCCGTCGCTCGAACCGATAGATTGGTTCCAGCTTAATCACTTCAATCCATTCCTGAAGGAGTTGCCGATGGGCGAGTATCCCGGTCCGTCTGCGTCCATTACGCGGCGCGTGGAATGGGTGGATACTGATGCTGCCGGTCACCATCATAATTCCGCCGTCGTCCGATGGGTGGAGGCTGCCGAAGCGCAGCTGATTCGTGAGCGCGGAATCAGCGGCTACTTCCCCTCTTCGCCGAGGGTTCAGCACGTGTTGAACTTCCGCGACAAGCTCTGGTTCGAGCAGGAAATCACGGCCACCGTGTGGGTCGAGCGGGTCGGAAGTTCCTCTCTCACACTTCGTTTCGAGATCGCCGGGCACCCCTGCGATCATTCCGACGGCGGCCCTGCAGCAGATGGCACAGTCACCACCGTTCATGTACCGGCAGGCGCGACACGATCCGCACCGTGGCCCGAAGCCATGCGCCAGGCGCTGGGCGGCTCCACCTAATGATCACTCATGAGGACGCGGGCCAAACGAGCGGGGAGAATATCCCGAATCCCGTAGTGCGCCACCAACAGTTGATCGTGACCCTCTTCGGCCTGTACTGCCGGACGCCCGGGAACAGTCTTCCGGTCGCCTCACTTGTCAGCCTGCTCGGGGACCTCGGCTACGACGCCCCGGGCGTGCGGTCCGCCGTGTCTCGCCTCAAAGCCAAAGGCATACTTCGCAGCACCCGTGCAGGGGGAGTGGCCGCATACAACCTTTCCGAGTCGCAGCAGACCATCTTCGCCGAAGGTGACCGGCGGATCTTCGCTGAGCAACGCGAAGATGGTGAGCACGACTGGCTGCTGGCCCTTTTCTCGGTTCCGGAAGCGCAACGGCACCTGCGGCACCGGCTTCGAACCATCCTCGCCGGGCTCGGGTTCGGCACGGTGACCTCCGGCGTGTGGATCGCTTCCGCCAGCATCGCCGAACGCGCCCGTGCCAACCTGGCCAGACACGAACTTGACCAGTTCGTCGAATTCTTCCGCGGCGACTACCTCTTCGCCGGCGATGTCCGCGACAAGGTTGCCACCTGGTGGAACCTAGAAGCGATCGACGCACTCATCGGCGAATTCCTCGACGTCTACAGCGGAGCCGACGTCGCATGGACCCAGCGGCTGGACCAAAACATGGCTCCGGGCCGAGAAACCGCGCACGACCACGAACCAGACGAAGAACTCTGCCGCGACGCCTTCCGTTACTACGTACCCATGCTAACGCTCTGGCGCAGGCTGCCCTACAGGGATCCGAACCTACCCCTTGAATACCTGCCCGAGTGGTGGCGGGAGCCTGAAGCGCGGCGGGTATTCAGCCGTACGCACCAGATCATCGCGCCACTGGCCGAACGGCACGCCGCCACCATCATCGCGCGGCACCGTTCATAACCGGGCTATGCCTGTCCAATGACGGCAATGCCCTGAATTTCGATGAGCGCTTCCTTCTGCCATAGACGGGATACACCGATCCCGGCCATTGAGGGGTACTCAGAGCCTGCCATCTCCCGCCAGATGCGGCCGATTTCGCGGCCGTTGGTCATATAGTCGTCGACATCCGTGAGGTAGATGGTCACGCTCACCAGATCCTGCGGGCGTCCGCCGGCCTCCTTGAGTGTGGCGAGCACATTGGAGAACGCCTGCCGGAACTGCTCCACTATCCCGCCCTGAACAATGTTCATGTCCTGGTCCAGCGCGGTCTGTCCGCCCAGGTACACCGTGTTGCCGGTCAGCGTGCCGTGTGCGTATCCGGAAGGCCTCGCCAATGACGCTGGATTGATGGTGCGTTTTGCGCTTGTGGGCTCTGCGGTCATGGGGGCCTCCTGGTGACAAATTTTCCGAAGGTGGTCTATTGCACATCCTGACGATCATGCTAAATTGATCATATGTTGCGACCGCAAAATTGTCGACATATAAGCATAAGCTGAAGGAGCATCATGAAGTTGGCTACCCTGCGAACGGGCGAGGGGACCACCGCCGCCGTCGCGGTTGATGCGGGGTTCCTGCCCCTTCAGGTGCGCGACATCGGAACTCTGATCGCTACTCCCGCCTGGCGGGAAGCCGTGGAGGCTGCGCTGGAAGCCCACGCAGCCGGTAACGGCCCGAATGTTGTGCCCGAGGCCAATGCCAACTTTGCACCAGCAGTCCTTCAACCCGGGAAAGTGATCTGCTGCGGACTGAACTACACCGACCACATCCTGGAAATGGGCCGCGAACTGCCCGCCCATCCCACGTTGTTCGCCAAGTTCGCCGACACCCTCACCGGGGCGCATGACACCATCACTGTCCGCGGCAGCGACAACGTGGACTGGGAAGCGGAACTGGCCGTCGTCGTCGGTAAAGAGTTGCGGCACGCCAGCGCATCCGAGGCATCCGAAGCCATCGCAGGGTACTGCGTAGCCAATGACGTCTCCATGCGCGACTGGCAGAACCGCACGCTGCAGTGGCTGCAGGGCAAGGCCTTCGACGCCAGCACTCCGATTGGTCCCGTCATCGTCACCGCGGACGAGTTCGAGGCAAACCCGAACTTCAGCGTCCGGGGGTATGTCAACGGCGAACTCGTGCAGTCGGGGGAGACCTCAACGCTGGTTTTCGGCGCGGACCAGCTCCTGGCGTACATCTCCGCCTTCGCCACCCTGCGTCCCGGGGACATTGTGCTCACCGGTACGCCAGGCGGTGTTGGGTCAGGCATGAAACCGCCACGGTTCCTGGTCAACGGAGACGTCCTCACCACAGAGATCGACGGTTTAGGCCGTCTTGAGAACACGATCACCCTCATACCGACCGCGGCGCCGTTGCCGCAGCCAGCCCCTGAACGTCAAGGAGAATCACTATGACCACTGCCAGCGAGTACATTTTGGAAGGCGACAACAGCCAGTACGCCAACGAGCAGGGCAACGTTGTTCCCGTGGTCACCCGCAGCGGCCAGGAAGACACGAACACAGCGCAGTCCGGTGACTGCGTGCGGGTTTCAGGCGTGTCCATCCAGCACACACCCGCCACCAAGCTCTGGTTTGGCCAGGTCTCCAACGTTCCCGGATACCGGTCGCTGCCGCACCACCACGCGGAAGCCGAGACCGGCGGCTACGTGTTGCGCGGACACGGCCGCATCTACTTCGGGGAAAACTACTCGGAGTACCTTGACATGAAAGCAGGGGACTGGGTTTTCGTTCCGCCCTTCATGCACCACATCGAGGCCAACATGTCCGTCACCGAGGAACTGGTGTGGCTCACGGCCCGCACCCCCGAAAACCTCGTAGTCAACCTGGAGGACGTCCCGGACGAAACCCTCGCCGACTACCGGAGGGCATGAGGATGCCCCCCGTCCTTGCGCCCGGCACGGCACATACGTTCCTGCGGGCCATCGAACTGACCCCGGTTGATGGCCCCACGGATCAGTCCTTCGAAGCAACCACCCAGTACGTCCCCTGGCCGAAGGCCTACGGCGGCGACATGGTTGCCCAGGCCACCGCTGCCATGCAGGCCACAGTGGGCGCCGACCGGGCGCTGCACTCCATGCACAGCTACTTCATGCGTCCCGTGGACATCGGTGCCACCGTTCGTTACGACGTCGAAATCCTGCGGGATGGCCGCGGCTACTCCACGCGCAGCGTGCGTGGCGTCCAGAACGGAAAGACGGCGTTCACCGCGCTTGGTTCCTTCCACGTCCAGGAGGACGGCCCGGAATTTCAGCAGTCGGCTCCGGAATCGGCCGATCCGCAGACGATGGATCCGGAGACGCTGCGCACTGCCGCGGAAGTGCTCGAGGGAACCACCGGTCCCGCCAGCGAGTACTGGTCTCATGGACGCAGCTTCGACATGCGTCACGTCCCGGAACCTCTCTATCTCACGTCGGACGCCGGGGCGGTACCCACCCAGGCGGTGTGGGTCAAGGCCTTCCAGGCCCTCCCCGACCTCGACGACGCCCAGGCCACCGCAGACCTGCATCGCACGGCACTGACCTACGTATGTGACTACACGATCCTTGAGACCCTGCTGCGCGTCCGTGGCTTGAACTGGTCCAGCCCCGGTCTGGCCACCGCCAGCCTGGATCACTCAATGTGGTTCCACCGTGACGGCCGTGTAGATGACTGGATCCTCTACGCCCAGGACGCCATTTCCGTGCAGCACAATCGCGGCCTGGCGATGGGCCGTTTCTACGACCGTTCCGGCCGGCTGCTGGCCACGGTTGCCCAAGAAGGCATGATCCGGGGCTAGTTCCCACTAGACATCCCGCTTACTCGGCTAACCGCGAAAGGATCGGCCATGCACCTCACGCCATCGGCCCACGTGGATACATTTACGCGCGACCACCTTCCCCCTGCGGATCTGTGGCCTACCCTGGAGTTCACGCTGCCGGAGCTGCAGTACCCGGATCGCCTCAATGCCGCCGCTGCCCTCATCGACGAATCGACGGCGAAATTCGGAGCCGGCAGGCCGGCCCTGCGCACCCCGGACGGCGAAGTGTGGACTTACGCCCAGCTGCTCGAGCGTTCCAACCAGATAGCCCGGGTGCTCACCGAAAACCACGGCATCGTTCCCGGTAACCGCGTGCTGCTGCGCGGACCGAACAATCCGTGGCTGGTCGCAGCGTGGCTGGGCGTGCTCAAAGCCGGCTCAGTGGTCGTCACCACCATGCCCATGCTGCGCGCCACGGAAGTCTCCACCCTCGTGCGTCTGACGCGGCCGGTTCTGGCAATCACGGATCACCGTTTCGCTGAGGAAATGGATGTGGCCGCAGCGAAGACCGCCTTGCCGGTGGTGCGCTACGGTTCCGGCGGGTCGTCGGATTTGGAGTCGGTGGCCGAAACCAAGCCGGGCACGTTCGAGAACGTTGCCACCGCAGCGGACGACGTCGCTCTCCTTGCCCCCACCTCGGGGACCACTGGCGTACCGAAAGTCACCATGCACTTTCACCGGGACATCTTGGCCAACGCCGACACTTTCGCGCGTCACGTGCTGACGCCGAGTCCCGAGGACGTGTTCGCGGGTTCGCCTCCACTGGCTTTCACGTTCGGGCTGGGCGGTCTGGTGGTTTTCCCGTTGTATTTCGGTGCCTCCGCATTGCTCACCGAGCGCGCGGGCCCGGTGGAGCTCGCCGAACGCGCAGCCGAAGCGGGCGCCACAGTCCTCTTTACCGCGCCCACCGCCTATCGCGCCATCATCAAGGAAGGCCGCGCCGACCTGCTCTCCCGATTGCGGATCGGCGTTTCGGCCGGCGAGAACCTGCCCAAGGAGACGTGGGAGGCGGTCGAGCGCGCCTCCGGTCTCAAACTGGTCAACGGCATCGGGGCCACCGAAATGCTGCACGTCTTCATCTCAGCCGCCGGCGATGACATCCATCCGGGCGCTGTCGGTGTTCCCGTCCCAGGGTTCCGGGCCGCCATCCTCGGCGACGATGACCAGGAGCTGCCCGACGGCGTCGCCGGACGGCTGGCTGTCATCGGCCCGGTAGGTTGCCGCTATCTCGACGACGAACGCCAGCACAACTACATCTGCAACGGATGGAACGTCACCGGCGACACCTTCCTCCGCGATGCCGAGGGCTACTACATCTACCAGGCGCGGTCAGACAACATGATCGTTTCCTCCGGATACAACATCGGCGCCCCCGAAGTGGAAGCGGCCATCGAACAGCACGAAGACGTGCTGGAGAACGCCGTCGTCGCCCGCCCCGACGAGGAGCGGGGCAGCGTGGTCTGTGCTTTCATCGTCCTGCGCGACGGCGTGGTGGGGGATGACGCGAAACGCAGAGAGATCCAGAACTTCGTGAAATCCAGTATCGCCCCCTACAAATACCCCCGCGACGTGCGATTCGTCGATGAACTGCCCCGCAACCCCAGCGGCAAACTGCAGCACTTCCGCCTCCGCGAGAAGCTGCAAGCCAATGCTGATACCGAAACCACCGGCGTGGAACTGGTCTAGAAAGGAATATTGGCATGAAGATCGCAATTGTGGGAGGCGGCCCGGGAGGGCTCTACTTTGCCGCGCTGATGAAGCAGCTTGACCCATCCCACGACATCACTCTCTGGGAGCGCAACGCCGCTACAGACACGTTTGGTTTCGGTGTGGTCTTCTCGGATGAGACCCTGGGCGGAATCGGTAACGCCGATCCCGTGGTGGCTGAATATATGTCGCGGAGATTCGCCCGCTGGGCCGATATTGACATCCACTATCGGGGTGAGAAGCTCACGGTCGGCGGCCAGGGTTTTGCTGCCATGAACCGTAAGGAGCTCCTCCAACTTCTCCAGCATCGCTCAGTGGAGCTCGGCGTCGACGTCCGCTTCTCCGCCATTGCGCCGCCCATTGAGGAACTGGAGGCTGGCTACGATCTGGTACTCGCCTCCGACGGCGCGAACTCGCAGATCCGCACCGCCTACGCCAAGGACTTCCGTCCCTCGCTGGATGTTCGCCCCAACAAGTTCATGTGGTTGGGCACAGACCAGGTTTTTGAGGCCTTCAAGTTCTTCGTCAAGGACACCGAGTACGGAACCATGCAGGTCCACGGCTATCCGTATTCAGAGACCGGGTCCACCTTCATCGTTGAAATGCATGAGGACGTCTGGAAAGCCGCAGGCTTCGGCGCCACAACCAACACAGTATTCCCGCCCGGGGTTTCGGACGAGCTGGCAGTAGCGAAGATCCGGGACCTCCTGTCGGAGGAACTGGACGGCTACGAGGTGCTGGCGAACAACTCCAAGTGGCTGAACTTCAGCACCGTTCGCAATGAGAGTTGGCGCAAGGACAACGTGGTGCTGCTCGGCGACGCAGCGCATACCGCACATTTCTCCATCGGCTCCGGAACCAAACTGGCTATGGAAGACGCACTCGCCCTGGCCGCCTGCCTGCACGAACACAGGGACCTTGACGCGGCTTTGGAAGCGTACGAGACCGAGCGGCGCCCCGTCGTCGAATCCACCCAGCGTGCAGCGCAAGCTTCCCTGGAGTGGTTCGAGACCATTGGCCAGTACGGCAAACAGGATCCAGTGCAGTTCGCCTTCAACCTGCTCACGCGCTCACGCCGCATCACCCAGGAGAACCTGCGCCTTCGTGACCCGGAGTTCGCGCACAGGGTGGAGGAACACTTCGCGGTCAGTCAGGGGCTGGAACAGGTCATCCCCGCCATGTTCCAGCCACACACCATCGGCGGCCTGACTCTGAAGAACCGCATTGTGGTTTCCCCCATGGACATGTACTCAGCGGTCGACGGCGTTCCCACTGACTTTCACCTGGTCCACCTTGGCTCAAAGGCCGTGGGCGGCGCTGGCCTGGTCATGACGGAAATGGTGTGCGTCTCACCAGAGGGGCGGATCACGCCCGGCTGTAGCGGCCTGTACAACGAGGAACAGCTCGAGGCATGGCGTCGAGTGGCCGACTTTGTGCACACGCGGTCCAGCGCAAAGCTTGGCATCCAAATTGGTCACTCGGGACGAAAAGGATCAACCCGCCTGATGTGGGAGGGAATCGATCAGCCGCTCCTGGAAAACAACTGGGAAACACTGGCACCCTCCGCCCTGCCGTACTCACCGGATAATGCTGCACCGAAGGAGATCGACAGGACTGATATGGATCAGGTGGTCGCTGACTTTGTCGCTGCTGCCCAACGGGCCGACGCTGCCGGGTTTGACCTCCTCGAGATCCACGCGGCTCATGGCTACCTCCTGTCCTCCTTCCTGTCTCCGCTGGCCAACCAGCGGACTGATGAATACGGCGGAAGCCTGGAAAACCGGCTGCGCTTCCCGCTGGAAGTGTTCGACGCCGTCCGCACCGCCTGGCCCGCCGACAAACCCATGACGGTCCGCATCTCCGCCACGGACTGGGTTGACGGCGGAAACACAGCTGACGACGCCGTCGAAATTGCCCGTGCGTTAATTGGCCACGGCGCTTCGGGGATCGACGTGTCCACCGGTCAGGTTGCCTCCGAGGAGAAGCCGGCTTTCGGGCGCAGCTACCAGACGCCCTTCGCGGATCGCATCCGCCAGGAAGTTGCAGCCCCCGCCGGTGCCACCGTGATCGCAGTTGGCGCGATCTCCACCTACGATGACGCGAACTCCATCCTGCTGGCCGGACGGGCCGATCTGATTGCGCTGGGCCGCACGCACCTCTACGACCCGCAATGGACACTTCACGCCGCAGCCGAGCAGGAGTATCAGGGCGAGGGAGCCCGCTGGATTGAACAGTTCCGGGCCGGACGGCGCAAACCCCCCAGCGCCCGCACCGACGCAGTGAGGCCGCGGTTGTCGCTGCTGCGCGAGGCCGACCCGGAAACTGATCCGCACCTCCGCTGGCGCCCAAAAGCGGTTGCCAAAGCACAATAACGTTGCCTACAGAGAAGGAGGGATCCCCGCTACGGCGGGGATCCCTCCTTCTCTGCGAGCGTTGTATGTCGGCGAACTCAGCCCACACCCAGCAGGCTGTGGGCTAGTTGTTCGTCACGTCGGAAATCAACGACTGAACTTTCGTGGACAATTTCGCCCTTACGCATGATCGCCAACCGGTCTGACACCGTGAACGCCAGATGGAGGTTTTGCTCCACGATCAGAATCGCCATGCCCGTATCTGTCAGGTCAAGGATGATCTCGCCAACCTGTTCAACCACTTTTGGGGCAAGGCCGTCGGATGGCTCGTCGAGGAGCATCAGTTTCGGCGAACCGAGCAGTGCCCGGCCGATCGCGAGCATCTGCTGTTCACCACCGGAAAGCTGCGAACCCAGGTTCGTTCGGCGCTCCCGCAGCCTGGGCATGAGATCGTAGACCCGCTCGATCGTCCAGTCGCCCGAACGCTTCCGCAGCGCGATCTCCAGGTTCTCCTCCACGGTCAAGGGTGCAAACACGCGCCGCCCCTGAGGAACAATTCCCACACCGGCCTGCGACACCACGTGCGGGGGTTTGGCGGTGACATCCTTGCCGTCAATCCGCACATGACCATCCATGGCCGTGACCATCCCCATGACCGTTTCAATCAAGGTCGTCTTGCCCGCACCATTGCGCCCCAACAGGGCAACAGCCTCCCCGGAACCGACGGTCAGGGACACACCATCCAGCACCCGGCTGCCCGCGTAACCAGCCGCCAGGTCCTCGACCTCGAGCAGCTGGTGGGCGTTCATGATGCGGCTCCGAAGAGAGCTTCGTTGCTGGATGTTCCCAGGTACGCTTCCTGGACGGCGTCGTTGGTACGGATCTCTTCCGGTGTCCCGTCAGCTATCAGCTTTCCAGCAGCAAGCACGCTGACACGCTCGGCCAGGCGGAAGACAATATCCAGATCATGTTCGACGACGACCACGGTGACCTTTCGGGGGAGTGATTCCACAATCTCTGCGAAACGGTTGGTCTCAGCCACTGACATTCCCGCCGTTGGTTCATCGAACAGAACCATCCGCGGTTCACAGGCCAATACCATGGCCACCTCCACCTGACGGCGCTCGCCGTGCGAGAGCGCCCCGCACAATGCGGAGGGGCGGCTCAAAAGGCCCACGCTCTCCAGATGTGTCATTGCCGCATCGGTGACGGCACGGTCCCGGCGGCGGCTCGGCCAGGGCCGTTTCGGCTGGCTGGTCGAGCGTTCCACCGCGAGGCCGACGTTGTCCAGCACACTCATCCCAAGGAAGAGGCTGGAGTGTTGGAAAGTACGGACGAGACCGTTTCGGGCGCGCTCCGCCTCACTCAACGCCGTCACATCCTGGCCATTGAAGAAAATCTGCCCACTGGTGGCACGAAGGCGCCCGGCCAGAACGCCGAAAAGTGTTGATTTTCCGGCACCATTGGGGCCGATGAGCGCGTGACGTGCGCCCTCGTCCACCCGCAGGGTTACCCGGTCCACGGCAGTGAGTGAGCCGAAGGAGAGGGTGAGATCACGGATATCGAGGATGGACGTGTCCGTGGTTGTCATGAATCACTCGACTTTCGTCGTAAGGAACGCCCCTTGATGCCTGCAACACCCCGGGGAAGAACATAGACGGCAATAACGAAAACCACACCGAGCAGAAGCGTTCCGCGACCCTCAATGTAGCCACCGAGCCAGTCGCGGACAAAGATCACCAGGCCTGCTCCGATTACCGGCCCCCAGAGGCTGCCCGCTCCACCAAGAACAACACTGAGAAGTGCGAAAGCGGCCATGTCGAAGCCCAAATCTCCGGGCGAGATGAACTGTGTCTGCGCTACCCAGGCGGTTCCGGCTGCGCCGGCGACGCCACCGGCAATCGTGTAGGCAATGAGCTTGACCGAGTACGTATTCTGTCCCAGGGCGCGCAGCCGGAGTTCACCGTCGCGAACGCCGCGCATCGAGCGGCCCAGCGGGGAGCGGTTGAGAATCACGGCAGCGCAGAAGCCGATGACAAACACGGCCAGAACCCACCAGTAGAGGTATCCGGGAACAGTCAGTGGTTCGCCGCCGGGCAGCACGCTGACTGGTGGGATGCCGGCCAGACCATTACTCGCACCTACCACGGAAAGGGAATCGACGCCGATGTGGGCCAACTCGCCGATGGCGAGGGTGATCATGAGGAACACGATGCCCGCGGTTCTTACGGCGACGGCTCCCGTCAGCAGTGCAAGCGCGGCCCCGGCCAGTGTTCCGATGAGCAACTGCACCAGGCCGCTGGAGGAGAGATGTATACCGACCAGCCCGGCCGTGTAGGCGCCGGCACCAAAGTAGGCAACCTGCCCGAGCGAGGGCATCCCCATGACACCGGTGAGCAGATCAACGCTGACCACCAGCAGGCCGAAGGCCAGCGCCCGCCCTGCAAGGCTGAGCGGATACGGTGCGAGGAAGAACGGGAGGGCCACCAGAATCAGAAGGATGACGACGGCGACGAACAGCCGGAACGCCGGCCGCGGCGCGCCGGTGTTGAAGAGTTTCGTCGTGCCGGGCTGATCTGCGGTCAGGCCGGAGAGTGTGTTCGTCGCGCTCATACGTGCGCTCCCTTTCGAGCTGGCAATAGGCCCTGCGGCCTGAACAGGAGAACCGCGGCGAGTGCTGCAAAGAGCAGGAAGGACGCGAACTCGTTGACCACGGACACGCCGATCGTCTGCACCTGTCCCACCACGAGTGCGCCGAGCAGTGCACCGCGCAGCGAGCCGAGGCCGCCGATCACGACGATGACGAGAGCGAGGAGGAGGATCTGATCGTCCAGTCCCGGTTGTGCACCGAGGATGGGTGCTGCGAGCAGACCTCCGACGGCGGCCAGTGCCGCGCCGCCGCCGAAGACGAGGGCAAGCACCACTTTGGTGCGGATTCCGATGGCTTCGACCATGGCACGGTCTGCCACGGTCGCCCGCACTATTGCACCGGCACGGGTGCGTTCAAGCACGATGTAGAGCACGACCGCCACGACGATTCCGGCCGCTACCATTGCGAGCCGGTACACCGGATAGGGGTTACCCATGAGGCTGACCGTGCTGGAGAGGAACTCGGGGACGGGAACGGACCGTACCTCCGGGCCAAACACCTCCTGGAGGAGCTCAGCAACGATGAGCGCCATGCCCAGGGTGAGCAACGCCTGCCGCAGGTGGTTTCTCACGGGCGAGACCATCGTCGCCAGTACCCCACCGGCCGCGAATCCCACGGCGGCAGCGATTGCCATGGCCAGGAAAAACATCCCCGTTGTGGGCGCGGCGCCGTACATCGCCACGCCCACGTAAGCGCCCATCAGTGACACGGCGCCATGCGCCAGATTCAACACGTCCATGGTCCCGAAGACCAGTGACAGCCCGACGGCGATCAGGAACAGTACTGCGCCCAGCGCCAGGCCGTTGAGGATGGTTGCGGTGTTCGCATCGAACCATGCCAGCATCGGAATTTGTCCTTTAGTCCTGGATTTCGCGGAGAACCACGTTCGAGAGCTTGCCATCGACTTCCTGCACTTCACGCAGGTAGTAGTTCTGGTCCGGGTCGTGGTTTTCGTTGAAGCTCCACGACCCACGCGGGCTGTTTTCGAACTCGCCGACCTCCGACAATGCTGCGGCAATGCCGGGGCCGTCAACGGAATCGGCAGCCTCCAGTGCGGCTTCGATCGCAGCTGCAGCGTCATAGGACTGCATGGCATAGACAGTGGGAACTTCGTCATACGCTGCGACGTAGGCTTCCACGAACTTGTTGTTGACTTCGGAATCGATCGTCGGGCTGTAATTCAGCGACGTCTGGATGCCGAGAGCTGCCTCGCCCTGCGCCTGCAGCACATCGCCCTCGACAATGAAGCCGTTCCCGTAGAGCTGTGCTTCTTCAGCCAGGCCGAAGGTGGAGTACTGCTGGACAAAGTTGGCAGCTTCGGAGCCCGCGTAGAACGCGAAAACGGCTGATGCCCCGGAGCTGCGGATCTTGCTGAGGTAGGGCTGCCAGTCACTCGTGGAGCCAAACGGTGTGAAGGTTTCTCCAGCTACCTTGCCGCCGGCGGCTTCGAACTGTTCCTTGAACCCGTTGACGTGCTCCTGCCCGGCGGCGTAGTCGGCTGCGATGAGATAAACGGAACCATCTCCAACCTCTTCGGCCACGTGTTTGCCAATAGCGCCGCTTACCTCGCTGTTGGTGTAGGAGGTGCGCCAGATGTACGGGGACGGCTCGGCGGTGATGTCATCGGCGCCTGCATTGGCGATGATCAGCGGGATCTCTGCCTGCACGAACGTATCCCGGAGGCCCAGAGCGGTGGCGGAGCTGACAATGCCGGTAACGACGTCGGCCTGCTCCTGTTGGATCAGACGGGAAACGGCGGGAATGGCTGTCTGCGGCCCTTCACCGGTATCAGCGCTGACCACCTCGATGTCGTAACCGCTTAGTTTGTTGTCCGCCTGTTCCAGGTACAGCTCGAAGCCCTGCGTCATGTCCTCACCAAGGCCGGCGTAGACGCCTGACTGGGGAACGGCCAGACCTACGGTAACGGTGTCGGTGGAGCCAGTAGCGCCGTCGTCGCCCTCTGCGTTGCCGAGGCTTCCGCCTCCACATGCCGTGAGCATCATCAGGGTGAGGGAGCCAGCCATAACGGCGGTAGTGCGGCGCGCCGTGCGGCCACCCCGGAAGAAGATTTCAGACATGGTTTATATCCCTTCTGGGCACACGGTGCGCGTGCGGGTGGTGAGTGAGATCACACTGAGCAGTCTTACGCTGAACAGCATCGCATAATCAAGATACGTATACAACAGGATTTACGACCGTAATCAAACAGTGATACCGGTCAAACGTATGCCATGGCAGGGCGCACCGAGCAGCGCGCTCAGCAGGCCTGCCGGGAGCTGCGCCGGAGCGATCGCGAGTGTTTGTGCAAAAGGCACGCAACAGAAGCGTTGCGTTATTGCCGAGTCAGCGGATTACCGCGTACCAGATGAGCAGCATCGTCACGAAGAACCCGGTGACATAGTTCAGCCACAGGAACCGTTCCCAACCGCGGTGGGCGAGCTCGGCGCCGTCGTCCTCCAGGGAAGCAAAGGGGACGATATTGACCACATACAGCAGAACCAGGAAGGAGGCCAGCGGTCCAGGCCACGGGGTGAAGAGCAGGAGAGCACCGCTGACCAGATAGGAGGCGATGGCAAACCTCACGGTCGCCCGGCCACCGGTCACCGTCGCAATGGAAGCAATACCCCCGGCCCGGTCTGCGACGACGTCCTGCACCGCACCGAACGCCTGGCTCGCCACGCCCCACAGGAAAAACGAGGCCAGCAGTGCCCACAGCGCCGGCGTGAACTCGGCCTGCGCCAGCACCAGCCCATAGACCGCCGGGCTGACAAAGTGCGTGCTCGAGGTGATTGAGTCCAGGAAGGGACGTTCCTTGAAGCGGAGCTTGGGCGCGCTGTACGCGATCACCGCGAAGACGCTGACGGCCAGCACCAGCCAAGACAACGGCCCGCCCAAAAGAACCAGCGCAGCGAGGAACGGCACGTTCGTGGCGATCGCCGCGCGAAGGGTGATCGCGTGCATGGTCCGGTCAAGCACGGCCCCTTCCACACCCCCCTTGCGGGGATTGCGGAGGTCCGACTCGTAGTCGAACACGTCATTGATCCCGTACATCGCCAGGTTATAGGGGATGAGGAAGTAGAGGGTTCCAATCATCCAGGCGAGGTCGATCTGCCCGGCGGTCAACAGGTAGGCGGCCGCAAACGGGAACGCAGTGTTTACCCAGGACAGCGGGCGCGAGGACACCAGCAGGGTGCGGAGAGTCTTCATGGCTGCCGCTTCCCAGCCCGTTTACCCAGCAGAATCCACAGCGCGGGCAGCAGGAGCACGGCCGCCACGGGATAGGCGAAGTCTTCAATCGGAGCGAACCCGATGTAGACGCCGGAGATCAGCTCCTCGGAGTAACTGAAGAGCCCGAACGCAATCATCATGCTGTCGAACACGGCGGTCAAAACCAGTACGACGACGGCGGCAGCACCTGCCGCAGCGAGCGCAGTCCTGCGCCTGCCGCCTTTCAATGCAGCCGCGGCCAGACCGCCGACAACGAGCGCCGGAAGAAGGAACACGGCGTTGAGAGCCCAGTAGGTCACGATTGCCCTCCCGGCTCGTCCGACAGTTCCCGTGCAGCTAAGGAACTGCCGCTGCGCTCCCCGAAGATGCGCCGGAACCACAGGAACAGGTTCATGACCAGGTAACACAGGAAGGCGAGGAAGATCGGTTCCTCCAGGGGCAACTCGGGCGCGAGCATCACTCCCGTCATCGCTGCGGTACCCCGGTAGAAGATCCCCAGCGCGATCCCGGCGAGGTCCCACATGAGGAAGAACAGCACTCCCGTGACAAGAACGGCAGCGGCCCGGCGGGCGTCGTGCCAGAAGAACAGGCGCAGACGTTGGTCGAGAAGCACCATGCAGCCCAATGAAACCAGGAGGAACAGCAGGTAGGCAGCGCCCATCAGTTGACCGTGGTTTCGCGGACCTTGCCGGCCCCCAGCGGCACGGGAAGCGGACCGGTGCTCAAATCCCGGCGCAGCCGCTTGATCACCAGTTCGGCGCTGATCAGGCACATCGGGATCCCGATCCCGGGGATGGTGGAACCGCCCGCGTAGTAGAGGCCCTGGACCTTGCGGCTGATGTTGCCCGCCCGGAAGAACGCGCTTTGCTGCAGCGTGTGGGCAGGGCCCAACGATGTGCCCTTCCACGAGTGGTAGTCGCGCTCGAAGTCCGCCGGGCCGTAGCTGCGCCGGAGTACAATGCGGTCCGCGAGGTCCGGGATGCCTGCCCACTCGCTCAGCTGTTGGATAACAGCATCAGCGACGCGCTCGATGCGCTCGCCGCCCGCACCTCCCAGGCTGGGATCCGCCGGGATCGGGACCAGGACAAAGACGTTCTCGTGTCCCTCCGGAGCCACGGTGGGATCCGTGGCGCTGGGCTTACACACATACATGGACGCGGGAGTGGGAATGAAAGGAGTCCGTCCGAAGATCGCGCGGAAGTTCTCCTCCCAGTTCCCGGTGAACAGCAGTGTGTGGTGCTGCAGTTCCGGCAGCCCGCCGCGGACGCCCAGGTAGAGCAGCAGGGCGCTGGGCCCGGCGGTGCTGCGGTTCCAGTACCGCTGCGGGTAGGTCTGCAGCTCGCGAGGGAGCAGCGTGGTTTCGGTGTGGTGGAGATCAGCTGCGGAGACGACGACGTCGGCCGCGATGGTGCGCTCCCTCCCGTCAGCGGAGCGGTAGCTCACCCCACGGACGGCCGCGGGTCGCTTGCGGGAGGCCGTCGCAGTGGTCTCGATCGCGGTGACCTCGGCGCTCGTGGTGATGGTGACGCCGGCATTCCGGGCCAGGCCGTCCAGCGCGTCCACCAGCCGGGTGAACCCGCCCATGGGGTAGAGCACGCCGTCGTCGAGGTCCAGGTGGCTCATCAGGTGGTACATGCTGGGCGCGGTGAACGGGGAGGTCCCGAGGAACACTGCAGGGTACTCGAGGATCTGCTGCAGGCGCGGGTCGCTCACATAGCGGCGGGCGTAGTTGTGGAGCGGTTCCAGCAGCAGCCGGCCGAGCCGCGGCAGGCGCCCGAGCACGTCCGGTGTCAACAGCGAAGTGAACGATTCGAAGGTGGAGTAGAGAAACCGGCGCGTGGCCATGGTGTAGGTGTCCGCAGCGGAATCAAGGTACTGCTCCAGCCTTGCGCCGGCACCCGGTTCGAGCCGCTCGAAGAGCTCCACCACCCGGTGCCGCTCGGCGGGGACATCGACGGGTTCCGGATACCCCTCGGACAGGAGCCGGTAGCCCGGATCGAGTTTCACGAGGTCCAACTGCTCATCGGCCGAGGTGCCCAGCAGCCGGAAGTAGTGGTCGATCACCTCGGGCATGAGGTACCAGGAGGGCCCGGCGTCAAACCGGAAGCCGTCCTCGCTCCAGGAGCCGGCCCTGCCGCCCACGGCGTCCTGCTTTTCCAGCACGGTGACGGAGTGGCCTTCGGTGGCCAGCAGCGCTGCGGTTGCCAGTCCGCTGATGCCGCCACCGATGACGACGACAGCGCGTCCGGACGGTGTGCGTGCTTTCACTGCGCCTCCACGCGGGACGAATCCGGCCTGGAGGGTTCCAGTCCGCGCTTGCCGGTGAGGACAGCGGCCGCGATGCGCAGCTTCACCGTGTTGGGCACGCTGATCCGCGTGCGCATCAGTTCTGAGGCAGGAGTCACGCGGATGCGCGCGGCCAGTTCGGCGAAGAGTTCCTGTGCCAGGGCCACGGCCCGTCGGCTGGACGGGGGTAACCCGCGAAGCACGGCACGGGATTCGCTCAGATCGTGTTCGATGTCAGCAAGCAACCGTTCCTTGTGCGCCTCATCGAAGTAGTCGGGGGAGACTTCCGGGAAGTAGCTGCGGCCAAGCGACTCGAAATCCTCGGCGAGGTCCCGAAGGAAGTTGACCTTCTGGAAGGCTGCGCCGAGGTGCCGGGCGCCGCGCTCGAGCTTCTTCGTTTCCGTGGCGCTCACCGCGTGCCCGTCGAGGAAGCACTTCAGGCACATCAGCCCGACTACTTCCGCGGATCCGTAGACGTACACGGCGAAGGACTCAGGGGTGTGTTCCGCCTGCTCCAGGTCCGCGCGCATGGAGGCAAAGAATGGGCGAGTGAGGTCAGTGCCGATCCCGGTGCGGCGGGCGGTATGGGCAAAAGCGTGGACCACCAGGTTGGTGCTGTACCCGGTATCCAGTGCGCGTTCCGTTTCGCGTTCGAAGTCGTCAAGCTGGCGCCGGGTGTCCTCAGGAGTCAATCCCGCGGCGGAGGTGACGCCGTCGACAATTTCATCAGCAACCCGCACCAGCGCGTACACGGACTCCACCTGCCGGCGCACGCTGCCCTCGAACAGCCGTGAAGCCAACCCGAAGGAGGTCGAGTAGGAGCGCAGCACTACGGCGGAGGACTTCAGTGCAGCAGCCGTGTAGTCAGCAAGCGCATCGCGGTCCCGGCTCACGCCCGAACCCTTTCGCTGACGACATCGGAGATGGGCGCCAGACCGTCACGCAGGGCCTGCGGCACATACGGTTCCACGAGGGCCTGCAGCGCGCGTTCGGTCAGGTCGGCGGCGAGACGGGTGGCCTGGTCACGCGCCCCCGATTCGATCAGCAGCTCTCGGACCTCCGCCGCTCCGGTCGCGGTCAGGTCCGGATCCGCCAGCAGGGCCGCGATCCGGGGCCACTGCGGCTGGGCCGCCGCATAGGAGATCAGTGCAGTACGTTTACCCTCGCGCAGGTCACTCCAGCCGACTTTGCCCGTGCGGCTCTCATCGCCGAAGACGCCGATCAGGTCATCAGCCACCTGGTACGCAATCCCGATGCAGCGGCCAAACTCTCCCAGCGCGTTCACCAGCAGGTCATCGCCGCCGGCAAGCACCGCACCGGCCTGCAGCGGCGCTTCGAAGGAGTACACAGCAGTTTTCAGCCGCGCCATGTCGAGCACTTCCTCAACAGGCTGCGGCGTTGGATCAAAAGGAGCTAGCACATCAAGTAGTTCGCCGGCCGCGGACGCAAAGATGGCTTCGTCGAGAAGATCTCCCAAGCGCTGCCGGGTAGCGAGGTCTGTGTCCACCTCGCCGAGCAGCCGGTAGGCGTTGGACAGCGCCAAATCACCGGCAATCACTCCCACGGACAGCCCGGCGTGCTCGGCGCGCGAGGGACTGCTTCCCTGTGCAGCCGCGAGGTTGCGGTACGTCCCTGACACGTTGGGGATTCCGCGGCGGGCAAAGTCCCGGTCCACGACGTCGTCATGCACAATCAGCGAGGTGTGGAGGAGTTCGAAGGATGCAGCGACGGTGGCCGCGGTGGTCCTTTCAGTGCCGCCCAGCAGGCTGTAGACAGTCATTACGAGGCGGGGGCGGAACCGCTTGCCTCCCACGGTGCACGTTTCGAGGTGCTCCCACATGGTGCGGTAATCGGGGTGCATCGCTTCGGCGCGTGATTTGGACCGGGCGAAGAAGGACGTCAGGACGTCATCCACCAGCTGGCTGTCGGTGGATCCAGCCAGTGTGATCTCCTTGTCCATAGGTAAAGTAAACACGCGTCACCCATTGGAGGGAAATGAACCGCACCGCAGAGCTGGTTGTCTTGGCGGCTGACGACGGAACGCCCGTTGGGACGGCGGACAAGGCGACGGTCCATTCGACCTCCACCCCGCTGCATCTGGCCTTCTCGACGCACGTGTATGACGACGCCGGCCGCATCCTCCTTACGCGCCGCGCGCTGTCCAAGCGCACCTGGCCGGGCGTGTGGACCAACTCCTTCTGCGGCCACCCGGGCCCGGGTGAGGCAACCGAGGATGCCGTGGCGCGCCGCGCGGATCACGAGCTGGGGCTGCGCCTTGATCTGATTGAGCTACGGCTTCCGGACTTCCGGTACCGGGCTGTGGATGCCTCGGGCGTGGTGGAAAACGAGATCTGCCCCGTTTACACGGCACGCGCGGTTTCCCCGGTGAGCCCCCGCGAGGACGAGGTGATGCAGGTGCAGTGGGCGGACCCGCTGCAGCTCACCGCGGCCGTTGCCGCCGCACCCTGGGCCTTCAGCCCGTGGCTGACCCTGCAGTTGCCGCTGCTCTACCCGGAGCGGTTCGCCGCCTCCGTCTGACGGCTGTTCTATGCAGAAGGTCAGCGGTGCTCTGTCCGACGACGCCGCTCCCGGCCCGCGCTGATTGCTTGCCTCCAGCGCTCCCACGGCGGAGCCAGCCGCCAGTGGAGCGCCAGCGTGTGAAAGGCGCGGCGGAAGCGCCGGCGGCCGGCAGCCCCGCCGGCCAGTGAGCGGGCCGAGATCCCCACTTTGAGGGAGCGGTCGTACGCCGTGCGCTGCGAAGGGTCGAGCGCGAAGCCCAGATCGACGTCGTCGTGGACGTCCGGATCCCGGCGATGGATCCGCGAACGCACGCTCTCCCAGTCCGCGCGCCGGAAGGCGCAGTTCGAGCCGAACGGCGGCCAGTGGGCCATGGCGAGCCCCATAGAGACGAAGTACGCCTGCATATAAGCAAGGTTGGCCAGCCACGCACGGAGGGGTCCGGCGTCGTAAAAGTTTCCGGGACCGGTCAGTACGGCGAGGTCGGGTTCCGCAGCGAAGCGGTTCGCGATGCGTTGAAGCCAGTCCGTAGGCGGGAGTGTGTCCGCGTCGCAGCGGACGATGATGCTGCCGAGCGCGGCGTCGTAGCCGGCGGAAGCAGCAGCGGCGATTCCGGGCACTGGCTCCGTCAGCACGCGGGCGCCGAGCCGGGCAGCTATCTCCGCGCTGTTGTCGGTGGAGTTGTTGTCCACCACGATGACCTCCAGCGGGGCCACTGTCTGCGCGGCGAGTGCTTCGAGGCAGCGAGTCAGGGGACCGGCGTCGTCCTTGCAGGGAATCACCACGGACAGGGACGGCATGTGCTGATCCTAGCCGCCGCCTACAGTTCTATCGGTGTCGTCTCCAGGGAAGAAGAGATCCTCGATGGTGCAGCCGAAGATCGCGGCCAGCCGGAATGCCAGCGGCAGGGAGGGATCAAACCGGCCGCGTTCGATGGAGATGATGGTCTGGCGCGAGACGCCCAGTTCATCGGCGAGCCGCTGTTGGGACCACGCCAACCGCTGGCGGGACTCATGGACAGAGTTGCGCACATCAGCCCTTGCGTTGGAGGACCAGGTAGCGGATGCCGAAGGAGGCAAAGCACGCGAGCACAACAGCGGGAAGGACAAGCTTGAGGTCGACGGGAAAGTCTGCGGGAATGAACGCAAGGATGGTCGCGCCCGCTCCGGCGAGCAGGATGAGGTCGGTGAACGCGCCGGCGGCCGCACGGTCATACCATCCGGATTCAACGGATTCCTCCGGCCGGTCGGCGGCACCCTTGATGGTGCCGCGGTCCACCACGATGGCGTAGACGAGGGCAACCAACGGCAGGGCCAGGCAAAAGGCAAAGACCACGCCGCCAAGCATCGGGTTAGATTCGGTGACGCCCATTGCAGCCGCGACCACCCCGAGCGCTGCCGCTAGGGCCAGCCCGGCGGGAATGGCTACCCCCAGCGCCGGGAAACCGCCCCTTTTTGTGGTGCCCCACGGTGTGCGTACCTGTTGATCGTGCATTGGTTCCCCTCCATCATGTAAACCTTGCTTCACATGACAAGTTTGCTTTACATGCTGTCGACTGTCAAGCGCCATTCACTGCCAGGCAGGGGCGCTTTGGAAGGCCTCACGCACAGCGCGCAACGCGGCCAGTAGGCTTGAGTTCATGATCGCCGACCTCATCCGACGGCCGGCCACGCACGCCGAAGTCGCAGCGGACGGCGTGCGGGCTGCAGCCGTACTAAGCACCATCGTGATGGTGTTCTGGTGGGGGCCGGTGGACGTAGCCGTGTTCTTCCTCGCGCTCGGTGGGCTCACGTTGTCCCGCTATGCCCGTCCGCACCCGGTGTTCGATGCGGTGTACGGGTGCGCGCTGCTCTTCGCATGCTGGAGCAGCGTCCTGAATGTGTACGAACTGATTGCCTGGTGGGACCTGCTGGTGCACTGCGTCTGCACCGGGCCGGTGGCCGGCATGGCGTACGTGCTTGGATCGCACCTGCAGGTCTTGCCCGCCGCCGGCCACGGACGCCGGAACCGCGTGGGTGTGGTGCTGCAGGTGGTGCTCCTCGGCATGGCGCTCAGCGTCCTGTGGGAATTCGCCGAGTGGGCCGGTGATGCCTGGGTCACCGAGGACATCTACGTAACCTATGCGGACACCATGGGCGACCTCGCCGTTGCCACCCTCGGGTCACTCGCGGCGGGGATTCTGCTCGTAGCGCTCAGCCGCCCGCGCGTCCGGTCCTACCAGTAGCCTGCCACGCGGCTTCGAAAATCATCCACGCCTGAAGCTGCGTGGACAGTTCCACTGGGCCCTTACCGGCCGAATCTCCCGGCGCGGCAGGAAAGACCAGGACAGTACGACGACGGCGGCCGCCGGCTTCCCGCTCCGTGCGCCCCTCCCACAGGGCGCGCGCCGTCGTCGTGATCAGGGTGCGGGCGGTTGTGCGGGATGCTTCCGGCAGGTGCGGTGAAACCGCCGCGAGCGCAAGGTAGCGGGCGAGGATTCCCGTGAACAGGCCCCCGTCACCGCCGCCGTGGGTGCGTAGGGCGCCGTCCGGCTGAACGAGGTGGGTTGCTATGGCGGTGATCAGGCCGCTGGCGCGCTCCAGGCTTCGTTGGTCTCCAAGGGCCAGCAGGGCACCCAGGACCGGGCCCTGGTTGTAGGTGTAGAGGTCGGTGACCAGCCGTTCGCCGGGCATGCGGATGCCATCGAAGAGGAGCCCGGTTGCCGGGTCCAGCAGCCGGGCAAAAAGCCAGTCCACCAATTGTGCCGACTCGTCCGTCCGTCCGATGCGTGCGAAGTACAGCGCCGCCGGGGCGGTAGCCGGGGTGTTCTTGAAATCGCGGAACGTGTTCCAGAAGAGGCCGCCGCCGAGGTCCGGAGTGTGTGCTGAGGCCAGGGCTGCGGTAAGCGTGGAAAGCGGTCTGGTGCCTGCGATATCGGCTGAGCGCAGGGCAGCAAGGGCTAGCCAGGCCATGTCGTCGTAGTAGCTGTTTCTCCAGCGCCCGCCGTTGCGCAGGCGGATGGTGCGCAGGAGGCGGCGTGCGCGCGTGCGGTGAGCGGCGCCGTCGTCGTGATTAGTGATGTCTGCGCGCTCCGCCGCATCGAGGAGGCAATCGAGATAGTGCGCCTGCCACCAGTAGTGCCACGGAGCTGTGCTCCGGTTCGGGAGAGTGACCTGCGCGAGGTGCGTTCCGGGCAGGCCGAGCAGCCGGTGGCCGAAGGCCGCGGGGACTGAGGCGGCGGCTGCTGCGGGGCGCAGTTGTGCTTCCCGATGTTCCTCAGGGAGTTTCTCGGCGGGCAGTTCGGTGGGCATAGAGCCACCCTAAAGGGCGCCGTCGTCCTTGTGTTTGAGCACTATGCACAGTGCGGCGGCCTGCGGATGCTGCGGTGTGCTGCATCACAGTAGGCTCGAAGGAGTGTTCGCAGCTGAGTCTTCGACTCACCCCTCGAATCGACCCCCGACGCAAAGGAGATGTCATGGAGTGTGCAGGAACGGTAGCCCTGGTGACCGGCGGAGCGTCCGGGCTCGGCCGGGCGACGGCGCAGCGGCTGTATGACGACGGCGCATCAGTGGTGATCCTGGATCTTCCGCAATCGGATGGCGCAGATTTTGCCCAGTCGCTGGGGGAGCGGGCGCGGTTTGTTCCTGCTGACGTGACCAGCGAGGAACAGGTTCAGGCTGCGGTGGACGCGGCGGTTGAGCTGGGCCCGCTGCGGATTGTTGTCAACTGCGCAGGAGTGGCAACGCCCGGCAAGGTACTGGGCAGGGACGGCGTGCTGCCGCTGGAGCAGTTCAACAAGGTCATCAGGATCAACCTGATCGGCACGTTCAACGTGCTGCGGCTCGCGGCGGCCGCCATGGTTGCCACCGAGCCGGTACAGACGTCGACCGGCACGAACGAGCGCGGGGTCATCATCAACACGGCCTCCGTCGCGGCGTTTGACGGGCAGATCGGCCAGCCCGCGTACTCCGCGTCCAAGGGTGCTGTTGCGGCGATGACCCTGCCCGTTGCGCGTGAACTCGCGCGGTCCTTCATCCGCGTCATGACCATCGCCCCAGGCATCTTCGAAACCCCCATGATGGCCGGCTTGCCGCAGGAGGCCCAGGACTCCCTCGGGAAGCAGGTGCCGCACCCATCCAGGCTCGGCAAGGCCACCGAATACGCTTCGCTGGTTGCGCACATCGTTGAGAACCAGATGCTCAACGGCGAGACCATCCGGCTTGACGGTGCCATCCGAATGGCCCCCAAATAAAACACAGCAGTAGCTCCTCTATCCCGAAAGGACAGCTCAATGGAGAGCAGCCTCCCATCCGCAGACTTCTACGGATTCGAGTCCCTGCTCAGTGACGCCGAACGGGCGAAGCTGCAGGACGTGCGGGACTTCCTCGCCAAGGAAGTGGCGCCGTTCGCCACCGATTGGTGGAACCGGGCGGAATTTCCGTTGGAGGTGCTGCCCAAACTTGCCGCCCTGAACCTGAGTACGCCGGTCCAACAGGGGTACAGCTACCTGTTCAGCGGCATGGTCATCGCCGAACTCACCCGCGCCGATACCTCGTTGGCAACGTTCTTCATGGTGCATCACGATCTCTTCGTTGAGGCGTTGCACGAATTCGGGACAGAGGACCAGAAGGCACGGCTGCTGAAGGATGCCATGGACCTCACCATCACGGGTGCCTTTGCCCTCACTGAGCCCCAGCACGGGTCCGATGTGGCGGGCGGCATGGCAACCACCGCAACGCGGGACGGGGATACCTGGATTTTGAACGGCGCGAAGCGCTGGATCGGAAACGGGACGTTCTGCGACTACATGCTGCTGTGGGCGCGGGACACCGCGGACGGCGCCGTGCGGGGCTTCATCCTGGACGCCACACTGCCCGGGGTTACCCGGACGGCCATCGAGAACAAGATTGCGCTGCGGACTGTGCAGAACGCGGACATCATCCTGGACAACGTCAGGGTGTCAGAAGCAGACCGCTTCGCAGGAATCAACACTTTCACTGACACCAAGCACCTGCTGCGCGGTTCCCGCATCCTGGTGGGCTGGCAGGCGGTGGGCCAGCAGTTGGCGGCGTTCGACGCGGCGCGTGCCTACGCCGTCGAGCGCCATCAGTTCGGGCGTCCGCTGGCGAGCTTCCAGCTCATCCAGCAGCAGCTGGTGCGCATGCTGGGCAACACCACCGCGAGCCTCGGCATGATGGCGCGGGTTGCGCAGTTGCAGGAAGACGAGCACCGCGGATTGCATGAAGGACAGCAGCAGGTGCAGCGCAGCGGAGCGGACATGGCGCAGGCCGCGCTCGCGAAGTCCTACACGTCATCGCTGATGCGGGAGACGGTGGCAATGGGCAGGTCGATCTTCGGCGGCAACGGGATCGTGACGGACTACAAGATGGCGAAGATTTTCGCGGACGCCGAGGCAATCTACACCTACGAGGGTTCTTTCGAAATCAATACCCTCATTGTGGGGCGTGCGGTCACGGGAGTATCTGCGATCCTCTGACGGTTGTTCCTGCAGCCAGCGCGGAAGTGGTGGTTGCCAGGGTGAGCAATCCACCGGGACAGTGGAGTATGAGCTCTGTTGAATCGCTGCCGCAGCTGACAGCCCGGGAGACCACAACCTTCCTGTCGAAGGTGTTTGTGCCGACCCTGGCCAAGGGACCGATCATCCGGAAACCCCCGGAGCAGGAGGCGGAGGATCTTTTGCGCGTGGTGGGCAGATCCGGTGCGTTGAGCTGGGACGAGTTCATCCAGTCTTGGTACCGGATGGTTCGGCGGGTGGTCTTCACGGATGCAGCCGCACACGATTCCGAACTCACGGACATGCGGCCAGCTCCGCGCTGACGGGAACTGGGCGTTTTGGAAGCCTCGCAAAAGGAAGCGCTGAATGTCGGAGGACCGTTGCCGGGCACCCTCGACAACTATTCACTGCGCTTCACGACGGACCCCGCCAACCGTTGAGGAAGCTTCTGCACCTCCTGTGACCCGATGCACGGTTCGATTCTGGAATGACGCGCGGGTGTCCGGGGTTCCACCGAGTGAGTCCTCAGTACCCGATGGAAGGAATCAGCAGTGAAAGCAGTGTTCTATTCAACGTACGGTGACCCGGGCGTCCTTGAGTATGGTGACCAGCCGGAACCGAAGGTAGGCCCGGACACCGTCCTCATCGAGGTCAAAGCCGCATCGGTCAACCCGGTGGACTGGAAGGTCATGGCGGGTTACCTCGACGGTGCCATCACGGCGCACTTCCCGGTGATCCCGGGGTGGGATGTTTCCGGCGTCGTTGTTCAGCCCGGCCCCGCAGTTCCTGAATTTTCCGCTGGCGACGAGGTCATGGGCTACGTCCGGATGGACACCGTTGGCCAGGGAACCTTCGCGGAGCGTGTCGCCGCGCCGGTGCGAACCCTCTCCCGCAAACCCGCGAACCTCTCGTGGGCAGAGGCGGCAACTGTCCCGTTGACCGGCCTCACCGCACTGCAGACGCTGGACGCGCTGGACGTCTCCAGCGGTGACACCGTGCTGATCCACAACGGTGCTGGCGGCGTGGGCACTTTCGCCATCCAGATTGCACGTGGCCGCGGAGCCCGCGTCATTGCCACCGCGTCCGAGCGGAACCATGACTTCCTGCGTGAACTCGGCGCTGAACCCGTCTCCTACGGCGAGGGCGTCGCTGATCGTGTCCGTGAGATTGCACCGGACGGTGTCAACGCCGTCGTCGACTTCGTGGGCGGCGACGACTGGCAGGCATCGCTGGACAACCTGACCCGGCAGGGGCGCGTTGCATCCATTGCCGACGCCGACGTGAAGGAACATGGCGGACGGTACGTCTTTGTGCGCCCGGTGGCTGCCGACCTCGCCACGCTTGCTGACCTGATCGAAGCCGGCACGGTGAAGCCGGTGCTCGCCCAGACCTATCCGTTGGAGCGCGCGGCGGAAGCCTTTGCAGCCAACATGGAGGGTCACACGCGCGGGAAGATCGCGATTACCGTCGGCTAAGCCCGCGCCGGGCCGCCGTGCACTTCCTCACCGTCGTGATGGTCGTCGTCGTATTCGTACTCATCGTCGTCATCATCAGCGAGGTCAATCGGTGGGAGGTTGGCGGTCTGGTGACGGCGCAGGGCCCGGCGATAGGAATGGTCCACGCGGTGACGGCGTGATCCGGCGGTGATGAGAACGAGGAAGACCGCCAGCGCCGTCGCCGCGGCCGTGGGCAGCGACTGCGGTTCCCCGATGAGCCGCTCCACGATGATCCAGCCCATGCCCCACACCAGGGCAAGGGCAACCGCAATGCGGCCGCGGTCCATCGAGCAGACTGCACTTCCCATCACGACGACGACGCCGAGCCCCGCGAGTGCCCAGGCGAACTCGTTTTCCGTGAGCCAGGAAAACCCCTCAAGGGACAGGAACGCCGCGGTATGGCTGAGTGCCGTGAAGCCCGTCCAGCCCAGGAAAAGGCCGAGCGGTACGTCGACCAGCGTTCCTTCCAGCCGGGTGGCGGCCGACCACCGGTTCAGCCAGCGCAGCGACACCAGGAGCAGGACCAGCAGCACGCCGTGCACCATCAGGCTCGGTGCATAAAGCTCCGCCTGAATGGTCAGGGCCAACGCAAGATTCAGTAACAGGGCGGCGATGACCACCCAGCCCAACCGGCGGTGCCGCGGGCTGTCTGCCTGGCCGGGCAGCCACTGGTGAACGGTGTAGGCGATCAGGCCGAGCCCGATCAAGGCCCAGATGTACAGCGAGTTGAGGCTGGGGGAGACGAGTGTGAGGTCCGGACGCAGCAGTTCACTGGTCCAGATTTCAGTTCCACCGAAGAACCCTGCCACGGACGCCGTTCCCACCAGTGCGCCGATCACCGTCAGGGTGACAAGATTGCGCCGTACCTGGTCAGCCCGCCACGACCGAACGTTCGCTGCAGCGCTCCGGGAGGTGGTCGCGGTCCAGGCGGCGGTCTGTCTCCCTGACTTGGCGGCCCATGCGGCGGCGGCGGCGGAGGCCGCTTTCAACTTCTCTGCACGCGCCGCCCTGAGTTCCGCAGCGCGGGCCTTCTCGCGTGCTTGCGCTTGGTCGTCCTGCGTCTGGTTCGGGGTGCGGGTTGGGCTGGGAGCAGCACCGGCGGGCGCAGCGGTCGCAGCAGGACCAGCGGTCGGCGGTGCCGCCGTCGTCGTTCTTGGTTTTTCATCACCGGCGGAGACCGGCGCCTTCGGTTGTGCGGCTTTCAGCCGCTCAAGGACGCTGCTCGTCTCGGTCCGCGGAGGGGACGCTTCGGTGTTCTCCCCGGGCGGTACGGGCGGAACCTCGGGCAGCCGGTGATTGGACGGGGTCGGCATGCTCATGTGTCTTTCGGACCTCCCGGCGCTGCTTCAGCGCGAAGAACGCTGCAATGATCAGTCCCACCAGAGTACCCACCCCCATTCCCAGAAGTGCACTGGCCCACATGGGGAAACCGGTTGTGACGTCCGAAATGTACCCAAGGCCCACCAGCCAAATGGACCACAGCACCCCGCCCACGGCAGCAAATCCCAGGAAAGGCCGCAGGGGCAGTTCGGCGATCCCGGCAGCGGCGATACCCGCGGTCCGACCGCCCGGAAGGAACCGGAGAGCAACCAGGCCGGCGTAGGTGGGAGACTTGCCCGCCTTCTCGACTGCGTTGCGGATGCCGCGGTGGACGGCGCGGCCCCAGCGGAAGCGGTCCAGCCAGTGCGTCAGTTTTTTTCGGAAGAGCAGGTACAGGGCGAGGTCGCCCAGCAGGCTGCCGGTTGCAGCGGTCAGGAGGGCGATGGAAAGGAGCACTGAGCCCTCGGATGCAAGCGAGCCTGATGCAATGACCAGGAATTCCGAGGGCATAATGGGCGCGAAAACATCAGCGATGACCACCAGAAGCGTGACCGGATGGATCATGAGGGACCACTCGGCAATGGTTGACAGGTCCACCCGTACCAATTTACAGCGGGACGCCAAAACATGACCGGCTGCCGGCACAGATTCTGGGACCTCACCCGAGCGAAGACAGTTCCAACCCGCTCGTGAAGGACGCCGGCCGGGAGGACAGCGGGTCGACAAACTCGATGTGCCGGGCCAGGAGTTGCAGGGGTTTCGAGTAGTCGTCTTCCTGCTGCGGCTGCAGGACCGGGTAAAACGGATCGTTGACAATTCCGAGGCCCAGGCCGGCCATATGTAGCCGCAGCTGATGCGTCTTCCCGGTGTGCGGTTGCAGCCGGTAGCGGCCCACGCTGTGGTGCTGCCCGACAAGCTGCACCCGGGTCTCCGCGTTGGGGTCACCGGGGACCTCCTGCGCGAGGAGGTAGTCGCGGGATTTCACAATGCGGCTGTGGACGGTGCGCGGGTGAGCGTCAAGCTCCAACGACGGATCGATGGGAGCTGCGGCCTCATACTCCTTGCGGATACGGCGGTTCTCGAACAGGAGCTGGTACGCGCCGCGCGTTGCCGGGTTGGTGGAGAACATGAGGATTCCGGCGGTCATCCGGTCGAGGCGGTGCATGGGGATCAGATCAGGAAGGTCCAGCTGCACCCGCAACCGCACCAGAGCCGACTCCGCCACGTACATGCCGCCCGGCGTCGTCGGCAGGAAGTGCGGTTTATCCACAACCAGCAGGTTCTCGTCCTGGTGCAGGATGCTCAGCTCCACCGGCAGGCGCTTCTCCACCGGCAGTTCCCGGTAGTACCAGATAAACGTGTGCTCGCTGAGCGGAGTTGCCCGGGTGAGCCGCTCACCGCCCAGGGCAACCACTTCACCGCGGTCAAAGCGCTCGGCAATTTTGTTCGGATCCACGTGGTTCCAGCGGTCCAGGATGTACTCCAGCGCGGTATCCCACGGCCCCTCCGAAGGAAGCCGCAGCCGCGTCGCGTTCACGCCGTTGCGCACGGGAAGAGGGGATTGCATCACTTATCAAGGGTAGCGGGACTGGGAGCGGGCACGCTCTCAGCAACCCGTGATCCGGTAAAGGGCAGCTTCCCCCTCGCTGTCCACGCGTTCAAATCCGTTTTCCGGGGTCAAGTCCTGCAGCCCCGGCACTACCTCCGTTTTCCCCGGATGCACGGAGCTGATCCCGAAATCGAGGACGTACTCCACCCCCATCTCCTGAGCCGCAGCGCAGACTTCCGGATTGGTGGTGAGCTCGTCCAGGGACTCGTAGATGATCTTGCCGGCAGCGGACGCAGGTAGGGTTCCGTACGGCAACAGCGTGGGGATTCCCGTGTAGGAGTATGACAACGACGCCCCCGTCAGCGGAACCCCCACAATGCCTGAGCCCTCCTCCACAGTCTCGGGCAGCCGCTCGATGAGCGCGAGCTCATCGACTGTCAGCAGTTGCGACTCCTGGGTGAACCGGTACTTCGCGGCGGCTTCCGCAACCCCGCGCTGTACCGCTCCCAGCGGCGCCAGCAGCACACCCACAACAACCAGCGCGACGACGACGGCTCCCCGCTCCCTGCTCCCCTCACGGAGGAGGGCACTCACCTTTGGCTGGCGTTTCGCGGCGTCGACGAGGGCCACCGCTCCGAGGGAGGCAATGATGATCCCAGCCACCGGCAGCATGGCGCTGATCCGAAAGTAGTCGTTGTACCAGACGCCGGCCACGATCCACCGCAGGTCCGGAGCTTCCTTCCAGTTCGCGACCACGAACAGCATCGCCGCGAAGCCGTACAGGGCAAGCGCCCAGCGGTGCCGTTTGCGGCGGAGTACGAAGGCGGCCCCCACCAGTGTCAGGCCCGCCACCAAAAAGGCTGGAGGCCGGAAAAGTGGGGAGTGCAGGACCACCTCGATCAGGGCCAAGCCGGCGTTACCGAGTTCGTCCCAGTTGTCCGAGCTGCCGCGCGAGGGCCGGATCCGCATCCAGACAACTGCGAGGACCACCAGGAAAACCGCGGTGGGTGTCAGGGTGCGCCAGGTCGGTTCAGCGCTCCGGCGGAGTCTGCTGTACGCTGCCGCGAGCACCATGGGCAGGCTGAGGCCGAGTGCGCCGACCACCGACGATGGGTGCGCCAGAGCCAGCCCCGGCAGAACTCCCAACAGCAGCAGGAGGTTGGCCGCCGTCGTCGTGCGCAACGGTGCGCCGACGCGCATCAGCTGCACCACCAGGCCGAGCACAGCCGGCAGCAGGGCGATGGACAGCATGAATGGATAGACCACGCCGAATTCATACAGGAGGTAAGGGAAACTGCTGTAGGCACCGGACAGCACGGCGGCGCTGAGCAGGGCCGTGCGGCGCTCGCCGGTCACACGGGTCACCAGGAAAAGGCACCCGATACACCAGATCGCCAGGACTATGGCGAGGTTCACCACATTGATGGCTGCGGGTACGGACAGCCCGGAAGACAGAAGGACCACCGACACGATGGCGTGCCATCCCGCCGGGTAGAACGTGGCCGCCCGTGTTCCCAGGTATCCGAGGTCCGGGGAGGACGCGTTGCCGGTTTCCGCGATGTACCGGACAGCGTTGAGATGGAAAATGTTGTCGTGTGACTGTGCGATGTTTTCCGGGTCACCGAAGATCCACAGCGTGATCAGACCGACCGGGATCGCCGCAACAGCCCACGCAGCAAGCGAGTGCCGCAGTGGCCCGCCGGGGTCCGTGGCGACCGCCTCCCCGAAGCGTCGCCGGATGAGCCAGAGCAGGAGTGCTACAGCGGCGGTGACTCCGAGCAGCGGCACAATCGACCAGCGGACGCCCGCCAGCGCGGCCGACTCGGAGGCGATGACCACGCCACTGACGCTCAGCGGACCGGCCAGTGCAAGCAGGGTGAGGCGACGCAGACCGAAGACGGCGCCCCACAGCAGGCCGGGGCCAAGGAGTACCAGCAGCGCAACGAAGAAGCCTGGAAGCGTGCTGAGCCAGCTCATGGTCTCCCTCGGTAGTCAGTGCGGATGGTACGGATGGTCAGGGTGATGCGGATGGTCATGTGCGCGCGGATGATGCTCACGCCGTATCCCGCGCGGGCTGGCAGCGCGGGCAGTGATACAGCACCCGCTGCTCCAACTCGTTGTCGCCGAGCTCGCTGCGCACAACGCGGGTTCCGCAACGCAGGCAGCCCCGGTCCGTTCGCCCGTACACCCACAGCGGGTCACGCAGCATGGACCCGGTGGTGACGCGCGTTGACCTGCCTTTGTTCACCTCGAGCAGCCGGTGCGCGAGTTCCACCATCCGCGGAAGGTTTTTGACTTCGCCCACCGGGGTGAGTGGATGCTCCCCAGCGAGGAAACACAACTCGCATCGGTAAACGTTACCGATGCCGGCGAGGTTCCGCTGGTCAAGCAACGCCAGGCCCACGGGGCGAGCCGGGTCCGCGCGCAGTCGGCGCAGCGCTTCCTCGGCGTTCCAGTCGGGCCCGAGCAGGTCGGGTCCGAGGTAGCCGACGGCGTCGTCCTCCTGTACCTGCGGGATGATGCGGAGGAATCCGAGTTCGAAACCCACGATTGTGGAGGTGTCCGTTTCCAGGATGCAGCGCGCCTTGAACGCTGGGCGGCGCCACTTCCCGCCTTTGGGATAGACGTGCCAGAGGCCCTCCATCTTCAGGTGGGAGTGGATGCTCCACTCTTCCTCCACACGGATGAGCAGATGCTTGCCGCGGGCGACGACGTCGCGCACCGTCCGGCCGGTGAAATCCACCGTCGCGAATTTCGGCACGCGGATGTCGCAGCGGGTGAGCTCCTTGCCGTGGAGGGCGCGGTCGAGGTCGCGGGCAGCGCGCCAGACAGTATCTCCCTCAGGCACGGATTCTCAGCCCCCGGGGTGTGCTGTAGAAGCCGGCATCGGCAAGGGCTCGTCCGGCTGCGGAGTCGAGGACGGATTCGCCGTTGATTTTCTCGACGGCCATCTTGTCCGCTGCCCCGTGCCGGATTGCGGCAACAAGCGCCTCCGCTGCGGCGGTGAGGGGTTCGGTTTCTGCGGTGTAGGTCAGCATGGTTTTACCGCCGCGCTCAACATAGAGCGCAAGCTGCCCGTCGACCAGCACCACCAGGGCGCCGGCTTTGCGGCCGGGCCGGTGTCCGCCGTCGTGCTGTGGCCAGCCGAGCGCCGCTCCGAAGGGGTTCGCCGGATCTGTAGCAGCAAGCGCGACGGCGGTGGGCTTCTTCGCGAGGGCGGCATCCGGGCGTGCGTCAGCGCTGAAGGAGCGCAGCCGGTCCACCGTGGCCGGCACCGCGAACTGCGCGGCGCCGAGATGCTCGATGAAGTAGCCGCGGCGGCACCGCCCCATTTCCTCCAGGCGCGACAGCATTTTGTACATGAGACCGAATCCGCCCGGAATACCCTCACTCACAACGGAACCGCGGGTGAGCACGCCGTAGCGGTCCATGAGCAGTTCCGCGGTAGCGTGTGCCCGGATGGTGGTGTCACCTTCGATGCCGGGCAGCAGCGACCACCGCCCGGCAACCTGTGGAGGAGTGCTGCGCTGGTAGCCGGTCCCGCTGTCGTTTCCGGTTGACAATGCGCCCGTCCGCAGGCTGCCGCCGGTCAGGGACGGCGCCCTGCCGAGCCGTCCCATCCGCGCGGTCCGCGCTCGTGGAGTGGGCGTGCGCTGCTTGTGCGCGGTTTTTCCGCCGGCCAGCAGGGAACGTACCGGAGTGAACGTGTCATTGCCGATCCGCCCGGCCCAGACCAGGTCCCACAGTGCGGCGGTCACCGCGGCGTCGGCGGAATGGTTCCCGTTGGTCAGGCCCTGAACAAGCTGCCGGAAGAAGTAGGCGCCGCCGCCGGAAAGCAGGTCAAGGAGTCCCTGCTGCAACGGGCTGGGCTCAAACTCCGGGTCCGGCCGCAGGGTAAGCGGCGCGTTCTCCGCGAGGTGAAGGGAGATCCAGCCGTCGTTCCCGGGCAGCGACCCGGCACCGGACCAGACCACTTCACCCGTCGCCGCCAGCTCGTCCAGCATCGCCGCGCTGTAGTTGGAGACTCGCGTGCGCAGGATCAGCGGCTCCCACGCCGACGCCGGAATCGGCACTCCCGAGAGCTGGTCGATCACCGTGGCCACGCCGTCGAGACCGCGCAGTCCGGAACCGACGTGCTGCCACGCGGGCAGGAACCGGCCGTAGGCGGCAGGGTCCACCGGCTCGACTTCGTGGCGCAGGGCAGCCAGCGACCGGCGGCGGAGCCGGCGAAGCACCTCGGCATCGCACCACTCGCTCGAGGCAGCCTCATGGCCCGGGGCTGAAGCCGTGGGGCGGAACTCGCCCTCCACCACGCGGCCATCCGCGACCAGCCGCTGCAGGGCGGTGACGACGACGGCGACACCCAGTCCCAGCCGCGCGGCGGCTTCCGCTGCCGTGAAGGGACCATGCGTGCGGGCGTAGCGGCCGACGAGGTCGCCCAGCGGGTCCGGGACCGGTTCGATGAACGCCAGCGGGACACCCATGGGCAGCGGCACTCCGAGGGCATCACGCAACCGCGCGGCGTCCTCGATGGCAGCAATGCGTTCTTCGCCGGCAACGTTGACGCGCAGTGCCCGGTTGGTCTTGACCAGCGCGTCCGCGGACGTGGCGGCTTCCCCGGGTTCCTCGGACCGTTCGGCGATTTCGGCGGGGGTCAGGGGGCCAAGCAGGCGCAGGAGGTCCGCGACGCCCTCGAGGCCGCGTGCTTTCCGGTCGGGGGCGAGGCGCTGAAGTTCCTGCTCGGTGTCAGCGATGACGCCGGCGTCGAGGAGTTCACGTAGTTCCGCCCGGCCGAGCAGTTCGTTGAGGAGCGTGGGGTCGAGCGAGAGCGCTGCGGCGCGGCGCTCGGCGAGCGGTGAGTCGCCCTCGTAGAGGAAGGACGCAACGTACCCGAACAGCATGGTGCGCGCGAACGGCGACGGTTGGGAGGTGGTGGTCTCGACAATCCGGAGTTCACGGCGGTCGATCTGCGCGGCGATGTCCTTGAGCGCCGGAAGATCATAAACGTCCTGGAGGCACTCGCGGACTGTCTCGAGGATGATCGGGAAGGTGGGGAACTTGCGTGCCACGTCCAGCAGTTGGGCGGAGCGCTGACGCTGCTGCCATAGCGGGCTGCGCTTGGACGGGTTATTCCGGGGCAGCAGCAGCGCCCGCGCCGCGCACTCACGGAACCGGGATGCGAAGAGCGCGGACCCGCCTACCTGCGCCGTGACAATGCCGTCCAGTTCCTCCGCATCGAAGAGGAACAGGTCGGCGCCGGGAGGCTCGTCTTCCATGAGCGGCACTCGCAGCACAATGCCGTCGTCGGACGCCATGGCTGAGCCGTCCATCCCGTACCGCTGCTCAAGGCGGGCACCCACCGCGAGCGCCCACGGCGCATGCACGGGCATGCCGAACGGGCTGTGGAGGACTACCCGCCAGTCACCGAGCTCATCGTGGAAGCGCTCAACCACGAGCGTGCGGTCACTCGGAACCACTTCGGTGGACTGCTGCTGCTCACGGAGGTAGGCGAGCAGGTTGCCGGCCGCCCACTCGTCCAGGCCGCTCGCACGGCACCGGGCAGCGGCGTCGTCCTCCGATGCATTCGAAAGTTCGCGGACGAACTTGCCGAGTGCCCGGCCCAGTTCCACCGGCCTGCCCAGCGAATCGCCCTTCCAGAAGGGAAGCTTGCCCGGCTGCCCGAACGCGGGAGAAACCAGCACGCGGTCGTGGGTGATGTCCTCGATGCGCCAACTGGTTGCACCGAGCGCGAAGACATCACCGACGCGCGATTCGTAGACCATCTCCTCGTCCAGCTCACCGACCCGACGCCCGCCGCGGTTTGATCCGGCGTCCTCGGACCCCACGAGGTAGACGCCGAACAGCCCACGGTCCGGGATGGTGCCGCCGGAGGTGACAGCCAGGCGCTGGGCGCCGGGCCTGCCGGTGATGGTCCCTTCCACCCGGTCCCAGACGATGCGCGGCCGCAACTCGGCGAATTCATCCGACGGGTACCGGCCGGCCAGGAGATCGAGCGTCGCCTCAAAGGCGGAGCGGGGAAGCGTGGCGAAGGGCGCGGATGCGCGGACCACATCGAACCATTCCTCCACATCAATGGTCTCGAGGGCGGTGGCCGCGACGGTCTGCTGGGCAAGGATATCCAGCGGGTTGGTGGGAATGTAGAGCGGTTCGATCTGACCGGCCAGCATCCGTTCGACGGTGACGGCGGTGTTCACGAGGTCTCCGCGGTGCTTGGGAAACAGCACGCCCTCGGAGACCTCGCCCACCTGGTGCCCGGCCCGGCCCACGCGCTGGAGGCCGCTGGCCACGGAGTGCGGGGACTCGACCTGGATCACGAGGTCAACTGCGCCCATGTCGATGCCCAGTTCCAAGGACGACGTCGCCACAACACACCGCAGCCGGCCGGACTTCAGGTCATCCTCAATGAGCGCGCGCTGGTCTTTCGATACAGAGCCGTGGTGGGCGCGGGCGAGCAACGGCTCGGCGCCCTCGGTCTGCCCTGCCTGAGCCATCAGTTCGGCGGGCGTGCGCTTCGGTTCGGTTTTCCCGCCTGCTTGCGGGTCCACCGCAGGATCCGCCTGGGGATTCTGAAGAGAATCCGCAGGCGCAACCGAGGGCGCGTTCGCGGGTGGATCCCAGAAGGACGCGGCTTCCAGCCGCTCAGCATGAATCTCGTTCAGCCGGGCGGTGAGCCGCTCGGCCAGCCGGCGGGAGTTGGCGAAGACGATCGTTGACCGCTTGGTCTGGATCAGGTCGACGATCTTCTCCTCCACATGAGGCCAGATGCTCGGCGAGGCAGTGGGGCCGCCGTCGTCGTCGTCGGTGGTGGGTGCGCCGCCCAGCTCGGTCATGTCTTCCACAGGCACGGTGACCGTGAGATCCCACGACTTCTTCGAGGGCGGAGCCACGATCTCCACCGGAGCGTTGCCCGCGAGGAAGCGGGCCACCGTCTCCTTCGGCTCCACAGTCGCTGAAAGTCCAATCCGCTGGACCGGCTTCTCAAGCATCGCATCGAGCCGCGCCAGGGAAACTGCAAGGTGCGCGCCCCGCTTGGTTCCGGCCACGGCATGGACCTCGTCGATGATGACGGTGTCCAGGTCCATCAGGGTTTCCCTCGCCCGGGAGGTGAGCATGAGGAAGAGTGACTCCGGCGTGGTGATGAGGATGTCCGGCGGCCGGGTGAGCAGGGCGCGGCGCTCAGCTTGAGGCGTGTCCCCGGAGCGCACGCCCACGGAGACGGACGGTGCCGGCAGGTCCAGTCGCTTGGCGGTCTGGGTGATACCGATGAGCGGAGCGCGCAGGTTGCGCTCAACATCGACGCCGAGTGCTTTCAATGGGGAGATATACAGCACGCGCGTGGACCGCTTGCCCTCAACGGGACGCGCAATGAAACTGTCCAGCGCCCAGAGGAACGCGGCGAGGGTTTTCCCCGATCCGGTTGGAGCGACGACCAGCGCGTGCGAGCCCGCCGAGACGGCGTTCCACGCGCCCTCCTGGGCAGGGGTGGGTGCGGAGAAGGCGCCCTCGAACCACTGGCGTGTGGCGGGCGTGAATTTCTCAAGCACCGATGTCATCGATTCATCATCTCCTACCCCTCCGACATTCTGTCAGCTGCGGTGGGAGCACGCGGTGCCGAGAGTTTGCTGTCAGGGTGACAGCGGTTTCGTGGGAGCTACCGTCATGAGCACGATGTCTTCGGCCGCGCACGCGGTGCCCGTCTGGTCGACGATCAGCGACTCGGTGTCATTCGGCGGGTACACACGCAGGCCTGCAACGTCCGTCAGCTCGCAGTCAGCACCGTAGTTCTGTGCGTTTGTCTGCTTCACGGGTGCAACCGCGGATTCGCCCGGAGCCAGGATCACCTCGGCGGATTCCGCAGGCTCGCGGTCTGCGGGAGCGCCCACCTGGTTGCCGGCGGCGTCCACATAGGACACCCCAGGGTATCCCGTGATCTCGCACTCCTCACCGGCCGTATTCGTGAAGATGATCTGCCGGTAGACGCTGCCCGCTGCGCCGCCGCCCATTTCGGTTTCGAGGACCGCGCCGAGCATGTCGGCGGTGCAGACGCCGTCCGCAGGCGACGCCGTCGGACTCTCATCCGCGGTGGCGGATGGCGTGGGTTCGCTGCTCTCGGAGGGCTCTGCGGAGGATCCAGAGGTCGATTGCGAAGGCGTCGGCTCAGCCTCTGCCGTCGGCGGCTCCGCGCTGGCCGACGACGCCGGACCGGCCTCTTCGGCCGGCTCGCCGGAGGCGCAACCCGTCAGGGCGAGCGTTCCAAGTGCGACGGTGGCGGCGAGCAGACGGGAAGCGGGTACGCGGGTGGTCATGAACCCACCCTTGTGGGGAACGTTCCCTGCGTCAAACAGCCGCGACGGCGCGTGGCCGATTGAGGCAGGGAACGTTAGGCCGTTACGCCTTGGCGTTGCGCGTGCGCAGAAGGGCGGTGACGCCGGCGATCAGCCCGAGCAAGCCGGCTCCAAGTCCTACGTAGCCAACGGTGGAGGCGCCGGAGGAGTCATTGCTGGCGGAGGCGCTTTCCAGATCAGCTTCTTCGGCGGTGGTTTCCGTTGCCGCTTCCTCAGCGTGGCCGCGCTCCTCGGCTCCGGTCAGCGTGATGGTGGGTGCGGGTGCCTCGAGGCTGTGCGGATCCTCGCCCTCAGCGGGGATTTCCGCCCAGTCGGTCTCTCCCTCCACACAGCTCTGCAGGACGGGGAACGCAAGCGTTTCACCCTCGCGCTCCGGCAGCTGAACCGATATGTCGAACTGCTGCAGGTAGCCGTCCTGCACAGGGGTCTCGGCTGTGTATACGATCTGCCCGACGCGCTCGGTCACGCTGCTTCCGTTATCCAGTGTCAGCGGCTCATCGAGCGTCTCGGTTACCTTCTCCACCGTCCACCCGGGAACGATTTCCGGCTTGGCATCCACCAGGGGCTCCGGCAGGGAGATGGTGAGCTTGTTGGTGGGCGAACCCTCGCAGTCATGCGAGAACGACACAGTGAGCAGGGCATGGGCGCCCGCCGCCGTGGTGTCAGGGGTGATGGTGACGTGCGCTGCGGCGCCGGCTAGTCCGAGGCCCATAAGGCCGGTGGTTGCGGCGGCTGCGGTCAGGGTACGGCGAATTGAAGTTTTCATGGTGTTACCTCTCGAAGGTGCTTGTTCAGGGACAAGCTGAAGTGTGGAAAGGGCGCTGGTACGGCGCCGGTGTTGGCTAGTGAGAGGTGGACAGGGGTGGGCCACGCAGCGGCCTCATGGTGAGCAGCGGCTGGAGGTAGTCGTGGACGGGAGCTGCGGGAATGACCGGGAGATCGGCCAGCGGCGGGAAAGTCACCAGCCGTGGCAGTGCGGCAAGCGGCCGCAGCCATTGCACTGCCAGTTCCAGTGCCGCTTCCCCGTGATAGAGCATCAGCGAGGTGACGATGACAGCGCCGGCGTGCGTCGCCAGCATGAGCGGGCTGTCGAACATGGAGAAGGCATGCGCGTGTTCCATGCCGCCGGCGGGTGCGCAGTGAACCTGTTGCGGACCGAAGTGCACGCTGGAGGCAGGGACGCAGGCCGCCGTCGTCGTAAGCGTTGTGAACGCCTGGTGAAGCATTAGCTGACCGGCGCCGAGGATGCCGAGTACGGCGGGAAGTGGCAATTTCTTCCGCGAAAGGATGGTCACCGCGAGCAGCGTGGTGACCGCAAGCGTGCCGAGGATTAGCGGGCTGGGAAGCGCCGCTCCACCGGCAAGGTGAGCGCCTGCGGCAAGAAAGAAGATAACGACGGCGGTGGCAATCGCGCGTACGAGGCGCGCGTGCGTGCTGGCCATCAGTCTCCTCCTTCCGCGATGCCGTTCTACTTCCTGTAGAAGTAGTAGGTTCTTCCTACTCTATTCGCTGCCGCTGACGCTTTGGCTCGGTCCTACCGCTCGTGGTGGGCAGGGCGGCTACTCGTGATGGTACGGTCGGCGCCCTGCAATTTCCTGGGACCGGTAGAGCTGCTCAGCCAGGATGAGCCGGACCAGTTGGTGCGGGAAGACGAGCGGTGAGAGGGACCAGACGAAGTCGGCGCGCCGGTGCACTTCAGGATTGACGCCGTACGCTCCGCCGATGATCAGCGTGACGTTGCGGGAGTTGTCGAGGGGCTGCTGGAGGCGGGCAGCGAGTGTGGGGGAGTCCACGGCTTTGCCCCGCTCATCGAGCAGGAAGACGTAGTCGGTGGCGTTCTTCCCGCCCAGCCGTTCGAGGAGGCGTGCCGACTCCTCGTCACGGGCTGCGTCGCCTTCGCGGGCAGAATGCGGGAGGAGTTGCCAGGACAGGTCAAAGGGCTTCTTCAGCCGCTTCTCGTAGCGGGCAATGCCTTCGGCGACCCAGGGTTCGTGTTTCCGGCCGACGGCCAGCGCGCGTAATGCCATGGTCCAACGCTAATGCCGACGCGAAGCGAGTCAGCAGCCATAGTGCCGCACAGGGCATGATGGCTGCTGCCCCGATGTACTCAGATGCGACCTATGCAACGCCGAGCTGCTTGAGGATACCTGCCTCGTCGGAGCAGCCCCAGCGTTCCACGATCAACCCGTTCTCGAAGCGGGCCACCTGGATTCCGCGGATGCGGATGCTGCGTCCGGTCGGTTCAATACCCTGAAAAGGACCCTGGTGTGTCCCAGCGAGAGTCAGTACTACGGTGACCTTGTCTTCGTCTGCCATCAACACTTCAGGATTAAGCTCGAGGTCCGGGAAGGCGTTCAGGAAGTCAACCCAGAAGTCGATAATGCCGCGGACACCCGGAGCGGCGTCCGGCGCGGGGTCATGGTCAACGACGTCCTGCGCAAACACTTCATCCAGCCGGTCCACCTCCCGGGCAGCGATGATGGAGCCGAGCTTTTCCTGTGCCTTGAGATTGATATCGCTGGACATGGATGAGTCCTCCTTGGATTGTCAGTAGTCTTAGTACCCACCATTGCCGTAAAGGTTTCCTGGCGCAACCGGTTGGACGAAAAGGAGCACTTCATGAAGAAAATTCTCATGGTACTGACCAGCGTTTCCGAGATCAGCGACACGGGAGAGGAGACCGGCTACAACGTCGCGGAGGCTGCACATCCCTGGAAAGTCTTCAAGGATTCCGGGCACTTTGTCGACTTTGCGTCCATCAAGGGCGGCCAGCCCCCGCGCGACGAGGTGGACACGGATGATCCCATTCAGGTCGCCTTCACCGAGGACGAGGTCACGCGTGCCGGGCTCTATAACACTGCCCGTGTCGACGTCGTTGATCCCGACCAGTACGACGCCGTCTACCTCGTGGGCGGCCACGGCACCATGTGGGACTTCCCGGACAGCGAAGGCTTGCAGAACCTGGTGGCCAGCATCTACAACTCCGGCGGCGTGGTTGGCGCGGTCTGCCATGGACCGGCCGGCCTGCTGAACGTGGAACTGGAGAACGGGTTCCGCCTCGTCGAGGGCCGGGAGGTGGCCGCCTTCACCAACGACGAGGAGGTCGCAGCAGGGAAGGACAAAGTCATCCCGTTCTTCCTGGCGGATCGACTTGAGGAACAGGGCGCCACCCACGTCTCCGCGGAGGTCTTCGCTGAGAAGGTCATCGTCGACGACCGTTTGGTGACCGGCCAGAACCCGGCCTCAGCCGCCGGAGTGGCCAAGGAGATGGAGAAGCTGCTGGCCGAGGTCATCCACCAGGAGAAGGCCGAGGAGCAGCATGACGCGGAGGCCCTGCGCGCCGAGAAGGACGCCAGGAAGACTGCTGCTGCGGACACCGAGCACTAACGCAGATGCCCGCTTTTGGGTAAAACGAAACCCCTGCCTCCCGTTGCACAGAAGGGAAGCAGGGGTTTTCAGTTGGCGGTGACGGTGGGATTTGAACCCACGTTGGCTTTTACACCAAACAACATTTCGAGTGTTGCACCTTCGGCCGCTCGGACACGTCACCAACGCCAACACTTTACCGGCTGAGTGACTCTGTGCCCAAAACGGCGGACGCTAGAGGTCGACGACGTCGTTCTTCCCCGAATCAGGGCGCTCGCCGGTAACCATCCCCTTGGCAATCTCGAAAGCCGCAACCACTCGTGGTGTATCAAGCGACCAGTATTCGGCGGTGTCGGCGTCCACCTTGATCAGGGCAACGGACGGATCATCCTTGCCGTCGAACCACGGCTCGACCGAAGAACTCCACAGCTCATCAATCTTGGCGCGGTCCTTCGTCAGCGTGGCCGTCCCCGCTACGGACAGATAGCCCTTGCCGCTGCTGATGGACACGTTCACCTGTGGGTTGGCGCGGATTTCATCCGCCTTCGGGGAGGGGTCCTCCGTGAAGAACCACAGGTCGCCGTCGAACTCTGCCTCCTGCACCGCGAGCGGCCGGCTCACAAGCTGGCCCTGGGCGTTCACAGTGGTGAGGATCGCGATATCAGCGTCCTTCACAATCTTCCTGAGTTCCTTCATGCCGTCCTGTTGAGAATTCATTCCTGCTCCTTATCTCGGTGCGCGATTGGTAAGTACACTTAGCAATCACCCTACGTCATCCCCTCCGGGCGGCGAAGAACTCCTTCAACAGGGCTGCGCACTCGTCCTCGCGGACCCCGGGGAAAACTTCGGTCCAGTGGTTCAGCCGGCGTTCACGCAGCACATCAAACACTGACCCGGCAGCACCCGCCTTCTCATCCCAGGCGCCGAAGACCACGCGGGGAATCCGCGCAAGCACGCTTGCGCCCGCGCACATCGAACACGGCTCGAGCGTTACCACCAGCGTGCAGTCTGCCAGCCGCCAGGCGCCCAGCACGGCAGCCGCCCGCCGGATGGCCAGTACTTCCGCGTGGGCGGTGGGATCGCCGGTTGCCTCACGCTCATTCCAGCCGGTGCCCAGCACTGTTCCATCAGGACCGACGACGACGGCGCCAATCGGCACGTCCGCCGTCTCACCCGCGTGCCGGGCGGCGGCCAGCGCCAGCTGCATCCACGCGGCATGGTCCCGCTTTGCGGGGGCGCGGTGGCTGGACATGTGCCAATGATACTTTTGAGCAATGCGCGTTCTGGTAGTGGACCATCCCCTGGTGTCCCATAAATTGACGGTCCTGAGGGACAAGAACACTCCGTCTCCGGTCTTCCGGTTACTCACGGAGGAACTGGTGACACTGCTCGCGTATGAGGCCACCCGGGATGTGCGCGTTGAGCCGGTGCAGATCGAGACTCCTGTCACCACAACGGTCGGAACCGGCCTGGTCAAGCCGACGCCCCTCGTCGTTCCCATTCTCCGCGCAGGTCTGGGCATGCTAGAGGGAATGACCCGCCTCGTGCCCACCGCGGAAGTCGGTTTTTTGGGGATGGCACGGAATGAGGAGACCCTCGAGGCCATCACTTACGCTGAACGGCTCCCTGATGACCTCACGGGCCGGCAGGTGTTCGTGCTCGATCCCATGCTGGCTACGGGAGGAACCCTCCGTGAGGCCATCAAGTTTCTGTTCCGCCGCGGTGCAGCTGATGTCACCTGCATCTGCCTCCTTGCCGCGCCCGAGGGACTCGAGGTCCTCAAGCAGGAACTGGAGGGCAAAAACGTCACCATCGTCCTCGCCTCCATCGACGAGAAACTGAATGAAAACGCCTACATCGTGCCTGGCCTCGGTGACGCAGGCGACCGCCTCTACGGCGTCGTCGGCTAGCTGGCTCGATCGTCCACTATCCGGGCGCTCACCCTTGAGCACTTCCGGACATCCAGAGGTTCTCTGGACAATATCCCGCTCTGAGATGCGCTCGCCACCTTTTCGTCTTCAAACGCCACGCAACGAGGCTGATGGTTTGACATTTTGTCTTCACTCGAAGCGTCCACCATGCGGACGCCCTACCATTGTTACTTGTGCGTAGCTGATTGTTACGTGTAATAATTCGGATTGTGAACACCAACTCAGCAGCATCTGCAGCCGCAGCTTATTCCCCGGGCATCATGTCCGCGCAGGAATCTCGCTGCTGTCGAATGTGCGCGTAACGGTTTACCCCACCCTCTTACGCATTCCCTAGCCCAACGGCGGGCTCCACAGAAGCTCCATCTCGACCGGGCACACCCCTGCATTCGAGCCGTGATGACGGCGATTCACCATGAGGTTGTTTGAACATGACCGTTTCTTCCGGATACGTCCACATTTCCCTCCGCAACGCACAAAACCGCGCGAGTATTCAGCGCCAGACTTACGGGCAGCGCCCGGGGTTTCCGACCTACAGCCAACCGGCCGCACCCTCGTATGCGCCGGCCTACGGACAGTTGAAGCCTGTGCCTACACCTGCTGACTCTGCCAACCCCATCACTGCGCCGGTCCCGGTGGTCACTCCCAACGGGATTCCCGGACCGCAGGCCGTAACGGCAGACACCACCGCCCGTGGATTCGTTCTCTACGTTGCACTGGACGAGGACACCGCTGCCGAGAATGACACCACGCTGAGCAAGCTGGCACAGGACGTGCGGGCCTACGTCCGCACACTCGTCCCCGGCGCACAGAGCCACGCCGCCGTCGCGCTTGCTCCGGCAGACGCCGTCGGCACCGATATTGATGTTGTCCGGCAGGCGCTGGGTGACCCTACGGTGAACCGCCGTCAGCGCACCGAACAGCAGCCCACACCTCCTCCGGCTCCACGTCCCACCGGAGTGCTGATTGACCTGTCCCGGCGCGAGGTGCACCTCGACGGTGACATTCTGAACCTGACCTTCAAGGAGTTCGAACTCCTTAACTACCTGGTCGAGAATGCCTCGCGGACAGTTGGCCGCGAGGAACTGCTCAGCGGGTTGTGGCGCAATGCCGATGAGGTTCCGAATGAGCGCACCATTGACGTGCACATCCGCCGCCTGCGCTCGAAGCTTGGCCGTCTGGCCAACACGGTGCGCACGGTTCGCGGGCAGGGTTACCGCTTCTATGAGCACCCTGAAGTTGTGGTGTGGGCTGCTCCGGAGTACTCCATCTAAGGTGCCGCTTTCCAAGTAGGGTGAGGGAATGTCCTCCCACCATCTGAAGCGCCTGATGCTCCTGCGGCACGCGAAGTCGGACTGGCATTCGGATGTGCCGGACCATGAGCGGCCCCTGAGCGGACGGGGACACCGGGACGCGCCACTGATTGGGCGGTGGATGGTGGAGCACGACGCCCTGCCGGACCTCATTCTGACGTCCAGCGCACTACGCGCGCGCCAGACCTGCATCTGGGTGTGCCAGGAGCTGGGGGAGAAGGCTCCGACTCCCCGGCTCGAGCCGAAACTGTATGCGGCAACGGCCACGGAGATACTCGCGGTGATCAACCAGGTGCCGGACACCGCAACAAGCGTCCTGGTGATCGGGCACCTGCCCGGCATCCAGAACCTCGCCATGCGGCTCGCGTCTGTGGACTCCGATGAGGACGCTGTGGTTGACCTTGCCAGCCACTATCCGACGGCGGGACTCACCGTCCTCAGTCATGCCTCGCAGTGGGGGGAACTGGACGGGCGTGACGCCGAGGTGAGCAACTTCGTGGTCCGCCGCGCTTAAAGCCCGTACTTCTCAAGCAGCCGGAGCCACACTTCGCTGATCGTTGGGTACGCGGGCACGGCGTGCCAGAGGCGGTGCAACGGAACCTCACCGGCAATGGCGATGGTCGCAGCGTGCAGGAGCTCGGCGACATCCGGCCCGGCGAAGGTCACGCCCACCAGAACCTTCCGTTCCTCGTCCACCACCATCTGCGCCCAGCCCGCATAGCCGTCGGCGTGGAGGGAAGATCCGGCAACCGACAGCTCCAATGACGTCTCGCTGACGTTCAGCCCGTCCTTGCGTGCTGTCTCGAGTGTCCGGCCCGCCATGGCGATTTCCGGATCGGTGAAGACAACCTGAGGGACGGCGTACGAATCCGCGGTGGCTGCAAACGGCCCCCACCTTTCCGGCGGCCCCTGCAGCTCGCCCTTCGCGCGGGCAACGATCGCATCCCCGGTCATCCGGGCCTCGTATTTGCCCTGATGGGTGAGGAGCACTTTCCCGGCGGCGTCGCCCACTGCGTAGAGCCAGGGATGGCCGTTGACCTGGCCGGAGTCATCAGTGTCCAGCCGCCGTGGTCCGAGCCCAAGTTCCTCGAGACCCAGCCCTGTCAGGGCAGGATGGCGCCCGGTGGAGACGAGCAGTTTTTCTGACTCCACGACGGTTCCGCCGGCGAGGCTCACACGGAAGCGGCCGGCGTCGTACGCAACTGATTCCGTACCGGTGTTCAGGTGGAGGGTGACGCCGTCGTGCTTCAGGCCCTGCTGCACCAGCCACGCCGCGGGTTCCGGGTAGCTGCCCAGCAGCCCACTCCGGGCGATCAGGGTGACCGCTGAACCAAGCCGGGCGTAGGCCTGCGCCAGTTCTGCACCTGCAACTCCGCCGCCCAGCACTGTGAGCGATTCCGGCACTTCCTTGGCGGACGTTGCTTCCCGCGTGCCCCAGAAGTTGAGGGCGTCGAGACCGTCGATGGGAGGAATGGTCGGTGTGGATCCGGTAGCGAGAACGACGGCGTGGCGCGCAACCAGGGTGGTGGCGCCGTCGTCGCTGGTCACCTCGATCCGACGCTCGCCGGTGAGGCGGGCGCGGCCGCGGATCAGTGTGATCCCCGTCTTCTTCACCCATTCGACCTGCGAGGAATCATCCCAGTGCGAGGTGAATTCGTCGCGGCGGGCCAGTACCTGCTGGGCATCAAGTGTGCCGGTGACTGCCTCACGTGAGCCTGCGACCGCGCGCGCGGAGTGCAGGGCGGAACCCGGCCGCAGCAGTGCCTTCGACGGCATGCAGGCCCAGTAGGAACACTCGCCGCCCACCAGTTCCGACTCGACGAGGGTGGCGGAGAGCCCTCCCTGAATCACACGGGCGGCAGCATTCTCGCCCACCGCGCCGGCTCCGATAACAATGACGTCGGTGGTCTGCTCAGCACTCATGGTCCTGAGCTTGGCACCGGAGATGCGGTGGGGCAAGCTCCGGGGAACGGGAGAGGTTAAACCAAAACCGCCCCGGTTGCCCGGAGCGGTTTGTTTAGTGGTGCGCGCGAAGGGATTCGAACCCCCAACCTTCTGATCCGTAGTCAGATGCTCTATCCGTTGAGCTACGCACGCAGTCAAAGCCGTTGTGAATGACTTTTCCATGGCCGTTTGGCCGTAGATAACTTTACAGCCATTCGGAACCTAATGCTAATTGGCGAAAGTGTTCGATTACTACCGTGGAGTAGGTTAGACCGGTCTACGTGACGTTTATCACACTAAGCAGGGTGAGGAGTTAGGTGAAACCGCGTACTTGTGCGGATCGCCGCGTTCGCAGGGCCAACAGTACGCCTCCGACGGCGGAAATCCGCGCCGATACCGCCCCTAGCATCAATACACACCACCCACCCAACGAAGGGACGAGACATGGGCGATTCTGTGCGGCAGCCGTTGCTTGCTGACCGAGCGACTGAGCACGATGCAGTAATGGCTGCACCTACAACTCACCAGGAACTGCTGGCCTGGGTCGAGGAGACTGCCGCGCTGACGCAGCCGAACCGGGTGTATTGGGTCAACGGATCCGCTGAGGAGAACGCACAGCTCAGCGATGAGCTGGTCTCCGCAGGCACCTTCAAGCGCCTCAATCCCGAGCTCTTCCCCAACTCTTTCGCAGCGTTCTCCGACCCGGCCGATGTTGCCCGGGTCGAGGAGCAGACCTTCATCTGCTCGCAAAACGAGCGGGACGCCGGATTCACCAACAACTGGATGGACCCGGACAAGATGAAGGAGAAGCTGCGCGGCCTGTTCGCCGGCTCCATGCGCGGCAGGACCATGTATGTAATCCCCTTCGTCATGGGCCACCTCGATGCGCAGAGCCCGAAGTTCGGCGTCGAGATCACGGACAGCGCCTATGTAGTGACCTCCATGCGCATCATGGCGACCATCGGTGCCGACGTCTTGGACCGGCTGACCGAACTCAATGCCGAGTTTGTCCCGGCCCTTCATTCCGTAGGTGCGCCGCTGGAATCCGGGCAGCAGGACGTCGCGTGGCCGTGCAACGAGGAAAAGTGGATTGTGCACTTCCCGGAGGAGCGCTCAATCTGGTCCTTCGGATCCGGTTACGGTGGAAACGCTTTGCTCGGCAAGAAGTGCTATGCCCTGCGCATTGCTTCGGTGATGGCCCGGGACGAGGGCTGGCTCGCTGAGCACATGCTCATCCTGAAGCTCACTTCTCCGGAGAACAAGACGTACTACGTTTCCGCAGCCTTCCCGTCCGCTTGTGGCAAGACGAACCTCGCCCTGCTCGACCCGACCATTGAGGGCTGGAAAGTCGAGACGCTCGGAGATGACATCACGTGGATGCGTTTCGGGAAAGAGGGAGAACTGCGTGCCGTGAATCCGGAGACTGGCCTGTTCGGCGTGGCGCCGGGCACCGGTTGGGACACGAATCCCAACGCCATGCGTGCCATCGCCAAGGGCAATTCCGTGTTCACCAATGTTGCATTGACTGACGACGGCGGTGTCTGGTGGGAGGGCATGACCGAGGACGTGCCTGCACACCTGATGGACTGGCAGGGCAACGACTGGACGCCCTCCTCGGACAACCCGGCTGCCCATCCCAATGCCCGATTCTGCACGCCGATCGACCAGATCGACATGCTTGCCGAAGAATTCAACGACCCTGAGGGCGTTGAACTGTCGGCGATTCTCTTCGGAGGTCGGCGAAAGACCACCGTCCCCCTCGTGACGCAGTCACGCGACTGGACCAACGGCATCTTCATGGGCTCCACCCTGTCCTCGGAGACCACGGCCGCCGCTGCCGGAGCGGTTGGCAGGGTGCGCCGCGATCCAATGGCGATGCTGCCCTTCATTGGTTACGACGCCGGTGATTACCTCAGCCACTGGCTGAAAGTCAGCGGCCAGGCAGACCAGACGCGATTGCCGAAGATCTTCCTCGTGAACTGGTTCCGCCGCACGGCGGACGGCGGCTTTGCGTGGCCGGGCTTCGGTGACAACTCACGGGTGCTCAAGTGGATCATCGAACGGCTCGAGGGCCAGGCCGATGCCGTTGAGACCCCGATCGGGTACGTGCCGGCGCCGGACGCGATCGATCTCACCGGCCTGGACCTCACCGCCGCTGACGTTGAGCAGGCGGTCCGGGTGGATGCTGACGAGTGGGCTGCCGAGCTGGAGGGCATCGAGCAGTGGTACCAGCGGTTCGGGGAGTCATTGCCCTCGGCGCTTTCCGGGGAACTGCAGCGTTTGAAGGAGCGTTTCGCGGTCTAGCGGCGGGTAATACGCAACAGCGTGGCCGGTTCTGCCCAGCGGCGGAGCCGGCCGCGCTGCCTTGAAGATACTTCTCTACTGGCGGATCTGCTCGAGAACCGCAGTGGTGAGGCTTTCAAGGGTCTCAGGCTTCTCGGCTTCCGCGTTGAGCCTCAGGAACGGCTCCGTATTGGACGCCCGGAGGTTGAACCACCAGGAGCCGTCATCGGCAGTAAAGGTGAGGCCATCAACCTCGTCCACCGTGACGCCGTCGTTCTCGAATTCCTGCCGGACGCGCGCGGTCGCGGCGGCGACGTCGTCGAGCCGTGTGTTGATCTCGCCGGAGGCGAAGTAGGGCTCGTATTCACGGCCGAGCTCGGACAGCGGCTGACCCTGTTCACCGAGCGCGGCGAGCACGTGCATGGCCGCGAGCATTCCGGTGTCTGCGTTCCAGAACTCACGGAAGTAGTAGTGAGCCGAGTGTTCCCCGCCGAAGACCGCGCCCTCCTCGGCCATGACGGCCTTGATGAAGGAGTGGCCCACGCGCGTGCGCACCGGCCGGCCGCCCTCTGCGCGAACTAGTTCCGGCACGGCGCGTGAGGTGATCAGGTTGTGGATGATCACGGGTTCCTGCTCGCCGGCAGCCTGCGCACGGCGGATCTCCCTGCGCGCCACCATGCCCGTGATTGCGCTGGGCGAAACCGGGTTGCCCTGCTCATCGATGACAAAGCACCGGTCCGCGTCCCCGTCGAAAGCGAGCCCGATGTCCGCGCCGTTACTGACCACTGCCTGCTGCAGGTCGCGGAGGTTTTCCGGCTCGAGGGGATTGGCGGGATGGTTGGGGAAGGTGCCGTCCAGCTCGAAGTAGAGCGGAATGATCTCGAACGGCAAAGCGTCCAGATACTCGGCCCCAAGCACTGCCGGAGTAGTGAGCCCTGCCATGCCGTTACCTGCATCCACAACAACCTTCATTGGGCGGCTGTCCGAGAGATCCACCAGCGAACGCAGATACTCGGCGTAATCCTTCAGTACATCCCGTGAGGAAGTGGAGCCACGCCGCTCGCCTGCCGGAATGGTGCCTTCAGCAAGGTACTTCTCCGCCAGCTCCCGGATCTCCGCAAGGCCCGTCTCGGAGGACACCGGGACTGCGCCGGGGCGGGACATCTTCATGCCGTTGTACTGGGCGGGATTGTGACTGGCTGTGAAGGTGACGCCTGCGGCGTTGTACCTGCCGCTGGCGTAGTAGAGCTCATCAGTGGAGATCAGACCGAGGAACACCACATCTGCGCCGCGGGTGGTAGCGCCTTCCGCGAAGGCGTCGGAAAACTCCGGCGAGGAGGGGCGCATGTCGCCGCCAACCAGGACGGTTTCCCCGGACAGCTTCAGCACATCAACGAAGGCGGCGCCCACTGCCCGGACGGACTCCGTGGTGATGGTCTCACCGACGATCCCTCGTACGTCATAGGCCTTGAACGATGCGGACAGATCGATGGTTGTGTTCACGCTGGAAAGTCTAACCGCTTGGCTTCGGCCGTCCGGAGGCTGGGGAGTAATGGACGACGACGGTTGTCCACACTGCGCCGAAGCCCGCCGAATGCGTCAGTACCAACTGCCATACTGGGGCGCATGGCTGAAACAACCACCCTCCACCAGCAGGCGCTCGCGATTCTTCGATCACTCGTGGGGCGCGAGGACGCCGCATTTCATGAGGGCCAGTTCGAGGCTATCGAGGCGCTGGTCAGTGGTGGGCGCCGGGCCCTGGTGGTGCAGCGCACCGGGTGGGGGAAATCCGCCGTGTACTTCGTTGCGAGCCTGCTGCTGCGCGCCACGGGTGCGGGACCCACCCTCATCGTGTCTCCGCTGCTCGCGCTGATGCGGGACCAGGTGGCTGCCGCCGAGCGGGCTGGTGTTCGGGCCGCTGCCATCAATTCGGCAAACCAAACCGAGTGGCAGGAAATCACCGCCCGGCTCGACGCGGACCAACTGGACGTGCTCCTGGTGTCCCCGGAGCGGCTGAATAACCCGGCCTTCCGCGAGAACCAGCTGCCGGAACTTATCCGTCGCACCGGGCTGCTGGTGATTGACGAGGCACACTGCATTTCCGACTGGGGGCATGATTTCCGGCCGGACTACCGGCGCCTCCGCGATCTCATCACCACGCTGCCGCAGGGTGTGCCCGTGCTTGCAACCACGGCCACCGCCAACTCCCGCGTGGTCAAGGACGTCGAAGATCAGCTCGGCACCGATGGAACTGCTGTCTACACACTGCGCGGAGAACTTGCCCGTAAGTCGCTGCGGCTCGGTGTGCTGCGCCTTCCGAGCCCCCGCTCACGGCTCGCGTGGCTCCTGACCCACCTGAATGATCTGCCTGGAAGCGGGATTATCTACACCCTCACCGTCTCTGCAGCTGAAGACACTGCACGCCTCCTGCGCGAGAGCGGCCATTCCGTGCTGGCCTACACCGGCCGAACAGACCCGGCGGATCGAGAAGCGGCGGAGAAGGCACTCAAGAACAACGAGGTGAAGTCATTGATTGCCACGAGTGCCCTCGGCATGGGCTTCGACAAACCCGATCTCGGGTTCGTGGTGCACCTTGGCGCGCCGTCCTCTCCGGTCGCCTATTACCAGCAAGTGGGCCGCGCCGGCCGAGGAACCCCCAACGCGGATGTGCTGCTGCTTCCAGGAAATGAGGACCGCGAAATCTGGGAGTACTTCGCCACCTCGTCCATGCCCGCCGAGGACAAGGCGCAGCGGATCCTGGCGGAACTGGCAGGAGGAACGGTGCTCTCCACGCCGGCCCTCGAAGCCCGGGTGGACGTGCGGCGATCGCCGCTCGAGCTTCTCCTGAAGGTGCTTGACGTGGACGGTGCGGTGCAGAAGGTGACCGGAGGTTGGCAGGCCACCGGGAGGCCCTGGGAGTATGACCGCGAGCGGTATTCGCGCATTTCGGCAGCTCGTGTGCAAGAGCAGAACTCAATGCTCGACTATGAAAATACCAGTGGCTGCCGGATGGAATTCCTCGCTGCCGCGCTCGATGATCCGCTGGCTGCGCCCTGCGGCCGCTGCGACAACTGTGCCGGGTCCTGGTTCTCGGACGAAGTGTCACACGACGCCTCGGAGAGTGCCGCCAGCGCGCTCGGCAGGGTCGGTGTCCTTCTGGAACCCAGGAGCCAATGGCCATCCGGGATGGACAAGCTCGGTGTCCCCGTCAAGGGCCGCGTCCCCGCGGACCAGCAGGTCTCCGCCGGACGTGCACTCGCACGCATGACTGACCTCGGCTGGGGGAACCGGGTAAGGGAACTCCTTGCGGACTCATCCGACGACGCCGCGCTGGACCCGGCAGCCGTGCAGGCCTGTGTGCGGGTGCTCGCAGAATGGCAGTGGGACACCCGACCGGTGGCGGTGGTCAGCATGCCATCACGACGGCGCGCTCTGCTGATCCGTTCGCTCGCCGAAAGCCTGGCCGGCGTGGGCCGGATCCCTTACCTGGGGGCACTTCAACTGCCGCAGGGCTGGCCGAGCGGTAGCTCCGGCGGCAACAGTGCGTTCCGCCTCGCAGCGGTGTGGGAGAGGTTTGCGGTACCGGACGAAGGCCGTGCCTGGTTCGCGGCCAATCCCGGGCCGGTGCTGCTGGTCGATGATCTGGCGGACAGCCGGTGGAGCCTCACAGTCGCCGGAAGGGCACTGAGGCAGGCAGGCGCCCAGGAGGTGCTTCCCTTTGTCCTCGCACTGAAGGCCTAACCGTTCAGCAGATACGTTCGTGTAAAGGAAAAGGCGCCCCGGTCCAGGACCGGGGCGCCTTTTCGAAACGCGGAGACGGGGGGATTTGAACCCCCGGTAGGCTTTAGGCCCACACTTCATTAGCAGTGAAGCCCATTCGGCCGCTCTGGCACGTCTCCAGCAGCTATTACTAGCCACCCAAGACTACCCAGAACCTCAGGGCAAGAGCAAAATAACGCGGGCCCTACAGCTTGCCCGTCAGCGCTTTCCACACAAACTCGTGGGACATGGCGTGCATGCGCGCCGCCTGGCGGTTATCAGAGGCTCCGGCATGCCCGCCCTCGAGCGCCTCGTGGAACCAGACGTTCTTCACCCCGAGCGCCTTCATCCGGGCGGCCATCTTCCGTGCCTGCACCGGGCCCACCCGATCATCGCTCGTAGCGGTCCAGATCAGGGTCTTCGGGTACGCCGTCCCCTCCTGCAGCCGGTGATACGGCGAGAACGTCTGAACGTACTCCCACTGCTCCGGCTTGTCCGGATCGCCGTACTCGGCAATCCACGAGTAGCCCGCGGAGAGTTTGGTGTACCGCTTCATGTCCAGCAGGGGGACACCACACGAGATGGCGCCGAAGAGGTGCGGGTATTTGGTGAGCATGTTGCCCACCAGCAACCCGCCGTTGCTCCTGCCCGTGCAGCCGAGCAGCTCCGGCCGGGTCACTCCGCGGTCCACCAGATCCTGGGCGATCGCGGCGAAATCCTCGTAGGCCCGGTGCCGGTTGGCGTGCAGCGCCGCCTGGTGCCATGCTGGCCCATACTCGCCGCCGCCCCGGATATTGGCCAGCACGTACACACCGGACCGGCCGTCCTCGGTCCGGCGCTCCAGCCAGCCGCGCCCGGTCACTCCGCTGTACGCGGGTGTCATGGCATGTTCAAATCCTCCGTAGCCGGAGAGCAGCGTAGGGTTGCCGCCGTCGAGCACCAGGTCCTTGGACGCCACCTGGAAGTAGGGAACCCGGGTGCCGTCACTCGATTGCGCGAAGTGCTGCGAGACGGTGAAGGAGGACTCATCAAAGTACGACGGAGACTCCTTCACTTCCGCGTGCGCTCCACCGATGGTGCCGCGCACCACCGTAGTGGGAGTGAGGAAGCCGGTGGCAACCAGCCAGTAGTCGTTACCGGCGTCGTCGTCCTCGTCATCGACCGCATACGCATCCACCGAGTGCAGGGGCGGGCAGGCATCCAGCAGTTCGGCCGTCCACGAATCGGCAGGGTTGAGCACGCGGATTTCCGAAGAAACATCCCTGAGCAGGTTGAGCAGGAGGTAGTCCCTCGTCCAGCTCCAGGACTGCAGGGCAGTGTGCGCATCCGGCTCGAAGACGGTTGTCAGTCCGCGGCGCCCGGCGAGGAAGTCCTCCAGAAGGACCGCCTGAAGCGAGCCTCCGCGGTATGTGACGCCGTCGAGTTCGAAATCGGTCCGTGGCCGCAGCAGCAGCCACTGGCGGTGCAGCGACACGTTGACGTCGTCGGGGACGTCGATGTGCACCCACTCCTCTTCGCGGCGCAGGTAGGTGCGGCTTGAGTAGAAGTCGATAATGTGGGCGGCGATATCGCGTTCGAAGCCCGGCGTCTGATCATGGGCCACTGCGGCCATCATCGAGTTCTCAGGGATCTCGAAGTAGAGCTGCGCAGCGTCCAGCGGTTCACCACGCCGAAGGGTGCGCACTGTGCGGGGGTAGGAGCTCGTGGTCATAGATCCCGGCCCGAAGTCCGTGCCGACATGCAGCGCATCCGGTCCGGCCCAGCTGATCCTGCTCTTTGCCACCGGGATATCGAAGCCGCCCTTCACGAAGGAGCGGTCGGCGAGGTCGTACTCGCGGTAGCGCTGCGCGTCCCCGCCGTCCGGTGAAAGGGCAATCAGGGCCCGCCGGTAGGGATCGCCGTTAGCCGGACGCAGGAACATCGCGCCGCCCCAAACCCACTCCTGACCCTCCACAGCCGCCAGCTCATCGACGTCGAGAAGCGTGTCCCACTCCGGCGCATCGGTGAGGTAGCTGTCCCAGGTGGTCCGCCGCCAGAGCCCTTTCGGGTGTTCCTTGTCCCGCCAGAAGTTGTAGTAGTGCTCACCGCGCTTGGCGACCATCGGAATCCGGTCGGAGGAGTCAAGAACCTCGAGAAGGCGCTGTTCGTCTTCGAGGAAGGCGTCGTTGACCAGAACCTCCTCCGTCTCCGCGTTCTGGCCGCGCACCCACTGGAGGGGTTCTTCGCCGTAGATATCCTCAAGCCAGAGGAATTCGTCGTCGCTGGTAGGAATGGGTTCAGGCACGGTGGACGTCATACCGTTATCTTAGGCAACTTGCCTCGTGTGTGCTCATTGCCTGATGAATAGGGTCTGCCCATCGCTTGCCTTACCTGATTGGATAGAGCCATGCACATTGCCGACACCCATGACCTGATCCGCGTGCAGGGTGCGCGAGAAAACAACCTGAGGGACATCAGCGTCGAAATCCCCAAACGGCGGCTGACCGTTTTCACGGGGGTCTCGGGATCCGGCAAAAGCTCTCTGGTCTTCGCCACGATCGCCGCGGAGTCACAGCGGATGATCAACGAAACCTATAGCGCCTTCGTGCAGGGATTCATGCCCACGCTTGCGCGTCCCGACGTCGATCTGCTCGAGGGGGTCACCACCGCGATCATCGTTGATCAGGAGCGGATGGGCGCCAATCCGCGCTCAACCGTCGGTACGGCCACCGATGCCAACGCCATGCTGCGCATCCTCTACAGCAGGCTCGGATCCCCATACGTCGGTCCGCCCACCGCTTACTCCTTCAACGTTCCAACCCGCAAGGCGAGTGGCGTCATGTCGACAGACAAGGGCGGCCGGGTGGAAAAGAGTGTTGTCAGCCAGGCCGTCTACCTGGGTGGGATGTGCCCGCGGTGCGAGGGGATGGGCAACGTCAATGACATCGATCGAACGGCCCTGTATGACGACGCGAAGACGCTCGCCGACGGCGCGCTGACCGTTCCCGGGTACTCGATGGACGGCTGGTACGGCAGGTTGTTCGAGGGCATGGGATTGCCGATGAACAAGCCGATCGCCAAGTTCACAGCGAAACAGCTCGACACCATGCTGTACGCGGAGCCCACCAAGATCAAGGTCGAAGGAATCAACCTCACCTACGAGGGCATCATCCCGAAGATCCAAAAGTCGATGCTCTCCAAGGACCCTGAGGCGATGCAGCCGCACGTACGCCGGTTCGTCGAACGCGCAGTGACGTTCCAGACCTGCCCGGAATGCAAAGGGACACGACTCACCAAGGAGGCGCTCTCCTCCAAAATCAACGGCAGGAACATCGCCGAGCTCTGCGCGATGCAGATCAGCGACCTGGCCGACTGGCTGCGCGATCTCAAAGAACCCACCGTGGCGCCGCTCCTCAAGGGGCTGCAGCACCTTCTCGATTCTTTCGCCGACATCGGCCTGGGCTACCTCTCGCTCGATCGGCCCGCTGGCACGCTTTCCGGCGGCGAGGCGCAGCGGACCAAGATGATTCGCCACCTCGGTTCCTCACTCACCGACGTCACCTACGTTTTCGACGAGCCCAGCATCGGTCTCCACCCGCACGACATCGAACGGATGAACCGGCTCCTGCTTCAGCTGCGGGACAAAGGGAACACGGTGCTCGTCGTTGAACACAAGCCGGAGACCATCACGATCGGCGACCACGTCATCGATTTGGGACCCGGAGCAGGCACGAAGGGCGGGACCCTCTGCTTCGAGGGAACCGTTGAGGGACTGCGGAAATCCGACACCATCACCGGTCGCCACCTCGACGACCGGGCCAGGCTCAAAGACACTGTTCGCCCGGCGGCGAAGGCGCTGGAGGTCAGGGGAGCGTCGACGCACAACCTGCAGAACGTGGACGTCGACATTCCGCTCGGCGTGCTGTGTGTTGTCACCGGCGTGGCCGGATCAGGCAAAAGCTCACTGATCCACGGCTCGGTGGCCAAACGGGACGGCGTCGTGGTTATCGACCAGGGAGCCATCCGCGGATCGCGGAGAAGCAATCCCGCCACGTACACCGGCCTGCTTGAGCCCATCCGCAAGGCGTTCGCCAAAGCGAACGCGGTCAAGCCCGCGCTGTTCAGCTCCAACTCGGAAGGCGCGTGCCCCACCTGCAACGGCGCCGGCGTTATCTACACCGAACTGGGGGTCATGGCCACCATGGAATCCACGTGCGAGGACTGTGAGGGCAAGCGGTTTCAGGCATCTGTGCTGGAGTACACCCTGGGTGGAATGAACATTGCCGAGGTACTTGCGATGCCCGTGTCGGAAGCCACCGCGTTCTTCGGTGAGGGTGATGCCCGCACCCCGGCGGCGCACAAGGTCCTCGACCGGTTGGCCGACGTCGGTCTTGGCTACCTCAGTCTCGGCCAACCGCTCACCACGCTCTCCGGCGGTGAGCGGCAACGCCTGAAGCTGGCCAGCCAGATGGGCGAAAAGGGAGACATCTACGTTCTCGATGAGCCGACCACCGGTCTGCATCTGGCCGACGTCGAGCAGCTGCTCGGTTTGCTGGACCGCCTCGTCGACTCCGGGAAGTCGGTTCTGGTCATCGAGCACCATCAGGCAGTGATGGCGCACGCTGACTGGATCATCGATCTTGGTCCCGGTGCCGGGCACGACGGCGGCAGGGTCGTTTTCGAGGGAACGCCGGCAGAACTTGTGGCTGGCGGAGATTCCACCCTCACGGGCCAGCACCTGGCCGCCTATGTGGGACGAAGCTGACCGGATGCGCCGGACATCCGGTTGAACCGGCGGATGCTGCGTGGCCGATAATCTAGACGGATGGAAACAACGCGGACGGTGACGGTAGCCATCATTGGCGCCGGTCCGCGTGGTATCTCCGTGCTCGAACGCCTGGCAGCGAACTGGGCCGCCCTGCCCGAGGGGAACCGGCCGCGGACCACGGTCCACCTGGTCGAGCCCTACGAGCCGGGGCCGGGCCATGTGTGGCGTACGGACCAGTCACGGCATTTCCTGATGAACACCCCGGCGCTGTTTCCGACGGTAGTGCCGGTGGGTGAGGCTGCCGCGGGACGGGCGCCATCGCTTGTTCCGGTGTCCTTCGACCATTGGCGCCAGCGGATGGTGGACTCCCCGGACAGTCGTCTCAGCGACGATGACCGGAAGGAACTCCAGTCACTCACCTTCGCTGATTTCCCGAGCCGTGCCCTGTACGGCCGCTACCTGGAGTGGATCTACAGCTCGCTGACCGGGGCTCTTGGGGAGGGGTTCAAGGTGGTGGTTCACCGCTCCGAGGCGCAGCATGTGGAGCCGTTGACTGCGGGCTTCCGGGTGAGGCTGAGCGGGGGCGGCGCGGTGGTCAGTGACGCCGTCGTGCTTGCGCTGGGCCATCTGCCCGCCCAACTCAATCCTGAACAGGAAGCACTGCGTGACGGCGCGGCCCGGCTCGGCCTGCAGTACTGGCCGCCGAACGTACCCGCAGACGCCGACTGGAACCGGTTGCCTGCCCGCAAAACCGTGCTGGTGCGCGGGCTCGGTCTGAACTTCTTCGACATCATCACCCACCTCACGGAGGGCAGGGGCGGAAATTTCGTATCCAGCGGTCTGCCGGCAGGGCGGGCGTTGGACTATCATCCTTCCGGGCGTGAGCCGCTGGTGGTCGCCGCGTCGCGTCGTGGCACCCCCTACCGTGCCAAGGCAAAGCTGGACAGCTATGTGCCGCGCAGCATCCAGCTCCGGTACTGCACACCCACCCGCGCTTCCCGCTTCGCGGCTGAGGGAATCCAGCCTGGTTTTGATCACGACCTTTGGCCGCTGCTGCACCGGGATGCTGTCTGGGCCTACTACGGCACGCTGGCACGCACGGCCGGTCTGCCGGACGCTTTCCTTCCCTCGCTTCAGGACGTGCTGGATGATGCCGATCAGGTCTGGCGCCGGCGGCTGGAGGAGCTCCTTGACGGGACAGTGGCTCCCGCTGACCGGTTGGACCTGGAGTCGCTCGCCAGTCCCTTCCGGCGGCACCGGTTCGCCTCTGAGGAGGAGTACAACCGTGCAGTGCTGGACTATCTGGAAGAGGACGCCGCCGGTTCCGACCGCGGCGAGAATGACCCATTGAAAATGGCGATTGGAGCCATGAACGCCGGCCGATCCGTCATCAAGGAGATCGTGGCCGACGGCGGGCTGACCGAGGCGTCGTGGACTGCCGAACTGCGCGGTTGGTTCGAGCCGCTCGTCGAGGGCCTTGCGAGCGGACCGCCGGCCCTGCGTATCGAGCAGCTGGCAGCACTGGCTCGCAGCGGCATCGTGCGTTTTGCGGGCCCTGCGCCGCGGTTTGAGCTGGATGCCGCGCTTGGCCGGTTCACTGTTTCCTCGCCCTGGGTGGAGGGCGGGAAGTACGACGCCGGGGTCCTCGTCGAGGCGATGATGCCGGCTAATCGGGTGTCCCAGAACCGGTCGGTCCTGCTTCGCCGGCTGCTGGAGGACGGCCTGGTCCGGGCGCGCACCATGATGTCGGAAGACGGTGTGCCTGAAGTGTCTCCCGGAATCGATGTCAGCAAGCCGCCGTACCGGGCAATCGGCGCCAATGGTTTGGCGCAGGAGAACCTCTATGTCCTCGGCCTGCAGCTGAGTTCCGTGCAGTGGGGGACGGCGATCGCCGCGGAAGCCGGCGCCTCCCTCGATGCCGGCAGCCGTACGCTGCGGGACGCCGACGACATCGCGCGCGCAATCCTTGCCTGACGGGTGCCGTTATTGACGTGAGCCTTCGCACACCCATGGCGCTGAACGAAGAAGCGCTCCTCCGCAATGCGAAGGAGCGCTTCTTCGTTGGTTCACCACGGCCTTACAGGCCGTGAAAAACCGTAGCCGCGACGAAATCTAGCCGCGACGGGCATCCGCAAGGCACTTGCGGTACTCGGCCATGGCCTTGCCATAGCTGTTCGGGTGCCCGGCGCCAGGACCGCGCTCCGGCTTGACCGGGGCGACGCACTCCGCGCCGGCAACCGCTTCGATGGTGACCGGAAGGGTCACCGTCGTGCCGGATTCCTTGGCCACCAGAACGATGCTCCCCGCTCCCGGTGTTGCTGCCGGAACGGTGACCGTGACCTGCGCCGCGCCGTCCGTGACGGGCGTGGTGCCCAGCTGGGTGACCTTGCCGGCGGCGTCGACGAAGCTCGCCGACACGCTGGTGTTGATCGGGCTGCCTAGCGACGTAAGGTTCAGCTTTGCAACGTCGAAGGTGACAGTGTCACCAGCCGTGATGGTGGCCGGTGCATTCTTCACGATCACTGAGCGACGATCGAAGCTCGGGGACAGTGGGCTGTTCTGCTCGATGTAGCTGATCCAGGCGTCGCGGTCTACAAGTCCCGAGTCACGGACGTCGGTTCCCTGCTGGAAGACGGTGAAGTTATCGCCGCCCTGCGCCAGGAAACTGAAGGTGCCGATCCGGTACTCTGCAGCCGGGTCCAGCGGTGCGCCGTCAATCGTGACCGACGTGATGCGGGAGCCGGCTGCAAGATCCGGATTATAGGTGTAGGACACGTTGTCCGACAGCCCGAGCGCCAGGAAGGACCGGGATGAGCCTTCCGGCTGCCACTGCTGCTCCAGCATCGTGATGAACTGCTCACCGGTCAGGGTGACCGTCCACAGATTGTTGAGGAACGGCAGTACCGCATTCGCTTCGGCGTAGGTGATGACGCCGTCCTCACCGTAGTAGAGCTCGTTGCGCATGCCGCCGGGATTGATGACACCGATCTCGGCTCCGCCGCGTTCAGCGGATGAGAGCGAGTCCCGCAGTGAGTCAGCGATCAGGTTGCCGAGCGTTGACTCGGACGTCCGGTCATCACGCTTGCCGTTGACGAAGGCTGTAGTGATGTCCGCTGTCACGGATCCAACGGGCTGGTTGCCGATGACTGCTGCTTCGGCGAGCGCCGCGTCAACAATCGTCTTGACCTCGGCGACCCTCGGATAGGTTGCTACCAGCGCAGCCGGGTCAGTGGCCGTGCGTGCAACATTCTGCGCCGTATACGACTCGACCTCACCGGTGGCGTTATCCACGGTGAGGGTGATGTGGCCGATGAACTCGCCGTAGGAGCCGGTCTGGATGATCGGACGGGTTTCGCCCTCAGCGCCAGGTACAGGTGCATCCCACGCGTACTGCTTGTGCGTGTGGCCGGTGTAGATGGCGTCGACGAGCGGCGAGGTGCCGGTGACGATGTCAGCGAACGCGCCTCCCGCGGCCACCTCTGCCTCGATGGTGGAACCCTCGACGGCGCCGTCTCCGGCTCCCTCGTGATACTCGGCAATGATGACGTCGGCCAGGTCCTGGTCCTCGATCTGCTGCGCCACGCGGTTTACGGCCTCGACGGGATCGCCGAAGTCGAGATCGGCGATTCCGTCAGGGCTCACCAGCGAAGGTGTTTCCTGGGTGACGGCACCGATGATGGCAACGTCAATACCGCCCACGTTCACAATTTCGTACTCCTGCAGGGCAGGCGTGGTGGTTCCCTTCTGGTACACGTTGGCGCCCAGGTACGGGAACTCCGCGGCGTCGGCCACTCGGCCGCTCAGGTCAGCGAAACCGCCGTCGAACTCGTGGTTACCGACAGCCGAAGCGCGAAGGTCGAGGGCGTTGAGGACGTCGATGGTTGGCTGGTCCTGTGCAACCGAGGAGGCGAAGAGTGATGCTCCGATGTTGTCTCCGGCGGAGAGGAACAGCGAGTTCTCCTCGCCGTACTGGGCGCGCAGTTCCTCGATGGTTCCAGCGAACTTCACGGTGTTCGAGTCGATACGCCCATGGAAGTCATTGATGCCCATGAGGTTGAGCTCGGTCGTGGTGTCCGCCGGTGCCAGGTTCAGGCCCACGATCACCGGATCGTGGTCACTCGCCCGGAACTGGTTCGGCGCGTAGAAGTCGGTGGCGTTGTAGTTGTAGCGGCTGTACTCAAGCGCTACGGATTCCACCGCGTTGATGTTCCATACGTCCACGCCGGATACCGCCGCGTCTGCTGCGGGGGAGGCGAGGATGTGGTCGAGGGAACCAACGAGTCCGGAGAAAACGTAGGAGTATCCATCAGTCTTGGCGCCCTGGTTGATGTAGCCGGCGTCGTACAGGACCTGCATGGGATCCTCAGCCGAGTAGGAGTTGAAGTCACCGGCAAGGAAGACCTTGTCTGTGCCCGCTTCAGTCTTCACCTGTTCAGCGAAGGCGACGAGAGCGGTTGCCTGCTCAACGCGGTCGGCATTGGATGCGCCCTGTCCGTCACCCTGGTCTGCGTTTTCGCCGCTGCCTGATCCCTTGGACTTGAAGTGGTTTGCGATGGCGAGGAACTTGGTGGAGTCATCACCGCCGACAATGTTGAAGGACTGCGCCAGGGGCTTGCGGGCATTTGAGAAGGCGACGTTGTCATCGAGGATGACGGACTGGCCAACAGGCTCCACAACCGACGTCTTGTAGATGAACGCGGTCCTGATGACGTCCTCGTTCTCGATGGCGGGCAAAGCGTCCGGTGAACGGACGTAGTCCCACACACCGGGGGCAGCCTCATTGAGCGCGGCAGTCAGCGTGGCAAGGGCGGCGTCCCGGTCCTTGCCGAACTTGGCCGAGTTCTCAATCTCCTCGAGGGAGACCACGTCCGCGTCCAGCCCGTTGATCGCCGCAACGATCTTCGCTTCCTGGCGCTCCAGGTTCTCTGCATTCGCTGCGCCGCGGGCATCACAGCCGCCGCGGACGGTGACGGGATTGCCGTCGCGGTCCTCGTAGTACGTGCACCCGCTGAGCTGGTCACCCGTGGTGGTGAAGTAGTTCAGCACGTTGAAGGACGCAATTTTGACGTTGCCGCCAACGTTCTGGGGTGCGTCAGGACGTGATCCCTCGAACACGACGGGCTGAACTTCGGCGGAGTTCACAGCAGTGAGAGCGGTCAGCGGCTGGAACTTCCAGGAGCTGTTGCGGAAATCGAAGACAACGGGCGAGGTGAAAGTTGCCGATGAGTTGACCCGCACCGGCTGCTCCGGTGTGAGGTAGGGCAACGGCTGGTCCATGTTGGCGCTGCTGAGGAAATTGGTGGTGGCGCCGTCGTCGAGCCTGACCCGGCGGGCAGCGTTGTCAGCGGAGACAGCAGCATTCTCGGCCGTTCCCGGCGGAGCGATTTCGGTGGGCTGCACCAGGGGACTGTCCCCGACGGCAAGAGTGATTTCCCCATACTGGTTCAGTGAGTAGTTGTCCGAGACCGTGAAGCCGTTGGTCGGCTGCACGAGCATTCCCTCGAGTGCTTCGCGTGCGGCATCATCTGCGGGGTACGCGATAGAGGCGGTCTTCACAGCCTCCGCGGGCTCCCCGGGCTTGGTCATTCCGCCGGCCAGGACGGTGATCTGTGAGAGGCCGAAGTATTCTCCGGCGGTGCCGGTTACCTCCACGAGGTCACCAACAGCAACGTCAGCAACAGTGGCGGTCGAGTAGATGAAGATGCCGTCAGAGGCGGCATGATCCGCACCGAGGTCACCGCCGGTCCCGGGGGTCTGGATGTAGTAGCCATCAAATCCGCCGGTGGGGTATGTGGCAGTTACTACGCCGCGGGTGGTGACAACCTGCCCTCCATACGGCGTTGCTCCACCCGTGCCCTGGATCTGATCGATGGGGATCACTTCGCCCGGGGTGGGCGGTTCCGGTTCTGGCTCGGGTTCGCTTCCGGCCGTCTCACCAGCGGCATTGGTGGGAGTGACGGTTTCGGAAACGGTGAAGTCGGTCAGGTTGTTGTCGGTGTCAACGCCGCCTGCGCGGTTCATCGACAGCGGGTTGCGGGTGCCGCCGGGCCCTTCTTCGCCTGCGGCCTCGAAGGTGTTGGACTCTCCGTATCCCAACAGGTCAACGACGCCGGGCGCGGCCACAACAGAGCCGACAGGCAGGTTGCTGACAGCAGTAGCTTGATTGGACAGGACGATGGTCCCGCTGCTCCCGCTGATATTCAACGAGCTAGTCACATCAGCCGCCGGCAGTGCTGCGCCAACAGAGCCGTTGCTGGACGCCTGGATGAGGAAGTTTCCGTTTGCCGGGATGCTTCCCTTCAGCGGCGCAACGCCGGTCGGGGCAACTACCCCCGTCGCTGAACGGTACTGAAGCGACCAGCCGTCCAGGCTCACCGGCGCATCGGTGGTGTTGATCAGTTCTACGAACTTGTGCGTGAACGGTGCGTTGGCACTGCCCCCGTTGACGTACGCCTCATTGATAACGACGCCGGCGCCCGCTTGGGCGTCGACGGTTTCCTCTGCGCTGGCTGGCGAGAACGCCATCGGTGAGGCAATGAGCCCGACCGAAAGCGCTGAGCACAGCGCGCCCCTCCACGAATTTTTCATTCGTCCTGTTTCTCCTTGCTTTTGGCCGGATTACGGCCGCGAGTGATGCCTGCTTCGGCAGTGAGCCTCGGCGGAACTGGCCACGAAAGTGACAATAGGATCTGCCGGTGACATTCCGGTCGCGGCAAGCCAAGCACGCCGCAATGAACGGGTGGTTACCTCGCGGAGAACAGAGCAGCCGGGTTGAGACCATCAACGCGTTTCCCATCGTCGGCCCGGTGGTGCCGGACGTCGGCGTCCTAATATCCACCACTTCGTAGTGATGTAGACCACATCAGGCGCCTTGCACATTCAAGCACGAGTACTTGCTGTTGGGAACTACTGGCTGGAGTCGCGGAGTGTTCCCGTTGAGGGCTCACCGCCGGCACTGCCGACGAGGCAGATCACCGACCGGCCGCCGTCGTCAGTCCATTCCGACTCGACCGGGTAAAAGTACTGGAGTGCCAGGGCGGACGCGTCATACTCCACGCCGACGAAGGCAGCGAATTCACCGCGGCAGAACTCCTGCGCCTGAGCGTCCGCTTCGCCGAGCCCGGGATAAACGCCTGCATCCAGCTCGGTTGTCGCGAATACTTCGAACGCGTGAGGTTCTTCGCAGGGAATTATCTGAATGTCCGGCTCCGCTGCGGTGCCGGAATCGGTCATGCACTGACCCTCTTGCAGGTCGTTCGCCGTGACGCTCGAGGCCTTCTGCGCCTCCGCTGCTTCGCTGCTCGCTGGCGCCGGCGGCTCGGAAGGTGAGGTGCCGTCGTCGTTCCCGGCCGTGCATCCGGTCGCTACTGCAGCTGCTGCTATCAGGGCAGCGGGCAGGAGAATTCGCCGGAGGGCGGCAGTCGTCATTGAAATGCTCCTTGGAGTGAGACTTGGCACTTCCGGAGCCTACCCGATGGGATTCGAGGCGACTGGCAGGGCTTAAGACAGTTGCACCCCGTCCATCAGGACGGGGTGCAACTGGTGAGCTTGGCACGGCTCGATGCGGAAGGTAAGGGATTCGAACCCTTGAGACGGGGTTACCGTCCACTGGTTTTCAAGACCAGCTCCTTCGGCCGCTCGGACAACCTTCCATACGGGGAATAGTGTTTCATGCAGAGCAGGCTGCACAAAACTCCAGGCAGCAGGGTGAGCTCCGGGAAAGGGAAATCATGAGAGCAGTAGTGCTTCGCGAGTTCGGTGAGCCGGACGTTCTTCAGGTGGCCGATGTTGCGGCGCCCAGTCTCCAGGCCGGTGAGGTGCTGATCGACGTCGTCGCGGCCGGATTGAACCGCGCGGATGTGCAGCAGCGGTTGGGTGTCTACCCGCCGCCTCCCGGTGCCTCCGAGTATCCGGGCCTTGAGGTTTCCGGAAGGATCGCTGACCCGGGGGAGTCGGGCTTCCATCCGGGCGACGCCGTCGTCGCGCTCCTTGCGGGCGGCGGTTATGCCGAACAGGTGGCAGTCTCCGCCGGGCAGGTATTGCCCGTGCCCGCAGGCGTGGATCTCGTGGCCGCCGCCGCGCTACCCGAAGTGGCTGCGACGGTCTACTCCAACCTGGTCCTGGTTGCGGGTCTGCGCAACGGCGAAACCCTTCTCATTCACGGTGCTTCCGGGGGTATCGGGACTATGGCTATTCAGCTTGCACGCGCCCTGGGTGCCCGTACGATCGTGACTGCCGGAACGGCCGGCAAGCTCGATTTCGCCCGGTCACTGGGCGCAGAGGTCTGCGTAAATTACCGGGAGCAGGATTTCGTTGCCGAGGTGGACGCAGCTACCGATGGGCGCGGTGCTGACGTGATTCTCGATGTTGTTGGCGCAAAATACCTCGGCCGCAACGTTGAGGCCCTGGCGATAGGAGGCCGCCTTGTGGTCATCGGACTGCAGGGTGGTGCAAAGGCCGAGATCAACCTCGGCTCGCTCATGGGAAAGCGTGCGTCCGTCACGGGAACCACGTTGCGCTCGCGGCCTGTGGAGGAGAAGGCGTCCATTCTGGCCGGGGTACGCGAGAACGTCTGGCCGCTGATCTCCAACGGGTCCATTTCCGTGCCCGTTGACCGCACCTTTCCGCTCGCAGAAGTGGTTCAGGCGCATGAGTATTTCGACTCCGGGCAGCACACTGGAAAAGTGCTTCTGACGCTTTAGTACCGCTCATTTGGCGTGAGCGGCGAATTCGATGCCGAGCGCAGACGGGGACACTAAGGCTGCTTTGTGGATTCCGGGCGGTGTGACAAGCTTGCTTTCACCTGAATTCCAAGGAGGAACCATGGCCAAGCACAGGGCAGACGGCAAGCCGGACGGCGCAACGCACGGCAAGGACGAGGAGTCCGGTCTGGAGCGTGCCGCCGAGAGTTGGGCAGAGAACCTCGCCGACCAGGTGAACGACGGCGTGAAGAATAATCCGCACGACACCGCCAATGACGGGCCTGACCCACGGACGGACACGCACTCCAGCCTCAGCGAGGGATCCAACTCCCGTGACGGCCGGGACGACCCAACACACTGAACGTCGGAATATAGTGCAGATCAGGCGGGTTTGACCGGGGTTGGACCCGCCTGATCTGCGCAAGACTCTCTGGCGCCCGCGAACTGCGCGTGGTTTGCTGGGGTGATGACTGAGAACCTTCCAGAACACCTTCGTGAAGACATCGGCGCGTCCGGACCGGGCGCTGAATCCGAGGACGAGCACCTGCGTGAAGACGTCAACGTTCCGTCCGATGAGAATGATGGCGGCCCCGAATTCTCCGAAAGTCACTTCACTTCCGGGCAGCTCAACGCAGGCCAGCGTGTTCCGGGCGTGAGCCCCGGGGGCGAGTACAAGGAGGGCCGCGAGGAGGAGCTTGCGCACCGGGACGAGGCCGACTGACACGCTTCGGCATACGTGCCGCATGAGAGCATGTTGCTATGACCGAACAGCAGCCCGAGCACCACAACGGCACTCCCGAGCATGCGTCGAAAGAGAGCCCGGTCCTGTCCGGAGAGCTGGACGCGGGGCGTGGTCTTCCGGAACAGAACGACGACGGCGGCTCCCGCAGTGAAAAGACGCAGGGCACCAAACTGACTGAACTGGTGGACGAGCCCGCCAAGGTCATGCGCATCGGTACCATGCTCAAGCAGTTGCTCGAGGAGGTGCGCAGCGCTCCCTTGGATGACGCCGGGCGCAGCCGACTGGCCGAAATCCATGAGCGGTCCGTGCGTGAGCTCGAGGACGGACTCGCACCGGAACTGGTCGAGGAACTGCAGCGGATCAACCTTCCGTTCACGGAAGACTCTGTCCCAACCGATGCCGAACTGCGCGTTGCACAGGCACAGCTGGTCGGATGGCTGGAGGGTCTCTTCCACGGTATCCAAACCGCGCTCGCCGCTCAGCAGATGGCCAATCAGCAGCTGGCCGCGCAACTGCAGTTGAAGCAACTGCCGCCCGGCACCGTCATTGCCCCGGGCGTGGTGGTCGGCGATGACGGTGAACCGAAACGTGCTCCCGGAGTGCGGCCCGGTTCCCCCCAGGTTCCGGACACCCACGGTCCGGGCCAGTACCTCTAGACGCGCGTGGCACTTTTTGCGGCGGCCCGACAGGGCCGCAAGGATGACGCGGAGCTCGGTACGGGAGTGTGGCGGCGCGCGCATGACCGCTTTCGGCGCGGGCTTGACCGGTACCACCAGATTCTTGAGGGCGTTGAGGATGACGCCGTCTATAACGAGTTGGCGGGTTTCGCCAATCAGCTTGCCCAATTGCTGCCGCGCGTGCGCGAGTGCTGCGTCACCGCGCAGGCTCAACATCCGAGCGAGGGGCTGGACATCCCCGGGGCCCTTCTTCAGGTACACCGTGCTCTGTCCCGCGCGGGCAACGCCCTGGCAACCACAGCGGAGGCGGCCGCGATGGCCCGCCTGGACGGCGAACGGTGGGGTATCGCGTCAGCCGGACTGGAGAACGTCCGGCGCCGGGCGGAAGTAGTCGCTGAGGACGTCATCGAAGCTGAACGCTTGCTGTCAGTTCCCGGTCAATAGCTACGTCAAGAGCAACCTGTCGGAATACTTGCCGTCGGGTGGAGGTTGCCACCATTCGACAAGAGCAAACAGTCACCGAAAGGGATACATGAGTACCTCACCAAACCTGACGTTCAACGACGGCCGCACCATTCCCCAGTTGGGTTACGGCGTGTGGCAGGTCGATGACGCAACGGCAGAGGACGTCGTCGGACGCGCTTTCAAGGCCGGCTACCGGCACATCGACACCGCGAAGATCTACGGCAATGAAGCAGGCGTGGGCCGCGCGATTGAAGCCTCGGGTCTCAGCCCCGAGGAACTGTTCATCACCACCAAGCTGTGGAACGCCGATCAGGGGTATGAGAGCACCCTCCAGGCATTCGAGGAGTCCATGCAGCGGCTGGGCCTCGAAACACTCGACCTCTACCTGATTCATTGGCTCCAGCCGAAGCAGGGCAAGTATGTGGACACGTGGAAGGCGCTCGTTGAACTGCAGAAGCGCGGCCGCGTCCATTCAATCGGTGTCTCCAACTTCACGGTCGAAGCACTGCAGGAAATCATTGACGCAACCAGCGTCGTGCCGGCAATCAACCAGGTCGAGACCCACCCGTACCTGAATCAGGCCGAACTGCGCGCCTTCGAGGCGGACAAGGGAATCCTCCACGAGTCCTGGTCCCCGCTCGGTTCCGGCAAGGGCCTGCTTGAGGATCCGGTGCTCGCCGGTATCGCAGAAAAGTTGGGCGCCACTCCGGCGCAGGTTGTGATTGCGTGGCACCTCGCACTTGGGCTCGTTGTCATCCCGAAGTCGGTGACGGAGTCGCGCATCATCGAAAACTGGGGTGCGCTCGAGGTCTCGCTGAGCGAAGAGGACATTGAGGCAATTAACGGCCTCGACAAGGGTGAGAGCGGCCGTATCGGCGCCAATCCCGCAACGGCTGACTTCGCCTGATCGTTTCCCTCGGTTGACCCGAATGACTCGATCGCCGCGGCGGTAGGTCATTCAAACTAGTGCAGGCACTGCATGCGTTGCCTTCAACGCATGCAGTGCCTGCACCGTTTTGTGAGAAGAATAGTGCCCATGGACAGCGACATTGTGAACCTTCTGATCGGGACCTACGCGAGCGACGGCGCCGAGCCGGGATCCGGTGAAGGCATCTGGCGTGTAACCCTGGACCGGCGCAGCGGCGCACTGAGCGGCGATCACCTCATCACGACGACGACGGCGCCATCTTTCCTCGCACTCCACCCTTCCGGAAACATGCTTTATGCAGTCCAGGAGACAGAGCAGGGCCAAGTGAGCGCGTTCAGCGTGCAGGGCGAAAATCTGTTACTTCAAGCCACAGTGCCGACCGGTGGCTCGTTCCCGTGTCACCTCCTCGCCTTCAACGACGCACTGTGGGTTGCCAACTACGGTGATGGCGTGGTCAGCCGCCTGGACCTGAACGCCGACGGCGAGCCGACGGGAATGCCTGCCGTGTACCGGAACTCCGGTTCGGGACCCAACAGTGAACGGCAGGAAGGGCCCCACGCCCACTTTGTTCATGACACCGGCGACGGGTCCGTCTGGGTAAGTGACCTCGGAACTGATGAGATCCGTCGATTCACTGTGTCCGGGCCGGACGGCCTTGCGGCCGTGCTGCCGCCGGCCACAGGCCCACGGCACCAGGCAGCGCTGCCGGGCGGCGCCGTCGTCGTTGTCGGTGAACTGGACTCCCGCCTGCATGTTCTGGCCTCTGACGGGAGTGGATCGATCCTCTCGAGCGTGGCCGCGCTCGCAACGCCGGTGCCATCCGGGCAGCCGAGCCAGCCCTCGCATATCGATGTCGGAGTTTCCCCGGCCACACGAAACCTACTGTATGCAGCAACCAGAGGGCCCGATGTCCTGGCCGTGTTTGCGGTGGAAGACGGCCAGGCGCTCAGGCATCTCTCGGACACACCGACCGGCGGCGCGTGGCCGCGGCATTTCGCGGTGGTACCCACCAGTGATGATGGCGCGGACTTCATTGTGGCGGCGAACCAGTACTCGTCAACGCTCGATGTGCTGCGCGTGGACGGCGTTGGTCACGCTGAGCAGGTGTATTCCCTCGGGCTGCCGGTTCCCGCCTGCGTCATCCACGGCGCCTGAAAGGTTGGGTCTGGAAGGATGGACGCGAAACTGCCCGCGGCTGAAGAGGTGCTCATGGATAATCAGAATCTGGACAGCGTGTTCACGCAGGTTCGGGACGTTGTGCGCTCGGATGCTGAGCTGGACGGGCCGAGCTGGGTCGACTACAACCGTCGCTTCGATACCCATTTTCCGGTGCTGTACCGGCTCTTCGAGTCGCTCTACGGGGACAGGGATGACTGGCTGGACCAGCTCACCCGGTTGGTGCTCCTGACCGCACGATCCTGGGCATCCCGCACGCCCGAGCTGAAGCTGATTGACGAACAGCAGGAGCGGGAACCCACGTGGTTCCTGTCCGAGGAGATGCTGGGAGGGGTCTGCTACGTCGACAGGTATGCCGGGAACCTTGATGGCGTGCGCAAGCGCATCCCGTACTTCAAGGAGTTGGGTCTCACCTACCTGCATCTGATGCCGCTGTTCCAGGCCCCGGAACCGCATTCCGACGGCGGCTATGCAGTTTCCAGCTACCGTCAGGTCAATCCGAATCTGGGCACAATGGCGGAGCTCCGCGAACTGGCTGCGGAGCTCCGGAGTGTTGGCATCAGCCTCGTGGTCGATTTCATCTTCAACCACACCGCCAACGAGCACGACTGGGCGCGCAAGGCAGCCCAGGGAGATCCCCACTACAGCAACTACTACTGGATCTTCCCCGACCGCACCATGCCGGACGCGTTCGAGGCGAACGTGAGGGAAATCTTCCCGGACGACCACCCAGGTTCCTTCGTCCAACTCGATGATGGCCGCTGGGTCTGGTCGACCTTCCATAGCTATCAGTGGGACCTGAACTACTCGAATCCTGACGTGTTCCGCGCAATGGCTGAGGAGATGCTCTTCCTGGCCAACCAGGGCATTGGCATCCTGCGTATGGACGCCGTCGCGTTCATCTGGAAAGAACTTGGCACCTCATGCGAGAACCTGCCGCAGGCTCACCTCCTCCTGCAGGCCTTCAACGCTGTCTGCCGGCTGGCGGCGCCGTCGTTGCTCTTCAAGTCCGAGGCTATCGTGCACCCGGATCAGGTGGCCGAGTACATCGCTCCGGGAGAGTGTCAGCTCTCCTACAATCCCCTGCAGATGGCGTTGATCTGGGATTCGATGGCTACCCGGGACGTCTCGCTGCTTTCGCAGGCGCTGGAGCGGCGGCACAACCTGCCGGACGGTACGTCCTGGGTGAATTACGTTCGGAGCCACGATGACATCGGGTGGACTTTCGCCGACGAGGACGCCGCCGAGCTCGGGATCAACGGGTTTGAACACCGTCGGTTCCTCAACTCCTTCTACGTCAACCGCTTCGCGGGCAGCTTCGCCCACGGTGTTCCCTTCCAGGACAACCCCAAGACCGGAGACTGCCGGATTTCAGGTACGACGGCGTCGCTTTTGGGTATGGAGCAGGAACAGTCCGCTGCTGTTGAGCGAATTATGCTTGCGCATTCGATCATCCTGAGCACGGGTGGTGTTCCGCTGATCTACCTGGGAGACGAAGTGGCGCAGGAGAACGATTACGCCTATGCCGGGGAAGCCGGACATGAGGACGATAGCCGTTGGGTCCACCGGCCGCGCTATCCCGCGGAGAGCTACGCGCGGAGAGCCGATTCGACGACGCCGGAGGGCACCTTGTATTCGGGGCTCGCAGAGCTCCTGTCGGTCCGGGCCGCCACCCCTGAGTTCGCCGGAACCCGCCTGATCGATTTTTTCACCGGGAACCGGCACGTGCTCGGGTACCAGAGGCCGGGTGATACGACAGTGGTGCTTGTGCTGGCGAATTTCGCTGATGATTGCCAGACGATCTCGGCCGAGACATTGTCGGGCTTCAACCCCACCGGCAGCAGAAACCTGGTCACCGGTGAGCACGTTGGGCTTGGCTCAGGAGTCCAGCTCGCTCCACGAAGCTTCCTGTGGCTCCGGGTTGCTCGCGCGTCCTGACAACCGCAATGTGTACGAATGTACCCATAATGTGTACGCTTGTACGCATGCAGAACTATTTCGAGGGTGATTCCAGAACGAACAAGGAGCGGATGCTCTCCGGTGATCTGTACATCGCCGACGATCCCGACCTCGCTGCCGGCCACCAAAGGGCAGTCAAGCTGGCCCACGACTACAACGAGGCGTACGCCCAGGACGTCGATTCCGCGCGGCCGATCCTCGAATCCCTCATTGGCCAGCTTGGCGAAGGTGCCCACATTCGGCCGCCGCTCGCCGTGGACTATGGCACGTATATCACCATCGGCGCCGGTACCTTCATCAACTGCAACTTCACCGCGCTTGACGTCGCTCCCATTGTCATCGGCCGGGACTGCCAGATCGGCCCGAGCGTTCAGCTGTTGACTCCCACTCATCCGGTCGAGGCGCAGCCGCGTCGCGACAAGCTCGAAGCGGCCCTTCCCATCACTATCGGGGACAATGTATGGCTCGGTGGCGGGGCTATTGTGCTGCCGGGAGTGACGATTGGTGAGAACAGCGTCATTGGTGCCGGCGCCGTCGTCACGAAGGATGTTCCGGCGAATGTCGTCGCCGTGGGGAATCCTGCCCGCGTGATTCGGAAGATCTGACCGCATGAGCCAGCGAAGGCATGATCCGGAGCGGCGGGACCGGATCATCGACAGCGCATTGGCCACCATCGCCGAACATGGCGTAGCGGGCACCACGCACCGCAAGGTGGCGAAGCATGCCGATGTACCGCTTGGGTCCATGACGTACCACTTCGCAGACATGGATGAGCTGCTCCGCGAGGCTTTCACGCGCTACGCCAAGCGCATCGCCCGGCGTTTTGCTGACCGCTTGGCAGCTGTCTCCGGCACCGACCAGCTGGTGGCTGCGATTGCCGATCTTGTGCATCACGACCTCAGCGAGAGTCCCGAGGATGTGGTCCTCACCCTCGAGCTGTACACGCTGGCTGCGCGAAAGCCGGACTTCCGGCGGATCACCCACGACTGGATGGAGCAGAGCCGGGCCGTCCTTGAGCGGCACATGGACGCTACCGCGGCATTCGAGGTGGATGCGCTGATTGAAGGGTTGTTCATCCACGTGAGCCTTGACCAGCAGCCCCGCTCCCGGGCAGGCACCGAACGGGCGGTTCGCCGCTTCCTCACCGAGGCGCCCGTGCGCTGAACGTGCCCCCGATCACCAGAACCATCTCGAGAAAGACGCTCATGAGCTCAATGACCACCGAGCAGCGCGTAGCTGTTCCACGGGACGCGCGAAACGCACGGATCGCCGTGGCGGTGCTGTTCTTCACCAACGGCGCCATCTTCGCCAACCTCCTGCCGCGCTATCCGGAGATCAAGCGGGACCTTGGCCTCAGTAACGCGGAGTACGGGCTGGCTATCGCATCGTTTCCGCTGGGCGCCCTGATTGCCGGGTTGGCCGCGGCAACCCTGATCCGCCGGTTTCGTTCCTCCAGAGTGGCGGTGGCCGGGACGCTGTTCGTTGCGGTTGGGGTATTGATCGCCGGTGTTTCACCGACCTGGGTTGCCCTGGCGGGTGCGATGTTCTTCGCCGGTGCAATGGATGCGGTGACCGACGTGGCTCAGAACTCACATGGTTTGCGGGTCCAGCGGTTGTACGGCCGGTCCATCCTCAACTCCTTCCATGCCGTCTGGTCGATCGGAGCTGTGGCCGGTGGGCTCATGGGAGGGTTGGCGGTTGCACTCGATGTACCGCGCGGAATCCACCTCTCAGTCACCGGCGCACTCTGCGTTGCCGCGGTGTTCATTGCCTACCGGTTCCTTCTGGCCGGCCCGGAACCTGTCGAGCGGACGGTGGTGTCTCCAGGCCCTGATGTCCACGCCAGCGCCCCCAAGATGCGGCGGACCGGCCCCTACCTCACACTTGCTGCGCTGGTGCTCATCGCGGTAGGCGGGACGCTGGTCGAGGATGCCGGCAGCACATGGGCGGCGGTCTACCTCTCGGGGCAGTTGGACGCCAGCGTCAGCATCGCTGCCCTCGGTTTTGTGGCGATGGTGGGCGCACAGTTCATCGGGCGACTGCTGGGCGACGGGCTCGTGGACCGCTTTGGGCAACGCGCTGTTGCCCGGGCGGGCGGCGTGATCGTTTTCCTCGGTATGGGAGCGGCCCTCGCCTTCCCATCCGTCGCCGGAACGATCATCGGGTTCGGCCTCGCGGGCTTTGGTGTTGCCACGCTGGTTCCCGCCGCTATGCACGGCGCCGACGAACTGCGCGGACTGCGGCCCGGAACCGGTCTGACCGTGATCAGCTGGCTCATGCGGGTGGGCTTCCTGGTCTCACCGCCCGTCGTCGGCCTGATCGCTGACTCTCTGAGCCTGCGCGTAGGACTCCTGGTGGTGCCGTTCGCAGGGCTGCTGGTCATCCTGCTGGCCGGGGTACTGTCCTCGGAGCGCGCGGAGCGCCACCGGTCCTGACGCGGGCGGGCAGCCCCGGTCATTCATGGGGCTGCCGCAGAAAGAGGGCACAAAAAGAGCCTCCTGCCAGAGTCGAACTGGCGACCTTCTCATTACGAGTGAGACGCTCTACCGACTGAGCTAAGGAGGCTGATGCGGGTGAACTTCGCTATTGCAAAGGCTCATTCCACAAGGAATAACTGTATAAGAGCATAAGCTCACCGGTCAAAATCAGCAGCGAACGCCGTCGTCCGGCACGGTGCCGTCGATCAGAAAATCATCCACGAGAGACTCGATGCATTCGCCGGAGCGGCCGTAGGCGGTATGCCCCTGCCCCTCCCAGGTCACATGCACCGCGGATTCCAGCTGGTCCGCAAGGGCCAGTGACCACTCGTAGGGTGTCGCTGGATCTCCCGTGGTTCCGATCACGAGCATCGGCGGCGCGTCCGGTGCGCTCGCGGGGGAGGGCTCGAGCACCGGTTGGTGCGCCCACTCCTTGCAGGCGAGCGCACCGTAGCTCAGGTATTCACCGAAGACCGCGGATGAGGCTTCGAGCGCTTCCGCCTGTTGCTCCATGACCGCTGGGTCGGCCGGCATGGGGTAGTCGAGGCACGTCACCGCGGTGAAGGCCGCGGACGCGTTGGTGAGGTAATCGCCGTCGGGCTCGCGCTCCGCGCCAAGGTCAGCGAAGCGGAGGAACTCCGTGGGGTCACCCTGCAGCGCCTGATCGATCGCGGCGGTCAGGGCCGGCCAGCTGGCACTGTCATACAGCGGAAGCACGAAGCCCTGGAAGAACGTCCCGATGGTGACCAGCCGCCCGTCGGCAGCCGTCATGGGGCTCTCCTCAACGGACTCGAACAACGCATCCACAACAGCCACACCCTCGTCAACATCACCGGGAAGCGGGCACTCGCTCTGCGATTGGCAGTCTGCGACGTAACTGCGCAGCGCCTCATCGAACGCCGCGACCTGCCCGGCTGTGATCTCCGCCGAGCTCAGGGAAGGGTCTACGGCGCCATCGAGCACAAATCGCCCGACATTGTCGGGGAACAGTTCCGCGTACGCAGCGCCTAGCTGGGTACCGTAGGAAAACCCGAGATAGTCGAGCTGTTCCTCACCGACAAGGGCCCGCAGGATGTCCATGTCCTTCGCGGCGCTCACGGTGTCGATGTAGCCCAGCAACTCACCGGTGCGCTCGGCGCACAGTTCGGCGTACTCCGCTGAGTCCGCTTCGAGGATCTCGAGGGCCTCCGCATCGGTGGCATCCGCCGGAATCGTCTCGGTCCGGGCCTCGTCGCGTTCCTCATCCGTCAGGCATTTCACCGCAGAAGACCGGTTGACCCCGCGGGGGTCAAACCCAATCACGTCGTAGGACTGGCGCAGCCGATCGCTGAGGATGAACTCAGCGGAGTCGCGGACCAGGTTATAGCCGGAGGCTCCCGGTCCTCCCGGATTGACCAGGAGAGAGCCCTGGGCGTCGCCGGACGCATCCAGCCGGATAGCCGCAACCTCGATCGATTCCCGTCCCGGATCGCTGTAATCAAGAGGAACCTCGACTGTGGCACAGGCGAAATCCTCCTCACACTCCTCCCAGACAACTTCCTGCGAGTAGAACTCCCGGAGGTCTTCCGGGACCTCACCGATAACCTCCGCCTGTGCCGTCGTCGCACCTGTCTCCGGGCCGGCGGTGCACCCGGAAAGCACCAGAGCAACGACGACGGCGGCAGCACCTGCCAGCGCATGCAGCGGTGAGCGGCGCGCGGGTTGGGAGTGGGTCACGCGGAAAGTTCCTTCTCTGGGAGCAGGCTGACGGCCATCGCTTCGATGGCCAGCAGGGGGGCAACATTTGTTCCAACGATCCGCGTGCGCACTTTGTTGATGGCCTCAATGCGCCCCAGGGTCTCCTCCGGCGTGCCGTGTTCGGCGTAGCGCTCAAGCTCAGGCCGCAACGGCTCGTTCACCAGGTATCCGGAGGTGCCGAGCTGCAGCATGAGGACGTCACGGTAGAACGAGGTGAGATCGGTCAGCGCGCGGTCGAAGTAGTCGTTCTTGGAGCGCTTGGCCCGCCGGTTCTGATCGTCCTCCAGCCGCTTGACCTGCGCACGGATAGCAGGCGGGAGAGTGCCGGATTCGGGCGCACCGAGGGAGACCAGCAGCGCGGCCTTCTCCTCGGCGTCGCGTTGCTCGAAGGAGCTCTGCGCCTCGGCTTCAGCGAGCTTCACGAGATCCGCAGCTGCCCTCATGGCACCGGCAATGTTGCGCAGGTTGAGGGGTAGCCGCACTATCTGGTTGCGCCGCTCGCGGGCATCGCTGTCCGTAGCAAGGCGCTTCGCCACTCCAATGTGGCTCTGGGCGGCGCGGGCCGCAGCTTCGGCGATGATCGGGTCGATACCGTCACGCCGCACCAGCAGGTCTGTGACAGCGTCCACGGGCGGAACGCGCAGGCTGACTGAGCGGCAGCGAGAGCGAATGGTCACCAGCACGTCTCCGGGACTTGGTGCGCACAAAAGCCAGATCGTGCGCGGGGGTGGTTCCTCGATGGCCTTCAAAAGAACGTTTGTGCTGCGCTCCTGCATGCGGTCGGCATCTTCAACGATGATGACGCGCCAGCGGCCCGTTGACGGCTTGTCCTGCGCCTTCCGCACCAGCTCGCGGGCTTCATCGATGCTGATGGTGACCTTCTCGGTGGTCACATTGGTGACGTCCGCATGCGAGCCGGCCAACGCCGTCGTGCAGGCTTTGCACTCCCCGCAACCGCGCTCCTCCAGCAGCGGGCGGTCGCAGAGCAGCGCAGCGGCGAAAGCCCGTGCGGCGTTGGAGCGCCCGGAGCCGGGTGGCCCGGTGAACAGCCATGCGTGGTTGGGCTGCTCAGCGGCTGCGGCACGGCGCAACTGCTCCACGGCTGCAGCCTGACCGGTCAGGAAGGTCCAGACGCTCATGCCAGACGCTCCCGCACGGCGCTCGCGATTATCGCTGCCAGCTCATCAACGGGATCCGACGCGTTCAGCACCAGATACGCCTCCGGATTCAACGCCGACTGGTCCCGGAAAGCCGCCCGGATCTGCCGGTGGAATGAGTCCGGCTCCGATTCCATGCGGTCTTCCTGCGCCGCTGTGGAGGTTCGGCGGCTGCGGCCTTCCACGTGGTCAACATCGAGCAATACCGTCAGATCCGGCCGGAGCCCCTCCACCGCCCACAGATTGATCTCCAGCACGCTGTCCGCTCCGAGACCGCGGCCCACTCCCTGGTAGGCCACGGAGGAGTCGATGTATCTGTCACAGATGACGACGTCGCCGCGCTCCAGGGCCGGCAGGATCACCTGATGCACGTGGGCGGCACGCGAAGCGGCGAATATCAGTGCTTCCGTCCGCGCGTCGATGTGCCCGTGCCCGTGATCAAGCACCAGGGAACGCAGCTTCTCGCCGATTTCGGTACCACCGGGCTCCCGTGTACGCACCACCGTTTGGCCGTCAGCCTGAAGGGACTCCGCCAAGCGCGCGGCCTGCGTGGACTTGCCGGCGCTGTCTCCGCCCTCGAAGGCAATGAACATGCCGCGGGTAGGGCGGGAAGTCTGGGATGTCACTGGATCAGCCTACCGACTCAGCCCGAAAGCCCGCGCCGCCTGTGGAGAACACATAGAATCGATCCACCGGCCGTGCCGGGCAACTGCCAACTCAGAGTTGATAGTTCAACCGGCTATCTTCAGCGCGCGTCATGGGCGGCGCTGAATTACCGCCCGCATCATTCAGCAACTTAACCTGATGCAATGACCCAGCACGCGGACCTTGCCCCGGATACCCTCACTGTGGCCGCAGGCCGCCCGCCCCGTGAGCACGATTCCCCGGTCAACCCGCCCATTGTGCTGTCATCGACCTTCCACGAAACCGCGCCGCCCACCGGGTCCGACCGCATCTACGCGCGCATGTCCAATCCCACCTGGGATCCCTTCGAGGAAGCCCTCGGGCAGCTGGAAGGTGCCGCGCTTCCGGCGCTCGCCTTCGCCTCCGGACTTGGTGCCGCAGCCGCAGCGCTCTCCCTCGTGCCCACCGGGGGAGTAGTGGTCATTCCCCGCCACGCGTACGGTGGGTCTGTTTCGCTCGCGCTCGCAGAGGAAGCCCGCGGCCGCCTCACGGTCAGGCAGGTCGACATTGCTGACACCGAGCCGGTCCTGTCACAGCTCGACGGCGCGGACATGCTGTGGCTCGAAAGCCCCACCAACCCGATGCTCGAGGTCGCGGAGACCGCGGTGCTGACGGAAGCTGCCCACGCAGCGGGCGCCGTCGTCGTCGTTGATAACACCTTCAACACACCGCTGGTGTGCCGGCCGCTGGACTACGGTGCCGACGTCGTCCTTCACTCCGTCACCAAGTATCTGGCCGGCCATTCCGACGTCGTCCTCGGCGCACTGGTTACGTCGGATCCTGAGCTGCGCGCCCAACTGACCTCCTACCGGACACTTCACGGTGCCATCGCGGGGCCGTTCGAAGTGTGGCTGGCCCTCCGCGGTCTACGCACACTCGCGCTCCGGATGGAACGCAGCCAGGCCAATGCGCTGGAACTGGCCGTCAGACTCGAGCAGCATGCCGCCGTCCAACGGGTTCGCTACCCGGGGCTGCCCAACGATCCCGGCCACGAGCGCGCCACCGCACAGCTCAAGGGCTACGGCGGCATCATCAGTATCGAACTGGGCAGCAGAGAAGCCGCTGACGCGCTGGTCGAAGCGGTCCGCCTGTGGCTCCCCGCCACCTCGCTGGGCGGCGTTGAATCGCTGGTTGAACGACGACGGCGCCAGCCCGGTGAGCCCAAAACGGTGCCTGAGGCGCTGGTCCGGCTGTCCGTCGGCATTGAGAACGTTGAGGATCTCTGGGCAGACCTGAATGCGGCACTCTCCTCAGCGGCGAATACCCGGTAGGCTGAATCCGTGGAAATTGTGCTGCTGACCGAGTTGTGGCTCTTTCGTGTTCTCGGCTACCTCGCGCTCGCCATTGAACTGTGGGCCCTGGTCGATTGTGCCCGGCGCAAGCCAGCCTCCTTCGAGGCCACGTTCAAGCGCACCAAGAGTTTCTGGCTCGGCCTGACTGCTGGCTCTGCAGCGATCGGGGCGCTCACCGCGTACTTCGGCGGTTTCGGCCTGTTCGGACTTCTGCAGCTCGTTGCGATTATTGCCGCCTGCGTGTACCTCGCTGACGTGAAGCCTGCGGTGAGCGAGGTCCAGGGGAGCGGGCCGTACGGCCCCTGGTAGGCCCAACCCTCAGTTTCACTGAGGAGCAACCGCGTCCCAGGCAACAGTAATCTCGCCCAGACGCCACCGTGACGGGCCGTCGAGAAGCGGCCATCCGGCGTCGGACATCGCCGAGCACATCCCCAGCCAGCGCTGCCGGTTTCCGAAGGAGCCGAGGGGCGCCGCGTCGAGCCACGCGCGGTCGAGCGCCTGCAGGTAGTCGAACACGCGTTCACCGGGAACGTTCCGGTGGATCAGGGCCTTTGGCAGACGCTCGGCCACATCGGAGGGCACCCCGAATCCGCCGAACCGCAACGAGATGCTCAGCGACATCGGGCCATCCACGCTGATCGCCGCCCAGGTGGACCGGCGCCCAATTTCGTCGCAGGTCCCGTCAATGAAGAGCCCGTTCTCCGACAGCCGGTTCCGTACCCGGTCCCAATGCACCAGGTACTCATCCTCGCCGTACTGGCGCAACACGTTGAACGCTCGGACAACCACGGGACGCCGGCCCTGCAACGGCAACTCGAACCCGCCCTGGACGAAGCTCAAACCCGGCCGCTCAAGCGGAAGCGCAGCGCGGACGCGCCCGGGATCGATCTCCACACCGACCACCTGAACGTCATCCCTCACCGCACGCAAGCGGGTGAAGAGTTCAACAGCCGTGACCGGTGTCGCGCCGTAACCGAGGTCAACCACGAGCGGATCCTCCGCTGTCCGGATGCGCCACGCCTGCGGGCCGGCCAGCCAGCGGTCCATGCGCCGAAGGCGGTTCGGGTTGGTTGTGCCGCGTGTGATCGCCCCAACGGGCTTCGCGGGCTGTCGTATCGGCACCGTTCAAGGTTACGGGTAATGAAACCGCCTGCCGCAGCGCATCATGTGCTCCAGCTGGCCAAATACGGCAGACTGGATCCATGACTTCTTACAAACTGATCCTGCTGCGCCATGGCCAGAGCGAGTGGAATGAAAAGAACCTTTTCACGGGCTGGGTGGACGTGGCGCTGACGGAACTGGGCCGCAAGGAGGCCGTCCGCGGCGGTGAGCTCCTGGTGGAGCATGGCCTCCTGCCGGACATCGTGTATACCTCTCGCCAGAAGCGGGCCACCATCACCGCCAACCTCGCGCTGGAGGCGGCTGACCGCACCTGGATCGACGTCAAGCGCAACTGGCGCCTCAATGAGCGCCACTACGGTGCCCTGCAGGGCAAGGACAAGGCCCAGACGCTCGCCGAGTTCGGCGAGGAGCAGTTCATGGAGTGGCGCCGTTCTTATGACACGCCACCGCCGCCGCTCGACGATTCGAGCGAGTACTCCCAGGCCAATGACCCCCGTTACGCGGACCTCGGCGACGACCTTCCGCGCACGGAGTGCCTGAAGGACGTCCTCGAGCGGTTCCTGCCGTACTGGGAATCGGACATCAGCGTTGACATCAAGGCCGGCAAGACCGTCCTTATCGCCGCCCACGGCAATTCCCTCCGTGCCCTCGTCAAGCACCTCGACGGCATCAGTGACGAGGACATCGCCTCCCTCAACATCCCCACCGGCATCCCGCTGGTGTATGAACTGGATGAGGACCTCAAGCCGGTCAAGGCCGGCGGTACCTACCTTGACGCCGACGCCGCCGCTGCCGCAATTGAAGCGGTCGCCAACCAGGGCAAGGCCAAGCACTAGCAGCCAGACCGACATTTAGACGACGGCGGAGGAGGTGGCATGAGCACGGACAAAGATTACCGTCCCGATGAAGACCGGACCATCGACCCGGTTGTTGCCCCCACACCCTTACGCGCAACGGAGATGCCGTGGTCGGCGAAACGCTCGAAGTACCGGCTGGCAAGGGTGACATCCACGGTGGTAGGAGCGGACGCATTCCAGTCAGCAGCGGCAACCGCCTTGAAGACGCCCGCGTGCAGCTCGTTGATCCGCGCGTTGTGGGTGTTGATCTCGAGGCTCAGCTCGAGGTTGCGCGTTTCGAGCAACTCGGTGACCTTGTTGGCAATCGCAATGTCGAGCTGCGCCAGCTCAACGAAGGTGGGCCGGATGCTCTCTGGAATCACATTCTCCGGGAAGCGCAGGCGGGCCAGTTGCGCGATGTGCCGGGCGAGATCACCCATCCGCTCAAGCGACGCACTCATCCGCAGGGCGCCCACAATCATGCGCAGGTCACTTGCAACCGGTCCCTGGAGGGCGAGTACGTCAATCGCGCGCTCGTCGAGGTCGTTCTGCAGGAAGTCGATGCGTGCATCCGCGGCGATGACTTCCTGTGCAAGCTCTGTATCCGCTGCCTCGAACGCTGTGGTGGCCTTCTGCATGGCCTCCGAAACCAGCTTCGAGATCTCGATGAGTTCTTCGCCGATTTGGTGAAGCTCCGCCTGAAAAACCTTACGCACGTGGGCGTCCTTTCCCTTTGAGGTGCTGAACGGGCGCAGATGCGCAGTCCTGTTCAGCACGTTTTCAGCTGCCCCTTAACTGTTACGCATCTTTAGGTGAACGTTAGTTGAACCACCGGTCCAAAGCCACCGGATCAGCAGGGGTAGGCGCATTCACGGCCTAAGCTGGATCCGTGGATCCTGTACTGCTGATGCTCGTGGCCGGGCTGGTCGGTCTCGCCATCGGCGTGGCCGGCATGCTGGCGTTCCGGGCCAGCGAGGCGCAACGCCGTGCCCGCCTTGATAGTGACGAGCCGGTGCTCCCCAAAGGGGCTGCTGATGTCCTTTCCGTCGTGGGCCGCGCGTATGTCATCGTCGACGGGATCGACGGCGTTGTCCGCGCCAGTCCTGCGGCGTACGCTTTCGGTCTCGTCCGCGGCCACACGATCGTGCACAGCGAACTCCTTGACCTCACCGCACGGGTGCGCCGGGACGGAGTCATCGAGGAGCGCCAGCTGGAACTGCCGCGCGGCCCGCTGGGGCAGGGCACCATCATTGTGCATGCCCGCATCGCGGCCCTCGGCGAGGAATACATCCTCATCCTCGCGGACGACCGCACCGAGATCACCCGCACCGAGGAGATCCGCAATGACTTCGTCGCGAACGTATCCCATGAACTGAAGACACCCGTCGGCGCTATCTCCCTCCTCGCCGAAGCCCTTGATGATGCAGCCTCCGATGAGGTGGCCGTCCGCAGGTTCGCCCAGCGGATGCATAAGGAATCAGGCAGGCTCTCAGCCCTGGTCCAGGACATCATCGAGCTTTCACGGCTCCAGGGAACCGACGTCGTCCGCCGCGGCAAAGCCGTCAATATCAACGCGGTGATTGCCGAAGCAGTGGACCGCAACAAGCTTCCCGCCGAGAGCAAGCAGATGGACATCGTGGTCGGCGGAAAGATCGACGCACCGGTCTACGGAGACCCGGACCTTCTCATGACCGCCTTCCGGAATCTGATCGACAATGCCATTCGCTATTCGCCGGATGGAACCAGGGTGGGTGTTGGGCTGCGCTCACGCGACGGGCTGGCGCAGATTTCCGTTACGGACCAGGGCCTGGGCATTACTCCCGAGGAGCAGGAGCGGATCTTCGAGCGCTTCTACCGCATCGACGCGGCGCGTTCAAGGCAGACCGGCGGCACGGGCCTGGGGCTGAGCATCGTAAAGCATGTGGTGTCGAATCACGGCGGTGAAGTGACGGTGTGGTCGCAGCAGGGCCAGGGCAGCACGTTCACCGTCCGTCTGCCGGAGATGGAAACAGCCGACGACGACGGCGCCGGGCCGGCGGCGAGTGTCACCGCGGGCGCGGTGCAGGAGAGCAGGCACGAAAGTGCCGGCAATGACAAGGGCAGCAGTGTCCAGAATCAAGGAGTGAAAGCGTGAGCCGCATCCTGATCGTTGAAGACGAAGAATCCTTCAGCGACCCCCTGTCCTACCTGCTGGGCAAGGAGGGCTTTGACGCCGTCGTCGTGGACAACGGGCTTGATGCGCTGACCGAGTTCGACCGCGGGGGCGCGGACCTGGTCCTCCTCGACCTCCAGCTGCCGGGCCTTTCCGGTACGGAAGTATGCCGCCAGCTGCGGCAGCGCTCAAGCGTCCCGGTCATCATGCTGACCGCCAAGGACTCAGAGATTGACAAGGTTGTGGGACTCGAACTGGGTGCCGATGATTACGTCACCAAGCCCTACTCATCACGGGAGCTGGTGGCCAGGGTGCGCGCTGTGCTGCGCAGGCAGGGTGAGCCGGAAGAGTTGGTTTCAAGCACTGTCGCGGCGGGGCCGGTCCGCATGGATGTGGAGCGCCACGTTGTGAGCGTCAGCGGGGAGCAGGTTTCGCTGCCGTTGAAGGAGTTTGAGCTGCTCGAGATGCTGCTGCGTAATTCCGGGCGTGTGCTGACCCGCGGGCAGCTCATTGACAGGGTGTGGGGCTCGGACTATGTGGGGGACACCAAGACCCTCGACGTCCATGTCAAGCGTCTGCGAGGGAAGATTGAACCGGATCCGTCAAGCCCCCGGCACCTCGTGACGGTGCGGGGGCTGGGCTACAAGTACGAGCCCTAAAGCTCTTCCTCTTCTTCAACAACTTCTTCGATGGGGGTGGGCGGCGGGGTGTAACCGCCGGGAACAAACTCGCGGTACTCCTCGAGCGTTCCGTCGAGGACCGGCACCCGGATACTCTCGCTCTCGGAGTTCACGGTGAATTCGAGGTCAACCAGCGCTCCAGGAATCTCGCTGATGCCTTCCAGAATGCCGTCGTCGCCCACTTCGTCTTCGAAGACATACTTGCCGTTTGCGTCGATGGTGACCTGCGAGTTTTCATTCTCGCCGTCAATCGTTACCTGGACAGGGGAGTCTGACTCGTTGAAGAGAGTGCCCAGCAGGGTTCCCGGCTCGCCCTCATCCGACGTGATGATGAGGATGTTGCGCAGAAGCACGGGGCCCACGCGGTCCACGATTCCGTCCGAGGCGGAATACTCGATGGTGGTGGCCTGCTCATTCACTGCGGAACAGCCGGTTGCTCCAAGGAGAGCCAGTACAGCGGTTCCGGCAGCTGCCAGCTGTACTCGTTTCTTCGGGGCACTGTTCACGGCACTAACTCCTGTGGGTATGGTCGCGCGGACCGACGGACAACACTAGTGAACAGCCTATCGGCAATGAGGGTAATTGTTGGATTTCAACGGAGTTCAGTAGGCGCCGGTAACCGGTGAAGGCACCCTCGCAAGCACCAATTTTGCTCTGCGTCAAGAGCGGAATGATAGCCAATTGGTCGCTCTTGTCCCCGCTGACCTGCGAAAACGCGTCATCGGCGTGTCGTTTCCGTGATAAACTGATCTGCGGGAAAGGGGATTATCCACATGGTTTTTGAGGTTGGCGAAACAGTTGTTTACCCTCACCACGGCGCAGCGAAGATCGAAGAGATCAAGATGCGCGTTATCAAGGGCGAAGAGAAGATGTATCTCAAGCTCAAAGTGGCGCAGGGTGATCTGACCATTGAAGTTCCAGCAGAGAACGTTGACCTCGTCGGGGTTCGTGACGTCGTAGGTAAGGAAGGCCTTGAGCACGTTTTCGACGTACTCCGCGCTGAATTCACCGAAGAGCCCACCAACTGGTCGCGCCGCTATAAGGCCAACCTGGAGAAGCTCGCATCGGGAGACGTGATCAAGGTTGCCGAAGTAGTTCGGGATCTCTGGCGGCGGGATCACGATCGCGGGTTGTCTGCCGGTGAGAAGCGGATGCTGGCGAAGGCTCGCCAGATCCTTATCTCCGAGCTGGCTCTGGCGGAGAAAACGGACGAAGAGAAGGCAGCTACAGTACTCGACGAGGTACTCGCTTCCTAGCAGTAAGGAAAAGGACCGCATAGCTGCGGTCCTTTTCTTATGGCCGGGCTGATGCTCCAAGGGGCCTTCGCACACAATCGTGAGCGAGGATCCTTGCGAGCAGCAGTGCTTATTTTCTCAAGTTCGCGCTCGTCGAGATAGCTCGCGGTGCCAACCCAACCTGACACTCCGCTAGCGGAGAAGGAATCATTCACAACGAGTTCGTTGTTTGTCCATATCTTTGCCGTGCCGGAGACCGGGCTCTGAGAAGTGAAATGTCCTTCGCTGGTTGAGACGACGTTCCCCTGCGTGTCGTATCCGACGGTGAAGTTGCTGTACTGCCCATAGCCCGCGAGAGGGATCGACACCACTTTGAACTCCCCATCGAACGCCACAGTCGCGTTTGAGAAGTCGAACTCTGCAAGGTCGGCTTGTGATGGAAGGTCCCCAGAGGAAAGACTTGCCTGGGCCTGATTAACGATCGATTGGTTTGCTGTGGACCAAGATTGGGCAGCAGCACTCGTCGACTATGCCCAACACCGCCGCCACAATTCTGTAAGCATGTGGAAATTCCCCTCCAGTAATCATGGCGGGCAGTACGCCCACCTTCATCAAACCTATGAATGCTGGAACTGCAACGCCATTTAACATCCGATTTGGGCCAAAAGAACCCAGAATTGGTTCCGACCTATGGTCAAGCGAGCACACAAGCATACGCTCCGCGCGCTTGGTAAACTATTGGCGTATCGTCTGGTTAGTGGTGAATCCTAAGCAAGCCATTGTTCTTGTTGCGGCTGGTTCCGGTAGCCGCCTCGGAATGGGCGTTCCCAAAGCGCAAGTGCGTATCGGCGACGCCACCATCTTGGAGCACGCCCTCCGAGCATGTCTGGCATCTCGAATTGATGCCCACGTGTGCGTTGTTCTCCCGCCTGGCGACGATACTTTGCGGGCAGTAGTTGATCACTCCGGCGGGCCATCGGTGACCGTAGTTGAGGGGGGCGTGACACGTCAGGCATCAGTGCGAGCGGGCTTATCCACCCTCCCTTCAACGGTCCGGTACGTGCTAGTTCATGACGCGGCTCGCGCACTGACGCCACCAGAAGTATTCCGGCGTGTGTTGCAGACGCTCATGGACGGCGCAGAAGCGGTCACTCCGGGTGTCGCGGTAGCTGACACCATCAAGAGCGTGAGTGACGGCTGTGTTGCGGCTACTCCAGCTCGCGCCGGACTGCGGGCGATCCAAACGCCGCAGGGATTTACTCTGGAGCTCCTGCGGCGTGTGCATTCGGAAACCAGCGATGCCGACATCACCGACGACGCGATGCTAGTCGAGTCACTCGGAGTGCCTGTTCGTGTAGTTGAGGGCCACCCCGAGGCCTTCAAGGTCACTACGCCCCTTGATCTGATGCTCGCCGAAGCGCTTGTGCGCCGGGCTCGCGAACACGCAGGGGAGCAGCAGTGAGCGCTAATCTTCCACGCACCGGTATCGGCATCGACGTCCATGCCTTTGCGCCCGAGGACCAGCCGCGCACGCTGTGGCTGGCCGGGCTTCAATGGCCGGGCGAGCGCGGGCTGGCCGGCCATTCCGACGGCGACGCCGTTGCGCACGCAGCAGCCGATGCCCTGTTCTCTGCCTCAGGAACAGGCGACCTCGGCACCAACTTCGGCACCGACCGTCCCGAATATGCCGGTGCCTCCGGCGTCCTGCTCCTGACGGAAGCCGCCCGGATTGTTCGCGAGGCAGGCTTCGAAATCGGCAATGTGGCCGTCCAGCTGGTCGGGAACCGTCCGCGGTTCACGCCGCGCCGGCTGGAAGCAGAGAAGCTCCTCTCCGCAGCGATCGGAGCATCGGTTACCGTCTCGGCAACCACCAGCGATGGACTGGGTTTCACCGGCCGTGGTGAGGGAATCGCGGCGATCGCCACCGCCGTCGTCGTTCAGCTCTGACACTTCGCGGGCGGCTGCCGGCCGGGGCAGCCCGATTCGGTAGTCTGGATCGGTGAGCCTGAGATTCTATGACACCGCAACGGCAGAAGTCCGCAAGTTCACACCGGTACATCCCGGGGAAGCGCGGGTCTACTATTGCGGTGCCACCGTCCAGGGGATGCCGCATGTGGGGCACGTCCGTTCCGCAATCGCCTTCGATCAGCTCACCCGCTGGCTGCGTATCCGGGGGTACGTGGTGACCGTGGTCCGGAACGTCACGGACATCGACGATAAAATCCTTGCCAAGTCCAAAGCCTCCTTCGAGGAAGCGCCCGCAGATCCGGACGCTGTGCCCAACGAAGAGTGGTGGGCCCTGGCCTACCGCTACGAGCAGGAGTTCCTCAAGGCGTATGACACCCTCGGGGTGCAGCGGCCCACCTATGAACCCCGCGCCACCGGGCACATCCCGGAAATGCACCAGCTCATTCAGCAACTCATCGACCGCGGCCATGCCTACCCGGCTGCGGACGGCTCGGGTGACGTCTACTTCGATGTGCGGTCCTGGCCGGCCTATGGCAGCCTGACCAACCAGGACGTAGATGACATGCAGGCCGCGCCGGATGTCGAAGTGCAGTTCAGCAGCCGCAAGAAGGACCCCCGCGACTTCGCCCTCTGGAAGGGTTGGAAAGAGGGGGAACCGGAGACCGCGGCGTGGCCCAGCCCGTGGGGGCCGGGCCGCCCCGGCTGGCATCTTGAGTGCTCCGCGATGGTGACAAAGTACCTTGGTGCCGAGTTCGACATCCATGGCGGCGGCCTGGACCTGCGCTTCCCCCATCACGAGAACGAGATGGCGCAGTCGCAGGCCGCTGGACATGCGTTCGCCCGGTTCTGGATGCATAACGGGATGGTGACCTACGAGGGCGAGAAAATGTCCAAGTCGGTGGGTAACACCATCAGCCCGGATGAGATGCTGCAGCTCGCCGACGCCAGGGTAGTCCGCTACTACCTGGGCCAGGCGCATTACCGCTCCGTTCTCGACTACCGGCCCACGTCGCTCCAGGAGGCTGCTGCCGCCGTCGAACGCATTGACGGGTTCCTTGCAAAGGCGGGTACAGCAAAGTCGGGTGACGCGGGGGGCGCTCCGCAGTGGCAGGACCTACCGGAGGCCTTTACCGAGGCCATGGACGAGGATCTGAATGTTCCCCGCGCACTCGCTGTCCTCCACGAGACGGTGCGTGCCGGCAACTCGGCGCTGGCACACAAGGACGATGACGGCTCGGCCCGGGCAGCAGCCGCAGTCACCGCCATGACCGCTGCGCTGGGGCTTGATGATGCGAGGTCGGCCGAAGGGAACCGGGAGAGCCCGGAACACGGAGCCCTCGACGCCCTGATCCGATCGCAGCTCAGCGAACGCGCCTCAGCCCGCGCAGCCAGGGATTGGGCCCGGGCGGATGCCATCCGGGACGCACTGGCGGGAGCCGGCGTCGTGGTCGAGGACTCTCCGGACGGTGCGCGCTGGAGCCTTTCCCGCGACTGACGGTCCCGAAAATCGGCAGGGGAGGGACCAGGCATCCGCCCGCGTAAACTGGACTGACGCAAGTCCCCTATCTGAAGGTGTTTCCCCATGGCCAACCCCCACGGACGTCCTGGTGCTATCCGCAAGACCAAGAAGGGTCCCACCATTGGCACGGGCGGCCACGGACGGAAGTCGCTTGAGGGCAAGGGGCCCACGCCCAAGGCTGAAGACCGCCCGTACCACAAGTCGCACAAGCGCAAGCAGTTGGCTGAGCGCTCCGCCGCAAAGCGGCTTGCCGGCAGGGCAGCTCCCGGCCGGTCCAAGGCAAAGCCGGGGGAAGAGTACGTCACCGGGCGGAACGCCGTCGTGGAAGCGCTACGCGCCGGGATTCCTGCCAAGGCACTGTATGTCGCCATCCGGATCGACGTGGATGACCGCGTCCGTGAGTCGCTCAAGCTAGCAACAGAGCGCGGCATTCCCCTCATGGAAACGGGTAAGCCTGAGCTGGACCGTCTCGCGGACGGCTCCGTTCACCAGGGCATGATGCTGCAGATTCCGCCGTATGAATACGCAGACGGCCTCGACCTCGCCAGCGAGAACATCGCCAAATGGAAGAAGGGGCACATCAGCCAGGCGCCGCTGTTCGTGGCGCTGGACGGCATCACTGACCCCCGTAACCTCGGCGCCATCATCCGGTCGCTGTCCGCGTTCAGTGGCCACGGCGTTCTTGTGCCGGAACGGCGCTCGGTCGGTGTGACGGCTTCCGCCTGGAAAACGAGTGCCGGGGCGGCTGTGCGGGTACCGGTTGCGCGTGTAGGCAACCTGAACTCCGCCCTGAAATCCTTCAAGGACATGGGCATTTTTGTTCTGGGGCTGGACGGCGACGGCGACGTCTCGTTGCCGGAAATCACCCTCGGCGTGGAGCCTGTATGCCTGGTGGTGGGTTCAGAGGGCAAGGGCCTGTCACGGCTGGTGCGGGAGAACTGCGACCAAATCGTGTCCATTCCGATTGACTCCGCCATGGAATCGCTGAACGCCTCTATGGCTGTGGGCATCAGTCTCTATGAAATCTCGCGTCAGCGGGCGGCCGAAGCCCGTTAGGAAACGAATTCCCCCTATGAGCCTGACCACCGAGATCACCCAACGTTCCCAAGCTTTCCCGCTGGGGGTCCGCCGGTGCGCCGGAAACCAGTCGAACCTGTTCGACGTCGCCGTGTACGCACCTGACCTGGATACAGTGGCGGTTCATTATCAGGACGCTCAGGGCAGCTGGAACGCCGTTGTGCTTCCGGAACTCACGGATGGCGTTCACCACGGTTTGGTGGAGGGGATGGGCGAATCCTCCCGGTACGCGTTCTGGCCTGACGATGCGCCGCTGCAGGGTGAGCCCGGCACATCGCAGCTGTTGCTGGACCCGTACGGCCGCGCAATCGACACCGTCCGGGTGGGTGAGAGCCCGGTCTACTTCTCCGTGGTGGTCGATCAGGCGTTTAACTGGGGCTCATCCCGCCGTCCGGGTACCCGCTGGAGGGACAGCGTTATTTACGAGGCGCACGTCAAAGGTCTCACGCAGCTGCACCCGGATGTGCCTGAGGAGCTCCGCGGCACTTACGCGGGCCTGGCTCATCCGGCAATGATCCGGCACCTGTTGGAGCTCGGAGTTACAGCCGTTGAGCTCCTGCCGATCCACTTCCACATTGATGAGCCCCACCTGGAACCGCTCGGGCTGAGCAACTACTGGGGCTACAACACGCTCGGGTTTTTCGCGCCTCACCCGGAGTACGCCACTGAGGCCGCACGCGAGGCCGGACCCAAAGCGGTGCAGGACGAGCTGAAGGGCATGGTCCGGCTCCTTCACGAGGCCGGGATCGAGGTCATCCTCGATGTCGTCTACAACCACACCGCCGAGGGCCCGCAGGGCGGCCCCGCACTCTGCTGGCGCGGGCTGAGTGAGATGAAGTACTACCGTCACCACGACGACGGCCGTTACCTGGACACCACCGGTTGCGGAAACACGGTCAATTTTACCGAACCGCGCGTAATTCAGTTCGCGCTGGACTCTCTGCGGTACTGGGTCGACGAGTTCGGTATCGATGGCTTCCGCTTTGACCTCGCTGTCGCCCTCTGCCGGGATGAAAGCCACCAGTTCACGCCGCGGCACCCTCTGCTGATCGCCATCGCCGCAGACACCGTGCTCAGCGGTGTCAAGCTGATTGCTGAACCGTGGGACGTCGGCTACAACGGCTGGCAGACGGGAAACTTTCCCCAGGGCTGGGCAGACTGGAACGACCGCTTCCGGGACACCGCCCGCGACTTCTGGCTGTCGGACCAGGCGGCCCTGGCCGAGGGACGGCGCGGCGGCACCGTGGCACGCCTGGCCAGTTGCCTGGCCGGCTCAGCCGAGGTGTTCGGCCGGTCCGGTCGGACGGCGGTGTCTTCAGTCAACTTCGTCACCGCTCACGACGGCTTCACTCTGGCGGACCTGACGGCCTACAACCGGAAGCACAACGAGGCCAACGGCGAGGCCAACCGCGACGGACACAACGACAACCGCAGCTACAACCACGGTGTCGAGGGACCAACGGAGCAGGAGGCCATTCTTGCCGCCCGTTCCCTCACAGCCCGGAACCTGATGGCTACGCAGCTGCTCGCGCTCGGGGTCCCGATGATCACGGCCGGCGATGAGTTCGGCCGCACCCAGCATGGGAACAACAACGCTTACTGCCAGGACAATGAACTGGCGTGGGTCCACTGGAACCACAACGAGGATGCTCGCGGCATGCTCACGGCAACACGCGAACTGCTGCGTATCCGCCGGGAGTTCCTCACCGAGCAGCCCGCCGGATATCCCGCGCGGGAAGATACCTCGTACCTGCTCTGGTTCAACGCGGACGGCGAGCCGATGCGCCAGGAGCAGTGGTCGGATCCTGAGTGCCGGACCGTCCAGCTGCTGCTTGGATCGCCCGGCGGGGACCTCGACGGTCTGATTGTGGTCAATGGACATCTGGAGGACCGCAGCCTGGTTCTTCCCACGGCAGCAGCACTGCATGGGCTGGGTTTCCCCGAGAGTCAGAACCAGATGTTCGAGCTGCGGTTCACCACAGCGTATGCCAACGCAAAACGCCGCGGTGCCCGTTTCTGTGCAGGAGAAACGGACACCGCGGCGGCGAACTCAGTAACTGTCTATCGCGTTTAGGCGTTCACCACGAGTCCAAGTTCAGCCCGGGACGCAAGGCTCTCGTGTTGGGGCAGCACGCGGACGGTGTACCCGAACGAGCCGGAGTGGTCAATGACAATCTCTCCACTGAACAGGAACCGGCCGCGGCCCAGATCCTCGCCAACCTGAAGATCCGCTACGGCTACCTCGCTCAGGTCGTCACTATCGGAGGCACGGCCGTAGACCACTTCCACCGACACGTCTTCGGGTCCTACGCTACCCAGCGAGACGTAGGCGTTGACGGTGAGCGTGTCTCCGATCTGTGGTTCCTCGGACACACCAAGCGAGTCAACGTGTTCAACCTGCACGGCAGACCAGCCGTCCTTGATCTTCGAACGCCAGGAGGCCATCTGCTTCGCCGAGCTGTAGCCGTCGCGGACTGCCAGTCGTCCTGCACGGCAGGCGGGCTGGTACAGCTGGCCTACATAGTCCTGGAGCATGCGCTCGGCGGAAACCGCAGGGCCCAGCTTCGCCATGGTGTGCTTGATCATCGACACCCACTGATGCGGGACGCCGTCGCTGGACGGTGACGAGGGACCGGCAGTGCTTACGCCCGGTGCGCGGACCGTGCTGTAGAAGCGGGGAGCCACCTGCTCTTCGATGAGGTCATACAGGGCTGCTGCCTCGATGTCGTCACGCTCGTCGGCGGAGGCACCGTTGTTGGCGGTCGGGATCGCCCAGCCGTTGTCGCCGTCGTACATTTCATCCCACCAGCCGTCCAGCACCGACAGGTTGAGCCCACCGTTGATGGCTGACTTCATTCCGGACGTCCCGCACGCCTCGAGCGGGCGGAGCGGGTTGTTGAGCCACACATCGCAACCCGGGAACAATGTGCGTGCCATGGCGATGTCGTAGTTCGGCAGGAACACAATCCGGTGGCGCACCTCGGGGTCGTCAGTGAACCGGACGAGATCCTGGATCATGCGCTTGCCCTGCTCATCGGCGGGGTGCGACTTTCCTGCGATGACGAGCTGGATGGGATTGGTGGGGTGCAGCAGAAGCGCCTTGAGGCGGTCTGCATCGCGCAGCATCAGGGTGAGCCGCTTGTAGGTGGGTACGCGGCGTGCGAATCCGATGGTGAGCACGTCTGGGTCCAGAACATTATCCGTCCAGGCCAGCTCGGCGTCGGCTGCGCCGCGCTTCTTCCAGGAAGACCGCAACCGGGAGCGGACATCATCGATGAGGTTGGAGCGCATGATCCGCCTCAGCCGCCAGATGTCGGCGTCCTCAACGTCATACACGCGTGCCCATTGCGGGTCCAGCACGGATTCCGCTCCGAAGTTCTCACGGGCGAAGTCGGCGATGAGGGGGTCCACCCAGGTGGGTACGTGGACGCCGTTCGTCACCGAGGTGATGGGAACCTCCCGGGAGTCGAAGCCCGGCCATAGTCCCGAGAACATCTCGCGTGACACCTCGCCGTGCAGCTTGGCAACACCGTTGGCGCGCTGGGCCAGCCGCAGGCCCATGACCGCCATATTGAACTTCGACCCGTCACCGCCGTCGTAATTTTCTGCTCCCAGTTCGAGGACACGCTCGGTGGGAACGGAAGGAGCCAGCCCGGCATCGAAGAAATGCTGGATCTGTGCCCGTTCAAATCGGTCAATACCGGCTGGAACCGGGGTATGTGTGGTGAAGACCGTGGATGCACGGCCGGCTGTCAGAGCTTCCTCCCAGGACATCGGCTGCTCATTGGAGGAGTCCATGAGCTCGCGGATGCGCTCAATGCCGAGGAACCCGGCGTGTCCCTCGTTGGTGTGGAAGACCTCGGGGGCGGGAAGCCCGGTCAGCCGCTCGAAGATGCGCAGTGCCTTCACTCCGCCCATACCCAGCAGCAGCTCCTGCTGCAGACGCTGGTCGCCGCCGCCGCCGTACAGGCGGTCGGTGACGTTGCGCGCCGCTTCGTCATTGCCTGGAACATTGGAATCTAGGAGCAGCAACGGAACGCGCCCGACGTCGGCCCTCCAGATGTGGGCGCGCAGCTCACGTCCGTTGGGAAGCGGGAGCACTACCGTTGCAGCGGCGCCGTCCTCCTCACGGAGGAGCGTAAGGGGGAGTCCGTCCGGGTCGAGGACGGGATAGGTTTCCTGCTGCCATGCGTCGCGGGAGAGGGACTGTTTGAAGTAGCCCGCTTGGTAAAGAAGCCCGACACCGACCAGCGGCACGCCCAGGTCGGATGCCGCCTTGAGGTGGTCACCGGCCAGAATGCCGAGGCCGCCGGAATACTGCGGAAGCACAGCGCTGATGCCGTACTCGGGGGAGAAGTAGGCGATGGACTTGGGTGCGTCCTTACCGAGCGATTGGTACCACCGTGGCTCTGACAGGTACCGCTCCAGGTCAGCTCCGAGATCCTGAATCCGCGACACCAGTTCCTGGTTCGCGGCAATACGCTTCAGCTGCTCCCGGGTGATGGATCCGAGGAACTGGACGGGATCGTGGCCGCTGGATTCCCACGCCTCGGGATTGATGTCATGGAAGAGCCTCGCAGTAGGCAAATGCCAGGACCAGCGCAGATTGCCAGCCAGCTTACCTAGGGGAGCGATGCTCGGTGGAAGAACGGTACGGACAGTAAACCTACGGATTGCCTTCACGTTGGGTAGGTTAGCGTACATTTCCGAGCCGGAGTACGTCTTGGCCCCACATGTGCGTAAACGCTTGCAATGTGAAGTGCAACACTTGTCCCCTTTAGAAAGTCGCCTTAGCAATCTGGCGCGATAATGGATAACGTCTAGTCTGTGACCACTTCGAGCGAGGCGACACGAAAAAGGGCAGGCGCATCCATGAGCGAAGATTTACGGTTCGGACGGATTCCCATCACCAAGGTGTCTCCGGTGGTCGAGGGCGGGTTGTTCCCCTCGAAGGCCGTACCGGGATCCGACATTGTGGTGGGAGCAACGGTTTTCCGGGAGGGCCATGACCAACTCGGTGTATCGGCAGTACTGCTCGACCCACAGGGCGCGGAAGTGCAGCGGGTACGGCTGGCGCCGCTCGGGATGGGAACGGATCACTATGAAGGCCGGCTTCGACCAGCCGCCGTCGGGCTTCATTCCTTCCTGATCGAGGGCTGGAGTGATCTGTATGAAACCTGGCACCATAACGCCACCGTAAAAATTGAAGTGGGCGTCGACGTCGAGCTGATGCTCGAAGAGGGGGCGGTGCTCTTCACCTCCCAGTCCTCCTCCCGGCCCGCGCCGGAGAAGGACCTGTTCCTCGCCACCGCGGAGCGGCTCCGGAACCGGGAGTTGCCCATTGATGAGCGCCTCGCCGCCGGGCACGCCCCGGACATTCGCGCAGCGGTCGAGCGCGAGCCGTTGCGGGCTCTGGTGACGCCGTCCCGCGCGTACCCGATCCTCGTGGAGCGCGAGGCTGCCGGCCGGGGCGCCTGGTACGAGTTCTTCCCGCGCTCAGAAGGCGCCAGTTATGACCCCGGCGCCGCAAAGTGGACCTCGGGAAACTTCGTCACCGCAGCTCAAAGGCTCCCCGCTGTTGCACAGATGGGTTTCGACGTCGTCTACCTCCCTCCGATCCACCCGATCGGTAAAACGCACCGCAAAGGCCCGAACAACACCTTGAACGCAGGGCCGGGGGATCCCGGTTCCCCGTGGGCAATCGGCGGTCCGGAGGGGGGTCATGACGCGATCCACCCGGATCTGGGAACTTTCGAGGACTTCGATGCCTTTGTCCAGCGGGCTCATGATCTGAACCTCGAAGTGGCCCTGGACCTTGCGCTGCAGGCTTCGCCTGACCATCCCTGGGTCACGGAACACCCCGAGTGGTTCACCACACGGGTGGACGGGTCTATCGCCTACGCCGAGAACCCGCCGAAGAAGTACCAGGACATCTATCCGATCAATTTCGACAATGATCCGGACGGCATCTACAACGAGGTGCTGCGCATTGTTCTGCTGTGGGTGAGCCACGGCGTCCGTATTTTCCGCGTGGACAACCCGCATACCAAGCCGGTGCAGTTCTGGGAATGGCTCATCGCGCAGGTGAACAGGAAACATCCCGATGTCGTGTTCCTGGCCGAGGCGTTCACGCGGCCGGCCATGATGCATGCTCTCGGACGGGCAGGCTTCCAGCAGTCCTACACCTACTTCACCTGGCGCAACACCAAGGAGGAGTTGGAGCAGTACTTCACCGAGGTCAGCCGGGACACTGCGGCGTTCTTCCGCCCCAACTTCTTTGTGAACACACCGGACATCCTCACCGAGTACCTCCAGTACGGTGGGCCGGCAGCGTTCAAGGTGAGGGCCGTGCTTGCCTCCATGGCAAGCCCGCTCTGGGGTGTGTACGCCGGCTATGAGCTATACGAACACGTTGCCCGGCCGGGTGCGGAGGAGTACATCGACAATGAAAAGTTCGAGTACCGTCCCCGTGACTACGAAGCCGCCGAAGCTCAGGGGCGAAGCCTCGCACCCTTCCTTACCCGGTTGAATGAGATCCGCCGCTCCCATCCGGCACTCGGTGATCTCGAGAACCTCACGGTCCACAGCAGCACGGACGAGGCCACCCTGGTTTTCTCCAAGCACAAGGAAGGCCTGGGGGAGGGTGGCCACGAAAAGGACACACTCATCGTTGTCGTCAATGTTGATCCGCACAGCGCACGGGAGTCCACCGTGTCCCTCAACCTCGGTGCCCTCGGTCTTGCGGACGGCGACTGGAATGAGGATGGCACCTTCTGGGTGGATGACCTCATCACCGGCCAAAGCTGGCAGTGGGGAGCACACAACTATGTCAGGCTGGATGCCCACGTGGAACCGGCTCACATCCTTTCCGTCAGGAGGACTCGTTAGTGGCGAATCCGTTTCAGCTGCATGCCCCAGGCCTTGCACATGACCCGCACTGGTACCGCAAGGCCGTGTTCTATGAAGTGTTGGTTCGAGGTTTCGCCGACGCAAACGGCGATGGCTCCGGGGATTTCACCGGCCTGATCGACAAACTCGACTATCTGCAGTGGCTCGGAGTCGACTGCCTCTGGCTTCCACCGTTCTTCAAGTCCCCGCTGCGTGACGGCGGCTATGACATCGCGGATTACTATGATGTGCTCGACGAGTTCGGCAGCCTGAGCGACTTCAAGCGGCTGGTGGCCGAAGCGCACGCACGTGGCGTTCGTGTCATCATCGACCTTCCGCTGAACCACACTTCCGACAAACACCAGTGGTTCGAGGAGTCGCGCACAGACCCGGACGGGCCGTACGGCGACTTCTACGTGTGGAGCGACACCGACGAGAAGTACCAGGACGCCCGGATCATATTCGTCGACACGGAGGAGTCCAACTGGACTTTCGATCCAGTCCGCCGGCAGTTCTTCTGGCACAGGTTCTTCAGCCACCAGCCTGACCTCAACTTCGAGAACCCGAAGGTGACGGAGGCACTGTTCGACGTCGTGCGGTTCTGGCTGGACCAGGGGATTGACGGCTTCCGGGCAGATGCCATTCCCTACCTCTTCGAAGAGGAGGGAACCAACTGCGAGAACCTTCCCGCCACTCACGCCTTCCTCAAGGAACTACGGGCCATGGTGGACGAGAACTATCCCGGACGCGTCATCATCGCTGAAGCAAACCAGATGCCCGACGAGGTTGTGGAGTACTTCGGTGACGAAGAAGGCGCAGAGTGCCACATGTGCTTTCACTTTCCGATCATGCCGCGGCTCTTTTACGCTCTGCGGGACCAGAAAGCAGCCCCGATCATCGAGACGATGGCCGAGACGCCTGACATCCCGGCAGGTGCCCAGTGGGGAACCTTCCTGCGGAACCATGATGAACTCACGCTGGAGATGGTGACTAACGAGGAACGCGAAGCGATGCTTGGCTGGTACGCACCTGATTCCCGGATGCGCGCCAATATCGGTATCCGGCGTCGTCTTTCGCCGCTGCTGGACAACTCGCGGGCGGAAGTGGAACTCATCCATGCACTGCTGCTCTCCCTGCCAGGCAGCCCGTTCCTGTACTACGGCGATGAGATCGGCATGGGCGATAACATCTGGCTTGAGGACCGCGATGCCTCCCGAACGCCCATGCAATGGAACCCGGACAGGAACGCGGGCTTCTCGACCGCCGATCCCGGCAAGCTTTACCTTCCGGTGGTTCAATCGCTCGTCTATCACTACAACCATGTGAACGTCGAAGCGCAGCTCGCAAGCTCGAGTTCGTTGCTCCACTGGATGCGGCAGATGCTCGCGGTGCGGCGATCCCACCCCGCGTTCGGTCTTGGCTCTTATCGCAACGTACCCACTGAGGCCGAGCCGGTGCTCGCGTTCATCCGTGAAGTTCCGGCCGACAACCCTGAAGGGGAGCAGCCGGAGGTGATCCTATGCGTGTTCAACCTGTCGCAGCATCCGGTAGCAGCACGGCTGCACCTGCCGGAGTACTCGGGCAGGGGACTGCGTGATCTCTTCGGCGGTACCCCATTCCCGGCGTTCGGTGAAGACGGCGATCTCACCCTGACACTGGGCAGCCATGACTTCTACTGGCTGCGGTTGCGTTCGGCCAGTTCCAATGTGGCCTCCCCGCATACCGAAGCGATGCCCGTAATTCCTATCTCGAAGGCAGTACAGTAATGGCCGTATCGACGTCATCCGTTCCCGAACTGCTCACGGCCTGGATGCCCACCCAGCGCTGGTTCCCTTCGAAAGGCAGGGAGATATCTCTGAGCCGCGCCGGTGGTGTCCGGTTGGAGGACCCGGCGGATGAAGTGGGGTTGGAGGTGCATCTCGTTGCGGTTGAGTCCGGAAGACGGCTGGACGTCGTCAATGTGCCGCTTACTTTTCGGTCGGAGCCCCTTAAGGGGGCGGAGTCGGCGCTGCTCGGAGAGACCGACCACGCCGAACTGGGACGCAGGTACGTCTACGACGGCACGCATGATCCCGTATTCATTGCCGCGTGGCTCGAGCTCATCCGGACTCAGGGCGGCACGGATGACGGCCGAACCAGGGCAACCTCACTCGGCGACTTCGGTTCCTCTCCCAGCGTCCCTGCGTCGGCTGATATCTCGGTGCTCGGCGGCGAACAGTCGAACACCTCCGTGGTCATTTCCACCGGTGGGACGCCGACCATCCTGAAATTCTTTCGTGTCCTCGCAGCCGGGGAGAGCCCTGATGTCCTGGTGAGCGCAAAGCTCACCGATGCCGGATCAACCGACGTACCGCAGACTTTCGGTTGGGTGATGGGCAGTTGGCAGGACACCAGGTCCGCTGATGAATGGGTCACCGGGCATCTCAGCGTGCTTCGGGAATTCATTCCGGGCAGCAAGGATGCCTGGCGGCAGGCCGTCACCGCCTTGGAAGCGGGACAGCCGTTCACCACGGAGGCGGGTGAGCTCGGACGGGTCATCGCACGCATCCACAATCAGCTCGCACAGGCCTTCGGGAGCCGCGCCGCAACCGAACAGGAGTCGGCTGAGTTTCGGCAGTCCCTGGCCAGCCGTATCGAGTGGGCGTGGCGTGAGGCTGGGGCCACAGTAGGACCATACGACGAGCAGATCCAGGCAGTCATCGGCGAAGTGCAGGGATTGAAAGAACTTCCCGAACTTCAACGCATCCATGCGGATCTGCACCTTGGGCAGATTCTTGCAACGCGCGGAAGCAAATGGCTCGTCCTCGACTTTGAAGGTGAACCGCTGCGGCCGGCATCCGAACGAAGCGTGCCGGATGTCCCTGTGCGCGACGTCGTCGGGCTCGTGCGTTCTTTGGAGTACGCGGCAGGAGTGGGCGTACACGAAGCGGTAGTCTCGCCCTCGGCCGCTGAGGCCTGGGCAACGGATTCAGTGACTGCCTTCCTCGACGGCTATTCCAGTGAGGCTGGAACAACGGTCGATCGCGCCGGCTCGCTTTTCCGTGCGCTATGGCTAGACAAGGCACTCTACGAGGTGGTGTACGAATTGAGAAACCGACCAGATTGGGTGGACGTACCCGTGTCAGCAGTTCGACGAATGCTCAAGGGCGGCGGGTCCGCCAAAGAAGAAGCATCGAATCAGGACTCCCCTGAGGATGTGGACGCGACGGCGGCGGCGCAGGGCCAGCCAGTCGCCACCGCACCTTCCGGTGATCCTATCCAGGTGGATCCGGATGTCCTTCAGCAGGTATCCGAAGGGCGGTACTACCAGCCGCATGCAGTACTCGGAGCGCACCTGGACCAACACGGGCACGTGACCATCCGAACCCTTCGCAGGCTCGCGGAGAGCGTCACTGTGGTGACCGGCAGTGGCCGGACCGAGCTGAGCCATGAACACAACGGCATCTGGGTTGGCACTGTTGAACCTGAGCGGCCCGGACACGTCCCGGACTACCGCTTGGAAGTGGTGTATGACGGCGCTCCCCAAATGGTCGACGATGCCTACCGCTTCCTGCCCACTCTGGGCGAAATCGATATGCACCTACTTGCGGAGGGAAGGCACGAGACCCTGTGGACGGCTCTCGGTGCTCATGTGCGCCGCTACGCTTCCGCGCTCGGCGACATCGCTGGGGTCAGCTTTGCTGTATGGGCTCCGAATGCCCAGTCGGTCCGGGTCAAGGCCGACTTCAACGGCTGGGACGGCTCGGTCCACGCTATGAGGTCGCTCGGTAGCTCCGGGATATGGGAGCTCTTCGTTCCGGGAGCAGAGGCGGGCGCCCGCTACAAGTTCGAAATCCTTGGTCGTGACGGGCAATGGCGTGAGAAAGCCGATCCCATGGCGCGAGGCACGGAAATTCCGCCGCTTACCGGGTCCCGGGTGGTGGAGTCCCGCTACGTATTCGGAGATGACGAGTGGATCAAGGATCGCGCCTCCAAGGATCCACACAACGGTCCGATGAGCGTCTACGAAGTGCACCTTGGGTCCTGGCGGCTTGGGCTGGACTACAAGCAGCTCGCCGAACAACTGGTTGAGTACCTGCAGTGGCAGGGATTCACCCACGTCGAGCTGATGCCGGTCGCTGAGCACCCGTTCGGCGGATCATGGGGCTACCAGGTGACGTCCTACTTCGCGCCGACCGCCCGTTTCGGGCACCCGGACGACTTCAAATACCTTGTGGACAAGCTGCACCAGGCGGGTATCGGCGTCATCATGGACTGGGTGCCGGCCCACTTCCCGAAGGACGAATGGGCTCTCGCCCGATTCGACGGCGACACTCTCTACGAGCACGGCAACCCTCAGCTGGGCGAGCATCCGGACTGGGGCACGCTGATCTTTGATTACGGCCGACGGGAAGTGCGTAATTTCCTGGTGGCCAATGCCTTGTACTGGCTGGAAGAATTCCACATCGACGGGTTGAGAGTCGATGCAGTCGCCTCAATGCTGTACCTGGACTATTCACGCGAGGACGGTCAATGGCAGCCGAACAGGTTTGGCGGCCGTGAAAACCTTGAGGCAATCTCTTTCCTCCAGGAGGTCAACGCGACCGCCTACAAGCGTGTGCCGGGCATCGTAATGATCGCCGAGGAATCAACGGCCTTCGATGGCGTTACCCGTCCAACCTCACAGGGCGGGCTGGGCTTCGGAATCAAATGGAACATGGGGTGGATGCATGATTCCTTGCAGTACATCGCCGAGGATCCGATCAACCGTGTGCACCATCACGGCAAAGCCACCTTCTCCATGGTGTATGCCTACACCGAAAACTTCATGCTTCCGATCAGCCACGACGAGGTCGTGCACGGGAAGGGCTCGCTGCTTCGGAAAATGCCCGGCGACCGGTGGCAGCAGCTGGCCAACGTCCGCGCATATCTAGCTTTCCAGTGGGCGCATCCGGGCAAGCAGCTGATCTTCATGGGTACCGAGTTTGCCCAGGAGTCGGAGTGGTCCGAACAGTACGGACTGGATTGGTGGCTGTCGGACACAATCCCGCATAAGGGCGTGCAAGAGATGGTCAGGTCTCTCAACTCCATCTACCGGCAGACGCCGGCACTGTATGCGCGTGATAACGATCCTTCAGGATTTCAATGGATCGACGAGAATGACGGCGCGCATAACACCTTGTCCTTCATCCGGTGGGACACGCAGGGAAATCCTCTTGTCTGCGTTGCGAACTTCTCCGGTTCGCCGCACGAGGGCTACCGGGTGGGAATGCCGTGGTCGGGGCAGTGGACCGAGCTGCTCAACACTGATGCCGAGGATTTCGGCGGTTCTGGCGTACGGAACATCGGCCCGGTTGAGGCGATAGAAGGAGCGCATAATGGGCTGCCCGCGTACGCGGATCTGCGGGTTCCGCCGCTGGGAGTTCTCTATCTGACCCCAGCCCACACCTAGCCCGAACCGCTACCCCGGAAGCTGGATTTACAACTGCGCTTCCGGGGTGCTAGAGTTTATATCCGCGCCGACGATCACTTCAGGTCAGGCCAACATCCACAACTCGCAAAAATCAGATTCGTTTCTGATCACAGCGGACTGTGAATGAAGGCAGGATTTGACGGGGTGGGGTTGGGCGGGTAAGTTTGAAAAGTTGCTCCGGAGCGATGATGCGGCCTTGAGGGTTGTGTTTGGTGCCGGGTGTTTCTGTTGTTTGAGAACTCAATAGTGTGCCATGTTTGTTGATACCGATTGTTTTTTGATTGGTTGATTTGCTGGTCATCTCATCCCGTGGGGTGGCTGGTTTTTTGGCTGGTTTCGAATTTTGTGCAGCATGGGCTTCTCTTTTTCCGGGGGGTTTGTGTTGTGTTCGTAGTTTTTTACGGAGAGTTTGATCCTGGCTCAGGATGAACGCTGGCGGCGTGCTTAACACATGCAAGTCGAACGATGATCTCCAGCTTGCTGGGGGGATTAGTGGCGAACGGGTGAGTAACACGTGAGTAACCTGCCCTTGACTCTGGGATAAGCCTGGGAAACTGGGTCTAATACTGGATATGACCTTCCATCGCATGGTGGTTGGTGGAAAGCTTTTGTGGTTTTGGATGGACTCGCGGCCTATCAGCTTGTTGGTGGGGTAATGGCCTACCAAGGCGACGACGGGTAGCCGGCCTGAGAGGGTGGACGGCCACACTGGGACTGAGACACGGCCCAGACTCCTACGGGAGGCAGCAGTGGGGAATATTGCACAATGGGCGCAAGCCTGATGCAGCGACGCCGCGTGAGGGATGAAGGCCTTCGGGTTGTAAACCTCTTTCAGTAGGGAAGAAGCGAAAGTGACGGTACCTGCAGAAGAAGCGCCGGCTAACTACGTGCCAGCAGCCGCGGTAATACGTAGGGCGCAAGCGTTATCCGGAATTATTGGGCGTAAAGAGCTCGTAGGCGGTTTGTCGCGTCTGTCGTGAAAGTCCGGGGCTTAACTCCGGATCTGCGGTGGGTACGGGCAGACTTGAGTGATGTAGGGGAGACTRGAATTCCTGGTGTAGCGGTGAAATGCGCAGATATCAGGAGGAACACCGATGGCGAAGGCAGGTCTCTGGGCATTAACTGACGCTGAGGAGCGAAAGCATGGGGAGCGAACAGGATTAGATACCCTGGTAGTCCATGCCGTAAACGTTGGGCACTAGGTGTGGGGGACATTCCACGTTTTCCGCGCCGTAGCTAACGCATTAAGTGCCCCGCCTGGGGAGTACGGCCGCAAGGCTAAAACTCAAAGGAATTGACGGGGGCCCGCACAAGCGGCGGAGCATGCGGATTAATTCGATGCAACGCGAAGAACCTTACCAAGGCTTGACATGAACCGGAACGGCGCAGAGATGTGTCGGCCACTTGTGGCCGGTTTACAGGTGGTGCATGGTTGTCGTCAGCTCGTGTCGTGAGATGTTGGGTTAAGTCCCGCAACGAGCGCAACCCTCGTTCCATGTTGCCAGCGGGTTATGCCGGGGACTCATGGGAGACTGCCGGGGTCAACTCGGAGGAAGGTGGGGACGACGTCAAATCATCATGCCCCTTATGTCTTGGGCTTCACGCATGCTACAATGGCCGGTACAAAGGGTTGCGATGCTGTGAGGTGGAGCTAATCCCAAAAAGCCGGTCTCAGTTCGGATTGAGGTCTGCAACTCGACCTCATGAAGTCGGAGTCGCTAGTAATCGCAGATCAGCAACGCTGCGGTGAATACGTTCCCGGGCCTTGTACACACCGCCCGTCAAGTCACGAAAGTTGGTAACACCCGAAGCCGGTGGCCTAACCCTTTTGGGGGGGAGCCGTCGAAGGTGGGACCGGCGATTGGGACTAAGTCGTAACAAGGTAGCCGTACCGGAAGGTGCGGCTGGATCACCTCCTTTCTAAGGAGCGCCTACAACTGTTTGCATCCTGCGTTGTGTGGGGTGTGGGGGTTGTCAGGAGTATGCCCATTGCGCAGGCGTTTGTTCTGCGGTGGGTGCTCATGGGTGGAATATCAATGAATAGGTGCCGGGTTGGTGCTGGTTGGTTTGAGTACGGGTCGCATGTGTCTGTTCTCGTCGGGTTTGTCCTGGCGGGGTGGGGGTGTGTGGTTTGGGAAAGGGCTGGTTGGTTGCTGGTTCGGTAGTGTGTGGCACACTGTTGGGTCCTGAGGCAACAGGGGCCGGGTTTCTGCTGGGGATGGGTCGCACGGTTGTGTGGTTTGTTTCGGGTGGGGGTTTGGTTGGCTGGTGTTTCTGGTTTTCCTGGGCATAACCGYTCATGTCTTGATCCTGTTTGTTTGGGGTTGTGGGGTGTGGGTGGTGTGTTGACTGGGGTTGTTGTTTGAGAACTGCATAGTGGACGCGAGCATCTTAAATTTTGTGTATGCACGCAATCGTTTGATGTGGCTGGCCCCTTGTTTTGGGGTTGGTTGTGTTGGTTGTGTGTGATCGTCAAGTTTTTAAGGGCACACGGTGGATGCCTTGGCATCAGGAGCCGAAGAAGGACGTGGGAATCTGCGATAAGCCTGGGGGAGTTGATAACCGAACTTTGATCCCAGGATGTCCGAATGGGGAAACCCCGCTCAGCGCGCGAGTGACTGGGTGACCCGTACCTGAACACATAGGGTGCGTGGGGGGAACGTGGGGAAGTGAAACATCTCAGTACCCACAGGAAGAGAAAACAATAGTGATTCCGTTAGTAGTGGCGAGCGAACGCGGATGAGGCTAAACCAGTGGTGTGTGATAGCCGGCGGGCGTTGCATCTCTGGGGTTGCGGGACTTTCCGTATCAGTTCTGCCGGACTGGTGAAGTGAGTGCAGGCGTATAGGTGAACGGGTTTGAAGGCCCGACCGGAGTGGGTGAGAGTCCCGTAGCTGTAATGCGTGCTGCCGCTTGGAGAGTATCCCAAGTAGTACGGGGCCCGAGAAATCCCGTGCGAATCTGCCAGGACCACCTGGTAAGCCTAAATACTCCCTGATGACCGATAGCGGACCAGTACCGTGAGGGAAAGGTGAAAAGTACCCCGGGAGGGGAGTGAAATAGTACCTGAAACCGTGTGCCTACAATCCGTCAGAGCGGGATTTTGTCCTGTGATGGCGTGCCTTTTGAAGAATGAGCCTGCGAGTTAGTGTTACGTCGCGAGGTTAACCCGTGTGGGGTAGCCGTAGCGAAAGCGAGTCTGAATAGGGCGWGTGAGTGGCGTGATCTAGACCCGAAGCGAAGTGATCTACCCATGGCCAGGTTGAAGCGACGGTAAGACGTCGTGGAGGACCGAACCCACTTCAGTTGAAAATGGAGGGGATGAGCTGTGGGTAGGGGTGAAAGGCCAATCAAACTTCGTGATAGCTGGTTCTCCCCGAAATGCATTTAGGTGCAGCGTTGCGTGTTTCTTGCCGGAGGTAGAGCTACTGGATGGCCGATGGGCCCTACAAGGTTACTGACGTCAGCCAAACTCCGAATGCCGGTAAGTGAGAGCGCAGCAGTGAGACTGTGGGGGATAAGCTTCATAGTCGAGAGGGAAACAGCCCAGACCACCAACTAAGGCCCCTAAGCGTGTGCTAAGTGGGAAAGGATGTGGAGTTGCTCAGACAACCAGGAGGTTGGCTTAGAAGCAGCCATCCTTGAAAGAGTGCGTAATAGCTCACTGGTCAAGTGATTCCGCGCCGACAATGTAGCGGGGCTCAAGTACACCGCCGAAGTTGTGGATTTCAAATGTTAGCCAAGCCGGAGACTTGTTCTCCTGAGTTCAGGCGTTTGGAGTGGTAGGGGAGCGTCGTGTGGGCAGTGAAGTCGCGGTGTAAACCAGCGGTGGAGCCTACACGAGTGAGAATGCAGGCATGAGTAGCGAAAGACGGGTGAGAAACCCGTCCGCCGAATGATCAAGGGTTCCAGGGTCAAGCTAATCTGCCCTGGGTAAGTCGGGACCTAAGGCGAGGCCGACAGGCGTAGTCGATGGACAACGGGTTGATATTCCCGTACCGGTGAAGAACCGCCCATACTGAACAAGGGATACTAACCACCCAAACCATTTTCCAGTGCCCTTCGGGGTCCGTGTTGATGGGGAGCGTGGGACCTGATCTTGGGAGGTAAGCGTATTAACAGGTGTGACGCAGGAAGGTAGTCGGGCCGGGCGATGGTTGTCCCGGTCTAAGGATGTAGGAGGGACCATAGGCAAATCCGTGGTCCTGGTTTTGATACCGTCTCTGAGACCCGATGGGCCCTGCCTTTTGGTGGGGATCCGATGATCCTATGCTGCCTAGAAAAGCATCGGCGTGAGGTTCCAACTGCCCGTACCCCAAACCGACACAGGTGATCAGGTAGAGAATACTAAGGCGATCGAGAGAATTATGGTTAAGGAACTCGGCAAAATGCCCCCGTAACTTCGGGAGAAGGGGGGCCCCAACCGTGAACCACACTTGCTGTGGGGAGGCGGATCGGGGCCGCAGAGACCAGGGGGAAGCGACTGTTTACTAAAAACACAGGTCCGTGCGAAGTCGCAAGACGATGTATACGGACTGACTCCTGCCCGGTGCTGGAAGGTTAAGAGGACCGGTTAGCTCACTTGTGGGCGAAGCTGGGAATTCAAGCCCCAGTAAACGGCGGTGGTAACTATAACCATCCTAAGGTAGCGAAATTCCTTGTCGGGTAAGTTCCGACCTGCACGAATGGAGTAACGACTTCCCCGCTGTCTCAACCATAAACTCGGCGAAATTGCACTACGAGTAAAGATGCTCGTTACGCGCAGCAGGACGGAAAGACCCCGAGACCTTCACTATAGTTTGGTATTGGTGTTCGGTGTGGCTTGTGTAGGATAGGTGGGAGACTGTGAAGCTTGGACGCTAGTTCAGGTGGAGTCATCGTTGAAATACCACTCTGGTCACTCTGGATATCTAACTTCGGCCCGTAATCCGGGTCAGGGACAGTGCCTGATGGGTAGTTTAACTGGGGCGGTTGCCTCCTAAAAAGTAACGGAGGCGCCCAAAGGTTCCCTCAGCCTGGTTGGCAATCAGGTGTCGAGTGTAAGTGCACAAGGGAGCTTGACTGTGAGAGAGACATCTCAAGCAGGGACGAAAGTCGGGACTAGTGATCCGGCGGTACATTGTGGAATGGCCGTCGCTCAACGGATAAAAGGTACCTCGGGGATAACAGGCTGATCTTGCCCAAGAGTCCATATCGACGGCATGGTTTGGCACCTCGATGTCGGCTCGTCGCATCCTGGGGCTGGAGTAGGTCCCAAGGGTTGGGCTGTTCGCCCATTAAAGCGGTACGCGAGCTGGGTTTAGAACGTCGTGAGACAGTTCGGTCCCTATCCGCTGCGCGCGTAGGAAATTTGAGAAGGGCTGTCCTTAGTACGAGAGGACCGGGACGGACGAACCTCTGGTGTGTCAGTTGTACTGCCAAGTGCACCGCTGATTAGCTACGTTCGGATGGGATAACCGCTGAAAGCATCTAAGCGGGAAGCCTGCTTCAAGATGAGATTTCCATACACCATTTGGTGTGAGAGGCCCCCAGCCAGACCACTGGGTTGATAGGCCGGATGTGGAAGCGAGGACTAACGACTCGTGAAGCTGACCGGTACTAATACGCCGATAACTTGACACCACACAAAACACAAATGCTACGCGTCCACTATGCGGTTCCCAACCAACAACCCAACAGTTACCAGGGAACACACACAAAAACATACAACTACATACAACAGTTGTAACCACATACTTCCCACCCCGCCACCGCTCACACCGGTACGGGATCGGGTAAAAGGGTTACGGCGGTCATAGCGTGGGGGAAACGCCCGGTCCCATTCCGAACCCGGAAGCTAAGACCCACAGCGCCGATGGTACTGCACCCGAGAGAGTGTGGGAGAGTAGGACACCGCCGGACAACACTTA
>NZ_LMSO01000002.1 GCF_001428435.1 Arthrobacter sp. Soil782
CGAGTTCACATAATCAGTGGTCACAACACTGGGAAGACCCACCGACCGGCCACCAGCACGCGCCAGCAAACGCCCCAAAACATCACGGGCACGATCAGAACCACGCTGATCAATCAACTGATCAAAGGACTCAATCCACTCAGCCGTCTCCTCAGGATCCGAATCCCCACCAACACCCGAACCCACAATCCCCTGATCAGCAACCATGCCAAACCCTCCCAATCCGCAGATTATGTCTGCGACGTCTACGACTTCGTGCTTCGGGCCGTTGCTCGTCGAAGCGGTCAGAATCCGGTCGGCGTTCGCCGCACCTATGGATTCACTGTGACACTCTAGCCCCGCGGGCTGTTTGATGCGTAGCTGAACGGATACCGGTGGGGCCAAGTTACGCCCTCACCGAACACCCCTCTTTCCTCTGCCCACCGGCTGTTTTCGGCTGGCGTCGGTCCGGGCGCGGGCGGACGCGCCGTCGTCGTTGTGCTGGCGGCGCGGAAAGCGCGGGTTGAAGCGTGGCGCTTAAGGGTGTTGGCTGGTAATAATGCATATCAACGTACTGTGGATCCGGGGCCAGAGGCACCACCGAGACAATCGCAGTGACAATCGCAGCCTTTCGGAAGGAAAAAAGTGAGCGAGGCCGAAGCCGCCACAGCAGGAAGCGTGGCGGGCAAACTGGGTTTCAAGGACGGCGACCTTGTTCAGGAACTTGGGTACGACGAGGATGTTGATTTCGACTTCCGTGCGGATCTGGAAGATGAGATCGGATCTGAACTGCTGACGGAGGACGATCAGGATGTTGTCGACGGCGTAGTCCTATGGTGGCGTACTGATGACGGCGATCTGGTGGATGCGCTGGTGGATTCACTGACTTCGCTCGATGATGGCGGCGTGGTCTGGCTGCTGACACCGAAGTCGGGCCGGGACGGGTATGTCCCGCCGTCTGAAATCCAGGAGGCAGCGCCTACTGCCGGACTTCATGCCACGTCTTCAGCCGGAGTCTCCCGGGACTGGGCGGCAACCCGGCTAGTGGCCCGTCGCAAACAGTAGGTGACAATTCAGCCGGCGCCCGGCCACCTTGCTCCGGGGTTTGAACTCCCCAACCAACACGGGGAGCCGGTCAGTCTGAGCGCGCTGCGCGGTACCGCCGTCGTGCTGGTGTTCTACCCGTTCGCGTTCTCCCGGGTCTGCACCGATGAACTGGATGAACTACAGGCGAATCTGGGGGAGTTCCGGAGCCGCAGCGCGAGAGTGCTGGCCGTCTCGATCGATCACCGGTATGTCCTGCGCACTTACGCAGAGCAGAGGGGATACGGGTTCGACCTCCTCTCCGACTTCTGGCCGCACGGTGAGGTGGCTGAACAGTATCGCGTGCTGAATTTGTCAGAGGGATATGCGCGTCGAAGTACTTTCTTCATCGATCCTGCCGGACTCATCAATTCGCGCGTGGACGCTCCGCTGGGAGAGGGCCGGGCCTTCGAGAACTACCGTTCCGCTCTCCTCAGTCTCTCCCAGCACACCGCAGAATCTCCGCGATGACATCTTCGCCGCTGCCGCACGCATCGTCGCTCCCAGGATTCGGAACAACAGGATTCGTCCGGGGTGAACCTGCCGCGGCAAGCTCCCTGACGGCTTCGCAGCTGACGAGCCTGCGTGGGGTGGCTGATCTTCTTGCGCATCTGCGCCTCACTGTTCTGACTGGCGCAGGCTTGAGCACGGATTCCGGTATCCCGGATTACCGCGGACCGAATTCCGTCCCCCGGAATCCCATGACGTACCAACAGTTCGTGGGCGACGACGCACTAAGGCGGCGCTATTGGGCACGTAACCATATCGGCTGGCACCACCTGCGTCGGGCGCACCCGAACGACGGCCACCGTGCCCTGGTGCGCATGGAGCAACGAGGGCTGCTGACCGGCTTGATCACACAGAATGTGGACCGGCTGCATTCATCGGCCGGCAGCACTAAGGTTGTGGATCTGCACGGAACGTATGATCGCGTGGTGTGCCTGAGCTGTCGTACCTTGTTCAGTCGCCAGGACATCGCGGGCCTGCTTGAGCGGCTCAATCCCGGGTACCTCGAGCGCACCGGCAACGCCGGTGACGTTGCACCTGATGCAGATGCCGATGTTGACGACACCTCCGACTTCATGGTTGCGCCTTGCCCGGTGTGCGGCGGCATGCTCAAGCCGGACTTCGTCTACTTCGGTGAAAACGTACCCAGGGATCGCGTGGATCGGGCGTATGCGATGGTGGATGACGCTGGCGCCCTCCTGGTTGCGGGCTCGTCACTGACAGTCATGAGCGGCCTGCGATTTGTGCGCCATGCGGCCAAGCAGGCCAAACCGGTTGTCATCATCAACCGGGGTGCAACCCGAGGAGACGACTTCGCGTCGTTGAAGCTTGAACTCGGCGTCTCGGAATCGTTGGCGTACCTCGCGGACGCCTTACCCGGGGCTACGACCGACGAGGGAGGACCAGCGAGACGCTGATTGGCATTGCAGAGCGTCGATCCGGTACAGTAATTCCTCGTGGTGGAGAGCAGGTCAGTCCAGCCCCGCCGCGTCAAGGGTCTTTAGCTCAGCTGGTAGAGCGCCACGTTTACACCGTGGATGTCATCGGTTCGATCCCGGTAGGACCCACCAAGACAAACCCCGTTGTTCCCGGCCGTGCGGTCTGAGCAACGGGGTTTTCGCGTGTGTGCGCGTGTTCGTTCTTGCCCGTATCCGGTGCCTTCTGCTCGACGCTTCCATGCACGAATGTTTCGACGGATTACCTCAGCGCGGAAGCGCCGTCTGGCTTCGAACATGACGCCGGTAATAGGGTGGTAGAGCCAAGGCGCACAGGGGCGTCGCTAAGTGATGTGTCCCTGACCACGGGGGCAACCTGCAGATGGAGACTTGATGAGTGCACAAATCGGCGTGACCGGCCTTGCCGTCATGGGAGCAAACCTGGCGCGGAACCTCGCACGCAACGGGTACACCGTAGCCCTTCACAACCGCTCGGTTGAGAAGACCGACGCTCTGCTCGCGAAGCATGGGGACGAGGGTGAGTTCATCCGGACGGAGTCGCTCCAGGAACTGGTTGACTCGCTGGAGAAGCCGCGCCGGGTGCTCATCATGGTAAAGGCGGGCGCTCCGGTGGACTCCGTCATCGAGCAGCTCGAACCGCTGCTGGAATTTGGGGACATCATCATTGATGCCGGCAACTCACACTACGAAGACACGCGCCGGCGGGAAGCGGCGCTTGCGGAGAAGAATCTTCACTTCGTTGGGGTCGGTGTTTCCGGTGGCGAGGAGGGAGCGCTGCTCGGACCCTCCATCATGCCCGGTGGCTCACGTGAGTCCTATGACTCGCTTGGTCCCATGCTGGAAAAGATTTCTGCGAAGTACAACGGCGAGGCGTGCTGCCGGTGGATCGGCACCGACGGCGCCGGGCACTTCGTCAAGATGGTGCACAACGGCATTGAGTATGCCGACATGCAGGTTATTGGCGAGGCCTATGATGTCCTTCGCACTGCTGCTGGGATTGAGCCGGCAGAACAGGCAAAGATCTTCAACGAATGGAACACCGGAACACTCTCGTCCTTCCTGATCGAGATCACGGCTGAAGTCCTCGCCCACACCGACGAGCGCACCGGCAAGCCGTTCGTCGACGTCGTCGTCGATTCAGCGGGCCAGAAGGGTACCGGCCGCTGGACTGTCGTTTCGGCACTTGAACTCGGTAGCCCCACCTCAGGCATCGCGGAATCCGTGTTCGCACGCGGCCTCTCCTCACAGCGGGGTCAGCGTGAGCTTGCACAGGGCATTCTTGAGGGTCACGAGGGCACAGTTGAATTGCCCGAGGGTTTCGTTGAAGACGTTCGTCTCGCGCTGTACGCGTCGAAGCTGGTCAGCTACGCCCAGGGCATTGACATGCTGACAGCGGCTGCAACGGAGTACGGCTGGGACCTGAAGCTCGACGAGATCGCTTCACTCTGGAGGGCCGGTTGCATCATTCGCGCCGAGCTGCTCGACGACATCATGAAGGCTTACGCGGGAGATGAGAGGCCGGCTAACCTGCTCCTGGCTCCGGCGTTCGCTGAATCCATTGCACGTGCGGTTCCCGCATGGCGCCGCGTCGTTGCAACAGCGGTCCAGCTGGGCATCCCGGTTCCGGTGTTCTCCTCGTCCCTGGCCTACTACGATGGCCTCCGCCGCAAACGACTGCCTGCCGCACTCACCCAAGGCCTCCGCGATCTCTTCGGAGCCCACACCTATAACCGAGTGGACGCTGAGGGTACATTCCACACGCTCTGGGGCGAAGACCGTTCGGAAGTCGAAGCCGTCGACACACACTAGGAACCCGAAGCACGAGAAAGCGCCCCAGCGGAACAATCCGATCGGCCGGGGCGCTTTTTGATTTTCTCGCCAGCGTTGGCTAGATATACAGGGCCGGGTCAATGTACTCGGCTGGATCCACCGCAGGCAGCGTTTCGCGTGCAGAGTCCCGGTGACGGAAAGTCGCGGGAATGCCGGTGATGATGGAGTCGGGCGGCGTATCCTTCACGACGACGGCGTTGGCACCCACCGCGCTGCCCGCACCGATGGTGATCGGACCAAGAACCTTGGCGCCGGCCCCGATCGTGACGCGGTCGCCGATGGTTGGGTGCCGCTTGACCTTCTCCAGGGACCGCCCGCCGAGGGTGACTCCCTGATACATCATGACGTCGTCGCCGATTTCAGCGGTGCCGCCGATCACCACACCCATACCGTGGTCTATGAAGAACCGCCGGCCGATAGTAGCCTGCGGGTGTATCTCGATACCCGTCAGGAACCGGGCCGTCTGGGCGAGGATCCGGGCCGGAAACCGTAGCGGTGGAACCCGCCACATACGATGCGTCAGGCGGTGTACCCAGATGGCGTGCAGCCCTGAGTACACGATTCCATTCTCGACGTCCCCTCGGGCTGCCGGATCATGGGCGCGGGCGGCCTCGAGGTCTTCTCGCATTCTCGCTAGGAAGCTCACAAACCACCCTCTGTTGAAGAAATGACTAACCCCGGATGTCGTCGAACAGTACGGTGGAAATGTAGCGCTCTCCGAAATCGCAGACGACGGCGACAATGAGCTTACCTGCGTTTTCAGGACGTTTGGCCAACTCCAGTGCTGCCCAAACGATGGCTCCGGAGGAGATACCGCCGAGGATGCCTTCCTGGGTACCCAGTGCACGTGCTACACGGACGGAATCTTCGACGCTGGCATCCATGACCTCGTCGTAGATGGAGGTATCGAGAATCTCGGGAACGAAATTTGCCCCGAGCCCCTGGATCTTGTGGGGACCTGGCGCGCCGCCATTGAGGATTGCGGAATCCGCCGGCTCCACGGCCACAATCTGTACGCCTGGCTTCCGGTCCTTGAGTACCTGCCCGACGCCGGTGACAGTCCCGCCGGTCCCGACTCCGGCGACGAAGATGTCCACCTTGCCGTCGGTGTCATTCCACACTTCCTCCGCAGTGGTTTCGCGATGAACCGCCGGGTTTGCTTCATTAGCGAACTGACGGGCCCAGATGGCATTGTCGCTGGCGGCTACGATTTCCTTCGCGCGGTCTACAGCTCCACGCATGCCCTCGGAGCCGGGGGTGAGAACGATCTCCGCACCATAGGCCCGCAGCATCACCCGGCGCTCGGTGGACATGGTCTCCGGCATGGTCAGGACAACCTTGTAGCCGCGGGCAGCGCCAACCATGGCCAGTGCGATACCTGTATTACCCGAAGTCCCCTCGACGATCGTGCCGCCCGGCTTCAACGCCCCCGCTTTCTCGGCGGCATCGATGATTGCGACGCCGATGCGGTCCTTGACGCTGTTGGCTGGGTTGTAGAACTCAAGCTTGACCGCTACTTCCGCATCCAGCCCTTCGGTCAGGCGGTTCAGGCGCACCAGCGGAGTGCGTCCTACCAACTGGGTGACGTCGTCGTAAATCGGTGCCATGAGATTCCTGTCTGGGTTAGGTGAAGGAGTTGAAGCAAAACTGTGCTCAGCCTAGTCAGCGGCCGGAAGCAGAACTATGCCATGAGCCATTCAGCGTAATATTTCCGGGCTTTGGCAAGCTTCGGATTGATAATCACCTGGCAGTAGCCCTGCTCCGGGTGCTTGGCGTAGAAGTTCTGGTGATATTCCTCGGCTACGTAGAACCGCGGAAGGCGGACCACCTCGGTCACGATCGGGTTTGTCCAGTCCTCCTGATGCCGCTCGATGGCGCGCTCGAACAGCTCCTTTTGCTCAGCGTCCTGGTAGAACATCGATGAGCGGTACTGCGTGCCGACGTCGTAACCCTGGCGGTTGAGCGTTGTCGGATCATGTGAAGCGAAGAAGATGCCGAGGATCACTTCGACGGGCACCACCGTCTCATCGAAAGTGACGGCAACGACCTCCGCGTGGCCGGTGATGCCGGAGCACACTGAATCGTAGTTGGGTTCGGGGTCGTGGCCACCGGTATAGCCGGACACGACCTCTGTTACACCCTGGGTTTTTTGGTAGACGGCATCGAGGCACCAAAAGCAGCCCCCGCCCAGCACGAAAGTCATCATGGTGTTAACAATGCTTCGATCAGCGCGATGATTCCCGTCGCGCCGCACCAGGGCACAGCGAGTTGGCGCCTGAGCCTGACCGGGCTTTTGGAAGCTGGTAGAACTAGGGCTATGGAAGCTGACGAAGAACACGCCCCAGCAGTGGACGAGGCGAGTGACTCGAGACCAACTGTGGGCGACGTCCTGCTCGCAATCGAGGAATTGTGGCCCGAGTCGCTGGCGGAGGGATGGGACGCCGTCGGCCTTGTTGTCGGTCGTCCGGATCGGGAGGTGTCGACGATCGTCTTCGCTGTGGATCCCTCGGAGGCTGTCATCGGCGATGCCAGGAAACTTGGAGCGGATCTCATCGTTGCGCATCATCCGCTCATGTTGAAGCCGGTGAATTCGGTGGCGGCCACCCATGCCAAGGGCGCGGCCGTCCACGGGCTCATCGAGGCCGGCTGCGCGCTGGTTACTGTGCACACAAATGGGGACAGCGCGGTTGGCGGCGTTTCGGACGTCCTCGCGGACGCATTCGGGCTGACCAATGTGGAACCGCTCGCAGGTTCAGCCGATGGGCTGCCTGAAGAAGGTATCGGCCGCGTCGGCGACCTGGCAGAGGTGACTTCGCTTGGAGAATTTGCGGAGCTGGTCTTCGGCCTGCTGCCCGCTGTTGCCGGCGGAATGCGGGTGGCCGGTGATCGTCACGGTCTTGTCCGGCGGGTAGCTGTCTGCGGCGGCGCGGGGGACAACCTGTTCGATCAGGTGCGTGCAAGCCAGGCTGATGTCTACGTGACCGCGGACCTCCGGCACCACCCGGCACTGGAAGCGCGGGAAGCCACAGTGAATGGGCGCCCGTACCTTATTGATGTGTCCCACTTCGGCAGTGAGTGGCTCTGGCTGACGCCCGCGGCGAACGCGCTGTCCAACGTCCTGTCCGATCAGGGATTCACCGTTGACGTCCGGGTCAGTACCGTCAATTCGGACCCCTGGGATTTTGTGCTCACGCCCGGTGAAGGCTAGCAGGTCGCACAAATTGGCGACGCGCGGTGCGCTCAAGCGCGTGCCATAAGGTAGACGGACAACGAAATTCGGCGACGGCGGAGGACTATCGGTGGCAAAAGCACCTCAGGCGGAACAACTACGGCTTCTTGACCTGCAGGCCAGTGATTCCAAACTCAATCAGTTGCAGCGGCAAGCGGCCACCGTCAGCGCTAATCCTGAGTTGGTCGCGCTGGCAGCGCAGGTAGCGGACGCCGAGTCCGCACTGGTGTCCGCAGCCACAAACCTCGGGGATGCCGAACGGGATCTCACGCGCGCGGAGGATGACGTGCAGGCAGTCGTCACAAGGCTGGAACGTGATGAGCAGCGCTTGAACAGCGGCTCCGGCACGTCAAAGGACCTCACGGCGCTTCAGAGTGAGGTCACCTCGCTCATCCGACGCCGCTCGGACCTTGAGGATATCGAGCTCGAGGTGATGGAGCGGGTCGAAGCCGCGAGGGCAGCACGGGATGATGCCCGCAAAAGGTCGGAGACAGTCCGGAGTCAGCTCGGGGAACTTGAGCGGGCTCGGGACGAGGAACTGGGCCGGATCGATGCCGAGCGCGCCGAGGTCCAGGCCACACGCGATGAACTGGCAGCTTCTTTTGAGCCGGCCCTTCTCGCAATCTACGAGAGGACACTGGCCAAGCGCGGAGTCGGCGCGGCTCGTCTCTTCCACGGCCGGTCCGAGGGATCAGGCATGGAGCTCAGCCCCGGTGATCTCGCCGACATCTCACGCGCCGCGGCAGACGACGTCGTCTTCTGCCCCGACTCCGGCTGTATCCTTGTGCGTTCGTCCGAGTGGGGAAGCTGAGAAAGTGCAGGACTCCGCCGGAACACTGTTCGAGGACGAATTTCCCTCCGCCACCGACGAGAGCCCTGACGGCCCTGCGCGTGACCTCCTGATCGTTGAAGCCGACGGCGGCTCCCGGGGAAATCCGGGCCATGCGGGCTACGGTGCGCTGGTACGTGATCCAAAGACGGGCGCGATCCTCGTGGAGAAAGCCGGCTACATCGGTATTGCATCCAATAACGTGGCGGAATACTCGGGGCTCCTCGCGGGCCTCACATTGGCGGACGAAATCGACTCCGGCTGTCGAATCCTTGTCAAGATGGATTCGAAGCTTGTCGTCGAGCAGATGAGCGGACGCTGGAAGATCAAGCATGCGGACATGCAGAAGCTGGCCGGGCAGGCCCGCAGCACCGTGGATCCCCGCCGAGTCCGGTACGAGTGGATCCCCCGCGAGAAGAACAAGGACGCAGACAGGCTCTCGAACGAGGCTATGGATGCAGGAATGGCAGGGGTTGAGTGGAAGCCCAAGAGCTCCCCGAGCCCGCAGGAAGATTCAAGGCCGGGCGAGAATGCCGACGTCGGTAGTCCACGGATAGCGTCAGGGACCCTGCATCATGTCGAGATCTGGATTCAGGATCTTAACGCCGCGCGCAGCAGTATGGGGTGGCTATTCGAACGGTTGGGGTTCCTTCCCAAGGACAGCTGGGAGAACGGCGCAAGCTGGGCAGGCAACGGTACCTACCTCGTGCTCGAGGCCGGCCCTGGTGTCCTGTCGGGGCCACACGAGCGGCGCCGGCAAGGCGTCAATCACCTCGCCTTCAACGCCGGTACGCGAGCGCAGGTGGACCTGCTCGCGCGCCGGGCTGCAAGCCATGGATGGACCCTCCTGTTCCGTGATCGGCACCCCTACGCGGGTGGGCGGGAGCATTACGCGGCCTACCTGGAGAACGCAGAGGGGTTTGAGGTTGAACTCGTTGCGGACCAGAACGCGCAATAGCCCCGGACCAGGACGAGTCAGGCGGAGTGTGCGAGGACAACGTTCAGTTGAGCCGCTTTCCTACTGGTTGCAGGCACGAGGTTGCACGTCCATCGCTCCGCTGCGGCCCGGAGTAATTGCTCTGGTGTCGCCGGCGGTTTTCCCCTGCGGGTGAGCAGGTGACGAGCCAGTTCGCCGCGGGTCTGTTTGGCGAAGTGGGAGACGACCGTCCTCACTCCCTTGCGTTCTTGGAACACGTTCACTGCGACCGTTCGCTCCGGCACTCCGGACCAAACGGTGGCGTAGGTGCTTGAGCGGCAATCGACGATGAGTGAATCGCCGGCCCGCTCATCGAGGACGGACCGGAGCCGTTGCCGCCAGAAGGATGCCAGCCTGCCCGTGCCAGGCAGGTCAACTGACATCGAGAGCCGGTAGGCCGGCACTGCATCGGTGAATCCGACGGCACCCCACAGTGCAGAAACGACGACGACGGCGGAATCCGCCTTTCGCTTCTGCGCGGGGGTCATGCTGCGGTATCCCAGGGCATCATAGAGCACTCCGGAGTAGATGGAGTGGGCCGGCGCGGCGGGAACCTCGCGCAATTCGGTATTGCGGCGTACTTCCGCCGCGAGGGAATTCCCGACTCCGAGAACAGCATGTGCGTCATGGTGGGCGCTGGTCTTCGCAAGTGCCGCCAGCACTTCCGACCGGGCATCAGTCAACCCCGGAAATGCAAGCGAAGCCAGATCGAGGGGGCGCCCTTTTACTGCAGCCGTTTTTCCTTCAGAGGGCGGGAGCAGAATAAGCACCTCAACACTCTACCGTCGAGGGATCAGCGAAATGCTGCACACCGGGTCCGCGGCACATACGGCGTCTCCCGGCGCGTAGAATCGGAATGGATGGGTTGGCCAGGCGGCCGCGTGTGAAGCGCTTTTCGTGCTTCTCCCGAGGAACGTCCGGGCTCCGCAGGGCAGGGTGGTGGGTAACGCCCACTCGGGGTAACCCGCAGGCAAGTGCCACAGAGAATAGACCGCCCCGCTGGTTCGCCCAGAGGGGGTAAGGGTGAAACGGTGGTGTAAGAGACCACCAGCGCACCGGGTGACCGGAGCGGCTAGGTAAACCCCACCCGGAGCAAGGCCAGACAGGACACGGTTGAGGGCTGCCCGCCCGAGTGTCCGGGTAGGCCGCTGGAGGGCGTCGGCAACGGCGCTCGTAGATGGATGGCCGCCACTGCAGCTCTTCACGGACCTGCAGGACAGAACCCGGCGTATCGGTCAACCCATCCACTTCCCGCGGGTCCTGCTCCGTAAGCGCGGCATAATCCGTGGGAAGCGGTGTTTCGTCAAGAGTGCGGGCCCGTTCCCGACCAGTCATCCACAACCGGGCTTATCACCAGAGACGTTCCATTACGCTAAGGGAATGGCCGAGACGACTGCACCCAGAGCTTCCCTGGTGAGTCGCAACCCTAACTTCAGGGCTCTGTGGTTATCGGCTACGGCAGGCGTTTTCGGCACTGCCGTTGCAGCTGTCGCCCTGCCGATCATTGCGGCGGTTGAGCTCGCGGCCAGCGACTTTGCGGTGGCGGCCCTTGCCGGTATGGCGTTCCTGCCCTGGCTGCTTTTTGGCCTGCCTATCGGAGTATGGGTTGACCGCTGGAAGCGCAAGCCTGTCATTGTCTGGTCCCTCGTGGCACGGATAGCGTCGCTCGCGACACTTCCGGTTGCGTACTGGTTTGGAATGCTTACGGTCACCCACCTGTTCGTTGTCGCATTCATAGCCGGTTTGTCATCGGTTTTCTTCAGCCTCGCCGATCAGGCGTTGGTGCAGCAGGCGCTCTCGGGGGATGAGCTGGTCGAGGGGAACGGCATCATCACCGCGTCCGGCGCCTCCGCAGACGCGGCGGGCAGGGGTATCGCGGGGTGGCTCACCGTGGTGATGGGAGCCTCCAACACACTTCTTGTGCAGGTGGGGGCGTCGCTCGCCTCTCTCGCTGCAATCTCGTCGTTGCGCATCGAAGAAAAGCCGGTCGCTGTTCGGGAGCGGCGCATCTTCGTGGAAATGATGGACGGGCTGCGGTACACCTTCAGCACGGCGCCGCTCCGGGCAATCCTCTTCAACGCTGCACTGTGGAACCTGGGCGGCAGCATGGTCGCCTCGCTGATGGTGCTGTTGGTTGTCCGGGTGCTGCAGGAGTCGGAAATCTGGCTCGGTCTGTTGATGGCTGCAACGTCGGTGGGAGGGGCTGTAGGCGGGCTAAGCGCCAAACGGCTTACCGAGCGACTGGGTTCCGGACCGGTGTGGCGGTGGTCCATGGTTCCGGGCGTGCTTGGGTACGCGTCGCTCCTCATCATGACTCCGGGGCCGGGAATGGTGATCGGACTGGTCGGGATGTTCGTTATGGGTGTATCGATCGCGCTGAATATCGTCGTCGGCACAAGCTTCCGCCAACGTGTCTGTCCGCCGGCAATGATGGGAAGGCTGGGAGCTGCAACGAGGATGGTCAGTTGGGGGATGCTCGGTATCGCCAGCATCCTCGGCGGAGTCCTCGCCGAAGTGTTCGGCATTACCTCAGCCGTGCTGGTGGGTGTCCTGCTGGCTGCTACAGCTCCAATGGTGGCGCTGTTCGGATCGCTTCGTTCGGTGGATCGTCTCGAAGACCTCGCCCGCGAGCCGCTGCCGGCTGACTAGTGGCCGAATGGGTCCGGATCGACACCCGGCATCCAGGTCAATCCCGGCTGACCCCACCCGTTGACCTTGGCGGCTTTCCTTGCTTTCCGCGAGTACTGCGCATTCAGCCGGTCAACATACAGCGTGCCGTTCAGATGATCGAACTCGTGCTGCATGCAGCGCGCAAACCATCCGGTTGCCTCGAACTCGACCGCGTTGCCCTCGCCGTCATACCCGTTGACCTTCGCCCACTCTGCGCGCTTGAGCGGGAAGGACTCTCCCGGGAATGAGAGGCACCCCTCCGACTCTTCCTCGTCCGGTTCGGCGCCGGAAACCTTCGTGGTGACCAGTGTGGGATTGACCAGGACTCCACGAGGGGGAACGTCGTCGTCATTCGCCATCCCGTAAACAAAAATGCGCAGACCCACCCCGATCTGCGGTGCCGCGAGGCCAACACCGTTCGCCTCGTCCATCGTCTCGTACATGTCTGCAATGAGGGAGCGCAGCTCATCGTCAAATTGTTCGACGTCGACAGCGCGCCGGTGCAGCACGGGTTCGCCGGCGATGGTGATGGGACGGACAGGCATAGGGGACTCTTCCTTGCTCCGGTGGCTAGCGGGCGATATGGCGGCCGACGGTTTCGCGCATGATCTCACTCGTGCCGCCGAAAATGCTCAGGAGACGGACAGCGAGGAAGGCCTGCGCGATCGGGTATTCGAGGATATAGCCGTAGCCACCGTGGAGTTGCAGGCAACGATCCGTAACCGACTTCACCCGTTCGCTGGCCCATAGTTTGACCCGGGCGGCGCTGACGGCATCCAGCGCTCCTTCATTGAACGCCACGACGGCCCGATCAACATAGGTTTCCAGAACCTCGACCTCGGTCTGGATGTCCGCAAGTTCAAACCGGGTGTTCTGGAAGTCGATGATCCGCTCGCCGAAGGCATTGCGTTCCTTCGCGTAGTGCACGGTTGTCTCATACATGGTCCGCGCCACGGCCGAGGATGCAACGGCAATCGCCAGACGCCCCTGCGGCAACTGTTCGGCCACGTACCGCAGCCCGTGCCCGGCCTCGCCGACGAGGTTCGCCTCCGGTACGCGCACGCTGTCGAAGAAGAGCTCGGACGTATCGGAGGCCTTCAGCCCCATCTTGTCCAACTGCTTCCCGGTCTCATATCCGGGACCCTTCTCGACCATGAACAGGGAGAAGGACTCGCTGCCGCCGCGTCCGGTGGAGCCATCCGTGCGGGCGAGGACCAGCGAGGCATCACCGCTGATCCCGTTTCCAATGAAAGTCTTCTGTCCGTTGATCAGCCAGCCGTCGCCGTCGCGCACGGCCTTGGTCCGGACGCCCCGCAAGTCACTGCCGGCGCCAGGCTCAGTCCACGCCACGGACGTGATCTTTTCGCCGGTGACCATGCCGGGCAGCCACTGCTGCTTGAGCTCGTCCGAGCCGTAGGCGAGCAGGTGGGGAAGGACCATGTCGTCGTGCAGGTGAAGAGCCAGCGCTGCGCCAAGGTGGTTGGCCCGGGCAAACTCTTCGTCGAGGACTACCCGGAAGCGGTAATCGGGCATGCCGACGCCACCAAATTCCTCGGGCACGGCCAGGCCAAGCAGCCCCTGTTGACCCGCGGCGCTCCACATGCTGCGCGGCATAATGCGTTCCCGGTCCCACTGCGCGTAGTGCGGGGCAATCTCCCGCGCGTTGAACTCCTGCGCCACGTCCCGGAACAGTTCGTGGTCCTCCTCGAACAACGCCCGTTTCATACAGTTTTCCCTTCTGCTGATCCTCGTTTCGCGCAGCTCTAAACGAAGCGAGGAAATGCCAATGGCCGCCCCGAAATTACAGGACGGCCACGGAAGCCTGCGGCTACTGCCGGCGGGCGGAATGGGGTGAGTAACGGGGTTTGAACCCGCGACCTCCTGGACCACAACCAGGCGCTCTGCCAACTGAGCTATACCCACCATGCGACTCGATAAGCAACCCGAGCGTGCACCGCACGGGGGGCGGGCTTGCTGGGGCTGAACGAGGCAGCGCAGACAATTCTACACACTTTTCGGACCACATTTTTCAGGCACTCGGAACCCCAGCGCCCTGGCCCGGTGATGCCTAGCTTCCGGCGGTGAGATTCCGCGCTGCCGTGCGGCTGGTTTCCGAATCGGGTCCGGAACCAGGAACAAAGATGGTGCTCCGGTAGTACTGCAGTTCCCGGATCGAATCCCTGATGTCGCCCAGCGCCCTGTGGTTGCCGATCTTCTCCGGAGCCTGGAAGTAGGCGCGTGGATACCAACGGCGAGCCAACTCCTTGATGGTGGACACGTCCACCACCCGGTAATGGAGGTGTTCAACCACCAGAGGCATGTCGCGGGCAAGGAACACCCTGTCGGTTCCCACGGAGTTGCCACCCAGTTGTGCGCGGCGCGGTTCCGGCACATGCGCGGTGATGTACTTGAGTACGCGGTCCTGGGCTTCCTGCATGGTGACTCCGGACGGCAGCTCTTCCAGCAGGCCTGAAGCGGTATGCATGTTGCGCACGAAGTCGCCCATGGACTCCAGTGCGCCGGGAGGCGGTGCAATGACGACGTCGACCCCCTCACCGAGAATATTCAGTTCAGAGTCGGTGACGATGACTGCCACCTCAATCAGGGCATCCGCGACGGAGTCCAGGCCCGTCATCTCACAGTCGATCCAGACGATGGGCTCACTAGTTATCGGCACCCGACAAATGTACCGGGTTATCGGTTGACCCCGGTCTACGCGTACAACCGTTCGGCGGCGTCCGGGCAGGTGAATGCTAAAATCGAGCGACCTCGATTCCTCCTCACCGCCCTGTCAGACTGACGATCGGACCCTCCCGCAATGACCGCCCCTGCGCCTGCTTCCGTTGCGACCGCGCACATCGGGCGCCCCAGGATTGCGATCATTCAGGGCTTCATTGGCTCAATGCTCATGCTTGTCGGATCGTTCGGCGTAGGCTGGCTTTCGCTCGCTTCCAGGGAACTCCGGCAGGTGCAGGTGATCATCTGGCTGCGGTTCGAACCTGCCGGCGCTGTCCTTTCCGTCATTCTGCTTGCGCTGGGAGGGATGCTCCTCGTCAGGTCATGGCTGAGGCTCGGTCAACGTCTGCAGGGGTGGGGACCGGAGACGCATCGGACAATCCTCACCGCAATCCTCGCGTGGGCTGCCCCTATGTGCTTTGCGCTGCCCCTGTTCAGTAGGGATGTTTTCGCTTATATCGCTCAGGGCCAGGTCATGGTCGCCGGGCTTAACCCGTATGAAGACGGCTATTCCCAGATCTCCAACTATCTGCAGATCGGAGCGGATGATCTGTGGGCACAGAGCCCAACTCCGTACGGTCCTATTTTTCTCTGGATGGAAGAGCTGATAGTCCGTGCGACCGGAGGGCAGCCTGACCTGTCCATCCTGCTCTTTCGCCTGTTGGCGCTCGCGGGCGTTGCCTTGTGCATTTATTACGTGCCGCGGCTCGCCGATCTGCATGGAGTGAATCCACATCGAGCGCTGTGGCTCACCGTTGCCAACCCGCTCTTCCTGACCAATTTCGTAGCGAGCATACATAACGACTCCCTTATGGTGGGCCTTGCAGTGGCCGGACTCTATTTCGCAGCGAAGGGACGTTATGTCACGTCGGTTCTCCTGGTCACGCTGTCCATCGGCATCAAGCCGATCACGCTGATCTTTCTTCCGTTCATCGGCCTGATGTGGGCAGGCCGGGAGGCAAGTTGGGCACGAAAGATCCTCTACTGGGCCATCACGGCGGGGATGTCCCTCGGAATTCTTTGGATCCTGGGAATCATGAACGGTTTCGGCTTCGGGTGGGTCGGCGCGCTCAGCACACCCGGCAGCGTGTGGATCTGGTATGCACCGGTCGGGTTCCTGGGCATGGTCGTGGCAGTGACCGGAGACGCCCTCGGTTTCGACGGCTGGTCATGGGCCGATGTTGTCCACACGATCGGCACTTTGGCGTCGCTGGTAATGATCACCTGGTTCATTTTCAGGGGGGACCATGCGCACCTCGTTCGCCGGCTGGCGCTGGCGCTCACCGCCGTCGTACTCCTAGCGCCAATGATCCAGGCCTGGTATGTCGTATGGCTGATTCCGTTGTTTGCCGTGACCGGGATCAGGGATGACTGGCAGGTGAAGGTGCTGTACTTTCTGGTGTCCTTTTTCATGATTTATGCGATCTCCGACCAACTGGACATATTCCCCTATATCGAACTTGACCTTGGAACCGCCCGCCAGATTGCCGCAGTGGTCGGGGTGGCGTTTGCGACCTATCTCGTGCTATTGGATCCGCGAACAAAGACCCTCTTTCGAGGGTCGCGATCAACGGATCAGCTCCCTCTTAGCCGATAAGCACCGGTCCAGCGAACATGCGAAGCGTGCTTGATGACGCAATACTGGAAGGATGAGCGAACTGCAGGAACAGGTTGTCCGGGCCGCATTTGATATTTCGCAGTGGGAACCTGAGTCTTATTCGGTGGAAGGCGCTGACAGCGAGCTGACGCGTGTTCGCGCGACGAAAGAGTTTGCCGGAGACATCGAAGGTTCTTCGGTTGCTGAACTGCTCATGGCCGGCAATAACAGGGGAGCCGGGTATGTGGCATCAGAAGTCTTCACGGGTAGCGTTCTTGGGCGGCACGGAAGCGTGATCGTCCAGCATTGGGGGCTGGCTGAAGGAAACGCAGCGGCGAGCTCCGGACACATCATTCCCGGATCAGGGACTGATGAGCTGGAGGGTATCGCCGGCCGGGCAGAGTACTCGCAGGACGTTGCGGGCCAGCACTATCTCGAACTGAGAGTGACCTTTCCCGAATGATTTGGTGCCCCCGGCGCGACTCGAACGCGCAACCTACGGATTAGAAGGCCGTTGCTCTATCCATTGAGCTACGGGGGCCTGGCGGGCGAACTGCCCACATGAGTTTAGCGGTTCCTAGTCTGCGTTATCTCCTCCACAGCGGACAAATTGCACTGCACTTTCGCACATAGCCGCATCCACAGGCCACCGGCCAAGCGATCCCGTCACAGACTGGAATCAGCCGACGCACCGGTGTCGGTCTCGTTTTCTTGAAGGGACGCATGATGAGCAACTATGTGACAATCCGCGGTTTTGTGGGTACCGAAATCAAGTGCGCTGTAGCAGGTAGTGGGCTGCCGATCGCCAAATTCAGGCTGGGTAGTTCTGATCGCTACTTCGACAAGAAGACCAACGCGTGGGTGGATGGCGACACCAACTGGTATTCAGTGTCAATGTTCCGGCAGCTGGCCACCAACGCCGGGGTAAGCCTGCAGAAAGGCGACCGCATCATTGTCACGGGCAAACTAAGGGTTCGCACCTGGATCACTGACGAGGGTAAAAGCGGCACCACCGTTGAAATTGATGCGGATTCAGCCGGGCATGACCTCGTGTTCGGCACAGCCAGTTTCCGGAGATCAAGTGCAGATCGGAGTGACTCTGCGGTGCAGGAGGGTACAGATGAGGGTTTTGATGGCGTGAACTACGCCACCGGCGAGATTTCCACACCCGGTTACGGGGCGCCCGGTACAGCCGTTGAGGAGTCGCCCGAGCCATCGGATGACCCGGCGGAGAAGGAGGTCGGCGGGGACCGGGAATTGGCGTCGGCGCCCTTCTAGACGGATTCCCGGCAGCGCCATGACAGAATTGCTGCATACGGAGACCGGTGAGGGGCAAGGATGGACATCAGGACAGTACGTTCGGCTGCGCTGTCGTGCATCCTGTGTGTGGGCATCGGAATCGGCGCCAGCGGCTGCGGGATGGGCGCTGCCGGAAGTGAACCCCGGGCTATCCGAATGGCACCGGCAGCGCAAACCCCCGATACTGCAGTATCGACCGCCCCCGATCCCTCCGATATCGGCGCTCTTACCTCCAGTCTCGAGGACTCCCTGAGTTCGTTGGCAGCTGAGACAGCTGACCCGGATGCAGAAGCGCTGCTGGCTGCCTTCGAGGCGGCGGGAGCGGACCCGCGTTCCGTCGAGGTGTCCATTGATACCACTCCAACCGGTCTCCAAGTAGACGCGATGACCGCCGCCGTGCCGCTTGGAGACACCTGCGTCTTCGGGCACATCCGTGACGGCTCTTCAACAGTCACTCAACTTCCCGTCCTCGCCAGCGGCAGGTGCTTCGTCGGGGACCAGCGGTGAAAGCCCACAGCCGGGCGCACCAACGGGACGCCGTCGAATATGTTCTAGGCGTCCTCACGCCGTAGCCTTGGACTATGGCGGAATTTATCTACACAATGACCAAGGCCCGTAAGGCCGTTGGGGACAAAGTAATTCTCGACGACGTGAGTATGTCGTTCTACCCGGGCGCCAAAATCGGTGTGGTGGGGCCCAACGGCGCGGGAAAGTCCACCATCCTGAAAATCATGGCTGGTTTGGATACTCCCTCGAATGGCGAGGCACGGCTTAGCCCTGGATACACAGTTGGCATCCTCCTCCAGGAACCGCCCCTGAACGAGGAAAAGACGGTTCTCGGCAACGTGCAGGAGGGCGTCGGAGAAATCTATGGCAAGATTCAGCGCTTCAACGAGATCTCCGAAGAAATGGCCAACCCTGACGCCGATTACGATCGGCTGCTCGATGAAATGGGCAAGCTCCAGGAATCCATTGACGCCGCGGACGCCTGGGACATCGATTCCCAGCTCGAGCAGGCGATGGATGCCCTGCGCTGCCCGCCGCCCGAGGCTGACGTGTCGATACTGTCCGGTGGAGAGCGGCGCCGCGTTGCGCTGTGCAAGCTGCTGCTCCAGAAGCCGGACCTGCTGTTGCTGGACGAACCGACCAACCACCTTGACGCTGAAAGCGTGCTGTGGCTCGAGCAGCATCTGTCTGCCTACCCCGGCGCAGTTCTCGCCGTCACTCACGACCGCTACTTCCTTGACCATGTCGCTGAGTGGATTGCGGAGGTAGACCGCGGACATCTGTACCCGTATGAAGGCAACTACTCCACGTATTTGGAGAAGAAGCGTGCGCGGCTCGAGATTCAGGGCAAGAAGGACCAGAAGCTTTCCAAGAGGCTTACTGAGGAGCTTGAATGGGTGCGGTCAAACGCAAAGGGCCGCCAGACCAAGTCCAAGGCGCGTCTTGCCCGCTATGAGGAGATGGCATCGGAAGCGGAGCGGACCAGAAAGCTGGACTTCGAAGAAATCCAGATTCCACCCGGCCCGCGCCTCGGCAACCAGGTGATTGAAGCACATGATCTCCGGAAGGGTTATGACGATCGCATCCTCATCGATGGACTGTCCTTCTCTCTGCCCCGGAACGGTATCGTCGGAGTAATCGGCCCGAACGGCGTCGGAAAGACCACCCTGTTCAAGACCATCGTCGGTCTGGAACCGCTCGACGGCGGAGAACTGAGGATCGGCGAGTCCGTCAAGATTTCATATGTTGACCAGTCCCGTGGCGGGATCGATCCCAATAAGTCCCTGTGGGAAGTAGTGTCGGACGGCCTTGACTACATTCAGGTCGGCCAGGTCGAAATGCCGTCCCGTGCTTACGTGTCCGCGTTTGGTTTCAAGGGACCCGACCAGCAGAAGAAGGCGGGAGTGTTGTCCGGCGGCGAGCGTAACCGGCTGAACCTCGCGCTGACGCTGAAGCAGGGTGGAAATCTACTCCTCCTCGACGAGCCCACCAACGACCTCGATGTCGAGACTCTTTCCAGCCTGGAAAACGCGCTGCTCGAATTCCCAGGCTGCGCCGTTGTGGTCTCGCACGACCGGTGGTTCCTGGACCGGGTAGCTACCCACATCCTGTCTTACGAGGGCACTGAGGAAGACCCGGCGAACTGGTACTGGTTCGAGGGTAACTTCGAGGCGTACGAGGAAAACAAGGTTGAGCGGCTTGGCCCTGATGCCGCCAAACCTCACCGTGTGACACACCGGCGTCTCACCCGCGACTAGAAAAGCGGGCTGACATCGACTGAGGGAGCGTGCGGGCCGGGCGCTCCCTCAGTCAGTTAAGCACGGATCTCAATTCTTCCAGCGACGCATCTTCTGGTCCATCAGCTTTTTCTGCACGGCACCCTTTAGCTTGCTGCCTGCGTCGTCAGGCACGCGGATCATGCCCTCTTGCGCGACGGTGGCAACGAGATAGCCTGAGCGGTTATAAATTTTTCCTAACGCCAGCCCGCGGGCACCGGAAGCGCTGGGCGATGCCTGGATGTACAGCAGCCATTCATCGACCCGAACCGGGCGATGCCACCACATGGCATGGTCTAGACTCGCCACGCTCATCCCCGGGTGAATCCAGGTAAGGCCGTGCGGGCGCAGGATCGATTCGAGCAGTGTGTAGTCGCTCGCGTACGCAAGAGCCGCCTGATGCATCGCGGGATCTGTGGGCATCGCTCCGAATGTTTTCATCCAGACGGCGTTCACAGGTTCATCCGATCCTGTGTTCTCGACATAGAGCGGGGAGTCGATATGGCGGATGTCGAACGGGCGATCATAGGCCCACGCTTTCGCGACCGGATGATCGAAGCGTCCCAGGAGATCCGCCGTCGAGGGGAGCGATTCCGGCTCCGGGACGTCGGCCGGCATGGACTCCTGGTGCGTAATTCCCTCATCAGGCTGTTGGAAGGAAGCGATCATTGACAGGATGGGCACGCCGTTCTGGTATGCGTGAACCCGGCGCGCGGAAAATGAGCGTCCATCGCGCAGCCGCTGCACCCCGAAGGTGATTGGCAGGGTGGCATCGCCTGCCCTCAGGAAGTAGCCGTGCATCGAGTGCACAAAGCGCGCCGATTCCACGGTCCGGATAGAAGCCATCAAAGCCTGGGCGAGCACTTGCCCTCCGAAGACCCGCTTGCCCGGCTGCTTCACCGGAGTCGCAACGAAGATCTCCTCGTCCGTCTGGGCTCCTGCGGCGCTGTCCAGGTCGAGAAGGGTGACAAGCGCGGCTGTAGGGTCCTGTGAGGGCTGGACGGACATGGTGATGGTTGGCTCCTTGTACTACACGGCGCTGTGCCTGGACGGCTCCCGGCTCATCCGGCAGCATGCCTTCAGTGGAACCATCACCGACATTAGACTGCGCGGCGTTCAGCCTCAACTGCGCGGATGAGAGAATTGCACCATGTCTCAACCCTCCACCATGTCCCGAGAACTCTCACTTGCCGATCCACAGGTGATGCTGGACCTGCGCACTTACGTGGGACGCGCACGCGCAGCCGAGGACGGAGCAGTCCGTCTCCAAGCCAGCGGGAAGGTGCTGGCGGCGTACGTGTGCATCCTCGCCCCCCGCATTCTCGGCGAGGCGACGCCGACGGTCCTCGGCCTGCGCACCATTCCGCTCGCGGAACCGGGACAGCTGGACACAACGGTGGCTTTGGCGTCCGTGTCCGACCGGCTGGCCCGCATGACCGAGAACGACGTCGTTCTGCCGGTGCCGCCGACAACGGTCACTGAAATCTGGGCTGGAGTTCTGCCGCCGCGGGCCGGATGGGAATCGAAAGGCTCGATGTCAACCGACCTGCTGCTCGCCGCTGCCTCGGAGGGTATCCGGGAAGTGGCTCAATCAGTGCCGCAGTCTCCCGGCGCCATCGTTGTGAACAACGCACGCGGCATCATTTGGGGACGCCCGGTTGCAGAGGCACCGGCGGATCTGCCCGCAGGTGCAGCTTTTGGTGCGTTTGTCCTCGGTTTCCTGAGACCGGGAGAGCGGGCAAGCATCTTCACCAACCACCGTTGGACGCGCCTGAGTACGGGAACCGGACACGTCCTCGTACGCCAGGCCGCTGTTCTCTAAACCGCAGCAGGGCTCTGCAGACCTCAGGCTGAATTGACCATGGAATGTGCCGCCCGATCCAGATAGTCCCATAGCGTCGCCTCGTGCAGCGGTGAAAGTTCAAGGGAATCGACGGCGTCGCGCATATGCGTCAGCCAGCGGTCGCGGGCAGCCGGTGTGACGTGGAAGGGCTGGTGGCGCATCCGCAGACGGGGGTGGCCACGAGTCTCACCGTAGGTTTTCGGTCCGCCCCAGTACTGCTCAAGAAACAGCAGGAGGCGTTCCTTGGCTGGACCCAGATCCTCTTCCGGGTACATGGGACGCAGCAGCTCATCCGATGCCACGCCGGCGTAAAACACATCGACCAGGCGGGCGAACGTTGCATGCCCACCGACGGCCTCGTAAAAGTTGTCGGTATAGGATGGCTGGTCAAAACGCGGCCCCACGGGGGTCAACTGGGCAATCGGTTCACCGAATCTCGACGGGATGGGAATCGGACCGGGTGTTTCACTGCTCATTGGCTTTTTCCACCTTTTCGTCATCTGCTGTGGGCGGAACGTAGTTGCCCTGTGTCCTGTTGCCTACCTTCATGATGTCACCGTTGCGGATGTACCAGATTGCACCGTTCTCATCCACCATGCGTGTGATTCGCAGTCCGACGGACTGCACAACCCCGACGGTATCTCCCACCTCGATGACGTCGCCGATGCCGTACTGATCTTCGATGGTGATGAAAAATCCCAAGAACGCGTCCCGGATTACCTCCCGCGCTCCGAAACCAATGGCAATACCGACGATCCCGACGCTTGCGAGGATAGGACCGATGTTGACTCCGAGCTGCTCGATTGCGGTCATGAGCGCGATGATCGCGATCGTGACCGCCGTCGTGCTGCGCAGTAGCGCACCGATGGTCTCGGCTCGTTGCATTCGCCGCTTGTGGTCAAGTGTGCGCAACACTGGCTGCGCCCACTGGAAATGCGGTTTCTTGAACATCTCATAGCCGTTCTGCACACGCTTCACCATGCGGTTGATCAACGCGCGAAGTATGAGCCAGAGTATGAGAGCGGCCAGCAGGATCAGCGCGGCGGCGATGATGTTTCCGCCGTAACCGAGCTGGTCAAGAAACTGCATGGGAATACCTTTCATCGGGCGGTACGCGGCCGGAAACATAAGGGCTCGTCGGGCAGCTCAAGATTACCCGTCGTCGGCAGGCGCGAGCGCACACTGGTTCCCGGCGGCAATCGCGCTGCGCCGCTTAGATTACCCGGTCAGGCGGTGGTCTTCTGGCGGGAAATCTCGGTGACCGGGTTCGCTGTGCCGCCCACCATGACAACCGGTTCATGCAAGACGGGAAAATTGACTGATCGTCCGATGAAGCAGGCCGCAGCAGCGTCGGCGTGGATTGACTGGGCCGTATGTTTGACCGTGCTGTCCGTGATGGTGACCCGAGGCTTCAGTATGACGCCGGTGAACTCACCACTGCCATCAGCGTTGAGCCGCATGGTTCCCTCGGCCGCATCTTCATAGGCAGTCACGACAATGCCGTTCTTGACCGCCATATGAAGATAAGACAGCATATGGCACTGCGAAAGAGCGGCAAGGAGAAGCTGCTCCGGGTTCCAACGTTCGGGATTGCCGTGGAACGTCGGGTCTGCCGACCCGGGAATGATGGGGACGCCGGCTGATGCCACCTCGTGATCGCGGGTGTAGGACCGGTATGAGGATGTGCCGGCACCGCGGTTCCCCGTCCACACCACGCGTACCTGATAGTGATGCTCAGAGAGGTTCATAGCCACAAAGTACACCCGTTGGCCGATAACCGCAGTGCGCGGACCGGCCAACGGGTGCAACCAGCGGCTTCTTCGCTATTTATCTGCTGCCTGCGCCCTGAGAGCGCGCGCCACGCCGTCCCGGTTTTCCAGAACGAGCCGGCGAAGCGAGGCAAGGTCCGGATCCAGAGTTGCCAGGAACTCGTCAGTGGCCGCGAGTGTGCCCTGCGTAGCCAGTCGCGATGGATAGAGGCCGACGATAATCTGCTGGGCGATCTCATGCGTGCGGTTTGCCCACACATCCTTCGCCGAAGCGAAGTACTTCCCGGCGAAAGGTTCCAGAAGATTCGTGTCATGGACCCGTGTGAAGCCGGCGATCGCCGAACGCTGTGCAGCGTTAGGCATGTCTGAGCGCTCCACGATGGCCGTCCAGGCTTCCTCCTTTGCCTCAGCGGTCGGGATGGCTGCCTTCGCCTGCGCAGCGGCAAGCGCGCCGGTGGCCGTGGCGTCCTGCTCGAGTTCGGCGTCAATATCCCTCTGGGTCTTCCGGCCACCCACCACGAGGCTGGTCAATAGCTCCCACCGCAGGTCAGCATCCACAGTGAGTCCCTCTGGTGAAGCGGAACCGTCAAGGATCCGTTCGATGATGTCGAGCTGTGGTCCGGTTTGAGCGTGAACGGCGAACGCCTTCACGAACTGTAGCTGCGAGTCCGACCCGGCGTCAGCACCCTCCGCCAACTGCCAAAGGCTGTCTGCGGCAGCTATCTCCATTGGCTGCCGGTCAGCCGGACTCACGTAGAGGGCGAGGGTCGTTGCGAGTTGCCGCAGGAGCACCAGAACCACTGAGGAGTCAGACTCTGAGGCGATGTTCTGCAATATCAGCTCGACGTAATTGCGTGCAGGTGTCTCTCCGTCGCGGGCTGCATCCCAGGCCGACGCCCACACCAGCGTGCGGGGCAGGGACTCGCTGAAGTCCTTCAGATGGCGGGTAGCGGTTCGCAGCGACCGGTCGTCAAGCCGGATTTTCGCGTAGGCGAGATCGTCGTCGTTGAGCAGCACAAGATCCGGCTGCTGCAACCCGATGAGTTCATCGACAGCCGTGCGTTCTCCCGCAATATCGAGTTCAACCCGGTGCGAGCGCTCAAGCTGCCCGTTGCCTGTCAAATTATAGAAACCGATCGCCAAGCGGTGCGAACGGATCGTCGGAAAGTCCGCCACCGCGGACTGTTGGACCGCGAAGGAGGTGATAGCGCCGTCGTCGTTGGAAGTGATCTCCGGACGGAGGGTGTTGACACCGGCCGTTTCCAGCCACTGGGCTGACCACTCCTTCAGGTCACGGCCGCTTGCTTTCTCAAGCTCGACGAGCAGGTCGGGGAGCTCGGTATTGGACCAGGCATGCTTGCCGAAGTATTCGCGTACTCCCTGCATGAACTTGTCCTGACCCACCCACGCCACCAGCTGTTTGAGCACGGAAGCGCCCTTGGCATAGGTGATGCCGTCGAAGTTGACCTGCACGTCTTCCAGGTCATTGATGGGAGCCACGATGGGATGGGTTGAGGGCAGCTGGTCCTGGCGGTACGCCCAGGCCTTCTCGAGGGATGCGAAGGTGGTCCACGACTGTGTGAACTTCGTTGCCTCCGCGGACGCCAGAGTGGACATGAACTCTGCAAAGGACTCGTTGAGCCACAGGTCATTCCACCAGCGCATAGTTACCAGGTCACCGAACCACATGTGCGCGAGTTCATGGAGGATAGTAATTGCGCGGCGTTCAATGGTGGCTTCGGTCACCCGGGAACGGAACACATAGCTTTCAAGGAAGGTCACCGCGCCGGCGTTTTCCATCGCTCCCGCGTTGAACTCGGGAACAAACAGCTGATCGTACTTCTCGAACGGATAAGGGGCGCCGAACTGCGCTTCGAAGAACTCGAACCCCTGGCGGGTCAGCTCGAAGACGTTCTCGGCGTCGAGGTGTTGCATAAGGGACTTGCGTGCAAAGACGCCGAGGGGGATGGTCCGTCCGTCCGAGCTCGTGAGTTCACTGCGTACAGACTGGTATGGGCCGGCAATGAGGGCCGTGACGTAGGAAGAGAGCACCGGTGTCGGGGCAAAGGCCCACGTGGAGCGTGCACCGCCGTCATCCGCAGAACCGGCTTCAGCGGGCTGGGGCGTGGGGGAGTTGGAAATGACATCCCAGTGCGCCGGCGCAGTCACGGTGAATCGGAATGTCGCCTTCAGATCCGGCTGCTCGAAGACGGCAAAAACACGGCGGGAATCCGGAACCTCGAACTGCGTATAGAGGTACACCTCATTGTCGACTGGATCGACGAAGCGATGCAGGCCCTCACCGGTGTTCATGTAGAGCATGTCGGCATCAACCACCAGCTCGTTGGACGCAGCGAGGTTATCCAGACGGATACGCACGCCGTCCGCGACATCCGCCACATCGAGGTCTACACCGTTGAGCGTCACCCGGTGGACTGCCGCGGTGACGGCGTCAATGAACGTCGACGTACCCTGCACGGCGTCAAAGGACACTACGGTGGTTGACCCGAAGATCGAGTCGCCGCGGGTCAGGTCGAGATTGATGGCGTAGCTGTGGACGCTGACTATGGCCGCGCGCTGGCGTGCTTCGTCCCGCGTCAGGTTCATACCTGGCAAGGTGATGCCTCCGAGAGTGGGGAGTGGTACCGCGCGGTAACGCGGTGTGATCCACCTTACGCAGAACGGTGCACCTTCACCATTTCGCCGCTGCCCTGCGCGGACGATAGGGCTGTCCGGTTGAAGGCCGAGCTCAACCTGTTCCCAAGGTTCCTTCCTTACCGTTGCATCAGCACGCAGTCGTGCAACGTCCCGCCACCGGTGGCGGTTTGGCGATGCGGCTGTCCGGATTGCATAGGAGTGTGAATATGTCCTCGAGATGGAGCACTGCGAGGGTTACCGCGATAGCGTCGGCGCTCGCGATTGGTGGCACAGCGATGGTTGCAACGCCAACGCTCGGCGCCCCCGGCGATGCGGATGCGTCGGCCGTGAAACTGCAACTGTCGCTGGAGTTGGGCCGCACAATCCTGCTGGACGTAGACGCAGGTGCAGCAATTGAGGCACCGGGCGAACTTGCCATTCCGGACCTCTCAGCGCATCTCGGTGAGCTGACAGGAGCCAGCGTGGCAGGTACCGCTGCGCTCGCGACGACGTCAGGCGCAGGCGCGGAAGGAACAACCAGCTCGGTTCTCGTCGAGGATCTGTCGGTTTCAATGTTCGGCGTGGCAGCGGTAGAGGCAAAACAAGTGGCCTCCTCGGCGGACTGCCTACCCGGAACTTCCCCCGCAGCCGAGACGGATTCCCAGGATGTGACCATTCTGGGAACACCGGTTGACGTGGACGAGGTGCCGGCGGAAGGGCAGAGGATCGCAGCAGCGGCGACTGTGCCGGGGATGACAGCCGCTGAACTTGTCGCCAGAGTTCTACCGGCCACAGCCACCCAGAACGCCTCTTCAGCCACAGCTTCGGGCTTGACTGTCAACCTCTCGCTCACCGGGTCAGCTCCCGAGGTGGGCAAGATCGCGACAATATGGCTTGGCCGCATCTCAATTGGAGACGTGAACTGCGAGCATCTGGAGGCACCGGAAGCGCCGACGGCGGAAGAACTGCTGCCCGCAAATGGCGTCAGTACCGGGGGAGACGCGGTGACGCTCCGAGGGTCCGGCTTCACAGCGGACACAACAGTTGCCATTGGTGGGACCGAAGCACGCGGAGTCGTCGTCGTGTCCGACAGGGAACTCACTTTCACTACTCCGGCAGGCACCGCCGGCCCGGCAGTGGTGACTGCAACGACTCCCTCAGGAACAACCAACGGGCTCGAATTCACCTATGCCGAACCTGCTCCCGAGGCCCCGGAGGTCGAGGAACTCGATCCGGACGATACGGCGTCGACCGGAGGCGAAGAGGTCTGGGTGTTCGGATCGGGATTCGTCAGGGGACAGACAAGCGTCACCGTCGGGGACACTGTAATTTCTCCGGACGACGTAGAGGTGATGAACACAGGAACGCTCATCGTGAATGCGCCGGCCCATCCGGCAGGGATTGCACCGCTGAGCGTCACCACTCCGGTTGGCACGAGCGGCACCGTGGATCTGACCTACATTGCAGCGGCTGCGCCTCCAGTCATCACGTCCATCACTCCGGAATCAGGTCCGCTGGAAGGTGCCACCGTGGTCACGTTACGAGGCGCGGGCTTCCTATCCGACGCAACCATGGTGACCATGGGACCTGCATCATTCCTTGATGATGACGTCACCGTCGTGTCCGACACGGAGCTGTCCTTCACGGTCGAAGCGAATACAGCGGGACCGGTTGCGATCTTCATTACGACGCCGGCCGGCGTTTCCAATGAGGTGACCTACACCTACACTGCGGTGGCGCCTACACCGGATCCGACACCGACACCGACGCCCACACCGGATCCGACACCGACACCGGATCCGACACCAACCCCGACGCCGGTGCCGGACGGATTGGATGGCCATGATTTCTCCGGTGACGGGAACGTGGATGTGTTGGCGAGAAGTGCCGACGGCAAGCTGTGGTTGTACGCCCGCAACGCTGCCGGCGGCTGGGATGCGCGGGTTCAGGTCGG
>NZ_LMSO01000003.1 GCF_001428435.1 Arthrobacter sp. Soil782
GCCCGGTCCCATTCCGAACCCGGAAGCTAAGACCCACAGCGCCGATGGTACTGCACCCGAGAGAGTGTGGGAGAGTAGGACACCGCCGGACAACACTTACGGAAAGGCCTCACCATCACGGTGAGGCCTTTCCTGCTTTAAACCCACACCAACAACACCAACTAGAGTTCCACTATGGACAGTCTCTTCTCCCATCGCGATGCCGGCTCCACAGATCGCGAACCAGGTACTAAGCCCGGAGCACTCACTGCAGAGGTGACCGTCCCTCGGACCCTCGACGAGTCATTCGCAGGGTTCACCGACGGTATCCATCTGTGGTGGCCCGTTGATCAGACCCGGTTCGGCGATGGTACCCATCCGGAATTCACCAACGGGGAGCTCTACGAAGAGGATGCCGCGGGCAACTCGGCCTCATGGGCAACCGTGGCAGGAGAGACATCTGGCGGAGAGCTGGAGCTCAGGTGGCATCACCTTGGCAATCCAAATTTGTCGAGTCGTGTCGTGGTCTCCTTCACCGCGGGTCGCGGAAGCACGCAGGTGAGCCTGGTTCATGCCGGGTGGACCGACGGTGAGCTGGGTCAGGAGCAGCGTACTGCTGCGCCTAATTGGGCTGCCGTGATGGCTTCCTATCGACGATTCATGGGTGGGGCTTCGTGACGAATGCGGCTGCGCGCGAAATGTCCGATCAAACCTCCGCCCTCGTGCGGGAGTTGCACCTCGGCGTGCCCAGCTCCCGGGTCCGGACGAGTAGCGGGGTGCTCGAAAAGTATTCGCGGGATCAGGGCCCGGTTACGCAACCGGCTACGCCCGCCGTCGTCGTACTGGCGGAGAGCGTTGAGGAAGTGCAGCACGTTATGCGGTGTGCGCATCTGTTCAAGGTGGCGGTCGTAGCACGAGGAACCGGGACCAGCCTTTCGGGCGGCGCTCACGCGGTGTCCGGGTGCATTCTACTCAGCCTCGAGCGGATGAATCGCATCCTCGAGGTGCGTCCGCAGGATGAGCTTGCCGTTGTGGAGCCGGGGGTCATCAACGCGGACCTGAATCTCGCGGTTGCACCGCACGGCTTGATGTATGCACCCGATCCGGCGAGTCACACAATATCCACACTGGGCGGCAACGTCGCCACCAACGCGGGCGGGCTGCGGTGTGCCAAGTATGGTGTAACCCGGGATTCGGTTCTGGCCCTCGACGTGGTGCTTGCAGACGGCACGCTCATCCATACGGGGCACACCACGTTCAAGGGCGTGGCCGGGTATGACCTGACCGCGCTATTCGTGGGATCTGAAGGTACGCTGGGCATTGTTGTGGGAATCACCGTGCGCCTGAAGTACCTTCCGATCGAAACCCGAACTCTGGCCGCCTTCTTCCCGGACTTTCCAGCAGCGGCCGCAGGCGTTCTCGCCATTGGTGCTGCCCGCGTTCAGCCGGCCATTCTTGAACTTCTTGACGGTAATACCCTGGGCGTCCTGGACGTCGCCTTCCAATCGAACCTTGCGGCCAGGGGCGGAGCCCTGCTGCTCATCCAAACGGACGGCTTTGGAGCTGAAGCGGAATCCGCCGTCGTGCGTGAAGTTCTTACCCATGCAGGGGCGACCGTCGAAGCGGAGGACGGCTCGGAAGCCGCTATACTCCTCGACCTGCGGCGCAACGCGAGAGGCGACGGCGTTGACGATGATTTCCGCGTCGGGGAGGACGTCGCCGTTCCGCGTTCCCAGTTGGTTCACTATGCGGGTGAGCTTGAACGGATGGCCGGTGAACACGGCGTGAGGCTTCGCCTCGTTGCGCACGCGGGAGACGGCAACCTCCACCCCACGTTCTGGGTTCACCGGGACGAGGGGCAGGCAGGAATGCTCAGGCTGCATGCAGCGCTCGATGAGTCGGTGCGCGTTGCCCTGGGGCTGGGTGGAACCATCACCGGCGAGCATGGGGTGGGGCAGTACAAGTTGCGTTGGCTGGCGTGGGAACAGAGTGCTGAGGTGCTGAGCCTACAGCGACAGATCAAAGAGGTGTTTGATCCACTCGGGATACTCAATCCGGGCAAGGCAATTCCCTGATAACACGCCTCCGGAAGCATCGGCTTCCCGCTACCGTTGCTGAACCTTCCAGGCGGATAGACTGAACTAAGCCAGCGCCCTGGAAGAGGCCAGTGGCATCGCACTGAAGAATGGGGACAACACCGTGTCAGACAACACCACCGGTCAACCGGGCAACAATGATGGCCAGGACGACACCAGTCGGTACCCGGCGGGGCAACAGTGGCAGCAGCCCACATCGTCCGACCAGCCTTCGGGACAGCAGCCGTCCGGTTACGGTCAGTCTTATGGCCAGCAATCCGGTCAGTCCTACGGCCAGCAGCCCGTTCAGGGCTATGGTCAGGCGCCCGCTTCACCGTATGGCACACCCGGCGGCTACGGCGGCGGTTACGGTCAACCGACGGAGAACCCCGGAAAGACGCTCGGCATTGTCGGTCTGGTCTGCTCTATCATCATGCCGATCTCACTGGTGGGACTGATCCTTTCGATCGTCGCAATGGTGAAATCGAAGAAGGCAGGAATGAGCAATGGCTTTGCCCTCGCCGGCATCATCATCGGTGCGGTCTTCACGGTGATCGGCATCATTGTCATCATCTTGTTCATTGCTGGCATCGTATTCGCTGGCCAGGCATTCGAGTTTTGCCAAAGCGCGGGCCCGGGCATCCAGGAGTTCCAGGGCCAGGAAATTGACTGCAACCAGTTCCAGATCAACCCTTAACGGATCTGCGCGGAAGCGGCAAGGCTCCCAGTGAAAGCGTCCGCGGTTCCCGGCATATGCCGGGGAACCGCGGACGCTTTCCTATAACTGATGCTGGAAGGACGGCTTAGCTGCCCTCCTGCGCCCCACCGCTGATGATGTCCAGCGTTTTGGTGTCAGCAGTCAGCATGATCGCGGCTTCGTCGCGGCGGTGCCGCAGCACCGAATCAAGGTAGGACTGCACGGCTTCGGCAAGCGGAACGTTTCGGTCCTGCTTCTCGGACATGTACCAGCGGTGCTCCAGCACCTCATGGACCACTTCGGCCGGCTCCAGCTTTCCGCCGAGCTCCCTCGGGACTGCCCGAACGATCGGCTCGAAGACATCATTGAACCACTGGTGTGCGCTGATCTCTTCGTCGAGGCCCGGAGTGTTGTCTGCCCGGTAGGCGTCCAAGTCATTGAGCAGCCGACGGGCCTGGTTCTCCTGGGCGTCGATACCGGTGAGCCGGATAAGGCGACGGCTGTGGTGCCCGGCGTCGACCACTTTGGGCTGCAGCTGGATCTGGGAAGTCTCGGAAACTGTCCGTATGGCGTACTCCTCGACGTCGAAGCCGAGTTCATTCAGACGTCGAATCCTTGCGTTCACCCGCCAGCGCTCACCGAGTTCGAACGACTCCTTGTCGGTGAGCTCGGCCCACAGGCGTCGGTAGCTGTCCATGATGAGCTCGCTCGTAGCCAGCGGGTCCACCTTTTCCTCGATGAGACCGCCCTCTGCCAGGTCCATCAGCTCACCGGCTATGTTCACCCGCGCGATCTCGAGGTCATACTCGCGCTGCCCGGTAGACAATTCCGGATACAGTTCACCGGTCTCAGCGTCCACAAGGTAAGCAGCGAACGCCCCGGCATCGCGCCTGAACAGGGTATTGGAGAGTGATACGTCTCCCCAATAGAAACCGATGAGGTGAAGACGGACAAGGAGCAGCGCCTGGGCATCGATGAGGCGGGTCAGAGTGTCCTTTCGCAGCATCTGTGAGAACAGCGCCCGGTACGGCATGGAGAACTTCAGGTGGCGGGTGACCAGCACCGGGTTCAGGTCCTCGCCGTGACGCGTCTTCCGGCCTGCAATGACGGCAACCGGCTCCACGCACGGAACGTCCAGGCGCTGCAGCTTGCGGAGCATGTGATACTCATGGCGTGCAATATGCTCGCTGGTTTCCTTCACAGCGATGACGGATCCGCCGAGGTGGGCGAATCGCACGATATGCCGTGAGATTCCACGGGGCAGAGCGGCGAGATACTCGGCTGGCCATTCCTCCAGTGCCAGATGCCATGGGAGGTCGAGCAGCTCCGGGTCGGTGGCGGCCGCCGTGATGTTGAGCGATCCCAGCGACCCTTCCCCGAACGCACTCCGGGTCCTGGGCAGTTTGCCGGCCTGATCATAGTCCGTTGGCTCGTGATGCCAGTTGGCTTCGGTCGAATCAGTCATGGTGATTGTGTGTCCTCACGGCGACCTGTATGTCCTAACAACGACGATGGCCCCCGCTGGTTGAGTTTACCGTCAACCAACAGGGGCCACCGCGGAATGTGTATCTAACCGCTAGCGCGTCAGATCGCTACACGTGGTCCGCCAGACGAAGGCCGTCCTTGGTGTCGAACAGGTGCACGTGGCCCTTGACCGGCCGCACATATACGGTGTCTCCCTTCATTGGAGGGCGGCGTCCGTCTACGCGTGCCACGATGTCGTGGTCCTGGCCGTTGAGTGTGGTGTGGCCATAGAGGTAAGCGTCAGCGCCAAGTTCCTCGACGACATCCACCTCAACCTGCAGGCCTTCGCCGGCGCCGACGAGGCCCAGATCTTCGGGACGAACGCCCAGCGTGACTGTACCGCCGTGTGCGGAGCTCAGGACCTCGCGCGCCACCGGATATGTGGTGTCACCAAACTTCACGCCGTCCTCCGAGGTCGGCAGCTCCAGCAGGTTCATGGCGGGGGAGCCGATGAAGCCGGCAACGAAGACGTTCTTCGGGCGCTCGTAGAGGTTACGGGGGGTGTCCACCTGCTGAAGGATGCCGTCCTTCAGCACCGCGACGCGGTCGCCCATGGTCATGGCCTCGACCTGGTCGTGGGTCACGTACACGGTGGTGACACCGAGGCGGCGGGTGAGCGAGGCGATCTGCGTACGGGTCTGCACACGGAGCTTCGCATCGAGGTTGGACAGCGGCTCATCCATGAGGAAGACCTGCGGGTTACGGACGATCGCACGACCCATGGCAACACGCTGGCGCTGGCCACCGGAGAGAGCTTTCGGCTTGCGGTCGAGGTAGTCCTCGAGGTCGAGGAGCTTTGCGGCTTCCCGGACACGCTGTGCGCGCTCTTCTTTGGAGATGCCGGCGATTTTGAGTGCAAAGCCCATGTTGTCGGCCACGGACATGTGGGGGTACAGCGCGTAGTTCTGGAAGACCATCGCGATATCACGGTCTTTCGGGGGAACATCGGTGACGTCACGGTCACCGATGAGGATGCGGCCGGAGTTGACGTCTTCCAGGCCGGCCAGCATGCGGAGGGAAGTGGACTTTCCGCAACCGGAGGGCCCGACGAGAACGAGGAATTCGCCGTCTGCGATCTCGATGTTGAGCTTGTCCACTGCGGGCTTTTCGGTGCCCGGGTACAGGCGCGTAGCCTGGTCAAACGTTACCGTTGCCATTTTCTCTTATCCTTTTCACGGGCAGGTACGTGCCCGACGATCCGTTGTGAATGGAAATATTCAGTTGGCGTGATCAGGACGGAGGCCGGAGTTGACCCACCGTGAACTGCGTCACAAGGAAAAGTATGGCACGGGTCAGGTAGAGACGCCAGCACGACGCAACCTGACCAGCTCCTGAAGGACCTCAACGAGTTGCTCCGGTGAAGTGATGCGGTACTGCGCAGCGCTCTCTCCGGCACCGACCTTGAGCCCGACATCGGGTGCCCGAAGCGTCTTCAGCGCGTGTTCGTCCGTGACGTCGTCACCGGCAAACACTACTGCGGTTGCCGCGGTGAGTTCACGAAGAGACTGCAGACCCCTACCCTTGTCCGCCTGCACCACGGAGAGTTCCAGGACGTTCTTGCCGTTGCTCAGGTGGACGCCGTCCAGCGATGACAACGCGGCACGCGCCGCAGTTGCGGCCGACTGCGCTGTCTCTGCGTCTGCCGTCCGCATATGCAGCACGACGCCGGCTGGTTTCAGTTCCAGCAGCGTACCGGGGTGGGCATCGACCACCTGTTGGACGGCGCCGGTCGCGTGGCGCAGGATTTCCACCTGCGAGGGCGTCAGTTCAAGGGGTGCACCACCGGGGCCGGTCCACGCCTCAGCGCCGTGACTGCCGATGAGTAGTGTTTCCGGCTCTGGAGAGGCGACCAGACGGAGGCTGTCCAGAGCGCGTCCGGAGATGAGCGCCGTCGTCGTCCTTGGCAGTTGCGCCAGTTCGCGCAATGCTGCCGCCGATCCGGGCAGAGCACGGGCGTCTTCCGCGCGGTCAACCAGCGGGGACATGGTGCCGTCGAAATCGAGCGCAACCAGCAGCTTCTCCGTCGCGGCCGCCGTCGCGAGAGCGGCAAGCAATTCCGGGCTGAGTGAATCAGACAAGGAGATCCTCCCGTGCGCCTTTCTGCAGTTCTGAGAGGAAGGCCTTCGACCAGCGCTCCACGTCATTCTGCAGTACTTGACGGCGCATGGTGCGCATCCGGCGGGTTGCCTCGGAGGCGCTCATGTCGAGGGCGCCGCGGATGGCGCTCTTGAGACCGTCGATGTCATGCGGGTTGACCAGGATTGCCTGCCGGAGCGTGTCAGCTGCTCCTGCGAACTCGCTCAGGACCAGCGCTCCGCGGTTTCCCGTACGGGCTGCGACATACTCCTTCGCCACGAGGTTCATACCGTCGCGAAGCGCTGTCACGAGCATGACGTCGGCAGCCAGGTAGAGAGCCACCATTTCCTCCACCGGATAGCTGTGGTGGAGGTAGCGGATAGCAGTGTTCTTGATGGTGTCGTAAGTGCCGTTGATACGCCCGACGGCACCCTCCACCTCTTCACGCAGGAGCCTGTACTGCTCCACCCGTTCACGGCTGGGGCTGGCGACCTGGATGAGGGCGGCGTCCTCGACCTGGATCAGGCCGTCGGCGAGTAGTTCCTCGTAGGCCTTCAGGCGGTGGCCGATGCCCTTGGTGTAGTCCAGCCGGTCAACTCCGAGCAGGATGTGCCGGGGGTTACCGAGCTCGCGACGGATCTCCTGGGACCGCTCGATGATGTCGGGGCGGTTCGCGAGGTCGACGATGCGCTGGACATCGATGGAAATGGGGAATGCCTCGGCCCGTGAGACGTAGTCCGGCGATCCATCCTCGCCCTTCACCTGTACCTGCTGCTGACGGACCGCGAACCCCAGGAATCTGCGCACGCAGCGCAGGAAGTTGCTGGCGTCGCTCGGTCGCTGGAACCCGATCAGGTCAGCACCGAGCAGGCCCTCGATGACCTGGCGCCGCCACGGCAGCTGCGCGTAGATTTCGAGCGGAGGAAACGGAATGTGGTTGAAGAAACCGATCTTCAGATCAGGACGGGCCTCGCGCAACAGCTTGGGAACGAGCTGAAGCTGGTAGTCCTGGACCCAGATGGTGGCGCCTTCGGCTGCGACGGCCGCAGTCTCCGCTGCGAAGCGCTCGTTGACCTTGCGGTAGGAATCCCACCAGTGGCGGTGGAATTCGGGCGGGGCGATGACGTCGTGGTAGAGCGGCCAGAGGGTCGCGTTGGAGAAGCCTTCATAATAGAACTCGACTTCCTCCGCGCTCAGCGGAACGGGAACCAGCCGGATATCGCTGTGGTCGAAGGATTCAAGTGCCTCGTCCGCGGCGCCGTGCCATCCTACCCATGCGCCGTCGGCCTTCTCCATCACAGGAGCCAGTGCGGTGACCAGACCGCCGGGTGAGCGCCGCCAGGAGCCGTTGCCGTCGTCGTCGTTCACACGGTCAACCGGGAGCCGGTTGGACACCACAATGAATTCGAACTCACCGTACGGTGTGTCCCCTGATTGCATACTGTCTCCTCTGACGATCGTAGGCCTACTGACGACTTTAGCCGGTTGGGTGGGCAGGGGGAGCGGACAGCTGCATCGCCTAAAATGGTGGAACGCATAACCGAGTGAGCAATGAGGACTGATGACTTCCAGCAACCCCAGACCGAGCAAGGCACAACGGAAGTCAGAGTCGCGGGAGCAGGCACGGCGGGTGGTGGAGGAGCGGGAGCGCCGTGAGAAGCGTGCATCATTCCTCATCAAGTGGGGCGTTGTTACCGCTGTCGTTGCCATCCTTGTGATCATCGGGTTGATCGTTGCCGGGAACATTCGAAACCAGGTTCCGGATGCCGGTCCGGCGCCTGCGCATGGCAATGAGTACGGCGGTATTACTCTGACCTCAACAACGGAGCTGGCAACAACGTCCATTGAAACGGTCGACGTCGCGTCTCTCCCTGATGAAGCCCCGAACGCAGCGGATCCTCCGCCCGGCGTCGAGGCGTCTGCTGCTGACCAGCCTGTACAGGTTGTGGCGTACGTCGACGTGAACTGCGTGCACTGCGCCAACTTCGAGCAAACGCATGCCGAGCAAATTCAGACCTGGCTGGATGAGGGCTCCATCACGTTCGAGTACCGGAATGTGGCATACCTGGATCCCAATTCGCAGACGGAATACTCGTCCCGCGGTGCTGCGGCGCTTGCCTGTGTAGCGGACACCTCGCCACGGGCCTACTGGGACTTCTCTGCAGCCTTGTTCGGCAACTTCGAGAACGGCGAGCTCTCCGACAGGGAACTCGCCGAGATGGCAGCGACGGCCGGGGCCGGCGACATCTCCGCATGCCTGGAGGAAGACACCTTCCGGCCATGGGTGAAGTTCGGCACCCAGGCAGCAGAGACTTATGGCATCAGCGGGACTCCAACGGTTTTCGTGGACGGTGAAGAAGTGCCGGATGCGGTATCCGACTTCGCCACGGTCACTCAGGAGAAGATTGAAGCGAAGAACTGAGGATCTCTGAGGTCCGGCTGATTTCCCGCCGACGGCGGCGCTGGGCTAACCTTGTCTAGCGCTGTTGAAGTTGGATGACGACGACGGCGCCCGCTGGCTCAGCCAGTCCGCCTCCTTAGCTCAGTTGGCCAGAGCACCGCTCTTGTAAAGCGGGGGTCGTCGGTTCGAATCCGACAGGGGGCTCCATTGAACCCCTCTGACTAGGCAAAACACCAGTAGGAGGGGTTTTGTCATGAGGTTCAACTTGTTCGGGGGACGTTTAAGGAACGTTTTGGCCTGCGCCAGTGCGGTTAGGGTTTTCCCCGGCGCCGCACACATGGTGCCTATGAACGAAAACATGACGCAGCATGAGTCTGCAGTAGTGAAAGTCCTCACCAGAAACGACGTCGCCAGGATCCTCGGGGTGGCACCGAAAACGCTCGCCAATTGGCACTCCTCGGGGATCGGTCCGCCCGCGATGCGACTTCATGGCCTCGTGCGCTACGACGAAGCGCAGTTCCTGGCACGCGGCAAGGGGTGCTTGGGTGATGCATCCTCTGAGCAAAGTCTTCAGAGCTCTTGCAAGCGGCCGACGGGGGCACGGGGAAATCGATCCGGCTGTCTACGCATGTTTACTTGTATGAGCCTTTCCACAGACAACAAGCCGGGTGACCCGGAGCGTCACTTCGCCCGTCGTCTCTCATATAAGCTACCTGCGGGGAATGCAACTGGGCGCTCCCGTCGCCCGTCGCACCGGGCTCCCATCACTAGGACGACCATGAGCCGACCGCGCCTGTCTAGCGCTGCAGTCACCGCAACCATTTCAGCCCTGCTAACCTCCACCCTCTTCGCGATGCCGGCGTCGGCAGAGGAAATGCCCGAGCCGAAGGTGGACAACACCGTCCGCACGGCACCGGAGCAGCAGCCGACGGACCGCTTCATTGTGAAGTTCAAGGAGACAGCCGGTGCGTCGTCGGCAGCCCGCGGTAAAGCGTTCGGGGTGGCAGCAAAGGACCTTGGGGTCAGCGTCAAGGAGCTTCGGACTATCAGTACCGGCGCCAACGTTGTGCAGACCGGCGCGGAGCTGAACGCAGACCAGGCGGACGAGTTCATCGCCGACCTCGAAGCGAACCCTGCCGTCGAATACGCCGAGGTGGATACCCTGGCGTCAGCCCTGGCGGCCGCTCCGAACGACCCGTTCTACAACTACCAGTGGCATTACACCCAGGTCCCTCACGGCCTGGACATCCAGCCAGCCTGGGACACCTCGACGGGCGCTGGCGTCGTCGTGGCCGTCATTGATTCCGGCATCGTCTCCCACGATGACCTGGACGCGAACATCCTCCCCGGCTACGACATGATGTCAGACCCCGCCATGGCTCGTGACGGCGGCGGCCGCGACTCCAACCCGCGCGACGAAGGAACCTACGGCGACGGCATCAACTGTGCCGCCGATAGATCCTCCTGGCATGGCTCCCATGTGGCCGGAACCATTGCGGCCGCCACCAACAACGGTGAAGGCATCGCCGGGGTAGCACCATCGGCCAAGGTCATCCCGATCCGGGCGCTGGGCCGCTGCGGCAGCGGCTACATCTCCGACATCATCGACGGCATCACCTGGGCTTCCGGCGGTACGGTGGCGAACGTACCGGCGAACGCGAACCCGGCCAAGGTCATCAACCTGAGCCTCGGCGGGAAGAGTGCCTGCTCGATCAGCTACCAGAACGCGATCAACGCGGCAGTCTCCCGCGGCAGCGTCGTGATCGCGGCTGCAGGCAACGCAGCCGAGGACACAGACTTCTACTCACCGGCCAGCTGCAACAACGTCATCACCGTAGGCGCAACCGGACCCACCGGCGATGCGGCGTACTACTCCAACTGGGGCACCCCGGTCGATGTGAGCGCACCCGGCGGAGACGACCAGTACGGCGGCGAAGGGACGGTCCTGTCCACCGTCAACGCCGGCAGCCAGACACCCATCGACGGCGAAGGCTCCTACGCCTTCATGCAGGGCACCTCGATGGCGACGCCCCACGTCGCAGGTCTGGCAGCCCTCATGGTCTCGGCCAACCCGTCGCTGACACCAGCCAAGATTGAAGAACTCCTGAAGGGCACCACCAAGCCGGTCAACAGCTGTTGGTACCCCTGCGGCACCGGTATCGTGAACGCGCCGGCAGCAGTGGCAGCAGCCGTGCTCGGCGAAATTCCTCCGGCACCGGCGCCCATTGAGCCGGTAACGGCGGGCGAGCTGTACATCGACGGGGTATTCCAGGTCGGTGAAACCTTGACGGCACGCGCGGAAAATTGGGGTCCGGCTCCTGTCGCGATGAGTTACCAGTGGTTCGTCGGCGGTGCCAGCCTTCCTGCCTCGACAAGCGACCGGTACACCCTGCAGCCAGCCGATCTGGGCAAGAACATCCGCATCGTCGCAACCGGCGCCAAGGAAGGGTATGAGTCCGACACGAGAAGCGTGACGACTTTCGAAACAGTGCGTCCGGGCACCCTCACCGCGCCGGCACCGACAATCAGCGGCACCAGCGCCGTCGGTGAAACCCTGACCGTGGCAGCAGGGGCGTGGGCCCCGGCACCGGTCACCCTCACGTACCAGTGGCTGAGAAACGGTGCAGCAATCAGCGGGGCTACAGCGGTAAACTACCCGCTTGTGGCAGCCGATCTGGGGGCGGCGATCACCGTGAAGGTCACCGGAACCAAGACCGGTTACGCCACTGCGACGGCTGCCAGCGCACCCACCGCAGCCGTCGCAGAAGGAAACCTCACCGCTCCCATCCCAACCATCAGCGGCACCGCGAAGGTCGGGGAGGAACTGACGGCGACACCGGGCACCTGGCCGAGAGGCACCACGCTGAGCTACCAGTGGATGCGAAGCGGCCAACCGATCGACGGCGCAACTGCACAGACCTACCTACTCGGCGCCGACGACCTCGCGAAGATGATCGCCGTCAGGGTGACCGGCTCGAAGGCTGGCCACGGCACGGCGACGGCGACTTCCGAGTACACCAGCGGCATCGCTTGGGGAACACTAAATGGGCCGGTTCCGACAATCTCCGGAACCGCGAAGGTCGGAGAAACCGTTGCGGTTACTACTGGTACTTGGACCGAGGGCGCTGAACTTTTCCTTCAGTGGACCCGCGACGGAGTAGACATCCATGGGGCGACTGTTGCCAGCTACACACTGAAGCCTGAGGATGCGGGCACTCGAATTGGGGTTTGGGTTATTGCTCGGAAATCGGGCTATGTGACAAGTTCCAAACAAGGATTCCTGGCCTCGCCCGTCTCTAGGAACGCGTCGAACGACTTCAACGGCGACGGGACGACCGACGTCCTGGCCCGCGATACGGCAGGCAAGCTGTGGCTCTACAAGGGCAACGGCAAGGGCGGATGGCTCGGACGCGTCCAGGTCGGCTCCGGCTGGCAGGGCTTCACGGCGATCCTGACGCCCGGTGACTTCAACGGCGACGGAAACCCTGACGTCATCGGCCGCGACTCCCGCGGCGGCTTCCACCTCTACCCAGGCAACGGCCAAGGGGGTTGGAAGACCCGGGTGACCATTGGTTCCGGGTGGCAGGGCTTCACCGATCTGACCACTCCGGGTGACTTCAGCGGCGACGGCAACGTTGACGTGATGGCTCGCTCGACAACCGGCGCGCTGTACCTGTACAAGGGCAACGGCAAGGGCGGCTGGCTCGGCAAAACCACGATCGGCTCCGGCTGGAACGGCTTCAACGCCATCCTTGGTTCGGGTGACTTCAACGGGGACGGCAACTCCGACGTGATGGCCTGGGACTCCCGCGGTGCACTCTCCCTCTACAAAGGCAACGGCAAGGGCAGTTGGCTCGGCAAAGCGTCCATAGGCTCCGGCTGGCAGGGCTTCACCGCCCTCGTCACCCCCGGCGACTTCAACGGCGACGGCAACGTCGATGTCCTGGCCCGCGACAAGGCCGGCGCACTGTGGCTCTACAAGGGCAACGGTAAGGGCGGCTGGCTCGGCCGTGTTCAGGCCGGAAGCGGCTGGAACATCATGAACAGCCTGTCCTAGCAATCACCTGGAAGGCCGCCACCTGGAAACGGGTGGCGGCCTTTCTTGTACCGTCGGTGGTGATGGTCTTTCCGACTCCGCACACATGTCTTCCATGTCATCTTCGAAATCACCCGTCCGCAGATTCCCACGCACAGACGGCGAGCAGGAGCCGCTGCTTGCGGGTCTGGAAGCCAAGTATCAAAACCAGGGACTGCGTTTTGACACGGGCTTCTACGGATCTGTCCCGGTCCAATCGGGTGGGCGCATTGGCCGGCGCTACTTCTACTTCCGTTCCCGGCACGACTGCGCGGCGCTGACCATCGGTTACCCGGACCGAAGGGCGATGGCGGGGCGTGACAAGCGCAGCCGCCTCAAGCACCGCCGGGCCCTCCGGCGCGAGAAGTACGAACGTGGGTCATTCGACCACGTATTGGCTGAGATGCTCATGTACAAAAAACAGGAAAGCTTCCTGTCCCGGCACCCTTCGAACGAAGTCGCCTACGCCTCGATCTCCGGTGTGACCGGCGACCCGTACGCGGGAACGCTCACAACGGAGAGAGCAGTCGAGTTGTTCGAGCAGCTGCTGGCAGGTCTCAAGCCGGTCGACCTCAGGATGCGGAGCTTCCGCAACGGCCGGAAGGTATTCCAGCGGTCCTCAACGATCCCGATGCCAGAGCATTCGGTGGTCATCGTGAAGCCGTCCAAACGGAGACGCTGACCGGCCCTTCCGCACACATGGTGTCCAGACAACCAGCAAGGGAGAGCCATGCGTGCAGCAGTCATCACCACCGATCCGTCCGAACCGATCCGGGTCGAGGAGATCAGTGAGGACGTCGAATCGCTCTACAAGGCCGTCGGAAGCGACTTCCAGATCATCAGCATCCGCGGCCTGAACGCGTTGATGATCCTCGCTGAGGACGGCAAGCTGCGCGACTTCGAGCTGAACCGCCGTGCATCTAATCTCGCCTGGTGGTTCGAGTCCATCAGCAGCGGCGACTACATCGCCGGCAACATCCTCCTCACCGGCGGCTACACCGAAAACGGCGAGCTGGCCGACCTGTCCGATGCCAGCATCACGGCCATCAACGAGCTGCTGGAAGAACTTCCCGAAGGAAATGGATCCGCGGCATAGGCAGCTAACTGCCCAAAAGGAGCCGATCACCGCGGGGCTACCAGCGGACGTCGACGTGGAGTGGCGCGCAAAAGTCGGAAAGCCAGGCGCGGTCTGGGTCCAGCTCAAACACACGGGCGAATCGTATGTCTATCTCGAGGTCAGCGTCGGTGACGCGGTCGCCGAAAAAGACGAACGCGCGGTCGGTGTTGCACCGGTGACTCATCCACACAATTCCGTCGAAGCCTGCCGCATGGGCGGCCTCAGCCCAAGCCACTGTCTCTCCATAGCTGGAGGCAGGGGTGGCGGTCACATCTGTTTCTTCCACTTTGAGTGCACGTAGCCCAGTGCCCATGAAGGAGGCGAGGTTCAGGTCTCGCCCTGCGATCAGCCGGGCCATGACCTTGTCGCCGTAGTCGTCATGGTTGAGCATCCCGCCGTCTATCGGCACGTCGTGCAGCAGAGTCTCGCACACGGCCGCTTCCTCGGTTTGGGCGGCGTAGAGGACGGGCACTTTGGGGTCCCCGAAAAAAGCAAACCGTGTCCGGCGGCCAGCCCCGGGATTGAAAGCGTTCGCTGGTCGGCCGGATCGGTTGCTGAAAACCCGGTAGAGCTGTTCGCCGGCGGTGAGGGTGAAGCTCAGCGGCTCGAAGGCGCCCTTCGGGCCGGTTACCACTCGACTCCGTAGTGGTTCTCAGCCGCCTCAAGAACCCGCTCGGGATGGATCAAATGGTCGACGGGCCGGTCTCCGTCGAGTTGTCCGGTGGGAGCGCACAGCCATTGGGTCAAACCCTCCGGAGTTTTGTCGTATTTCTCGGCGACCTTCAGCAGCTCGGGAATGACCGGCAGGACTTGCCCCTCCGCGCGGGCGAACTGGAATCCCGGATAGACGAAAGCGTTGCGGCGGCGGACCCCGATCAGCTTCCCGGCACGCCGCTTGTCCGTTGCATATCCGGTCGGGTTGCTGGAGCGCGAGCCGAGGAGCCCGGCGACTTCAACGCCGGTGAGGAAGCCGAATTCGGCTTCGATTTCCCGCCAGGCATTCTCCGTTGCCTGGACACCGCGGGCCATCTGCGGGGAGACCGGAACCTTCACCGCTGATATGGCCGCGCCCAGGGCAGCCATGCTGCGGTGCATGTTGACGACGGCTTGTTCCGCCTCTGCGGAAAGCCGCTCGGGAAGTGCAGTGCTCATCACAATCTCCCATCGTTTCCTTAGTTCAAGTGTAACTCTGGAAAGACTGGAAGGTAAGGGATGGGGCAACTAGGCTTGCCCTATGAGCGTCCTGTCCGACCTGCTGAACGATTCCAACGTCGAGCAGCTGTCCGCCCGCCGGATCACCGCCATCGCCGCGGCGAAGGACGTGAAAGTTTCCAATACTTCCATTTCCAAGTACCTGCGGGCTGTGCTACATCGAACATCTTGGCGCGGATGTGTGACAGCGCCGCACACAAACCAGTGTGACCAGTTCTCAGCCCCGCCAGCCGCCCGGAATACCTGCTGGCGGACAGTTCGCCAGCACCTCGCACGCGGAGGCTCCTGTGGCGCTTTCCGGGGCTAGCATGGAGCCTGTGAGCGATTATCGGGTGTGCCATCAGGCGCCCAGCAATGACGGCTACAGCAGCTCCCTGGATAAGCTCGCTGACGCGTTCGGTGACGACGTCTACGAGCATCCCGAGTATCACGGTGAAGCCGATGAGGAGACCCTCCGGCAGCTGCAGGCAGCCCGCGGAAACCCGGACGCCACGGTGCGCATCTAACGGGCTCTGCCTCCAGGTATCGGGGCCATCAACCCGGCCGACTGGGTCACCCTGTCCGAGGCCTATGCGCGCGAGCACGCCATCCAGGAAGACCAGTAAGACGACTGGCCGATCATCACCGCCGACGTGCCGGCGCGCTTGATCTTCACCGACGGGAACGACCTGTCCGAGTACGGCTACGACGGGCCGGCCTTGACCGGTCTCGAGGATGCAGCGCCTATCAAGGACATGTGGTCGGACCGGGACGTCCACTACCACGCGGCGAACCGGTCACTCCTGGACGGCACAGCACGAGCCAAGCTTGCAGCCGACTTCGAGGACTCAGGGCTCGACTACGAGCAGCTGGCGGAGAAGGTTGGCCACGACGCTCGGACTGCCCGGAAAGTGGTGAGCGGGAAGACAACCTTGGCCGTCTACACAGTCGCCGCATACTTCCGGGCCCTCGGACATTCGCCCTCCGATGAGGACCGGGCCGCGCACGGTGCGGACTACGAGATCATCACCCGGCTACGGGCGTCGTAGGGGCGCTGGCAGCCACTCGTGGGTCGGTCGGTTGGTCAGAAGTCATCCGTAGCGTTCGAACTCGATACCGACTTGATGTGAATATTCCGGGTGAGCCGGATGACGGGCCGGATCAGCAATTCCACTGACCCTGCCAGGAACATCCAGGTCCCCGCGGTGGTAGTGCTCTCGTTGAAGAAGAGGATGCTGCCTACGATGAACCAGAGAGCGATCATCACATCGTTGAGGATTGAGAGGATCTCATACCTGTTGTGGAGGATGAGCTCCTTGTGTCCAAGATTCAGGTCTAGATCATTGCCCATTTGGGAATCCTTTCAAAAATCCAGCGCGCACCAAACTTAGTGCAGTCTTCGGCGGTTGCTTCGAACTCCTCGCCGTTGTCGAGGCAGACGATCAGCTTGGGCGGGAACCGGGCGCTCATAATTGGCGGTGGGATCAGTCATGAGCCTCATGTGTGGCGCAGCGGGAAACAGTGCCCGGCACCGCTGACATGTTGGTCGTCTCGCAGCCACAATGGTTCGAGGAGATGCCGGGACGCTGGCGAGATCCTCCTGAAAAGGCGGGGCCCGGTTTCCCCGGCCGAGGCCCCGCCGTCTCACTTCTCCAGCATTCCAAGGAAACAACAAGCCCGGTCGCGCATCTTTGACGCAGGAGCAGCTGCCAGTACGAGGGCGAGAGCTCCTTTGCCGGCCGGGGCCGCCCACCCCCAGGACCGCCCCGCCCCGCTCACTTCATTCGGGGGTCTTCCGGCTTCATATCCTGATGCTCGGATGGGTAACCGTAGAGTCCGGACTGCACGCCACCAGAGTCGACGATTGGTCCAGCAACGTCCCTCTTGGCTCCGCTCCCGCCCCGGCGGGCTAGGACCACAATGAGCCGGGTGACGACTCCGGCAACGAGGAGAATGAGTATCACGAAACCGATCACCGCTCCGATAGCGGGGGAATCGGATGCGACTGCAACCATGCTTTGCTTCATCAGGACTACTCCTTGCCGACCGGTTCGATCAAATGTGGCCCGTCGTTGCGGACGTTGCCGACCGCTTTGTCCACGACGCGGGGAAGCAGGTGCGGTTCCGGAATGGTTTCCAGCAGCTGGCGCACCTCGTCCTTGTCATCCAAGGCCGGGTTCAGCCAGTCTCCGCGCAGATCCGGCGGCACTATGACGGGCGTTCGATCGTGGATATGTCCCAACGCGTCAGTTGCAGTGCGTGTAAGGATGGTCGCCGTCACCAGCCACTTCTCCGGGTCATCCTCGTCCAGTTCCGGGTTGGGCCAGAACTCGTACAGGGCCGCGAAACCCAGTAGCTCGTTCTCGTCCTCTGGATGCAGGTAGATCGGCGTCTTGGATCCGTCAGGATCCTTGAGCCACTCGTAGAACCCGTCAGCAGGAACGATTGCGCGGCGCTTCACGGCGGCCTTCCGGAACGACGGCTTCTCCAGGACTGTCTCACTACGGGCATTGATCAACCGTGCCCCGCCCTTGGGATCCTTACTCCAGGACGGCACCAGACCCCACCGGGCGGTCTCGAGCCGCCGTGTCACGCTGTCGGCTGTGTCTTCTCCAGAGCCGGCTTTCTCGGTGATGATCGGTATGTCCGTCATCGGTGCCACATTCCAGGAGCGGCGTAACTCGGCCGGGGCTTCCTGGATCTCGAAGGAGTTGACCAGGTCTGCTTTGTTCCCTGCCACCACGAAGCGTCCGCACATGGCATCGATTCTGCCCTACGGTGTCGGTAGTTCAAGGTTCCCTCGAGTAAGTCTCACGTCTGGACGAAGGCGGTTGACTGCTCCTTTGTCAGTGCCAGATGCTGTTATCAACTGCATCACAGCAGGATTATTTTGGGGCGGATATGGGAACAATCAAATGCAAGACCTGTCCTGGCACATGGACAGTCTCCACACCGAAGACCGAGAAGGTCATCGCCGAGAACCACACTCACCGTGTGGAAGGAGCAGGACGAAGCATCTTGACTGAGGCGGTCGGGTTCACTGGCGTCGCGCGGCGGTAGAGTTCGCCACCGCCCAGACCAGGCACAGCAGGACGAGTTGACCGGCAGCGATGAGTTGCGCGGTCCGCGACCACTGCAGGCCATCCACGAAGAGCGTTACAGCCAGGAACTCAACGGCGGACAGGGCGAGGGCGGCAACGCCGACCGCGGCGAATCCGACCTGCCCAAGATGCCGGTCCCGTTCGTCCTGATACTTCATCGCATTGACCCTGGCGACATCTTCGGGCTGGAGATGCCGTGCGTATGCCGCCGCTGCGAGCACCACGAGGGCCAGTACGCCGAGTAGTCCTGCTTCCACCCAGTGCCCGGTGAACGCTATGACGGCTGCCCCGAGCAGTAGGATCCCAACGAGCACAGCGTTCGCGATCGAGGCTGTGGTTCGGCTTCTATTCTGCGTCGACATCAAATATTTCCTCCACTGGTTTGTCGAAGTGTTGCGCCAGGTGTACCGCGAGACGCAAAGACGGCTCGTAGCGCCCCGTTTCGATCGAGTTGATCGTCTGTCGGGACACTCCCAGCTGCGCAGCTAATGCCTCCTGAGATTGTCCGTTGGCCTGCCGCAGCTCACGTATCTGGCTTTTCACGATGACAAGCCTGCTTGACACTGCGGCTTGATGTCAAGCACGCTTGTCGACAAGCCGACTTTCCATTTCGCCGGCCGTTGCCGGCCACATTCCCTACAGACCAGGAGGTAGACCCGTGCTCGATGCACTCCAGAACTTCACCGAGTCCATGCCTTCCTATCTGCAATGGCTCGGGGTGATAGTAGCCGGAGCCATTCCCTTCATTGAGTCCTATTTCGGTGCTGTCATCGGCGTGATGGCAGGGATGAATACCGCAACTGCCATTGCGGCCGCCGTCACGGGCAACATCGCCACGATGCTTGCCATGGTGCTCGGAGCGCACACGGTGCGATCCCGGTTCGGAAGGCCAGCTGCCGAAGCGTCTCCGAAACGGCGCCGACTGCGGGAAGCGTTCGACAAGTACGGCATCGCCGGCGTGAGCCTGCTCGGTCAGACGATCCTGCCCAGCCAGATCACCTCGGCCGCCCTCGTCTCGTTTGGGGCGCCCAAGAACAAGGTGATCTTCTGGCAACTCATTTCGATCATCCTGTGGGGAACCGCTTTCGGACTTCTGGCCGCTGTTGGCGTCGATCTCATCGTGGACGATCAGGCATGAGCCCACATCCGGTAACCGGGTACCCGGCGTGCAAACGCACCGGATGATGGCCTTGACGAATCATTCCGGCTACGGGCATCGTAGAAGGGCCGCTGCCGAGAGCACGGCATTGAGCACCAGGGCGCCGGGGAAGCTTCGCGGACGCATTGATGCGGACCGCGAGGACCTCGAGTCACCCCCGCCTGCACGAGAATTACTGATCACCGTCTGACCGCACGGCGAGCTCAACCGAAGGCCCCTGCCATGCTCAGACCACTCGACTCAGCGAACTTTCCGTCCACAATGGGCCTGCGCCTTAGTGAGTCGGCGCCTCCCGGACCTACCCGGGACAAAGAAACCCTCAGACTGGTGTCGCTGGAAAACACCCGGTCCCTCCTGGTACAGACCGTGTTCGAAGCCCTTTCCGCGTGCCAGAAGAAGAACACCAGCATTACCCAATTACTGCTCAGCGCGGCAGTACGGGACCTCGACGACATGGACCGGATGCTCTTCGAACTCCGCCACAACATCGCGGACCGCAGCCTTCCGCCAGCTGCTTCGGATACGGTCAGCAGCGGGCTCAGCCCCACCCAGAACTGAGTGACCTGCTCCTGAGCAGGCACCCACTCGGAACACCGTGAAGAATCGAACACTTTGAAGAACCAAGCCTTGTGCCGGCGCTGATTGGTAGGCTGGATCAACGACGGCGTTGGGGGAGCTATGCAGAAGTACAGCAAGTTGTTCGTCTTGGGTGGCGCGCTTTTCATTGCAGGGTTTCTCCTGCTGGCACCCGGGATCTCAGAGTATTCGACGGCAACCGTGAGGGACACCGGCGTCCACGGATCAACATGGTTTTTCCTGGCCGCTGGTGGGGTGACTGTACTGGCCAGCGCCGTGCTGGTCATCCGCGGCCTCCTCCTGAAGCGCTCGTACATGAATACGGTGCAGACCTGGGACTCCCGGCAAGAGCCTGAGGCAGCAAGTGCACGTCCGTCGATGTTCGGGGATCGGCCGGCCTGGATGGACAGGCCGGCGAACCACATGGGCGACAACTACGGCCAGAAGCGAAAGTGAGCGCGTGAACACGGCGCACGTCGAAGCAGCCGTTGAGCAGCCCCGCCGCATCCGCCGCTCCACGATCCTCTTCCTGGGCGTCATCGCGGTACCGGTTCTGCTGGGGCTGGCACTGAACAGCTACGGTCCGCTGACGGTCGACAGCGCGCTGCGCATGGCGGCCGCCACCGTGGCAGGGCAGACGATTGCCATCCTCAGCGCCGTCACAGCCGTCATCCTCACCATCAAGCGGCGCTACCCGGCCCGGTCCGTCATAGCGATGGTGATTTTCGCTGCGGTAGTCATCATCTACGCGTTCACGGGCATGAGTGTTGCAGGGGGATTGCTCGTCGACCGGCTTAATCTGCTCGCCGACCTCGAGCAGGCCAACCCGTAGCAAACCGTCGGTGCGGGTGCTTTGATCTGCAGCACAGCACGATGCCATCCGTTGGGCGGACGCGGCGCTGGCATAAGCTTCGGCTATGCCGGAACAAGCCACACCGCCGCCGGAGCGCCGAGAAGGTGCTAGGGCTGGTACAGGATTTCGCCGTTCCAGTCTCCTCGGTCGTCTCAGTTACCGTCTCCGACGATCCTTTCGCGTCGGTCACCGGCCTTCGGGCCCCGGGGTTCGCCCTGCCCGCCCGTGCGCGGATCGGCACGTGGAGGTCGGCCGGGCGGCGGACTCTGACCGCAGTGGCGAAGAACGAAGCAGGTATTGTGGTCAGGCTCCGCGACGAGAAGTTTTCTACGCTGGCACTCAGCATTGAGGCGGCGTCAGATCTCGCCGAAGCGCTGATTTCCGCATCTTCGCAGGCGATCCTTACCGAGACCGAGGTGACGATCGACGCCGACGATGTACGGCTCTCGGGAACGTATACGCACGCCGGTGAGCATCCCGTGGCGCAGGTGCTGCTGCTGCCGGGGTCCGGTGAGGTCAACCGCGATGCGGACCACCGCAGGATCCCTCTCGGTGTCAGTCGTGATCTCGCCCACGCCCTTGCTGCCAAAGGGATCGCGTCCCTGCGCTATGACAAGAGGGGAGTGGGTCGGTCCTCAGGCTCCTACCTCCACGCCGGGCTCTCGGACAATCAGGCCGACGCCGCCGCTGCACTGACCTGGCTGCAGCAGTCGGCCCCCGCCTCGGCTGTGCCGGTCTTCCTTATCGGCCACAGCGAAGGAGCGATGATCGCGGAACTTCTTGCCGCCGATCATGACCAGCTCGCGGGCGTCGTCCTGCTCGCAGCACCAGGGACCACAGGGGAGGAAACGATGGCCTGGCAGACCAAGCAGCTCGCCCGGGCGCTTCCCCCCGTCGCCGGCGCGCTCATCAAACTGCTGCGAATCGACATCACAAAACAGCAGAGGAAGTCCGTCGCGAAACTTCGCGCCAGCGACACCGACACCGTCCGGATGCAGGGAAGGATGATCAACGCGAGGTGGCAGCGCGAACTGCTCGACTTCAACCCTGCCACGGTGCTGCCGCGCATCACCGCTCCCGTCCTGGCCATCACCGGAGGTAAAGACCTCCAGGTGAACCCGGATGACCTCGAGATCATCCGCGAGCAGGTCGCCGGTCCGGTGGAACTCCAGCGACCGGCCGACCTCACCCACCTGTTGCGCTCAGACCCGAATCCGGCAAGCTTCGCCAGCTACAAGAAACTCATGCGCAAACCCACCGACGCACTCACGGTCGACCTGGTCACCGAGTGGGTCGCGGCACACGCAACCACCCGCGTCTGACTGTCGACCCGCCTGCCCGCAGCCCGTCCCGCAGGACCTTTCAGGTGGTCGGTGGGCGCCTGAGACAGGCTGTGGGCAGCCGGGTGCGGTCCAAGGGGCGCCTCAGTCGGCGAGGAGGACAACCCTGCCGTGCAGCTCACCTGCGTGGTGGCGGGCATGCACCCGCGCAAGATCGCCCATGGGAAGCCGCGCCGAGATGCCGAGGTCGAAGCCCCCGGAGTCGATAATCGACGCGATCCTCGACAGGTCGTTCCCGGAGCTGTACGCGACCATGTTCTTCGTCGTCACCCCTGCACGAAGCTCAAGGGATCCCGTCACGGAAGTCGTCGCAGAGACGATCCTGCCGCCCGGGCGCACCAGGGCGGCCGCTGCAGCCAACTGGTCCTGCGACACCTCCGCGAAAACCAGGAGCACGTCAACAGGTCCAGGCAAATCCAGGCTCTCACCGGCCACGAACACGGCGTCCGCACCCACCTCACGTGCCCGGTCCGCGCTCCTCCTGCTCGTCACAGCGCTCACCGTCGCCCCAGCGTGCTTGCACAGCTGCACGGCAAAAGAGCCGACGCCACCTCCGGCACCTAGGACCATGACGTGATCACCCGCGGCCACGAGGGCGTGCTCGTAGATCGCTTGGAAGGCTGTAAGGCCCGCGGTAGGTATCGCGGCTGCATCCACCAGCGGCACCGTTTCGGGCACCGGGGCCGCATCTGCTTCGCTGACGAGAACATACCGGGCGGTACCTCCGGAATCCCGCGTCCCTAAATACGCCATGACGGCCGTCCCAGGCGGCCATTCCTGTGCCTCTCGACCTCCTCGAAGCACTGTTCCCGAAACCTCAATGCCCGGTGTGTCACAACGGCTCACTTTTCAACCGTCACCGACAGCCGAGACGACGTTGCTGGCGAGCAGTCGACGTTTATGTGGACGTTTATCGGGGAATCCTAGGGAATCGAGGGGATTCACAAGGTAAAGTGACAGCACTATCAACACTGTTTTCCCTAGTCAGTGGGCGAAATCGGGTCCTGACAGGAACCAGCGGGAACCGCGAACATGTAGAGCGGGGGTCGTCGGTTCGAATCCGACAGGGGGCTCCAACAGTTCAGCTTGGAATTCAGTGCAACCTGGACAAAACGGTGCAGGGTATTCCGCTCTATTGTGACCGGACTACTCGACATACTGTCCGCTTTGCTCCCCAGGGATCGAGATACTTCCGCTAATCGCTCGTGCATCGTTCTGCGCTTGCTCCTGTTTCGCGGTGACTATGGTGCCCGGCAGATGGCCGGCCGCTGCAATCATTGCGCGCAGTTCAGTGACGGTGTACGGGGTGGGGAACCTGCGGTGCGCCATGTAGTGACAGTTCGGGCAAAGGGGTACGAGGTCGACGATCGGGTCGATCTCATAATCTGGCCGAAGACTTGCAGCAGGCACTGTGTGATGGACATAGCTGAAACCTGCGGCCGGCGGCCCATACGTAGCCTCGAAGTCAAAGCCGCATGCGTGACAGCTGGACCCGTAATGAGCAATTGATTGGGTCCCGGTTAGCAGTCCAGTGGCTATGCGATAGCTAGTTGATTTTTCTGCGTCCAGGTGTCCCAGTATTGTTTCGGCGTCATGCCGTCGAGG
>NZ_LMSO01000004.1 GCF_001428435.1 Arthrobacter sp. Soil782
CCAGCCGCCGGCAGCGTTGCGGGCGTACAACCACAGCTTGCCGTCGGCACTTCTCGCCAACACATCCACGTTCCCGTCACCGGAGAAATCATGGCCATCGATGCCGGCTGCAGGCGGAGCCGGAGGATCAACGACCGGCGGAGTGGGAGCGTTGATGGTGAATACCCATTGCCCGAGTGGACTGACGTTGCCGGCAGCGTCGACCGCAATCGCACGGAGCGTTGTGGTCTGAGCTATTGCGATTGGCGCGGTGTACAGCGTGCTGGCCACCGTGGGTTCAGTCCCATCCGTGGTGAAACGGATTGCTGCGCCTTCGCTGGCGGCGAGAGTCGCTGTCGTCGCTGCGGTGAACGTACCGCCCGGCGTTGTGGTTGTCAGCTCCGGAGCCACCGTATCGATCGTGTACGTCTCCGTAACGATTGGCGATGCGACTCCCTGATTCACCGCGATGAACTGCAGAACCGTGTCCGCGTTGATGGTGATGGGTCCGCTGTATAGGTTGCCATCGGGCTCAGGAGGCGTGCCGTCAGTGGTGAAGAAGATCGGCAAGTCACCCGGGGTGGATGTAAGCGTCACGGTTTGCGGCGTATTGAACACTGCTCCTGCAACGCTGGCCGCTACCGTCGGAGCTACCGGCGGCGTGGCACCGACAGTCTTACCCTGGACAACGAAGTCCGTGATCCTTGTTCCGATAGGTTCCCGAACCGGCACGTTGTCGGTCGTCAGGACCTTGTGGATCTCGAAGAAGTTGGTGTCGTAGGGGCTGCCGACGACGGCGTGAGGTGTACTGCCGTCTCCGAGGTAGCCCGCGGGTGCCCCTTCAGTCCACCGCAGGAACGGTCCGATCTTCGCTTCGAGCAATGGCGAAAAGTCACCGTTGCCGTTCATGCTTCCGAGGTCCTCCGTGTAGCGGAGGCTTCCGGTGTCATCGGCGACGACCTGGAACTTCCCGTAGGGATGGGTGATTTCGTAGGTGGCGCCGCTCTCGAACACCGCGTCACCTCGAACACGGATGCGGCCGAAGGCCACTTCGTCGCCGACAGCAGCTCCTTCGCCGGTGAACGCCGCTTCCAGGGCGAGCGTCAAGCGCACCTCTTCACCGTCGACCGGCAGGAATGCCTCAGCAGCCCACCAGAACGACTCGCCGGGGAAGTTCCGTGGGAACTGCAGCGGATCGAGCGGCGCCGGCAGTTCTTCGATGATGGGACACAGCGGATCATTCAGGCACAAGTCGAGCTGCACCGGTTCCTGAGCATCTCTACCGTCGCGTGCAGCCCATCCGTTGTCCTCAAGGTACGCGGGATAGCCGTGTTGACCGTCTGCGGAAACCAGAACTGGACCGACCGTCTTCAGGTTATGTATGACGTACCGGAAGTCTCGGATTTCGCCGGCCCTATCTGTTGCATCGACCGACATCGCCCGGATCAGGGTGGTGCTGCCCACCGTGATGGGAGTGTCAGTGAACTCCACCGTGGCGGCGGTCGGGTTCCCGCTGTCGTCGACGGTGGGATCGGATCCGTCCAACGTGTAGTAAATCCTCGCCGGTCCCGCACCCTCCGCGGTAGTTCCGGTGAGTGTCACCTGTTGTGGACCCGGATGGGACGGCTTTGTCGCATCCGGTGACGCAGCGATCCACGGACTGGTGGCGTCGAGGTTATAAGTCTCGACCTGAACGCCGGTCCGCTGGGTTGGCTCAGCCAGGCTGACTGCCATGTACTGAAGCTTCGTTGTACCTGGCGTGGCGAGCAGCACTGGAGCAACGTCGTTGTCAGTCGTTGACGGCATCCAGGTCTCGCCGTTGGTGACCCCACCGTCAGCATCAACTGCAGGGGTACTCCCGTCCGTCGTGTAGACGATCTTCGCCTCATCGGGGAAGGAAGCCTGAATGTTGACCGTAGTGGCCGCCCTGTAGACGCCGCCCGGTTTGTCCACGCCCGCACGTACCGTGGCGATCTTGCCCTGCACTGCGAAGAGATTTGTCTCGGCAGCTTCCATGCCTGGACCTTCAAGGCGGAAAAGGTTTGTACCAGACGGGCTTCCGGTTACGGTATGCGGAATGTTTGGATCACCGATTGATCCGGCCGGAGCATCCGCGTCCCACCGAAGGAAGGGACCGATCTTTCCCTCGAGCGGCTCAGTCCAGTCGCATGGCTGCTGGAGGCACCCGAGGTCTTCCGTGAAGCGCACCCGTCCGCGGTCGTCCGCAGTTACTTCGAAGATTCCGTACGGCGTCGTCGCCGTGTAGGTCGCCAGTGGTTGGGCTCCATCAAAGCGAATACGCATCCGGGCGAAGGCGTTCTGCTGACCCTGTGCAACGTCGCCGGCGCCGCCGAACGCCGCTTCGGTAGCCATGATGAGACGAGCCTCTTCTTGTCCACCAAACAGAGGCAACGATGCTTCGGCTGAGTACCAGAACGACTCCTCCGGGAAGTTGCTCGGCATCGCCAGCGGCAGCGTCGGATTGTAGGCTTCTCCGACCACTGGGCAAACCGTGGCTACGTCAATGCACAGCTCCAGCCGAACACCGTTATCGTCGCCGTACCAGTATGGGTAGCCAGTTTCGGGGTTCACTGGACCAACGCTTCCCTGCGTGCCCGTTGCTATAGCTGCCGGAAGTATTGCGGCCGACAGCTGAGGTACTGCCCCAGCTGGTGGTGGACCGAAAGTGGACAGGAGCACAACGGCTGAAGCAGCAATACCGGTCCCCCTCCACATCCTGTTTGCGCGCGGGGTTGCCCCTGCCGCGGTATGTGTACCGTTCGATTTCATCATCGTCTCCCTGATGGTTTCCGAGTCCCCCGACGAACGAGACCGCTCCCGGGTGAGGCAGAGATAGAACTTGCCCTGAGGCAACTGTGGCGAGTGGAGCCTGCGATTACCTTGGGCCGGTCAACGCGGATCAGTTGCCGGCGCCACTGCCCATCCCCGAGGAAACATCATGGGAAGGTCACCCGTGCTGCAAGCGGCGCGGGTGACCTTCCCATGTTGGAGGCGTAGTGGTTAGAGGATGCTGGTCATACCATTCCAGCCGGAGCCGACCTGGACTTTCTTGAGCCATCCGCCGTTCCCGTTTCCGGGGTACAGCCACAGCCTGCCGTCCC
>NZ_LMSO01000005.1 GCF_001428435.1 Arthrobacter sp. Soil782
ACATGGCACACTATTGAGTTCTCAAACAACAGAAACACCCGGCACCAAACACAACCCTCAAGGCCGCATCATCGCTCCGGAGCAACTTTTCAAACTTACCCGCCCAACCCCACCCCGTCAAATCCGCCCTGACGGGCTATCTGACCGGCCGTGGTGCTGTGCCGGCTCCCAAACAGGGTGCACTCCATGACGAAATACATCCAGATTGTGTTGGGAGTTTGTCGCTCTTGCCGGTAAGTTTCACTGTCCCGGCCGCGGCGACTCAGAAAACAATACACAAGGATCCGGGGTGCGGCAAATCAGCCATCGAGAGACCAAAAACCGCGCGGGCGTGCGGATGCAAGGCACCACAATGCGCACATGCACCAAGGTTGACGCCGGCACGGTGACGTGACGTCAACCACAATTGCGCACGCCTTTCAGTGAGTGGCGCATGCCCGATGGTCTTGCCCCCCCGCGCGCGAAGCCAAAGTGGTCTCGGCGGGGTGGCTATTCCATCGCTGCTGCCGATGTTGGCACAGGAGCGCAGGAACACCCGGCCGAGAACACGCAGCAGAACAGCTGCTCCTGTCCCGCGGCACTGATGGCGCCAGGACATCCTCGGCATAAAGAGAACAGAATCCTATAGAGGTGTCGCGTTGCTTCCGCGCCGCTGGGGGACTCCTCGATCGGCATCGAGTTATCCCTCGCGAAACGCCGAGGACACAACTAGAGTGGCGGCAAGCAGCAGCGAGCTGAGCATCCCAGCCGGTCGGGCTGTGTGCTGAATATCTCGTTCGCCGACCTCCGCCAGCGGGCCCTCCACCTCCGGTTGCCCGTGGTTCGACAGCTGGCTCTCAGCGAGCAGGGATCGCCGCAGCGGGCCGGCCTCCACGGAAGCGCCTCAAGCCTCATGGAATGCTCCTGGCGGCCGCTACACCCCCTGATGCCGGGGGGAAGTTCCGCTCCTCCACCAAGCCGGCCAGAGCAAATTCGGTCACGCGAGGTGTTGTTGGTGTGGGTTTAAAGCAGGAAAGGCCTCACCGTGATGGTGAGGCCTTTCCGTAAGTGTTGTCCGGCGGTGTCCTACTCTCCCACACTCTC
>NZ_LMSO01000006.1 GCF_001428435.1 Arthrobacter sp. Soil782
TAGTGTTAAACCAGAGTAAAGCTTGAAACTTTGGRCTAAAAGAATGGCGTCTTTGGGTGTGTCGGAAATGCTTGGTACTCCCCTTAACTTCAGGGCAGTTTCAAGATCGTCTGCTCCGTTGGCATCAAGCCCRKCCACGTTCAAGACWGTTGCTCTSTTCTCTAAGAAAAAGCCAGCTCCTGCTAAGTCCAAGGCTGTCTCTGAGACTAGCGATGAGCTCGCCAAGTGGTATGGTCCTGACAGGAGAATTTTCTTGCCTGATGGTCTTTTGGAYAGATCAGAGATCCCAGAGTACTTAAACGGTGAAGTTGCTGGAGATTATGGTTATGACCCATTTGGTCTTGGAAAGAAGCCTGAGAACTTTGCTAAATACCAAGCYTTTGAATTGATCCATGCGAGATGGGCTATGTTAGGAGCAGCTGGTTTCATCATYCCTGAAGCTTTAAACAAATATGGCGCTAACTGTGGCCCTGAAGCTGTCTGGTTTAAGACTGGTGCTTTGCTTCTTGATGGAAACACATTGAACTACTTTGGCAAGAACATCCCWATCAACCTTGTTCTYGCCGTAGTTGCTGAGGTTGTTCTCCTCGGTGGAGCCGAGTACTACAGAATCACCAACGRATTGGATTTYGAGGACAAGCTACACCCAGGAGGTCCATTTGATCCTCTAGGMCTYGCTAAGGACCCTGAKCAAGGAGCTCTTCTCAARGTCAAAGAGATCAAGAACGGGAGATTAGCCATGTTTGCRATGCTCGGTTTCTTYATCCAAGCKTATGTTACCGGAGAAGGTCCTGTTGAGAACCTTGCAAAGCATCTCAGTGATCCTTTTGGAAACAACTTGCTTACCGTCATCGCTGGAACTGCCGAGAGAGCTCCCACTCTCTAAGCCATTTCTACTTTTTAAGAGCTTCCAAAATGTACACTTTGTTCGATTGGAACTCCTTTGACAATGTTAAAAAACTTCCATCTGAATCTTCTTGATATATTTCAAATTTTCAATGGTGCTTTATCATGCTTCTAAGGATATACATAGTCACCC
>NZ_LMSO01000007.1 GCF_001428435.1 Arthrobacter sp. Soil782
CCCGGTCCCATTCCGAACCCGGAAGCTAAGACCCACAGCGCCGATGGTACTGCACCCGAGAGAGTGTGGGAGAGTAGGACACCGCCGGACAACACTTAGCACTGAGGCTCCGACATACTGTCGGAGCCTCAGTCATTTAACGACCCGGACACGCCTGCCGGCTCTTGCCTACAATGGGAAGATCGCAGGCTCAGAATCCTCCGACACTTCACACATAGATCAACAGCGAGAGCGTCCGACACAGGGTCAGGTCAGCTCATGACGAGAGGAATTGTGCCATGGCTGATCGGGAACCCTTCCGTGACCGCGGAGCGAATCACCGCGAGGATGATAAGCGCGGCGAAGAGCGCCGCGGTGCGGAACGTCGCGGGAGTGACCCGAGTGAACGGCCTCGGCGGGGCTTTTCCGCGCCGCGGGGGGCCGGTAGCGGCGCAGACCGCCGCAAGCCTGAATCCGGTGACCGGCCGCGTTATCAGGATCGCTCCGAAAGCGGCTCCGGCCGGCCGACCCGTGAGGGTGGTGGCCAGCGTCGCGAGGGTGGCTCCGGCCGGCCGACCCGTGAAGGTGGCGGCCAGCGTCGTGAGGGTGGCTCTCGTGAGAGTGGCAACGACCGCGGTCCCCGCAGGGATTTCGGCGGTCGGGGCAGACCAGCCGAGTCCGGCAACCGTCCGAACTGGCAGGACCGGGATGGGCAGCGCGGCGAGCGCCGCCCCAAGCGTGATCAGGACTCCCGGAATGCCGGTGACCCTGCACGGCGCTGGGACCGGCCAACCGGCGGGGACAATAGGTCACGTGAAGCCGGCGCCGAAGGCCGTTCGTACCGAGAGCGCGGAAGCGGCGGAGCCTCGGATGGAACCAGGTCGCGCCCCGGGGGCTCTTCCGGACGCGACGGATTCTCCCGTGGCGGCGATCGTGGACAAAGCCGCAACTTCGGCGAGGACCGTCGTCCGGTGCGCTCTTACGGTGATGCACCTCGGGGAGGCGACCGCAGGGAAGCAGAGTACGGGCGGCGTCCTGAGCGTTCGCCCAGAGAAACAGGACCGAACGACGCTCCATTCGAGCGCCCGCATAACGCGCGTGATCTTCGCAGTGCCAACCGACCGGATCGGGAACGTTCGCCCGAGATCGATGAAGATGTCACGGGAAGCGAACTGGACAAGGTCACGCGCGCGGAAATCCGGAACCTCGAGGAGCGAAGCGCCCTGTGGGTGGCGAAGCATCTCGTCATGGCCGGACGCCTGATCGACGACGAGCCGGAGCTTGCGTTCCAGCATGCTCTCGCGGCGAGCCGTCGCGGGGGCCGTCTCGCTGTTGTCCGCGAAGCGGTCGGTCTCACCGCATACGCGGCGGGACACTATGGCGAGGCCCTGCGAGAGTTCCGGACCTACCGGCGAATCAACGGATCGAACGTCCACCTTCCGGTAATGGCAGATTGCGAGCGCGGACTTGGCCGCCCTGACCGCGCCCTGGACCTCGCCCGGTCTGAGGACGCGTCCTCCCTCGACGCAGCGGGGAAAGTCGAGTTGGCCATCGTGGTATCCGGGGCGCGAACCGACCTCGACCAACTCGACGCCGCGGTCGCCGCGCTCGAGATCCCGCAGCTGACAAAGAACCGCGCCTTCAGCTACAGCCCCCGGCTGTTCCGTGCCTACGCAGACGCTCTTGCTGCAGTGGGCCGCGGGGAGGAAGCGGCGTCCTGGCAGCGCCAGGCTGAACGTGCGGAGAATGCTCTCGGTGTCGGTGCCTTTGCGGATCCCGATATCATCGACCTCGTTGGCGAGGACGAAGACTTGGAGCTGGACCGCACCGCTGCAAGGGGCGCTGTCCAGAGTGTCAGTTCAACTCCGGACCAGGATGTCGAATCCACGGCTGATGAGGCTCCCGCTAACGATGAGGAGCAGGGTGACGGTGAGGAGCAGCGTGACAGTGAGTGAGACCGGTACGCCGCTGGCATGCCGTTACGGTGCTGTACTCGCTGATCTTGACGGCGTCGTCTATGCAGGCCCGTCAGCGATTCCCGGTGCCACTGAGGCACTGGAGAAGCTCCGGGACCTTGGCGTCGCCCTCGCTTACATCACCAATAACGCATCCCGATCCTCAGCGGAGGTGGCAGCACATCTTCGCGAGCTGGGCGCTCCAGCCACAGCTGAGCAGGTCTTCGGGTCGGCGTTGGCGGGCGCCGAACTCCTGGCTACGCAGGTGGCGCAGGGGGCAACAGTTCTCGTCACCGGCAGCGCGGTCCTTGCACAGCATGTAGCTGATCAGGGCCTCGTTCCGGTGACCACGGCGGATCCGGTTCCCGACGCCGTCATTCAGGGCTTCGAGCCATCGCTTGGATGGAAGGATCTCGCCGAGGCTGCGTTTGCGGTTGCCGGCGGCGCGGTGTGGGTCGCCACGAACACAGACATGTCCATCCCGCAGGCACGTGGAATCGCTCCAGGCAATGGCACGCTCGTCGCGGCGGTGAGCGCAGCCACCGGTAGAAGCCCGATCGTCGCCGGCAAGCCTGAAGCCCAATTGTTCACAACGGCGGCGGCTCACCTCGGCGTCGAGGAAGCGCTGGTGGTCGGCGACCGCCTCGACACGGATATTCTCGGCGGAAACCGTGCCGGAATGGCCACGGCGCTGGTGCTCACCGGAGTGGACACGGCAGCGAACGCGCTGGCAGCCGTCACCGAGCAGCGCCCAACGTACCTTTTCGCGGACCTTGACCAGCTGCACCGTCCTTATCCGGAGGTCACCGAGCAGGACGGCGTCTTCTCCTGCGGTGAGTCGTCAGCCAGCGTTGAGAACGGCGTCGTTCTTATGACCGGTGGCCGCGATGATCTCGACGCCTGGCGTGCAGCGTGCGCTGCCTGGTGGGCAGCGTGCCCGCTGCAGGACACCGCCGATCTTCCCGGACTGAAATTCCTTGACGAGGATGCGGAACGATGAGGAGCCATCGTGGGAGCCACTGAACCGCCTCCTGTTGAGCAAGGATCGCTGCCGGACGGCGGGCTAGCGGATTATCCAACAGTGTCGTCCACCGGTGACGCGGCCGTGGACGACGTTCTGCACACGCTCACCGCGATGCCTGAGCTGGCCGAGGCGGACCAGCACACGGCCTACGAACAGCTTCACGACGAGCTGCTCGCTGAGCTCAACACGGAGCACAGCTGAGCGTGGCCCGACTGGACCAGGAGCTGGTGGCCCGTGGGCTGGCCCGCTCACGATCCCATGCGGCGCAACTCATCGCAGAAGGCAAGGTTCGCCGCTCCGGCTCTGTCCTGACCAAGGCGTCGTCGTCGGTCTCGGAGGGTGACGAGATACTCGTGGCCGGCAGCGGCGCCCCCGACTACCCCAGCCGCGCCGCATACAAGCTCGAAGGTGCGCTGGAAGTCTTCACCGGCGTCGGGGTTCAGGGCAAGCGGTGCCTCGACGCGGGCGCGTCCACCGGCGGCTTCACCGACGTCCTGCTTCGCCGTGGCGCGGCCGAAGTGGTGGCGGTGGATGTTGGGCACGGGCAGCTGGTCGATCAGTTGCGTAACGATCCGCGCGTTTTCGTGCACGAAGGGCTCAATGTCCGGTTCCTCGACTCGGGGCAGATCGGCGGGCAGGTGGACCTGACGGTTGCGGACCTTTCCTTCATCTCGCTGACCCTCGTGATGGCACCGCTTGCGAATGCGACGCGGAAAGGCGGGGATCTGGTGCTCATGGTCAAGCCGCAGTTTGAGGTCGGCAGGAGCGCACTCAGCCGCACCGGAGTGGTGACGGATGAGGAGCAGCGGCGCGGCGCCGTCGTCGGCGTGGTGCATTCCGCACTGGAAGCAGGTCTCGACGTCGAGGGGGTCGCGCGTAGCCCACTGGCGGGTCAGAACGGAAATGTGGAGTTCTTTCTGTGGATGAAGGTGCCCTCGGGCTCGATGGTGCCTAGGATCGGTAGGGACGCAGGTCAACTTGCGCACCGAATCGTGGACGGCAGCTCCGCGTTCGGCACCAGCGGCGATGCGTGAAGCCGTCCCCACCTGATACAACGGAGCGTGATGACTAGACGCATACTGGTACTCGCCCACACCGGCCGGCATGACGCAATGGCCGCTGCCCAGGAGGCCTGCACACGGCTGCACGCTTCCGGGCTGACTCCGGTCATGCGCGCCGAGGAGCTGCGCGACATCCAGGCGGAGTACGGCACGCTGGCAGCGCCTACCGAGACGCTCGGGGCGGACGCGGGACTTGAGGACATCGAGCTTGGCATGGTGCTCGGCGGAGATGGAACCATCCTCCGTGCAGCTGAACTGGTCCGCGGGACAGACGTTCCGCTACTGGGCGTCAACCTCGGCCATGTCGGTTTCCTCGCCGAGAGTGAGCGGGCGGATCTCGCCGAGGCGGTCCGCTGGGTCGTGGACAAGGATTACACCGTCGAGGAACGCATGGCCATCGACGTGCAGGTCTGGCGTGGCGACCAGCTGACCGCACAGACCTGGGCGCTCAACGAGGCCGCGATCGAGAAGGCCAACCGTGAGCGCATGATCGAGGTGGTCCTGGAAGTTGATGGCCGCCCGGTCAGCTCCTTCGGCTGCGACGGCGTCGTCCTGGCTACCCCCACCGGTTCCACCGCGTACGCTTTCTCTTCCGGCGGTCCGGTTGTCTGGCCGGAGGTGGAGGCCCTCCTGGTGGCTCCGATCAGTGCGCACGCGCTCTTCGCGAAGCCGCTCGTGGTCGCCCCGACGTCGCTGCTCGCCGTGGAACTCCTCACCCGCACCGACGCATCCGGCGTGCTCTGGTGTGATGGGCGGCGCACCGTCGATCTGCGGCCCGGCGCCCGGGTTGAGGCCACGCGGTCAGATATCCCGGTCCGGCTGGCGCGCACGCATCAGACACCCTTCTCGGAGCGGCTCGTCCGCAAGTTCGAGCTGCCCACTCAGGGCTGGCGTGGCCCGGCCACTCATGACGGCGAGCCCGCCCGATGATCGAGGAGATCCGGATCCGCGACCTCGGAGTGATCGCAGACGCGACGCTCTCCCTGGGGGCCGGCTTCAGCGTTGTCACCGGTGAAACCGGCGCGGGCAAGACGATGGTCCTCTCTGCGCTGAACCTGCTGATGGGCGCGCGTTCCGACGCCGGCGCTGTGCGCCTTGGCGCGAAGAACGCGTCCGCTGAGGCAGTGCTTCGCGTGGACCTTCAGGGCGCTGCAGCGCAGCGAGCCCTGGAAGCGGGCGGCGAGCTGGAAACAGACGACGACGGCGGTGCCGGCCTGATTCTCGCCCGCACAGTCAATAGCGACGGCCGTAGCCGCGCCTACGTCGGTGGAAGATCAGCTCCCGCCGGCGTCCTTGCCGAGGTGGGGGAGAAGCTGGTGGTGGTCCATGGCCAGTCGGACCAGCTCCGGCTTCGCAGTGCTGCGGCACAACGCGAGGCGCTGGACAAGTTCGGGGGCCCAGAGCTCGCCGCCGCCCTTGCCGCCTACCAGGGCACGTACCGGCGCTGGCGGGAGGTGAGCGCGAGCCTCGAGGCGCTGCGGAGCGCGGAGCGGGACAGGCTGCGGGAGGCCGAGTCGCTTCAGTCGGCACTCGGGGAGATCGATGCCGTTGACCCACAGCCGAATGAGGACGAGGCGTTGAAAGCGGAAGCGATGAAGCTCGGCAACGTCGAGGAGCTTCGCACTGCGGCCGCGGCCGCGCATCAGGCGCTGGTGTCGGGTGAGTTCCCCGAATCGGGCGATGCCACAACTCTGGTAGATGCGGCGAAGCGCCAGTTGGAAGCGGTCGGAGCGCATGACGCTGAGCTGGGATCACTGGCCGAGCGGCTCGCTGAAGTCGGTTACATCCTGGCTGACATCTCCACCGAGCTGGCCGGCTACGCGGCATCTCTTGACTCGGAGGGGCCCGAGCGGCTGGCCGAGGTCGAGGCGCGGCGGGCAGAGCTCAACATTCTGATCCGCAAGTACGCTCCGTCCATCAGCGAGGTGCTCGACTGGGCAGCCACCAGCCGGGACCGGCTCGACGAGATCAGCGGTGACTCCGACAGAATCGAGGGCCTGCAGCAGGAAGCTTCTGCTTTGGAAAGCAAACTGGTCGCTGACGCGGAGGTCCTTGGCCGGCTGCGACGGGCTGCCGCAGAAGACCTGTCCGCACGGGTCAGCAGCGAACTTTCCGCCTTGGCCATGCCTGATGCGCTGCTCATCATCGACGTCACTTCGGGCGGCACCCCTGGACCGCTGGGCGCCGACGAGGTTTCCTTCTCCCTGCAGCCGCATGCCGGGGCGGCCCCGCGTCCACTGGGCAAGGGTGCCTCGGGCGGTGAGCTCTCACGGGTCATGCTGGCGATCGAGGTGGTGCTCGCCGCCGTGGATCCCGTACCGACTTTCGTTTTCGACGAGGTTGACGCGGGAGTCGGCGGCAAGGCCGCCGTCGAAATCGGGCGTCGTCTTGCCATGTTGGCCCAGCATGTACAGGTTGTCGTCGTCACCCACCTGCCGCAGGTGGCGGCATTCGCCTCGCACCATATCCGCGTGACGAAGAGCAGGGCGGCAGACGGCGGTTTCACCGCCAGCGACGTCGAGGTCCTCCCGGAGTCGGAGCGGGTGCGGGAACTCGCGCGTATGCTCGCGGGTCAGGAGGAGTCTGCCAGCGCCCAGGCACACGCGGAGGAGCTTCTGCTTGATGCAGCGCGGACAGCCGTCAGGTGATAGGGTCGAACTCCGTGGTGCAGCAAACAATCTCCCGGTTCCAGAAGTCCGCAAAGACTACCAAGCACATCTTCGTCACCGGTGGTGTGGCGTCTTCTCTCGGTAAGGGACTGACGGCTTCCAGCCTCGGGCACCTGTTGAGGGCGCGCGGTCTGTCCGTCACCATGCAGAAGCTGGATCCGTATCTGAACGTTGATCCCGGCACCATGAATCCGTTCCAGCACGGCGAGGTCTTTGTGACCGACGACGGCGCGGAGACGGACCTCGACATCGGTCATTATGAGCGCTTCCTCGATGAGAGCCTTGACGGCTCAGCCAACGTCACCACCGGCCAGGTGTACTCCGAGGTCATCGCCAAGGAACGGCGCGGCGAGTACCTGGGTGACACTGTGCAGGTCATTCCGCACATCACCGATGAAATAAAGCGCCGCATGCGCCTGCCCGCGGAGCCCACAGGGTCCCGCAAGGCACCGGATGTCATCATCACCGAGATCGGCGGCACGGTCGGTGACATCGAGTCCCAGCCGTTCCTTGAGTCGGCGCGTCAGGTGCGCCAGGATATCGGCCGAAACAACGTGTTCTTCGTCCATGTGTCGCTCGTGCCCTACATCGGACCCTCACAGGAGCTGAAGACCAAGCCCACGCAGCATTCGGTGGCCATGCTGCGATCAATCGGTATCCAGCCGGACGCCATCGTCATCAGGTCAGACCGCGAGGTGCCGGATGCCATGCGCGAGAAGATCGGCCGCATGTGTGATGTGGATGTCGATGCAGTGATCAACGCCGCTGACGCCCCCAGCATCTATGACATCCCCAAGACCCTCCACGCGCAGGGACTCGACGCCTACATCGTCCAGGCACTCGACTTGAAGTTCAAGGACGTCAACTGGACCAAGTGGAACAAGCTCCTCGAAGCCGTTCACCACCCGAAGCACCATGTCGAGATTGCGCTGGTCGGCAAGTACATTGACCTCCCGGACGCCTATCTCTCCGTGACCGAGGCGCTGCGTGCCGGCGGCTTCGCGAACAAGGCCAAGGTCCAGATCCGCTGGGTGCCCTCGGACGATTGCGCAACCCCGGACGGTGCGGCACAGGCGCTCGATGGCGCTGACGCCATCTGCGTCCCAGGTGGCTTCGGCATCCGCGGGCTTGAGGGCAAGCTCGGTGCCCTGCGCTACGCCCGTGAGAACAAGGTGCCCACGCTGGGTCTCTGCCTCGGTCTGCAGTGCATGGTGATCGAGTACGCCCGCAACGTTGTGGGCCTGAAGGGCGCTTCATCCACCGAGTTTGAGCCTGACACTGATTTCCCGGTCATCGCCACCATGGCTGAGCAGCTCGAGATCGTTGCCGGCGAGGGTGACATGGGCGGCACTATGCGGCTCGGCCTGTGGGACGCATCGCTCAAGGAGGGGTCCGTGATCGCAAAGACGTACGGCCGCACCGAGGTGAGCGAGCGCCACCGCCACCGCTACGAAGTGAACAACGAGTACCGCGAGAAGCTCGAGGCCGCCGGTTTGGTTGTCTCCGGTACCACCACGGACGGCAAGCTGGTCGAGTTCGTGGAACTGCCCGCGTCGGCACACCCGTACTATGTTTCCACCCAGGCCCACCCCGAGCTGAGCTCGCGTCCCACCCGCCCGCATCCGCTGTTTGCCGGGCTGGTCAAGGCGGCCCTCTCTCGCCGGGGCGTCAAGGCTTAGCCATGGGAGTCGAGCCGCAGGCCGCCGCAGTAGCTGACCGGCAGAGTCCACGCCGGTTGCTCAACTCCACCACGGCTTTCTCCGGCAAGATTTGGGATGTGGTCAGCGAGACCTTCCGGCTGGATGAGGACGGCGAGCCGATCACCCGCGAGTACATCCAGCACCCGGGCGCGGTCGCGATTCTCGCCATGGATGATTCCGAGCGCGTCCTGCTGCTTCGCCAGTACCGCCACCCGGTACGGATGGATTTGTGGGAGATTCCTGCCGGGCTCCTCGACGTTGACGGGGAGGACTTCGCCGTCGCCGCAGCTCGGGAACTGGCTGAGGAAGCGGACGTCACGGCGAGCACCTGGCACGTCCTGTCGGACCTGTTCCTGTCGCCTGGCTCCTCGAGTGAAGCCCTGCGTATCTACCTCGCACAGGGCATTGAGGAAGTTCCTCAGGACAAGCGGCACACCCGCACCCATGAGGAAGCCGAAATCGAGCTCGCCTGGGTACCTTTGCCGGATGCAGTCCAGGCAGTGCTCGAGGGGCGGATCCACAGCCCCTCCGCCGCGGCAGCCGTGCTGGCAGCGGCGGCGGCCAAGACGTCGGGTTACCGGTCCCTCCGCCCCGCAGATGCTCCCTGGCCCGAGCACCATAGCCAGCACGGAACGTGGCCCCAGGGCCCTGTCCTGCAGGACTGACCCAATGGCCGAGGGTAGGCAAGCGACCGCACCGGACGAGCTCCAGACCACTGGACCCGGCCGGCTCATCAGCGAGTACCTCCAGCACATGCTGGTGGAGCGCGGCCTCTCCGTGAACACCCTTGCGGCCTATCGCCGCGACCTGCTGAGATACCACCGCTTCCTCACAGCAGCGGGCATCGAGTCGATGGACACCGTTACGCGCCAGCAGGTGTCCGCGTTCGCGCAGGGACTGGCCGCCGGCGAGGACGGGCAGGCGCCGCTGAGCCCCCGCTCCGCCGCCCGTACCGTTGTCGCTGTACGCGGCCTGCACCGCTTCCTCGCACTTGAAGGAACGACGACGGCGGATCCCGCCGAGGATGTGCACCCGCCCACCGCCGGGCAGCGGCTTCCGAAGGCGATCTCCGTGGACGACGTCACCCGGATCCTCGAAGCCGTCGACACTTCCACTCCCGGCGGTCTGCGTGACCGGGCACTGCTGGAGTTTCTGTACTCGACCGGGGCACGCATCAGCGAGGCCGTAGGACTGGACGTGGATGATGTGTCGGTCGATGCAGCCCTGGATGGTCCCGCCGTCGTCCGTCTGTTCGGCAAGGGGTCCAAAGAGCGGCTGGTGCCGCTCGGCTCCTACGCGGCGCGGGCCATAGAGTCCTACCTGGTGCGGGCTCGCCCGGCGCTGGCCGCCAACGCATCCGAGAGGAACAGTGCTCCTGCACTGTTCCTCAATCTCCGCGGCGGCCGGCTGAGCAGGCAAAGTGCATGGACCATCCTAAAAGCCGCTGCGGAGCGCGCCAAAGTAGCCGGGGAAGTGTCACCCCATACCCTTCGCCACTCCTTCGCCACCCACCTGCTGCAGGGAGGCGCCGACGTCCGGGTTGTCCAGGAGCTCCTGGGACATGCGTCCGTCACGACAACCCAGGTGTACACGCTGGTCACCGCGGACACGCTGCGCGAAATTTATGCGGCAGCCCACCCGCGCGCGCTTTAATTGGTATCTGCCTGACAGATAATTGACAGTGCCTGTAACCCCGGAAGGCGTGTCGGAAACTATAGGTGTATGGACAGGACACATACACCAGGGGGGACAGTGTTGCAGCGATACGATGACGTTTTCGCGGCGTTACACAGAGAACACCGCGACCGCGTGTTTTCCTTCATACACCGGCGGGTGAGCAGCAGGGAAGCAGCCGAGGAACTCACCAACGACGTGTTCCGTATCGCCTGGCAGCGGAACCCGCAAGCCTCAGACGTCACGCCGGCGTGGCTTCTCACCGTCGCCCGCAACGTCATCGGCAATGAATACCGCCGCCGTGAGCGGGCCGAGCATCTCATGCAACGGGTACGGGACTCGGTTGTTCTTGCCGCCCGGGCCGGAAACGGAGCGGGGCAGCAGGCGGTAGCCGATTCACTGCTGCGGCTCCGGGAGAAGGAACGGGAAGTTCTACTCCTCGCCTATTGGGATGACCTGTCCACCACAGAGATCAGTGAGGTGCTGGGGTGTAGTCCCTCCGCAGCCAAGGTGCGCCTGCACCGTGCCCGCGCCGCATTCGCACAGATGATGCCTGCCGCTCTCATGGCAGAAGAAGGAGCCTGAAATGGACCGCATAGAGAACCTGATCCGGGGCCTCGACCCCGTGCGCGCCGAACGGGAATCCTCCGATTCACCCACCGAGATTATCGCTCTTCCGGCCGGGAACGGCCAGCAGGAACCTGGAGTTGCCATGAACACCGAACCTATCGACAGCTTGCATATCGTCGGCCGCGAAACCGGTAATGACGGGAACGACGCCTTCAGCGATGACCGTCCCGTCGTCGTCCCCCTGCGGCGCCGCCGCAGGACAGCAATGATTCTCGCCGGTGCTGCCGCGGCAGCAGTGGTGGCAGGCGCCGTCGTCGTCGGCGGTTCCCTGGGTGCTGAGTCGCCCCTGCCTGCGGGAACAACGGACCCCGCGCCATCGGTTGAACCGACCCAGCAAGGAACGGCCGATCCGTCGCCGTCAGCTGAACCGACCGCGGAACCGACTCCGGAACCAAGTGTCGAGCCGAGCGGGGTGCCGACAGGTCCTCCGGCGGACGAGGGTTGCCGCGTGCAGGACGTCGACCGCGTCATGGAACAGGGGAGTGACTTCATGAGCCTGACCCCCTTCGCGGCTGATCCCAGCCATTATGCGGTAGTTGGTTGCACCGATGAGTGGATGGCGATGGAACTGACGGACGCGGGCTTTGAGGCCAACCCGCAGGACGGCGGCAACGCCTGGTACTACGTCGCTCGACGGGTGGATGGCCAATGGCTGGTTGAAACTGCCGGCTACAGCGCGCTCACGAAGTGGGAGTTCCTCCCCGTCGTGGACGGCCGTACGCCGCAGGAAATGATGGACCAGCAGTTCATCGACGTCGGCATTCCCGTGGAACTGCGCCCGGAGCTCGTGGGGGACGCGCCGGGTGCACCAGAAACGCGTGAGACCCACGAATTGACGGAACTTGGGGTCGTGTTCGACACCCGGAGTGACTGGGATGTCGTACCCGCCTCACAGGGAGTGGACCTGGTGAATGCCGAAGTCACAAAGGTTGCCAATCTGCAGCACTCGAACGCGAGCGGCCTCGGCGGCGTGTGTTCCCAGGCCCCGGTGCCGTGGCAGGAACTTGGAGCGGTCCCCGTTTCCGTCACTGTTCCCGGGGGTTCAGAGGTGCCGGCCCGCTTCACGCTTCGGATTTTCGAGGGAAATCCGCTGATAGCGGCCCCGTCGCTGATCGGCGCAGACCAGCCTGCATCCGGAGAATCCTGCATGCTCTACAACGTGATCAGTGGACCGGGAACCGGTCTGCTGGCGCTGACAACCACCTTCGCGATGTCACCGTACGAACAGGGAGGTGCGCTTGAGTTCAGCTCGATGGCTGAAGCGGAAGCCTACGCCCAGTCGGAAGAGTTCGCCCAGCTCGCCGAAATCGCTGACTCAATCACCGTCACCGACTAAGTCGCATTCCAGACCGCTGACGCCCTGCTTCCTCGTCCGTCCGGACCCGGAAGCAGGGCGTTTGTTCGTCACGTTCCTTCGCGGTAGGGATACCGGTGGTCACTGGCGTAGGACCGGAAGATTTCCTGTGTTGATTCGCCGTCCTGCGTAAACTCTTCCTTGAGGAACGCCGCAAGGGGGTCGGTAGCAATGACGTCTCCGTATCCCAGGGTCGTCAGGGTCACCATGGAAATGTAGAAGGCCTCAGCGGCGTCACCGTAACGGGAAGGATCGAGGCCAGGAGAGTAGGTGAAGCCCTGGGGTACGTGAGGATAGAGCATCAGCGCCCAGCCGAGCGCCTGCAGGGCAGCCCAGAAAACGATCACGCAGACGAGCGCGAGCGGCCCGGCAATTCCGGCGCCCTTGTCTCCCAGGCGCCGCATGATCCTCCAGACGGCCGCCACGCACAATCTGCTGAGGCGCCCGCGGCCGCTGGGGTGAAGAAGCGTGTGAAACACCTCGATCAGCCCCAGCAGGATCACCAAAGCACCGAGGACGGACAGCAGCAACGGCACAACGCTCTCCTGACTGGTCGGGGGTCGTCGGTCGGAGCAGTCTAACCGGTTCAGCATCCCGTCGTGGAAAGATGGGCGAGTGAACGACTCGCACCAATTCTCTTCCGAACCGCCCACTCCGGGAGACAGCCTGACCGCCGCCGAAATGCTCGCCCGCCGCCTGGATCGGCCGATGGGTGTGCTCGGGTTGGTCTTCCTCTTCGTGGTCTTGGGCCAGCTCCTCGCTACCAACCCGACCCTGGTGTTGGCACTGAGCATCGCGGGCTGGGTCTTCTGGGCAGTGTTTGTCGCCGAATTCTTTCTGCGTGCCTACATCGCAGGGTTCAGCAAGGCGTTCTGGAAGAAGAACTGGTGGCAGGTGATCTTCCTGCTGGTGCCGTTCCTCCGGTTCTTCCGTGCGCTGCAGGCGGTGCGCCTGTTGCGGCTGACACGAGTGGCACGGGTGGGAGGAATTCTCTCCGCAGGGATCCGGGGTTCGCGCTCGGCTGGAAGGCTGCTCTCCAGCCGGATTGGCTGGATGGTCGCCGTGACCGCCGTCGTCATCCTGGCGACGAGCCAGCTTTTCTATGCGACCGGAACCCACTCGAATTACGGCGAGGCGCTGTTCGAAAGCGCGATGGCCACGATCACCGGCAGTGGAATCACACCGGAGACGGGCTTCGCCCGCGTGATGCAGGTTGTGCTCGCCGTTTATTCGATTGGTGTCTTCGCTACGCTGGCGGGTTCGCTGGGCGCATTCTTTCTTCGCGAGGATGACCGGCGGCGGACCACACCGGACGGCGGTATCAACCCTGGAATCGGCCGCGACTAAACTTGGCTCGCATGACCCCCCGACGCGTTGCGCTCTGTTTTCTGTTCCGGCACACGAAGGCCGGCCGCGAAGTGCTGCTCGGAATGAAGCGCTCCGGATTCGGAACGGGCCGGATCGTTGCGCTTGGCGGCGGGATCGAACCCGGTGAAACTGCGGGAGAAGCAGCGGCCCGGGAGGTTCAGGAGGAATCCGGGATAGTCGTTGACGTGGCGGATCTCCTGGAGCTCGGTCCGGTGCGGTGGCGCTTTCCGGTCAAGCCCGTACTGGACATGGACGCAGTGGTCTTTTCGGCCGACCGCTTCAGCGGTGAGCCGGCCCTCACAGATGAGATCGATCCCTGCTGGTACCCCGTTGGGCAGGTGCCCTGGGACGGCATGTGGGAGGACGCCAGGCACTGGCTCGGTCACGTATTGCGCAGCCAGCGCCTGGACGTCACCGTCACCCTCAATAGCGACAATGAGACGGTGCGGACAGCGGACTTCGCCTAGTCCCCGGCGGACAGGTCCGGTCCGCGGTCAGGAAAGGTGACGTTCCTCCGGACCGTTGTACGCAGCCAGCGGCCGGATCAGTGAGTTCGCTGCGCGCTGCTCCATCACGTGGGCAGTCCACCCGGTGATCCGGGCGGCAATGAAGAGCGGGGTGAACATCTCGGTATCGAAACCCATGAGGTGGTAGACGGGACCGCCGGGGTAGTCGAGGTTCGGCTTGATTCCCTTGGCCTCCTGCATGGCTGTTTCCAGGCCCTCATACAGACCGAGGATTTCCGGCCGCCCGTAGTGCTTGATCATGCCGTCGAGGGCCGCTTTCATGGTGGGTACCCGGGAATCACCGTTCTTGTAGACGCGGTGGCCGAAGCCCATGATCTTCTTCTTCTGGGCCAGGGCCTCGTCCATCCATGCCTTGGCCCGGGCGGTCGCTTCCTCTACGGACTCCTCTTCGCGGATGCCGATTTCCTCGAAGGTATGCATGACGGCCTCGTTGGCACCGCCGTGCAGCGGACCCTTGAGCGCTCCGATAGCCCCGGTCACCGCGGAGTGAAGATCGGCCAACGTGGAGGTGATGACGCGGGCGGTGAACGTTGAGGCGTTGAAGGAGTGCTCTGCATACAGGATCATCGAGATATTGAAGGCCTCGACCACCTCCGGTGCCGCCTCCTCGCCGAAGGTCATCCACAGGAAGTTCGCGGAGTAATCCAGATCGTCACGGGGTTCCACCGGCTCCAGCCCGCGGCGGCGCCGCTGGTCGTAGGCAACGACTGCGGGGAAGGCAGCAAACAGCTCCACCGCTTTCTCCAGTTCGGCCTCCGGAGATGAATCCTCTGCCTTCGGGTGGTTCGCTCCGATCACCGATACAGCGGTACGGCTGACGTCCATCGGGTGGCAGCTGAGCGGCAGCAGGTCGATGGCGGCCCTTATGTTGTCCGCGAGCGTACGGGCTGAGCGTTCCGCGGAGTGGAATTCACGGGCTTCCGCTTCGGTCGGGAGCTCGCCGTGCCAGAGCAGCCAGGCGACGTCCTCGAAGTTCACCGCGGCCGCAAGCTCCTGAACCGGGTACCCCCGGTAGAGCAGCGAATTGGACTCGGGGTTCACCTTCGAAATTGCGGTGGTGTCCGCGGTGACGCCGGCGAGGCCCTTGTAGATCTGCGGTTCGGTCATGCCTTGACTCCTTCGTCTGTAAGTGGTGGGTGCGCTGGGCCCGGCTTAGCGTCCGCCGGGGACCTGGAAGTTGAACACTGAGGTATCGAACTGGTTGTACGCTTCGTAGTCGACGAGCTCGTAGAGTCTGGCGCGGGTCTGCATGGAAGTAACAGCGCCCTGCTGGGTGCCGTCGGCCTTGATCGTTTCCAGCGTACGCTCCGCCGCGCCCATGGCACTACGCAGCAGCGTCACTGGATAGATGACCATGTTGACACCCACGGATTCGAGGTCCGTGATCGAGAAGAGTTCACTCTTTCCGAACTCGGTCATATTCGCGAGGATCGGTACATCGACCGCATTGCGGATCGCCTCAAACTCGATCAGATCCCGCATCGCCTCCGGAAAAATGGCGTCCGCACCGGCGTCAACAAGAGCCTTCGCCCGCTCCTGGGCTGCCTGCAACGTATCGGTGCCGCGAATATCAGTCCTGGCCATCACAAGGAAGTTGGGATCGCGGCGACCATCGGCAGCGGCGCGGATTCGCTTCACGGCAGTGTCAGTGTCCACAACGTTCTTGCCGTCCAGATGGCCGCACCGCTTCGGATTGAACTGATCCTCGATGTGGCAGCCGGCCAGGCCCGCGTTCTCCAGCTCCTGCACCGTCCTGGCGACGTTCATCGGTTCGCCGAAACCGGTGTCCGCGTCCACCAGCGAAGGGAGGTCCGTCATACGCGCTATCTGGCCGGCGCGCGTGGCAACTTCGGTCAGGGTCGTGAGCCCGATATCGGGCAAGCCAAGGTCATTGGCGAGAACAGCTCCGGAGATATAGACGCCATCGAACCCCTTGTCCTCGATCAGGCGGGCGGACAGGGGGTTGAAGGCTCCGGGGAACTGCTGGATGCGGCCGGAGGTCAGGCTTGCGCACAGCACTTCGCGCTTTTTCTCCGGTGTAATGGAGGAGTACAGCACTTAGAACAGCCCCTTCGGTGCTTGTGCGGAAAGGACGCCGACGGCGGCAGTCAGGTTCAGCTGATCCAGCTCACCGGACGCAAGCAGCGGCAGCCGCTGGACAGCGTCGAGGAAGCGGTCGACCTCCGCGTCGTCCACGATTCCGTTTGCGAGGGTGCGGAGTTTGCCGATGTACTGCTCGCGGGCGAAGGGGCGGGCACCCAGCGGGTGGGCATCAGCGACGGCAATCTCATCAGTAATGACGGTTCCGTCGGTGAGAGTGATCTCCACCCTTCCGCCGAACGCCTTCTCGCTGATGTCCAGTGAGTGGTAGCGCCGGGTCCATTCAGCGTCCTCCACCGTGGTGACTTTTCGCCAGAGTTCGACCGTGTCGGCGCGGGAAGCGCGTTCGGGAGTGTAGGAGTCGACGTGGTGCCAGCGCCCGTCCTGCAGTGCAACGGTGAAGATGTAGGGGATCGAGTGGTCGAGCGTCTCACGGGACGCCGTTGGGTCGTACTTTTGCGGGTCATTCGCGCCCGAGCCGATCACGTAGTGGGTGTGGTGCGAGGTGTGGATCCGGACGGCCTCAACCTTCTGCGGGTCGGTGACGTCTGGATGTGCGCTATGGAGCCTGCGTGCCAGGTCAATCCACGCCTGCGCCTGGTACTCGGCGGAGTGCTCCTTCGTGTACGTGTCCAGGATTGCCCGCTTCGATTCGCCCTGGGTGGGCAGCGGAACCTCATAGCGGGCGTCGGGGCCGTCGAGCATCCACGCGATCACGCCGTCCTCACCCTCGTAAATCGGTGTGGGGGAGGTCTGCCCGCGCATGGCCCGGTCCACGGCTTCCACGGCCATCTTGCCCGCGAAGGCCGGCGCGTGGGCCTTCCACGTCGAAATTTCGCCCTTGCGTGACTGGCGCGTTGCCGTCGTCGTATGCAGCGCCTGCCCGACCGACTGGAAGATCGTCTCGACGTCGAGGCCGAGGAGGGTCCCGATCCCTGCAGCCGCGGACGGACCGAGATGCGCAACGTGGTCGATCTTGTGCTTGTGCAGGCAGATCGCCTTCACCAGGTCCACCTGGATCTCGTAGCCGGTGGCGATGCCGCGCAGGAGGTCCGCCCCGCTTGCCCCCGTGTGCTGGGCGACGGCGAGGATCGGCGGGACGTTGTCTCCCGGATGGGAGTAGTCCGCGGCGAGGAAGGTGTCGTGATAGTCGAGTTCGCGTACGGCGACCCCGTTGGCCCAGGCGGCCCACTCAGGCGAAGATTTCCCGTCAATCCCGAAAACCGTTGCGCCGCGTCCGTTGGCCGAGAGGGGGTGGCTCAGCGCCTGGGCGCGGGCAGCCACGATCGGTGCGCGGGAGAGGGACGCAACGGCGACGGACGCGTTGTCGATGATGCGGTTGATCACCATGTCGGTCACGTCGTCGTCGACTCCGACGGGATCGGCAGCCACCTCGGCGATTTTCCAGGCCAGCTGGCCGCTTCGGGGCAGGTTTTCCTCGCTGCGGTGCACTCGGACGGGGTGTAGCTCAACCATGTGGTGTTTCCTCTCGGACGGTTTTCGCGGTGCTGTCTGTTCGGGCGGCCAGCAGGTACTGCAGGCTGTTGTGGAGATGGACCTTGGTGGATGCGACGGCCAGGTCGGTGTTGGCCTGGGCAATGGACCGGGCTATCTGCGCATGTTCGGACGCGGAGGCAGTCAGGCGTGCAACATCGTCCTGGGCGAGCCGGCGCACGCGGCTCAGGTGAGTGCGCAAGTGCCGCTGGGCCTGAAGGAGGTAGGGGTTAGCGGCCGCTGCATCAATTGCGGCGTCGAGCTCGGCGACCAGCTTGTAGTACTCGCGCTGCTCACCGTCAGACTCCTCAATCAGTGAGGACGCCGATTCGAACCGGCGGGTCAGTTCCTGGAACGTGCTTTGTTCCCCGCGCGTCGCAGCGAGGGCAGCCGCCGTGCAGTCCAGGGAGATACGGACATCAAACAGCCCGGTGATCTTCTCAAGGGACACCTCACTGACGATGACGCCGCGTCCCGGCTGAGGAGCCGTCAATCCTTCGGCCGTCAACCGTGACAGGGCCTCCCGCAGCGGTGTTCGGGAGACACCGAGCCGGGCTGACTGCTCGACTTCCGCCAGTACGGTGCCCGGCCCCAGCCGCCACTCGATGATGTCAGCGCGCAGAGCCTGATAGGCGCGGTCACTGGCCCGCATCTGCCTGCTCCATCGCCCGTACCACTGCTCCAATGTATACAGAAAAGGCGCAAGAGACAAGATATCACCGCTCTAGTGCGCATTTTGTATACATCCGGACCTTTCGACGCCTTCGGCTACCGGTTCCAGGTGTACTCAAGTTCGGGGCGACCACGCGTTCCGTAGCGGGGCATCCGACGGGCAGACCCGCCGTCGGCAAGGTGTTCCAGATAGCGCCGCGCGGTCACCCGGGACAGTTCCAGCGAGGACGCAACTTCCACCGCTGACACGGGCGCCGGCGCAGCAGACAGGAAGGAAACGACGGCGCGCAGTGTCTCCTCGGACAGCCCCTTCGGCAGGGTTCCCTGCGACGGCGGACGCAGCGCTGCGAACGCGTTGTCGACTTCCGATTGCGTGGTGGAGGAGGCTTGCGCGTGCAGGTTCTCGCGGAACAGCCGGTAGTTGCCCAGCTTCTCGCTGAATGCCGAATAGGTGAACGGCTTGATCAGGTACTGCACAATTCCGGATGAGATCGCGGAGCGCACCACACCCAGCTCCCGTACCGCTGTGATGGCGATAACGTCCACGCTGCTGCCCGAACCTCGGATCCTGCGGATGATGTCCAGTCCGTGCAGATCGGGCAGATTCATATCGAGCAACACCAGATCGACGACGGCGCCTCCCGCCTCGGTCTGCCGGCGCAGCATCGCAAGCGCCTCGGATCCGGTGCCGGCAATACCAGCGAGGTCAAACCCTTCGAGACGCTTCACGTACAGAGCGTGGGCCTCCGCCGCGATGGGATCGTCCTCCACCACGAGTACCCGGATGGGGTGAGCGGCGGGCCGGTCAGCCACGGGTAGCCTCCCCGTGCGCTCGCGGTCCGGCGGGGTCTGCGCTTTCCGGCGCGCGCGGTCCGGCCGGGAGGCGGACCGTGAAGAGTGCGCCGCCGTCGTTGGTGACGGCAATGGTGCCGCCGAGCCGGTGCACGGCCTGCCGAACCAGTGCCAGCCCGAGACCGCGAGTTCCTGCCGTGCCTTTGGAGCTGGAGCCCAGCGTGAAGATCGTGCCGAGCTGGGCCTCGCTCAAGCCGGGCCCACTGTCGCCGACCTCGATGTCAACAAAGCCGGCGTCATCGCCCGCTGTGAAGATCGAAAGCGAGACGGACCGTTCCGCCGAGGAGGCGGCGGCATCGAACGCGTTGTCCAGCAGGTTGCCGATGATCGTGACGAGGTCCCTCGGATCCATGCCGTGGGTTTCGAGGGTGCCTGCAACATCGATGTCCAGGTGCAGCCCCCGTTCGTTCGCCTGCGCCGCCTTGCCCACCAGGAGCGCGGTGATGAACGGTTCGTCGATGGCGGCCACCACCTCATCGGTGAGCTGCTGCGACTGCTGAAGGTCCCTCGTCGCAAACTCGAGGGCCTCCGTCCCGCGGTCAAGTTCGATGAGGGACACGATGGTGTGCAGACGATTGGCGTGCTCATGGGTTTGCGCCCGAAGCGCTTCGGTCAGGGTACGCATGGTCTGAACTTCGTCCGAGAGGGCCTCCAGCTCGGTGTGGTCGCGGATGGTGGTCACTGTGCCCAGGTGCTTTGTTCCCGACGCCGGGACGGCCGGTTCCTGGTTGACCACCAGCACACGGTCATCGGTGACATGGATTTCGTCCACCGCGCGGCGGCCGCTCGCCAGCAGCTCGCGAATAGAGGGCGAGAGGCCGACGTCGGACGCCGGCTTTGGCTCGCCCGGAACCGACGGCGGCAAGTTCAGCAGCGCTGCGGCCTGGTCGTTGTAGAGCACCAGATCCCCCCGAAGGTTGGTCAGCGCCAGGCCGTCACGCACGGAGTGCAGCACTGAATCGTAAAAAACGAACATGCGCGAGAGCTGTTCGGTGCCAAGGCCAAGCGTTGCCCGGCGAAGGTGGCGGCTCAGCACCAGGGAAACGATTGTTCCGGCGGTGAGCGCACCGGCTGCAATGAGCCAGACGAGCGGCAACTGCGCATTGCGCGCAATGGACACTGTGTCAACGGTGACACCGGCCGAGACCAGGGCGGTGACGGCGTTATCCGGTGTGGTGACGGGGACAATCGCACGGACTGACGGTCCCAGTGTCCCCGTGAACAACTCGACGTGAGGGACTCCGCCAAGCGCCTGCTCAACGGATCCGATGTACTGGCCGCCGATCTCACTGGGGTTTCGGTGGGTGTAGCGGGTGCGGTCGGTGTCCATAATGGTCACGAAATCAACGCCGAGCTCATCCATCACTTCCGCCGCGTAGGGCTGCAGGAGGTCCGAGGGATTCGGGGACTGCACCGCTTCAAGGACAAAGGGATCGTTGGCGAACGTGGTGGCGACTGCGAGCATGCGCGCCGATGCGGAATCGAAGGTGTTGTCCTCCGCATCGAGGTAGAGGACCCAGGAGATGGTCGTGGTCAGCGCGAGGACGAAGACGAGTTGGCCAATGAAGAACTGACGTGCCAGGCTCCAGTTCCTCACTCGGATCACGCTCCTTCCGCCTGCGACGGCGCCCGTTCTTCTGGCAGTTGCCCAGCATTGTCCACGGTCCGGCGAACAGTATGAACGCAATCGTGACCGGCATCACTCTAGCGCTCACGATGGTTAGGAACCGGCCATCGGGCCGCCTACCAGCATAAGGAGTAAATAGCATGGCGAAGATGCCTGCACAGTCTGCCGCTTCGGTCGACAAACCCCGCAAGAAGGTGGATAAGACCCACTTTCTCTACATTGCCGTCATCGTCGCCGTCATCGCCGGCGCAATTCTTGGCCTCGCTGCGCCTGAGGTTGCCAAATCACTCAAGCCCATCGGCACGGCCTTCATCGGTCTGATCAAGATGATGATCGCCCCGATCATCTTCTGCACCATCGTGCTGGGCATCGGGTCCATTGCGAAAGCGGCAACTGTCGGCAAAGTCGGCGGTCTGGCCCTCGGATACTTCATGCTGATGTCCACGTTCGCCCTGGGAATCGGCCTCGTGGTCGGAAATATCGTCAAGCCCGGTGCAGGCCTGGACATTTCCGGCGCCACCTATGAGACAGAGAGCAAGGAAGCTGAGGGAACGGTTGACTTCCTGCTCGGCATCATTCCGGACACCCTGCTGTCCTCGCTGACCGGCACCAGCATCCTCCAGACACTCTTTGTCGCCCTGCTGGTCGGTTTTGCGCTGCAGAAGATGGGAACGGCCGGTAAGCCGATCCTGCGCGGCATCGGCCACATCCAGGCGCTGGTCTTCCGCATCCTCATCATGGTCATGTGGCTCGCACCGATCGGCGCCTTCGGGGCCATTGCCGCCGTCGTCGGCGAAACCGGAGTCCAGGCCATTGTGAGCATGTTCACCCTGATGGCCGCGTTCTACGTCACCTGCATCATATTCATCGTCGTCATCCTCGGCGGTCTCCTCAAGATCGTCACCGGCCTCAACATCTTCAAGCTGATGAAGTACCTGGGCCGCGAGTACCTGCTCATCTTCTCGACCTCGTCCTCGGAAGCAGCACTGCCCCGCCTGATCGCGAAGATGGAGCACCTGGGTGTCTCCAAGCCGGTAGTCGGTGTCACGGTTCCTACCGGTTACTCCTTCAACCTTGACGGCACCGCCATCTACCTGACCATGGCATCGCTGTTCGTTGCCTCCGCCCTCGGTACCCCACTGGCGCTCGGTGAGCAGATCTCGCTGCTGATCTTCATGATCATCGCGTCGAAGGGTGCAGCAGGTGTCACTGGCGCAGGCCTGGCCACCCTGGCAGGCGGCCTGCAGTCGCACCGCCCCGACCTTGTGGACGGCGTCGGCCTTATTGTGGGCATTGACCGCTTCATGTCCGAGGCACGCGCACTGACCAACTTCACCGGCAACGCCGTTGCCACCGTTCTGATCGGTACCTGGACCAAGGAGATCGAGCGCGGTCAGGTGGACGAAGTGCTGGCCGGCCGCTTGCCCTTCGACGAAGCGACCATGACTGCCGGTCACTTCGAAGATGCCAAAGCGGACACCGCCGAGGACGGCGCAGAAACCAAGACCGACATCGCCGAAGCACACATCACCGGCCGCGAAGCGGAAAGGGTCGGCGCCACGCACTGATTCCCCCGCGTTGAATTGTCTGGACACGCCCCTTTTGCAGGCTCATAAGGGGCGTGTCCTGCTGTTTCACTGACCTCCACCGCCAGCAAGCTCTCAAGCTTGAACCTCAAGTTGAGACTCAAGGCTCGCGCACCGCGAACACTACATTTCCACGGCTCCGGAGGGGAGCGGTTGTAACGTGGGGAAGCAAGCGAACAGTAACTTGTTACTGGACAAGCACTAGACGGAAGCGTGGATAGATACGTGAGTAGCGAACAGGGTTCCACAACTCTGAAGGACGCAACCGACTCAGAGATTGGCCCCACCGGACGTCCGGTCACCGAATTTCCCGAACCGCCGGTGCTGGCCTCCCATGGTCCCGCCCGCGTCATCGCCATGGTGAACCAGAAGGGTGGTGTCGGCAAGACCACGTCCACCATCAACCTGGGCGCCGCGCTCGCAGAAGCGGGCCGCCGTGTCCTCCTCGTAGACTTCGATCCGCAGGGTGCGCTCTCCGCGGGCCTCGGCACCAATCCACACGAGCTCGACGTCACCGTCTACAACGTCCTCATGGACCGCAAGGTCAACATCGAGGACGCCATCCAGCGCACCGGCGTAGAGAACATCGACCTCCTCCCCGCGAATATCGACCTCTCCGCCGCCGAGGTGCAGCTGGTCAATGAGGTCGCCCGCGAGCAGGTCCTGGACCGCGCATTGCGCAAGGTCGAGGACAACTACGATGTCATCCTCATCGACTGCCAGCCATCACTCGGTCTCCTGACAGTCAACGCGTTGACCGCGGCGCATGGTGTCATCATTCCGCTCATCTGCGAGTTCTTCGCGTTGCGCGCCGTTGCGCTACTGGTCGAAACCATCGAGAAGGTTCAGGACCGCCTCAATCCGCGACTGCAGGTGGATGGCGTCCTCGCAACCATGTATGACGCGCGGACGCTCCACAGCCGAGAGGTCATCGCCCGTCTCGTGGAAGCCTTCGGAGACAAGGTCTTCGAAACGGTCATCAAGCGCACCATCAAGTTCGCTGATGCCACCGTCGCCGCAGAGCCGATCACCACCTACGCCGGTAACCACTCCGGCGCGGATGCCTACCGCAACCTCGCCCGGGAGCTCATCTCCCGCGGCGGCGCGCCTTAGCAGGCTCCCCGCCTGATGGGGCAGGACGCTCACGACGACGGCGGCGCCCCCCTCGCGCTGCCGGAGCCTGAGAAGGCCGGGCGGTTCGAAGTCCGGCTCGACAACTTCAACGGGCCGTTTGACCTTTTGTTGAGCCTCATCTCCAAGCATGAGCTGAACATCACCGAGATTGCCCTCGCGAAGGTCACCGACGAGTTCATCGGCTACATCCGCGCTTTCAGCGCAGCCGGGGACAGTTTTTCACTGGACGAAGCAAGCGAGTTCCTTGTCATCGCCGCGACCCTCCTGGATCTCAAAGCGGCGCGGTTGCTGCCATCGGGGGAGGTTGAGGACGAGGAGGACATCGCACTGCTCGAGGCCCGTGACCTTCTCTTCGCGCGCCTGCTGCAATACAAGGCATTCAAGGAGATCGCCCGGCAGTTGGGCACGCGCCTCGCCGAAGAGGCCGGACGCTTCCCGCGTGAGGTAGCGCTTGAACCGCGGCTCGCCGCAATGATGCCCGAACTCACCTGGCGAATGTCGCCGTCGGACTTTGCCGCGATCGCCGCGAAAGCGCTGGAGCCCCGCGAACCGGCGCCTACCGAAGTGGGCATTGGTCACCTCCACGCTCCGGCAGTAAGCGTCCGCGAGCAAGCCGACATCATCGGGCACCGCCTGCGGGAGCAGGGAGTACTGTCCTTCCGTCAGCTCACCGCAGACGCGGGCTCACTTGTTGTCGTCGTCGCCCGTTTTCTTGCGCTGCTGGAAATGTTCCGGGATATGGTCATCACCATGGACCAGGCCGCGCCGCTGGGGGAGCTGACTGTCCGGTGGTCGGCGGGGGAGCGGGACTGGTCAGCGGAGCGCATCAGCGAGGAATACGATCAGGACGTGTCGCCGGTTATGGATGAGAACGCAGAAGGAGGAGTCCGTGACCGAGCGAACTGAAACACCTGATGGCACTCGCGGTGAGCCGGGCGAGGGGTCGGTGACTGACGTCGCCTCTTTGCCCGGCGGAGTGCCGGCCGCAGTCGAGGCCGTGCTCCTTGTCGTTGAGGAACCGGTGACGGAGATGCAGTTGGCCACAGCGCTGGAAGTTCCTGTCCAGCAGGTGCAGGAAGCGCTCGCGGAATTGATGGCCGAGTATGACGGCTATACTGGTCAGGGCCCGGAACCCGGACCAACGCGGCGTCGGGGTATTGAGCTCCGAAATGTCGCCGGCGGGTGGCGGTTCTACACGCGCAGCGAGTTCGCTGCCGTCGTCGGACGGTTTGTTCTCGACGGACAGAGTGCGCGGCTTTCGCAGGCAGCTCTGGAAACCCTCGCCGTCATCGCCTACCGGCAACCGGTCTCACGCTCGCGGGTGTCGGCAATCCGCGGGGTGAATGTGGACTCCGTGGTCCGCACCCTTGTTCAACGTGGACTTGTCGCCGATGTTGCTACCGATCCGGAGACCGGCGCGGTGCTCTACGGAACAACACCGCTTTTTCTGGAAAGATTGGGTATTGGCACCGTTGCCGATCTGCCCAAGCTTTCTCCGCACCTGCCCGGTCTCGAAAACCTGCAGGACTTCGATCACACCACGTACTGACGTACAACAGCTAAGGACTTTCAATGACACAGGCGCCCCGCTCCGGATCCGGAAGGAACCGCGACGGCCGTAATCCTGCCTCCGATTCCGGGGGCAAGCCCGCCAGGGACGCCGGTGACGCGAAGCCCGCACGCGCAGGCAGGGGATACGACGGCCCCAAACGCACCGGTGCTCCCAAGAGTGCGGGCGCAGGCGGTTACAAGGGTGCCGGTGCTCCCAAGAGTGGCGGCGCAGGTGGGTACAAGGGTGCGGGTGCTCCGAAGGGCGCGGGCGCAGCCAAGGGTGCTCCGAAAACAGCGCGCAGCGGTCAGCGCGGTGCTTCCGCCGGATCAGCGCCCTTCGGCAAAGAGCGGTTCGGCCGCAACCTCGGCGCAGTGCACCGCCCCCGCCGCCCCAAGGCCCCGCCCGTCGACCGGCTCGATGTGCACAATCCCGACGGCGTCCGCCTGCAGAAGATCATGGCGTCCGCCGGTGTCGCCTCCCGCCGGGTGTGCGAGGACATGATCCGTGACGGCCGCGTCGAGGTTGACGGCACCATCGTGACGGACCTCGGCGTGCGCGTCGATGCATCGACGGCAGCGATCCACGTCGATGGCCTCCGTCTTCAGCTCAACGAGACCATGATGTACTACGCCTTCAACAAGCCCAAGGGTGTCGTCTCCACTATGGAAGACCCTGAAGGCCGCCCCTGCATCAGCGACTTCCTGAAGAACCGCAAGGGCGAGCGTCTCTTTCACATCGGCCGCCTCGACGTCGCAACCGAAGGCCTGCTGCTGCTGACCAACGACGGCGAACTTACCAACCGCCTGACGCATCCGTCCTTCGAGGTGCCCAAGACCTACCTGGTGCAGGTCCGTGGCCCCATGGCCCACGGCATCGGCGCCCAGATGAAGGAAGGCATTGAGCTGGAGGACGGCATCGCCCGGGTTGATTCCTTCAGGCTTGTCGATTCCACTCCCGGGCACGTGCTCGTGGAGGTCGTTCTCCACTCTGGCCGCAACCGCGTGGTGCGCCGCTTGTTCGATGCCATCGGGCACCCGGTCGAGCGTCTGGTCCGCACCCAGTTCGGTCCAATTCGCGTCGGCGACCAGCGTCAGGGCAGCATCCGCGTTCTCGGCCGTCAGGAAGTTGGGCACCTCCTGGCCGCTGTGGAGATGTAGCCGATGACCGTAACAAACGGCGGCACACACCTGTCCGGGCCCGTGCTGATCGTCGGCACCGGGTTGCTCGGCACCAGTATCGGGCTCGGTCTGCGCGCGCGGGGAGTCGATGTTGTCCTGTCGGACATCTCCCCGTCCACCCAGGCCGTGGCGCAGGACATCGGAGCCGGCCGGCCACTTGAGCCGGCTGATGCCGCATTCGCGCCGGAACTCGTGGTTGTTGCGGCGCCGCCGGACGTCACCGGTGCGCTCGTGATTGATGCGCTGGCAGCGTACCCAGCCGCAGTCGTCGTCGATATTGCAAGTGTCAAGGATGCGGTGCTGAAGTCGGTTCTGGAAGCAGCCGACGACGACGCCCTCCTACGCTATGTAGGCACCCACCCGATGGCCGGGCGCGAAAAATCCGGGCCGGTAGCGGCCCGCGCTGAGCTTTTCACGTCCATGCCGTGGGTGATCTGCGCATCCCAGCGCAGTGCGCCGGAAGCGGTACGCACGGCAGAGGCCCTGGCTATCGACCTGGGCGCAGTCGTATCGCGGATGTCTGCCGAGGAACATGACCAGTCAGTTGCGGTTATTTCACACCTGCCGCAGGTCTTGTCGTCCCTCCTGGCGAGCCGGCTGCAGGACACGCCTGCACACGCGCTGTCCCTCGCCGGTAACGGGCTCCGGGACGTGACGCGTATCGCCGCGAGCGACCCCCGGCTGTGGGTCCAGATCCTCTCGGCGAATGCCGGCCGGCTCGTCGAGATTCTCTACGGGGTGCGCGAGGACCTGAACCGGCTGATCGGGACACTCGAAAACCCGGTGGCGGAGGGCGCCCGCCTGGACATGGCACAGCTGATGGCCGAGGGAAACATCGGCCAGGCACGTATTCCAGGCAAGCACGGCACACCGCCGGAAGCCTTTGCCCGGCTTACCGTGCTGGTCGATGACGTTCCAGGGCAGATCGCGCGGTTGCTCACCGACATCGGGGAAACCGGAATCAACCTTGAGGACCTCCGCCTGGAACATTCACCTGAGCGGCAGGTGGGCATGGCCGAGGTCTCCGTGCTGCCCGGCAAGCGGCACGAGCTCACCAATTTCCTGACAAACCGTGGCTGGAAGGTGGTCCAGTGACTGCATCTCTCGCCCACTTCCGATTGGGCAAATCACTTGTCGTGGCCATCGACGGGCCGTCCGGTTCGGGCAAGTCCAGCGTCAGCCGGGAAACTGCCCGACGGCTTCACGCGGCCTACCTCGACACCGGCGCAATGTACCGTGCGGTGACACTTCACTGCCTCGAGAAGGGCGTCGATTTCTCCGACGCCGGCGCGGTGGAACGAGCCTCCCGTGAACTCGATCTGTCCATCAGTACCCGGCCGGATACCGAGTCAGTATTGATCAGCGGAATCGACGTCACGGACGCCATCCGCGAACCGCAGGTTTCGCAGGCCGTCAGCGCCGTCGCGACCACCCTCGGTGCGCGCAGTGAACTGATTCGCCGGCAGCGCCAGATCATTGCCGACTCCCACCACCGCATCGTGGCAGAAGGCAGGGACATCACCACCGTCGTTGCTCCTGACGCGGAGGTACGTATCCTCCTGACCGCCAGCGAGGAGGCGCGGTTGCGGCGGCGCGGGGACCAGCTCGGCGGTACCCAGACAGCGGAGCAACTGAAGCGGCAGGTCCTGGCGCGTGATGCGAAGGACTCCGCAGTGGTGAATTTTCAGCAGGCCGCAAACGGTGTAGTTACCGTTGACTCGTCGGACCTGGATTTTGAGCAGACAGTGGCGGCGGTGCTCGACGTCGTTCGCACTGTCGCCCACCAATAAAACGAAGGATCGCGAAATATGAGCGAGAACCAGACCGGACTTGAGGAAGAGTACGAGCCCACGGGCGAGGACTCCGTAGCCGAACACATCCATGCCCTTGATGATGCGGAGGCTGACCGCCGCGCTGAATCGCTGCGCGCCGGTCTGGAGGACTATGAGCTGGACGAGGAGGACGCAGCCCTCCTCGCGCAGGAGTTGGGCGATTACGACGACGACGCCCCGGTCCGGCTGGATCCGGTCCTTGCGATCGTCGGGCGTCCCAACGTCGGCAAGTCGACCCTCGTGAACCGCATCCTCGGACGCCGAGAAGCAGTCGTGGAAGACACTCCGGGTGTCACGCGTGACCGCGTGATGTACTCGGCCACCTGGAACGGCAACGACTTCACGCTGGTGGACACCGGCGGTTGGGAACATGATGCGCGCGGTATTCACGCTCGCGTCGCCGACCAGGCTGAGGCCGCCGTCGACCTCGCCGATGCCGTGCTGCTTGTTGTGGATGCAACGGTCGGGGCTACCGCCACAGACGAGGCGATCGTGCGGATGCTGCGGCGCAAGAAGAGGCCGGTCATCCTGGTCGCCAATAAGGTCGACGACATCCAGAATGAGGCCGATGCCGCAGCGCTCTGGTCGCTTGGCTTCGGCGAGCCGATGCCGGTTTCCGCGTTGCACGGCCGCGGTACGGCGGACATGCTGGACAGGGCTGTTGAGCTCATGCCGGAGTTTTCCGAGCACGGCGGACTGGAGCGTACCGGGGGCCCGCGCCGCGTTGCGCTGATCGGGCGCCCGAACGTTGGCAAGTCCTCCCTGCTGAACAAATTGGCAGGTACCGAGCGGGTTGTCGTTGACCCGTTGGCCGGCACCACGCGCGATCCCGTGGACGAGATGATCGAGCTCGGTGGCCGCGTGTGGCGGTTCGTCGATACTGCGGGCATCCGCCGGCGCCAGCATATGGCGCAGGGCGCCGATTTCTATGCGTCGCTGCGCACTCAGTCCGCGCTGGAGAAGGCGGAGGTCGCCGTCGTCCTCCTCGCGGTTGATGAGGTGCTCAGTGAGCAGGATGTGCGGATCCTCAATCTGACGATTGAATCCGGCCGTGCGCTGGTGCTCGCGTTCAACAAGTGGGACCTGCTCGACGACGAACGCCGCCGCTACCTGGAACGCGAGATCGAGCAGGACCTGGCGCACGTCGAGTGGGCTCCGCGCGTTAATATCTCGGCGAAGACCGGTTGGCACAAGGACCGTTTGGTGCCTGCGCTTGATCGTGCGCTCGAGTCTTGGGACAAGCGAATTCCGACGGGCAAACTGAATGCGTTCCTTGGTGAGCTCGTGGCAGCCCATCCGCACCCGCTGCGTGGTGGAAAGCAGCCGCGCATTCTGTTTGGGACGCAGGCCTCCTCACGTCCGCCGCGTTTTGTCCTCTTCACTACCGGATTCCTCGATCCCGGGTACCGCCGGTTCATCACACGCCGCCTGCGTGAGACGTTCGGATTCGAGGGGACCCCGATCGAGGTTTCGATGAGGGTCCGGGAGAAGCGCGGCCGCAAGAAGTAGGTGCATCGTCGCCCTGCACCGGTTCGCCGGTCAGGGCAGCGATAGGATAGGATTCTTGAGGTGGTTCGGACGGTATGTCCGCGCCAATCGGGATGTGGCGCAGCTTGGTAGCGCACTTGACTGGGGGTCAAGGGGTCGCAGGTTCAAATCCTGTCATCCCGACGGCAAGGTCCCGGAAACTTACGGTTTCCGGGACCTTTTTCGTTCCCCGGGCGTCCTTCGGGACGGAGTTTCCGCTCCCCGCTACCCGGACATGGCGCCGGTGATTTCCTGCGCTGAGAGTCTGCGTTCGCCCACATAATAGAGAACTGAGCCGGCAGGCAGCGGCGAGTCCCATCCGGGATTGATGACGGCTCCTTCGTGTTGAACTGCAAGCACCGTCGTAGTGAACTTTCGCCCCAATGCTTCCTGCACCAGGCCGAAGTTCATGGTCGACAGCGTGTCAGGCAGCGTTGTGCTGTAGGTATTCCTGCCTCCATGGGACATCAGGTCCGCGTAGACAATTGCAATACCCGGGTCTTGGAGTTCTTCGATAGCAAGGCGCGGTGAGTGCCACTGGACGCAGCGGACGTCGTCGTCCACGTAGGAGAAGTTGCGGGCGCGGCTCATATCCCGCAACGTGACAACGATGTGCGCGTCGGGGTTTACGTGCGTGACAGCCACAGTGACGGTCAGCGCTTCATTATCATCCCGGGCATCGATGAGGATCCGCGTTGCGCGGTGGACCCCGGCACGCTTCAGCACGCCTTCTTCGGCGAGGTCACCGCGGACAAAGCCCAGGTTGGCGTGGTCCGACATGGGGTTTTCGGCGACGTCTTCCCAGGTGCATAGCGCCACTGGGTCAGCGCTGTCTGCCAGGATCTCCTGCACCAGCCGTTCGGTGCGGCCGGGCGTGTAGCCGATAATCACCAGGTGGTCCGACATATCGAGGTCTGACTGACCCTTCATGCGCCGTCCTTTCGCGTTTTCGATCGCGGTTGCGATGCGGGTAAATAGCGTAGTCAGGGTAACGATGCCGCCGATGATGACGTAGACGCCAACAAGGTGCCCGCCGACTGTAGTGGGAAAGAAATCGCCGTAACCGACAGTGGAAGCCGTAACCATGAACCACCACCAGTAGTTCTCTGGTGAGGTGATGGTGTTGCTGGATGGCTCTGCCCATGCCATGAGCGGCCAACTGGTCAGGAACACTGTAAGGATAATGAGAGCGGGCGCCACCCAGACGCGGGAGCGGCCAAGTCGGCGAATCAAGCGGGAGAGTACAAACGGCAACCCGGCGTTCCTTCCTGGGGATGGGCGATCACTCTCTGACCCTATGCCCTTGTGCCCGGCACGCTTCGAGCCCGTGAAGATTCAGTGGAACGTGTCCGGGCGTGAGAAGTTGGATGGGTGAATAATGTCCCCAAGAAGGCAAAGCCGGCGCGGCCGCAGCTTATTTTTGATGTCGTGAGTGCTTCCTGGCTGACCCCTCACATGGTGCGGGTGACACTTGGTGGACCTGCATTCGACCAGTTTCAGCGCAAGGACGTCACTGACAGCTATGTGAAGCTCTTGTTCGCGAAGCCGGAACTCGGCCTTGAGCCGCCCTACGATCTCGCTGCGCTTCGAGAACAGTTGCCTCCCGAGGACGTTCCGGTCACCCGTACCTACACGGTTCGGCAGGTCAATTCGATCGACCGGACCATCGACATAGATTTTGTCGTTCACGGTGATGAGGGCCTGGCTGGTCCCTGGGCGGCCCAAGCAGAGCAAGGAGACCGGATCGCATTGATGGGCCCGGGTGGAGCCTACACTCCTGACGCGAATGCCGACTGGCACTTATTTGCCGGTGATGAGTCAGCGCTGCCTGCCATTGCCGCGGCCCTTGAGTACCTGCCGGAGGAGGCTGTAGGCGTTGCTTTTCTTGAGTGCGGCGGAAACGACGACGTCCTCAAGCTCTCGAAACCGTCCGGTGTAGAGATCGTTTGGGTTCACCGTGACGCGCGTGACGACAGGACGAAGTCGCTACTCGCCGCTGCGGTCACCGGATATCAGTGGCCGACTGGACGCGTACAAGTCTTCGCGCACGGCGAGCGGGAATCCATGAAGGCGCTGCGGGACGTCTTCCTCAAGGATCGCGGATTGTCCAAAGACCAGCTTTCGTTGTCCGGATATTGGGCTGCTGGGCGTACCGAAGACAAGTTCCAGGCCGAGAAGCGCGAGCCGATTGGTGTGGTCCTCCCTACGTGACCCTTTCGGCATGCTCGATCTGCCGCGTGCCGCGTCGGGTGCGTTCGTGGTCCTGCAGAGTATGTTGGACGCATGGCATCCGAGGCGACAGTCTTATCCGTTGATGGGCCGCACGGCACCCGCGAAGTACGCATCTCGAGTCCCAGCCGTGTCATGTGGCCGGCACTCGGACTGACGAAGCTTGATCTGGCGAAGTACCTCATCGATGTAGGCGACGCCTTCATTGCGGCCAATGGAGACCGTCCGCTCGCGCTGCAGCGTTTTGGGGACAACATCGATGGTGACCAGTTCTTCTCGAAGAACCCGCCAAAGGGTGCACCGGACTATATCCGCTCCGTGAAGGTCGAGTATCCGAGTGCGCGGTCCCACCCGCAGCTGGTGATTGATGAGCCGGCGGCAGCGGTGTGGGCGGCCCAGATGAACACCGTGGTGTTTCACCCGTGGCCGTCCCGTGCCGACAACTCGGACAACCCAGACCAGCTGCGCATCGACCTGGATCCTCAACCCGGCACCGATTTCGACGACGCCGTGCCGGCTGCGATGGAGCTGCGGAAAGTGCTGCAGGAGGCCGGGCTCAACGCATTTTTGAAGACGTCGGGTAACAGGGGGATTCACGTGTACGCACCGATCGAGCCCGTGCGGGAGTTCCTGGATGTCCGGCATGCGGTGATCGCGGCTGCACGTGAACTTGAGCGGCGGATGCCTGAGCAGGTGACAACGTCCTGGTGGAAGGAGGAGCGAGGAGAGCGCATCTTCGTCGACTTCAATCAAGCGAACCGGGACCGTACCATCGCAGGTGCATACAGCCCCCGGGCACTCTCACATGCGCCGGTTTCCTGTCCCATAACGTGGGAAGAGCTTGAGAGGATTCACCCCAAAGACTTCACGATCCTGACGGTGCCGGATCGGCTGCGTACAGTCGGTGATCCGTGGGCCGACTTCCACGAGAAGCCAGGGACTATCGACACGCTGCTCGAATGGTGGCAACGGGATCTGGATTCCGGTCTCGGGGAGCTGCCGTTTCCGCCCGATTACCCCAAGATGCCGGGGGAGCCGCCAAGGGTTCAGCCAAGCCGGGCGAAGAAGGACAAGTAGGTCCTTCTAGCATCCCCACGCTGACGGGCTTTCTGCGCAGGTGCCGTCCACAAGCCGGTTATCCGAGCGCCAGATACTGATGAGGTGCGGCTCTGATTGAACCGCGGCTTGTCCCGCGATAGGAATCCATGGCCCGCCGTTGACCGAATAGTCCCCATTGAAGCGGGTAGTGAGGACCAGGTTGTAGTCCCCGGTCTCGCCGTAGGCATGACTGGTGGGTGTTTCCACCAAGAGCCAGTCCGACTCGGGGACGGCGTTGCCCGCAGTTTGAGTGGTCCGGGTAGTGCCGTCGCCATAGTTCCAGTCGTAGGCCACCGGCCAGGCACGGATCCGCACCTGGTCGCCGAGGGTTTCAAAGGCAAACTCTTGTTCTTCAACGTCCGCCCAGAAGTTGTTGTGTCCGCCCAGCAGCCCGAAGTTGTTCGGCTCGGAAATCACGGCAGCGGCAATGATCGGCTGACTCTGGAAGTCCTCCAGGGTGATCACAACTGCGGGTTCCGCCACCTCTCCGCCGTTCGGCGGCTCTGGCGCGGGAGAGCCCGGGTAAAGGCAGGATCTGTCGCCAGTGCGGGTTTCCGTAGGCGGGGTAGTGGAGCTGTCGATGGCAATCCACTCGACCATGGAACCGTCCGGTTCAGAATCGCATGCGGCGTCAATGGCAACGCAATCTGCGGGGCTCAAGAAACTTCCCAGACCTTGGAGGCATACGCGCTCGTATGTATAGGAGACCGTGGGCTGTGAATCGACGACGGCAACAGGTATGCCGGGTTCCGCGGGCGCATTCTCAGAAGTATCTGATGATGGCTCCGCTGATTCTTTCCTGTTTTCTGATCCCGCCATACCTCCGGTGAATCCCCCTTCGGCCCCTTTGGCTGTTGAGGGAGTGCTTAGAAAGAGAAGAAAGTGTGAGGCAAGCATCATTGCGATTAGAACAAGAAATGACGAGCGAAGGGCAACCTTCAGCGACACTGTTCTAGTCATTAGTTACCGCAATATCGCCATAGTCATACATACGCCAGGTGCCCGATTCATACGCCGAAATTGCTAATCCCACTGTCGGTTCGACGTACGCATCAACTTCTTCCACAGCGTTCTTTTGCCTGTAGACAGTTAAGGCGTCTTGGGTTGTAGTCACATACGAATCCGTAGTCCCATCTACCGTGGGTTCAAAAGAGGAATCAAATGACTGGATCGTTAAGTCACCGCCGACGATCCATCCCCCACCGTCGTACGACTGGGAGACAAAGCTTTCGAAGTTTGTGCATGTCTTGCAACCAGAATCCGTCACTGCCCAAAGCGGCTCAAAGTCGTTCGTGGCCTGTGCGTAGTTGAGCAGTTCAAACCACCACTCCGTGAACGCCTCCAGCCCCTCCACCGAATTCTCGTCGGCGAGAGCAGGCTTTTCCGGAACCGGAATGTTTACGGCAGGCCCCGCTGCGGAAGCGGGAGACGGCGTCGGCGTGGGCGTGGCTGATGGTGCCTCAGACGTGGAAGGGACTGCAGACGTAGACGGAGCCTCCGACGGCGTCTGAGCTACGCCCGGCTCACCACCGGCGCACCCTGTGAGAAGAAGAACTGAAAGGGCGGCGGCGGCAAGGGCGCACGCCACGCGAGACTGAGTCATGAATTCCCCGAACATGTGATGAAGTGAGCTGCCAACCATCCTAACCAGAGTCGGTTGACACGCCAGCAGTTATCCACACGCAGGGGTAACGAAGCTAGGCGAGTACCTCACTGAGGTCGTATGCCGCCGGGATTTCCAGCTGCTCGAACGTGCAGGACCGCGCTTCCCGGTCCGGGCGCCACCGCTCAAATTGCACCGTGTGCCGGAACCGGTCGCCTTCCATTTGGTCGTACCGCACCTCCATGACCCGTCGCGGATGCAAGCGGACATACGAAACATCCTTCGCGGAAGCGAACCGGCTTCGGTCCGTCTCGCCGCGAACTATCTCGCCGTCCTCATCCCGGATGACATCGGGCTCAAGCTCGTCAATCAGTTCCAACCGTCGCTTGTCGGAGAATGCGGAGGCGCCGCCGACATTACGCAACTCACCGCCGTCGTCGTGCAGTCCCAAAAGAAGCGAACCAACACCCTGACCGCTCTTGTGGACGCGGTAGCCAAGTACAACGACGTCCGCGGTGCGCTTGTGCTTGACCTTAAGCATGCGGCGCTTATTCGGCTCGTAGGCAGCAGTGAGCGGCTTCGCGACCACACCGTCCAGGCCGGCACCCTCAAACTCGACCAGCCAGCGCCGAGCGAGCTCAACGTCGTCGGTCACCTGTGAGAGGTGCACCGGCTCGGAAAACATTTCAGCAATTCCCTCCAACGCCTTTCGGCGCTCTGAGAAAGGGACATCCAACAGATCGTGTTCGTCAAGACCGAGCAAATCAAAGGCAATGAACGACGCCGGTGTCTCCTTGGCGAGCAGGCGGACCCTGCTGTCGGCTGGGTGGATCCGCTGCGACAGAGCTTCCCAGTCGAGGCGCTCAGCTCCAGGTTCACCGCGGCGGACAACAATCTCTCCGTCGACCACGCACCGCTCAGGTAAGTTCTCGAGCAGTGCCTCTACGAGCTCGGGAAAGTACCGGGTGAGCGTCTTGGACCCGCGGCTGCCGATTTCACACTTCCCGTCCTCCACATGGATAACCGCGCGGAAGCCGTCCCACTTCGGTTCGTAGCTGAGTCCGCCGGGAACGCTGTCTGGCTCCGGGACAGCGTCCACGGCTTTGGCGAGCATCGGCTGAATCGGGAAGGGCAGGTCAGTCATGGATCGATCCTGTCTCATCGAGATCTGAATTTCCACGGACACGGCATATGTGCGGGGCGGTGACGCTGGAATTGAACGTTCCGAAAGAGGTGACGCACGGCATGGGCACTGTGCCTATACTCGTTCCTAAGGCCCCCGATCGGAAGAGAAGGGGCCGCCGCTTATTTACCGCATGCCAGGAATCATCCGTCCGGTGCCCACGAAAGGCCGACAATGAGCAACATTCCCGAAGACCTTTACTACACCGCTGAACACGAATGGGTTACAGCCCCCGACAACGATGGAGTTGTTCGTGTCGGCATCACCGACTTCGCCCAGGATGCGCTCGGCGACGTCGTTTATGTCCAGATGCCGGAGGCCGGCTCCAAAGTAGGTTCATCCGATGTCATCGGTGAAGTTGAATCCACCAAGAGTGTCAGCGACATTTACGCCCCGCTCACCGGCGAGGTCGTCAACCGTAACGAAGCGCTCGACGGCGAGCCTGCCCTGATCAACACCGACCCATACGGCGACGGTTGGCTGCTTGAAATCAAGGTGGAGGACAGCTCGGTGGTCAAGGAGCTTCTCAGTTCGTCGGAATACTCACAGCAGGTAGGCTAGGGTTACCGGCTCAGGCAAACAGATGGTGGCCAGCCGGGCAACCGGTTGGCCACGTGTTTTGGGGAAGGAAATTTTCAATGGTAGGCGAGAACAACGCAGCCGCACAGGACGCTTCGGGATCGCATGTGCCTTCACCTGAAACCACCACAATAGGACTGCCGCCGCAGACCTCCACGTCGGTGGAACCGCGGCTCACTCGCGAGGAACTCGCGGCCGTTGCCGCCCTCCCGGCCGGATCGGCACTGTTGATAGCACACACCGGACCGAATGCCGGTGCCCGTTTCCTTTTGGACGAAGATGTCACGACGGCCGGACGCCACCCGAACGCTGATATTTTCCTCGATGACGTAACGGTTTCACGCAAGCATGCTGAATTCCGCCGTGAAGCAGAGGGCTTCCGGGTTGTTGACTCCCGCAGCCTCAACGGTACCTATGTCAACAATGACCGCGTGGATAGCGTGGTGCTGCGCAACGGTCACGAAGTGCAGATCGGCAAGTTCCGCCTCACTTTCTATGCTGCCGGGAGCGTGTCGCAGCCGCAGGGTCAGGTCTAGGCACTTTCATGCCCTCCTCCCAGCCGTCCCGGCGACCCGTGGGTGTAGCCCCGGAGCGTGTCAGCGGGAACGTACTGAATATCGGGGAGGTCCTCACTGAGCTCGCCGGGGACTTCCCCCACATCAGTGCCTCCAAGATTCGGTTCCTGGAGGAAAAAGGTCTAATCACTCCTCAGCGCACCCGTGCGGGCTATCGGAAATACACGCCTGTCGACGTCGAGCGGTTGCGTTTTGTCCTGGCCCTCCAACGCGATCAGTACCTGCCGCTTAAAGTCATCAAGGACTACCTCGACGCGGTGGACCGGGGAGAGCGCCCCGAAAACCTGCCCGGCGGTCTCACTCTCGCGCCGCGGATGGTCTCGGAGCAGCTAGCCCGCGAGCTCGGATCGCACGCTCGCCGGCTCACGCGGGAAACCCTGGCCGCGGAGGCGGGTGCGCGCCCGGAACTGGTTCGGGACCTCATGGCGTTCGGTCTCATCGCCGAGGTGGAGGGCCGTTTCGATGAACACGCGCTGAAGATTACTCGTGCGTGCGTACAGTTGGAGTCCCACGGAATCGAGCCGCGGCACCTTCGTCCTTTCCGTGCTGCAGCGGACCGTGAACTCGGTCTTGTTGAGAGCGTCGTCGCCCCGGTCGCCTCCCGCCGAGACGTTGCATCCAAGGCCCGGGCTGCAGAAACCGCTCGCGAAATCAGTGAGCTGTGTCTGAACCTCCACAGCGCCCTCGTCCAGGGCCAGATTGCGCGGATGGAAAATTAGGAGGCAGACATGATCGAGATGGATGTTGTGGGCGTTCGCATCGAGCTGCCGTCCAATCAGCCCCTCGTGCTGCTCAAGGAATCCGCAGGCACGCGCCACATCCCCATCTGGATCGGTGCGCCTGAGGCCAGTGCAATCGCCTTCGTCCAGCAGGGCATTGTTCCGCCGCGGCCCATGACTCATGATCTCCTGGTCAGCATGGTCGCAGCACTGAACCACACCGTAACTGAGGTCCGGATCGTTCGGGTTGAGGATACGGTGTTCCACGCTGAGGTGGTGTTTGAGGACGGAACCACTGTCAGTTCCCGTGCGTCAGATGCCATAGCAATCGCACTCCGTGTGCCATGCCCGATCTACTGTGCTCCACAGGTCATGGAGGACACCGGGGTGGAGATCGCAGAAGCGGACGACGACGACGGCGAGGCAACTTCCCCCGAAGGCCAGGCTAACGCTGAGCGTGAATTGAAACAGTTCCGCGAGTTCCTGGCCGACGTCGAACCCGAAGACTTTGAGAAGTAAGCAAAAACGACACGGTTGGATTGTTATGTACGGCATCTTTGACCTCGGGCACCCGGAGATCTAACGTCGAAGCATACAGTTCCCATTGCACTAGCTGTAAACTCAGGGCAACACTCAATAAACCCCTGTGGACCTCGGCTTGCGCCACTTCCCCCCGGGAACCAGAACGAGGAGGCAACACGTGAGTCCGAAAGGCGACGCCGGTACGGGTGCCAACGCGGCCGCTACGGGTACTGCGATACCTGCCAGCGCACAGGGCCTGCTCTTCACCGAAGACCTCCCTGTGTTGGATGAAGACGCGGGTTACCGCGGCCCCACAGCATGCAAAGCCGCAGGCATCACTTATCGCCAGCTCGATTACTGGGCGCGCACCGGCCTGGTTGAACCGGCGGTCCGGGGCGCCAAGGGATCTGGATCCCAGCGGCTCTACGGTTTCCGGGACATCCTGGTACTCAAGGTTGTTAAACGTCTGTTGGACACCGGAGTTTCACTTCAGCAGATTCGCAGCGCCGTTGAGCACCTGCGGGAGCGCGGAGTCGAGGATCTTGCGCAGATCACATTGATGAGTGACGGCGCGAGCGTATATGAGTGCACGTCTGCAGACGAAGTGATCGATCTTGTCCAGGGCGGGCAGGGAGTCTTCGGCATCGCCGTCGGGCGTGTATGGCGGGAAGTTGAAGGCAGTCTGGCAGCGCTACCCAGCGAGCACGCAGCCGACCAGAATTTCCCGGATGACGAGTTGAGTAAGCGACGGGAAGCCCGAAAAATCAGCTGACCGGAAGTGTGCATAGTGCCCCGCCCCGAGCGGGGCATTTTTGTGTCCTGCGTCAGGATTGAATAGATCGCAGGCCGTGCTTCAGCGGCGCGCCACGCGATTGCGCATACGGCCGGAATCGAGCAGCGCACGGAGCAAATCATCGAAGTACCCGGCGGCCTGCTTCGCCGATTCACCCGGCCAGTGGTGCACCGCGTGCGCCGCGCCCTGGATCTGCTGCCAGTTGGCCTGTTCTGCGATGGTTGGGCTGAGCAGGAGGTCGCCGAACATCTGCTTCATCTCGTTCAACCGGAAGGTGTGCTCATTGGAACCGGTGCGCACCCGGTTGGCGACTATCCCTGCGGGTGTGAGGTTCGGTGCAAACTCGTTTTTGAAAAGTTCAATGGCCCGCATGGTCCGTTCAGTGCCGGCAACGGAGAACAGTCCGGGCTCGGCAACAAGCAGAACCCTGTTGCTCGCAGTCCAGGCCATGCGCGTGAGGCCGTTCAGCGAAGGTGGGCAGTCAATCAGGACAAGGCGGTAATCCTCAACCCGTTCCAGCAGCATCGACAGGCGGCGCAAGTCGCGCTTTCCCAAGTCGGGGCGGTCGTAAATGCCAGAGTACGCAGAGCCGATCGCGACATCGAGGACGGGAGCCGTGCCGTTCGAGCCGCGCTTCACGGCGTTACCCACCCAGCCGCTTGGCACCACATTGGCTGCAAGATCTCCCCGACGTGCATTCTTCAGCAGGCGGCCGATGTCAGTCTGGTCGCCGGCTTGAACACCCAGTCCGGTGGTGGCGTCCGCGTGGGGATCGAGATCAACAACAAGTGTGGGGATTCCAGCGGACATCGCCGCCGATGCGAGTCCAAGGGTTACCGAGGTCTTGCCAACCCCACCTTTGAGGCTGCTGATGCTCACTACTTGCACTTGTTGAACCAATACCTAACGTTGAGATGCCCGGATCGCAGGATCTATGGTGCCCGCACACCTATTCATCATAGGTGGACCGATAGTTCCGACGAACTCGGCTCTACGGTGGGGCGCGACAAGAAGTTACCGGCTCGTGAACGCAGATTACTGTGACCAGAAAGACCAAATGTAGGCTGGGGACGCTAAGTTGTCGTTCCATCGAACCCGCAAGAGCACAGGAGAGCAATGTTCTCGAAGATTCTGGTAGCCAACCGAGGCGAAATCGCCATTCGTGCGTTCCGGGCGGGTTTTGAAACCGGCGCCAAGACGGTAGCGGTTTTCCCGCAGGAGGACCGCAACTCAATCCACCGGCAGAAGGCCGATGAGGCGTACCTGATCGGTGAGGAAGGCCATCCGGTCCGGGCGTATCTGGACGTCGATGAAATTGTTCGGGTAGCCAAGGAGGCGGGCTGCGACGCAATCTATCCTGGCTATGGTTTCCTTTCGGAGAACCCGAACCTTGCACGCGCAGCGGCCGACGCCGGTATCACCTTCGTGGGCCCGCCGGCTGATGTGCTGGAGCTGGCCGGCAACAAGGTCCGTGCGCTGGAAGCAGCCCGTCAGGCTGGTATCCCGGTTTTGAAGTCTTCACAGCCGAGTGCCGATCTTGAGGAGCTGGTATCGGCGGCGGATGAGATTGGTTTCCCGATTTTCGCAAAGGCGGTCGCCGGTGGCGGCGGCCGCGGTATGCGCCGGGTGGACAAGCGGGAGGACCTGCGCGAAGCCCTTGAGGCGGCGATGCGCGAGGCAGACTCCGCGTTCGGTGACCCGACCATGTTCCTTGAGCAGGCGGTCCTGCGCCCGCGGCATATTGAGGTTCAGATCCTCGCCGACGCCCAGGGCAACGTGATGCACCTGTTTGAGCGGGATTGTTCCCTGCAGCGCCGTCACCAGAAGGTGATTGAGATCGCTCCGGCGCCGAACCTTGATGAGAACATCCGTCAGGCGCTGTACCGTGACGCGGTCGCGTTCGCGAAGGCCTTGAATTACGTGAACGCGGGAACGGTGGAGTTCCTCGTGGACACGGTCGGTGAGCGCGCCGGGCAGCACGTCTTCATTGAGATGAACCCGCGTATTCAGGTGGAGCACACGGTGACGGAGGAAGTCACCGACGTCGACCTCGTCCAGTCACAGCTGCGCATAGCAGCGGGGGAGACGCTGGCGGATCTTGGGCTGTCGCAGGATTCAGTGCGGCTTCGGGGTGCTGCCCTGCAGTCCCGGATCACCACGGAAGACCCGGCGAACGGGTTCCGCCCGGATGTCGGGAAGATCACCGCGTACCGGTCGGCCGGCGGCGCGGGTGTGCGCCTGGACGGTGGCACGGTCTATGCGGGCGCTGAGATCAGCCCGCACTTCGACTCGATGTTGGTGAAGCTCACCTGCCGCGGCCGGGACTATGAATCCGCGGTCCGCAGGGCACGCCGCGCGCTGGCGGAGTTCAGGGTGCGTGGGGTGTCGACGAACATCTCATTCCTGCAGGCGGTACTGGAGGATCCGGACTTCATCGCCGGTAACGTCGCCACCTCGTTCATTGATGAGCGCCCCGAACTGCTCACGGCCCGGGTCTCCGCTGACCGTGGCACGAAACTGCTGAACTGGCTCGCTGATGTCACCGTGAATAAGCCCAACGGGGAACTCACGGTTGAGCTTGACCCGGCCGAGAAGCTACCGGAAATCACCGAGCCGGAGCAGGACACGGCGAAGCGTCCGGGAAGCCGGCAGCGGCTGCAGGAATTGGGTCCGGAGGGTTTCGCTGCGGAGTTGCGCGCGCAGACGGCGTTGGCGGTCACTGACACCACGTTCCGGGATGCTCACCAATCCCTGTTGGCGACCCGGGTCCGTACCCGTGACCTTGCCGCGGCAGGTGCGGCGGTCTCGGCGAAGATGCCGGAACTGCTCTCTGTTGAGGCGTGGGGCGGGGCTACCTATGATGTCGCGCTGCGCTTCCTGGGCGAGGACCCGTGGGAGCGGCTCGCTGCGCTGCGCGCCGAGATGCCCAACGTGTGTCTACAGATGCTGTTGCGTGGCCGCAACACGGTCGGCTACACCCCGTACCCGGAAGCGGTCACCGAAGCGTTCGTGCAGGAAGCCGCCGCGACGGGTATCGATATCTTCCGGATCTTCGATGCCCTGAACGATGTTTCGCAGATGGAACCGGCGATCCGCGCTGTCCGGGATACCGGAACCGCCGTCGCTGAGGTGGCCCTGTGCTACACCTCGGACATGCTCGATCCGGAGGAAAAGCTCTATACCCTGGATTACTACCTCGACCTTGCGCAGCGCATCGTCGACGCCGGTGCGCACATTCTGGCGATCAAGGACATGGCGGGGCTGCTGCGCCCGGCGGCGGCGGCGAAGCTTGTCACCGCGCTGCGTGAGCGGTTCGACCTGCCGGTCCACCTGCACACCCATGACACCGCGGGTGGTCAGTTGGCCACCCTGCTGGCGGCTTCCAACGCCGGGGTCGACGCCGTCGATGTCGCCAGCGCTTCATTGGCCGGAACCACCAGCCAGCCCTCTGCCTCCGCCCTGGTCGCAGCCCTCGCGCACACCGAACGTGACACCGGCATGTCGCTGGAGGCTGTGAGCTCCCTGGAGCCGTACTGGGAAGCAGTGCGGCGGGTGTACGCCCCGTTCGAGTCCGGGCTGCCCGGGCCGACGGGCCGTGTCTACCGGCACGAGATTCCTGGCGGTCAGCTCTCCAACCTCCGCCAGCAGGCCATTGCCCTGGGTCTGGGTGAGCGGTTCGAAGCCGTCGAGGACATGTACACGGCGGCGGACCGGATGCTCGGCCGGCTGGTGAAAGTCACCCCGTCCTCCAAGGTCGTAGGCGATCTTGCCCTCCAGCTCGTCGGCTCCAACGTGGACCCTGCCGCGTTCGAAGAGAACCCGCAAAGCTACGACATCCCGGATTCCGTGATCGGGTTCCTCAGCGGTGAACTCGGCGACCCGCCCGGGGGCTGGCCGGAACCCTTCCGCACCAAGGCCCTGCAGGGGCGCACCGTAAAGGTGCGCGACGCGGACCTTGCACCCGAGGACCAGCAGGCACTGGAGGGGGACTCGGCGACCCGCCGCGCCACGTTGAACCGGTTGTTGTTCGCAGGGCCCACGAAGGACTTCCAGACCACTCGGGATACCTTTGGCGACGTGTCCGTCCTGGACACCCGCGATTACCTCTATGGGTTGCAGCAGGGCAGCGAGCACGTCATCGAACTCGAGAAGGGTGTCCGCCTCATCGCGACCCTCGAGGCAGTCTCTGAACCCGACGAGAAGGGCATGCGGACCGTAATGTGCACCCTCAACGGGCAGATGCGCCCCGTCGTCGTACGCGACCGCAGTGTCCACAGTGACGTCAAGGCCGCCGAGAAGGCCGACCCTGCCCAGCCCGGTCACGTCGCCGCACCCTTCGCGGGCGCCGTCACAGTCAGCGTGGCTGAAGGTGACACCGTCCAGGCAGGTGACACTGTCGCAACCATTGAAGCAATGAAGATGGAAGCAGGCATCACCACCACCGTCGGCGGAACCGTCAAACGGCTCGCTATCGGCGCCATCGAACAGGTACAAGGCGGCGACCTCCTCCTGGTCATCGATCCCTCCTGAAAGGTGCCTGCGCTAAGGTGATGCAGAATCCACCTGCGGTGTCCAGCTGCGGGTGTTATGCGAGCGTGAGGAATTATGGCGAACGAGAAGAAGCCGGCAGAGCGGTCCAAGGACGGGGTCGGCGTGCCGCAGGAGTCGGATGAGGCCGTAATGACTGGGGACCAGTCCGCTGGCGAGACGGCCCCTGGCGGCGCCGGCACGGCACAGTCAGACGAGCAGGCGGGCTCGGATGAGGCGCAACACCCAGCACCGGAAGCTGCCGGGGAGTACACGCTGAGCTCTGAGGACGACGCCGCTTCACCGGATGGCGCTGATCTGGGCGGCCCTGCGGTGGTCCAGGCGCCGCTACCGGACCGGCTGCCGCACATCGGGATCACCCCCGCCACGGATGGGCAGCGCCCGGGACAACATCCGACCGATTCTTCCGAGCTCACCCTGGCCGACAGCGACATCCGGCTCTCCGAGGATGAGGAGTTGACCGGTTGGCAGCCGTCAGGCGGACGTGGCAGCGAACTACCTGCTGTCCCTCGGGCTGTTACCCCCGCAGCCCCTGACCGCAGCGCGCGGCGGAACAGGGAAGAGGGTCCGGAGCCGGCGTCGTCGCTCACGGCAGACAGACTGTTGACGTCACAGCAGCGTGCTCCCATCAGCGGATGGCGGTACTGGCTGTACAAGGGGACCTTCGGCTACCTGAACCTCGGCGATTCGGACGCCGTGCGCATCCGCCGTGCGCTTGAGCACCGGGTGAGCGTCCGGTTGGGGGAGCGGACCCGGTACGTCCCGGTGCTTTCCCGCAAGGGCGGTGTCGGGAAGACAACAGTGACTACCCTGCTCGGAATGGCTCTGGCAGACATCCGCGAGGACCGGATCATTGCCATGGACGCCAACCCGGACCGCGGCACGCTCTCCGATCGGTCGCCGGGCAAAGCCGACTTCACCGCGCGCCAACTGGTGCAGAACCGGTTCATGGTCGATTCCTTCGCGCAGCTGTCCAGTTATGTTGCACGGGACGGCTCGCGCCTTCACGTGCTCGCCTCCGACACCGATCCCGCTGTTGCCCAGGCGTTCGATGACGCTGATTACCGCGCGGTGACGGACATCCTCGGACGGTACTACTCGATCGTCCTCACTGACTCCGGCACCGGTATGGTGCACTCGGTTATGAAGGGGACCCTCGAGAAAGCCGACGCCGTCGTCCTCGTTTCAGGCGGCAGCGTCGACGAGGCGCGCCTTGCGTCCGAAACGCTGTCCTGGCTTGAAGCGCACGGCCGGCATGATTTGGTGGCCAAGGCAATCGTGGTGGTCAACATGTCCTCCGGGAACCGCACGGAGGTCAACGTCAACGAGATCGAGGAACACTTCCGTTCCCGTGTCGGCACTGTTGTGCGCATCCCGTATGATCGCCATCTCGCCGAGGGCTCCCGCGTGGAGCTTTCCAAACTGCAGACCCGCACCAGGGATGCAGTGGTTGAGCTCGCCGCGCTTGTTGTAGATCAGCTGCACTGACCCGTGACCCACTACGACCTCGCGATTATCGGGTCCGGCTCCGGCAACACCATCATCACGCCTGAGTGGGATGACAAAAGAATCGCGATCATCGAAGGCGGGACTTTCGGCGGAACCTGCCTGAACGTGGGCTGCATCCCCACCAAGATGTTCGTCTACCCGGCGGAGCTAGCCCGTGCAGCTGACGAGGCCGGCCGCCTCGGAGTGGACCTGCAGCACACCGGAACACGCTGGACAGACCTGCGGGACCGGATTTTCACCCGCATCGACAGCATCTCCGACGCAGGGCGTGTCTACCGGGGCGATGAACTGCAGCATGTTGACCTGTACGAGGAAGACGTACGTTTCACCGGCGACCACTCTCTGAGAACGAACGCCGGCACCGAGATCACTGCTGATCAGGTGGTCGTCGCGGCAGGCTCGCGGGCAGTGATTCCGGACATTCCAGGACTGGACCTGCCGCAGGTCCACACCTCGGACACGGTCATGCGGCTGGAGGAGCAGCCACGAAGGATGCTGATTATCGGTGGCGGGTACATTGCAGCCGAGTTCGCACACATCTTCTCTGCTCTCGGCACCGACGTCACCCTCGCGGTGCGGTCGGGACACATGCTGCGCTCCCTCGACGACACCATTTCCGAACGTTTCACGGAGAAGGCACTGGCGCAGTGGAAGGTTCTTACCGGACACCAGGTCAACAGAGTGGACGCCAACGCCGACGGATCAGTCACCGCTAACGTCGTTGGACCTGACGGAACCGCTCTGTCTGTGGAAGCCGACGTCGTGCTCGTCGCGACCGGACGCACGCCGAACAGCGACCGGGTGGGTGCAGCGGCGGTCGGTTTCGACGAAACCGAAGACGGCCGGATTGCGGTTGACCCGTTCCAGCGAGTGCTGAGGGACGGCAAGCCCGTACCCGGAGTCTGGGCACTCGGGGACATCTCAAGCCGCTTCCAGCTCAAGCACGTCGCCAACCACGAGGCGCGGGTGGTATCCCACAACCTGCTTCATCCGGAGGCCCTGCATACCAGCGATCACCGTTATGTGCCCGCAGCCGTCTTCACCAGGCCACAGATCGCGACCGTGGGTCTTACCGAAGAGCAGGCACTGGAACGCGCGGAGGGAACGGGTTCACGCGTTGCGGTGGCCGTCCAGCAGTACGGGTCAACCGCCTACGGGTGGGCGATGGAAGACACCACGGGCATCGTGAAGGTGCTCGCGGAGGAAGACAGCGGCATCATCCTCGGCGCACACATCATGGGACACGAGGCCTCGAACCTGATCCAGCCGATCATTCAGGCAATGCACTTCGGTCTGGACGCGTTCACCATGGCCCGCGGCCAGTACTGGATTCACCCTGCGCTGACCGAGGTGGTGGAGAACGCCCTGCTTTCGCTGAAGGCGCCCTCCACCTGAGAACCTACGCCTGCTGCATGCGCTGCTGCGCGTAGATTTCCTCAACCACCGTGGAGTAGTCCTTGAGCACCTGCGCGCGCTTGATCTTCATCGACGGCGTAAGATGACCGCTTGCCTCTGTGAAGTCCTGCTCAACGATGCGGAATACCTTGATCGCCTCTGCCTGGCTGACCGACTCATTGGCGGAATCCACGAGCGCCTGGATTTCTGCGCGGACCGCGGGATGATTCGCCGCTTCAGCCATCGTGGTTCCGGCACGAAGGTCGTGACGCTCAAGCCATCCGGGCAAAGCTTCCTCATCGAGGGTTATCAAAGCGGAGATGAACGGCCTCTGATCTCCCACAACAACACACTGGGACACGAGCGCGTTGGCGCGGATGGTGTCCTCAAGCTGTGCCGGGACGACGTTCTTGCCGCTGGCCGTCACAATAATTTCCTTCTTGCGCCCCGTGATGCTCAGGAACCCGTCCTCGTCGAGTTGCCCAATGTCGCCGGTGTGGAACCAGCCGTCGGTGAAGGCTTCCTCCGTGAGATCGGGACGCTTGAAATAGCCTTTCAGGACGCAGACGCCCTTCGTGAGGATTTCGCCGTCGTCCGCGATCCTGACTGCGTTGCCCGGCAGCGGCGCACCCACTGTACCGATCTTGATCTTCTGCGGCGTGCTGACCGAGATGGGCGCCGTGGTTTCAGTCAACCCGTACCCCTCAAGCACCATCAGCCCGATGCCATGGAAGAAGTGGCCGAGCCGGTCACCCAGCGGCGCGCCGCCTGACACAGCATGCTGGACCCTGCCACCCATCGCGGTCCGGATTTTGCCATAGAGCAGCTTGTCGAAGATAGCGTGCTTGACCTTCAGGCCCAGGCCCACCTTGCCTGCCTGGTCGGCTTTCGACCAGGCGATCGCGACATCGACGCCGGCATGGAAAATCTTGCCCTTGCCGTTGTCCTCGGCCTTCAGCATGGAGTTGTTGTAGACCTTCTCGAACACGCGAGGTACAGCCAGAATGAAGGTCGGCTTGTAGCTTTGCAGGTCCGGAAGCAGGTTCTTGATGTCCGGTGTGTGCGCAACGGTGGCGCCGGCGGCAACGCAGAGCACCGAGATGAACCGGGCGAAGACGTGCGCGAGGGGCAGAAACATGATGGTCTGCGCGCCCTCGTGTGCAACTTCGGGCAGTGCCGCCGCCGCGTTCTCCGACAACTCAACGAAGTTGCCGTGCGTCAGTTCGCACCCCTTGGGCTTTCCGGTTGTCCCGGACGTGTAGATGATGGTCGCTACATCGTCGAGACCCGCGATCAGGCGCCGCTCCTCAAGCGCTGCATCATCAATGGCCGCCCCGGCTTTCCGCAGGGTATCGAGCCCTCCGCCGTCAAACTGCCACACATCGCGGAACCCCTCCAGATTCTCCGAGGCAACTGCCTGACGCACCACGTTCTCGTGGCGGCCGGACTCCACGAAAGCAGCGACTGCACCGGAATCACCAAGGATCCAAGCGACCTGCGACGGCGACGACGTTTCATATACAGGTACGGAGACAGCCCCCGCGAACCAGACGGCAAAATCAACCAGAGCCCACTCATACCGGGTACGCGCCATGATCGCGACGCGGTCTCCCGCTTCCACACCTGACGCCATCAGGCCCTTTGCGATCCTGCGAACATCGGAAAGGAAGTCCGTTGCGCGGATATCGGACCATTGCCCTGAGGCGTCCTTCGTGGCAAAAAGGGCGGGATTGCTGGCTTTTTCCGCCTGCTTCACCACGAGGTGCGTAGTGTTGTTGTCCCGAGGGACCTTCACCTTGACCGGAACGCTGAATTCGCGCACGGGAATCTCCTTTGATCTTCATCACATCCTGTGAGTGGCCCTAGCCTATAGCTTTTCCCGGGAGCTCTTACTCTCCAGTAATGTACAAAACGGTAACGGTGAACCGCAGTCAGCAACGCGGCGCAGTCCCAGAACGACGGCGGGAGGCCGGTACCCATGCAGACGGAACGAGAAGAGCGTCCCACGGCAGGCGGAAACCGTTTCGGCGGCGGAAGCCGCCAACCCCTTGGATCGCCGCTGGCCGCCGGCTCCCGTTACGCGGCGCGCCCGTTGCGTGCACGGGGTCTTGCCATCGGCATCGACATCGGCGGGACCAAGGTTGCAGCCGGGGTCGTGGATCCGGACGGCACCATCGTGGCCTCTGCCCGCAGGGAAACTCCCGGCCAGGATCCGCGTGCAGTGGAAAGAGTCATCGTGGACCTGGTGCGGGAGCTGGGAAGCGGTCGCCGCATCCGGTCAGTCGGGATCGGCGCCGCCGGGTGGATGGACCTCGACAACGGGACGGTCCTGTTCAGCCCGCACCTTGCCTGGCGCAACGAACCATTGAGAGCGAACCTGGAGAAGGCGCTGCGGCGGCGCGTCACCGTGCTCAATGATGCCGACGCCGCAGCCTGGGCCGAATGGCGTTTCGGTGCAGGGCGTGGGGAACCGCGGCTCGTCCTTATCACGCTGGGCACCGGAATAGGCGGCGCAATGATCATGGGCGGTGTGCTTGAGCGCGGACGCCACGGCGTGGCGGGGGAGTTCGGCCACCAAATCATCGTGCCGAACGGGCATCGCTGCGAGTGCGGAAACCGTGGCTGCTGGGAGCAGTACGCCTCGGGTAACGCCCTGGGCAGGGAAGCCCGCGAGCTGGCGTCCGCCAATTCACCGGTGGCGCAAACGCTGCTGCAGGAGGTGAACGGCAACATCGACGCCATCACCGGGGCAGTGGTCACACGCCTGGCGCTTCGTGGCGACCCGGTGTGCCGGGAGTTGATTGACGACGTCGGTCAGTGGCTTGGCCTCGGCCTGGCGAATCTCGGTGCCGCCCTGGACCCGGGGACCTTTGTCATCGGTGGCGGACTCGGGGCCGCCGGGGAACTCCTCATCGACCCGGCGCGGCGAACCTTCGAACGCAATCTTACCGGACGCGGCTTCCGGCCCGCCGCCATGATCACCTCAGCAGCGCTGGGTCCGGACGCCGGCCTTGTCGGCGCTGCGGACCTGTCACGGATCAGATACCGCCCATTGCTGGGCAGGGCCTACGGAACTGCGCCGTCGGGACGATTCAGTGAGCGGCGCTGAGCTGTCGGCGGTGAACTAGACCTCCGCGCCGTCGTCGTCGTAATCGCGCGTCTTCGGAAGGCGGAAAATCAGGAACGTCACGCTCGCGATGAAGATTGCGATGATTCCCAGCATCACGGTGGTGGAGGCTGACCGCCAGAACATTGCGATCAGCATGAGCGCTACTGGGCCGCCGACCGCGCACAGCCAGGCCAGCACCACGAGGGGATCTCCCACGCCGAGGGCCGGAGGTTCGGGCGGCTGGTACGTGCCGTCATCCTCGTGTTCGGCTGCCGAGTAATCCCGGGGGCCGGGCGGCGCCGGTGCAGGCTGGTTGTCGAAGATCGCCCGAACGCGCTCCTCGGCGGTGGGTGCAGGTCCTGATGCCTGACGTTCGGGCAGTTCACTGCTGGGGTTCTCTTCCAACCGTGCGACGAGGTCCTGCCAGACGGCGTCGTCAGTGGACTCGTTGGGGTCCTGTGCTCGGGAACTCATGCGGTGGTACCTGCTGTCACGTGCTCGATGAATGCTGCGGAGCGCTCGAAGATGAGCTCCTGGTCATGGTCCATGGTGGCCACGTGGTAGCTGTTCTCCAACCGTATTACCTCCAAGTGTGCGCTCCCAATGCGCCGTTGCAGAACTTCCAGACTGCTTTCCGGAACAATCCTGTCCACGTTGGACCGGAAGACCAGCGTGGGTGCGGTGACCTGGGGGAGCCGGTCTGTGGTGTCACGAAAGAGCTGCGCAAGCTGGTGGACTGCAGCGACCGGTGTCCGGGGATACGCCCGCTCGTCCATGCCCTCCTTTCGGATGTCATTGCCGATCGAGGGGACCGAGCGGAGCAGGTACTTCAGTACGCCGGCGTACCGGGCGCGCGGATCGCCCATGGTGAGGCCGGGATTTACGACGACGACGCCGGCCACCGGTTCCAGCGCCGCCAACCGCAGGGCGAGGGCACCACCCATCGACAGTCCTGCTACGACCACCGCGTCAGTATTTCGAGCCAGATCCTGATACGCCGTGTCGATCCCCTCGTACCAGCGCTCCCAGGGCGTCCTTGCGAGCTCCTGCCAGGTGGTGCCGTGGCCAGCCAGCAACGGGAGCCGCACGGCAAAGCCCTCATCAGCCAGGTACCGTGCCCAGCCAACGACGCTCGCCGGCGAGCCGGTGAAGCCATGGCTCAGAAGAACCCCGATGCGTGCGTTATTGCCTGAACCGTCCGAGGAGAACGCTGCGAGAGTGGGGTCGGCCATCATAATTCCAATGGTGTCATCGCGTTCCGCGGACTGCCAGTGACGTCCCGCACACTGTCCGCCCGTAGAGTAGTGTTCCAAGAACCCGTTTGCGGAAGGCATGGTTTTGCCTGTTCCCAGGTAATCGGAACATCCACGCAGGAAGGCTGGCAGAGTGTTCTACTGGATCATGAAGAGGATCTTTATTGGTCCACTTGTGAATCTCTTGTTCAGGCCATGGGTCAAGGGACTGGATAACATTCCGGCAACCGGTGCAGCTGTCATCGTGAGCAACCACCTATCTTTCTCGGATTCGATCTTCCTTCCACTTGCAGTGCCGCGTCCTGTGGTGTTTCTGGCTAAATCCGAGTACTTCACAGGCAAGGGACTGAAAGGAAAGCTGACCGCTGCGTTTTTTCGGTTGACAAACCAGCTGCCGATGGATCGTTCCGGGGGCGCCGCGTCCGCCACGTCGCTGTCGGCAGGAGAAGAAATTCTGAAGTCCGGTGCGTTGCTGGGTATCTATCCCGAGGGAACGCGTAGCCCGGACGGCAGGCTCTACCGCGGAAAGACCGGCGTCGCCAAGTTGATCCTCGCAACCGGGGTACCGGTCATTCCGGTTGCCATGATCGGTACGGACAAGGTGCAGCCCATCGGAAGACGGATCCCGAATATTCGCCGTGTGGGCATCATCGTCGGGGAGCCGATGGACTTCCGGCGCTATGCAGGGATGGGCGAGGACCGCTTCATTCAACGTTCCGTGACCGATGAAATCATGTATGCGCTCATGCGGCTCTCCGGTCAGGAGTATGTCGACGTCTACGCCAGCAGCGTCAAGGAGCGTCTCGCCAGCGCGAAGACGGCAGGCAGGAAGACCAGCAAGAAGGCGGAGCGGATCGCGGATCCGTCCCGTCAGGCCGCCGTCCGGCTGGAAGGCTCTGCTCCGGCAGACGTATTTCAGCCGTCGTCGGACACCTCTTTGCCGCCAAGTACCGAAGGTCCGTTGCCCGGTGAAGTGAGAACGATCGGACCTGACCCCGGCGAGGCCTCTGATGAGACGCCGGACCCTCCTGCCGCACCCCGGCGAACACGGAAAAGGCACGAGGGCGATTCCGGCAGCCGGGCTATGTGACGGGACGGGTGCTGCCGCATGACAGGGGAGTCCGCCGGCATCGGGTATAGCCATTAGGCTTAAGTAGTGACCGAAACAACCGTTACCTCCGCTTCCCGTTCAGCAGCACCCGATCATGGGCTGGATATCTGGCGGGAGCTGGCAATTTCCCAGCAGCCCAGTTGGCAGGACTCCACGGTTCACCGATCTTCTCTCGACGAGCTCTCCACGCTGCCGCCGCTTGTTTTCGCTGGTGAGGTGGATGTGTTGCGTGAGCGGCTCGCCGCCGCTGCCCAGGGTAAGGCGTTCCTCCTGCAGGGGGGCGATTGCGCGGAGACTTTCGAGGGCGCCACCGCAGACAGAATCAGCGCTCGTGTGAAGACCATCCTCCAGATGGCCGTAGTCCTCACATACGGTGCCTCGCTTCCTGTCATCAAGATGGGACGCATGGCCGGCCAGTTCGCGAAGCCGCGTTCATCCAACGATGAAACCCGCGAAGGCGTGACCCTACCGGCATACCGCGGGGACATGGTGAACGGGTATGACTTCACGCCGGAGAGCCGTGGTCATGACGCCTCCCGGATGGTGCGGGCGTACCACACCTCCGCATCGACGCTCAATCTGATTCGCGCCTTCACCCAGGGCGGATTTGCAGACCTCCGTCTCGTCCACCACTGGAATAAGGGCTTCACTGCCAATCCGGCCCACTCGCGGTACGAATCGCTGGCGCGCGAAATTGACCGCGCCGTCCGCTTCATGGAAGCCTGCGGCGCCGATTTTGATGCCTTGACTCGCGTCGAGTTCTTCGCCAGCCATGAGGCCCTGCTGCTTGAGTATGAGCGCGCGTTGACCCGCACCGACTCACGCACAGGCCTGCCTTATGACACGTCGGCACACTTCCTGTGGATCGGCGAGCGAACGAGGGATATCGACGGCGCTCACATTGATTTCCTGTCACGCGTACGCAACCCGATTGGGGTGAAGCTTGGCCCCGGTACGTCGCCGGATGATGCGTTGGCACTCATTGACAAGCTGGACCCCAACAGGGAGCCGGGCCGCCTCACGTTCATCACCCGCATGGGCGCCAAGAATATCCGCGAGAAGCTGCCCAACCTCGTGTCAAAGGTGACTGATTCCGGCGCCAAGGTCCTCTGGGTCACTGATCCAATGCACGGCAACACGGTCACTTCCCCCAACGGGTACAAGACCCGCAATTTCGACGATGTCATGGATGAGGTGCGCGGTTTCTTTGAGGTACACAACGAACTCGGCACCTTCCCGGGTGGCCTTCACGTTGAGATGACCGGTGATGACGTCGCGGAGTGCCTCGGCGGAGCGGACCCGATCGATCAGGAAGCGTTCCTCGACCGCTATGAGTCCGTGTGTGATCCACGCCTGAATCACATGCAGTCCCTCGAGATGGCTTTCCTTGTGGCCGGGGCGCTGTCCCGACGCTAACCGGCGCAGCTACCTTCGCCGGTGCTTCGATCTCACGTCACGGTAATGGTGACCGTTGATCCTTCGGGATGCTCGCCCGTGAGGTCCTGGCCGGCAACGAGGCCCAGCACCGGGCGGCCGAAGGCGTAGTTCACCTTGACCGTGAACCCGGCCTCCTCCAGTGCGGCGATGGCTTCCGCCTCACGTTCGGAGAATACGTCGGGAACAGCAATGATGCGCGGGCCGTCGGAGAGAGTCAGCGTCACTGACCCGCCCGGAGGCAGCTGCCCCTCTGCCGGTGTCTGTGCCAGGACGGATCCGGCCGGTACGTTGATGTCATTGACCGGCGCGGGCTCGATTACCGGGGTCAGCCCGGCGCTCGCCAGGATGCTGACCGCTTCTTCCTCCGGCAGGCCCACAACGGAAGGAACCGAGACCGGCTCCGGTCCCCGTGAAACCGTCAGGCTCACGGGGGTGCCCGCGGGAACCTGTTCACCTGCTGCTGGAGTAGTCGCGATCACCGCGCCGTCGGCAACGGTGTCACTGAACTGCGGCGTCACTTCTCCTACTTCGAAACCGGCGGCGACCAGTGTGGCCGCCGCTGTTGCCTCAGCGAGACCGACGACCTCCGGAATCGCGAAAAGTTCCGGTCCCAGCGACACCAGGAGCTGAATCTCCTCCCAGGGCCTCACTGTAGCGGTTGCCTCCGGCTCGCTGGCGATCACAAGGCCCTCCGCGACCGAATCAGAATAGGACTGCTCTGCGCTCGAGGATAGGCCGGCCTGGGCCAGCAATGCCTGCGCTGCGCTTACTGAGCGGCTGGAAACATCGGGAACGGCCACCAGCGCGCCCGGACCCACACCGAAGAACCAGCCGGCTATTGCCGCCAGCGCTGCGAGCAGTGCGAGCAAGAGAATGAGAAAGGCATTCCTGCGCCGTGCATTGCCTGGCCGCAGGGTCTTTTCCGGGCGCTGTACGGCCCGTGCCTGCTCTTTGCGGTAGGTCTTGAAGTCCCTCGCAGCGAGCTTCTCTCGCGCGGCTGAATCCAGCTGCCGCTGCGGCATCGATCCTGCAACCGGCGTGGAGCCCAGGACTGTGGTGTGGTGGGAACTGTTTCCCAGCACGGTTGTCGGAGAGCCCGAGGCACCGATGACCTCCGTTGGATATGGATGCGATCCCGCTACGTCTGTGGACGAGTGCGCTGTGCCGATGATCTCCGTACGTTCGGCGCCGTCGGAGGCCGCTGCTTCTCCGCCGCCTGGCGCCGAACCGGCGCGGTGGTCGCTGCCGTGGTCGAGCTCGTCATCGCGCAGGTTGGTTCGAATGTGCCGCAACTCGCCGAGGAGGGCATTGCCGTCGATAGGGCGTTCTTCGGGATCAACCGCGGTGCACCAAAGCACCAGTTCGTCGAGGTCCTCTGCCAGTCCCGGAACGATCGTGGAGGGCGCGGGAACCCGCGAGTTCACGTGCTGGAACGCAACCTGGATGGGCGCTTCACCGGAGTATGGCTGCCTGCCCGTGAGGAGCTCGAACAGGACGATGCCAGCCGAATAGATGTCGCTGCGCGCGTCCGCGGCTCCGCCTGTCACCAGCTCCGGTGGGAAGTAGGCCGCCGTGCCCACCAGCGTTCCGGTATGGGTTGCGGCCGAGACCGCACGGGCAAGACCAAAATCGGCAATCTTGATTCCACCGCGTTCGGACAGCAGGACGTTCTCCGGCTTGACATCCCTGTGAATGAGCCCGGCATCATGTGCAGCTCCCAGTCCCTCAACCACTGGATCAAGAATCGCGAGGGCCTGGCGGGGCGTCAGCCGTCCCCGTTCGGTGAGGAGGTCCCGGAGGGTCTTGCCCGGTACATACTCCATTACGAGGTAGGCGACGCTTTGCCCTGGTCCGTCTTCCACGCCCTGGTCCAGTACCCCGACCACGTGCGGGTGCGAAAGCCTGGCCGCTGACTTCGCTTCGCGCTCGAAACGCTCAAGGAAGCGCTCGTCTTCTGCGAGGTGCGGATAGAGAACCTTCAGCGCGACGTCGCGTTCCAGCCGTTCGTCGGTGGCAAGGTAGACGGTCGACATGCCGCCGCTCGCCAGCCGTGAACGAACGTGATAGCGCCCGTCTACAACGGTGTCTACCAGTGAGTCCTTCGGCCGCTCCCGCACTCTTCGATACTAAGTGAAGCAGCGGCCGCCGCCCGCACCAACACAGGTCGGTCGGGCGCCGGCCGCTGAACCCGCAGGGGGCGGTGGTCGCCTACCGGAAGTTTTTCTGGTGCGCCTTGATCGCTGCCACATAATTCTTGGTGTCTGCGAACATGCCGTGGGTCTTCACCGAATACTGGCCCTGGTAGTAGGACGCGATCGCTGTATCCAGGTTGGGGCTGGTCCGGATCAACGCCTTGATGATCGCCACACCGGCGGTTGCATTGTCATAGGGATCCAGCAGATTCAGCTTCCGGCCAACGAGATCGGAAGCCCATTCGCCGGACATCGGGATGACCTGCATGGCACCGATGGCGTTCGCCGGTGAGACAGCCCGCTGATTGAACCCCGACTCCTGGTAGGAGAAGGCGAGCGCAAGGCTTGGATCTACGCCCATTTTGCGGGCAGTGTCAGCGACAATCGCTTTCATCTGGGCCTGCGAGGGAACCGGAAGGCCGTTCAGCGTGTGCTTGTTCTTATTGGCTTCCGCAACCACTGCATCCGGGTAGGTGTAGTGGAGGAAGGTCGATGGAACGAGGTCCGCCGGCTTCTGTTCCGGGGCAGCCTTGGACCCACCGGGGATCGTAAGCTTCTTTCCGGGGTAGATGATGGTGGTGGCGCTCAACTTGTTGGCGGAGAGCAGCGCGCTGAGGCTGACTCCATGCCTGCCGGCGATGCCGCCGAGCGTATCACCGGCCTTGATCGTGTACGAGCCGCCGGCCGTTGGGGCGGACGGCTTCGGTGCTGCGGGCTTCGGACTTGTCTGAACAGCAACGCTCGACCCGCCGGTCAGCTTGATTTTCTGGCCAGGATGAATGATCGAGCTCATGGAGAGCCCGTTCGCCGAAAGGATGGATCCCAGACTCACATTGTGGCGGCCAGCGATCGCACCCAGCGTGTCACCTGGTTTCACCACATAAGTTGCTCCGGATGCCGATGCGGCGGGCTTTGGAGCTGACGGCTTGGGGGCTGTCGCCTTGGGCGCCGGCGCCGGCGTTGCGGATGAACCCGAGAGCTTGATTTTCTGGCCCGGGTGGATGATGGACGTCATCGACAGCCCGTTTGCCGTCAGAACCGACGAGAGGCTGACACCGTGGCGGGCAGCGATTGCTCCCAGAGTATCGCCGGACTTCACTGTGTACGTTGCGGAGGACTGCCGCTTGGGCGGAGCAGTCTGCTTTGCCGGAGCCTCAGATGCCGACGAACCCGCCAGCTTGATCTTCTGGCCGGGGTGGATGATGGAGTTGACCTTCAACCCGTTCGCTTTCAGGACCGCGTGCATGCTCAGCCCGTGACGGACTGCGATGCCGCTGATGGTGTCTCCTGCACGGACCACGTACGTTGTGGCGCTGTTCTGCATGGGAACAATCCGCGGTACCTGCGTTGCCACCAGGGCAGCGGGAATCATGGCGCCGGCCGCGCCAGCCGCACTGGCAGCGGCCGGCATGGTCTTCAACGGCTGGTACGCGCTATGGCCTGCGGCCGGCGCGGCGGCTGCCGGTGCTGCAAGTGCCAGCGACGAAAGAACGACGGCGGGTATCGCTGCGGAAGACACTGCGATACCGATTCCACGGTTTCGGAAAGGCGTGGTGCAGGCGGCTGGCACGTTCAGCGGCGATGACGGGCGCTGGGCGGTCATGGTCTGTCCTCATCTGTAATGGCGGGCTGGGCCGCATGGCAGGGCAGGGAGCAACAGTCGATGCCGCCGTAATCCCCGAACCCCATGGTGCAGTTGATACACAAGTTGTTACTGTTACCTGTGTGACTTATGTGAATCTACACCATGGGTCGTTTACCACAACAGTTCAAAAAGTCTCAGTATTTGCGCAGTTTCGGCGCGTCGGTGATTCCATCCTGACTGCAGCTGCTGAGTGGAGTTAGGGCAGCAAGGCATGGCACGCTTAAGGGCGTGAATACACTGGAGAACCTCGTGGGCAGCTGGCTCACCCTTCCCGATGTCGCGGAAGCGCTTGATCTGTCCATCACCAAGGTTCATGGACTCATCAATGAGCGGGCGTTGGTGTCGGTTCGCGTTACTGATCGTGGAATCCGCTCAGTGCCTGCGGAATTTATCGATGACGGGCACGTACTGGAGAGCCTCAAGGGGACGGTCGTTGTACTCGGCGACTCAGGGTTCTCGGATGAGGAGATCATTCGCTGGCTCTTCACGGAAGACGAGTCTCTGCCGGGCCGACCGGTCGATGCGCTGAAAGCGGGGCGCAAAACCGAGATCCGCCGCCGTGCGCAATCCTCGGCGTGGTAGCCGCCCTGTTCAGGCCACTCGCGTAACGGCAGCTTCCGCAAGAACGGAGAGCGCGTCCCTGCAGGGCGGATCGAGGGGGAGTGCCTCCAGCGCTTTGTAGCTGGCGCGGGCACGTGCGGCTATCAACGCCTCCACCTCATCGCGGGCACCTGTTGCGTCAATGATGCGCTGCAGTTCCAGCACTTCGTCCTGGCTCAGGCCCTCTCGGCCAAGGCCGGCATTTAGGGTCCTGGCCTGGTCTGCGCTGCAAGCCTGCAGCGCCCTGGCAATCAGCACGGTTCGCTTTCCCTCCCGCAGGTCATCACCGGCGGGCTTGCCCGTGAGCGCCGGGTTGCCATACACGCCCAGGAGATCGTCCCGCAGTTGGAAAGCTTCCCCGAGGGGGAGCGCAAAGCCGGAGTAGCCGGCAAGCAACGACGGCGATGCTCCCGCGAGAGCGCCCCCAATGCACAGCGGATGCTCCGTGGAGTATTTGGCGGATTTGAAGCGCACGATGCTCAGAGCCTGCTGAACCGCAACATCAGGGTGCCGATCCGGCCCGACTGCCTCCTCCAGGAGATCCAGATACTGGCCGGCCATGACTTCAGCGCGCATCCTGTTGAAGATTGCGCGGGCTTCAGCGGTTCGCTCAGGTGCGGCGGTGATCGAAGCGAATGCTTCTTCGCTGAGAGACAGGCACAGGTCACCCGCGAGGATCGCAGCGCCGGTTCCGAAATGTCCGGCATCCAGATGCCAGCCGCCGTCGTCATGAAGGGTCTCGAACTGTTTGTGCACACTGGGGGCTCCGCGCCTGAGATCCGAGCGGTCAATGATGTCGTCATGAATGAGCGCGGCTGCCTGAAACAGTTCCAGGGACATGCCCGCCAGAACGACGCCGTCGTCATCCGCTGCGCCTCCGGCGCCTCGCCAGCCCCAGTAGCACAGCAGCGGACGCATCTTCTTGCCACCGGAGGCCAACCGTTCTATCGCATCGACAAGCACTGCACTGTCGGACGACACCGTTTCGAGGATGGACCGCTGCGCTGAGAGGAAGCGGGAGGTAGCTTCGGTAAGCGACTTCCTGAAGCGATCCTGCTCATCCTGCACAGGAGTGGAAAGAGCAGCGATACCGTCAGTCATAGGCTCAGTCTAGGTGCTGCCCTCCCAGGCGAAGCTGCAACAGGAGTGTCCCGCCCACCGATTCCGTGGGCGCGCAGCAGTAGGATGGTTCGCATGCCCGTCCGTTCCGACCTCGCGGGAATCGAGGACGCGGATTGCACAATCCTCCACGTGGACATGGACGCCTTCTACGTCTCAGTGGAGTTGCTTTCCCGCCCAGACCTGCAGGGCAAGGCTGTTATCGCCGGCTCGCCGTCAGGTCGGTCGGTGGTGCTGTCGGCCTCCTACGAAGCACGGCGGTTCGGGGTGCGCTCCGCGATGCCCATGGCCAACGCCCTGCGGCTCTGCCCCCATGCCGTTGTCCTCGAACCGCACCACCACCTTTATGCCGAGGTGTCGGCATCCGTCATGGAAATCTTCGGCTCAGTCACACCTATGGTGGAGCAGCTGAGCGTCGATGAGGCTTTCCTCGACGTCGCCGGGTCGATCCGGCGACTGGGTTCACCCAGGACAATCGGCGAGCTGATCCGAACAATGATCCACCGGGAACTTGGTATAACGGCGAGCGTGGGTATTGCCTCCACAAAGTTTGTTGCGAAAATTGCTTCAACCCGCGCGAAGCCGGACGGGCTGCTGCTGATTCCAGCGGCGCGAACCGTGGAATATCTCCACACCCTTCCGGTGTCGGCGCTCTGGGGTGTAGGCGCCAAAACCCAGGAGGTTCTTGCACGGTTGGGGATCAGGACCGTGGAGGACGTCGCGCGCACTCCCGTGTCGGTCCTCCAGCGGACTCTCGGCGCCACCGGTGCCCATGTCCACCGGCTTGCCTGGGGGCAGGACCCCCGTCCGGTAACCGTCAGCAGGCAGGAGAAAAGTATCGGTGCCGAGGAAACGTTTGCATCCGATGTCGATGACGATGATCTCCTTCGGGCTGAACTGCTTCGCCTCTCGCACCGCACGGCCACGCGCCTTCGTTCCGCAGGGCTGCAGACAGGAGGGGTGTCACTGAAGCTTCGCTACGCTGACTTCTCCACCCTGACCCGGTCACGGCGCCTCCCCGAACCTGCAGACAGCGCGCATGCCTTATATGCGGCTGCGTGTCAGCTCCTGGAATCGCTGGGTGAGCGCCCGCTGAGCGTTCGGCTCATCGGAATCCGGACGGAGCGGCTCGAAGGCGCTGCGGGCACTTCACATCAGCTGACGATCGACCGCCAGGATGACAATTGGCGCCTCGCCGAGCAGGTACTCGACAAGGTGAACGGCAAATTTGGTGCGTCGATGGTCCTGCCTGCGCGGCTGCTCAAACCGCCGTTCGGTACGAGGGGCGAGCACCCTCCCGACGGGCAACCAAAACGCCGGGATGCCGGCGGGCAGGGGCCTGCCGGCGCGTGACTGTGGCTTTCCCTTCAGGTGATTGCAAACTATCCTTAGCGGTAGGGATCAATTAGGCGTTGACCCACTCAGATCAGCATGCTGAAGCGCATCGCGGCGGCAGCAGCCGGGAACCAGTTCACGGCTGAACTCGTTGTTGGGTTTGAGGGATTCGGTATTAGTAGCAAGGAGGCAGTGATGGCACTCTCGGAACACGAGCAGCGGCTGCTTGACCAGTTGGAACAACAGCTTCATGCCGACGATCCCAAGTTCGCCCACTCCATGGCATCAAACACCGGTCGCTCGATGTCCACGCGCCGCATCGTGCTCGGATCGCTTGTGACCGTCGCCGGCTTGGCGGTCCTGCTTTTGGGCATCTGGAATCAGTTCATCCCGGTAGGAGTGGCGGGTTTCCTCATCATGGGTGCCGGCGTGTACTACGCCACCACAAGGTCGAAGCTGGACGGCGCGGCCCCTGGTGCCGGTAAAGCTGCAAAGGCCTCCAGTTCTCCGCGTGGCAGTTTCCTCAGCAGTCTCGAAGAAAAGTGGGACGAGCGCAAACGGGACCAACCCTAAACCACCCACTTCCTCCACTTTCCCCCACAGGGCCAGCCGAAAGGCTGGTCCTGCGGCATTTAATGCGGTTCGACCCGGAACTGATCAATCCCTGACCCTGTTGACCCCAATTACCCTCCACTCTCCACCACACGCCGGATACCGCACAGCTACGCGAATTTTCCGGGCGAGCGAATCGAGAAACGCTCGGAGGGACATTGACTGTGGAGGATTGTGGAGTAAAGTGGAGGCTATAAGAGCGTAGTGGCAGCGCTTGGCTCTCATGACGGACGGGCGGTGGCGAATGTTCCTCGGAACACACTCGCCGCGGTTGGACGAGAAGGGACGGTTGATCCTTCCGGCCAAGTTCCGTGACGAGCTGAGCGAGGGTTTGGTTCTGACCCGGGGGCAGGAGCGCTGCATCTACGTTTTTAGCCAGCGGGAGTTCGTCAAGGTCCATGAGCAGATGCGTGAGGCGCCAATCTCATCGCGTCAGTCCAGGGACTATATCCGGGTATTTCTGTCGGGTGCCTCGGATGAGGTTCCGGACAAGCAGGGCAGGGTAACCATCCCCCCAATGCTGCGGACCTACGCAGGGTTGGACCGGGAGCTCGCAGTGATCGGAGCGGGAAGCCGCGCGGAGATCTGGGATGCAACCGCCTGGAATGACTACCTCGAAGAGAAGGAAACCGCCTTCTCTGAAACAGACGAAGATGCACTGCCGGGAATTATCTGACAGCTGCAACAAGCGGGACACAGAGCAGTACAGCAAGACCGAGTTGACCGAGGATCTTCGATGAGACCTCCAGCCGCCCAGCCGGCCGACTACCTGGATCACCTTCCCCGGAGCCAGGCAGACGGAAGCCCGGAGCGGATGGGGATCTGATTGAAGTACCACGGCAACGGATTCACGCAGGCTCAGCCTGAACAGGACAGCAGGAAGGAGCGGGTGAATGGGGGAGGAGCGTCCCACTCAGGAGCGGCATACTCCCGTTCTGCTGGATCGGTGCATCAATCTCCTCGCTCCCGCGATCGAGGCCGCCGGTGAGGGGGCCGTCGTCGTCGATGCGACCCTCGGCATGGGTGGTCACTCCGAGGCACTGCTTCAGCGGTTCAGTGAACTTCACCTCGTGGGTATCGACCGCGACCGGCAGGCCTTGCGGCTTGCCGGAGAGCGGTTGGCACCGTATCGGAACCGCACCGACCTCGTCCATGCGGTGTACGACGAAATCTCTTCTGTCCTCGAGGACCTCGGCATCGCACAGGTCCACGGTGTGCTCTTCGACCTCGGGGTCTCATCCCTTCAACTGGACGAGCGAGACCGCGGATTCGCCTACTCCTATGACGCCCCTCTCGACATGAGGATGGATACGAGCACCGGGCAGAGCGCCGCGGATGTTGTCAATACCTACTCCGAGGATGAGCTGCGGCGCATCATCCGTACTTGGGGCGAGGAAAAGTTCGCAGGACGGATTGCGTCCGGAATCGTCTCGGCACGGAACGCAAAGCCGTTCACCACGACGGGCGAGCTGGTCGAGGCAATCCGCTCAGTTGTTCCCGCGGGCGCGGCCAAGACCGGAGGTCATCCGGCGAAGCGAACCTTTCAGGCTCTGCGTATTGAGGTCAACGAAGAGCTCACCGTGCTGACGCGTGCTATTCCTGCCGCACTCGAATCGACGGACGTGTTGGGAAGAGTGGTTGTGATGTCCTACCACTCCCTAGAGGACAAGATCGTGAAAGCCGCCTTCTCCGCGGGAACGCGATCGTCCGCACCCGTCGGATTCCCGGTGGAGCTCGAGGAACACACGCCTTACCTCAAGACACTGACCAAGGGCACTGAGGCTCCTACCGACCAGGAGATCGCTGACAACCCGCGCGCAGCATCGGCAAAGCTCAGGGCAGTGGAACGCACCAGATCCAACACAACAGACAGGAACGCGAGATGAGCCAATCAGTGCAGCAAAGGCCGTCTGTGCGTCACAGCGCTCATGCAGCGGCCGGCGCAGTAGCCGGAAACACCGCCCGCGCGCTGCAGCACCCGGCAGTGTCCAGTCCCGCGGTGCAACCGGGACGGGAACGACGCCGGACCCCACTCTCGGTGGTCCCGGCCGCACCCACGCGTGGCCGGGTCCCATTCGCTGTGTTCTCCATGGCCGCACTGATAGCAGCCCTGGTGGTGGTGCTCATGCTCAACATCTCCGTCTCGAGCAGCCAGTACAAACTGGTCTCACTGCGCGGTGAAGAGGTTGCACTTGCCGAGCGGAACCAGGCGCTGACGCAGCAGCTGGAGAACCTCCGCGCACCGCAGAACCTCGCATCAGCGGCGCACGAACTCGACATGGTGGCCTCCCCGACTTTCGGGACCATTGATGTAAATTCGTTGGCAGTCACCGGAAGCCCTGAGCCAGCCAAGGAGTCGGATGTACCGCCAGTTCTCGTGCCGGCACCTGCCGTGAACGTGCCGAGCCAGGCCGCCGCGCCGACGCCTTCGAATGAGCCGGCGGAACCGTCCGCACCGGCGGAACCGTCCGTACCGGACGCGGCCGCCGCACCGGAAGCGACCGTCGACGACGGGACAATCCCCGCACCGGCGCAGACTACGCCCGGACAGTAAGAGACCGCAGTACACCAACGCAGCGAGGAATCACGGTGGCACCAGCCGACAACCCCCAACATGAAACATTACGGGTCGCGCTCGGAGCCGCTAGGCTCAGGGTCGGACTGGCCTTTGTCCTGATTCTGCTGCTGGTCCTTGGGGTTCGCCTATTCCAGGTTCAGGGCCTCGACCCCGACGGAATGGCGCAGGTCGGCCTGAACAAGCGACTGGTTACCCAGCAGGTGCCGGCACTGCGTGGCAGCATCCTGGATGATGAGGGCAACGAGCTGGCGCACACGGTGCAGCGCTTCGATATTGTGGTTGACCAGACGCTCAGCGGCGGTGAAACCTTCGACCGGTACAACCGGGAGACCGGTAAGCGGGTTGAGGACATCCCCATGGAGCAGGGGTTCGAGGAGCTCTCAGCAATCCTTGGAGAGGACGTCGCCACGCTCAAGTCCTCCATCCTCGGAGACGCCAAGTTTGCCTTCGTTGCGCGTTCGGTGACGCCCGACATCAGGAACCAGGTGCTCGCCGTCGGGATGCCGGGAGTCTACGCCGACCCCACGACACTGCGCACGTACCCATCGGGAGCAGTAGCGGGCTCGATTCTCGGGTTCATGAGCGGTGACGGGCGCGCCCTGAGTGGAATCGAACTCACCCAGGAGGAACAGCTGACGGGGACACCGGGCAGCCGCACCTTCGAGATCGGCGGCGACGGTATCCGCATTCCGTACGCGACCAACGAGGACGTGCCCGCACAGGATGGCCAATCGGTGCGCCTGACCATCGATCAGGACCTCCAGTACTTCGCACAGCAGACCATCGCCGCGCAGGTCGAGGACTACAACGCCGAATGGGGCAATATCGTTGTCGTGGAGGCCAAAACCGGTGCCATCAAAGCGATGGCAGAGTCAACCACGCCCGACCCCAACGACTATGCGGCGACTGCTCCGGAGTTCTGGAAGCCGCTGTCAGTCACCGCCTCCTTTGAACCGGGTTCCACCACCAAGCTGATCACCATGGCTGCCGCGCTGGAGGAGGGGATCATCGAACCGACCAGCAGGTTCGAAACACCGCCCACCTATACCGTGGACGGGCAGACGTTCAAGGACGCGTTCGAGCACGGGACGGAAAAGCGCACAGCGGCCGGTATTTTCGCCAAGTCCATGAACACCGGAACGGTCATGATCGGTGAGCAGCTGAGCAAGCAGCAGCGCTATGACTGGCTGCGAAAGTTCGGCATCGGCGAACCTCTCAATGTGGGGCTCAACGGCGAGACGGCAGGGATTCTCCCGACGCCGGACTCGTGGGATGAACGCCAGCAGTACACCGTCCTCTTCGGTCAGGGACTCGCGCAGACCGCATTGCACACCGCCATGGTGTACCAGGCCGTCGCCAACGACGGCGTCCGACTGCAGCCCCGCCTCATCGACGCCTACATCGATGCAGACGGCACCGAGCACGTCGTTCCGCAGGCAGAGGGTACAAGGGTGGTGTCCCAAGAGACGGCGGATCAGCTTCACACCATGCTGGAAACCGTCACGGTGGAAGGGTCCGGAGCTTCTGGAGCACTCGAGCAGTACCGGGTGGGCTCCAAGACGGGTACCGCTGAAGCGCCCAGTCCACAGGGCGGCTATGACGGCTACACTCTCTCCTACGCCGGAATGGCTCCGATGGAGGACCCGGAGTACATTGTCGTCGTCACCCTTCAGCGGCCTCAGGGTGACCTGTACTATCTGGTTCCGGGGGAGTCCTTCCAAAAGGTCATGAAGTATGTTCTGAACTCGAACAACATCCCACCCTCGACCGGTAAGCCCGAGACTTACCCGGTCAAGTACTGAACCGCGTAAGCAGGCCCCAACGTGTCCACAAATGAAGAGTCCGCTGCGCTCATGCGTCCGGACGCCGTCGTCCCGCGCACCATGGATGAGGTGCTTGCCGAGCTCCCGTCGGAGCTCGCCCGCGTGCAGCTAGTAACCGGACCTCACGACGGCGGTGCGCCCGCTTCGATCACGGGCGTCACCATTGATTCCCGGGAAGTTCGTGCCGGCGACCTCTACATTGCCCTGCCGGGCACGGGTCGCCATGGGGCTGACTTCACCGGTCAAGCCGTTGCGGCTGGAGCCACGGCAGTGCTAACGGATGACCAGGGAGTGGCTGTCGCCGAGCCGGCGCTGAGCGGCTCGAGGATTCCGCTGTACCGGGCAGCGCCGGTGCGGGATTACGTCGGACCACTTGCCGCCGTCGTTTTCAATAGCCAGCCGGCCGGTAGCCGTCCCGTGCTCTATGGTGTGACCGGCACCAATGGGAAGACCACCACGACCTACTTCCTGACTGCACTGGAGTCGGCGCTCGGCAGGAGTACCGGGCTGATCGGAACCATCGAGATCCGGGTAGGGCAAACGGTCATCCCGTCCGTCCTCACTACGCCCGAATCTCCGCAGGTGCACGGCATCCTGGCGCTGATGAGGGAGCGGGGTATCGAAGCTGCTGCCATGGAGGTTTCCTCGCATGCCATTGAGTACCGTCGTGTCGACGGAGTGCACTTTGACGTTGCGGGCTTCACCAACCTGACCCAGGACCATCTGGATCTCCACGGAAGCATGGAAGAGTACTTCGCCGCGAAGGCTGCCCTGTTCCGGCCGAACCGGACCCGCCGCGCCGTCGTCCTGATCGACGATTCCTGGGGGCACCGCATCGCGGACCAAGCCGGCGTCGAGACGCTTACGGTGTCAGTGACCGGTGCGTCGGAGGCGGATTGGAACGTCTCGGAGATACAGCGCACCGGCCTCGGACATACCTTCACACTCATTGGTCCGCAGAGACAGAAGTTGCGGCTTCGCTGCGGCCTCCCCGGCACCTTCAACGTAGCCAACGCCGCTCTGGCTGCGGTGATGGTTCTGGCTTCGGGCGTTGAGGCGGAAACGCTCCAGCGGGCTGCGGACGCGCACGATCCGTTCACCACCCAGGTACCCGGCCGCATGCAGCTGATTGCTGAGCGTCCTGCTGCCATTGTTGACTTCGCACACAATCCCGACGCGTTGGAGCTTACGCTCGACTCGGTGCGCGTGCCGGACGCCGGCTCCCGTGTGATCGTGGTTTTCGGCGCTACCGGGCAGAGGGACGTCTCGAAGCGCCCGATCATGGGCGCCACGGCAGCCAGGCGGGCCGACGTCGTTATCATCACGGATGACGATCCCCATGATGAGGACGCGGCCAGCATCCGTGCGGACGTGCTTGAGGGTGCTCGCGTTGCACGGGACGGCGAGAACCTGTCGTGCGAAATCATCGAGGTGTTCCCGCGTGCTGCGGCTATTGATCGAGCGGTGGCTCTTGCCCGGCAAGGCGATGTGGTCCTTGTCGCCGGGCGTGGCCATGAGGTGTGGCAGGAGGTCAAGGGCGTGAATCTTCCACTCGATGACCGGGTTGAGCTGGCGGCCGCATTGACACGGCACGGATTCTCTGCGCTTTCCGGCAACAGGATAGAGTCCTAGATCGTCATGATTGAATTCAGCGCAGCCGACATCGCGGCAGTCACAGGCGGAACGCTCTCCCTGTCGGCTCAAGGGGCTCCTTCTTTGGTTGTCCATTCAGCCACCACCGACTCTCGGGAAAGCCGCCCGGGTGGTCTCTTCATCGCAAAGCCGGGTGAGTCCACAGACGGCCATCACTTCGTCTCCAGTGCCTTCGCGAACGGTGCGGTTCTGGCCCTTGTCGAGCGGCCGGTAATGGACGACGCCGGCACTGACTTCCCCGCTGTGGTGGTGCCCGATGCCGTGGAGGCAATGGGCCGACTGGCCGGAGAGGTGGTGCGCCGCCTCCGTGCGCACTCACCACTGACGGTCATCGGCATCACGGGTTCAGCGGGCAAAACCACCACGAAGGACGTACTTGCGCAGCTGCTCCGCCAGGAGGGGCCCACCGTTTCCCCCATCGGCTCGTACAACGGTGAGATTGGGGTTCCGCTGACGGTTTTCTCCGCCGAGTACGGCACCCGCTACCTGGTCATTGAGATGGGCGCCACCGGCGTCGGGCACATCGAGTACCTTGCCTCCATGGTGCAGCCGGACATCGGAATAGTCCTGTGCGTCGGATCCGCGCACGCGGGTGAGTTCGGCGGTGTCGACATGATTGCCAAGGCCAAGGGGGAGCTGCCGCGGTCCCTTGGTTCAAACGGTGTGGCCATCCTTAATGGTGATGACCGGCGGGTACTGGCGATGGCTGATCAGACCCAGGCACAGACCGTCCTCTTTACGGAGGACCCCACCTTTGACGGGCCGGGCAGCAGTGTCGTCCGTGCTGCGGACGTAACGCTGTCCGTCGAAGGTAATCCGTGTTTCACCCTGCACCTCCCGGACGGTGGTCGTCACGAGGTTCGGCCGCTGCTGATCGGACGGCATCATGTCGCCAACCTCCTCGCGGCCGCTTCCGCTGCCCACCTCCTCGGAATTCCGGGGGATCGAATCGCTGCCGGACTGTCTACCGCCCGGGCGGTCAGCCGCTGGCGGATGGAGCGTACCGACAGGCCGGACGGCGTGACGGTGATCAATGACGCCTACAATGCCAACCCGGAGTCGATGCGTGCGGCGCTTGCGACGCTCGCCGAGCTGGGGCGCGGCCGTCGCACCTGGGCAGTACTCGGTGAGATGCTAGAGCTGGGCGAGGACTCCATCACTGCCCACGATGCACTTGGCAGGGTGGTTGTCCGGCTCAATATCTCCAAGCTGCTGGTTGTCGGGTCCGGGGCCAAAGCACTCCACACCGGAGCAGTGCTGGAAGGATCATGGGGAGACGAAGCGGTCTTCGTTCAAGATGTCTCCCAGGCCGAGGAAATCCTCGATCGGGAACTGCAGCCGGGTGACCTTGTCCTCGTGAAATCCTCGAATGGTGCCGGTCTCCGCCATCTGGGTGATCGGCTAGCATTGGCGTCAGACAACTCGTCGGCGGTGCCCGAAGCAGCCCCGGGATCACAGGCTGAATTGAATGGACCCGGTCCAATGAACCAAGGGGGGCACTCGCTGTGATTGCGCTGTTGATTGCCTCCGCCTCCGCATTGCTTCTTGCACTTGTGGGCACACCACTTTTCATCAGGCTCCTCGTCCGAAAGAGCTACGGCCAGTTCATTCGCGACGACGGCCCAACGGCCCACCATACAAAGCGCGGGACGCCCACCATGGGCGGCGCAGTCATCGTCGGATCGGTTGTTCTCGCTTACTTCGCCACACACCTGATCATGATGGCGGCGGGTGGCTCCGACGGCCCGACCGTGTCCGGTCTCCTGCTGCTGATGGTCACCGTAGGCATGGGAGTCGTCGGCTTCTTCGACGACTACATCAAGATTTCAAAGCAGCGAAGCCTGGGACTCAGCGCACCGGCGAAGATCATCGGGCAAACCCTGGTGGGTGTTTTGTTTGCCGTGCTGGCCCTGAACTTCCCGGATGAGAATGGACGCACGCCGGCGTCGACTGCTATCTCCTTCGTCAGGGATACAGCAGTCGACCTGGCATTCGCCGGTTCGATTATCGGCGCCATCCTCTTCGTTCTGTGGTCCATTCTCATCATTACCGCCGCAACGAACGGCGTGAACCTGGCGGACGGCCTGGACGGACTGGCCACCGGTGCATCAGTCTTTGTCTTCGGCGCTTACATGCTGATGGGCATCTGGCAGTTCAACCAGAGGTGCGCATCGCCGGAGGTTCCAACCAACATCTGTTACGAGGTCCGCGACCCCCTGGACCTGGCGCTGATCGCCGGTGCGATGTGCGGAGCTCTGGTGGGATTCCTCTGGTGGAACACCTCACCGGCCAAAATTTTCATGGGAGACACCGGATCGCTCGCGATCGGCGGAGCAATTGCCGGATTCGCTATTCTCTCCCGCACCCAGCTTCTCTTGGTCATCATGGCGGGGCTGTTCGTCATGATCACGCTGTCCGTGATCATCCAGGTGGGCTTCTTCAAACTGTCCGGAGGCAAGCGGGTCTTCAAAATGGCGCCGCTCCAGCATCACTTCGAGCTCAAGGGGTGGCAGGAAGTCACGGTGGTTGTGCGGTTCTGGATCCTTGCCGGACTGTTCGTCGCTGTCGCGCTCGGTATCTTCTACGCTGAATGGGTTGTACTTCTGTGAGTGGTACAGGTGCCCAGGAGAACTCTGACCGCCTTGAAAGCCTGACGTCGTGGGACGCTGACTGGGCAGGGCTACGCGTCGTGGTAACGGGGATCGGCCTGTCCGGTTTCTCTGCCGCTGACACGCTGATCGAACTCGGTGCACGGGTTGTGGTGTGCGACTCCTCGGATTCCGAAGAGAACAGGGCGAAGGCGGACACCCTTCGCATCGTCGGGGCAGTGGACGTCCTGCTCGGGGCCGAGGCCGCTGCTACGCTCCCACAGGTGGACGGAGAAGCGCCCGAACTGGTGGTGACCTCTCCCGGTTGGCGTCCTGATCAGCCGCTGCTCGCTGCGGCCGCCGCTGCCGGAATCCCGGTATGGGGTGATGTCGAACTCGCATGGCGCGTACGAGTGCGCCGGGGCAGGCCCACCGCTGAGTGGTTGACCATCACCGGAACCAATGGCAAGACAACCACTGTCACCTTGGCGGAATCGATGCTCCGCGCCGGAGGCCTCCGCGCCATCGCCGCGGGGAACGTCGGCACGCCGCTGCTCGACGCCATCCGGGACCCGCAGGGCTACGATGTGATCGCCGTCGAACTCTCAAGTTTCCAGCTGCACTGGAGTTCGAGCCTCGCGCCGCTCGCCAGTGTCTGCCTGAATCTGGCCGAAGATCACGTGGACTGGCACGGAGGATTCGAAGCCTACCGGGCGGCCAAGGCAATGATCTACGACAACACCCGCGTGGCCTGTGTGTACAACGCCGAAGACGAGGCCACCGAGCGGATGGTGGAGGATGCTGATGTCCAGGAAGGCTGCCGGGCGATCGGCTTCACCACCAATACCCCTGCCATCAGCATGCTCGGGGTTGTAGACGGTCTGCTGGTGGATCGTGCGTATATCGAACAGCGGAAGGATTCAGCGGCGGAACTGGCCTCGGTGACGGACCTCGGGGAAGTGGTTCCCCGCCACCTCGTCGCCAACGCCCTGGCAGCGGCGGCCCTGGTGCGGGCAGCGGGTGTCCCGGCGGCCGCGGTGCGTGAAGGCATCCGTAACTACCAGCCGTCCGGGCATCGAATCGAGCTTGTTGCGGCACGGGACGGCGTGCTCTGGATCAACGATTCCAAGGCAACCAATCCGCACGCGGCACACGCAGCCCTGTCCTCCTTCTCCAGTGTCGTCTGGATTGCGGGTGGGCTTTCCAAGGGCGTCGACTATAACAGCCTGGTCAGGGATAACGCAGCCCGCTTCAAGGCGGCTGTCCTTATCGGCCGCGACAGTTCTGACCTAGCCGCTGCTCTCAGCCGACACGCGCCCGATGTTCCCGTGATAGTTCCAGCCGCGGGTCACACTGGTAGAGACGAGCTGCCGTCCCAGCACTCGAGTTCAGACGGCGTTCAGGCAATGCGCGCCGCTGTCACCGAAGCGCTGCGTATCGCCGTTGACGGCGACACTGTTCTCATGGCGCCGGCAGCAGCGTCGATGGACCAGTTCCCTTCCTACGCTCACCGTGGCACCGCATTCATCGAGGCGGTTCGCGGGATTGTGGAGGGGCAGGGATTCACCGCTAAGGAGTTGTAATGGTCAGCACGCCCACCCGGCATCCGCGCCGGAGGCCGGCGGCGCGGCAACACTCCGGCAGCAGGGGCTCGTCCCGGGTCAACGCTTCTGGCAATCCTCCGGCGGATGCCATTGCGGCGCGCCCGGAGCGCAAGGGCGTTCTTGGTGCCTTCGGACGCATGTGGCGCTTTCTCGAGGGTTCGGACCGGCAGACCAGCGGCTCCAGCTATTACATGATTCTCGGCGCCACGCTGGCGCTGACGGCCATCGGGCTCATGATGGTGCTCTCGGCGTCGTCTGTTGAATCGATCGCCAATGCAGCATCCACGGTCGAGCCCACTGATGAGGGCGCGATCGTCTTTGACTTCTTCTTCAAACAGAGCATGTATGCGGTGCTCGGCGTGGTGCTGATGCTCGTCCTGTCCAGATTGGGGCCGCGGGTTTTCAAGTTCCTTGCGTGGCCGGGGCTCGGCGTCGCGATTGTCCTGCTGGTACTGGTGCTGCTCATTGGCGAGAACATCAACGGAAACCAGAACTGGATCCGGATCGGCAACCAATCTCTTCAGCCTTCAGAACCCGCAAAGCTCGCACTCGCGTTGTGGTGCGCTACTGTCCTGGAACGCAAGCGCGGCCTGATCCGTGACTGGAAGCACGCGCTCATACCTGTAGCACCGCTCGGAGGAGTCATCCTCCTGCTCGTGATGCTGGGCGGTGACCTCGGTACAGCGATCATCCTCGGAATGATCATGGCAGCAGCGCTGTTTTTTGCCGGCGCACCAATGAAGCTGTTTACGCTGGTCGGCCTCCTCGGAATTGCCGGCGCTTTCGGCGCCATCCTGCTCAACAGCACACGAAGTACCCGCATCCAGGCCTGGCTCAGATTGAACTGCGAAAGCGCGACGGATCCCTGTTTTCAAACGAACCAGGGGCTTTTCGCACTGGCGTCCGGGGGCTGGTGGGGAGTGGGAATCGGCCAGAGCCGGCAGAAGTGGAACTGGATCCCGGAAGCGCACAATGACTTCATCTTCGCCATCATCGGTGAAGAGTTCGGGTTGATCGGTACCCTCGTAGTGATCGCGCTTTTCGGAATCCTCGCGGTGGCAACCCTCCGGGTGGCACGGCGTTACACCGACCCCTTCGTGCGCATCCTCATGGGCTCCATCCTCGTGTGGCTGATCGGCCAGGCCTTTGTGAACATCGGCATGGTCACGGGCGTTCTTCCCGTCATCGGTGTGCCGCTGCCATTCATCTCCTACGGCGGTTCTGCCCTCACCTTCACGCTTGCCGCCGTCGGTGTGCTCCTTGCCTTTGCGCGGCGGATGCCGCCCGCCGTGCCTGGCACCCCCGGACCGGCCGTCAGCTCCAACCAGACTTCTGCAAGCGACAAGTGAAAGATCAAGAGAACCCATTGACTGAATCTGCTGCCCTGTCGGTCGTGCTCGCCGGCGGGGGAACTGCCGGGCACATCAGCCCACTGCTCGCCATTGCACGAGCTCTGGTCGAGGCCCGCCCGGACGCCCGGGTGCTTGCCGTCGGAACGGCCGCAGGAATGGAGACCCGCCTTGTTCCTGCGGCCGGTTTCCGGCTGGAAACGATTGAACGGGTGCCCATGCCCCGCCGTCCGTCCGTCGATCTGTTGAAACTGCCGGTCCGTCTGGTCCGGGCCGTGCGGCAGGCGCTGAGGATTATCGACGCGGCGCAGGCTGACGTCGTCGTCGGGGTTGGCGGGTATGTGTCCACGCCGCTCTATCTTGCGGCCTGGATCCGCCGCGTTCCCGTGGCCATCCATGAAGCTAATGCCCGCCCCGGCCTGGCCAACCGGCTTGGCGCGCGTATTGCCCGGAGCGTTGCGGTGGCATTCCGCGGCACCGGACTGCCGGACGAGCAATGGGTGGGCATGCCCATGCGGCGGGAGATTTCCACCCTGGACCGGGCGGCCGCCCGTCGGAAAGCGCGGGTAAGCCTTGGGCTGGACCCGGATCGTGCAACGCTCATCGTGACCGGCGGTTCCTCCGGCGCTGCGAGCATCAACCGGGCGGTCGCCGCAGCGGCGCCAAAAATGGTCGACGACGCAGCGCAGGTACAGGTGCTTCATATCACCGGACGCGGCAAGCAGGTTCCCGGCCCCGACGGCGCGCTCCTTGCTGTCGAGGGGTACCGGCAGGTCGAATATGTGGACGGTATGGAGAACGTCTACGCGGCGGCAGACCTGCTGTTGGCGCGTGCAGGCGCAGCAACCGTCTGTGAAGTTGCGGCAGTCGGGTTGCCCACTGTGTTCGTGCCCTTGCCGCACGGAAACGGTGAGCAGCGGCGAAACGCTTCGGGGCTGGTGGACGCAGGCGCCGCCCTCATGATCGAGGATGCGCAGCTTACTGGTGACTGGCTGCTTACCGAAGCCCTGCCGCTGGTGCAGGACCCTGTGCGTCTCGAGAACATGTCCCGCGCCGCGGCGCCGCTCGGTGTGCGCGACGCGGACGTCCGCATGGCGGAGCTCATCATCGACGCCGCGGGAGGCCGCTCATGAATGCAGTTATCCAGGATCTCGGCCGGGTCCATTTCATTGGGCTCGGCGGAGCGGGCATGTCCGCTGTGGCGCGGGTCCTCCTCGGCCGCTCAGTAGCGGTGTCAGGGTCCGATGCCGCTGACTCGCGCGGTCTGCAGGCTCTCGCCGCGCTGGGCGCAACGGTGCACGTCGGCCACGAGGGAGCGAACGTCGGTGCCGCAGATACCGTGGTGGTTTCCAGCGCAATCCGGGAGACCAACCCCGAGCTCGTTGAAGCAAAAACGCGCGGCCTGCGCGTCCTGCATCGTTCGGAAGCGCTTGCCGCCGCGATGGACGGGCGGAAAGTGGTTGCTGTTGCCGGCACGCATGGCAAAACCACGACGACGGCGATGATCACCGTCATGCTGCAGGCCGCCGGAACCCGTCCATCGTTTGCGATCGGTGGGGACGTCGCGGCGCTTGGAGTCAACGCTGAATGGGCGGATGGGGAAGTCTTCGTGGCGGAGGCAGATGAGTCGGACGGCTCTTTCCTTAACTACCGTCCTCACGTTGGCGTTGTCACCAACGTGGAGGCGGATCACCTGGACCACTATGGGTCCGCTGCTGCAGTATATGAATCGTTCGATCGGTTCGCTGCGCTGCTGCCGGCCGACGACGGTGTGTTGGTAGCATGCCGTGACGACGACGGCGCTGCCGCCCTGGCGGCGCGAATCGCCGGATCCCGCCGGGTGCGGACCTACGGCTACTGTGCCGGCGCAGACGTTCGAATCAGCAACACCCGCGCGCTCGGCAGCACGTCGAACAGCGTCCTTTCCTTCTCTATCGATGGACTCGACAGCCAGCAGGAACTCCAGCTCGGGGTGCCCGGGCGGCACAATGTCCTGAATGCGGCAGCGGCGTTCAGCGTCGGGTTGGAGTTGGGCGTGGATCCGGCTGCTGCTGCCGCGGGCCTCGCATCCTTCTCCGGTGCTGCCAGACGGTTCGAGGCTAAGGGTGAAGGAGGCGGTGTGCGCGTCTTCGATGACTACGCCCATCACCCCACGGAGGTGGCGGCCGCGCTGGGCGCTGCCCGGACCGTCGCGGGAGACCACCGCGTGCACGTCCTGTTTCAACCGCACCTGTTCTCCCGCACTCAGGAGTTTGCCAAGGAGTTCGCCGGCGCTCTGTCACTGGCTGATACGGTGCGCGTGCTTGACATCTATGCCGCAAGGGAAGACCCGGTGAAGGGAGTGACGAGCCGGCTCATCAGCGACCGGCTCACGGTTCCGGGCGGGTACGCGCCCGATGCAGACGAGGCACTGCGGGAGATGGTCGTTACGGCGCAGAGCGGTGACATCATCCTGACGGTCGGAGCAGGCGACGTTACCCGCTTCGGTCCGCTGCTGGTTGACCTCCTTGCAGGAAAGGGGCATCCACAGTGACAGCACGTCCTCCGCGGAAGCCGGGCAGGGCATCCACGCCGGCCAACACAGCGTCGGGAAATGAAACCATCACCGCTGAGAAGCAGGTGTACCCTCCTCAGTCCAGCAGAATGCGGGGAAGCAGAATATCCGCATCGAAAGAAGCACCTGTTGCCCTGTTGGACCGCGAAGACGACGACGGCACTGTCATCGCCTTTCCGGAACCTCCCGGCCGCCGGCGCAGGAGGTGGTGGCTGACGGGCATCATCTCGACGGTGCTGATCGTCGCGGGCGTAATCGCCTATCTGGTGTTCTCACCGGCGCTTGCAGTACGTTCCCTCGAGGTGCAGGGGAACCAATTGGTACCGGAGGACCAGATCACGGCGGCACTGGAGCCCCTGATGGGAACGTCTCTGACCCAGATCGGGGACGACGACGTGCGCACACTGCTAAAAGGGTTCGCTCCGATCGAGAATATCTCCGTGGCCGCGGCACCACCGTCCACCCTGAGGGTGACTGTCACAGAGCGCACCCCTGTTGCAATCCTTGAGAGCGGCGGTAAGTACATCCTCATAGACGCAGAAGGCCGGCAGCTCACCACGGTCACTGACAGGAAGTCCGTTGCCTTGCCCCTCATTGACGGAGGTACGAATGCCGTCAACAGTGCAGTCTTCTCGTCAATTACCGATGTTCTTGCCGCGCTGCCCGCAGCTATCCGGGAGCGCCTGGTCCACGCATCGGCAAAGTCAATCGACTCCGTTGAGCTGAAGCTGACGGACGGAAAAACAATTTTCTGGGGGAGTGCCGAGGAGAACGAGGCAAAGGCCCGTGTCATCGCCGCGCTGCTTACTCTTCCGCAGCAGGATGCGCCGGTGAGCGTCTACGACGTAAGCACGCCATCGAGGCCGGTAACCCGATGAGTTTTCCGACACGCGGGAGTGGTCATTGCATGCCGGTGGCCGGGCACCTAGCGTCTCAATAAGAAACTACTTGACATAACATTAACTTTCAACCTGAAGGTGAATGTTAGCAAGTTGAAGGTTGGAACCTCCAGCCCATAACCCAACCAGCGCACAGATCGAACAAGGGACACAGGACGTGGCAGCACCGCAGAATTACTTGGCCGTCATCAAGGTCGTCGGCATCGGCGGCGGTGGCGTGAACGCCGTCAACCGAATGATCGAGGTTGGCCTGCGCGGCGTGGAGTTCATCGCCATCAACACTGACGCGCAGGCACTACTCATGAGCGACGCCGATGTGAAGCTCGACGTCGGACGCGAACTCACCCGTGGACTGGGCGCCGGAGCTGATCCGGAAGTGGGCCGGAAGGCGGCCGAAGATCACGCCGAGGAGATTGAGGAAGTCATCCGCGGCGCGGACATGGTGTTCGTGACCGCAGGAGAAGGCGGCGGCACCGGTACCGGCGGCGCACCCGTCGTCGCGCGGATTGCGCGTTCCCTTGGTGCGTTGACCATCGGCGTAGTGACCCGGCCGTTCACGTTCGAAGGTCGCCGGCGCTCCAACCAGGCAGAAACCGGTATCGACACACTTCGAGATGAAGTCGACACGCTGATCGTCATTCCGAATGACCGTCTTCTGTCCATCAGCGACCGCAACGTTTCCATGCTTGACGCGTTCCGCTCAGCGGACCAGGTGCTGCTCTCGGGTGTCCAGGGCATCACGGACCTCATCACTACGCCGGGCCTGATCAACCTCGACTTCGCAGACGTGAAGTCGGTCATGCAGGGCGCAGGTTCGGCTCTCATGGGCATTGGCTCCGCCCGCGGTGAGGATCGTGCAGTCAAGGCAGCGGAACTGGCGATCGCCTCGCCGCTCCTCGAAGCTTCCATCGACGGCGCCCACGGCGTTCTGCTGTCCATTCAGGGCGGATCGGATCTCGGGCTGTTCGAAATCAACGAGGCAGCGCGCCTCGTGCAGGAAGTTGCGCACCCGGAGGCAAACATCATCTTCGGTGCCGTGATCGACGACGCGCTGGGAGACGAGGCGCGGGTCACGGTTATCGCAGCAGGTTTCGATCAGGTAGATGCCACGTCGCAACCAGCAGCGCCCGCGGCAAAGCCGGCCTCAGCTCCCGCCATCGGGCGCGAGTCCGCACCGGCTCCGCAGACCGTCGCGGCAGGAGCAGGCTACGGTTCGTGGTCGCAGCACTCGTCCAACGGACGAGGCAACGATGTTCCGGGTGACGCCGGGTTCGATGTGGACCTGCCGGCCGTCGTCGAGCCTGACTACTCGACCGGACGTTCCGATGACCTGGACGTTCCCGATTTCCTGAAGTAGACGTTGTTCTTCTGGACATCGCTCGTAGCGCCCGGCATCCGGGTTGCCTTCACTGATCGTGGCGCGGGAAACCTCGCTCCGCGAATCGGGGGCAACCCGGATGCCGCCGTTCGTTCCAGGCAGGCGCTGGAGCTTGAACTCGGAACTGGTCCTGGTTCACTCCATTTCATGAACCAGAGCCACTCGACCGTCGTAGCAGAGGCAGAAACCGGCATTGTGCCCGACGCTGATGCTCTGGTGAGCCCGACCGGCACGGACCCACTTGCCGTCCTCGTTGCCGACTGCGTACCGGTGGTGCTCGTCGGGTTCGGGGCTCAAAGTGACCACGTGACGGCGGTCATCCACGCCGGCCGACGAGGCGTTGAAGGAAACATAGCAGCACGAACGGTCGCTGAACTGCAGCGTCACGGGGCAGAATCAATCTCCGCGTGGATCGGCCCATCCGTGTGTGGCCAGTGCTACGAGGTGCCGGAGGACATGCGCGAGGAGGTAGTCAAGGCTGTGCCGCTGACTTTTTGCAGCACACGCCGGGGGACGCCTGCTCTCAACCTCGCTGCCGGTGTGGGCGGTCAACTTGAGGCACTGGGGGTCTCCGTGAAGGATCTTGGCGGGGGCGGCAATCCATGCACGCTTGAGAACGAACGACTGTTCTCTCATCGTGCCGTGAGGGAAGGCAGGCCCGCGGGCCGTCTGGCGGGGTTGGTGTGGCGGGATGCCTGACACCACGGGAAGGCGCGCCGAACTGGAGGCCAACCTCAGGCGGGTCAACAAACGGATTGATGACGCTATCGCGGCATGCGGAGGCAGGAACAGGCCCACGCTCATTGTCGTGACCAAGTTCTTCCCGCCCGAGGACCTTCTCCTGCTCCGTGAGCTCGGGGTTCGGGACGTCGGTGAGAACCGCGACCAGGAGGCTGCTGTCAAAGCCCGGGAGGTTCCGGATCCAGAACTGCGCTGGCACTTCATCGGCCAACTGCAGACCAACAAGGCCCGCTCGGTTGCGGGCTACGCCCACTCCGTGCACTCCGTCGACCGCAGCTCCCTCGTGCGCGCTCTGGAAAAAGCGATGGCAGGTCGCGCCGAACATCCAAATTCGTCTGCGGGAGGAACTAGGCGCGGCCGTCCTGCAGTGCTGGACTGCTTCGTCCAGGTCAACCTGTCAGCCGAGGGCACCGGTCGCGGAGGAGCCCATCCTTCTGATGCGCTTGAAGTTGCCGCGCGGATTCATGACAGCAATCACTTGCGCTTGGCGGGAGTGATGGCCGTTGCGCCGCTTGGCGGGGACCCCCGCGAGGCCTTCAGTCGGCTCGCTGACCTATCCTCGGAGCTCGTCTCCCGTTATCCGGCGGCAAGCGGCATCTCGGCTGGGATGAGCGGTGACCTTGAACATGCTGTCGCGGCCGGTGCGACACACCTTCGCATCGGCTCAGATGTCCTCGGTGCCCGCCCGCCCGTGGGGTAGCGTCAACGCTGTAACCGCGGGGAATCTCAGGAGGTGCCTGGGCGGTGTTGAATCACACCTTGCTTTACATTCTGCATGACGGATGCAGGACGAAGGACTGACAGGAGCAACCATGGCTGGCGCACTGCGCAAGACAATGATTTACCTTGGGCTCGCCGACGGTGACGAGCACTACGAGCCCGAGCCAAAGACATCCCACAGCAGGAATGAGGACTACTCCGTGGACTACGACCGTGACGAGCGCCATGTCGAGGCCGCGCCGGCAGCAAAGGCGGCTCCGGATGAGTATCGTGCTCCGGTCACGCCTATCAAGCGGGCGCAGTCTGCACGCGAGGACGCTTCATCGCTTCGCCAGATCACCACGGTGCACCCGCGCTCCTACAATGACGCGAAGATCATCGGAGAAAGCTTCCGCGACGGCATTCCTGTGATCATGAACGTCACGGACATGGGCGAGGGAGACGCCAAGCGGCTGGTGGACTTCTCGGCCGGACTCGTCTTCGGCCTTCATGGGTCGATCGAGCGTGTCACCAACAAGGTATTCCTGCTGTCGCCGTCCTACATCGAGGTCCTCGGGGAGGATCAGAAGACCAGCGACGGTCAAGCGAGTTTCTTCAATCAAAGCTGACACTGTTTACTGGTACTCGTAACTATTCCGTTCATGCCAGAGGACTGTGACTGACACGTGAGCTTGGTCTTCGCCCTGATCTACTTGGTGCTGATGCTGTTCCAGCTCGCGCTGATCATTCGTATTGTTTATGACGCCGTTCAAATGTTTGCCCGCAACTGGCGCCCCAGACGGCTGGCGCTTGTTCTTGCATCCATGGTGTACGCGGTGACGGATCCGCCTATCCGGCTTTTTCGCCGGCTCATCCCCCCGCTCCGGTTGGGTGGCGTTTCGCTCGACCTCGCATTCATCGTGGTGTTCCTGGGGGCTACTATCCTCAAGGCAATTGCAGGTTCATTGGCAACGGCTTGATCCGGTTAGTTTTCGAGACCTAAAAGATATACGCTGAATCACATATTGGTGTGAAGCAGGAGGTTTTGCCTCCACAAGCATGTCCACAATTCGGTAACGTTGTCAGGTCTGCTCGACAGGCGGCTTCGACTAAATCCATATGAGGTGACCAGATGGCCCTGACGCCAGAAGATGTTGTCAACAAGCGGTTTCAGCCCACCAAGTTCCGTGAAGGCTATGACCAGGACGAGGTGGACGACTTCCTCGACGAGATCGTCGTGGAACTGCGTCGTCTGAACCAGGAAAACGACGATCTTCGCCGCCAGCTCTCGGAAGTTTCCACGGGCACAGCGCAGAACGCCGCTGTCCCTGCTCCGGTGGCCGCCAGCACCGCTACCGAAGAGGTCCGCGAGGAGGAAAAGCCTGAGGAGCCCAAGGTGGAGGCACCGAAGGCTGAGGAGCGCCCGGCTGCCCAGCCGGTTGCCGCCGCTGCACCTGTCCAGCAGGGCGGCACCGCGGAATCTGCGGCGGGTGTCCTCGCGATGGCGCAGAAGCTTCATGACGAGTACGTCAACGCCGGCGTTGAGCAGCGCGACAAAATCATCGCCGAAGCGCAGATCGAAGCCAGTGGCCTCGTCAATGACGCTCAGGAAAAGAGCCGCAAGGTACTCGGCGCGCTGGAGCAGCAGAAGGCAGTCCTCGAGCGCAAGGTCGAGCAGCTGCGTAGCTTCGAGCGTGACTACCGGTCCCGTCTGAAGGCATACATCGAAGGTCAGCTACGGGACCTTGATTCCCGCGGTTCCGTTGCATCTGAAACTGCAGACGCCTAAGCAGGATCCTAAGCTCACGAGGCCAGTCGCCGGTTTATCCGGCGGCTGGCCTCTGCCGTACCCTGAGTAGAGAGCCAAGTGTCCACTGCCGCCTCTTCGGCGCGTACAACTGAAAGCACCATGACCGAGCACCCTTCCGTCTCAGGCCCCGATTCGGGCCGGTCGCACCGCAAGCACGGCAAACGCATCGGAGCCCGCTACGCGCTGCTTCTGGTTGCATTCGCACTGGTCGCCTACATCATCGATCAGCTGACCAAAATCTGGGTCGTTTCCACCATGGTGGAGGGTCAGATCACCGAGGTGCTGCCGCCCGTGCTGAGCTGGCATTTCATTCGCAATTCCGGGGCGGCGTTTTCCATCGGAACAGAGATCACTTGGGTCTTCACCATCATTCAGGCCCTCGTATCCATTGCGATCATCACGCAGATCGGTAAGGTCGCTTCAAAAGGCTGGGCTGTTGCACTGGGATTGGTATTGGGCGGCGCCGTAGGGAACCTCACGGACCGGTTGTTTCGTGAGCCCACATTTGGTCAGGGGCATGTCGTCGACTTCATCGCGCTGCCGAATTTCGCTATTTTCAACATCGCGGACATCGCCGTGGTCAGTGGAGTCATTCTCATTTGTCTGCTGACACTGCGGGGCATCGGCATGGACGGCCTACGCAGCAACGAGGAGCGGGAGGACCCGGACACTGCCGAGGTGGCTGATGATGAGCGCCCGTAGTACTACGTTCGACATTCCGGAGCCTGCTGCGGGTCAACGCATCGATGCGGTGTTGGCAGGGTTGACCGGGGTATCCCGTTCGGTCGCTGCCGGATGGTGCAGCGGCGGGAACGTCACCATGGACGGTGCACCCGTCCAGAAGTCAACCCGTGCCGTCGCGGGCGGATCACTCACCGTCGTCGTACCGGAGGAAATCGATCCCTTGCGGATCGTGGCCGAGCCGGTTGACGGAATGGGCATCCTTTTTGACGACGATGACCTGGTGGTCATCGATAAGCCGGTGGGAGTTGCGGCTCACCCGTCCCCTGGATGGGTGGGACCCACTGTCGTGGGAGCGTTGGCGGCTGCCGGGTACCGGATTTCCACGACAGGTGCACCGGAGCGGGTAGGTATAGTCCACAGACTCGACGTTGGGACATCCGGAGCGATGGTGGTTGCCAAGAGTGAGCATGCCTATACCGTGCTCAAGCAGGCTTTCCGGGAGCGGACCGTGGACAAGCAGTATCACGCGCTGGTCCAGGGGCTGCCGGATCCGCTCCAGGGAACTATCGAGGCGCCCATCGGCCGCCACCCGGCGCACGACTGGAAGTTCGCCGTCATGGAGGACGGCCGTCCATCGGTGACCCACTACGCGGTGGAGGAAGCGTTCGGGAAGGCAAGTCTCGTCAAGGTCCGCCTGGAGACCGGGCGTACGCATCAGATCCGCGTGCACTTCTCCGCTCTGCGCCACCCATGCGCCGGTGATCTGACGTATGGGGCGGACCCCCGGCTGGCGGCGGAACTCGGACTCACCCGGCAATGGCTGCACGCCAGCATGCTTTCGTTTGATCATCCGCGCAGCGGCGAACGGGTAGCCGTTGAAAGCGGGTTCCCCATGGACCTCCAATATGCACTCGATGCGCTGACCGGCGGAACGGTCTGAGACCGACACCCGCTTGCGGGCGCGCGGGAAGCGTCCCCGGTGCTCGCTAGAATGAGTTGGTGGTTTCCTCAGCTCCGTCCTCCTCCCCAGTGGCCCCGGCTTCGTCCCGGGACTCCTTCGTCCACCTTCACAACCACACCGAGTACTCGATGCTCGATGGCGCTGCCCGCCTGAGTGATCTCTTCAGCCATACGGCGGAGCTCGGCATGAACGCGTTGGCCACGACCGACCACGGGTTCGTGTTTGGGGCCTTCGACTTCTGGAACAAGGCCCGTGATGCGGGAGTGAAGCCGATTGTCGGAGTCGAGGCCTACCTGACGCCCGGCACCGCCCGCGCGGACAAGACCCGTGTCAAGTGGGGAGGAGGCGGACGCGATGACGTATCGGGTGCGGGCGCGTACACCCACATGACCCTGTGGTCGGAATCCACCGAGGGCATGCACAATCTCTTCCGGATGTCCTCGCTGGCTTCGCTGGAGGGCTATCTGTACAAGCCGCGAATGGACCGCGACCTGCTGCAGACCTACGGCAAAGGGCTGATTGGAACCACCGGTTGCCCCTCGGGAGAAGTCCAGACGAAGCTGCGCCTCGGCCTGTATCGGGAGGCAGTTCAGGCGGCATCCGACTTCCGCGACATCTTCGGTCGCGAAAACTTCTTCTGTGAACTCATGGACCATGGGCTGGATATTGAGCGGAACGTCCAGGCGGACCTCATCAAGCTCGCCCGTGAACTGGGCCTTCCCCTCGTGGCCACCAATGACCTCCACTACACTCATGCAGAAGATGCCAAGGCGCACGCGGCGCTGCTGTGCGTGCAGTCTGGTTCCACCATGGCGGACCCCAAGCGTTTCAAGTTCGACGCCGATGAGTTCTACCTCAAGTCGCCGGCCGAGATGCGGGCAATTTTCCGTGACTTTCCTGACGCCTGCGACAACACGCTGCTTATCGCCGAGCGGTGTGACGTCGAGTTCAACACCAAGGCGAACTACATGCCGCGCTTTCCGGTTCCCGAGGGTGAGAACGAGCAGTCCTGGTTCGTCAAGGAAGTCGAGACGGGCCTGCAGTACCGCTACCCGGCCGGCGTACCGGATGACGTCCGGAAGCAGGCGGAGTTCGAGGTCGGCGTCATCACGCAGATGGGCTTCCCGGGCTACTTCCTGGTTGTGGCGGACTTCATCAACTGGGCCAAGAACAACGGCATCCGGGTGGGTCCCGGGCGCGGATCCGGTGCCGGTTCCATGGTGGCGTACGCCATGCGCATCACCGACCTGGACCCCCTGAAGCACGGCCTCATCTTCGAGCGGTTCCTCAACCCCGAGCGCGTCTCCATGCCGGACTTCGACGTGGACTTTGACGATCGCCGCCGTTCCGAGGTCATCCGGTACGTAACTGAAAAGTATGGCGACGAGCGCGTCGCCATGATCGTCACTTACGGCACCATCAAGGCCAAGCAGGCACTCAAGGACTCCTCGCGTGTGATGGGCTATCCGTTCTCCACGGGGGAGCGCCTCACCAAGGCCATGCCGCCGGACGTCATGGGCAAGGGCCTCGCACTGGCGGACGTGCACAACAAGGACGCCAAGCGGTTCTCGGAGGCCGAGGAACTGCGGGAACTCCTGAAGACCGATGCCGAGTCTGCGAAGGTATTCGAGACAGCCCTGGGACTGGAGGGGCTGAAACGCCAGTGGGGTGTGCACGCGGCCGGGGTCATCATGTCCTCCGACCCGCTGATCGACATCATTCCGATCATGCGTCGTGATCAGGACGGCCAGATCATCACGCAGTTCGATTACCCCACGTGCGAGGGCCTCGGCCTGATCAAAATGGACTTCCTCGGTCTGAGGAACCTGACGATCATCACCGACGCCGTTGAGAACATCAAGGCCAACCAGGGCGAGGACCTCGTTCTGGAAGACCTCGAACTCGACGACCGGGAGTCTTATGAGCTGCTGGCGCGTGGCGACACCCTTGGCGTCTTCCAGCTCGACGGCGGGCCCATGCGTTCGCTTCTGAAGCTCATGCGCCCCGACAACTTCGAAGACATTTCCGCGGTCCTCGCTCTCTACCGCCCTGGTCCCATGGGCGTGAATTCACATACGAACTACGCCCTGCGCAAAAACGGAATGCAGGAGATCGAGCCGATCCACCCAGAACTCGAGGGACCACTGGAGGAGATTCTCGGCGGCACCTACGGCCTGATCGTGTACCAGGAGCAAGTCATGTCGGCCGCGCAGAAGCTGGCGAACTTCACCTTGGGCCAGGCGGATATGCTGCGCCGCGCCATGGGCAAGAAGAAGAAGTCCGAGCTGGACAAGCAGCAAGCGGACTTCTTCGCCGGAATGAAGGCCAACGGTTATTCACAATCGGCTATGGACAAGCTCTGGATCGTGCTTGAGTCGTTCTCCGACTACGCCTTCAACAAGGCTCATACCGCGGCCTACGGACTGGTGTCCTACTGGACCGCGTTCCTCAAGGCGCACTACCCTGCCGAATACATGGCCGCCCTGCTGACCAGTGTCGGCGATGATAAGGACAAGCTGGCCATCTACCTCAACGAGTGCCGACGGATGGGCATTACAGTGCTGCCCCCGGACGTCAACGAGTCGAGCGTCAACTTCACTCCGGTCGGGACTGATATCCGCTTCGGGATGGGCGCAATTCGCAACGTCGGCGCAAACGTGGTCGGCGGGATGGTGGCTGCTCGGGAGGAGAAGGGCGCGTTTGAATCCTTCTCCGACTTCCTGCAGAAGGTGCCCGCCGTCGTCTGCAATAAGCGGACAATCGAGTCGCTTATCAAGGCCGGTGCCTTCGACTCACTGGGTCATCCCCGCCGCGCACTGGCGATGATCCACGAGGAAGCCGTGGATTCCGTCGTCGTGCTCAAGCGTAATGAAGCCGCCAACCAGTTCGATCTCTTCAGCGCCTTCGATGATCCGGGCGTCGGAACCGGGCTTTCGGTCGAGGTTCCGGACCTGCCGGAATGGGCAAAAAAGGACAAGCTCGCTTTCGAGCGGGACATGCTGGGCCTTTATGTATCCGACCATCCCCTCCAGGGCCTGGAAGGCTTGCTCAGCCAACATGCTGATTCCGCCATCACTTCCGTTATCGGCGAAGACGGCCCCGCCGACGGCGCCCCCGTGACCATTGCCGGAATGATCACCTCGCTCCAGCGCCGCATCGCCAAGAACAGCGGAAACGCCTACGCCAGGGCGGAAATTGAAGATCTTGGCGGATCGATGGAAGTGATGTTCTTCGGACAGGTCTACGGACCGATCGCGTCCGTACTCGAGGAGGATTTGATCGTGGTGGTCCGCGGACGCCTGCAACGGCGCGACGACGGCGCGGTCACCCTCAACGCGCAGGAACTCTCCGTTCCGGATCTGACGGAGGGCCACTCCGGCCCGGTGGTCATTTCCATGCTGCACCACAGGGCTACCGAACCTGTAATCCATGAACTCGGCTCAGTGCTGAGACAGCACCGTGGCAACTCGGAGGTGCGGCTGCATGTCCGCAAGGAACGCCAGATGTCAGTGCTATCGCTGCCTGTTGACCTTCGGGTCAACCCGACGCCGGCGTTGTTCGGGGACCTCAAAGTGCTGCTTGGACCAACGTGCCTCGATGCATGAGTTCGTACAGATGAGGAACGGTTAGATGAAACGTATGCAGGAATCAGCGGCGGAGCCCGGTACGTATCCACCAGCGGTCTATGCCGGTCCCGCCGCGGAGACGGCGGTGCCGCCGTCGTCGTTGCTCTGGTGGGCCGCGGCAACGACTGTGCTCGGACCGGTGCTCGGCGTCCTCTGGTGGTTCGCATCCCCGGGCGGGGGACTCTATGGCGACCGGGCCAACGCTGAGTCCTGGCTGATCCGGGACCTTGTGCTCGGCGGCCTGCAGTTGCTGGCCGGCGTCGTCGTGGGGTGGCTCCTGACAAACCGCATCGACCTGCCGGGTGCGTGGCAGCGTGTGTGCGCCGCCGTGGGGGGAAGCATGCTGGGATCCGTCCTTGCTGTATTGGTTGGGCAAGGGCTGGGAGCCCTGTTCTCCGGCGGCGACGGCGAGTTTCCGTTTGTGCTGCGTTCGCTCGGTGTGGCGCTGGTCTGGCCTGCAGCCGCAGCGTTGGTGGTTTTCCTGGCCTCGCTGCTTGGGCTCCTGCTCATCCGTCGGAATCGTTAGCGTCACCTTTCCGTCGTGGGCAGGAGCCCTGGCAGCCGCCGGTAGAATTGCGGCTGTGACTGCTCAAACCGCCCCCGGATCATTCGACGCCTTCCGCACGATCGACCTGCGCGGGACGGATCTATCCACTGCGGCACTCCGTGCCGCGATGCCGCGGAGCACCACGTCTTCGTTTGATTCGGTCGCCTCGCGCGTCGAAGAGATCATTGCTGCTGTCCGGACGCGCGGATTCGACGCACTCAGCGAACTGGCGCAGCGGTTCGACGGCGTTGAACAGTTCCACCCGCGGGTGCCGGCTGAGGCATTGAGTGAATCACTTCGGACGCTTTCGCCCGACGTGCGCGCGGCATTGGAGGAGTCCATCGACCGCGCCCGCGTCTTTGCCCTTGCGCAGAGACCGCAGGATGTCGTCGTCGACATCCGCCCTGGAGCTGCCCTCACCCAGCGGTGGGTGCCGGTTGGCAGGGTGGGGCTCTATGTCCCCGGGGGGCTCGCGGTCCTCGCCTCGTCGGTCATCATGAATGTGGTGCCGGCACAGGCGGCCGGTGTTCAGTCCATTGCACTGGCATCGCCGCCGCAGAAGGAATTCGGTGGACTGCCGCACCCGGTGATTCTTGCAGCGGCGGAGCTGCTGGGCGTCAAGGAGGTCTATGGCATCGGCGGTGCCCAGGCGATTGCCGCATTCGCACACGGTGTGTCGTGTGAGGAGGATCGTGCCGCGATTGAGCCGGTTGATGTTGTCACCGGCCCGGGGAACATTTACGTCGCCACAGCGAAGCGGCTGGTCAAGGGCATTGTCGGAATCGACGCTGAGGCCGGCACCACGGAGATCGCTGTGCTGGCAGACGGGACGGCGCAGCCGCGACTGGTTGCCGCGGACCTGATCAGCCAGGCCGAACACGACCCGAATGCAGCCTCGGTACTGATCACGCCTTCGGTTGAACTGGCCGCTGCCGTCCGGGCGGAGCTGTCGATTCAGGCCGGGTCCACCCGGCACCGCGAGCGGGTCGAAACTGCGTTGGGCGGGCCTCAATCGGGCACCATTCTCGTGGACGACATCGACCACGGTATTGCGGTATGTGACGCGTATGCCGCGGAGCACCTGGAGATCCACACGGATCAGGCGTCAGCGGTAGCGGCGCGTATCCAGAACGCGGGCGCGATCTTCGTGGGCGACTACAGTCCCGTAAGCCTGGGCGATTACTGTGCGGGCTCGAATCACGTCCTGCCCACAGCCGGCACGGCGGCGTTCGCTTCAGGGTTGAGCGTGTTCACCTTCCTGCGGGCCATGCAGGTAATCGACTACAGCGCGGACGCCCTGCGGGAGGTCAGTGAGCACGTTGTTCAGCTTGCTCAGGCTGAGGATCTGCCGGGACACGGCGATGCGGTGCAGGTGCGCTTTCCTGACGGTTACTCCGGCTGACCGCTCGTGTCCCTGAACGCCAAACCACCACATCTAGTAATGACATGGTTGTAGTTTCACTACATCTAGTTCTAGAATGGTTCCCGGCGCCTTTGAAAAGTTGCGTCGTATCCGATGAAAACGCTGTTCGTCAGAGTTGAAACGAGGGTGGAGTGCACTGTCCGTTCTGCCGCAGTTCCGACTCGCGTGTCGTTGACAGCCGTCTCACCGATGATGGATCAGCGATCCGCCGTCGGCGCCAGTGTCCTGAATGCGGCAAGCGATTCACTACCGTGGAAACCACCAGCCTGTCGGTCATCAAACGGTCCGGCGTTGCCGAGCCCTTCAGCCGCAGCAAGGTCATCAGCGGCGTGCGCAAGGCCTGCCAGGGGCGGCCTGTCACTGAGGATGACCTCGCGCTGTTGGCGCAGGACGTCGAGGAGGCTGTTCGTGCAAGCGGCGTCGCTGAAATCGACGCGCACGAGGTTGGGCTGGCTATTCTTGGGCCGCTCCAGAAGCTGGACCAGGTAGCCTACCTTCGCTTCGCCAGCGTGTACCAGGGCTTCGACTCCCTCGAGGACTTCGAAAAGGCTATCGAGAAGCTCCGCCTCGAAGCGGACAATGCGGCGGCCCGGGTCCCGACGGGTACGCAGCGGCCGCTCACCGCCACATAATCTCCGGTGGTGGCTGCGGAGGGGAAGCCGCCGCCACCACCGGCACCACCTGCTATTCCGCTTCGACCGGCTGGCTCTTGAAGTGAAGCGCCGCTTGAAGCGCTGCTCCCACAATGCCGGCGTGATTCCGGAGCTCGGCAGGAATGATGGGCGTTCGCAGGGAAAGATTGGGAAGGAAGTCCTTGCTTCGCTTCGAAATGCCGCCGCCCACAATGAAGAGTTCAGGCGAGAACAGGAATTCGACGTGGGAGAAGTAGCGCTGCAGCTTGACGGAGTACTCATCCCAACTCAGTCCCAGTCGTTCGCGGGCTACGGCTGAAGCCTGGGTCTCGGCGTCGTGCCCGTCTATTTCAAGGTGGCCAAGCTCTGCGTTCGGAACCAGCTTGCCGTCGAAGATGAAAGCGGAACCAATCCCGGTACCGAGTGTGATGACAAGGACCGTACCGTTGACGCCCTTGCCCGCGCCGTACTGAACCTCTGCGAGGCCGGCGGCGTCAGCATCATTGATAACGTGCACGTCGCGTCCAAGCACTTTGGTAAACAGTGCGTCCACATCGGTGTCGATCCAGCTCTCATCGACATTCGCAGCCGAGCGCGCCACACCGTGCTGGATGATGGCCGGGAACGTCACCCCGATCGGTAGGCCTGCAGGCGGCGCTCCCTCGCGGACGGACAGTTCAGCAACAATGTCGGCGACGACGACGGCGACAGCCTCCGGTGTAGCCGGCTGGGGAGTCTCCACCCGGAACCGCTCACCGACGATGGCCCCGGCGGCGAGGTCAACAATGCCGCCCTTGATGCCGGTGCCACCGATGTCGATTCCGATGACCGTGGCAGGCAGGTTCCTGCCGCCCTTCGTCTTGCCGCTGTTCTTGCCCATATTTCTCCAGAAATTCTCTCGGGTGTGTTTTGGTCCGCGCCTTGCCGGTAATGCGCGGAGGTCGTGCTTGGTCTTGCTAGGGAAGCGTCAGGACTTCGGCGCCGGTCTCAGTCACCACCAGCGTGTGCTCGAACTGAGCGGTGCGCTGACGATCCCGAGTGACCACAGTCCAGTCATCAGGCCACATATCCCACTCAATGGTTCCGAGCGTGAGCATCGGTTCGATCGTAAATACCATCCCGGGCTCGATGATGCGGTTGTAGGCCGGCGCAGCATCATAATGCGGGATGATCAGCCCGGTGTGAAAAGCCTCTCCGACTCCGTGACCCGTGAAGTCCCGCACAACACCGTAGCCGAATCTCTTCGCGTAGGACTCAATGGCACGGCCGATGACGTTTATTTCCCGTCCCGGGGCAACCACCTTGATAGCCCTGTTCAGAGCCTCCCGGGTGCGCTCCACCAGCAGGCGGGACTCTTCGTCGACGTCGCCGACGAGGAAGGTGTAGTTGGTATCCCCGTGCACACCGTCGATGTAGGCGGTGATGTCGATGTTGATGATGTCTCCGTCGCGGAGCTCGGTGGAGTCAGGTATGCCGTGACAGATGACCTCGTTGAGCGACGAGCACAAAGACTTCGGGAATCCGCGGTAACCGAGGGTCGAAGGGTACGCCTTGTGCTCGATCAGGAACCGGTGCCCGACGGCGTCGAGCTCGTCAGTGGTGACGCCGGGGGTAATGTGCCGGCCGACTTCCTGGATGGCTTGCGCGGCTATCTTTCCTGCCCGGCGGATTTTCTCGATGGTGTCAGCCGACTTGACCTCGGATCCCTCGAACCGGGCAGGTCCGGGGCGGCCGACATACTCCGGACGCTCAATTGACCGCGGCACTTTACGGGGAGGACTGATAGTCCCCCCGATGAGCGTGCCGACGGGTGCGGAGGAGGAATGCTGGGACATACTCTTGATCCTATCGGTGTGGAACCACCGAAGCCGAAAGTGAAGGCAAGACCAAGGAGGCCGCGATGGTGCAGTATTGGTACAACGTTCGGACCCACGAGGTTGAAGAAGATGCCCAGTCCGACTGGAGCCAACTCATTGGTCCCTATCCCACGCGAGCAGAAGCGGAACGCGCGCCGGAAAAGGTTCAGGAGCGCAACCGTGCGTGGGACGCACAGGACGAGGAGTAGCTTCTGCGGAAGCTGCTAGAAGCTGTGCTCGGGACCGGGGAAGCTTCCGTCACGGACCTGATCGCCGTAGGCGCGAGCGGCATCGGAAAGCACGGATCGGACATCTGCGAACTGCTTGACGAACTTGGCCTGCTTGCCCGAGCGCAGGCCCGCCATGTCCTGCCATACCAGTACCTGGCCGGTGGTCGCCGAGCCTGCACCGATGCCAATGGTGGGCACGCTGACAGCCCGGTCCACCTCAGCCGCTACATCCGCCGGCACCATCTCCATGAGAATGCAGAAGGCGCCGGCCTCCTCGAGTGCTACGGCGTCGTCAATTACCTGCCGCCCGGCGTCGCCCCTGCCCTGGACCCGATAGCCGCCCAGGGAGTGCTCGCTTTGCGGTGTGAAGCCGACGTGAGCCATGACGGGGATGCCCGCGCGCACAATAGCGCGGACTGTTTCCGCATAGTGCGCTCCGCCCTCCATTTTCACCGCATGAACCAGTCCCTCTTTCATCAGACGGACGGAGGATTCCACGCCCTGGGCGGGCGAGACCTCATAGCTGCCGAAAGGTAGGTCCGCAACCACTAGAGCTCGGCTCGCTCCCCGCGTGACGGCGCGGGAGAACAGGATCATTTCGTCGAGCGTGATCGGCAGTGTGGTGGCGTGTCCGAGCACATTATTCGCAGCGGAATCTCCAATAAGCAGCACTTCGATGCCTGCAGCATCGAAGATTTCTGCTGCGTACTGGTCGTACGCGGTCAGCATGGCGAATCGTCGGCCGCTGTCTTTCGCCGACTGGAGATGGTGTGTCCGGATCCGCGGCACCGGCTGGGACGGTGCGCCACCGGCCTGTGATCCGGTTCCATAGGGGGCTGGAGTTTCCGCGGAATTCATGACCACGAGCCTACTTCACGGGTAACGCCGTCGTAACACAAGCCGGACATACTGTACGGGTGCGGTTCTACGCACGCCGGTGCCCGCGCTGACGGTCCATTGTCAGTAAAGTGGGCAGCGGACCGGGGAGTAGGCTCCCGGTTGTGCGGGAGGTCGTGAAGACAACGGGATGAGTGGGAAAGAGGTTGGAATGGATCGGCAGCAGGAGTTCGTCCTACGCACCATCGAGGAACGCGACGTCCGTTTTGTCCGGCTGTGGTTCACCGACGTCGTCGGCTCGTTGAAGTCGGTTGCTCTTGCTCCCGCGGAAGTCGAGGGTGCTTTCGAGGAAGGCCTCGGCTTCGACGGTTCCTCGATTGAGGGCCTCGCCCGGGTTTTCGAGTCTGACATGCTTGCCCAGCCGGATCCCTCGACGTTTCAGATCCTGCCCTGGCGCGGTGAAAAAGAGCAGACATCCAGGATGTTCTGCGACATACTGACTCCGGATGGCCAGCCGTCATCAGCTGACCCGCGCGGCGTGCTGAAACGGACTCTCGCTAAAGCGGCGGACATGGGATTCACTTGCTACACCCATCCGGAAATCGAGTTCTACCTTCTCAAGTCTGACGAGCTCGGCGCGGACGGTCAGCCTGTTCCGGTGGACCAGGCGGGTTACTTCGACCACGTACCGGGCGGCGTGGCGCAGGATTTCCGGCGGACCGCGGTTGCGATGCTCGAATCTGTCGGAATCTCGGTCGAGTTCAGCCACCACGAGGCCGGTCCGGGACAAAATGAGATAGACCTGCGTTACGCCGATGCGCTGCAGACTGCCGACAACATCATGACATTCCGCACAGTCATCAAAGAGGTAGCGCTGACGCAGGACAGTTACGCCACCTTCATGCCCAAGCCTTTTTCCGATCACCCGGGCTCCGGGATGCATACGCACTTTTCGCTCTTCGAGGGGGACACCAATGCGTTTTTCGAAGCCGGCGCCGAGTTCCAGTTGTCCAAAACGGCACGCCAGTTCATCGCAGGCATCCTTCGCCACGCACCGGAATTCACGGCAGTCACCAATCAGTTCGTCAACTCCTACAAGCGTCTCTGGGGCGGCGGCGAAGCACCAAGCTACCTTTCCTGGGGTCACAACAACCGTTCCGCGCTGGTGCGCGTTCCGCTGTACAAGCCGAACAAGGGGCAATCCGCCCGCATCGAATACCGGGGTATCGACTCCGCCACAAACCCCTACCTTGCTTACTCCGTGCTACTGGGTGCCGGTCTGAAGGGAATCGAGGAGGGCTACGAACTGCCGCCGGGAGCAGAGGATGACGTCTGGAGCCTGACAGCCGCGGAGCGGCGCGCCATGGGTCACGATCCGTTGCCGGCGAGCCTTCACGACGCCGTGCGGGCCATGGAGGATTCGGAACTTGTGGCTGAGATCCTCGGCGAGCAGGTCTACGAGAATTTCCTCCGCAACAAGCGTGCGGAGTGGCATGACTATCGAATCCAGGTAACCCCCTACGAGCTCAGGCGCAACCTCGGCATCCTCTAGGCACAAAGGAAGTTGTCCATGAGCCTGAACAGGGAACTGATCAGCAGGGGTTTCACGGACCTCGACAAGAGCACCCGGTTTCTGGCTGCGGCAGAACTTGCCGATATACCGGAGGACCGGCTCTTCAACGGGTTCACTGTCGCGGCTAATCCGGACCTGGCACTTCAGTCCCTCGTTCGCCTTCTCGCGGTCCAACCCGAACTGGCCGACCTCGTGCGGCTTGGTGGCTCCGGCGCTGAGTCCCTCTTCCGGTTGCTCGGGGCCTCTGAAGCGCTCGCTGAATTCCTCATGCGCCATCCGGAGCACTCCGATGTGGTCCGGGTTAGGACAAGTGCAGAGCCCGGGCGGGTGGACGCGGCGGTGCTGCGGCAATCGCTTTTGCGGTCTGTCGGTGCTGACGCGGGAGATGCCAATCCCGTCGCGGCGGTATCCGGCGAGGACGCATACCGCGCCCTGCGCACGGTCTATCGCCGGCACCTTACCGAGCTGGCCATACGGGACCTCGGTGCGGCATCACCCACCGATTTTCTCCCCACGGTCGGCCAGGAGCTGTCCGACCTTGCCGCAGCGGCACTCGAGGCAGCCCTGGCGGTCTCGCGCGCGGAACTGGCGACAACCTTCCCGACTGCACACGTGGCGGCCGTCAAGTTATCGGTGATCGGAATGGGTAAATGCGGAGCCGGAGAGCTGAACTACATCTCGGATGTCGATGTCATCTACGTCATCGACGCTGAGGGCCTTGAGGAAGAAACCGCCGTGCGCATCGGGACCGCATTGGCCGCCGGCATTTCTCGGGCAGTGACGTCGGCAGGACGGGAACCCGGACTGTGGGAGGTGGATGCAAATCTTCGCCCTGAGGGAAAGGACGGCCCGCTTGTCCGCACCTTGGACTCCCACCTGACCTACTATGCGCGCTGGGCCCGGACCTGGGAGTTCCAGGCGTTGCTCAAGGCACGTCCAATCGCGGGGGATCCGGCATTGGGTGAGCGTTATGCCCAGGCGGTGTCCGACCTCGTCTGGACCTCATCGGAACGCGATGAGTTTGTTGAATCCGTTCAGGCGATGCGCCGGCGGGTCACCGACAACATCCCCTCCCACGAGGTCAACCGGCAGCTGAAGCTCGGGGCAGGAGGACTGCGCGACGTTGAGTTCACGGTGCAGTTGCTCCAGCTGGTCCACGGGAAAGTTGACGAAACGCTCAGGACCCGCGCCACCACGTCGGCCATCGCGGCACTGAGCTCAGCCGGCTATATCGGCCGGCGGGATGCCCAGCAGTTCGACCAGGCCTACCGCTTCCTGCGCGTCCTCGAGCACCGCATCCAACTGGTTCAGATGCGCCGCACCCATCTCATGCCCGACGACGAAGCGAGCCTGAAGGCGCTCGCCAAGTCATCAGCCAGCTCTCTGCTGGAGACCCGGCCCACCGCAGCTGCGCTCACCGAAGAATGGCAGCAGACCAAACGCCTGGTACGACGCCTGCATGAGGCCATCTTCTACCGGCCGCTGCTCAACGCGGCGGCGAATCTCAGCGCTGACGAGGTCCGGTTGACTTCGGAGGCAGCCAGCGCTCGTCTTGCTGCCCTCGGTTACCTGGATCCACGCGGGGCCCTGCGTCATATTGAAGCACTAACAACGGGAATCAGCCGAAGATCGGCATTGCAGCGGCAACTGTTGCCCGTCCTGCTCGATTGGCTCGCTGACGGTGTGGATCCGGATGCAGGGCTGTTGGGTTTCCGACGCCTGAGCGAAGCACTGGGGGAGACGCACTGGTACCTCGGAATGCTTCGGGACTCCAAGGCAGCGGCGGAGCGGTTGTGCCACATCCTGTCCTCCAGCAGATTCATCACCGATCTGCTGGAGGTCTCTCCTGAATCAACGAAATGGCTCGGCTCGGACAAGGAGCTGATGCCCGTTGCGTTCGAAACACAATGGCAGGAGATCCAATCAAAGATGTCCCGCCACCCCGCACCAAAGGAGGCGATGCGCCTCATCCGCTTGATCCGCCGTCGTGAAATTCTGCGGATCGCCATCGCGGACAGTTCAGGGTTGCTCAAGCAGGAGGACGTCGGGCCTGCACTTGCCGATGCGGACCGGGCCGCCGTTCTTGGCGCTCTCAACGTAGCGGAGGCGGAGGTGTATGCCGGGGAGCAGGCGCTGACGGACGTCGTCGTTATTGCTATGGGTCGCCAGGGCGGACGGGAGATCACTTATGGCTCCGACGCCGACGTCATGTATGTCCACCGGCCGCGGGATGGAGCTGATCCAGCTGCTGCGCAGCGGCAGGCCGAGCAGATCGTCGGCAGGCTGCGGCAGTTCCTGCAGCAGCCCTGCTCGCCTCCGATCATGGCGGAGCGTGTTTTGGAGATCGATGCGGACCTGCGCCCGGAGGGTAGGCAGGGCCCGATCGTTCGTTCCCTCGAATCGTTCCGCGAGTACTACCGGCGATGGTCCCTGGTCTGGGAATCTCAGGCGCTGCTGCGGGCCTCGCCGATGGCGGGAAACGACAGGCTGGCATCGGATTTCCTGCAGCTGATAGATCCTCTTCGCTACGAACGGGACGTGACAGAGGGTGACCTGCGGGAGATACGCCGCCTCAAAGCGCGGATGGAATCGGAACGGCTGCCGCGCGGTGCCGATCCATCACGCCAGGTCAAGCTGGGCAGGGGCGGCCTCAGCGATGTTGAGTGGCTCATTCAGCTCTTGCAACTGCAGCACGCGCACGGCTCGCCGTCCCTGAGGACAACCTCGACGCTCGAGGCGATGGACGCGGTCGAGGAGCAGGGGCTTCTGCCTGCCGACGACGTCGCCACTCTCCGATCAAGCTGGCGGCTCGCCTCACGTGTGAGGGCTGCAAACACGGTGTGGGGCGGCAGGCAATCGGACCTGCTGCCCTCCTCCCGCCGAGACCTTGAAGCCGTTGCGCGCTGGTGTGGTTACGGTCCGGGGCAGGGGACGGAGCTTGAGGAGGACTACCTGCGGATTACCCGACGGAGCCGTGCGATCTTCGAGCGCTCTTTCTATGGCTACGGCGATTGACGTCAAATGACGCTTAAACGGGAGCAGTCAAACAGCAGCAGGGCCGCACCGGAGTGCGGCCCTGCTGCTGTTCACGGTGTGTGGTGACTAGACGCCGTAGTACAGCTCGAACTCATAGGGGTTCGGGCGTGCAGCAAGCGGGGCGATCTCGACTTCACGCTTGTAGCTGATCCAGGTGTCGATCAGATCCTGGGTGAAGACACCTCCGGCCTGCAGGAACTCGTTGTCGGCTTCCAGCGCCAGCAGCGCTTCCTCAAGGGAGCCGGGAGCCTTCTGGATATCCTTGGCCTCCTCGGCAGGGAGCTCGTAGAGATCCTTGTCGATGGGATCGGCGGGTTCGATCCGGTTCTTGATTCCGTCCAGGCCGGCCATCAGCTGTGCGGCGAAGGCGAGGTACGGGTTGGACGACGGGTCCGGAGCGCGGAACTCGATGCGCTTGGCCTTCGGGTTGGAACCGGTGATGGGGATGCGGATACCTGCGGAGCGGTTGCCCTGCGAGTACACCATGTTGACGGGAGCTTCGAACCCCTTCACCAGACGGCGGTACGAGTTCACGGTCGGGTTGGTGAACGCGAGCACAGCCGATGCATGCTTCAGGACACCGCCGATGTACCAGCGCGCAAGGTCCGACAGGCCGGCATATCCGCGCTCATCGTAGAACAGCGGCTCGCCGTTGCTCCACAGCGACTGATGGCAGTGCATGCCGGAACCGTTGTCACCGAAAATGGGCTTGGGCATGAAGGTTGCGGACTTCCCCCAGGCATTCGCAACGTTCTTGACGATGTACTTGAACTTCTGCAGGTCATCGGCCGCATGGACCATCGTCGTGAACTTGTAATTGATTTCCGCCTGTCCCGCGCCGCCCACTTCATGGTGCGAACGCTCAACCTCGAGACCCACAGCGTCCAGCTCGACGCACATCGCGTCGCGGAGGTCGGCCTGCTTGTCGACGGGAGCAACAGGGAAATAACCGCCCTTGAAGGGGGTCTTGTTGCCGAGGTTTCCGCCAACTTCCTCACGGCCGCTGTTCCACGGGGCTTCGATCGAGTCAACCTTGTAGAAGCTGCCCTGAGGGCTGGATTCATACTGGATGTTCTCGAAAATGTAGAACTCTGCCTCCGACGCGAAGAACGCGGTGTCTGCGATGCCTGTGGAGGTCAGGTAGGCTTCGGCGCGCTCTGCAACCCCTCGCGGATCGCGATGGTACGGATCGCCCGTGCGTGGGTTGACGATGGAGAAATTCAGCGCAAGCGTCTTCTCAATCCGGAACGGATCGATGAATGCGGTGGTGACGTCGGGAATCAGCTGCATGTCGGATTCGGCGATGCCCTGGAATCCACGGATCGAGGATCCGTCGAACAGCTGGCCGTGGACGAAGAAGTCGGCGTCAACCGACTTCGCCGGGACGTTGAAGTGCTGCTGCACGCCCGGGAGATCGGTGAAACGGACGTCGACGAACTTCACATCTTCGTCGGCGATGTACTTGAGGACTTCGTCCGCATTCTTGAACATCGGATTATGCTCCTTACGCATATTCGGGAAGAGCGACCGGGGCCGGCAGCGCGGGGGAGACGCCACAAGGGTTGACCTGCTGCGGTCGCAACAGCCTCCACACTATGAATGCGCAGTTACCCACTGGTGTCGCAAATGTTTCCGGCATGTAACTTAAGCCGGCAGCTACGCATACGTGCTCTTGTTCCACCCTAGTCGGTAGCGCCCCCGCGCTACGAGTAGAACTGTATCGGGGGACTGCATCCAGTTGGACAGAGCAGGTCCACAGAGCCGGAATGCCCGAGTGATGCAGGATAGAGTGGAGCGGTGGTTGACCGCAGAGACATCAGTTCGTGGCTTGAAGGACCGCCGTCGCGGGGTGATGGCCACTGGCCAGGTCAGCGCCTGGGCCGGCCACGGAACGGCGCAGGTTCAATCGCCCGACCTGGGCGGCGGCTAGGCGCTCTCGCTATTGACTGGGCGCTGTGCAGCCTGATCTCGGCGGCATTTTTCGGATACGACGGTACTGCAACGCTCGGCATCTTCGCACTCGAACAGATGCTGCTCGTCGGGACACTGGGATATAGCGTGGGACACCGCGTCTTCGGCATGCAGGTCCAACGGCTGGAGGGCACGCCCGCAGGGCTGGGAGCAGCGATTGTGCGCACCCTGCTCATTTGCCTGGTGATTCCGGCAGTTGTCTTCGATGAGGATCAGCGCGGCTTGCATGACAGAGCCGTTCGAACCGCCTTGGTACGGATCTAGCGGCCCCGCATCGCCTTGCGATCCGGACGGGCCTTGAACGGGTCTACTCCCTTGGGAATCGGCATCCGGGTACCCAGCGCGCTCAGCCGCTTGTCAACGGCAGAGACTTCCTGACGCGTGAGGTTCTTCTTCATCTTCTGCAGTTTCTTCGAGATGCGCTGAAGCGGAACCTGCCCCTCTCCGTTGCCGGCATGGACAACCTGAACCGGCACACCGGGCACAATCCTGTTCATTTTGACCCGTTCCGCGTTGACCAGCGGTTTGACGCGATTCACTGGCCCCTCCGCCACGAGGACGATGCCGGGCCGCCCGATCGCACGGAAAACGGCATCCTGGGTACGAGCGTTCACTGCGACCGGCTCATCCTTCAGGATCCAGCCCCGGCGCAGGACACTGAGGGCCGCTCCTGATGCGCCGGGTTTCCCTTCGATCTGCGAGAACGCAGCGCGTTCAGCCCGTCTCGACAGGATGAAGAGTGCCGCGAGGAATGCCAGTGGGATGGCAATGATAAGCATGGTCACGACGTTGCGGATCAGGAAACCGATGAGCAGCCCGACGGCAACAACCGCCAGGAACGCCAGCACCATAATCCAGATAACGTTTGGATCGTTGCGCCGCGTCATCGCGAAGACCTCGCCGATACGCTTCAGCGTTCCCGGCTTCTTGGCCGGCTTGGCGGCCTTCGGCTTTCGTGAGAAGAGGCGGCGCCGCGAGCCCGATCCGTCTGGGTCCGGGGTGGCGTTTGAGCTGTTGTCAGTACTGTTGGCCATAGTGCATTAAGTCTACGGGATACCTAACGCCTCGGACGTCCGCGCGCAGCGCGAACGTCCGAGGGAAGGTTTGCGTCTCGTGACGCTACGTCAGCCGGGAATGAGACTCGAAGCTTCCTGCAGAGTGCTTCCCGAATCCTCAATGTGAGCAAGCTCAGGAGGTAATTCAAGGCCCTTCTTTCGCATCGCCCGTGCCCAGAGACGGCCGGCACGGTAGGAAGACCGCACAAGCGGACCGCTCATGACGCCGAGGAAGCCGATCTCGTCAGCCTCCTGCTGAAGTTCCACAAACTCCTGCGGCTTGACCCAGCGATCCACCGGAAGGTGCCGCTCACTGGGACGCAGGTACTGGGTGATTGTAATCAGGTCGCAACCTGCGGAATGAAGGTCGCGCAGTGCTTCCGAGATTTCCGCGCGGGTTTCACCCATCCCGAGGATCAGGTTCGACTTGGTCACCATGCCGTGGTCCCTGCCCTGCGTGATGACGTCCATCGACCGTTCATAGCGGAAGGCTGGACGGATGCGCTTGAAGATGCGCGGGACCGTCTCCACGTTGTGGGCGAAAACCTCCGGACGGGCGTCGCAAATTCCGGCGATGTGTTCCGGTTTGCCGGAGAAGTCAGGAATCAGGATCTCGACGCCGGTTCCCGGGTTGAGCGAGTGGATCTGACGAATAGTTTCCGCATAGAGCCACACCCCCTCATCTTCGAGGTCATCGCGTGCCACCCCCGTAACGGTGGCGTAGCGCAGGTTCATGGTCTGTACCGACTGCGCGACCTTGAAGGGCTCGCTGCGGTCCAGCGGTGCAGGCCGGCCTGTGTCGATCTGACAGAAATCGCACCGCCGGGTGCACTCTGAACCGCCGATCAGGAATGTTGCCTCCCGGTCCTCCCAACACTCGAAAATGTTGGGGCAACCTGCTTCCTCGCAAACGGTGTGCAGGCCTTCCTTCTTCACGAGGTTCTTCATTCCCACGAACTCGGGACCGATGTTGACCTTAGCCTTGATCCAGTCCGGCTTGCGCTCCACCGGGACTGCGGCGTTCCGTGCTTCGACGCGCAGCAGGCGCCTTCCCTCGGGGGCCAGGCTCACAGTAAGACTCCTTCCGGCCGGTCGTTGCCGACGGCCTGTGCTGTCTCGGTTAGCTGGAGATTGCCCTCGGGACCGAGCACCAGCGACGCCTCATTGTTGCGCAGTTCCTCTTCAATGCGCGAAACGATGTCGACCGGTGATACGGAGCGGCCGATCTCCTTGGAGATGCTCGTGACACCGGCGTCAGTAATACCGCAGGGCACGATCTGCGCAAAAGGCGCGAGATCGTTGCTGCAATTGATCGCGAATCCGTGCATGGTTACCCGCCGGTTGATGCGGATGCCGATAGCAGCAATCTTCCGTGCCGGTCGTTGGGAATCACCTGATAACCAGACCCCGGACCTGCCTTCGATTCGAATTCCGATGATCCCGTAGTCGCTGAGGACCGCGATGATGACGTCCTCGAGAATTCCGACATAGTCGGCAACGCGGGTGGGCTCCGGAAGGGCGAGGATGGGGTAGCCCACCAATTGACCCGGGCCATGCCAGGTAAGTTTGCCTCCCCGGTCAACCGGTACCACAGGGGTCCCATCGAACGGCTTTTCGTTTTCCTCGGTCCGTTTTCCTGCGGTGTAGACCGGCGAGTGTTCGAGGAGGAGAACAGTGCTGGGCGACGTACCGGCAATCACTGATTCATGCAGCGTCTTTTGTCGGTCCCATCCGTCCCGGTAGTCGACGAAATGGGGATCGAATCCGATTCGGGAGAACTCCAGCGTCATTCCTCAAGCGTAGACCCGGGTGGGCGGTCATCTCACATTCGTGAATGTGGACAGGGTGTGGATAACTTCTGCGCCGGGAGCGCGAGTAGCCAAGACTTGTCACCATGGACAACTTTCGACGCCAGACGGCCGCAGCATGGGGAGCGACATCTACTGAACGTCCAGAGGCGCAGCAGCCGCCCAGGCTCAGCGGGTACCGCACGGGAAGGCTACTGGGCGTCGGCAGTAGCGCTCATGTCTGGCTGGTCGAGGATCAACGCACGGGTATTCTCAGCGCTCTCAAAGTGTTCCCCACAACTACACCTCTTTCACGAGCAGAGCTTGAAGGCTGGGATGGGTCCCTAACCCCACTTGATCGGGAGCTCGCTGTTCTGGGCACGCTGAAGCACCCTCATCTCCTGGGAATCCGCGAAGTCGTCAGTACAGACAGTGGTCCGGGACTCCTGATGGACTATGCCGGCGGAGGATCACTCCTCAATCTGGTGACGGCCCGCGGTCGGTTGAGCATCGGTGAATGCATCACTGTCCTTGGGCCGATTGCACAGGCACTGGCATACCTGCACTCCTCCGCCATTCAGCATGGCGATGTATCGCCGGGCAACGTGCTGTTCACGGCCGAAGGAAAGCCGCTACTTGCTGATCTCGGCGTTGGACGCATGCGGGGGGAATCGGCAGATCATCCTCGCGGCACGGCGGGCTTCGCCGACGCGGGCCTGCTGCCGAGTCTCTCCGCCGGTTTTGCTTCGGACGTGTTCTCAGCTGCCGCGGTCGGGTGGTACTCCCTGACCGGCAACCCACCCGACCGGGCCAGGGATCGGGCGCCGCTGAGCCTGCTCGTGCCTGACGTGCCGGGCGAATTGCTCCATATCCTTGAAGCCGCACTGCACGACGACCACGGCGAGCGCCCGAGCGCCAATGAGTTGGCGGATGCCGTGCTGCGAGCGGCGCCAGCACAGCCGCTGGACCTCGTCGCAGCCGTGCACCCTTCTGTGTTGCCCCAGCTGCTCACCAGGCGCGCCACTGCCGATTCCACGAAGGGGACCCGGCGCCGGCTGCCCGAAGCCCTCGCGCGGATATACGCGACGAAGATCCCGACGACGCTCCGGAAACCGACAAAGTCCGCACACCCATCAACCCGCGCGGAGCGGTCGCGTCGCGCGGACGGTTCTCGCGGGAAGCTGAACCGACAACCTTCCAGGGCCCGGCGCCGGAGCGCGCGTAACTCGGGAGGAACGAGGATGGGTTCTGTCATCCGGGGCGCCGCCGCACTGCTGGTGCTGTGTGGAGTTCTGCTGCTCGGTCCGCAACTTCTGGACACCTTGGGCAGCAGTGTTTCTCATTCAGAACGTGGGTCTGCTGAATTCAAGGACACGCTGGATGCGCCCGCGGGTGTTCCGGCAAAGCCTGCAGCGGGAGGCGCTCCGGCGGACTCCAGAAGAGGGAATGCTCCAGCGAAGGACACGGCACTCACTGACGAGATGACGCAGCGTCTGGCAGACGAAAACCCGGTAACAGCTCTGTCCGCCCTCGTTGCCGTGAGAGCTATGTTCCTCGCAACAGGGGAAGCGGGCCTCCTGCCGGTTGTGAACGTCAAGGATTCGGACGCTATGGCCGCCGACCGGCGGATCATGGCCGGGTTGCAGGAACGTGGCCACGTCTTCAATGGGTTGAGTATCCGTCTGGAGAAGGTCGCGCCGGCGGAGTCATTCCCCGTTCCGGAGGGCGCCACAGCGGTCACCGCGACGGCCGTCATGTCCGGCTACACCGAAATGGACGCTTCAGGTGCTGCCGTGCGCGAGGTCGCGGAATCGACGCTGCAGGACCTCGTTTTCGTCCTGGTGAGAGAGGAAGGACTATGGAGAATCGCCAGTGTGCACAATAGCGACGCCGTCTGAGCGGGCGGTGCGGGAGTGGTTATGATCGGATGATGGCTTCCTCTCACTACCTACGCTATCCGCATCTGTCCGGAGATCTCCTCACTTTCGGAGCGGAGAACGATGTCTGGGTTGTCCCGGTCTCGGGCGGGCGCGCGTGGAGAATATCGTCGCTCCAACAGCCGGTACGGAACCCGCGATTCTCCCCCGATGGCTCCACCATCGCTTGGACAGTGGTACAGGGCGCCGCACCGGAGGTAGTTGCTGCTGATGCAAACGGGGGGAACTTCCGTCGGCTTACCTACTGGGGGCATCAGAGCACCAGAGTGAAGGGCTTCACTGCAGACGGTCAAGTCATCGCGACGAGCGCTTTCCGGCACGAGGATCCCCGGCATACCTGGGCGTACACGCTTCCCGTGGATGGTTCCCCGGGTAACGTCGTGCCTTACGGACCGCTTGACGCCATTGTTCATGGGGAAGCTGTCGGGGACGAGCGCCCCGTTGTCATCGGCAGCGTCATGACTCGCGAACAGGCCTGGTGGAAGCGGTATCGGGGAGGTACCGCGGGCAAGCTCTGGATTGATCCGGATGGTTCCGGTGATTTTCGGCGCTTCCTGCCTGAACTCAACGGCAACCTGGCCGATCCGATGTGGGTCAGTGGCCGTCTTGCTTTCCTTTCGGACCACGAGGGATACGGGAACCTCTACTCTGTGACGGCAAGTGGTCAGGATCTGAGGCGCCACACAGATAACGAGGCCTTTTATGTCCGTCATGCGAGCACGGACGGAAGCCGCGTAGTCTACGAATCGGCAGGGAAACTTTGGCTGCTCGAAGCCCTTGATGCGGAAGCGCGGCCACTCGATATCCAGCTTGGCTCAGCCTCCACCGGCAGGCGCCCGCAGCCGCTCAACGTAGCGCGGCATCTCGCGGCCGCTGTTCCCGTCAAAGACGGCCGCGCCAGCGTAGTTGAATCTCACGGGACCCTGCATCTTCTGAGCCACAGGGATGGGCCCTCCCGCGTTGTGGATGCAACTGCGGGTGTGCGGGCACGGCTCGGCCGTCCGGTTGGCGAAGACCGGATTGCCTACATTGCCGACCATGAGGGTGAGGAAGCGCTGTACATCCGCAGCGCGTTCGACGTCGATGTCCCTGTCACCACCGGTTCAACCCGCCCGGAAACTTTGGCAGCGGATGATGGTCTGCCCGCGCCGGTGCCGGCAGCGAAGCCGCACAGCACGAGCGAAGATCAGAGGTCGGGCGAAGCTGAGCCTGTTGAGCGTGGGGCGCCAGACGCCGCCGTCTTTGCCCAGGACCAGGCGGGCAGCACAGTTGTTTCCTGCATCCGGTTTGGAGACCGTTTCAGGGCAAGCAACCTCGCAGTGAGTCCCGACGCGAAAATCATCGCGGTTGCAGGTGAAATGGGCGAGATACTGATTCACGAGATTGGTACTGAAGGATTCTTCACCCTGTCCACCACCGCCCACGGCGCAATCGACGACGTGACGTTTTCACCCGACTCAGCCTGGCTTGTCTGGGCGGAGCCCGTCACGGGTGAAGGGGCGCGCACGCGCGTCCGGCTGAGCCGCGTACTTCAGAATACCGAGATCCTGAACGTCACCGATGGCCGCTTTCGGGACCATGCTCCGTCATTCACCCCGGACTGCAAATTCATTGCCTTTCTGTCCGACCGTAGCTTCGACCCGGTGTATGACACTCATCGTTTCGATCTCAGCTTCCCGGCCTCGACGAAACCGTTCCTGGTGGCTCTCGCGGCTGACACAGCGTCACCGTTCGGGCCTGCTGTGTACGATCGGCCGGCGCCGGCCGAGGAAAAAAAATCTCCCTCGCTGGTTGTCGAGGTTGATGCGGACCGCCTTGCCGAACGCATCATTCCCGTGCCGGTGACGCAGGGATCCTATGAGGGTATGCGGGCAGTGGAGAACGCGCTGCTCTGGACGGCAGCTGACACGATTGGGATCACCGGCGACGGCCGCGCCACCACGGATGCCAAAGAGCCGGCGAGGCGGCTCGAACGCTTCGATATGGCCAAGCGTGAGACCTCCACACTCGTTCAGGAGGTGGACTCCTTCGAAGTCAGCGGCGACGGCAAACGTGCGGTAATAGTCCACGCCGGAGCCGTTACAGCAGTGCCCACCTCCGGTCCTGCGGAACCGGACTCTGCTGAGCGGGTAACGGTGGATCTCAACCGGATCCGTGTACTGCTTGATCCTCCCAGCGTTTGGCGGCAGGCGTTTGAGGATGCGTGGCGTCTGCAACGCGACTTTTTCTGGGCCGAAGACATGGGCGGCCTGGACTGGGAGGGCGTGCGCGAGCGTTACCGACCGCTGCTGGACAGTATCGGCTCGCACGATGATCTGGTCGACATCCTGTGGGAGCTGCACGGCGAACTCGGGACGTCCCACGCCTACGTCACTCCGGCCCTACCCAGCGAGGCGGGCGCGGGCGCCCAGGGTTTCCTCGGAGCCGAGCTCAGTCGAGCCGAGCGTGGTTGGAGGGTAGACCGTATCTTCGTCGGCGAGTCCTCCGACCCGCAGGCAGCTGCGCCGTTGGCAGCGCCAGGAGTGGCTGTGGAGCCTGGAGACATCATTCAGGCGGTGGACGGCGTGCCCGTGCCTCCGGAATTTGGTCCGGCCGTACTCCTTACAGGGGCAGGGGGGCGGCCCGTCGAACTCACCGTGGCACGGTACAACGATGACGGCGGCCAACCCGCCGTTCGCCGGGTCGCGGTTGTACCGTTGCGCAGTGAGGAACGGCTCCGCTACCAGAACTGGGTCAGCGCGAACCGTACGATCGTCCACGAAGCTTCGGATAGCCGGTTCGGCTACCTGCACGTTCCGGACATGGTGGCCAGGGGATGGGCGCAACTGCATAGGGACCTCGACCGCGAGACTGCCCGCGACGGTCTCATCATCGACGTGCGCCGCAATCGCGGCGGTCACACTTCACAACTGGTAGCCGAACTCATCGGCCGTAAAGTGACTGCCTGGTCACTCCCGCGAGGTGAGCAGCCGGGTACCTATCCGGCACATGCACCGAGGGGTCCGGTCGTTGTCCTCACTGATGAGTTCGCGGGTTCCGACGGCGACATCATCACCCAGGTGGCGAAGCTTCGGGGGATCGGGCCGGTCATCGGCACCCGGACGTGGGGCGGTGTCGTCGGCATCGACGGTCGGTTCAGCCTCGCCGACGGAACCGGAGTCACACAGCCGCGCTACGCGTTCTGGATGACCGGAGGCATTGAGTGGGGCGTGGAAAACTACGGCGTGGACCCCGACATTGAGGTGCAGTTTCCGCCACACGCGTACGCCGCACAGGAAGATCCTCAGCTAGAGCACGCCGTCGGAATTCTGCGCGAGATGCTTGAAGAACTGCCCACGGACGTACCGCCGGCACGCAGGAACCATCCGCAGCTTGCACCGCTGCCACTGCCGCCGCGCAGCTGATCTGCCGCTGGTAGCACTGTGCCCCGGTCACTGTAGTTGGTGACCGGGGCACAGTGCTACCGGATGAAAGCAGGTATCAGGACTCCAGAGTTGCATCCAGCGAGATGTCCTTGACGCCGGCGAGTGCCTGGGAGACAGGGCACCCCGTCTTCGCTTCGTTGGCAAGGCGCTGGAAATCCTCCTCGTTCAGATCCGGCACCGATGCCTTCAGGGTGAGCCGGATGGCGGTGATGCCAACGCCTGGCTGGAAATCCACCTCGGCCTTGGTCTCGACGCGGTCCGGAGTCTTTCCTTCTCCGCCAAGGGCATGGCTGAAGGCCATGGAGAAGCATGCCGAGTGTGCTGCGGCGATGAGTTCTTCGGGGCTGGTCTTTCCTTCAGCCTCCTCTGCCCGCGCCTTCCAGGTGACGTCGTAGGTCCCAAGTCCGGAGGTGTCCAGAGAAACCTGTCCTGATCCGCTGGGCAGGTCTCCACTCCAGACGGTATGTGCTGAGCGTACTGTAGCCATCAGTTCTCCTCTTAAATGATTGAATCACGTGCACCGGACGGGCGTCCGGGTGTCTTGCGCATCAGGTGATGCGGAAGCATTCTGCTGGTGCATTCTCAAAGGCAGAAGGCAGCGCACCCGGTCGTCGGAGCGCTGCCTTCTGCATCTGTGTGAACTACAGGCCGAGGTCGGCCTCGAAAGCGCCTTCCTCCAGGCGGGACTTCAAAGCCTGAAGGAACCTACCTGCGTCCGCGCCATCCACCAACCGGTGATCGTACGTGAGGGACAGGTACATCATGGAGCGGATCGCGATGGTGTCATCGCCATCTGCATCGGTGACCACTACGGGACGCTTCACGATTGCCCCGGTTCCCAGAATGCCGACCTGGGGCTGGTTGATGATCGGAGTGTCGAACAGGGCGCCGACCGAGCCGATGTTGGTGATCGTGAAGGTGCCGCCCGAAAGTTCGTCCGGTCCGATCTTGCCGCTGCGCGTACGCGCACCGACATCGGCGATCTTCTTGGCAAGGCCCGCCAAATTGAGGTTGCCGGCATCGTTGATTACCGGAACCAGCAGGCCCTTTTCGGTGTCCACCGCGATAGCAAGGTGCTCGGCGTCGTGGTAGGTGACTTCCTTGGCTTCCTCGTCGAAGGACGCGTTCAGCTTGGCGTGCTGCTTCAGGGCCTCTGTCACTGCCTTGGCAATGAACGGCAGGAAGGTCAGCTTCGCGCTGTTCTGCGCCTGGAAAGTTTCCTTCGCCTTCGCACGGAGCCGCGCGACGCGGGTCATATCAACTTCGATGACCTGCGTAAGCTGCGCTGAAACCTCCAGCGACTCCCGCATGCGCCGCGCAATCGTCTGGCGGATGCGCGGGGCCTTCTCCACGGTCCCGCGCAGCTTCGAAGCTGCAGGCGCGGATGCGGGTGCGGGGGCAGGAGCGGAAGGAGCAGCACTCGGAGCGTCCTGCTGTGAAGCCTTCGAGGATTCGGCCCCATCAAGCACGTCCTGCTTGCGGATGCGTCCACCCACGCCGGTACCCTTGATGGAGCTCAGGTCCACGCCATGCTGGTTGGCGAGTTTGCGGACCAGGGGAGTGACGTATACGGAATCTGAGCCTGTTGCTTCGTCGCTCGGTGACTTTGCGGGAGCCGGCGCTTCCTTTGCCTCAGTGGGCTCAGTGCTACCGGACGGTTCCGGCTGTGGTTCGGACTCCGGCCGGCCTGCCTCCGGTTCTGCAGTAGGCTCTTCGCGCTCAGCCGACGGCGCCGCAGCGACTGGTTCGGCGCTCTTCGGCTCCGCCTGTGCAGGAGCCGCGCCGGCAGATCCAATGACAGCCAGTACGGAGCCGACTTCTGCGGTCTCATCTTCGTTGACCCGGATCTCCTGCAGGGTGCCGGCGACGGGGGAAGGGATTTCCGTATCTACCTTGTCGGTGGACACCTCGAGAAGCGGCTCGTCCACCTCCACGTCATCGCCGACTGCTTTGAGCCAACGCGTTACTGTCCCCTCCGTCACACTTTCCCCGAGGGCCGGCAGAGTGACTTCGGTTCCCTGACCGCCGCCCGCGGCTTCCGTGGAGCCCTCGGCTTCCTTGGACTCCTGCGTGGGAGGGGTTTCTGCTTCTTCTTCGCTCTGTTCGACAGGCTGGTCCCCACCAGCATTTTCAGCTGCATCGCCCGAAGATGGCTCCACGCCTGAATCCCCACTGTCGGAACTGTCCGAGCCGCCTGAGCCGTCTCCGATCCTTACCAGCGGAGCGCCAACCTCGGCGGTCTCGTCTTCGGCGACCAGGATCTCCTCGATAACTCCGGCGATGGGGGAGGGGATCTCTGTGTCGACCTTGTCCGTTGATACCTCGAGCAACGGCTCATCGACTTCGACGCGGTCGCCGACCTGCTTGAGCCAACGGGTGACGGTACCCTCGGTAACGCTTTCGCCGAGGGCCGGTAAGTTCACGGATTCAGACATGGTGTCCGGTTCTCCTTGTTCGTTCTACCTTCGACCGCCGGTACCGGGAACAGCCGGTCGGTTTGAGGTTGCCAGTGATGCTTTATGTGGAGTGTGATGCAGCGGTGCAGCAGAGGGGCCGGAGCCGGTCAGCCGTGGAGCGGTTTGCCGGCGAGAGCAAGATGCGCTTCGCCCAGCGACTCGTTTTGCGTTGGGTGCGCGTGGACCAGTTGGGCCACATCTTCGGGGTAGGCTTCCCAATTCACGATGAGTTGGGCCTCGCCGATCTGCTCACCCATGCGGGTACCGATCATGTGGACGCCGACCACCGGGCCGTCCTTCTCACGCACCAGTTTGACGATTCCGCCAGTGCCCAGAATGGAGCTCTTTCCATTACCTGCGAGGTTGTACTCCTGGGTCTCGACCTTGTCATCACCGAGCTTCTCGCGGGCAGCCTTCTCGGTCAGCCCGACAGAGGCGATCTCGGGTTCCGAGTAGGTTACCTTGGGGATGTTGACGTCCTCGACGACGACCGGCTTGAGTCCGGCGATTTCCTCGGCCACAAAGATGCCCTGCTGGTACCCGCGGTGTGCAAGTTGAAGTCCGGGAACGATGTCGCCGACAGCGTAGATATTCCCAACGCCGGTATGCAGTCGTTCGTTGGTGATGACGAATCCACGATCGAGCGTGATCCCGGCTTCGTCATACCCGAGGCCGTCCGTAACGGGCCCACGGCCGACTGCGACCAGCATCAGGTCCGCCTCAAAGGTCTTGCCGTCGACGAGAGTCACCTTGACGCCGTCGTCGTTCTGCTCGACCTTGTCAAAGAAGGTGCCGGTGTTGAACTTGATGCCGCGCTTTTTGAAGGCACGTTCGAAGTTCTTGACGATGGAGGCATCCTCATTGGGAACCAGGGAGGGCAGTCCTTCGATGATCGTGACGTCGACGCCGAACGACTTCCACACGGAGGCGAACTCGCATCCGATCACGCCGCCGCCAAGAACGATTGCGCTGGAGGGAATCGTTTCCATGGTGAGGGCGTGATCAGAGGTGATGACCTTTCCGCCGATGTCGAGTCCGGGGAGGGACCGCGAATATGAGCCGGTCGCGAGAACGATGTTCTTGCCGGTGTACGTGGTGCCGTTGACCTCAACCGTGTTCTCACCGGTCAGCTTGCCTGCACCCTCGATCACGGTGATGCCCTTGGCTTTGATGAGTCCCTGGAGGCCCTTGAACTTGCCGGCGACGATGCCGTCCTTGTAGGCGTTCACGGCGCTCAGGTCGATCGACTCGAATGTTGCCTTGACGCCGTACTTCTCCGCGGAGCGTGCGCTGTCCGCGACCTCGGCTGAGTGCAGCAGCGCCTTGGTGGGAATACACCCGTTGTGGAGGCAGGTTCCTCCGAGCTTCCCCTTTTCGATGAGCCCTACAGTGAAGCCGAGCTGAACGGCGCGAAGAGCGGCGGCGTAGCCCCCGCTGCCTCCGCCCAATACCAGTATGTCGAACTCTTGCGCAGTTGCCGTATCGGCCACGTGGACGCTCCCTCGCGTAATCGGTGACGCACTTAGGTTCGCGCGTCGATTGAGTCTGGCGGAATGCTTGGTGTGATCTGGGTTCACCCTATCGCCAGATCACACCATCAGCCACTTGATGAAGGCTGTTGCACACCCTTGTGTGTCGAGTGTCACCTCGTGACGGACACGTTCAGGCTGAGTGCTTCTCGGCGCGCTCGATGACGTCTTCCACGTAGGCCAGGAGAGTTCGGACACCTACGCCGGTGGCACCTTTGGGGGTGTAGCCGTACGCGCCACCCTCGTTGAAGGCTGGGCCGGCAATATCCAGGTGTGCCCACGGAATCTTCTTCCCATCCATTTCTCCGACGAATTCACGGAGGAATACTGCAGCCGTCATCATGCCGCCGAACTTCTCTCCGATGTTCGCGATGTCGGCAACGGTGGAATCGAGGCTTGGACGCAGTTCCTCGGGCAGCGGCATGGGCCAGAACTGTTCGCCCACGCGATCTGCAGCTGCTTTCACGGCGTCCCTTACCCCGTCGTCGCCCATGACACCGGACACGCGCTTGCCAAGCGCAACCATCTGTGCACCGGTGAGCGTCGCGATGTCGATGATCGCGTCTGGATATTCCTGGCTCGCCGCAACCAGGGCGTCGGCCATGACCAGCCGGCCCTCGGCATCGGTATTAAGAACTTCCACAGTGCGCCCGCCGAATGTGGTCAGTACATCCGAGGGCCGCTGCGCTGTCCCTGAGGGCATATTCTCCGCGAGACAGAGCCAACCGCTGACGCTGACCGGAAGACCCAGCCGCGCAATCGCCGCAACGGCAGCAAGCACGACGGCGGCGCCTGCCATGTCGAGCTTCATCGTCTGCATCCCGGCGCCCGGCTTGAGGGACAAACCGCCGGAGTCGAAGGTAATGCCCTTGCCGACCAGTGCGAGGTTGATTTTTGACTTGGCGGGGGAGTACTCGAGCTTCACGAGCCTTGGCGGACGGGAAGATCCCTTCCCCACCCCAAGAATCCCGCCGTACCCGTCCTTCTCCAGTCTTTTTTCATCCAACACGGTTACTTTCACCGGTAGTCCCTTGACATGTTCCCGGGCGAATTGCGCGAACGATTCCGGGTAGAGGTGGCTCGGCGGCTGGTTGACAAGCGTGCGAGTCACATTGACTCCGCGTCCAAGTGTCTGTGCACGCTCAAGTGCCGCCTTCAGCGTCCGGTCCTGCGCGGCGGGAGTGAGTAACACGACTCGCGAGAGAACGGCGGCGGAGGGCCGCGGCGCCTTGCCGCCAACTGCCGAATAGTGCTCTGTGTAGGTGTAGCTTCCCAAGAGTATGCCCTCGGCCACCGCGGCGGCCTGTGCAACTGTGGCGGCGGGGAGGGCAACAGCCAGGCTCTCAACTCCGCCCAGCTGACGCGCAGCGGCTCCTGCTGCCCGGCGTAGCGTCTCCTCTGACAGCGGGGTCCCGGCGACGGTGCGTCCCGTACCGGAAAGAACGAGTACGTCTGCGCCGGTTTCAGGTAGGCCGGGGAATCGACGCACTTCGTCAGCGGCTCCGGTTACTCCCAGCGAGGGGAGACTGTCGGTGAGGGCGCGGGCAGATTTAGCCGAGAGCGGGTTTTCCAGAAGCACGGGACCATCCGGGCTTTGGCCGGTGCCGATCACCAGCACCTCGCACACGGATTTCTTGATGTCCCGGGAGACTGCGGTCAGGTGAATATCGCTGGTGTTGCTCACGAAGGTTCTTCCTCGCTTCCGATGGCTGGGCAGTGCTGCAGCGGGCGTGCGGGTCTGGTGACGCCCATGCTTTCCTATCGATCGTAGTCGCAGCCTGTGACATGCGTCCTACGGACAGGCCGCGGGGAATGAGGGGAGCGAGCTGGGGTGTTACACACACCGGGCATGCGATGGTGCATCAACTAGGGTTGACGCAACGACGCAGCGCTGGAGTGAACACTGAAAAAGCCGCCGGGATGACGCGCGCTACACTGCACGCAGTGTCTTGATACGAATTGAGGAGGATGAAATGTTGGAGCCGCAAAGCCTGTACAACATCAGCAGCTCGATTCGTCATGATCCTTCCCTTCGGGGGCTACCCCTTATTGCAGGTTTCACCGGATTCGTCGATGCGGGGCAGGTGGTTGCGCAGGTGCGCGATGAGCTGCTCGGAACGCTTGACCACGAAGTCCTGGCGGTGTTCGACGTTGACCAGCTCATCGATTACCGGAGCCGTCGGCCCCGAATCACGTTCGAACAGGATCATCTGCGGGATTACCAGCCGCCTGCCCTTGAGCTCCGGGTTCTCCAGGACGGTCTGGGCGAAAAATTCCTCTTCCTGAGCGGAATGGAACCGGACCTGCAGTGGGAAAGGTTCTGCTCCGCCGTCGCACAACTCGTTTCCCTGTTAGAAGTGCCGTTGGTTTCCTGGGTCCACTCGCTCCCGATGCCCGTCCCACACACGCGTCCGCTCGGTGTAACCGTTCACGGAAACCGGGGAGACCTGATCGAAGGGATGGGTTCCACCTGGAGGCCCACCGCGGAACTGCAGGCCTCCGTCGGGCACCTGCTGGAGTTGCGTCTCTCACAGTCCGGGCACGACGTCGTCGCATACGTGGTGCACGTTCCCCACTACTTGGCGGAAGCGGAGTATCCGCCCGCCGCAGTGACGGCGCTGGAGTACCTCGGCGCATCCATCGGCCGTGTTCTGCCTACTGACCGGCTGCGGGAAGCAGGCCGTGACGTGGAGCGGCAAATAGCGCGTCAAGTGGACAACTCGGCTGAGGTGCAGGGCGTCGTGTCATCGCTGGAGAAGCGCTACGACGAGCACTCCGACGGCTCGCGTCGGTCACTGCTCGTCAAGCAAAACATGGAGCTGGCCGATGCCGAGGAGCTGGGTTCCGCCGTGGAGGCCTTTCTCGCGGGACCGCACGCAGCCGACGAGCTCGCCGCTACCCTGAACGAGGACGCCCCCCAGAGTGACGCAGCGGGCGACGAAAGCGGCACGTCCGGCGGTACGGGCTCTGCACGTAATGGTGACGGGGCGACGGGGGACACCGAAGACGGAGGCAAACAGGCTGGGCGCTGATCCGGTTGCCGGAACGGACCGGCGCGCCTGGCTGGTATGGGGCGCCGGCGTACTGGCGTACCTCATCGCAGTTACGCAGCGCACGTCTTTCGGTGTTGCGGGAGTCGAGGCGACCGAGCGGTTCGATGCGACAGCGTCGGCTTTGGCTGTCTTCACTGTGGCGCAGCTCGTGGTCTACGCCGGACTGCAGATTCCGGTGGGCGTCCTGGTCGACAGATTTGGCCCGCGCGTCATGATTGTCAGCGGTGCGGTTCTGATGGCGCTGGGGCAGACCCAGCTTGCATTCGCCGAGTCCATCACGGCCGGAATAGTCGGCAGGCTGCTGGTAGGCGGCGGTGACGCCATGACTTTCGTCGCAGTTCTCAGGTTGCTTCCGGCATGGTTCGAGACCCGGAAGATCCCGGTGCTGACCCAGCTCACGGGCATTCTTGGGCAGCTCGGCCAGATTCTCAGCGTCATCCCGTTCCTGGCCATCCTGCACCTAGCCGGCTGGAGCACCGCTTTTCTGTCAGCGGCCAGTCTGGGAGTCCTGTCGGCCGTTCTGGCTCTTGCCTTGATCCGTGATCATCCGGAAGGGAACCGCCAGCGAAGCCGTGCCTCGCTGCGCCAGACCGGAGTTTCCCTAGCCGAGGCGTGGAAGCAACCCGGGACCCGCCTCGGCCTCTGGTGCCACTTCACCACGCAGTTCTCAGGCACGGTCTTCGTTCTGATGTGGGGCTACCCCTATCTGGTGAGTGCTGAGAAACTCGCCCCAGGGACGGCTTCAGTGCTGATGACCCTTTTTGTCGTAGTGGGCATGATCTGTGGACCGCTCCTGGGCGTGTATGTCGCTCGGCACCCGCTGCGGCGCTCGACCATGGTTCTTGCAATCACGGCGGCGACTGCGCTCGCGTGGTTGGTGGTGCTGTCCTATCCGGGGAAGGCGCCCGTCTGGCTGCTCGTGCTGCTGGTCGTGACGCTTGCTGTCGGCGGACCGGGGTCGATGATCGGTTTCGACTTCGCCCGCACCTTCAATCCGGCCTCCCGGCTCGGTACCGCGACCGGGATCGTCAACATTGGCGGATTCACGGCAGCGCTTCTCACCATGTTCGCCGTAGGCCTGATTCTGGACCTGCTCCTGGCGACCGGATTCTCCAACGGTGACTTGTATGCGCTCGAATCATTCAGGATTGCTTTTGCTGTGCAGTTTGTGGTTCTCGGAATCGGAACCGTTGCAGTCCTGGTGCTCCGGCGCCGGGTGCGTGCGCAGTTGGCTCGTCAATCGATCATTGTGCCGCCACTGCGGCAGGCAATTGCAAGGGAATTGCGACGGCGGCGCGTAGCACGCAGGTAGTACCATCAGGTAGCAACCGTTCCTCCACATGCAGCTGAATGATGCGCTTTACCCACATAGCGCCTTCGGCGGATCACAGACGGGTGCTTCGACGTCACAGTCGTATTCATGACAGCAAACGCACCCCGTCCCGAAGCCCCCATCAAGGTCAGCACGCCAGCCGATATTCTCAGCTACGTTCCCCACATCCTTGGTTTCCAGCCGAAGGAGAGTCTCGTCTTCCTTACGATGTCGGGCAAACGCGTGGGCGCCACCCTGCGCCTCGACCTTCCGCTGACAACCTCTGATCCGCTGGACTATGCATCTACGGTGCGGGACTACCTGGAATCTGACTCCTCGGCCGACGGAGTGCTGATGGCGGTGTACACCGACGCCGAGTGGGCGGAGCCCGGCTCCCCGCCGTACGCTCCGTTGATCCACTGCCTTGACCTGGTGCTCGATGCCGCAGGTCTGCCCCTCTTGGACGGATGGCTCGTCAGCTCCAGTCATTGGCGGGACTACTTCTGCGAGGATGCGTCCTGCTGTCCCTGGCCGGGCCACCCGCTTGCCCGGATCACCGAAAGTGTCCTCAACGCGGAACTGGTCTATCAGGGGAGCACCTACGCCGCTTCCCTGGCAGCAGCGGTCGGGACACCCGACCCCGGGCACAGCGAAGAAATCAATCAACTGGCAGCCTCCTACGTGGAACAGTGGTGTGGAAGGTGGGACAAGACAAGCCTTGGCCGTGATTCCCTCATCCTCTGGGACGCGTTTCTTTCACGCACGGCAGATCCGCCGGAACCGGCAGTTTCGCCGCAGGTTGTTGCTTTCCTTCTGGCCGGTCTGACTAGCGCGCCCCTGCGGGACAGCCTCATCGTGCTGGCAGCCGCGGGTTCCGACGCTGCACAGGAAGCCGCAGTCGCAGCCGGCGTGCTGCCGGCGGATCCGGAGGAGGAGCAACTTCCGTACGCCTGCGACGCCCTGATGACGGGCCTGCAGGCTCTGCGACCGACGGGAGGTCTTCCGCGACCCGCAGACCGGGAGGACAACGAGGATCCCTCAACACTCTTTCGGGATGTCTTCCTTGCCACGCTCAGCGTGCCGGACTGGGATCGCCTTGATGCAGCGCACACCCGCTTTCTCGGGTTGACCGCAGTGGCGAGCGGGGAGCCGCGGGCGGCTCTTCTCAGCATTCTGGGTTGGCTCGAATGGGCACGCGGCAGGGGGTCGCGTGCCCACTACTATCTGCAGGAGGCTTTGGACGAAGCTCCGGGATACACCCTCGCTGAACTCCTGATGACGCTGGTCGGAACCGGTTCCCTTGCACCGTGGGCTCGCCGGCGCGAGACCGCCTGGACCTCCGAATCCCGCAGCGCGGCCTGAACCGTACACGGAGTCGTTGAGGGATTCACCGGAAGCACCGGCTGTCGGTTCGGAATTTACGTGAGGTTCGCAAAGCGTGCGACAATGGAAACGAGACCCGGTTGGGTTCGTGTTTCAGATCGACGCGTTTCAGGCACTTCGGATGTTGGTATTCACACCACCACACGTCCGCAAGGGGAATAGCGCACTCGGCAGAGCTGTTGTACGTACGAACAGTTCCCGTTGATAGGTCTGATTTCAAACACGGACTTGACAGGGTCATAGTGGTGTTGCCCTCCTTGGCGGCGCCGCAAACCGCCGTATGAAAGGTTCTTGAGTGTCGGCCAAGAAGACAACAGCACCGGTGTTAACAGAACCCGGTACAACTGCAACCAAGCGCAAGACCGCCGCTGCTAAGCCGGCATCGAAGGCCGCTACTGCTCGTGGCGCCAAGACCGCGGCAGCCGAAGGCAGCGTAGACACGAAGGCCGCTGAGGGCAGCCCCGCAAAGGTTCCTGCAGAGCAGGAGACCGCGCCGGGTGCCGCAGAAGTCGAAGGTGCAGACACTGAGGCCGCGGAGCCGGAGGCGGCTGAAGCTTCGACTGGGAGCGGGTTTGTCTACTCGGATGCTGACGACGACGATGCACCGGCACAGCAGGTCGTTTCTGCAGGCGCTACTGCGGACCCGGTCAAGGACTACCTGAAGCAGATCGGCAAGGTCGCCCTTCTCAACGCCGAACAGGAAGTGGATCTCGCTCTGCGCATTGAGGCCGGCCTGTTCGCCGAGGAGAAGCTGGCGGCGAATGAGAACATCGATCCCAAGCTGCGTCGGGAACTTGAGTGGGTCATCCATGACGGGAAGCGCGCCAAGAACCATCTTCTCGAGGCAAACCTCCGCCTCGTGGTGTCGCTGGCCAAGCGCTACACCGGCCGCGGCATGCTCTTCCTGGACTTGATTCAGGAAGGCAACCTGGGTCTGATCCGTGCTGTAGAGAAGTTCGACTACACCAAGGGTTTCAAGTTCTCCACCTACGCAACGTGGTGGATCCGCCAGGCCATCACCCGTGCCATGGCGGACCAGGCCCGCACCATCCGTATTCCGGTACATATGGTCGAAGTCATCAACAAACTGGCCCGCGTCCAGCGGCAGATGCTGCAGGACCTCGGCCGGGAACCCACACCGGAAGAACTGGCACTTGAACTCGATATGACGCCTGAAAAGGTCGTCGAAGTTCAAAAGTACGGACGCGAGCCCATCTCCCTGCACACTCCGCTCGGCGAAGATGGTGATTCCGAGTTTGGCGACCTGATCGAGGACTCGGAAGCAGTCGTCCCCGCGGATGCGGTGAGTTTCACACTTCTTCAGGAGCAGCTTCACTCCGTCCTGGATACGTTGTCGGAGCGGGAAGCAGGTGTGGTCGCCATGCGGTTCGGTCTTACTGACGGCCAGCCGAAGACCCTCGATGAAATTGGCAAGGTGTACGGGGTCACCCGTGAGCGCATCCGCCAGATAGAGTCCAAGACCATGTCTAAGTTGCGGCACCCGTCACGTTCGCAGGTACTTCGGGACTACCTCGACTAGGAACGGCGGCAGCAGGCACATAAATAGGAAGAACCCCCTCCGCGGAGGGGGTTCTTCCTATTTATGTGCCATCCATTCAGGAGGCTCCAATTATGCTGCGCTTCGGCGGACGGCCTGTGCGCGGCTATGCCTCTACAGTGCTCTGCGCCTTTTCGGTCAGCCGGGCGGTTTCATCCTGCCACTCTGACGTCTGCGGCCGGAGAGTGCTCTCAACGGCGCGGGCGTGGTGCCCGCAGAAGAGAAGCTCACCACCGGAGGACTGAAGGACTGCGCGCACATAGGCCTGGGCCCCGCACCGGTCACAACGGTGCAAAGCGGTCAGCTCACGGGTTGCTGTAGCTGTTGTCATGGATGCCTCCTTAGTGGTTCCTGTAGTTCATATAACCACTATTCGTTGCCGTTTCTTCGCAAGCTGGGTGTGCTTTCGCTGAGCGCGTACGCTCGCGGGGAGGCATCCGGCAGGGACGAACCGCGCGCCCGAGGGCCCGGCATGCCTGCCATCCACAGCGGGGACAAGGGAATATGCTTGGGAGGGTGCGCCGCTCCCGGCTCGCCGACGCTCGCCGAGATAGACCGCAATCCCAAGGAGTTTCCAAGGAAGTGGCACCCCGCTCTGAATACACAGCCCGCCATCTTTCCGTCCTCGAGGGGCTTGAGGCGGTTCGCAAACGTCCCGGCATGTACATTGGCTCCACTGATTCCAGGGGGCTCATGCACTGCCTTTGGGAGATCATCGACAACTCGGTGGATGAAGCACTTGCGGGACACGGCCAGAGCATCAAGGTCATCCTCCATGCCGACGGTTCCGTTGAGGTGCATGACGATGGGCGCGGCATTCCGGTAGACGCCGAACCCAAGACCGGGCTGAGCGGCGTGGAAGTCGTCTTCACGAAACTGCACGCCGGCGGCAAGTTCGGCGGGGGCTCCTACACCGCGTCCGGTGGGCTCCACGGCGTCGGCGCCAGCGTGGTCAATGCGCTGTCCGCGCGCCTCGACGTCCAGGTTGACCGTGGGGGCAAGACGTACCAGATGTCCTTCCGGAGAGGTGAGCCCGGGCGGTTTGCCGATGAGCGCAAGCCGTTGCCTACAGCGGAGTTCTCCCCCTTCGTCGACAGCTCCCGCCTCGAGGTCGTCGGGAGCACGAAACGCGGAGTCACGGGAACGAGGATCCGGTACTGGGCGGACCGGCAGATTTTCACTCCTGATGCCAAGTTCTCCTACGAAGAGCTGCAGGCTCGTGCGCGGCAGACTTCATTCCTGGTACCGGGACTAAGCATTACGCTTCGCGATGAGCGTGCCTTACCCGGCACGGACGGGGTAGTCGAAGAAGTCTTCCATCACGACGGCGGAATTTCCGAGTTCGCTGAGTTCCTGGCGATTGACCACGCCGTCACTGATGTGTGGCGCCTGCATGGGTCCGGCCGTTTCAAGGAGTCCGTTCCCGTCCTCGATGATCAGGGGCACAGCCGGATCGCCGAGGTCGAGCGTGACTGCGAAGTGGATATCGCGCTGCGCTGGGGGATTGGCTATGACACCACGGTAAAAAGTTTCGTCAACATCATTGCTACGCCGAAGGGCGGAACCCACCAGTCGGGCTTCGAGCAAGCGCTTCTGAAAACCTTCCGGAAAGTGGTCGAGGCCAATGCACGCAAGCTCAAGGCGGGCAGCGACAAGCTGGAGAAAGACGACGTCTTTGCGGGTCTCACCGCGGTTCTGACCGTGCGGCTCGCGGAGCCGCAGTTCGAAGGCCAAACCAAGGAGATCCTCGGAACGTCCGCCGTCCGCGCCATCGTCGGCAAGGTGGTGGAAACGCAGATCCTTGCGAAACTGAATTCATCGGCCCGCGCAGACAAAGCGCAGTCTGCGCTGCTGTTGGAGAAGGTTGTCGCCGAGATGAAGTCCCGCGTATCGGCGCGCGTTCACAAGGAAACCCAGCGCCGAAAGAACGCGCTGGAGACATCATCCATGCCAACCAAGCTTGCAGACTGCCGCATTGACGATTCCGAGCGTTCCGAGCTATTCATCGTTGAGGGTGACAGCGCGCTGGGGACCGCGAAGCTGGCGAGGTCCTCCGACTACCAGGCGCTGCTGCCCATTCGGGGAAAGATCCTCAACGTGCAGAAGGCCTCGGTGGGTGACATGCTCTCCAACGCCGAGTGCGCCGCGCTGATTCAGGTTGTCGGCGCAGGGTCGGGCCGCAGCTTCTCTCTTGATGCGGCCCGCTATGGCAAGGTCATCCTGATGACGGACGCCGATGTCGACGGCGCGCATATCCGTACCCTGCTGCTCACGCTGTTCTTCCGGTACATGCGTCCGCTGGTTGATGCCGGGCGGGTCTTCGCGGCCGTTCCGCCGCTGCACCGGGTGGAAATACTCAACCCCGGCAGTAAAGCGAATGAAACCGTCTATACCTATTCCGACCAGGAGCTTCACCGGCTGCTCGCCGCCCTCGAACGGGAGGGCAGGCGCTACAAGGAACCCATTCAGCGGTACAAGGGACTGGGGGAAATGGATGCCGGGCAGTTGGCAGAAACCACCATGGATCCGCGCCATCGCACCCTGCGTCGAGTACGGATTCAGGAGGCCGAATCGGCTGAGCGGGTCTTCGACCTTCTCATGGGCAGTGACGTTGCACCGCGCAAGGACTTTATTGTGGCCGGCGCCGCGTCGCTGGATCGCGAACGCATCGACGCCTAATACAGGGTCATCGTCTACACAGCCAGCTTGCGCAGGAGCTGAAGCAGGGAGCCCTGGAAGCCCGGCGCGTCAGCCCAGGAAACCGGGCGCGATCAGCAGGGCGGTAGGCACGGTCAGCAGCAGCGCCGATGTGGCGAGGGCCGCGAAGGTCTGTGCGGGGGTGAGCGGCGCCTGCGGCTCGAGCAGGCGGCGCAGCCGGTGAACCGTTGAGAGCGAGGCATCATCCTGCTCGGGATCTTGCGTTGCTGCGGCATCGGCCAGTACATGATCCTGTGTCTCGCCCGAATGCCCGTGTGAAACAGACGGACCGTGCGAGCCCGTCGCCACAATGGCTATTGCTCCTACAAGGGTCTCCTGGTCCACTTCCTTGACGGCCTCGTCGTCCGCGAGCATCTCGATCAGCTCATTGACCGACCGCTGCGCCAGGCGCGACGTCGGCAGCCACGGGAGCGCTGAACGCCAGGCCGCAAAAGCCCAGAGCAGCAGGTGATGCCGCTGGCTCAGATGGGCACGCTCATGCACGAGAACGGCCCGCAGTTCATCTTCGGAGAGCAGCCCCATCAGGCCGTCGGAGAGGACCGTAACGGAGCGTGCGCCGCCGGGCAGGCAATAGGCAACCGGGGCCGGGTGCTTGATCACCAGCGTGGAGGGGTTGGTGCGTGAGGGTGAACTCAGCAGATTCAGCAGGTTGCGGTGCCGTCGTCGTTGGCCCTTGATCCGCGCATAGGTGATCAGCAGGGTGAACACGAGGTGCGCGGTCAGGAGGCTTGCGGCGCTGAGTGCGAAGACGTGGACGAGGCCGAGAGTGTCTGCCGGGCGGTTATTCACCAGGATGTCCCAGAGGCCGTGCAACGCTTCGAGCAGATTATCTCCCAGCGGTTCCAGTCCCCACACCAGCATGGCGCCGATCATTGAAAGACCTCCGGCGAGCGCAATTGCCTGCCACAGGATCATCGCGGTGAACGGCGAGCGTGAGGGCCACTGTGCGCGGGAAAGGGCGATCGGTGCGGGCCATGCCAGAATCACGGCCAGCGCCGCCAGGAAGTGGGAGACCCAGAACATGGCGGCTAGTTGCTGCCCAGGAGCCGCCGGAGTGTGCGGGCCTCGCTCTCAGAGACACTGCCGATGAAGCGGGCCAGTACAGCTTCGCGGTCGGGAGCGGTTACCAGTACCTCATGCATGAGCTCCGCCGTGTGGTCTTCGCGGCTGGTCACGGCGCGGTAGCGGTGAGGGCGGGTGTCGCGTTCACGCTCAACCAGGCCCTTCTTCTCGAGCCGGGACAGGACGGTCAACACCGTGGTGACCGCGAGTTCCTTGCCTTCCGCCGTACCTTCAGGAGCTAGCGCCAATGCATCACGAAGAGTGTTCGCGGTCATGGCCTCCTGGGTGCCCCACAGTAGGTCCATCACTGTGCGTTCGAGTTCACCGAGCGTGGCCATTCTTATTCCTTTGTTGATCCTGATCTGCGGCTGGACGGACTGATTGCGGTGCAATACCACTTCCAACCCGTCTTAATCTACAGCTTTTTCGCGCAAGGTTCTACGTCATGTAGAAGTGTGCGGGAAAGTTGTTCTACGATATGTAGAATATCTTTTCTACAGAGCGTAGAAGTCGCTCAAACATCGCCAGTGCTTGAGGAATTGAGGACCTGTGGAGGCACTTGAAATTGCACGGTGGCAGTTCGGTATCACCACCGTGTACCACTTTCTGATGGTGCCGCTGACGATAGGGCTTGGCCTCGTTGTCGCTGTCATGCAGACCCTCTGGTACCGGACGGGCAAGGACCATTACCTGCGGATGACGAAGTTCTGGGGGAAGCTCTTCCTCATCAACTTCATCATGGGGGTTGCAACTGGACTGGTGCAGGAGTTCCAGTTCGGGCTCGCGTGGAGCGAGTACAGCCGGTTCGTAGGCGATGTCTTCGGTGCGCCGCTTGCCATGGAAGCGCTGCTTGCGTTCTTCGTCGAATCGACCTTCCTGGGCCTGTGGATCTTCGGTTGGCAGCGGCTGCCGAAGGTGCTGCACCTTGGAGCGCTGTGGGCCGCAGTCGTGGCGTCGGTATTCTCTGCCTACTTCATCATCGTTGCGAACTCCTGGATGCAGCATCCCGTGGGCGTCGAGCTCGTGGACGGCCGTGCCCGCATGGTGGACGCCTGGGCAGTGTTCACGAACAACACCGCCCTCGTCGCCTTCACCCACACCATCTTCGGTGCCCTCGCTGTTGCGGGCGGCTTCCTGCTCGGTATTGCCTGGTACCACCTCTGGAAGCGGCGCCGTGACGGGCTGGACACGGTCGACGGCGACGGGAAGGTCGTCGTCGGAACTGACACTTTCGGTTCCCGCGGAGTGATTGACCACCAGGTGTGGCTGCGCTCAGCGCGGATCGGCGCCGTCGTCGCGTTGATTTCCTTCGCCGGAACCGCAGTGTCAGGTGATCTGCAGGCAAAGCTGATGTTTGAGCAGCAGCCCATGAAGATGGCGGCAGCGGAAGCCGCCTGCCACGATGGAACCGGCTTCTCGGTCCTCTCGGTCGGCAACCTGGGATCGCAGGACTGCGACGACATCGTTGCGGTTTTCGAGGTTCCGGGCCTGCTGTCCTTCCTTGCGAACGGTGACTTCACTACCGAAGTGAAAGGCGTGAACACGCTCCTGCCCGAGTACAAGGAGCAGTACGGACAGACCCTGCCGGACGATCCGATGTACGGCGAGCGCGCCGGCATGAGCATTGACTACCTGCCGGTCATGGAAGTCACCTATTGGGGCTTCCGCATCATGATCGGCTTCGGCGCACTCGCCGCCTTCGCTGCCCTGGTAGCCCTGTGGATTCTGCGGAAGGGGACGGTCCCTGAGTCCCGCTGGCTGATGCGGCTTGCGGTGTTCGGAATCCTCGCGCCTTTCGGGGCCAACTCCGCGGGCTGGATCTTCACGGAAATGGGCCGCCAGCCGTTTGTCGTGGCGCCCAACCCTGACCCCAGCGGCATCGACGGCGTCTTCATGTTCACGGCCGCCGCAGTGTCGCCGGGGGTATCGCTCGCCGAACTCGTCTTCTCGCTGGTCGCGCTCACTCTGGTCTATGCCGTCCTGCTGGTCGTCGAAGTGAAGCTGCTCTTCACCTACGTGCGTGGTGGGGTTGCCTCCGCCATGCCGGAGTTGGCTGCCAGGCACGATGACGACAGTTCCTCACGCGGAAAGGACGACGACGATGTGCTCTCCTTTGCCTACTGAGCCGATCTCCACTGCGCCGCGCGGAAAGGAACCACGCACATGACCGAGCTCCTGCCCACGATCTGGTTCATCCTGATCAGCGTGTTGTGGACCGGCTTTCTCTTCCTTGAGGGGTTCGACCTCGGCGTCGGAATGCTGATGAAGCTGTTCGCGCGAACCGACCGGGAACGGAGGGTCCTCCTCAACACGGTTGGGCCGGTCTGGGACGGCAACGAGGTCTGGCTCGTCACCGCGGTAGGTGCAACTCTCGCCGCCTTTCCGCTCTGGTATGCCTCGCTGCTTTCCACGCTCTACCTGCCCTTCATCCTGGTGCTCCTCGCACTCATTTTCCGGGCAGTCGCCTTCGAGTACCGCGGAAAGATGAACAGCGACCAGTGGCGCCGCCGCTGGGATTTGGCGATCTTCCTCGGCTCCTTCACCGCAGCGGCTGGAATCGGCGCCGCACTCGCCTTGACCACCTCCGGACTTCCGCTCAACGAGAACGGTGACCGGGTGGGCGGGCCATTCGTCTGGGTTACGTTTGACGCCTTCCTTGGCGCGGCCGCCGTCGTCCTCTTCTGCCTCGCCCACGCTCTGGCGTTCCTGGTGCTGAAGACCGACGGGCCCATCCGGGAACGAGCGAGAAAGCTCCTGATACGGCTGCTGCCGCTCGCCGTCGTGCCGTTGCTGCTTTGGGCAGCGACAGTGCACCTGGCCGGCGGAACCGTGTGGACCGGTCTTATCCTTGCCGTCGCCGTAGCTGCGGCGGCTGCATCCTGGTTTGCCGAGTGGTCCTCACATGATGGCTGGGGTTTCATCTGGCTGGGTGCCGCGCTGGCGGCTTCGCTGGCATGCATCTTCGGCTCGGCCTATCCGGTCGTGTTGCCGTCAACGCTCAGCGACGCCTTCAACCTCACGGTGGAGAACGCTTCGAGCTCGCCATACACCCTCGGATTGATGAGCATCGTCGCCGCTGTCGGGGTGCCCCTCGTGCTCGCCTACCAGGGCTGGACCTACTGGGTCTTCCGGAAGCGCGTCACCGAAAAGAGCATCCCCGACGCACACTCGGTGAGCCCCCTGTGATCGACCGGCTCCTGGCCCGCGGCCCCGCCGGCATGTCCGTTCCGGTTCGTCCCGTGTACCTCCTCGGTGTTCTTGCTGCGGTCAAGGCAGTGGGGCTGGTCTTGGTCGCGGAAGCGATCGCCCGCGGCGTCGCGGCTCTCGCCGGCGGTGCCCTGCCCTCGAGCGACCTGTTGGAGCTCGGGGTGGCGGGTGCAGTGCTGCGCGCAGGCGCTGCCTGGGCGCAGCAGGGAACCGCTCAGCGCCTGGCATACGGCGTGAAGGAGCGGCTGCGGCGTGAGGCGCTTGAGCGCGTGCTTTCCGACGGCGGAACCACGAGTGGGAAGCAGGGTACGGGCGCGCTCAGCGTGCTCCTCACCCGCGGGTTGGACGGCCTCGACAAGTACCACACGCAATACCTCCCCGCGCTTGTCACCTGCGCGGTGGTTCCTCTCCTGATCGGCGCGCGCATTCTGGCTGCGGATTGGGTGAGCGCCGCGGTGATCGTCCTGACCATCCCGCTGATCCCCGTCTTCATGGTGTTGATCGGTTGGCACACGCAGGACAGGACAGCTGAGGCGAGAGCGTCGCTCGATCGGCTCTCGGACCATCTGCTGGAACTCGCAAAAGGGCTGCCCGCCCTCGTTGGACTCGGCAGGGCAAGTGCCCAGACGCGGGCGCTGGAGGACATCGGCACCGGCTACTCCCGCCGGACCATGGAGACACTGCGCATCGCCTTCCTGTCATCCCTCGCGCTCGAACTGATCAGCACGATTTCAGTGGCGGTCGTGGCCGTGTTCGTGGGCGTGCGGCTGATCCACGGCGAGGTGGGGCTTGAAGTGGGCCTGCTCGCCCTGATCCTCGCGCCGGAGTGCTACCTGCCGCTGCGGGACCTGGGGGCCGCGCACCATGCGAGCGACGACGGGCTGGAGGCAGGACGGGCGGTGCGGCACATCATCGATGCGCCACGGACGTCCGCCGCCGTGCCGGTCGGCCGCCCGGAAAACGCCGACGACGGTGCGTCCGGCGCCGAAGGCCTCACCCTGCGCTTCGAAGGCTCAGAGGCACCGATCGTTGAGAATCTCACCTTCCGCCTGTCCCCGGGGATCACTGCGCTGAGGGGTCCCAGCGGTTCCGGCAAGTCAACGCTGATGGGGCTACTGGCAGGAGTTCCCCAGCCCGGCCTTCACATTGATGGCGCGGTCAGGCCGCTCAGCGGCCCGCTCGGTTGGGTGCCGCAGCATCCCGAGCCGCTGATGGACACCGTTCGTGAAGAACTTGCCTTCTACGCGGAGTCACCGCTGGAAGACCAGGCGCTTCTTGGGCTGCTTGCGGCAGTGGACGGAAGCCAGTTGCTGGAGAAGTCCACCGGAGAACTGAGCCCGGGCGAACTCCGGAGGGTTGCGCTGGCCAGGGCCCTGCTGCGCACCGGGCCCGCCGGGGGAACATTGCTGCTCGATGAACCCACCGCCCACGTGGATGAGAACAGCTCGGCGGTTATCCGCCGAACAGTACGAAACCTGCCGTCAACGGTAACTGTTGTGCTGATCGCCCATGATGAACAGACCGCACGCCTCGCCGACCGCACGGTCGACCTCGGGTCAGCCCGAAGCCTGGCTACAGCGCCGCACACCGCGCACACCCAGAATCGAACGGGCGGAAATAACCCCGACCTGCGCGAAACCTCGCCATCTGCGCCTGCTCGATCCGGGTTGGCCGAGCCCATGATGGGCCACGGGACCGTTCGGACAGCCCTGCGAGCGCTCGCACTGGTGCGCCCATGGTCCCCCCGGTTCCTCGCAGCACTCGCTTTCGGTACGGGCTCGTCTGTTTTCGCCGTGGCCCTCACAGCACTGTCCGGCTGGCTGATCGTCCGAGCGTCCGAACAGCCGCCCATCCTCTACCTTCTCGCAGCCATCGTGGGGGTTCGGTTCTTCGGTATCGGACGCTCCCTCTTGCGCTATTGCGAACGGCTGTGGTTGCACGAGAGTATCCTGCAGACCGCTGACGCTGTCCGCCTGCGGCTGTGGCATGCGTTGCTCGGCCGTGCGGAATCCTGGCGCTCGTTATCACGCGGATCGGGTGGCATCGAACGGCTCGTGGGCGATATTGACGAACTGAGGGACACCGCCGCGCGGGCGGTCTTCCCGCCGCTGACGGCGGTCCTGACCGGTCTGGCAGCCATTTGTACGACGGCGCTGCTGCTGCCGGACGCGATTCTCTGGCAGATCTTCGCCGTCGTTACCTGTCTACTGGCCGCCCCCGCCACCGCATTGCTGGCGGAACGGTCAGCGGGAGCAGCGGGCATCAGGCTGCGTGCGGCTTCCCTTGCCCAGACCACGGGTCTTCTGCGGGCATCACGAGATGTTGCGGTCAACGGGCTCACTGCAGGCGCTCTGAACCGCCTCGCTCGGCTGGAATCCCGTGCCGCCCGCGGCCTGCGCCGCAGCTCCTGGGCCGCCGGCATCGGGCAGGCACTCGTCGTCTTCGCGTGCGCCCTGGCCGCTGTCGCCGTCCTGGCAGGCTCGGCCGGGCAGAGCGCGGAAGTAGTGGCCGTCGTCGTACTCATGCAGCTTGCGCTCATTGAGCCGCTCGCGGCCGGGGTTACGGCCGTGCAGCAGTGGGCGCCACTGGGAGCCGTGACGCGCAGGCTCGACGCTCACCTAGTGCCCGCGGGCACCCCCGCCGGCCCGGTGCTCCGGAGAAATTTTCCAGAGCCTGCGCTCGGCGAGGACGCGCCGGTGCTCGCGCTGGTGGACGCCGCTGTGGGGTACGAGCCCGGTGCTCCGGTGGTCGAGGGCGTCACGCTCTCAGTTCGGAGCGGATCCTGGACCGCACTCACGGGTCCCTCGGGCAGCGGCAAATCGACCCTCATCGGCGCACTGCTCGGGTTCCTGCCGGTCAGCAGCGGCAGGTACCTGGCAGGGGCCGCGGCGGACGGCGGAATGCTGCCCGCCGCCTGGTGCCCGCAGGAAGGCCACCTGTTTGACTCCTCGGTGCGGGCCAACCTCCTGCTTGCCCGTTCCCCGCAGGAACACGCTGATGATGATGAGCTGTGGCGGGTTCTCGAAGCCGTAGGGCTGGCCGATACCTTACGGGGGCGCACGGACGGGCTGGACACCAAAATCGGCCCGGGCGGGAACAGGTTCTCCGGCGGCGAGCGGCAGCGCCTCGCGGTTGCCCGTGCGCTGTTGACCAGAGCGTCGGTGCTGATCCTCGACGAGCCCACTGCCCACCTCGACGCCGACGGCGCTTCCCGCCTCCTGCGTGACCTGCGGAGCGGGCTGGGGGATCGGCCGGTGCTCCTCGTCACCCACGACAGCGCCGAAGCGCTCCGCTGTGACACCGGCGTCGAACTGGCTGCCGGCAGCGAGGGCAATCACTTAAGCTGGGAGCATGCCTACGCCTGAGCTCATTCCAACCCACCAGCAGCTGAGCTGGCGGGCAATAACAGCCATAGACCTTGAGGACTGGGAGTCGCTGCTTCGCCGGATGGCGGTCGCTGACAAGCCGGACTGGATCGAACAGCGCGCTGACCTGGAGGAAGTCCTCAAAGCTTCCAAGAATGATCCCGTGCTGGACACCGTCATGGGTTTCGATGATGGCGGTACACCGCGCGCCTTCGGGCGGATCAGTGCAAATCCGGGTTCGCAGCTGGTACACGTTTTTGGGGGAGTCGATCCGGAATGGCGACGGCGGGGGATCGGCCGGGCGATTCACGGCTGGCAGGTCGAGCGTGCGGGTAAGAGACTGGCGGAAGCAGGGGTGGAAGGAGGCTTCATCCGTTCCTACGTGGAGGAGCTCAATCCGGGGCATCGCGCGCTCATGGAGTCGGCCGGCGGCACCATCACCCGGTGGTTCACGGAAATGACCCGCGATCTCTCGGCGGACATCCCGGAGGTCGATCTCGACCCGGAATTCGAGATCGTAGCGTTCAGCGACGACCTCTCCGAAGCCATCCGCCTGGCGCATAACGAGGCTTTCCAGGATCACTGGGGGAGTGAGCCTCGGGATGAGGAGAGCTGGCGGTTCACCGTCACCCACCCGGAGTTTCGGGCGGAGTGGAGCCTTGCCGTCATCGACAACTCCTCCGGTGAGGTGGCCGCGTACGAGATCGCGAGCTATGACCCCGAGTCCAGGGAACTGGTCGGCCACGATGAGGGCTACACCGAGCTGCTGGGCGTGAGACGCGACTGGCGTGGGCGTCGTCTCGCACCTGCGCTCCTGGCCGAAGCCATGCGCCGTTTCAAGGCAGACGGCATGGAGAACGCCGGCCTGGGCGTGGACACCGAGAACCCCTCCGGCGCCCTCGGCCTGTATGAGCGCATGGGGTACACCCCAACGCGCCGGTCGATGGTCTTCGAGAAGCAGCTCGCGCAGCCGGAGTAGTACCGGCGCCTACTCCGGACTTGGCCCGATCGCCTCGACGGGTTGTGACAGCGCCACCCCTGACCCGTCGCGGCGCCCGTGTTCGGTCGGAAGTGCGCGGGCGACGCCGGTGGCTGATACCGCCCGCGCCGGCCCGTGTCCCGCCCACGCAAGCACCAGATGGTCCTCGCCCTTCAGGAAGCGGTGGCAACGGACACCGCCCGTTGCCCGTCCCTTGGCCGGGTACTCTGCAAACTCCGTCACCTTCACCGATCCGGGGGTGGTTCCGGGCAGCGCCTCGCTCCCGGCTGCAATGGTGACGACGACGGCGGCAGGATCTCCCGCGCGCACCACACCGAAAAAGAGGACGGTGTCCTCAGCTCCCAGCTTGATGCCGGCCACGCCACCTGCGGTGCGCCCCTGAGGCCGAACCGCGCCACCCGGGAAGCGCAATAGCTGCGCTTCCCGAGTGATGAAAACGAGGTCGTCGGAGTCCTCAGCGGCCGCAAGGCCGACCACACTGTCCCGCGGCTTGAGGGTGATTGCCTCCCAATCATCCCGGTTGAGCGGGTAGTCCGGGACTACACGCTTGACGATCCCCTGGGCGGTTCCAAGCGCGAACGTCTTGTCCAGCGGGACGAGGCCCACCAGCGATTCGCCGCGCTCCAGCGTGATGAACTCCTTGATGGAAACCCCGCCGGCCAGATTCGGTGTGGTGTTCGTCGGCGGCAGAGCGGGCATGTCCACAACCTGGAGCCGCAGCATGCGGCCCGCCGAGGTGAGGGCGCCGATCTCCGCTCGGGCGGTGGTTGCGACAACAGAGGTGAAGGCGTCGTGCTTGACGCGTTGGCCGCCGTCGGACATCGGCTCCCGTCCCGTGGTGCGGGCGAGCTGTCCTGAGGTCGAGAGAAGAACCCAGCAGGGGTCGTCGGCGATCTCCAGGGCAAGAGGCGCTTTGGCTCCGTTGCCGGCAGGAGTGGGCAGAACCGTGCCCTTCAACGGCGCGCTGGCCTCCGACTCCAGAAGCACGGTGCGCCGCGGCGTGGCGAACTGTTCCGCGATGGCGGCGAGTTCATCCGATACCAGCCCTCGCAGGCTCTGCTCGGAGCCGAGGATTTCCTCAAGTGCGGCAATCTCCCTGCGCAGCTCGTCCTGCTCCTTCTCCAGCTCGATGCGGGAGTACTTGGTCAGCTGGCGCAACCGGAGTTCAAGAATGTAGTTGGCCTGGATCTCGGTCAGATCATAGATTGCCATCAGCCGCTCGCGGGCAGCTGCGGCCTCATCCGAGGACCGGATGATTTGGATGACCTCGTCGATGTCCACAATGGCAATCAGCAGGCCTTCAACGAGGTGAAGCCGGTCCTTCTTCTTCCCGAGCCGGTAGGAGGTACGGCGCCGGACAACCGAGATCCGGTGGCTGACGTACACCTGAAGCAGTTCGACCAGACCGAGGGTGCGGGGCTGGCCGTCCACCAGGGTGACGTTGTTGATGCCGAAGGAATCCTCCATCGGCGAGTACCGGTAGAGCTGCGCCAGCACGGCGTTGGGATTGAAGCCGTTCTTGAGCTCGATGACCAGCCGCAGCCCGTGCGTACGGTCAGTCAAATCCACGATGTCGGAAATGCCCTGCAGCTTCTTCGCTGTTACAGCATCCTTGATCTTCTCGATCACCTTTTCCGGACCCACCATGTAGGGCAGTTCCGTGACCACCAACCCGGTGCGGCGGGCCGAAAGCTGCTCAACCTCCACGGTGGCGCGGGTCTTGAAGGAGCCGCGGCCGCTCGCATACGCGTCACGGATGCCGTCCAGCCCGACGATCTTGCCGCCGCTCGGGAGGTCCGGCCCCGGAACGAAGCGCATGAGGTCTTCAAGCGTGGCGTCCGGGTTGTCGATCAGGTGCCGTGCCGCTGAAATGACCTCCCCGAGGTTGTGCGGCGCCATGTTGGTGGCCATGCCGACAGCGATTCCGGTTGCACCGTTGACGAGGAGGTTCGGGAAGGCTGCCGGGAGGACCTCGGGCTGGGTGAGCTGATTGTCGTAGTTCGGAATGAAATCGACGACGTCCTCGCCGAGGTGGTCCGTCATGGTCAGGGCCGCAGCAGCGAGCCGCGCCTCGGTGTAGCGGGCGGCGGCCGGGCCGTCATCGAGCGAACCGAAGTTTCCGTGCCCGTCAATCAGGGGAAGGCGGAGCGAAAAGTCCTGGGCCATGCGCACCATGGCGTCGTAGATGGCTGCATCGCCATGGGGGTGAAGCTTGCCCATGACCTCTCCGACTACGCGCGCCGACTTCACGTGGCCGCGCTCGGGACGCAAACCCATGTCAGTCATCATGTACAGGATCCGGCGCTGTACTGGCTTCAAGCCGTCGCGGGCGTCAGGGAGGGCACGCGAGTAGATCACCGAATAGGCGTATTCCAGGAAGGAGCCCTCCATTTCGGAGGTGACGTCGATGTCGATGATCTTCTCGGTGTAATCCCTCTCGGGGGGTGTGGCTTGGCGCCTTGCCATGGTGTGTCGAATCCTTCGGCAGCTGATCGCGTAGGTGGTATGCGGTGGTCGGTAGGTCGTGTGGGCGGACGGCAACCGGGCTCCGGCTGACGGAAAAGGCAGCCGCCCACTACTGTGAGTCTATGGTGGCTGACGGACTATACCCCGAATATTGGGAGGCGGACGTCGTGTTGCGGGACGGCTCGACCGGCCATCTCCGGCCCATCTCGCCCCTGGATGCGGACGCCGTCCAGGCATTCCATATGAGGCAGTCCCAGAACTCCATCTACCTGCGGTTCTTCACCTATAAGGCCTCGCTGAGCGCCAAGGAACTCAAGCGGTTCACCGAGGTGGACCACGCGGGCCGCGTGGCGTTCGTCGTGACCCGTGGCCAGGACATCATCGGCATCGGCCGTTATGACCGCCTCGATGATCCCGACGAGGCCGAGGTCGCCTTCAACGTATCTGACGCCTATCAGGGACGGGGGTTGGGGTCTATCCTGCTCGAGCACCTCGCCGTCGCAGCCCGGGAGAACGGCATCCGGCGATTCACCGCCGAGGTGCTGCCCGAAAACCGGAAGATGATCACGGTGTTCGCCGAAGCCGGCTACGAGGTGGACCGCCGCTTCGATGACGGTGTCGTGGAGCTGACGTTCAATATCGACCCGACCGACAAGTCCCGCGAAGTGATGGAAGCACGTGAGCACCGCGCGGAGGCGCGCAGCATGCAGACCCTGCTGGCGCCGTCGTCGGTTGCAGTGATCGGTGCCAGCCGCAGCTGGGGGAGCGTGGGCTACTCGCTGCTCGAACACATCGTCGACGGTGGATTCACCGGGCCGGTTGCCGGCGTCAACCCCGAGGCGTTCGAGCTTAACGGCATGGTGGCCTACGGCTCCATTGCAGAGATACCCCATCCCGTGGATCTCGCCGTGATTGCGGTGCCCTACGATCAGGTGCTCGCTGTTGCCGGGGAGTGCGGGCGGGCAGGTGTGAAAGGGCTGCTTGTCGCGACGGCGGGATTCGCCGACGACGACGGCGAAGGACTCGCGCGCCAGCGCGCGCTGGTGCACAGCGCCCGTTCCTACGGCATGCGGGTGGTGGGTCCGGCATCCCTGGGCATCATCAACACGGATCCAGCCGTGCGGCTGAATGCATCGATGGCGCCCGAATTGCCGGAGCGCGGCGGGCTGGGCCTCTTCAGTCAGTCAGCAGCAATCGGCGTCATGCTCCATGCCGCCGCCAGCCGGCGCGCCATCGGATTGTCCTCGGCGCTGTCCGCCGGCAACCGGGCGGACGTCTCCGGTAATGACGCCATGCAGTACTGGGAGGATGATCCGAACACCCGGGCCGTAGCACTGTACCTGGAGTCGATCGGCAATCCGCGCAAATTCTCACGGATCGCACGCAGACTTTCCCGCATGAAGCCGGTTATCGTCGCCAAGTCGGACGTCATGGGACTGCAGCTGCCGCCCGGCCACGCGGTACGCACAACGCAGGCGCCCAGTGGCGCACTCGACGCGATGTTGCGGCAGTCCGGCGTAATCCGCGTCGAGACCACCGAACAACTGATGGACGTAGCGCAGATTGTGGTCGGCCAGCCTGTTCCCGGCGGAACGGGAGTGGCTGTCTTCAGCAACTCACTTGCCCTGGGGAAAGTGCTCGCGGACGCGGCGCTTGCACAGGAACTGAACGTGGTGCGGCTGAATGCGCACCTTGATCTCGACGCAGGGCAGTCCGTGGCACTGTCCGCCCTCAAAACGGCGTTCACCGAGGCACTCGCGGATGCGGAGGTGCACTCCCTCATTCTTACGCTCATTCCGGTGGTCGGGCTTTCCTTCGAGGCGATCCTGCCGGTGCTGCAGGAGTGCGGCGCCGCTGCGGCCAAGCCAGTTGTCGCGTGCTTCACCGGCGTGCTGGATCCGGCCGCGCAGCTTGAGGGGTTGCGTGCCGCCCGCGGTACTTATCCACGCCGCGGGGACGAGCCCGGAGACGGCGACGCCTCCGTACCTTGCTTTGCCAGTCCCGGAGCCGCTGTGTCTGCGCTGGGCGCGGTGGTCCGGTACGGCCGCTGGAGGGAGCGCGAGCATGGTGTGTTCGCGGAGCTGGACAGCGTCGATGAGGAAGGCGCTGCTGCCCTGCTCGGCAGTGTCCTGTCCGATGTGCGGGATGTGGGGCTGCGCCGTCTCGACAGCGGTCAGCTGCACGAGCTCCTCGACTGCTACGGCATCAACGTGCTGCCCTCGATTCCCTTCGACTCAGCTGACGAGGCTGTCGAGGCCGCAGACTCGCTGGGCTGGCCGGTTGCGCTGAAGACGGTTGAAGAGAATTTGCGGCACCGCCTCGATTTCGGCGGAGTGCGGCTCAACATCCCGGATGCCTCCGGCCTGCGCGCGGGGATCGAAGCCATGCGGGCCGAACTTCGCCCCTTCGGGAGTCCCGGCCTGGAAGTCCAGCCCATGGCGCCGCCGGGGCAGGCCTGCGTGATCAGGGCGATCGAGGACCCCCTGCTTGGACCTGTAGTGTCATTCGGGATGGCCGGAGATGCGGTGAACCTGCTCGACGACTGGGCGCACGGCATTCCGCCGCTGACCACTTCGGACGCTGCAGATCTTCTCCGGACGCCGCGGGCAAGCCGCAGGCTTTTCGGCTACCAGGGGCTGCCGCCAGTGGACGTTCCAGCCATCGAGGATCTCCTCCTGCGGGTTGCCCTGCTCAAGGACCGGCATCCCGAGATTTCGTTGCTGCGTTTCAACCCCGTTCTGGTCTCAGCCAGCGGGCTCGCCGTCCTCAGCGCAGAAATCAGCGTAGGAAACCCCCAGCAACGTACTGACAGCGCACGCCGGGCGATGCGCGACTGACTCGCCCCCAGGCAGCCCCGCCGTGCCCGGTGCCTGGGTCCACACCGGTTAGGCGTGCGCCCTCGGCATAAGTCACACTGGAACCATGACTCCATCGCTGTCGGCTGAACGCCGCGACCTGGATGCCTCCCTCGAACGAGCGGGCTTCTACCCGCGGCTGGTGGCCGACGTCGTCCATGATGCCCTGGATGGCAGGGAACCCCTCTCGCACGTGGTTCATCTGGAGACCCATTTCGAGCGGACCGAGATCCGACGGCACATCACCGTCCTTGTTCTGACCGAGGACATGCTGGTGGTCACGCACGTGGATGACCAACAACTGGACGACACCGGAGAGCAAGTAACGGCGCAGGTGTCCACCGAGTCGGTTCCGGTCAGCCAGATCCGCTCGGTTGTGCTCAGCTACCAGTACGCGCAGCCGCAGAACTACAAGCCGTCCGATCCCGTCCGTGAACTGACCCTCGGCATTGCCTGGTCCGGCGGTCAGCGGCTGGACATGGGACCGGCGAGCTGCGGCGATCCGCAGTGCGATGCCGATCACGGGTACACCGGCACCATCGCACAGGAAGACATCGTGCTTCGTGTCAGCGCGGAAGCGGACGGTCTGCAGGCGGTGCAGAACGCCAAGTCCTTCGCCCGTGCCCTGCGCACGGTGAGCACCGCCAATCCGGCCGTCTCCGGCGTCGTCGTGAACCAGCCGGGAGCAAACAGGAGGCAGCCCGGGCTGGCCACCCGTTTCAGCCGAGCCCATCACGGGCGGTAGTCCTGCCCGTGCCGACCTCACCGCTCCACACGGAGCCTCTCCCAGCCGCGCCCGCCTACGGCCGCTCAACCATCGCCGAGGTCTTCACCAGTTCTGCGGCAGCTCTCGGACTCCCCGGATTTCCCAATGCACTGGACCTGCCCGCCGCGCCTCGGGTGTGTGTGGTGCTGGTGGACGGACTCGGCGCCGCGCTGCTGCGCAAACGCTCCGGCCATGCACCTTTCCTGCGGCAGTTCCTCGACTCGTCCCGCAAGCTGGGATCCGTCTTTCCGAGCACGACGGCGGCCGCGCTCGCCTCACTCGGCACCGGATTGGCGCCGGGACAACACGGGCTGGTGGGCTACGACGTCCTGGACCCTGCACAGGACAAAGTGGTGAACATGCTCGGCGGCTGGGATGCCATGGTGCAACCCGGACGATGGCAGCCCCACCCCACGGTGTTTGAGAGGGTCGCAGCCGAACTTCCAGTCACGAGCGTAGGGCTCGCGCGCTTCGACGGGTCGGGGCTGACCCGGGCAGCGCTGCGAGGCGGCAGGTACGTGGCAGGAGGTACCCCCGAGGCACGGGTGCAGGCGGTGTGCAAGGCGCTGGGTGCGAGCGATCAGGCGCTCGTCTACCTCTATCTGAACGAGCTCGACAAGACCGGGCACCGCTCAGGCTGTGCTTCTCCCGAGTGGGGGGACCGGCTTGAAGACCTGGACCGGACCATGCGTTCCCTCGCCGCGAAGGTCCCGCCCCACACCCTGCTGCTGCTGACGGCGGATCACGGCATGGTGGATGTTGCGCCGGAGCAGCACGTCGACTTCTCGGCTGATGCCTCGCTGGTCGACGGCGTCGCGCATACCGGAGGAGAGCCGCGCATGGTTCACCTCTACACAGAGCCGGACCTGCCTGACGCCGGCATGCAGCGCCTGGTCGATTCCTGGCGGACGGCGCACAGTGCGCATGCGTGGATCCTCACCCGAAAGGAGGCGATCACCGCAGGACTGTTCGGGACAGTCTCGCCGGACGTCGAGCCTCGGATCGGGGATGTCCTGATCGCAGCGCGGGAACCGGTAGCGTTCTACGACACCCGCCGGGTCCCGGCGTCAGCACTCGAGATCGTTGGTCAGCACGGCTCCCTCACGCGTGCCGAGCGTGAAGTGCCGTTGCTTACCCTGGTGAAGCCGGGGCCCGGTCCGGTTCGGATGGTCGGACGCTAATCCATGGCCGAGCTCATTTTCTTCTCCGGGACCATGGATTGCGGCAAGTCCACCCTTGCCCTGCAGATGGATCACAACCACAGCGCCCGCGGACGCGCCGGGCTGCTCTTCAGCTCTCATGACCGTGCGGGGGAGTCTGTCATCTCGAGTCGGTTGGGACTCATGACCCAGGCAATTGAGGTCCGCTCTGACACCGATTTCTGGGAGGAGCTGGTCAGAAGCCGCACCCACGGAAGCCGCGTCGACTACCTCATCTGCGATGAGGCGCAGTTCTACACGCCCGTGCAAATTGAGCAGCTTGCGCGCATCGTCGACGACATGGCCATAGACGTCTTCGCCTTTGGAATCACCTCCGACTTCCGCACGCAGCTGTTTCCGGGGTCGCGGCGGCTGGTTGAACTGGCCGACAGGACGCAGGTCCTTCAGGTGGAGGCATTGTGCTGGTGCGGGCGCCGGGCCACGCACAACGCGCGCACGGTTGACGGCGTCATGGTCGTCGAGGGAGAACAGATGGTGGTCGGAGATGTTGAACCGTCCAGCACCGAAAGCGATCCCGGCCAGCCGCGGCTCACGGGCGGAGGGCTCGATGAACTCGATCTTCCGGCCGGTCCGGTGATCGGTTATGAGACGCTCTGCCGGAGGCACCATATGCGCAGAGTGACGGCGCATACTGCGCGCACCCACGCCGGCAGCGACGTGCCGCTGCCCTTCGATCCGGCTGCCGCACGGCTCTGAGACCGGGGACTGTTAGTCGCCCTTGGTCCCGAACACGATCTCGTCCCAGCTGGGCACGCTGGAGCGCCGGGGCTTCAGTTTCCGGTCAGCGTTCTGATCAGTTGCTTTGGCTGGAGCATCGTCCGGTTCCGATCCCGGCACTCGTTCGGGTGACCCTTCCGAGCGGCGGTCCGACCCCCTGCTCTCGGACCGCGGAACCGCAGCCTCGTCAGTGTCGCGGGCGAAGCGCTGCGGCCTCGCGATGACGCTTACTTCACGCGTGTCGGTGCTGACGCCTTCGAAAAGACGGGGAGTGCCGTCGTCGTACGTGTGGTCTTCGGAGTCTTCGCCTTCAAAAATGGAGGGAGCCAGGCTCAGCCCCGGGAAGGGAGTCGGATCAGCGCTGCCGGAATTGTCGGTGCCCTCTGCCTCGTCAGCTCCCTGGCGGGGGTGAGCGGCTGGAATGTGGCCCTTGGCGAGCATCAGGGCCAGCGCATCATCGCCGTCTTCATCCGCACCCAGCCGCTGCCCTCGGCGTGAGCGCAGTACCTCGAGCAGTTCGTCGGAATCGTCCTCTTCAGGGGAGTCAACGGCCGCATCCGTTTCAAAATCGAAGACCCTGTCTGCGACCGCACTCAGCTTCCGGGAGGGCAGCGGACCATCCAGCGGCTCAAGCTCGCTCAGGACCTGCGCCCAGCGGTTTGCGTTGAGGACCGCGCGCCGGGACGGGTTGAAAGTCCACTGCGCCGGCGGCTCCTCACCGACGGAGGCGGCGGATCCTGTGGGAAGCTCGAACCTGACCACGACCGCCCACAAACCATCCGGCTTTCGCCAGGCGTCCCATTGCGCTGTATCAGGGTCCACTCCGAAGGCGCGCAGCCGGAAGCGCACCATGTCCTCAAGCTGGGCCGGGTTTTCGCCGAAGGCGGAACGGTAACCGTCATTGGACGGCAGCGGGGAGGCGACTTCCACTCGCTGCGCCAGGTGAGCCATGTAGTCGCGTTCGGCGCGGACCGGGCCTTCGTAGCGCAGCACGTGCTGCAGTTCGACACCCGTTTCATCGACGATGTCCTGGGCGGTTGCGCCGCTGCGGATCCTCGCCTGAATATCTCGGGGCGCAAGGGAGGGGCGCTTGGCTGCGCCGCCCGGCCGCTCGGTATCAGCGGACGGTTCCTGCCGTGCCGCCGGACGTGTGGATGGCCTCGAACTCGCCATTCGCAGCGCCTCATTGACAGGCAGGCGGAACGAAGCCCCACCCTCACCGCTCAGCAGCAGATGACCTCCGCCCTCATCCACGCCTACCAGCCGTAGCTCCTGCATGAAAAACCCTCCAGCCGACATACATTACTTTCAGTGAAACTCTGCCACTCAAAGGGGTTGGCTCCTACTCCATCCCTGGTGTGGCGCGGAACTTGTGCTCTGATTGGCTTTTGAGGGAGCGATCAGCAACAATCTCTGCGGTGCGGGCACAAAAGCGGCCCTCTCAGCGTTGTGACACGGACAGGATCCTTGCGCTTCACGGCACCTTTTCCTGTAGCGCGGATTCGACCATGGCACCTATGACCACTTACATCCACCGGAGCGTGAACTACTAACTATGGCGACTGACTATGATGCGCCGCGGAAGACAGACGACGAGGTCAGCGAAGACTCGATTGAAGAGCTGAAGTCCCGCCGCACGGACAAGCAGTCCGCGGTTGTCGACGAGGATGAGACGGAGGCTGCGGAAGGCTTTGAGCTTCCCGGCGCCGACCTCTCCGGCGAAGAACTGCTCGTGCGCGTGCTCCCCGCCCAGGCCGACGAATTCACGTGTGCCTCGTGCTTCCTGGTGCGTCACCGCTCACAGATTGCGAAGGAAAAGGGCGGGTTGGCCTACTGCAAGGACTGCGAAGGCTGACTTCCGCTATCTTCGGATGCTCTCACCCATTCGTGTCGCGTGCCGAAGCGTCACACTCCCTGCGCCGGGGCGGTCAGCGCGGCTTTGAGCTGCTCCGGCCGCCTCGTCGACGTTAACCAATACGGCGTGGGATCCTCTGCGTCCTCGATCGTGATCCTGACAACGGGCGAGATCCACCCGCGAATGCAGAGGTAGGCCCTCCCATGCAGCTCGGTTCCGCGCTGCGCGGTGGCGTCGGCGCCTGTGAATGCCGTGACGTCGCCGAGGTACCGGCGCTCGATCTGTGCCTTGCCCACCTGGAGTTCCGCAGCGGTTACCCGAATTCGCGGTGTGGACAGCACCAGGAGTGTGGTCAATACGGCCGCAACAACGACGGCGGCAACAATCCCCGCCTCGATGCTGATCGGTATGAACGTGAACACCGAGGCGACGGCTGCGCCGGCCACCACCATCCAGATCCACGGTGCCGGCCACAACTTCTCTTCGTAAAGAACCGATTCACCGGCGGATCCTGTAGGCATGTCAGCTAGCTAAGCACCTTTCCGACCGCTTTTCATCCTGGCGCGAAGGCGCTGGCCCGCAGGTGGAAGCGCTAGAGTAAAAGGAGCAACGGGCTCCGGCGCATTCCGCGCTTTGGGCGCATCGCGCCGGTGAGCAGCGCGTGCAGTGCCCGCGACCAAAGAACCGTGCCATCAAAGAATCGTGCAGGAGAAGACATGCTTGATACCGCGGAAGCTCTATCCGTGCAGATCAAAATGCTCGACGACGGACTCGAACCACCTGCTTACGCACACGCCGGTGACGCCGGCGCCGACCTGTCCACGAGGATCGACTTCGAACTCCAGCCGGGCGAGCGCGCACTCATTCCTACCGGTGTCTGCATCGCACTGCCGATAGGGTACGCGGCGTTCGTCCACCCCCGGTCGGGGCTGGCTGCACGGCACGGAATCACTGTGGTCAACGCGCCCGGCACGGTAGACGCCGGTTATCGCGGAGAAATTGCCGTGACGCTGCTCAATACCGATGCGTCGACGCCGTTGACTTTCCGCCGGGGCGACCGCATCGCCCAGCTGGTAATTCAGAAGGTGGAGCAGGCGACATTCGTAGCGGTGGAGAACCTTCCGGACTCAGCGCGCGGAGCCGGCGGTTTCGGATCCACGGGCGGATTCGCTCCGACCGCAGAAGCCTCACGCTGACGCAACCGACCGGCAGCGACCAGCTGCCCATGACCATCGAAGGAGGGACCCGATCATGATCTTCGGGCGCCGCAAGAAAAGCCAGCATCAGAGCGAAGCAGCAGAGACAGCTCAAGACGACACGGCATCGATCTCGCCAGACGAAACCGCAGGGGACCGCGAAGAACTTGGTGAAGAGAATGCTCCAGCTCAGGCTGAGCCGACTCCCGGACGTGCTTCAACAGGACCATTCGATGAGTCGGAGAAAGACACAGCGGCGGGGTACATCGACCTCGGCGCCCTCCGCATTGCCGCTGCCGAGAACCTTCAGCTCCGCCTCGAGGTTGAGGAACGGACCAAACGCGTGATCGCTGTGACGCTGGATATCAATGGTTCCAACCTGCAGCTCCAGGCCTTCGCCGCTCCACGGTCGGAGGGGCTCTGGGATGAAATCCGTGAGCAGATTGGTGCCTCGGTGGGCTCGCAGGGCGGAACCGTCTCGGAGCGGCAGGGCGAGTTCGGGACTGAACTGATTGCCAAGCTACCCGCGCAGACACCGGACGGCCGCGCCGGTTTCCGCGTTGCCAGATTTGTCGGCGTTGACGGTCCGCGGTGGTTCCTCCGGGGAGTGTTCGGCGGCCCCGCTGCCATGGATCCTGCCATCGCCGGGCCCATGGAGCAGCTCTTCCGCAACGTGGTTGTAGTTCGAGGAGACCATCCGCTGCCTCCGCGTGAACTCCTTCCGCTCAAGCTGCCGAAGGACGCCGGAGCGCCGAAGCAGCCTGAGCAGCCTGAGCAGCCGAAAGCGACACCGGATGACCCGCTTCGGCGGGGCCCCGAGATCACTCACATTGGCTGACCACGGTGCACCAGGGAACCCGGCAGCGGCACCATTACCGGCGCGCGGACGGTTCGCCGGCAGCGGCTTCGTCGAACGGGTGAGGATTCTGCCACGCAGCTCCGCGCCGCAGTTCGACGCCACGATTGCCCTGCACATCCAGCGGGCTGCCTCCCCGGCCGCGGAAGCCGCGCCCCCGGGAACCCGTGTCCGGCTTGTCTGGATCGGCCAGCGCCGCATCCCGGGGATCGACCCCGGAGTCGATCTGGCTTTCGAGGGCATGGTCAGCCTGATCGACGGCATTCCCACCATCCACAACCCGCGGTACGAGATTGTCTGCCGTCCTGAGGAGTCACTGTGAACCAGCCCGCTGAGGACCGCACCGGCGGCGACGCCTTGGATAATCCCGGGGAACCGGTTCCAGACTCGAGCATGAGCGCCCTTGCCGGCCAGTATGCGGCAAAAGCCGGGGTTCGTCAGGACGAAAGCGGGCGAATTGACGTCCTCCAGTCGATTGGGGGTATGCGTGGTCTGGCCGAGAGCATCCTTCCGGGTCTTCTGTTCACGGTGGTCTTCACCATCCTGCGGGACCTGCAGATCTCGCTCATCGTTGCCCTTGCCGTCTCGGCCGTCTTCACGATCACTCGATTGCTGACCAAGACGCCGCTCACCCAGGCTCTGTCCGGGCTGATCGGTGTGGGAATCTGCGCGTTCGTCGCCAACCGGACCGGCAACGCGGAAGACTTTTTCCTTCCCGGTTTTTTCACCAATGCCGCGTACATCGTGGGCATGGTCGTTTCCATCGCGGTCAAGTGGCCGTTGGCCGGGCTGCTCTTCGGCTTCATCCGGGGAGAGGGAACCGAGTGGCGCAGGAACGCGTCGAGGATCCGGGCCTACTCGTTGGCCACCTGGCTGATCGTTGCCGTGCTCGCGCTGCGGCTCATCGTGCAGGTGCCGCTATATCTGGCAGACAACATCGCGGCGCTCGGCACCGCCCGGGTTGCGATGGGAGTTCCGCTCTATGCCCTCGGGCTGTGGTTCGCCTGGCTCGTCTCCCGGCCGGCGTTTGTGAAAAAGGAGCATCCCCCGGCCTGACGCGGGCTTGTCAGGAAGCGGGCCGTAGAGCTGCTCTCAGGGCGTCTTCCGCGGCAATTGCAGCGACGAAGAACAGTTCATCGCCGGCTTCGACGACATCATCGGGGCTGGGCGTGATGGGAGCATCGTCACGGAGGATCGCCACGGCCGTGCAGTCGGCCGGCAGTTCAATCGATCCGAGAGTCCGTCCCACGAGCGGGGAATCCTGCGGAACAGTGAACTCCACAATCGCTGAGACACCGGTCTGTAGCGTCAGCAGTCGCACCAGGTCGCCGATCTCCACCGCTTCCTCCACGAGCGCGGTCATCAGTCGCGGAGTGTTCACCGCTACATCCACGCCCCAGGAGTCGTCAAACATCCAGTCGTTCTTCGGGTTGTTGACCCGGCCCACCGTGCGCCCTACCCCAAACTCGCTCTTTGCGAGGAGGGAAACCACCAGATTCACCTTGTCGTCACCGGTAGCCGAGACAACGACGTCGGCCTCGTCCAGCCGGGCGTCCTTCAGGGTGGTGAGTTCACAGGCATCGCCGATCAGCCAGCGCGCGCCCTTCAATCCGCTTCGGCCGACCACCTCCGGCTTCTCGTCAATCAGCAGGATGTCGTGGTTATTGGAGAGAAGTTCCCGCGCGATGGATGACCCGACACTTCCGGCCCCGGCAATGACAACCTTCATTCCTGCTCCTCCCGAGGCGGCTTCGACAGTACCCGAGCCACTTCGTCTGTTGCGACAGTTTCCATCATGGCGTGGACTACATCGCCTTCCTGGTAGCTGGTCCCGGAGACCGGCAGCATTCCCTCGCCGAATCGGGTGAGGTAAGCAACGCGGACCCCTGCCGCTGATTCGATTTCCTTCACAGACCTGCCGAGCCAACCGTCATGGAGTGCGAGTTCACCGAGGATGAGCCTGCCCGAGGATTCACGGAAGTCACCGTTGATGCTCTGTTCAGGCAGAATCCGGCGCAGAACCTGGTCCGCGCTCCACCGGACCGCGGCCACCGTGGGTATTCCCAGCCGCTGGTAGATTTCGGCCCGTCCGGGATCATAGATCCTGGCGACGACGTGCGGCACGTGAAAGATCTCCCGGGCAACCCGGGTTGCGAGGATATTCGAATTGTCTCCGCTGGAGACAGCCGCAAAGGCATAGGCGTTTTCAATGTCGGCGTTTTTCAGGGTGTCGCGGTCAAACCCCACACCCGTAACCTTGCGGCCGCCGAATGAGCCCCTCAGCCGGCGGAACGCGCGGTCGTCCTGATCGATGATCGCAACGCTGTGCCCGGACTCGTCGAGCGTATGCGCAAGGCTGACTCCCACCCGGCCGCAACCCATGATTACGAAATGCGCCACTGACCACCCCTGGTTGTCTGCTTCCCGATTGTCAGACCTAAGCGTAGTGGTCCGGTAGAGGCGACGCCGCTCAAACGCGCTAGTCTGTGGGCTGTGCTGACATTCTTCGAGGCCGTCAAGCGGGTGCTGGTGGGCAAACCGTTCCGCAATGACCGGCTCCGGCATGAGACCCTGCCCAAGAAGATCGCCATGCCGCTGTTCTCCACCAGCGCGCTGTCCTCGGCAGCGTACTCGCCGGACGAGATTCTCCTCACCCTCGCGCTGGCGGGCGTTACAGCTGTTGCTGTGTCGCCCTGGGTGGGTCTCGCCGTCATCGTGGTGCTGCTGGTGGTCATAGCGTCCTACCGTCAATCAGTGCACGCCTATCCTTCAGGCGGTGGCGATTACGAGATCGCCCGGCGCAATCTGGGCAACGGGGCCGGCGTGACCGTCGCCGCGGCCCTCATGGTGGACTACGTCCTCACCGTGGCGGTGTCGGTCTCCGCCGCCGCGCACTATCTAATCTCGCTGGCGCCGGCCCTGGCGGGCACGCAGAGCGCGCTGGCGGCGGGCGCCGTCGTCGTTCTGGTGCTTGTGAACCTGCGGGGGTTCACACGGGACGCACGGGTCCTGGCCGTCCCGTCCTATGTCTTCATGGCGGCAATCCTTGCGCTCTGCGTGGCCGGGATCGTGCAGCGGCTCAGCGGGACGCTGGGGGAGGCGCCGAGCGCCCGTTTCGAGATCATTCCGGATCCGGCGTTCGAGAGCGGACTGGTAGGACTGGCCGGAGCGCTGCTCATCCTGCGGGCGTTCTCCTCGGGGGCGGCCGCGCTGACCGGAGTGGAGGCTCCGAGCGCGAACGTGCCGAGCTTCGAACCACCGCGCGGCCGCAATGCAGCGAGCACGTTGCTCATCCTGGGCGTGGTCGCGTCGCTGATGACGGCGGGGGTCATCTACCTGGCGAACGCGACCCGCGTGCATGTGGTGCAGAATCCGTCGGAGCAGCTGCTGCTTGATGGCGAACCCGTGGGAGGATCCTACGTCCAGAACCCGGTGATCAGCCAACTTGCCAGAACCATCTTCGATGGCGGAAGCCTGCCGTTCATCGTGGTTGTGTCAGCGACTGCGCTCATCCTCCTGCTGGCCGCGCACGGAGCGTTCAACGGCTTCCCGGTGCTGGCATCGATCCTCGCCAAGGATGGGTACCTTCCACGTCAGCTGCGCACCCGGGGAGACCGGCTCACCTTCAGCAACGGCATCATGGCGCTCGGCCTCGGGGCCGTTGCACTGATCGTTGTCTTCCGGGCGGACGTCACCCAGCTGGTGCAGTTGTACATCGTCGGCGTCTTCGTCTCCTTCACCGCCACCCAGCTCGCGCTGATCAAGCACTGGACCCGGGAACTGCGCAGCACCGTCGACAAGAAGCACCGCCGGCAGATGAACAAGTCCCGCGCCATCAACTCGATCGGATTCGTACTCACCGCCGCAGTGCTCGTGGTGGTACTGGTGACCAAATTCGAGTTCGGAGCCTGGATCGCAGTCCTTGCGATGGCGGTGCTCTTCGCGGTCATGCTCAGCATCAAAAAGCACTATGACCAGGTGGCGCGTGAACTTGCGATCGACGACGCCGCCTCCGCCCGTGCCCTGCCCTCCCGGGTCCACGCCGTTATTCTCGTGTCGCATGTGCGTAAGCCGGTCCTGCGCGCGCTGGCCTTTGCCCGCGCGTCCCGGCCCTCAAAACTCGATGCGATCGTGGTTGATGTCGACGCCGAAGAGACCCGCCGCACGCTCCAGGACTGGGATCGGCTCGAGCTCCCGGTGCCGATCACCGTCCTCGCCTCGCCCTACCGGGACACCATCCAGCCGATCATGGACTACATCAAGTCGATGCGGCGGGATTCGCCGAGGGACCTCATTGTGGTCTATATCCCGGAATACGTCGTCGGTAAATGGTGGGAACAGCTGGTCCACAACCAGACCGCGCTGCGCATCAAGACCCGGCTGCACTTCGAGCCGGGGGTTATGGTGGCAAGCGTGCCATGGCAGTTGGCATCCTCCGACGCCGCCCGCGAATCCCAGGACCTCAGGTGACCCAGAACCCAGAACTCGAACTGACCATCGGTCCGCCCGCCCACGGCGGGCACTGCGTTGCCCGGCACGAGGGCAGGGTGATCTTCGTGCGCCACGCGCTGCCCGGAGAGGTGGTGAAGGCACGCCTGACCGAGCACGACGACGACGCCCGCTTCTGGCGCGCGGACGCCACGGAGGTGGTCCAGTCCTCTTCCGACCGCGTGAACCACCCATGGCCGTTGGCTGACGCCGGCCTCGCCGGACTGCGCGGCACCCGTCCGGTGGGAGGCGCGGAATTCGGTCACATCGACCTGTCCGCGCAGCGCCGTCTGAAGAGTGAAATCTTCTCGGAGCAGCTTGCGCGCCTTGGAAAGATCGAGCGGGACATCACCGTCGAACCGGTTCCCGATGAAGCGCCGGACGGGCTGGGATGGCGCACCCGGGTGGGTTTCGCCGTCGATGCAGACGGGCATCTTGCCATGCATGAGCACCGCTCGAACGTGCTGATTCCGGTGGCCGATATGCCGCTGGCCGTTCCTGCGATCAATGGCCTGGCGCTTTGGAACCTGGACTTCAGCGGCCTGGATGGAGTGGAAGTCGCCGCGGGGTCCGGGGATGATGAGCCGCTGGTGCTGCTCAAGACCCGACAGGATCGGCCTGGCCGCAGAATCCGGGCGGTAGCTGAGGAAATCCAGGGCGCGTCGGTGGCGGCGTGGAACCCTGGAACGGGCTCGCTGACGCAGCTGACCGGTAAGACCTGGGTGCGTGAAACCGTTGGAGGCCATAGCTTCCGGGTCACCGGAGAGGGCTTCTGGCAGATCCACCGTAGTGCCCCGGGAGTCCTGACAGCGGCGGTGCTCGAGGGCCTCGATGCAGCGCCCAGCCTGCGGTTGGCGGATTTGTATGCCGGAGCGGGATTGTTCACCGCAGCGCTCGCTGAACGCGTCGGTGAGGCGGGATCCGTCCTCTCCGTCGAGGGATCACCGGCAGCGAGCCGTGACGCTCGGAGGAATCTCCACGGGCGTGCCCACGTGGATATCGTGCAGGGCAAGGTGGAGAAGGTGCTGCGTGAGCGCCGGCCGCATCTGGACGCCGTCGTGCTGGATCCGCCGCGGGCCGGTGCAGGCAGGGAGGTCGTTCGGGCCATGACCGGAACCGGCGCAAAATCGGTGGTCTACGTATCCTGCGATCCGGCTTCCTTCGCCCGCGATGCCGCCTACTTCACGGCGGAGGGATGGAGCCTTGAATCCCTGCGCGTGCTTGACCTGTATCCGCACACGCACCACATGGAGTCGGTGGCAGTCTTCCGCGGAGCGTGAGCGCTCGATCGCTGCATACCGATAGGATGAAAATGTTGTTCCGCGTGGACTTCGCGGCCTTATGATCGACGCGAAAACCCGACACCTGCTCCTGCTGGAGTCTTAGGTACTCCTAACTAGCAGCTCGCGCCCGCCGGAACAAGGATAGAAGACGGCGAGAGGAGTCCTGACATGAGTAGTGTGGACAGCTTCGGTTCCAAAGGCGTACTAGACGTCGCCGGTGCCGAATATGAGATTTTCCGGTTGAATGCAGTTGAAGGCGCCGAGAGCCTTCCGTACAGCCTCAAGGTTCTGCTCGAGAACCTGCTGCGCACCGAGGACGGCGCAAATATCACTGCGGATCACATTCGCGCCCTCGCAGACTGGGACGCAGACGCCCAGCCGAGCACCGAAATCCAGTTCACTCCGGCGCGCGTCCTGATGCAGGACTTCACCGGCGTGCCCTGTGTCGTGGATCTGGCCACCATGCGGGAAGCCGTCAAGGAGCTCGGCGGAGATCCGGCGCGCGTCAACCCGCTCGCACCTGCTGAAATGGTGATCGACCACTCCGTGCAGATCGACGTCTTCGGCAATTCCGAGGCGATCGAGCGCAACATGGAGATCGAATACGAGCGCAATGGCGAGCGTTACCAGTTCCTGCGCTGGGGCCAGACCGCCTTTGATGACTTCAAGGTTGTTCCCCCCGGAACCGGCATTGTGCACCAGGTCAACATCGAGTATCTGGCGCGTACGGTCATGACCCGTTCGGTGGACACCGAAACAGGCACAGTGCTGCGTGCCTATCCTGACACCTGCGTCGGCACCGATTCCCACACCACCATGGTCAATGGCCTGGGCGTGCTTGGCTGGGGCGTCGGCGGCATCGAGGCCGAGGCCGCAATGCTTGGCCAGCCCGTATCGATGCTGATTCCACGCGTCGTCGGCTTCAAGCTCACCGGCTCAATCCCGGCCGGCGCAACGGCAACCGACGTAGTTCTGACCATCACGGAGATGCTCCGCAAGCATGGCGTCGTCGGGAAGTTCGTTGAGTTCTACGGTGAAGGCGTTGCAGAGGTTCCGCTGGCCAACCGCGCCACCATCGGCAACATGAGCCCGGAATTCGGTTCAACGGCCGCCATGTTCCCAATCGACGACGTGACGCTCGAGTACCTGCGCCTCACTGGTCGCTCCGAAGAGAGTGTCGCACTCGTGGAGTCCTACACCAAGGAACAGGGCCTCTGGCATGACCCCTCGCGTGAGATCCGTTTCTCGGAGTACATCGAGTTGGACCTGTCCACCGTTGTTCCTTCCATCGCAGGGCCAAAGCGGCCCCAGGACCGCATCGCCCTGACGGACTCCAAGGAGCAGTTCCGCAAGGACATCCACAACTACACCGGTAACGCTGATGATTCAGCGCTGGACGAGGCGCTCGAGGAGTCCTTCCCGGCCTCAGACGTTCCTGCCATGACGTCCACGCTCAAGCATTCCGCTGCAGCGTCGGCAAACGGACGGCCGTCCCGGCCGGTCAAGGTCAATATGGCGGACGGGCGGGAATTCATCCTCGACCACGGTGCAGTGAGCATCGCGTCGATCACCTCGTGCACCAACACCTCGAACCCGTCAGTGATGCTGGCCGCGGCGCTGCTTGCCCGGAATGCCGTGGACAAGGGCCTCGCTTCGAAGCCCTGGGTGAAAACTTCCGTGGCACCCGGCTCGAAGGTTGTCACCGATTACTATGACAAGTCCGGGCTGACTCCCTACCTGGAAAAGCTCGGCTTCTTCATCGTGGGCTACGGCTGCGCCACCTGCATCGGTAATTCCGGTCCGCTTGAGGAGGAAATCTCCAACGCGATCCAGAACAACGACCTCTCGGTTGCTGCAGTGCTCTCGGGCAACCGGAACTTCGAGGGCCGCATCAACCCCGACGTCAAGATGAATTACCTCGCGTCGCCGCCGCTGGTCATTGCCTACGCACTGGCTGGGACCATGGACTTCGACTTCGAGAATGATCCGCTCGGACAGGACGAGTCGGGCAACGACGTCTTCCTGCAGGACATCTGGCCGAGCCCCACCGAAGTGCAGCAGGTCATCGATTCTTCGATTGACGAGGCCATGTTCTCAAAGGGCTACGAGGGAGTGTTCGACGGCGATGACCGCTGGAAGGCGCTCGATACCCCGGAGGGCGACACCTTCGCCTGGGCGGAGGACTCCACCTACGTACGCAAGCCTCCGTACTTTGAGGGCATGCAGGCCCAACCGGAGCCGGTAGCGGACATCGAGGGAGCCCGAGTGCTCGCCAAGCTCGGTGATTCCGTCACCACCGACCACATCAGCCCCGCGGGATCGTTCAAGTCCGACAGCCCGGCTGGCCGTTACCTCCTCGAGCATGGCGTAGCCCGGAAGGACTTCAACTCCTACGGATCACGTCGCGGCAACCACGAGGTAATGATCCGCGGCACCTTCGCTAACATCCGGCTGCGCAACATGCTGCTCGATGGAGTGGAGGGTGGCTTCACCCGCGACTTCACGCAGACCGGTGGACCGCAGGCTTATATCTACGATGCCGCGATGAACTACCAGGCCGCAGAGACACCGCTGGTGGTCCTCGCGGGCAAGGAATACGGTTCAGGGTCATCGCGTGACTGGGCTGCCAAGGGCACTGCGCTGCTCGGAGTCAAGGCCGTCATCGCAGAAAGCTACGAGCGTATCCACCGGTCAAACCTGATCGGTATGGGTGTGCTGCCCCTGCAGTTCCCTGCCGGTGAAAATGCTGCAACGCTCAAACTGACCGGAACTGAGACGTTTGCCATTGAGGGCGTCACCGAGCTGAACAACGGCAACTCGCCGGCAACCGTCAAGGTGACCGCCACTCCGGAAGAGGACGGTAGTCCGGTCACCTTCGATGCTGTCCTCCGCATCGACACGCCGGGTGAAGCTGACTACTACCGCAACGGCGGAATTCTGCAGTACGTCCTGCGCCAGTTGGCAGCGGCGTCCTGACCGAGCCTCCTCCGTCCATGCAAAACACGCCGTTCCCGGTATTGGGAGCGGCGTGTTTTGTGTTGCACCGGCGGCGCGCGACGGCCGCGGGCACGGCTGGGCGGCAGGCCGCGTTAGAGTTAACAGCGTGTGAGAACGCACCGGTGCCGTGAATCACAAGTAGCAGAAGGAGGCGCGATGGGACTCCTGGAGACCATCCACAGCCCACAAGACCTCACCAGGTTGTCAGGACAGCAGCTTTCCCGCCTGGCAGCGGAGATACGTGCCTTCCTCATCCGTACTGTGTCACGAACCGGCGGCCATCTGGGTCCCAATCTGGGCGTTGTCGAGCTGACAATCGGCATTCATCGGGTGTTTGACTCCCCTCGCGACAGCATTGTCTTTGACACCGGGCACCAGTCCTATGTGCACAAACTCCTGACCGGACGTCAGAATTTTGATTCTCTGCGCCAGCAGGGCGGGCTCTCGGGCTATCCTTCCCGTGCTGAATCAGTCCACGACGTCGTTGAAAGCTCGCACGCCTCGGCGTCGCTTTCGTGGGCGGATGGCATCTCGCGGGCGCGCGTGTTGAACGGCGAGGAGGATCGCACTGCCGTTGTCCTGATCGGCGACGGCGCCCTGACCGGCGGAATGGCCTGGGAAGCGATCAACAACATCGCCGCTGACCAACGGCGCCGGGTCGTGATTGTCGTCAATGACAACGGTCGCTCCTACGCACCCACAATCGGCGGAGTTGCTGACTACCTCGCCTCGCTGCGGCCAACCCTTGACACGGTGCGTACCCACCGCGTGTATGAGGGCACCCTCGACTGGTGGAAGCGCAAGCTGCAGAACGGCGGTACAGTGGGGCGCTTCGCCTACAAGAGCCTGCACGCCACCAAGAAGGGCGTGAAGGACTGGTGGGCACCGCAGGGCCTCTTCGAGGATCTGGGCATGAAATACATCGGCCCCATCAACGGTCATGACGTCGCCGCGGTAGAACACGCACTGAATCAGGCCAAGAACTACGGTGGTCCGGTCATCGTCCACGCCATCACCGAGAAAGGCCACGGCTACGCGCCCGCGCGCGCCGATGAAGCGGATCAGTTTCACGCCGTCGGAATCATTGATCCTGAAACCGGCGAGCCGATCGGCGCCGGGGGAGTACAGTCATGGACCTCGGTTTTCGCCGAGGAAATTGCGGCCATAGCCGATGAGCGGCAGGACATCGTCGGCATTACCGGTGCCATGCTCATTCCGGTCGGGCTCCACAAGTTTGCCGCGAACCACCCGGACCGGGTGTTCGACGTCGGCATTGCGGAACAGCATGCTCTCACCAGTGCAGCCGGCATGGCTTTTGGCGGCCTCCATCCGGTGATCGGCCTGTACGCCACCTTCCTGAACCGTGCTTTCGATCAGCTTCTGATGGATGTCGCCCTCCATAAGGCGGGCGTGACCATTGTGCTGGACCGCTCCGGAGTTACCGGGCCGGACGGCGCGAGCCACCATGGTATGTGGGATCTCTCGATGCTGCAGATCGTACCGGGGCTGCACCTGGCGGCGCCTCGTGATGCCACCCGGCTTCGGGAGGAACTCCGCGAGGCGGTGGCCATCGGCGATGCACCCTCGGTGGTGCGTTACTCGAAGGGTAACGTCGGTGTCGAGGTGGAGGCTGTTGAACGGCTCTCCGACGGGGTGGACGTCCTTTGCCGCAGACCGGCCGGTTCCCGCCAGAATGATGTCCTGATTGTCAGCGTCGGAGCCATGAGCGAACTCGCGCTCGATGTATCCAACCGGTTGGGGGCCCAGGGGATCAGTTCCACCGTCATCGATCCGCGGTGGGTATTGCCAGTGGCCCGCTCAGTCATTGAGCTTGCTGCCGAGCACCGCATCGTTGTCGTCATCGAGGACGGGGTGCGTGCCGGCGGCGTCGGTTCGCGCATTCGGCAGGAGATGCGCTCTGCCGGCGTGGACACGGCACTCAATGAGGTTGGCCTGCCGGTGGAATTCCTTGACCATGGCTCACGCAGCGAGGTTCTGGAGCGTGTTGGGCTGACTGCCCGGAAGGTTGCACAGGACACAGTGGAGCAGGTGCTCGGAACCAAGGTGCCCGTGGCGCGTCCGTTGCCCGGTGAGGTGCCTTCGGCCACGGGTCAGCTGCCTAAGCTCTAACCCGACGGACACAGCTCAGCCGAGGAATGCCCGGGAAAAACTGAAGAACACAGAGGCCGCGGTCGCTACGAGCAGCAGCACGGTGAGCGGCCAGGCCCATTCGGCAAGGAACCGCCGTATGCCTCCGGGCGCCGGAAGATCTCCACGGATGATGTTCCGCGCGGTCAGCAGGACAGTCAGGACGATCAGAACTGCCCACACCGCCATGCAGTACAGGCACAGGATGTGGATCACGAACAGTGCCTGGCTCCAAAGCCAGACGACAAAAATGAACCCGAGGCTGACTCCGGTCTGCAGGCCGCGCCAGTACCAGCGGGCCGGATGCGCACCCGAGAACAGGACCATCGCCGTCGTGAGGATGATCGTGAAGGCAACAAGGCCGATCAGCGGATTGGGAAATCCGAACAACGCCGCCTGCCAGGTGCGGAACACCTCGCCGCAGGAGACAAACGGGCTGATGTCGCAGGACGTCACGTAGTTCGGATCCTCGTACAGCGCGATCCGTTCCAGGACCAGTTGCCCCGAGGCCAGAAAGCCGACGACGCCGCACACGGCCATCAACCACGCCATACCGCGGTCGCCGGCGAACGCAGGTTGAGTGTTTCCGCTCCAACCCGCCGGCTCTATCCGGGCGTCCTCGGGCATGCACCCCTCCTCGGTATCGTTGTGCCGGCTTGTTTGCCACCAGCGAGTCTAGCGGCCGGTACAGGCGGTGGTGATGGGCGTGTGAGACAATGAACGTGGCTGGTGCGGGAACCACATTCCGGTGCCGGTCCAGTGACAGGCTTCCGGTTCTGCCGGCGACGCTCCTGCGGATTTGGCACTTCATGGTGAACCCCGCAGAATCCGCCGGGCAGGACCCGCGCTGGTTTTCAGCGATCGGGCAGGAAAAGCGCCACTGGTCTTCGAGTGATGCCGCGCCCCATGGTTGGCGCGACCTCGAACGACACAATAACGACTTCCGGGTGGTGCGTGCACTCACGCCGCGGACACCCGACCAAGCGCCTCGCGGCGACGGAATGTGGACGCCGTTCGCGGGGGTGGAGCACAGCCGAATATGGATACAAACGCATCAGACAGCTCAGAGGTCCTGACGGACACAGCTGAGCAGCAAGCGCCGGCGCTCAAGGCACCGCGTACCCGACGCCAGAAAAATGAGGATGCAGCTGAGCGTCCGGAAGCCGCACCGGCGGTCGCTGACGGTGAAGAGGCCGCGCAACCCGCGCGCCGCCGGACTTCCCGGCGGGCGTCACAGCCTGAAGTCAGCCTGCCCGAGTCCCCATCCCAGCCGCCGTCGGTCGGTTCAAACGCCGGTGCTTCCGGAACTTCTACTGACGCCCCGACCGGCGAAGCTGTCGTCGAAGAGGGCCAGTCCTCGAGCGATGCACCCGCAGCAGAAAAGAAGCCCGTACGCACCCGGCGTACCCGCAAATCCGCGACCGATGTGAGTCCTGAGCCGTCCGCGGCCTCAGCGAAGGCGCCGGATGAGTCCGGTTCCTCGCCGGAGCGGCCCGTCCGCCGTCGTCGTGTGGCAACGAAGGCAGCCACCGTGGAGGGGGCTACCGGAGAGTCGGCAGTAGAACCGCCAGCAGCAGTTGAGCCTGCTGCCACGGAAACTGTTGCGCCGGATGTCCAGACTGCCGGTGCTCCCGAAGCGCCGGCGGCCGAAGAAGCCCCCCGCCGATCCCGACCGACGCGCAGCCGTCGCGCAACACGCAGCGCGGGGCCTGCAGATGACTCCGCCGATTCCGGGAGCGCTGGAACGGGCGTAAGCCAGGACGCTCAGCCGGCTGCCGGCGCACCGGAGGCTGCGGCTGCACCAGACGCTGCGGCCGACGAGGACGTCGCTTCCGGGGGCGCCGAAGCGGATGACCGTGCCGGCCTGGACCCCTTCGCCGTTCCGGATTCGCCGGTATCCTTGCTTTTCCATGCTCCGGACCTCACCGCGGTTGTGCCGCGGACGCCGCCGAAGACCGCTCCGAAGGCTGTTACTGAAGACGCCGAAGACAATACCGAGGGCGACGACGACGGGCGCGGACGCCGCCGGAGCAGGCGCAGCAGGAGCCGCAGCCGGGGGACGGAGTCTGAGGCCTCCGAATCCGGGCCGGAGGTCCGGAACCAGGGGCCGGAGGAGAGCGAGCCGGTGACCTCCCGCCGTCGCCGTCGCCGTCGCCGCGGTGATGAGGACCTCGAACTTACCGGCGGGCAGGATGATGATCCGCCGAACACGATCACGCGTGTCCGTGCGCCGCGGCAGAGCCAGGAAGCGCCGTCGGACCAGGTGACCAGCGTGAAGGGATCCACCCGGCTGGAAGCCAAGAAGCAGCGCCGTCGTGAGTCGAGGGATTCGGGCAGGCGCCGCCAGGTCATCACCGAGGCGGAGTTCCTTGCACGTCGTGAATCCGTTGACCGCCAGATGGTGGTCCGCCAGCGCGACGACAGGATCCAGATCGGTGTCATGGAGGACGGAGTGCTCGCGGAGCACTTCGTGTCCAAGACCCAGCAGGATTCGTTGATCGGGAACGTCTACCTCGGCAAGGTCCAGAACGTCCTGCCCAGCATGGAAGCTGCGTTCATCGATATCGGGCGGGGACGCAACGCCGTACTGTATGCCGGCGAGGTCAACTGGGACGCGGCCGGACTGGACGGCCAGCCGCGCCGCATCGAGCTTGCGCTGAAGTCGGGCGACCCGGTGCTGGTGCAGGTCACCAAGGATCCGGTGGGCCACAAGGGCGCACGGCTGACCAGCCAGATCTCCCTTCCCGGGCGGTACCTGGTGTACGTGCCGGGCGGCTCCATGACCGGAATCTCCCGCAAGCTTCCCGACGTTGAGCGCAATCGCCTCAAGCGGATCCTCAAGGACCGGCTCCCGGAGAACGCAGGCGTCATCGTGCGCACCGCGGCAGAGGGAGCCAGCGAAGAGGAACTGACCCACGACATCAACCGCCTCCGCTCCCAGTGGGAGACAATTGAGGGCAAGGCGAAGTCAACCAAGACGCTCGCGCCGGAACTGCTCTACGGTGAACCGGACCTGACCATCAAGGTGGTCCGGGACGTCTTCAACGAGGACTTCTCCAAGTTGATCGTCTCCGGCGAGGAAGCCTGGGACACAATAGAGGCGTACGTCATGTACGTCGCCCCGGATCTCGTGGGCAGGCTCGAGAAGTGGACGAAGGACGAGGACATCTTCACTGCCCGGCGCATCGACGAGCAGATCCACAAGGCACTGGACCGCAAGGTGTTCCTGCCTTCCGGCGGCTCGCTGGTGATCGACCGGACCGAAGCCATGACCGTGGTCGATGTGAACACAGGCAAGTTCACCGGCAGCGGCGGCAATCTCGAGGAAACCGTCACCAAGAACAACCTTGAAGCGGCTGAGGAAGTCGTCCGGCAGCTTCGCCTGCGCGACATCGGCGGCATCATTGTCATCGACTTCATCGACATGGTGCTCGAGGCGAACCGCGACCTAGTGCTGCGGCGGCTCGTCGAATGCCTCGGACGGGACCGGACCAAGCATCAGGTCGCTGAGGTCACCTCGCTTGGCCTCGTCCAGATGACCCGCAAGCGGATGGGAACCGGGCTGCTGGAGGTGTTCGGCGAGAACTGCGAGCACTGTGCGGGTCGCGGTGTCGTCACCCATGACGAACCGGTTGAGCACCGCAGGCACGCTGTGTCGACGGAGAACCACCAGCAGCACCTGCGCCAGGAGAAGATGTCCCGCAGCGAACGCAAGCGCCGGGCGAAAACTCCGCCGGTGGAGGAGGAGCACGTTTCCGCGCCGGAACCGAGGGCCGATGACGCCGAACGCCTGGCTCGTGCCGAAGCCGCGCGGGCTGCCCTGGCCAGCATCGCCGCTGCCACTCATGCGGCGCATGAGCACGATCACGGGCAAGGAGTCTCGCCGGTGGCGGAAGCGCCGTCGTCGGCCGCTGTGCTGACTATCAATGGGGAGCAGGTGACGCTGCCCAAAGCGGAGAACGCGCCTGCTTCCGTCCGTGCGGAGCCGGCCCTGACCCTGGAGAGTCTGACGGAGGCCTTCAACCGCTTCCCTGCGGCGGGTGGGGCGGATTCCGGCAGCCCGGCGCGCGAGGATCCTGCGAGCCCGGCCAGCGGGACCATGGCGCCTGCGGAGGACGAACCGGCGCATCGGGCCCCGGCGGGCCAGGAGGCGGCGAGACAGGGCATGTCCGCGGACGGCTCCGGTGCGGCGCCATCGTCCGGCCACCGTAAGCGGCGGCACCGCGCCGCCAGCAGCGCCCAGGGTTCGGCTGAGAACGCCACGATCGAGCGCGCCGCTACCGTGGCGGACGCACCGGCAGCCGGAACACAGTATGTTGCACGTGCCGGCAAAGCTGCGCCCAAACCGCAGCAGTCGGACGAGCCCATGATCCTGGGAGTCGGAGTGCCGGCCTCCGAGCTGTAGCAATCGTTGCTCGACAGAACGCGCCGTTCCCGGTCTGAAGGGGGCGGCGTGTTCTGATTGCGGGCGGTGAGCTCCCTGCACGGTAGGGTAGGCCACAGTGACACGCGGTGCCCGGTTCCGGGCTGAGATGAAACGCGTTGAACCTGATCTAGAGATGGCCGTCAATAGGCGGCCTTTGGCCTAGCGGAGGGATGTCGCGGATGAGTATTCGCACGCTCGTAGACACAGTGAAGCACACAGAAGCCCTATCGGTTCCAGCGCGGGCGCGGACTATTCCGCACGTGCTGAGCATTGCGGGAACAGACCCCACCGGCGGGGCCGGTCTTCAGGCTGACCTGAAAAGCATCGGGGCGCAGGGTGGCTACGGTATGGCGGTAGTTACTTCCCTTGTTGCGCAGAACACCCGCGGGGTGCGCAGCGTGCATACACCGCCGTCGACGTTCCTCGATGAACAGCTGCAGGCGGTCAGTGATGACGTCACCATTGATGCGGTGAAGATCGGGATGCTCGGAGACGCGGAAACCATCCGCACAGTCAGGCGATGGTTGCCGCGAGCGACCGGGGCCGTCATCGTCCTCGATCCGGTCATGGTTGCAACCAGCGGGGACAGGCTGCTGGCCTCCGATGCGGAGGACGAGTTGCGCGCTCTGGTGCCGTTCGCTGACCTCGTGACGCCGAACCTGCCCGAGCTCGCGGTACTGCTCGGCGAGCCGGTTGCGACAGGCTGGGAAGCGGCTGTGGAGCAGGGCAAACGGCTTGCAGCTTCAACGGGTACCTCGGTGCTGGTCAAGGGCGGCCATCTGGAAGGTGCCCTGGAGTGCCCGGACGCGCTCGTAGACGCGTCCGACGACGCCGGCACAGTCTCCGTGGTGGGCGGTACTCGCATCGGTACACGGAACACGCACGGTACCGGCTGCTCCCTTTCGGCGGCCCTGGCGACCGTCCAGACGCGCACCGGGAACTGGCACCAGTCGCTGCTGATCGTGAAGAAATGGCTTCGGGGCGCGCTCGAACGGGCCGACGAGCTCAACGTGGGGCAGGGAAACGGACCGATCCATCACTTCCATGAGTTCGTACCCGGGCCGATCCCGGCGCCCCCGCCAGAGGAGCGCCCGTTCAGCGAGCAGGTCTGGGAGCTCACCACAAGCCACCGTCTGGCGATCGAGACGCTCGGGTTCGTACGGGCGCTCGGCGACGGTAGCCTGCCGCCTGAACAGTTTGCGTATTATCTGGCCCAGGACGCCATGTATCTGAGGGGCTACTCGCGCGTGCTGTCCAGGGCAAGCGCTCTTGCACCCAGCGAGGCTGAGCAACTCTTCTGGGCGAAGTCGGCACTCAGTTGCCTTGAGGTGGAATCCGAGCTCCACCGGACGTGGCTGACCGGACGCGGGCAGTCACCGGCCCAGGGGCGGGTGACGAGGGCCTACGTTGACCATCTGCTGGCAGCCTCTGCCAACGCAGGCTACGCCGTCCTGGTGGCGGCGGTCCTGCCGTGCTACTGGCTTTACGCACACGTGGGCAATGCCCTGCACTCGCAGTGGATCGGCAACGGAGCCAGCCCGGACCACCCGTACGCAAACTGGCTGGAAACGTACGCCGATCCAGCGTTCGCGGAGGCTACCGCACGTGCAATCTCCATCGCAGATTCGTGTTTCGCTGCTGCCCCGCCCGCAGACAGGGAGGCAATGATCGAGGCGTTCGGAGCATCTGCCTGGTATGAACATGAGTTCTTTGACGCGCCGACACGCCTTGATTTGCGGGATTCCGCGAAATTGCCGTAATCTAGATCTTCGGTGCGGCGCCCTCGTATGGCTATTTTCGGGGCGTGGATGCATCGTGAGTGCACTAGCACCCCTCCGGCTGCGCTGAGAACAGCGTACGGTCCCGGAAACAGTATGCAAACAGTTTGATCGTCGAGAGAAGTGAGTTCCCAAGTGGTGTACGCGATTGTCCGCGCAGGCGGCCGCCAAGAAAAGGTTTCCGTGGGAGACCTCGTAACCCTTGACCGCGTCCCCGGTGAGGCCGGCAGCAGCTTCCAGCTGCCTGCTCTCCTTCTGGTAGACGGCGACAAGGTGACTTCAGCAGCACAGGACCTGGCAAAGGTCAGTGTCACTGCCGAAATCGTCGAGAATCTTCGGGGCCCGAAGATTGTTATCCAGAAGTTCAAGAACAAGACCGGCTACAAGAAGCGCCAGGGTCACCGTTCAGAGCTCACCAAGGTCAAGATCACGGGTATCAAGTAACCGCTGCAGGTTCCTTGATCCAAAGATTCTGTTTCAGAAAAGGGCAGGCATAACAGATGGCACATAAGAAGGGTGCGAGTTCCACTCGCAACGGTCGCGACTCCAACGCGCAGTACCTCGGCGTGAAGCGCTTCGGCGGACAGGTCGTCAAGGCAGGCGAAATCATCGTCCGCCAGCGCGGAACCCACTTCCACCCCGGCGCCAACGTCGGTCGTGGCGGCGATGACACGCTGTTCGCCCTGGAAGCCGGTGCCGTTGAGTTCGGTACCCGCCGTGGACGTCGCGTTGTCAACATCGTGGGTGCGGCTGCCGAGTAGTACTCGCAACCGCACACCATAGCAGCGTTATACAAGAGCACTAGGGTGGGGTGAGCCAATCAGGCTCACCCCATTTTCTTTTAAGCCGATAAACTCGGCAAAAATGAGAACTTTCTCAAGAGGAGTACACCGTGGCAAGCTTCGTTGACCGGGTAGTTCTGCACGTCTCGGGCGGCACCGGCGGGCACGGGTGCGTCTCGGTCAAGCGGGAGAAGTTCAAGCCGCTGGGCGGGCCTGACGGTGGGAACGGCGGCGACGGCGGAGCCGTCATCCTTCGTGTGGAACCGCAGACCACAACCCTGCTGGACTACCATCATGCCCCGCACCGGCATGCCACCAACGGTGGAAACGGCATGGGTGACTGGCGCGAGGGAAAGAGGGGCGAGACGCTCATCCTTCCCGTTCCGGACGGCACGGTGGTGAAGACGCGCGACGGCGAAGTGCTGGCTGACCTTGTCGGCGCCGGTACCGAGTATGTGGCAGCAGCCGGTGGACAGGGTGGTCTCGGTAACTCCTCACTATCGTCGCAGAAGCGCAAGGCACCCGGGTTTGCACTCCTGGGTATTCCGGGTGATGCCCGGGATGTGGTGCTGGAACTCAAATCCATCGCTGACATCGCCCTGGTCGGGTTCCCCTCGGCCGGCAAGTCCAGCCTCATTGCCGCCATGTCTGCGGCCCGCCCCAAGATTGCTGACTACCCGTTCACCACCCTGCGTCCCAACCTTGGAGTCGTACAGGCCGGTGAGGTCCGCTTCACCATCGCGGATGTCCCCGGACTCATTGAGGGCGCGAGCGAGGGCAGGGGACTGGGCCATGACTTCCTTCGACACGTCGAACGGTGCGCCGCCCTCGTCCATGTGCTTGACTGCGCCGCGCTTGAGACTGACAGGGATCCGCTGAAGGACCTTGAAATCATTGAGAGCGAGCTTGATCGCTACGCCGTTGACATGAGTTACGCCGGTCCCGGCGGTGAGGTTGTGCCGCTCAATGAGCGTCCGCGCCTGGTGGCACTCAATAAGGTGGATGTGCCAGACGGCCGTGACATGGCAGAGTTTGTGCGTCCGGAACTTGAAGCCCGCGGTTACCGTGTCTTCGAGGTGTCAGCTACAAGCCATGAAGGGCTCCGGCAGCTCGGGTTCGCGATGGCGGAGATTGTGCGCGAGGCCCGCGAGCTACTCAAAACCGCACCTCCGGTTGTGGCTCCTCCGGTGCTCCGTCCGCGCGCAGTCAACGAAAAGGGATTTGTCATCCGACGCGAGGAGAAAAACCTCGAACCCCTCTTTCGGGTGTTGGGTGAGAAGCCCGAGCGCTGGGTGAAGCAGACCGACTTCACAAATGACGAGGCTGTTGGCTACCTTGCGGACAGGCTCGCTAAGTTGGGTGTTGAGGAACAGCTCTTCAGGAGCGGAGCGAAGCCGGGGGACACCGTGGTGATCGGCGAGGGCGACGGCGTCGTCTTCGACTGGGAGCCAACCATGATGGGCGGTGCTGAACTTCTCGCTTCTCCGCGCGGTACCGACATCCGTTTGGCCGAGTACGTGCGCCCCACGCGTGACCAGAAGCGTGAGGACCACCAGAACCGGAAGGATGCGCGGGCCGCAGCGCGCGAAGAACTCGAGGCAGAGCGGAAGGCCGGCATCTGGACGGAGTCGGTCAACTACAAGCACTCCGGTCCGAAGGCAGCGAAGAACGACGGCGCCACCGACACCGGCTCCGGCGGTGACGCTGGCGAGGACTGATTTCGCCGAGCACCAGAAAATCCGCAATCAACAGAAGGAATAGATGACAGTAAAGCGCCCGATCAAAACCCGCTCCGGACTGGCGAAGGCCAAGAGAATCGTTGTCAAGGTAGGTTCATCTTCCCTCACGTCGCTCTCCGGAGGACTCTCCGATGAAGCGCTGTTCGCCCTGTCCGATGTGCTCGCTGCCCGCCATAACGAAGGAACCGAGGTCATCCTTGTCTCCTCGGGAGCAATTGCAGCGGGCCTCGCTCCGCTTGGACTCCCACGGCGACCGAACCAGCTCTCGTCGCAGCAGGCAGCTGCCAGTGTGGGGCAGGGCCTGCTCATGGCGCGCTACACCCACGCATTCGGCGCTCACGGGGTCACCGTCAGCCAGGTCCTGCTCACCCTCGATGACCTGATACGGCGAAGCCACTACGCGAATGCGCACCGCGCAATGGAGCGGCTCCTGAACTTCGGCGTGGTGCCCATCGTCAACGAGAACGACACCGTGGCAAGCTCCGAGATCCGTTTCGGGGACAATGACCGCCTGGCTGCCCTGGTTGCCCACCTGGTCAAGGCTGATGCGCTGATCCTGCTTTCTGATGTCGACTCCCTCTATGACGGTCCACCCAAGGACGGAGCAAAGCGCATCCCCGAAGTCCGTGGACCTCAGGACCTCGAAGGGGTGAGCATCGGCAAGACCGGGAAGGCCGGGGTCGGTACGGGCGGTATGGTGACGAAGGTCGAAGCTGCCACGATCGCCGCTTCCTCCGGCATTCCAGCACTGGTCACATCGGCGGATAACGCCGGACCGGCATTGGCTGGAGAGGACGTGGGAACCTGGTTCAGCACCAACGGCCGCCGCCAGCCGATCCGCCTGCTCTGGCTGGCCCACCTGGCCCGGATTCAGGGAACGCTCACGCTTGACGACGGCGCGGCCAAAGCCGTGGGGGAGCGGCGGCGGTCGCTCCTGTCGGCGGGAATCGTTTCAGTCGGCGGAGAGTTTGAGGCAGGGGATCCCGTCGAGATGGTGGACCGAACCGGTTCGGTCATTGCCCGGGGGCTGGTGAACTATAGCTCATTCGAGTTGCCGCGGATGCTCGGCAGGACCACCCGCGAGCTGTCGAAGGAACTCGGCAGGGAATACGAGCGTTCAGTGGTGCACGTCAACGACTTGGTCGTGCTCAATACGGTCGCACCTTCCTGACCCCGGCTGGGGTTGGGAGGACGCGCTCGTTAGACTGGAGTGATGACTGACGTGACTACACAGCAGACTGCCCATCAGACAACCACCGAATCCGCCGACGGCGAGCAGCCGGCCACGCCGGTGAACGTCGAGCAGGCTGTGCACGCCATAGCGGACCGCGCCAGAACCGCGTCGCGGATCGTTGCCCGGGCCAACCGGTCCCATAAGGACAAGGCGCTCGAAGCCATAGGTGAGGCACTCGTAGCCAATCAGGGCGCCATTCTTCGAGCCAACCAGAAGGACCTGGAGTCGGGGCGTGCCAAAGGTACCTCAGCTGCCCTGCTTGACCGGTTGAGCCTGAGCGAAGAACGGATTGCGGGTTTGGCCGCAGCGCTGGAGAACCTTGCCGGCCTGCCGGATCCCGTGGGTACCATCGACCGCGGGCAAACTCTGCCTAATGGCGTCCGTCTCCGGCAGGTCCACGTTCCCCTCGGTGTGGTCGCAGCCATCTATGAGGCCCGGCCCAATGTGACGGTGGACATCGCCGGCCTCGCACTGAAGAGCGGCAACGCCGTCATCCTGCGTGGTGGCAGTGCCGCCGCTCATACCAATGCTGCGCTGCTTGGCATTATCCGGGATGCACTGGACCGCACCGGGCTGCCTGCGGATGCCGTGCAGACTGTGGACGAGTTCGGCCGCGAAGGAGCCAACGTCCTGATGAAGGCACGCGGACGGGTGGATGTACTGATTCCCCGCGGTGGCCATGACCTGATCCAGACGGTAGTCAGCAATGCAGCCGTACCCGTCATTGAGACGGGCGAAGGCAACGTTCACATCTTCCTCGATGAGAGCGCGGACGAGGAAATGGCGGTAGACATCCTGCTCAATGCCAAGACACAGCGCCCCAGTGTCTGCAACACGGTTGAGACCCTCCTCGTGCACAAGGACGCGAAGGCTGCCCCGGCAGTTCTGGAAGCACTGTCCGGTGCCGGTGTGCGTATCCACGCAGACGCCCGGATTCAGGCTATCCTCCCGCAGGGCGTAAGCGCTGATACAGCCAGCGAGGATGACTGGGCGCGTGAATACATGGATCTCGACATCGCGGTTGCAATGGTGGACACCGTGGATGAAGCGCTGGAGCACATCCGGACCTGGAGCACCGGCCACACCGAAGCCATCATCACCAATAACCTGGCACGGTCTGAAGAGTTCATTGCCGGTGTGGATTCGGCGGCCGTCATTGTCAATGCTTCCACGCGATTCACCGACGGCGGCGAGCTCGGCCTGGGCGCCGAGGTCGGCATCTCCACTCAGAAGATGCATGCCCGGGGACCAATGGGCTTGCGCGAGCTGACCACCACGAAGTGGATCATCCAGGGCGACGGACAGATCCGGCGGTAGTAACGCGTAGGATAGTACCGAAACAGTACTGAAAGTACGCGCTGACCCGCGTCCGGCGGCGGGCGGACACCTCGTTCCCAAGGGGAGAAGAATGCTGACACAAATCCTCAACGTTGCTGTTGTTGCAGGCGAGACTGCCGAGCACCACACCGAGCTTCCGATGCCTGCCATCGCGTACGGCGCTATCATCATGGGGTTGCTGTTGTTGCTGATGTTCGTCACTATCGCGTTCACCAGCCTGGGGCACCGGCATGAGGCAGTGCAGGAGCACGCCGATCCCCATCGCCAGCATCCGAACAAGCATGATCACGGCGAATCGGCCCACTGATCTCGTTGACCGCTCCGCCCGCGTCCACCCCTGAGCAAGGGATACTCCCGAACGCTCGCCCTTCCGACGGCCCTGCCCGCTGGCGTCTAGGAGTCATGGGTGGAACTTTCGATCCGATCCACCACGGTCACCTCGTTGCGGCCAGCGAAGTTGCGGCAGCCTTCGACCTCGACGAAGTCGTCTTTGTTCCGACGGGCCAACCTTGGCAGAAAAATGCCCAGGAAGTCAGCCCGGCCGAGCACCGCTACCTCATGACCGTAGTGGCCACAGCATCGAACCCGCGGTTCACGGTGAGCAGGGTGGATATCGACCGCCCGGGCCCTACCTACACGATCGACACACTCCGGGACCTGAGAGCTACACGGCCGGAAGCGGAGTTGTTCTTCATCACGGGCGCAGACGCCATGGCGCAGATTCTCTCCTGGAAGAACGTGGATGAGCTGTGGTCTCTGGCGCACTTCGTCGGTGTCACCAGGCCTGGCCATGAACTGAGCACGCAACGCAAGGACGTCAGCCTGATGGAAGTTCCGGCTATGTCGATTTCTTCGACAGACTGCCGTCGCCGAGTCTCGGGTGGAGAGCCGGTCTGGTACCTGGTTCCGGACGGCGTCGTGCAGTACATCGCAAAGCACGGGCTCTACCGGAAAGGTGCCCCTGAGACGGGAACGCCGGTCCAACCTGAAGTGTCCACAACAACATGACAATCACTGGGTGAAGAAGTAATGAGTAACGGTCACGAGTCCCCGCAGAGCCGGAGGTCGCTCCGACAAGCGAGCGCAGCCTCCGCCGGGGACCACTTGCCGTCGCAGGGAAGTTCCGAGGGGGCACTGATGCCCGGCCACCGGCCGCCGGCGCAGTCCGGCAAGCCGGCGGCTGTCAGCCTTGAACCTGCGCCCCGCGAACGGCGCAGCCGGCGGGCAGCGAACGCTCCTGTGGACGCGCCGTCGGCCGTGTCGGCTCCGTCCACGGAACGTCTGTCGCAGGTCCGTGCCCGTGACCGCGAAATGCTGCGCAGCTACCGTGCGCTGGCTGACCAGCAAGTTGACCAGCCCGCAGGCATCCCCACCCGACGCCAACTTCGTCTCCAGCAGCAGGCAGCCCGCGAGAAGGCGCTGCAGGCTGAAGGCACTCCGCTCACGTCGCCCGCCGAGGTAAGCCCATCTGACGTTGCTCATCCGGACGGGATGACGGTGGAGCAAGCTCTGGCTGCGCGTGAAGCAATTGCCCATCAGGCGCAAAACCAGGTGGCGGTCATGGAAGCGGCGGCGAAGGACGATCCCTTCTCGGTTGACTTGGAGATCCTCGCCCAGCAGAAGGCACTTGCCGAGCGTGCAGCCGTGCTCAACACGCGTGCGCAGAAAATCCAGCAGCTCACGCAGGAGAACCGGCAGCGCAAGCCGCTGCTCAATGACCCGACAACGGCGCACAATCTCTCGATCGTTTCCCCGGTCGAGTTCGTTCGGGCTCCGACGGAAATTCCGCAGGGTGCTGCGCCCTCGACCTCCCACATCCCGGTTGTGACTGCGCCCGCTGTGCCGAGCAGGCCGCCGTCGTCGGCGCTGTCTCCGGATTCTGCGGGACGCTCGCAGGTGCTAGCGCAGGCGGAGGCAATGGTCCGTGAACAGCGCCGCCCGGGTTCCGACGGCGCCACTCCCATCCGTGCGCGCAGCGCCCACGGATTGGAGCCCCTTGATGCGATGACGGCAGGACTGGCACGTGTCCAGCGAATGCGAATCGCGCAGTATTCGGTAGTAGGTTTGGGCGCTCTGGCGCTCATCACCGGAATCATGATGATCGTCGGCCGCTTTTAGCAGCCGACCACACCCTAGGAGATTAGTGAGCGCATCGGAATCGTCCATTGCGATTGCCCGCACCGCAGCACGCGCGGCGACGGACAAAATCGCACAGGACATCGTGGCCATGGATGTCAGTGAACGCCTGGCGATCACTGACGTCTTCCTTGTGGCCTCAGCCCCCAGCGAGCGCCAGGTCAACGCCATTGTTGACGGCATCGAAGAAGAACTCTCAAAGCAGGACCTGAAGCCCGTACGCCGCGAGGGCCGGAGCGAGGGCCGCTGGGTACTGCTTGATTACGCTGAGGTGGTCATCCACGTGCAGCACCAGGAAGACCGCGTTTTCTACGCCCTGGAGCGGCTGTGGGGCGACTGCCCCAAGGTTGACCTGCAGCTGGAGGGCGCGTCGGGCGCTGCTCCCGCAGACACCGCGTCAGCCGACGCCGAGTGAGTCCGCGCGCCGTAGACAGCGCAGCTGGGGACTCCGCACCGGAGGGTCGGCGGATCGTTTTCTGGCGGCACGGCCGGACTGAGTGGAACGCCCGCGGCCTGTTCCAGGGCCAGGAGGACATCGCGCTCGATGATCTTGGCAGGCAGCAGGCTGCACAGGCAGCCCACGAGCTGAAGCACCTGTCGCCGTCGCTCATTGTGTCCTCGGACCTGGAACGGGCGCGGGATACTGCAGCGGCATTGAGCGTAGCCACGGGAGTGCCTGTGGGTACGGACCCACGCTTCCGGGAGACCTATGCCGGCCAATGGCAGGGACTTGCGTTCGCGGAGATCGGCGCGAGGTTTCCCGAGGAGCAGCAGGCGTGGCACGAAGGTGATCCTTTTGTTGCTGCCGGCGGTGGAGAGAGCCGGTCGGACGTCGGCGGGCGCATGAAGGCGGGGACGCTCGAGGCCGTCGCTCAGTTGGCGCCGGGACAGACGCTCGTCGTGGTCAGCCATGGCGGAGCGATCCGCGCAGGCGTTGCCGCCCTGATGGGTATCCCGGCGAACCTATGGGGATCGCTGGCTGGTGTGGCCAACTGTCACTGGTCGGTTCTGGAGGAGCTGAATCCGTCGTCGTCGGCGGTGCCGCTCAGATGGCAGTTGACCGAGCATAACGTCGGGCTGGCATCCATGCCGTCGTCGCCGCTGGAAGGTTGAATCGACGCCGTCGCGCCGATTTTGCGGGGGCAGGAAAATTGTCTAAACTGAACAAGTTGCTTCGGCCTGATCAGGGCGGGATCAACGGGTTTGGGGCTGTGGCGCAGCTGGTAGCGCACCTGCATGGCATGCAGGGGGTCAGGGGTTCGAGTCCCCTCAGCTCCACCAACAATCCGCTGGAAACAAGGGAAGTAGCCTTGGTTGCAGCGGATTTTTAGGTGGCCGGCACACCTTCGATCTTGTTCTCTCGGAATGCTTCGACAAATAGTGCGTGGTCTCGGCGGACGTCCGCTGCGTGTTCAGTGCAGGAATCGATGAGGTCATTGATGAATTCCTCTTCCTTGCCTTGAACTACTTTCAGGATCGCCGCTTCTGTCTGAAATGACACGAGGTCATGGTCACTATCCTCGTCTGTGGAACAGTGGATCTTCGCGGTTGCCCGGCCGAGAACTTCCAACACCGGCTCGATCTGCTCCGGTTCAGTAAGCTCCTCCCAACTGAGATCGCGTTGATAGGGGGAAAGCTCCGTGACGACGAATGCGGTGCCGCCGATTGTTGTATAGCCAAGGTACGGATCCGTGTTTGTCTGCAATGAACGCTGGCTGATGACCGCCCGCTGGGCGTCATGGGTGAAATAGTCACGCACCCGCCCTTCCGTGACTATTCTGCTCGGTGCAGCGACATTCGCCTGTTTCATCGACAGGATGATGTCGTTCTCTTGAGCTTCGTCAAAGCCCTCTATCAAGATGTTGTATGCGGGCAATCCGGCACTGCCAATCCCGAAGCCGTTCTTGCCGATAATGTCCTTGACCCGGAAAAACACGGGCCGCTGGTAACGGTCATGTTGGGGGATGGTTTTAAGGTATTCCTCGAAGGCAGCCGACACACGGCTGAATTCCTCTTCGTTCAGCCGCCGTGTTGAGTGGTCCTCGGAAAAGCGGCGTTCGTGATCCTCGATAGTGGTCAAGGACTTCAGCAGGCCGATTCTGCGTGCGGACCTCGCCGCCTGCAGCACGGCATGGATGCTTCCCTTCGTATTGCTCAGGCCCAACGCGAAGTCTGCCTGGCCGTCGCCGGCGTAGCCCTTCACCTGATCCAGATAAGCCTGAAGGTAGGTGTTGGCCAAACCCCGTATCGATTGTTCCGGGAGGGCTTTCTGCCAACACAACAGAGCCAATGAGGTGAGGAAGCGGCGCAGGTCCCAGGAGAAGTGTCCTATGTACGCCTCATCGAAATCGTTGACGTCGAAGGCGAGGGTGCCTTCGCTGCTCATATAGGTACCGAAGTTACCGGCGTGGAGGTCGCCTTGGATCCATACCCTCGCGGTGCGCTCATCCGCCCATTTGTCCTCGAGATTTTCCATGTCAGCGTAAAAGATGGAAGCACTGCCTCGGTAGAACGCGTACGGGTCCGACGCCATCTTTCGAAATCGCATTCTGAAAGCCGCGGGGTCGGCTTTCATCAGCGACTCAAGAGCATTGACAAGCGTGTGCGTAATCATTGTCTGGCGTTCGGCTGATTCAATCATCCACTTACGCTAGGCAACGTACCTGCGTGGAGTATGAGTAAGAACTCTGATTCAGCTGGTGCCCCCGGCGTCGACGCTCAGCGCGCGTGTCACACTCAGGGCTGCGGTGGGAGCGGTGCTTCACTCCCGAGCGTCTGATCGAGTTCCGCCCGTGAGGCCGAGCTGGCTCGGATGGGTCTCATGGGGAGCGATGAAAAAGGCAACGTGATGACTTCGCATAAACGGTGGAAAATCGGACATGTGTATAGATTGACGCTATGACCCCGCTTTCCGAGCTCACCCTTGCACAGCTGCAGCAGCGGACCAGCGTCAAGTGGCGAACCTACGCAGCTGATGTTCTGCCGCTGTGGGTCGCCGAAATGGATGTGTCCCTGGCACCGCCGATCCACTCCAGGTTGAAGCGTGCCATCGACCTCGGAGACACCGGCTATCCTGCGGGAAACGAATACGCAGAAGCGTTTCGGGAGTTCGCCGCTGCCCGGTGGTCGTGGGACGGTGTCGTTCCGGACCGCGTTGCGCTGGTTCCGGACGTCATGCTGGGAATAGTGGAAACCCTTCGGCTGATCACCGGTCCGGGGGACCCGGTGGTAGTCACTCCACCCGTTTACGCGCCGTTCTTTGCGTTCATCGAGCATGCGGACCGGAAGGTCCTTGCAGTACCGCTCGGTGAGGATGGACGGTTGGATCCGGTCGCTCTCGATGATGCATTCCGGAGGGCACGCTCCCAGTCCGAGCGCCCCGTGTTTCTCCTGTGCAACCCGCACAACCCCACCGGAACAGTCCATACACGCCAGGAACTCGAAGGAGTCGCCGTCCTTGCTCAACGGCACGGTGTGCGGGTCATCTCCGATGAAATCCACGCCCCGCTTGTACTCTCGGGCGCCAGCTTCACACCGTACTTGAGCGTCGCCGGAAGTGAAGACGCGTTTTCACTTGTTTCCGCCTCGAAGGCCTGGAACCTTGCCGGGCTCAAGGCGGCTCTGCTGCTCGCCGGTCCAGCCGCAGCATCGGACCTGGCCCGGCTTCCCGAAGAAGTCGGCCACGGGGCGAGCCACCTCGGTGTGCTTGCCCACACGGCCGCCTTCCGGGAGGGTGGCTCGTGGCCTGATTCACTCCTCACGGGCCTCGACTATAACCGGGCGCTGCTGGGAGACCTCATCGTTGAGCATCTTCCCGGGGCGGCGTTGACCAGGCCGGAAGGGACGTACCTGGCATGGCTCGACCTTCGCGAGCTCGGATTCGAGGAGGGTGCGGGAAGCGGCGGTCTAGCCGTCGTGACCGAGCTTGCGGGACCGGCACGGTTTTTTCTCGACACCGCCCGCGTTGCGCTCAGCTCAGGGCACGTCTTCGGAAGCGGCGGAGCGGGTCACGCGCGCATCAACTACGCCACCCACCCGGACATCCTCACCGAAGCCGTCCAGCGCATGGGCCGCGCGCTCCGGGAACGGTCGGCCAACTAGCCGCGGGCGGCGTACGCCTTCAGCACGCGGTCCGCCGCTCCGCCGAGATTCCACTGGTCAGCCAGTTTCTTCAACTTTTGTTCGTGATCGGTATCGAGCGGCCTGATCCGTGACTCGAATGTTCCGACGTCGAGGTCCCTGACCACATTCACCACGGTTGGGGCGACAGCGAGGTAATCTGCTGCAGCTGTGAGCTTCTGGCATATCGACGCAGACATCGAGCTGGAGGGGTTCGAGGCCGCTTCCATGATGCCGTCCAGGTCAACAAACTCCTTGAGCAGGCTGGCCGCTGTCTTATCGCCGATGCCGGAAACTCCGGGCAGCCCGTCCGAGGCGTCGCCCCGCAAGGCAGCGAAGTCGGCGTACTGGCCGGGGAGCACTGCGTACCTGCTTACCACCGTCACATCGGTCACTGCTTCAAGTTTGCTCATGCCGCGAGCGGTGTACAGGACGCGGACGCCGGTGGCGTCGTCGATAAGCTGGAAAAGATCGCGGTCACCGGTGACGATATCCACCGGCGCGGCTGCCTGGCTGGCAAGGCTGCCGATGACATCATCTGCTTCGTGGTCAGCCGCGCCGATGATCGGGAGGTCGAGCGAAGCCAGGACTTCGCGGATCAGGGGCAGCTGAGCAACCAGTCCCTCCGGCGTCTCCTCGACATCAGGACCGTCGGGCACCTTCCTGGCGACCCGGTGCTCCTTATAACTCGGGATCAGCTCCACGCGCCATTTCGGCCGCCAGTCATCATCCCAGCAGGCGACGAGGTGCGTGGGTTCGTAATCGGTCACCAGCCGGGAAATCATGTCGAGCAGCCCGCGCACGGCGTTGACAGGCATCCCGTCGGCTGCTTTGAGACTGTCCGGCAGCCCGTAGAAGGCGCGGAAGTATAGGGACGGAGTATCCAGGAGCATCAGTCGTTCGGCCACACATCGATACTGCCACGGTCAGGCGGAAGAATGACGACGCCGGTGCCCCGTCCGGCGATGAACGAAAGCTGGGCAGATAAATCCATTTGGTTGACGAAACCTCTTGAAGGTTGGAGTGATGAAGTTCACACTGGAAACGGCAACTCAAAGCACGAACGAAGCATGGGGCGATCATGAGCGGACTAATGCGATGCCGCCAGTGTCAGAGGACCTGGCTTGTCGAAAGCAAGACTGCTGAAACAGTCACTTCCCAGAATCACGCCTTCCTCAATCCGGGGCATAGAACGGTCACGGTCTGGAAACGGGTGGAGCAGCATGCCGAAGTGAGCGCCTGAGGGATTCCTCCTGTAGGGACGCCTCTGACCGTGCAAGACTGGTCGCATGGCATCCGACAAGGCATCACCCGAGCCTCCCGCGCCCCCTCCGCATGAGGACGAGGTGCGGGAGCGAACCCACCTCGGTTTGATGATCGGCGACACATGGCATGCGCTGCAGACCCGCATCGCGGAGCAACGGGGCCGCGTGGAGACGATCATCCCGTACACCGGTTACGGCACCACAAGCTGGGTCCGCATTCTGGCACGCGTTGTGCTCTCCAATCCCCGCGATCTCCAGCCGCTCGAAGGCAAGGAGATGATGAAACCTATCAAGGAGGGGCTGCGGGGGTGGCGCAACTTCGTCAGTGCCCCGGTGCGCTACGCCGAGGTGACACTCGAAATCGACGGAACCAGCGCGGTCGTGCATGCGGACCGCGGCGGAGTCATCGACGTTCACGTAGAAGCCTCACTGAAGCCGGGGTGGCATACCGTCCGGATCAAGTCGGGTGACTCAGTTGTCGCAGACGCTCCAGTCCGTGTTGTTGAAGACGACGTGACGTTCGGCGTTGTCTCCGATATCGACGACACCGTGATGGTGACTGCGCTGCCACGGCCGTTCCTGGCGGCCTGGAACACATTTGTTCTCGACGAGCATGCCCGCACGCCGACTCCCGGTATGTCGGTGCTCATGGAAAGGATTGTGCGGCAGAATCCCGCAGCGCCGGTCCTGTACCTCTCCACGGGCGCCTGGAACGTGGCTCCGGCGCTAACCCGTTTTCTGTCGAGAAACCTCTATCCGGCCGGGCCCAAACTGCTGACGGACTGGGGCCCCACCCGGGATCGCTGGTTCCGGAGCGGCCAGGAACACAAGCGATCCTCGCTCGAGCGGCTCGCGGAGGAGTTTCCGTCAGTGAAGTGGCTCCTGGTCGGCGATGACGGTCAACACGACGAGGCGATCTACGCCGAATTTGCCCGGAACCATCCGGGAAACGTCCGGGCGATTGCCATCCGCCAGCTCTCACCAAGCGAGGCGGTACTGGCCGGCGGCCGGTCGAAGAAGAGCCCGGCCGGATCCACCCCCGGGATTCCGTGGGTTTACGCCAGGGACGGCGCGGGCATGTCCGAGCAGCTGAGCAAGCTGGGGATTGTCGAAGGCGCTGTGCGCATTGATCCGGAGGACGAAGCCTAGCTTTGGTTCTGCTCGGAATCCGGCACGACTTCCTCATACGGCGACGTCGATTCGGCACGCACTGTCAGCAGAATGCGCCGCAAATCCATGCCAAGGGCAGCCGTTGCCTGGATTCGCTGTTCCGCTGCTGCGCCGGAGGCGATCTCCTGCATCAAGCGTTCCACAGCGGCCTCCGCGTGTGTCATGGTGGGTCCATCCGGATCCCAGGCATTCAACGCCTCCGCGGTGCGCACAATTGCATCACGAAGGGGGTCGACAAGCGCCGGCGGCAGGGGAGTGGATTCCGGGGTGTGCCAGATGACCCCCGCCAGCACCTCCGTCATGTCCTGGACGTGGAACGCGATCCGTTCCATCGCCTGCAGGCGCTGGTAATCAGCACTCAGATCCCGCTTGTGGCGCAACCGCCGCGGGTTTCCGCGCCGGCTGCTATCCGCCAGCTGGACCGCGGAACGCACCTCCTGGCCTAGGTTCGACATGCTGCTCTCGCGCTCCGCCCACTCCTCGTGCTCAGGCGGCCAGGACTCGCCCAGGGCCGCAGCCATGTCCGAGAGCTGCTGCGCCAGCAGTTCCCGGAAATTCCGGAGCCCACGGAGCGCACCGTCGAGGTGAAGCGGCGGAAACACCAGCATGTTCACCGACAAGCCCACGACCACCCCTACCAGCATCTGAATGAGGTATCCGAAGGAATACTCCTCCGGGCTATCGCCACCGACGAGGAGGACAAACAGCGAGGCGATCGGTATCCAGTCACGCCCTGCGCCCAATTTCGGCAGCCCGGCGGCAAGGACGCCCACGCCGACGACGATGGCGACGGATACCACCGAGACGTCACCGATGAGGATGATCGGAAACGCCAGAGCAAAGCCGACGGTCAGCCCGATGAGGGTCTGCAAGCCCTGACGGGCCGAGCCGGCGACCGTCGGGTACATGCAGGCCACCGCGCCGAGCGGAGCGTAGTACGGGTATTGGGCAGCGACGCCGGGCACCCGCAGCGCGATCCACCAGGCGATGGCGGCAGCGAGGGCTGTCTTGATTGCCAGAAGCACCCTCTCATGGGTGATCAGCTTTCTCGCGCGGGTTCCGGCCGCCGAACCGGTAAGTGAGCTTAGCATTTCTCAAGTATGACAACCGATTATGAGAGTCCAATGAGCGCACGCCTACCGCGGCCGGAAATAAATGTTTCGCGGATGTGCAACATTCTTGAAGGCGTGCTTGCCGGTGCCGTAACGTTCAGGTCAAGTTACTTCCGTAACGGGTCAGCGACTCCCCATCGAGGGAGTGTGGGTGCCCCCATGTGGGCCTGACATTTGTTTCGCAGGAGTTCCCTTCAGCGCGGCCGCGCTGTTGTGTGGACTTTCTCCTGCTTCCTTTCCCTTATTTCATTCGGTCTCATCCGCGCTCAAGCTTTGAGCAGCGGTAACCGGATGTCCTAACGACCGAGGATACGAATGTCACCACCGTCCAAGTCCGCCCATTCCGTAGGTCCCCCGGCTTCGCAGCCTTACCCCGCCCTTTCCTATGAGCTTTATCCTCCCCGCAGTACCGCTGCGGCTGAAACACTCTGGCGCACCATCCGTGAACTGGAGCAGACCAGTCCGGATTACGTGTCGGTGACCTACGGCGCCTCCGGTTCAAACCGGGATACGGCCGTCGAGCTGCTCTCCCGACTCCTGTCGGATTCATCACTTCGCCCACTGGCCCACCTGACCTGCGTAGGCAATTCCCGAGAGTATCTGCTGGACCTCGTGGATGAACTCATCACCCTGGGCGTCCGGGGTATCCTCGCCCTCCGCGGCGACACTCCGAAAGAACCCATTGTGGGCGCGGGGGACCTGCCCTATGCCAGCGACCTGGTGAAACTCGTCCGCGAGGCCGAGCGACGCCGAACCGCCCACCTCTGCGCGGGCAGACTGGCCGTCGGCGTAGCGGCGTACGCCACTAGACATCCGGAGTCGCCCAGTTTTGGCCACGACATTGAGGCCTTGCTTGCCAAGCAGGCGGCAGGCGCCGATTTCGCAATTACCCAGGTATTTTTCTTCCCCGACCACTATCAGCGGCTGGTGTCCGCTGCCCGTCGTGCCGGCGTCGACATCCCGATCATCCCCGGCGTCATGCCCCTCACGAGCGTGCGCCGGCTTGATCGACTGGCCGAGCTCGCGGGCATTGAGATGGATCACCAGCTGCGGAACCGGCTGGCGGCAGCCACCGACGACGACGCCCGACGACGCATCGGCGTTCAGGCAACGGTGGACCTCGCGAATGCTGCTCTCGACGCCGGCGCGCCGGGGATTCATCTCTACACCTTCAACGAGCACGCCGCAGCGCTGGACGTGCTCGAAAACCTTCAGCTTCGCCGTCCTCCCGTTCCGGGTGGACTCAGCCGAACCGCTTAGCAAACGTCAAGAAACGTTAGAAAGAGGACATATCCATGAGCACCGCATTTCCGAAAGCCACCGTCATCGGTTATCCGCGCATTGGCCGCCGCCGCGAGCTGAAGAAGGCAGTCGAGGCCTACTGGGCCGGCCGCACCTCAGCCGCTGAGCTTGAGACAACCGCGGCCGAGCTGCGGGCTGCGTCTTACGCCCGCCTGAGCGAGCTGGGCCTGGAGGCCGGCAATTACTCCATCCCGGCGTCATTCTCCCTGTATGACCAGGTGCTGGACACCGCCGTCACCTTCGGTGCCGTGTCGGACCGGTTCAAGGACCTGTACGACGGCGACGGTTCGCTTGGTCTCGATGCCTACTTCACGCTCGCCCGCGGTGACAAGGAGCGCCAGCCGCTCGAAATGACCAAGTGGTTCGACACCAACTACCACTACCTGGTCCCCGAGATCGGTCCCGACACTGATTTCTCCCCGGCAAATGACTGGCTCCTGCGCGACGTCGCGGAAGCCGCCGCAGGTGGGTACGCGATACGGCCGACGCTGATCGGCCCTGTCACGTTCCTGTTGCTCAGCAAGGCCGCGGACGAGGCTCCCGCAGGGTTCAATCCGCTGAGCCGCCTGGATGACCTGCTTCCGCTGTACGTGGAGCTGCTCGGCAAGCTTGCAGATGCCGGCGTCGAGTGGGTCCAGCTCGAGGAGCCGTCCCTGGTGGCGGACCAGGCAATTCCCGAGCGTGAGGTGGCGGCCGCCGTGGAGCGTGCCTACGCAGCGCTGGCCACAAACGCGGTCAAGCGCCCGGCCATCCTGGTTACCAGCCAGTACGGGTCGCTCGGTTCGTTGCTGCCGGTGATTGCCGGAACCGACATCGACGCGCTGCACATCGACGTCTTCAAGGGCGCCGTGCCCGCGGGTGAGGATCTTGCCAAGTTCGGATCGACCACGCTTGTCGCCGGCCTGGTGGACGGACACAACATCTGGAAGGCCGACCTCGGCGCCGCTGCCTACAAGCTGGCCGAGCTGGAAGCCTCAGTGCCCGCGCTGGCCGTGTCCACCTCCACGTCGCTGCAGCACGTACCGCACGACGTCGGCGATGAGCAGCAGCTTGACGCCCAGTTGCGGAGCTGGCTGGCTTTCGCGGACCAGAAGGTGACCGAAGTTGTCACCCTCGCGCGGGCGATCGGTAACCCGGGAGCCATTGACGCTGAAATAGCTGCAACGGACGAGGTTCTGGCATCCCGTGCCGGAGCCGCCGGCGTGAACCGCGCCGAGGTGCGGAACCGCGCTGCCGCGTTGACGCCGTCGGACTTCTCCCGTGGGGACTATGCGGTGAGGCTCGCCGCTCAGGAGGACGCGCTGAACCTGCCCGCCCTCCCGACCACCACCATTGGATCCTTCCCGCAGACCTCGGAGGTCCGTTCGGCCCGCGCACGTGCCAACAAGGGCGACCTGACTGCGGAGCAGTACGAGCAGCTCATGAAGGACGAGATCAAGCGCGTCATCGACCTGCAGGAAGAGCTCGGCTTCGATGTCCTGGTTCATGGCGAGCCGGAGCGCAACGACATGGTCCAGTACTTCGCCGAGAATCTCGACGGCTTCGACGTGACGGTCCATGGCTGGGTCCAGTCGTATGGTTCCCGCTGCACCCGGCCGTCGATCCTGTGGGGCGACGTCAGCCGGCCGGCGCCGATCACCGTTCCCTGGACGGAGTTTGCTCAGTCGCTGACCGAGAAGCCGGTCAAGGGCATGCTGACCGGTCCTGTAACCATCCTCGCGTGGTCCTTCGTCCGCGACGACCAGCCGCTGGGCGACACCGCAAACCAGGTGGCGCTGGCGCTCCGTGATGAGGTGACTGATCTGGAGGCCGCCGGCATCAAGGTGATCCAGGTGGATGAACCGGCGCTGCGCGAACTCCTGCCGCTGCGCACGGAGGAGCAGGCCGGCTACCTCGAATGGTCAGTCAACTCCTTCAAGCTCTCGACGGCGTCCGCTGCTCCCGCAACGCAGATCCACACGCATCTGTGCTACTCCGAGTTCGGAGCGATCATTGACGCGATTGACGGGTTGGATGCCGACGTCACCTCGATCGAGGCGGCGCGGTCCCGCATGGAGGTGGTGCATGACCTGGAGGCGCACGGCTTCCAGCGCGGCGTCGGGCCCGGTGTCTACGACATCCACTCCCCGCGCGTTCCGGGTCAGGATGAGGTGGCCGAGTTGCTGGAAGAGGCTGTGCAGCACGTGCCGGCGCGCCAGCTCTGGGTCAACCCGGACTGCGGTTTGAAGACCCGCGGCTACACCGAGACCGAGGAATCCCTGCGGAACCTCGTCAACGCCACGGTTGCCGTCCGTTCCCAGCTTGAGGCTTCGGTCTCCTAGACGCCCTCACACCCGCTCAGTGCGCCGATGGACACGTTGTGCCGCAAAGTATTCGTGTTCACCGGCGCACTCAGCGGCGTTTAACGCCTGAATCCATACCCTAAGCCGGGCGGCTGCTCGTCCGCGGGGCGATCCGCCGGTCCTTCAGGACGTCGGCGAGCTGGTCCATGAAGAGACGGACCTGCGTGGTCTGCTTCCCGGCGATCTGAAGCGCGAAGATGCTGCGGGCGAGGCGAATCTCGGGAACATCGAGAGCGACGATGCCTTCCGGGGCGCGCAGCATTGCCAGCTCAGGAACCAGTGCAGCACCCATACCCGCCGCGGCCATGGCGAGGCTGGCATTGAAGTCGTCGCAGTAGGCCGCGATATGCGGGTGCAGGTTGCAGCTGGCGAACAACCTTTCAATGACCGTGGCATCCGAGGTTCCGGGGTGGTGCATGATCCATGGCATATCCGCCAACTGCCCTGCGGACACGGCGGACCCTTCCGCGATTCCCCACGCCGCCGGCAGGACCACGCGGAAGTTGTCATCGCCGATCCACTGCCTGCTCACCGAAGACGGCCAGGCCAACCCGCCCTGTCCCACCTGGAAGACCAGCGCGAGATCCAGTTCGCCACCGTTCCGCAGACCGTGGATGGTCTGCGATGGCTCGCCCACGAAAACCTTCAAATTGATGCCCAGCTGTTTCCACTGCGGTGTGCGGACGAGGCGGGGGAGTGCAAAGGTGGCAAGACTGGGAAAGATCCCGAGCCGCAGTTCCTGGGTCACCGCAGCTCCGGCCTTTGCAGTGGAGGCCATGAGGGTGTCGATGTCGGTCAGCACTTTGGTAGCGTGGCGCGCCATGACGACGGCGGCTTCCGTGGGAACCGCGCTCCGCGCGGACCGGGTGAACAGGGTGACGCCGGTATCCCGTTCAAGGGCGGACATCTGCTGCGACACTGCCGAGGCGGTGTAACCGAGGCGGGTTGCGGCGGACGCGAAGGAACCATGCCGGATGACCTCCAGCAGCGTCCGAAGGTGAACTGGGTTGACCACGTCGTCATCTTCTCACGGTCGGCCGACACGCCGAGCCGACACGACACGCACATGACTTTGCCTGTGTGGACAGCAGTCCACAGGCTGTGGACCGACGGAGGAGAAACCGTGCGTTTGAGCCGTTTCCTGCACCCTCCGCACATGGATTCCCTGTGGACTAATCGGACAGCAAATGACATACTTGTAATACATCATCTTGGGGTCGGCGCCACTGCGTTGCACTAGATGTAGTATCTAGATATCGAATTACCTGCTGGCGTGGCACGTTCCGTATCAACCGTTTGGGCGGTCTGAAGAGCGGCATGAAGCCCACCAACATTGGCCGAATAACAGCACTTCACAAGGGGAGTCAGGGACATGACCGTCACGGTTTACACCAAGCCAGCATGCGTACAGTGCAACGCCACGTATCGGGCCCTGGACAAGAAGGGCATCGCTTACCAGAGCGTTGACATCTCTCAGGATCCGGCGGCGCTGGAGCGGGTTCGTTCGCTCGGTTACATGCAGGCGCCTGTTGTCATCACCGAAAAGGACCACTGGTCCGGGTTCCGTCCGGACAAGATCAATGAACTCGCCCTGGGATCGGTCACTTCCGTAGCCTAGGCCTTTCGTTTCACCCACTCGCGAGGGGCGGATGTAGTCGGGATGACAACACCAACCATCAGTCGAAGTGCCCGTGGACGGGCAGTTGGGGAACCGTTGGAAACTGACGCGCCGCTCATCTACTTTTCGTCGGCGTCGGATAATACCCACCGGTTCGTCACCAAGTTGCCAGTTCGTTCGGCGCGGATTCCGCTCCTCACCAAAGACGACACGCTGCACGCGCTGAGTCCGTTCGTGCTGGTCTTTCCGACCTACGGCGGAATCAGCGGTCAAGGGGCAGTGCCCCGGCAGGTGATCAAGTTCCTCAATGTCGAGGACAACCGCCTGCTGCTTCGCGGCGTGATCGGCGCGGGCAATACCAACTTCGGGGACACGTACTGCCTGGCGGCGGATATTGTCGCGGCCAAGTGCAGCGTTCCCGTTTTATATCGATTTGAACTAATGGGCACGTCCGAGGACGTTGACCGGGTAACCCAAGGATTGGATGAGTTTTGGACATGACAGTCGCTGAAACAGAAGCACCCGCACTTCCGGAGCGCTTCAAGGGCCTGGGCTATCACGAGCTCAACGCCATGCTGAACCTTTACGGCCCGAACGGCGAGATCCAGTTCGAGGCTGACCGGGAGGCCGCGCACCAGTATTTCCTTCAGCACGTCAACAACAACACCGTCTTCTTCCATGACCTCGAGGAGAAGCTCGACTACCTCGTGAAGAATGAGTACTACGAGCGGGAAACCCTCGATCAGTACACAATGAACTTCATCCGCGACCTGTACAAGCGGGCCTACGAGAAGAAGTTCCGGTTCGAAACTTTCCTTGGCGCGTTCAAGTTCTACACCTCGTACACACTGAAGACTTTCGATGGCAAGCGCTACCTGGAGCGGTACGAGGATCGGGTCTGCATGGTTGCCATGCACCTCGCGCGGGGCAATGAAGACCTCGCTAACCGCATGGTTGATGAAATCATCGAGGGCAGGTTCCAGCCGGCAACACCGACCTTCCTCAACGCCGGAAAGCGGCAGCGCGGCGAGCTGGTTTCCTGCTTCCTGCTGCGGATCGAAGACAATATGGAGTCCATTGGCCGCTCCATCAACTCGGCCCTCCAGCTCTCCAAGCGCGGCGGCGGCGTGGCGTTCGCCCTCACGAACATCCGTGAGGTCGGCGCGCCGATCAAGCAGATCGAGAACCAGTCCTCCGGCGTCATCCCCGTGATGAAACTCCTCGAAGACAGCTTCTCCTACGCCAACCAGCTGGGAGCACGCCAGGGCGCCGGGGCCGTGTACCTGCACGCGCACCACCCGGACATCAACCGTTTCCTGGACACCAAGCGGGAGAACGCCGACGAGAAGATCCGCATCAAGACCCTCTCGCTGGGCGTCGTTGTCCCGGACATCACGTTCGAGCTCGCAAAGAAGGACGAGGACATGTACCTGTTCTCGCCCTACGACGTCGAGCGCGTCTACGGCATGCCGTTCTCCGACGTCTCGGTCACCGAGAAGTACTACGAAATGGTTGACGATTCCCGGATCAAGAAGACCAAGATCAAGGCCCGTGAGTTCTTCCAGACCCTCGCGGAAATCCAGTTCGAATCCGGCTACCCGTACATCATGTTCGAAGACACCGTGAACCGGGCCAACCCGATCGACGGCAAGATCATCATGTCCAACCTGTGCTCGGAAATCCTGCAGGTTTCACAGCCCACCACATACAACGATGACTTGTCCTATGCTGATACCGGCAAGGACATTTCGTGCAACCTGGGTTCGCTGAACATCGCGAAGACGATGGATTCCCCTGACTTCGGCAGCACCATCGAGACCTCCATCCGTGCACTCTCGGCTGTCTCGGACATGTCCAACATCACCTCCGTTCCATCGATCGCCAGAGGAAACGACTCCTCGCATGCCATCGGGCTCGGCCAGATGAACCTTCACGGTTACCTGGCCCGGGAGCGGGTGCACTACGGCTCTGAAGAGGGCCTGGACTTCACCAATATCTACTTCTATTCGGTTGTCTACCACGCCGTGCGGGCTTCGAACCTGCTGGCGATTGAGACCGGGCAGACCTTCGGCGGCTTCAAGAAGTCCAAGTACGCGTCGGGGGAGTTCTTCGACAAGTACACCGATCAGGAATGGGTGCCGCAGACCGAGCGGGTCAAGGAGATGTTCGCCAAGGTGCATATCCCCACGCAGGAAGATTGGCGTGCGCTGAAGGCGTCGGTCATGGAGCACGGCATCTACAACCAGAACCTGCAGGCTGTGCCTCCAACCGGGTCGATCAGCTACATCAACAATTCGACCTCGTCCATCCACCCTGTGGCGTCGAAGGTTGAGATCCGCAAGGAGGGCAAGCTGGGACGCGTGTATTACCCGGCGCCGTACCTCACCAACGACAACCTGGAGTACTACCAGGATGCGTATGAGATTGGCTACGAGAAGGTCATCGACACTTACGCCGCTGCCACGCAGCACGTGGATCAGGGCCTGTCGCTGACCCTGTTCTTCAAGGACACCGCCACCACCCGTGACATCAACAAGGCACAGATTTATGCCTGGAAGAAGGGCATCAAGACCGTCTATTACATCCGTCTCCGCCAGCTGGCGCTGGAGGGCACTGAGGTAGAAGGTTGCGTCAGCTGCATGCTGTAACCAGCAAGTAAGCCAACAACGACGTCGATGGGCCGGCGTGCAGAAAGCCGGCCCGCCGTCGTCGTACATTTATTAGAGGAAATTCACCGCCCTAGCGGGCAGTTCAAGCGAATGGGACAAGGGGTCACGATGACCGAGAAGGTTAAGTTGCTGTCGCACGTTGAGGCGATCAACTGGAACCGTATCCAGGACGACAAAGACGTCGATGTCTGGAACCGTCTGGTCAATAACTTCTGGCTTCCCGAGAAGGTGCCCCTGTCCAACGACGTCCAGTCGTGGAACACGTTGACGCCGGCGGAGCAACAGCTCACCATGCGGGTGTTCACCGGCCTGACGCTCCTGGATACCATTCAAGGCACCGTTGGCGCCGTCTCGCTGATTCCCGATGCAATCACGCCGCACGAAGAAGCCGTGTACACGAACATCGCGTTCATGGAATCGGTGCATGCCAAGAGCTACTCCTCGATCTTCTCCACGCTGGCTTCCACGAAGGAGATTGACGAGGCATTCCGGTGGTCCACCGAGAACGTCAACCTTCAGAAGAAGGCCAGCATCGTCATGGATTACTACCAGGGTGACGATCCGCTGAAGCGCAAGGTGGCCTCCACGCTGCTGGAGAGCTTCCTGTTCTATTCCGGCTTCTACCTGCCCATGTACTGGTCTTCACGCGCCAAGCTCACGAACACAGCCGACCTGATCCGCCTGATCATCCGCGATGAGGCCGTTCACGGGTACTACATCGGGTACAAATTCCAGAAGGGCCTGGAGAAGGTTTCCGAGGAGAAGCGCCAGGAAATCAAGGACTACACCTTCGAGCTGCTCTTCGAGCTGTACGAGAACGAAGTTCAGTACACGCATGACCTGTACGACGGCGTCGGACTGGCTGAGGACGTCAAGAAGTTCCTGCACTACAACGCCAACAAGGCCCTCATGAACCTGGGCTACGAGGCGATGTTCCCGTCTTCGGTCACGGACGTGAACCCGGCGATCCTCTCGGCACTGTCACCGAACGCGGATGAGAACCACGACTTCTTCTCGGGGTCGGGATCGTCGTACGTCATCGGCAAGGCAGTCAACACCGAAGACGAGGACTGGGACTTCTAGAGTCGGTGTGCGGCCAGACGGCGTTGCTCGCTGCCGTCTGAATCTGGTTTTTCGACCATGTCTTCGGAGCTGAGGGCGTCCTCGTTGACGGTGACTACTCAGCTTTCGATGCATTCGCGCCCCGACAGACCGTGGAGTCATTGTTCTCGCCCTGGTGCTACACGTATTGCCAGCCCATCGACGAAATGAGAGACGATGCTTAAGGGGCGGCTAGTCGTTGGAATAACGGCGCTCTTGTTCACCATGACAGGTTGTAGCAGTGAATCGCTCATCGGCGCGCAGCCGGACGCACCTCCAACTCACGCGGACCTCGATGTCCTACAGACAACGGCCGGTCAAGAGGACACGATTTCGACGGAAGCGGACGTTTCCTACCTCGATGAGAACTCTTCACGTTTCCTCGCCGAGCAGGACGGTTTGCATTTCTACGCGGGGGTAAAAACGTCGAAGGCGGGTTCCAACACCTGTCTCGTCGTCGTGTCGCAGGGGCACGGCCAGACGACCGGTGGGTGCGACCTAAACAGCGGCGAAGAGGTCGGCGCATCGTATATCGCCTTTGGCGTTGAGGCTCGGCTCGTAACCGACGACGCAAACCTTCAGGACTATGTGGACAACGGATGGAGCAATCCTCATCCGAACCTGATCACGAGAAACAGCTCGAGCTGAAAGTCCGCAACTGGAGATTCAGTATTCACTCCAAAAGCTTGCCGGCGACGGAGTCGTCCGCGGTGGATTCAGCGAGAGCCCGGAAAGAACCGGGAGCCGGGGGCAGCGCTTCGAAGCTGACTCCCTCTGCCGGCGACCAGATGAAGTTCCCCTTCAGGGAGGGATCCATCGCAGGGAAATCCCCACGGTTATGGGCCCCACGGGTTTCGCGCCGTTCGAGCGCGCACTCCAGGGTGGCACGTGCGGCCAGCAGCGAGCCAAGCAGGTCGTAGGCATGGGCCAGGTCATCGAAGCCGGCGATGTCCGGATGTGCGGTGACGTTCTGAACACGCTCCTCCAGAGCCGCTAGCTTGTCCAGCCCTTCCTGGAGCCCCTGCTCGGTACGCACCACACCGGCATGCTCGGTCATCAGGTTGCGCAGCTCGCGCTGTAGGCGCCGTACTGACTCGGTGCCGTTCTCGCGCAACAGAGACTGCATCTCGGTGCGGGCCAGTCCGACGGCGGCCGGATGCCTGCTTATCTCGGTGCGGGAGCCCACGTACGCAGCGACATGCTCCCCGGTGATGCGCCCGTAGACAAGTAGCTCAATCAGTGAATTGCCACCCAACCGGTTGGCCCCATGTAGACCCGAGGAAGCCTCGCCGATTGCGAACAGCCCGTTCACTCCGGTGCTATGGTCCTCCGGTGCTACCCACACCCCGCCCATCGAGTAATGGGCGGTGGGGGCGATTTCCATTTTGGTGGTGGTGATGTCCACCATCTGCAGGTCGATCAGGGTGCGGTAGACCCGCGGCAGCTTGTCCAGGATGGTCTCGCGCGGCAAGTGTGAGACGTCCAGATAGACGCCTCCCTTCTCGGTCCCGCGGCCCTCGGCAACCTCGGTGAATGCGGCAAGAGCCACCCGGTCCCGGGTGGAGAGTTCCATACGCGCGGGATCATAGCGTTCCATGAAACGTTCACCGAGAGCGTTCGTGAGGATACCGCCCTCTCCACGCGCGGCTTCGGAGACGAGGGTGCCGGCGGCGTCGTCGGGCTCCAGGAGGCCCGACGGGTGGAACTGAACAAGTTCCGCGTCGCGAATCCGGGCACCGGCCAGTGCTGCCAACCTGAAGGAGTCACCGGTGTTCTCGTCGCGGCGGGAGGAGGTATGCCGCCAAATTCGGGTGTGCCCACCTGCGGCCAGGATGACCGCGTCGGCGTGGATCTGCACGGGGGTGCCGTCCACGATGTCGAAGCCGTAGGCGCCGAAGATCGTGCCGTCGGCGACGAGCAGGCGGGTGATGTAGACCGTGTCGATGATCGGCACGTTCAACTCTGCCGCCCGGCGCATCAGGGTGCGCTGGATTTCAAGACCGGTGTAGTCCCCGGCGTAGGCGGTACGGCGGTACTTATGGGCACCGAAGAAGCGCTGCGAGATCCGTCCGTCTTCCTCCCGGGCGAACGGCATCCCCCACTGTTCGAGGTCCGCAATGCCGCGGGCCGCATTGCGCGCGACGGTCTCTACGATGCTCGGGTCGGCCAGGAAGTAAGACTCGCGCAGGGTATCGGCGGCGTGCTGCTGCCAGCTGTCCTCGGGGTCCATAGTGGCCAGAGCGGCGTTGATCCCGCCAGCCGCCAGAGTGGTGTGCGCATCATGCTTGCGGCGCTTGCCCACCGCCAGCACCTGCACCCCACGCTGAGCGAGTTCGATCGACGCGCGCAACCCGGCGCCCCCGGTGCCGATGACCAGCACGGACGTGGACATGAGACGTTCGGAAGTGTGGTGGAGATTCATACCCACAACGTTAGGTTTGTCTTCGTTATGTCTCCAATGAATTATTCGATTCAATATCATGCGTTTACGCTATGATGATGAAGTTAGACCAGTTGCGCTCCTTCGAAGCGGTAGCTCGGGTGGGGCATTTCACACGCGCGGCCGAGGAGCTGTATCTCGCCCAGCCGTCCCTGAGCCGTCAGATCGCGTCGCTTGAGGCCGATCTTGGCGCCGAGCTGTTCCACCGGGGCTCGTCACGAGCAACGCTGACGAATGCGGGCGAGGTATTGCTGCCCATCGCCAGGCGCATGCTCGGCGACGCGCAGACCGCTCGCGAGAAGATGGACGAACTGTCAGGATTACGCCGCGGTCGAGTTCGGCTCGGTGCCCCACCGACTCTGTGCGTCTCGCTGGTCGCTGATGTGTTGGCCGCCTTTCGCAGTGCGCATCCCGGGGTGGAATTGCACATCACGGAGGGCGGCTCGCGTTTCCTGGTGGAGGCCCTCCACGAAGGTGCACTGGATCTGGCCCTGGTGGTCACCCGCGCAGTGAACCCGACGGTTCCTGGCACCGAATTGATTCCACTGCTCACAGAAGAGCTTGTGGTCGTCTCCGCCGCCGGATCGGCGATGCCGGAAGAGCTCACATTGAAAGAGCTGGCTCACATCCCTCAGGTGGCGTTCAACCGCAGTTACGACCTGCGGGTCGCCACCGATGCTGCGTTCTCCGCCGCGGGTCTGGAACCGGTGGTGGCCGTCGAGGGCGCCGAAATGGACGCAGTGCTGCGGTTTGTTGAAAGAGGGCTCGGCGTGGCCGTGGTGCCGGCGATGGTGGTCAATGACCGCCCCGGACTGCGGAGCGCTCGCTTGGCGAGTCCTTCGCTGACGCGGACCGTCAACTTGGCCCGGCGCAACGACGTCGGACCCTCGGCCGCTGCTGCTGCCATGCAGCAGCTCGTCTTTGACATCGTGGACCGACTTGCGGCGCCGGGCACCGACCTGGCGCGTCTGGTTACGCCAGCTCCACGGGACTCAGAGAATTAGATCACCCCATGACTGCTGGACATGTCCGGTGTTTGCTCACTCGGATATCGGCGCCCGTTGTCTGTTGCCTACGGCTTCGATTGCTGCGGCGATGCCAAGCAACACGGCTGTACCGAAAGTAGTACCGAAGGCGACAAGTATCGCCCCGACCGCCCACAGGCCGCCCGAATCTATGGCAGAGGCAGTGCTGATCCATGCAAGCGTGAAGGAAGCAGGAAGTACCAGCAGAGCAACGATGAAATGCAAGAGCCGGTAGGCGAGCCCTATCACCACGATGCCGCACAGAAGCGCCGCCACTCCCTGCCATACTTCATACGGTCCAGTCAGTTCACCCGTGGCGGCGTCGTACTGGTACTCGGTATCCCAGGCGAACCAGCCGAACCAGAGCGCTGCTGACAGGAGGGCAATCAGGACGACGGCCGACCATTGCTCAAACGGCCGCCGGTCGCGGTTTCGGGTCAGGCGCATCCTTTACTCTAAATCCGAGTATCGGTTGAGCCGACAAGCTGTACTTCGCCGTTCCCGTGTTCTCCTGAGCTGATTGTCACTACCGCCGGATGAGTTCCTGAGGACAGCAGTAGCGATCTGTATGCCGAACGCTACGGTGACCAGTGTTATCAGGAGCGCCACCCATGCGGATGGGGAAGTCTGCGAGAAGTATCCGACTATAAGCATCAGAACAAGGCTCCCTATCAGCGGTTCTGTCCTGACATTCCTGACTCGTCCCTGGTTTTTTCTGGCCCTAACCAATACGGGCGAGATCCCGTCTGATGTAGCGGAGGTGTGCCCACTCCTCCTCGAGGATCACGCGAATGCAGTCGCCGACGGTCGGACGCCAGTCGCCGCCGCCCCATGGGTTCTCGCGTTGCTCTGCGAGAAGATCCGCAGTCACCGTGGCCAGAAAATCGGTGACCTGCCGTTGTCGCTGTGCCCGAACAGCGAGGATCTCCTCGTACGCCGGCGCTTCCACCCGGAAGATCGACATGTCGAAACCCATCTCGCGGGCACCGGTGAAGATCAGCCCGATCTCGTGGAACGGCTGCTCCTTCCGCAGGATCCCGCCGCCGAGCCAAGCGTCGGTCGCCAGAATGAGGTGCCTCAGGGTTTGGGCCAGAGACCATTCCTCCGCTACCTGTCTGTCCACCAGGTCCGTCGGCGTGCCCTCCACAGTCTCCTGCCACGCGGACTGCACCGCGAGCCACCCCTCCCGCAGGCCTTCGGGCGTCTGCGCCTTCTGCAGTTCGCGGCCAGGGAAATGCCGGTTGAGCTCGGCATCCACAAGCGGCACCACGTCGACCCCGTTGACGAAAAGACTGCCGAAGAACAGGTCGTGGCTGTCGATGTCGAGTCCGTCCACGTCGACGCCGCGCATCGACACGCCGCTGACATCAGAGAATCGCAGGGTGGCGCCTTTGAAACTTGCCCTGACGAAGGTTGCGCCTTCGAATTCCTTCGTGCCGTTGTATGTCCTCATGGCCCTCATTCTCCGGTGAAGGCGCGCTGAAAGCTACGGTAGAGGACGACTCTTTGCGGAAGGATTGTGTCCGTTCCTAGAACAACGGCCAGGGCACCGCGGGCATTTCACCGCTCGGAGCTGGGAACCGCCCGGACGAGCCCATCCGGGTGCAACGCGCCGCGAGCGCAGCGATTTCGTCCGCGGACAGAAGGTCCGCGAGTTCATGGCCCAGCTCACCGTGCAGGGCTTCGATGAGGCGATCGACGCCGTCGAGCTCTTCGCGAGTCAGCGGATCACCCAACCAGCCCCACAACACCGTGCGCAGCTTATGCTCGCTATGGAACGTAAGCCCATGGTCCACGCCATGCCGATGGCCGTCTGCCATTGCAAGGATGTGGTCGCCCTTGCGGTCGGCGTTGTTGACCAGTACGTCGAACACCGCCATACGTCTCAGCGCGGGGGAGTCCTCGTGGATGAGAGCTACCATCGAGCCGTTCTCGTCCTGACCTTCGAGGACCTGCTTCCAGCCGGTCTCCGGCACATCCCCCGTGGCGACCAGATCCACGGCATTCTGGGAATGGTCCGTCTCCTGCCAGAGCTGGACCATTCCCTCACCCAATGGACCACCGCGCAGCCAGGTGCGAGGCACAACATTCCAGCCCAAGGTCTCCGAGACCAGGTAGGCGGCAATCTCCCGGTGGGCAAGGGCGCCGTCGGGGAAATCCCAGAGCGGACGCTCGCCTGCTACCGGCTTGTAGATAACTGCTGCATCGCCGATGCTGCCCAGGAAGGTAGCATTTGACGCCGTCGTGATGCGGCCGGTGAGGGTCAGCTCGGCGGTCAACAGGTCCGGCGTCGGCATCAGGCTTCGGGCAGGGCGCAGGTGTGACCGTCGGCGTCGATGGGCTGACCGCACAGCACGCAGATCGGACGCCCGGCACCTACGACCTCGCGGGTGCGCTTGGCGAAGGCGCGGGCGGTACCGACAGGCATGCTGACCCGCAGCACTTCGGACGCATCGGCGTCGTCGTCATCGGGGAAGGCTTCGTCTTCTCTCTCAGTGTCGCTGAGCGGGTACGCCTCGACGACAATCTGGGCTGTCGTCGGGTCCCACCCCAGACTCATGACGCCGGTGCGGAACTGTTCCTCGACCGCCTCAAGCTGCTCATTGTCGACGAGTTCGATGGGAGTGCTCGTGGGCACGCTGAAGGGGTTGCCCTCGAGGCTGATGAGCTGATCGAGGATCTCATCGATCTTTTCGGCGAGTTGCGCCGACTGCTGCTTCTCGAGGGCGATGCTGACGATCTGCTTTCCTGCACGTACCTGCAGGTAGAACGTGCGGGCCCCCGGAAGCCCGATGGTGCCGACGACGACGCGGTCAGGCCAGACAAACTCGTGAACAGTTGTGGGCATGTGGCTATTTTAGGCTCATCGGGCTGATGACGCCGTGTGTCCTGTGCCACCGCCCACCGGCGCGTCGTCGGAAGTGACGCTGTTGGTGAGCCACGACAGATCCCCGGCGTCGGTATTGGTTGCATGAACGGTCGGTCGACTGGCTCCATAACGCACGATCGACACGGAGGCTGGGCCGACGTTGATGCGTTGGAACAGGTCGAGGTGCATGCCGAGTGCGTCTGCAAGGATCGACTTGATGATGTCACCATGACTCACCGCCACCCACACTGCTCCCGGCCCGTGGAGAGATTCGAAGGAGGCGTCGCGGCGTCGGATCGCCGCCACCGACCGGGCCTGCATCGCGGCCATGGATTCGCCTCCGGGAAAAGTGACGGCGGACGGTTGCGATTGCACAGCCGACCACAGGTCTTCGGTGGCGAGATCATTGAGCATGCGGCCCTGCCACTGGCCGTAATCACATTCCGTCAGACAGGCATCGAGATCCATTTCGACGGGTGCACGCGAGGCACCGGACTGGCGATCGAGGATGAACTGGGCGGTCTGCTGACATCTCTCAAGCGGGCTCGATACGACTCCGGCAACCTGGACGGCTGCAAGCCGGTCAGCGGTCAGGGCTGCCTGCTCCCGGCCGACCTCGTCCAGACTGACGCCGTCGGCCCTACCGGCCAGAAGCCCTGAAGCATTTGCTGTGGTGCGGCCGTGCCGCACGAGAAGAACTGTCGCCATCCACCCAGCGTAACCATCTGCGCGACGGTGGACCTTCAGGGTGCTGACGTGTGGTTACTTGCACCCGGGTGGACTGTCACATTAGGCCGCCACCCCCGCGTCCGCGATGATGGCGCTGACCCTCATCGTCAGCCCTGAGCTTCACGTGCTTTTCCCTGAGATGGCGCAGGGCAAGAGAGATTAGCAGCGATAGCGCCACCACCGCGAACGCCTCCAGAACCGAGATGTCCGATAGCACCCAGACCGTGGAGACTATCAGCACGGCAGAGATGCCCGCTGTAGTGACGAGAACTTTCAACGTATTCCCCATAAGGGCATCCTGCCATGGAGAGTTGTCATCAAACGGCGGTTCTTCGGCCGCCTCGAAACCGACATCAGACCGAAAGGACACCATGGAACTGAACGACTACTTGACGCGCTGAACGCAGGCCCCACCATCACAGGGGACTCCCCACTGCACGAAGTGATGCATCGGACCAGCCAACAGGCTCTGCGCATCACTGGCGAGCTGAACGGTCTCTACCAGGAACCTGCGCGGGTGCGGGAGTTGTTAGCCCAGTTGACGGGCAAGCCGGTCGCTGAATCCGTCACATCTAGAGCCGCGCCGTCGTGCGGATATGCATCCCGCTGCCGTCGTGATCGGCCGCAATGTGTGGATCGGATCCAACGCCACGATCCTGCCGGGCGTAACAATCGGCGACAACGCGGTCGTGGCTGCGGCATCAGTGGTGACGAAGGACGTGCCGGCGAACACCGTCGTTGTGGGCTCGCCCGCACGAGTGGCACGCTCGCTGGCGGACAATCCCGAACGCTGAGACACTCACGTAGCGAACGCCCTGGGACGCTTGTCACCCGGGGAAAGGCATGAACGGGACGTCCGGTTTGCCGTCACCGTCCTTGTCGCCATACGCCCTCATTGCCAGGTCGTTGGCCTTTTCTTCACTCCCATGGATGTGGACGTACCCCTCGCGGAAGTCCTTTTGATGGGCAGATGCAGCGGCGGCCTTCTTGCGCTCGAAGGCGGCGCCCTTTCGTCGGAAGCTAAACATGTCCGGCTCCTTTCCCGTGCCGCATAGCTACGGCGCCGGGCGGACGGCCCATTGCCGACATACCTCCAACATACGCCCGGCCCTCAGGGAAAGCGATAACGAAAGGGGGCCATTCGCGGGGAACAACCCGAACGCCACGTCTGTTGACATATGCGTGAGTGTTTCTACGGCGCCGACCGTCACCCTCGACAACCACTTCGCCCGCCACCTGCCGGAAATGGGCATGCCCTGGCAAGCAGCAGAGCCGGCCGAACCGCACCTGCTGGTGCTCAACGAGCAGCTCGCGGCCGAGCTTGGGCTTGACCCCGCCTTCCTTCGCGCTCCCGACGGCGTCCGTCTCCTCACCGGCGCAAGTGTGCCCGAAGGCGCAGCCCCGGTTGCGCAGGCTTACGCCGGCCACCAGTTCGGCGGGTACAGCCCCCGCCTCGGTGATGGACGCGCGCTGTTGCTCGGAGAGGTTGCAAACCCGGGCGGCACCCTGCGGGATATCCACCTCAAGGGCTCCGGCCGCACACCGTTCGCAAGGGGTGGCGACGGACTCGCCGCAATAGGCCCCATGCTGCGTGAATACATCGTCAGCGAAGCGATGAACGCACTTCGCATCCCGACCACCCGTTCGCTCGCCGTCGTGGCCACGGGACGTCCCGTGCAGCGCGAGGAACTGCTGCCGGGCGCCCTACTGACCAGAATCGCCGCCAGCCACCTGCGCGTCGGTACCTTCCAGTACGCCCGTGCCACCGGTGACATCGAACTGCTCCGCCGCGTAGCGGATTACGCCATCACCCGCCACTATCCCGAGGCAGCACAGGCACCCAACCCCTACCTCGCCTTGCTTGAATCGGTCATCCGTGCCCAGGCGGAGCTTGTCGCGCAGTGGATGCTCGTGGGCTTCGTCCATGGCGTCATGAACACGGACAACATGACCATTTCCGGTGAGACCATCGACTACGGTCCGTGCGCCTTTCTGGACGCCTTCAACCCCTCAGCGGTCTACAGTTCAATTGACACCATGGGCCGCTATGCCTATGCGAACCAGCCGGCCGCCGCCCACTGGAACCTCACCCGCTTCGCCGAAACGCTGCTGCCCCTGCTCGATGAAAACCAGGACGACGCCGTGAAGCTGGCAGAGCAGGCGCTGGCAGAATTCCCCGCTTTCTACAGCGGTGCCTGGTCCGTGGGAATGCGCATCAAGCTGGGCCTGCCGGACGGCGTCGATGCGGCAGACATCGCAGGAAAGCTCCTGACGCTGTTGGAGGAGGACCAGGTGGACTACACGTCGTTCCTGCGGAGCCTGAGCGCTGCCGCACGCGGGAACGTTGAAGTGTCCCGCAGCTACTTCGCTGCCCCGGCACGTTTTGATGCCTGGTTGGCGCAGTGGCTCACCCTGAACCCGTCAGCAGACGCCATGGACAGGGTTAACCCCGTGTACATCCCGCGGAATCACCGCGTGGAAGAAGCTCTCGCTGCTGCCGTTGAGGATGACCTCGAACCGCTGGGCACGCTGCTCGCTGCTGTGACGGCGCCGTTTCAGGAGCGTGACGGTTTCGAGCGCTATGCCGCTGGAGCGCCTGAGGACTTTGGCTCGTACCGGACCTTCTGCGGGACCTGAGAAAGCGGGCTAGGGATTGTCGAGATCCTCAGCGGCGAATGTGTCGCACGCCTCGATGTCTCCCGTTTCTAGTCCCCGCAGGAACCACGCCTGACGCTGCTCACTGGAACCGTGGGTCCACGCCTCGGGGTTGACCTGGCCGGTGGTCGATTCCTGGATGCGGTCGTCGCCGACCGCCGACGCCGCTGACAGCGCGTCCTGCAGGTCGGTTCGAGTGAACTCGCGCAGGAAGGGAACCCCGGATTCCGGATCGGGGACCGTTGTGGCATGCGCGGCCCACATGCCGGCGTAGCAGTCGGCCTGCAACTCCACCCGGACTGCTCCGGACTCTGCACCGCGGGGGTCCTGCTGGGATGCGCTCAGTGCGCCCGTCAGGTTCTGGATGTGGTGCCCGAACTCATGGGCGATTACGTACTCCTGAGCCAGCGGCCCAGCGGACGCACCGAAGCGGGTCACCAGATCGTTGAAGAAGGCGGTGTCATAGTACGTCTGCTCGTCCGCCGGGCAATAGAAGGGCCCGACGGCGCTGCTCGCCGCGCCGCAGCCCGTGTTGGTCTGGCCGCTGAACAGGACCACCCCGGGCGGCGTGTACTGAATGCCGAAGGGCTCCAGGTAAGGGGACCAGAAGCTATCGAGGCTTTCAGCGGTGCCAAGGATGCGGCAGTCAAGCCGCTCGTTGGCGTCCGCGCCGGTCTGGCACGCGTTGATGGCGGGATCAGAGTCCGCACCGATACCGGTATCCGTGTCGGTGCCGCCGTCAAGTCCTAACTGGTCCACCACACCCGGGCCGAAGAACAGTGACAGCAGCAGGATCAGGCCGCCGCCGAGGCCGCCGCCGATAGCGACGCCGCGACCGCGGCCGCGCCGGTCACTCACCCGGGAGGGATCGAACTGGGCATTGTCATTGAAGCTCATGCCAGAACTCTAAACTAGGAAGCCTGCTGTGTATTCGGTAGGCGCCGGTTCCGAGGAGCAGTGGGATCAGTCGTGTGCGGGCTCCCCGGTAACGCGGTGGTCGGCGTGGTTCAGGCCCTCCCGTACCAGGCGTGCGAGGTGCCCGTCCGCAATGCTGTAGATGACATTGCGGCCGCTTTTCCGCGTGGTTACCAATCCCGAGAAACGGAGCTTGGCCAGATGCTGGCTGACTGATGTGCGGGTTGCTCCCGTGCGTTCCACCAGGGAACTGACGTCGCCGGATTCCTCGGAGAGCAGCCACAGAATGTGCAGCCGCGTAGGGTCGGCGAGCATCCTGAACAGGGAAGCGCCGACGTCGAGGCGTGCTTCATCAGGATCGTTCGGATGATTCAGGCTGGGCCGCGAGCCGACCGGTTCTTCGCTCAACAGTCCACTCCTTGCTGACAGGTGACTCATCTGCCCCGGTTGCCGGAGGCTCGGCCGTCCAAAGCCGCAATGCTGCCACAGCGCCCAGTGTAGCGAGCGTTGCAAGGACGAACGCGGCCGCAGGCTGCCCGGCGGCGGCTCCAGCCCATCCCGCAATCGGGTAACTGAGAATGAAGCAGGCGTGCGAGAGGGAGAACTGCGCCGTGAACAGGTAGGACCGCGTTGCATCCGTGGCCGCGCGGCGCAGCAGCCGCGCGGACGGCGTATTGATCATCGAAGTACCGGCACCCAGCAGCGCCCACAGCAGGAGCATCAGTACCCAAGCGGGCTGCACTAACGCGATGACGCCGGCCGCACCCACGCACGCTGCGATCACCGCGCTTCCACTCAGCATGAAGGCCCGTTCCGGAAAGCGCTCCAGCAGTGCCGGCGTCGTCAGTGCCACAGCCATTGAGCCGGCGCCGTAGCAGGCGAGGGCGATTGCCACCTCAGCGTTGGTTCCGCCATAAAGATCTCGGACATACACGACGGTATTCACCAGGACGAGCGCGGTACCGCAGCCCACCACCAGGTTCAGTGCGAGGAGTCCACGAAGAGACGGCATCTGAAGGAAGATCCGGGCTCCCAGGGTGGTGCGGTGCAGGAGGGAACTCCGGCGCGCAGGCGGCGGGGGAGCGGGCAACCGGGTGGTTCCGACGAGCAGAGCGGAAATCAGGAACCCAATGACGGTGCCGACAAAGAGACTGGAATAGCTCATAATTACCAGCAGCGCGGCTGCGATGACGGGGCTCAGGAGCGACTCAAGATCGTAGGCAAGCCGCGAGAGGGATAGCGCCTTCGTGTAGTCGCGCTCCCGCGGCAGAATCACAGGAATCACCGACTGGAACGCCGGGGTGAAGGTAGCCGAGGCCGACTGCAGCACGAATACCAGAACGTAGACCTGCCACACCTGATCCACGGACGGCAGCACTAGGGCAACGGCCGCGCGGACGAGGTCAGCTGCAATCAGGACGGCTTTCCTGGGAACGTGTTCCACCAGTGCCGCCATCAGGGGAGCCACGAAGACGTAGGCCAGCATTTTGATGGTGAGGGCAGTACCGAGGACGGCTCCAGCTCGGCCCGCCGCAAGATCGAACGCGAGGAGGCCCAGCGCCACGGTGAGCAGGCCTGTACCAAGGAGCGCAATCACCTGCGCGGAGAATAGCTTGCGATACGCAGTATTGCGAAGAACTATCAGCACACTGTTCAACATAGTGCTTAAGTGCGCATCTGTGCACTCTTATCTCCGACGACGACCGCCACACATTGACAACCATCGATAGAGCCCAGATACTCATATCGATGAATATCAATGTTGGCAGATCCACAGAACGCCGAACGGAAGGAACAGCGATGTCGAAACAGCGTCACTTGCCCGTCGCCATCATCGGGGCCGGCCCGATCGGCCTCGCAGCCGCCGCCCATCTCCTCGAACGAGGGCTGACACCCTTGATTCTCGAGAAGGGCGACGCCGTCGGGGCTGCCATCCGCCAATGGGGCCACATCCGCCTGTTCTCTCCCTGGCAGTACAACATCGACGACGCCGCCCGCCGGCTCTTGGAGCCGACCGGTTGGCAGGCGCCTCGCGGCTCAGCGCTTCCCTTCGGTAATGAACTGGTTGAGGCCTACCTTGAACCGCTCGCGGCGCAACCCGGCATCGCAGCAGCCCTGCACCTCAACACGGAGGTGCTCGCAGTGACACGGCAGGGAATGGACAAGACGAGGACCCGGAAACGAGAGGACCAGCCGTTCCTTGTCCGTGTGCTCGGCCCGCGAGGACTTGAGGATCACCTGGTGCAGGCCGTCCTCGATGCATCCGGCACCTGGAGCCAGCCCAATCCGCTGGGCCAGGCCGGGCTACCGGCCCCGGGAGAGAGCGCTGTGCACGCCTTCATCACGCAGCCCCTTCCCGATGCTGCAGGCAAGGACCGCGCCCGCTTCGCCGGCAAGCGCGTGATGGTGGTCGGCGCAGGGCACTCCGCCGCGAACACCCTGCTAAGTCTCGGACAGGTTGCCAAAGCTGAGCCGGGAACCCGCCTGATCTGGGGTGTGCGCGGATCCGGATCAGCACAGCGGCTCTACGGCGGCGGAGACCTCGACGGGTTGCCGGCCCGCGGAGCGCTCGGAAGCCGACTGCGCTCGCTGGTGGAGGACGGCGTGGTGGAGCTCCTGACCTCGTTCGCCATCACTGAGCTGGAGGCCGGCGACGGCGCACTCCGCGTTCATGCCTCGAGCCCGGAAGGCGCACGTGAGGTCGAAGTGGATGTGCTCGTTCCGGCCACGGGGTTCCGTCCGGACCTGCGGATGCTCCGCGAATTGCGGCTCGAGCTCGATCCCGCTGTTGAAGCGCCGCGCGCGTTGGGGCCACTGATCGACCCTGAATTCCACTCCTGCGGGACCGTACCGGCGCACGGGGCGGCTGTCCTCGCGCACCCGGACAAGGACTTCTACCTCGTAGGTATGAAGAGTTACGGCCGCGCCCCCACCTTCCTGCTGGCCACCGGATATGAGCAGGTGCGGTCAGTCATCGCCGCCATTGCCGGCGATGACGACGCCGCTGCGTCAGTTCACCTCGATCTCCCCGAAACGGGGGTCTGCAGCACCGACCTCGGGGGAAGCTGCGACACTGCATCCTCCGGTGGCGGGATGGTTTCGCAGTCCGGTTGCTGTGGTCAACCGGAACCGGTCAGCCTCGGCATTCCCACCGGGCTCCTGCACGGCAGGATGCTTGCTGATTGAATGGGAGGATGACAGCTGAGCATGCAGAGCACGCGTCCACGCCGCTGGAGGACTACGCCCTCCTGTCTGATCTGAGTACGGGGCCACTGGTATCCCGGGACGGCAGTATCGACTGGCTTTGCTTTCCGCGCTTCGATTCCCCCTCCGTCTTCGCGGCACTGCTGGGGTCCCCGGAAGACGGACGATGGAAAGTTTCGGCCTCGGGCGGGGAGGTAGTTTCCCGGCGGTATCTTCCACGAACGTTCGTCCTTGAAACGACCTGGAGCACCCCGACCGGAAAGATGGTGGTCACCGACTTCCTGCCGCCTGGCGACGCGCAGTCGGATCTGGTGCGCCGGGTGGAGTGCGTCGAGGGAACCGTTGAAGTGGAGCACGACCTGCGCATCCGGTTCGACTATGCCCGGGCGAAGCCCTGGACGCGGCGGGTCGACCTCGAGAAAGTCGGCTCGTGCGGACTGCTGTCGGTTGCAGGTCCGGATGCGCTGCTGCTGACCGGACCGTTGCTGCACCCTCACGAGTCCCAGCGGGCAGAACCACAGACCGGAATGGAAGACCGCCACGAAGCCTCCGCCGAGGGCCATGCGGACGATTACCAGGGCGCTGTCTCGAAGCGGCTGAGCGGTGTCTTTCCGCTTGTAGCCGGCGAATCCGAAAGCTGGGTACTTACCTGGCACCAGTCTCACGAGGGGCTTCCAACTGCAGCAGACCCGGACAGAGCTCTGGAGTCGACTATCGCCTACTGGACTCAGTGGTCCTCCCGGGTGGAGGTTCATGATCGACACGATGAGGCCGTACTGCGCTCGCTGATGGTGCTCCGCGCCCTTACCCATGGCAGAACCGGCGGCATCGTGGCCGCAGCCACCACGTCGTTGCCGGAGGAGTTCGGCGGCTCTCGCAACTGGGACTACCGCTACACCTGGCTGCGCGACGCCGCACTCACCATCGAGGCGCTCATTGCGCATGACTTCACCGAAGGTGCGCTGCACTGGCGCAACTGGCTGTTGCGTGCGGTAGCCGGCGATCCGGATCAGGTGCAGATCATGTACGGCATCGCCGGCGAACGCCAGCTCCCCGAAAGCGAGCTGGACCACCTGGCCGGCTACGAGAATTCAAAGCCGGTAAGAATCGGTAACGGGGCTGTGGGCCAATACCAGGCCGACGTCGTCGGGGAAGTCATGCTCGCCCTCGCGGCGCTGAGGGATGCAGGGGCAGCCGAGGGCGAGTACTCCTGGGGGCTGCAAAAGAACCTCCTGCGGTTCTGTGAGCAGAACCTGGACCGGAAGGGTCACGGCATCTGGGAAATGCGCGGGGAAGCAGAGTTCTTCGTTCATGGACGTGTGATGATGTGGGCTGCCTTCGATCAGGGGATCCGGGCAGTGCGTGAGCACGGGCTGGAAGGGCCGGCCGATCGATGGGAGGAGATCCGGGACCGGCTCCGGGAGGAGATCATGGAGCGCGGATTCAACGCCGAGCTCAACTCGTTCACACAGACATACTCGAACGATGAAGTCGATGCGTCCCTGCTGCAACTGCCCCACACAGGCTTTGTGGCCAGTGATGACCCGAAGATGCTTGGCACCGTGGCCCGCATTGAGGAGCAATTGCAGGATGCCCATGGGCTCCTGCACCGTTACCGCACAGCATCCGGCCTCGATGGTTTGGAGGGCCACGAATACCCATTCCTGATCTGCACGTTCTGGCTTGTGGAACAGTATGCAAACAGCGGCCGCACCGACGATGCCACGGCGTTGCTTGACCGGCTCACCGGTTACGCGAATGACCTCGGACTGTACGCGGAAGAGTACGATCCGGTGAGCGGCCGGCTGGCAGGCAACTTCCCGCAGGCCTTCAGTCACCTAGGCTTTATTCGTGCCTCGGACGCCGTCAACAGGGCCCGAGTCCAGCCTTAACCGAGCTTTCCCTCAGGAGCGTGTTTTCCCACCATGGCAGATTCCTACTACCGTCCCGCGGGCGGGGGCCGGTTCGAGGCCACAATTCATGCACAGGGTGCCTGGAACGCACACGAGCAGCACATGGCGCCCGCATCCGGTCTGCTCGCACATTGCCTTGAACAGTTCCAGCCACGCGCAGAGCTGCAGATGGCGCGCATCTCGTTCGAGATCCTGGGCCTGATACCGCTGGAGACCGTCGAGGTGACCACCCGGATGGTGCGCCCAGGGAGGACCATCGAGTTGCTGGAAGCGGAGATGAACCATGGCGGGCGGACAGCTATCCGCGCCCGCGCCTGGCGGTTGGCCTCGAGCGATACCTCGTCCGTCGCGGCGCTTGAGGACGAGTCCATGCCGGGACCGGATGAGGGTGAGGAGCACGACGCCGTGGCGGAGTGGCCCGGCGGCTACATCCAGTCGATTGATGTCCGCAAGATCGAAGGCCACAGGCCCGGCCGGGGCAGGGTCTGGTTGCGGACGCCCCACCCGCTGGTGGAGGGTGAAGCGTCGTCGGACTCGGCCCGGCTGATCGGGCTCATCGACACCGCAAACGGAATCGCCACGCGGGTTCCTCCCGGACCCGGCAGCTGGGCATTTCCCAACGTCGACCTGCAGGTGCACCTTCACCGCCAGCCCTCGGGCCAGTGGCTCGGCCTCGATACCCGAGTGAGTTTCGGGCGGGAAGGAATCGGGCTGACCTCGTCCGTCCTGCACGACCTCGACGGGCCGTTCGGCCGGAGTGAGCAGATCCTTACGCTGCGCAAGCTCTGACTCCAGGCGGGGGAATGCAGCGAGCACCGTCGTCGTTGGCAGATTGTGTAATCGCGCTCACAGCGCAACCGGCGCTGAGCCGTTCAGAGGATTGAGGACATCATGGCCAAGGCAGTCTGGAACAATCAGGTCATTGCGGAGTCTGACTCCACCGAGATGGTCGAGGGGAACCACTACTTCCCGAAGGAAAGCGTCAAGCAGGAGTTCCTCCGATCGAGTGACACGCACACCACATGTCCCTGGAAGGGTGACGCCAGCTACTTCAGCCTGGAGGTTGACGGTGAGAGTAATCCGGACGCGGCATGGACCTACCCGGAGCCGAAGGAAGCCGCCGCGAACATCAAGGACCACGTGGCGTTCTGGCGCGGCGTGACCGTGCTCGACTGAAGAGCAGTGCACGCACTATCACCTACCCAGGAGAGTTGATGGAATACAGGAACCTCGGAAGCAGCGGAGCATCGGTTTCGGCTTATGCGTTGGGCACCATGACGTTTGGTGCCGAAGCCGATGAAGCGACGTCACATGCGATCCTCGATGACTATGCCGACGCCGGAGGCAACCTCATCGACACCGCTGATGTCTACACCGCGGGAGCGTCCGAGGAGATCATCGGGCGCTGGCTGGCGAAGAGCCCGTCCGCTTCCGGCATGATCATCGCGACGAAGGGTCGGTTCCCGATGGGTAAGGGCCCCAATGATCTGGGCCTCTCCCGGCGGCACCTTCGGCTGGCGCTCGATGCCTCGCTGAAGCGGCTCAACGTCGACCACATCGACCTGTACCAGATGCACTCCTGGGACCCGCTCACTCCTCTGGAGGAGACGCTCGGCTTCCTCCACGACGCCGTGAGCGCCGGCAAGATCAGCTACTACGGCTTCTCGAACTACACCGGGTGGCAGCTGTCCAAGGCCGTCGGCATTGCGAAGGCGCGCGGGTGGGACCTGCCGGTCACCCTCCAGCCGCAGTACAGCCTTATGGTGCGGGGGATCGAGGCAGAAATTGTGCCTGCAGCGCTCGACGCCGGTATGGGCTTACTGCCGTGGTCACCGCTTGGCGGGGGCTGGCTCACCGGAAAGTACAAGCGGGATACTGCGCCCAAGGGCGCAACCCGTCTCGGCGAGAATCCGGAACGCGGAATGGAAGCGTGGGAAAAGCGCAACGCGCAGGAGCAGACCTGGGCGATCATTGACGTCGTCCTCGGTATTGCTGAGGCGCGCGGAGTCAGCGCGTCCCAGGTAGCGCTGGCATGGGTTGCGCAGCAGCCGGCTGTCACGTCGGTCATTCTCGGTGCCCGTACTCGCGAGCAGCTTGAAGACAACCTTGGGGCAGCTGCCCTGACGCTGAGCAGCGATGAGCTGGAACGGCTATCCCAGGCCAGCGCACCGGGCTTGGCTGATTATCCTTACGGAACCCCGGGCGTCGAGCAGCGGAGCCGCTCTATTGACGGCGGCCGCTAAGGAGCCTGCGACACATGATTCCTCGTGCCTGGTCTGAAGGGCGCCTGCAGGTCCTACACGAATTGTCCTCGGGTGCGGCAGCGGACATGGAGCGCGGGCTTACTCTTTTACGCGCAGCGGCAGCTGGGGACCTCAGGCCGACGCTACGGCTCTACCGCCCCCAGCCCACTGTTGCCTTCGGGCAGCGGGACACCCGTCTGCCCGGTTTCGGGACGGCTTCGGACGCCGCCCGGACGCTCGGGTTCGAGCCGCTGGTCCGAAAGGCGGGCGGACGGGCTGCGGCCTACCACCACGGGTGTCTGATCGTGGATCATATCGAGCCCCACCATGACGCGGTCGCCGGATCGCATGCCCGGTTCCGACTGCTCGGTGAGATCCTTGCAAAAGCGCTGCGGCGGGTCGGCGTTGATGCCCGGATGGGACAGATTCCCGGTGAATACTGCCCCGGCGAGTTCAGCGTGCACGGCGTGGACGGCACCCAGGCCGTGAAGCTGGTCGGCACCGCGCAGCGAGTCATCTCCGGTGCATGGCTCTTTTCCTCGGTGATCGTGGTGGAGGACTCTGCATCGATTCGGTCAGTCCTTGAAGCGACGTACTCGGCGCTGAAACTTCCGTGGGAGCCGTCGACGGCGGGGGCGGCGGAAGACCTTGTGCCCGGTCTCACCGTGGATGCGGTGGCAAGCGCCGTCGTCGCCGCCTACGAGGATGTCGCGGCCCCGATGCCGTAACTGCTCAGGCTGGTCCTTCTGAGGCCTGCTGCCGGCCGGCAGTTCTGAAGACGGAGCCGGCCGGCAGTCGGGTTCAATCAGTGCCCGCGGGCGATCCACTCGTCGAGGTTCGGTGCTTCCTCACCGATGCTGGTCGAGTCGCCGTGCCCGGTTCTCACCACGGTATCCGCGGGCAGGGTGAACAGCCTGGTGCGGATGGATTCGATGATCGTGGGGAAATCGCTGTAGGACCGTCCGGTTGCTCCCGGCCCGCCCCGGAACAGGGTGTCGCCGCTGAACAGGGTGCCGGCGTCGGGCAGGTAAAAGCAGACCGAGCCGGGGGAGTGGCCGGGCGTGTGAATCGCGTGGAGGGTGACTCCGGCGACGCTGAAGGTATCGCCGTCGGCAATGGTCGCTCCCGGAACGGTCTCCGGGTACACCGCGTCCCACAGCATGCGGTCTTCGGCGTGAAGGTGGATCGGCGCTCGCACTGTGTCGAAGAGCTCCCCGACGGCACGGATGTGATCGTCATGGCCGTGGGTCAGCAGGATCGCGCGGACCTGGCGCCCGTTGATCTGGTCTACGATCGCGCCGGCGTCGTGCGGTGCGTCGATGACAATACATTCGGAGTCGTCGCCGATGATCCACACGTTGTTATCCACCTCCCATGTGCCGCCGTCAAGGGAGAACGTGCCGGAGGTAACCAGGTGGTCGATACGCGCGCCCATCAGAGCTCCACCACCGAACGCAGCACTACGCCGTCGTGCATTTTGGTGAAGGCTTCCTCCACCTGGTCAAGCGCTATGCGCTCGGTGACGAACGCGTCGAGGTCCAGGTTGCCCTGCCGGTAATGATCCACGAGCATCGGGAAGTCGCGTGAGGGGAGGCAATCGCCGTACCAGGAGGATTTCAGCGCGCCTCCCCGGCCGAAGACGTCCAGCAGGGGGAGGTCGAGCGTCATATCCGGCGTAGGTACCCCGACGAGCACCACTGTGCCGGCGAGGTCACGGGCATAGAACGCCTGCTTGTAGGTCTCAGGACGGCCGACGGCGTCGATCACCACGTTGGCTCCGTTGCCGCCGGTCAGCCTGCGGATTTCCTCGACGGGATCGGTTTCCTTGGAGTTCACCAGATCGGTGGCGCCCAGTCCCTTGGCGAGTTCCAGTTTGCGGTTGTCGATGTCCACCGCGATGATCCGGGTTGCGCCGGCCAATTTTGATCCGGCGATGGCAGCTATACCCACTCCGCCGCAGCCGATCACGGCTACGGAGTCTCCGCGCCGGACATTGCCGGTGTTGATCGCTGCACCGATGCCCGCCATGATTCCGCAACCCAGAAGGCCGACGGCGGCTGCATCCGCATCGGGATCGACCTTGGTGCACTGCCCGGACGCTACGAGGGTCTTCTCGGCGAAGGCTCCGATACCGAGGGCGGGCGACAGTTCCGTGCCGTCTTCGAGGGTCATCTTCTGCGTTGCGTTGTGGGTGTTGAAACAGTACTGCGGCTCTCCGCGCAGGCACGCACGGCACTGCCCGCAGACAGCCCGCCAATTGAGGATGACGCGGTCGCCGGGCTGGACGTTGGTCACGTCAGACCCGACGGCGCTCACAACGCCGGTTGCCTCGTGGCCGAGCAGGAAGGGGTAATCATCGCTGATGCCTCCCTGCTTGTAGTGAAGGTCCGTATGGCACACGCCGCAGGTCAGGATGTCGACAAGCGCCTCACCCGGTCCCGGATCAGGAACCTTGATGGTGACGACGGTAGCGGGCGCGTCCTTCTCCATAACGACGACGCCCTTGACGCTGTGTGCCATTGAGACAGTCCTTTTCCTCGAAGGTGGGGGGAACGTCTCCAGCTTATCGACATTGAAAAAGCAGGACACGCCCCTTATCCGGGCGGATAAGGGGCGTGTCCTGCGAAATCACGTGGGTGCTAGGCGGCGACGCGCGCTTTCACCTCGGCTGCGGAAGGGTTGGTGGCCGTGCTGCCGTCGGGGAAGATGACCGTAGGCACGGTCTGGTTTCCGCCGTTGAGCGAGGCGACGAGTTCCGCAGTGCCTTCCACTTCCTCAATGTTGATCTCCTGGTAGCCGATGCCCTGCGCGTCGAGCTGCGACTTGAGCCTGCGGCAATAGCCGCACCAGGTGGTGCTGAACATGGTGATGGTGCCGGCAGCGGGTGTGTAATCCACGGTGCTCCTCTGGAAAAATTGCGGACTCGTCGAGTCCGCGGATTATTGCGGTTTCTGTCAGCAAATGTAACGTCTGCGCTGCGCGGTCCATTCCCGGTATGCGCGTCATCAACCGTGGCGCTCAGTGGCTCCTCGCGTAGTGTCGCCGTATGCCAAACCCCCTAACGCCCGAGCGACCGAAGCCCGGTTCGGTCCAGGCCGAACAGCTGAAGGCCGTCCGTATCGCGATCAACGAGGTCGATGAGCAGATGGTCGGGTTGATCTCCCGACGTGAGCGGCTGGTGCGGAGGGCGGGTTCACTCAAGGACGACGACGAGTCCGTGCGCGCCCCCGCACGGGTCGAACAGGTCATTTCGAACGTGCGCGGTTACGCCGAAAAGCTCGACGTGGATCCCGCTGTGGTCGAACGGACCTACCGGGCCATGATCGAGGCCTTCATCGAGTTTGAACTGAAGGTCCGGCGCACGTCCTGAGCCCGGATCACCCCAGAGCGCACCCGGCAATGGCATAGGTACGCGCTGGTTGGTTGGCCGCGCACGCAACGGATACCATCGAAACACCCCCGCAGGAGTGTTGGGCCTAGGTTGGCCAACATCCGCGGGTACGGTTGATCGATCAGTATCCGTGCACTTCACCCTTATCAAGAGGAGACCTCAGTGTCAGCGCCCCCATCAATCACCCTCATCGTCAACGGCGAAGAGCAGCGGGTGACCACCGGGACTACGGGAGCGGACCTCTTCAGGGAGCAGCGCGACGTCGTCGTCGTCCGTGTGAACGGCGAGCTTTGGGACCTGAGCCGCGAGCTGGAGGACGGCTCGCAGGTGGAGCCGGTCGCGGTCGATTCTGCGGATGGGCTGAACGTCCTTCGCCACTCCGCCGCGCACGTGATGGCGCAGGCCGTCCAGCAGCTGCGACCGGATGCGAAACTAGGCATCGGCCCTTACATCACCGACGGCTTTTACTTCGACTTCGATGTCGAAGACCCCTTCACCCCCGAAGATCTGAAGCAGCTCGAAAAGATGATGCTGAAGATCGTCAACGCGAACCAGTTCTTCCAGCGCCGCGTCGCGAGTGAAGACGAAGCCCGCGAAGCGATGAAGGACGAGCCCTACAAGCTCGAACTGATCGGTTTGAAGGGCGGCAACGGCGATATTACTGACGACGACGGCGCTTCGGTTGAGATCGGTGCCGGCGAGCTGACCATTTACGACAACGTGGACCGCAAGTCCGGCGACATCATCTGGAAGGACCTCTGCCGGGGCCCTCATCTGCCGAACACCAAACTGATTTCCAACGCGTATGCGCTGACGCGTTCAGCTGCGGCGTACTGGCGCGGCAGCGAGAAGAACAAGCAGCTGCAGCGCATCTATGGCACCGCCTGGCCCACCAAGGAAGACCTCAAGGCCTACCAGGAGCGCCTGGCCGAAGCGGAGCGCCGCGACCACCGCAAGCTCGGCACTGAACTGGACCTGTTCTCCTTCCCGGACGAGCTGGGTTCAGGCCTGCCCGTATTCCACCCCCGCGGCGGCATCATCCGCAAGGCGATGGAAGACTACTCGCGCCAGCGGCACGTCGAGGCCGGCTACGAGTTTGTCTACACGCCGCACATCACCAAGGGCCACCTTTATGAGGTTTCCGGGCACCTGGACTGGTACCGCGACGGCATGTTCCCGCCCATGCACGTGGACGCGGAGCTCGACGCCGACGGCAAAGTCCGCAAGCCCGGCCAGGACTACTACCTGAAGCCGATGAACTGCCCGATGCACAACCTGATCTTCCGCTCCCGCGGGCGGTCCTACCGGGAACTGCCGTTGCGGCTCTTCGAGTTCGGGTCTGTGTACCGGTACGAGAAGTCCGGTGTGGTGCACGGACTTACCCGCGTACGCGGCATGACCCAGGATGATGCCCACATCTACTGCACCCGCGAGCAGATGAAGGATGAGCTCACCGGTACGCTCAACTTCGTCCTCGGACTGCTGAAGGATTACGGCCTCAACGACTTCTATCTGGAACTTTCCACCAAAGATCCCGAGAAGTACGTCGGCGAGGACGAGGCCTGGGAGGAAGCAACCCGGACTCTCGCGGAGGTCGCAGAGGCATCGGGCCTGGAGTTGGTTCCCGATCCAGGCGGAGCTGCGTTCTATGGGCCGAAGATCTCTGTGCAGGCCCGCGACGCGATCGGCCGCACCTGGCAGATGTCAACCATCCAGCTGGATTTCAACCTGCCCGAGCGCTTCGAGCTTGAGTACCAGGCGGCGGATGGAACGCGCCAGCGGCCGGTCATGATCCACCGGGCGCTGTTCGGCTCCATTGAGCGGTTCCTCGGTGTGCTGACAGAGCACTACGCGGGTGCTTTCCCAGCCTGGCTGGCTCCCGTCCAGGTCCTCGCCATTCCCGTTGCCGACGCTTTCAACGATTACCTGTTCGACGTCGTCGACAAGCTCAAGGCCGAGGGGATCCGGGCGGAAGTCGACATCAGCTCTGACCGCTTCCCAAAGAAAATTCGGACAGCGAGTAAGGAGAAGGTGCCCTTCGTCCTGATCGCCGGTGGGGACGACGCCGACGCCGGTGCCGTTTCCTTCAGGTTCCGGGACGGAAGCCAGGAGAACCAGGTGCCGGTCGACGAGGCCGTGAAGCGGATCGTGGAAGCCGTCCGCAACCGGGAACAGTAGCGGCATATGCACCACGAGTCGGGCGTTGACGGTCAGACCCACGAGGACACGAACGTAACGGACAGCTTTGAGCTGCCCGGTGTCCCCGACGCCTTCCAGCGCCTGTGGACTCCACACCGCCTCGCATACATCAAGGGCGGGCAGGGGCAGTTCAACAAACAGGAGGACTGCCCCTTCTGCGCCGCTCCTGCACGGTCCGATCAGGAATCGCTGATTGTCCACCGCGGCTCAAGCGCGTACGTCGTCCTGAACCTGTTCCCCTACAACCCGGGCCACCTGCTGGTGTGCCCGTACCGCCACGTACCCGACTACACCGACATCACCTCCGAGGAGACAGTCGAAATAGCGCAGCTGACGCAGACGGCCATGCATGCGCTACGCAATGTTGCCCGGCCCACGGGTTTCAACCTCGGCATGAACCAGGGAGTCACCGGGGGAGCAGGTATTGCGTCCCATCTGCACCAGCATGTTGTTCCCCGGTGGAGCGGCGACGGCAATTTCTTCCCGATCATCGCGCAGACCAAGGCAATCACGCAGACCCTCGACGAGGTGAGGGCGCAACTCGCCGCAGCATGGGAAGAAGCCTCCGCCACCCCCACCGATGCCGGAGCGGGCGATGCTGAATAAATACGCGCGGTCATTCTTCACCTCGCTGTTTACACCGCTGGCTACCCTGCTCCTCAAGTGGAAAATATCGCCGGACACGGTCACCGTGGTGGGCACACTCGGTGTGGCAGGAGGAGCGCTGGTCTTCTACCCACTGGGGCAGCTCTTCTGGGGCACCGTCTTCATCACCCTGTTCGTCTTTTCGGACGTCGTTGACGGAATCATGGCGCGGATGCAGGGCCGTAGCGGCTCGTGGGGCAGCTTTCTCGATTCCACCCTCGACCGCATCGCGGACGGCGCTCTGTTTGCCGCCGTCGCTATCTGGTTTTTCCTGGGCGGAAGCAACAGCGCAATCGCCGTCGCTGCTCTCGCCTGCCTGGTGCTCGGCATGATTGTCTCCTATGCGCGTGCCAAGGCCGAGTCACTCGGGTTCACTGCGAACGTTGGTATCGCGGAGCGCGCCGAGCGCCTTGTCTCGGTGCTGGTGGTGACGGGCCTGACCGGCCTCGGCCTTCCGGAGGTAGTTCTGCTGGCAGTCCTGATCCTGCTGGCACTGGCAAGTGTCGTCACCATCGTGCAGCGCATTCTGACGGTGCGGGTCCAGGCTGCAGCTTCCTGAGCGCGATGCATCTGCACAAGGGGCCGGATGCTGGTCGTGCTTTTCCTTACGCCTGAGGATAAGCTTCGCAAAAATCGCAGGGCCGCACGGAGCAGTCAAGTTTAGCGCCAAAGCGGCTATTCAGGGAGGACCTCTTATGAGTTTTGACCAGCAGCACCGGCCGATGAACGCGTCGCCGGTTTTCGGCGTCGTCGCGACAGTAGCCGCGGGGGGTTTGTCTCTCATTGACGCGTCGAAGCTGGATGCACCCCAGCGCCGCGCCGTGCACGCCGTAACAGCAGTCCTGACCGGTTTTTACGTCGCCGCTACAATCGCCGGCAGCAAGAGGGGGTTGGTTCCGCTGAAGACGACGGCCGGGATCGCCGCAACCGGTATCGCCCTTCGCTTCGCCGACGCCGGCGACACGATCGACCTGCGCTTTCAGGAGAAGCTGCGCGAGGCCGGGGCGAAGCATCCTCGCCGCTGGATGGCGGTGGCGGCAACAGCAGCCACGTTCGCCGGCTACCTGAGTGACCGAGCCGCCGCCCGGAAGAGCCGGTTCGAGGCCGTGCTAGGCCACCCGCCTGAGCATGAGAGGGGGCTGGAACCTGGGGTTCGAATCATCGCCGAAGCCATCCTGGGTGCCCGGGACATTCCGGGAGCGCCGGAACTTCTGGCGCAGCTCGCCTCCGCTCGGGAGGTCTACTGGGACGAGGAGTTCACCTCGAGCGCGCACTTCCGGGTTCCGGATGAGTTGCCCCGCGCCGTGCCCCACAACCAGGTGTTCCCGGTTCGTGCGCAGTTCACCGGTCCGGGTGGCATCCGGCTGCAGGTCCTGCTGCATATCTGCGACGGCAAGCTCGATATGTTGACTGTCGACGCGGCGGACCCGGACGACAGCGATTACGTCGACGGGGGCCTCCAGAGCTGGCCGGAACCCTCCGAGATCACACACGTCATCGAAGGTCCTGACGGAGGAACTGTGCCGATCGACGAGTGACTGCTCACGCGGCCACGACGCGTAGAGACTGCCGTGAAGCCGCTCGGTCAAACAACTGACCACCTTGTGCCCTATCGTGTGGAGCGCTGTTCGCGTGCACAAGAAATCCGCCGTTACGTACAGTTGCTGACCGGCGATTCGGGGCAGCCGCCGGGCGTATCATGGATTGTCATCTTTTCTCTACCCGAGGGGCCATACTGTGTCCACTGTTGAAGAAGCTTCCACCACTGCGCCCGTGACCGGCAGCAGCCGCGTCAAGCGCGGAATGGCGGAGATGCTCAAGGGCGGCGTCATCATGGATGTCGTCACCGCAGAGCAGGCCCGTATCGCCGAGGACGCCGGTGCCGTTGCCGTCATGGCGCTCGAGCGCGTACCCGCCGACATCCGTGCCCAGGGCGGGGTGTCGCGCATGTCGGACCCGGACATGATCGACAGCATCGTCGAGGCCGTCTCCATCCCGGTTATGGCAAAAGCCCGCATCGGCCATTTCGTAGAGGCGCAGATTCTGCAGTCGCTCGGTGTGGACTACATCGACGAGTCCGAGGTGCTGACTCCTGCGGACTTCACCAACCACATCGACAAGTGGAAGTTCACCGTTCCCTTCGTCTGCGGTGCGACCAACCTGGGTGAGGCTTTGCGCCGCCTCAACGAAGGTGCGGCCATGATCCGTTCCAAGGGCGAGGCCGGCACCGGAGACGTCTCCAACGCCACCATGCACATGCGCAAGATCCGCTCGGAAATCGCCCGCCTCACTTCCATGGCCGACGACGAGCTGTACGTCGCAGCCAAGGAGCTCCAGGCACCGTACGAGCTCGTCAAGGAAGTTGCCGCGGCAGGCAAGCTTCCGGTCGTCCTGTTCACCGCCGGCGGTATTGCCACACCAGCCGATGCCGCCATGATGATGCAGCTCGGTGCTGACGGCGTCTTCGTAGGGTCCGGTATCTTCAAGTCCGGCAACCCGGCCGAGCGCGCCGCCGCCATCGTCAAGGCAACCACCTTCCACGACGATCCGGACATGATCGCCAAGGTCTCCCGCGGCCTCGGCGAAGCAATGGTCGGCATCAACGTGGACGAGATCCCGCAGCCGCACCGCCTCGCCGAGCGCGGCTGGTAGGACTGCAGACAGCATTGAATAGCGCGAAGGGCCGGACACTATGTCCGGCCCTTCGCCGTTTGGGCTCCTGGCGCTCACTCGGGGCTACGCTGTCGGTGTGAACCGTTGCAGCGCATCAGTTGTCCAGGCAACAGCACTGTCGATGTTGCTGCTGATACCCGGGTGCTCGGGTCCGGGGAGCGTGCCATCGTCCACGGGATCCCTGAAAACAACCTCACCTTCGCCGGTCGCTCCATCGCCTGAAGCGTCCGCTACGGCGCGGCCTAAGCCTGAATCACCGAGTCCGACGCCGCTTCGCACCACCGCCGCCAAGACCGCTACCTGCCCGGGCGGGGAATGCCTCACCGTGGTGCTCACCGGTGACCTGCTGCTTCACGAAGGTCTGTGGGAACAGGCAGCCGTAGATGGCGGCGGCGAGTTGGACTTTGGACCGATGCTTGCGGTGCAGGAGGAGTACGTCGCGCCGGCCGACCTCGCTATCTGTCACCAGGAGACCCCGCTGGCTGAGCCCGACGGCCCGTATTCCGGCTTTCCAGCGTTCAACGTCCCTCCCCAGATTGCCGACGCCGTCGCGAATTTGGGTTACGACGCCTGCACAACAGCCAGCAACCATACCCTCGACGCCGGCACTGCGGGACTGAACCGCACGCTGGACACCCTGGATACGGCAGGGCTCGAACACACCGGCTCCTACCGCACAGCCGCGGAGGCAGCTGAGCCGCTTATTGTGGACACCGGCGAAGCGCGAATCGCCGTGATCACCGGAACCTATGCACTCAACGGGATAGTGCCAGAGTTCGGCTGGCAGGTCGATCAGCTGGATCCGGCAGTGATGATCGCCAAGGCGGACGAAGCGCGCGACGCGGGCGCCGACGTCGTACTTGCAGCGGTGCACGCCGGCGACGAATATGCCGACTATGCCAACGCTCAGCAGCAGGAGGTGACCCACGCACTCGTGGACAGCGGCCGCTTCGACCTGGTTTACGGTCACCACAGCCATTCGGTGCTGCCCATCGAGAAGTACAACGGCGTCTGGATCGTCTATGGACTCGGGAACACCATCGCCGCACACCTCACGCCGGACATCCGCAACACCGAGGGACTGCTGGTGGAAGTTTCCTTCGAGCAGGACGACGACGGCGGCTGGCAGGGCGCAGCAATCCGCTGGCTTCCGGCCACCTGGAACGGGCCGGCCCACCGCTGGTGCCCGGTGGCCGCCGTCAATCTCGAGGAGATGGCCGCGTTGGGCACGTCTTGCGTCTCCACCGAGGCGGACGCGGCGAGCAGGCAGCGCAGCAAGGTAACCGTCGAGTCGATGGGGGCGGCAGATGCCGGTGCCGTCGAATGGGGCGCCGCCGATGCCGTCCAGACGTCCGGTAACGAGTAGGCAAGCCGATGAGGATGGCGTGCACACGGTGGATCCTGAAGGTGTGGCTCGCGGTGAGGTGCTTCGGCAATGGGTCTGTGTCGCGCTCGAATTCCACTCGCGCACCTAGTGGCTGCCTGAACGAACAGGCGGCGTTCTTCCCGCGCTTGCCGGGTCAGGGAACGAAGATGTCGTTCAGTATGAGCGGCTTGAGAATCTCAGCATGCTCGGTCCAACGCGGGTATGAACCGTTGAGGAAGAACGTGAGCCGTGTCCCGCTCTCGCGTGAGAATTCTATGTATCTGCGGATGACTTCGCTGTTGGACCCATCGTCGACAGTCCAGGCGAACACGGGCTCCGTGGTGGGAAGTCCGGTGATGATTCCCTGCGGCAGCGGCACCTTCATCACTGCTGGAGCTGTCGGCGATGCAACCGCAGTGGGGGACGGTGTTACCGGTGACGGAGCGGGCCTCGGCGTGGACGGCGGTGTTGTGGTGGGTCGCGAACCAGCCGGTCCACGATCCGGGCCGGCACAGGCAGCGAGCCCGAACCCCAATCCCGTCGCCGTAAGCACGCTGATAAATGCGCGTCGTTCCACAGTGAAGCCTTCCCCCATAGCCATAGTCGGCAACAAGAAGCGTATAACGGGCAACAAGCCCATCAGTTCAGCTGGAGCCACCACGTTTGTCCGCGGCCAATGAGTTCGAATCCTCGTCGGGAATATAGCTCATACCCCTCAGGCGTGGCATTCAGCGCCAGTTCCTGTGCTCCCGCAGTAGCGGCCCGCTGCGCCACCGCTGACAGCAGCGCCGTGCCGAGGCCGCGGCGGCGGAACTGGGGGAGCACTTCCATGTTGAAGATCCCACCGACGGCTTTGGCGTCACCAGCCGCACCGTCGTAAAAGGAATACGCGGCGCCAACAGGCACCCCTTCCACGCGCGCGAGTGCATGCCAGGCCTTCGGCGGTTCTGCACGGGCAATGGCTAATTCCGCGGCGAATGGACCGGAGTATTCGGGCACGCGCGAGGTGATCGCCGCTCCTGCTGAGTCAAGCCCGGTGAGCGCCTCGATCGGCGCGCTCATCCACCACGGCTGCCAGCCGGATTCAAACCCGAAGTCGACTAGCTCCTTGCCCCGGACTGCGCCGTTGAGCCATACGCCTACGGTTCGCGCTCCGAGGCGCACGCCCTCTGCGAGCGCTGGCCGCAATCCTGCCGATGACAACGTGGTGGGAAACATGAGCATGAGCTCACGCCGGGCCGGCAGCCAGACCCAGTCGGACTCATGCGTGGAGAAAGTCCGGCCGCCGGTTGCCTGTGCCATGGCAGCGAACCAGGCGCGCTGCAGACGCTGGCAACCGGCGATGGTGGTCATGACTGCTCAGCCAGCCCTCGACGCTCGAGGAGGGGATCGATGCTGGCTGCGCGGCCACGGAAGGCAGCGAAGGCATCCAGCGGGTCAACGCTGTATCCGCGTGAAAGCAGTTCCCTGCGGAAATGTTCTCCGTTCTCCCGCGTCAGCCCGCCCGATTCCTTGAACCACTCGACGCTATCCGCATCCAGTACCTCGCTCCAGATGTAGGCGTAGTAAGCCGCTGAGTAGCCGCCCGCGAAAATGTGTTTGAAGTATCCGGTGCGGTACCGCGGCGGGACGGGCGCATAGTCCACGCCGGCGTCGTGCAGTGCCTGCTTCTCAAAAGCAAGCTGGTCCTCCACCGTGGTGCCCGGCGGCAGCTCATGCCACGCGAGGTCGAGAAGAGCAGCACCCAGGTATTCGGTGGTGGCGAAACCCTCACCCCATTTCCTGGCGGCTACGAGCTTGTCGATCATCTCCTGAGGGAGCGCCTCACCGGTCTGATGGTGGCGCGCATAGTTGCTGACCACTTCCGGCCAGAGCATCCACATTTCGTTGACCTGTGAAGGGTATTCCACGAAGTCCCGCGGAACGCTCGTTCCGGAAAACAACGGGTACGTGACATCCGAGAAGAGCCCATGCAGTGCGTGGCCGAACTCGTGGAACGTGGTCCGCACCTCGTCGAAGGTCAGCAGTGTGGGTTCACCCGCCGGTGGCCTGGACACGTTCAGGTTGTTCACCACGACGGCCCGGGTTCCGCCAAGGCGCGACTGCTCCACGAAGGAATTCATCCACGCGCCGCCGTTCTTGGTGTCCCGTGTGTAGTAGTCGCCGAGGAAGAGCCCCAACTCGGAGCCGTCCTCTTCCCGGACCTCCCAAATCCGTACCTCGGGGTGGTACCCCTGGAGATCTTCCCGTTCATGGAAAGTGAGCCCGTAGAGCTTATTCGCCGCGAAGAAAACGCCGTCATTCAGTACCCGGTCGAGCTCGAAGTAGGGGCGCAGTGCGGCGAGGTCCACGTCGTACCGCTCGGAGCGGACCTTCTCGGAGTAGAACGACCAGTCCCAGGCCTCAACCGGGTGACCTGCCACGTCCTCGAGCTGCTCAGCTTCCGCGCGTGCATTCCGGACAGCCGGCTGTGCAAGGCGTTCGAGCATTTCGTGGATAGCATCCAGTGACGGCGCAGTCTGGTCATCAGTGGCGAGCTCGGCGTGATTGGTGAAACCCAGCAGGGACGCCCGCTCAGCCCGCAGTGCCGCCATTTCTGCGGCGACGCGGATGGTGTTGTTCGCGTTGTCGCGGGACCCGCGATTGACGGACGCTTCATGCAGGCGGCGGCGGGTCTCTCGGTTGGTCAGGGACTCCAGTGCAGGCTGGGAGGTCGGCAGGATCAGTGTCAGGAGATACTTGCCCGGGTGGCCGGCGGCACCGGCGGCGTCTGCTGCAGAGGCGATGTCGTCCGCGGACAATCCGTCGAGTTCTGAAGCGTCGTCGACAAGCAGGGCAGACGCATTCGTGTCACGGAGCAGCCGCTGCCCGAACTCGGTGCTGAGCCGGGAGAGCTCGCCGTTCAGTTCGCGCAGGCGGTGCTGCGCGGCGTCGTCGAGCTGGGCGCCGGCGCGAACGAAGCGCTGCCGGTACTCGTCGGCCAGACGTGCGGACTCAGCGTCGAGCCCGGATGTCCCAACTGCATTCACGCGCGCGAAGAGCGCAGCGTTGAGGTAGATGTTGTCCTCATGCGCGGCAAGGCGCGGGGCGATCTCCGTCTCCACCGCCTGGATTCCCTCAGTGGAGTGAGCGGATGAGTTATTGAAGAACACCAGCGCGACGCGGCGAAGCGCTTGCCCGGCGCGCTCCATTGCCACGATCGTGTTGTCGAAGGAAGCGGGCTCAGGCTCGGCGATGATCGCCTCGATCTCAGCGAGGTGCTCCCGGATACCGGTTTCAAACGCCGGCAGGAAGTCTTCCTCGCGGATCTGCGCGAAGGGAGGCAACTGGAACGGCAAGGTGCTCGGGTTCTGAAAAGGGTTGCTCATGGTAACCAACCTTGGCATAACGAGCGGCGCCGCTCCAGCAGGCAAGCCCGTTTGCATCCCGTGTTCGCTTCGGTGGGTTCATCCTCAGGTTCCCCTCCCAGCGCACCTATCATTGGAAGTCATCATCAAGGGAGGTCGTTGTGTCGGGACAGACGCGAATTCGAAGCACGTGGGGGGCGCTGGGACTGGCCCTCACGCTTGCCTGCTCGGGCTGCATGGGAGCAGGCGAGGGGCGCACCACCCAGGGCTCAGAACCAACGACGACGGCGCCTGCCGCCTCCTCTGCGCCCGCCACCTCAAGCCCTCCCGAGGTCACTCCGGAACCTACCCCCGGGTCGACGCCCGGGAAGGGCCCGGATTGCCCGACGGATCGCTGCTTCTCCTTCATGGCTTCCGGCGATCTTCTGGTGCACCCTCAGCTGTGGGACCAGGCAGCCGTCGATGCGCAGCAAACCGGCAACGGCACTCTTGATTTCGAGCCGCTTCTGGCCGGGCAGCGTCCCTATATCGAGGCGAGCGATCTCGCGATGTGCCATATGGAAACCCCTGTCTCGACGCCGGAAGGTCCGTTCAGCGGCTACCCCCAGTTCAACGTGCCGCCGCAGATCCTCGACGCCGCAAAGGCGGTCGGGTACCAGGCGTGCACCACGGCCAGCAATCACACGATCGACGCAGGTACCGAGGGTCTGGTCCGCACGCTGGACACCCTGGACCGGCTTGAACTGGAACACACGGGCTCCTACCGCACGGAAGCCGACGCACAGGAGTTGATGATTCTCGAGACGCCTGCTGCGCAGGCGGCAGTCATCGAGGCCACCTACGGTTTGAACGGACTGATTCCGGAATTCCCCTGGCAGGTGGACATGCTCGACGCGCCCACCATGATCGCGAAGGCGGAAAGAGCGCGCGAGGAGGGCGCCGACGTCGTTATCGCGGCTATCCATGCCGGCGATGAGTACGCCTCGCTGCCCAACCAGCAGCAGATCGACCTCGCCCATGCCCTTGCCGACAGCGGGGCGGTCGACTTCATCTATGGCCACCACACGCACTCGGTGCTGCCGATCGAGTATTACAACGACACCTGGATCGTCTACGGTCTCGGCAATGGGGTCACCGAGCTGTCACCGGTATATGACGTCAACAATGAGGGGCTGACCATCCGGGCGCAGTTTGCCGCCGATGAGTCGGGTCAGTGGACAGTCAGCGATCTGGCCTGGGTGCCGTCGGTCATTGTCCGGGACCCGTACCGCTGGTGCTCGCTGGCTCCTGACCAGGAGCCGGGCTCCTGCTCAACCCCGGAGCATGAGGCGGCAGTCAAGGCCCGGACGCTGGCAACGGTGGAGACCTACGGCGCGTCCGAAGACGGCGCACACCAGTGGCTGGTTTCGGAAGAGGACTAAGAAGGCCCTTTCAAGCTCAACCGCGTCAGACTCAGCGCGGCCGGGCCGCAGCGTGGCGGCGCGCGAGCTCAGCAAGGCTGTCATCGACATCGCCCGGCTCGAAGGAGCCGTACTTGCGGGTCACCGCCTCACGGATGAGGAAGTCGGCAACCGCGGGATTCTTCGGCAGCAGCGAGCCGTGGAGGTAGCTGGCCACGATGTTGAGGTGCCGGGCCCCTTCGTGGTCCTCCTTCGAGTTATTGCCTTCACCCTTGGTCACGGTGGCGAGCGGACGGACGTTTGGACCGAGGAAGGTCTGACCGCTGTGGTTCTCATAGCCGTGGATGTCGCCGAACTCCTCGCTTCGGGCGACCACGTTCCCGATCAGCCGCTCCGACCCGCCATGCGTTTCGATGTCCAGGATTCCGATCCCGGGTATGACTGTGCCGTCGTGGGTCTTGAAGAAGTTTCCGAAAAGCTGGTAAAGACCGCAGATCGCGAGCATGGGCGTACCGTCCCCGGCAAGCGAGCGAAGATGGGCTGCATTGGACTGCAGGTCCTGTTGGATTACAACCTGCCCGCTGTCCTGTCCGCCGCCGCCGATGAGGATGTCCACGTCTGAAGGGAAGGTGTCCCCGGCATTGTGTTCGAGGATCACCGCCTCATACCCGTGCCAGGCGAGGCGCTGCTTGAGCACCAGCACATTGCCCCAGTCGCCGTAGATGTTCATGTCCCGCGGATACAGCTGCAGAATCCGCACGGTGCCCTTGTTCGCAGGAGTGCCGGAACTCATGAGACCACCTTCACATCGGTAATTTTGGACAGGTCCCTGCGGATCGCGAGCATCGCGGTATAGGTGCAGAAGATCCGCTTCGGGCGGTCCTTCGCACCGCGGATGAACGTGCGGAGTGCTGATCCGGTGTCAGGATCGATGTCCTGGGCGGCGACGTCGTCGTACTGCAGTCGCAAAGCCATGTCATACGCGCGGACGCCGCTGACCATCTCAACACCGCCGGCCCGCAGGCTGTCGAAATCAACGTCCCAGAGCCAGGACATGTCCCGTCCGTCCGCGTAATTGTCATTGATCGCAATCATGGTCGCGTAGCCTGCAGCATCGAAGGACTTCAGGCCCAGGCGGAAGCCGCTCGGATTCTTCACGAGGACAAGCTCCAGCGGCAGGCCGTCCACCACCAGGGACTCGCCGCGGCCGAAGGCCGGCTCAACCGCTGCGAGTGAGCGCAGCATCGCGTCCCGTTTCGCCTCACCGCCCAGGATGATCCTCGCCATGGCCAGCGCCGCCGCGGCGTTGAAGATGTTGTAGACGCCGCGGAGGCTCAGGTCGACGGTGCTTGCCTCGCCGTCCATGCTGAACGTAGCGGTATTGGATTCGACCGTTTCAAGCACGACGTCGGCGGGCAGGGAAGAGGCTGGTGCTGTTCCTGTGGCGCCGCGAAGGTCATCATCGCTGGGAAAGGTGTCCCGGAGAGATTCAGCCAGCCCGAAATAAGCCACCGCGGCGTTGCGGACCGATGGTGCGATTGAAGCGACCCGCGGATCTTCCCGGTTCAACACCACCGTGCCGGTGGTCTTCACTGCGATGTGCTCGAGCAGCTTGGTGGTCTTGTCGATCTCACCGAAGCGGTCAAGCTGATCCCGGAGTACATTGAGCAGCAGAGAATGGGTCGGAGGGACCAGATTCACGAAGTGGACGGCGTGGGCTTCGTCCAGTTCCAGGACGGCGACGTCGGCTCTCAGTCGTCCGCGCCAGTCCACCTCGCCGAGCAGCGCGGCGGCAACGCCCCTGGTGAAGTTGCTTCCCGTCCGGTTGGTGAAGACTTTCAGCCCCTGGCCCTCAAGGAGTTCGACCACCATCTTGGTGGTGGTGGTCTTCCCGTTGGTGCCGCTGACGACGATGATGCCCTTCGGCAGGTTTCGCAGCGCCCGCGCCATGAAGCCTGGATCGATTCGTTCGACGACCAGACCGGGAAACGCCGAACCACCGCCGCGCAGACGCGTGAGCGCCCGAACTGTTTTGCCCAGGGGCACGCTCAAGGTAGACAGACCAGACATGGTGTCTAACTTATCGCGCTTTCGCTGCCTACCCGGTATGGCGCCCACAGTCTCAGCGCCAAACTAGACTGGGTCGGTGACTTCCACCATTTCCCTTGGCGGTGCCGCTCCGCGCGTCGGCGTTCTCGCAGTGCAGGGCGACGTACGCGAGCACATCCGGGTGATCGAATCCTTGGGCGGAGAGGCGTCAGCGGTCCGGCGCCCCAGCGAGCTGGAGCAGGTCGAGGGCGTTATCATCCCCGGCGGGGAGTCGACCACCATGGACAAGCTGACCCGCGCGTTCGGGCTCGCCGAACCGCTACGCCAACTCATCCGCGGCGGGTTCCCGGTCTACGGGTCCTGTGCGGGAATGATCATGCTCGCGGACACCATTGCTGATCCCTCCCTTGACCTGGCGGGTAATCCCCAGCAGACGATCGGGGGGCTGGATATCGTCGTCCGCCGCAACGCCTTCGGCAGGCAACGCGAGTCCTTCGAGACCGACCTCCCGTTTGAGGAACTGCCTGGGAACGGATCCGACGTCCACGCGGTGTTCATCAGGGCCCCGTGGGTGGAGAAGGTAGGGGAGTCGGTGAAGGTCCTCGCACAGGTCGAGGCGCCGGATACGCCGCCCGCCGAGCACGGTGCCCGAACCGGGCCTGACAATGCCAGGGCACAGCCGGTCGCTAGGATTGTTGCAGTTCGCTCAGGAAACCTGCTCGCCACGAGCTTCCACCCGGAAGTGACCGGTGAGCATCGTATCCATGAGCTTTTCCTATCGTTGATTGCACAAAGAAGGGCAGAGCATGTCGGGGCACTCTAAATGGGCTACCACCAAACACAAGAAGGCCGTGATTGACGCCAAGCGCGCCAAGTCTTTCGCGAAGCTGATCAAGAATATCGAGGTGGCGGCCCGCGCCGGCGGCGCTGACCTGGCGGGCAATCCGGCACTCGAGCTTGCCGTGCAGAAGGCCAAGAAGACGTCCGTTCCCATCGACAACATCAACCGGGCGGTCAAGCGCGGCGCTGGGCTCACCGGAGAGGTCGTCGACTACTCGGAGATCATTTATGAAGCGCGCGGACCCCAGGGTTCGGCGCTGCTCATCGAATGCCTCACGGACAACAAGAACCGTGCAGCCTCGGAGGTCCGGGTCGCCATTACCCGAAACGGTGGATCAATTGCTGATCCCGGATCGGTCGCCTACCTGTTCGCGCGCAAAGGCGTAGTCTCCCTGCCGAAGAAAGACTTGTCGGAGGATGATGTCCTGATGGCAGTCCTGGACGCAGGCGCTGAAGAGGTGAAGGAGTCGGGCGAATCATTCGACGTTCACTCCGAGCCCACAGACCTCCGCGCGGTCGTCGCGGGTCTCGAAGAAGCAGGTATCGAATACGAGACCGACGAGGTCGAGTTTGTCCCGTCGATGCAGGTTGAACTCGATGCGGACGCCGCACGCAAGTTCCTCAAGCTCGTGGACGCGCTCGAAGAGCTTGACGACGTCCAGAACGTGTACTCAAATGCGGAGCTCGGCGATGACGTGCTCGCTGAGCTGGAGAGCGACGATTAGTTTCCGCTCCGCCCATCTTGGGGGACACCCGTGACACTGCGTGTCATGGGTGTTGACCCGGGGTTGACCCGCTGCGGACTTGCCGTGGTTGATGTCGAACCGAACCGGCGCGCCACTCTGGTGGCGGTCGGTGTGGTCGGTACGCCGGCTGACCAAAGCCTCGATCGCCGCCTGCTGATGATCGCCGAGTCAGTGGATGTGTGGCTGGACACGCACTCACCGGCGGTGCTCGCCGTCGAACGCGTTTTCAGCCAGCTCAACGTCAGCACCGTCATGGGTACCGCTCAGGCTTCGGGCGTGGTGATAGCGGCGGCGGCGAGGCGGGGTATTCCGGTAGCGCTTCACACACCGACCGAGGTCAAGGCGGCAGTGACGGGTAACGGCCAGTCTGACAAGGCCGCAGTGACCAAGATGGTGACGAAAATCCTTCGCCTCGCAACGCCGCCCACCCCTGCCGACGCTGCTGACGCACTGGCGCTTGCCATCACGCACGCCTGGCGAACCGGAACTACGTCCTCAGCCCGAAGCCAGGGTGGGGCTGGCCAGACCGCGGCCCAACGGCTGTGGGCGGAAGCGGAAGCGAAGGCGCGTCAACGGCGATGAACCTACTCCCGGGTAGTCTGCGTACCGGAGTACATCGGTGTGGCGGCGCCGGATAGTCCGCGCCGGGACGTACGCTGATTCGTAGATATGTTCGGTGATATTCGTTTCGATTCTCAGCATCTGGAGCCCAGCGCATGATCAGTTCTCTGACCGGGACCGTAAGCCATGTGGGCCTGCACTCGGCCGTACTCGACGTCAACGGGTTCGGAATGCAGGTACAGGCAACGCCCCAGACTCTTTCCACCCTCCGGCTTGGCAACCAGGCCAGGCTCAACACCTCGCTGATAGTCCGCGAGGATTCCATGACCCTGTTCGGATTCACGGATGCCGACGAGCGTGAGGTGTTCGAGACACTGCTGGGCGTCAGTGGCGTAGGCCCACGGTTGGCGCTGGCGGTGCTCGCGGTGTACGCCCCGGCGGCCATCCGCACCGCCGCATCGTCCGGGGATGACAAAGCATTCAGCAAGGTGCCGGGGATCGGCCCCAAGGGCGCGCGGCGCATTGTGCTTGAACTCGCTGACAAGCTCATTCCGCTTGAGACGGATACCTCAACTACAGCTTCCGGCGCCTGGCAGTCCCAGGTTCTCGCCGCAATGATGGGTCTGGGCTGGTCGGAGAAGGACGCCGGCTCAGCCATCGACGCCGCAGTGAAGGATTCTCCAGAGATTGCGGCATCTGGAGATGTCGGTTCCATCCTGAAGCTCACACTGCGCAGGCTGGGCCAGGATGGCGCCCGCAGCTCGGCACGGGCTTCGGTGAACTGATGACAGATCAGGAACAGCCCCTTGTCTCGCCGGCCGTGGATCCGGAGGACCGGGCGGTCGAGGCAGCCCTGCGGCCGAAGAACCTGGATGATTTCGTCGGTCAGGCAAGAGTGCGCCGCCAGCTGTCCCTCGTCCTCGAAGCATCCCGAATGCGTGGCCGCAGCGCGGACCATGTTCTCCTTTCCGGACCTCCCGGGCTCGGAAAGACCACCCTCGCGATGATCATCGCCGCGGAGATGAATGCGCCCCTCCGCATCAGTTCCGGCCCCGCCATCCAACATGCCGGAGACCTCGCCGCTATCTTGTCCTCGCTGACCGAGGGGGAGGTGCTCTTCCTCGACGAGATCCACCGCATGTCGCGCCCTGCGGAAGAAATGCTGTACATGGCAATGGAGGACTTCCGGGTAGACATCATCGTGGGCAAAGGGCCGGGCGCAACAGCGATTCCGCTGGATCTGCCACCTTTCACCCTGGTCGGCGCCACCACCCGCGCCGGGCTGCTGCCGGGTCCGCTGCGCGACCGGTTCGGATTCACCGGCCATCTCGAGTTCTACTCCACGGCGGAGCTTGAACTCGTTCTCCGGCGCTCGGCCATGATGATGGACATGCGGGTCAACTCCGCAGCCTTTGCTGAGGTAGCAGGACGTTCCCGCGGCACGCCCAGAATCGCGAACCGCCTCCTCCGGCGCGTTCGTGACTGGGCACTGGTGCACGGCGTGGACGTCATCGATGCACGGTGCGCAGGATCCGCTCTGGATATGTACGAGGTTGACGCCAAAGGACTCGACCGCCTCGACCGGTCTGTGCTGACGGCGCTTGTGACAAAGTTCAATGGAGGGCCGGTGGGACTGTCCACTCTGGCCATTGCAGTAGGGGAAGAACCCGAGACCGTGGAAACGGTCGCCGAGCCGTATCTCGTGCGGGAGGGGATGCTCGGCAGAACGCCGCGCGGGCGAATCGCCACAGCAGCTGCGTGGGAACATCTGGGCCTGGTCATGCCTGCATCAATCGCAGCCGCCATGCCCGAAGGACTTTTCCCGGTGTACGAGGATGATCCCGTTTCCGGGGTCGAAACGGCGCTCGGGAGCGAAACGGAATGGAGCCGCAACAGCGGCTAGTGCGAAAGTTGAGGCCCATTCCCCGTAGACTGTTCTGACGTGTGGCGCAGCGCACGGTCAAAGCTTTGGAAACACTGCTGGCTTAACAGTCAGGCAGTGCTCCCGCGGACCGCGCGCAGCCGCGGAACTTCAGCGTCGGAATCACCTGCACCGCAGCCGACTGTGCTGACCAAAATATAGGAACGGATCTTCTCTGTGCTCGCAAATGTAGTTGCCCAGACCACCGAGCAGACGGGTGGCGGGTTTGACATCTTCAGCCTGCTCCTCCCGTTGGCTCTCGCCTTTCTGATCTTCACCATGTTCCGCAAGCAGCGGAAGATGAAAAAGCAGGTCGCGGAGCAGCGCACCCAGATGGTCCCGGGTACCGAGGTCATGACCAACTTCGGTCTCTTCGGCACCATCGTTTCCCTCGACGAGGACAACAACAAGGCCCTTATCGAGCTTTCCCCAGGTGTTACCGCGACCGTTCACTCCCAGACCCTGAGCAAGGTGGTCGCCCCGGAACCGGTGGTCGAGGAAGAGCACAGCGTCCCCGATGACGCCTCCTCACTGACGGACCCGCTCAGCGATGCTGACCGCCCGCTTCGCGAAGAGACACCGGAAGAGTCAGCCGAGCGGCTGAACAGGGAAAACGCGCGCGACCGAAACGACAAAGAACAGTAACCTGCGACACGGCCGTACTCCTTCGGCCCGTCACGTCTCGAATTCCAACACCCAAAGGATTCACGCACCATGGCACGAACCGGCCCAGGCTCCGCCGCCAAACGTACGCTCGTATGGCTCGGCGTAGTCTTTGCACTCCTCGCCTTGCTGCTCGGCGGAGGCTCGCTGTGGAGTAACGCCAGCTGGGCACCGAAGCTCGCCCTCGACCTCGAGGGCGGTACCCAGATGATCCTCGCACCCGAGGTACAGGGCAGCAGCGAGGAAATAACCCCCGAACAGCTTGACCAGGCGGTCGAGATCATCCGGCAGCGCGTCGACGGTAGCGGTGTCGCCGAGGCCGAGATCAGCACGCAGTCGGGACAGAACGTCATTGTCGCGCTCCCGGGCATCCCTGAACCGGAGACGCGGGAACTGATCCAGGCATCGGCCCAGATGGAGTTCCGGCCCGTGCTCTTCGGAGGCCCTGGGCTTGCCCCGGCGGCTGAGACGCCGACGCCCGAAGACCAGCTTCCCACTCCGAGTGCCGAACCGACTGGTGCCAGCGATCCCAACTGGATAACCCCCGAGCTTCTGCAGGAGTTCGAGTCGACTGACTGCACCAGCCCGGAGGCACTTGAGCCTGCAGTCGAGCCGGCTCCCGCCGACCAGCCGATGGTTGCCTGCGAGCCGGACACACAGGGGAAGTACATCCTCGGTCCGGTCGAGGTTCGCGGCACTGAGATCGAGTCAGCCGATTACGGCATGGCGCGCAGTGCCCAGGGCCAGACCCTGAATGAGTGGGTCGTCAACATCGACTTCAACGATGAGGGTACCGAGACCTTCCGCGAAGTAACCGAGCGGTTGTTCGCCATCGGTCCGGGAGATCCACGGAACCAGTTCGCCATCGTGCTGGACGGCGTTATTGTTTCAGCTCCCACCACCAACGCAGTGATTCCTGACGGGCGTCCGCAGATCAGCGGCAGCTTCACGGAGGAATCGGCAGCAGCTCTCGCAGAGCAGCTGAAGTACGGTGCGTTGCCCATCAGCTTCGAAATTCAGAGTGAACAGCAGATCTCCGCCACGCTCGGAGCCGACCAATTGCGACTCGGCCTGATCGCCGGCGTGATCGGGCTGGTTCTCGTCGCTGTGTACTCACTCTTCCAGTACCGGATGCTCGGCCTGGTGACGATCGCCTCGCTCGTGGTGGCCGGGGTACTTACCTACCTGGCAATCTGCATCCTCGGCTGGACAGAAAACTATCGGCTATCCCTCGCCGGTGTAGCGGGGCTGATTGTCGCAATCGGTCAGACAGCAGACTCATTCATTGTGTACTTCGAACGCATCAGGGATGAGCTCCGTGACGGCCGTGGTCTGGTCCCTGCTGTCGAGAACGGGTGGCGGCGTGCCAAGCGAACCGTACTGGCGTCCAAGGCCATGAACCTTCTCGCCGCCGTCGTGCTGTATTTCGTGGCCGTCGGAAACGTGCGCGGTTTCGCGTTCACGCTTGGATTGACGGCAATCGCCGACCTCGTTGTCGTGTTCCTGTTCACCCACCCGGTAATGCGACTGCTCGCCATGACCCGGTTCTTCGGCGAGGGTCACCGCTGGTCCGGGCTTGATCCCTCGCGACTCGGCGTGCTTCCGCTGTACCGCGGAGCCGGCCGGGTGCGGCACAAGCCGGTAGAGCGGCCCGCAGTTGAACTGCGCGGCCGGAACAAGGCCGCTGCGGGTGAAGCTGAGCGGCGCATGACTATTGCTGAACGGCGGCTGGCTGAACAGCAGAAGGCCGTTGAAGAACAAAAGACCGTCAGTGCGCAAGCACGCGGAACCAAGGAAGGGGACAACCGATGAGCCGGTTCAGTTTTGCCGAATTCGGAAACGAACTGTATTCCGGCAAGCGGTCCTATCCCTTCGTTGGAAAGCGCAACCTGTGGTTCATGATCGCCGGTGTGGCTATCTTGCTCTCGCTGCTGGTTCCGGTGATCAAGGGTGGGTTCAACCTGGGCATCGACTTCCGCGGTGGGTCAGAATTCACCGTCTCGAATGTGCAGGACACTTCCGTCGCCGCGGGCGAACAAGCCGTCACCGAGGTGGTGCCGGAAGCGGTTCCGCGGGTAACCAACATTGCCCCGGAAACCATGCGTATCCAGACGGAACGGCTCAGCGATGACCAAACCCTGAGCGTGCGTGATGGGCTGATCGGCGCCTATAACGTCACGGAGGAAGACGTCACGTCCAACTTCGTGGGGCCCACCTGGGGAGAGGATGTCAGCCGCCAGGCGATCATCGGTCTGGTTGTCTTTGTGGCTCTCGCCGCGGCGCTGATGGCGATCTACTTCCGCACCTGGAAGATGTCGGTTGCGGCAATGGCGGCGCTGGTGGTGGTGATGGTGACTTCTGCCGGCATCTACTCGCTCAGTGACTTCGAAGTCACTCCATCGGCAGTCATCGGCTTCCTGACGATCCTGAGCTATTCGTTGTATGACACAGTCGTGGTCTTCGACAAGATTCGGGAGAATACGGCAGATCTGGAGGTGTCCAGCAAGCGGACCTTCGGAGAGCAGGTTAACCTGGCGGTCAACCAGACACTTGTCAGGTCGATCAACACCTCCGTTGTTGCCGTCCTGCCAGTCGCTGCAATCCTTTTCATCGGCGCGATGCTGCTCGGCGCGGGCACCCTGCGGGACCTCTCACTGGCGCTTTTCGTCGGTATCATCATCGGCACGCTGACCACCGTGTTCGTTGCTGCTCCCATGTACGCGATGCTTCGGATGAACGAGCCTGACATCCGCAAGCAGGAGAAGCGCGTAATGCACCGCCGCTCCCTCGAAGCCAAGGAAGCTGATACCGCTCCGGCGTGACCTCGCTGCGCTGCGGCGCACACCGAGACAACGGCCCGGTACCTGCGAGGTGCCGGGCCGTTGACGTTCCATCTTCCGGAAGCGGCACTGATCTCTACGCGGACGGCAAAACGTGCACGGGATGCCGCGGACGGCGGATAAACTTGGAGAGGCAGCCGTGAGTGTGGGATGTTGTAGCCTTACCCGTCCGCGGTGGGGATGACGGAAGTCCAACGGAAGTGGGGTAATGGGTGGCTGAAGCCAGTAGTCCCGGACGCCCGTCCGGAACCGGACCGTCCACAGGTCCGGGCACCGAAGCACGTACACAATCAACCCGTACGGTGGCTCCGGCGCCGGAGCGCCCCGCGACCGGATCCGGGTCCCCGGTTCCTACTGAAGGGTCCGTCGCGCCTGGCCGCAGGGAACGAACCCGTGCCCGCCTCGCACGCCTTGCCGGACGGGGAACCACAGATTATTCTCCGGTCCTCGAACCGCTGTTGCGCACCGTCCGCGCGAACAATCCGAAAGAGGATCTCGAGTTCATCAAGCGGGCGTATGAAGTGGCTGAGCGCAGTCACGAGGGTCAGAAGCGCAAAAGTGGTGATCCTTACATCACCCACCCGGTTGCGGTAGCCACCATTCTCGCTGAGCTCGGCATGACCGGGACAACCCTTGCCGCCGCTCTCCTGCATGACACCGTCGAGGACACCAGTTGCACCCTTGATGACATCCGGCGTGACTTCGGCCAGGAAGTGGCAATGCTCGTTGACGGAGTCACCAAGCTGGACAAGGTGTCCTTCGGCGACGCAGCCCAAGCGGAGACCGTCCGCAAGATGGTTGTCGCTATGGCCAAGGACATCCGGGTCCTCGTGATCAAGCTGGCTGACAGGCTGCACAACGCGCGGACGTGGCGCTTCGTATCACCCGAATCCTCCGCTCGAAAAGCACGGGAAACTCTCGAGATCTTCGCACCCCTCGCGCACCGCCTGGGCATGAACACCATTAAGTGGGAACTTGAGGATCTCTCCTTCGCGGCGCTGCATCCCAAGGTCTACGAGGAGATCGTGCGGATGGTGGGGGACCGCACCCCGGAGCGCGAAAAGCACCTGAACCTCGTCCGGGACCAGATCGGCGAGGACCTGCGCTCGGTGAAGATCAAGTCCACCATCACAGGACGCCCTAAGCACTACTACTCGATCTACCAGAAGATGATCGTGCGGGGTAAGGACTTCGACGACATCCACGACCTGATGGGTGTACGCGTCCTTGTTGACTCGGTGCGCGACTGCTATGCAACCCTTGGGCAACTGCATGCGAGGTGGAACCCGCTCCCGGGCAGGTTCAAGGACTACATCGCGATGCCCAAGTTCAACATGTACCAGTCGCTGCACACGACGGTGATCGGCCCCGGCGGCCGTCCGGTTGAGATCCAGATCCGCACACACGACATGCACCGGCGTGCCGAGTACGGTGTGGCAGCGCACTGGAAATACAAGAATCAGGGCGGGGCCGGCACCAACGGTGTTCCGGACAACAGTGATATGGGGTGGCTTCGCAGCCTCGTGGACTGGCAGCAGGAGACGTCCGACCCGGACGAATTCCTTGACTCGCTGCGGTTTGAAATCAACGCCCGAGAAGTATTCGTGTTCACGCCCAAGGGCGAGGTCATGGCATTGCCCGCCGGCTCCACTCCGGTCGACTTCGCCTACGCAGTGCATACCGAAGTTGGCCATCGCACCATTGGAGCGCGGGTCAACGGCAAGCTTGTGCCGCTCAACAGCGAGCTGAACCACGGCGACTGGGTGGAAATCTTCACATCGAAGGCGGAGGGAGCCGGGCCAAGCCAGGACTGGCAGGGATTCGTCAAGAGTCCTCGGGCGCGGAACAAGATCCGTCAGTGGTTCACCAAGGAACGCCGCGAAGAAGCGATTGAGAAGGGCAAGGACCAGCTGACGCGCACTATGCGGAAGCAAAATCTTCCCCTGCAGCGCATGATGACGCACGACGCCCTGCTGGCGGTGGCCCAGGAACTGCGGCATGCGGACATTTCAGCGCTCTACGCCGCCGTTGGAGACGGACATTCCTCGGCCCAGAACGTCATCGAGCACCTTGTCACCCAAATGGGCGGCCATGCCGGCGCTGAGGAAGACATCGCTGAGGCGACGGTCGCAACGCAGCCGCGGCGCCCCAAGTTCTCGGATTCAGGCGTCACCGTGCGCGGTGTGGGTGACGTCTGGGTCAAGCTGGCCCGCTGCTGCACACCGGTCCCTCCCGATCCGATCGTCGGGTTCGTCACGCGGGGGTCTGGGGTCTCGGTGCACCGTAACGACTGCCGGAACGTCCAGGAGCTGCGGGACCAACCGGGCCGGATCGTGGACGTGGAATGGGCTCCCACGCAGTCCAGTGTGTTCCTGGTGGAGATTCAGGTAGAGGCGTTGGACCGCAAGAGCCTTCTCTCGGATGTGACCAGGGTGTTGTCCGAGAACCATGTGAACATCCTGGCAGCGAGCGTGAACACGTCGACCGACCGGGTGGCTATGTCGCGGTTCGCTTTCGAGATGGGCGATCCCAAGTACCTGAGCCACATCCTCAGCGCGGTGAGAAGGATTGACGGCGTGTTTGACGTTTACCGAACCACCGGATCCCAGCGGCGCATCTAGCGGCTGACACGCAGGGCCTCGCGCAAGCGACTCAACGCACGTGCTTTTCCGGGCACCCGCACGGAACTCTCCAGCGAGAGGATCACCAAGTGCAGCGGGCAGCGCAGTCCAGGTGCTGCGGCAATGCTCTTGAGCGTCTCAACAGCCCAGGAATCCTGACCGTGAATTGCGACGTCGAGCGCAGTCCGCAATGGAGAGGTCACTGGCACACCGCCGATTGTGGAAAGATCGCAGGGCCCCAGGGTTACCTGATGCATCACCGCATCACAGAAGGCGGGAAGCGCCGTTGTGCGCCGGCGATGATCGGTGACCAGACTGACGACACTTGGAGCAGGGGAGCAGCCGTACACCCAGGCCGCGCTCTGGCGGGCGAGCGCAACCCGCGCGTGGAGAGAGCGCGGAACCGTGTTGATGGCTGACTGGGCGCGAATCGCCGGAGTTGACGGCTGATCTGTGCGCACGTAGGACTCCCCGCAGACATGCGCCATCAAGCCGTCCATCCGCATGGCCTGCAACTCGACGGAACTGAACAGGCTTCCGCCGTGGAACAGCACTCCGCCCGTGGAGTTGATGGCAAGGTCCCGATGGGCAAGCCCGCGGCCCTGCACAGGAGGTCCTTGCGAATATGGCATGCCTCAAGCTTCTCCAACCGGCAGGAAAAGGGAAAGTCCCGGCCTACCCGCTGTGGATAACGGTGGACCGGGACTTCATGCCTGGAGGGCCGTACGTGCCTACGAGAAGTCTTGCGCCGATTTCTGCAGCATGTCCAGCCACTGCCTGCGCGCCTCGAGCGCCTCACGTGCCTCGGAGATCCGGCGGGTATCCCCGTTCTTCTCCGCTGCTGCCAGGTCTTCCTCGAGGGACGCGATGGTGCTCTCGAGCTGGCTGAGCGCGCTGTTGGTGCGTGCCTTGGTCTCCGGGTTGGTGCGCTGCCAGTGCTCCTGCTCCGCGGCCTGCACTGCATCTTCCACTTCACGCAGGCGCGCTTCGACGCGCCCCATGTCCGCCCGGGGAACCTTTCCGGCTTCCTCCCAGCGGTCCCGAATGGACTGCAGTGCCTTCCGGGCCGCGGTGGCGTCCTTGACTGGCAGAAGCTGACGCGCTTCCGCGATGAGGGCTTCCTTTACCACGAGGTTTGAACCGTATTCCTCATCAATGGCCTCGTTTGCAGCTTTGCGGGCAGCGAAGAACACGTCTTGTGCAGCCCGGAAACGGGTCCAGAGGGCGTCGTCGTCCTTGCGACTCGCCCGCTTTGAACCTTTCCACTCGTCCATGAGCTGCCGGTACTCGGCTGCAGTGTGACCCCAGTCGGTCGAGGCGGAAAGCTCCTCGGCGCGGCGGATCAGTGCTTCCTTTGCCTGTTTTGCCTCTGCGTTGTCATTGTCGAGCTGCGAGAAGTACGCCCTGCGGTGACGGTCGAAGATAGTGCGCGCCGAGCGGAACCGCTTCCACAGTGCGTCCTCGGTGCCCCGCCCGAGCCGAAGCCCTGACTTCTGGGCAGCTTTCCACTGCTCAAACAATTCGTTCATCCGGTTGCTGCTGGCCTTCCACTGCACGGTGGACGGATCGCGGCCGGCGATCTCCTCGGCCTCGGCAACGATCGCCTCCCGTGCTTCCCGTTCGCGGGCGCGGGCGGCGTCCTGCTCGGCCTTCTCCGCGGACTCAAGCTCGGTGACGAGGTTGACCAGTGCTTCAAGCCGGGCCTCCAGGGCACGGACATCGCCGACCATCTTCCGCTCGGAGACCTGCTCGGCAAGATGGGCGGCGGTCTTCCGCATGTCCGTGGTGGGTGCTTTTGCGTGGACCCGCTGCTCCAGCAGTGTGACCTGGCCGGCGACGTCGTCGTACTTGCGCACGAAGTAGCCCAGCGCTTCCTCGCGCGGGGCATCCGGGTACTGGCCTACGGGGAACTCCTCGCCGTCCACGAGCAGGAAGACATGACCGTCTTCCTCCACACGGGCGAAATTCTCTGCCTCCGCCAGCGGCGTGCTGTGAATCGGGGGAGCAGCGACGACGGCGGGCGCGGCGGGACCGTTGGGCCGCGGTGCCATCGCGGCAGGGGTGGGACGGGGACGCGCAGCGTTTGCGGCTCCCGGCACCGGCGCGGCCGGTTGCTCAGGAGCCGGCGCCGTGGGCTGCTCAGTAGCAGAAGGTTCTGCTGCAGCCTCAGGTTGCTCGATCCCGGTCGCTTCGGTTTCAGGCATTTCGTCGGATTGCTGACTGTTTGTCACCGCTAAAAGTCTTTCGCTCGATGGACGACCCACATGGCCGTGTCCCGTTGATTACTGCAAGGTTAATGAGTCTATCGTCACAGGCGTTGCCGGGGCTCCGTCCTCGCCGCCGCCTTCCACTCCGGCCTCGGCAACCTGCCGGACAAGGTCCAGACCGGAGGTCACCGAACCCATGATGGTGTATCCGCCGGTGTTCTGTGGAATCCGGGAATCGCTGTAGACAATGAAGAACTGTGTCCCATTGCTGTCCGTCGCAGCACCGCGGGCCACGGCAATGGTGCCGGCAGGGTAGACGCCGTCTTCAGGAGTGTTCTCCACCGGACCCCACTGGTAGTTCGGATCACCCGCACCATCGCCGTTGAGGGACCCGCACTGCAGCACGCCCAAGGTCTCCGCCGTAGTCAACCGGTGGCACGTCTTGCCTTCGAAGAACCCCTCCTGGGCGAGCGAGGTGAAGACGGCTACCGCCTGAGGGGCCTTGCTTCCGTCCAGCTGGACACCGATGTCGCCGACGCTGGTGGCAAGGGTCCCCGTGAACACTTTCCCCGCTGCACTCGACGGGTCCGGAATGTTCGAGCTGTTCGCCGTCGGCTCCGCCGGCGCGGTCTCCACAACACCGGGTGCCTCGTCAAGAAGGTCCATCTGCGCGGCCGTGGGATTCGAGCTGAACCAGAACACCTGCAGGGCGAAAGCAATGGCGAGGACCGCTGCGGCTGCTATCCCCGCGGTCGTGCTGTCTTTCCGCCGCCGTTTCTCCTGAGCGCGCTCAAGCTCCCGCCGGGCCTCGATCTGACTGATATGACGGCGCATTTCGCGTCCGCGACGATCAACGGCCACGCGACCTCCTGTGTCCGACGGTTGTTTCGGGTGCTGCCCACTTTTACCCAGGCTCTCCCGGTCCGGTTAGTCCGGTCCGGCACGAACCACTAAAATGAATGCCGCAGACAGTGTAGGCATAGCTGACCGCTTACCTCTCGGTTTCCCCAGCATCCCGAACCGCCCGGTTGGGGACACCAGCGTCATTTCCCAAGGAGAGTTGCCGTATGGCACGAAAGTCCTCGTTGTCCGGATTTCCCGAATGGCTGCCCCAGGAACGTCTGGTGGAGCTGCACGTTCTGGACACCCTGCGACGGACGTTCGAGCTTCACGGATTCTCCAGCGTCGAAACCCGCGCGGTTGAAACAGTGGGCCAGTTGCTGCGCAAGGGGGAGATCGACAAGGAAGTCTACGCAGTATCGCGCCTCCAGGATGAGGACACCGGCGCCGCCGGTGATGACTCGCTGGCGCTGCACTTTGACCTGACTGTTCCCTTTGCACGGTATGTGGTTGAAAACGCCGGCTACCTTGCCTTCCCGTTCCGCCGCTACCAGATCCAGAAGGTCTGGCGGGGGGAGCGTCCCCAGGAGGGACGGGCGCGGGAGTTCACCCAGGCGGATATCGATGTGGTCGGCGACGGCGCACTCCCGTTCCGCTACGACATCGAGCTTGCCCTCGTGATAGCCGAGGCGCTCAGCGCCCTGCCGATTCCCGCCTTCCAGCTGCGCATCAACAACAGGAAACTGGCTGAAGGCTTCTACCGGGGAATCGGTCTGACGGACACTCCCGGGGTGCTGCGCAGCATCGACAAGCTGGAGAAGATCGGCCCCGCGAAAGTGGCGGAGCTGCTGAAAACCGAGCTGGGCGCCACGGCCGAGCAGGCGGAAGCCGCCCTCAGCCTCGCCGGGATCCGCACGGAAGGCACCTCCTTCGTTGACCGGGTGCGCGCCCTTGGCGTTGAAGACCCGCTGCTCGAGGAAGGACTTGCCGAACTCGAGCAGGTCATCGCCGAGGCATCGAAACGCGCACCGGGGAAGGTGATCGCCGATCTGAGCATCGCGCGCGGTCTCGACTACTACACCGGCACGGTCTACGAGACGGTGCTGGTGGGTCATGAGGCACTCGGCTCCATCTGCTCCGGCGGCCGCTACGATGCGCTGGCGAGCAAGGGCAACCGGACCTTCCCCGGCGTCGGGCTTTCCATCGGTGTTACGCGCCTAGTGACGCGCATTCTGAGCCAGGACTTCGCAGCTGCCTCCCGCCAGGTTCCGACGGCGGTCCTGGTCACCCTCGCAAATGACGACTCCTGGTCCGCCGCTCAAGATGTTGCCGCTGCGTTGCGCGGTCGCGGCATTCCCGTGGAGGTTGCGGCAACGGCCGAGAAGTTCGGCAAGCAGATCAAGTTCGCGGACCGCCGGGGCATTCCCTTCGTCTGGTTCACCTCGGAGGACGGCACCCACGAGGTCAAGGACATCCGCTCAGGGGAGCAGAGCGCCGCTGATCCCTCGTCGTGGACCCCTCCCGTTGAGGACCGCTGGCCGGCCGTGCTGCCTCAGGGCTGAGCCGGCGCGCTGCCTGTAGTGCCGCCGTCAGCGCCGTCGTCGTTGTACGAGGAGCATAGCGGCGCGGCCAAGCAGCCCCACCAGCAGAATGACGGTCATGGTCAGGACCGACCGCACCGGAAGCGTGAACGCGAGCACCAGGCATCCCGTCAGGCCGAGCACATTCAGCGCCCGCGGAGCGTACCAGGGACGCGAAGTCAGGGTGAGCGCGGAGAGGTTCGCCACCGCGTAGTAGAGCAGCACACCGAAGCTGGAGAAGCCCACCACCGTCAGGACATCGGTTCCCAGCAGCAGTGCAATGACGACGACGGCGGTCGCCAACTCCGCTGCGAACGGTGTGGCACGGCGTGCTGACACCGCGCCGAAAACCCGCGGCAGATCACCCTCGCGCGCCATAGCCAGGGTTGTGCGGGCGATCCCGCTGATCAGCGCGAGCAGGGCGCCGAGACTCGCCAGTGCCGCCGCAATCGCCACTGCCAGCACAGGCAAGGACCCGTTGGGCGGAAACACTTCGGTGAGGGGCGCCTGCGAGTCACTGAGGGCGTCCGGCCCCACCGCGCGAAGCAGGCCGAACGCGAGCAGGAGGTACAGAGCCAGAGTGAAACCGAGTGCGCCGAAGATAGCCCGCGGAATGTTGCGCGCGGGCTCGCGGACCTCCTCGCCCATCGTGGCAATACGTGCATAGCCGGCGAACGCGAAGAACATGAGCCCGGCCGCCTGCAGGACTCCGGTGGGTCCAACCGGCACGGCGCCGGGGGCGTCGGCAGGCTGGGCAAAGGCCACAACAATGACGAAGGCGAGGACAGGCACCACCAGCGCAACGATGATCCGCGTCAACAGCGCGGTGCGCGTGATGCCTAACAGATTGACGGACGTCAGGGCCGCCACAGCTGCCACCCCTGCAGCCTTCTCAAAGCCCGGGGCCGCGTACAGCCCAAAGGTGAGTGCCATCGCCGCGCAGGAGGCAAGTTTGCCGGTGATGAAACTCCAACCGGCCAGGAAGCCCGGCCATTCGCCGAGCTGGCGCCGCCCGTAGGTATAGGTACCGCCGCTCACCGGATGCACGGTCGCCAGCTGGGCGGATGCTGCGGCGTTGGCATAGGCAACGACGGCGGCCAGGCCGACTGCGAGCGGCAGCAGGGAGCCGGCGGTTGCGGCTGCCGGGGAGAAGACAACGAAAACACCGGCTCCAATGATGGATCCGATGCCGACGGTGGTGGCGTCGAACCCGCCGAGTTGTCTGTTCAATGCCTGCGGCATTTAGCGATGGTCCCCGTCCGGTGATAAGTGTGGCCGGGAATGCATCTCATCCGGCGGTAAACTCGAACACTGAGATTCAACCACGATTCACAGACCTGGATTTAATTCCACCGGAAGGAATGCTGTGCTGCGCACACATGACCTGGGTTCACTACGGACCGGGCACATTGGACAGACCGTCACTCTCGCCGGATGGGTGGCCCGTCGGCGTGATCACGGCGGCGTGGCATTCCTCGATCTTCGTGACGCATCCGGCGTCGCCCAGGTAGTGGTGCGCGAGGAGGACGTCTTCCATGGCCTGCGCAATGAGTACGTGCTGCAGATCATCGGCACCGTCGAGCAGCGCCCCGAGGGTAACGAGAACCCGGCGCTTGCAACCGGTGAGATCGAGGTCATCGCCGAGAAGGTGACAATTCTCAACACCTCGGACCCGCTGCCGTTCCAGATCGACGAGCATGTCGAGGTGGGCGAGGAGGCGCGTCTGAAGCACCGTTACCTGGACCTCCGCCGCCCAACGCCGAACGCCAACCTCCGCCTGCGCTCCGAGGCGAACCGGGTGGCCCGCGAGCTTCTGCACACAGACGGCTATGTGGAGATTGAGACACCCACCCTCACCCGTTCGACGCCTGAGGGCGCCCGTGACTTCCTGGTTCCGGCCCGTCTGGCGCCAGGGTCCTGGTACGCACTGCCGCAGTCACCACAGCTGTTCAAGCAACTTCTCCAGGTGGGCGGATTCGAGAAGTACTACCAGATTGCCCGCTGCTACCGCGACGAGGACTTCCGTGCCGACCGGCAGCCCGAGTTCACTCAGCTGGACATTGAGGCGAGCTTCGTCGAGCAGGATGACATCATCGCGCTCGGCGAGGAGCTCGTGACGGCGCTGTGGAAGCTGATCGACGTCGAGATCCCCACTCCGATCCAGCGCATGACCTACGCCGATGCCATGGCGCGTTACGGCTCTGACAAGCCGGACCTTCGGTTCGGTCTCGAGCTGACCGAGCTGACCGAGTACTTCAAGGACACCGGATTCGGCGTGTTCAAGGCTGCGTATGTGGGCGCCGTCGTCATGCCCGGCGGAGCCTCCCAGCCGCGCCGTCAGCTGGATGCCTGGCAGGAATGGGCCAAGCAGCGCGGAGCGAAGGGGCTTGCGTACGTCCTCATCGACGACGACGGCAGCCTCCGAGGTCCCGTCGCCAAGAACCTGACGGACGCCGAGCGGGATGGGCTGGCCGGCATTGTCGGTGCGAAGCCGGGGGACTGCATCTTCTTTGCTGCCGGTGAGAAGTCCTCCTCGCGTGCCTTGCTTGGTGCTGCACGGGTGGAGATCGGCCACCGCACCGGGCTGATCGATCCGGCGGCGTGGGCGTTCGTGTGGGTCGTTGATGCGCCCATGTTCGAGCCGGCGTCGGACGCCGTTGCAGCGGGCGACGTCGCGGTGGGAACCGGTGCGTGGACGGCGGTTCACCACGCCTTCACCTCACCGAAGCCGGAATACCTGGACTCCTTCGACATCGATCCGGGCAGTGCCCTCGCGTATGCCTACGACATTGTCTGCAACGGCAATGAGATTGGCGGCGGCTCGATCCGTATCCACCAGCGGGATGTTCAGCAACGGGTCTTCGCTGTTATGGGAATCAGCCCCGAGGACGCCGAGGAGAAGTTCGGCTTCCTGCTGGAGGGTTTCAAGTACGGCGCACCGCCCCACGGCGGCATCGCGTTCGGTTGGGACCGGGTTGTCGCACTGCTTGCCGGCAGCGACTCCATCCGCGACGTCATCGCCTTCCCGAAATCCGGCGGCGGCTATGACCCGCTCACGGCTGCTCCTGCACCGATCACGCCTCAACAGCGGAAGGAAGCAGGCGTGGACGCAAAGCCGGCAGGAAAGTCCGACGCGCCCAAAAATGTGAAAGAATAAGTTCGTACAACGTGCTCCGGGGTCGGTGTAATTCCGAACCGGCGGTTATAGTCCGCGACCCGCGCGCAGCCCCCTGGGGCAGCAAACGGTTGAGCCGGTGAAATTCCGGCACCGACAGTTAAAGTCTGGATGGGAGAAGCACGTGCAGCTTTGGCTGTGCTCTGTCGTCGGTGCTTCATGCGCCGTCGGCAGCGCCGGCCCTGCCTGTCGTTCCCCGGAGCCGTCATCGCGAGTTCTAAAGGGAACAGTATGGATCTACTGAGGTGGCTCTTCGAAGCCCAACTTTTCATCGGCGGCAGTCCATTGCTGCTTCGGGAAGCGCTCGGCAATGTCTTCGGTCTCCTGAGCGCGCTCGGGGGAATGCGCCGCAAGGTCTGGGCCTGGCCTGTCGGCATCGCCGGTAACCTGCTCCTGCTCACCGTCTTTCTCGGTTCGGTGTTCGGTGAAGCTTCCACGGCGAATCTCCTCGGACAGGCTGCCCGCCAGGTCATGTTCATCGCTGTCGCAGTCTACGGATGGCGCCGGTGGCGGCAGGCACAATCGGATGCCGGCGCGGCAATTACCCCGCGTTGGGCAACAAACCGTACACGCCTGGGGCTCGTTGCCGCCCTGGTCCTCGGCACTGTGGCCGTGACTCCGCTCTTCCGGGCGCTCGGTTCGTACGAGCCGGTCTGGGCGGACGCCTGGACCTTCGTCGGATCTCTGCTGGCCACGTTCGGAATGGCCAAGGGCTGGGTGGAATTCTGGCTCATCTGGGTGGCAGTCGACGTCGTTGGCGTCCCGCTCCTGTTCAGCGCCGGCTACTACGCTTCAGCTTTTATGTACCTGTTTTACGGGATCTTCACCCTCGTGGGCTTTGTTGTGTGGACCCGGGCGCAGCGGCAGGCCGCCGCGCATCCGGTTGATCACGCACCCAGTCCTGAGCCGAGCCTGCCATGACAACCGGATCCGCCAGCTTCACGGCACCCGAAATGATGGCCATGGAGCACGCGCTCCTGCTCGCCGGCCAGGGCGTTCGCGGCGCCAATCCTCTGGTGGGCGCTGTTGTTCTGGATAAGGACGGCGCAATGGTTGCCACCGGTTTCCACCTGGGCGCCGGCACTGACCACGCGGAAGCAGCCGCGCTGAAGAATGCGGCCCTGCAGGGGGTGGATCCCGCCGGTTGCACCATGGTGGTGACGCTGGAGCCCTGTAGCCACACCGGTCGCACAGGTCCCTGTACCGAGGCGATCATGGAAGCAGGCATCACGCGCGTTGTCTACGCGGCCGCCGATCCCACTCCTGATGCCGCCGGCGGTGCCGCGCGGCTCGCCAACCACGGAATCGATGTGGCGGGCGGGCTCCTCGAAGATGCCGCAACTGAGCTGAACCGCCGTTGGCTCGTTGCCGTGCAGGCCCGGCGCCCCTTCGTGACAGTCAAAGTGGCGCAGAGCCTGGATGCACAATCCGCGGCAGCGGACGGCTCAAGCCAGTGGATCACCGGCCCGCACGCGCGCGCAGACGGGCACACTATCCGTACCCGCGTCGACGCCGTCCTGGTGGGCACCGGCACCGTCCTTGCCGACAATCCCCGCCTCACCGCGCGGGCCCTGGACGGATCCGACGCCGACCGCCAGCCGCTGCGGGTTGCCGTCGGGCTACGGGGCATCCCCGGGGACGCCGCCGTGCGTGGAAGCGGGTTTGTGCACCTGAAAACCCATGATCCGCTGGCCGCGCTGACTGAATTGTTCAGCCGGGGCGTTCGGCACGTTCTCGTGGAGGGCGGCCCGCAACTGGTCGGAGTCTTCCTCATGGCTGATCTTGCCGATGAACTTTTCGTCTATGTCGCGCCGATGCTCCTCGGCGCCGGGGTGCCCGCCTTCCAACGGCTCGGTGTGGCAACGCTCACTGACGCCCATGTGTGGCGTCTGGATCCGGACGGGGCCGCGGCTCTCACGCAGCTCGGCGACGACGTGCGGCTGCACCTCAAACCCATTGCGCCGCCTCCGGCGCCCATCACGAAAGGCCTTTAAGTGTTCACAGGAATTGTTTCCGGGCAGGGCGCCGTCACTTCCCTCCGCAGCTCCCCGGACGGCAGCAGCGCTGTGCTTGTATTTGAGGCCGGTTCCACAGGAGCCGGGCTCGAGCCCGGCGGCTCCATCGCTGTGGACGGGGTATGCCTGACCGCGACCGTCATCGACGAAGGCCGAATCAGCGTGGACGTGATGGGGGAGACGCTGAGGCGTACGACAATCGGGAGCCTGACCGAGGGCCGCAGGGTCAACCTCGAGCGCTGCGTACCGGCGAACGGCCGTTTGGACGGCCACGTCGTGCAGGGTCACGTCGACGGCGTCGGTACGCTCCTCGAGCGTGAGAATCTCGGCGATTGGGAGCGCTTGCGTTTCAGCTTGCCCGTCCCTCTGGACCGTTATGCCGCTGAAAAGGGGTCCGTCGCCGTGGACGGCGTCTCGCTGACAGTGACGGCCGTGAGCAACGCCGGAACACCCGAGCCCTGGTTCGAGGTCGGCCTGATCCCCACAACCCTCACCGAGACGGGCCTGGGGGCCAAGAACGTCGGGGATCCTGTGAACCTGGAGATGGATGTCCTGGCCAAATACGCTGAGCGGCTGCTCGCGTTCACGGGAAAGGAGGACCGGGCATGATTCGCAGCGGCGCGGGCGGTGCCCCGGACACGCAGAGCAGTGCGGTGCTTGAGATTGTGCTTGACCCGGTGGACACGGCCGTTGCCGCAATGGCGGCGGGCCGCGCCGTCGTCGTTGTTGACGACGCCAACCGGGAAAACGAGGGCGACATCATCTTCGCTGCCCAGTTCGCCACAACGGAACTGACCGCCTGGACCATCCGGTACACCTCAGGCGTGCTGTGCGTTCCGGTGACCGGGAGAACCGCGGACCGGTTGGAGTTGCCCGCCATGGTGATCAACAACCAGGACGCCAAGCAGACGGCCTACACCGTGTCCTGCGACGCCGCCGTCGGCGTGAGCACCGGTATCAGCGCCGCGGACAGGGCATTGACCGCCAGGACGCTGGCGACGCCGTCAGCGGTTCCCTCTGACCTCACGCGGCCGGGTCACATGTTCCCGCTGCGTGCGGTGGAGGGCGGGGTGCGGGAGCGGCGCGGTCACACCGAAGCTGCAATTGACCTGTGCCGGCTGGCCGGTGTGGAGCCGGCCGCCGTTATTGCGGAAGTCACGCACGACGACGGCGGCATGATGCGCCTGCCGGCGCTGCGCGAGTTCGCTACCCGCTTCCAGGCGCCGCTGATTTCGATCGAGGACCTGGTGGAGTACCTTGCCGCAGGCGACACGGGAGCCGCTGAATGAGCGCGGTTACCGGCGGTCCCGTAGTCACTATTCCGACGGCGTACGGACCGTTCACCGCGCAGGCCTGGACGGATGCGGCCTCCGGCGTGGAGCACCTGACAATGTCCGCGCCCGGCACGGACATCGCTGACGGTGCCCCGCTGGTCCGGATACACTCGGAGTGCCTCACCGGCGATGTGTTCGGCTCCTACCGCTGTGACTGCGGTGAGCAGCTTGAGCAGGCGCTCGGGCTGGTTCAGGAACAAGGCGGGTCGGTTGTCTATCTGCGGGGCCAGGAAGGTCGCGGGATCGGCCTTGCCAACAAGCTGCGCGCGTATGCGCTGCAGGAGAACGGCGCCGACACGGTCGAGGCAAACGAGCAGCTTGGTCTTCCGGTCGATGCGCGTGATTATCAGGCTGCCGCAGGGATCCTCACCGCTTTGGGCGTTACGGCGATCCGCCTGCTGAGCAACAATCCCGTCAAGCGGGAACACCTTGAGCGGTACGGCATCACCGTGGTGTCGATGGTGCCTTCCGAGATTCCATCGCGACTGGAAAATCAGCAGTACCTCGAGACGAAGCGGGACCGCCTCAACCACCAGTTGTCCCATCTGGAGGAGCGGTTCCACCAGCGTCCCCAGGAAAAGATCGTTCAGCAGAGCTGACAGTTCCTTCCGCCAATCCACCCCCATCCCAAGGAGAACCATGGCCGGACACGGCGCCCCCACCATCGACGTCACCAGCATTGCGCACCAACAGCAGGAGCCCGTCCGGCTCGCCGTCATTGCCGCCAGTTGGCACACCGCCATCATGGACGGGCTCCTTGACGGCGCCCGCCGGGCCGCCGCGGATGCCGGCATCGAACCCGTGGTGATTCGCGTACCGGGCAGTTTTGAGCTGCCGGTCGCAGCGGCGAGGCTGGCGGACCACTATGACGCCGTCGTCGCTCTCGGTGTAGTCATCCGCGGCGGCACACCGCACTTCGACTACGTATGCCAGGCTGCGACCTCGGGACTCACCGAAGTCAGCGTGCGCACGGGTGTGCCTGTGGGCTTCGGCGTGTTGACCTGCGATACCGAAGAGCAGGGCCTGGACCGCGCCGGGCTCGCCGGATCGAGCGAGGACAAGGGATATGAAGCCACCGCCGCAGCATTGGCAACTGCTGCTGTACTGGGCCCGTGGGGCACATGAACCTCAGGGAGGCCTCGCGTCGGGAGCTTCGTCACACAGAACGGCCACGATACGGCGTATCTCATGGAACCCAGTAACCTAGACAGAGTGAAATCCTTCGACACCCTCTTCGCCGAGCTGAGCGAGAAAGCTGCCGCCCGTCCGTCGGGGTCACGCACCGCGGCCGAACTGGAGTCAGGCGTGCACGGCATCGGCAAGAAGGTAGTCGAGGAGGCCGCCGAAGTGTGGATGGCCGCCGAGTATGAGTCGAATGAAGCTGCTGCAGAGGAAATTTCCCAGCTGCTGTACCACCTCCAGGTCATGATGATCGCCAAGGGACTCACGCTGGAAGACGTTTACAAGCATCTGTAGCCGCGCGGCGACAATCTTCGCAGAACTCGCGCGCGGCCCAGAGCCTGCTTTCCAGGCAACGTCCCCCGCAGAACCCTCCTTCCCAAAGGAACCCCATGCTTCGAGTTGCAGTCCCCAACAAGGGATCCCTGTCCGAATCCGCCTCCGCAATGCTCAGCGAGGCGGGCTACCGCCAGCGTCGCGACACCCGTGAACTGGTGATGGTGGACCCCGAGAACGAGATTGAATTCTTCTTCCTCCGGCCGCGGGACATAGCCGTCTATGTCGGTTCCGGAACCCTCGACGTCGGAATCACCGGCCGCGATCTCTTCCTTGACGCCCAGGTGGAAGCAGAAGAGCTTCTGCCTTTGGGCTTTGGTGCGTCGACGTTCCGCTTCGCCGGCCCGGTCGGGAACTTCAGCTCCGTGGCCGAACTTGAGGGGCGGCGCCTGGCCACCAGTTATGACGGGCTCCTGCGCGACTTCCTGGCTGAGCAGGGCGTCAGCGCCACGGTTGTACGGCTTGACGGCGCTGTGGAATCGTCAGTGCGCCTCGGCGTCGCAGACGCGATCGCGGATGTCGTCGAAACGGGAAACACCCTGAAGGCCGCCGGCATGGAGATCTTCGGCGAGCCCATCCTGAAAAGCGAGGCAGTCCTCATCGGGCGCAAGGGCGCAGCGCCTGTCGGGTTGGACATCCTGATCCGTAGGCTGCAGGGGGTGCTTGTCGCGCGCCAGTATGTGCTGCTCGATTACGACATCCGCAAGGAACTGGTGGATCAGGCCGCGGCGCTGACTCCGGGTCTTGAATCGCCCACTGTCTCGCCGCTGCGTGATTCCGACTGGGTTGCCGTCCGGTCCATGGTTAAGCGCCACAGCACCAACCGGATCATGGATGAGCTCTACGACCTCGGCGCGCGCGCCATCCTGGTGAGCACTATCCACGCGTGCCGGATCTAGGGGCGGAGACCGTTCATGAGCGTGGCCATCCGCGTCATACCCTGCCTTGATGTCGACGCCGGACGCGTGGTCAAGGGAATCAATTTCGAAGATCTCCGCGACGCCGGGGACCCGGTGGAACTGGCACACCGTTATGACCGCGCGGGAGCCGACGAACTGACATTCCTTGACGTCACCGCGTCCTCCGGCAACCGCGCCACCACTTTCGACGTGGTTGCAAAGACTGCTGAGGAAGTGTTCATCCCACTGACGGTGGGCGGCGGCGTCCGGGAGATTTCCGACGTCGACCGGCTGCTGCGCGCGGGCGCCGACAAAGCATCCATCAATACCGCAGCGGTCGCCCGCCCGCAGGTCATCGATGAGATCACGTCCCATTTCGGCTCGCAGGTCCTGGTACTCAGCCTGGATGCGCGCCGGACGGACAATCCGGCGGCTCACTCAGGCTTCGAAGTGACCACGCACGGCGGCCGCAACGGGACCGGGATCGACGCGGTCGCCTGGGCACGGGAAGCAGCTGAGCGCGGCGTCGGCGAGATCCTGCTGAACTCCATCGATGCTGACGGCACCCGCGAAGGCTTCGATCTTGAGATGATCCGGGCTGTGCGGGCGGCAGTGAACGTGCCCCTGATCGCCTCCGGGGGAGCGGGTAGGCCGGATCATTTTCCACCGGCCGTTGCAGCGGGCGCCGATGCGGTATTGGCGGCATCGGTGTTCCACTTCGGTCCAGTTGACGCGATCGCCGAGGTGAAGCGGGCTATCCGGGACGCAGGCTTTCCGGTTCGTTAGAACCCAACCCGGGGGTTGGTTGGCCAGGGCCTGGCTTCCCTAGAGCCCAACCTCGGCGCTCTCAAGGAGCGCCACGGCGTCAGGTTGTCCTTCGAAAGTGACCAGTGCATGGCGTGTGCGGCCGTGAGCATGCATGAGCAGTTCCCCGGGTTCGCCCACAATGGCCACCGAGACGGGGGCTCGTTTCGCTACGTGCCTGGGACCGTCCGGCCGAACCAGCACAATGCCAAGATCCACGCCGCGGTACAGGATCGCGGCGCGCTTGATCAGCTCGTCCCACAGCGCGTTCGAGTACTCCTCGTCCAGCGCGCGCGGCGCCCACCTGCTGGTTGCCCGCCGGACGTCCTCGGTATGCACGAAGTACTCGATCAGGTTGGTGCTGGTGTCAATCGACCGCACTCGCATGGGTGAGTAAAACGGATGCCCCTTGCGGAAGTCGTTGACAAGGGCTTCGTAAGCCGGCGTTGAGGCGGATTTCGCCGCTAGTGTGCGGGTGGCCTTTTCCGAAACAACGGACAGCGGCTTGATGAGGGCCCCGATGCCGACGCTGGGTCTGTGCCCGCGCAGGTACAGGTGGGCGGCGAGTTCCTTCGTTTGCCACCCGTCGCAGAGCGTGGGGGAGTGAGGCCCGGCCGCGATGAGGGTTTCGGCGAGGACTTCACGGGAAGGATCAACGAAATGCATCACTGTTGAAAATAGCATGATGGACGCTCCCCATGCCCGCCGGTGGGCGCTTGTCCCTTGCGACACGACTAGAATCAGTTGCGATGTCACAACACCCCGAACCCGATCCTCCTTCCGTCGCCGGTGAAACACCCGGGCTCGATCCCGCGGTGGCCCACGCACTCAAGAAAGACGCTTCCGGTCTCGTTGCGGCCGTCGTCCAGGAACACGACACCGGGGATGTCCTGATGCTGGGCTGGATGGATGAAGAAGCGCTGCGGCGAACCCTGACCAGCGGCCGCGTCACCTTCTACTCGCGGTCGCGGCAGGAATACTGGCGCAAGGGCGACACTTCCGGCCACGTCCAGTATGTGAAGTCGGTTTCGCTGGACTGCGACGGCGATGCCCTGCTGGTGCGGGTGCACCAGGTCGGCGCGGCGTGTCACACCGGCACGCGGACCTGTTTCGACGGTAGGGAGCTTGCCGCCGTCGTCGGCTCCGCGTGAGCCATACCGTTTGCATCAGGAGACCAACAGTCCGCCCGCCGTTGCGGATGGACGCGAGATTCAGGAAGCGCATGACATGGACGAGCTCGGAGTAATCAGCCCAGGCCTGGAGGAGTTCCGCGCCCTTGCCCGGGACCGGCGGGTGATTCCTGTCCGCCTGATGGTGCTTGACGACGCGCACACGCCGATCGGGATCTACCGCAAACTGGCAGATGGCCACCCCGGTACGTTCCTCATGGAATCCGCTGCTGAGGGCGGAGTGTGGTCGCGGTACTCGTTCATCGGCGTGAATTCGCGGGCAACTCTCACCACCAGGGGTGGTGAGGCCTGCTGGCTTGGCGAGCCCCCCGCGGGAGTTCCTGTGGATGGCAATCCGGTCGAAGCACTCCGGCGCACCGTCGAGGAACTCCAGACCGCACGCTTCGACGGACTTCCGCCCTTCACCTCCGGTATGGTCGGCTTCATCGGCTGGGAATCGGTCCGTCACTGGGAACGGCTCACCTCTCCGCCCGAAGACGACCTCGATCTGCCCGAACTGGCCATGAACCTCGTCACCGACATGGCCATTCACGACAATGCAGGCGGCAAGGTGACGCTGGTGGCCAATGCCATCAACTATGACAATTCCCCGGACCGCGTTGACGAAGCCTGGCACGACGCCGTTGCACGCCTCCGCGGCATGCTGCAGCGACTCGCCTCCGCCTCGGATCAGCCGGTGTCAATTTTGGCCGGCGGCGCAACCGACAGTGCAGCGCTGATGTCCCGCGTGCGTGAACGCTGGGATCGCGACCGGTACCTGGCGGCGATCGAGCGCGGCAAGGAAGCCATCGTGGACGGCGAGGTATTCCAGGTTGTCATCTCGCGCCGGTTTGAACTGGACTGCGATGCGTCAGCGCTGGATGTCTACCGGGTGCTGCGGACCACCAACCCCAGCCCGTATATGTACCTGTTCAGCCTTGAGGATCCAACTGGACGGCCGTATTCGATCGTAGGCTCTTCACCCGAAGCGCTCGTCACCGTCAACGGCTCAGAAGTCATCACCCACCCCATCGCCGGGTCCCGGCCGCGCGGTAGGACAGCCGAACAGGACCGTGCCCTCGCGGAGGAACTCCTCGCTGACGAGAAGGAGCGTGCGGAACATCTCATGCTGGTGGACCTGGCACGCAATGACATCTCGAAGGTATGCCGGCCGGGAACAGTGGACGTCACTCAGTTCATGGAGGTAGAGCGGTTCAGCCACATTATGCACCTGGTGTCCACCGTCGTCGGGGAACTGGCCCCGGAGCGGTCCGCCTATGACGTGCTCGCAGCGACTTTTCCGGCCGGGACCCTGTCCGGAGCGCCCAAACCGCGCGCGCTCCGGCTGCTTGATGAACTTGAACCGCACAAGCGGGGCATCTATGGGGGAGTTGTGGGCTACTTCGATTTCGCCGGTGACATGGACATGGCCATCGCCATCCGCTCAGCACTGCTGCGCGACAACCGCGCCTATGTTCAGGCCGGCGGTGGGATTGTTGCCGATTCCAGCCTGGAGGCCGAGGCACAGGAAACGGTTAACAAGGCCGCAGCTCCGCTGCGCGCCGCGCTGATCGCCGCGAGCCTTCATCCGGTAACCGGTACGGGGGCGGGCTCTCCGTGAGCGCGTCCTCCCAGTCAGGCGCTCCTGCCGTCTCCCGCACACCCGCCCTGCGTCGCAGGGGCTTTCTCGTCCTCGCGACGGTCGCCTCGGCACTGGCCGCCTTCGGCAGTACCACCCAGACCTGGTTGTCGGTGGCCCTGCCGCAATCCGGGGTGCAAACCCCTTCCATTGAAGTGGCAGGCTCAGATGCAGCCACAGCTGTGACCGCATTCGCGCTGGTGGGTCTGGCCGCGGCGCTGGCAGCATCGATTGCCGGCCGCATCGCGCGGTGGATCATCGCTGTCATTCTGACCGTTGCCGGCGCCGGCATTGCCCTCAGCAGCTTGGCTGTCGCCACCGATCCAGGGAGCGCCGCGGCACCCGCAATCGGAGAATCTCTCGGCGTCACCAGCCAGGACGGCGCATCCGTCACGGCCACCGCCATGCCGTGGCTGGCCGCCGTGGCGGGGCTGTTGCTGGTGCTCTGTGCTGTCTGGCTGCTCATCGCCGGCCGCGGCTGGCAAACGGCCCGTCGCTACGAAAACCGGCAGGATTCCTCGCCCACCCGGAACCCGCAGGCGAAGGCGGACACCAATGCTGACGAGATAGACAGCTGGGACAGCCTCAGCCGGGGTGAGGATCCGACAGGCTGAGTGCCCTCGAGTATTCAGCGCGGCCCTGAATCAGTGCCGTGCTGAATCAACGGCTTGCTGAATCAACGGCCTGCTGAATCAATGGCAGAATGGACACCAGACCACAGCACAAGGAGATACGCCATGGCTAAGACCGCGCCCGAGACCCGTTCCAACCAAACCCCGATGGCTGAGCATTCCTCCGTCCATGATGAGACCATCGGACACGGCAACAGCCCGGCGGCGTGGACCTGTGTCTTCGTGATGCTTGCCGGCGCGGCACTGTCCGCGTTCGCCTACATCTTCGCAAGCACCGAGGGCAACCTGGATGCCGGAACCATCCTGTTCTGGATCGGCATCCTCATTATGGTGATCGGCCTCGCGCTCGGAATCATCCTCAAGAAGGCAGGGTTCGGGGTCGGCGGCCACAGGCTCAAGAACACCGGGCACTAAGTGAGCGTTCTCGACGACATCATCCTCGGGGTCCGGGAGGATCTCGATGCACGCAAGATTCTTCTTCCGCTTGAAGAGGTTCGTATCCTCGCCGAGCAGGCATCTGCGCCTCGGAACGCGTATGCCGCGCTGGCTTCGCAGGCCGAGGGTGTCAGCGTCATCGCCGAGGTGAAGCGGAAGAGTCCGTCCAAAGGCGAACTGTCAGCAATCCGGGATCCAGCTGAGCTGGCTGCGGCCTATGAGCGAGGCGGCGCCTCGGTGATCAGTGTCCTTACCGAGGAGCGGCGCTTCGGCGGATCGCTGGCAGATCTCGACGCCGTCCGTGCGGTCGTGAACCTGCCGATCCTGCGCAAGGATTTCACGGTGGACGAGTACCAGATCTGGGAAGCACGCGCGCATGGCGCGGATCTGATCCTGCTGATCGTTGCAGCGCTCGACGACGCCACGCTCGCCTCCTTCCTCGAACTCACCGAACAGCTAGGCATGCACGCTCTCGTCGAAACGCATACCGCTGAGGAAGTGCAACGCGCGGTGGCCGTCGGTGCCCGCATCATCGGCGTGAATGTGCGCAACCTCAAAACGCTGGATATTGACCGCTCCGTCTTCCCGGAACTTGCCGGGCTCATTCCTTCCGGTGCGGTTGTAGTTGCCGAATCAGGCGTCCGGGACATCTCCGACGTCGAAAGCTATGTAGCGCAGGGCGCGCGTGCGGTGCTCGTCGGCGAGGCGCTGGTCAGCCACTCCAACCCGGAGGCCACGGTTGACGAGTTCACCCGCGCAGGCGCGGCATTGCGCCACTGAGATTGCATCACTGAGGCAGTTCCCGCCAGCGCGGACGGCCGCACCCCATCACGACAGGACGACAGGTTCATGACTGAAACCCCACAGCCGCAGGCTGCAACTGACGGCGCCGCAGAAGCGTTTCTCGCCGGGGGATCGCTGCGCCATGCGCAGGGCCCGTACTTCGGCGCGTACGGCGGACGCTGGATGCCCGAGTCGCTGATCGCCGCCCTGGATGAACTGGAAGATACCTTCGACAAGGCCAAAGCTGATCCGGACTTCCTGGCCCAGGTAGCCGAACTCAACCGGTCCTACTCCGGCAGGCCGTCCCTGCTGACGGAAGCGCACCGTTTTGCAGAGCACGCGGGCGGCGTACGGGTATTCCTCAAGCGTGAGGACCTCAACCACACCGGATCGCACAAGATCAACAACGTGTTGGGTCAGGCCCTGCTGGCCAAGCGGATGGGAAAGACCCGCGTGATCGCTGAAACGGGTGCCGGCCAGCATGGAGTGGCCAGCGCCACCGCCGCCGCCCTGCTCGGCCTCGAATGTGTTGTCTATATGGGTGCGGAGGACTGCCGGAGGCAGGCGCTTAACGTCGCACGCATGCAGCTTCTGGGAGCGGAAGTCATTCCCGTCACCAACGGATCGCAGACGCTGAAAGACGCCATCAACGACGCACTGCGTGATTGGGTGGCCAACGTGCAGACTACGCACTACCTCCTCGGAACGGCTGCCGGCGCCCACCCCTTCCCGGCAATGGTGCGCTATTTCCATGAGGTGATCGGAGAAGAAGCACGCGAGCAGATCCTCGATCTTGCGGGCCGCTTGCCGGATGCCGTCTGTGCCTGCATCGGCGGCGGCTCCAATGCCATCGGAATTTTCCACGGCTTCCTCGATGATCGCGAAGTTGCCCTCTACGGATTTGAGGCAGGCGGGGACGGCGTTGACACCGGACGCCATGCTGCCACAATCACGCTCGGACGGCCGGGCGTCCTTCATGGTGCGCGCTCGTACCTGATGCAGGATGACGATGGGCAAACCGTCGAGTCGCACTCCATCTCCGCCGGCCTGGACTACCCGGGAGTCGGCCCGGAGCACGCGTTCCTTGCAGACATCGGCAGAGCCAGTTATGAACCGATCACAGACGCTGAAGCCATGGAAGCCTTCCGCCTGCTGTGCCGCACCGAGGGCATCATCCCCGCCATCGAGTCCGCGCATGCGCTGGCGGGGACACTGAAAGTGGGCCAGCGCCTGGCTGCGGAAGGTGGGGATCCGCGGGAGAAGATCATCATCGTGAACCTCTCCGGCCGTGGCGACAAGGATGTGGCCACAGCCGCGGAATGGTTTGACCTGTTGCCCGAGGACAGCGCGGAAGCCGAGATCGGCGCGGAAGGCGAACAACTGTGAGCACCGGAACCATGAGCAAGTCAGCCGCCGCAATCGAGCGTGCCCGTGCTGAGGGACGCACAGCCCTCATCGGCTACCTTCCGGCCGGGTTCCCCGACGTGCAGACCACAATTGACGCCGCAGTCGCACTCGCGGAAAACGGCGTGGATCTGATCGAGATCGGGATTCCCTACTCGGACCCCGTGATGGACGGTGCAGTCATTCAGCAGGCGACTGTCGAGGCGCTGCAGAACGGCTTCACCGTGCGTCAGATCTTCGACGTTGTCGAGGGAATCACCAGACGAACAGATGCGGCAGTCCTCGTTATGACCTACTGGAACCCCGTCATGCGCATGGGAGTCCGTGAGTTCGCCGGCCGCCTGGCCGCAGCCGGAGGAGCCGGACTCATCACGCCTGACCTCGTTCCGGACGAGGCAGCCGAGTGGATGGCTGTCTCGGAAGAGTTCGGGCTCGACCGCGTGTTCCTGGTCGCTCCCTCAAGCTCTCCTGAACGCATGCAGTCCACGGTCGATTCAACGCGGGGATTTGTCTACGCCGTGTCCATCATGGGCATTACAGGCGCCCGTTCCTCGGTCAGCTCGGCTGCGCGCGAGGTTGTTGCAGCGGCCCACCAAGCCGGTGCTGAGCGGGCCTGTGTGGGACTCGGAGTGTCCACTGCTGAACATGTCCGGGAGATCGGGGCTTATGCGGACGGGGTGATTGTCGGCACCGCCCTCGTTGCAGCCCTGCGTGATGGCGGCGTTCCCTCCGTGGCCGCACTGGCGAAAGACCTGAGCACCGGAACCGGAAAGGGCTGACCATGATCCCCGCCAGCATCCCCAGCCCGCCCGCAGAATGGGCCAGCTTCTCGATCGGTCCAGCCACTATCCATGCGTACGCGCTCTGCATCCTCACCGGCATCATCGTTGCGCTGCTACTCACCTCGGCCCGTTGGAAGCGCTACGGCGGCAACCCCGACGTCGTCTGGGATGTTGCCATCTGGGCTGTTCCTTTCGGGCTGATCGGCGGGCGCCTCTACCACGTCTTTTCCTCACCGGACGCGTATTTCGGGCCTGACGGAGATCTCTCGCGCATACCCCGGATCTGGGAAGGCGGCCTGGGAATCTGGGGTGCCGTTGCCCTCGGAGCGGTCGGAGCCTGGATAGGCTGCCGCCGCGCCGGCGTCAGACTCGCGGCCTTTGCGGACGCTGCTGCGCCCGGAGTCCTGCTCGCGCAGGCAATCGGCCGTTGGGGTAACTGGTTCAACCAGGAACTGTTCGGTGCGCCAACCGATCTGCCGTGGGGACTCGAGATCGACGCCGACAACCCCAACTTCCCCGCGGGTGCGGATCCGGGAACGCTGTTCCACCCCACCTTCCTGTATGAATCGCTCTGGAACCTGGCAGGCGTTGCACTCCTGCTGCTCCTGGACCGCAAATTCAAGCTGCGCGGCGGGCGCATGTTCTGGCTGTACGCCGCCTATTACACGGCGGGCCGGGTCTGGATTGAAGCCCTGCGGATCGACGACGCCGAAATGATCACCATTCTCGGGGTGACCCAGCGTCTGAACGTGTGGACGAGCGTACTAGTGCTGATCGTCTCGCTCGCCATTTTCGCGTACCTGTCAGTGAAGCAGCGGGGCGTAACCGAGCACTCCGTCCACCTGCCCGGACGCGCTCCAGTCGGCACGGACAACGACGAGACCGAGCACGCAGCGGCAGATAACGGATCGGGCACAGACGTCCAGAGTTCGGACACATCGGCTGGGACAGAGCCGGGGCGTGCTAATCTTCCAGAAATAAAAGACGCCTCGGGTACGCCTGCCTCCGCTGGACTTGCCCCCGAGGAACCCCGGGAATCAGATCCCCGAAACTAGCGTCCAGCTGGGCCACCGCCCTAGCTCAAGACACTGTCACAGCGTCGTGGCTCTGCTCGGTATACCAGCTGGCTCACAGGCTTCCGCCCCGTACCGCGCTTGACCAGGCAGTACCGCCGTCAATTCATGTCCGCAATCTCTGCCGGCGTGCGGTGTGGCGGTTCTACAATGTGGACAAGGAAAATGAAGCGCTTCCCTGAAGGGGAAGGCGCGCCCGGGGCCGAAGCTGTCCCCTCCCGACGCTCCATCATGGGGGAAGGACTCTATCTATGACTGCACCCATCACTGGTTTGCCTCCGAAGGCGACCCACAGCGAATCGCCGTTCACGCGGTTCGCGTCATACCCGAAGGCATCCGGACTTTACAACCCGGAAAACGAGAAGGACGCCTGCGGTCTGGCCGTCATTGCCACGCTCCGCGGGGAGCCGGGCCACGACATCGTTGATGCAGCGCTCACCGCCCTGCGCAACCTCGAACATCGCGGCGCCGTAGGGGCTGACGAGGGAACGGGCGACGGCGCGGGCCTCCTCACCCAGGTTCCTGACGAATTCTTCCGCGCGGTCGTTGACTTCGAGCTTCCCGCCGCCGGTACCTACGCCGTCGGCACCGCCTTCCTTCCAGCCGAGGCCGGCGAAGAGGCAACTGCCCGTGCCGGGATCGAGAGCCTTGCCGAGTCCGAAGGCCTTTTGGTTCTCGGCTGGCGAGAGGTTCCCGTCACCGTTGACCTCGTCGGATCCATGGCCAGGGCCTGCATGCCGCACTTCGTGCAGTTGTTCATCGCACCCGTTGCCGGCACAGCCCAGGATCTTGATGCCAGGGCCTTCCGTCTGCGCAAGCGGGCCCAGAACAAGTACGGCGTGTATTTTCCCTCGCTGTCGTCCAAGACCATGGTCTACAAGGGAATGCTGACGACGGCGCAACTCGAGCCTTTCTACCCGGACCTGTCAGACCCGCGCTTCAAAACCAAGCTCGGCATTGTCCACTCGCGCTTTTCTACGAACACCTTTCCTTCGTGGCCGTTGGCGCAGCCTTTCCGCGCCATTGCGCACAACGGGGAAATCAACACCGTCAAGGGCAACCGGAACTGGATGCGTGCGCGGCAATCGCAGCTTGCCAACCCCCTGTTGGGCGATTCGCCCGAGGAACTGTTCCCCATTTGCACCCCGGGCGCCTCAGACTCCGCGTCCTTCGATGAGGTAGCGGAACTGCTGACCCTGGCCGGACGCCCCATTACGCACGCGATCATGATGATGATCCCGGAGGCGTGGGAAAACCACACGTCCATGGACCCGGCACGGCGCGCCTTCTACCAGTACCACTCGATGCTCATGGAGCCCTGGGACGGCCCGGCAGCGGTTTCCTTCACGGATGGACGGCTTGTCGGTGCGGTGCTGGACCGCAACGGCCTTCGCCCCGCCCGGTATTGGGTGATGGAAGACGGTCTTGTCGTCCTTGCCTCCGAAGTCGGCGTCATCGACGTCGAACCCTCCAAGATCGTGCGAAAAGGGCGCGTATCACCCGGCAAGATGTTCCTCGTTGACACGGAGGACGGCCGCATCATTGAGGACCAGGAGGTCAAAGCCGAGGTCGCGGCGGCCAACCCGTGGGGTGAGTGGGTGAAGGAAAACCTGATCGACCTGAAGGACCTGCCTGAACGCGAGCACGTTGTACATACCAAGGCTTCGATCAACCGCCGGCAGCGTACCTTCGGCTACACGCAGGAGGAACTGCGCATCCTGCTCGGACCCATGGCAAAGGCTGGTGCGGAGCCGCTGGGCGCAATGGGTTCGGACACGCCGATCGCTGTCCTGTCCAAGCGGCCGCGCCTTCTGTTCGACTACTTTGTTCAGTCCTTCGCGCAGGTCACCAACCCGCCGCTGGATGCGATCCGCGAGGAGCTGGTCACCTCGATGGGCGTCACCATTGGTCCCGACGGAAACCTGCTCTCCGCCAGGCAGGTGCGCTCGAAGCAGATCGCGCTGACCTTCCCGGTCATCAACAATGATGAGTTGGCGAAGATCGCCAACCTTGAATCCGACGAGGGCGACCGCCTCACCGTCCGCGTGCGCGGTCTGTACAGGGTCGACGGCGGCGAAGCATCCCTGCGCGCCCGGCTTGCGGAAATCTGTGAGCAGGTTTCCAGCGCAATCAACCGCGGCATCCAATACGTGGTGCTCTCGGACCGCGACTCCAACGCGCAGTGGGCTCCGATCCCGTCGCTGCTGCTGACCAGCGCCGTTCACCACCACCTGCTGAAGAGCGCCACGCGGACCAAGACGTCCCTGGTAGTCGAAGCCGGCGACGTTCGGGAAGTGCACCATGTTGCGGTGCTCATCGGTTACGGTGCGTCCGCCATCAACCCTTACCTCGCCATGGAAAGCTGCGAGGAACTCGTCCGCAATGGGGACATCACCGGCGTCACCGCGGAGCAGGCTGTCGCGAACCTGATCAAGGGCCTCGGCAAGGGCGTGCTGAAGATCATGTCCAAGATGGGTATCTCCACCGTCAGCTCCTACTGCGGCGCGCAGACCTTCGAAGCCCTCGGGCTCGCGCAGGAGTTGGTGGACGAATACTTCCACGGCACGCAGACCCAGTTGGGCGGCGTCGGGCTGGACGTGGTTGCTGCCGAGGCAGCGGCGCGTCACGAGTTCGCGTACCCGCAGGACGGGATCGAAGACCCGTACCGCAGCCTGGACAATGGCGGCGAATACCAGTGGCGCCGGGAAGGCCCGCCGCACCTGTTCAATCCCGAAACGGTGTTCCGACTGCAGCACGCCACGCGTGAACGCCGCTACGACATTTTCAAGTCCTACACCAAGGGTGTTGACGACCAGTCCCGCGAGCTGATGACCCTGCGCGGCCTGCTCGGTTTCAAAGAAGGGCTGCGGCCGCCGGTACCGCTCGATGAAGTAGAGCCGGTATCGAGCATCGTCAAGCGTTTCTCCACCGGCGCCATGAGCTACGGGTCCATCTCCCAGGAGGCCCACGAGACCCTTGCCATCGCCATGAACCGTCTGGGCGCAAAGTCCAACACCGGTGAAGGCGGCGAGGACGTGGAGCGGCTGCTGGATCCTGAGCGTCGCTCGGCGATCAAGCAGGTTGCATCGGGACGGTTCGGCGTCACCAGCCTCTACCTGACCAACGCTGACGACATCCAGATCAAGATGGCGCAGGGAGCCAAGCCCGGCGAGGGCGGCCAGCTGATGAGCCAGAAGGTCTATCCGTGGGTTGCCCGGACGAGGCACTCCACACCCGGGGTCGCGTTGATCTCACCGCCCCCGCATCACGACATCTACTCGATCGAGGATCTCGCGCAGCTGATCTATGACCTGAAGCGCGCCAATACCTCAGCGCGGGTCCACGTGAAGCTGGTTTCAGAGGTCGGGATCGGCACAGTGGCTGCCGGCGTCACAAAGGCGAAGGCCGACGTCGTACTCATTTCCGGGCATGATGGCGGAACGGGTGCCAGCCCGCTCAACTCGCTGAAGCATGCGGGCGTCCCCTGGGAGCTCGGCGTGGCTGAGACTCAGCAGACGCTGATGCTCAACGGCCTGCGCGAGCGCGTGGTGGTCCAGGTTGACGGGCAGCTCAAGACCGGTCGTGACGTCCTGATCGCAGCGTTGCTCGGCGGCGAGGAGTTCGGGTTCGCAACCGCACCGCTCGTGGTTTCGGGCTGCATCATGATGCGCGTGTGCCATCTGGACACCTGCCCGGTAGGCGTGGCAACGCAGAACCCGGAACTGCGCAGCCGCTTCACCGGCAAGCCGGAGTTCGTGGTGAACTTCTTCGAGTTCATCGCCGAGGAAGTCCGCGAACTGCTCGCCGAACTCGGTTTCAGGACGCTGGCTGAGGCGATCGGCCACAATGAAGTGCTTGACGTTCAGCGTGCCGTTCGGCACTGGAAGGCCGACGGGCTGGATCTCGATCCCATCCTGCGCGGAAACGAATTCGGAGAGGATGCACCGCGCCGGAATTTGATCGTGCAGAACCACGAGCTGGACCAGCACTTCGACAACAAGCTCATTGATATGAGCAGCGACGCGCTGAACCACCGCGCGCCGGTCCGCATCACACTCGACGTCGTCAACACCGACCGCTCGGTCGGCACCATGCTGGGCTACGAGGTCACCCGACGGTTCGGTACGGAGACCCTCGCAACGGACACCATCGATGTCACGCTGACCGGCCAGGCGGGCCAGTCACTTGGAGCCTTCCTTCCGGCCGGCATCACCTTGCGGCTGCTGGGCGACTCGAATGACTACGTCGGCAAGGGCCTGTCCGGCGGGCGCATCATTGTGCGTCCGGATCGCGCGAACGTCTTTGCGGCGGAACGCAATGTTATTGCAGGGAACGTCATCGGCTACGGCGCGACAAGCGGCGAGATCTTCCTCCGCGGACAGGTGGGGGAGCGTTTCCTGGTGCGCAACTCCGGCGCCACAGCCGTTGTCGAGGGAATCGGCGACCACGGATGCGAGTACATGACCGGTGGGCAGACACTGATCCTTGGGCGCACCGGGCGGAACTTCGGCGCCGGTATGTCCGGAGGCACCGCCTACGTCCTCGACCTCGATGAATCCCGCCTGAATGTGCAGGCGCTGAACAGCGGCGAACTGAAGCTGGAGGAACTGGACGCCGAGGATATCGAGATTGTCCGCCAGTTGCTGCTCCGTCACCAGGAGGAGACCGGGTCGCCTCTCGCAGCGAAGCTGCTTGAGGATATCGAGAGCACCGTGCCCCGCCTGACCAAGGTGCTGCCGCGTGACTTCGCACGTGTCCTCGACGCCCGCGCCGCTGCCATCGAAGAGGGGCTCGACCCTGACGGGGAAGAGGTCTGGAACAGAATTTTGGAGGTTACCGGTGGCTGACCCACGCGGATTCATGAAGGTACGCGAGCGGCAGACGCAGCCGCGCAGGCCCGTTCCGGTCCGGATCATGGACTGGAAGGAAGTGTATGAGGCCCAGGAAAAGGGTGTGCTGAAGAGCCAGGCCGGCCGGTGCATGGACTGCGGCATCCCGTTTTGTCACCAGGGCTGCCCGCTGGGGAACCTCATTCCGGAGTGGAATGACCTGATGTGGCGGGACAAGGGCCGCGAGGCAATCGACCGGTTGCACGCCACCAACAATTTTCCGGAGTTCACCGGACGGCTGTGCCCTGCTCCCTGTGAGGCGTCCTGCGTTCTCGGGATCAACCAGCCTCCGGTCACGATCAAGCAGGTCGAGGTTTCGATCATCGACGAGGCGTTCGACAACGATTGGGTCCACCCCCACCCGCCGGAGCGGCTGACGGGCAAGACCGTCGCCGTCGTCGGCTCGGGCCCGGCGGGCCTTGCCGCAGCGCAGCAGCTCACCCGGGCGGGGCACACAGTCGCGGTCTACGAGCGCGATGATCGCATCGGCGGTCTCCTGCGCTACGGGATCCCGGACTTCAAGATGGAGAAGATCCAGCTCGACCGGCGACTTGACCAGATGAAGGCGGAGGGGACGCGCTTCCGGGCGGGTGTCGAGGTAGGCCGTGACATCAGTTGGGACCAGCTGCGCCGCCGCTATGACGCCGTCGTAATCTCAACCGGTGCAACGGTACCGCGCGATCTGCCGATTCCCGGCCGCGATCTCGACGGCGTGCATTTCGCCATGGAGTACCTCGTTGAATCGAACCGGGTTGTCGCGGGGGAGGAGATCGAGGACCAGATTCATGCCGAGGGCAAGCACGTCGTCATTCTCGGCGGCGGTGACACCGGCGCCGACTGCATCGGCACCGCTCACCGGCATAAAGCAGCCTCGGTCACCACTCTGGCAATCGGGCAGCAGCCGCCAATTGAGCGCATGGCCAACCAGCCCTGGCCTACTTTCCCCACGTTGTTCGAGGTAGCAAGCGCGCACGAGGAGGGCGGTGAGCGTACCTATCTGGCGTCAACGGTCGAATTTGTCGGTGAGAACGGCAAGCTCACCGCCGTGCGTGTCGCCGAAACCGAATTCAGCAACGGGAAGAGGCTCCCGAAGCCCGGAAGCGAGCGGGATATCCCCGCGGACCTGGTGTTCCTCGCACTGGGGTTCACGGGCCCGGAGCCTGCCGGAATCGCTGACCAGCTCGACGCGGCTTTTGACGGGCGCGGTAACGTTGAGCGCGATGGGTACTACATGACCAACACGCCTGGAATCTTCGTTGCAGGCGATGCGGGACGCGGACAATCCCTCATCGTCTGGGCCATCGCTGAGGGGCGTGCGTGCGCGGCTGCGGTTGATCAGTGGCTGATGGGCCAGACCAAGCTGCCCGCGCCGGTAGCACCGACAGACCGCGCGCTCAACGTCCTGTAGTTCCCAGGACGCCTAGAGCGCACAGCAATCCACGAACACGAAACGACAGGCAAGGTTTATGAGACGCGCAAAGATAGTGGCCACCTTCGGCCCGGCAATCGCGAGCTATGAGAACACCCTCGCAGTACTTGAGGCCGGGGTGGATGTCGCCCGTATGAACATGAGTCACGGTGACCACACCGTGCACAACCAGACCTACGAATTTGTACGGAAGGCGGCTGAGGAACTCGGCCGCCCCGTTGGAATCTTCGCGGATCTGCAGGGCCCTAAGATCCGGCTGGGCCGCTTCGTTGACGGACCCCACGTACTGCTTCCGGGTGACACGTTCACCATCACCACCGAGGACGTCGAGGGCACCGCCGAGATCTGCTCGACCACCCACAAGGGACTGCCGCAGGATGTCAACGTCGGCGACACCCTGCTGATCGACGACGGCAAGGTAGCGATGGTCGCCGTTGCGGTCGACGACACCAAGGTAACCGCCGAGGTCACCGTGGGCGGCCCAGTCTCCAACAACAAGGGCATCAACCTGCCCGGTGTGGCAGTCAATGTTCCGGCGTTGAGCGACAAGGACGAGGAAGACCTCCGTTGGGCGATCCAGCGTGGCGTCGACATGGTGGCGCTGTCCTTCGTACGGAATGCAGCCGACGTCGACCGCGTCCACGAGATCATGGATGAGGAGGGCCGGCGCGTTCCGGTCATCGCCAAAATCGAGAAGCCGCAGGCTGTCGACGCTATAGAAGAGATCATCGATGCCTTCGACGCCATCATGGTGGCGCGAGGCGATCTCGGTGTGGAGCTGCCGCTTCAGGACGTCCCCATTGTGCAGAAGCGAGCCGTTGAACTCGCCCGCCGCTGGGCCAAGCCGGTCATCGTCGCCACCCAGGTGCTCGAGTCAATGATCGACAATCCCCGTCCTACCCGCGCCGAAGCTTCGGACTGCGCCAATGCAGTGCTCGACGGCGCTGACGCGGTCATGCTGTCCGGAGAGACAAGCGTTGGAAAGTACCCGATCGAGACGGTGCGCACCATGGCGGACATCATCGAGTCCACCGAGAAGCATGGACTTGACCGCGTACCCCCGCTGGGCAGCAAGCCTAAGACCCGCGGTGGCGCCATTACGCGCGCAGCCGTGGAAATCGCCGACCAGCTCGATGCGAAGTACATCTGTACCTTCACCCAGTCAGGCGACTCCGCACGCCGCCTGTCCCGCCTTCGCCCGACGAAGCCTGTCTTCGCCTTCACTCCGTCGCAGTCAACTCTCAACACGATGTCGCTGATCTGGGGTGTCCAGCCGATGCTCGTTGAGTACGCGGAACACACCGACCAGATGACCGCCCAGGTGGACCGGGTGCTTTTCGAGCAGAAGCTGGTGGACCTGAATGACCTCGTGGTCATCGCTGCCGGGTCGCCTCCCGGCCAGTCCGGCTCAACGAACTCCATCAAGGTTCACAAGGTCGGCGACATCGCGGACGCTGGACAATTGCCTGACCACTACTCGCCCAGCAAGGAGAAGGTCGGTCCCTGGCCGGTCAAGAACAAGCACAAGTAAATCTCTGCCCAGGAACTGAATCCGAACTGAAGAAGGGACCTTGCCTCAGCGGCAAGGTCCCTTCTCTGCGTTGTGGAGGTTAGTTGACCTGGTTGATGATGGTTTCTGCAACTTCGCGCATGCTCAGACGGCGGTCCATGGACGTCTTCTGGATCCAGCGGAAGGCCTCAGGCTCGGTAAGCCCCATCTTCGTGGTGAGCAGGCTCTTTGCGCGCTCAACAAGCTTGCGCGTGGCGAACTGCTCCTGGAGGTCGGAGACCTCGTTCTCCAGGGCCTTGATTTCCTCGTGGCGGGAGAGAGCGATTTCGATAGCAGGAACCAGATCAGCAGGCGTGAAGGGCTTGACCACGTAGGCCATTGCGCCGGCGTCACGGGCGCGCTCCACGAGCTCCTTCTGGCTGAAGGCAGTCAGAAGAACTACCGGCGCTATGCGGGCCTTCACGATCTGCTCAGCGGCGGTGATTCCGTCCATGACCGGCATCTTCACATCCATCAGCACAAGGTCCGGCTTATGTTCCTTGGCCAGCTCAACGGCCTTCTCGCCGTTATCCGCCTCGGCGACAACGTCATAGCCCTCGCCGCGCAGGATCTCCACGATGTCGAGGCGTATGAGGGTTTCGTCCTCAGCGACAATCACGCGCCGCGCCGGGCTCGAGTTAGCTGAGTCGCGGTTTTGAGACACTGGTGGCTCCTAGGTATGCGTTCAATGATTCTGCGTTTTCCGAGTGCAGCAGCGCAGCCGAAAAGGCACGGTGCACCGGTTCACTGGAACAGCCTATCGGCATGTAGAGTAGATTCGCGCACCCGGGGGTTCATGAGTCATGGAACTCACGTTGGGTGCATTGAACGGCCCGAATGGCGGAATTGGCAGACGCGCTGCACTCAAAATGCAGTATCGAAAGGTGTGTGGGTTCGAGTCCCACTTCGGGCACCGCCGGGTTGAAACGTCGTACTTCCGACTCATTGCGGTATCACGGCGCCACATGCTTTCTAATGGAGACATGTCGATGTCCTCCTACCTGGCGTTTTGCGGGTTGTGCGTGGTGCTGGCTGTGACGCCCGGCCCTGATAGCTTCCTCATTCTTCGCTTCAGTCTCCGGAAGCTGTCCTCCGGCGTCGCCGCTTCCTTCGGCTCCGCCGTCGGCTACCTTGCCTGGGCCGGTTTGGTCGCCGTCGGTCTCGCGGCCCTCATCGAACAGTCAGCGGTCGCGTTCCGGGGGCTGAAAGTGCTCGGCGGCATCTACCTTGTTTATCTGGGAATCAAAGCCATCCGGGGAGACGGGAAGAGATCTTCGGCTGTCGTTCCGGACGGCGCGGAGATGGCAGGTGCGCGGGCCTGGAGTTCGTGTGCAGCCGGGCTGACCTCCACGATGCTGAATCCGAAGGTGGGACTGTTCTTCCTTGCCGTGGTGCCGCAGTTCCTCCCCAAGGACGGTTCAGTCTTCGCTGTCACCATGCTGCTTGGGGCAACCCTCGGACTCATCGTGCTGGTCTATCTGGCAGGTCTGTGCCTCGTTGCGGCCAAGGCAAACGCCTGGCTGAACCGGCCGCGCGTCACCCGGAATCTGGAGATTTCATCCGGGGGCGTCCTCGGGGTGCTGGGCATCGGAACCGCCGCGTCCGCAGCCTACGCCTGAGCGCAGCTTCACCCGTTTGGCTGGCGCACGTCCCTGATCAGATTGGTGATACGGGCAGTGGAAAGCCGCTTCCCCTCCTCATCCGTCATGACCACCTCATGCGTGGCAAGGGTGCGGCCCAGGTGGATGGCGACGGCGGTGCCGGTGACCAGCCCGGCAGAGGCGGACCGGTGGTGCGTGGCGCCGATTTCGATGCCGACTGCCTGCCGGTCTGGCCCGGCATGGATTCCTGCTGCGAAGGAGCCGAGCGTTTCCGCCAGGACGAGATGCGCCCCGCCATGCAGGATGCCCGCTACCTGCTGATTTCCCTCGACAGGCATGGTGGCGACCATCCGCTCCGCACTCATCTCCTGGAAAACAATGCCCATCTTGGCGGCGAGTCGGCCGATGCCATGTCCCCGTAGCCAGTCGTGCATGTGCGTCGGCACGCCGGCGGCGGTAAGTTCCTCGAGGAAGGGGTGGGAGCGCTCGGGTCCTGCGTCCGGAGTGAATTTGTCATCCATGGGAACTAGGCTGGCACCTGTGAGCCAAACAAACCAAACCGTCCAGACTGACGAGCGCACCGGCGTGCAGGGCAGCGTGCAACCAGATGTCGGGACCGGCGCCGCGCCGGCTGCCGTCAATACGCTGGAGCGATCCCGCCTGCTGGTCGTTGACGGCCATTCCATGGCTTTCCGGGCGTTCTACGCGCTGCCTGCCGAGAACTTTTCCACGGACACCGGCCAGCACACCAACGCGGTGTACGGGTTCACTGCCATGCTGATCAATCTGTTGCGCGACCAGGAGCCCACGCACGTAGCCGTTGCCTTCGACCTCGACACGCCAACCTTTCGGGATACCGAATACTCCGAGTACAAGGGCGGACGTTCGCGGACGCCGGAGGAGTTCCACGGCCAGATTGACCTCATCATCAAAGTGCTCGAGACCATGCGCATTCCCACGCTCTCCATGGAAGGCTTCGAGGCTGATGACGTCCTGGCCACTCTGGCAGTCGGCGCGGCCGAGCGGGGCTGGGATGTTCAGGTAGTCAGCGGGGACCGCGATGTTTTCCAGCTGGTGAATGACCGCGTTACGGTCCTGTACCCCAAGCAGGGCGTTACCAACATCCCGCAGATGGATGCCAAGGCCGTGGAGGAGAAGTACTTCGTTCCCCCTCACCTGTACTCGGATCTCGCTGCGCTCGTGGGGGAGACGGCGGACAACCTCCCCGGCGTTCCGGGAGTAGGCCCGAAGACAGCCGCCAAGTGGATCCTGAAGTATGGCGGCCTCGAGGGCATCATTGAGAACCTCGACGCCATCGGGGGCAAGGTAGGCGATGCGCTCCGCGAGAACATCGAGAACGTCAAGCGCAACCGGCGTCTGAACCGCCTCCTGACAGATCTGGAACTCCCTGTCGATCTGCAGGCCACGGCCGCTCAGCGGCCTGACCGTGATGCCGTCGAGGATCTGTTCGACGCGCTGCAGTTCAATGTGCTCAGGAAGCGCTTGTTCGATCTCTTCGGAGAGGAAGAGCCGGACATCGCCAGGGATGAGATGGCACCGCCGGAGCACCAAATCATCACAGCGGCCGCTGAACTGACCCGGTGGTTCAACGGAACCAATCAGGCAACAGCCGCAGTGCAGGTTGTCACGCGGTCCACGAGCGGGGGAGAGGAAGCTATCGGGGTGGCGCTCGTGACGGCGTCGGCAGCCGTGTACGTTCCGTTCGAGGAACTGGGTGCTGACGCGGAGCACGTCATCGCGCAGTGGCTCCAGGACCTGGATGCACCCAAGGTGGTCCATGATTTCAAAGCGGCTTACAAGCTGCTCCATGCCCGCGGTTTCACCCTTGCGGGTGAGGTCGATGACACTGCGATTTCCGGATACCTCATCCAGCCCGACCGACGAAGCTACGAACTCGCTGACCTCAGCCAGGTCCACCTGAAGCTCACCCTCCCGACGGCGGCGGCTGCCGCCGGCGGTCAGCAGGCCCTGGCGCTTGAGGAAGAGGACGTCGCCACGCCTGCCGTTGCCGCTGCCTACGCCGCTCTTGAGCTGAGCAGGCATTTCGCGGGCCAGCTGGTGGAGCGCGGAGCCAACCAGCTGCTCGCGGGCCTGGAACTGCCCCTGTCCGAGGTTCTGGCCCGCATGGAGCTCACGGGAATCAGCGTCGCGGTGGACGGACTGGACCGCCTCTACGACGACTTCTCTGCAACCATGGCGAACACCAGCGCCGAAGCCTTCAGAATCATCGGCAAGGAAATCAATCTCGGCTCACCCAAGCAGCTCCAGGCTGTGCTGTTCGACGAGCTTGCGCTGCCGAAGACGAAGAAGATCAAGACCGGGTACTCGACGGACGCGGACGCCCTGACGGATCTGATCGTCAAGACGGGACACCCTTTTCTGGAGCAACTGCTCGCGCATCGCGACGCCTCGAAGCTCCGCCAGACGGTGGAGGGCCTACGCAAATCAGTGGCGGACGACGGTCGTATCCACACCACGTACGTTCAGACGATCGCCGCCACCGGGCGCCTTTCCTCCATGAATCCGAACCTGCAGAACATCCCGATCCGCTCCGATGAGGGTCGGAGAATTCGGGAGGCGTTCGTGGTGGGCCCGGGCTACGAGTCCCTGATGACCGCCGATTATTCGCAGATCGAAATGAGGATCATGGCGCACCTCTCCGGTGATGAGGGCCTGATCGAGGCGTTCAACGAGGGGGAGGACCTGCACCGCTTCGTCGGTTCGCACATCTTCCACGTGGCTCCGGAGGACGTCACCAACGCCATGCGCTCGAAGGTCAAAGCCATGTCCTACGGGCTGGTGTACGGCTTGAGCTCCTTCGGCCTCTCGAAGCAGCTGGCCATTTCTGTGGACGAGGCGCGCACCTTGATGGGCGACTACTTCGATAGGTTCGGGGCTGTCAGGGACTACCTGCGCGGAATCGTCGAGCAGGCGCGGAAGGACGGTTTCACCTCCACCATCGAGGGCAGGCGGCGCTATCTGCCGGACCTTTCGAGCGACAACCGGCAGCTGCGGGAGATGGCAGAGCGCGCAGCATTGAACGCACCGATCCAGGGATCAGCAGCGGATATCATCAAGAAAGCTATGCTCGGTGTCGAGAATGAACTGCGGTCCCGGGGGCTCACCTCCCGGATGCTGCTCCAGGTACACGATGAACTGGTGCTCGAAATCGCTCCCGGCGAGCGGGATGAAGTTGAGCAGCTGGTCCGTGCTGAAATGGCCGGCGCGGCGGACCTATCCGTTCCGCTCGACGTCTCGGTAGGCACCGGTACGAGCTGGCACGAAGCTGCCCATTAGGCGCAGGGGCTTGCCAGGCGTGGTTCGTCAGGGCGCGGACGGTTAGGGTGGATTCTCGTGAGCACGCATACGCAGACCGACACCGCAGTACCCCGTATCGAGACCTTCTCCGTGGACGCGGATACTGATACGTCCGCTGACGGCGCACTAGCCGCCTGGTTCGAGGGCGTGAGCTTCGGCTTCCACGAGGCCCGGCTGGAGGCCGGGGATTTACCGAAGCTCGCCGAGGCGTACGCGGCAGACGGGCGCATTCTCTGGGGTGCGTACGACGAAAAACCGGGTCCCAACGCCTGGAACCCGCGCATTCCGGTGGCCACCTACGGCACCATGGTGAACTCGCTCAATGTGGGCGGCGGTAAATTCCTTGATGCGCACCTGATCACGGCCGTCACGGTCCGGGCAACCCACCGCCGGCGGGGGCTCCTTCGCCGCATGATCACGGAGGACCTGCAGGGAGCGGCAGACCGCGGGCATGCTCTTGCGGCGCTGACCGCATCCGAAGCAACAATCTATGGCCGGTTCGGTTTCGGAACGGCAACCCACACCGCCTCGGTGGAGGTGGACGTCCGCGAGCGCTATGCGGTCACGTCCCCGCCGTACGGACGGATGGAGGTCGTGGACGCGGACGCCGCCGTCCACCTCACGCAGGAGATATTTGCCGGCTTCCACGCCCGAACGCTCGGATCGATCGGCCGCCAGTACGCGTACGCCCGCCGGTCGTCCGGTTTGTGGGGCGAGGAGCGCCCACAGCCGGACAAGGCGCTGCGCACCGCTGTCCATTACGACGCCGACGGCCGCCCGGACGCTTTTGTCTCCTACTCGTTCGCCGGCTGGGACAAAACGCCGTACACCATGCGCGTGAAGGACCTCGTAGCCGTGTCCGAGGCGGCCTACCTTGAGCTGTGGCGGTATCTCGGGTCCCTTGACCTGATCGAGCGGGTCACCTTCACTATGGCGTCCGTTTCCGACCCGCTGCCGTGGGCCCTGGCGGACCGGCGCTGCCGTGAACTGAAGTCCGACGAAGACGTGCTGTGGCTGCGCATCCTTGATCCGGTGGCTGCCCTCGAAGCAAGGGCGTATGAGCACGACGGTTCGGTGGTGCTCCACGTGCAAGATCCGTTGGGCCATGCACACGGTGCTTTCCTCCTGGAAGTGAAGGGCGGCAAGGCTGACGTGACGAGGCTTGGCGCTGAAGCCGCCGTTGGCCTCGACATGGATGTCGCAGCGCTCGGATCGCTGTACCTCGGTGGGGTGACCGTATCGACGCTGGCAAGTGCCGGCCGGATCAGGGCCAACTCTGCCGACGTACTGGAGAGTGCGGACCGGTTGTTCGCCCATTCCCGTCAGCCGTACTGCATCACACACTTCTAATTCGAGGGGTTGCAGGTTCGACCGTTGCACCATACAAGGAACTGCGCAGCGCCGCTGGCCGGCGCTTTGACCGGCGTTGTGCCGCAACGCTAGACTGGGTAAGCATGTCCCACGCACGGTGGGTCCTGCATGAGCTTTATCTGATATTTTCATTTTCCATTTGTCCGCATCCGGGCAGGTTCCTCATCACGGTGGGTACATATTGGTGTGCCTTTCCGCGGGGTTCCGCAAGAGTCCGGATCAACTCATAATCCACAACGGAGCCCCAACTACATGACCATCACCACCACCGAGAAGCCAGGTGCCCCGCAGGTCGCTATCAACGACATCGGCACCGCTGAGGACTTCCTCGCAGCTATTGACGCCACCATCAAGTACTTCAACGACGGAGATCTCGTCGAAGGAACGGTTGTCAAGGTTGACCGCGACGAAGTCCTGCTCGACATCGGTTACAAAACCGAAGGTGTCATCCCTTCCCGCGAGCTTTCCATCAAGCACGATGTCGATCCGGGAGACGTGGTCTCCGTTGGTGACGAGGTTGAAGCGCTTGTCCTCACTAAGGAAGACAAAGAAGGCCGCCTCATCCTCTCCAAGAAGCGTGCGCAGTACGAGCGCGCCTGGGGCGACATCGAGAAGGTCAAGGAAGAAGACGGCGTCGTCACCGGTACGGTCATCGAAGTTGTCAAGGGTGGTCTCATCCTCGACATCGGCCTGCGTGGCTTCCTCCCCGCTTCCCTCGTGGAAATGCGTCGTGTCCGCGACCTCGCTCCGTACATCGGTCAGCAGATCGAAGCCAAGATCATCGAGCTGGACAAGAACCGCAACAATGTTGTGCTGTCCCGCCGTGCCTGGCTTGAGCAGACCCAGTCCGAGGTTCGCTCCACGTTCCTCAACAAGCTGGAAAAGGGCCAGGTTCGTCCGGGCGTCGTGTCCTCCATCGTCAACTTCGGTGCCTTCGTTGACTTGGGCGGCGTAGATGGACTGGTTCACGTTTCCGAGCTGTCCTGGAAGCACATCGACCACCCGTCCGAGGTTGTCGAGGTTGGTCAGGAAGTAACCGTCGAGGTTCTCGAGGTTGACCTGGACCGCGAGCGCGTTTCGCTGTCGCTCAAGGCCACGCAGGAAGATCCGTGGCAGACCTTCGCCCGCACTCACGCGCTGGGCCAGGTTGTTCCGGGTAAGGTCACCAAGCTGGTTCCGTTCGGCGCGTTCGTACGCGTTGAAGACGGCATCGAGGGCCTTGTCCACATCTCCGAGCTGGCTGTCCGCCACGTTGAACTGGCTGAGCAGGTCGTCTCCGTAGGTGATGAGCTGTTCGTGAAGGTCATCGACATCGACCTCGAGCGCCGCCGTATCTCGCTGTCCCTCAAGCAGGCCAACGAGGGCGTCGACGCCGACAGCACCGAATTCGATCCGGCTCTCTACGGCATGGCCGCTGAGTACGACGAAGAGGGCAACTACAAATACCCCGAGGGCTTCGATCCCGAGTCCAACGAGTGGCTTGAAGGCTACGAGACGCAGCGCGCGGCCTGGGAAGCCCAGTACGCTGAGGCTCAGTCCCGCTGGGAGTCCCACAAGAAGCAGGTCGAGCAGCACGCTAATGACGACGCTGCTGCAGCTAACGAGCCTGCAGACTCCGGCACGACCAGCTACTCCTCGGAGCCGGCTCCGGAAACGAATGCGGGCGCCGGCACCGGTACCCTCGCATCCGACGAGGCGCTGGCAGCACTCCGTGAGAAGCTGACCGGAAACTAGGTCCTTTCAACGCAGGAAGCTTCCGCCCACTGGGCGGGAGCTTCCTGCGTTAACCGGACCGTACGGTTAATCGGACCGTACCTCGGAACTAACGTGTACGCGTTGACACGGTGACCGTGAACCGCGGGTCCCGTGCCACTTGCCTGGTTGGGCCTACAAGCCTCTTGAGCGCCTGCCGGTAGTGCAGATGGCTGTTCCACACCGCCCACAGCTCACCGCCCGGTCGCAGTGCGCGCCCTGCCTCCGCGAACAGCTTCAACGCAATTCCCGCATGTACGGTGTGCCCGGAGTGGAATGGCGGATTCAGGACGATGAGTTCGTCTCCGGCGTCGGATCGTCCTGACAGCCCATCTTCGCGCACGACGACGACCTGCCCGCCGACACCGTTGGCCTCGGCTGTGGCTCTGGTGGCGGCAACAGCGGCCGCCGAGGTGTCAGTCGCTGTGACCAGGAGCGACGGACGGGTGAGCGCAAGATACGCCGCGATAGTGCCGTTCCCGCAGCCGAGGTCCACGGCAGATGCAGCTGGCGGCGCATGATGAAGGTGCTGCAGCAGCAGCCGCGTCCCTGGATCCAGTTTGGCGCCGCCGAAGGTGCCTCCGTAGGCCCGCAGCTGCAGCGGCCGGGGGAGGCCGACGTCGTACTCCGCTGTGGTGGGAAAAGGGCAGGCACCAACAGGCAGGGCACCGGTGGCGGTGAGCACGCGGGATTTCTGCCTCGCCAAGCCGGCTGTTACCGCCCCGAAGTATCGGCCGAGTATCTGGTTCATGGCCGGTGTCATGTGCTTCACCCGGCCGCCCGCTAGCACTGTGACGTTGGGCGAGGCAGCGGCCGCGATGTGCCAGGCAATCTCTTCGAGTGCTTCCAGGGAACGTGGCAGCTGCAGCAGAACCAGCGTCGCGCCGTCGAACAGGTCCGGTCCCAGCGGGCGGAAGGCATACTCCCCTGATAAACCGAGCAGGGCGGCGTTCGCGTCCAACGCGCGTTCGCTGGTGACCGGGTCCTGATGAACGTGTACTTTCCGCGCTCCCCGGTGTTGTGCGCCCAACGTCAGCGCGCCATGGGTATCACCTACTACCGCGACCGCGCCGCTGGCGGGCAGGTGTTCCACCATGGTGTCGAGGAGCAGTCTGTCGGTGGCATCGTAAGCAAAAAGGTTGTCCGCCTCGATATCCGGCCGACGCCGCAGCGCTGTGAAGGGGAAGTCAGACACAGTCCGCCCACTCCCAGCCCGCAGGTTCCGCAGCCAGCCCTCCCGCGGTGTTCGCCGCCAGCATGCCCTGGAATGCATCCAGCGCTGCGTGGTCGCCCTGCACCGCGACGGTCAGCCGGGTGAACGTCCCTTCATAATCCACCGCCGCAATGATCATGCCTGCTCGCCTCAACTCATTCTCCAACCGGCCTGCAGTCGCGGGCCGTGAATGAGATTCACGACATCAGTTTCGGTCTCCACCCTATGCAGGACTCTGATGAAGCGGGAGCGGCGGATCTCCAACTCATGTCGGTGGTGGCCGGCGATCGTGGTGTAGCGCGCGATCGTCCCCGCCGTCTCACTCACCGTCCAAGTGTAGGCACCCCGTGCGCCGCTGCGCTCCCAATGGTCAACGACGGCGGTAGCCTTGGGTTCATGCTGAGGGTTGGATTGACGGGTGGAATCGCCGCGGGCAAATCTCTGGCAGCGTTGACGCTGCAGGAACTCGGAGCGGTCCTCATCGATGCCGACCAGCTTGCGCGGGCAGTCGTGGAGCCGGGCACGGAGGGTTTGCGGGAGGTTGCGGACGCCTTCGGAAGCGGAGTGCTTCTCGCGGACGGCTCGCTGGACCGGCCGGCACTCGGTGCACGGATATTCGCCGATCCCGGTGGGCGGGCACGACTGAACGCGATCATCCACCCGCGCGTCCGGCGAGAGGCGGCCAAAGCAGAGGCTGCCGCCCGCGCGGCCGCCGCTGGTGCCGTCGTCGTGCATGACATCCCGCTCCTGGTGGAAACGGGACAGGAGGACAGCTTTCATCTGGTGCTTGTCATTGATGCCCCTCAAAAGACGCGCGTTCGCCGCATGATGGAGAACCGCGCGATGACCGAGCAGGAGGCACTGGGACGCATCGGGGCCCAGGCTGACTCCTCGACGCGCAATGCCGCAGCCGACGTGGTGCTGCACAATGCAGGAAACCCCGCGGACCTGGCCGCTGCGGTCAAGCATTTGTGGGCGAGGCGGATACTTCCTTTCGCCCGCAACATTGACCAGCGGCAGCGGGCAGCACGGCAGGGCGGGCCGGTGCTGGTTCAGGATGGGGACTGGCCCCGCCAGGCCTCCCTGCTCATCCGGCGGTTGACAAGGGTGGATCCGCGCGTCCTGGGCGTGGAACACATCGGTTCCACCTCCGTTCCCGGGCTTCCGGCGAAGGACGTTCTGGACCTGCAGTTGACAGTGGCGTCCGTTTCGGATGCCGATGGTCTTTCCGACCGTCTGGCTGAAGCGGGGTTTCCACGCCTTCCCGGTATCTGGCAGGACACTCCCACCGCGGAAGTACCGGAACCCGAGAAGTGGCAGAAGCGGCTGCACTGCAACGCTGATCCGGGGCGTCCAGTCAACCTGCACGTCCGTGTGGCGGGTTCACCGGGCTGGGAGTACGCCCTGGCATTCCGCGACTGGCTGCGAACCAATCCGGACATGCTCGCGGCCTACGCGGCCGAGAAGGAACGGTGCGCCGCAATCCACCGCGACGACGCCACCATCGCCGGCTATGCCGCCCGTAAGGAGGATTGGTTCACCACGTTCGCTGCGCCCAGGTTGACCACCTGGAAGAACGACGCCGGCTGGTCGCCCGAGCAGTACCTCCCACGTTGAGCAGTCCGTTCAGCCTCCAGCAAAGAGCACCTCTGCGGACGGTCGTTGTCCGCAGGTGGACGGTAACGTAAGACTATGAGTCTTGCGCAGGAGATCAACCGTGTTGTCGCGCCCTTCGAGGTGATCAGTGAGTACCAGCCGGCCGGCGATCAGCCCACTGCCATCAAGGAACTGTCCGAGCGCATCAACGCCGGTGAGAAGGATGTGGTGCTCCTCGGCGCCACCGGTACCGGCAAGAGTGCAACCACGGCCTGGCTGATCGAGCAGGTGCAGCGGCCCACCCTGGTGATGGTGCAGAACAAGACCCTCGCCGCGCAGCTCGCCAACGAGTTCCGCGAGCTGCTGCCCAACAACGCGGTTGAATATTTTGTTTCCTATTACGACTACTACCAGCCAGAAGCCTACGTTCCGCAGACCGATACCTTCATTGAGAAGGACTCCTCGATCAACGAGGAAGTGGAGCGGCTCCGGCACTCTGCCACCAACGCCCTCCTGACCCGGCGGGACGTAGTGGTGGTGGCGACGGTCTCCTGCATCTACGGCCTCGGGACTCCCGAAGAATATGTTGCCGCCATGGTCACGCTCCGGCGCGGCCAGGAAATGAACCGGGATGACCTGCTGCGCCAGTTCGTCGCAATGCAATACGTGCGCAATGACATGGACTTCCACCGCGGCACCTTCCGGGTGCGCGGAGATACGGTCGAGATCATTCCCATGTACGAGGAGCAGGCAATCCGGATCGAGTTCTTCGGTGACGAGGTGGAGCGCATCTACACGCTGCACCCGCTGACGGGCGAGGTCATCCGGGAGGAGACGGAGATGTACGTCTTCCCGGCCTCGCATTATGTGGCCGGACCGGAACGGATGGGCCGGGCAATCACCAGGATCGAGGATGAACTGCGGGAACGCCTTCAGGAGCTGGAATCGCAGAACAAACTCGTCGAGGCTCAGCGGCTGCGCATGCGCACCACCTATGACCTCGAGATGATGCAGCAGATGGGATTCTGCAACGGCATCGAGAACTACTCACGCCACATCGACGGCCGGATTGGCGGCACCGCACCACACTGCCTGCTTGACTATTTCCCAGACGACTTCCTGCTGGTCGTGGACGAGTCCCACGTGACCATCCCGCAGATCGGTGCCATGTATGAGGGAGACATGTCCCGCAAACGCACGCTGGTGGATCATGGTTTCCGCCTGCCGTCCGCCATGGACAACCGGCCGCTGAAATGGGATGAATTCCTGGAGCGGATCGGCCAGACCGTCTACCTGTCGGCTACGCCCGGAAAATACGAGCTCAGCAAGTCAGACGGCTACGTCCAGCAGATCATCCGGCCCACGGGCCTGGTGGACCCGGAAGTCATCATCAAGCCCAGCAAGGGGCAGATCGACGACTTGCTCGGAGAAATCCAGATCCGGGTGGAGCGAAACGAGCGCGTCCTGGTCACCACGCTGACCAAGCGGATGGCGGAAGACCTCACCGGTTATCTGCTTGAGCACGGGGTGAAGGTCGAGTATCTCCACTCCGACGTCGATACCCTGCGCCGCGTGGAGCTCCTGCGTGAGCTCCGGATGGGCACTTTCGACGTGCTGGTCGGTATCAACCTGTTGCGGGAAGGTCTCGACCTTCCGGAGGTCTCCCTGGTAAGCATCCTCGATGCAGACAAGGAGGGCTTCCTCCGCAGTTCGACCTCGCTGATCCAGACCATTGGCCGTGCTGCCCGTAACGTGTCCGGCGAGGTGCACATGTATGCGGACAGGATCACCGATTCGATGGCCAAGGCCATCGAGGAAACCAACCGCCGTCGTGAAATTCAGGTGGCCTACAACACCAAGCATGGCGTGGATCCGCAACCGTTGCGCAAGCGCATCGCGGACATCACGGACACCATTGCCCGCGAAGACGCCGATACCCGTGCGCTGCTGGAGAAGACGGCGAAGTCCGCCAAGGGCAAGGGGAAGGGCAAGGGTTCAGCGATCCGGCATGACGGTCTGGCCGCGGTCCCCGCAGAGGACCTTACAGACCTGATTAGCCAGCTCACCGCCCAAATGCATGCCGCGGCAGAAGAGCTCCAGTTTGAGCTCGCAGCGCGTTTGCGTGATGAGGTAGGGGACCTGAAGAAGGAGCTGCGGCAGATGCAGTCAGCCGGGCACGCCTGATCCATGCCGGAACAGGGCGGCACCGGCAGTAGGTCATTCACTGAGATCCGGGTCCACGGCATTGGGGACCATGAGTACTACACCAGTCTCGGGCTGCCCGTTCAGAAGCCGCTGAATGCGTGGGTCCAGGTTGCCACGCCGCCTCCGCTGCCGGACCACCGGCTGCGCATCGTCAACTGGTCGCGTTCCCGCCGGAAACAAACGGGCTTCCTGTGGTATCTCGCGTTCCCTTTCACGTTGGCGAACGTGGCCGGACGGATGGAACCGGTTAGTGCCGGTGCTGCGCCGGCCGTGCTTCTGCGAACACTCGTCGGGGTAATCGCAGTAACTCTCACGTTGTCGCAGCTTGCCTGGCTGATCGTGCTCTGCGAGACGGTCCTGCGCTACGTGAGCCTTCCGCCGTCTACACTGCGAACCGTACCGCTGATCGCTGCCGGCCTGCTCACCGCGTGGTTGACGCACCGGTACCGGACCGTGGTGATGGCGCAGTCTGAGCAACATCGCCGCCATCTACTGCCGCTGGCTCACGCGGCAGTGGTGGGCTGCAGCGGTGTCCTGCTGAGCGTCGCGCCGCCGGCCCAGCTTCTCCACCCGGGATGGCCCTCCACCCCCATACCGGGGGGTGCCTCGCGGCTCGACGCGATGGCCCTGTGGATAGCACTCAGTATCGCCATCGGGTTTCTCGTGGCTCTGGTGCTGGCCATCCGCAGCAACGCCGGTTTTCACAACGGCAGCAGTCCCAACGCCCCACTTGCTGCTGCGGGCGTCCTGCTTGCCGTGTCCCTACCCCTCTTGCACGGGGTCACTGCGCTCGTCCGCATGCTCGTCGACAACCTGCTCGGTTATATCACCGGCCTGTTTGGCCGGGTTCATGCGCCCCAACCGCATTCCGGCATCCTGCTTTCCTACGACAATCCGGTCGATCCCGGGGACAGCCGGCTCGATCTCTTCCCGTTCCTCGCGCTTATCGCCGCAGCGGCTGCGCTGGTGGCTACCGCCGTCGTGCTGGCCATGGAGCGGCGGCTGGGGCTGCCGCCGGTGACCGGCGGCAAGGCCGCGCGCGGGCGCTGGTGGCATGATGTCTGTGCAGCGGCACCGCGACTGCTGCCCGGGATTCTCCCGTTCGCCGTGGTATTGGCACTGATGACGATGACGACGGCGGTTGCCCTCGGCGAGGGCAGGCTCGGCGGTCCGTGGCTGGCTCTGGCTATCCTGCTGCTGCAGATCGCCGGGGCGGTGGTGGTGCTGGTGGTCTTGCTCGGGCAGCTCCGGACCCTGCGGGAGGTACTGGGCAAAATTGCCGACGTCGCAGGCTTCTGGCCCGTCCGCGACCACCCGCTGGCGGGATCGTCCTACCGGGACGCGGCCGTTGCAGGTATCGCCGAACTGACGAACCGCCACTCCGGGGGCGAGGTGGTGCTCGTGGCGCACAGCCAGGGATCGGTGCTCTGCGCGTGGCTCGTAGCCCGCTCACGGATGGCGGAAGCGCATCCGCACCTCGTCACGTCCGGCTCGCCCATCGGGTCCGTGTACGCAGCGTTCTTCCCTCGTACCTTTTCACCGGAACTGCTCGCCGACGTTGCGGACGGCACACGGACCTGGACGAATTTCTGGCGGGATACCGACCCCGTCGGGTTTCCCATTCCGCACGCCGCCAACCGTGAACTGCCGGACCCGCGCGCCGATGGAATCGTACGCAGTCACAGTGACTACTGGACCGAGCCGGGAATTGTGGCGCACGTTGCGGCCCTGGCCGCGCACCATCCCTGAGGCACTCCACGTTTCCCCTTCCGTTCCGAACGCGGGTACGATGGAAGGAACGTAGGGGAGTATCCTTTCGCGCTACGAACGTCAACACGCAGGCCGACGACGGCCGGCCGGGCGTAGCGGTCGCACACTTGGTTGCGACGGAGAGACTTGCGAAATTCCGTTGTACCTTTGAAAGGGTCCCTTGTGCTTGAACTGCCCCTTGCCTTTGAAATAGGCACCTTTGTCGTCCTGGGAGTAATCCTCCTGCTGGACCTTCTGCTGGTCGTGAAGCGTCCGCACGAGCCCTCCATGAAGGAAGCCGGCCTCTGGGTTGCGTTCTATGTGGGACTTGCACTGGTCTTTGCGGCCGTCATGTTTGCTGTCACAGGCCCTGAATACGGAGGTCAATTCGTCGCAGGCTGGGTAACCGAGTACAGCCTGAGCATCGATAACCTCTTCGTCTTCATCATCATCATGGCGAGGTTCTCCGTACCGAGGAAATACCAGCAGGAAGTGCTGATGGTGGGCATCATCATCGCGCTGATCCTGCGTGGAATTTTCATTCTGCTCGGCGCTGCGCTGATCAGCAACTTCTCCTGGATCTTCTACATCTTCGGTGCCTTCCTCCTATGGACCGCCTACCACCAGGCAAAGGATTCGGGCGAGGAGGAAGAGGACAAAGAGAACAAGCTCATCACCAAGCTGCGCGGTGTGCTTCCCATGTCCGAGCACTACGACGGCGGCAAGATCCGCACCGTGGTGAACGGCAAGAAGGTCTTTACCCCGATGCTGATCGTGTTCATCACGATCGGACTGACAGACCTGCTGTTCGCGGTCGACTCCATCCCAGCCATTTTCGGACTCACCGAAAGCGCCTTCATCGTGTTCACAGCGAACCTCTTTGCGCTGATGGGGCTGCGCCAGCTCTACTTCCTGCTGGGCGGTCTTATGACCCGGCTGGTCTTCCTCAAGCACGCGCTCTCGATCATCCTTGCCTTCATCGGCGTGAAATTGATCCTGCACGCGATGCATGAAAATGAACTGCCGTTCATCAACGGCGGCCAGCACATTGAATGGGCTCCCGTGATTCCGACGTTCGTTTCACTGGCATTCATTGTCGCGACAATCGTCATCGCCGTCGTTGCGAGCCTGCTGAGCCCGGCCGGCAAGCGCGCAAAGCTCGACGCTGAACTCGCTGCCGACGCCGAGCGGGCGCGCACCGGCGGTCCGGAGTCCTGAACGCGGCTTAACAACAGCGCGGCTGAGTAGCAGCGCGAAAGGCGCCGGTCCTGCTGTGCAGGACCGGCGCCTTCGGCGTTGAAGGAGACTCTAGGCCGTGCGGGTCATCGCGAGCAGGCGCGAGAAGATGGCATCGCCGTCGTCGGAAATTCCGTCGTGGTGGAAGTCAGCGGTCTCCCACACCTGCAGGCCCCGGACCGAGACTGCTGTCTCAAGGGATAAGTCCCGGTCCACGTAGATGTCGTCGGTATAGACTGCTGCGGCAGCGGGAACGGTATTGGCGGCCAGCCGCTGCACGTCGTACAGCGGGCCCCAATCGTCCACAGCGGCGATCAGCTCAGCCGTTTCCTTCAGCGGAACCAGTGAAGGGTCCTCATCGAAGTACCAGGGGTAGACCATCTCTCCGGTGAGCAGTGGGTCAGGGGCATCGGGTGCAAACTCGGGAAATTGCTCCAGCACGCGCAGGGCAGCCCAGTTGGAGGCCTGTCCCTGACAGTAGATGGATTCGTGGAGGAGCGCATAGAGCGGATTCGAGCGCCTGCTCACGACCGCCGGGAGCTGGTCCAGGAAGACGGGGGAGAGGCGATCCGCGCCGGAAGCATCAGCGAAGGCATCCTCCAGCAAATAGTGCAGCGCATCGACCCGCGTGTTACCACCCAGGAATGAGCCGACCATCTGGAAACGTTGCGGAGTCAGGCGCTCACCGGTGGGCAGGAACTCCTCCACCCGATCCAGGTGCCGCATAATGCGCGTGACGGCTGCCCTGTCCTCGGGGTAGCGGGTGAAGTATTCGGCATTGCGCGCCGCCACCCGCCTGAAAGTTGAGCGGTAGACGCCCTCCGGAGGCCCTGCAAGGGGCGCCAGCCCGCCGGTGATCAGGGCACGGTCCATTCCCTCGGGCGCCAGGGAAAGGTAGGAGAGTGTGCAGAATCCGCCGAAGCTTTGCCCGAACACTGTCCACGGCGCCGAGCCCAGCGCGGCACGCATCAGCTCAGCGTCGGCGACGATGGAATCAGCACGGAAATGCCGCAGGTACGCGGCCTGCTCAGCGGGGCTGCCACGTTGCGGCAGGGTCACCGAATCGGCCGGCGTGGAGAAGCCCGTACCCCGCTGGTCCAGCATCAGGATCCGGAAGTCCCTGGCGGCTGCCTTCATCCAACCGGACAGCTGCGTGGTGCGGTTGCCGCGCACACCGGGCCCGCCCTGCAGGAACAACAGCCAGGGAAGCCGGGCAGCGTCGGCGTCGGAGTGGTCCGTGGAACTGTATTCCCGGGCGAAGAGGGAGATGTGCTCTCCAGCTGGATCCTTGTGGTCGAGCGGAACCCGGAAACGGTGGGCGGTGCTTCGGACACCGCGCATTACGTGCGTCGGTCCGGTGTGGTGCGCCGCGGAGCTCACGCGCCGGTTCCAGCGAAGGCGGCCAGCGGTGCTCCTGTCAGCCTGAAGGTTGACCACTCGTCCTGCGCCTGGGCACCGAGGCTCCGGTAGAACTGAATGGACGGTTCATTCCAGTTGAGCACTGACCATTCCACCCGGGCATAGCCCCGTTCGGCAGCGATGCCCGCGAGCGTCTGGAGCAGTGCTTTCCCGTAACCGGAACCCCGGGCTTCCGGGCGAACATAAAGGTCCTCGAGGTAGATGCCGTGGACGCCCTCCCACGTGGAGTAATTCAGGAACCAGAGAGCGAATCCCTGAACACCGCCGTCGTCCTCAGCGATATGGGCGAAGATACGCGGGTTGGGACCGAAGAGGGCTTCCTCGAGCCCTTCCACCGTGTTGCGCACGGCGTCCGGTTCCTTTTCATAGACCGCGAGGTCGTGGATCAGTTGCAGGATGGTGGGCACGTCGTCCCGGCGTGCTTCGCGGATGGGAGTCATGGTTCACAAGCCTAGTAGGATCAGGGACCGCCAACGGACGTGATGACGAGAACGGGGAAGCCGGCGTCGTCGGAGGCTGCCAGATCCACCACCGCGTTGATGCCCCAGTCCTGGTCTCCGGACGGGTCCTTGAAAATCTGCCGTACTTCCCAGCGGTCAGGAAGCTGCTTGATGATGAGCAGCGCCGGACCGCGTGCGTTCGGGCCGTCGTCAATGTCATCATGGGCGTCGAAGTATCCGTCCATGGCCTCAGCCCAGCGCGCCGCGTCCCAGCCCGATGACTCGTCCAGCCGGCCGAGTGCTTCCTCATCCTCGTCAGCGAACAGCTGAACGCGCTGGAACATCTCGTTGCGCACCATTACCCGGAATGCACGCTCATTCGACGTGACAGAATCCGGCTCCGGCGGCAGATCGACAGTTCCGGTATCGGACGAGGCAGCGCCGGCCGCCAACTGCTCCCATTCGTCAAGCAGGCTCGAGTCCACCTGACGGATCATTTCGCCGAGCCATTCGATGATGTCGGTCAGGTCCTCCCGGAGGGCGTCCCGCGGGACGGTCTGGCGCAGGGCCTTGAAGCAGTCGGCAAGGTATCGCAGGAGGATCCCCTCCGATCGCGCGAGGGAGTAGAACGCAACGTACTCACCGAAATTCATGGCCCGCTCGTACATATCCCGCACCACGGATTTGGGCGTGAGCTCGAAATCGCCGAGCCATGGAGCACCTGAACGGTAGGTGTCGAAGGCGTGCTGCAGGAGCTCAGCCAGCGGCTGTGGATACGAAATCTCCTCAAGCCGGGCCATCCGCTGGTCGTAGTCGAGGCCGTCCGCCTTCATGGCGGCGACAGCTTCGCCGCGTGCCTTCTTTTCCTGGGCGCTGAGTACCTGTCGCGGCTTTTCGAGGGTGGCTTCGATCACGGAGACGACGTCAAGCGCATAGGCGGGACTCTCCGGGTCGAGGAGCTCAAGACTTGCGAGCGCGAACGGGGACAGCGGCTGATTCAGTGCGAAGTTGGCCTGCAGGTGGACCCGCAGCCGCACCGTTCTGCCTTCCTCATCCGGTTCGGCCAGCCGCTCAACGATACCCGCGGTCACCAGCTCCCGATAGATGCTGATTGCCCGCCGGAGGTGGGCGAACTGCCGCGCCTGCGGTTCGTGGTTGTTCCGCAGCAGGTTCTGGACGGCATGGAGGGGATCGCCGGGGCGTTCAAGCAGGTTGAGCAGCATCGAGTGGCTGACGGCAAAGCTGGAGGCCAGCGGCTCCGGAGTGCCCTCGACCAGGCGGTCGTAGGTGGGTTTGCCCCAGGACACGAACCCCTGCGGCGGCTTCTTGCGCACCACTTGCCGCAGCTTTTTCTGGTCGTCACCGAACTTCGTGACCGCCTTCGCCATGGCTTTGGTGTTCTCCACGACGTGATCCGGCGCCTGAACCACCACCGTGCCGGACGTGTCGTAGCCGGCACGCCCCGCCCGGCCGGCGATCTGGTGGAATTCGCGTACGTTGAGTGGTCGGGTGCGGACGCCGTCGTATTTGCTGAGGGCTGTCAGCATGACGGTTCGGATCGGCACGTTGATGCCCACACCCAGGGTGTCGGTACCGCAGATCACCTTCAGCAGGCCCGCCTGGGCAAGCTGCTCCACCAGGCGCCGATACTTCGGCAGCATGCCGGCGTGGTGCACGCCGATTCCGTGGCGTACCAGCCGGTTCAGCGTCTTGCCGAATCCGGAAGAGAACCGGAAGCTGGCAATGAGCGCCGCGATCCTGTCTTTCTCCTCACGCGTGCACACGTTGATGCTCATCAGATTTTGCGCGCGCTCGATGGCTTCCGCCTGGCTGAAGTGCACTACGTACACGGGGGCCTGGTGGGTTGAGAGTAATTCCTCGAGCGCTTCCTGGAGGGGGTCTTCAGAGTAGTAGAAGTTGAGTGGGATCGGCCGGTCACCGGAGCTGACAAGAACCGTTGAACGGCCGGTACGTTCCGTCAGGTCTTTTTCAAAGCGCTCGACGTCGCCGAGAGTCGCGGACATCAGGAGGAATTGGGCCTGCGGCAGCTCAAGCAGCGACACCTGCCAGGCCCAGCCGCGCTGAGGATCAGCGTAGAAGTGAAACTCGTCCATGACGACGGTGCCGACATCGGCCCTAGCGCCCTCACGCAGGGCGATGTTCGCGAGGATCTCCGCGGTGCAACAGATGATTGGAGCGTCCTGGTTCACTGCGGAATCACCGGTCACCATGCCGACATTCTCGGCGCCGAAGATGGCGCACAGGGCAAAGAACTTCTCCGAGACCAGCGCCTTGATCGGCGCTGTGTAGTAGCTCCTGCGCCCTTCAGCGACAGCGTGGAAATGCGCGGCGACGGCCACCAGCGACTTTCCGGATCCGGTGGGGGTCGCGAGGATTACGTTGTTGCCCGATATGAGCTCAAGAACGGCCTCGTCCTGTGCGGGATACAGGGTGAGCCCGGTGCTCGCGGACCACGAATGGAAGGCCGTGTACACGGCGTCAGCGTCGGGTGTGCCTGGGCGCTCGATCTGGCGGAGGTGCTCCTGGATGTTCATGTCCTCCCAGCCTATCCGTTGAGGCCCGCGATGTGCTTGGCCGATGCGCTGGGACCCCGCACAGTACGGCGCCCTCCCACGTGCTGATGCGCAGGCTGGCGGAGTCCGAGCGCTGGAATCAGCAACTGGGCTCTATCCTGAGGCACGACGACGTCGTCAGCCCACCGGAGGACTACCACCGGCTCCTGCGCGGGGCCGGTTTGGAGGCCGATATCTGGGAGACCACCTACCAGCATCTGCTCACCGGAGCGGATCCGGTGCTGGAATGGGTGCGCGGCACTGGGCTGCGGCCGATTCTCGCAGCCCTTCCGGCTGCTGACGCAGCAGAGTTTGAGCGCACCTACGCCGCAATGCTTTCCGCGGCGTAGGTGCCGGGACCGGACGGCGGCACGCTGCTTGCGTTCAGGCGGATCTTCGCTGTGGGCACCAGATCGAGCACTGGCATCTCACCAGCCGCGTGAACGCCACTGGGCGAGGGACGGCCGCTCCGCACCGAGGGTGGTCGGCTTCCCATGACCAGGATGCACGATCGTATCGTCGTCGAACGTGTTGAAGATGCGCTCAACCACGTCGGAGTAAAGGGACTCGAAACGCTGCGCGTCTCCGCCCGTGTTCCCAACGCCGCCCGGGAAGAGGGAATCGCCGGTGAACAGGTGCACGGGACCGTTCGGGTCCCGGTACGCCAGCGCGATGGACCCGGGAGTGTGTCCGCGTAGCGAGATTGCTTCCAGGGTGAAGCCGTCAAAGGTGCCCACATCGCCATGGGCGAGTGGGACGTCGGTGGGGACTGCGATGTCATCAACATCGTCGGCGCCGGCAGCAGTGCGGGCTCCTGTGGCACGTACAACGTCTGCCAGCGCACGCACATGATCCCAGTGCGAGTGCGTGGTGATGACAAGGGCAAGCTTGGCGGGGACGCCGGTGTCCTGAGCGCCGTCGGCAAGCAGGCGTTCGATGGCCGGAGCGTCGTCGGCAGCGTCGATGAGAACCTGGGCGCCGGTGGTCTTCGCGGTAATGAGGTAGACGTTGTTGTCCATTTCGCTGACTGAGCAGGAACGGATGGTCACGTCGGTGAGGTCATACATGGTCCAACCCTAGTACCGATGGTGATGCTGCGGACCGCGTGGCAGAATGTGAGCACCCTTCCACTGTCGTCCAGGAGCGCGCACCGTGAATTCTGATGTATCGGCGTGGCTGCGGATCGATCCGGCCAGCTCTGTGCCGCCGTACGAGCAGTTGCGTGTACAGATTCTGGACGCTGCTAATGACGGCTCGCTCCCGGTGGGTACACGACTTCCTCCTGTCCGCACCCTTGCTGGTCATCTGGGTGTGGCTGTCAACACCGTGGCACGCGCCTACCGGGAACTGGAACAGGCACACATTGTCGTCACCCGTTCGCGCGCCGGTACGGTGGTGGCGGCCGCGGGGGATGAAGCACGGCGCAAGGCCGCGGAGGGAGCCGCGGAATATGCCAGGCTCATCAAGGCGAATGGGCTTACGGAGGAAGAAGCAGTCTCCTACCTGCGTGCGGCTCTGCGCCGTCGGTGAACATTCAGCACGACACGCCGCCAATACCCGCGTTCGAATATGTCTTCGAACGGCGTTTCCCCTAAAGTGTAATGGTGTCTATAGCAACCTCCGTGGATTCCGGTCTCTCCAACCCTGACAAGCTGCCCCAGGATCTTTCGCGGCTCATTGTCAAGGGTGCAAGGGAACACAACCTGCGCAACGTCGATCTGGACCTGCCGCGGGACGCGATGATCGTCTTCACCGGGCTCTCCGGCTCCGGCAAGTCTTCCCTGGCTTTCGACACCATCTTTGCCGAGGGACAGCGCCGCTACGTCGAGTCGCTCTCCGCCTACGCCCGGCAGTTCCTCGGGCAGGTGGACAAGCCTGACGTGGATTTCATCGAGGGCCTCTCACCCGCGGTGTCGATCGACCAGAAGTCCACGAGCAAGAACCCGCGGTCCACCGTCGGTACCATTACAGAGATTTACGACTACATGCGGCTGCTATGGGCCCGCGTCGGCAGGCCGCACTGCCCGGTATGCGGCGAGGCCGTCATCAAGCAGACGCCGCAGCAGATTGTCGACCAGCTCATGGAGCTGGACGAGGGTACCCGTTTTCAGGTCCTCGCGCCCGTGGTGCGCGGCCGTAAAGGTGAGTTCGTCGATCTCTTCCAGGACCTGGCAGCAAAGGGTTATTCCCGTGCCCGCGTGGACGGCGATCTTGTTCAGCTGACTGATCCGCCCAAACTGGGCAAGCAGTTCAAACACACCATCGAAGTGGTCGTCGACCGCCTGGTGATCAAGGGCGGGGTCCGGCAACGGCTCACCGATTCAATTGAAACGGCGCTCAACCTCGCCGAGGGGCGCGTACTGGCTGACTTCGTTGATCTGGAGTCCGGGGACCCGCTCCGGCTGCGCGCCTTTTCGGAGAATCTGGCATGTCCCAACGAGCACCCACTTGCGATCGACGAGATCGAGCCACGGTCGTTCTCCTTCAACAATCCCTTCGGCGCGTGCCCAGCGTGCACCGGCATCGGCACCAAACTCGAGGTGGATGAAGAACTCGTCGTTCCCAACCCGGACCTCGCCCTCGGCGAGGGAGCCATCGCCCCATGGGCACTGGGTACAGCAACGCTCGAGTACTGGACACGCCTGCTCGAGGGACTGTCCAAGGAACTCGACTTCTCCATGGACACCCCCTGGAAGAAGCTGCCGGCGCATGCCCGGGACGCCGCACTGTATGGCAAGGACCACAAGGTAGTGGTGCAGTACCGCAACCGTTTCGGCCGCGAGCGGAAGTACAGCACGGGCTTCGAGGGTGCTGTCCAGTACATCCACCGCAAGCACCTCGAGACGGAGTCCGACTACGCGCGGGACCGCTACGAGGAATACATGCGGCAGATTCCCTGCCCGGAATGCGGTGGAGCACGCCTCAATCCGGCATCGCTGTCCGTACTGATCAACGGGCGGTCCATCGCCGAAGTAGCCGCTCTGCCTATGCGCGAGTGCAGTGACTTCCTGAATAACCTCGTCCTCACGGGGCGCGAGGCGCAGATTGCCTCCCAGGTCCTCAAGGAGATCCAGGCGCGGCTGCGGTTCCTGCTCGATGTCGGGCTCGAATACCTGAACCTTGAACGGGCAGCAGGAACCCTCTCGGGCGGCGAGGCGCAGCGGATCCGCCTTGCCACCCAGATCGGCTCCGGTCTGGTGGGCGTGCTGTACGTCCTTGATGAACCCTCCATCGGCCTCCACCAGCGGGACAACCGGCGTCTCATCGAAACCCTGACCCGGCTGCGTAACCTGGGCAACACGTTGATCGTGGTGGAACACGATGAAGACACCATCAACGAGGCAGACTGGATCGTCGACATCGGACCGGGTGCAGGGGAACACGGCGGGGAGGTTGTCCACTCCGGCTCTCTCGAGGATCTCCTCCTGAACGAGAGGTCCATCACCGGCGACTATCTTTCAGGGCGGCGGAAGATCGAGATGCCGGCCAAACGCCGCAAGATTGACCGCTCCCGCCAACTCAAAGTTGTGGGCGCCCGCGAACATAACCTGAAGGGCGTGGATGCCACCTTCCCTCTGGGAGTTCTGACCGCGGTGACCGGCGTCAGCGGGTCGGGCAAGTCCACGCTGGTGAACGAGATCCTGTACAAGGTGCTCGCAAACAAGCTCAACGGCGCAAAGCAGGTGGCCGGACGCCACCGCAGAATCGATGGGCTGCAACACCTGGACAAGGTCATCCACGTTGACCAGGGTCCCATCGGTAGGACCCCGCGCTCGAATCCCGCTACCTACACCGGGGTCTTCGACAACATCCGAAAGCTGTTCGCCGAGACAACGGAGGCGAAGGTCCGCGGCTATCTGCCGGGCAGGTTCTCCTTCAACGTCAAGGGCGGCCGGTGTGAGGCGTGCTCGGGGGACGGCACGCTGAAGATCGAAATGAACTTCCTGCCCGATGTCTACGTGCCCTGCGAGGTGTGCCAGGGCGCGCGGTACAACAGGGAAACACTTGAGGTTCACTACAAGGGCAAGACGATCGCCGATGTGCTGGACATGCCGATCGAGGAAGCAGCGGAGTTCTTCGCAGCCTTCACCCCGATAGCGCGCCACCTCACCACCCTGGTGGATGTCGGTCTGGGATATGTCCGCCTCGGGCAGCCCGCCACAACCCTTTCCGGTGGTGAAGCTCAACGCGTGAAGCTGGCCAGCGAGCTGCAGAAGCGCTCGAATGGACGCAGCGTTTATGTCCTCGATGAACCCACGACAGGGCTGCACTTCGAGGACATCCGCAAGTTGCTGCAGGTCCTGCAGGGGCTTGTGGACAAGGGAAACACCGTCATCACCATTGAACACAACCTCGACGTGATCAAGAGTGCGGACTGGGTGATCGACCTCGGCCCGGACGGTGGGTCCGGCGGTGGTGAAATTATCGCCACGGGAACCCCGGAACAGGTCGCTGCCGCGGAGGTGAGCTACACCGGCAAGTTCCTGGCGGAGGTTCTGAACGCCTGACCATATGCCGAATGAGGAATGCAATTTCCGGGCGGAGGTGCCGTTATGGGAAACTTGCCCCGTGAAGAATACGCGCCTGCTCGTTCTGTTCGACCTGGACGGCACGCTGGTGGACCCGGAGGGCGCAATTACCGGTGGGATCGCCGGGGCGCTGGGTAAGCTCGGCCTGCCGGTGCCTGGCCCGGCGGATCTGCGTCGGATGGTCGGGCCGGCGCTGGTGCGCTCGCTCGTGGACATAGCGAAGGTCCCCGAGAACCGCGTGGACGAGGTGATTTCTCTCTATCGCGCGGCCTATCGCGCCCACGGAATGGCGCAGAGCAGGCCGTATTCGGGCGTAGCGGATGCGGTCGCGGAACTCGTAAACCGCGGGCATCTGGTAGCCGTCGCCACGCAGAAACCCGAAACGCTTGCCCGCGAGCTCCTCGAAGTCCAGGAAATGGCAAACCTTTTCGCATCCATCCACGGCTCACCGGACAACGAGCTGGCGGGCGCTGCGCTGGACGGCAAGCGAACCATCATTGGGCAGGCACTCGCCACGCATCAAGGTAACTTCGACCGTGCGCTTATGGTCGGTGACCGCGTGCATGACATTGAAGGCGCAGCAGCTAACGGCTTAGACTGCATCGCGGTCGCGTGGGGATTCGGCAGCGAACGGGAGTTTGAGGCAGCCGGGCCCGCCACGATGGTGTCCACGGCGGGCAGTCTGCTCGAACACATCCTTGCGTACGCGGAGCCGGCCCGGGCGGTGACCCGTGGGCGTCTATGACCTCACGCGCAGCAGCACCCGCGGCCTGATCGCCGGTCTGTGCCGGCCCACCGTCCAAGGACTTGAGAACGTACCGCCCGGCGGTGGGTTCATCGTTGCCCCCAACCACCTGTCATTTCTCGACAGCGTCCTGGTGCAGGCCCTCATGCCGCGTCCCGTGGCGTTCTTCGCCAAAGCGGAGTACTTCACAGGCACCGGCATGAAAGGCGCGCTTATGCGCTCGTTCTTTGAGGGAGTCGGATCGATTCCCGTCCAGCGGGGCCAACAGGCAGCAAGCGTCCAAGCGCTCAAGACCCTGCTCGGCATGCTGGAGGCGGGAGACGGCGTCGGCATTTACCCGGAAGGGACACGATCCCGCGACGGACTGCTGTACCGGGGGAGGACCGGCGTGGGTTGGCTCGCGCTTACCACCGGTGCGCCGGTGGTGCCGGTGGGGCTGCTCGGTACGGATCGGCTCCAGCCGGCGGGCAGCCGCTGGATCCGTCCACAACACTTCACCATGAAGATCGGCAAGCCGCTGTATTTCGAGCGGACAGGCCCGGACCACTCCCTGCCGGCACGCAGGCAGGCCACCGATACGATCATGGACGCCATAGCGGCGCTGACCGGCCAGGCCAGGGCCGCCGGTTACAACGTGGGTCCGGCCGAATGACGCCCGGCTGCCCGAACACGCTCCGGCACCGACGGCTCGGTAGCCGACAGTTCAGTAGCGGCACGCCGGTAGGATATTCGGGTGGCAGATCCAGCAACGTACCGCCCGAAAGCCGGCGAGATCCCGCAGGATCCCGGGGTGTATCGGTTTCGCGACCAGCATCGGCGGGTAGTTTACGTCGGCAAGGCGAAGAACCTTCGCTCCAGGCTTAACTCCTATTTCTCGAATCCACAGGGGTTGATGCCGCGCACCCGGGCCATGGTGCACACTGCGTCAAGTGTTGAGTGGACGGTCGTCGGCAGTGAGCTTGAGGCGCTCCAGCTGGAGTACACCTGGATCAAGGAATTCAATCCGCGCTTCAACGTGATGTTCCGGGATGACAAGTCCTACCCCTATCTGGCGGTCACGTTGGGGGAAAAGTACCCTCGAGTGCAGGTCATGCGCGGTGACCGGCGCAAGGACACCCGCTACTTCGGTCCCTTTTACCCGGCGAAAGCGATCCGGGAGACGGTCGACACCCTGCTCCGCGTATTTCCTGTGCGCACGTGCAGCAGCGGCGTCTTCAAGCGAGCAGAACGCTCGGGACGGCCGTGCCTGCTGGGCTACATCGACAAGTGTTCTGCCCCCTGCGTGGGACGCATCTCACCGGAAGACCACCGCGAGCTCGCGGTACAGTTCTGCGACTTCATGTCCGGACAGGCTGGACGCTTCATCCGTGAGCTCGAACAGAAAATGTCCGCGGCGGTTGCCGAACTCGATTATGAGTCGGCCGCACGTGTCCGCGATGACATCGCCGCGTTGAAGAGGGTCTTCGAACGCAACACCGTCGTACTCAGTGAAGACACGGACGCCGACGTGTTCGCCCTCGCTGAGGATGAACTCGAAGCTGCAGCCCAGGTTTTCCACGTACGCGGCGGAAGGATCCGCGGTCAGCGCGGATGGATTGTGGAAAAGGTGGAGGACATGACCACCGCGGACCTCGTTGAGCACCTCCTACAGCAGGTGTACGGCGAGGGTAACAGCAGCAACAACCGGATTCCCCGCGAAGTACTCGTTCCGGAGATGCCGAGTAACGAGGAACAGATGCGTGAATGGCTGTACCAGCTCCGAGGAGCCCGCGTGGATATCCGGGTGCCGCAGCGGGGGGACAAAGCCACTCTGCTCGGTACGGTCAGGCAGAACGCCGCCGACTCCCTCAGGCTTCACAAAAGCCGTCGTGCCGGTGACATCACCACGCGGTCTGCTGCCCTGCAGGAGTTGCAGGAAGCGCTGGATCTGCCCATGCCGCTGATGCGGATCGAATGCTTCGATATCTCGCATGTCCAGGGCACCAATGTGGTGGCGTCGATGGTCGTGGTTGAGGACGGACTGCCCCGCAAGTCCGACTACCGCAGGTTCTCCATCAACGGCGACGCCGCACGCGACGATACCTCGTCCATGTATGACGTCATCTCGCGCAGATTCCGCAACTATCTTGCCGAGAGTAACCCGCTGGATTCCCTGCCCGGAGACGGAAATGAAGACGGACACAAGGACGACGACGGCGGCGGCAGCCCGGTGCCCGCGGAGCCGAAAGCGCCAACACGCCAGAAGTTCGCCTACCCTCCCAACCTCGTGGTGGTGGACGGCGGCCAGCCACAGGTGCGAGCGGCCGCACGTGCGCTGGCAGACCTTGGAATCGACGACGTCTTCGTCATCGGCCTCGCGAAGCGGCTTGAAGAGGTCTGGCTGCCTGAGGGGGACTTTCCTGTCATCCTGCCGCGCGCTTCGGAGGGATTGTTCCTCCTCCAGCGCATCCGCGATGAGGCCCACCGGTTTGCGCTGGCGTACCACCGCCAGAAGCGTGGAAAATCAATGACGGTGTCGGTATTGGACGAGGTGCCCGGGCTCGGGCCTGCGAAACGGCGCGCCCTGTTGCAGCACTTCGGCTCGGTCCGAAAACTCAGGTCGGCAAGTGCGGAGGAACTGCAGGCGGTGCAGGGCGTCGGGCCTGCGTTGGCCGCTGTGATCCGGCATCAGCTCGCGCCCGGAAGCGGCGAAGGGGTGGACAGGACGCCCGTCGCTGCCGTGAACATGGCGACCGGCGAAATACTCGATTCTTAGTTAGGGTAGATGTGGACGCCGGCCCTGAGGCTGGCGCACCTTTGCGTGTGATGGTGGGACGGAAAACGAACATATGAACCAGACTGACGGTCTAACGCCGGTCAAACCTGCCGAATCCGAACTGCTCGTGGTTACGGGCATGTCCGGTGCCGGCCGCAGTACGGCGGCAAACGCGCTGGAAGACCACGGCTGGTACGTCGTGGAGAACCTTCCGCCGCAGATGCTGAGCACCCTCACCGAGATCGTGTCCCGTACCCCGGAGTCCATACCGAAGCTCGCGGTCGTCATCGACGTGCGGAGCAAGGAACTGTTCCAAGACGTGCAGGGGTCCCTGGCAGCGCTCCGGACGGCGGGGATCACCTACCGGGTCCTGTTTCTCGATGCGGCAGACAACACCCTGGTGCGGCGTTTCGAGCAGGGACGGCGGCCGCATCCCCTCCAGGGGGACGGCCGTATCCTGGACGGCATCTCGGCGGAACGGGAGGTGCTGCAGGAACTCAAGCACGCATCGGATCTGGTGGTGGACACCACCCAGCTGAACGTGCACGCACTCGCAACGACCATCACTGAACTGTTCTCGGACTCAGGTCCGATCGTCCTGCGGTTGAACGTCATGAGCTTTGGCTTCAAGTACGGTTTGCCTGTCGACGCCAACTTCGTCGCGGATGTCCGCTTCATCCCGAACCCTCACTGGGTGCCCGTACTCCGGCCGCAGACCGGCATGGATGAACCTGTCCGGGATTATGTCCTCGAGGCGAACGGCGCGGCCGAGTTCATAGACCGGTACGTGAACGCCCTCGAGCCCGTCCTTGAGGGCTATCGCCGCGAGAATAAGCACTATGCCACGATTGCTGTCGGCTGCACGGGCGGCAAGCACCGCTCTGTTGCGGTGACCGAGGAGATTGCGCAGCGGCTTGCGCAGTTGCCCCGCGTGCAGGTGACTGCACACCACCGAGACCTCGGGCGGGAATAGTGGCGGTCCTCACCGGATCGCTGCCGCTGATTCCCGCCACGTCTGCCGCGCGCTCCGGCGTAGGATCCCAGGAGAGCGCTCCGTCCGTCGTCGCACTTGGCGGCGGCCACGGATTGTCGGCGTCGCTGTCGGCGCTGCGGCTCCTCACGTCTGAGCTCACTGCTGTAGTGACCGTAGCGGATGACGGCGGCTCCTCCGGACGGCTGCGCCGCGAACTCGGTGTCCTCCCGCCCGGGGACCTCCGGATGGCCTTGGCAGCACTGTGTGATGACACCGACTGGGGAAGGACCTGGCGGGACGTCATGCAGCACCGCTTCGCATCCCGGGATGGAGTGGAGGGTTCGCTCGACAACCACGCACTCGGCAATCTCCTCATCGTCACCTTGTGGGAGCTGCTCGGCGACCCGGTCGCGGGCCTTCAGTGGGCAGGAGCGCTCCTCGGCGCGCGTGGACGTGTGCTGCCGATGGCGAGCGTGCCGCTGACTATCGAGGGCGATGTGTTGACAGAGGTCGACGGCGGCCTGCGGCTCCGGAGAGTGTCCGGGCAGGCACAACTTGCCATGGCGGGAAGTTCCGGCAACGTCAGCAAGGTGCGCCTACTTCCCGAGGACGCTCCGGCTTGCGTTGATGCACTCAACGCGATCGAGTTGGCCGATTGGGTCATTCTCGGACCGGGATCCTGGTACACCTCCGTGCTTCCACACCTCCTTCTGCCCGAGCTGCGGGATGCACTCTGCACCACTACTGCTCGGCGTTGCCTGACGATGAATCTGACCAACGACACCAAGGAAACTCTGGGAATGAGCGCTGTCGATCACCTCGCGGTGATCAGGCGTTATGCGCCCGACTTCCGCATCGACGCCGTCATCGCGGACCCTTCGGTGGTTGCCGACCGCGGCGAGTTCGAAGCCGCTGTAGCAGAGATGGGCGGCCGGGCGTTCTTGGGTAAAGTAGGGTCTTCAAGCGGCGGACCGGTCCATGACGCGTTGCGCCTGGCAACGGCCTACCACGACATGTTCGGCGAATTCTAGGAGGGTGTCTGTGGCGCTGACCGCGGATGTGAAAGAGGAACTCTCGCACCTCGACGTCAAAAAATCGTCGGTACGCAAGGCTGAGGTTTCCGCACTCCTGCGTTTTGCCGGCGGCCTGCACATCATTTCCGGGCGGATCGTGATCGAGGCGGAAGTGGACCTCGCATCGACTGCGCGCAGGCTGCGCACGGCCATCGCTGACGTTTACGGGCATACCAGCGAGATCATCGTCGTCTCGGGGAACGGTCTGAGGCGGGGAAACCGCTATGTTGTTCGCGTCGTTCGTGACGGTGAGTCACTCGCACGGCAAACCGGACTGCTCGACAGCCGGGGGAGACCAGTGCGGGGACTGCCGTCCGCCGTCGTCAACGGTTCGGCTGCTGATGCCGAGGCAGTGTGGCGCGGAGCGTTCCTTGCCCATGGTTCGCTGACCGAGCCGGGCCGGTCGTCGGCCCTGGAGGTCACCTGTCCCGGACCGGAGTCAGCACTCGCACTCGTCGGTGCCGCGCGCCGGCTCGGAATAGCAGCAAAAGCGCGGGAGGTCCGCGGGGTGGACCGCGTGGTCATCCGGGATGGCGACACGATCGCCGTCCTCCTTACCCGCATGGGCGCCCATGATGCCCTGATGGTGTGGGAGGAACGGAGGATGCGAAAGGAGGTCCGGGCCACAGCCAACCGTCTGGCCAACTTCGACGACGCCAATCTGCGGCGGTCTGCGCAGGCAGCAGTGGCGGCCGGAGCGCGGGTCGAGCGCGCGCTGGAGATCCTGGGCGAGGAAGTGCCCGATCACCTGAAGTACGCAGGCGAGCTTCGTGTCGGCCACAAACAGGCGAGCCTTGACGAGTTGGGCCGGATCGCGGATCCCCCGATGACCAAGGACGCCATCGCCGGGCGTATCCGCCGTTTGCTCGCAATGGCTGACAAGCGCGCCATCGATCTCGGAATCCCCGGAACCGAGGCCAATGTGACCGCCGACATGTTGGATGACTGAATACGTGCATAGGATGGAAGTTCAAGGGCCTCCCGCGCGCCGGCAAGGGCGCGGGGCCTAGCCTGGAGAACCGCAACAACCGGGCTTCTGCCCGGACTACAGGACCTGGAGGATTTCGTGAGCGAATACGTACTGCCCGAACTCAACTACGACTACGCGGCGCTTGAACCGCATATCTCGGCGCGGATCATGGAGCTTCACCACAGCAAGCACCATGCAGCGTACGTGAAGGGTGCCAATGATGCCCTTGCACAGCTCGCCGAGGCTCGTCAGAAGGGGGACTTCGCTAACGTTCCCAAATTGTCCAAGGATCTTGCTTTCCACACCGGCGGACACATCAACCACTCCGTTTTCTGGAACAATCTCTCGCCGGACGGCGGCGACAAGCCCGAGGGCGAGCTCGCAGCCGCAATCGATGATGCGTTTGGTTCGTTCGACGCGTTCCGCGGACACTTCAACGCAGCCGCACTGAGCCTTCAGGGGTCAGGTTGGGCGTTGCTTGCCTGGGAACCCATCGGCGGAAACCTCGTCATCGAACAGCTCTACGATCAGCAGGGCAACGTTCCCGTCGGGACCACGCCGCTGCTCATGCTGGACATGTGGGAGCACGCGTTCTACCTCGATTACGTGAACGTCAAGGCGGACTACGTCAAGGCATTCTGGAATATCGTCAACTGGGCAGATGTTGCCCGCCGCTTCGAGGGTGCCCGCGCCAACGCATCGGGTCTGATTACCCTGTCCTGATTGATTCCCGCCGCGCGTAACCTTTCCCGCCAACCCGGCGGGAAAGGGCGCCGGTGCGTAACATGGAGTGCAGTGGCCGGTCCTCGAGCGGCTAGTACACGGGAACGAACGATTTCACAACGCGCACAGTGCGGTGCAAGACATTTCAGTCGCCGGGCAGGCTCTACCTCCTGGGCAACAGCCGCCGGCAGCAACCCCTAGCAAGGAGATAGATACAGTGACTACCCGTATTGGAATCAATGGCTTCGGGCGCATTGGGCGCAACTACTTCCGCGCGGCCCTCGAACAGGGCGCCGATCTCGAAATCGTTGCCGTCAATGACCTCACCAGTCCTGAGACGCTCGCTCACCTGCTGAAGTACGACTCCGTCACCGGCCGCCTCGGAGTCAGCGTCGAAGTTTCGGACGGCGCCCTCGTGGTGGACGGCAAGACCATCAAGGTGCTGGCCGAGAGGGATCCTGCTAACCTTCCGTGGGCGGATCTCGGTGTGGACATCGTCATCGAGTCCACGGGGTTCTTCACCAAGGCCTCCGACGCCCGCAAGCACATCGACGCCGGCGCCAAAAAGGTTCTCATCTCCGCTCCCGCCTCGGACGAGGACCTCACAGTTGTACTGGGAGTCAACGACGACCAGTACGATCCCGAGAACCACCACATCATCTCCAACGCCTCCTGCACCACCAACTGCCTGGGCCCCCTGGCGAAGGTGCTCAATGACGCCTTCGGCATCGAGCACGGTCTGATGACAACCGTCCACGCCTACACGGCGGACCAGAACCTTCAGGACGGACCTCATAAGGATCTCCGCCGCGCCCGCGCCGCAGCCATCAACATGGTGCCTACTTCCACTGGTGCCGCCAAAGCGATCGGCCTCGTGCTGCCCGAACTGAAGGGCAAGCTTGACGGCTACGCGATCCGCGTACCGGTTCCCACCGGATCGGCGACCGACCTCACTGTCACTGTCGGCCGCGAAGTGTCTGCAGAGGAAGTGAACGCGGCCTACAAGGCGGCGGCAGCCGACGGCTCGCTCAAGGGCTACCTCTCCTACACGGAGGCGCCCATCGTCTCCTCGGACATCGTGACGGATCCGGCATCGTGCATTTTTGACTCCGGCCTGACCAAGGTCATCGGCAACCAGGTCAAGGTGGTCGGCTGGTATGACAACGAGTGGGGCTACTCGAACCGCCTCGTTGATCTCACCGAAATCGTCGCGGCGAAGCTCTCCTAGGGACACTGTGAGCTACTCATCGCTGGATGATCTGCTAAAAGTCGGCGTGCGCGGGCGGCACGTACTGGTCCGATCGGACCTGAACGTGCCGCTCGATGGCAGCCTCCCCAACCTGCGTGTGACCGACGACGGCCGGATCAGGGCCTCGCTGCCGGTTCTGCGCAGGCTGACCGAGGCCGGCGCGGCGGTGATCGTCATGGCGCACCTTGGCCGTCCCAAAGGTGCACCCGAGCAGAAGTATTCGCTGAAGCCTGCGGTGGACCGGTTGGCTGAGCTGGCGGACTTCGACGTGGCCTTCGCCGATGATGTCACCGGTGAGAGCGCGCGTTCGCGTGCCTCCAGCCTGTCCGAGGGAGCCGTACTGGTTCTGGAGAACGTCCGTTTCGATTCACGTGAGACAAGCAAGGACGATTCCGAGCGGGCAGCGTTCGCAGACGAACTCGTGCAGTTGACGGGTACCAACGGCGCCTACGTGGACGACGCCTTCGGCGCGGTACACCGGAAGCACGCGAGCGTGTATGACGTCGCATCGCGTCTGCCTGCCTACCAGGGCGACCTCGTGAAGGCCGAAGTGGATGTGCTGCAGCGCCTGACCGTGGAGCCGGAGCGGCCCTTCGTCGTCGTGCTCGGTGGTTCGAAAGTTTCAGACAAACTTGCTGTCATCGAAAACCTCATCGGCACAGCGGACCGGTTGTTGATCGGCGGCGGCATGGTCTTCACTTTCCTCGCTGCGCAGGGACACTCCGTCGGTGCGAGCCTGCTTGAGAAGGACCAGCTCGACACTGTACGTGGCTACCTCGCCCGCGCCGAGGAGGCCGGCACCGAATTCGTGTTGCCTACCGACATCGTGGTTGCGGAGAAGTTTGCGGCCGACGCCGGCCATGAGACACGGCCCGCCGAAGCCATGGAATCAGGGCAATACGGCGCGGCGGGACTGGGACTGGATATCGGTTCCGAGTCGGGCGTTGCCTTCGCCCGCCACATTGGCCAGGCGCGCACAGTTTTCTGGAACGGGCCAATGGGCGTGTTCGAGTTCGATGCCTTCGCGGCCGGTACCAAAGCTGTGGCCCAGGCACTCGCTGATGCAACGTCGGCGGGTGCGCTCACGGTGGTTGGCGGCGGTGATTCGGCCGCGGCCGTCCGCGGCCTCGGCTTTGACGAGTCGAGCTTCAGCCACATTTCGACCGGTGGCGGCGCGAGCCTGGAATACCTTGAAGGCAAGGAACTGCCGGGCCTGACCGCTCTGCAGCGCTGACACCACTTCCGCAGACCTCTCTCTAGAACTGGAGAACCCATGACTTCCTCGACGAACGGAACTTTCGACCGGCGTCCGCTGATCGCCGGCAACTGGAAGATGAACCTGGACCACGTCCAGGCCATTACCCTGCTGCAGAAACTGGCATGGACCCTCGATGACGCAAAGCACGACTACTCGCGCGTGGAGGTCGCGGTGTTCCCTCCGTTCACCGACCTCCGCGGAGTCCAGACGCTTGTCAAGGGTGATGACCTCGAAATCGTCTACGGAGGCCAGGACCTTTCATCCTTCGATTCCGGCGCCTACACCGGCGACATTTCCGGTCAGTTCCTGGAGAAGCTTGGATGCGCCTACGTGCTTGTCGGCCATTCGGAGCGGCGAACCATTCATGGTGAGTCGGATGAACTCCTGAACCGAAAGGTACAGGCCGCATACCGCCACAATGTGGTTCCGGTCCTCTGCGTCGGCGAGGGGCTTGAGATTCGCCAGGCGGGGAACCACGTTGAACATACTCTTGGGCAGCTTCGCGAGGACGTCGCCGGGCTGAGCACGGAGCAGGCAGGCAATCTGGTGGTCGCCTACGAACCTGTGTGGGCCATCGGAACGGGTGAGGTTGCTGGGCCAGGTGACGCACAGGAGATGTGCGCAGCCATCCGCGCGGAACTTGCCGTGATCTTCGACGAATCAGTTGCTGCGCGGGTCCGGCTTCTCTACGGGGGTTCCGTGAAAGCATCGAATGCCGCTGCGATTCTCAAGGAGCGCGACGTCGACGGTGTGCTGGTTGGCGGAGCGAGCCTGGACGTCGATGAGTTTGCTAACATTGTCAGGTTCGAGCACCATCTGGTGACCGACTAAGGTCACGCTGAAAGGTCACCGTGGAAATTCTCCGTATCATCCTGTTGGTACTGCTGGGTATCACCAGCTTGCTGCTGACACTGCTCATCCTTCTCCACAAAGGCAGGGGGGGCGGTATGTCCGACATGTTCGGTGGCGGCATGACAACCAGCATGGGGTCTTCCGGAGTTGCTGAGCGCAACCTTAACCGCTTCACGGTTGCCCTCGGGCTCGCGTGGGGCGTGGTTATCGTTGCCCTCGGGCTGATCCAACGCTTCGCCGGGGACTCCTAGAACACCCTTCTGCTATCCCGCGTCCACCACATCAGGGCGTACACTGAACCTCGAACGCAGGTCGTGTGCGGTACTGATGGGAGAAATCCATGGTGAACGCGGGACACGCTTTTAAAGGCTCACGCATCGGTTCCGGCTACATTCTGCCGGCATCGGGTAGGCATCTGGATGCAGAACGCGCGCAGGGTCTTGTAGACCGCACTGTCGTGAGTTACTGGTGTCTGGAAGGCCACGAGACGAGGCCCACCTTCGCAAAGTTGAGCGAAGCCGAGATTCCTGAGGTGTGGGAGTGCGGCCGTTGCGGCCGGCCCGCCGGGCGGTCACCGGGAATGGATCTCAACGTCGACGGCGATGAGCCGTTTAAGAGTCACCTCCAGTATGTGAAGGAACGCCGCACAGAAGCGGAAGCAAAAAAGGTGTTGGAGAATGCGCTGGCGCAGTTGCGCCAGCGCCATTCCGTCTAGCCGGCGTCAGACTCGCCGGTGTCGATCAGACGCCCAGGAAGTTGGCTTGCAGCTTCCTGATCGATTAGCCACAGGGTTTTCCGCCGTCCGCGCGCGCCCGCAGCAGGAACCTGGACAGCGCCGGCACCGGCAAGTGCGAGCCCTACTGCACCAGCCTTGTCCTGACCGGCAACTCCCAGCCAGACTTCCTCAGCCGAGTTGATGGCTTCCAGCGTGAGGCTCACCCGTTTGGGTGGGGGCTTCGGTGCATCCCGAACGCCCACCACGGTTTGGCCTTTGGTACGTACTCCCGCCATCTCGGGGAACAGCGAGGCAATATGCGCGTCGGGTCCGACGCCGAGCAGCAGTATGTCGAATTTCGGCAGACGCGGGTCCGCGAGTTGCGTGCCTGCTGCTGCTTCCTTGTCCGCAGCTTGCTGTAGGCGGGAGGCGTAATCGGCAGCTGCCTCGTCCTCGGTGCTGAAGGAGTCGGATGCACCGAATTCATGCACACGCTCGGCGGAGACGCCTATCTGGTCCAGAAGAGCCGTCCTGGCCTGAACAACATTGCGGTCCTGGTGGCCGGCCGGAAGGAAGCGCTCATCCCCCCACCAGAAATCCACAGTGGACCAGTCCACTGCCGACAGGGCAGGAGACTCGGCCACAGCGCGGAGCGCGCCAATTCCGAGTGTCCCGCCGGTGAGGACCACAGTGGCGGTTCCACGCTCGTTTTGAATATCCACGAGCCGTGTAACGAGACGCGCCGCTACTGACGCCGCCAACAATCCCGCGTCAGGGTGGATACTGACTTTAGGTTCAGGGTTCACTGGTCCGTACGCTCCTCAAATTGGTCCGTGCGAGCCCATCGGTGATGACTTCGCCGAACACGTCATCGGGGTCAAGACGCCGCAACTCTTCCGCGAGACAGTCTTGCAGGCTGCGACGGGGGAGGGAAATTCGCTGTACGGGTTGGTCCGGCTGGTGCAACTCCGCGACGGATCGCCGCGGACGATTGAGCTCGACATCGCCTGCGGCGCGGGACAGCACGACGCGATGCAGGCCGGTTCCAGGCTCTCCGGCCTCGATAGAGACCGGTGTGTCGAGTGCCAGGGTCAGCCACGCTGCAAGCAGTACCGTACTGGGGGAGTCGGAAGCCCCTTCCACGGTAACTGCAGTGATGGGCGATCCATCGAGTTGCTCAAGAACGGCGGCGAGCTGGATCCGCCAATTCGTCAGCCTCGTCCAGGCCAAGTCGGTATCTCCAGCCTGATACGTCCGGCGGATGTTGAACAACGCCGCCGTCGGATCGGGCTCGTTTGCTGAATCGGTAATGCGACGGTGCGCGATGCTGCCGATTGAGGTTTGAGCGGCTGCCTCGGGAACACCATGCGGCCACCAGGCGACGATGGGCGCGTCAGGGAGCAGAAGCGCCGAAACGAGAGACTCACTTTCTCCTGCGAGCTCCCCGTAACCGCGCAGGACGATCACCTCGGACGCGCCGGCGTCGCCGCCGACCCGGATCTGCGCGTCGAGCCGAGTCTGTGCAGAGTCGGTTCCCTCGGCCAGAACGATGATGCGGCAAGGGTGTTCCCTGCTGGCTTCATTTGCCGCGAGGATCGCTTCTTCCTCGTGGCCGGAACGGGTGATGACCACCAGCGTCAGCACCCTGCCAAGGGCGACAACGCCGCCCTTGTCCCGCATGGTCATGATTTCCTTTGAAACCTTGGAGGTTGTTGTATCAGGTAGATCGACGATCATGGCCGCCTCCAGGTCCTTCCATCACGGGCCAGCAATTCATCAGCGGAGTCCGGACCCCAACTGCCGGGAACGTATTTCTCGGGTGCTGAGGGGAGGGTTGACCAATACTCTTCGAACGGATCGAGTATCTTCCACGACAGTTCCACCTCCTGGTGGCGCGGGAACAGCGGCGGTTCTCCGAGCAGCACGTCGAGGATGAGGCGTTCGTAAGCTTCCGGACTGGATTCGGTGAAGGAGTGGCCGTAACCGAAGTCCATGGTTACGTCGCGCACCTCCATCTGCGTTCCGGGAACCTTCGAACCGAAACGGATAGTGGCGCCCTCGTCCGGCTGGACGCGAATGACTACGGCATTTTGTCCGAAATCTCCCTCCCCGTGATCGCGGAACAGAAGATTCGGTGCACGCTTGAAGACGACGGCAATCTCCGTGACCCTGCGGCCCAAGCGTTTTCCGGCGCGGAGGTAGAACGGTACACCGCTCCAGCGCCGGGTATTGATGTCCAACCGGATTGCTGCGTAGGTTTCCGTCGTGGAATCGGCTGGAATACCGTCCTCGTCCAAGAAGGCATTCACCAGCTCGCCTCCCTGCCAGCCGCCGTCGTACTGTCCCCTGGCAGAGTGGGTGGACAGATCGTCAGGCAGTTTGACGGCGGCAAGAACTTTTTCCTTCTCAGCGCGTAAATCCTCCGCGTTGAATGAGATCGGTTCCTCCATAGCTGTCAGGGCCAACAGCTGGAGCAAATGGTTCTGGATGACGTCGCGCGCAGCTCCGACGCCGTCGTAGTAGCCGGCCCTGCCGCCGATGCCGATGTCCTCCGCCATGGTGATCTGGACGTGGTCAACGTAGTTGGCGTTCCAGAGCGGCTCGAAGAGCTGGTTGGCGAAACGGAGGGCGAGGATGTTCTGGACGGTTTCCTTGCCAAGGTAGTGGTCAATCCGGAAAACCGCATCGGGAGGAAAGACCTGCTCAACGATCGCGTTCAGCTCACGGGCCGATTCCAGGTTGTGGCCGAACGGCTTCTCGATAACCACCCGACGCCATTTGCCTTCCTCCGGCTGAGCGAGGCCATGCTCGGACAGCTTCTGGCACACCAGCTCGAACGCCTTGGGCGGAATGGAGAGGTAAAACGCGTGATTACCCCGGGTTCCGCGCGTTGAGTCGAGGTCCTCGACGGTCTTCTTGAGCTCTATGAAGGCGTCGTCGTCGTCGAAGTTCCCCTGAACAAACCGGATGCCGGCTGAGAGCTGTTCCCACACCGACTCGTCAAAGGGGGTTCGGGCGGACTGCTTCACCGAGGTCAGAACCTCCCGGGCGAAGTCCTCATCGCTCCAGTCCCGGCGCCCGAACCCCACCAGCGCGAAACTCGGAGGCAGCAGTCCGCGGTTCGCGAGGTCATAGACAGCCGGCATCAGTTTTTTGCGCGCAAGGTCACCTGTCACGCCAAACAGGACCAGCGAGGACGGTCCAGCGATCCGGTTGAGGCGTCGGTCCCGTGGGTCCCGCAGTGGATTCCTGAACTTGGTGCTGTTATCAGGCATCTACCCGTTTCCGTTTTCAGCTGATCGGGCGGCCAGGTGATCAATGACGTCGTGAAGCTGCCGGATGCCCGCAGGGCGGTCTGACAGGTGGAGGCGCAGGACCGGACGGTGCGCATCTTCCAGAACCTTTGCGTCTCCTGCGGCCTGGGCAGCGATCAACTCACCGAAGCTGAAGGGCCGTTCGGGGATTACCAGGTCCTCTGTAGTAGCTCCGGTTATCTGGAGGTACGCGCCCACCGGTGTTCCGCCCTTGTGGAACTGCCCGGTCGAGTGCAGGAAGCGGGGCCCCCAACCGAACGTCACCGGACGGCCGGTTGCCCGCGCCAGGGCCGGTCGGATCCTGGCCAGCGGAGCCTCAGCGATGCGGTCGAGATACGCCTGTACCGCAAGATAGCCGTTCGGCTCCAGCGATCCGATCAATGCCTCGAGCGCTTCACCGAGTGTGGCTGCCGAGCCGAGCAGGCTTCGGCTGCCGCGAACCTCGACAGCTCCGTCCACGAAGTTCGGGGCTGCGGCCTCGGGCCGCTCGTCCAGCAGTCCGCGGGCGGCCTGCTTGGCCGCCTCCACATCCGGCTGATCGAATGGGTTGATACCCAGAAGCCTGCCGGCGACGGCGGTTGCGAATTCCCACGCCAGGAGCTGGCTGCCGAGGCTGCCTCCGACGGCGATGGCGTTCCCGGCCGGCTCGGTGTTGGAGTCGGGAGAGACCAGATGGACTGCGAGTACGTCCGGTGCACCCGAAGACAATTCAGGAGCGCCCTGTTCTACAACAACCGGAAGGACTCCTGTTCCCAGCTTGCCGGTTGATTCGGCGATGAGCTGTTCGACCCAGTCGCCGAGGCCGATGATTCCGGACCCTTCGTCAACGAACACGATCTTGTCGCGTAGCGGTAGGGTACCGCCGAGAACTGCGCCGAGGCGCAAACCGACGTTGCCGGCGTCGTCATCGAACAGGAATTCACCGATGGATTCTGCGTCATCAAGCAAGGTGGCCACATCCGCCCCCGCGAGGCCTGAGGGCACGAGGCCGAACGCGGTGAGGGCGGAATATCGGCCTCCTACCGTCGGATCCGCGTTGAAAACGGCGCGGTAGCCGGCAGCCCGGGCGGATTCATCCAGTGGTGAGCCGGGATCAGTGACGATAATGATCCGGCTCTTGGCGTCTACTCCGGCATCAGTGAAGGCCTGCTCAAAGGCCCGACGCTGGGAGTCGGTTTCCACCGTTGAACCCGACTTCGAGGACACCACAATGGCGGTGGTCCCGATGCGCTCGGCCAGTGCCCCGCGAACCTGTGCAGGATCGGTTGAGTCGAGAACAGTCAGCTCAACCCCGGCGGACCGGGTAATGACCTCAGGCGCAAGCGACGAGCCACCCATGCCGCAGAGCACAATGTGGTTCACGCCCTCGTTTGCGAGATCGCTGCGCAGCTGCTCGATCTCCGGCAGGAGGGCGCGTGAGGCATCGATCAGGTCAACCCAGCCCAAACGGACCGATGCCTCAGACTCAGACTCAGGTCCCCACAGGGTGGAGTCCTTGGCCATGATCCGCGAAGCAACCTTCTCCTGCACGAGTTCGGGCATGGCCCGCTCGATGGCTTCAGCGGCGGCCCCGGATGCGTTGACAAAGAGGGTAGCCATGAGTGATCAGCCCTTCGCAGATTCGAGAGCGGTAGTGACTGTTTCGAGGAGTTCGCCCCAGCTGGCCACGAACTTGTCCAGACCCTCTTCCTCAAGCAGGTGGACGATTTCCTTGTAGGAGATTCCGATGTTCTCGAGCCGGTCCAGGATGTCATTGGACTCCGCATAGGTGCCGGTGACGGTGTCGCCCGCGATCTCACCGTGGTCTGCAGTGGCTTCGAGGGTCTTTTCCGGCATGGTGTTCACAACGCCGGCGGCCACGAGACCCGTGACGTACAGCGTGTCCGGGTACGCGGGATCCTTGACGCCCGTCGAGGCCCAGAGCGGGCGCTGCGGGTGGGCACCGGCTGTTGCGAGGACCTTCCAGCGCTCGGAACTGAAAGCTTCTTCATAGACCTGGTAGGCGAGACGGGCGTTGGCAAGCCCGGCCTGGCCGCGCAGCGCCGCTGCTTCATCGGTTCCCATGGCGTCGAGGCGCTTGTCGATCTCTGCATCCACGCGGGAAACGAAGAAGGAAGCCACCGAATGGATGGTGGAGAGATCATGCCCGTTGTCCTTCGCCTGCTCAAGGCCCAGCATGAAGGCGTTGATGACTTCGCGGTAGCGCTCAAGCGAGAAGATCAGGGTCACATTGACACTGATTCCGGCTGCGAGGGTTGCCGTGATTGCTTCGAGGCCTTCAACGGTGGCGGGGATCTTGATGTGGACATTGCTGCGGCCCACCGCATCGAACAGGTGCCGGGCCTCGGCAATGGTGCCCGCCGTATCGCGGGCAAGCCGGGGATCAACTTCGATGGACACGCGTCCGTCGACTCCGCCCGTCTTTTCAGCGACCGGGGCAAAGATGTCGCACGCTTGGGCTACATCGGTAGTGGTGATTTCGAAGACGGCAGTGTCGACGTCCGCGCCGGATGCAGCAAGCTGCTTGACCTGCGCTGAGTAGGACTCGCCGTTCTTGAGCGCTGCGGCGAAGATGCTCGGGTTGGTAGTGACCCCGACGACGTCGCGGTCAGTGATAAGCGCCTTCAGGGTTCCAGTGGTGATCCGCTCACGGGAGAGGTCATCCAGCCAGATGGACACGCCGGCTTCGGAAAGTGCGGCGGTAGGGGTGGGAGTCATTGCGTTTTCTCCTTGATCCAGGGTGGATTGTGCTGTCTGTGAGGCAGTGCTAGAGGTGATCGCCGGTTGTCGAAGCAGGGGCGCCGGCTGCTGCCGCCGTCCCGTCCGGAGCACTGCGGGTCCCGGCGGCAGCGATCGAATCGCGGGCAGCCTCGACCACGGCTTCGGAGGTAATTCCGAACTCGCGGAACAGGGTCTTGTAATCGGCTGAGGCACCGAAGTGCTCAAGCGAGACGGAACGGCCGGCATCGCCGACGAGCTCCCGCCAACCTTGGGCAATTCCGGCCTCTACTGACACGCGGGCCCGGATGCCCGAGGGCAGAACTGACTCGCGGTATGACTCATCCTGCTTGTTGAACCATTCGAGGCAGGGCAGGGAAACGACGCGCGCGGCGATGCCGTCCTTCTGCAGCTCCGAGCGGGCCTCGACGGCAAGTTGGACTTCGGACCCGGTAGCGATCAGGATGACGTCCGGGTCACCGTTGGGCGCTTCGGCAAGGACATAAGCACCTCTGGCGACGCCTTCGGCCGAGGCAAAGGTGTCTCCATCCGCTTCACCGGCGCCGCGCTCCCAGGTGGGGATGTTCTGGCGGGTGAGAACGATACCGGCGGGGTTCGAGGTGTTCTCGAGGATGGTGCGCCACGCAACCGCGACCTCATTCGCGTCGCCCGGGCGGACAACGTCCAGACCCGGAATCGCGCGGAGCGACGCAAGCTGCTCGACGGGCTGGTGGGTTGGCCCGTCTTCACCGAGCCCGATGGAGTCGTGGGTCCACACATAGATCGCAGGCACTCCCATGAGCGCGCCGAGTCGGATGGCCGGCCGCTGATAGTCACTGAAGATCAGGAAGGTGCCCGAGAATGCCCGCGTGCTGCTGTGCATGACAATGCCGTTTACTATGGCGGCGGCCGCATGTTCGCGAATACCGAAATGCAGAACCCTGCCGTAGGGGTTTCCGGACCAGGCATCAGTCTGCTTGCTGACAGGCACGAAGGATGGGGATCCCTCGATTGTGGTGTTGTTGGATTCCGCCAGGTCTGCTGAGCCGCCCCAGAGTTCCGGGAGCACTGGACCGACTGCACTGAGTACCTTGCCGGAGGCGGCACGGGTAGACATATCCTTGCCGGCCTTGAACTCAGGAAGGCTCGACTCCCAGCCAACGGGAAGTTCGCGGGCGGAGATGCGGTCGAGCAGCGCGGCGCTGTCTGGATTGGCGGACTTCCAGGCGCTGAACGTGTCTTCCCAGCTCCTGCGGGCTTCCTGGCCGCGGTCCACAACCTTCCGGGCGTGAGCCAGGACTTCGTCGTCGACCTGGAAATGCTGATCCGGGTCGAGTCCCAGGGTGGACTTCAGCGCCGCAACCTCGTCCTTGCCGAGCGCTGAACCGTGGATCTTGCCCGTGTTCTGCTTGTTGGGAGCAGGCCAGCCGATGATGGTGCGGAGGGAAATGATGGAGGGGCGGGAGGTCTCTGCCTTCGCGGCCTTCAGGGCACTGTAGAGCTCGGCGATGTCCTCCACGTATTCACCGGTTTTGGTCCAGTCCACCCGCTGGGTGTGCCAGCCGTAGGCAGCGTAGCGGCCGAGGACATCCTCGGTGAAGGCGATATCTGTGTCGTCCTCGATGGAGATGTGGTTCTCGTCGTAGATCATCACGAGGTTACCCAGTTCCTGGTGACCGGCAAGGGAAGACGCCTCGGAAGTAACACCTTCCTGAAGATCGCCGTCGGAAGCGATGACCCAGATGGTGTGGTCGAACGGGCTCTCACCCTGCGGCGCTTCCGGGTCAAGGAGGCCGCGCATGCGGCGCTGGGCGTAAGCGAAACCGACGGAGGAGGCGAGGCCCTGACCGAGCGGGCCCGTGGTGATCTCGACGCCCGCGGTGTGGCGGTACTCGGGGTGGCCTGGGGTCTTCGAGCCCCAGGTCCGCAGCGCCTTCAGGTCCTCGAGTTCGAGGCCGTAGCCGGAGAGGAAAAGCTGAATGTAGAGGGTCAGCGAGGTGTGCCCGGGGGAGAGTACGAAGCGGTCACGGCCGGTCCACTCCGGGTCGGTGGGATCATGGCGCATGAATTTCTGGAAGAGGAGGTAGGCCGCCGGGGCGAGGCTCATCGCCGTTCCCGGGTGCCCGTTCCCCACCTTCTCTACCGCATCCGCCGCGAGTGCACGGATTGCGTCTACCGCACGCTCATCCAGTTCGTTCCAGTCCAGGTCCTGCTTTTCCAGCTGTGGCACGTTCACCGGGCCCCTCTCTTTACGTCACGGCCAGCGCCGCGGCGCCGAGTGGGACTGCGCCACGGAAGCGAAAGTCCCCGCGGCCAGCCGGCCGTTCACCGTTGAAAACTTGAATACTGCTGCGTTTCGACCACACCGGAAATCCCCGCACGCTGGGTGCTGCTGACACATCTGCCGAGTGAAAAACTCCTCGGGCCTTTCCTTGTGTGTCCCGGCGTGCGGGAGTGATCCAGGCGATACAGGCCAGCTTAGCGCTTTCAATTCCGAATGCGCGTGGCCCGGACTTTTGTGAAGGGTCACACAAAGACACGAACGACGGCGCTGGGATCCCGCCCGCTCCGGCCTCCGTCTTTTCTACGAGCTGTAAAAAACTCGTATGGACCGGGTATGATGGCGGTGGACTTTATCCTCAATTCAGAAGCAGAGCATCCTCCCGTGAATTTCGATCAGGTGGCAGTTGCGCCCAGCGTGAATCAGGCAGGCAGCGGCGTATCCCGCAAGCTTCGCGCGTATCTGGCACTGACCAAACCGCGGGTCATTGAACTGCTGCTGGTCACCACCCTTCCCACCATGATCTTCGCCCAGGGCGGGTTTCCGTCGCTCGGCCTGGTCATAGCCACCATGGTCGGCGGTGCCTTTGCTGCCGGAAGTGCGGGTGCTTTCAACTGCTATCTCGACCGTGATATCGACAAGGTGATGAACCGAACGGTCAACAGACCATTGGTGACCGGAGAAGTGACACCGCGGGAAGCGCTGATTTTCGCGTGGGCCCTGGGCATCGCATCGGTCGCCATCCTGTGGGTAGGCACCAACCCTCTCGCTGCCTGGCTCGGAGTGGGCGCAATCTTCTTCTATGTCGTCATCTACACGCTCATCCTGAAACGTCGGACAGCGCAAAACATCGTGTGGGGCGGGGCAGCAGGCTGCATGCCGGTGCTGATTGCATGGGCTGCAGTGACAGGAACGGTGGAATGGCCGGCGGTTGTGCTCTTCCTGGTGATATTTCTATGGACGCCGCCGCACTATTGGCCGCTGTCCATGAAGTACAGCGATGACTACAATGCAGCGAACGTGCCCATGCTTGGTGCCATTGCGGGCGCCGGAGTTGTCTCCGTTCAGGTCGTTCTCTATGCCTGGGCCACGGTGACTTGCTCGCTCCTACTTGTTCCCGTGGGCGGGGCAGGTTGGGTTTACGCAATCGCGGCAGTTCTCAGCGGCGGCTGGTTCATTCTGGAGTCCCATAAACTGCACGCCTCTGCCCAAGCGGGGACAGCCACGGGCAAGACGGCGATGAAGGTCTTCCACGGATCAATCAGCTACCTCACCGTGCTGTTTCTGGCTCTCGCTATTGATCCCTTCGTCGGGACTGCAATCTTCGCGAGCTAGCAGCAGCGCTCTCCACCTAGGATGGTGGAATGGTCTTCACCGGAGTCGTTGCCTACCCCCTGACGCCTTTCACTGCGGACAGCGCGGTGAACTCAGCTGAACTTTCGCTCCTTGTGGATCGTTTGGCCCGGTCGGGGGTCGATTCCGTCACGGTGCTCGGGTCCTCGGGCAGCTTTGCCTATCTTGACGGTGATGAACGGAAGCGGGTCATTTCCTGCGCGGTTGACGCCGCCGCAGGCCGCGTTCCGCTGGCGGTGGGTATCAGCGCAGTCGCTACCCGGGAGGTAGTTGCAGGAGCACGGGCCGCGGAACGGCTGGGGGCGGACGGGGAGGTTCTCTCACCTGTGTCCTACCTGCCGCTGACCGACGACGAGCTCATTGCGCTGGTGGAGGAAGTAGCCTCTGCCACTACTCTGCCCATCTGCCTATACAACAATCCGTCCACCACCCAGTTCTCCATCGACGTGGAATTGGTGGGTCGGCTTGAGCACGTGCCCTCCCTGGTCGCTTTCAAGGACACGGCTGCTACTCCCGCAGAATTCGCCGATCGCGCCGCACGGTTGCGGGGAGCGCTCAACCGGCGGATCAGTCATGGCGCCAGCGGCGACCCACTTATAGCGACCGGCGAGGTGACCGCGGACGCCTGGCACACGGGCCTCGCAGCGCTCTTGCCTGCCAGTTACCTGGCGTTCCGCGCCGCAGTGCTGAAAGGTGATCCGGCGAGGGTGTCCGCGGAACGGTCCCGACTGGTGCCGGTGGTCCAGGCCGTCCACCGCCTGCGGAAGCTCAGCGGTCTGCATGCCCTGGGCAGGGCGTGCGGGGTCGACGCCGGAGATCCGCGACGGCCGCTCCTTCCGATCGCCGGAAGCGAGCAGCGCGACCTGGCGCGGCTGGCTGAGGCGTTCGACGACGTCGAGGACGGCGTGCAGGGCTGACGCTACTCGGCGCCGCTAGCAGCTTCTACCCGCCGGCGGGAATACCCGATGTAGATGGCGTGCGCCATCGCCGCGGTGAGCACGGAAGCTCCCAGCATGTGCAGCGCAACCAGGGCCACCGGCAGGTGGAGGAAATGCTGCAGGTAGCCAACAGCGCCCTGGGCAAAGACGACGACGGTCAAAAGAACCAGGGCGAAGCGCAGGCGCTGCGCAACCCGGAGCCGGTACGCAGTAAAGACCAGCACGAGTACCGTCAACACGAGCAGGTAGACCGGGGCGGCATGGATGCGGGTCATCAGATCCGGGTTGAGGTTGTTCCGCGCCGCACCCGCGTCTCCTGCATGGGGCCCCGATCCGGTGACTACCACACCGAGCAGCACCGCGGCGGTCACCAGTACCCCCGCGGCGGCGAGGAGCCGTCGGAGCAGCGGTGTGGCACGCGGAGTGTTGTCAGCTTCCGCCTCAGCGGGGGAAAGCCGTGTGCGGTTCACCAGCACCGTGGCCACCGTAATCAGGACCATCGAGATGATGAAGTGCCAGCCAACCACCCACGGGTTGAGCTGAGTCAGGACCGTGATCCCACCCACCACAGCCTGCGCGGGGATCCCCGCGAAAAGAACAACGGCGGGCACAAAAAGGTCCCGCCGGGTCTTTCGCATGTTCCACAGGACCACGAGCATGGCGATCGCGATCGCGGTGAGGACGAAGGTGAGCAGGCGATTCCCGAATTCGATGATGCCGTGTACGCCCATTTCCGGGGTGGTGACCATGGAGTCAGCGGTGCACAGCGGCCATTCAGGACAACCCAGGCCGGATGCGGTGAGCCGCACTGCACCACCTGTGACGACGATCAGGATCTGGGAGACAAGCGAGGCAAGCGCCAGGGCGCGAACCGACGGTGTGACTGTCCGGGGTAGGCGCTCGACCAGACGGGCAGGGGAGATTTGAGTCATGTTCCTAACTCCATTTGAACCAGCGGACGGCGGCCAGACCCACGACGGCGGCCCAGCCGCACAGCAGTGCGAAGGACAGTGCATCGAATGTGCCGGAGGTAAGGGCAGCGCGCAGTCCGTCGCCCAGTGCGGCCGAGGGCAGCAGCGCAACGACGGGCTGGATGACCTCGGGCATGCTGCTGCGGGGGATGACAGTACCGCCGACGGCTGCCAGCAGAACCCACGTCAGATTGGTCACAGCAAGGGTTGCCTCGGGGCGGAGGGTTCCCGCTATCAGGAGGCCCAGAGCAGTGAAGGCCGCGATTCCCGGCACCAGCATGGCAAGTACCGGAAGAATCCCGCTGAACGGGGGATGCCAACCAAGCAGAACCGCCGTCGTGCCGATGACTGTGATTTGGATAGCGAGAACCGCACCCACCGCGAGGACCTTCCCCAAAATCAGCCCACTGCGGCCGAGCGGCGTGGTCGAAAGGAAGCGAAGCACACCGTAACGGCGGTCGAACCCGGTTGCGATCCCTTGTCCGGTGAATGCCGTGGAAAGTACGCACAGCGCAATCACACCCGGGGTCCCTGCCTCGAGCCGCGGCACGCCGAGAACATCGAAGAAGGGGGTGAAGGCAATGGCGCTCAGTGCAAGCAGGGGCAGCACGATGGCCAGAACGAGCTGTTCCCCATTGCGAAGCATGGCGATCGTCTCATACCTGCCATGCTGCAGGACCCGCACGGGCAGCGGGGAAGCGCTCATCGGATACTCCGTCCGGAGACATCGAGGAAGACGTCCTCCAACGAGCGGGAGGTCAGGGAGATCGAGGCCGGCAGGATGCCGTTCTCGGCCCACCAGGCAGCGATGACTGCCAAGTCCTCTGGTGTGAGTGCACCGTTCACGCAGTATTTGCCGGGCGAGGGCTCAGTGACATCGAGATGGATCAGGCGGTCGGCGGGCAGCGTGAGGCCGATCCGCGCTTCAAACCGAAGCTCCCGGGCGGCATCAGCGGTATGGGCGGTCAGTTCGGCCACTGTTCCCTGTCTGACCGTCCTGCCCTGGTCAATGATGTAGACGTAATCCGCGAGCCGTTGGGCGTCGTCGAGCAGGTGAGTGGTCAGAATGATCGCAAGGCCTTCGTCCCGAAGCTCCGTAATCAACTCGAAGACGATATTGCGTGACTGCGGATCAAGTCCTGCACTTGGCTCATCGAGGAAGAGCACTTCAGGATTACCCACGAGGGCACACGCAAGGGCAAGGCGCTGCTTCTGGCCTCCCGAGAGCCGCCTCACCGAGGTCCGTGCGAATGAGTCGATTCCAAGCCGGGCTGCCAGCTGCTCGACATTGAGGGGTGAGGCATACATGCCGGCCACGTGGTGCAGCAGGGGCAGTGGCCGGACTGCCGGAGGCAGCCCGCCCTCCTGCAGCATGATGCCGACGCGGCTGCGAAGTGGGGCGCCTGCGCGCCACGGATCTTCGCCAAGGAGGCGCACGCTGCCGCCGCTGGGCTTCTGCAGGCCCTGCGCGCACTCGAGCGTGGTGGTCTTGCCCGCTCCGTTGGCGCCCAGCAATGCGGTGACGCTACCCATGTCAGCGCGGAGACTGACGCCGTCGAGCACGCGGATCATCTTGCCGTCGAGGGATGAGACCGGGCCGAAGTCCTTGACGAGCCCGCTGACTTCGACGGCGGGAGGGGAGGAAGGCACCGCATAATTCTACGCCACGTAGTAGCTGTCTCACGATGGCTCTATCGGCACACCGGATGGGTAGCCTCGCCTTACTGGAAGCGGGTGGGCTTCTGGAATAGATTAGGACATGGTTATGTTGTCTTAATTGGCTCGTCCCGCTCATTTGAGCTCCCAGCCTACTTCCCAATGCACCCTAAGGAGGCCCCGATGTCACATTCCGTTGTCCCGGGCCGTACCAAGGGAGATAGCGTTTTCGGTGGAGTTGACGATGCCGATTCCCGCCGCGCCGTCGATGAGCGGACCAGGGATAAAGTGCTTTCCGCAGTTCTTGAGCACGGTCCGGTGAGCGCGGCTGAACTCGGCGACCGGCTGGGCTTCACGTCGGCGGCGGTCCGGCGCCATCTTGACGCGCTGTCCCGTGACGGCCTGATCGAGGTCAAAGTCATCGGCAGTCCTTCCCCGGGTGCAGGCCGTCCCGCGCGCCGCTATGTCCTCAGCCAGCGGGGCCAGACACGGCTGGGCAACGATTATCTGCACATCGCGCAGGCAGCGCTAGGTCAGCTACGGGAGATCGCGGGGCCTGACGCCGTCCGCCAATTTGCAGCGGGCAGGTTCGCCGACATGGAAGAGCGGTACCGACCGGTCATTGAGTCCGCGGGGGACCGCCTGGAAGACAAGGCTTCAGCGCTTGCCGAAGCACTGAGCCTTGACGGATTCGTCGGCTCCACACGGGAAATCGGCCGGAACGCACCCCATGCGGCGATGCTGAGCGTGCAGCTCTGCCAGGGACATTGTCCTATTCAGGAACTCGCGGCTGACTTCCCTGATTTCTGTGAACAGGAAACCGATGTCTTTGCCCGGCTGCTCGGCGTGGACGTTCGCAGGCTGTCCACACTCGCAGCCGGCGGCCACGTCTGCACAACACACATACCGATCGGCCGCATCGCGCGCGCCGGTGAAACTGCCCGCCAATCACCCGAAAGCGACGCCCCGGCGCCGCACCCATACGTAACAAACGTCTCCAACCATCAGCAAGGAAGGCCGTGATGACGGATCAGACAGATCAGAAGGCATTGGTTCCCGAGGCCGTGCCCGCAGGAGTACTCAGCGACATCCTCGAGAGAAATCCGGAGCTCGAAGGCATCGGTACCTACGAGTACGGCTGGTCCGACAAGAACGACGTCGGCGCCAACGCCCGTCGCGGCCTGAGCGAAGAGGTTGTCCGCGACATCTCCGCCAAGAAGAACGAGCCCGAGTGGATGCTCGATCTTCGGCTGAAGGGTTTGAAGTACTTCGACCGCAAGCCGATGCCCAACTGGGGCGCGGACCTGTCCGGCATCGACTTCGACAACATCAAGTACTTTGTGCGGTCCACCGAAAAGCAGGCCGGTAGTTGGGAAGACCTTCCCGACGACATCAAGAACACCTACGAAAAGCTCGGCATCCCTGAGGCTGAGCGTAATCGCCTGGTTTCCGGCGTCGCCGCGCAGTACGAATCCGAAGTTGTCTACCACCAGATCAATGAGGAACTCGAGCGCCAGGGCGTCATCTTCATGGACACCGACACCGCGCTGCGGGAGCACCCTGAGTTCTTCGAGGAGTATTTCGGTTCGATCATTCCGGTCGGCGACAACAAGTTTGCTTCACTGAACACCGCTGTCTGGTCCGGAGGCTCTTTTGTCTACGTACCGCCCGGTGTCCATGTTGAGATTCCGCTGCAAGCCTACTTCCGCATCAACACGGAGAACATGGGTCAGTTCGAGCGGACACTGATTATCGCTGACGAAGGCTCCTACGTGCATTACATCGAAGGCTGCACGGCACCCATCTACACGTCAGACTCGCTGCACTCCGCCGTCGTCGAAATTGTGGTCAAGAAGAACGCACGCGTTCGCTACACCACTATCCAGAACTGGTCCAACAACGTCTACAACCTGGTAACCAAGCGGGCCATCGCGCATGAAGGCGCCACCATGGAGTGGATTGACGGAAACATCGGCTCCAAGGTCACCATGAAGTATCCGGCTGTCTACCTGGTCGGGGAGCATGCCAAGGGCGAGACGCTGTCGATCGCATTCGCCGGCGAGGGCCAGCACCAGGACACCGGATCCAAGATGGTCCACATTGCGCCGAATACGAAGTCTTCGATCATCTCGAAGTCGGTCGCCCGTAGCGGCGGGCGCGCCGCATACCGCGGGCTGGTGCAGGTCCGGGAGGGCGCAACGCACTCGGCCAACACCGTACGCTGTGATGCCCTGCTGGTTGACACCATCTCCCGCTCAGACACCTACCCGTACGTGGACATCCGTGAAGATGATGTCACCATGGGCCACGAAGCCACGGTCTCGCGAGTGAGCGAAGAGCAGTTGTTCTACCTCATGTCCCGAGGGATGCCCGAGGACGAGGCCATGGCGATGATCGTGCGCGGATTCATTGAACCCATTGCACGTGAACTCCCCATGGAGTACGCGCTCGAACTGAACCGCTTGATCGAACTCCAGATGGAAGGAGCCGTAGGTTAATGGCTGAAACCACCCAGTTGACCCCCGAACTGACTGACGAGAAGGCCCGTATCGGATCACCGTCGAGCCCGGAGAAAATTGCCATCGACGGCTTCACCGAGGAAGGCGAAAACCTTTCCCCGACGAACACCGGCGCCGAGCAGCACGGGTTGAAGAAGCACAGCCACGGGGATGACCCTGTTGTGCCGGAAGCATCTCGAGGTGAGCGGCTCAAATCTTACAAGCTTGCCGACTTCCCACCACTGACCGGCCGCGAAGAGGACTGGCGGTTCACGCCGATCAAGCGCCTCCGCGGTCTGCATACCGATGCCCTGACAGGCAGTGGGCCCGAGGTTACCGTGTCCGGTGCATCGAACATCCTGGTGGAAACCGTCGAGCGCACAGATCCCCGCTTCGGTTCCGCAGCAATTCCTGAGGACAGGGTTGCCGCGGCCGCGTGGGAGGCGGTTACGCAGGCAACCGTCGTGACCATCCCCGATGAGACGGAAGCCGACTGCGACGTCACCATCTCGATCAACGGCACCGATGAGGCTCCCGCTGCACAGCACCTCATCATTTCTGCAGGGAAGTTCTCCAAGGCTGTCGTGGTGCTCGACCACCATGGCAAGACCACTCTGGCGCAGAACATCGAGATTGTGGTCGGAGACGGCGCGCAGCTCACGGTGGTAAGTGTCCAGGAATGGGACGACGACGCCGTACACGCCTCCTCGCAGCAGGCGAAGATCGGCCGGGACGCCCGTTTCAAGCACGTGGTCGTCACTCTGGGTGGCGACCTGGTGCGGCTCACGCCGTCGTCATTCTTCACCGCTCCCGGCTCCGAGGTGGAAATGTACGGCCTCTACTTCGCCGATGCAGGGCAGCACCTTGAGCAGCGGCTCCTCGTTGACCACGCCGTACCGAACTGCAAGTCCCGCGTCACCTACAAGGGTGCCCTGCAGGGACAGGACGCGCACACTGTCTGGGTAGGCGACGTGCTGATCCGCAAGGAAGCCGAGGGAACGGATACGTACGAGACCAACCGGAACCTGTTGCTCACCGACGGCACCCGTTCGGATTCCGTACCGAACCTCGAGATCGAAACCGGCCTGATCGAAGGCGCCGGACACGCGAGCGCAACAGGCAGGTTCGACGATGAGCACTTGTTCTACCTGATGGCCCGCGGGATCGATGAGAAGACGGCCCGCCGTCTGGTAGTGCGCGGATTCCTCAACGAGGTCATCCAGCAGATCAAGGTTCCGGTACTGGAAGAGCGCCTCACGGAAGCCGTGGAGCGCGAGCTGGCTGCAGGGAACTACTGATGACCCAGACACCTGAGAACGGCACCGGGCCGCAGGGCGAGCTCGTCTGCAATGTGAATGATATTGAGGTCAAGCAGGCGCTGCGGATCCTCATTGACGATTACCCCGTAGCAATCGTCAAAGATTCCGACGGCGGCATCCACGCCATCGGCGACACTTGCTCCCATGCCGATATTTCCCTTTCCGAGGGCGATGTCGAGGGCTGCAGGATCGAGTGCTGGGGACACGGTTCCCAGTTCGATCTGCGCAGCGGCATGCCGCTCCAGCTTCCCGCCTACGAGCCTGTGCCGGTTTTTGCACTTGAGATCCACGGTGACGAGGTTTACGTCGACATCACTACGGTGACCAACTCGGCGCCTGTCCCCGATCGCGGCTAGAACTGTCACGAGCCAGAACACTTTCGAACATTTGAGCAACCCTGCAATGCAGGATGCAAAGGAGAACCCAAAGATGTCCACCCTTGAGATCAAGGATCTGCACGTCAGCATCGAGACGGAACAGGGCGCCAAGCCCATCCTCAAAGGCGTCAGCCTGACCATCAACACCGGCGAGAGCCACGCCATCATGGGCCCGAACGGCTCCGGCAAGTCGACTCTCGCATCCACCATCGCCGGTCATCCCCGTTACACGGTGGACAGCGGCTCGATCACCCTCGACGGTGAGGACGTCCTGGAGATGAGCGTCGATGAACGGGCCCGCGCCGGACTCTTCCTCGCAATGCAGTATCCGGTCGAGGTTCCCGGTGTCACCATGACAAACTTCCTGCGCACGGCCAAGACCGCACTCGACGGCCAGGCCCCGAGCCTCCGGCACTGGACCAAGGACGTGAAGGAGGCAATGTCGCAGCTGCGCATTGATGCCGACTTCGCTCAGCGCAACGTGAACGAGGGCTTCTCCGGCGGCGAGAAGAAGCGTGTGGAGATCCTTCAGCTCGAACTGTTCAAGCCGAAGTTCGCCATCCTGGACGAGACCGACTCGGGTCTCGACGTCGACGCGCTCAAGGTTGTGTCAGAGGGCGTCAACCGTGAGCACAGCAAGGGCAACATGGGCACCCTGCTCATCACCCACTACACACGCATCCTGCGGTACATCAAGCCTGACTTCGTGCACGTCTTCGTCGACGGCCGAATCGCTGAAGAGGGCGGCCCTGAGCTCGCCGATCGCCTGGAGGAAGAGGGCTATGACCGCTTCCTCGTGGCCGGTACAGCCACTGCCGGCGCCTGATCCGGCTACCGACACAAAGAGAGGCTCCTGACATGAGCGATGTGAACGCAGCACAGACATCCCTTGAGGATGTCGAAGAGTCGCTGAAGGACGTCATTGATCCTGAGCTCGGCGTGAATATTGTCGATCTTGGTCTGTTGTACGGCTTGAAGTACGCCGACGACGGCGCTTTGCTGATCGACATGACCCTCACCACCGCAGCGTGCCCCCTGACCGACGTGATCGAGGAACAGGTGGGGCAGGCGCTCGATGGGGTAGTCGACGACTGGAGGCTCAACTGGGTGTGGATGCCGCCGTGGGGTCCCGAAAAGATCACAGACGACGGCCGCGACCAAATGCGGGCACTGGGCTTCAATATCTAGCCCATACGGAACACCGGTCCGCACACAAGGGGAGGCAGCGCTGCGAGCGCTGCCTCCCCTTGTGTGCGTCAGCGTCAGCCTTCACTGTTCGTGTGAGCGTGCCGGAAGACCGAAACAAGCCGCTCCGAAAACAGCACGAAGCTGATCTGCCGGATACCGCCGTCGTAATCAGCAACCGTCGCGAACGCAATTCTGGCCACCGCTTCGGGGTCCCAACCAAAGATTCCGGCGCTGATCGCGGGAAAGGCAACCGAGCGTGCGCCCAGCTCGTCGGCGAGCCTGAGACTCTGTCGGAAGCAGGATTCAAGCAGCGCGGGGTCACTCTGGCCCGCATGGCGGTTGGGACCGACGGTATGGACTATCCAGCGGGCAGGCAGCCTGAATCCCGGCGTCGCGACAGCCTGACCCACCGGCAGCCCGCCGGGCAATGAATTTGCGCGGATTTCACGGCACGCTTCGAGCAGTTCCGGCCCCGCCGCCGCATGGATGGCACCGTCCACCCCACCTCCGCCCAGCAGCGATGAGTTCGCTGCATTGACGACGGCGTCGACGTGCTGGGTGGTGATGTCACCGTGGAGGATCTGGACTTCCGGTGCCATGACGGTCACATCCGTTCTGCCCGGTGACAGGACCGAGCGGTTCGACAGCGATGAGCGTGTGCACCAATGTACTAACGTTTGCGGTATTGCCAGAAGAGGGAGACGCCCCAACCATGCCCTTCATCGACCGTCTGCTGTACTGGGCACGCCGCGAACCCGGGCGGAACGCCGTCGTCGCCGGGTCCCTGCGGCTGACCTACGGCGAGCTGGCTGCACGGGCGTCCTCACTGCAGTTGCCTGAGGGAGGAACGATCGCCCTACAGATCAGCGATCCGGTGCGGTTCGCCGTTGCTTTCACCGCCGTGGTTGGACAGGGTAGATGCGCCGCCGTCCTTGATCCCAGCTGGCCGAGTGATCTTCGGGTCAGGATCCTGGAGGCCCTCCATCCGGACGCCGTGATCACTTCAGCGGATCCGGCGGAGGCCGCGCACCCGTCTTCGCTGGCCGACGCAGCTGCCGACGCGCGCTTTTACTGCGGATTCACCTCTGGCACGTCCGGAGTCCCGAAAGGGTTTGTACGAACTGTCGGTTCGTGGTCCCGCTCACTGGAGCGGAGCGTGAACTGGTTCGGTGTCACTCCGGGGTTGCGTGTCTGTGCACCGGGTCCGCTGGCTGCCAGCCTGAATCTGTACGCCCTCGCCGAGTGTCTCTACGCCGGTTCGACCTTCCACTCACTGGCACCCGGGGATAGGGCAGCGACAGGTCCGCTGACGGCGCAGGTCCTGAGGTCCGAGCGCATCGAGCATCTCGTCGGGGTCCCGTCCACACTGCGGCTGGCTCTGGAGCGAATCGAGGGAGAACTACCGGAACTGCGCACCGTGGTGTCCGGCGGTGCCCGGCTTTCCGCGGCGGATACCCAGATCATCCTGCGCAGTGCGCCGGCCGCCCGCGTCTTCGAGTACTACGGCGCGTCGGAGCTGAGCCTGGTCACCGCCCGGCGGGTGGACGGCTTTGACGGGAACGATGTCGGCCGTCCCTTCCCCGGGGTGCGGATCAGGATCGACGCGGACAGCGGTTCCGGCCGGCATGGCGACGTGGGTACCATTTCCGTCCAGACCGACACAGCGATCGAAGGTTATCTCTTCGGAGACGACGGACGCGCCTTCCGGCGCGACGGGAGCTGGGTCACGGTGCAGGACCAGGGCTGGATTGACGACGACGGCGCGCTGCACCTGACCGGTCGGCACGGCGACATGCTCGTGGTCGCGGGAAGCAATGTCTATCCGAGCGAGGTCGAAGCCGCGCTCGCGACGGCAGGTCACCCGGCCGCCGTCGTGCTCGGGGTTCCGGACGCACGCCGTGGCTGCGCGCTGGCCGCTGTCATCCAGGCGCCGCCGGATGCCGTCATCGACACCCGTGCCCTTCGCACCCGGCTGAAGGAGCTGCTGCCCGTCGATAAGGTGCCGAAACTGATCCTCCGAACCGAGCGGCTACCGTTGACCACCGCGGGAAAACCGGATCGCGCGGCACTGAAGGCGACAGTAGTAGGAAGGGACGGTGCCCTTGAGCGGCTTGCCTGAGGACCGTCGGGACGAGAGGCGGGCCGTCATTGCCCTCTGCCGCCGCACACCGTTCGGCCGCCTCCGCGGGGTGTTCTCGTCAACCGAGGCGCATGAGCTGCTCGCAGCCGTCCTGCATGCCGCGTACCGGGACGCCGGCCTTCCGGAGAGTGGCTTGGCGGACGTGATCATCGGCAATGCCGCCGGTGGCGGAGGCAACGTCGCGCGGTTGGCAGCGCTGACCGCGGGCCTGCCGGTGGAGGTACCCGGCCTCACGATCGACCGTCAGTGCGCTTCCGGTCTCGACGCGATCTCGTTGGCCTGCCGGCTCGTGGAGTCGGAGGCAGGCGCCTGGTTCATCGCCGGGGGTGTGGAAAGCTGCAGCACCGCTCCCTTGCGCGCGCACCGGTTGACCTCGCTGCCCGGAGCGCCCGACTTCTTCTCCCGCGCGCGGTTTGCACCGGAGACTCACGGCGATCCGAGTGCCGGCCAGGCAGCTGAGAACGTTGCCGCCGCCTTCGGCGTCCAACGTGACGAGCAGGACCAGTACGCCCTCCGCAGCTACACCCGCACCGCCGCAGCGCTCGATGGAATGTCGGCGGAGATAGTTCCGACTGCCGGCTGCGACACGGACGAGACACCACGTCGTGGGATGACATCGAAGGTCCTGTCCCGATTCCTACCGGCATTCACGGCGGCCGGGAGCGTTACTGCCGGCAATTCCTGTGCCGATGCAGACGCAGCGGTAGTCGCCGTCGTGACGAGCCGTGCACGTGCCAGGGCGGCGGGCTTCAACACAGTGCTTGAATTCCACGGTTCTGCATCTGCCGGAGGGGCGCCTGCCCTCTTTGGAACCGCCGGCGCGCACGCGGTGCTGAAGCTCCTCGAAGGGATCCAGTTGAACAGGAAAGCTGTATCCACCTGGGAGTACAACGAGGCGTTCGCGGCGCAGGTGCTCGCCTCGGCACAGCTGTTAGGAGTTGCCCCTGAACGTCTCAACCTCCACGGCGGTGCTCTTGCCTATGGCCACCCATATGGTGCCTCGGGCGCGATGCTCGTTGCCAACCTTCTGCGCCAGGCCTCCATGCCGGGCGGTCCCCGGGACGACGGCGGCTGGTCGGTGGCTGCGGTGAGCGCAGCCGGCGGCGTAGGGACAGCCGCCGCTTTCCGTACGGTGAGCCTCCAGTAGCAGCGGGAGGATCCGCTGCCCAGCAGCCCTACGAACCAGACCTGGATGCTCCACCGGGAGTGCCGCCGTCGTGATCTGCTTCCGCGAGACCGCGCGCTGCGAGCGCATCTCCGGTCTGCTGTGCATAGGCCACCGCACCGATGAAGACGGGAAGGATCAGCGCGCGTGGATTGCGTTCCAGGCCGCGGGCACGGGCCGCGTCGCGGGAATCCTCCGCAGAGCCGACCAGATAGGGGATGCTGCGCAGCATCAGTGCGACGGTCAGCCCAAAGCGTTCCGGATCGGCGCCAAGCGGCCGCAGCGGACGAGCCAGTGAAACCAGTCCGTCGAGAATGCGTTGGCTCTCGGTTGTCAGCGTGATCAGCAGGGCAGCCAGAACGCAGGTCACGATGTTCCCGACAACGAGGAACGCTGGAAGGAGTCCCGCGCTGAACCACTGGAACGCTCCAAGGACGACGATGAGCAGCCACATCTTCCGAAGGGGCTGGAGCAGCTCGCGGAGCCCAAGCCGAGCACCCACGAGGTAGGCCAGGACAACCAGGCCCAGACCGGCCAGTGTGGCTTCCAGCGAACTTAGTGCCAGGACCGCCACCGACAGCACAGCCACCGGCAGGAACTTGGCCCACAGGGGAACGGCATGCAGGATCGATCTGCGCTCCACATACGCGCCGAGCAGGCTGGCGTGACCCCTCACAGCGGCCCTTCAGCGGACGCATCATGCAGGCTGAGGTCGCGGTAGGCCGCGACGGCGTCGGCGGGGACGCCGTCGAATATCACCCGGCCGGAATCAACCACCAGGGTGCGTTCAGCCTGCAGCGCGAAGTCCAGCGAATGGGTGGTGAAAATGACCTGCTGGTCAAGCCCGCGGAACAGGCGCCGCACGCGTTCTGAGTTACGGAGGTCAAGGAGGGTGGTCGGTTCATCGGCAACGAGGACCTTGGGATCACACGCAAGGACGGTTGCGAGGGCGAGGAGCTGGCGTTCACCGCCCGAGAGGTCGTAGACGCTCTGATCCGCAAGATGCGCGAGTCCGAATCGGCCGAGAACTTCAACAGCTGCCGTGCGCCGCTCCCCGCGGTCTCGGTAGCGCCGGCGCAGGGACAGCTCCACGTCTTCACGACCGGTGGGCATCACCAGTTGGGACAGCGGGTCAGTGAACATGAAAGCCACGCTTTGCCGGACCGCCGCGCCTTTGCGCGCGGTGTCCAGCCCGTCGACCGTCACCTGACCGGACGTCGGCAGGACCAGTGAATTGATCAGTTTCAACAGGGTGGACTTGCCGGATCCGTTTGCGCCGATGATGCTGATGCGGCTTTCTGCCAGTGTGAGATTCAGCGGTGCCAGGATGGTTCGTGGTGCCGGATGATCTGCCTGTACGGCTGCTTCGCTGAACTGGATCATTGCCTACCTCAGCGCCGGCGGGCTGAACGGGACTGGAGACGGGGGAACGCCTTGAGAACACTGAGCCCGATTGCAGCGGCCGCCAGGTTCTTCAGGACGTCTCCGGGGAGGAAGACGACGTCGGCTGCGATGGCAGCGGCGAGGTCAAGTTTTGCATTGATCATCATGCCGATGATTCCCAACGGATGCGTGATGAGCAGGCTGGTCACAGTGCAGGCAACGAACAGTGCAAGGAACCGGTAGCGGGAAAACCGGCGGAAGACGATGCGTGCGAGGAAGCCGACCACGAAGGCTGCAATGGGGAAGGCGATGATGTAACCGGCTGATGGGCCGAAGAGGACACCGATACCGCCTCGGAACTGGCTGAAGATCGGTAGTCCCGCGAGCGCAACGGCCACGTACAGGCTGAGGGCTGCGCCCGCCCGCCACGGGCCGAGCACAATTCCGGTCACCATGATTGCCAGGGTCTGCAAAGTGATGGGCACCCCCACCTGCCCCACCGGTATAGCGGGTAGGATGGCACTGGCGGCCACGACGGCTGCGAAGACCGCGATCAGCGAGAGATCGGTCGCATTCCAGGAAGAACGAGCCCGTGCCGGAGAATCGGCACGTGTGGAATGCGGAGCCGAATTAGTCTGTTGCATCGTGACGCTTTCTGTGAGATCTGCACAACGGTGAGCTGTTACTTACCGAGATTAGTGCGGAAAGAAGCAAACGCTTTTGTAGGTTTCCTACAACATTGAGGTCCGGCCTACCGCGCCGGAACAGGAAAGGCCCAGCCACCGTGATTACCGTGTCTAATCTTGAATTGCGTGCGGGCGCAAGGCTGCTCATGGATCAGGTGTCCTTCCGGGTGGACCGGGGAGACAAAATCGGGCTCGTCGGGCGAAACGGCGCCGGCAAGACAACGCTGACCCGGGTATTGGCGGGGGAGGGTCTGCCGGCCGCGGGCACCATCACCCGCACCGGGGAGATCGGCTACCTGCCGCAGGACCCGCGTACTCCCAACATGGAGCAGTTGGCCCGTGACCGGATCCTCTCTGCCCGCAACCTGGACGTTGTTGTCCGGAAGCTGCGTGAGACGCAGGACCAGATGGCCAGTGAAGATACCACCGTCCGGGACAAGGCCATGGCTCGCTATGACCGCCTGGAGACGGAGTTCCTCGCCCACGGCGGCTACGCGGCAGAAGCCGAGGCGGCTGCTATCTCCTCGAATCTCGCGCTTCCGGAACGAATCCTCAACCAGCCGCTGAAAACACTGTCGGGCGGTCAGCGCCGACGGGTGGAGCTCGCGCGCATCCTTTACTCCGGCGCTGAAACCATGCTCCTCGATGAGCCGACCAACCACCTGGATGCTGATTCCATTACCTGGCTGCGGGAATTCCTGAAGAATCACCAGGGCGGGCTGATTGTCATCAGCCACGATGTGGAGCTGCTTGAAGCGACCGTCAACAAGGTGTTCCAGCTTGATGCGAACCGGGCCACCATCGACCTGTACAACATGGGGTGGAAGCGCTACGTACAGCAGCGTGAGACCGATGAGCGGGCGCGCAAGCGGGAACGGGCCAACACCGAGAAGAAGGCCCAGGTGCTGATTGACCAGGCCAACAAGATGCGCGCGAAGGCAACCAAGGCGGTCGCTGCCCAGAATATGGCAAAGCGGGCTGAGCGGATGCTCTCCGGGCTCGATGACGTACGCGCACAGGACCGCGTAGCAGCTCTGCGCTTCCCCGAACCGGCGTCGTGCGGCCGCACGCCGATGACGGCAGAGGGTCTGAGCAAGTCCTATGGCTCGCTGGAAATTTTCACCGACGTCGATCTGGCCATCGACCGCGGCTCCAAGGTGGTGATCCTCGGGCTGAACGGTGCGGGCAAAACCACCCTGTTGCGAATGCTTGCGGGGGTTGACAAGCCGGATACCGGGAGGATCGTGCCGGGTCACGGCCTCAAGGTGGGCTACTACGCCCAGGAGCACGAGACGCTGGACACCGAGCGCACCGTCCTCGAGAACATGCGATCCTCGGCACCCGACATGCGGGATGCGGAGGTCCGGGGCATTCTCGGTTCCTTCCTGTTCTCCGGTGACGATGTCGACAAGCCGGCAGGGGTCCTCTCCGGAGGCGAGAAAACTCGCCTCGCCCTTGCAACGATCGTGGCATCATCCGCCAATGTGCTGCTGCTCGATGAGCCCACCAACAACCTGGACCCGGCAAGCCGCGCGGAAATCCTTGGAGCCTTGCGGAACTACTCCGGCGCGGTAGTGCTCGTCAGCCACGACGAGGGCGCTGTGGACGCATTGAACCCGGAACGGGTAGTGCTGCTGCCTGACGGCGTGGAAGACCTCTGGAACGACGACTATCTTGACCTGGTGACGCTCGCCTAGAGTCCCTGGGCGTCCAGAATCGCATCCTCTTCCTGCTCGGAGGAGGCGCGTCGTCGTGCCCGTGCGGGCGCTGCCTGCACATGCTCGTCCTCATGGTCGATACGGTACTGCTGCCGGGCGGCATAACCCAGGCCAACGAACAACAGCACTCCGAAGGCGAACCACTGCATGGAATAGGACAGGTGCGGACCGAGGTCGATAGCCGGCTTGGCCGGGGCGATCGGGGCTGTGGCCGGGGCCGGTGTTTCGCTGGCCACCAGACCGTACGCAGCGGTGGAAATCGGATACTCCAGCTGCGATTGATAGGCAGCCAGGTCAATGGAGGCCAGTTGTCCCTGCGGCGCGGACCGGTCCAGGTCCGGCTCTGCCGGACGAATGCGTGCGACGACGGTGACTTCTCCCTCCGGCGCGGGAGGAACTGTATCGGGGCGGCCCGCGCGGTCGTTGCCAATTGGCAACCATCCACGGTTGATGACGACGGCGGTGCCGTCCTGGAGCTTCAACGGAACCAGAACTTCGTAGCCCGGCCGGCCGCCCAGCGGCCGGTTACGTACGATGCGCTGGTTGGCGGAGTCATAGTGTCCGACGAGCGTGACAGGGGCCCATTCCGTTGCCTCATCAAAAGACTCAAACAGCGACGGCGAGTAGGGGATCGGCGCGAGATCATAGTTTGCCTCGACCGTGTTCACGGTAGCCGCCGCCTGGTCCCGCCGGTCCAACTGCCACAGCCCCAGTGCGCTGCAGGCTGCGGCCAGCACCAGAACGAGCGCCAACCAGCCGAACCAGCGGGGTGTCGCCAGGTATTTCAGTATCTTCACGGCGCCGCCGGACTGCCTTCCAGCGGCAGCGTCTGCTTCCAGAGTCCTCTGGTGGTGAGGTACTCCTCCAGCCACTCGCGGTGCTCGCTGCAGGCGAGCCACGTCTTTCTGCGCTCAGGAGTGTGAATGCGGGGGTTGTTCCAGAGGAGTTGCCAGGACGCACTCTGTCCGCAGGCTTTCCGGGAGCAGATGGGGTTGCCGTGCGCTGTAGATGCAGCCCTGGTTGACTGCGCTGTTGAGGCAACTGCGCCCGGCAACTGGTCGAAGATGCTCACGATGTTCCTTCCTGCTTCCCGGCTTCCTGATCGAGCTCCGGCTCGTCTTCGATGATCTCGCCCTGCAGCGTGACGGACTCCTCTTTCACTGCCGCCGGTGCCGGTGCTTCCAGTTCCGCGGCAGGAGCACGGTCGAGCAGCGAATCGCTGTGGGCGAGGTTGCTGGTGTCGCTTCCACCATTCGCTATGATCACCGCGAAATAGGGAAGGAACACGGCTCCCGCGATCATGACCCACTGCAGCCAGCCCTCCACCACGAAAACGAGGATCAGGCAGACCATGCGAATTCCCATGGACACGGAATACTTGATCATCCGCTGGCGCATGTCATCGCTGTGCGCCTCGCGGGCATCACTGATGTTATGGATTTCCGGGCGGCGCTTTGACTGATGGCTCAGCTTGATCATCACACTCCAAGGGGACTATTCCATTGTCTCACTCCCGAGCCCCCACTTAAAGTTCCCGGCAACATCGGTCAGTGCAGATAGGATCGAACGGATGCTCAGCACCGCTCCTCCCGAAAGGACCCTCCGTGCAGGAACAAGACACCGCTGGAACGCCCGAGAAGAAAACCGGACGCAGCGTCCTGGTAACGGGAGGCAACCGCGGGATCGGGCTGGCAATTGCTCAGTCCTTCCTCGCCAACGGTGACCGGGTGGCCATCACGTACCGAAGCGGCAATGTTCCGGCCGGGATGCTCGGGGTGAAAGCGGACGTCACGGACAACGCGCAGGTCGATGCCGCCTTCAGCGAAGTTGAGAACACCCACGGCGCTGTTGAGGTGCTGATCGCGAACGCGGGTATCACCCGGGACACCCTGCTTCTTCGGATGAGTGAAACGGATTTCACGGACGTCGTAGACACAAACCTCACAGGCTCCTTCCGGGTGATCAAGCGGGCCAGCAGGGGGATGCTTCGCCTGCGCAAGGGCCGGATTGTCCTCATCTCGTCAGTGTCCGGGCTGTATGGAGCGCCGGGACAGATCAATTATTCGGCCTCCAAGGCCGGGCTCGTGGGAATTGCACGCTCGCTGACGCGGGAACTCGGATCCAGGGGAATCACCTGCAACGTGGTTGCTCCCGGATTCATCAACACGGACATGACCGCCGCGCTACCGGCCGAAACCCAGCAGACCTACCTTTCCTCCATCCCAGCCGGCCGGTTCGCGGATGCAGACGAGGTTGCCAACGTGGTCCGTTGGGTTGCCAGCGACGAGGCGGCCTACATTTCAGGGGCCGTCATCCCCGTTGACGGCGGACTCGGAATGGGTCACTGACTACCACCACAGCAGTTCTTCGCACTACACAGCCAAAGGCACAACCGAATCAAGGAGGGCCCCGGACATGGGCGCACTGGACAGCACAACGGCAATCGTCACGGGATCGTCCCGCGGAATCGGCGCTGAGGTGGCAAAGCTCCTGGCCGCGCAGGGCGCCGCCGTCGTCGTCAATTACCGGCAGAAGGCGCCCCGGGCCAACAAGGTGGTCGCGGGCATCGAGGCCGCCGGCGGCCGTGCCGTGGCAGTGGGCTCGGACCTGACTGCCCAGGACGGCGCACAGGCACTCGTGGACGCTGCTGTGCAGAATTTCGGTGGACTCAACCTGCTGGTCCTCAATGCCTCCGGCGGTATGGAGTCCGGCCTCGGGGAGGACTACGCGCTCAAGCTCAACCGGGACGCACAGGTCGGCATGCTCACGGCAGCTCTTGACGCCATGCCCGCCGGCTCCCGCGTCGTCTTTGTCACGAGCCACCAGGCCCACTTCATCAACACGGTGGAAACGATGGACGCCTACGAGCCGGTAGCGCGCAGCAAGCGTGCTGGTGAGGATGCGCTTCGGGAGATGGTTCCGGCGCTGACCGAACGCGGCATCAGCTTCGTCGTCGTCTCCGGAGACATGATCGAGGGCACGGTCACCGCTACCCTGCTCGACCGCGCGGCGCCGGGCGCCATCGAGGCCCGCCGGCAGGAGGCGGGACGCCTCTACACGGTGGAGGAGTTCGCGGCCGAGATTGTTGCCATGGCAACCGCTGATGTTCCCACCGGCCACACAGAGTACGTAGGCGGAGCTGAGCACTTCACGCGCTAGCCCTTAGCCGGCTGCCGCGAAGAGCATGGACCTACAACCGCACGAAGTGGCGGACCACGTCAAGGTAGGGAAAGTTCACCGCAACATCAGCGGCTGACCGCACCGCCGGCTTGGCGTTGAACGCGACGCCAAGCCCGGCAGCGGCCAGCATGTCCAGGTCATTGGCGCCGTCGCCCACTGCAACCGTACGTTCGAGCGGTATCCCGGCGGCCTCGGACCATGCCCGCAGGCACCGTGCCTTCTCCGCCCGGTCCACCACCGGACCGATCACTGAACCCGTGAGCGTGCCGGCGTCCACGCCCAGTTCATTGGCTTTGGCATGGGTCAGGTTCAGACGCGCGGCCAACGGCTCGAGAATCTGGCTGAATCCGCCCGAAACCACCGCAACAACATGACCAGCATCCAGGAATGCCGCGACCAGATGTTCTGCACCTTCGCTCAGCTCGATCCGGGTGCCGACATCATCAATGACACCCTCAGTCAGCCCGGCGAGCACAGCTACCCTCGCATGCAGACTCTGTGCAAAATCCAGTTCGCCGCGCATTGCGGATTCCGTGACGGCAGCAACCTCCGCTTCCCGGCCGGCGTGTGCTGCAAGGAGCTCGATGACCTCCTGCTTGATGAGGGTCGAGTCCACATCCATGATGAGCAGTTTGGTTCCCTCGCCGAGGAGCGCAGTAGGCACCACCGCGATGCCCGTTTCATCTGACAACAGCGGCGCAACCGTCGTGCGAAGCGTATCGATGTCGTCATCGGAACTGACGGTCAGGCAGTCAACCTGGTAGCGGCCGTCGTCGTTCCGGCTTTCACCAACGACGACGGCGCCACTTTCCTGCAGGGCGCGGCGCACCCGCAAGCAGTGAGCATCCTCCAACCGGGCGCCGAAGCTGACCACCCTGAACATCTCCGCCACGTGCGCCAACGGCCTTTCCTCGATCCGAATCTCCTCTGTCATTATGATCCCCTGCCCGGCGGCGGTGAAACCGGTGACGGGCCATACGGATTTCCGGTCATGCCGCCGCTGTTCATTTAACGTTCAAGGCTGCTCTTGGCCTAGTGTCTACTGTCATGAGTGATGTTCTGGAACTCTCCGGGGTGAGTCTTGTCCGCGGAGGCAAAGCGCTCCTGGACGACGTCAGCTGGCAGGTCCGTGAGGGTGAGCGCTGGGTGGTTATGGGCCCCAACGGCGCGGGCAAAACCACGCTCCTGCAGATCGCAGGCGCGCGGATCCACCCAACGCGCGGCGTGGCGGGAATCCTCGACGAGGTGCTGGGAGCGGTCGACGTCTTCGAGCTGCGGCCCCGTATCGGCCTCGCCTCGGCGGCGTTGGCGTCCCAGATCCCGGAACATGAAACCGTGCTCAATGTGGTCGTTACTGCCTCCTATGGAGTGACCGGCCGCTGGCGCGAACAGTATGAGCGGCTGGATGAGCGTCGGGCCTTCCGGCTGCTCGACGCCTGGGGTGTCTCCACCCTGATGAACAGACCCTTCTCTTCGCTGAGCGAGGGCGAACGCAAACGTGTCCAAATAGCGCGTGCCCTGATGGCTGACCCGGAGCTGCTCCTGCTCGATGAGCCTGCCGCCGGCCTGGATCTGGCCGGACGCGAGGACCTCGTCGCGCGCCTCAGCGAACTTGCTGCGGATGAGGATTCGCCGGCGATCGTCCTGGTGACGCATCACCTCGAAGAAGTACCTCCGGGCTTCACTCACGCGATGCTCCTGCGTGAGGGTTCAGTGGTGGCGGCTGGACCCGTCGGTGATGTGCTGGTGGCCGAACACCTGAGCCTGGCGTTCGACATGCCTCTCGAAGTTGCCCAACGGGATGGCCGTTACAGCGCCGTCGCGCGGTCCTAGCAGCGGAAGTCACTTCGTGGACCTGTGGCGCGATGCGCTGATCCTGCTCGGCGGTTTGTGGGCCGGAACCATCAACACGATCGTCGGTTCCGGCACCCTGGTGACGTTCCCCATTCTGGTTGCCCTGGGGTACGCCCCGGTGACCGCCACCATCAGCAATGCCATGGGACTCGTGGCCGGCAACGTAACCGGCGCATGGGGGTACCGGGAAGAGCTGAAGGGCAACGGCCGAACCCTGGCCCGGCTGTTGCCAGCTTCGCTGCTCGGAGGCATTGCCGGTGCGGCCCTCCTTCTCAACCTCCCCGAGACCGTCTTCGGGCTGGTGGCGCCGTTCCTGATCGTGGTCGCGCTCGGGTTTGTGATCTTCCAACCGAAACTGCAGCGTTGGGTGCGGCGGCGCGCTGAGACCAAAGCGCCCACAAGATCCCATCCGTTGGCACTGACGGTGCTCGTCTTCCTGGCCGGCGTCTACGGCGGCTATTTTGTCGCCGCGCAGGGCATTCTGCTGGTGGGGATCCTGGGCATTTTTCTTTCCGGCACCATGCAGTCAGCCAACGCGATGAAGAACGTCCTTGTGCTTGGGGTGAACCTGATCGCAGCTGTCTCCTACATGCTCTTTGCCTTCGATCGCATCGAATGGTGGGTTGTCCTGCTCATCGCCGTTGGTTCCCTTGTGGGCGGGGTTATCGGGTCCAAGGTCGGCCGGCGCCTTTCCCCCCTCATTCTGCGGAGCGTCATTGTGGTCCTCGGTCTGGTTGCGCTCTACGTCATGATCGTGCGGCTGGTGAGCTAGCGTGGCCCTGGAGCGCCTCGCCGACGCGGCGGACCCCCGGGTTACTGACTACACCGGACTGACCGATACGCAGCTGCGTCGGCGCCGCGAGCCGGCAGAGGGCCTGTATATCGCCGAAAGCACGAAGGTGCTCCGGCGGGCCATCGACGCCGGGCATACGCCGCGATCGTTCTTCCTGACGGACAAATGGCTCCCGGATCTCGAAGACATCCTTGCCCGTTTCCCGGACACACCTGCCTATGTCGGGTCCGAGTCGGTACTGGAGGACATCACCGGCTTCCATCTTCACCGCGGCGCCTTGGCGGCCATGAATCGCCCTGCTCCGCTGGCACTGGAGGATGTGCTGCATAGCGCGCACCGCGTGGCGATCCTCGAAGACATGGTGGATCACACCAACCTGGGCGCGGTTTTCCGTTCCGCAGCGGCGCTCGGCGTGGATGCGGTCCTGATCACGCCACGCTGCGCTGATCCGCTGTATCGAAGGGCTATCAGGGTCAGCATGGGAACGGTCTTCCAGGTGCCGTGGGTGAGGCTGGACTCGTGGCCGGGCAGCATCGCAATGCTTCGAGCGTCCGGTTTTCTGGTGGCGGCACTGGCCCTGGCACCGAATTCGCTCGAGCTGCAGGAGCTGTCGCAGCGCGATCCGGACCGACTGGCCCTCATTTTGGGCACTGAGGGTGAGGGGCTCTCGCAATCCACACTCGAACAAGCAGATATCTCCGTCAGGATTCCGATGAGTTCCGCCGTGGATTCCCTCAACGTCGCAGCGGCAGGCGCCGTCGCTTTCTGGGAGTGCAGGTCGCGTGCGGACCAGCGCTCCGAGTGCTCTTTCGCGGATCCCCCGCGCGTGCGGTAGAGTTGGTTGCTGGTCTACGGGCCGTCAACTTTCAAACCACCGGTGCCTGGCAAAATCCAGGCAACTACAGAAGGTACTCCCATGAAGTCTGATATCCACCCCAAGTACGCATCGGTCGTCTTCCGCGACCTCGCTTCTGAGAAGTCTTTCCTCACCCGCTCAACCGTTACTTCCAACAAGACGGTTGAATGGGAAGACGGAAACACCTACCCGCTGGTAGAGGTGGAAATCTCTTCGGAGTCCCACCCGTTCTACACCGGCAAGCAGCGCATCATGGACTCCGCCGGCCGCGTCGAGCGCTTCAACCAGCGCTTCAAGGGTTTCGGCAAGAAGTAATTCGCTTGAACAGTGTTACTGGGCCCGAACCGGAATTTCCGGTTCGGGCCCAGCGCTTTAAGCCGTATACCAAGGGGTAGCCGGAAGGTGCAGCAGGAGGATCATGGATCACGGGGCCACACGGGAATTTCACGGTGAATACAAGGTTGCCGGCGGCAAGCTGGTAGTGGTGGACACCGACGTCGCAGGCGGGAAGCTGAGTCAGGTGTCGGTGAACGGTGATTTCTTCCTGGAGCCGGACGAGGCGCTGGATGACATCAATGCCGCCCTGGAAGGGCTTGAGACCGATACTTCGCACGGCGAATTGGCATCGGCGATCCGACGGGAGCTGCGACCGGATGCGCAACTCTTCGGCTTCTCGCCGGAAGCAGTCGCCACCGCCGTCCGCAGGGCGCTGGGAAAGGCTTCCGGCTTCGCTGACCACCAGTGGGAGATCATCGGTCCCACGCCGCTTCCCACCGCCATGCACGTCGCGATGGACGAGGTGCTGACCCGTGAGGTGGGTGCCGGCCTGCGTAACCCAACCCTGCGCTTCTGGGAGTGGGAAAGCCCCTCGGTGGTCATCGGCAGTTTCCAGTCCATGCGCAACGAGGTAGATGCTGACGCGGTTCGTCGCCACGGCGTGAGCGTGGTCCGCCGCATGAGCGGCGGCGGAGCCATGTTCATGGAGCACGGCAACGCCATCACCTATTCGCTCTACATCCCGCAGTCACTGGTGGATGGAATGAGCTTCGCTGACTCCTACCCGTTCCTCGATGACTGGGTGATGGAAGGATTGAAAAAGCTGGGGATCTCCGCCTGGTACCAGCCGCTCAACGACATCGCAACGGATATCGGCAAGATCGGCGGCGCGGCGCAGAAACGGCTGAGCAACGGCGGCATGCTCCACCATGTGACGATGTCCTACGACATCGATGCAGACAAAATGCTCGAGATCCTCCGGATCGGACGCGAGAAGCTCTCTGACAAGGGAATCAAGAGCGCCAAGAAGCGGGTGGACCCCCTCCGTCGGCAGACCGGACTGACACGGGAGGAAATCATCCAGGTCCTGAGCGAAACCTTCAGGGAGCGCTACCAGGCCGTAGACGGGATCCTGACAGAGACCGAACTGGCAACGGCGCAGACGCTGGTCGAGGAGAAATTCGGTACCGACGAATGGCTTTACCGCGTGCCGTGATTCGTCAGCCCGCCGCCTGTTGGGCCCGCAACGCGCGCAGCAGGTGGTCGCGTTCCTCCACCACGATCCTCCGGAGGGATTGAGGTGACCCCGTGTGTTCATCCAGCCAGGAATCTGTCAGCACCACCACCGGATGGTCTTCAGGAACGGATCCCTCGGCGAGGTCCTGATCGCCGGGATACAGTCCACGCACAATCCTTGCCGACATTTCAATCGGCAGCTCCCGCCATACCCTCTCAATCTCCTGGAAATAGGCATCGACATACGGATCACGCAGTTCCGACGGTCCTTGCTGGAAACCGACCATGGTGGCGCTGAGCAATTCGTTGGACAACCGATCGCCGAAGACGGCCTCCTTCCACGCTCTGGCCTTGACGGCAGTGTCCGGGAACGACGTGCACGCCGTCGTGAAGCCGGTTCGGCCCGATGCAGTGCGGTCACGCTGGAGGGCGGCTTCGAGTTCATCAACCGTGGCAAGGTTCTGCGCCGCCAACGCCTGCCACAGCTGCCAGGTGAGTTCGTCGTCGATCACCAAACCGTCAACAGTCTCCGTGCCTTCCAGCAGGCCGCGCACCAGGGGCGCAAGGGTTGCTGTCTTCCGGGCGGTTGCGGCCAGCGCCCGTGCCCAGACCAGCTGATGATCAGAACCGGGTGCGGCGGCTTCCAGCCCGCGGAGCAGGAAACGCGTGAAGCGCTCGCGCAGAGCCATCCGTGCCGGGACCGGGGCATAGTGTTCGACGGCGTGCCGGGCGTTCTGAAGCAGCTGCTGGAGGATCCCTACGCCCTCCTCGGCCGGCGCTGTCCTCCCGACCGCCTCCACGTAGTCGTCTGCGCTGAGGATGCCATCACGAGTCGAGGACCACAATGCAGCCAGGCATACAGCCCTCGCCAGGGGTTCCTCCAGCCGGTCCGCGGAGGACAGAAGCGTTGCGAGGGAGCGATCATCGAAGACGAGCTTTGCATAGGTCAGGTCATCGTCGTTGATGAGCAGCAGATCGGGCTGTGCGCTGCCGATGAGTTCGGGAATCTCCGTGCGGTCCCCATCCAGCAGGACATCGTGGGAAGCGGTGCGGAGCAGCCTGCCGTTCGAATCAAGCGAGTAGAGCCCTAAACGGACGCTGTGCGGGCGGGGAGCAGGTGTTGAGCTCACGGGGTCGAGCGCCTGCTGGAGGATCGCCAGCGAAGTATAGACGCCGTCGTCGTCGGTTTCCACCTGAGCGGCAAGCTGCGGAACTCCAGAGGTCTGCAGCCACCGCTGTGCCCAGTCCGACATGTCCCTGCCCGAGGCTTCACTGAGAGCTCCCAGCAAGTCATCGAGTGTGGTGTTCGAGAAGGCGTGCTTGCGGAAGTAGGACCGTGCCGCGGACGCAAAAGCTTCGAAACCGGCGTAGGCCACGAGCTGCTTCAGGACCGAGGCACCCTTGGCATAGGTGATGCCGTCGAAATTGAGCTTCGCGGCTTCCAGGTCCACGATGTCCGCGACGATCGGGTGGGTGGAAGGCAGCTGATCCTGCAGGTAGGCCCAGGCCTTGCGCCGGGTGGCGAAGGTGACCCACGAGGTCGGCGAATCCAACGCCTCCGCTACCGCGAGCGCTCCCGAGAAGTCAGCGAAAGATTCCTTCAGCCACAGATCATCCCACCAGGTCATCGTCACGAGATCGCCGAACCACATATGCGCCATCTCGTGCATGATCGTATTGTCCCGCGCCTCGTACTGCGCGTGCGTGGCCCTCGACTGGAACACATAGGACTCGGTGAAGGTCACCAGACCGGGGTTTTCCATGGCACCGAGGTTGTATTCGGGCACAAAGGCCTGATCGTATTTCCCGAACGGGTAAGGGTACTGGAACAAGTCGTGGAAGTAGGTGAGTCCCCGGCGCGTGGTGTCGAAGATCCGCGCCGCATCGAGGTGCGCGCTGAGCGACCGGCGGCAGAACAGGGACAAGGGGATGGTCAGCACCTCTCCGCCGTCCAGAATGCCGGTCCATTCGTCAGTTACGGATTCGTATGGACCGGCCAGGACCGTCGTGATGTAGGTCGAAATGCGCATTGTGGGCGCGAAGTGCCAGGTCGCGGAGCCGTCGTCGTGCTGGTCGCGGCTGGTCTCGGCGCCGTTCGATGCGACGGTCCACCGCTCCGGGGCGCGAACGTGGAAGCTGAAGGACGCCTTGAGGTCGGGCTGTTCGAAACAGGCGAAGACACGGCGGGCGTCGGCTGGCTCATACTGGGTGTACAGGTACGTCTCACCGTCGGCGGGATCCTCGAAGCGGTGCATGCCCTCGCCGCTGCGGCTGTACAGCGCCGTACCGTCCACGATCACGGTGTTCTGCTCAGCAAGCTGGGGGAGCATGATGCGCGCGCCGTCAACAACCTGCTCTGGATCCAGAACCGCGCCGTTCAGCGTGACGGATTGCACCCTGGCGGGGATGAAGTCGAGGAAAGTGTCGGCACCGGGGGAGGAACAGTCAAACGTCACAACTGTCCGCGATGAGAACCCGGTACTCCCGGCATCCTCCGCGGCGCGTACATCCAGCGTGATCTCATAGCTGGAGACGGTGATGATTGCTGACCGGTCCGCCGCCTCATCGCGGCGCAGATTCTCGTTGTGCACCGGCCTATTCAACCATGATCGGAGCGGCCAGCCGCGATGGCTGTCGAGGGCACGACGGCGCGCAGCCGGTCCGTGGCGCCGGTAGGTAAACAGGTCCGATACATGGCAATGTGGAGCCATGTCCGAGCTCTTTGAAGACTACGCAACCGTCGCACGACGCACCGTCGCTTACGACGAGATGTTCGACGACGCCAATCAACCGCGCTCTGAATACAGACCCGTGGCTGCCGCCCTTGAAGAGCTCAACCTGGCCGATGTGACCGCCCGGGCGGACTCGATGGCGCGGACGTTCCTCGATCGCGGAGTCACCTTCGATTTTGCGGGGGAGGAGCGACCCTTCCCGCTTGATATCGTGCCTCGCGTCATAGCTGGTTCCGACTGGGACTCACTTGAACGCGGCGTGACGCAGCGGGTGCACGCACTCGAAGCCTTCCTCAACGACATCTACGACAAGATGAGCGTCGTGACCGACGGCGTCATTCCCCGCCGCCTGATCACTTCCTCGGCGCACTTCCACCGGGAGGTGGCCGGCTTCGATCCGGCCGGAGGGGTGCGCGTGCATATTTCCGGAATCGACGTGGTGCGGGACGCCGAAGGCACTTTCCGCGTCCTCGAGGACAATGTGAGGGTCCCCAGCGGCGTCAGCTACGTGCTGGAGAACCGCCGGGCCATGGCAAAGGGGCTGCCCGAGGCCTTCGGCCAGCAGCACATCCGTCCGGTCGAGGAATACCCGCGCCGTCTGCTTGCAGCGCTGCGAAAAACAGCGCCGCCCGGAGCGGAGGACCCCACCGTCGTCGTGCTCACGCCCGGCGTGTTCAACTCGGCGTACTTCGAACACACCCTGCTCGCCGGGCTTATGGGCGTGGAGCTCGTCGAGGGCCGGGACCTCATCTGCCGGAGCAACCGGGTTTACATGCGGACTACGGCTGGGGAACAGCGCGTCGATGTGATTTACAAGCGCATCGACGATGAATTTCTCGACCCGCTGCAGTTCCGGGCAGATTCGGTGCTCGGTTGTCCCGGGATCGTCAACGCGGCGCGGGCAGGCACTGTGACCATCGCTAACGCGGTAGGAAACGGTGTGGCCGATGACAAGCTCGTTTACACATACGTGCCGGACCTGATCCGCTACTACCTCAATGAGGAGCCGATCATCGCCAACGTTGACACCTTCCGGCTGGAGGAACCTGTTGCCCGGGAAGAAGTGCTGGACCGGCTCGACGAGCTGGTGGTGAAGCCCGTGGACGGATCGGGCGGCAAGGGTCTGGTGATTGGTCCTGATGCGACGGCGGACGAGCTTGCCGCACTCCGGAACCGGATTCTGGCCGATCCCCGGGGCTGGATTGCGCAGCCTGTCCTGCAGCTCTCCACCGTGCCCACAATGTCCGGCGGTCAGTTCGGTCCCCGCCATGTTGACCTTCGTCCGTTTGCCGTGAATGACGGTGAGAACGTGTGGGTCCTGCCCGGCGGGTTGACCCGGGTAGCCATGAAGGAGGGCTCACTGATCGTGAACTCCAGCCAGGGAGGCGGATCGAAGGATACCTGGGTGGTCGACGGCCAGTCAGACAGCGCGCCTGTCCGTCCCGAAGCCGCTCCGGTGACCGAGCGGGTCAGTGTGTGGCCCGTTGAGACGGGGTGGCGGGACCGGCAACCCGAACAACAGCAACAGCAGTTGCATGAGCAACATCAGAACAGCGGTGAAGGAGAGGTGCACAACAATGCTTAGCCGGATTGCCGAGTCGCTGTTCTGGATCGGCAGGTACGTTGAGCGGGCTGACGGCACAGCCCGTATCCTCGATGTTCACCTTGAACGGCTGAACCAGATGCCTCGTCCCGTTCAGCGGGACGTCTCGCGGCAGCTGCTCGGAGTTATGGGCAGCAAACCTGAGTCTGGTGACTTCGGCCTGCCTGATCTCATCGAGGCACTAGCCTTCGATCGCAGCAGCGCTACTTCCATCGCCGGAGCCCTCGGCGCTGCACGGGAGAACGCGCGTCGGGCCCGGGAAACGGTGTCCGGAAGCGTGTGGGAGGGGCTCAACACCACCTGGTACGGGCTTACGCAGCATCGGAAAGACGTAGTCGGGACCTACCGCTTCTGCCACTGGGTCATCGAACGCACCGCTATGGTGCGCGGTCTCTCGGACACCACCATGAGCCACGATGAGAGCTGGCAGTTCCTGGTGCTCGGGCGCAGTCTTGAACGGGCAGACATGACTGCCCGGATGCTCTCCACGCGTGACGTTCACGCATCCGGCCTGTCGTGGGTGAACATGCTCCGCTGCGCCGGCGCGTACGAGTCGTTCCTGAGAACCCGGCGCGCATCCTTCGGCGAACAGCACGCGGCTCAGTTCCTCCTGCTGGACCGGCTGTTTCCGCGTTCGATCGTCTACGCCCTGAGTGATGCCGAGAAGTGCCTCGCGAACCTGAACCCGGCCTACCAGCGCGTCGGCTTCATCAATGACGCCAGCAGGATCGTGGGCCAGGCCCGCACCTTCCTTGAGTTCCATCAGACGGACGACCTCATGCTGGAGCTGCCCGAGCATATGGAAAGAGTCCAGAAGGCGTGTGCGCGTGCCTCTGATGCCGTCTCACGCACCTATTTCTCGCAGGCAGCGGAACTGTCCTGGGTAGGGGAGGTCTCATGAGCCGCTTGCTGATTGAACACCGGACCGGCTACGACTATCTGCGCCGTGTGTCGCTGTCCTACAACGAAGCGCGCATGACCCCGCTGACAGATTCTCAGCAGGTGGTGCTCGAATCAACGGTCACCCTCAATCCGTCCGGTGCATCAATGGCCACCTACCGTGACTACTGGGGTACCCGTGTGACGTCATTCGACGTCCACGTGCCCCACGACCGGCTGGAAGTATCGGCGCGGACCCTCGTGGAAGTCAGCCGCACTGAACGCATTCCAGCTCCGGAGGAAGTCGTGAGCTGGCAGCACCTGCGCTCCGACGAAGTTGTGAACGATTACGCTGACTGGCTTCCGGACACGCCTCTGACGGAACCCGATGCTGAAATCCGCTCGCTGGTCCGGGATGTCATCGGCGGCGAGGACCCCCATGCCGCCGCGCACTCCGTTTTTGACTGGCTCAAGGGCGAGATGAAGTACGTGCAGGGCGTTACAGGTGTGCAGTCCAACGCCCGTGATGCCTGGTCCGAGCGCCAGGGGGTTTGTCAGGACCTTGCTCACGTCGCGATCGGCGCACTGCGCAGCCTCGGTATTCCCGCCCGGTACATCTCGGGATACCTGCACCCTCGCAGGACGGCGGCAGTCGGTGAGGCGGTGGCGGGACAGTCCCATGCCTGGGTCGAGTGGTGGGACGGCGAGTGGCGCGGCTGGGACCCGACCAACAGCGGCCCCGTCAGCGACTTCCATGTGTCTGTGGCGCGGGGCCGTGACTACCGCGATGTCTCGCCTCTGAAGGGCATCCTCTCGGGCGGCGGTGGGTCCTCACTCAACGTGACGGTGGAAATCACCCGCGTAGCCTGACGGTGGGCTGCGGGGTAAACGGACCGCGGCCCACCGCCGCGCTGCGCAATCTCCCGTTACCCCTCGACTACCTGCCCCTTGCTGAGAATTGTCAGTCCGGACTCCGTCACCGTGAATCCGCGGCTGATATCCAGTTCGCGGTCCACGCCGATCTTGGCACCGGGGGGAATGTGGACGTTCTTGTCGATAATCGCCTTCCGGACAACCGCTCCTGAACCAATCGCCACGTGATCGAGCAGGACGGAGCCCGTCACATCGGCTCCCTCGTCGACGAAAACGTCCGTGGCCAGGACCGATCCCTGCACCGCACCACCGGAAATGACGACGCCGTTCGAAACGATCGAATCGTGCGCGACACCTGAAACGCCGCTCGCGCTCCGGACAAACTTGGCGGGCGGGGAAATGCTCTGCCGGGTGTAGATCGGCCACTCGAGGTTGTACAGATTGAACAACGGGAGCGGGGTGATGAGATCCATGGTGGCGTCATAGTAGGAATCCAGCGTGCCGACATCGCGCCAGTACTGGCTGTCCCGATCGGTCGATCCGGGAATCTCGTTGGTGGTGAAGTCATACACAGCGGCATCTCCACGCTCCACGAAGTGGGGGATGATGTCCCCGCCCATGTCGTGTTTGGTGTTGAGGCGTGCGGCGTCAACCTCGAGGGCTTCGATCAGGGCGTCCGTATTGAAGACGTAGTTGCCCATGGACGCCAGGAAGCTGTTGGGGTCATCGGGAAGTCCGGGCGTTGTCTCGGGCTTCTCGACGAAAGCCGAGATGCGGCCGGGATCATTGGAATCGACTTCGATGACGCCGAACTGGTTAGCGAGATGAAGCGGCTGCCGCACAGCTGCGACGCTCACCGACGCCCCGCTGCGCTGATGCGCTTGCACCATCTGCTCGAAGTCCATCCGGTAGACGTGGTCCGCTCCGATGACGACGACGATGTCCGGCCGCGCGTCATGGATCAGGTTGAGAGACTGGTAAATGGCGTTGGCACTGCCCAGGAACCAGCTCTTGCCGCGCCGCTGCTGCGCGGGCACGGAGGCGATGTACTGCTGCAACTGGGTGGACATGCGCCAGGTCTCGGAAATGTGCCGGTCCAGGCTGTGCGACTTGTACTGGGTGAGCACCACAATCTGGAGATAGCCGGAGTTGACCACATTGGACAGCGCGAAATCGATGAGCCGGTAACTGCCGGCAAAAGGAACCGCAGGTTTGGCCCGGTCCGCCGTGAGCGGCATGAGCCGCTTTCCTTCGCCGCCTGCCAGTACCACCGCAAGCACTTTCTTGACTGCCACGGGTAACCCCTTCCGCTCGTCCTTGAGTATGACCACGTTCGACTCACACTAGAGGACTCGCCCGCCCTGCACTACGTTGTAATTGTGCGAATAGACATTGTGACAAAGGAGTTCCCGCCCGAGATCTACGGCGGCGCAGGCGTTCACGTAGCGGAATTAGCTCGCGTGCTCGCCGGGCGCGTCGATTTAGCCGTGCACTGTTTCGGCGCAGAACGTCCAGCGGACTATCACGGCGCCCGCGTGAGCACCTACGGCGTCCCTGACGGGCTGACGGATGCAAATGCCGCGGTGCAGACCCTGGGCACGGATCTGTCCATCCTGCAGGGCATCAGCGGTTCGGACCTGGTGCACTCCCACACCTGGTATGCCAATATGGCGGGCCACCTCGCCTCGCTCCTGCACGGCATCCCGCATGTGCTCAGTGCACACAGCCTGGAACCGTTGCGTCCGTGGAAGGCCGAGCAGCTCGGCGGCGGTTATGCGCTTTCGTCCTGGGTGGAGAAAACAGCATATGAGTCTGCTGCGGCGGTGATCGCGGTCTCCGACGGCATGCGTCAGGACATTCTGCGCTGCTACCCGGAGGTTGATCCTGCCCGAGTGCAGGTTGTGCACAACGGGATTGACACCAAAGCGTGGACTGCAGACGGCAATGACGACGCCGTCCGTGCGCTGGGAATCGACCCAGACCGTCCCAGCGTGGTTTTCGTGGGCAGGAACACCCGTCAGAAGGGTGTTCCGTACCTGCTGCGGGCTGCGGCGAAGCTGTCAGCAGACGTGCAGTTGGTGCTGTGCCTGGGAGCGGCAGATACGCCGGAACTTGCCGCCGAAACCGCCCGCCTGATCGACGATCTGCGTGCGCAGCGCGGCTCAGTGATCCTGATTGAGCGGATGCTCCCGCGGAATGAGCTGGTCCAGGTACTCAGCCACGCAACCGTCTTCGCCTGCCCCTCAATCTATGAGCCGCTCGGCATTGTGAACCTTGAGGCGATGGCGTGCGGTGCTGCCGTGGTAGCGAGCGCAACGGGCGGCATCCCCGAAGTGGTGGAGGACGGCGTGACTGGCGTACTCGTGCCCCTCGAGCAGGTTCAGGACGGAACAGGAACCCCACTTGATCCGGAGGGGTTCGTGGATGATTTTGCGCAGGCAATCAACGCGCTGGTTTCCGATCCGGAACGCGCCCGCGCCATGGGAGGGCGCGGACGCATCCGGGCGGAGGAGCACTTCTCTTGGGACTCCATTGCAGAGTCCACCCTGAGTGTTTACCGATCGGTTCTCTAGCGCGTTTGAGCTTTGCGCGCGATCAGGATCTTCTCTTCCAGCGGCGCATCATCGCTGGCTCGCTGGATCCGTGCGTAGGCGCGGGATTCCTCCTGCCGCTCACGCTCGGCTCCCGTCGCGATGGCCGCCCGCAGATGCTCAGGGCCGTAACCGAACGCGTCGACCAGGTCGACGGCGTGCGGCCGCAGCTTCAGGAGCAGCCGGTTGATGTACGGGCCGAGGGTGCGGGCGCGCTGGGCTGACAGCCGGCCGTTCATCAGGTACCAGCCGAGGTTGTCCTCGATGAGGCACAGCCCAAACAGGTCACGGAGCCAGGTGAGTACCTGCCGCGTTCCTGCATCCTCGGTCTTGGCGAGCGCCGCTGTGAACGCCTCCCACTGCAGAAGTTCGGCGTGCGCGCGCGCAGCCTGTATCAGTTCCTGCTGATGCTGGTTAAAGATTTTGGCAGCTTTCGCCGGCGAAAGCTTGCGCGCGCCCCGGAGCTCTCCGGCGAGTTCGCCGACCATAGTGTCAACGCGACCGCACAGCAGCTCGTGCTGTGTTCCCTCGTCCCTCAGGGCAATGGCGGATTTTCGCTCCGAACCGGTGTCAACGACCGTCTGCAGCACTCGCCGCAGACCTGTTCGGTGAAGGGTCCGGTCTGCTGCCTGAGTTGCGACGAAGCGCGCGAGGACCCCAAAGTCAACTCCCTGGAATTCCTTGGCATAGTCAGCGAGGAGCCGCTTGGCCACGAGTTGCAGGAGCACGTTGTTGTCGCCCTCGAAGGTGGTGTAGACATCGAGGTCTGCCCGCAGCGAGGTGTATCGATTTTCGGTCAGGAAGCCTGCACCTCCGCTGGCTTCCCGGCATTCCTGCAGCGTGTCCAGTGCGTGCCAGGTGGAGAGCGGCTTCAACGCTGCAGCGAGGGTTTCCAGGTCCTGGCGGTCTTCGTCGGTGTCATGTTCACCGGAGAACACACCGTCGAACTTCGCCAGCAGCTCCTCGTGTGCAAAGGATGCGGCATAGGTGGTTGCCAGGCGGGGGAAGAGCCGACGCTGGTGCAGCTGATAGTCGAGGAGTACTTCCTCGGACAACTCGGAGGTAGTGCTGAACTGGCGCCGTTCCACCGAATACTGGATCGCGGTCTTCATGGCCAGCTTGCTGGCGGCTACGGCAGCGCCGTCGAGTGAAACGCGACCCTGAACGAGGGTTCCGAGCATGGTGAAGAAGCGGCGGCCTGGAGATTCGATGGGCGAGGTGTAGGTTCCGTCCGCTGCGACATTCCCATAGCGGTTCAGGAGGTTCTCCCTGGGAACCCGCACCTGCGTGAAGTGCAGCCGTCCGTTGTCTATGCCATTCAGACCGCCCTTCAGCCCATCGTCCTCGCCGCCGATCCCGTCCAGAAAGTTTCCCTTCTCATCCCGCAGGGGAACGTACAGGGCGTGCACGCCGTGATTTACTCCGCGGGTGATCAGTTGTGCGAAGACAACTGCTGCTTTTCCATCGCTGGCCGCGTTGCCGATGTAGTCCTTCCACGCTGCACGGAACGGCGTATGGAGAATGAACTCTTCGCTCTCCGGGTGGAAGGTGGCAGTGGTGGCGATGCTGGAGACATCTGATCCGTGCCCGGTCTCCGTCATGGCGAAGCACCCGGGTATTTCCATGTTCATGATGCCTGGGAGCCACCGATGGTGGTGATCCTCGGTTCCGAGGTGCAGCACTGCGGCCCCGAACAGACCCCACTGGACACCTGCCTTGATCTGGAGAGAGGGGTCGGCAACCACCAGTTCTTCGAAGCCGGCGACATTGCCTCCGTGGTCATCCGACCCGCCCAACTCCGTTGGGAACGCCCGGTGCACCGCTTTGTTCTGAACCAGAAGGTGAAGTTGGTCCAGACAGCGTGCGCGGTGCTCCGCACAGGATGCGCCCTCAGCCTTGTGCAGCGCCGGATCGGCTGCGAGCGCGCGTGCAGCGCGGCGGGAGTCGGCCCACCGGCCGAGCAACTGCTCGCCCAACGCTGCAACGTTAACGACGGCGGCGTCGTCGTCGTGGATTGGAAGGGTCGCGGGGACCGAGAATTCGGGACGCGTTGCGGTCTGGGTCATGATTCGTCCTTCGAACGTGGATTGCGGCGGGAGGTATGGGCAAGGGGTGCGCTCGGCACGGCGGCAGCGATGCCATCAAAGAGCCAGGCAGTAATGGAGTCTGCGAGGTCAGGCTCAGTGGGCCGGGCCGGGCCGGGAGGCGTCGACAACCATTGTTCGCCCGCGGCACGGACCATTCCGATGGCGGCGCGGGGCCAAAGAGCCAGCGGTTGTGGAATAGCCGCCGCCCGCGGTTCTTGGGCGAGGTATTCCTCCATGGGGCTGGCGAGCATGACCGAGATGGCGTCGAAGAAGGAGCTGAGCGTGGGCGACGCGTCCAACGTCGACGCTGAATCCGGTGTTGGCTGGGTCACGAAAACATAGACGCTCGGCGAGGATGAAGCCATCTGCAGGTACGCGGAAACCATTGCCCGCAGACCGTCCCTCGGCGTGCTGGCCTTCCGCGCGGCTTCGATGAGCTGTTCCTGCATGCGACCCACCACGACCTCGCCCATTGCGCGCTGCAGACCTGCTTTATCTCCGAAATAACGGTAGAAGACGGATTTTGAGGTATCCGCCGCCGAAGCGATGTCCTCCATGGAAGCGCCCGGACCGATCCTGTGGACTGCCTTGCGCGCAGTCCTGATCAGCTCCGCGCGGCGGGCTTCGCGATGTTTTGACCACCTGCTGGAACGTCCGTCCGCGGTGGGGCGTCTCAGGGGCGCCATGATCTGATTCACGATACCCAGCGTATCAGGTACGCTGGGTATCGATAACTGAGGTGTTGCCCGCGAGAGATCAGAGGTTTGATCCTGCAGCCGCTTCCACCCTTCAAGTCCAAGGAGCAGCAGTGAGTACTCTTCCCGACCAGCAGAACGCCGCACCCCAGAGCAGCAGTGGTCAACGCGGCGCGCGGAGCGCCGTCGTGATTGGAGGCAATCGCATCCCATTTGCCCGCTCGGGTGGACCATACGCGCAGGCGTCCAATCAGGAGATGCTGACGGCCGCTCTGGACGGCTTGGTGGCGCGTTTTGGGCTACAGGGGGAGCGAGTCGGAGAGGTTGCTGCAGGCGCCGTCCTCAAGCACTCCCGGGACTTCAACCTGACCCGCGAGGCGGTGCTGGGATCAGCCCTCGCCGCAGACACGCCAGCTTATGACGTGCAGCAAGCGTGCGCCACCGGCCTCGAGACGGTGATTGGGCTCTCCAACAAGATCAAGCTCGGACAAATCGAATCAGGCATTGCCGGTGGAGTCGATTCGGCTTCAGACGCGCCCGTAGCGGTGAGCGAGGGCCTGCGGCGGGTATTGCTTGAGCTTGCGCGCGCACGGTCTACCCCGCAAAAACTTGCTGCACTGCGTAAACTTCGTCCCGTCGATCTCAAGCCGAATGCCCCGACAACGGCGGAACCCCGCACCGGCCTGTCCATGGGGGAGCACCAGGCAATCACCACCTCGCGCTGGAACATCAGCAGGCGGGCCCAGGACGAGTTGGCGCTGGCAAGCCACGCCAACATGGCCGCTGCCTATGACCGCGGGTTCTTCGACGACCTCGTCACGCCCTTCCGCGGGGTCTCGAGGGACGGAAACCTGCGCGCTGACACCTCCCTTGAAAAGCTGGGATCGCTCAAGCCGGTATTCGGCCGGAACCTGACCGGCGAGGCCACCATGACCGCCGGTAATTCCACCCCGCTGACAGATGGTGCGGCGGCGGTACTCCTGGGCTCCGAGGATTATGCGCGCAAACACAATCTGCCCATGCTGGCGAACGTTGTGGACGCTGAAGCGGCCGCCGTTGACTTTGTGCACGGTAAGGAGGGGCTCCTGATGGCGCCGGTCTACGCAATGCCGCGCCTGCTGCAACGCAACGACATGACGTTCGAGGACTTCGACTTCTTCGAAATTCACGAGGCCTTCGCCAGCACCGTGCTGAGCAGCCTCGCCGCCTGGGAGGACGAGGATTTCTGCCGCACCCAGCTCGGTCTTTCCGGTGCGCTCGGAACAGTGGACCGCACCAAACTCAACGTCAACGGTTCTTCGCTGGCCGCGGGTCATCCGTTCGCAGCGACCGGAGCACGCATTGTCGCTTCGCTGGCTAAGTCCCTCGCCGAGAAGGGCTCGGGACGCGGTCTGATCTCGGTCTGTGCTGCCGGGGGCCAAGGCGTCGTGGCTATTCTGGAGGCGCGCCGACCATGACGGACACCTATCTCAACCTGGTCAACGCCCAGCCTCTCAGCAGGATCGCGAAGGCCGCCGGCCTGCCGCGGCCGGTCCCGCTCCGCCGTTACGCTCCAGATGCGCCGCTCGTGCCGGGACCGGTTTTGGTGCTGGGCCGCTCCCGCAGCACGCAGGACATGGCTGCAACACTGCTCGAGTGGAACCTGGACGTCCGTCGGCACCTCCGGCCAAAGGAGAAGTTCGGTGCGGCCGTCGTTGTGCTTGATGATTTAGCACACCCCGGCGAGCTGTCGGAGGTCTTCCTCGAACTTGGCCACGGACTGCGGAACCTGCTTCCAGGCGGGCGCATCGTCACAATCTCCCGGCCGGTCACCTCCGAAATCTCCCCCCAGACCGCTGCCGCCCGGCAGGCCGTCGACGGGACGCTGCGCAGTCTGGCGAAGGAACTGCGGGGAGGAGCGACCGCTAACGGGATCCTCCTTGGTGAGGGTGTGAATACAGGCGCACCGAGCGTCCGAGGGACACTCGAGTTCCTGCTCTCCGGCAAAAGCGCCTATGTGGATGGGCAATTCATCGCAGTAGGGTCGGATCACGGCGCGCCGCCCAGGTCCGCAGAACTGCCGCTCGCCGGCCGCACGGCTGTAGTGACCGGGGCCGCACGCGGGATTGGTGCGGAGATTGTCCGTGTCCTCCGACGCGACGGTGCGCACATCATCGCCGTGGACGTACCGGCGGCGGGGGAGCAGTTGGCGCAGGTAGCCAACCACGCCGGCGGCACTGCCCTGCAGGTTGATGTCACCGCTCCTGACGCCGCCGAGCGAATCCTTCGGCATGCTGCCACCCGGTACGGCGGACTCGACATCATGGTACATAACGCAGGCATCACCAGAGACCGGCTGCTCGCCAACATGGACCAGGCTCGATGGAGCTCCGTGCTCGCTGTCAATGTTGAGTCCCAGCTCCGCATCAATGAAAAGTTGCTCAGTTCGGACCACTTCAACAGCAACGGCAGCATTGTGTGTCTGGCCTCCACCAGCGGGATCGCCGGCAATCGGGGCCAGACAAACTATGCAGCGTCCAAGGCAGGCGTGATCGGCATGGTTCGCGCCACTGCCGATGCCCTGGTGGGCTCCGGGCGCACCATCAACGCCGTCGCACCGGGATTCATCGAGACGGACATGACGGCGAGAATTCCCTTCGCCACCCGCGAGGTGGCACGGCGCCTGAGCAGCCTGCAGCAGGGTGGGCTCCCCCTGGACGTAGCCGAAGCGGTCTCATTCCTCGCCTCGACCAATGCCGCCGGCATCAACGGTCAGGTCCTGCGTGTCTGCGGACAGAACCTGGTAGGTGCCTGATGGATCGCCGCTTCGACGCTCCTCCGAAGCTGCCGACGCTCTACGCTGCGGCGCTGGCGCGTCAGGCAAGGAACGCGCTGCGCAGGCCCGCGCCGGCGGACCTGTTGCCGACAGAGCGACACAGGGTTGACAACATCACGGCCACGCAGGAGAAGCTTGACGCTTTCCAGCGCCTGATGGGCCGCCCACAAGCAGAGTTCCTCCCTTCGGGATATCTCCACACCCTCGCGTTCCCGGTGGCGGTCAGCGTTCTTGCCAGGCCGGACTTTCCGCTTCCGCTGCTCGGTATGATCCACCTCAGTAACGAGATCCACCACCTGCGTCCGATTTCGCTCAGCGAACGCCTGAGTGTCACCGCCTGGGTCGAAAATCTGTTGCCGCATCGCAGCGGCACCCAGGTGGACGTCTTGGTTGACATCGAGACTGACTCCGAATCCGTCTGGAGAGGCAGGTCCACCTATCTGGCGAAGGGCGTCAAAGCGAACGGTCCGGTGGGTACGGCCCTGCCGTCCGCGGGCGACCGCCAACCCGAACAGCTACCGGAATATCACACCCGCCAGTGGGCACTGGCGAGCGACATCGGGCGGCGTTACGCGAGCGTCTCGGGTGACTACAACCCTATCCATCTGAGTGGGATCTCGGCGCGGGCAAGTGGTATGAAGCGGCCTATTGCCCATGGCATGTACCTGGCCTCGCGCATGGCGGCAGAAATGGGCCCTGGGGACGCAACACCCTTCCGCTGGACAGTTGAGTTCAGGGCTCCGGTCACCCTGCCCTCAAGGGTATTCCTGTCGGCGGGCATGGACAGGTCAGTAACGGCCCAGTGGCAAGGGGCCGAAGTGACCGCCTGGGATCCGCGTCGTCGTCGTAAGCATTTTTCCGGTCGAATGGAAAGGCTGGGAGACAGCGCAGGCGAGGAATAATTGCATGACCCTCCTTCAATGTCCAGAGGGACGGCCTGATTCGCCATCAGTTTCAACCCAGATGGTCTCCTGGTCTGTGATCGGCCTTTCGAACAGTGCAGACTCCAGAAGTCAGCTACCGCTGACGGTTCACCACTGATCGAAACGAGGAATTTCGTGAATTCACGAGGTTTGAAGGCAGCCGTTCTCGCAGCATCGACGCTGATGGCTACGGCACTGATGACCGGCGGGCCGGCCCAGGCCGCTCCGCAGACGCCGCTGAAGGCGCCGGCGGCCACCATCTCCCATGCACAGACCGACTCCCAGGATGCGCTTGAGGCGTACTGGACTCCGGAGCGGATGAAGAACGCAAAGCCAGGCAACACCATCAACTCACAGGGCTGGGGGGAGCAGGGCCGCTCCATCATGCCGAAGGCAGGCGCGGATGCCCTTGCCGCACCACAGCCCAAGGCAGCACCGGTCAAGCGCGCAGGTAGCCCTGCACCGGTGTCGCATATCGGGAAGGTCTTCTTCACGCTCGGCGGCCAGAACTACGTCTGCTCGGCGAATTCGGTTCAGAGCTTCAATCAAAGCACCGTTGCCACCGCCGGGCACTGCACCTATGACATCAATGCCGGCTGGGCAAGCAAGTTCGTGTTCGTGCCCGCCTACAGCAATGGGTCTGCTCCATACGGCATGTGGTCGGCAACGTCGCTGCATTCCACCAGCGAATGGATCTCCCGCAACGACATCAGCTACGACGGCGCCTTCGCCGTTGTAGCGCCTTTGAACGGGCGCACGCTGGCCGCCACCGTGGGTGCGTCGAGGATCGGCTTCAACCTCGCCCGCGGTCTCACCTACACCGCCTACGGTTATCCCGCAGCTGCTCCCTTCAACGGGGAATCCCTGAAGAACTGCTATGGTACCGCCTCACGCGACCGGATCGGCGGCACACAGTCCCAGGGCATCCCGTGTGACATGACCGGCGGGTCTTCCGGCGGGCCCTGGTTCATCGGATCGGGCTCGTCCGGCACACAGAACTCCGTGAACAGCTTCGGCTACAACACCCAGAAGAACGTCATGTACGGACCGTACTTCGGAAGCTCCATCCAGAGCGCGTACACCAACGCGTCCAACCGCTAGCGCACAACGCTTACCGGTCCGGAAAGGCCGGCTCCACCTCAGGCGGTGGGGCCGGCTTTCGCGTCACCGGTGAGCCGGTGTTGCGCACCTACACTGATTGGATGACGAACGACTCCCTGCTTGCCCGTGCCCGCATTCTTGATGCGGAGGACCCCCTGGCCTCCTGCCGCGCGCTATTTGAAGGCCACGACGACGATGCTATTGCGGCCTATCTGGACGGAAATTCGCTCGGGCGCCCGCTGAGGGCAACCACGGAGCACCTACCTGAGTTTGTTCGGAAACAGTGGGGAGGCAGGCTCATCCGTGGCTGGGACGAGGAGTGGCTGGAGCTTCCCCAGAGCGTAGGGGACCGCATCGGGCGGGTTGTGCTAGGTGCGGCGGACGGCCAGTGTGTCGTCGCCGATTCCACGAGCGTCCTGCTGTACAAGGTCATTCGAGCAGCACTCGCCGCTCGCCCTGGCCGGACCGGCATAGTGATCGAACGGGGTAACTTCCCCACTGACCGGTTCATCGTCGAAGGAATCGCGGCCGACCGCGGACTGGCGGTTCACTGGGTGGAGGCAGAATACGACGCAGGTCCCACCCCCGAGGAAGTGGCAGGCGCACTCGGCCCGGACACCGCCGTCGTCGTCCTCAGCCATGTTGCCTACCGGTCGGCCCACATCGCCGACATGGAAGCGATCACCCGGCTTGTGCACGAAACTGGAGCGCTGATTGTGTGGGACCTAAGCCATTCCGTGGGGTCGGTGCCTGTGCGGTTGGACGCCTGTGGGGCGGACTTCGCGGTCGGTTGCAGCTACAAATACCTCAACGGCGGGCCTGGTGCACCTGCCTGGGCTTACGTGGCCCGGCGGCACCTCGCTGATCTCGTCCAGCCCATTCAGGGCTGGCTGGGAAGTGCCGATCCGTTCGGGATGGGTTCGAGCTACCAGCCCGCGGATGGAATCCGCCGCATGATCTCGGGGACGCCACCGATCCTCGGGATGCTTGCGCTGCAGGACATGCTCGACCTCATCGAGGGTGTGGGTATCGAAGCCGTTCGAGCCAAATCGGTGAAGCTGACCTCCTTCGCCATCGAAGCAGTCGACGAACTGATGGGTCCAGCCGGAGTGAATGTTGCATCGCCCCGTGATGCTGCGCAGCGCGGCAGCCACATAACCATTGACCATGAGTCTTTCAGAACGGTGCTGCCGGGGCTGTGGAAGGACGGCGTCATTCCCGATTTCCGCAACCCCGATGGACTCCGTCTGGGCCTGTCCCCGCTGTCCACCTCATTCGAAGAGACGTTGATGGGTATCCGCGCGATCGCGGACCGGCTTCCCGCGAACGTACTCGATTAAACTCTTGGGCCATGCTCGTGTTAGAGTTTTTCTCGCTGCTTTCGAGGGTTTTGAGTCTCGAAATCACCACCTGCGCGGGTGGCGGAATGGCAGACGCGCTAGCTTGAGGTGCTAGTCCTCTTATTGAGGGTGGGGGTTCAAGTCCCCCTCCGCGCACAAGAAAAACCCCGGTTCGCCGGGGTTTTTTTGTTCCCTCAACCACGCGAAGTGCGTTTTCGACCACGCGAACACGAAAATGCGCCACCTGTCGCGGTTCGGTTCGCATAGTACTTGTATGGGAAATATCGAAAAGAGGCACCGCAAAAACGGTGAAACGGCGTTCATCCTTCGATGGATGGACAAGCAGACGAGAGAACGGAAATCGCACAAGTTCGACAACGAACATGACGCACGACGTATGCTCCTCGTACTCGAGGCGCATGCGCATGACACGGAACGAGCGGTTGAGAACGTGCGCAAGCACTACGAAGCCGTGTACACCGTGTCCGATATGGTCGAGGACCATATCGAGTTGCTTACCGACGCAAACGGCTACACCGTCCACAAGTACAGCGCCATGCAGCGCAACCACATTGATTCGACCATTGGTAGCGCTAGCGCCGTCGAAGCGGACTATCGTGACGTGGTCCGGTGGGTGAAGGAATTGCAGCGGAAGGGGCTTGCTCCGAAGACCATAGCGAACGTCCACGGACTCCTGTCAGCTTCGTTCAAATCGGCCGTGAGGCTGAAGAAAAGGGCGGACAATCCTTGCCAGGGTGTCACCTTGCCGCGGGACAACAGAACTGAAGAGACCATCTCGTTCCTCACTCGCAAGGAGTGGGAGCTACTGCAGAGCCACATAGAAGACCACTACCGGCCTCTATTTACCTTCCTAGCCGCCACAGGAACGAGGTTTGGAGAAGCTACTGCGTTGTATGCTCGTGACTTCACGGATGTCGATAACGGTGTCGCCTCTTTCTCGATTGTCCGCGCTTGGACGTACGACGACGACAACCGGCCTATTCTTGGGCCGCCCAAGACACGCAAATCAAAGAGGACGATCACTATAGCGAGCGAAACGGTCAACACTGTGGCCGAGTCTCTCCTGCGATCCCGGGCAACCGGTAACCACCTGTTTAGCAACTCGACCGGAGGGCCGATTGACCATCGACGCGCTTGGGAGTCCTGGGATCGTACAGTGAAGGCCGCGCAACAGGACGGACTGCTGAAGAGACCCCGTATCCACGACCTTCGCCACTCCAACGCATCTTGGTTGCTTCAAGCTGGACTCGACATCTATAAACTCCAGATGCACTTGGGCCACGAAAGCATAACGACGACCATCGATCGGTACTCGCACCTTCTTCCCGAGGGCGCCGCTGAAATCGCTGCTGCGATGCAGCGCGCGTTCGCGAGTTGAAGGTGAGTGGAGTTTCGGGGGGTGGATCTGCAGGCGAGAGGCTGAGGAAAGCTACGTCTCTGGGCGAAGGAGCGCTGAAGCATGTGTGATCAATTCAAACAACAGACGCGTCCGGGCCGAAAAAGCAAGGGTGACCGCAGGCTTATCGGTTTTCGACTGGCGACTTCTCAGGCCGATAAAGTGATCGAGATCGCCCACGCCGAGGGGTATCGCTATGTAAGCGACTGGGTAGCTGCCGTAGTAGAGGATCGCATCGCCAACACCGAGCTAGCACGAACTGACAAGTCCGCTGGCACCGCGCAAGACGCGCGTGACTGTGCTGAGCTGCGTCCGCTCGAAGGTGCGGAAAGTGCACACAGCAAATCAGAACACGGGTAAGCAGCATAGGGGCAGCAGAGCAGACATTGTCTTCTTCTGCCGGCTGTTCGGTTGATCTCGTCTTGAGCCATTCGGTCACTTCCAATTCCGCGCCTCGGGAACAGATATTTGCGCCGCCTCTCATCTGCCCACGTCAGACCGCCATTGCAGGACTAATAGGGAAGGTGCGGGAATGAGTGCTGTAAACAGGGGGTCGCCGGTTCGAATCCGGCAGGGGGCTCCGCCAAACCCGTTCGGACTAGGCCAAACACCAGTCAGGAGGGGTATCACGCCTTCCGGCCCAGCTATGGATCGAGAATAAGATCAAGAATTGATCGTGGCCTTGATCGAAGAATGACCTCCGACGGGCGCGCCGCCGGCAAAAAGCAGCCATGAGGGGAACCTTTGCATGGCAGGCCGATCCTTCGGAGGATCGCCCGGAGACACTACTCACACGTAAAGCCGTTACTGCTTGGCTTGGCCTCAGTCCGAAGGCGTTGGCCAACGGGTCATCGCTGGGTCTAGGCCCCCAGTACGTCAAGTTCCCATGTGGCAGCCTCCGGTACGAACGCGCCGCGTTGAAGTGTGGATCGAGTCCCATCGGCAGGTGGCGTGATGGGGCGAGCCCGAATTGAACTTGGCGAGTACGGCGCCGTGGGTTTCTCTCAAAAAGGACGTAAAAGGGAACTATCGCGCGTGGGCGACGGTCCGCGGGTGGAACGGGAAAACCCGCATGTTGACAGTTCATGCTTCGACTGTCGGAAGAGCCCGGGCAAAGATGCTCCTCAAAGCGGAGGCATGGCAGAGGGGCAATGACACGTTGGGTACCGACCCAACCATCACGAAGTTCCTTCGCTGGCTGGACTCGCGCATTGTTAGCGATTCAGCGACGAAGGGTGAGATCTCTTCGCAGACCCGGTCGAATTATGCCTACAACATCGAGAAGTACATCGTCCCGGAAATCGGCCAGATGAAAGTAAAGGCACTGCGCGCTTCAGCGGCTGAGCAATTTCTCGCTGGCTTGGTAGTAGCTGGAAGCGGGCATTCCAACGCCCGGATCTGCAAGACGATACTTACTCAACCATTCCAGCGTGCCTTAGTAGACGAGATCATCGGTGCTAATCCCATCGCCACCGCAAAACTCCCGAAGACGCGACGAAAACATCTGCGCGCGCAAGTGCCGCTGAGCGTACTGACAAACTGGCCGGGGTCAGGGTTGGCAGGGGCGAAGGCCAAGGCCGATCTCGAATAGGCCTTCGGCCGGGTCAAGGCGATCCCCGCCGCGGACGCACCGGTGGACCGTCGGAGCGCCTGGCTGAACCGGGCGGCTCGGGCTCTCGCCGTTGCTGAGCCAAATGCTTTACTGGATGAGGGCGCCGAACCTGTTATAGCCGGGCGGCGGGAACCTCTGCCAGGAGCCATCGAAGTGCTTGTAGGTCATGCCCATACCGCCGCCGCTGAACTCGTATCCTGTATCGACCTTCGGCGGCGGTTTATATGACGGCAGGATTCCACCAGCCCACTTCGCCAGATCTACGGCGGTCACAATCGCGTCGTACGCCTCTAAGGCGAACCAGGCGCCCCTGACGTACGGATTGTTTTTGGCGATCCACTTCGCGCCGTCCCATGCGATTCGCAGCCCTTTGAAGGTGAAATCCTTCGCCGGTTTAGGCACTTCCGGCCTTGCGGTCGCCGGCAGGGTGGTTCGCCAGGGTCCGGGATGCCGGGTGGGCGCCGATGGAGTCGGCCCCTGCGGTACCGGGACGGTCGGTGAGGGCTGCCAAGTTGTCCTCGCGCTTTCACGGTTAGCTGCCGATTCGGCTAAATCGGCAGCCGTTATCACTGGGGGTGGCGGCGGTTGTGGTGGTATCGGATTCTCCCACTGTTCGCTGAGCCACGTCGGAATATGAATCTCACGCGGAGGAGGAACATAAGGCGTCGTCATGGCAAACCTCCAATCGCGGTGAACAATCGTGCGCCCTGCGCGCTTCATTCGCGAGAGCGAAACACCATCAACCTTCTCCATGCCATCCTCAACCACATAGCTTTAGGGCACCACTCTTGCAGGCGTTCTTTCGGTCAGCGCGTCGTGATCTTCAACGGTTCAATCCGCAAGGGCGTGGATCCCGGCCACACCCGGACACCGTTGCCCATATTGAACAGCTCGTTGGCCAGGACATCGACCCGTGTAACCGAACTGTCCTCGTGCTCGAGCTTGTGGACGCGTCTCTGATGCCAGTGCCCCGCGAAGAGGTGAGGAGGTTTCAACGCTCGAACCACTTCGTCGAGGAGGATCCGGGTTTTCTCCGCCCTCGCGATTACATCCGCTGGCAGTTTCAAGTCGATCTTCATAGGAACGGACGCTGGGGCATCATGAGTAATCAGAACGTTCACCGGCCCGCCTGCCACCAGGCGCTCAGCCTCTTCCTGGGTGGGCTCCTCGGTCGACCACCAATCGCGGCGCTCCTTGCGGTGCTTTTGATCCACGCTGTAGGCGCCACCAAGCCCTCCGATCGTCAGGCTTTCGATGACAGTGCGGCCGCCGCGGGGGAGGACCTTGATGTTGGACCGGAAGTGCGCCCGACCGTCGTCCTGTACCTCGAGCTTGGAGATCGTGTCCCAGTTGTCGTGGTTGCCCGGACTCACGATGAGCATCATTTCGCGTTCGGCCAAGGCCATATTGAGCTTTTTCTCGTACCTGCCGCGGTTCTTGCCCGGAAAGTCCAGTCCGAAGTCACCGACGTGGATGAGGGCCTGGGCACCAGCCTTTGTGGCGGCGTCAATACTGCCGAGCCCCCAGCCCAATGAACCATGCCAGTCCCCAAAGATGCCGATCGGTCGCGGATTGTCAGCCATCCCTTCAGACTAGGTATCTCGACTCCCAGAACCTGAAGGTCGACATCTCACTAGGGGGACACCACAAATGCACGTTTGAAGGGGCGTAATTTGGGTAGATGAAACATCGATCAGATCGCACGGGAGCTCGACTCGGCGCTTAGCCCGACCCTGGTTTGCACCCTTGACCGGCGCCCGGGATCGAGACCAGCCGACGCGGCCCAAAGGCCCAGAGCCCGGCCCGGAGTTCGTGCTGCGCCTCCGGTTCGCTCACGAGCAGTGGACCCTTCTCGCAGCTGGCGAAAGTGAAGACGTCGCCCAAGCCTGGTTCATCAGCGGCAACCCTAGATTCGGTGAAGGAACTGCGGTGACCGCGATCCGGAGGCTGGTTCCCTGTCGAAGAGCGGCCTCGCTCGGATAGGTATTTGGGCCAGGGCGACCGGTTGAAGATCGCAGATCTGCGGCTTGACCGGCGCGGGTGTTCGCATATCTTAGGGAACTCGGGCGGGCACCATCGACGGCCCATGAGTTATTAGACAAGAAGCGCAGTGCCTTTGCCGCATCCCGCTCATGGCCGTCCCTCGGCCAAGGCAGCAGACTTGGAAGCTTTGCAATGCCAGGCGTTACTGTTGGTCTGTGACACCAACCCCGACTCCTGAAGCCATTCCATCTGATGCTCCCAGCTTGGGAATGTTTTTGGATTTCATTGCATCAATTGTTGGTTCGACAGCGTGGCCTGCAGCGGTTGTAATAATCCTTTTAATATTCAAGTCGCAAGTTGGCAAGATAGCTGATGGATTCGCTAAGCGAATGGAAAATCTACGCAGCGCCAAGGCAGTAGGGGTCGAATTCGAATGGTCCGATCAAAAAGTCGAAAACCTGGCCAATAAAATAAGCGAGACGCACGCTGAAGGGCCCTCAGGGGACGCGACTGGTGCCACTTCTACAAACGATGATCCCGGTGAAGACTCTTCCGATACGCGGAGGGTGACCGACGAACCCCTTCATGAGTCGATTGATGCGCAGCGCGATACTGCGATTGAGCTAGCAAAAACCGCGCCTTTCGCCGGCGTTATTGCGATTTTCATCGAACTGGAACGGGAAGTCGGATCTCTCCTGACTGCACATGGGATTGAATGGAGGGGAAGTCCTTTGCTTGCTTTGAGGCGAGCAAAGGATATTCCGACAAACATAAAGAGTTTCGTCCAAGAGTTAGCCAGTTTACGAAACGCTGCCGCGCACGGCTTCAAGGACATAAGTTTAGATGCTGCAATGAACTATATTGAGGCGACATCCGAACTAGCCAAGGACATCAGTTCTATGGCGGCTCATGTGCGGATGGAGAGAGGTCAAGACTCTCTTTCGAACGGTGAAAATATACTAAATCAGCCTTAGTCGAAAGCCCTGCGCCTGAGAACATTACTCGATGACCAAAGCCATCTTGGAGCGAATTTCCTATCGAACACCGAGCGCCCTTACGCTCGGATCCCCACCAAGGAGTTCGCCGCCTGATAGCTGAACGCGCGTGGGTGCCTGCTTCCACACGGTTGAACAGCAGCGCCGCCATTACCGAACGAGGGCATAGGATCATTCCTGTTCGTGAGCCGTTGGTTGGGTCCCCAGGTAGAAGTCCAGTGTTAGTATTTGGCCGAGGAATGGAAAGCTATCTACAATCATGAACGGCCACACGGATCCCTGAACGGCATGACGCCAAAACGCTACTGGGAAAACTGGACGCAAGAAAACCAATTAGCTATCGCATAGGCGCTGGACTGCTAACGGGGCCCAACTAAGGAAGGGGCCGCGTGCTGGAGCGATTCGATGGTGCATGCTCAATATGACGTTCCAAAAGAGCCGATCACGACTCGGTTCCTTAGCCCTGACTAGCGGTTGGTGAAAGCCAGATCCCATTGGCTTGCGCGCGCCCTGTCTAGAAGCGATCGGGCCGCCAGCCCGAGAGATACCTGTCCGCCAGTTGGAAAGCTCCGTCGTCTCCCAGTGCTCTGCGCGCGTTACCTACGACCTCCTCTACGGCGGATTCAGATCCGAACACCTGGACGAGAAGGTCCCAAGCAAGACGATCCTCAGATCTGACCTGCCGGAGCCCACCGGTTGTGATCGTGCAGTGGACTTAAGCGAGTGCAGTACCGCTCGTAACAGAATGGGGTCGTCACTTGGCTTGAGCGGCGTTTTGCCTGTGACGGTCTGGACGGCGTCGTAGATACGCCAGGCGTCCCATTCGCGCGACGGCTCGGCTGGCGGGGTTTGCTGGAGGCGTGCGACAAACTCCTCATGGATTCGCGCTGCAAACGCTTCACTTACGAGTTTGTGCCCCGCGCCTTCGCGGTAGCCTACGCTGTGGATGAAGTCGAGCTGAGACGAGTACGTCTCGATGCCCTCGAGGATCTGCGCGACCAGCGCTTCTCGCTCTGCCTCATCCTCCATGCGGCGGAGGAGTCGAAGGACGACGCGGCCAACGGTGATGTCGCGGCGTCCGATGTCGAAGAAGCCTCGCTGTTTCTTCTCGGGAATGGCGTCGATGAGGTTCAGCAGTGTGATTGATCCTGGGACGATCATGTCGGTCGTGAACCTTGATTCGTAGGAGGTAAGGCCTTCGAGGACGGATTCGAGGTGCTCAGGGTCCAATCCAGTTAGATACTCCTTAAGCCCTGCTTCGTCGCTCAGACGTTCAAAGGCCTGCTCCGAGTTTCGGAACGCGACAAGTTCGTCTGGTGCGACTCGGTCGAAGTAGAGGTTGAGGAAGTCGACGTGGGCCATCCGGTGTGCGGTTCGCCAGGTGCTGAGCCAGCCGGGTCCATAGTGATTGTTCTCGATGTATTGCAGCGCGACTGGGAACACGCGGGTGAAGAGCGCCCGGATTACTTCGTCGTCGTCAGGGAAGTTCGCGAGCAGTGCAGCAATGGTCTTCTGGGCCCGTTCGTCCTTGCGCCCCATGATGTCGCGTGTGCTCGTGAGCTCGCTCCGAAGTTTCGATAGTTGCTGGATGAGTTCAGGACGGAAGACGCGAAGCGCCTCCATTGCGAGAAGGTCGACAAGATCGACTTCATTGCCGAGGCTCTTGATCGTTGGCCTGGCGGAAATTGCGTAACGCGTAACATCGCGCATGTTGAAAAACAGCGGGTCGATCACTTCCCAGTAGACGTCAGTCCATCGGTTGTCATCGAGTGTGGCGTTCGCAACGGGGGTGAGAATGCGATTTAGCTCTTCGAAGATCTGAGACCGAAGCAGCTTCTCCGGTGCCTGCGGCACATCGAAGCTGACCTGCACGATCTTCTCGAGGTATGCCCGTCCGGGGATGCCGTCTTCGGTGAGGGCTTGCTCCACGCGTTCTCTGTCGAAAGCCAGTACGTAGATGATGTTCGGAAAGCTAGCCGTCAGACGGACGAGTTTGAAGATCTCGCGGATCTCCACGGTGGTGAGGCGGTCGATGTCATCGATGACGACCACGATGGGTTGAGTGAGTGCGGCGAGCTCCATGGTAATTGCCTCCCTCACCTTCTTCGCGCTGTGGTCCGCGTTCGTCGTGCCGGCCAGCCCACTGAGCGCAGCTGCGGCCGCTTCTCCTGCGGCCGCTGCACCCGGGAGCGGAATGAACTGAGACACAGGTTTGAGGATGCCGGCGTACTGAGCGAGCCAGTCCGCAGTTTTCCCGAAGCGGCTCTTGTTGCGGACGTTGAGCTCTGCTCCGATCTCAGTGAAGAAGAAGTTGACGAGCTGGTTCGAGCCGGAGAACATCCAAGGGTTGAAGTCGACGACCGTTAGAGCGGGCTCGGTCTCAAACTGTTCGCGCATCAGGTTGATGAATGAGCTTTTGCCGTGCCCCCACGGCCCCAAGATGCCCACCACGAGTCCCTGGCTGGCGTCGAGTTCCCGGATCGATTCCGCGAAGTCGTGCGCAACCGGCGCACGCCCGAGGTCGTCTTCACCGGAGGAGGTGATTGGCGCGTCGATTGGAGGTTTCTCCTGGGGGCGATCGGTGCTCTTCATAGTGCTACCAAACCATATCCGCCTTGAATCTCGCGGGAGCGCTCGAGGCGCGCAAGCGTCGAAGTCTACACAAGTCGCACGACCGGACTGCGGCAGTTTCCTTTGGCCGGGACTTGCCGGGCGGTTCGAAGTCTCTTTTTCAGATTGCCGTATGTGCCGGATCGTGGTGGAGTTCCGCTTCAACGTTGAGGTCCCGACACTCCGGGACGTGCACAGGGCCGCGGGCTAAGGGCAGCTGACGCTCGTGTGGGCCTTTTCGGCAATGTTCAAGTACGAGGGACGAGAAACGCGGCGCCTTTACAGGGCTCACCAGGAGTGCCCGAACCGACTGGAGGCCCCGGCAAGAATTCGGTCGCATTCGTCCAAATGTCTGATGGGCGCTTCGTCATCAAAATAGCCGGTGGGGGTGATCAGCCACAGGATCAGGCTCTGCTCCGACACAGTCATGGCTCTTCGCCAGGTTCAACAGCTCGGGGATTACGGGAAGCAGCTCGCCGGCCGCGCTGAACTGGAACTCAGGGTAGAGAGCTGCTCCGTCGTGCTCGACCTTGAGGAGGTGTGATGCAACTCGTCCGTGCCGCACACCCTCGAGCTCTGCGCGAGTCAGGAACCGGTAATTCTTCATCACCTGGCGCCAACGCTGGGCTTTTGCCTCGATACTATGCGCCATTTGCGGCGAGATCTCGGCGTCGGTCATCGGATTCTCCTTCAAGCGGTGTCCCTGTCGGCTAAGGCTACCGCCGTGAAAGGGACGCGCAATGGGTCTTCAGACCCTCCTGACCTGCAGCCGTCACCCTTCGTGTCTAGGGGCGTCTAGGAATTCTGCCTTCGGCACTGTGTACACACCTGTGATGTCCATAGCGGACATCACAGAAGCATGGTCGCCGGCAACACCTTTGTGCTTGAAAGCCTGCCCATTGTTGGCAGCGTTGAGAGGTGTGCGCGAGATCCGGACAACTGTCCCGCGAATGACCTGACCTCCGCTGGCTCCAGGCGCTCTTCCGTACTCAAACCCAATTCACCTCAGAGGCGTGTGGCTGCCAGCTCTTTCACCCAATCAGGCGTTCTCTTGCCGAGCTTGCGGTCTGTTGTCACCCTGAGCCTGGCTGCGAGCACGCGCACGGTTTCGTCAACATTCTCGGGTGCGGGAATCGGCCTGGCAGCTAGCTCTATTACCCAATCGGGTGTCTTCTTGCCGAGCTTGCGGTCGGTCGTGGTCCGAAGCCTCGCGGCCATGATGCGAACAGCTTCCTCGTCCCGCTCGCGCCCAGATCTGCGCCTAGCGGCGTGCCGGCTCGTCATGTTGCCCACCCTGCCGCATCATTGGCGGCGAGCTGGAGAACCGGCCCAACGTCCCCTCCGTCGCGAAGCCACTCCGTCACCGTCCTGCCATTCAGCTCACCCGGAACGGCGGTCTGAAGCCACAACGCCCACGTCCAACTGTCATCGATTCCACTCGACAACACCGTGAGGATGGAGGATAGCCCGGGCAGTAGCTCACCGTTGTCTTGGAACTGCCAGACCGGGTAGATGAAGTCACCTTCAGCCGTAGGGCATCCGAGGATTGCTCGCGCTTCACGCCGTTCTTGGATCTCCCGGTAGGGGAGGCCCAGCCAACTCATTAGCCCGTCGGTGTCGTAGAACAGTCCGCACTTCTCCAACAACGCGTTGGCGGACCGACCAGTCATAGTTCGATGATCCGTATCTCTGCTGGCACCCACGGTAGACGGGGAGGCCGGTGCGTTAGCTCCTCGGGTGTCGGTTCGCCGTCCCAGGCGTCGATGCTGACGGCGGGCGTGGTGCGGCGGACTGTTTCAATGCCGTCACCTCTGATGTCGAGGGTGAAGAGAATCTCCTCGTTGAGCTGTACACCGGAAAATGCGAGGACGGGAACCGACTCCCCGTCCTTCCTGAGATCGTATACGGGCAAATGCCGGTACTCGGGAGTGGTCGCCGTAATCTGCGCATAGCGGGTAAGGAAGGAGCCAACCGCTGTGGCCTCAAAGCGGTAGATCGTTCCGCTGGCGGTGCGGATCCGCCAGTCCCCGTGCTCCGCTGCATGTATCTGCTCGATCATAGGGATAGCCTACGGCGGGAATCTACCAGATTAAGTTGTTCACAGGGGAAGATTTACTTCCGAGCTGAGTTTCACAAGTTTCACCTCCATTCACAACCTTCACCCCGAACGCCGAGGGTTGTGAGTTTGTGTGAGCGTTGTGAGTTTGGGCTACGGAACGAAGAGGTGACACATATGCGTTGGTAAGAGCGCATATGTGTCAGCTTGTGCGCAATCGCGATAGTTATTGGCTGCCGTCTACGAGGGCGTTTCTGGCGTAACGGCGTTAGCCCATACCCAGCCCTCGCGCTCGGTCTTGATGGTGGGTTCGAGGAAGCGAATCTTCACTGCTCGGTTGTTCCAGGCAAAGGCATGCGCTTTGAGGCGCACAGCTTTGGTGGGGTATCGGATTCACACGCTGACCCTGCGAGGTGTTGGAAAGTCCTTGGGTGGGTGGTTCTCGAGGTCGACCTCGATAGGGGTGAGCATCATGGGCTCTTCGCGGAGGATGCACCCTTCGATCCACCTGTCCACGTGCGCGGCTCCGTAGCGCTTGTTCTGACCCACCCATTAAATATAGAACAGATGTTCGATTAGCTGGGAAAGCACGGCGATTGTCTCACTCAGTCCTCAAGGGCTCGTGAGACTGTCGGGGTGAGACGACATATGAGACAGTTGCGCGCGGCGTGTCGAAGTCCGGAACAGGGGTTTCGGCTCTGTCCACCAACCTCTAGCTGAGGGGACTGCCTCATGACGCCGAGACTGGTATAAGCGCGCTCTTAATGCGAAACCGTACTCCAGCAAATTGATCGTATGGGTGCTGCAGTGCTCGGGCAGCCAGCGCTTCGCTCCAATTTTCCCCGTTTAGGATCTTGTCAGCTCTCGTCAGCGACAGAACGCCACAAACCGGAACGAAGGGGGTCGTCAGCTCCTGAGAAAACCCTGCGGCGATGAATCCGCCAAGCGGAGGGTCGTCCAGCCCTCGGTATGCGTTCTGAAAGACATGCACTCCTACAAGGGCCACGTAGTCTCGCCGCGGCCTAACTCGGTGTCTGTTTTTGCCTGAGCCGGAAGGATCAGAGCCAAGCGTTCGGATCAAGATGGACTCAGCGCCGCACCGGTTCGCTTGCATTCAACAGGCTCAATTCTGATCGGCGAGGGTTGCCTTCCCAATCCCCAGGAACCGTGCATGCGAAGGCACCGACACGAGCCGCCGTCGTCAATCTTTCCGTAGGCGTCGCTCCCCTCAGAAACTCCGATAAGTAGCCCGCAACGAAGGCGTCACCGGCACCAACGGTGTCCACAACCCTGACGGCGACTGCCGGCACTTGATAGTCAGCGCCGTCGATGTGGGCGACGGCTCCTCGCTCCCCGCGCTTCACTACAGCCTGTTTTGGGCCTAGATCGGTGAGTTTGCGGGCCAGCTCTGCGGCATCTTCGCCCTGTACGACGAGCCGGGCTTCGTCGTCGCCAGCAAACACGAGATCCACTTGGGTGATGATGTCCCGAAAGGCCATTCCCGCATCTTCCGCGGACCAGAGAGCAGCCCGGTAGTTGAGGTCGAAAGAAATAGGGGTCTCGGCCTCTCGTGCGCTTTGGACTGCGAACCGCACAGCTTCCGCTGCCGACGCGGACAGCGCCGGAGTGATGCCTGTGATGTGTAGCAGCTTGGCTGAAGCAATTTCTTCTACCGGAATATCGTTACGGTCCAGCTTTGATCCGGCGCTGCCTGACCGGTAGTACCAGACTTTCATGGCATCCGGTGTGCGGCGTTCTTTGATCATCAGGCCAGTTGGCGCGGTGGTGTCTGTGACGGCTTTGACCTGTATTCCCTCTGCATTTAGTTCGCGCAGCACGAGATCACCGAGACTATCTGCTCCGATTCGTCCGGCCCACATTACCGAGGTTCCGAGTCTGCATAGAGCGATTGCGACGTTGCTTTCCGCACCTCCGATGCCGAGGTCCAGGGAGGGGACGTGTGCGAGCGGCCCAGGTGTGGCTGCCTTCATCAACGCCATGGTCTCGCCGAAAGTGATGACGTCTGTCATCGCGCGCCCCTTTCCTGGGTGGCAGTGTGCACCGATTTGGTGATGAAGCGTGCCCTCTTGGTGAGCTCCAATAGATTTCCCCCCTTGAACGCATCTTGAAGGAGCGGCCCTCCAATACTGACCGCAACTGATCCTGCGGCGATCCATGCTGGGGCGTCCTCCATTTCGATTCCACCTGAAGGGATAATCGGGAGGTCTGGAAAGGGTCCCTTCAATTGCGCCAGGTAGCGTGTGCCGACCGTGGACGCGGGGAAAAGCTTGACCGCCGGCGCGCCGGATTTCCATCCGCTGAGGAGTTCTGTGGGGGTAAGTCCGCCTGGATACACCGGCACACCCCTTTTGCACGCAGCCGCCACAACTTCGTGGTTGACCGTCGGTGTGACTAGGTACGCCGCGCCGCGGTCGAGGCTAGCGATCGCTTCTTCGGCGCTGGTGATGGTTCCGACGCCGAGTTCGACGTCGGAACCGAACTTGTCTATCAGAGTTGGTAGCTGTTCCATGACGCCTGAGGTGCTCAGAGTTAGTTCAATCGAGCGCACGCCGCCTTGGGCCAGCGCCTCGATGACCGGGGCGTACTCCAGAGCATGTCTTGCCCGAAGGACTGCAACGACAGGGTTTTCCTTGAGTAGGGCCGAAATTTTCGGTTTCTTCACTTCGCTCATCGTGCGAGCCACCCTCCGTCCACAGGCAAAACCACGCCGTTGATGTAATCGGCGGCGCTGGAGGCGAGGAAGACTACCGCGCCGGAAATATCCTCCGCTTTTCCCCAGCGTCCAGCGGGTATGCGTGCTGAGATTTGCTCGCTCCGGTCGGCATCCGCGATCAGGGCGGCATTCATGTCGGTGGCGAAGTAACCGGGAGCAACGGCATTGACATTGATCCCCCGTGGGGCCCATTCGTTGCACATCGCCTTGGTCAGCTGGGCGACCGCGCCTTTGGATGCCGCATATGCCGGGACGCGTAGCCCGCCCTGAAATGACAACAGGGAGGCGAGGTTGATGATTTTTCCGCTACCGCGTTCCAGCATGGGCGGAGCGAATCCTTTGCACAGCTGGAACACAGCACGGGCGTTCACATTCATGACCGAGTCGTAATCCTCCAGCGGGAAGTCTGTGGAGTCGTGCCGGATCTGCGTACCCGCGCTGTTCACCAGAATGTCCACTTGAGCAGTCGACAGGGCACGAGCGATCGCATCCGTGATCGACTGCTCGTTTGATAAGTCGACTGCGATGTCCTCAACTGTCAGTTGTCGTGCGGATGCGAGGGCTGCGAGGTCGGCCGTGATTGGGCCGCGCTGCAGCGTGATGACATTGGCGCCCGCGTTTAGAAGACCTTCTGCGATGCCTTGTCCGATGCCTCGGGACGCCCCAGTGACTACTGCCGTCTTTCCAGTCAAATCGTATGTATTCACGATCTCACTTCCTCACTCGATGGGCTGATCAGTACCTTGAGGATGCCGCTGGCGGACATCGCCTTGTCGAAGGCTTCCGTTGTGCGGGCGAGGTCGAAGACTTCGACGGGAAGGCGGCCCAGCTGCAGGACTCCGCTTTCCAACAGGTCAACCGCCTTTTCTACATCTGCACGGGTATAGACACGGACGCCGACCACGGTGTTCTCGGCGAATGCTAATGCTTGCAGGTCGACCTCAACCGGCTTTTTGTAGACACCGACCAGCACCACCGTTCCCCGAATCCGGACGGCCTTGGCCAATACTGCGGCGACGGCAGGGTGCGCGGCTGAATCGAAAACAACGTCAGCGCCGGCGTCACCGGTCGTGGAACGGATAGTTTCTACCGGGTCCGCTCCCGCCCGGACTGTTTCAAAACCCAGTTCTTCGGCGACGAGCCGCCGTTCCTCACTGGGCTCTGATATGAGGATTCGACCTGCTCCGGCGTTTTGTGCCACCAGCGCGGTGAGAATGCCGATCGGTCCTGCGCCGAATATCATTACGCTTTCGCCGGGTGTGAGACCGGAGCGCGACACGGCGTGTACTGCGACCGCTAGAGGTTCCGCCAGACCAACTTCCGTGGCAGGAACATCCGCACTCACGGGGATCAAAGACGACACCGGCAGGGCGACGAACTGCGCGAGCGATCCCGGCTGGTCAATGCCAAAAAGCTTTAGGTTCTGACAAACATGAGAGTTGCCGTTTCTGCACGGGACACACGTGCCGCAGCTGATGAGGGGTTCCACCGTAACCCTGGTGCCCGCAGCGGGTCCTGTGGCCCCTGCGGTTTCGACGATTCCCGTGATTTCGTGTCCCATGATCAGGGGTGCTTTGGCCCGGGGGTGTGTGCCGTGAAGGATTGAAAAGTCGGTACCGCACACCCCCGTGTATTCGACACGGACAAGTGCCCAGTCTTTGGGTATCGCTGGTACCGGTACGTCCCGAAATTCGATTGTGTCCGTCGCTGTCCAGACGGCCGCCGGCATCACGTCCTGCGCCACTGTCATCTCACTGCCTCCCCGGTCAATGCATCTGCGTTCAAGATGTTTTGCGGCGCGCGGCCAGCGCAGTACTCCACCACGTTCTCGATGGTCCGACGCTTCAACTCGCTGTACGACTCCTCGCTGTACCAGGCAACATGTGGTGTCAGTACGGCGTTGTCCAGCCCTGCCAGCGGGTCATCGGCGGACATAGGCTCATTCTCGAAAACGTCGAGTCCGGCACCCTTGAGTTTCCCGGATCGCAGGGCCTCGACCACTGCGGAGGAATCAACCACACCTCCCCGGCAGGTGTTGATCAGAAGCGAACCGTTCTTGAACTTTCGTAAAGCGGCCCGGTCAATGAGATGGTGCGTTTCCTTGTTCAGGGGAACATGCAGGGAAACGATGTCGGCGATGCCATACAGTTCGTCAAGGTCGATTACCCGAACGTCACCCTCGGTGGTGCTACCGACTTCCAGCGCTGGATCATAGCCGACAACTTCAAAGCCAAGCCCTTTGGCCTTTCGTGCGGTGGCGGCACCAATGAGCCCCAACCCGACGACGGCGAAAATCCTGGTATTGAATCGGTGCAGCGGCTGTACCGGAGCCAGCTCGTGTCTGCCCGCTCGGGTCCGCCGGTCGAATTGCACAATGCCCCGGCTGAGAGAAACAGCCAAGGCAATCGCGTGGTCGCTGACGTCTTCGGTGCCGTAGTCCGGAACGTTGCACACCGCCACATTGCGGCGGCTCGCTGCTTCCACATCCACGGTGTCCACGCCCACGCCGTAACGGCCGATTGCCCTGACGCTGGGCAGCGACTGAAGCACATGATCGCTAATCGGCGCGTACTGGACGATGAGCGCATCGGCACCGGCTGCCACGGCAATGACATCGTCCTCCGTCCGGCACTGCTTCAGCTCGAGGTTTACCCCGTTCGCATGGGCGACCGCCAACTCTTCCTCGATTCCGGCATGGTCGCAATCGGTGATGACTATCTTCATATCGCTGAACCTCTCGTCGCGGGTGTCTTGACACTTTTTCCGTTCGATGTAAGGTTTATCACAAAGAAAACCGGTTTTCTAGACGCGCACTTCTCATCCACCGATTTTGAAGGGGACCATTAATGTCCACGATTCAGTCCGTCACCGCGGATTTATACCGGGTGCCGCTGCCCGTGAAGCTGACCGATAGCATGCACGGCGACATGGACGACTTTGAGTTGATTACAGTGCGCATCCGCGACGAGGATGGCGTCGAAGGGCTCGGATACACGTACACCGTCAACGCCGGTGGTGCCGCGGTCGCAGTGATGATTAATCGCTACATGGCGGACACCTTGGTCGGTCAGGACTCGACACAGATCGAACGGCTCTGGGAAAAACTGTGGTGGCAGCTGCACTATGCTGGCCGCGGCGGGCACCAGACCTCGGCAATCTCGGCGATCGACATCGCCCTGTGGGACCTTCAGGGCCGCCGGCTGCAGACCCCGCTATGGCAGCTGTTCGGCGGTTACGATCCCAAGGTGCCGGTCTATGCCGGCGGGATCGACCTTCAGTTCACCCTCGACCAACTCCTGAAGCAGACCGACGGCTTCCAGGAGGCCGGCTTCCGCGCAATCAAGATGAAGGTCGGGCGGCTCAATACCCGCGAAGACATTGAGAGGGTCGCCAAGATGCGCGCGCATCTTGGTGACGATTTTCCGCTGATGGTGGATGCAAACATGCGCTGGACGGCGGATCGGGCGATCACCGCGGCCCGCGCACTGCAGGAATTCAACCTGATATGGCTTGAGGAACCGATCATCCCCGATGACCTGCCCGGCATGAGGAGAGTCCTCCGCGACGGAGGCATCCCCATCGCCGGCGGTGAGAACCTTCACACCCTTCACGAGTTTCGTGCCGCTATCGACGCCGGTGCCCTGAGCTATCCGGAACCTGATGTGACCAACTGCGGCGGCTACACCGTCTTCCGGAAGATCGCATCACTGGCCGAAGCGCACAACCTACCGGTCACAAGCCATGGTGTTCATGATCTCACCGTCCATGCCCTCGCGGCAGCACCCAACCGCACCTACATGGAGGCACACGGGTTTAGCCTCGAGCGCTACATGACGAACCCGATGCCGATCGTAGACGGCTTCGTCACCGCTCCGGATACCCCTGGACATGGCATCGATCTCGACTTCGCCGCGCTCGAAGAGCACCGTGCATAATTCACCATCCATCACCACCTAAGGAAATGAACCAGATGAAACAGCGTCGTTTTTCTTCACCAGCAACAGCTCTCGCCTCTGTCGCCCTGCTTGGGCTTACTGCCTGCACCGCGCCACTCGACTCCCCCGGAAGCGGCGGAGGCTCCGGGAGCGCAGAGCCCGGGGCGGCTTCCCAGGTGATCGAGAGGGAATCAGAAGAGACTTGCACCAACCCAACCCCCAGCGACACGCCTATCTCCGAGATGGTCATCGGGTTCTCGCAGTCCGAGAACGAACAGAACCCGTTCCGCGCCGTGGAAACAGCGTCCGTGCGGCAGGCTGTTGAGGAAGCAGGAGCCGAGTTGGTCTACACCAACGCCAACAGTGATCAGGCGAAACAGCTCAGCGACATACAGTCGATGATCAATCAGGGCGTCGACGCCCTGATCGTCGCCCCCATCAGCGCAACCGGTCTGCAAAGCGCCTTCGCAGCTGCACAGGAACAGGAAATCCCGGTCGTCACAATTGACCGCCAAACCGAGGGAACACCCTGCGAGGACTACATCACCTTCATGGGCTCGGACTTCTATGAGCAGGGCGTGCGTGCCGCCGAAGCCATGGTCGAAGCAACCGGAGGAGAGGGGACCATCGCCGAAATTCAGGGCGCACCGGGTAGCGACGTCGCAACACTGCGCACCGAGGGATTCAGTGACGAAATCGCCGAACATGAGGGCCTCGAAATCGTTGCCCAACAGACCGGCAACTGGTCCACCAGCGAAGCGCAAGAGGTGATGGGGCAGATCGTTTCCGCCAACCCGGAAGTCGACGGCGTATACACGCATAGCGACACCATGGCCCTCGGGGCCCTCACCGCCCTGAACAATTTTGGGAAGGTCCCGGGCGAGGATGTGCAGATCGTCTCAATCGACGGCACCGCTGATGCTGTGCAGCATGTCGCGAGTGGGGCGATTCACGCCGTCGTTGAAACGAACCCGCGCTTTGGTCCGGCGGCTATCCAAGCGCTTCAGGACTGGTTCTCGGGTGAAGAGGTTTCTCAGGAAATCATCATGAAGGATGCCCTGTACACCGAGGAGAACGCTCAGGAAGCGCTCGATTCGGGCGCTGCCTACTGATTGTCCGCCTCCCCGTACAAACAAGGATTGCGAAGGAAGATATGTCTGATCAAGACAAGCCTTTGATACTTCAGGCGCGTGGCATTCGGAAATCATTCAAGGGAGTGCACGCCCTCAAAACAGTCTCGCTTAATCTGTACGCGGGCGAGGTTCACGGACTGAACGGGGAGAATGGCGCGGGAAAGTCCACCCTCATCAAGATCCTTACAGGGTTCCACCAGCCTGATGCTGGAGAGCTGCTCCTGGAGGGCCGCCCGGTATCCTTCTCCAAGCCGCTGGATTCGCAACACTCCGGCATCAGCACCGTCTACCAGGAAGTAAACCTGATTCCGGAGCGGACGGTCGCCGAGAACATATTGCTGGGAAGGGAACCACGGCGGGGAGGGATCCTGGATAAACGGGCGGCAATCGCCCAGGTACAAGAAATCCTCGACCGCTATGAGCTGAACATCAATCCCCGGTCCAAGGTCTCCGAGCTGGGTTTGGGCATGCAGCAGATGGTCGCGATCGTCCGAGCCGTCGCGTTCGAAGCAAAAGTGGTCATTCTCGACGAGCCCACGTCGGCGCTAAACGGCAACGAGATCGAGATCCTGTTCAATGTGATCCGCCAGCTGCGCTCTGAGGGAGCGGCCATCCTCTTTGTCAGCCACCGCATGTCAGAACTTTACGAACTGTGCGACCGGTTCACTGTACTGAGGGACGGTGAGTTCGTGACAGAGAGCACTCCGGTGGATCTGCCGCGCGCCGCCCTTGTCAAAGCGATGCTCGGCGGGGTTGATCTCGACGAAGGGTCGCTGGACCGGGACGCCGCGAGGGACCGGATGCGGCGCCTTGCACAGGAGGACATCGGCCTATCCGTGAAGAATCTGACTTGGAGCACCCGGGTCCGCGACGTGTCCTTCGACGTGCGGAAAGGTGAAATTGTCGGCCTGCTGGGTTTACTCGGATCTGGCAGGACTGAAACCTGCAAGGCGATTTTCGGCGCAGTCAAGGCTGACGCCGGAGACGTCACGGTCGCCGGCACGCCGCTTACCCGGCCGACACCAGCGCGGGCCCTATCGGCCGGGGTTTCCTACCTCTCAGAGGACCGCCGAAATGAAGGGATCTTCCCAGGGCTGAGCGTCAAGGAAAACATGACCGCCGCCATTCTGAAAAACATCTCAAAGTTCGGTTTCATTAGCAGATCCGCTCAGAACAGCATCGTCCGGGAGTTCTCCGACGAACTCAAGGTCAAGGCGTCCAACGCTGAGCAGGCCATCAGCGAACTTTCCGGAGGCAATCAGCAGAAGGTGCTGCTCGGCAGGTGGCTGTCATTGGGCCCCAAGGCGGTGCTCCTGGATGATCCCACGCGTGGAATAGACATCGGCGCCAAAGCCGAAGTTCACCGTGTGATCAGGGCACTGGCCGAGAAGGGCATCGCCGTCGTGGTCACTTCCAGCGAAACCGAGGAACTCCTCGCGCTGTGTGACCGGTTAGTGGTTCTCAGTGAGGGAAGCGTGACCGGCGAGGTCTATCCGCACGAAGTTGGATACGACGACGTCATATCCCTTTTATCCGGCCAGGCGAATACCGCAAAACAAACAGCGGGAGGGACAGAATGACTACTCAAACCCAAACCCGAGGAACCGGGAGAAAGACTACGCCGGGAGCCTCGCACCTGCTGAACTGGGCAGGAAAATACTCTGTCTACCTGGCGCTGGTAGCGCTGTTCGTCTTCAATCTCGTTGCCACCGACGGTTTCGCGAGCACATTCACCCTTCAGAATCTCCTGTTTTCAGCAGCACCGATCATTCTGATTGCGGTCGGACAAACGCTGGCAATAGGGACCGGCGGCATCGACCTTTCCGTGGGATCGGTCATGGCGCTTAGCTCCGCCACTGTGGCCCTCTATCTAGGCTACGGAGAAGTGGCAGCTATCATCATCGCGGTTGCTGCCGCCGCCTTGATCGGAGTCTTCAATGGTTCACTGATCGCATTCGCACGCATCAATCCACTGATCACCGGACTCGGGCTCTTGGTGGCCGTCCGAGGACTGGCACAAGCGGTCTCCGGCGGATCGCGCAGCAGCATCCCCCCGGGCGGCGTGTTTACCTGGATCGGGAACGCTTCATTTCTGGGGATACCGGTGGTAGCACTCTTCGCCCTTGCAGCCGCAGGAGCGGTCGCCCTGCTGGTCCGCCGCACCACCTTCGGCCGGTATGCATTGTTCGCCGGATCCAACCGGGAAGCCGCGTTCCTCGCGGGCACGCCCCGTAACATCACCTTGCTGGCCATCTACACGCTGAGCGCAGCTTTCGCAGGGATAGCGGGAGTCATGGTTTCCGCCAGAATCGGCGCTTCAGACCCGAGCTTCATTGGAATCAATCTCGAGCTAACCGCCATTGCCGCAGTAGTTATTGGGGGAACACCGCTCGTCGGTGGACGAATATCCATTCTCGGCACAGTAGCTGCGGCACTGTTCCTGCAGCTCATCGACACCACCTTCGTCATGCAAGACATTAACTTCGCCTTCGCGCAGGTTCTCAAAGCCATCCTCATCATTGCGGCGTTGTACCTGCAACGTACACGGAAGGACGCACGATGACCACGACAGCCACTTCGACCGGCGCTGCAAGGCCCAAACTAAAGCAAGGACGCGCCCTTGAGCTCGCACAGTCCTACGGGGTGATCGGCGTCCTGCTTCTTCTGTCCGGTATTTCCGCACTGCTGTTTCCGTCCTTCGCCACGTCAGCCAACATTTCAGCAATAGCCACTGCTGCGTGTTTCATAGGGCTGATCACGATAGGACAGAGCTTTGTTCTCATTTCCGGAGGCATAGACCTTTCGGTCGGCTCAATGGTCGGGCTGGGAACAGTCATCGCAGCGCTGGCCGCGCCGCTGGGCTGGATGGCCGCGCTGGGGGCTCCAATCCTGGCCGGCGCTGCCATGGGTTTGGTCAACGGTCTTCTGATTGGAAAGGCGAGGATGGCACCGTTCATCGTCACCCTGTCGGCGCTGCTAGCGATCAAAGGCATCGCCGTTGCCCTTGCCTCTTCAAGCATCATCATCGACTCATCCAACGGATTCACTCGGATCGGGAACGGTTCCTTTCTGGGCATCAGCAATCTGATCTGGATACTGGTGCTCGCGTTCGCTGCAGCAGGTCTGCTCCTGAACCGGACGGCGTTCGGCTCTAGTGTCTTCGCACTGGGCGGCAATGAGGATGCAGCGAAAATGATGGGTACCGATGTGACCCGAATCAAGGTGATCGTCTACATCATCAGCGGCGCCCTTGCCGGGCTCGCAGGTGCCTTGCTGGCCTCCCGCCTCTCATCGGGGGTATCGACCCTGGGTACCGGATACGAACTGATCTCAATCGCTGCCGCAGTGATCGGCGGCGTACTTCTGACCGGCGGCGTGGGAACGATGCTAGGAGCCCTGTGCGGCGTTCTGCTCATCGGCGTCATCCAAAACATCATCAACCAAGTGGGCTCACTCAACGCCTACTACCAGGACCTCGTAACCGGGCTCTTCCTCGTACTGGCGGTCATCGTTCAGGGCATCTTGTCCAACCGCCGCAGAAAATAACCAACCGTTCATCACAAGTACTAATGGACACACCGACCAAGGAGAAATACCTAATGGGAACCCTAGAAAACAAGATCGCGCTGATAACCGGGGCAGCATCCGGGATGGGAAAGGCAATGGCGCTCGGCTACGCAAAGGAAGGCGCCCACGTCGTCATCGCGGACCTCAATGTCGACGGCGCCAAGACCGTCGTAGAAGAGATTACGGCCGCCGGAGGCTCCGCGTCCGCCAAGGCCCTCAACGTGAGCAACCCGGACGAGTCGAAAGCAGTCGTCGAAGAAGTCGTCAAAGAGTATGGAACTCTGGACATTCTGGTGAACAATGCCGGTATCGGTCTCATCAAGTCCGTCGAGGAAACGACGCCCGCTGAATGGGACCGGATCTTCGCCGTGAATGTGAAGGGCCTCTTCTTCTTGACCCAGGCTGCATGCGTTCCGATGCGTGCGCAGCGAAGTGGCAAGATCATCAATATGGCTTCGATCGCAGGACGCCGTGGAGAGGCTCTGGTGAGCGCGTACTGCGCTTCAAAGGCAACGGTCATATCCATCACCCAGTCAGTTGCGATGGATATGGCTCCTTACGGTGTCAACGTCAATGCCATGGCGCCGGGAATTGTGGACACCCCGTACTGGAAGGAAGTAGACAAGCAATTCGGCGACATAACCGGCAAGGCCGAAGGTGAAACCTTCAAAGACGCCGCCGCGGGCATCCCGCTCGGGCGCACCTCCGTGCCTGAAGACATCGTCCCCATGGCGATTTTCCTCGCCGGCCCAGGATCCAACTACATCACCGCCCAGACGTATAACGTCGAGGGCGGGATGGTGATGAGCTAAGGAGACCTCCCAATGACTGCAACCCTCTTCACTAAAGGTTCGCTGCTGGGCGCGTCGCCCGCTATGTTCGTTGGTGGTGAATGGGTCACCACCGACGGCACGCGTCCGGTCGATAATCCGGCCACCGGGGAGGTCTTCACGGCGGTGCCCGAGGGCAAGCAGGAGCACATCGAGGACGCGCTGGCTAGGGCCAGTGCAGCACAGAAGGAATGGGCACGCAGGTCTTACGTCGAGCGCGCTGCGGTGCTGGAGGAAATCATCCGACACATTGATGCGCACGCTGAAGAGCTGGCGCAAATCGTCGTGGCGGAACAGGGCAAGACGATCACCGAAGCACGCGGTGAAGTTGGCGGCGCCAAGGCTTTCTTCGACTATGCGGCAAGCCAAAAGTACCGCAACGTCGGTGAGTTGGCCGCCCCCGCGGCGCATGGCCAGCAACTCGTTATTAGGGAGGAGCCGGTTGGGATTGTCGCTGCGATCATTCCGTGGAACTTTCCGGCGGCGATATTCGCACGCAAGGTGGCTCCCGCCCTGATGGCCGGTAACGCCATCGTGCTCAAACCCAGTGAAGTAACACCGCTGTCCGCGCTGGCAATGGCGAAGGTTTGTCAGCTCGCCGGAGTTCCCGATGGGCTGATCAGCGTCATTACCGGCCCAGGCAGGGTGATCGGAGCGGCCCTCGTAGAACACCCGCTGGTGAGCATGGTAACGGTCACCGGTTCCACCAGGGCAGGCAAGGAAATCTTGGCCAAAGCGTCGGATAAAATCATCCCGGTGTCCCTAGAACTGGGTGGTAAGGCACCGGTGATCGTGTTTGATGACGCTGATTTGGATCTCGCCGTCCAGCAGGCATTTGAGGCAAGGTTCTGGAACTGCGGGCAGGTCTGCACCTGCAACGAGAGGACTTACGTTCAGCGGGGCGTTTACGACGAATTCGTCAAACGCTTCGTCGCGAAAGTGCAGGACCTCAAGGTAGGAGACCCGCTGGATGACACATCGCAGATGGGCCCGAAGGTCTCGCAGGCAGAATGGGACAAGGTTAAGGCATTCGTTGACGCGGCAGTTGAGGCGGGCGCCAAGGTGGAGACCGGTGGCGGCCGTCCGGATGGAATGGAGGACAGCGGCGGATACTGGTTCGCTCCCACGGTGCTGACCAATGTCACCAACCACATGGAAATAGTCCAGCAGGAGGTCTTCGGACCGGTCCTTCCGATTATTCCGTTTGATACCTACAAAGAGGTGATCGAATGGGCCAATTCCACTGTCTACGGGCTCACGTCGCATGTGTACACCGAAAACTTCCGGACTGCTATGAGGGCAACCGACGATCTCGAGTTTGGTGAGGTGTACATCAACCGCATCGGACCCGAGGAAGTTCAGGGTTTTCACACCGGATGGAAGCTGTCCGGACTCGGTGGAGATGACGGTGTGCACGGATTTGAACGCTACACCCGCCGCAAGACCGTATACACCGACTACGGGTCCAGTACTTAAGCGGAACATGCCGGTCCGGCGCTGCTCACCCGGACCGGCATGTCCCGGTCACCGCGATTCAACACACTGAAAGGGTCCTCCCACCCATGGAACCGAGTCCGTCCCGGACACGCGCCAGACTGATTGACGTCGCAAACGCAGCCGGAGTCACCAAGTCGGTTGCATCCCGGGCGCTCAACGGTGACTCAACGCTAAATGTTCGAAACGAAACGCGCGTCCGTATCTTCGAAGCCGCGTCCACCCTCGGATATGAGCCCCATGCCGGCGCAAAAGCCCTTGCCGGTTCACGAACCCGGGCGCTTGCTCTCCTTCTCCCCGACCTGACCAATGCGGTGTACGCCCGAATTGCGAGAGGGGCCTACCAACGGGCTCGTGAACGGGGGTTCGTGGTGTTGCTAGCCGAGGACACCGAGGATTCCCGTGCACAGTCCGACTATACGGACCTGGTTGGTGCCGGCCGGGTCGAAGGCCTGTTGATCGCGTCTGCCAGGGAAGGGCATCCTTTGCTTGAATCGGGAAGACTTGATACCGTTCCCCACGTTTTCGTGAATCGTTCCGTCGCAAATTCTAAGCGGAATGTCAGTGTTGACCTGATGGGAGCAAGCAGTGCAGCGTTCCGCTATCTCTACGAGCTGGGTCACCGCACTATGGGACACATCTCCGGGCCGGGGGATCTCATGCCTGCACGCGAAAGAGAGCACGGTTTCCTCCGGGAGGCAGAGAGCGCCGGCGTCGCCGTCCCAACCGTTGCCCGCGCGGCCTACAGTGAAGCCGGCGGGTACGAAGGCACAGAACAGCTCATGTCGGAAAACCCGGAAATTACAGCCATCTATGCCGGCACCTTCAGCCAGTCAGTCGGAGCGCTCAGGGCACTGCACGCACTGGGCAAACGGATCCCCGCGGACGTTTCACTGCTGTCATATGATGACCTACCCGTGGCGGCCTACCTTGAACCACCATTGACCACCATGGCACTTCCGTTGCAGGAACTCGGTGGGGCCGCTGTCGATGCTCTGATCGACCAGCTTCAAGGCGCCGAACCTCGGGACGTGATGCTGACGAGGCAAGCCGCAATCATCGAACGTGCCTCCACCGCCCGCATCCATTCGGCACAGATCGACCAGACATGATTCTGGACCCAGACGGCCGAGCAGGCCGGGAATTGGGAGGGCGGTCTCGACCGGTTGCAAAGAAGACGTGCCAATTACAAGCAAGCCATGCTCCACCTCCTGCCCATCTAGTCTCGAAGCCGTGACCGTGCGAGCTGCTATCTACACCCGTATCTTAAAGGACTTAGCCAACCTAGATCTGGGAGTTGCGCGCCAATTGGCGGACTGCCATGCGTATGCGGCGAAGCAAGCATACGACGTCGTATTCGTGTTCGAAGACAATGACATCTCGGCCTCGGGACTGAAGCGACGACCCTATTACCTGAAGTTGCAAGAACTAATGGAGCAAGGATCGGTGGACGTCGTCGTCTATGCCATGGATCGGCTCGAGCGCAATATGGGCGAGCTCGTGGACTACGTAGCACTTAGCCAGAAAACCACTATCGGCCGCCCCCGTTACGGGCGGCAGATAGATCTCTCTACGGCCGATGGCAGGCGGCGAAGACACCGAAGGCCTCACAGGAAGTTCTCCAGGACGGAGACAAGAGGACCCTGACAAACACGAAGAAGGCTTGACGGTTGCAACGGCCAAAGGCCGCAAAGAACCCAGCCCAAGAATCAACATGTACCAATGAACAAACCCCGCCACCGCTGGTGGACGAATCGGGAACCGGAGCGGACAGCCGGACAAGGGGCAGCCGAGGAGTAAGAGGCAGCAGGAAGAGGGTGGGTGCGTGCGCGCCAGAGCGCGCACAGGTGAACGAGAAGGTGTCAGAAGGTCACCACGGTGGGGAGCAGCTAGAGAACGAAGCGCGGGCAAAGCTCGCGCAGGAAAACACAAAGAGCCCATGAAGAAAACACGGGGGAGCCAAAGAGCCAGACGAAAAGGAAACACGTGGACGCGCAGCGGACACAAGAAAACCATCAAGCCGGCCAAACGGAGGAGCACAACGCGCTCTGCGAGGCCCGTTAGGGTCGAGCTTCTTAATAAGGCAAGACGGAGTCGGCCATATTGTCTTGCCCCACACAGCTGGGCCGGACGGGGCGGCGCCGGACCGGAAAGCCCCCGCACGACGTGCGTGGGCGACGGGGAGAGCGGGTCAGATGTTGGCGGTTTCGGGGATCATCGGATTGGGGACGTCCTCGTAGCGTTCACGTCAAGCATCCGGCGCTTGTCGATGCGCTTCTGGATTCGCTCGGCTTCGGCTCGTAGCTCGACGACTGGTCCAGCCGGAAGGTGTCCTAGCGAACTGTTCGTTCATTTCCAGGAAATGCTTAGCGGCGTACCAGGCGAGACGCTTGCCGCTGTCCCAGCCAGTGTAGCGCTGGATGAGCCGCAGCTCCTGCTCGGTGAAGGTTTCCTTTCGGAGTCGTGGACTCATGCATGGCCGAAGAAGGTTTTGACCGTTGGGGACATGTAAGGGCGTCGGCCGTGGCTCTCATCACCGATCAACTGGTTAGTGGATAGCAAGCAGCGGACGCTGACGTCTGAGAGCTTCGATGTCGAGATGGGACACGAGCAGGAATGCCACATTGTCCGGCATGACCAATACAGCTGGGAAATTTCGAAGCTGTGCGCCTACAAATAATTAGCGATCTATATCACCGTGCCAAGAACACAACTTGCTTACGTTTTTCGATATGGGGCTCCTCACAGCCCCTCCTCACAGCCCGCAGTAAGACCTGGTAAGAGTGGTGAGTCAGTCTTCAAGCGGCTTTGAGGTGAGCGGCTTGTAGCGATGATGCTTGGGGTGGTGCAGATCCACTTTCATTTTGAAGGTGATGGTTGCCTGGCCCCGCGAATACTCGTCGATTAGCCGTTTCCGCTCTACCTTTTGTATCTGCGACATCGAAGCACTTCGGTTCCGGTTCAGCCGGGCTATTTCTTTCACTGTCTCTACCAAATTTTGGGCCTCCTCACAGATGTCGTCGGGGGCGAGAATGAACAGCCTTTGTAAGGCCTTTCGCTGCTGTGCAATCATCTCAGGTGTGGCGGCCGAGCCGTCAAGGATCACCCGTAGGTCGAGGAGGCCCGCGTCATTTAGGAACTCTGAGTAGACCTCTTGTTTAGCGTTCCGAACCCACTGTCTGTGCTCATTTCGTTTAGTGAGCAGGGCTCCAGCGCCGCCGCCCATCAAGGTGAAAACTCCAGTTACTAGCAACGCCCAGTAGTCCATAAGTAGGCCTAGCTGCCGTCAGCGGAGTGAATTTCTGGCATTGGGTGTCCCACCGCTTTGCCCCACTGGTGCCGCTGGGCCGCATACTCGGCGTCCGACGCAGAGGAAAAGCCACCTCGGGAATGGGCGCCGCACGCACAGCGCCAGTGGTGGTGAGTGCCGACGGTGTCCAACAATTGAGTGTCAGTACGTTTCTCCCAGAAGCGCTTCATGCGATCAGCTTGTGTGGCGCTGTCCCATTCTCCGGCGCATTCCCAACCCTTGCCGTTCCAGAAGTTGTAATGGACGTGAAAACGCTTCTCATTCCTGCACCCGGCGGCCATATCAGCTCTCCAATCGGCGACGAACCCCACCAAGCGGCCTAGTTGATTCCTCATGTGAGCACTCTGGCAGATGGGTCCCATATGCACCAAAGAACTGAACCTGTCGTTCAGCCCTTCGACCGGGGCACTGCACAAATCGCTCGGTTCGGTGTTTTGAGCAGGTATGTGGCGGTGGTCGAAAACTACCCTCTTGCGACCCAGCAGTTTTGATCCGTGCGGGAAGTGTCTTCGTTGCATCAAAAGTCAGGTGCAAAAGCCGCTCCGGTCGTTCTTGGTCAGAAGACGGGTTCTGACATTGGGTGAACATCACGAGCGGATGCCCAGGACCGATTTTGGCCCGTACTTACATCTCATCGGGAGGTTAGCGCCCCTGTCGACTTGCAGACACCTTATGTCGGGCGTGGGTTCCTCGGGTCCTCTGAAAGCGCCATTCACGAACATCAGGTGATCCTTCTCCAGTCACACCTCTGCGCACGCTTGCTTTGTCGGTTAAGCGTCTGGGATGGATCGGTTTTTCGCGTCCCATACGGTAGAGAGTTGGTACGGGGCTGAAGCTAAAGAACAACAACATAAAGGACGCCACGAGCCACAGAGCTGTCCATGACTGAATACTGTCAACGCCAACACCGAGCGTGAAGCCCACAGCTGCGGTGAAGCTGCAGAGGCCAAAAGCGAATATTCCGAAGACGATCCATTTCCAATTTCCAAGGCGGAATCCCAGCCATACGCCTCCGTCTTCGGTGAATCTCGGAGGCCTGTCAGCAATGATCTCTCCATCGAGGTAGCTCCTAATCAGGTGGCGTCGCCGGATGAAGACACTAGCGATGCCTATCATGCCCATAAAGACTAAGACCGGTATGAAGATGCTAGAGATGACGTCAAGGCCCGCGGCGCTGATGCTCTCCAGCGTGATTGGTTGAGGCGCTATGCTTCCAACCACATGAGCAAACGAGAACGTTAGAACAATTCCGGCGATGAAAAAATACGCAGGAACCAATAGTCGTCGGGCCGGGACCACTTTGATCGCAATGAGTCTGGCAGTAGCAGTTCGGTGGAGGCTTTCCATCACCTCCCGATCATGGCGAAGGTCCGAAGCCAGCATCTCCTCCCTCCAGAAACTGGATTCTCGTTTGAGTCTTGCTGCAGCGGTGAGTTGGTCAACCGCGAGGAGTAAGCCGACCAGCGCAGAGAGGATGGCCAGAGGGGGAGTCAGTAGGTCTGTCAGCCAGTACACCTACTGATTATGGCCACCTTGTTCAGCACCGGGAGAACTCGGGCAGCTACGTGCACCCCGGAGCCCAACGAGTCTCCTTTGCAGGAAGTCACTCTGTTTGAGTAACACAAAGCAAAACTCGCTCACTACACCGCGATGCAGCCACCGGTGTTCTCGTGCTGTACAAGGCATCGCATCGTTGCGTGGGGGTACACCCAACGCAACACGTCGCAGCCAACATATCTGCGTGGCGTTAGGGTCTTCTAGCAACTTTTGCAACGAATATGTGCAGACATCTAGGGCCTTCCCCCAACACGAGCTCGTCGTCGGCGTCCTTTCGTAGGTTGTCGACTCACCTCTCATTCCGCCGAGGAATGGACTGAAGTCCGATGTCAAGGACTGCACCAAACGACTAGCGGTGCCTTGATGGTCGTTTTAAGGTATTCCTGCGTCGACGCGAGTAGGTCTAGCTGCTGTGTAGTCGCTTTAGAAGCGGAAAGACCTGGCTGGACGATGATCATTTCCATACGTCTTGGCAGTAGCACCGCCTTATCCCGAATCTCATACAACTTCTTGACGTCACCAACTTCGAAAGGGCTCACGCCTTCGCGAGTCTGCTTCTTGCGGGCACGGTCGAGAAGGGTCGTGAAGAATGGGGCGAGTTCGCTACGCCTCCATCTGACCGATTTTTGCGTCTGTCCGCAAACCTCATAAAGGTCTGCCACGCGTGCGCCAGGAGCATCCCCATGTGCGTATTTGCAGTGGACGAACCGGACGAGCAATCCCTTGTCGTCGATTCGCATAGCCACTACATCGGCTATCTCTCCCGTGCCGTCGTCATCGAGCACAACGTCCCAGGCAGCAGGCTCTCTTTTCAGTTCAGCTATTGCTCGGTGCTGAATCGAATGCTCGAGTCGTTCCTTACCCTGCGATTCAAGATTCAGGCGTGTGCCCGTCCAGTCAAGAGCAACTAGCGTAGATCGTTCGAACGGATCCTTAGTCCAAGTGGGCTTGTAAAGCATGTTGTCTTCGATGATTCGGTCATCATCCATGGTGAAGATGAGGCCTGCTTGGTTAAGCCAGTCACTAAGCGGCATCTCGGATTGAGCGCGGACGACCATCACTTCCTGATCGGAACTAGCGCTGTAATGCACCCCTCCACTTCCTGGAGAACCCTCGTACTCGGCGATCCACGCCTCTGTCTTGATTTGAAATCGAAAGGGGCCAGAAATCGAATCTGTATCGGGTATGAGATCGGTGTAAGCCATCTCGTACGTTTTACCGTCGTAGGAGAGACGAAGACTATCGGCCTGTCGCGTATATATTTGCCAAGGCCACTCGACAGCCAGCAGAACACCCGTGGGTCGGGATGTGATTTTTTCCGGCAGTATGAACTGACCAATTACCTTGTCGATGCTGATGCTCTCATCGAGCAACTTGGTGCCGATGCCATCGCACCAGTCGCGCCAATGCTTCAAGCTACTCGCAGTTGCATGAGACCAGATGCGCCTGATTGGGTCCCGGTTAGCAGTCCAGTGGCTATGCGATAGCTAGTTGATTTTTCTGCGTCCAGGTGTCCCAGTATTGTTTCGGCGTCATGCCGTCGAGGCTGATTGGGTCCCGGTTAGCAGTCCAGTGGCTATGCGATAGCTAGTTGATTTTTCTGCGTCCAGGTGTCCCAGTATTGTTTCGGCGTCATGCCGTCGAGGGATCCGTGGGGCCGTTCATGATTGTAGATGTCCTTCCACTCGTCGGCCAAGTACTTCGCTTCGGCCATGGTGTCGATGATTTCCCCGGTGAGTTGTTCCCTTCTGAATTGGGCGTTGAATGATTCGGCGAACCCGTTCTGCCACGGGGATCCCGGGTCGATGAACGCCGTATCTACCCCGGCGGTGGCGCACCAGTTGACTAGGGCTGCGGCGGTGAATTCCGGTCCGTTGTCGGAGCGGACATAGGTTGGCGTGACACCGGTTTCGGCGATGATGTCCTCCAGGACGGCGACCACATCGGTGGCGGTGAAGGACCGGCGCGGAACGATCGCCAGGGCGGTGCGGGTGTACTCGTCAATGACGTTGAAGAACCGGACATGCCGCCCACAGGAGGTCACATCGGACTGGAAGTCGAAGCTGATCACATGCATCGGGTACTCGGCCTTCAGCCGCTTCTGCTCCCCGGCGCCGGGCCCGGTGCGGCGACGCTTACGCGCCTTCGGCTTGCACGTCAGTCCCTCGGCCCGCCAGAGCCGGCGCACCCGCTTAGCGTTGAGCACCACGCCAGCCCACTCCGGCTGGGCCAGCAGATGCCAACGAGCCTTCCGCCACCCCCACGCCGGATGCTCCCCGGCGATGGCCCGCAACGCCGCGCGTAGCCGGGCTTCCTCGAAGCTGACCGCTGGGCGTGACTTGCGCAGCGCGGAACGATTCTGCCCCAGCACCTTGCACGCGAATCTCTCGGACGCCCCGAATTTCTCCACCGCCATGCGCACTGCACGCCGGCGAGGTTCGGGGCTCAGAATTTTCCCTTAGCCACCTCATTCAGTATGTCGATGGCCAGTTCTTTCTCCGCCAGCAACCGCTTCAGCCGGGCGTTTTCCTTCTCCAAGTCCTTGACCGCTTTGGTTTGGGCTGCGTTCTGCTCGGAGCCGTACTGCTGCAGCCACCGGTACCAGGTTGCCTCGGTGACCTGCAGCTCCTTGATGACCTCGATCATCGGCTTGCCGTCATTGAGCATTTTCTGCCCCTGCCGGACCTTCGCGACGACCTGATCCGGGGTATGCCTACGTGCCATAATCTGTGAATTTCCTCCTGCACCCATTATCGGATGCGAAACTCACACAGTCACCGGACTCCTACCCGGGGACCCAACCA
>NZ_LMSO01000008.1 GCF_001428435.1 Arthrobacter sp. Soil782
AGGTTGCCTCGGTGACCTGCAGCTCCTTGATGACCTCGATCATCGGCTTGCCGTCATTTAGCATTTTCTGCCCCTGCCGGACCTTCGCGACGACCTGATCCGGGGTATGCCTACGTGCCATAATCTGTGAATTTCCTCCTGCACCCATTATCGGATGCGAAACTCACACAGTCACCGGACTCCTACCCGGGGACCCAACCAGCTCGACCAAGCGATCGACACGTCGACGTCTGCCGGCAAATTTGCGCTACAGATCATCGGTGCGACGGCTGAATTCGAGCGTGCGATGATCAGTGAGAGAACCAAGAGTGCCATGGCGGGGCGGGCGCGCGGCCGGAACGGCGGCAGACCGAAAGCACTCTCTCCGAAGGCTCAGTCACGAGCCCAGGACCTCTACGACGCCGGCCACATGACTGTAAAGGAAATTGCCGCGGCCGTCGGGGTCAGCCAAGCTACCCTTTATCGAGAGCTCAATACGAAAATCGGAGCCACAAAATGAGTGCAGGTGCTGAGCAAACCCAGGCCAGCGACTTCGTCCGTGTCTACTTCCACGCAATCACCGGCTGGGAGTTGACCGACACAGGATGCAAAACATGCTGGGACGAGGTGGTCCTCATGTTCAACTCCATGTCGACGCCGGCTGAGATCCTGGCATCCCCACACGAGTGCGAGGCGGACTGGAACTGTTCACAGATCCTCGCACAGGAACTCATCGACCACCCCGAGAAGTGGTAGCCGAACCGCGGCGCCTGTCAGCACGACCATGCCCCGGCAGGATGATCGAGAGGCTGAGCGGACCCTGTACCTCGCAGTACAACAGATGCGGCGGGAACTAGAGAAGGGTGACCCGGAGTTCGCGCTCCGCATCCTCGTCGAAGTGATCCGCCAGCTTTCGGCGGCCGACGACCTGAGTGAAGCCACCCAGCCGCCTTCTATGGGGTCAGCGAAATGGGATGCGCTGATCACCGCAGCCGTGAGATATGCCTGCCGGATCAGCGGCCAGGAGACACCCGTCTGGACTCAGCCCAAACGGTTGCCCGCGGAGTGGTTCCCTTACGACTTCCGACCACTCAGCGAGGCCTGGAAAGACCTATCCCGGCGTGAGACTCCGCCAGAGTTCGCCGAGGTCCGCATTTCTATTCGCGAGCGATCACTGCACGGCGCAGGGTAGACGCTTGTGACAGGCCCTATCCGCCGATCCAACGGAAGGCGCATCCTTCCACCGTAAATCCTGCGGCATCGGCGGGCACAACGATCGTGAACTGCGGGGCGACGGATATGAAGTTGTTCGCAAGGATGTTCCCGGAGGCGTCCGAGACCTCCCAGTAGCAGTCCTCAACTTTCGGTCCCTGTGACTGCCAGGTGCCTGGCTGCGCTTCGCTGCCGATGAGGTACGAACCGGATGTGACGAACTTGCCGGTTGCCCGGTCAGCCTCAATCGCTTCCTGCTCCCTGCCGGCGGCCCTTGCCTTCTCGATGTTAGCTTGAATCTGGGCGACCTTCGGGTGCTCCGGACACAGAAGGATCGCTCCTGCGGCTTCATCGGCTTGGCCTGTGCTCACTATGTCGTCTACGGGTATCCCAACGGTGGAGGCACAAATTCCGTAGAGGTACTTGAGCGAGTCCTCCTCGGCGTCGGGGCCATAGGCGACCTCCAAGGCCTTGCGATCGTTGTCCAAAACCTCTCCGCCAGTCTGGTTGACCTCGCAGTTGTCATAGGCGACATCCCATGCTGCCTGGAAGGTGTAGTAGGTTTCGATACTCGATTCCGCCTCCGAGTAGCAGCTGTACTTGAACTGTGCCGCTTCAGGCGTGGGCGAAGGAGTAGGCGTGGGTGTGGGCGTGGCTGATCTTGTCGGCGTCGGCTTCGGTGTCGCCTTCTTCGTCGTGGGTGTGGCTGACGGCGAACTGGACGTGGATTCTGCGCTAGGAGCGGCGTCGGCGCCACATCCCGTCACGAGCAGCAGCGCAGAGAGCAGAGCAATAGAAGCCAGCTTGTTCATTGGGTCCCCCATATTCGGATGTATGGAGAGAATTCTAAGCGGAAGACGGACCTTTTCAGGACGCGCGCAGCCGGGTGATGACCCCGTAGCTGGCGGCGCGGTTCCGCCTGCCTGGCGAGGCTAAACCTGGTCACACTTGCTTGTGCGCGGCGGCTGTCGGACCGAACAGAGATCCGCGCTCCACCCCTTACACTCCTCCTATGGGGGATGGACTATTCGGTAAGAAATCATTCAACGTTCTTGTGGCTGTATGTACCGTCGTCATCCTGCTCTGCGGGGCCGTCATCCTCTACGCATCCAGCCGCGGCAATAGCCCGGAGCCGACGACTGCCGTCTCGGCTACCTCGCCCGAGACGGAGGATGAGGCAGTTCCTTCCCTTTCGCCGACTCGAACGCCGTCACATGGCAAGACAGAGCCCAGCCAGGGCACCGCGCCCCAGGCCCGTGCACCCTCACCGGCCGCGAATCCCGTGCCGGCCGTCGAGGAACCTATGACGGCACCAGCTATTGCATCGCCTTGGGCTCCCGCGCCTTCCTCAGTTCCTGCGCCACAATCACAGCCACAGCCTTCCGAGCAGGTGCGTCAACCCGACGTTGAGCCGGAGATTGTCTGCCCAACCGGCCATCTGTCTGTTTCACTCGACGAAGCCCGTCTCGGACCAAGTGGCGGCTTCCCAGGCCGCCGGCCAGTCGACATGAGCGGCGTAGTTCGAAACGATGCCAGTGTCGCCGTGGATGTCTGGTTAAGTACCGCCGTCAACGTCGTCGGGATCAATTCGGCTGGTGAGGTTGAGAAGAGTTACTGGCTCGACTTGGAATATACGCCGCCGACGGGCGACATCCGTCCCTATCAAATATCTCTAGCACCCAAGCAAGCGCTGCGATTCAGTCTCAGCGAAGTCAGCGACCACCCAGATTGGGCGAACATAAAATACTGGTTAGTCGATCCTCAACACACGCTGCTCCTTTCGCATTTCACGGAAATCAGCCTTGATTGCGACACCTCGGCCCAGATCAAAATCCTGAACGACCCGATTCCGAACCGTCCTTAGCCTCAGTCTTCGGCCAGCAGCACCCGGATCGTGTGCAGGACGAGCTCGCGCTGGCGGGTGTTCAGCCGGTTCGCGGACTCCGGCAGCACGAACGGCTCCAGCTCCCCTGTCGGCAGCCCGGCGGCCGCACGCAGCTTCGTCATGGGAATGCCCAGGGCGACCGAGAACGCCTGGAGGATTTTCTCGCTGGGTTCCTCTGGCACCGCGCGCAGGTATTTCGAGATCGACGTGTTCGAGACGACCACACCTTTCGACGCTGCAACTTCTGTGATCCGTCGGGGCGGACAGCTGCTCAGTGTTCGAATCGTTCAGCAGGTCGGACAGCGCGCTCATGGGTTAGAGCCTAGCTACCAGTCCATGCTGGTGATGCGAGTACATTCTCAGAATGGACCTTCCCGAGCACAAGCCACAAGCCACTGGGACTGCCTGGAACGAGATAGAGGCGGAGTTCGGACTGCTCACCGGAGGTGAAGTCGCCCGCCTGCTGGGTGTCAGGTTGGAAGGGCATGACGCCGCACAACTGATTAGCGTCCATCGTGGCGACGCTCTCCTTTACCCAGGCTTCCAATTCGACCTGGATGAAGGGAAAACCCTGCCTGTCATGGCTGGGCTACTAGAGGTCGCCGGCAAGTACGGCAAGACGCAAGAGGGGCTAACCCACTGGTTGTGCTCCCGCACCGGGCAGCTCATTAATGAGCGGCCAGTGGATCATCTGCACGAGCCTGAGCGGGTTCTGGAGGCGGCAGAGAACCACTACGGGGTCGAGTGGTGACGTAGTCACCGGACGGTGACCGGTGTGCCATCCGGGACGAGCTCCAGTAGCCGCGGAATGTCCCATTCGTTGGCGATAATGCAGCCTGGTGTGGCCGCGGTGTAGCCCGAGATGCTGCGGCAGTCCTCCGAGAAGGCGTGGATTGCTTGGACGGCGGTTGGCTGGTCGATGTAACCGTCGACGCTTTCGCTCTGTGCCGAGAGGGCCATCATGGGTTGGGCCGAGCAATTCTGCGAGATCGCCGTCGAGTAGCGGCCCGTGACGAAGGACCGGCCACGCGCAGTCTCATCCCCACCGCTAATGGATACGGGAAAGACGTCCAGCACGGCTGCTCCGTCGGCCACGGTGATTGTCCTGGCCGTCAGATCCACGTCGACGGTGACGTTCGAGGACTTGGTGAGGACATCGGATGCCAGGACCCAGCCGGTGGCACCATTCACGGGATCACCGGAAGAAGGCAGATTGCGCCGGGCAGGCAGGAGCACCTGCAGCCATTTGCCGTCAATGGGTCCGATGGCCGGCATCCAGGTTCGGTCCGAGCCTTCCGAATCGATGACACGGGCCGGGATCATCCCGACAGCATCCGCGCCTGGGGACACGTAGACGAGGAGTCCATCAGCCTTCGGCGCCACCAGGAGGCCGCTGTAGGGCGCTCCGTTATCTGCAGGGGCAGCCGGGAAGACAGCATCAGCGGTGATCCACCGCAACGGGGCGGTGGTCTCTTGGGGTGTGCGTTCAGAGGAGGGTGCAGGCGCCCCTCTGGCGGGCTCGGGGAGGACTTCCGGTGCCGCGGTGAGTGCCGGATTGTTGGGCTGAGCGGTGCTCACTGCGACAACCTGGGCGGTCACCTGCGTGGGCACGACCATGGCCGCTGGGCCCGTGAAGAGCACAGCGGCCATGACACCGACGGAGGTGAGACCCTTTCGGATCCCGGTCAGCATCGTGAGGTCCTTACTTGCCGCTGGTCTTGCTGTTCAGTCGACGGGCCAGGAATCCAGCACCGATAGCCGAGGCAGCCGAAACCGCACCGGAAACCAGCACGCTTGGGCCGGCGAGCAGGGCCAAGGCCAGGAATGCCGGACCGGCGAGCAAGGCGGTGGCAACCGCGCCGGATGCCAAACTCATGTCCTCTGCTTCGTTGGAGACCAGCGCTGCCTGTGGCTGAGGGCGGACCGGAGCCGGCGGGACGGATGTCTCTGTCTCAACCGTTTCAACGGTCTTGGGCACGTCCACCGTCACCTCCAGCTTGGGCTCCGGGAGCTCCTCCTCGATGGGCTCGGGCTCCACCGGCGGTTGCGGACCCGTTTTGAAAGGAACGAGGACGGCCGAGTAGTAGCCGCCGCTCTGCGTTCCGTGGACCTCGATCAGCGTCTCGCCTGGGAAATCATTGGCGAGCTCGTCGAAGTTGCTCGAGGTTCCATCGGCGGATGCGAACCGGCTCGGGTGAGGAGCGCCGTTCGCGGTGATGGCCAGTTCCTCGCCCGGGTACCAGCCCACGAGCGTCCCCCAGGTATCGCCCTCGGAGATGTACGCCGGGGTCACTTGCACCAGGACTCCCTCAGTCGCGTGCTGGGAGAGCGCACCGGTGGCGCTGAGCATGATGCCGTTGCCGACGGTATTGTATCCGGGAACTGACCACTCATAGCGGAAGGATCCGGTGTCATCAGCCACCGTTGACAGGTTAAACCTGCCTTCTGCATCTGCGATGGAGACCTGCTCGCTGGGCTCGAAACCGGAGCCATCAAGCAGCACGGGCTTCCCTACGGTCGTTTCGGCCTGCGTGATGGTGAGTTGCGGTCGGAAGCAGCCGACCCACTGTCCGTCGCTGCTGGTGGGTGCGCATCCGGGCGCCTGCGGAGGATCGAACGGATAAGTATCACCTACTGGTCCACCGTGAACGGGTGTGGGGTCGAATGGGGCGGAATCGATTGGAACGGGCACACCGTAAGTTGGTTCCAGGGGCGGGACGGGGGCACCGATTGCCATGTCGCCGGCGTGCGCCGGCATCAGGCCGGCCGAGAGCAGTGCAGCGAGGATCAGGGACGCTCCGGTGGACTTGATGACGCGGTTTGCTTTCATGATGCTTCCTGAGAGTGGTTGAACTGGCGGTAGGTCAGTAGGTGGAGGGATGCCGGGCTGTGTGGCGTTATGCGGCCAGTTCGTGCCCTCCCGTCGGGACTCGCACGACCAAGGGGTCGTTCTTGAGCTCGTTGACCTTGTTCGGGTTGAAGCCGGACCAGCTGTCGGTAATCTCACCGTTCTGATAGACCACGGTGACCGGTGCCTGCATGTAGCCCAGGTCGATGCAGAGCTGGCGATTCTCGGCCGTAGTGGCGTCCAGCTCGTTCACCAGAACGTCGGTCTTGGCGATGGCACGCTTCATGGCGTCACACTGAACGCACTGAGACTTGCTGTACATGACAACCGTCTTAGGCGACGGAAGGACGGTTAGTGAGGGGTTTTCGGTCATTCGGATTCTCCTTGGCGGATGGTAAACGCAACGCTTACGTTGCGTAATGTCAGACTATCGGGATTGCCACATCTTTGCAACATAGCTGCTGCAAAAACGCGAGGCGCAGGGACACGTGGCTGCCCTAGAGGTCCCAGGCTTCCGGTTCCTCATCGGGGCCCATTACGAAGCTGCTTGGGGTCAAATCCGCGCGCCGTGTGCGCCATGTATCTGCGCCCCGCGCTGGCTTGTCCTTCTTGGCCGTGAGGTAGCCGTATCGGTGGCGCTTGCCGTTTCGCAGAACAACCTTGCCGACGCCCACGACGTTGACGACTGTGGTCTTGCCGTTCTTCAGCGTGACGGTCACTGGGCCCACGTTGACGAGGTCCTCGAGCCCTTCAACCACCCACTCCTTGTTGTCCGCATCTGTGCAGCGCGGCTTGAAGCGGACGAAGGAGGTTTCGGTGGAGCCAGGACGCTCGATCGTTTCAGTGCTCACGGTGCTCCCACTTCGTGCAGCGGCGGACTTGCGGACGTGGACGTTGACCTACCAGGTGTGGTGGTCCTCCTCATCAGGGGCTGGCACAAAGTCGGCCGGCGGGAAATCCAGATCCGACTCATCCGCGGAAGGTGCGGCCGCAGTTGCGACAGGTGCCGGCTTATCCTCTTTGGCTCGGTACCCGTACCGCTGCAGGATGCCGTCCTTCTCGAAGCTCTTGCCGACGTCCACGATGTTGACGACTTTGGTCTTGCCGCTCTTCAGCGTGACGGTCACGGAGCCCTCGGCGACGATCTTCTCGGGGCCGAGGATTACCCATTCACCTTTGGCGGTCTTGTGGAAAGTGGCGCAGGGGGCTTCGGTGGGTGCGGGACGTTCAACGATTTCGGTGCTCAAGGTGTTCTCGCTTCGTGGGGCTTGCTAGTGGGCGGATTATTAGCGGACGGCCGGGATGACGTCGCTGGCGGATGGGAAGACGGTGAAATTTTTCGTTACTTCAGCGGCAACCTGCATGTTGCGGAAAGGGCCGTTGTCGGCCTTACCGTGAAGCGCTGCCATCAGAAGGCAGAGCAGTTCTTCCGGGGTGACACCTTGGTGCGCACTGGTGCGAGTGCAACCGACGCTGCAGGCGCCGTGCATGCGGGCTTCGTGTGTGCGGAAACTGCGACCGCCGCTAATGGCAGCGCTTTCGATGCGGCTCCCGATCTCCCGCTTGGCGTCATCGACGAGGCTGCCGGACTTTGACATAAACGCCATACCGAGCTCATCCAGTAGTGACAGCTTGGCGCCGGTGTGTTCTGTGATGCCCTCGGTCAAGGTCAACTCGACCAGCGAATCGAAGTTCTCGACTAGCTTGTCGAATTGCGCCAGCGGGGCGAGACACAGGAATTCAACGACCGCAACCCTTCGATTGGTTTTCGCTCGGCCGTTGGTCTGGGTAGTTTCGGTGCTCACGGTTTTCTCGATTTCGTTCAGTGGCGGATTGCTGGTGGTGGGTGATCCTTGGATTCAAGGGATCCCAGGCGGCAGGTGAAAGAGGAAAAGTCCTGCCGCCCAGGAACGCTTGACGCGTTCATTCCGGGCACCGCCCCGGAAGATCGTTAGGCCGCGATGGAGAGTGGTGTGACGGGCCTCTTACCCCAGCTGGGGTTTGCCGGTTCGTAGACGCAGAAGATGGTGAACCCTTCGGTCATTTCGACGGCAATCTTTCGGTTGCGGGAAGGGCCGTTGTCACCCTGGCCGGCGACTGTCGACATGAGAAGGCAGAGCAGGTCTCCTGCGTTCGGGGCCGTCTCCCCGCGGAAGGCCTGGACTGCGTATGCAGCTGCAGTGGCGATCCTCTTTCCGATCCTGACCTCGTAGTCATCGATCTCGGAGTCATCGGGTCGTGCCAGGGCGGCGGCCATGAATGCCGTGCTCTTTTCCTGCAGCAGGGTGGCCATCTCGGGAGTGCGGTCCGTGATGTCCTCGTTGTGGAGCGACTCGGTCAGGGCTCCGAAAGACTGGGTGTGGGCTACGAACTGCGCAGTCAGATCGAGCTGCACGAACTCAGCGACCGCGATGTCTGCCCGGTCGTAATCATTCTCAAGTTCGTCGAGGTACTCGGACTTATCCCATGCTTCAGCTTCAGCGTCGATCTGGGCCTGGGTGAGGGTGGAAACGAGAGTCAGGGTGGGAGCACTCATGGGGATCCGATCTGTGAGGGTGTTGCTGGCGGATGGGTTAAGCCTTCAGATTCAAGGGCTTCCAGGCAGCAGGTGAAAGAGGAGAAAAGTCCTGCTGCCCAGGAGCGTTTGAATGTTCATTTCCGGGCACCACCCCGGAAGAGAGTTAGGCCGCGATCGGAGCTGCCTCGTCTTCCGCGTCCTCCTCTTCCCAGCTGGGAGAGACCGGGCCGTAGCAATCGAACATCGTGAAGTTCTCGGTAGCCTCAGCGGCGATCTTCATGTTGCGCAGAGAGCCGCCATCGCCCTGGCCGTTCACCACCGCGATCACGAGGCAAAGCAACTCTGCTGCCGTGGGAGGAGTCTGTCCTCGCAGGGCGCGGACACCGTGTGCCACTGCAGTGTCGATGGCGGTTCCGTACTTGACCTCGTCGATCTGCTGGGCGGGCCCGTCCATGAACGTCCAGCTCAGCTTCTCTGCTCGGTGCAGCATTTTGACGGTGCGTGACGTGATTCCTTCGTCCGCGGTCGTCTCACCCCAGGCTGTGAAGGACTGCGAGAGGGCTGCGAATTTGCTGTGTGGGCCGACCTTCTCGAATTCAGCGAAGGTCATGCCTGCCAGGGGGATCAGGTCGAGCTGGTAGCCCACCTTGTCGTAGTTGAGCTCAGCTTCTGCGGCGGCCTTCAAGATCTTGGTTGAGGTGCTCATAGTGTTCCAATCTGTGGCGGATGAAAACGGTAAATCTTTCAGCGAATCGTTGCGTAATCCGCTAGGCAATATGATGCCATCATACAACATAGAAGGCAAGTCGAGGCACGTGTAACCATCTGAAGGGCCGGGTGCCGTTTCTTAGAAGATCTCCGGAAGCTCGGCGCCGACCCGGTTGCGATAGTTCGGATCCTGAAGAACGGTTCGCAGGACGGTCAGGTAGGCGGTGCGGAAATCGCTAGTTGTGCAGTTCTTCGAAATGCCTCGCAGCTCTGGGGTCGTCCAGAGACTGCCGGATGCGTGGCGGTCGGCGGCGAACGCTGCCTCTGCCTCGATCGCTTCAGTGACCACGCGGTCTACCCCTGCTGTTTGCAGTGCCTCAATGACCAGGTGGGAGGGGATAGAGGGGTCTGGGACGAATATCAGGTCTGAGCCTTCCCTGGTGTACAGGTGGCCGTGTCCGAATGCTTCCTGCACTCGGATAGCGAGGCCGTGGTCCCTCAATGGCTGGTAGACCACTCGGTTGAGGTAGCCCTGCGGCAGGGGTGTAGTAGCGAAGGCCAGCTTCATGCCGGTGAGCTCTTCTGGGTTAGCGAGGCCGTGGAAGCGTGTGTCGGTGATCATGGTGAATCTCTTTTCTACGGGTGGTGATGGTTGGCGATTTAGAAATCCATGTCGATGGACCGGAAAGCTTCCAGGGCGTGGGCCCGCCAGTTGTCCGGGTGGACACCGGCGAAGGTGAATTCGTTCGCGTACAGCCAGGTCAACCAGCGCTTACCGAAGCTTTTCGTGCGGAAGCCGGCGGCCTGGCCCGGGAGGGTGGAACAGCGGCACAGGGTGAGTACGCCGGCTTCCTCCTCGGACACGGCCCAGTAGAAAGTGCCGTCGGTGTCGCGGGTAACCCTGGATATGGTCGTACGGGTCGGTGCCGGGGGCCGGACTGTGGCCTGCCGGTTCGTGATGCGGGGCGCTGTCATGGTGTTCACGGTGCGTTCCTTCGGTCGGTGCTGCATGGCTGGGTGGTAGCGGTTCAGAAGTCGTAGTCGGTTCGAGCCTGAGCGCGCGGCCGGCGGGCTTCGGGTTTAGGCTCGGTGCCCATTGCTGCGGCTTTCCCCACGATGGACAGGCCCAGGGGGTCGGACTCACGGAGGGCCGCCGGAAGGACCAGGAAGCCCTGGGACTCGGCCTCGGTGAGGAAGTCCACGACGTCCTGCATAATCTCCGTGAAACCCAGGAACCGGCCGTCGTGCACGCCGCAGTGGTCCATGGTGTACGCCTCGGCCGTGCCGGGCTCTACCAGGGTGAGGAGCCCAGGGCCGTCGACTGCCTCGAAGCCGAGTTCGCACAGGGCGGCGGGGGCGTGCTGCTTCGTGTCTTCGTAGCGCCGGACCAATTCCCGGCGCAGGGCCGCGAGTCCGCCCCGCTGCACGCCACTGTTGGCCGAGTGGGCACCGTCGTCCAGCTTCTCGGCCGTCGTCCCTGCCTGCAGCCGACGCTGGACTGCCAGCATGGCGGCGTACACGAGATTCGTAACGGGGCAGGGGTAGGCGACGGGGCGCAGGGCGTGAGTGGTGGTGTTCATCGGTATTTGCTTTCCGGTCGTGGTTTGGAGGTTTAGGCGGCCTGTGTGGTGGGCTGCCACGCAGGGACGATCTTCTTGACGCGGCGGGTTGGTGCAGCGTCCAGTGCGCGGACGTCGGCGACGAGCTCTGCCGGGATCTCCCGCGGTCGGTCCTTGCCCGCAGCAAAGATGCGGAGCGCCTCGATGCGGATTGTGTCTGCAGTGAGCCGTATATCGGCGGTGCGGCGCCCCTCTGCGTCGTGGCCAATCTCGGCCCGGTCGATAATTCGGAGAGCTTCCCCTCCACCGAGATGGCGGCGGTCCCTGTAGATCATGACGGTGCACGGGTAGTTGTCCGGGGTGTTCTGGCAGGCCTCGAAAAGATCGATGACCCACTGCGTGAGGATGATGGTGCCGTCGCGGGCGATGTCGGCGGAGTTGATGACCCAGACGGTCCCCATGATGCCGGCGGTCTGGTGGGCGGCGTGCCGGCGAAGAACGGTCTCCTTGGCGATTGGCGAATGCTGGATCTCGATGGCGACATTTTTCTTGGACCCGATCCGCTGCACGATGGCATCGGCACGGGCACCAGGTACAGAGAATTCGTGGGCGAAGGCTGGACCGAAGACGTCGTATTGCAGGTAGCGGTGGAACTCACCAGCGGAGCCGCCTGTGGTGGCGCAGTCGTTGGCGGTTCCCGCCGCGTGGTACCAGTGCGGCCTGCAGTTGGGGGGTGAACGGAAGAAGATCGGTGCATCGCAGTGGATCTCTTCGCAGCGCAATTCGCCTGCTGCAGCCAGGTCGTGGGCTTCAGTGCCGTTCACCCGCGTCACTGATGCTGCCTGGATGTCCGTGGCGCCAGGGAGCGCGATACGTGCGGAACGATCTGCAGTCATAGTGGTGAACATGTGGAAGAATCCTTCTCTGCCTGGTGATGAAATCTGATTCCATCATACAACAAGACGCAATTTTAGGCACGCTCTGCCGGAAATTGGTTTGGGGAGTCTCCGTGGCACCAACACCTATCTACAACGTCTACTGCTCCGGCGAGGCGGATCTTCGAACAGATCGGTATTGGCGTCTAAGGTTCAACTATGAGCGGCTTGAATGATTCTCTTAGTGGCGTTGAAGGACACAATGTGAACTTGCGGCAAGCCGCCGAACCGGAGGCGGGAGGGTTGGGGCCATTCGTCCTGCCTGAATCGGCGGACGGGCTGAAAACACGGGAACGTGAGCTGGTCCTGCATATGATCCGGGTGCTGCTCGACGAGGACTGACGCTTCCTGCGTCTGTCGGAGGTGCCGCCGAGGGTGATGGACTCGGTCCATTCACATCGAAGGCGAACGTGGAGGTCCGGGAAGCTGTCTTGGCGGCCGCTCCGTCGCCGGAGCTCTATCGTTCGGCTCCGCTGCACCAGCTATTGCCGCCTACTACCCGGCCGTCACCGCTCACACTCCATTGCTGTGAGATCCTGATGGGCAATTCATTGGGCAAGAGACACGTTGCCATGATGATTTCGCGCGGGAAAGCGCCAGCACATTCACGGATAAAATTACGTGGAAGCAACGCGCCAGCCCGAAAAATTAAAAGGAGCCCAAGCGTGTTTGAATCGTGGTCGTCGGCCGACGGCGTTTCTGCCTCCCACGGAGGCCGTCGGATGCTCTCGGCGAACTGTAACGGGACCCCAAACTTGAGGAAGGCTCTTCCGTGGTGAAGCTCAACCTGAAGGCTGTCGAGGAGCGCGTTGCCCCGCTTGGCGGTCGCGAATCCTACGATCGAGAGTTCATTTTCAGCCTTTTGCTGGCGTACGGCAAACCGCAGGGTAACGTAACGCGGTTGCGTAACGGATCGCTCAATGTTGCCGGTGACCCCCAGTCCGAAGTCGCCCAGAAGAACGTCGTCTATTTCAAGGAGACAACGGGCGACCCTCTCGCGGTCATCGACGAACTGAAGACTTCACCCTTGGTCGTCAGGTACAACACACGCTTCGTGATTGTCACCGATTATTCGGAACTGCTGGCCATCGACACAAAGACCGGCGAAAACCTGATGATCCCAATCCGGGACATCGCCCAGCACTTCACATTCTTCCTGCCTTGGGCCGGAATGGAGAAAGCGCAATACGTCGCCGAGGCCCACGCGGACGTCAAGGCTGCCGAACGGATGGGCAAACTGTTCGACGAGCTGCTGGCAGCGAACCCCGCGATCTTCGATATGGCGCACGGGCGTCATGCGCTCAACGTGTTTTTTACCCGCCTCCTGTTCTGCTTCTTCGCTGAAGATACTGGCATCTTCGAGGAGGGCGCCTTCACCAACGCCGTCGGCTCGCATACTCAACTCGACGGATCAGACGTCGCTGAGTTCCTCACCGAGGTGTTCAAGGCGCTCGATACGGACGACGCCAGTGAGAAACCCTCACACCTGGCTCGGTTTCCGTACGTCAACGGCCGGTTGTTCACGATGTCCTCTGAGCACGTCGTTCCGGTTTTTACGAAGAAGGCCCGTGATCTGCTGATTGAATCGGGCAGACTCATCTGGCGCGACATCAACCCGGACATCTTCGGATCGATGTTCCAGGCGATCGTCACCCCGGGAAAGCGCAGCGACTTGGGCCAGCACTACACCTCGGTGCCGAACATCCTTAAAACCATTGAGCCGCTGTTCCTTGATGACCTTAAGGAGCAGTTTGATGCGGGGTTCGACTCCGTCAAGAAGCTTGAGGCACTGCTCGAACGAATCAGCGCGATCAAGGTTTTCGACCCTGCGTGTGGATCTGGCAACTTCCTCATCATTGCGTACAAAGAATTGCGTCGGCTCGAGCACGCGATTCTTGAACGCCTTTTCGAGATCGATCCGAAGCACCAAATGCTATACGCCGAGTCAAGGATCAGCATCGAACATTTCTATGGACTGGAGATCGACGATTTTGCCGTAGAGGTGGCAATTCTTTCCCTCTGGATCGCCAAGCACCAAATGAACGCTGAGTTCAAGGAAAAGTTCAACCTCGCCATCCCACTGATCCCCCTCAAGGAGATAGGGCAGATCCAGGCCGGAAACGCCATCACTCTCGACTGGCATGCTGTTTGCCCGAACGATGAAGCAACTGAAATCTATGTCCTAGGCAACCCGCCTTACTTGGGGAGCCGGAAGCAGTCTGCAGAGCAGAAGCGCGATCTGGCTACGATAACTGCAAAGTACAAGAGCCTCGACTATGTCTCTGCATGGCTGATCAAAGGTGCGAACTTCATACGCGGCACGGCGGCGAAGCTGGCGTTCGTCACGACAAATTCGATCACCCAAGGCGAGCAAGTCGGGATTCTTTGGCCACAGGTTCTCGGTGAAGAACTAGAAATCGACTATGCCTACACCTCCTTCAAATGGTCCAACCATGCGAAGAATGTCGCCGGAGTCACTTGCGTGGTCGTCAGCCTCCGCAACCGCTCAACTGAACCCAAATACATCTACACAGGCGACATACGTCTTAGTGCAAAACGTATCAACCCATATCTGGCTGACGCTCCGGACATCTGGATCAGCAGACGCAGCAGTCCTCTTTCTTCTTTGCCCAGGCTCGGGTTTGGCTCGATGCCGAACGATGGCGGCAACCTGATTCTCAGCGACGCAGAGAAGGAGGAACTGCTTGCAGTAGCACCGCAGGCCAGTGCATTCATCAGAGGCTTCAGCGGGGCTGATGAATTCATCAAGGGCAAGACCCGGTGGTGTCTGGTAGTTCCGGATCAAGCGGTCGAAGAAGCTTCTAAAATATCGGTAGTCGCACAGCGATTGGCAGAGGTGCGAGTACATCGCCAGAAGAGCACGGAGAAGTCGACCAGGGCAAAAGCGGCAGTGCCGAACCAATTCTACTTTTGGGCGCATCAGGACACCAACTCAATCATTGTCCCGTCAACTTCTTCAGAAAACCGAGAATATATACCGATCGGCTATCTAGATGGAGGAACCGTCGTTTCGAACCTGGCGAATGCTGCATATGACGCCGAGCCGTGGGTGTTTGCTCTTCTGACATCTGCGACTCACATGGTGTGGGCACGCGCTATAGGAGGTCAGCTGGACACTCGATTGCGCTACACGAACACTATTGTCTATAACAACTTTCCGGTCCCTCCGCTCAGGGAGTCCATAAAAGAGGATTTGACCGAAGCAGCCTTGCGTGTCCTAGACGTTCGCGAGTACCACTGCGAACAGACGCTGTCAGAGCTCTACAATCCTGATCTAATGCCTGAGGATCTTCGCGCAGCTCATGCAGCAGTCGACGCGCTGGTCGAATCGATCTATTTCAAACGTGGCTACGAGACCGATGAACAGAGGCTCTCGGACCTGTTTGCAATGTATGAGGCAATGGCCGCCGAGGCAGCTCGGGATTTACGTGAGAAGAAGACAAAGAGGGTGCGGAAATGAACACGATCAAGAAGCCGATGAACGTTGTCGACGTGACCTACGCCCGCACGAAAGCGTCTGTAAACACCGATGCTTTAGGTATGCGAGAGATGCAGCAGCGTGTGTTCGCCAGGAGAGACGCCCAGCACCTTCTTGTCAAGGCTCCGCCGGCATCAGGCAAGTCGAGAGCGCTGATGTTCGTTGCTCTCGATAAGCTCTATAACCAAGGCCGGAAGAAGGTCATCGTCGCCGTGCCTGAGCGATCCATCGGAGGCTCCTTCTCTTCGACGAAGCTCACCTCGAATGGGTTCTTCGCGGACTGGGAGATCAAAGAGGAACGCAACCTCTGTGATCCGGGTTCCTCGCAGGGCAAGGTCGGAGCATTCATCGACTTCCTAGATAGCTCGGACGCAACGCTGGTCTGCACGCATGCGACACTGCGGTTCGCGTTTGAGAAGCTCGCCCCGGAGGCGTTCAACGGCACAGTGCTGGCGATCGACGAATTCCACCATGTCTCCGCTGATACTGAAGCCAACCGCCTCGGCGCCCTCCTGCGCGAAGTCATGAACGGCTCGGACGTGCACATCGTCGCGATGACCGGCTCTTACTTTCGCGGCGACTCGGTCCCTGTGCTGTCTGCTGAGGACGAGGCACGGTTCACGCCTGTTACGTTCAACTACTATGACCAGCTCAACGGGTACGAGCACTTGCGCTCGCTCGGCATCGGACATCACTTCTACCAGGGCCGCTATACGGACGCTATCGGTGAAGTCCTGCATCTGGACAGGAAGACGATAGTTCACATTCCGAACGTCAACTCTGGCGAGTCCACCAAGGACAAGATCGAGGAAGTCGGATTTATCATCGACGCCATCGGCCATGTCGAGAGCACTGACCCCGATACCGGGATCATCAGCATTCGCCATAAAGACACCGGTGCGATACTTCGGGTCGCTGATCTCGTGGATGACACGGACCAGAAGAAACGCGCTGACACGCTCCACTATCTTTCCCGTGTCGCCTCCAAAGAGCGCGAGGGTGTGGACATCATCATCGCCCTGGGCATGGCAAAGGAAGGCTTCGACTGGCCCTTTGCCGAGCACGCCCTTACCGTCGGCTACCGCGCCTCGCTGACCGAGGTCATCCAGATCATCGGTCGTGTCACCCGCGACAGCCCCGGCAAGGAGCATGCCCAGTTCACGAACCTGATCGCTGAGCCCGACGCCACCCAGGGCGAAGTGAAGGTCTCGGTGAACAACATGCTGAAGGCCATTACAGCGTCGTTGCTGATGGAGCAGGTGCTTGCACAGAATTTCACTTTCAAGACCAAGAACACTGGTGACGATGATGTCAACCCACCGGGCGTCATTAAGATCAAGGGCTTCAAGGAGCCCTCCTCGGAGCGAGTCAAGCAGATCGTCGAGACGGACCTGAACGACCTTAAGGCCACAATCCTTCAAGATGACACCTTCGCCAAAGCGGCTGCCGGCTCGGTCGATCCCGAGACGACGAATAAGGTTCTGATCCCGAAGATCATCCGCGAGCGGTACCCCGATCTGGATGAAAACCAGGTTGAGGAGCTTCGTCAGCAGGTGGTGGTCGACTCCGTCATCAAAAACGGCGAGGTTCGCGAGGTCGGTGACAAGCGCTTCATAAAGATGTCCGAGAAGTTCGTCAACATCGATGACATCAATATCAACCTCATCGACTCGGTCAACCCCTTCCAGCGGGCCTTCGAGGTCATCTCGAAGTCCGTAACGCCGTCCGTACTGCGCATCATCCAGGACACCATCACCGCCACACGGGTGGAAGTCACGGAGGAAGAGGCTTTGGCGCTGTTCCCCAAAATTCAGAATTGGGCCAAGGTTGCAGGACGCCGACCGAACGTGCGCTCCGAAGACTCGACAGAGAAGCGGTATGCCGAGGTGTTGCTGTTCCTGCAGCGTAAAAAGCAGGAGCATCAGGCCGCCCAGCGGGCAATGGAGATGGTGGGGGAGGACACATGAGCGAGACGGAGATCATGGATTCAGGGGCTTCTGCCCGCCTTGCCAGTTTGCAAGAGCTGTTCGATGCGGATGCTGGCGAGCTCCTCGACGCACCGGAAGAGACAAAGAAGGTCACCTCAGCCGATCGGCTGGAACGCGCTTTCCTGGAAGTCGTGGAGTTCCGTCGTTCCCATGACCGCATCCCGAGTTCGACGACGCGGGAAATCGCTGAGCGAAAGCTTGGTGCCAGGCTCGATGGCATTCGCGCTAACGAGGAGAAGATTGCAGCTTTGAAGCATCTCGACGAGTTCGGGTTGTTGGAGGTCCACGAGGCTCCTGCCTCCCTTGATGACCTCCTCGCGGGGGATGAGCTGGATCTGCTTGGTGATGAATCCGGGTTGCTTGATGTCTCGGATCTACCGATACGTAAAGCACCGAATTCCCCTGACTCCGTAGCCAAGCGGAGGAAGAACGTTGACTTCGACCAGTTCGAACACCTTTTCAAGACTAAGCACGCCGAACTTGCCGAAGGCGCAGTGACTCTGGCTGCTTTCAAGGGGTTGCCGACAGTGCAGGAGGGGCGGTTCTTCGTCCTGAACGGAATCATGCTGTTCGTAGCGGAAGTTGGCGAAACCAAAACGATGATTGTCGGCGGCAAACCGGAGCCAAAGCAGCGCCTGCGGGTGATCTTCGAAAACGGCACCGAGTCCTCGATGTACCGGCAGTCCCTTTCGATACGGCTCCACGAGCAGGAAGGCCAAGCGATCGTTCGCACCGGCGTCGGAGATGACGAAATCTTTGACGCCGACAGGGAAAGCGGTCACATCTACGTACTTGAGTCGTTGAGCGACGATCCGCAGATCGCCGGGATCGAAGACCTGCATAAAATCGGGTTTTCGACCACGAGCGTGGAGCAGCGAATCAAGAACGCTGAGAAGTCGCCGACTTATCTGATGTCCCCAGTGAAGATTGTGGAGAATTACCGGACCTACAACCTGAAGCCCTCGGCCCTGGAACACCTCCTACATCGCGTTTTCGCCGAGGTGCGGCTTGACCTTACCCAAATCGATCGCAAGGGCCGCCATTACGATCCTTCGGAGTGGTTTATTGCGCCACGAAAGGTGATCAACCAGGCCATCCATATGATCATGTCCGGCGAAATCGTCAGCTACGTCTACGATGCGCAACTCAAGAAGCTCGTCGAGCGTGAATAAGCTCCGAGTTCGCTGAGAAGGACGTTTTCTACGCTCTGTCCTTCGCCCACCATAAGAATTCGGCAGCGTGCTGCTGGTGGCGGAAGCCATCACCCAAAAGAGCACGCAGCAGATTGTTGCTCCACAGGATGAGGCGTCCTTTGGTCCAGGTGGTGCTCTCGGGTGCGGGCAGTTCGAGGCCCCAGAGCGACCGGGCGATCTCCCGTTTACCTGCAACGCCGGTGTACATGAGGATTGTCAGGTACTCCTCCGGATATGCGATGCACAAGACCTTCGTGAGTAGTGACTCTTTGAAGCCCCTCATCGCATTCGGTGTGGCGTCGTTTATGAGCGCAGTAAGGCGGTCTTCCAACGCGGAGGGCGACGTGCCGCGAAGCAGATACTCGATAGTTCTGCGAACTTGGGCAGCGGCGACCTCGGTGCCCATCTCATTCCACGCTTCATTGAAGACAGACATGTTCCCTGGGTTCGCACCAACGCTCGAGTTGGCGAAGTTCTTAAGATCCTGAGGGTCCGCCGTGGGTAGACCCTCGGCGCTGAACACCCACTGGTATTTTTTCCAGTACGGCGCGACGTTTGGCACAGGTTCGGGTTCGCGCCGGAGGAAATCAGCCTTAAGTTCGTCGACCCGTGCAAGCTTCACCGGGTCGACATCCCCGGGCTTCGGGAAACGCTTCTTAATCTCGTCCAGAGTGGGCGATGATCGGGCTTGCCGGGCCGGTTCACCCCGAAGCCACTCGTCTCCGCAATTTGTGCACTTGAGCTTCTTCTGGGTCCCGGTCAAGCGTTCAGCTAGCTCCACATGTTCGTCCGTCAGACAGTTGCCGCATTCGAGGAGATCAATTGCCATGTGGACTTACCTTCCGGAGACGGGTAGATCTGCCTTCAAAACGTTAGCAGTCCTTGCCCTGACCCACACTGGGCTGCCCATTGACGGTCCCAAGTGGAGGGGCTGCCTTGCGAACGCAAAATGACCGCTGCCAAGCCCCGGTCCGCATAGAGCTTCCATGGCAGAAAATATCGCTTCCGAATGGGTTCGTTCAACGAGGACCGCGCAGGGGCTCCCTCCTGTGATCGTCAGCACGCAGGTACACGCTCGTGCCCTCACATCCATAGATCGTTCCAACGCTTGTGCAAAGCAAGAGGCCGCCTAGCTTCGCCACTCTGGTACGAGGCGAGTTTCGTCGAAGACTTTTGCACCGGTAACTATATTTCGCGGAGTGACGGTGATCTTCACAAAGACCTGGTCGAGAAGGGCTCTTTTGACGGAGGTTTCCATCTCGGGCCAGGCCGCCGCGAGCTCTGCGCCGGTCTGCCGTTGTCGGGTGCTTTTGGGTCGTGGCTGGGGGAGCGCTTCCAGTTGTTCTCTGATGGCCTTCAACCCCGTTGTCAAGGCGTCTTCGTCGATTTCATCCGCGACGAACAGTTTCGTGAGTTGTGCTTTTCGTTCTTCGAGGCGTTTGCTTTCCGCGACATATCTCGCCCGCTCTGCTTCACCCGCGTCCTCCTGTTGCTGCTCAATCGCCCTATCGAAGGCTGCAAATAGGGCGCTGGCCACAAAATCCTCTGTTGCCTTCAGATTGATCGATATGCGGCCGCAGCTTCTACTGCCCTCGTTCTTCCCACATCTGTACACGGGAGTCCGAGCGGTACCTGCGAACCCGCGCTGCAACGGGCCTCCACACTTTCCGCAGACCAGTAACCCGGAGAGAAGGTGCTTTCGTGGCCCTCCAACAGGGCGGCCCTCTGCGCGACCCTTGGCGAGCCGCTTACGCAACAAAATCGATGTCTCCTCATCGACAATCGCTTCCCACGCACCTCTCTTGGTGATGACACCGTGGTGTTCCCGATTGCCCGCAATTCGCGCCGAGCGGGCGATGCCCACGATGGTCGTAGCTCTCCAGGCAGCTCCTCTCAGCGTCGGGATGCCTCGAGAATTGAGGGAGTTGGCGATGGCGTTCAGCCCCTCACCACCAAGCACCCTTTCCGCGATCTCCTTGATCACTTCAGCTTCGTGAGGAACGATGCTGGCGTCGTTCGTATAGCCGTATACCCGCTGGCCCGGCCATCTCCCTTCTTCCGCATTGGCCCGCGCCTTCCGCAGTTGTCTCTCCGATGTTTTTTCTCGTTCAGCAGCGCCCAGGGCGCCGATGATGGTGGCCACCATACGCCCGTCCGCTGAGGCTAGGTCAACCTTTCCAGCGACGACCGATTCAATAGCCGTGCCGGTGTCATTCGAGAGCTCAATGTACTCGGCGAGCTCCCTCATATTGCGATGCAAGCGGTCCATCGCATAGACGAGGACGACATCGACGCCGCGGTCGGCCATGAGGTCGCGAAGCTTCAAATACTCGGGGCGGGTCTTAAGGCCAGAGGCGGAAATGTTGTTGTCCGCAAGCTCCTCAACTACCTCGTAGCCTTTTTCCTTTGCGTAATCCCGACAGTCCGCGAGCTGCCGAGCTACGCCGAGACCCATGGCTTCCATGTCCTTTGAGATGCGCGTGTAGATGACGGCCCGCTTGTGCATGACTTAAACCTAGGGAGAGGGGACACATATTGTGTTAGCCCAAGTGGCGTGTCGTTGCGTGCTTTACCTGGCACCGGAGCAATGAGCATTCTCCGACGTTTGTGCGTCCAAGATCACAGCGTAGAGGAACAAACTTAGGAAAAAGGGCGGGAAAGGTATACGTCTTTTGTGACGTGTCCCTGATGCGGTGACCAAGATTTGTACGCTGCCTTTATTGGCGGGCGCTAACATCTCCAGCGCGTTCGTGGTGCCGACCGTTGCCTCCTGCATCGATCTGGTGGTGCATTGCGTTCGCGAGCGATCCGGGCAGCGGCGGGTGGCGGAGATCGTTGCACTGGGGCGCCGTGTCGAGAACGGTGTGATCGAGACCTCGACCTTGTTCAAACGAACCGAAGGTGAGCTGCGTGCCACCGCGTCGAACATGCCCGCCGAGGAGAAGTTCGCCGCTGCAGGCTACACCGTCGCCTCGCTCCTGAGCCCATCATGACCGTTGCAGTCGGCGTGGCCCTGGGGGCCGGCCTGTTCCTGATCTGGTGGTCAACCTGGGCGGTGCCTCCACGTCCCGCAAGGGTCCGGCGTGGTGCCGGCAAAGTGGAGGAACTGCTCCTGCGAGCTGGCGTCGAGCGGGTATCAGCGAGCGGTCTGCTGGCAGCCAGCGGGATTGCCGCCCTCTTCGTGTTCCTCTTTGTCTTTGTCTTTACGGGTACGCCGGCCATAGCGGCCTGCTTCGCAATCTTCGGCGGGCTGTTGCCGGTCATGCTGGTCCGCTGGCGTGCGCGGAAGCGCACAGCCTCGTTGCGGGAGCTGTGGCCTGATGTCGTGGACCACCTTCGATCCGCCATCCGCGCCGGCTTGTCCCTGCCGGAAGCGCTGATGCAGTTGGGTGTGAAGGGACCGGAGGAATTACGGCCGGCTTTCCGAGAGTTTGCGGGAGATTACCGATCAGGCGGACAATTCGATCAGTCCCTCGATCGGTTGAAGGACCGGCTGGCTGATCCTGTGGCCGACCGTATCGTGGAGGCACTGCGCCTCACCCGCGAGGTCGGAGGCACCGATCTGGGCAGGCTACTGGGCACCCTCGCGGAATTCCTGCGTGACAGCGCAAGAACCCGAAGCGAGCTCGAGGCGCGCCAATCGTGGACCGTCAACGCCGCCCGGCTAGCCGTGGCAGCACCATGGATCGTGTTGGCGCTGCTCTCGACCCGTCCCGAAGCCGTCGCGGCGTACAACACACCGGGCGGTGCGGTGGTGCTCATCGGAGGACTGCTGGTCTCAGCGTTCTGTTATTGGATCATGCTGCGGATCGGCGCGTTGCCCGACGACGAGCGGGTGCTGAGCTGATGGAGTTTGCACTGGCGGCGCTCGTGGGTGCGTGTTTGGGCTCCGGGCTCTGGCTGATATTCGTCCGGCTGCCGATCATGCGTCAGCCGCGGTTCGTTGAGCGCATCGCTCCCCAACTCAAGTCCGTGGACGTGAGCTCCAGACTCCTGCATTCCCAAACCGTGACCCCCTTTGGACCGCTGGAACGAATCATCCGCCCAGTGGCGCGCGACGCCGTCACCTGGCTCAACAGGTTCAGTCCGGCGTCGTCTGTTCTCGCGCGAAGGCTGGAGCAGGCGGGCCGCACACAATCCGTCCTCGACTTCCGTGCAGAGCAGATCATCTGGGGGAGCATCGGGCTCGCGGCATCGACAACAATCCTCCTCACGTTGGCGGCCTCCGGCAGTTTCAACGTAATGCTCGCGATCCTCATCGTCTTCGGCAGCGCCGCCGGCGGCTATCTCCTGCGCGACTACCTGTTGGGCGCGCAGATAAGGAAGCGGGAGAGCCGCATCCTCGCGGAATTCCCAAGCCTCGCCGAGTTGATGGCCCTCGCCGTCAGCGCGGGCGAGAGCGCTACCGGCGCCCTGGAACGCATCTGCAGGACAGGCCACGGCGAGCTGACCAAAGAATTCGCACGCGTTCTTGCCGAGACCCGAGCCGGAACGCCCCTGATGCAGTCGCTTCAGAACTTCTCCAACCGCACTCAACTGGCGCCGCTCGTTCGGTTCGTTGACGGTATCAGTGTGGCAGTAGAGCGGGGAACCCCGCTCGCCGATGTACTCCGCGCCCAGGCTCAGGACGTAAGGGACCTCTCAAAGCGCGAACTCATGGAATCTGCCGGACGCAAGGAGATCGCCATGATGGTACCCCTCGTATTTGGCGTCTTGCCGCTCACCGTCTTGTTTGCCGTCTATCCGGGCATTGCCCTCATCAACCTCGGACTCTAACTACCTAAAAGAAAGGAACCAGCATGCGTAACCGCTTCATCGCACGCTTTCTGTTCACCACGACCCTTCTTCGAATCCGCGGGCACTTCACGCACACAGCGGACCACCCCGAGCGCGGTGACGTGCCTGGGTGGGTGATGATCACGCTGATGTCAGCCGTCCTGGTGGCCGCACTTCTGGCTATTGCCTCACCTGCGCTGGAGGGACTGTTCAACGAGGCGATCAACCGCGTCAGTCCATAACGCGGTGACTCTCCTCTCCCCGGGCATGGACAACCGGCACCGGCACCCGAATGAACGGGGCGCCGCAACGGTCGACTTCGCTCTCATCGGCGGCCTGCTGACGATCATCTTCATTGCGATCGTTCAGCTCACGCTGGTACTCCATGTGCGAAACACCCTGATCGACGCAGCCTCTTCCGGTGCTCGCTACGGCACTCTCGCCGACCGCTCACCAGCGGATGCAGCAGCGCGCACAAGTTCACTCATCGCCGACGCCATCAACAGCGCCTACGCACAGGACGTGTCCGTGAGCCGGGTCAATCGGGGCGGCTCTGCCGTCCTTCAGGTCACGGTTCGGGCTCCGATTCCCGTGATCGGGCTGATTGGTCCGTCCGGAACCATGGAGATCAGCGGACATGCTGCGCTTCCTTCCTGAGCGGGTCTGCGCAGCTTGGCAAGACAACGACGACGACGGCAGCGCAGTTCTCGAATTCACATTCCTTGGTCTGCTCCTGCTGGTGCCCCTCGTCTACCTCGTGCTGACTGTGGGCTCATTGCAGGGGGCGTCATTCGCCGTCGTTGGTGCTGCCGACCAGGCAGCCAAGGTTTTCGTTGACTCGGAAAGCCCAGAGGAGGCTTATGCCCGCGCTGAACAGGCTGTGGAGCTCGCCATCAATGATTTCGGATTCGCACCCGAAGACGCGGCGGTGACGATTACGTGCGCGGGCACCTGCCTGGAGCCCGGGTCGAGCGTCACCGTCGCCGTCGATCTGAGGGTTCCCCTGCCGCTGATCCCCACAATGCCCGGCCTCAACACGTCAGCAGCCACGGTCGATTCAAGCGCAACCCAGCTCGTGGAGCGTTTCGGATGATGTTCCCTGACCGAAAGGTGGACCAGCATGATGACGAACAGGGGCAGATCACGGTTCTGATCATCGGATACATTCTGCTTTCGCTCCTGGTGGTTGCGGTTGTCACAGCGGTTTCGGCCGTCTACATCGAGCACAAAAAGCTGCTATCGGTAGCGGACGGAGCGGCATTGAGCGCAGCCGATACTTTCTCGGTCGCCTCCATAGATTCAGGCGGCGGGGAACCGGCACCGGAACTTGAGAGCGACTCGGTCTCGCGAGCAGCAGCCGCCTACCTTGAGCGGTCGGGCGCGCCGGCGCGGTTCAACAGCCTGAACCTGGATCCGGCGACAGGAGCACCGGACTCGCGAACCGCCCGGGTGGTTCTCACCGCCGTCGTTCACCCGCCGATCGTGAACTTCCTGGTTCCAGCCGGCATCCCTATCGCCGCGACGGCTGATGCGCGGGCGGACCTGACCCGTTAGCTCCGACTGCAGGACCATGACGTAGTCTTGAAACACCATGGCAGCTATTGATTTTTCCGCGGAGATCCGCGCCCTTCGTGCAAAATACGACTCCATCGTGGCAGTGACGGACGTCGAGGCGATCCGGACGGAAATCGCCGAACTCAGCGAGCAGGCCGGCGAACCCAACCTGTGGGATGACCCTGCCGCCGCACAGCAAATAACCTCCAGGCTGTCCCACAAGCAGACCGAACTCGACCGCTTGGCCAAGCTGACCGCGCGCATTGATGACCTCGAAGTCCTCGTCGAACTGGCGCAGGATGAGGACGACGAAGAGTCTCGCGTCGAGGCCGTGAAGGAGCTAACGTCCCTGAGCAGGGCGCTGGATGACCTCGAAGTCGTCACACTTCTCGCGGGGGAGTGGGACGAACGCGAAGCCGTCGTCACCATCCGCTCGGGCGCCGGAGGAGTGGATGCCGCAGATTTTGCGGAAATGCTCCTGCGCCTGTATCTCCGCTGGGCGGAACGCCGCGGTTACCCGACTCAGGTGCTCGACACGTCCTACGCCGAAGAAGCGGGCCTCAAGTCAGCTACCTTCGAGGTCAAGGCCCCGTACGCGTTCGGCACCCTGTCCGTCGAAGCAGGTACCCACCGCTTGGTGCGTATCAGCCCCTTCGACAATCAGGGCCGGCGCCAGACCTCCTTTGCGGCGGTCGAGGTGATTCCCCTGATCGAGCAGACTGACTCCATCGACATTCCTGACAATGAGATCCGCGTTGACGTCTTCCGGTCATCCGGCCCCGGCGGCCAATCGGTCAACACCACGGACTCGGCAGTTCGGCTGACGCACATTCCCACGGGCACCGTCGTCTCCATGCAGAACGAGAAGTCGCAGATCCAGAACCGGGCCGCGGCACTGAGGGTTCTTCAGTCCCGGCTTCTCCTGCTCAAGAAGGAGCAGGAAGATGCAGAGAAGAAGGCGCATGCCGGGGACGTCAAGGCGTCCTGGGGAGACCAGATGCGGTCTTACGTACTAAACCCGTATCAGATGGTGAAGGACCTGCGCACCGAGCATGAGGTGGGCAATACGTCCGCAGTGTTCGACGGCGAGATCGATGACTTCATTGACGCGGGAATTCGCTGGCGCGCCAACAACCGCAACAGCGGAGAGTGAGCCGGCGGCGCTGTTCGGCACGATGCCGCCCGTTATGGATCTGCGACACACCGTGATGGTGCCTGCCGCAGCGCGCAACTGCTGCCTATAGTCGAGAAGGCCGGTCTCCCTTCCCCCACCCATGCCCATGTACCGGCAGTGTTATGTGGGCGCAGAGTAGTCATGATCAGATTCGAGCAAGTTACCAAGGTCTACGACCACAAATCGAAGCCGGCACTGGACAGTGTCAGCCTTGATGTCGACCGTGACGAGTTCGTTTTTTTGGTCGGCGCATCCGGCTCCGGTAAGTCGACGTTCATCCGCCTGGTGCTCAAGGAAGACCGGGCAACCCGCGGCGCTGTGTACGTGGCCGGCCAGAACGTCGCCAATATCCCGAGTTGGCGCGTTCCGCGACTGAGGCGCGGTATCGGCGTCGTCTTCCAGGATTTCCGGCTGCTGCCCAACAAATCCGTGTTCGCTAACGTGGCTTTTGCCATGCAGGTCATCGGAAAGAGCCGGGCCGTGATCCGTGAAACCGTCCCGGAAGTGCTGAAGACGGTGGGCCTCGAAGGCAAGAACAACCGCATGCCGCATGAACTTTCCGGCGGCGAGCAGCAGCGTGTGGCTATTGCCCGCGCGATCGTGAACAAGCCCGGAATCCTGCTTGCCGACGAGCCCACCGGGAACCTGGACCCGACCACCTCCATGGGCATCATGAAGGTGCTCGACAAGATCAACCAGAACGGCACCACAGTGGTGATGGCAACCCACGACGACGACATAGTGAACACCATGCGCAAGCGCGTGGTTGAACTTCGGGACGGCTCCGTGGTCCGCGACGATGCGCAGGGCATCTACATCGGAGAAACGACGACGACGGCGGCTGCCGGATGAGATTCGCTTTCGTTCTCGGGGAGATCGCTTCAGGGATGCGACGAAACCTCGTGATGGTGGTTTCGGTGGTGCTGGTCACTTTCATCTCGCTCACCTTCGTGGGCGCGGCGGGGCTGCTGCAGCTGCAGATCAACCAGATGAAGGGGTACTGGTATGACCGAGTGCAGGTGGCCGTGTTTCTCTGCGTTGAGAACTCCACCTCGGAGAGCTGCGCATCAGGCCCCGTCACTGATGAGCAGCGCAGCGCCATTGAAGCGAAACTGAACTCGCCCGAACTGAGTACTTATGTGGACACAGTGGAGTACGAGTCGCAGGATCAGGCGCTTGTCCACTTCCGTGAACAGCTCGCAAACTCGCCGATCGTGGAGGCCGTGACGGCCGATCAGCTTCCGGAGTCCTTCCGCGTTGGTCTCGTCGACCCGGAAAAGTACGAGGTCATCAGCGAGGCTTTCTCCTCTGAACCAGGGGTGGATATCGTTAGCGACCAACGCGAGTATCTCGAGGAGATCTTCGGCTACATCAATATCGCCTCGCTCGTCGCCTTGGGTATTGCCGTAGTGATGAGCGTTGGTGCCATCCTGCTGGTTGCAACCACAATTCGTCTCTCGGCGTTCAGCCGAAGACGGGAGACGGGCATCATGCGTCTGGTCGGCGCAAGTAAGGCGATCATCCAGCTCCCCTTCGTTCTTGAGGGAGTCATCGCCGCCATTCTGGGAGCTGCCATCGCTTCGGGGACGCTCTGGGCTGTTCTGCGCTACGGCGGGGAATGGCTGTCACGGGAGTATCCGCAGATGGGCTTCATCTCCACGCAGGAGCTTCTGCTCGTGGTTCCTGCACTGTTCCTCCTGGGTGCATTGCTGGCAGGCGCTTCATCGCTCCTAACCCTCAGACGCTACTTGAAGGTTTAGGGTAGGTTCTTGTGAGAAATGAGACTGTATGCGCAGCGTGAACTTATGTTCGCTTCATTGGATTCCCCGCCCACCGGCGTTCAAGACGCTGACTGCTCTGTCGCTGGCCGCCGTGGCCGGTCTGACGTTGACGTTGAGCGGTCCCGTCCACGCTGATCAGCTCGAGGACCGCAAGTCCGCCCTAGAGGAGCAGATCGCTGAAGTTCAGCAGTCGATCGAGTACCTCGACGAGGACATCACTGAAACCATCGCCCAGCTGAAGGTGTACCAGGGTCAGCTCCCGGGTGCGCAGCAGTCGCTTGCGGATGCGCAGGGTCGCGTTGAAGCAGCAACGAGCGAGGTCAACGCCCTCGCGCAGCGGGTGCAGTTGGCGCAGGAAACCAAGAACAAGATCACCGAACAGCTGAAGCAGGACGAAGCCGAGATGGCTGAAACCCGGAAGGTGATCGGCCAGATCGCGACGCAGGCGTACAAGAGCGGGGGAGTGCCGACTGGCCTCTCGCTGATGCTTGGGAGCAACGGTTCTGATGGCTTCGCATCCATGGAGCTCGTGGAGCAGGCACTCCGTAACCAGAATTCCGCCCTCGAGCGCATGGCGCAGCAAAACGCCACCAACGTGAACTCGCAGGCGCGGCTGGTCGCGGTTGAAGAGGAGATCGTTGACCTGAAGGCGAAGGCCGAGGCGGCACTCGCGGCGGAACAGGTTGCCAGGGATGAAGCCGCTGCCGAGAAGGCAAAGGTCGACAAACTCATCTCCGACACGTCAACGCTGTCCGAGAAGCTGCAGAAGCAGAAGCCGGTGATCGAGGCAAAGCTCGCCGAAGTCGAAGAGGCGCACCAGCAGGTCGTGGTCGACATAGCGGAACGCCAACGCAGGCTGATCGAAGAAGCCCGCAAGCGGGAAGAGGCCAGGCTCAAGGCCGAGGCCGAGGAGCGGGCACGAATCGAGAATGAGCGACGCGCAGCGGCGGCAGCGGAGGCCAACCGCCGCGCGGCAGCAGAGGCAGCGGAGGCAAACAGGCGTGCAGCGGAAGCAGCGGCAGCCGCCAATCGCCCGAAACCGCCGCCCGTCGTCGTGCCTGCCCCGGTAGTCCCGAAGCCGGTTGCGCCCGTGATTGTTCCGCCGCCGGCGTCCAGCCCATCGGCTTTCGGGCTGCGTTCTCCCGTGAGCGGCCCGATCACCTCCGGCTACGGCTGGCGTCCCACTCCGTTGGGCACCATCGATTTCAATGGCTCCGGCGGCTACACCCACACCGGAATCGACTATGGGGTGACCTGCGGAACACCGCTGTATGCCCCGGCGGCCGGCGAAGTCTGGTACGCCGATTCCAACGCCCTTCCAGGGGCCGGCAACCGGATCGTGCTGAATCACGGCGTGGTCGGAGGCAACGCGCTGGCTACCAACTTCTACCACTTGGCGAGCTACCTGGTGGGCCCCGGGCAGCGCGTGAGTGCAGGCCAGCTGATCGGTTACACCGGCACCACCGGGAACTCGAACGGCTGTCACTTGCACTTCGAGACCGTACTCAACGGCAGTCTGGTTGATCCGATGGGTCTGCTTTAGCACTGCGATGCGGTGAACGGCAGCCGGCTGTGGACAACCACAGCGCAGGGCCAGCCTAACGCCGTAGACTAGGACGCGTTGCTCGTCTACAGTCTTGAAGCGCACCGCACTATTGAAGGAGTTGAACCGTGCCCAAGGAAAGTGGCCGTAAGGTAGTGGCCACCAATCGGAAGGCCCGGCACGACTACCAGGTGCTGGACACCTATGAGGCGGGAATCGCCCTCCAGGGTACTGAGGTGAAGTCCCTCAGGGCCGGTCGGGCGTCCCTGGTTGACGGGTTCGCAATCTTCTACAACGACGAGCTGTGGCTCGAGGGCATTCACATTCCCGAGTACACGCAGGGCAGTTGGACCAACCACGCTGCGCGCCGTCGCCGTAAGCTGCTTCTGCATCGCGAAGAGCTCACGAAAATCTCCCACAAGATCCGCGAAAGCGGCTTCACTATCGTCCCCTTGCAGCTGTATTTCCTCAATGGACGCGCGAAGGTGGAGATTGGTATTGCCCGCGGTAAGCGGGAGTATGACAAGCGCCAGACGCTGCGTGAGCAGCAGGACAGCCGCGAAGCACAGCGCGCCATGCGGGAACGGAATCTCGGCGCATGAGCGATGTCTTCTGGGATGCCCAGGAACCCGACGAGGCCGAGGAAGAGTCCGAGCTCAAGTACAAGCGCCCCTGGTGGGTGACGGTCGGTGCGATCGTGAACCTGCTGTTGCTGTTCGCCGTAGTTCCAGCAGGATTCCTGTCGCTGATTCCGTTCTTTTTCCTGATTTACGTGTACTTTGCGCAGATCCTGGTGTGGATCTCTCCGATTCTGCTCCTGCTCAACATTGCCGTATTTTGGTGGAGCTTCCGTCGAAAACAGGCGGCGACGACGGCGCTGGCCGCTTTGGGATTGGCATTCGTGGCCGTCTCCTTCGTTGTCCTGATGCTATGGCAGGCGCAGATCGTCATCCTTGGAATCAGGTTCTAGCATCCGCTGCCGGTTTTCGGCACTTCCGGAATGATTCGGGCAGTGGTTGCGTTAGACTAAGTAGCCCGGAGCAATTCGGGGGACAGCGAGTGAAATCGCTGCTTGAAAATTGAACATGGGGATGACAGGTTTCGACGATGTTAGTCGCGACAGGTGAAGCGGGCCGAGGATACAGAGTTATCTCGTAAACGCTCTCTGTAAAACAATAAGTGCCGAACAAAAGCGCACTGACTTCGCTCTCGCTGCCTAAGCAGCCGAGCTAGTCCGTCAGCCCGGGTACGCTCTCGACCCGGATCCTGGCGTCATTTAGAGGGCCACTGCCCTTGGTTCTCGTTGCAGGAACCAAGGGGACTCTTATGCAACTGAGCTTGGCAGCCACTTGTTTGCATGATGGCTGAAGCTGAGAAAAACCGACGCAAACTGCGCCCGGAGAAGCCCTGACTACACTGCATCGGACGCGGGTTCAATTCCCGCCATCTCCACTGACTAAGCCCCGGTTCGCCGGGGCTTTTTCTCTGCCTTCCGCAGCATTCAGTCCTGCTGATCGGAAAGATGTCCACAGGTTCATCACGGCAGGCAGCGTGTTTCTGTACGTTTGACTTCATGCCGTCCTGCTTCACAACCGCCTGGATCCATCTGCCTTTCCTACGCTCCGGCTCTCGCGCTCTCCTTCCCGCCGCGATGACGACGGCGATTGCCTGTTCCCTGATGGTCGCGCCGTCGGCCGGTGCTTCCTCCATCAGGACGAAGGTCCTCCCCGATGAGGTCGTGGCGGCCCCCGCCACGGCAGGATCGGAGGCGACGGGATCCACCGGGCGCTTCATCATCACCTTCGAGGACGGTCCGGCTGCGGTGCGAGGCGCCAAGGGGAACGCGTTTGGTCGCCTGGCGAAGGATCTCGGCCTGTCCGTCAGGGAACTCCGGGAGGCGGCGGACGGCACCGTGGTGGTCAAAGCCGACGGTGAAGTATCAACCGTGGCTGCGGATGACATTGTCGCGGCACTCAACGAACTGCCAGGCATTGTGCATGCCCAGGAGGACGTGCTCATGCGCCCGCTTGCAGGGGTCAACGACCCCGGCTTCAGGGACCAGTGGAACCTGCTCGCGGAGTCGGCAGGCCTCCGTGTCCCGGCTGCGTGGGACCGGTCAACGGGGGCCGGGGAGACAATCGCCATCCTGGACACCGGAATCACCGCCCACACTGATCTGGACTCCAACGTGCTTCCCGGCTATGACTTCGTTGCTGATCCCGTGATCGCTGTTGACGGCGACGGGCGTGACGCCGACCCTAGCGATCCAGGTGATGCGTGCCTGGACCCGGAACCTGGTGCGCAGTCGACCGAATCATCGTGGCACGGCACGCACGTGGCGGGTATCGCAGCCGCACTGGGCAACAACAGCAAGGGAGTGGCCGGAGTGGCCTACGGGGCCAAGGTCCTCCCCGTGCGCGTGATGGGAGCCTGCGGGGGGCTCCTCAGCGACACCGCTGACGCCATCAGGTGGGCCGCGGGCGGCACGGTGGCCTGGACCGAGAACGGAATCTTCCACACGCTTCCGGCGAACTACAACCCCGCCAGGGTCATCAACATGAGCCTGGGATCAGAGGAAGTTTGCAGTCCGTATCTGCAGCACGCCATCGACTTCGCGGTCCAACAAGGGTCCGTCGTCATCGCTGCGGCGGGCAATGAAACCCAGCCCGCAGCCAACGTGATGCCGGCAAACTGCAACAACGTAATCACCGTTGGTGCTACCAGCCGAGCCGGCAACCACGCCAGTTACAGCAACTTCGGCCCGGAGGTGGACGTCAGTGCGCCGGGCGGAGACGGCAGCACCGGAGCTGAAAATATCCTCTCCACCATGAACAGCGGAAGGACAGCACCGGTGGCTGAGGCCTACGGGTACATGCAGGGAACGTCCATGGCTGCACCGCATGTAGCCGGCGTCGCAGCGCTCATGCTTTCGGTCAACCCGGCGTTGAGCCCGGCAGACATCGAACAGATCCTCGCTGATTCCACCCGGCCGCTGGCCCGCGCCTGCGCCAACGGCTGCGGCACCGGTATTGTCGACGCCAACGCGGCCGTATGGTGGGCGGCAGGTTTCCCACCGTCTATCCGCAGTTCTGCCGACGTCGTCGCCGCTGACCCGGCGGGCACGCTCTGGAACTATCCATCGAACGGAAAGGGAGGGTTCGTCCAGCGGGCAAGGATCGGCAGCGGGTGGTCCGCGCTGAAGAATGGCTTCGTCACTGATTGGAACCAGGACGGGGTGCTTGACCTGGTTGCGCAGTGGAAGGATGGGCGGCTGACGCACTATGCCGGAATAGCCAGCGGAGGGTTCCGGCCGGCGCAGACCATCGGCAACGGCTGGGGCGACTACTTTGTGACGGTCGGCAAATGGCGCTCCGGAGATCGGTATCCGGGCATCGTTGCCTATGATCCGCAGGGCGCACTGTGGCACTACCCGAACCCGTCAGGCGGCGCGCTCGGCCCGCGGACACGCATCGGTACCGGGTGGAAGGGCCTCCACCTGACCATGACTGATTTCGACGGCGACTCCCGCATGGACATCCTCGCGAAGAAGGCTGACGGAAAGCTCATCCAGTACCGTTCCAACGGAACAGGTCAGTTCTTGTCAGAATCCCGCAGGACGATCGGCACGGGATGGCAGAGTGTCGGCTCCATGGCCTCGCTCCCGGGGTTCGGACAGTCCGGCCGGCAAGGTTTGATGACCCGGCTCACCGACGGCCGGCTCGCCTATTACCCGTTCGCGAGCGGACGGTGGGGAGCACGCACAATTGTCGGATCCGGCTGGAGCGACTACAACCTATTCCGCTGATTCGACACACGAACCATCTCAAGGACCCTCGAACGTAGACTGAACACGTGAGTTCGATGAACGGCCGCCCGTCGTGGCTGCCCCCGCTTCCGCCTCCGCACCGCGGCCGTGCGCTGATCGCGGTCGGTATGGTGCTCGTCATCGCGACCTTCATATACATCTTCATCATGAGTTACGTCGGTGGAACGCACACGCTGTACACGCTGCTTCCGTTGGCAACTGGACTGATCTGCCTCATCGTAGGCCTCATCAGGCGCAACGAGGGGCGGTAAGTCAGCGCGTCGGCCCAAGGATCGAGCTCTGGATCGCCACCGCTGCGGCGCCTCGAGCCCACTGACCGAAGTCGGTTGGTTCACGAGCAAGGTGGACCGGGGCGGCTTCGGGGTCCCGGTGAATACGTATGGACGCCGTAATTTCCTCGGATGCAATGTCGGCGAAAGCTGCGCCCTCACCGGACAGGATCACCAAATTCACCATGGTGAGGTTGGCTACCGCAGCAATGAGCACACCTAGGGCAGCGCCTGCGTTCTTCACCACCAGCGAGGCGAGCCTTTCCCCGCTTCGCGCCCGTTGCAGGACCTCGTCGTACGTGCACTCCTCTTCGGTGGCCATTCGCACCTGGCCACTGATGGCCGTCATGGTGAGCACAGCCCCAGCGCACCCGCGGTGACCTTCCTGGCACAGTGGGCCGGCGGAGTCCACGGGGTAATGCCCCACGAGGCCCAGCCCGGCATCCACGGGGGCAATGACCCGGTCATTGATCACCAGGCCGTAGCCCACGCCCGCCCCCACGGTAAGCACCGCAAAGTTGCTGATACCCCTGCCTGCCCCGAACCATTGCTCACCCACGGTGAGGGCAACGACGTCGTTCTCCACGGTGACCGGAATGCCGGTTCGCTCCTGAACCAGGGAACCGAGCGGCACATCGCGCCAATGCAGAAAGGGTGCCCGCAGCACCGTGCCGTCGTCGCTCACCTTGCCGCCGATGCTGATCCCGATGCCGTCCGCCACCTGGCCCTCGTTCAGCCTGCCGACCACGGAGACGATCGCTTCAACGACGTCGGCGACAGCGTGGGTGACGAGCGGTTCCTCGGCAGCGGCAACTGTCTGGCACCGCAGGTCCGTTGCCACACCGGACGCGGCGGCGCCGGTGAGTTTGATCCCGATGAACCGGTGCGTGCCGCCCGGCACCTCGAGTGGCCTGGTGGGACGACCGACTCCGCCTTCGATTACTTCGCGTCCCTCCTGCAGAATTCCGGCTTCGATCAACGGTTTGCTCAGGCGCGTCAGGCTCGCCACAGAGAGGCCAAGACGCCGCGACAATTCGCCCCGGGACAGCGGACCGCCGATCAGGACCTCCCTGGCAAGCAGACGGGAGGGGCTGTCAGGAGAAAGGGACGCGACCACGTTCATTAGCGTACCTTTCACCGTAGAGTAGTTTTCGTAACGAAAATATAGCTGGTGTTTCTGGATCCGTAACACACGAATCCGGAGACGGATGTGACGATTGACACTTACTTATTTCTGAGATAAAAATTATTGCATGCATTCATCACGTCCCCTCCATCTTGCCCGCGGCGGCACCAGCGTCATCGTCGACACCTCCACCGCCGGGCTGCCGTCCATCCTGTACTGGGGGCCGGCGCTCGGTGAATGCCCGGCTGCCGAGCTGGCGGCGCTTGCCTCGGCCTCCGTTCCGCAGCGGGTATCCGGGAGTATTGACACCCCTGCGCGTCTCACGCTGATCCCGCAGGAGTCCTACGGCTGGCAGGGCACTCCGGGGTTCACCGGACAACGCGGCGGCGGATTCCTGACCCCTGCCTTCCAGGTGACAAACTTGACCGCCGGCGAAAACGAACTCACCATCACGGCGAACGACGACGACGCCGGCCTCGCCCTCAATGTACAGCTCACCCTCACGGAAGCAGGACTCCTGCGCCAGCGGCTTGCGGTGACAAACACCGGCGCGAATGAGTATGAGGTGCGTTCCCTCCTCGCCTTTTTCCCCCTTCCCGACACTGCGCAGGAAGTCCTCGACCACACGGGGCGCCATCTGCGCGAACGAGCACCTCAGCGACACAACCTGACCACGGGTTCGTATCACCGCGAGAGCAGGCGCGGCCGCCCCGGTGCAGACGCAACCGTTCTCGTTGCAGCAGGGGAGAGGGCATTCGGCTTCGAACGCGGGCGCGTGCATGCGGTGCATACGGCCTGGAGCGGGAACCACCAGTACATTGTGGAGCAGACCCCGTCCGGCGATCGATTCCTCGCGTGCGGCGAGCTCCTGCTGCCCCAGGAAATGTCGCTGGCTCCCGGCGCCACCTACGCGGCTCCGGATGCGTTCGGTTCCTGGGGCGATGGGCTTAATGAACTTGCGTCCCGCTTCCACACCGAGTTCCGCGGCCGGCCGGAACACCCCGGCCGGCCGCGGCCGGTCACGCTCAATACCTGGGAAGCCGTTTACTTCGATCACAACCTTCCCACTCTGAAGGCGCTTGCGGACAGGGCTGCCCGGGCGGGCATCGAACGCTATGTGCTCGACGACGGCTGGTTCAGCGGCCGCCGTGATGACACCGCGGGTCTGGGAGACTGGTTCATTGATGAAACAGTGTGGCCGGATGGCCTTTCCCCGCTGATCGATCACGTGCGCTCCCTGGGGATGGAGTTCGGGCTCTGGTTCGAACCGGAGATGGTAAACCCGGACTCGAAGCTTGCCCGCGATCACCCGGAGTGGATCATCCAGACGCGGGGACGGCTGCCGGTCGCCGCCCGCCAGCAGCAGGTGCTCAACCTGGCGATCCCGGAAGCGTACGACTACGTCCTGACCTGCATCGATGATGTGCTCAGAACCAATGACATCGCCTATATCAAGTGGGACCATAACCGCGACCTGCTGGAAGCCGCAGACGCGACGAGCGGTGCCGCCGTCGTTCATTCGAATGTGGTGGCCGTCTACCGGCTCATGACCGAGCTGAAGGAACGTCATCCAAGGCTGGAGATCGAGTCCTGCGCGTCAGGCGGCGCACGCGTGGACATGGGGATCCTGCGTCACACCGACCGCATCTGGACGAGTGACTGCATCGACCCCATCGAACGGCTGGTCAACCAGAAACACACCGGGCTCCTGGTTCCACCGGAGCTGATGGGCATGCACGTGGGCGGTCCCCGATCCCATTCAACCGGACGCACACACGCCCTCTCATTCCGTGCCGCTACAGCGATCTTCGGTCACTTCGGCGTGGAATGGGACATCTCCAACCTCACGGCCGAAGAACTTGGCCGGCTCGGTTCCTGGATCGATCTCCACAAACGCTGGCGAGATGTCCTCCACACCGGGACGACCCTGCACGCGGATCTCCCGGACCCGTCAATGGACCTGCGTGGCGTTGTTGCGCGCGACAAGCGAAGCGCCCTGTACGGCTACTCGCTCACGGGTTCGAGCGCGTCCTACCCGCCCGGCCGAATCACCTTTCCCGGGCTTGATCCCACGACTACCTACAGCATCACACCGGCTGCTTTCGACTACGAGGACCAGGGCCAATCCGGCCTTGCCTGGGTCGAAACCGCCCGCAACGGCGCACCCCTTGCCATGAGCGGCCGGCTTCTGGGCGCACTCGGCGTCCAGGCGCCCGTACTTTTCCCCGAGCAGTCCGTCCTCATCGAAGTCCGGGCACAGACACCAGAGCTAGACCACACACCCTAAGGAGATATTCGTGAAGCATTCCGCTACACGAAGGAAACTGGCGGCGGCCTCATCGGCGGCCGCGCTGGCAGCGTTGACGCTGTCCGGCTGCACTCCCGCCAGCGGGAATGACGACGTCGTCACGCTCGATTTCTTTCAGTTCAAACCCGAGGCGGTGGGCAACTTCGAGGAAATCATCGCTGATTTCGAAGCTGCCAACCCCGATATCGACGTAGTCCAGAACCATGTCCCGGACGCCGACACGGCAATCCGCACGCTACTGGTCAAGAACAAGACACCGGATGTGCTGACGCTGAATGCAAACGGGAACTATGGACTGCTCGCCGAGGCCTGCGTCTTCGCCGACCTGACGGACATGCCCTCCGCGCAGACGGTCCTTCCCGCGGTGCAGGACATTGTGCAGGAGCTCGGAAGCTGCGACGGCTCGGAGATCAACGCGCTACCTTTCGCGAACAACGCAAGCGGGATCATCTATAACAAGGACATGTTCGAGGAGTACGGTGCCGAGGTGCCGGGAACGTGGGATGAACTGGTGGCGCTCGCCGACATGTTCGAGGCTAACGGCGTTACCCCTTTCTACACGACGCTGAAGGACGGCTGGACCGTCAGCCCCGCTTTCGTGAACCTTGGCGGGGCCCTCCAGCCGGTAGGTTTCTACGACGCGCTGCGGCAGGACGAGACGTCCTTCTCTGCTGAGTACGAAGAAGCCATGGAAAAGGTTTCAAAACTGTTCTCCTATGGTCAGGAAAACTCGCCCAGCAGGGACTACAACGCAGGGAACGCAGCTTTCGCCAATGGGGAATCCGCCATGTACCTGCAGGGCAGCTACGCCATACCGCCCATCCGAGCCGCGAACCCCGACGTCAACATCGGCACGTTTCCCTACCCGGCCACCAACGATCCGCAGGACACGGTCGTGGTTTCAGGTGTCGATGTCGGACTTTCAATTGGACGAGACACTGAGCATCCGGAAGAAGCACGCCGCTTCGTCGAGTTCATGATGTCACCGGACATCGTCGAACGGTACTCGGAAGCACAGAGCACCTTCTCGCCGCTGAGTGAAAGCCCCTCCAACACGGATCCCGCCCTCGAAGGGCTGGCCCCGTACTTCGAGAGCGGCCGAATCATTGGATTCATCGACCACCAGATCCCGCCCAGCCTTCCCCTGCCGGCCTACCTCCAGGAATTTGTCCTCAGTGGAAACACGGAGAGCTTCCTCGCGAAGATGGACAGTGAATGGGACAAGATTGCCGAGCGTACCATCACCCGTGAGGAGGCACGATCATGAGCTCTCCCACCCTGGCGCGGCCTGCGAAGAAGCTGCCACGCGCTTTCTACATCATGGTTCTGCCGGCATTCGCGCTCTTCCTGATTTTTCATACCGTACCGGTGCTGACCGGCATCTACTACAGCTTCACTAACTACGCCGGCTACGGAGAATGGTCCTTCATCGGGCTCAGCAACTACATCAACCTGTTCCGTGATGAACGGATCCTGAACGCTTATGGCTTCACTTTTCTGTTCGCCATTGTTTCCACCGTCGCAGTGAACATCATCGCCCTGTCGGTGGCCATGGCACTGAACAGCCGGATCAAGTTCAAGACGGGATTCCGCGGGATTTTCTTCATCCCCAACATCCTCTCGATCCTGATCGTCGGGTATGTCTTCAACTACCTTTTCTCCAACTCCGTGCCGGCCATCGCCGAAGCGCTCGGAATCAATGCGCTCACGAGCAGCATCCTGGCCAGCGGGGATACAGCGTGGATCGGCGTCGTCATCCTCTCGGTCTGGCAGGCAGCGGCCTTCAACATCATCATTTACCTGGCCGGTCTGCAGACCATTCCCGGTGAGCTCTACGAAGCGGCGTCGCTTGACGGCGCCTCAGCCTGGAAGCAGTTCAGCACCATTACCTTTCCCCTGATCGGTGCGTTCTTCACCATCAACATGGTCCTGTCGCTGAAGAACTTCCTCCAGGTCTTCGACCAGATCATCTCCCTGACCGGAGGCGGACCGGGGACGTCCACGGAGTCGATTTCCGTGCTCATTTACCGGGGTGGATTCCAGGGTGGCGAATACGGATACCAAACCGCCAACGCAGTGATCTACCTGTTCGTCATCATTGCCATCTCGTTCATCCAGCTGCGCATCCTGCAGCGTAGGGAGGCCTCGTTCTAATGACTGCAACTGCCTACTCCGCCGAGCGAAGTACCCTCGGGAATGACGGACGCGATTCACGCGTCCACCGTCCCGACCGGCGGCAGATCAACTGGTGGCTGACCGCGCTGGTAGCAGTGCTCTCACTGACGATCTTCATTCCGCTCTACTTCACGGTGGTAACTGCCCTTAAGACCCCCGATGAGCTGGGTGGTTCCGGATTCGGGCTGCCGGACACTCCGGCCTGGAGCAATTTCGCCGAGGCCTGGACCCTGACCGACTTCCCGCAGGCGCTCATGAACAGCGCGCTGATTACAGTGGGGGCAGTGCTGCTGACGCTGCTCACCAACTCCATGGTGGCTTATGCGATTGCCCGCAACATGCACCGGAAGCTCTTCAAGGGGCTGTACTTCTACTTCATCGCAGCGCTCTTTGTACCCTTCCCGATCATCATGCTTCCGGTGGTGAAGGAGACTGCGCTTCTCGGGCTGGACAATCAGATCGGCCTGATCCTGCTCTATACGGTGTACGGCCTCTCCTTCAATATCTTCGTCTACGTCGCGTACATTCGGTCCATCCCGATGGAGCTCGAAGAAGCGGCGATCACCGACGGCGCCAGCACCTGGACGGTCTTCTGGAAGGTTATCTTCCCGCTTCTTGGTCCGATGAACGCCACGGTCGGCATTCTCACCTGCCTGTGGGCCTGGAACGACTTCATGCTGCCGCTGGTCATACTCTCCGACCCGTCGGCTCAAACCCTGCCCCTGGCCCAGTACGTCTTCCAGGGCCAGTTCAACACCAACTATTCCGTGGCGTTCGCCTCCTACCTGATGGCCATGGCGCCACTGCTTCTGGTGTACCTCTTCGCACAGCGATGGGTTATCTCCGGTGTGATGAGAGGATCAACCAAATGAGCACCACCAACAGTCCTGAAACCGAACCCGCCTGGTGGACCGGCGCCGTCGTCTATCAGGTCTACCCGCGCAGCTTCGCCGACTCCAACGGAGACGGAATCGGGGACCTTGGCGGGATCATCAGCAAACTCGACCATCTCGCGGAACTCGGCGTGGACGTCCTGTGGCTCTCCCCGATCTACTCCTCGCCGCAGCATGACAACGGCTATGACATCAGCGATTACCGCCGAATCGACCCGACCTTCGGCACGCTCGAGCAATTCGACGAGCTCCTTGAGGGCGTGCACCGGCGCGGGATGAAGCTGGTGATGGATCTCGTGGTAAACCACACATCGAACGAGCACCCGTGGTTCGTGGAGTCGGCGTCGTCGACCGACAACCCCAAGCGGGACTGGTACTGGTGGCGGGACGCACGGGAGGGCTTCGATGCCGGGGAGAAGGGCGCCGAGCCGAGCAACTGGGGCTCGGCGTTCAGCGGTCCGGCCTGGACACTGGATCCCGCCACGAACCAGTACTATTTGCACCTCTTCGCACCCGAGCAGCCGGACCTGAACTGGGAGAACCCGGAGGTACGCCAGGCTGTCTACGAGATGATGAACTGGTGGGTCGACCGGGGAGTGGACGGTTTCCGGATGGACGTCATCAATTTCATCTCCAAGGACCCTGCGCTGCCGGACGGCCCGGTGCAGCCCGGGAAACTGTGGGGCGACGGCTCCCAGTATTTCGTGTCCGGACCCCGCATCCATGATTATCTGCAGGAAATGCACCGCGAGGTCTTCGAGGGGCGGAAAGCCGAGCTCATCACGGTCGGCGAGATGCCAGGTGTCACCATCGACGAGGCGAAGCTCTTCACTGATCCGGCCCGCCGCGAGGTTGACATGGTTTTCCAGTTCGAGCACGTCGGCCTCGATCACGGGCCAGGCGGCAAGTGGGACTACAAGGGACTGGACCTTCGTGATCTCAAGACCTCATGGAACCGCTGGCAGAAGGGACTGGCAGGTACAGGCTGGAACAGCCTGTACCTGAACAATCACGACCAACCGCGCCTGGTCTCCCGGTTCGGCAATGACGAGGCTTTCCGCTACGAATCGGCCACCCTGTGGGCCGCGTTGCTCCATCTGCACCGCGGGACGCCGTATGTCTACCAGGGCGAGGAGATCGGCATGACCAACGCTCCGTTCGAAAGCGTTAAGGACTTCCGGGACATCGAGTCCATCAACCACTTCTACGAGGCCACCGGACCGCTGGGCCACGAACCAGAGGAAGTGCTGCAAAACCTGCGCATCATGAGCCGGGACAATGCCCGTACGCCAGTGCAGTGGACGGCGGGGGAGCAGGCAGGCTTCACAAGAGGCACGCCCTGGATTGCGGTCAACCCGAATTATCCGATGGTCAATGCGGACACGGACCGCGCAGCCGAACACTCGGTATTCCGGTTCTACCAGCAGCTCATCGAACTGCGGCACAAGGACGAAACAGTCCGCCTCGGCGAATTTGCGATGCTCGCTGAGGACCATCCAACGCTCTACGCCTTCACCCGCACGCTGAACGGCGCGTCGCTCCTCATTGTCGGCAACGTCTCGGGTGACACGCTGAGCCTGCCCGAAGACTCAGAGCTAGGGGATCGGGTCAGCGGCGGAACACTGATCCTCGGCAATTACGACGGCGATCCCACACCTGAGCTTCGACCCTGGGAAGTGCGGATCCTCCGTACTGACTGAACGTTCAGCGTTCGGCGATCAGCGTTTCGGTGTAAAGGTCAATCAGCCCGGTGACACCGCTTTGTTCCATTGCGCGGCGCTGGCGGACAGCGCCGGTACCGCGCTCCCACACCGTCTTGAGGCCGGTTTCAATCCAGTGGGAATCGCCCGCGTCCTCCAGTGCCGTGCCGACGTACTCGAGCAGGCGGTCCAGCTGTTCACGGACGGGCGTCAGCTTTCCGGTCAGTGGATTGACGACGACGTCGCTCAGCCCCTGGCGCGCGGCCTGCCACTGTGCCGCATCCAGCAACTCGGCGTCGGGATCCGGATACGGCGTGCCGTTCAGGGCATCGCTGACCGCTGTGCTGACGAGGCCGCGCACCAGACCGGCGATGAGCACGGAGTCCTGCGCCTCCAGCTGTGCGTCTGCTGTGCGAACCTCCAGGGTGGGGTAGCTGTCGGAGAGCCGGGCAACCCAAGTGAGAACCCCGCGGTCGATGATGACGCCGGTATCAACGAGGCGTTCGATCCGGCGCTCGTACTCCGCAGCATCCGCGAAAATCGGTGGAATGCCCTGTACCGGCCAACGACGGTAGTGCACCGTCCGCCAGCTGGAGAAGCCGCTGTCCCGGTCAAGCCAGAACGGAGAGTTTGTGCTCAACGCAGTGATGATGGGAAGCCAGGGTCGGATCCGGTTGAGCGCCTGTACACCGGTTTCCTTGTCCGGGATGGACACGTGCACATGAAGCCCGTTAACGAACTGGTCCGCTACGATCCCGCGGGCGCTCGATTTCAGTTCGTGGTAGCGCTGTTTATCAGTGAGCTCGGGGTACCCCTCCTGGATGCGGGGAGCCGTTGCCGATCCGCTGGCCCGAACTCCTGACTTCCGCGCCGCTGCCGCCAGTTGCCGCCGGAAATTCAGCAGCGATTCCTCCGCTTCGGTGAGCGTATGGCACACCGGCGTTGCGGTTTCGATCTGGCAGCTCAGCAATTCGCGTTGGATATCCTCGCCGCTGACTGCGCCGCCGGATTCGAGAAGTGCCTGGACGTCCGCTGCATTGAAGACGGGCAACCCCGATTCGGGATGGAGCAGGAGGTACTCTTCTTCGATTCCCAGCGTGGTCATGGAGCGCCTTTCGATGCGTTCACGGATCCACCCCAGTCTAGTCAGCCAGCTTTGTACTTGTGTTTTCCTGCGTCATACAGCGCCGGTCAACAGAAGTCCCAGCGATGCCGCGGCCAGCCCGCATCCGGTATGTGCAAGCACATGAACGACGGCGGCCACCCGCCTCCTGCCCCGCCACAGGAGAACAGCCGCGACAGTGAAGGTGCTGAACGTGGTGAACCCACCGGCCAGTCCCGCACTGAGCGCGGTGTAGACGGGGCTACTGAGTGCAGAGTTCAGCAGCAGTCCCCAAAGGACGCCGATTCCACCCGATCCAAGAATGTTGACCACCAGCGTTCCCACGGGAAAGGGCGGCACCAGCGAAGACGGTTGCCGCCGTCGTGCACGGAGCGCTTCATACGCTGTGTCGACGGCGAAGCGGAGCAGCGCGCCGACCATTCCTCCAAGGCCCACCAGAGCCGCAGTCATCATGGCGCCCGCCTCTGCCCGACGATGATTCCGGCGGCAGCGGCCGATACACCGAGCGCGAGCGACAACGCGACGTACGGCACCATCAGCGCCGGCTCGATCACCGCGGCAAGCGAAACCGCGGAGAAGGTTGTGAATGACCCAAGGAGGCCGGGCCCCAACCCCGCCCGCAACTCCCGCGGCCCGCGGGTTCCTGCCCAGCGCGCGGTCAGCCAGCCAAGCAGGAAACTTCCACCCGCATTGATCGCGAGCGTGGTCCAGGGGAACGCGCCGGGCGGCTCGGGAAAGAGCAGGCCGAGCAGATATCGTGCCTCGGTTCCTGCGAAGCCTCCCATGGCGACGGCGGCCCATACCTTCCAGCCGAGAGGTGCAGGAAGGGCATCCGGTTGAGCGGTCATGGCACCAAGCTACAGCCGGCGTGTCGGCCCACTGACTCGACCCAGATGGCCCCGGTGAGTTCCTTACCGAAGCTGAAGTCCCGCGCACCGGTCCCGGTGCCGACGCGCGCCCGAAGCGGACCGCCGAAGGGAGTCCTCCCCAGTACCTCCACCGGAGAACCAATACCAATGTCTTCGGCCGCCAGGAACCTCAAGAGCTGTGGGTCCTCATCGCTGATCCGGGTAACCCGTCCGGAGTGGCCATCGTCGAAGCTGTCCAAGGGTAATGCGTCGGGAAGGGTGATCGCCCCCGCGGCCGTCGGAATCGGATCACCGTGCGGGTCAACGGAAGGGAAGCCTAGCCGGGCGTCGAGCCGGTCGATGAAGGTATCGGAGACAGTATGCTCCAGCAGTTCCGCCTCATCATGGACTTCGTCCCAGCGGTAATCGAGATCGCGTACCAGGAACGTCTCGATCAGCCGGTGCCGCCGAACCATGGCCAGGGCCAGGCGCCGACCGTCAGCAGTGAGTTCGACGGGCCGGTACGGTGTGTGGTTCACCAGCCCGAGCTCGGCCAGTTTCCGGATCATCTCGGAGACCGACGAGTTGGCAACCGACAGCCGGGCGGCGAGCCGCGATGATGTCACGGGCTCATCATGCCACTCAGAGAGCGCGTAGATGGTCTTCACATAGTCCTGGACACTTGAGGATTCGCTGCCGGGTGTGCTCACTTTCGACGCCATGTCAGACAGCCTGCCTTGCCGGTGAACCGGCCCGCCGGCGTCGCTGTCTCAGTTGTGCGATGAGGCCAGTCCGAGGCGCCGCGATGTAGGCAACTGAAAACGCGAGTGCCTGCGCAAGTACAACTGCGGCTCCGGTTGAGATGTCGAGATAGTAGCTCGCGTAGATGCCGGAGACCGCGGCGGTCGTAGTGATCAGAACAGCGAGTATCAGCATCCGGTCAAAACTGCGTGTCAGCAAGAAAGCAGTGGCGCCAGGCGTGATCAGCATGGCCACGACGAGGATGATACCGACAGCCTGCAGCCCCACCACCACGCTGAGGGCGAGCAATCCCAACAGGAGCGCACCCAGCGCTTTGGTGTTGAGCCCGATGACGTGTGCATGCGTGCGGTCGAAGGCGAGCAGCGTCAGATCCCGCCGCTTGACCAGCACGATCACCAGGGTCAACGCACCAAGGATCAGAACCTGCCATAGCTCACCGTCCGTGACACCGAGAACGTTGCCGAAGAGGATGTGCATAAGGTCCACTTGCGAGGGCGTTCGCGAAATGATGGCCAGTCCCACGGCGAAAAGAGCGGTGAACACCACACCGATCACGGTGTCGGACTTCAGCCTGGTGGTCGACTTCACAGCTCCGATCAGCGCAACGGCACCGGCACCGAAAATGAAGGCGCCGATCGAGAACGGAACACCGACGATGTAGGCGAGCGCGACCCCGGGCAGCACTGCATGGGAAACGGCATCACCCATCAGTGACCAGCCCATCAGGATGAGCCAGCAGGATAGAACCGAGGCGACTACGGCAGCCGCCAGCGTCACCAGCAGGGCGCGGGTCAGGAACCCGTATTGCAGCGGTTCGAGGAGGAACGCGATGGGATCCATCTAGGCTCCCGCCCGGGTAGGCGCCGCCGCAGAGTCAAGAGTGCCTGCAGGCCCGAACGCGCGCGCGAGGTTGGCATGGGTGAGCACATTCTCGGGGGTTCCTTCGGCAAGGATCCGTTGGTGCAGGAGGATTGCGCGGTCGCACAGTCGGGGCAGGCCGGCGAGGTCGTGGGTGGACACCAGCACCGTCCGGCCTTCATTCTTCAGTTCGCGGAGGAGCTCCACGAGGGTGGCCTCGCTGCCCTTGTCCACGCCTGCGAATGGTTCATCGAGGAGAAGGAGCCGGGCGTCCTGGGCGATTCCGCGGGCAACGAAGGCGCGCTTCTTCTGCCCGCCGGAGAGTTCCCCGATCTGCCGGTTGCGAAGCTCTATCAACCCGACCCGCTCCAGTGCCTCGGCCACCGCGGCGCGATCAGTCCGTGAGGGATGCCGCAACGGACCCATGTGAGCGTACCGCCCCATCATGACGACATCGGCGACGGAGACAGGGAAGTCCCAATCCACGTCCTCGGCCTGCGGAACATAGGCCACGAGCTTGCCTTTGCGGGCTGCCGTGGACGTTCGGCCGAAGAGCGAGAGCGTTCCCTGCTGCGCCGTCACCAACCCCATGAGGCACTTGAAGAGGGTCGATTTTCCTGAGCCGTTCACCCCGATCAGTCCGCAGATTTGGGCGCGGTCAATGGTGAAGCTCACGCTGTGGAGCGCAGTCACGTCTCCATAGTGGACGCCCAAACCTTCGACGGCGATGGCCGGCTGTTCGCCGGTAGTCAGGATCATCGGGTCAGTCCTTCAATGATGAGGTCGATGTCGTGTTGGAGCAGGTCGAGGAACGTGGGGACCGGTCCGTTCCCCTCTGACAGCGAGTCCACATAGAGCGGACCGGCCAATTCAGCGCCGGTGCTTCGTGCAACCTGCTGCTGCGCGGACGGATTGACGGTGGACTCGCAGAAGACTGTGGGCACGTTGTGCTTCTGAACGAAGGAGATGACGTCGCTGATCTGCCGGGGGGTTCCCTCGGTGTCGGAATTGACAGGCCAGATGAAGGCTTCTTTGATTCCGGCGTCCCGCGCGAGGTAGGAGAATGCCCCCTCACACGTGACCAGAGCCGGCGTGGCAGCGCCTGTTGTGAACGCATCCTTTAGAGCGGTCAGCATGCCCTGGAGTTCCCGCTTCAAGCCGGCGCCGTTGGCTTGGTAGTCTCCGGAATGTGCGGGATCAAGCTCTGACAGTGCCGTAACAATGTTGTCTACGTACGTTTGCGCCGCCTTCGGGGACATCCAGGCATGGGGGTTGGGCAGTCCCTGGTAATCGCCGGAACGGATGTCAACGGGTTCCACGCCTTCGGAAAGCACCACGTGCGGCGCATCGATGGACAGGACGAAACGTTCGAACCAGCGCTCCAGGCCCAGGCCGTTGTCAAGGACGAGATCCGCGTCCTGCGCCTTGACGAGGTCTGAGGGAGTGGGGTCGTAGCCGTGGATTTCGGTTCCGATCTTGGTGATCGATTCAACCCGGATATGCTCACCTGCCACCGAGCGTGTGAGGTCCGCGAGAACGGAAAAGGTCGTCAGTACAACAGGCCGCGGGTCCTTCTGTGAACTGGTCCGCTCCACAAGTGGGGTGCCGCAGCCTGCAAGCACCAACGTTGTCAGGATGAGGAATACCTGAATCCGAAGTTTCGGCATACCGAAAATATAGCCCGATCACGCTGCTGCCGCCACTGCTCCTGTGCAGCCGGAGCCACGGCACTCGACAGGAGAGCAATCGACAGGGCATGGTGGGCCTAACGGTATGTTGCCGGCAGGGCACGGCGGGACCACTATAAGGAGGTCGGGTTATGAGCGAAGAACCACAACACGAGGAAGTGCCGCGCGAGCACTCTGAACAGCCGGCAGAGGGGGATCGCGCTCAGAATCCCGCCGACACAGGCACTCACTCACAGGACCCGGCTGAGGGTGCAGATTCCGGGCCGGAAACGAACGGGACGGACGCTGAGGGCTAAAGCCGGCCGGCCCGCCAGCAGTAGGTAAGGTACGGCAGCTCGAGGACTGCGTCCGGCTGGTGCCCCAAGTGATCGTGCAGATACCACGACAGATTGTTTTCCACCTTGGCGCGCACACCGGCTGATGCGTTCTGGTAGTAGGTGCGGGAGCGCGCAAGTTCCACGATGTCCGAGACCGGAAGAACCTGCGTCCATGGAACGACCCTTGACTCCGGCTCCGAAAAGCGCGGACCAAGCATAGGGCGGTAGCTTGGCCGGAAAACGTCTCCGGCATGCATGATGCGGGAGAGTCGGTGTATCCAGGCAACGCTGACGTCCAGCTGATTCCAGACGAGAGCGAATCTTCCCCCCGGCGCCAACACACGTGCGGCCTCCTGGCTTGCCGCAGCAGGATCACACCAGTGCCAGGCCTGGGCGATTGTGAGTACATCAGCGCTCGCTGTTGCGAGTCCCGATGCCTCGGCAGTTCCCTGCACTCTGGCTACGCGCGGGAGTTGTTGTCCGAGGACTGCAAGCATGTCCAGGGATGGGTCAACAGCTGTCACCTCCGGGCAGCGGCGGATGAGCTCCCGGGTGAACTTGCCGGTGCCGGCGCCAACGTCTGCTGCGCGCAACGCTCCGGCGGGTATGAGCCAGTCCACGCTGTCTTGGGGATAACCGGGACGCACGCGCTCGTAGCGGTCACTTTCCTGCAGGTAGCCCCGCGCCAATTCACGACGGCGGTGCTCGGCGAGGCGCGGACCTCCAACACCCATGTTGGCAACTCCTCGCATGACGGGTACGGAACCCGTCAATTAAAGCACCCGGTTGGAGGCAGCGTCGTGCCGAGGAAGTGCGGTCGCAGCGCTCAGTCGGTTGTGCAGGGCGCGGCGCCGGCAGTTCCCGGCGTGGGGGGAGCCCAGTCAGGGAAAGGGCGGGTCTCCACCGCGGGCACCCAGCGCCCGGCGTCGACCGCATAGTCAGTGCCCAGTCCATCCCGAAGAAGCGAGCGCAAACCGGTCAACAGCCTGTCGACGTCGTCCTGCCGTGATCCGAGCCCGAAACTCGCCCGCAGCGAACCCGACGGCAGGCCCAGCCGCTTCAACAGCGGATGAGCGCAAAACTTCCCGTCCCGCAGTCCAACCCCGTGTTCTGCGGACAGATATGCGGCGACCAGCCCGGCGTCGTAACCGTGGACAGAGAAGTTCACTACGCCGATCGCATCGGTGCTGTCAGCGAAGATGCGGTGAACTGCTATGCCGGGAAGGTTGGAGAGCCCTTCCACGAGGGCATCCCGCAGCTCTGATTCATGCGCAAGCCAGGCCGGTTCATCCAACCCAGCGATGGCCTCTGTTGCCTTCGCCAGCGCAGCCGCACCGAGCACATTCGGTGACCCGCCCTCATGGCGCGCGGAACCGGTTGCCCAGGACACCGAGTCCACTTTCACAGTCTTCACTGCGCCGCCTCCGGCGAGGTGGGGCCTTCCGGAATCGAGCCAGTCGCCTCTACCGACCAGGACGCCCGCGCCGAAAGGCGCATACAGTTTGTGGCCCGAGAAGGCCGCGTAGTCGATACCGTCGCGGAGCAGATCCAACCGCCGGTGGGGAGCGAGCTGAGCCGCGTCGACGACGATCCGCGCGCCGTGCGCATGAGCCGCCGCTGCGAACCGGTCGATGGGCAGAACTTCTCCGGTGACATTCGATGCACCGGTTACAGCAAGCAGGCTGATTTCTCCGGATGCCAATTCCTCTTCCACAGCGGCGAGGGTTTCCTCGATGGTTCCCGCGGCGACCAGCCCGCGATGGGGAAGCTGCAGCCAGGGCAGCAGATTGGCATGGTGTTCCAGGTCGAGGTAGAGAACCTCACCGTCCTCCGGCAGGCATCCAGCCAGGAGGTTCAGCGAATCGGTGGTGTTACGGGTGAAGATGACCGCATCATCTTCCCGGCCGCCGACGAAGTTCCGTACAGTCCTTCGTGCGTTCTCGTAGAGCGAGGTGGAGATCTGCGACGCGTACCCGGCGCCCCGGTGCACACTCGCATAGTAGGGAAGAACGCTCTGCACATAGTCATTGACCTGCTGCAGCGCCGGCGTTGAAGCGGCATAGTCCAGGTTGACGTAACGGACGGCAGTACCGTCAACCAGCGGCGCCTGCAGCTCAGCGCCCATCACGGACGCCAGCGGTGCAGCGGAAAGTTTGTTCTCGAGAAGTGCGTTGCTCACAGTAGGTACCCCACGTAGGTTCAGGGGACCTACTTCACCAGGCCCCGCGCTTGCCGAACCACGTTCTGGCCCGGCCAGGTCGTCACCCGGGGCACCCCGCCGCGGAAGGAGGGTTGCCGGCCAGCAAACCGGGGTTTAACGCTGGCACTCGTGACCTAGGAACAGACTAAAGCAGGCAGGGAATATCCGGTCCTTGTGTTACGCGTTGGTGTTAAGCGACCACGTCAGACGCCGGTACCTTCCTGAAGCAGATCGTCCAGCGAGGGGTTCAGTCGCTTCAGGACATCATTGTGAAGTGTGCTGTTGGTTGCCAGCGCGTTGCCTCCGAAGGGTCCGTCTGAGCCTTCGAGTGACGTGAAGCGACCGCCGGCTTCCGTGACGATGGGTACCAGCGCGGCCATGTCATACAGGTTCAGCTCAGGTTCGCAGGCGATGTCCACAGCGCCTTCGGCGACGAGGCAGTAGGACCAGAAGTCACCGTAGGCGCGTGTGCGCCACACGGATTCGGTGAGCGATACGAATTCGTCAAAGTTGCCGCGCTCTTTCCAGCCGGACAGGTTCGAGTAGGAGAGCGAGGCGTCTTCCAGCCGGGATACGCTCGAAACCCGGAGCCGGCTGGCTGCCGCGAGAGACTTACCCATGAACGCACCGGTGCCCGTTGCAGCCCACCAACGCTTTCCGAGCGCGGGGGCGCTCACAACACCGACGACAGGCCGGCCCTCGTCCACCAATGCAATGAGGGTAGCCCATACCGGTACGCCGCGGACGAAGTTCTTGGTTCCGTCAATAGGATCGATGATCCAGCGCCGCGAGCCGGCGCCGCTGCTGCCGTACTCCTCACCGAGTACGGCATCGCGCGGACGCGCACGCGAGAGTTGCCCGCGGATAGCCTCTTCCGCCGATTTGTCCGCATCCGTGACCGGGGTGAAGTCCGGCTTGGTTTCGACCGCCAGATCCAGCGCCTTGAACCGGGACATGGTCTGGTCGTCTACGGAGTCGGCCATTACATGGGCAAGGCGGAGGTCATCGTTGTAGCTCTGGAGGTTCATACTTTCAACCTATATGGTCAGGGTGCACAGATGCGGGAGGTCCCGAAGCGGACGCGCTCAACGCTGGATTACGATCGGTTCACGCACGCACAGGAACGGTGTCATTGAACGGTGTGCTGTTAAACGTAAGAAAGGGGACACCGGCCGAAGCCGATGTCCCCTTTCTTGGAGCGCTAAATCTTGAAGCGCTGAAACTTAGAGAACTGAGACTTAGAGAACGGAGATGTTCTCAGCCTGGGGGCCCTTGGGGCCCTGGGTGGTCTCGAAGCTGACCTTCTGGTTCTCCTCAAGCGAGCGGAAGCCGCCGGAGTTGATTGCGGAGAAGTGAGCGAAAACGTCAGCGCCGCCGTCGTCAGGAGCGATGAATCCAAAGCCCTTTTCAGCGTTGAACCACTTGACTGTACCTGTTGCCATTTTTTTATTCCTTGAGTGTGAGGATCCCCCCGTACTTCGGGGTTCCTGTCGCGGTGTTCATTTCGCCTGCAAAAAAAGCTTTCGAACTCCGGAGAGAAATCAAGGCTTAACATTCGTGCGCAACACAACAACTCCGTTCAGTCTAGCAGGCAATCGGCGCCGTAGTCACATCACTCACTGCATCCCCAGCTCCTTGGCACCCTGGGAAGGTTCGACGCCCGCCCCGAGAAGCCGGCGCAGCGAAGACAGGCGCACCGGACCGGATTCGCCGGCAGCGCCCGACGCAACCCAGCCGTCCAGCCCGCAGTTGACGGCGGCGGCATCGTGGCGGCAGCCCCGCTCGCAGTCCTCGGTGCCGGGTGCAAGATCCGGGAAGGCGGCGAGGATGCGGTCGGCCTCGACATGGGCAAGGCCGAAGGAACGAATGCCCGGAGTGTCGATAATCCACGTACCGGGTGCTGAGTCTGCGCCTTTGAGGGCATAAGCCGATGAGGAGGTATGGCGCCCTCGCCCGGTGACCGCGTTCACTCCGCCCGTCGCCCGATTGGCTCCGGTGAGCGCGTTCACCAGCGTCGACTTGCCCACGCCGGAGTGACCGAGCAGTACGCTCACTCTGCCGTCCAAAAGCTCTTTCAACTGCTCGACGGCGCCGGGCGCGAGGAGCGCTGAGGCGCCGGTAGCGGATGTGGTTTCCACCGCGTCCGGTGTGGACGCAGTCTGGCTGGTGATGATGAGCAGGTCAAGATGTTCGTAGTTCGCCAGCAGATCCGACGGATCCTTCAGGTCTGCTTTGGTGACACAGAGGAGGGGCTGAATACCGGCGTCGTAGGCGGCAACCAGCGCGCGGTCGATGAACCCCGTGCGCGGCTCCGGATTCGCCGCCGCAACCACGATCACCAGTTGGTCGGCGTTGGCAACCACAGCGCGTTCCACCGGATCGGTGTCATCCGCGCTGCGGCGAAGCAGCGTGCGTCTTTCCTGAATCCGGACCAGCCGGGCGAGAGTGTCCGGTTCACCGCTCACATCTCCCACCAGCGCCACCAGATCTCCGGCGACGACGGGGGACCGCCTGAGTTCCCGTGCCCGGGCGGCAATGACAACCCGCTCGGCGTTGGTGTCCTCATCCACAACCGCGGTATAGCGTCCGCGGTCCACCGTGATGATTCGTCCGGTCACCGCATCTTCATGAGCCGGACGGTCCTTCGTGCGTGGCCGGGAACCCTTCTTGTTCGGCCGGATCCGAACATCGGATTCATCCCAGGAAGCGGTCCCGCGGCGCGACCCGGCGGATGTCACCGAGAGCCGCTCGGACCAGCGGTGGCAGCGAGTGCCTTCCACAGCTCGGGGAACTGGGGCATGGTCTTGCCGGTGGTCGCAATGTTCTCAATCTCCACGCCGTCCACCGCGAGCCCCAGGATGGCGCCGGCCGTGGCCATCCGATGATCCTCATAGGTGTGGAAAGGACCGCCGTGCAGCGGAGCCGGGCGTATGACCAGGCCGTCAACCGTTTCCTCTACATCACCGCCAAGGCGGGTGATCTCCGCGACGAGGGCGGCGAGCCGGTCAGTCTCGTGCCCGCGCAGGTGTCCAATGCCCGACAAAGCCGACGGTGTCCGGGCGAGCGCGCACAGGGCAGCGGCGGTCGGCGCCAGCTCGCTGGTGTCGGCCAACTCGGCGCCGGTGATCGTCCCGGTGCCGCGGACCACCAGAGTGGAGTCATCGGTCAGCTCAACCTCCGCGCCCAGCAGGGGTAGTATGGTCAGCCACTTCGCTCCGACCTGAGTGGTTTCCGAAGGCCAGTGCGGCACACGCACGGTGCCGCCGGTAGCGAGGGCGGCGGCGAGGAACGGGCCGGCATTGGAGAGGTCAGGCTCGATGCGCACATCGAACGCGCTGATGGTTCCGGGCTCCACCCGCCACGAGTTCGGAATGGAATCGTCGACGACCACGCCGGCCTCCCGCAGCACTGCAACCGTCATGGCGATGTGGTCAAGGCTCGGCACCGGCTTGCCCACATGCTGCAGGTTGAGGCCCTCCGTGAAGCGGGCGCCAACGAGCAGCAGCGCAGAGACAAACTGGGACGAGGCGCTCGCGTCTATCACCAGCGTGCCGCCCTCTACCGCTCCGGTTCCTGCGACCGTGAGGGGCAGGGAGCCGTCGTCGTTCTCCAGCTGCACTCCAAGTTCCCGGAGAGCACTGATGACAGCGCCCATCGGGCGTTTGCGGGCGTGAGGGTCGCCGTCGAAGGAGGTGCGTCCCGCACGAAGCGCCGCCAGTGGGGGAACAAAGCGCATGACCGTGCCGGCCAGCCCACAGTCCACGCTCGCATCCCCGGACGCGTCGGGCGGAATCGGCGTAACGAGAAGGTCAGGCCCATACGTGCCGTCGCCGTCGACCTCCTCCACCGTGGAACCCAGCGACCGGAGGGCTTCCACCATCAACAGGGAATCCCGCGAGTGTAGCGGTGCGCGCAGCCTGCTCGGGCCGTCCGCAAGCGCAGCGAGAATGAGGTACCGGTTGGTCAATGACTTCGACGCCGGTACCTCCACTGTTGCGTCGATGGGACCGGATGCGTGCGGTGCCGGCCAAAAAGATGTGGCGGACGGTGCGGCGGACAGCGCGCTCATGCTCCTTAGCTGCCCGTGACTTCCGAAGCGGTCTTGCGTACAGCTTTCTCCGCCTTCTTGATGTTCTTGCGGGTGTCATGGCTGAGCGCCAGGGCATTACGGCGCGCGTCCTCGGCGAAATGCTCTGCACGCCAGGCCCAGCTCGGCCGGCCGTTGGTGTCCACCGCGGCGAGCAGCACAGCACCGATCAGCGACAGGTTCTTGAGGAGCTGGTTGCGGCGGTCCTTGCGGGCCTTCGACGTGGACGAGTCCGCGCTGTTGAACTCAACAACGGCGTTCAGCGTGGATGTGGCGACCAGCACCAGGGCGCAGACGCGGGAAAAGCGCCCGATTCCCAGCAGAACCGCCGCACCGAGGTGGGCAGCGCCGAGCACCTTCGCAACACGCTGTTCGTTGCTCGTTGCCGAGGCCGTTGCGGGCACCGCCTTGTTGATGCGGTCAAGGGTGGGACGAAGGGCGGTAGCGGTGGCCTCGGTATTCCGGAGGCGGTCAATGCCCGTGAGGACGAAGCTGCTGGCAAGCAATGGGCGGGCGAATACGCGAACAAGGGTCACAATGCCTCCTGGCTTCCAGCACCGTGGGCGGCACCGGATCTACTTGGCGAACAAAGTCAGTTACAACCGTGGATGAATGTGTCTAGTTTTGCACTTTTGGCGGACCGAGGCGATCCGGCCGCGGCGTGTGCACCGGAATATTCACCTGCTGCCCATGGTTGGAGATACATGAACACGCAGTAAACGGATACGAGGAGCAGATGGGCACAGCAACATCGGTGCGGGGCCACATCCCGCGCATCCACATTGATGCGCCGGCCGGTCCGGCGCAGCGCCGGCAAACCCGCGGACGCGTAGACTTTGCAGCAATGAATACCACAGCCGCGGCGGGGCCCACCCCAGCCGAAGACGAGGAACTGGACCTGTCCACCGAATCCGTTGCTGACCGCACGGCGAGGTTCGAGCGGGACGCCATGCAGTACGTGGACCAATTGTATTCGGCTGCCATGAGAATGGCCCGTAATCCGGCAGACGCGGAAGACCTGGTTCAGGAGGCCTACACCAAGGCATTCTCCGCGTTCCACCAGTACAAGCCGGGAACCAACCTGAAGGCGTGGCTGTACCGCATCCTCACCAACACCTATATCAACCTGTACCGCAAGCGGCAGCGGGAACCCCTGCAGTCCCACTCGGACACCATCGAGGACTGGCAGTTGGCGAAGGCAGCGGAGCACACGTCCCTCGGCCTGCGTTCGGCCGAGGTGGAGGCGCTGGATCATCTTCCGGACTCCGATGTGAAGCAGGCCCTGCAGGCAATTCCGGAGGAGTTCCGGCTGGCAGTCTACTTCTCGGACGTCGAAGGCTTCGCATACAAGGAAATTTCAGAAATCATGAACACCCCGATCGGTACCGTCATGTCACGGCTGCACCGAGGACGCAAGCTCCTCCGCGAGTCGCTGTCCGAGTATGCGCATGAGCGCGGCATGGGTAGTTCGGTACGCGCGTCCACCGCTGATGGTGGAACTACACAGGAGGGCGGAAAATGAGCGACTGCCATAGTCTCGGCAACTGCGATGACACGCGGATCGAGCGGCTCTACGAATACCTCGACGGCGCCCTTTCGCACGCAGACCTCGTCGAGATCAAAGATCATCTTGAGGATTGCCCGGAATGCGCGCAGGAACACGATCTGGAATGCCTGATCCGGTCAGTGGTGAAGCGCTCCTGTACGGAGGTTGCACCGGCGAAGCTGAAGGCCAGCATCCTCGACCGCATCAGCCAGATCAAAACAGTGGATCATTAGGCCGGGCGGCCGGTGTGACCATAGCAAACAGAAAAGCCCCCGCACGCGTGCGGGGGCTTTTCTGTTTGCTACGACCGTGATGTCAGGTGTTGGGGCGCTTACCGTGGTTAGCGCCGCCGCGCTTGCGATCACGGCGCTTGCGTGCACGCTTGCTCATGGCTGCCTCCTTATGTTGCCTGTTGTGGCTTTGCCGATCGACCACATGGGTCCGGACTGCCCTCCAGTCTCCCACACGCAGGCGGCACGAACCTAAACGTGAAAGGCCGGCTCTCCGCGATCTGCGTGCTCCGCAGCACCTGCCTAGGATGGAGCGGAACGTTTTTTAGCCGGCCAGTAGCGAAGGAGCGCAGAATGCGCGCAGTGTATGCCGAGTCAGTGTCCGCTCAATCCCCGCTCGACGGCCTGCGGATGGGTGAGCTCCCCGAACCCGAGCCACCGACAGGTTTCCGGAGGGTCCGCGTCCGTGCCTCAGCCCTGAACCACCACGATCTCTGGTCACTGCGCGGCATTGGCCTTGGCGAGGACAAATTGCCCATGATTCTGGGCTGCGACGGCGCGGGAGTGGACGACGGCGGCAACGAGGTGATCGTGCACAGTGTCATTTCCGCTTCCGGTTGGCAGGGCGACGAGACCCTTGACCCCCGCCGTTCACTACTGTCGGAAAGTTATCCGGGCACCATGGCGGACTTCGTGTGGGTGCCGGAGCGGAACCTCGTACCCAAACCTGCGGACCTCAGTTTCGAGGAGGCCGCATGCCTGCCGACTTCCTGGCTGACGGCGTACCGGATGCTGTTCACCACGTCGCCGGCAGCACCGGGCTCGACCATCCTCGTGCAGGGCGCCGGGGGAGGGGTTTCCACCGCGCTCATCGCGCTGGCGCGCGGGGCGGGCTACCGGGTATGGGTTACCAGCCGCAGCGCCGGGAAACAGGACCGGGCGAGGAAGCTCGGCGCACACGAAGTGTTCGACGCCGGTGCCCGCCTCCCGGAGCGGGTGGACGTGGTGTTCGATTCCGTTGGGGAAGCCACCTGGGCGCACTCCCTGAAAGCGCTGAAGCCGGGCGGCGCTGTGGTCACCTGCGGTGCTACGAGCGGCCCCGCTCCGTCAGCGGACCTCAACCGTGTGTTTTTTCTGCAGCTGCGTGTCCTGGGTTCCACGATGGGGACCCGGAACGAGCTGGAACGCCTCGCACGGTTCCTTGCGGTAACCGGCGTGCGCCCGGTCATCGACTCGGTGCATCGGCTGGAGGACGCACGGGCAGGCTTCGAGCGCATGGCAGCCGGAGAGGTTTTCGGCAAGGTGGTCTTCGACCACGGGGTGTAGGCGCGCGCTGCCTGCGGAGTCATAATCCTGAGAGTGTCTGATGAATCAGGCGGGCGCGGGAATCTCCAGCCACTGGAACCAGCCGCGGTGCAGGACAAGCCAGGCCATCAGGCCGTAGCCTGACTGCCCTGGTCCGCCACCGTTGGCAGCGAGGTCCGAGCGCCACTGTTCGTGCGCGTGCAGGGGAGTGAAAGTGTCCACATAGACATGCTTTCGTCGGGTGGTCACGTCAGCGAACGCCGCTGAGAGGTCAGCGAGCCTGCGGTTGCGCTCGGCGTCCAGCCCGGGCGGCGGTCCAACAACGAGCACCTTGATGCTCATGTGTGCTGCGCCGTCGAGAATGTTGGCAAGGTTGAGCCGGCTGCGTGCCGTTGAAAGGTCGAGGTCGAGGTCCCGGTCCGAAAGCGCAATCAGCAGCCGGTTCTCGGTATTCTCCGAGAACCTGCGGGAAGCTTCTTCCAACCAACGTGCCGCCAGCGCTTCCGTGCCCTCGCCGGGCGCAGCAAGACTGAACGTTTCCAGCGTTGCGTTATCCGGCGTTGTTCGCGCCAGCACCCGGCCCAGCCAACCGAGCGCGCGTGGATCACCGAGTCCTGCCAGCAGCTCGTCTCCCACAGCGGCAAGCCTTATTCTGCGTTGTTCCACGTTTTCCCTCTGGTTGCTTGTCGGGTTGTTACTCGTCGGGCCGTCAAGCCGCGGCTGCGACCTGGTGCGGGGAACGCCAATGGGCAGGGTCCCGACAGGCCCTGCCCATTGTACGTTCGGGCTGAAGGCTCAGGGATTGCGGTCAAAAGCCTTCTTGATGAGGATTTCCTGCTCCACCGCGTGGTGCTTCGCGGATCCGGTAGCTGTCGAGGCTGAAGCGGGACGGGAGGCCAGACGCAGCCCGCGGTCCAGGTGCTGGGGAAGATTCAGGCCGATGAAGGGCCACGGTCCCTGGTTGGCCGGTTCGTCCTGCGCCCACATCAGGTCCGCATTGGGGTAGGCAGCAATCGCGGATTTGATCGCATCGACCGGGAGCGGCGCCAGCTGCTCAACCCGCAGAATGGCGGTGGAAGTGTCGTCCGCCTTCTGCCGCGCTGCTGCCAGGTCATAGTAGAGCCGACCGGATACCAGCAGGACCCGCGTGACGTCCGACGGGTTGAGCCCCGCGGTGTCCTCGATGACCGGCTTGAAGCTGCCCTGCGTGAAGTCCTCGACGGCGCTCGCTGCAGCCTTGAGCCGCAGCAGCTGTTTCGGCGTGAAAATCACGAGAGGCTTGCGGGGGCGGGTGTAGGCCTGTCGCCGCAGCAGGTGGAAGTGCGATGCCGCCGTCGTAGGGTTGGCAACCACCATGTTGTCCTCAGCGCACATTTGCAGGAAACGCTCGATGCGCGCCGACGAATGGTCCGGTCCCTGTCCCTCATAACCGTGCGGCAGCATCAGCACCAGCGACGAACGCTGGCCCCATTTTTGCTCGGCAGAGGAGATGAACTCGTCGATGATGGTCTGCGCGCCGTTGACGAAGTCGCCGAACTGCGCTTCCCACAGCACCAGCGCGTCAGGGCGTTCCACCGAGTAGCCGTACTCGAAGCCCATGGCCGCATACTCTGACAGTAGGGAGTCATAGATCCAGAACTTGGCCTGTCCCTCACTGAGTTCACCAAGCGGTAGCCACTCGTTGCCATTGGCGCGGTCGTGGAACACTGCGTGCCGCTGCACGAACGTCCCACGACGGGAGTCCTGCCCGGCAAGGCGCACGGGGACGCCCTCCATGAGCAGCGACCCGAACGCTGCGATCTCGCCGAAGCCCCAGTCGATTCCGCCTTCGCGGGACATCTGCTCGCGTTTTTCAAGCAGGGCCTTGAGCTTGGGGTGGACCGTAAAGCCCTCCGGGAAGGCAAGGTGCGCCTTGCCGATGTGCGCGAGCGTCTCCGCCGTGATTGCCGTGCTTGCCGGGGCTCCGACACTGTTGTCTCCGCGTTGCGCGATAGGGCGCTCGATGTCGGAGACGGCCGCTGCATCCTTGGTGACTACCGGGATGGGGGAGGTTTGAGCCGCATGGGTCTCAGCGAAGACCCGCTCCAGCCGTTCCTGGTAGTCGCGCAGAGCCTGCTCGGCTTCTTCCTGGCTGATGTCGCCCCGACCGATGAGGGCCTCGGTGTACAGCTTGCGCACCGAACGCTTCGCCTCAATCAGGTTGTACATCATTGGCTGGGTCATCGAGGGGTCGTCGCCCTCATTGTGACCGCGCCGGCGGTAGCACACCATGTCGATAACGACGTCCTTGTTGAACCGTTGGCGGAACTGGTAGGCGAGCTGGGCTACGCGGACCACGGCCTCCGGATCATCACCGTTTACGTGGAAGATCGGTGCCTGCACCATCTTTGCCACGTCCGTGGAGTAGACCGACGAGCGGGATGCTGTGGGCGAGGTGGTGAAGCCGACCTGGTTATTGACGATGATGTGAATAGTTCCACCGGTGCGGTACCCGCGCAGTTGGGAGAGGTTCAGCGTTTCCGCCACCACTCCCTGGCCTGCAAAGGCGGCGTCGCCGTGAACCAGGATGGGCAGGACAGGGAAGGTATCTCCCTGGTCCAGGCGGTCCTGTTTGGCGCGGACAATGCCCTCAAGCACCGAGTCAACAGCCTCGAGGTGTGACGGGTTGGCCGCAAGGTAAACTTTGGTCTCGTTGCCGCTGTCCGAGGTGTAGGTGCCCTCCGTTCCGAGGTGGTACTTCACGTCACCGGAACCCTGGACCGAGCGCGGATCCTGTGTACCCTCAAACTCCCGGAAAACCTGGGCGTAGGTCTTGCCGGCGATGTTGGTGAGGACGTTCAGGCGTCCGCGGTGCGCCATGCCGATCGCGACCTCATCAAGGCCGTCGTCTGCGGCGTCGGAAAGGATTGCGTCCAATAGCGGAATAAGCGACTCACCGCCCTCGAGCGAGAACCGCTTCTGGCCGACGAACTTTGTCTGCAGGAAGGTTTCAAACGCCTCAGCGGCATTCAGGCGGTGGAGGACGCGCAGCTGTTCCTCACGGCTGGGCTTGGAGTATGAATGCTCAAGCTCGTCCTGGAACCACTGGCGTTCCTCAGGGTCCTGAATGTGCATGTATTCAATACCGGTGGTCCTGCAGTAAGCGTCCCGGAGCACACCGAGGATGGTGCGGAACTTGAGGGCAGGCTTGCCGCCGAAGCCGCCGGTCGGCCATTCGCGGTCGAGGTCCCACAGCGTAAGTCCATGGGTACGTACATCGAGATCCGCGTGCTTGCGCTGCACGTACTCCAGCGGATTGGTGTCCGCCATGAGGTGTCCGCGTACGCGGTAGGCATGGATGAGCTGCTGGATTCGGGCAACTTTGTTGATCTCATCCATGGGATCAACCTGAATATCTGCGCTCCAGCGGACGGGCTCGTACGGAATACGCAGCGCTTCAAAGATCTCATCGTAGAAGTTCTGCTCGCCCAGGAGAAGTTGGTGCACGATCCGCAGGAACTCACCGCTGCCCGCACCCTGGATGACCCGGTGGTCATAGGTGGAGGTCAGGGTGATTGTCTTGCTGATGGCGTGCTGGGCAAGTGTCTTTTCGCTGGCGCCCTGGAAGGCCGCCGGGTACTCCAGTGCGCCGGCTCCGATGATGCAGGCCTGCCCCTTGGAGAGCCTCGGGACCGAGTGCACGGTCCCGATTCCTCCCGGGTTGGTAAGGGAAACGGTAGTGCCGGCGTAGTCGTCCGCACCGAGCTTGCCCCCGCGCGCCCGCTTGACGAGATCTTCGTAAGAGTGCCAGAACTCGGAGAAGTTGAGCGTCTCCGCCTTTTTGATGTTGGGCACCACCAGCAGCCTGCTGCCGTCCGGACGAGGCATGTCGATAGCCAGACCGAAGTTCACATGAGCCGGTTGCACGGCGGCCGGCTTGCCGTCCACGATGTCGTAATACACGTTCTGCGACGGGAACTGGGCAAGCGCGCGGATGATCGCGTATCCGATGATGTGGGTGAAGGAGACCTTGCCGCCCCGCGCGCGCTCCAGATGGTTATTAATCACGACGCGGTTGTCGATGAGCAGCTTCGCCGGAATGGCACGCACGCTGGTGGCGGTGGGCACCGTAAGGCTGGCGTCCATGTTGGTGGCGATCGCCTTGGCGGGCCCGCGAAGCACCGTGACTGAGTCTTCGTCCATCTCGGGGTTCAGCTCGGACTTCGGGAGCTGGGCGGGAATGGGAGCCTTTTCCTGCTTGGTTTCGGTCTTCGGTTCAGCCTTAGCGGCCGGCTTGGCGTCACCCGACGGCTTAGCCGCGGCTGCCGGCTCACCTGAGTTCTTGTTCTTTGATTCTTCCTTGGGCACCGGGGGCATTCCGGACTCCTGGCTTGCAGCGGGGGATTCCCCCGACGCCTTCGGAGCATCCTGTTCCGCCTGGACGACGGGTATCTCCCGCGTAGGCGGATTTGGGTCCGAACCGGGCGAACGCTTGGCTGAATGCCGCCCGTTGTCTGAGCCGGTGTTGTCCGACTCGAACGATTCGAAAAGGCTCCACCACTTCTTGTCTACCGAGTTTCGGTCCTGCTGGAATTGCTCATAGAGCTCATCCACAAGCCATTCGTTCCCGCCGAATTCTTCCGGTAGACGGTGGTTGGGTTGTTGTGGCACTTGTTATACGCCCTCTTCCATGAGTTGCCCTTTGGCCCAAAAAGATCCGCAGAGGGTTCCAATCGGCGCTCGCCTGACCCTGTTGACCTGCCCTTCAGTCTAATGACAGTTTCAGGCAACAAGCCAATCTCCGGGGCTTACCCCCGCGTAGCTTTTCCAATGGCTCGCCATGTACCCGGACAGGTGCCGGATTCGGCATACACTCGCTTGTGTAACCGACTGCAGGAGCTCCCGTGCGTTTCATCAACACGCCCTCAACCGACCTTACCTATTCGGACGTTTTCCTCGTTCCGTCCTCATCCGAAGTGATCTCACGGTTCGACGTCGATCTCGCGAGCGACGACGGAACGGGAACCACCATCCCTCTGGTCGTTGCGAACATGACGGCCGTTACCGGTCGCCGCATGGTGGAAACCGTGGCCAGGCGCGGCGGACTGGCCGTACTGCCACAGGACATCCCCACGAAGGTCATCAGCGAAGTCACCGGATGGGTCAAGCAGCGCGATCTCGTCTTCGAAACCCCGCTGAAGCTGCAGCCCGGGAACACTGTGATTGATGCGCTGCACCTGATCAATAAGCGCGCCCATGGCTCCGTGATGGTCGTCGACGACGCCAACCGTTGCGTGGGAATGGTCCGCGCAGCTGACTGCGAGGGAGTGGACCGGTTCGCCTCGCTGGAGTCGGTGATGCGGAGTGCGCTCACGCTCGACGCCTCGCGTTTCTCCCAGGATCGCGACACCGCGCTGCAGCAGGCCTTCGAAGAACTCGATGCTGCCGGCGCGTCCCTCGCGGCAGTCACGCGGGACGGACAGCTGGCGGGTGTTATCACGCGCAAAGGGGCACTGCGCTCCACGATCTACCAGCCGGCCACGGACAACGAGGGGCGCCTGCGCGTCGCAGCGGCGGTCGGAATCAATGGAGATGTCGCCGCCAAGGCAGCCGAACTGCTTGCTGCCGGCGTGGACGTGCTGGTGGTGGACACTGCCCATGGTCACCAGCGCAAGATGCTGGATGCGCTCAAGGCTGTCGCGTCCCTCGATCCATCCGTGCCGGTGGTCGCCGGCAACGTGGTCAGCGCCGACGGCGTTCGCGACCTCGTCGAAGCAGGCGCGTCGATCATTAAGGTAGGTGTCGGTCCGGGGGCCATGTGTACCACCCGGATGATGACCGCGGTTGGTCGTCCGCAGTTTTCTGCCGTCCGCGAATGTGCGCAGGCGGCCGCAGAGCTGGGTGCGCATGTCTGGGCGGACGGTGGAGTCCGATACCCGCGGGATGTCGCCCTGGCGCTGGCTGCCGGGGCCAGCCAGGTAATGATCGGATCCTGGTTCGCCGGTACCTACGAAAGCCCCGGGGACCTGCAGACGGACAGCCAGGGCCGACAGTACAAGGAGAGCTTCGGCATGGCCTCCGCCCGCGCAGTGCAGAACCGGACGCAGCGCGATGACGTCTTTGCGCGGGCACGCAAGGGCTTGTTCGAGGAGGGCATCTCGACCTCGACGATGTACCTCGACCCTGCCCGCCCCGGTGTGGAGGACCTGCTGGACATGATCACTGCCGGCGTCCGCAGTTCAATGACCTACGCGGGCGCGCGCTCCCTCGCTGAATTCCGCGAACGCGCCATTGTCGGCGTGCAGTCGGCGGCGGGTTATGAGGAAGGCCGCCCGCTGCAGCAGAGCTGGTAAAACTACGACGGCGGCACTGCCCGTTTCCGTGTCAGCTGCGGTGCTGTTGCTGTAAACTGGAAACCTTATGGACAGTCCTTCTAGGGGCCGGACCATGGCGCGCACGCAGCGACAGTCAGCATTGATCCGACGCGCAGCGCAGCCATCCAGTGCCGGCAATCCCCGTCTCCATGCCCATCACCTACCCCCTTCGCGGTCCGCGGTAAGCGGACCAGCTGCAGTTAGTGCGGCCGGCGCGGTTACCGTCCCTCTAGGAGAGCCCACGTGCGGGACTTCCCCGTCGACGGACGTCACCCAGCTGGACGACTCCTCCGAACCGGCGGAACCTCCGAAACCCGGCGCGCCGGTTGGAACCGGCGCATCCAGGCTCACCCTGGCGGTGATCAGCTAATGGAGTGGTTTTACCTGACCATCGGCCTGCTGCTGATCCTCGGCACCGGCTTCTTCGTCGCCGTCGAGTTTGCGCTCGTCGCACTGGATCAGACCTACGTCCAGCGGGCAGTCGACGAGGGCGACAAGCGCGCGGAGCCGCTGCTTCGTTGCCTCAAGTCGCTTTCCACCCAGCTTTCCAGCTGTCAGCTGGGCATCACGCTGACCACCTTGCTGACCGGTTACGTCATGGAGCCGTCAGTGGGGCGTCTTCTCGAGTCGCCATTGGCTGCCCTCGGTGTCCCGGACACCGCGCGGTCTTCGATCTCACTTATCCTCGCGATGGTCCTGGCGACGCTGCTCTCGATGCTCATCGGTGAGCTGGTGCCCAAGAACATGGCAATATCCCTGCCCTTCAAAGTCGGCAGGGCACTCGCACGACCGCAACTCCTCTTCACGGCAATCTTCAAACCCGCGATCGTTGTCCTCAATGGTTTCTCCAACCGGGTCCTCCACCTGTTCGGCCTGGAAGCGAAAGAGGAGATTTCGGGAGCGCGGTCACCGTCAGAGCTGTCCTCACTCGTGCGCCGGTCGGCAGAAATGGGAACCCTGGATCAGGGCACAGCGAACTTCCTCGCTCGCACCTTCAGCTTCTCCGAGCGCACTGCAGCGGACGTCATGACGCCGCGGATCCGGATGGCAACCATCGAATCCGACGAGACCGTGGCAGACGTGGTTGATTTGGCTCGCAGGACCGGATACTCCCGGTTCCCGCTGATCGGGGAATCGCCGGATGACATCCGCGGCGTGGTGCACGTCAAGAAGGCGGTCGCCGTGCCGCGGTCCAGACGTGCCGAACTGCCGGCCGGCACCATCATGACCGACGTGCTCCGAGTTCCCGAGACGGTGCATCTTGATTCCCTGCTCAGCGAGCTCCGGGAGGCCAACCTGCAGCTCGCTGTGGTGCTGGACGAGTATGGCGGCACGGCTGGTGTGGTCACGCTTGAAGACCTGGTCGAGGAGATCGTCGGCGAGGTGGCAGATGAACACGACAAGCTCAAGCCCGGTGTACTGCAAAGCGCCGCCGGGAACTGGTTCTTCCCCGGAATCATGCGCCCGGACGAAGTCAGCGACCAGGTCCCGCACCTGTCGGTGCCCGATGAAGCAGGTTATGAGACGGTCGGCGGTTTCATGATGTCTGTCCTGGGCCGGATCGCCGAGGTCGGTGACCGGGTGGAGGTGCCCGGTGGAATCCTCGAGGTGGAACGCATGGATGGGCGCCGCATTGACCGCATCAGCTTCCTCCCGGTCGAGCCCGCGGAATCCGGGCAGTCCGGCGACGGCGCCTCGTCAGTAGGGGGCATCCGATGAGCGACTGGGCAGGAATTCTTTGGCTGGTCCTTCTGTTGATCGGCAATGCGTTCTTCGTCGGTGCGGAATTCGCGATCATGAGCGCACGCCGGAGCCAGATCGAACCGCTCGCGGAGGAGGGGTCCAAGCGGGCGCGCACTACGCTCTGGGCGATGGAACACGTCTCGCTCATGCTTGCCTGCGCGCAGCTGGGCATCACCGTATGTTCGCTGCTCATTCTTCAGGTGGCCGAGCCTGCCATCCACCATCTGATGGTGGTACCGCTTGAGGCGATCGGTCTGCCGGGAGGCCTTGCGGACGGCATTGCATTCGGTATCGCGCTGGCGCTCGTGACGTTCCTGCATGTGACGTTCGGTGAAATGGTGCCGAAGAACATTTCGGTATCGGTAGCTGACAAGGCTGCCCTGCTCCTCGCGCCGCCGCTCGTTATGGTAGCGAAGGTTGTGCACCCGGTGATTTCCAGCCTGAACTGGACCGCCAACCACATCCTGCGCGCCCTGCGCATCGAGCCGAAGGATGAGGTGACCTCGTCCTTCACGTTGGAAGAGGTGCAGTCCATTGTGCAGGAATCGACGCGCCACGGGCTCGTGGATGACGACGCCGGGCTGATCAGCAGCGCACTGGAGTTTTCAGGGCAGACAGCAGGGACAGTCATGGTCCCGTTGGATGAGTTGGTTACCCTCGGAACCGATTCCACTCCCGAGGAGTTTGAGCGGGCGGTCGGCCGCACCGGGTTCTCCCGTTTTGTGCTGGTGGATGAACTCGGCAATCTCACCGGCTATATGCACTTGAAAGATGTCATGTCCATGCCGGAACAGGCGTACGCCAGGCCCATTACGGAAAACAAGGTTCGTGCGCTTGCGAACCTGAGCATGGACGATGAGATCGAGGACGCGCTGGCCACCATGCAGCGCACTGGATCCCACCTTGCTCGTGTAATGACGCAGGACGGCCAGGCGCGCGGTGTTCTCTTTCTGGAGGACGTCATCGAGCAGTTGATTGGCGAAATCCGCGATGCTACGCAGAACCAGGGGTTGAGGAGAACCGGCGAATCGCTTCAGGAAGGCTTCAGCCTCGGCACCACAGAAGCACGCTAGGCGAGCGCTTCGGCTCCCTACTCCTGCGAGCGGGCTGCACCGGAGCGGGCTGCACCGGAGCGAAATGCGAATGATTCGCGTTTAGGTTAGAGTTGGTCCATCCACTTGAACCGCTTTGCTATCCCCTGGAACAGATCGAGGACCTTCATGCGCAGCATTTCCGCGCGAACGACGGCGGCGCTCACCGCTGTAGCCCTTTTTCCGCTGGCTCTGGCCGGCTGCGGACAGGACGCCGGCAGCGCCGGAGAGGCGGCAGAGTCGGGAGCCCTGCAAGTTGTGACCTCCACGAATGTCTACGGCAGCATCGTTGAAACCGTGGGAGGCCAGAACGTCGAGGTAACGGCGATCGTCAACAGCCTTAGCCAGGATCCGCACTCCTATGAGGCGACAGTGCAGGACAAACTCGCTGTGTCCAAAGCTGACCTGCTGGTGGAAAACGGCGGAGGTTATGATCCCTTCCTTCACCAGCTCGCCGACTCGGTGGAAATGGATCATGACTACGTGCTCAGCGCCGTCGGGATTTCGGGCGTAGCTCCCGAGGATGAAGCCCACGCGGAGGAGGAGGCGCACTCGGAGGACGAGCATGACCACGGATCCTTCAACGAACACGTCTGGTACAACCTCGATGCCATGGCAGACCTTGCTGATGCTATCGGGGAAAAGCTCGCTGAGTTGGACCCGGCTAATGCAGACACCTATGAGAGCAACGCGGACACGTTCGCAGAGGAAATCGCAGGGCTGCAGGGCCAGGCCGAGGCCCTGGCCTCGGAGGCGGACGGTAGGACCGTGGCCGCAACCGAACCTGTTCCCGCCTACCTGCTGGAGGCCGCCGGGCTGAAGGATGCCACCCCCGCCGATTACACGGAGGCCATCGAGGAGGGGGCCGATGTGCCCGTGGCGGCGCTGAACGAGATGCAGGAACTCGTTCAGAGCCGGTCCGTTGCCTTCCTGGCCTACAACGAGCAAACCGAAGGCCCGCAGACACAGGCGGTCCGAAGTACCGCCGAGGCCGCGTCCGTGCCGGTCGTTCAGTTCACTGAGACGCTTCCGGAGGGCGAGGATTACCTCTCCTGGATGAGCGCCAACGTCGAGAACATCGCTGAAGCCCTGAAGTCCTGACAGAATTGGCCAAGACCCTCCCTCCCACGGCTTTAGGAAACTTCATGGTCACCGACGACGACGGCGATGCTGCCGCTCACCCTGTGGTGAGCCTGCGCTCAGCCTCGCTCTCTTTTGGTCGCCGGAGCCTGTGGCATGACCTGGAGCTGGACATCCGGCCAGGTGAGTTCCTCGCTGTGCTTGGTCCCAACGGGTCGGGGAAAACCAGCTTGCTGCGGGTTCTCCTGGGCTTGCAGGAGTTGGACTCGGGGACAGCCACCGTGAACGGCCACGCACTGCACCGTGGAAGCCGGGCATTCGGTTACATACCGCAGCAGAAGTCATTCGCGCCGGAGACCCCCCTGCGTGCGAGGGACCTGGTGGGGTTGGGAGTGGACGGGCACCGCTGGGGTTTTCGCCGAGGCGGCGCAACCTACCGGCGAACCGTGGATGCCCTCCTGGAAAAGGTGGGCGCGTCGTCGTATGCGGATGCGCCGGTCGGGCGACTGTCCGGCGGCGAGCAGCAGCGCCTGCGTGCCGCGCAGGCGCTGGCTACCGACCCGCAGGTACTGCTGTGCGATGAACCGTTGCTTTCACTGGACCTCCACCACCAACAGGCGGTGAGCCGGCTCATCAATGATCAATGCCGTAAGCACAACACCGCCGTTGTCTTCGTGACGCATGAGATCAATCCGATCATCGATTATGTTGACCGCGTCCTCTATCTGGCAGGCGGACAGTTCCGCGTGGGCAGGCCACAGGACGTGATGACCAGCGAAGTGCTGTCCGACCTCTACGACAGCAGGGTGGACGTCATCCACAACAACGGCCGCATTGTTGTCGTGGGCCTGCCGGATGCAACCACCCACCACCACGCGGAAGTAGCGCAGCCATGACGTTCGAGGAGATGCTCCAGGCCGTTTTCACGTTCGACAACTACAGCGAACTCCTGCCGCTGGTGCAAAATTCGATCTGGGCCGGCGCAGTGCTGGGCCTGCTGGGCGGCCTGATCGGCACCTTCGTAATGATGCGGGACCTTGCCTTCGCAGTTCACGGCATTGCCGAACTCTCCTTCGCCGGAGCTGCCTTCGCACTGCTGATCGGGGCCAATGTGGTGTTCGGCTCGCTGATCGGCTCAGTGATCGCTGCGCTCCTGCTTGGACTGATGGGCATCCGGGCACGCGACCGTAACTCGATCATCGGCGTCATCATGCCGTTCGGGCTCGGATTGGGCATCCTGTTTTTGGCCCTTTACGAGGGCAGGGCGGCCAACAAGTTCGGTCTGCTCACGGGGCAGATCGTCTCAGTTGACCAGGTTCAACTGACGCTCCTGGCAGGCTGTGCCGTCGTCGTCATGGTTGCCCTTGGCGCCATCTGGCGTCCGCTGACCTTTGCCAGTGTGGACCCCGATCTTGCAGAGGCACGCGGTGTGCCGGTGCGCGGTCTCTCGCTGGTCTTCATGTTCCTGCTTGGAGTCTCCGTGGCGCTGTCCATCCAGGTGGTGGGCGCCCTGCTGGTGCTCGCGCTGCTGATCACTCCCGCTGCGGCAGCGCTCAAGGTCACCTCGTCACCGCGGCTGGTGGTGCTGTTGAGCGTCGCATTCGCGTGCACATCGGTGGTTGGTGGGATCCTGCTGGCGCTCGGTGGACGGATCCCCATCAGTCCCTACGTGACCACCATTTCCTTCGTGATCTACCTGGTGTGCAGAGCTATCAGCTGGCGTCGCGCACAGAAGGCGACGGCGTCGGAATCCCGGGCCGTCCAGCCCGCCTAAGCCTTTGCGGCGCTGCACTCCGGACACAGCCCGTAAATCTCAACCGTGTGCGCAACTTCGGTGTACCCGTGCTCCTGCGCCATGCGGGCAGCCCACTGCTCGACCGCCGGCGCTTCGATTTCCACTGCCCGTCCACACCTGCGGCAGAGCAGGTGATGGTGGTGATGTTCGACGGCGCACCGGCGGTAAACAGCCTCTCCCTCGCCGTTCCGCAGCACATCCACCAGGCCGTCGTCGGCCATTGACTGAAGGATCCGGTAGGCGGTTGCCAGCGAGACCGACTCGCCGCGCTCGTGCATTTTGCGGTAGAGCTCCTGAGTGCTGACGAAGTCGTCCAGCTCATCGAGGGTTGCGCTGACTGCCCGGCGCTGCCGTGTGACGCGCTGTTCCGAGCCCTTGCGTGTTGGTTGGCCTGCTTCAGCTGGCATGTCCGCTTAGGTCACCTCACTCTCGGAATCTGCAGTGGATTTCCGGACCGATGCTCCGGATTGAACCCGGGTCAAGGGTAGCACCGGCCGTTGTCCCTATCGGTTGCGCGGAACCGGAGACGGAGCGTCGCGACGGCGGTAGTGTGGGCGCATGTTGCTCACCAAGTACACCCACGCGTGCGTCCGGGTCGAGAAGGACGGGACAGCTCTTGTCCTGGATCCCGGGAACTTCTCCGAAGTCGAGGAGGCAGTGTCCGGCGCAGCGGCGGTCCTGATTACCCATGAACACGCCGACCACTTCGACAGGGAACGAATCAGCGCTGCCGTCCGCGCCGACTCACTACTGGAGGTGTATGCACCCCAGGGCGTCGCTGCCCAGTTGAGGGAGGCGCTGGACGATGACGGCGCGGCCGCGCGCGTGCACTCAGTGGAACCGGAGCGCAGCTACACCATCGCCGGCTTCACGGTGCAGACCTTCGGCGGACAACACGCCCTCATCCATCCGCACATCCCGGTGGTGAGGAACATCGGCTACCTGATTAACGGTGCCCTCTACCACCCGGGCGATTCGTTCATCGTTCCTCACGGCGTGCAGGTGCAGACGCTCCTCGTGCCGGTTCACGCGCCGTGGTCGAAGACGGCTGAGGTGATCGATTTCGTCACCTCAGTCCGCGCAGAGAGGGCGCACCAGATTCATGACGCACTGCTGAACGGGACCGGACTGGCGATGGTCGAGGGGCACGTCTCCCGGCTGGGGAAGCACTACGGGACGGACTTCGAGCACCTGGATCCAGGCCGGAGCGTCGAGCTCTGAGCCTCGGGCATCATCCATCCGGCGACTTCCGGGATTCCGGGCTGCGCGGTGAAACGGTGTAGGTTGCAACTTCCTTCAGCTGCGGAGCGCGCGGATCGCCGTCAGTGGCACCGGTTGCCCAGCGCAGGTTCAACCCGTCGTCGGTGTCTTCAAGAACCGCCAGGTTGTTGTCGAACCAGGGACCCCTGATGCTCTTCCAGGAGAAGGGCGGCTTCGGCACCTTCACGGAACGGGCAGCCAGTGCTCCCACGGGACCCGCGACGCCGTAGGACATCACCACTGTGGCAAAGCGCAGAGCGCGGGGGAGCGGGTTGCGGATCGGGGAACACACGGCCTGGATGATCCGGCTGCCCGAGGACCGTTCAACCTCTGCTATGTAGGAAAAGTGCACGTCACCGGAGAGGAAGGTCACGGTTTCGGGTGCCGGCCCGCGCTTGCCGTCAGCAACCTCGGTCGCGAGGTCCGCGACCACCTTGAAGCTGCGCTGGAACGCGCCCCAGTGCTCAAGGTCCAGTGCCTGCCGCAGCGCCTCGCCGATCCGCGACCCCCGCTTTCCCCAGGCACCCTCTGCCAGGGCTTCGTCCCACGACTCGATATGGTGCAGCCCGCGCGGAAGGAGGAACGGAAGCGAGGTCGCAATGATCAAATGCCGCACTCCGCCCCGGAAGTGTTCGTCCAGCCACGCGAGTTCGGCATCATCCAGAAGTGAGCGCCGCCCGGGATCGAGCACGCGTGCCGCACGTGAATCGACAGTGATGATCCGAACGTCCCCGATGTCCCGGCAATAGCTCCAGCGGTAGCTGGTCGGCTCGGCGTCCGCCCGTTCGGCGAAGGCTTCGAGGTCCGCGGTGAGATCGAGTTCGTCAGGGCCCTGATGGGCGCGGATTCTCTGCCAGAGAATGTCGTCGGCGCGTCCAACCGGAGAAAGGTTTCCGAGGTGCTGATATACCCAGTAGGAGGCGAGTCCGGCAACGATGCGGCCCTGCCACCAGGAGGTGCCGTGCATTTTCTCCCGCCACGTGAGGGAGGCATTCCAGTCGTCGCGGATGTCATGGTCGTCGAACATCATCGCGCTGGGAACGCTGGAGAGCAGCCAGCGGTTGGCGTCGTCGGACCAGGCGAGTTTGTACAGGTGGGCATACTCTTCGTAGTCCTTCAGTTCCTCACCCGGCGGATCATCAAGGGAGCGCCGTGAACGGATGAAGTCCTGCATCTCCTTACTCGTGGAATCCGCATAGACCTGATCGCCGAGGAAGGCGATCAGATCGGGGCGGGCACCGTCGTCGTTGTTGTGGGCCTGATGCAGGGCGAAGGCGCGCAGCGCGTCGACGCCGTGGCCGGCGTTGCCGAGCGCGTCATGCGGGACGCTGGTCCGGCATGAGCCGAAGGCGAGGCGCAGCCGCCCCTGAGGATGAAGGGTACGGATGGACGGTGCAGGGAATTCAGAGGCAGGTTCCGGCCACGCGCGCTCGCCGGCTATGTCCAGTGTGTACTCCACGGTGGTGCCCGGCGGAAGATGCTCCGCCTCGACCAGCGCATAGTGATGACCATGGACGCCGAACGTGGCAGCGGTCCACGTCTTTCCATCCGCGCGCAACTCGACCGTGCAGGCTGCACTGGTTTCCATCCATAGCGTCGCCGAGGTTTCATCGACATACCGGAGCATGGGACCGAGCACCAGTGAAGCTGTCATTACCCTTTTGTACCCCGTGATGCCCTTCAGGACCAGAGCCCTGCCAGCTTGGCCACCAGGGTGCGCCGCCGGCTTGGAGGGGACCGCGGAGCTGTGGTGAACTTGGCTCACACCTGTGACCGGTGTGCCACCGGTCACACATTCATAAGGAGATCTTCATGGAGACTCTGATGGACGTGCAGGCGCTGCGAAACCGGATGACCTCCGGTCAGCAGACCGTCCTGCTGGATGTTCGCTGGACGCTGGGCAACCCCCACGGTCACGAGCAGTACCGATCAGCTCACATTCCCGGCGCCGTCTACGTTGACCTTGAAACGCAGCTGTGCTCCAGTCCATCAGCAGCGGAGGGACGGCACCCGCTGCCGGAACCGGCCGCGCTCGAGGAGGCGGCCCGTCAGTGGGGCATCAACGACGGCGATGTGGTTGTTGCCTATGACGACACGGGGAACCTTTCGGCAGCACGCCTCTGGTGGCTGCTTCGCGATGCGGGCCTCACCAGCGTCTATCTACTCGATGGCGGACTGAATGCGTGGCAGGCGGCCGGGTATGAGACGGAGCGGGGCGAGGAGCAGCACTGCCTGGGCGAAGTCACCCTGAGTTCCGGACACATGCCGGTCCTGACGACGGCCGACGGCGTTCTCGCTCTGGCTGGGAACGGCGTGCTGCTTGATGCCCGGGCGTCTGAACGCTTTCGGGGCGAGACCGAGCCGGTCGATGCGAAGGCCGGGCACATTCCCGGTGCCTCCAGCGCTCCCACCTCCGAAAACCTGACACCGGAGAAAACTTTCCTTCCGCCGGCGGAACTGCGCCGGCGCTTTGCTGCATTGGGCATTACCGAGACAGCAGAGGTTGGCGTCTATTGCGGATCCGGTATCACTGCTGCGCACGAGATCGCTGCGCTTGAGGTTGCCGGCTATCAGGCGGCGCTTTACCCCGGCTCATGGTCGCAGTGGTCCCAGCGTGCGGATCTGCCGGTGGCCACCGGTCCCTGATCCTGCACCGGACGGGCTCGGTTGCAGGCGTTCGGCCGTGAGAGAGTAGCCGTTATGAGCATCGCACACGCCTACGCTGCCACCTCGGCCGCCAGCGGACTGGGACGCACAACCGTCGAACGCAGGGAACCTGAGCACGACGACGTCGAAATCGCCATCGAATACTGCGGACTATGCCACTCGGATGTCCATGCAGCCCGCAGCGAATGGGGCACTGCCCGCTACCCCCTGGTGCCCGGCCACGAGATTGTAGGCCGGGTCACCCGGGTTGGGGAGTCCGTGACGTCCTTTGCGGTCGGCGCCAGGGTGGGAGTCGGCTGCATGGTGGACTCATGCCGCGAATGCGAGAGCTGTATGGACGGGCTGGAGCAGTACTGCGTCAACGGAATGACGGCTACCTACGGCACACCGGATCGAAGGCGCGACGGTGAAGTCACCCAGGGCGGCTACTCGACCTCGATTGTCGTGAATGAGGGCTACGTTCTCCGGATACCAGAGTCCATGGACCCTGCCGCCGCTGCGCCGCTGCTCTGTGCCGGCATCACCACCTTCTCGCCGCTGAACCACTTCGGCGTGGAGAAAGGTGACGCTGTCGGCGTCGTCGGGCTCGGTGGCCTCGGACATCTGGCGGTGAAGATCGCCAAGGCGATGGGGGCGGAGGTGACGGTCTTCACCACCTCGTCCGGCAAGGTGGACGCCGCACGCGAACTGGGAGCGGATCACGTGGTGTTGTCCAGGGATGCGAATGCCATGGCAGCCGTTGCCAACACGCTCGACGTCGTCATCGATACGGTGGCGGCGCCGCACGAGTTGAACCCCCTGATCCGCGCACTTCGCCTGGACGGTGCCCTGTTCCAGCTCGGGCTGCCGGCGGACCCGATGCCCGCCGTCGACCCGGGACTGCTGGTCCGGAAGAGACGCAAGTACGCGGGCTCACTCATCGGCGGTATCGCAGAAACCCAGGAGATGCTTGATTTTTGCGCCGAGCACCAGGTGGCATCGGATATAGAACTCGTTTCTGCTGACCAGCTCAACTCCGCGTATGACCGCATGGTTGCAGGCGACGTGAAGTACCGCTTCGTGCTTGATGCCGGATCCCTGAAGGAGGACTTATGAGCACGCTGTTCACCAGGATCATCGCCGGGGAAATCCCGGGTCGCTTCGTCTGGAAGGACGAGGACGTGGTGGCGTTCCTGACCATAGAGCCCATCACTGACGGGCACCTCATGGTGGTGCCGCGCCACGAGGTTGCGCACTGGGTGGACCTGGACCCGGACCTGCTCGGCAAGGTCATGGATGTGGCGCAGAAAATTGCCAAAGTTCAGGAGTCAGCCTTTCACGCCCGGCGCATCGGAGTGCTCATGGAGGGCTACGAAATTCCGCACGTGCATGTGCACATCTGGCCGACGCAGAGCCCGGCTGACTTTGACGTACACAACGTGGACCATAATCCCGATCCGGCGAAGCTCGACGAAAATGCGGAACGGCTCCGCGCGGGCCTGCGAAGCGCAGGGTTCGGCGACAACGTCCCTGACTGAACCCGCAACCGAAAGTTTGTGCAGCTTCCGCGGGTTCCAAGCGTCCGGAACCCGCCGGAGCTGCGCAAAATTTCCCGGTTCTCAGGCGGCGAGTGCTTCTCCCAAGGCTGTCCGGATGCGCTTCTCGGAGACCGAGTAGGCGGTTCCCAACTCCTGGGCGAACAGGCTGATCCGGAGTTCCTCGAGCATCCAGCGAACCCGTCGTAACGCCGGCGGCACGGGCCGTCCGTGTGGAGCCACTGCAGCCACGGCGTCGTCGTACTCGTCTTCCAGGCGCTGCACTGCTGCGGTATTCACGCCGTCGCGCTGGACGTTGGTCTCCAGTTTCTCGAGCCGCCTTTCGATGCCGGCAAGATACCGCGGCAGATGGGTCAGTTGCGCGTATCCGGTCGTTGCGACAAAACCGGGGAAGACGAGCTGCTCAAGCTGGCTCTTCACATCGTTGAGTGCGGTGATGAGCGCCAGACTCGTGGTGCCTTTCAGTCGCTTTTCGATCCTGCGTGCACTTGCGAGGATCTTCTCAACCGTTGCCGTAACGATGAACACTGTATCGATGAGTTCGGCGCGGACGTTCTCGTACAGCGCATCGAACTCGCTGACGGTCCACGGCAGCTCCTCGGGCGTGAGCTTGTCGATGGCCGCGATGGCGCAGTCCTCAATCAGCGCCGCGACACTGCCGTGTGGATTCTGGCTGAACGTGAGCTTCTCGGCGTTGCTCAGGTGCTCAAGGACGTAGCGCGCGGGGCTAGGAACCCGCAGCGCAAGCAGGCGGATAACGCCCGCCCGCATGGCAGCTGCCTGCCCGGCGGCGTCGGGGAAAACCCTGAGTCCGACAGCGTTATCCTCAGCTACGAGCGCGGGATACCCGGTCACCCGGTGACCGCCGACAAGCCTGGAAACGTCCCGCGGGATGGTTCCGAAAGTCCACGCGGTTGCGCCGCTGACCTCCTTGATGCCTGGTGTGGCCGCTGGCGACGCTGACGGTGACGACGACGGCGCTGCCTCCTGCTTTCGGCTTGCTGCCTGCGAGATCCGCTGAACAGATCCAGGGGTGGCCCCGAGTGATTCAGCGATTGCCCGCCGGGTCTGCGCGGCAAGCCGCTCCTGGAGCGCCTGCAGATCCTTGTCTTCATCCAGAATGCGTCCGTTCCCGTCCACCACCTCGAAGCTCATCAAGAGGTGCGGCGGCAGGGCATTACGGTTCCAGGATCCGGGGGGAATGATGTGTCCCTTCAACCTGCGCAGGGCCAGTTCCAGCGATGGCTCAAGTGCGTCCCTGCCCGGATCGAAATCGGCGTGCAGGGCATCGACGGCGCTCCGTGCAACGTCGGGTGCGGGAATGAAATTCTTGCGCACCTGCTTGGGCAGCGATTTGATGAGCGCGGCAACCAGTTCGACGCGCAACCCGGGAATCTGCCACTGGAAAGGGGCAGGCTCCAGTTGGTTCAGGAACAGGATGGGCACCTGCACCGTGACGCCGTCCGAGGCACCCGGGATGTTGGGGGAGAACTCGTAACGGAGCGGCAGGTCAAAGCCCTGCTGGTGCCATGTCTTCGGAAATGCCGTCTCGTCAAGGTCGGCATCGCGGCTGAGCAGTTCCTCGGGCTTGAAGTCCAGCAGATCCGGATGGTCCTGGCGTGCCTGCTTCCACCATTTGTCGAAGTGGCGCTCGGACACCACATCCTGCCCCACGCGGGCATCGTAGAAGGCAAACAGTGTTTCGTCGTCCACCATGAGGTCGCGGCGGCGCATCCGGTTTTCCATCTCTTCGATCTCGGCGATGCGCGCCTTGTTGCGGTGGAAGAACTTGTGATGGGTGCGCCAGTCGCCCTCCACCAGGGCATGGCGAATGAAGAGCTCACGGGCCAGCTCCCTGTCGATGCGGCCATAGTTGATGCGCCGCTGGGGCACAATCGGTACGCCGTAGAGGGTGACCTTCTCATAGGCCATGACCGAGCCCATTTTGCGGGACCAATGGGGCTCGCTATAGCTGCGCTTCACCAGATCCGGCGCCACCTCCTCGGCCCAGAGAGGATCAAACGCTGCCACCACACGCGCCCATAGCCGGGAAGTTTCCACCAGCTCCGCGGCCATCACCCAATCGGGGCTCTTCTTGAACAGCGCACTGCCCGGGAAAATGGCAAAGCGGGTGCCGCGCGCGCCTGAGTATTCGCGCTTGCGCTGATCGTAGAGGCCAATGTGGCTGAGCAGGCCGGACAGCATGCTGATGTGGATCGCATCATGGCGGCCAACCGGATCCACTTCGCTGGGAGCCAGTGTGATCCCTAGCGGCTTCGCGAGCTGCCGCAGCTGAGCGAAGAGATCCTGCCACTCGCGTACGCGCAGGTAATTGATGAATTCGTTGCGGCACAATTTTCTGAACTGGGTGGAGGACAGTTCCTTCTGCTGCCCCTGCAGGTACCGCCACAGGTTGAGGTATCCCGTGAAGTCTGACTTCTCATCCGCAAACCGGCGGTGTTTTTCGGTTGCACTCTGGAGCTTCGCAGCCTGGTCCGGCTGCGGCCGCTCCCTCGGGTCCTGGATGGTAAGTGCCGCAGCCAGGACCATGACCTCTTTGGTGCAGCCGCGGCGCCCGGCCTCAACGATCATGCGCCCGAGCCGCGGATCAACGGGCAGTTGGGCCAGTTGCCGACCCACCGGCGAGATGCTGCCGTCCGCGCTAAGCGCGCCGAGCTCGCGAAGGAGCGTGACGCCGTCGTTGATTGCTTTCGAGTCCGGTGGCTCCACGAAGGGGAAGGCTGCGACGTCCTTCGGGCCGCGGGTCACTCCCATGGCCGTCATTTGAAGGATGACCGCAGCGAGATTGGTACGGAGAATTTCCGGATCCGTGAAGGGGCGTCTGGATTCGAAGTCCTCCTCGGAGTAGAGGCGGATCGCTATGCCGTCGGATACGCGGCCACAGCGGCCGGACCGCTGGTTCGCAGAGGCCTGCGACACCCGCTCAATAGGCAGCCGCTGCACCTTGGTACGGTGCGAATACCGGGAAATGCGGGCGGTTCCGGTATCAATGACGTACTTGATCCCGGGAACGGTCAGTGAAGTTTCGGCGACATTGGTAGCGAGGACAATGCGCCGTCCCGTCCCGCCCGGCTTGAAGACCTGGTGCTGCTCCTGCAGGGAGAGGCGGGCAAAGAGGGGCAGGATCTCCGTGCCACGAAGCCGCGGGTTCACCTGCACGCGCGCGCGGAGTGCATCGGCTGCATCCCGGATCTCGCGCTCGCCGGAAAAGAAGACCAGGATGTCGCCGGGCGCTTCACGGGCAAGCTCGTCAACGGCGTCGCACACAGCGTCCAGCGGGTCGCGGTCTTCCTCAAGCTCGTCCTGTGCGCCGAACTCAGCGTCAGACCCTGTGTCACCGGCGGGTTGGCTGAGCGGGCGGTAACGAATCTCCACCGGGTAGGTCCGCCCGGACACCTCGATGATAGGCGCTGGCTGTTTATCCGGCGCTGCCTCATCAGCGGCGAAGTGCTTCGCAAAGCGCTCCGGATCGATGGTGGCTGAGGTGATGATGAGCTTCAGGTCGGGGCGCTTGGGCAGGATGCGCTTGAGGTAGCCCAGAATGAAGTCGATGTTGAGGCTGCGCTCATGGGCCTCGTCGATGATGATGGTGCTGTACTTCTTCAACAGCTTGTCATGCTGGATCTCGGCGAGCAGGATGCCGTCCGTCATCAGTTTGATGCGCGTGCTCCTGCCCACCTCGCCGGTGAACCGGACCTGGTAGCCAACCTCCTCCCCGAGCTTGACGTCCAACTCCTCGGCGATGCGTTCGGCAACGGTGCGGGCTGCCAGGCGGCGCGGCTGGGTATGGCCGATCATTCCGGACCGGCCAAGGCCGAGCTCCAGGCACATCTTGGGAATCTGCGTGGTTTTTCCCGAGCCCGTTTCGCCGGCGATGATGGTGACCTGGTTCGCTGCGATGGCAGCCATGATGTCTGCCCGCCGTTCCGAGACCGGGAGCTGGGCAGGGTAAGTGATTGTCAGCGACATGATTACTTCAAAGTTTACTCGGAGCCATCCGGCAGCCCTATCCGGCCTCCTGTCGACGCACCATCTCGTTGATCCATGCGGGTGCGAACGGCGAGGTGCAGCCGGGGGAGGTCGGGTAGTCCTTCAGGACCTCCAGCCGCTCGCCGATCTCCAGCGCCCTGGTGCGGTGTTCGGGGTGTGCGATCCCGATCTGGGCCAGGCAGGTATTCATGGCCCACTGCAGGCGGTCGGGTGCGTTCTTCATCTCCGTCTCGATGACATCCAGAAGACCCGGCAGGTCAAGCCCATCGGGGTTCTTCGCCACCCGGTCCGCGGTCAGCGCCCAGCCTGCGCCGGCGACCACCGGATCCGGATCAGCAAACCAGGTGAGGCGCAGATCCTCCGCGTGCGGATTCTTCTTCACCACGTAGCTGATGAGCCAGTCCTCGACTTTGGGTGCGCGTGCCGTGCGCAGCATCGCATCCAGCTCATCCGGTCGGAGTGTTTTGGGGCGGCAGATCAGAATCGCGAGGAGCCTCGCTGCGGTGTCGTCTGTCTCCCAGAGCTGAGAGGCCAGCACCTCCTGCGTCTTCAGGCGCTTGGCGAGCGCACGCAGCTTGCTGAGGTTCACTCCGTGGTCATCGCCGTGCCTGAGGTTCACCGCGCGCATCTTCGGGTCCTCGAGCGCGGCAAGCTCGGCCATTACCTCATCGACCGTCGTCTCCGCGTGCTCTGCTTCAACCATGGTGGTCTCCTGTCCTTGTGTGCCGGATCCAGCCTATGACGAACGTGAAACTGGTCCATGACCGTCACCGGGCGCCGTGGCGTGGGCGGTGGGTCCGGCCGCGTGGATCAGCCGCGCGGCAACAGTGAGGGCGTGTTCCTGAAGTGCGAGAGGTTCGAGGATGTCAAAATCGAAGCCCAGAGCGGCGACATGCATCAGTGGCCAATCGAGCGAATCTGCGCCGAACCGCATCATGGTGCGTCCGGCGTCGTCCTCGAGTTCCGCGATATTGGGCGGGACCAACTGGCTGACATCTGCAACAGGGGCGTGAATCCGAACCACCACGTCATGACTATACGGCGAACGTGTGATGGATTTCTGTACGTAGGCGGCAAGATCGCTGGCAGGAAGGGGACGTCCGGGAAATCTGTCCCGCGGCGAGGGGACGCTCCGGCACCGGTCCACGCGGAACGTCCGCCAGTCCTGCCGGCCGGTGTCCCACGCCACGAGATACCACCGGCGGCCGGTGTCCACCAGGCGAACCGGCTCAACGACCCGGCGGGAAGATTCACCATCATGGCGTTCATACCGGAAGACCACCACCCGACGCTCCGTAATGGCGGCTGAGAAAGCAGTGAGCACTTCCGGATTGACCGGTGTGCTGACCGCAGCCATCCGGGTGACGGCGGTGCGCAGTCCGGCGAACTTCGGCCGTAGCCTGCCGGGAAGGACCTGTTCCAACTTGGTGAGGGCCCTCACCGACGCTTCACCGAGGCCCGAGACAGGACTCGCTGTGACGGCACTCAAGCCGATGGCAACGGCGAGGGCTTCGTCATCATCGAGGAGCAGCGGAGGCAGTTGGGCACCCGCGCCCAACTGGTATCCGCCGGCGATGCCCGGGGAAGCGTGAATAGGGTAACCGAGAGTGCGCAGCTTGCCGATGTCCCTGCGGACGGTGCGCTCGGTGACGGACATCCGTTCCGCGAGGGCAGGCCCAGTCCACTCGCGCCGGAGTTGAAGCAGGGAAAGAAGCTGCAGCAGCCGCGCCGAGGTTTCCAACATGACACCACGGTACCGATCCATGCGGACAGTTGCTGTCCGCAATGCTTTCTACACTGAAATGGTCCCCACGCGCGGAAGGAAATACCAATGGACATTCGCAGGGAACTGACCGACCAGCTTCAATGGCACTGGAAGAATCACGCGCGGCCACGATTGGAAGGGCTGGGATGACGAGTACTTCTGGGAGCCCGTGCCCGGTAGCTGGAGCGTGGGACCGCGCGGCACGGGCACAGCACCGCTGCAGGTCGGCAGCGGAGACTATACGATCGACTTTGCCGTTCCTGAACCGGCGCCGGCTCCAGTCACCACCATTGCCTGGCGGCTTGGCCACATCCTGGTCGGCGTGCTGGGAGGGCGGCTGGAGTCGCACTTCGGCGGTGTGCCGGTCAGCTACGAAACGTATGAGTATCCGGGTACAGCTGTCGCGGCTCTCGAACAATTGGACGGCATGTACGCGCACTGGCACAGTGCTGTGTCCGCACTCTCACCCGATGCCCTGGAGCGGCCGGTGGGACCTGCCGAAGGTCCGTTTGCAGAGGCTCCCATGGCTGCGCTCATACAGCACATCAACCGTGAGATGATCCATCATCTTGCCGAGATCGCGCTGCTGCGGGACCTTTGGGCGCATGGACTTGGCAGGAATGCTAGCTTCGCCGCAACGTCCTGACCAGCCAGAACGTCCACGCTGCCAGGACAATGCAGGCGATAGTGACGAGCACCGGTTGAGTTCCGGCGTCCTGCACGAGCAGGGCGACGGCCGCCGCCGGCTGCACAAGCATCTGAATCTTCCCGGCGCGAACAAGGAACTTCAGCGCCGCCGCTGTGCTCAGGTCGGTCCGTCGCGGGATGCCGAGCAGCAGGGCGTAACACACGAAAAGCAGATGGATTCCGGCGGCATAAGGGAAGACCGCCCAGGATCCACTCGGAACGATCGCCGCATAGCTGCCCACGATCAACAGGAGTGATCCAAGAGGTAGCAGGACGAATGGAACCAGCACCGAAGCCGCGAAGAAAGCCAGCGGCAGAAGTACCAGGGCAGTGTTCTGCCATAGCGACAGACCGAGCACTGCAGACAGTGCGAAGGCGAAGATCCGCAGCCAACCCGCCGAAAATGAGGGGCCGATATTCAGCGATCGGTCGGCCTCCGGCGGGCGTGTACTCAACCTGCCACTCATACCGGTCCGCCTACCGCGGACCGGTAGCTCCCGGTCGGCCGACGCAGCGACGCCAACCCCGTTTCGAGGGGAAGTTGTCCGGGAATCGAGTCCAACGCGCCGCCCGCGTCGATCGATCCTCCGCCGCGGTAGCCAAGAACCGCCATCCCGGACGCCGCCAGAGCATTCATCACTTCGCGGCGTCTTAGCAGCACGAGGCGCGAGGCCCGGCGGCCGGAAGGGGAAACGGCGCTGCCTTCCAGCGCTGGAAGAATGTCCACACCGATGACCCGGTGACCTGCCGCCTGCCACAACCGCATGAGTCTCGCCGGTTCCTCGTCAGTAAACGTGCTCATCACGTAGATGAGGGAACCTGCCGGCGCGCCGGGATCGCGTGAGGACTGCTCGGGCCGTCCGGACGCCGTCATCAGGGCGAGCTGGGTGCGGATCAGCTCAAGCTGCCGGTGCCCGCCCGTGGCCCGCACGGGCCAATGCCTGGCGGAGAGATCGTTCAGCCCTACCCGGTCACCCGCAGCAAGATAGGACGCGGCGAGCAGTGTTGCTGCTTCCCGCGCGAGGTGGAGCGAGCTGAGCGCGTTCACAGGTTCAGTGCGCAGCGGGAACCAGGCGCGGAGCCGGGCGGGATAGTCGTGTGCCGTATCCAGAACGAGGTGGATGCCCGCTTCGGAGCGGGCGTAGGAGCGGCGGACGAAGAGGCGGTCTTCATTCGCTGACTGGCGGGCCGTTGCCCGCCAGTCAATGCGTCGCAGCTGGTCCCCGGGACGGAACTCGTCAATGCTCCGAAGCTCCCCGCCGTCTCCGATGCTTCGAGAGGTATGCTCGCCGGTGCGGCCCTGCAGACGGTGAGGCAGCGGAAGCAGCCTGGCTTCGCGGACCCGCGGCAGAACGGTCAGCCGCACGGGCTCAAGCTCCCGGGCCTCCTGACGCATGACGCCGTCAAGGGTCAGCGCGGCCGCTCCGACCGTGAGCACCCTCGCTCGGCCTGACCGCGGAACGGGAACCGAAACAGCGAATGGCCCGCCGAGAAGCACAAGGGCGGAGACAGCTGGACCTCCGGCGGCAGCGGCCTGAATCAGCGCGATGCCGCTTGGACCGCCGGAGGCCACGCGGAAGGTGCGGCGTCCCTCGTCGGACTCTCCAGGGTCCGGCTCGATCCCGAACGTCGTTGCCTCCATACCAGCGGAGGATGGTGCCTGCCGGGCCGGCGGCGGCCGGAGTGCGCTCCACCCTGAGGCGGCGGCAAAAGCGAGGGGAAGACCAAGCACGACGACGTCTGGCCGGCCCATGAACAGCCCGACGACGACGCACACCATCATGGTGATCGAGGCGAGACTCCACTGACCTCCGGGGCGGAAGCCGCCCTTACCGCTCATGGGCCGACGCGGTGGTTGGAGTAGCCACCCGGTCCACAACTTCTGCAACGACGTCCACTGCCCGTATGCCGCGTGCCCATGAACCGGGCGTCAGGGTCAACCGGTGTGCAAGTACGGGTTTGGTTCCCAGCTTGATGTCCTCGGGAAGGACAAACGCCCGGCCGTCCATCAGCGCCAGCGCACGCCCCAGCAGGACCAGCGCCTGTGAACCGCGAGGGGAGGCCCCGACATCGACGGCATCGTGCGAGCGGGTCGCGGCGGTGACCCGTACCGCATAGTCAATGACGTCGGGATCGACGTCAACGCGGTTGACCGCCCCTTGAAGCTCCAGGAGTTCGCCGGGATCCAGCACGGTGCGTACTGTGGTGGCCTCCGTGCCCCGGGCGAGGCGGCGGCGAATGATGTCCTGCTCGGCCGACGGCTGCGGATAGCCGACGTCGACACGGATGAGGAACCGGTCCAGCTGCGCCTCGGGTAAGGGATAAGTGCCCTCGAACTCAATCGGATTAGCAGTGGCGAATACGTGGAATGGCTGATCGAGGACAAGGGTGCGGCCCTCGACCGACACCTGGGCTTCGGCCATGGCTTCCAGGAGTGCTGATTGCGTCTTGGGTGAGGTGCGGTTGATCTCGTCCGCCAGCAGCAGATTGGTGAAGACGGGACCGGGCACGAAGTCGAACCGGCGTTCCGCCGGGTCGAAGATGGAGGAACCCGTGACGTCGGAGGGCAGCAGGTCCGGTGTGCACTGCAGTCGTCGGAATTCCAGTCCCAAAGCCTGCGCCATGGTTTTTGCGGCGAGCGTCTTGCCGAGTCCGGGCAGGTCCTCGAACAAGACATGCCCGCCTGCGAGAACCGCTCCAAGTGCGAGTTTGAGCGTGGTGTCCATTCCCGCCACCACGGTTCCGATCTCGCTTAGGACGTTCCCGCAGCGAGCTGCGGCTTCTTCAGGCGGGAGGCCTCGCATCATAGGTAATCCTTCGGTGTTTGGGGGACCTGGTGGGAATCGGGCAGCTGGCCCGGATCCGCCAGGACCAGCTGCTCCAGCTGGTCCATTGCAGCGTCGAACACACCTGTGTCAATCACGGCTGACGGGTTCGTTCCCCGCCGGGCAGCGAGAAGGGTACCAAGCGCTCCTCCAATGGTGGAAGGGTCCATCCGCCGCGATTCAAGCACTTGAGCTGCCACGTCGGCCAATTGGTTGACCGCGCGCGCACCCAGCCCGGATCGGGAGCCGGACAGGGAAAATTCGAGTGCCTGCACCTCGGCCAAACCTTTCGACCGCGGCGGCGTGCTCAAGGCAGGCAGGCGATCGGCGTCAAGGTTGTCAAGGATGCCGTTCACCGCACCGGCCATGAATGCCGCTGTCACCAGGACCGCGGCGTGCGCAGGATCGACGGTGAGGAAGATCGAGGACGCGAGGGCGAGCACCACGAGCAGGGCGGTTACCCGCCACTGTCCCGCGGTCACGGGTAATCCCTTCGTATCGAAGGACGGAGCGTTGCCCGGCCGGGATGGCGAGCTGCCGGATCGTGGCTACTGACAGCCGCACTGATGGCAGCGAGGCTCGTCCGTGCGCTATCAAGGTCTTCTTCAGTCATCCGGGCGCCGGCGTTGACGCCGAACCGGGCCCGGTCATAGAGGCGACGCAGAACAGCGACGTGGGCCGCCGGTGCGCTGAAAGCCGTGAGTACCCGTCCGGCGTATTCCGACGTCGTTTCCTGGCGTATTCGCGGCAGGCCGGCAGTCGAAGTTGCGCGCTCAAGGGCGAGCCAGCAGGCAACCACCGCGTTCCTCGAATCCGCCGGCCCGTGCAGTTCTGCTTCGGCGCGCGCGAGACCGTCGACGACGACGCCCCGGTCAGCCTCCGGGCTCCCGGCAGCGCTGGAATCATGCACGTAGTCAACCTGGTCCGCGTACGGCAACCTCTCGCGGCGAAGGGATGCCAGGAAGGAAACCAGGTAGAAGGTGCAGACGAGCAGAACGATCGTGAAGATCACAACAGGCAGCGAGGAACCCGTTGCATCAGGAAGCTCCTGCGACTCGTCCTGTGCAGACTCCGTGCTGGAGGGGGTGGGCTCAGCGGTGGGAAGAAGGGCGCCATTGTTCAGCTCCAGATCAGGGGCAACAGCGCTGAGAGGGCCAACGAAACCGGCCGCGATCACGACAAGGAGCAGGGTCAGGATGCCGAGAAGCAGGAGAGGTTCGGCGCGCACTACGGCGAATCTGCGCACCTGCATCAAGGCCTCCCGCGTAACTCGTCCGTGGGATCAGTCTAGGTGGTGCGCTCTGGCCGGGAGCCCGGCAGCTACGAAAAGTGCCCTCGATAGGATTCGAACCTACGACCTTCTGCTCCGGAGGCAGACGCTCTATCCCCTGAGCTACGAGGGCACGGCCAACCGGTGTCAACCGCTGGTCGAAAGGGACTTATGAAGCTTAGCAGGGAAAAGTTGGCGGAACGAAACCCCTGCCGGCAGTGCCGGAAAAGCGCTAGTAACCGAGGAAAGCGTCGGTTCGGATGGACCTGCCGCCGGCGTCGCGGATGACGGGTTTGGCCCGCGCGAGAGTACTCGGGGAACCCGACAGATAGACGCGCCGCCGGCCAAGGTCCGGAACAAGGGAGCGCAGTTCATCGGCGCTGGGGAAGCTTCCGCCACCATGCGTCCAGGCAGCGGGCAGTGGTCCCGGATCTCCGGGACAGAACAGCACCACCCGGAAGTTGACCAGCTCATCGACATAGCCGAGCTCGTCCGGCGCGCTCACAGCATAGATGAGGATGATGTCGCGTTCTGCTCCTCCAGGCGAGCGCAGTTGGCTGAGGAACGGCGTGACGCCGATACCTCCTGCGAACAGCATCAGCGGCACTGACGGATCGGCAGGAAGGAGGAAGTCACCCGCAACACTCGTCGCATCGACCTGAGCACCGGGCCTGAGATTCAGCAGTGCTGCCTTGAAGGAACTGGGCGGGTCCGAGAGGCGCAGGCCAAAACGTACCGTTCCGTCGTCGGGCGCTGAACTGATACTGAAGATGCGGCGGAAGCCGCGCCGGTCCGCCCGCGCATGCGGAAGGGTGAGTTCCATGTACTGGCCGGGTTCGAACCGGACGGGTTTGTCCGGAATGAAGGAGACCTCCGCGCTGGTCGGGGTCAACTGCCGCGATCCCTCAAAACGCAGGCGGATGCGCCGCCGCTGGCCCATGCCGAAAGCGACGGCGTTTCCGATCAGCAGGGCGTACTCCGGCCCGAGGAACACCGGCGGGATACTGATCTGCAGCGCCAGTACTACTGCCACGACGCCCGCAACGAGCAACTGCTGCCAGCGCCGGGGCGGGAGGGTCAGCGGTTCGGTCAGCATGAAACCGAGCAGGAAAAGCACGGGGTACGACACAGAGACCAACTGCAGGGCAGCGGCAGGATCAGTGCCGCCGGCGGCGAGGCGCACCACCAGGATGCCGACGGCGAGGACGATGAAGACGGCTCCCATCGGAAGTTTCCGCGTCCGGTAGAGGATCAGGAGCGTGGCGAGGAGCACGAGCGGCAGCATGGCGGGATTGGCTGCCCACCAGGCTGCGGCGCCAAGGCCCAGCAGCGTTACCGCCACTGCTCCGAACGCGGCCGGATTGAAGATGTGCCGCCCGCGGACGGCGATGAGGTATTTCGACGCGGACGCCAGGAGTCCCGCCAGCGCAATTCCGGCCACACCGCTGGCGTCGTCAGAGGGGAACATCACGAAAAAGAGCAGCAGGCCGGTGATGACTGAGGATTCCGTGTGCGGGCGCGCACGAAGCATCATCGCCATGACGCGCGTGCCGCCCCACGAGGTGATAACAGCGGTGGCGAGGGTCACGCCGAGTTCCGCCGGTGTGAAGGCAAGAAGTCCGAGGGCAGAGAGGACAAACGCGTACGCCGCCAGGATCAGCAGCAGGATCAGTACGAGCCGATACATGGTGGCGCGGCCGAGGAACGTGTCGAGCCTGCTAAGCCACTTCAGCCGTCCGGCCATCTAGAACAACGCTCCTGCCAGGGATAGGGAATACTGCGCGCGTCCCTCGGAGCTGATCAGGACGTAGTCGAAGTCGAACTCGGCCAGCAGCACCTCGGGTGGAACAAGGAAAAGGGCAGTGGCGAGAGCGTCCGCAATCATCGCGTCGCCAGCCAGTACCCAGGTAGCCACCACTGTATCCACGCATTGCCCGGTTGTGGCATCAAGGACATGGTGCAGGCCGTCCGCCCAGCGGCGGCGGTTGGACGCGGATGCGCACAGCGCGCGGTCCTGGAGGTCCACCACGCCGATCGCCGAATCAGCGGTGTACGGGTGCTCCAGGGCGACCCGCAGCGGCGTGGGTCCCCGGTGCAGCATGTCCCCGCCGGCGTCAATGGTGTGCTCCGGGTAGCCGGCGTCGTGCAGTGCTCTGGACACGAGGTCAACGAGTTGTCCTTTACCGGCCGCGCCGACATCCAGGGTCACCGGGCGCTCGGACCGGATCGTGCTCCCGCTCCACTCGAACTGCTCGTCCCAGACAGCAGCCGGCACAGGGCCGCCGCACGGCACAAAGGAGTAGCCGGCGTCGTACCCCAGTTGTTCAAGGGACCGTCCCACCAGGGGAGACATGGCGCCATTCGTGAGGCGGTAGAGCATCCGGTAGAGATCGCCCAGCGCCTCACCGGACGGCGGAAGGGTGATGCTGCCGCCCCCGGCGAGCGCCGCAACAAGTGAGTCGGGTCGAAAACGGGAGTAGACGGCGTCGTACTGTTCAACGGCAAGGACGATGACGGCGAGCGCGTCCGCCGACAACTCCGCAGGGGTGTCGATGTGCCAAGCGGTGCCAATGGCGTCGAAGCTGAACCGCTGCCACTGGCCCGCGGGGCTCACTGTGCGGCTTCGCCCTTGATCTGCTCGATGGCGTCGCTGAATCCGCCGCTGGTCAGGGATGATCCGGACACTTTGTCAACGTTCAATTCACTGAGCGGCATTCCGACGACTTGTTCCGCGATGCCGCTGCTGAATTTGCCCTGGTAGAGCTCCGTGGTGGGATTGCTCGGCATCGGCTCTGTCTGTACGTCGCTGACACTGCCCGATGCAAGCGTGACCGTTACTCCGATCTCCTCCTCACCACCCGGGGTCTGGTAGGAGCCGGTGGCCGAGTACGTGCCGTCGGCGTAGTCGCCGGTTGCGGACCCCGCGGTGTCCGGTTCTGCCGCGTTGGCGGCATCCCCACCTGCGCCCGGTGCCGGCGTCGGGCTGGCAGCACAGGCAGCCGACCCCAGGAGGGAAAGGGCAGCCAGCCCCGTCAGGGCCCAGCGCTGGTATGGCTTTTTTACGGCGGGGGTCACAGAATCTCCTTGGTTTCAGACGCAGTTGGGGGCGGTCTACGCTCGAAGTACAACGCTAGCGAACTTGATTCGGTTCAGTGCGGTCCTCCGGATGGGCCGCGGTGCGGATGAACCCCGAATAAGGCGTCCGTCACAGAATCCGGGGGATTAGACCCGCGCCGTTATGCTGGATGAGTGACTCCCGAAGAACTCTCCTCCGCAATCTCTTCATGCCTGAAAGACGCCGTAGCCGCCGGCGAGATCGATGTGGAGCTGCCCTCGGACGTGCGGGTTGAGCGGCCCAAGAGCCGCGAGCATGGGGACTGGGCCACCAATATCGCGCTGCAGCTGTCGAAGAAGGCCGGAATGAACCCGCGCGCGTTTGCGGAACTCCTCAAGGGCCGCCTGGAGGGGCTCGACGGCGTTGCTTCTGTGGAGATCGCGGGTCCGGGGTTCCTCAACATCCGTGTCGACGCCGCTGCAGCCGGGGAATTGGCCCGGAGCATCGTTGAGGCGGGCACGGTTTACGGCACCAACGCCGCGCTCGCAGGCCACGTGATCAACATGGAGTTTGTCTCCGCGAACCCCACCGGACCCCTGCATCTGGCCCACACCCGCTGGGCTGCCCTCGGTGACTCCCTTGCGCGCGTGCTGATCGCGAGCGGTGCGGAGGTCACCAAGGAGTACTACATCAACGATGCCGGTACCCAGATGAACAACTTTGCCGCGTCCGTGCTGGCTTCCGTCAAGGGCCGGCCGACGCCGGAGGGTGGCTACCCGGGTGAGTACATTACCGACCTCGGACGCACCGTGCTCGCTGAGCGCCCCGAGGTCGCGGACCTGCCCGACGACGAAGCGTTGCCTGTGATCCGGGACATTGCTTACCGCGCGCAGATGGATGACATCAAGGAGACCCTGGCGGCCTTCCGTGTCCACTTCGATGTCTACTTCTCCGAAACAGGTCTGCACTCCGGCGGAGCTGTGGAACAGGCCGTGGACCGGTTGCGCGAGCAGGGCCACGTGTTCGACGACGGCGGTGCGGTCTGGCTGCGCACCACCGATTTTGGCGATGACAAGGACCGCGTCCTCATCCGCGCCAACGGCGAGCCGACGTACTTCGCTTCAGATGCCGCGTACTACCTTTCAAAGAAGGACCGCGGTTTCACCGAGAAGATCTATCTGCTCGGTGCCGATCACCACGGTTACATCGGCCGCCTGAAGGCCATCGCCGCCTGCGCCGGAGACAACATGGACACCAATATCGAGGTGCTCATCGGACAGATGGTTTCGGTGAATGGTGCCCGGCTGTCCAAGCGCGCCGGAAACATCATTGAACTCCGCGATCTCCTCGACTGGCTGGGAGCGGACGCGCTGCGGTACTCGCTCGGCAGGTCTCCCGCTGATTCGGCGATGTCCCTGGATCCGGAGCTGCTGAAGAAGAACACCAACGAAAACCCGGTGTTCTACGTGCAGTACGCCCACGCCCGAACCTGCGCCGTGGCACGCAACGCTGCCGCCGCCGGAGTTGACCGCTCGGCGTTTGACGCCGGTGCTCTCGACCAGCCGGCGGACAGCGAGCTGCTTGCCCACCTCGGTTCCTATCCGGCCGTTGTGGCGCAGGCCGCGAAGTTCCGTGAGCCGCATCGGGTTGCACGGCATCTCGAGGTCATTGCCGGTGCGTATCACCGCTGGTATGACGCCTGCCGCGTGACGCCTTTGGGCGATGAGCCGGTCACTGACACCAACCGCACCCGGCTCTGGCTGAATGACGCCGTGACGCAGGTGCTCGCCAACGGCCTCGATCTGCTGGGCGTCTCCGCGCCGGAACGGATGTAGCGTGCCCGCCTCACCTCTGGCTCCCGGCTGGCTTACCTACCCGGCTGACGCCAACGAGCTCAACCCGGCGTTGTGGGCATCCACGGTCACCAGGACGCGAAGCGGCGCCGTGTCCGTGGACGGTGTTTCTGTGACCGAACTCGCTGAGAAGTTCGGCACCCCTGTGTACGTGGTCTCGGAAACAGATTTCCGCACCCGGGCAAGGAATTTCCGGGAGGCGTTCAACGCTGCGTTCCGCGACCTGTGCGGGGGAGTAGACGTCTACTACGCGGGCAAATCGTTCCTCTGTTCGGAGGTGGCCCACTGGGTATCGGAGGAGGGCCTGCGCCTGGACACCGCGTCCGGCGGTGAGATGGCGGTCGCGCTCCGCGCGGGCCTGCAGGGACGCCAACTCGCGCTGCACGGCAATAACAAATCCGACGCCGAGCTGAACCGTGCGCTCGATCTCGAGGTCGGCCGCATCGTGGTTGACAGCCTCGATGAGCTGCAGCGGGTCGGCGCGCTCGCCCAGGCCCGCGGCGCCACCGCGAATGTCATGCTCCGGCTCACTCCAGGCGTGCACGCGCACACGCATGAATTCATTGCCACCGCGCACGAAGACCAGAAGTTCGGGCTGTCGCTGGCGCCGTCGTCGTCGGGCACGGAATCACCAGCGGCGCAAGCCGTAGCTGCGGCACTGGACCACCCATGCATCCGCCTGCTCGGAGTGCACAGCCATATCGGGTCGCAGATCTTCGAGTCCGCAGGGTTCGAGCTGGCGGCGCGCCGCCTCCTGGGCTTCCTCGCCGAGGTCCGGGACCGTCACGGCGTCGAACTGAAGGAACTCGATCTGGGCGGGGGCTACGGCATCGCCTACACCGAGGAAGACACCCCGCGCTCACCCGCAGCCATCGCCCAGGCAATGGCCGCCGTCGTCGGTGAGGCGTGCGCTGCGCACGGTCTGCGGGCGCCGCGGATCTCGATCGAGCCCGGCCGCGCCATCGCGGGACCAAGCACCTTCACCCTGTATACCGCCGGCACCACCAAGACGGTGCAGGCGGACGTCGACGGCGCCTCCCACCCCCGCCGCTACGTCTCAGTTGACGGCGGAATGAGTGACAACGCTCGCCCGGTGCTGTACGACGCCGACTACTCGGCTGTGGTTGCCTCACGCACCTCCGCCGCGGAGCCGGTGCTCTCGCGCGTTGTCGGGAAGCACTGCGAAAGCGGTGACATCGTGGTGCGCAGCGTCTACCTGCCCGGCGACACCACGCATGGGGACCTGCTTGCGGTGCCGGGAACAGGCGCCTACTGCTGGTCGCTGGCCAGTAACTACAACTACCTCACCCGCCCGCCTGTGGTTGCAGTGAAGGACGGCGAAGCACGCATCATCGTCCGCGGCGAAACCGAAGAAGACCTCCTCTCGCGCGACGTGCTGCGCGGGACGGGAAACGACCGAGCAACTCTGGAAGCAGGAGCCTGATCGACTTGATGAATGCCCCCCACACCACCGTTTCCGAGGGCACACTGCGTGTGGCCCTGCTGGGCTGCGGAAACGTCGGTTCGCAGGTTGCGCGGATCCTCCTCGAGGACGCCGACAACCTGGCCGCCCGCATTGGTGCGCGCCTGGAGCTCACCGGCATTGCGGTGCGATCCATCGACGCACCCCGTGAGGCCGAGCTCCCCAGAGAGCTGTTCACCACTGATGCGGAATCCCTGGTGGAGGGAGCGGACATCGTCATTGAGCTCATGGGCGGAATTGAACCGGCCCGCACCCTGATCCTGCGGGCGATCGACCACGGAGCCACCGTGGTCACCGGCAACAAGGCACTGCTCGCCCAGGACGGGCCCACCCTCTACGAGCGCGCCGACGCGGCGCACGTCCAGCTGTCCTACGAGGCCGCCGTCGCCGGAGCCATTCCCATTCTCCGCCCGATCCGCGACAGCCTCTCGGGAGACCGCATCACGCGCGTCCTCGGTATTGTCAACGGGACCACGAACTACATCCTGGACCAGATGGACTCCACCGGTGCCCAGTTCGCCGATGCACTGGCCGACGCGCAGCGCCTCGGTTACGCCGAGGCCGATCCCACAGCGGACATCGAGGGACATGACGCCGCGGCCAAAGCGGCGATCCTCGCCTCCCTGTCCTTCCACACGCGCTTCGCGCTGGAAAACGTGCACTGCCAGGGCATCACCTCCGTCTCGGCTGAGGACATCTCCGCGGCCAAGGACGCCGGCTACGTCATCAAACTGCTCGCCATTGCGGAGCTGCTGAAGGATGAAGCGGGCGACGACGGCGTCAGCGTCCGCGTGCACCCCACCCTCCTGCCGCGTGAACATCCACTCGCCGCGGTGCGCGGAGCGTTCAACGCGGTCTTCGTCGAAGCGGAGAACGCCGGCGAGCTCATGTTCTATGGCCAGGGAGCCGGCGGAACACCGACCGCCTCCGCCGTCCTCGGAGATGTGGTCAGCGCCGCCCGCCGTATGGTGCTTGGCGGCCCGGGCCGAACCGAAACAACGACGGGCCACGTCCCTGCGCTCAGCATCGACATGGTGAATACGAGCTATTACATCGGCCTGGACGTGGCGGACCAGCCCGGCGTGCTCGCTCGGATCGCGCAACTCTTCGCCGAGCACGGCGTCTCGATCGAGACCATGCGGCAGACTATCCACCCGGCAAACGACGGCGGGGCGGCGAGCGCGGAACTGCGCATCGTCACACACCGGGCCACCGAATCTGCGCTGGCAACAACTGTGAAACATATCCAGGACCTGGACGTCATCAATGCAGTGACCTCCGTCCTCCGAGTAGAGGGACTCTGATGGCTCACCAATGGCGCGGGGTAATCCGCGAGTACGCTGACCGTTTGCCGGTGACGGAGTCCACGCGCGTGATCACGCTGGGTGAAGGCGGAACGCCGCTGGTGCACGCACCGGCGTTGTCGGAGCTCACCGGTTGCAGCGTGTACCTGAAGGTCGAGGGGATGAACCCGACCGGTTCCTTCAAGGACCGGGGCATGACCATGGCCATCACCGCGGCTGTTGAAGCCGGAGCGAAGGCCGTCGTGTGCGCCTCCACGGGCAACACTTCGGCCTCCGCTGCGGCTTACGCAACGCAGGCCGGTCTGACCTGCGCGGTATTGGTGCCGGACGGCAAGATCGCCATGGGCAAACTCAGCCAGGCCATAGCCCACGGCGCAGAGCTGTTGCAGGTGCACGGCAACTTCGACAACTGCCTCGATGTGGCCCGGAAACTGGCGGAGTCCTACCCGGTGTTCCTCGTGAATTCCGTGAACCCTGCCCGCATCGAGGGCCAGAAGACAGCCGCCTTCGAGGTTGTTGATTCCCTTGGTGACGCCCCCGACTATCACCTGCTGCCTGTGGGCAATGCGGGAAACATCACCGCCTACTGGAAGGGCTATAAGGAGTACTCGCAGCCCTATACCTCTCCCACAGCAGGGGAATTGCCTGCGGTATCGACTCGCACCCCCATCATGTGGGGCTTCCAGGCCGAAGGGGCATCGCCGCTTGTGAAGGGCTACCCCGTGACTGAGCCGGACACCATCGCCACCGCCATCCGCATCGGCAATCCGGCGTCCTGGGACCAGGCCATCACCGCGCGGGATGAATCGGGCGGGCTCATCGAGGCGGTGACCGATGAGGAGATCCTCGAAGCGCACCGCTGGCTTTCATCCCGTGAGGGCGTCTTCGTGGAACCGGCGTCAGCCGCCGGCGTTGCGGGCCTGATCAAGAAGCACGTAGCCGGAGACGTCCCGGAGGGCAAGACCATCGTCATTACAGTCACGGGGCATGGCCTCAAGGACCCGCAGTGGGCGCTCAAGGCGGCGGACGGTTCCGACGTCGAGCCCACCAAGGTCGACTTCGACGTCGTCAGCGTTGCAGGCGCGCTGGGCCTGGCGGACTCGCACGTGGGCCAGCCGGCAGATGCTTAGCGGAGCGCCGGCCATGACTGAGGCCGTGGTGGCGTCCGGGCAGGAGGTATCGGTAGAAGTTCCCGCAACCAGCGCTAACCTCGGCCCGGGTTTCGACAGCCTCGGGCTGGCCGTGACGCTCTACGATTCCATCCGTGTCCGGACCACCGAAACCGGCACAACGGCGGTGACCGTCACCGGGGAAGGCGAAGAGTCCCTGCCGCGGGACGAAACGCATCTGGTCGCAGCAACCATCCTCGGCACGCTGGAGCGCGCAGGGTTCGCCAGCCCCGGTCTGGAGATCGAGACGCGGAACGTGATTCCCCATGGCAGGGGCCTCGGGTCTTCGGCAGCGGCAATCGTCTCCTCCGTTTTGGCGGCCAACGCGATTCTTCCCGAGTCCGCCCGGATGGATGCGCGCGCTGTGCTGCAACTGTGCTCCACGCTCGAGGGGCACCCGGACAATGTGGCACCGGCGCTGCTGGGTTCACTCGCGGTCTCGTGGGAAACCGGTCGTGCCTACCAGAGCACCATCCTCCCTGTGCATCCTGATGTAGTGCCTGTTGTCGCCATTCCAGCCAGCGAACTGTCGACAGAGGCAGCGCGTGCCCTGTTGCCCGCTTCCGTACCGCATAACAGCGCGTCATCCAACGCCGGCCGCGCCGCCCTGCTGGTGCACGCCATGACACACTCGCCGGAATTTCTCTTTGACGGGACCAGGGACCTGCTGCATCAGGATTACCGCGCCCAGGCCATGCTGCACAGTGCCACACTGATGCGGGCATTGCGATCCGAGGGCTTCGCCTCGGTGATCTCCGGCGCCGGGCCTACGGTAATGACGCTTGCCGTGGGGGAGGAGCAGGCAGCCGCGGTCATCGAGGCGGTCCAGCGCATCGTCCTCGGTGCGGATGAGGGTATTGACTGGCGTGTTCTACGGCTGAACGTGGACACAGAAGGTGCTAAAGTGAAGGTGCACCAACGGTAATTGCCTGCTTGAATCGTTGACGTTCATGACTCACCGATCTTACGAAGACAGTTCCGTATTCAGATGTGCTTCTGTTGATCTGGCCGTCATCTTTGTGACCGTCGTGAAACTGCCTGTGTGTCAGCAGTGGCTCAATCTCAGGTGTACCTCCCAGAACCTGATGCGGCAGTACGTCACATCGTGACGGCTACGCACTGGGGCTCGAGGTCTCCAGCACGCTCGGCCACGCCGGAAAGCATCCGGCCAGCACCGAAACCTTAGCTTCCAACTCTTCTGACTTGGCGGCGGGCAAACCAAAACCGCGATCCACATCAGAGATGGATCGCCCGACGAGGGGGAAGGAATCCTTCGTGACTCAAACCACTGACCTGCCGACAGGCGTGGATACCCAAGCCGCCGAAACGAACGGCGCACCAGCTTCCAAGAGTTCCGGGCTTGCCGGATTGAAGCTCGCCCAGCTGCAGGCGCTTGCCGGTCAGCTTGGTATCACCGTAGGTTCGCGGATGCGCAAGGGTGACCTCGTGGCTGCAATCTCCGACCACCAGCGCGGCTCGGCAGTGGCAGACCGCCCCAAGGCGACGTCTGCACAGGCTCCGGCACACGAGAATGCATCGTCTTCGTCAGGCAACGCTGCTGCGCAGAACGGCGCCGGTACTGCATCGCAGGAGCAGGCAGCTGAGCCTGCCGAGCGGCAAACCCGCACCCGCAACCGTAATAGGCGGGCGGGAAGCGACGGCGTCGTAAAGACGGAGCAGGCTGCCCCTGACAGTGCGCAGGGCAATCAGGCTGTGGGCTCCGCGGCCGAGTCCGAGGGCGGGGCCGCCCAAGAGAATTCCGGAGCTGATTCGGAAACTCCGGATCGAGGCCGCCGCAGCCGGGACGGGCGCCGTGGGCGACGCACCGAGTCTGAGGCACAGGGCAGTGCGCAAGCATCTGAGACCGACGGTGCCGAGCAGGGCGCGCAGCAGAATGCTGAGAACTCCGAGGGTGCGGATAGCCAGGGCGAGCGGCGCAATGACCGCCGCGACCGCAACCGCGACCGCGACCGCAACGAGCGACGCTCCAATGACGATCGCCGTTCAACCGAAGACAACCGCGATAACCAGAACGACCGGGACAACCGGAATGATCGCGGAGACCGTGACAACCGTGGTGACCGTGGTGACCGTGACAACCGTGGCGACCGGGACAACCGGAATGACCGTGACCGGGACAACCGCGGCGACCGCGACGAAGGCAACAGCCGCAACCGGCGCAACCGTAACCGCAACAACCGCGAGGATGACCGCAACAACCGTTTCCGCGACCGCAACGAGCGACGTCGGGGACGCAGCAACCAGAACCCGGATGTCGACGACGTCGAGGTCACCGATGACGATGTTCTGCTGCCCGTCGCAGGCATCCTGGACGTCCTCGAGAACTACGCATTCGTGCGCACCTCCGGTTACCTGCCAGGAGCCAACGACGTTTACGTCTCTCTTGCCCAGGTCAAGAAGTACGGGCTGCGCAAGGGCGATGCCGTAGTCGGTGCCATCCGTGCGCCGCGCGAGGGCGAGAGCCAGAGCAGCACCCGCCAGAAGTTCAACGCGCTCGTCCGGTTGACCTCCATCAACGGCAAGAACCCTGAAGAGCTGAAGGACCGCGTGGACTTCGCGAAGCTCGTTCCGCTCTACCCCTCCGAGCGACTGCGGCTGGAGACCGAGCCCAAGAAGATCGGTCCCCGCGTCATTGACCTGGTGGCGCCGATCGGCAAGGGCCAGCGTGGACTCATCGTGTCGCCTCCGAAGGCCGGCAAGACCCTGATCCTGCAGGCTATTGCCAACGCCATCACGGTGAACAACCCGGAAGTGCACCTCATGATGGTGCTCGTGGACGAACGTCCCGAGGAAGTCACCGACATGCAGCGCACGGTCAAGGGTGAGGTTATCGCCTCTACCTTCGATCGCCCGGCTGACGACCACACGACCGTTGCCGAACTCTCGATCGAGCGCGCCAAGCGCCTCGTCGAGATGGGAATGGACGTCGTCGTGCTCCTTGACTCGATGACCCGCCTGGGACGCGCCTACAACCTGGCAGCACCTGCCTCGGGCCGTATTCTCTCCGGCGGTGTCGACTCGGCGGCCCTGTACCCGCCGAAGCGCTTCTTCGGTGCAGCCCGCAATATCGAGAACGGCGGCTCGCTGACCATTCTCGCCACTGCGTTGGTGGAGACCGGTTCGAAGATGGATGAAGTGATCTTCGAAGAGTTCAAGGGCACCGGCAACATGGAACTGCGACTGTCCCGCAACCTCGCGGACAAGCGCATCTTCCCCGCGGTCGATGTCAACGCATCGGGTACCCGGCGCGAGGAGAACCTACTCTCGCCGGACGAGGTCAAGATCATGTGGAAGCTTCGCAGGGTCCTTTCCGGACTGGAGCAGCAGCAGGCACTCGAGCTGCTCACCAACAAGATCCGGGAGACGCAGTCGAACGTCGAGTTCCTCATGCAGGTCCAGAAGACCACGCTTGGATCAAAAAGCGACAACGATTAGTTGAGTAGCCGTTCGAGACATGCCTGCCGGCATGTCTCGAACGGCTTTGCGCGTTAAGCCACCCACCACCGCTCGAATCCGATACTGAAGGTTGTGTCCGCCATGTTTGAGTCCATTCAGGGCCTGCTCGATGAGCACGCCGAGCTGCAGGTCCGGCTGTCTGATCCGGCCGTCCACACAGACCAGTCCCTGGCGCGCAAGCTTGGCCGACGCTATGCCGAACTCAGCGGCATCGTGGAAGCGCACACACGGTGGCAGGCCCTGGAAGATGATCTTGAAGCCGCCCGTGAGATGGCCGAGGACCCTGAATTCGCTGCCGAGATCCCCGAGCTTGAGCAACAGTTGGCTGCCGCGCAGGAACGTCTGCGACGGCTGCTGATCCCGCGTGATCCCAACGACTCCCGCAACGTCATCATCGAGGTCAAGGGAGGCGAAGGAGGAGACGAAGCCGCGCTGTTTGCCGGCGATCTCCTCCGGATGTACACCCGGTACGCCGAATCCCGCGGCTGGAAGACCGAGCTCATTTCCGCCAATGAATCCGATCTCGGCGGGTACAAGGATGTCCAGATGGCCATCAAGGGATCATCGAATGACCCTGCCGAAGGCGTGTACGCGCGGTTGAAGTTCGAGGGCGGAGTTCACCGGGTGCAGCGCGTTCCGGTCACGGAGTCGCAGGGGCGGATTCACACCTCGGCAGCCGGAGTACTGGTACTACCCGAGGTTGATGAGCCCGAAGAGGTGGAAATCAGTCAGAACGACCTCAAGATTGACGTCTACCGGTCGTCCGGGCCCGGCGGCCAGTCGGTGAACACCACGGACTCCGCCGTGCGCATCACCCACCTTCCCACCGGCATCGTCGTCGCCATGCAGAACGAGAAATCCCAGCTGCAGAACCGCGAGGCAGCCATGCGCGTGCTGCGCTCTCGCATCCTCGCTGCCAAGCAGGAAGAGATCGACGCGGCGAACTCTGACATCCGCAAGTCCCAGGTGCGCACTATGGACCGGTCAGAGCGGATCCGCACCTACAACTTCCCCGAAAACCGCATCGCTGATCACCGCACGGGCTACAAGGCGTACAACCTCGACGCCGTCATGAATGGTGAGCTCGAACCGGTAGTACAGTCCGCCATCGAACTGGACGAACAGACCCGGCTCGACGCCATCGGCGACGACGCGTAGGAGGGTCGGCACAGCATGGAGTCGCTAGCGGATGCCCTGCGCGAAGCTGCGTCCACGCTGGCCGAGGCGGGTGTGCCGAGTCCGAGGGTCGACGCGGAACTCCTCGCCGCGCACCTCATGGCTGAGAGTGTGGGTCGGGTGCGTGCTCTCGCCTTGATCGGGGCTGCGGTGCCGGAGGGGTACGGCGAACTCGTTGCCGAGCGGGCCCAGCGGGTGCCGCTTCAACACATCACGGGCATTGCGTACTTCCGCGGTCTGGAGGTTGCAGTGGGACCTGGCGTCTTCATACCACGCCCGGAGACGGAGGCGGTTGCCCAGCTTGCCATTGATGCGGCGCTGGGTATCTCCGGGGCACGCGTGGCGGACCTTGGAACCGGGTCCGGCGCCATAGCAGGCTCGATTGCGCAGGAGGTGCCCGACGCGGACGTTTATGCGGTTGAACTGAGCGACCTGGCGTTGGCATGGGCGGAGCGCAATTTGAAGCCGCACGGTGTCACCCTGGTCAACGGCGACTATGCCACGGCGCTCAGCGAACTGAACGGAACGTTCGACGTCGTCGTATCTAATCCTCCCTACATCCCAACCGATGCGGTTCCTCGCGACCCCGAAGTTGCTGAACACGACCCGGAGATTGCACTGTACGGGGGGAGCGCCGACGGGCTGCGGCTACCCCTGGCCGCTGCAGTTGCCGCCGTGCGCCTCCTGAAGCCCGGCGGTTATTTCGTGATGGAACACGCCGAGGTGCAGGCAGAAGCACTGATGCGGATACTGGGCGCAGACCCGTCGTGGAAGACTGTCTGCACACACCAGGACCTTGCTGAGCGGGATCGTGCAACATCGGCAATTCGAACCGATGTGCTGTAAATGAAAGGATGGCTGGCGTGAGTGCCACCTTCGATTGCTCCGACTCCACCGAACGCAGTGAGGGAATTGCGCGTGCCCAACGTGCGCTTGCCGCAAAGCAGTGCGTGGTGATTCCCACCGACACCGTGTACGGCATTGCCGCGGATGCCTTCATACCGCAAGCCGTTGCCACGCTGCTCGCATCCAAGGGCCGCGGCCGCAGCATGCCGCCGCCGGTTCTCATTCCACGCCTCCAGACAATGGACGGGCTGGCAACCGACATCAGCCTTGAAGCCCGCAGGCTCGCCGAGGAGTTCTGGCCGGGCGGCCTCACCCTCATCTGTCATGCCCAGCCTTCGCTCACCTGGGACCTCGGCGACACGTTCGGCACTGTGGCCCTTCGCATGCCGAACGACCGCGTTGCGTTGGACCTCCTGATCCTGACGGGTCCGCTCGCCGTCTCCTCGGCGAACCGCACCGGGCAGCCGGCGGCTGCTACCGCGGCTGATGCCTATGCCCAGCTGGGAGACGCGGTGGAGGTCTACCTTGAAGACGGTGCACGCTCAGCCGACGCCGGTGCGTCCACCATCGTCGATACCACCGGAGATCTGCCCGTTGTGGTTCGCGAGGGCGTGATTTCGTTCGAAGAGCTGCGCGCTGTGGTTCCCGGGGTCGTACGTGGAATCGCCGATGACGACGCCGGTGCAGAGGACGGGAGCGCGGAAGAAGAACGGGGCACGAAACAAGAAGAGGGCCCGGAAGAAGCGGCGGGTTCGCCGGACGCGACGCCCGCGGGGAGCCAGCCCCCTAGCGAGGACCGCGTCGACGAGCCCCGGCCTCCTCAAGGATCGAACTGACGCGGACAGGAAGGGCGATGCCCTGCCCGGCAACCCAGCCGGCAACCTGATCCTGGCCGAACCACATCAGCTCGACCCGCCGGATCGACCCGTGTAGACGTTCCTTCAGAAGTGCGGAGACCCCGTATCCCGTGCGCAGGATGAGCCGGCAGAGAAATGCAGGAAGAACCAGGGGAGTGCCGCCGGTGGCCTCGAGCACCGACCGCACGGTCATCCCTTCCCAGGGCTGCAGGACAATGCGCGGCACCTCACCCTCATGCAGGCCGACCGTCCGGATCAGTTCAGCGAGGGCATCGACCGAGGAGACCGGGCTGGGTGCGGTGCCGGGTGAGGCGACGGATGCGAGCGGTGAGGCAGCGAGCCGGGCCAGTGCCGTCGTCGTCGGCCGTTCAAGGCCCTGAACGGAGGTGGCGCGCACCGAGACAATCTCAAGCGTGGTGAAGGGGCCGAGTCCAAGTGCCTGCTCCCCAAGCGCCTTGCTTCGAGAATAGGGGGAAAAGGGTGCAGTGTCCGGCGATTCGTCGAGGACCGGACGGTGCCCCTGCACGGCCGCGCTGCTGACGTGCACCAGCCGATGAACCCCCGCCGCGGCGCACGCGCGTGCAAGCAGCACAGGGAGCAGAGCGTTGGCGCCGGTCAGCTCCGGTGAGCCGGGACTGCGCGGTGCGGCGGCGCCTGCCGCATTGATCACCACGGTGCAACCGGTGAGTTCAGCCGCCAGGCGGTCCACGATGGCGGCCTGCCGGTCAGCCTCTGCGAGTACCTGTGCCGGTGTGTCTGCTGACGAGGTAACGCGCGGTGCCCGGACAGGCCGTGCTTCCTCGCCCGCGTCGGTAAGGGCCCTCAGGACTGCGCTCCCGACGAAGCCGCTGCCTCCGACAACGGACCAGATCATGAGGCAGCGCCCGTTGCCCGGGGAGTCAGCGCCGGCATCGGCAGCCAGTCAGGATCCCTCAGAACGAAGCGCGACTCGCGCCACCCGTGCCACACGGAACCGATACCAGAGAGGGTGTGCTCGACAGCGATCAGCCGTACCAGTTCCTTCGCTGCGGTGAGGGCCGTCCCAAGTGCGAATCCGACGCGGTTGAACTTTCCGTATTCCATTAGATACCTCGCGAGATGCCCACGGTTACGCATTCCGCAGTAGCGTCCCAGGTTGCTCGAATCGTTCAGGTGGCGCAGGCCGAGGTCGATCTGCTTCTGCGGGCGGGCCTTCCGCAGCACGAATTCGTCAATGTAGACAACTGGCTCCCGCTGGGAGATGAGCCAACCGTATGTGGTGTCATCGCCGTTGATGAAGAACCGCGGGTCAGGCAGTCCCACCTCGCGGACAACGTCCGCATGCAGGAGAACACCCTCGAAGCACGCCACATTGGTCCGGAAAACCGGAGAATGTGCAAAAACGTTGCCGGGAACCGGGAAATGCACGCCGAGGAATGCGTTGAAGCGGTGCTGCCAGAAGAAAGGTTCACCGGTGTGGTCCAGACGCCGGCCATGCAAACACCGGTACTGCTGCAGCCACGGGCCGAAGGCTGCCAGCGCGCCCGGGAGGACTTCGACGTCGTCGTCCATCAGCCACAGCCAGGTAGCGCCGTCGGCCAGCGCGCGCTCAACACCGGCGGAAAAGCCGCCGGACCCGCCGGCATTGTCCGTCAACCGGTGTACGGTCAGCGGCACCGGAAACGAGGCCGCCGCCGCTTCCAGCACTTCTCCGGTGGAGTCGGTGCTGGCGTTATCAACGACGACGACGGCGGCAGGCGCCGGTGCGAGCCGCCCCAGCGAATCCAGCAGTCGGCTCAGATAATCGGCGCGGTTGAAGGTGGTCACCACCACGGTGACGGACGGCTGGGCAGTCATCAATCAGAACCCGAAGTCCGAAGGAGGGCCGAAGCTTCGCCCACGCATTCCTGCAGCGTAGGCGCGGGCCCAGGAAGCGAGTCCGCGGATGTCACCGCGGCGGACGTAGTGCACCGGGTAGCCCACCACGTCCGCGACGAAGGAACGCACACGGATGTACCGCCGCGTGAGATGCCCGCGGTTCCGGAAGAAGTAGAAGCGCTTGAAGGGTGTTTCCGGAACCAGCACATGGAGCCGGTCGCCGATCACGTGCTGCACTTCAGCCCATCCCGGCGGGTGGCTGAGCGCGACGGTTGTGACCGTACCGAAGGGGATGCCGGCGCGGCGGAGCCTAAGCATGAAGTCAGTTTCATCGCCACGGATGAACAGGCGTAGATCCGGCAACCCGACCCGGAAAAAGACGTCGCTGCGGATCAGCGCGCCGTTGAAGAACTGCGCAATGTCCGGGATGAAGCCAAGGTTCTCCACCTGATCCCGATCGTGGGTGGTGCGCCCCTGGACGCGAAAGGGGAAGGAGAGCCGGGTGGAATCGGTCGGTGCGACGATCAGGGGTACAACGACGTCCAGTTTCCTCGAGCGGGCGGCTTCCAGCAGGCTGCGCAGCACTGTGGTGTCCTCAGGATGGGCGTCGTCGTCCATGATCCAGATCCACTCGGCGCCGCTCGCCATTGCGGAAAGAATGGCGAGGGAGAAACCGCCGGCGCCGCCCAGATTGGTTGCGGACCGGATGTAGTTCACGGGAGCGCTGGATTGTTCAGCCAGGGCAGAGACGTCCTGTGTGCCCGAGTCAACCAGTGCCACAGATGCGATCGGGTGATCTTGCCGTGCTAGAGCTTCGAGGAGTGTCTGTACGTCATCCGGTCTGTCGAAAGTCACTGCCGCTACAGCCACGGTTTCCTGCAAAACGGTCCTTTCGGCTAGCCTCCGCAACGCTCAGCTCGCGGTGATCGGTCACAGGGAGCACGCATCAGTCGGGCTAGTATTCTCGGGTAGGGAAAGTCTATTACACGGCCCGGACGGCTTTTTCGCGCCGGATCGAAGGGGGCGTGATGCTACGCCAACCGCCCATCCAAAGGAATCATGACACAGACGGATAACCAGAATTCCGCGGCTCGCGTGAATCGGGACGACTCCGCCGGCAGGACGGACAAGCCGGCCCTGTGGTTGTGGTCCCAGTACGCCTTTGATTCGTTCGCGTGGATTGTTGCTGTCTTCCTGGCCGTGATCCTTCGCCTGGAGCTGCTGGTCACCCAGATCAATGTGCCGGGTGCAGTCGTCTTCTGCGCCGTTGCCGTGATTTCCCAGTTGGTTGTCGGCATGAGCTTCGCCCTCTACCGGGGACGCTATGCGTTCGGCAGTTTCCATGAAGCGCGCCTGCTGGTGATCGTGACGGTAATTGTTTCTGTGATCCTGCTGCTGGTGAGTATCGCTTTCATCAGCGTCATCCAGATCCCACGCAGCGTGGCCATTATCGCTTTCCCTTTTGCCTGTATCTTCATGGCGTCAACCCGCTATCTCAAGCGCATGTATGTAGAGAGCAAGGCCAAACCCGGCGACGACGCGCAGCGGACCCTGATCTATGGCGCAGGCTTCCTCGGCAAATCATTGGTGACCCGGATGATGCAGGATCGGGAGTCCCCCTACTTTCCTGTGGGTCTGATTGATGATGATCCAGCCAAGAAACACTTGCGGCTCGCCACCGTTCCGGTACTTGGTCGCCTTGAAGATCTGCCCGAGATGGCGCGGCGCACCCGTGCGACCGCCCTCGTCATTGCGTTTTCCGATGTTGAAGCTGCGCAGGTGAGGCGCGTTTCGGACCTCGTCGCCGGGCTCAATATGCGCGTACTCGTGCTGCCGCCGCTGCGCGAGATGCTCGCCGGAGACGGAGATAAGGGACTCACCGATTTCCGCGAAGTGGCGGTGGAGGATTTGATCGGCCGGCGTCCGGTGGATATCCGCGCTGACGAGGTGGCGGGCTACATCGCCGGCAGGCGGGTTCTGGTGACCGGTGCGGGCGGTTCCATCGGCTCCGAGCTGTGCCGCCAGATCGCAGAGTTCGGGCCGGCGGAACTCATCATGCTTGATCGTGACGAAACGGGACTGCAGACCACCCAGATCTCCCTGACAGGGAGGGGACTGCTGACGGGCAGGGACACCGTTCTTGCCGACATCCGGGAAGCAGACACGCTGCGCGCGATCTTCGTGGACCGCAAACCTGAGGTGGTTTTCCACGCGGCGGCGCTCAAGCATGTTTCCCTGCTTGAGCAGTACCCGGAAGAAGCGTGGAAGACCAACGTTCTTGGCACGCTCAACGTGCTGCGGGCAGCCGAAGCGGCCGGTGTCAGCAACTTCGTAAACATCTCCACGGACAAGGCTGCCAATCCCACCAGCGTTCTCGGCCACTCGAAGCGCGTCGCTGAGAAATTGACGGCCTGGACAGCCGGTGCGGCGGGCGCAAGGTACGTGTCCGTCCGCTTCGGCAACGTTATTGGTAGCCGCGGATCGATGCTGCCGCTCTTCACTGAGCAGATCAGGGTGGGCGGACCGATCACCGTCACAGACCCGGAAGTGACCCGCTTCTTCATGACCATCCCGGAAGCCTGCCAGCTCGTCATTCAGGCGGGAGCAATCGGCAGCGGAGGGGAAGTCCTGATCCTCGACATGGGGGAGCCGGTGAAAATTCTGGATGTGGCCCAGCGGATGATCGCAATGTCCGGGAAAGACATCGAAATAGTCTTCACCGGCCTGCGCAAAGGCGAGAAACTGCACGAAGACCTTGTGGGAATAGACGAGGACGACGCCCGCCCCCTCCACCCCAAGATTTCGCACACCCGGGTAGCGGCCCTTGATCCGGGCATGCTCGACCTGCGTGACTGGAAGGTCAAGGGCGGCATCGAAACCTATTCGGAGGGCATGCAACCCCCCGCTGAAAAAGGCGCCTGATCATGCTGCTCTGGGTTGTTGTCGGTTCGTCGCTGCTGCTCAGTCTGGTTCTGCCCTGGGGACTGAAACCGATCCTGCAGAAGCTGGGCGTGCTCGACATCCCCAATGAACGGTCCTCCCACAACTCGGTGGTTATTCGGGGAGTCGGCATTACCGTCGCGGTGGGTATCGCCGTCGGGCTTGTTCTGTCCCTGCTGACGGGTCTGGTCCCGGTTGACCGTTCAGTGGTGCTCATCGTCCTGGCCATGCTGTCGGCGGCGGCCGTCCTCGGCTGGATCGAAGACTATCGGGGTCTGTCGATCCGGCTCCGTGCGCTGATCCAGTTGACGATCGGAGCAGTCGGAACCACTGCTCTTGCATGGACGATCGGGCAATCCTACTGGTGGGTGCCGATTGGCGCGCTTGCAGTGGCCGCCTACGTGAATGCCGCCAATTTCATGGACGGCATCAACGGTATCTCCGGCCTCCATGGCGTCCTGGTGGGCGTGTTCTACTCGGTAGCCGGCATGCTCGTGGGCCAGTTCTGGCTTACAGTTGCTGGACTTGTGGTTGCTGCAGCTTTCGCTGGATTCCTGCCCTGGAACCTTGGGCGGGGTTTTGTTTTCCTCGGCGACGTCGGCAGTTATCTGCTGGGCGCGTCCATCGCCGGCATGGCGGTCGCCGGCTTGCTGGCGGGCGTTTACCTCGAGTACCTGCTGTCTCCTGTGCTGATCTATCTGGCCGACACCTTCATCACCTTCCTTCGGCGAGTGAGAGCGGGGGATCGCTGGTACGCCTCGCATCGCGAGCATGTCTACCAGCGTTTGACCGACGTCGGACTAACCCACGTGCAGTCAGCGCTTGTGGTCACCGCGTGCTCTGCACTGGTCGGTGCGGCCGGATTTGTCCTCGCTACGGCACCGGCACCACTGGCGATTGCCTGCTCAGTGTTTGCGGCCGCCGTCGTCGCGCTGTACGTCTACTTGCCGAGACTTCTTTCGCGACGACGGTTGATTCCGGCTGACGGTTGAGTAAGGCAACTTAAAGCGAGACCAATTTCTATCTGCTGTAGAATTTCAAGGACCGGTCGGGCGGAGACGCCGGCCCAACCCAGCCCCTCGATGGACGGAACCCCATGAGCACACCCGACGCCTCGCGCGCCCGTGTGCTCCGCGCCTCGGTATCAGGTCCCACTGAGTCCCTATGGTTGCGGATCCTGCTGCGTTGCCTCGCAGTCACGGGGGCGGTGCTGGCCATCACCACCGCCATCGCATTCGCGATTAACGGGGGGAGCGGGGCCGCGAGCGTGCTCTTCGGCTACGCCGTGGTGGCACTCTTCTTCGGGCTTAGCCTGCTCATCGGCCATTTCGTCGGTCGGTCGAATCCCAGCGGCGCCCTCGGAATCTTCATGGTCACCTACGCCATCAAGGTGGTCGGCTTTGCCGCTGTCCTCTTCTTCGTCGGTGTCCCCCCGTGGCTGGAACGCACCTGGTTCTTCGGCGCAGCCGTGGGAGCAGTAGTTCTTTGGCAGATTGTCGAGGTCACCGTTTTTGCCAAGGCGCGCCACCAGCTCTACAACAACTTGGACGACGGCCGGGCCTCCGGATCACAGGCGGTCGACGGACATGCGTAAAGACGCTACAGGTACCGGTCCAGGCTCCGGCAATGACCGTCCACAGCCGGACGCACGTGGGCGGTACGGCGATGCCGGATATAACGCCGGTCTGGCGGTTTTCAGCTACATCATTGGCGGGATCCTCGTCTGGAGTTTGATAGGCTGGGGGCTGGACAATCTCCTGGGAACGCGTTGGCTCGTGCTCGCCGGAGGCCTCTTGGGTGCAGTGGGCGGTTTTTACCTCTCCCACAAGCACAACCTCACCCGCTCCAACACTTCCGGTCCTGGCTCGATGCCGGAGCGCAGGCGCGGTCCGGAGGAAAGTTCCCGGGAATGATGTCCCATAACTTCATGCGTCGGAGCAGTAATGCTGTGCCCGATCCAACTACGCCCAACGATGGACACTGCAGAGAGGAAACGCGTTGATCGCGCTTGCGCTCCCCGCTCAAACCACGACTGAAGAGGGCTTCGTCCCACCCAGCGTCGAGGATGCCCACCATCCGGATATCCTCCCGTGGGGGGACCCTTACGGCGTCTGGTTCGACCCAGGCTTCGGCAAGCAGATGCTGATGATCATTCTTTCGGTGATTCTCATCGGAACTTTCTTCTACATCGCATCCCGCAAGGGTCAGCTGGTGCCGGGCAAGATGCAGTTCCTCGGAGAAGCCGCGTACGGATTCGTCCGCAACTCCATCGGCAAGGACATCATCGGCGGCCGTGACTTCATGAAATATGTGCCGTGGTTGTTCACGGCTTTCTTCTTCATCCTGGTCAACAACATCTTCGGCGCTGTGCCGGTACTGCAGCTTCCAAGCTTCTCGCACCCGGCTAGTGCCTATGCGATTGCCGCCATCTTCTACATACTCTGGATCGCGGTAGGCCTCAAGAAGCACGGCCTCAGATACCTGAAGCTGTCAGTCGTGCCGTCGGGTGTGCCGTGGTACATCATGCCGCTGGTGGTGCCGATCGAGATCATCTCGAACTTCCTGGTTCGTCCGGTTACCCACTCCCTTCGTTTGTTCGCAACCATGCTGGCAGGTCACCTCATCGTGATGCTCGCCGGCAGTGCAATCGAATTCATGACCCTGTCCGGCAACATCCTCCTGCAGGGAACCGGAGTTCTGGTTCTCGGCGGTGCCGTCGCCATGTACATGCTCGAAGCTTTGATCATGGTCCTGCAGGCGTACGTTTTCACGCTGCTGGCCGCGATCTACATCGAGGGCGCTCTTCATGCGGACGCCCACTAACACGTAACAAAGTCTTCCCCGCTGGGGATGATCCCAACCAACCTGCCGCATAGCCGGCATCTTGAAAGGAATAAAATGGACGGCAATCTGAACCTCGTAGGTTACGGTCTCTCCGCAATCGGCGGTGGTATCGGTGTGGGCCTCGTGTTCGCCGCGTACATCAACGGTGTCGCTCGTCAGCCGGAAGCGCAGCGCGTACTGCAGCCGATCGCATTCCTTGGTCTGGCACTGACCGAAGCCCTCGCCATCCTTGGCCTGGTCTTCGCCTTCGTTCTCTAGAAGAGTCGCTGGTCAACCAAACGGACTAGTTGTAGAAAGACGGGTGAAACATGGGTAGCGCAGTCATCATCGCCGCCGAGAATCCGCTGTTTCCAAATATTTGGGAACTGCTGGTAACGGTCGCGGGCTTCGCTGTACTGATGTACATCGTTATCAAGTTCGTCATGCCGGCGTTTGAAAAGACGTTCGCAGAGCGAACTGAGGCGATCGAAGGCGGAATCGCCAAGGCAGAGGCCGCACAGGCTGAGGCCAACGCGGCACGCGAGGAGTACAAGCAGCAGCTGGTCGACGCTCGCACCGAGGCGAACCGCATCCGCGAGGAAGCACGTGCTGAGGGCGCCCAGATCCTGGCTGAGCTCAAGGAGAAGGCAGTCGCCGAGGCGAACCGCATCTCCGCGCAGGCTGAGGCACAAATCGAGGCCGACCGCCAGGCAGCTGCTGTCTCACTGCGGGCTGACGTCGGAACCCTTGCCACTGACCTGGCCAGCCGAATTGTCGGCGAGTCCCTGGCCGATGACGCGCGCTCTGCACGCGTTGTCGACCGCTTCCTCGCTGACCTGGAGGCGCAGTCCGCTACCCAGAGCGCAGGTGCAGCCAAATAATGGCAGGCGTATCAAGCCAGTCCCTCACGGCGGCGCGGCAGGAACTTGAGCCTCGTCTCGGCACAGCATCGCTGACGCTGGCCGAGGAATTGTTCGGTGTGCTGGACACACTCGATTCGAACGCCGGGCTCCGCCGCGCCGTCACTGACCCAAATCGCGACGGCGAGCAGAAGGTTGCTCTGTCCACGCGGTTGTTCGCTGGACGGATTTCGCCGGAGGCGTCGGACATCGTTCGCGACCTCGTCGCCCGTCGCTGGGCCAAGCCCCGCGACATCGGTGACGCACTTGAAGCGCTTGCCGCAACCGTCGCCATTGCGGTGGCCGAAAACAGGGGACAGGGAATCCGAGGGCTCGAGGGACTTGAGAATGATCTCTTCTCATTCCTGAGCGTCGTTGGCTCGAACCACGATCTGCAGCGCGCATTGTCTGAACCCCAGGCAGAAGGATCAGCGAAAGTGGCCCTTGCGCTGAAGCTCGTTCCCTCGGCCGGGGATGAAGCCAGGCTTCTGATCCGTCAGGCGGTTCTGTCGCCGCGTGGCCTGAGGCCGTCGGCGTTGGTTGAACGCTTTGTCGAGCTTGTTGCACTGCGCCAGGAACGCTGGATTGCTACCGTCAGCGTTACCCGTCCGCTGTCGGACGAGCAGTTGGCCCGGCTCCAAGCAGGGCTGAATGCGCTCTACGGGCGAGACCTCAAGGTCAATGTCAGCGTGGATCCGTCCCTCGTGGGCGGCGTTCGCGTGAAGGTGGGAGACGAAGTGGTTGACGCCACGGCGGTAACCCGTCTGTCCGAACTCCGTCGAAAGATGGCCGTTTAGCTGCGGACAAGGCAACGCTGAAGCTCGCGGGCTTCGACTACAGACGAAAACAAAACGGTCACCGCTTACCGGCGGTGGTCACAACACAGGAGAGCAGGGACTGCAGATGGCCGAATTGACCATCAACGCCGACGACGTCCGTAATGCGTTGAACGAGTTCGCGGCGTCCTACGAACCGGGAAACGCGGAGCGGGTCGAAGTTGGCCGCGTAACATCCGCAAGCGACGGCATCGCCAGGGTAGAGGGACTTCCCTCCGTCATGGCAAACGAGCTGCTGCGTTTCGAAGACGGCACGCTGGGCCTCGCCCAGAACCTCGACACCCGTGAAATCGGTGTCGTTGTCCTCGGTGACTACACCGGTATCGAAGAAGGTCAGGAAGTACACCGGACCGGAGAGATTCTTTCCGTTCCCGTGGGCGACGCCTTCCTTGGCCGTGTGGTTGACCCCCTTGGGCAGCCGATCGACGATCTCGGTGAGATTAAGGCCGAGGCGCGTCGTGCACTTGAGCTCCAGGCGCCGGGCGTAACGCAGCGCAAGTCGGTGCACGAGCCGATGCAGACCGGCCTCAAGGCGATCGACGCCATGATCCCGATCGGCCGCGGACAGCGCCAGCTCATCATCGGTGACCGCCAGACCGGCAAGACGGCCATCGCCGTCGACACCATCATCAACCAGAAGGCCAACTGGGCATCCGGGGACGTGCAGAAGCAGGTCCGCTGCATCTACGTCGCCATCGGCCAGAAGGCTTCGACCATCGCGGCCGTTCGCCAGACGCTGGAGGACAAGGGCGCCCTGGAGTACACCACCATCGTGGCGTCGCCTGCCTCGGACCCGGCCGGCTTCAAGTACCTTGCTCCCTACGCGGGTTCAGCCATCGGCCAGCACTGGATGTACGGCGGCAAGCACGTACTGATCATCTTTGATGATCTCTCCAAGCAGGCTGAGGCCTACCGCGCGGTGTCGCTGCTGCTGCGCCGCCCGCCAGGACGCGAAGCCTACCCGGGCGACGTGTTCTACCTGCACTCCCGCTTGCTGGAGCGTTGCGCGAAGCTCTCGGACGAGTTGGGCGCGGGTTCGATGACCGGCCTTCCGTTGGTCGAAACCAAGGCGAACGATGTGTCGGCCTACATCCCGACCAACGTCATCTCCATTACTGATGGTCAGATCTTCCTTCAGTCAGACCTGTTCAACGCCAACCAGCGGCCCGCCGTTGATGTCGGTGTGTCCGTCTCCCGCGTGGGCGGTGCCGCGCAGGTGAAGGCGATGAAGAAGGTTTCGGGTACGTTGAAACTCGATCTCGCCCAGTACCGTGACATGCAGGCGTTCGCCATGTTCGCTTCGGACCTGGACGCTGCCTCCCGTCAGCAGCTGACCCGCGGGGCACGCCTCATGGAGTTGCTGAAGCAGGGCCAGTACGCGCCGTTCCCCATGGAGGAGCAGGTCGTTTCGATCTGGGCCGGCACCAACGGGTACCTTGACGATGTACCGGTTGAGGACATCCGCAAGTTCGAGTCCCAGTTCCTGGAGCACCTGCGCCACAAGTCCTCAGTGCTGACAACGCTGGCGCAGACCAATAAGCTCGAAGACTCCACTGTGGATGAGCTCAAGTCCCACATCACGGACTTCAAGCAGGGGTTCTTCGGCGAAGGTCATGATGGTCTTGTCGCAGGCCACGAGGAACACAGCCCCCTCGATGAGGGCTCCGTGGACCAGGAAAAGATCGTCAAGCAGAAGCGCTAACGGCGCGGGCGTTCGCGCGCACCCCGCGCGAACGCCCGATGCCTGAGCCGTAGTGCCTTTCGCAGGGACTACGAAGGAAAGGACAAGTATGGGAGCCCAGATCCGGGTCTACCGCCAGAAGATCGTGTCGACGACGTCGATGCGGAAGATCTTCAAGGCGATGGAACTGATCGCCACCTCTCGCATTGGCAAGGCACGCGCCCGCGTGTCATCGTCACTGCCTTATGCCAATGCCATCACCCGTGCGGTTTCGGCTGTTGCGTCGCAGTCCGAGATTGATCACCCACTGACGACCGAGCCGGAGCAGATCCGGCGGGCGGCAGTGCTCATCATGACCTCGGACAGAGGCCTGGCGGGCTCCTATTCGGCCACTGTGCTGAAGCAGGCGGAAGCTCTCCTTGAGCTTCTCCGCGAGGAGGGTAAGGAAGTCAAGACCTATCTGATCGGCCGGAAAGCCCAGGCGTACTTTGATTTCCGCGGTCGTCCCTACGAGCAGGTCTGGACGGGCGGCACGGATGCGCCCGAGTTCGAGACCGCGCGTGAGGTTGGCGCCGTGCTTCTGGAGCAGTTCGGAACCGACTTCGAGGACGGTGGTGTTGACGAGATCCACGTCGTCTACACGCGTTTCCGTTCGATGGTCACCCAGGAACCGACGGTCATTCGTCTTCTGCCGCTTGAGGTTGTCGAAGAGGAAGCAGCGAGCGAGTCGGACATCCTTCCGCTGTACGAGTACGAGCCGGAACCCGAAAGAGTTCTTGATGCGCTGCTTCCGCGGTACATCGAGTCCCGGATCTTCGCAGCGCTGCTTCAGGCGGCTGCGAGCGAGCTCGCGGCACGCCAGCGTGCCATGAAGTCGGCGGGCGACAACGCGACCGAACTGATCAAAAAGTACACGCGCCTTCGCAACACCGCCCGCCAGGCGGAAATCACGCAGGAGCTTTCGGAGATCGTGGCAGGTGCGGACGCACTAAGCGCGTCCTGACCCCCCCGGCCTCCGCGGACCCCACGGGGTTCCCAACCGCACTACCATTAGCACCACGCCATCTACTGAATGAAGTGAGAGAGATGACTGCCCAGACTGTTGAGAACAGTACGGACTCAGTTGCCCCCGGCGCGACCGGCCGCATAGCCCGTGTCATCGGCCCGGTTGTCGACGTTGAGTTTCCGGCTGACGCCATTCCCGCCATCTACAATGCGCTGACCACCGAGGTGACCCTCAACGGTGAGACGCGCATGATCACCTTCGAGACCTCGCAGCACCTGGGCGACAATCTCGTGCGTGCGATCTCCCTGCAGGCGACCGACGGCCTGGTGCGCGGTACCACCGTTCAGGACACCGGCTCTGCCATTTCGGTTCCCGTCGGAGACGTCGTGAAGGGCCACATCTTCAACGTTCTGGGCAAGCCGCTCGACGTGGAGGAATCGCAGCTGGAGATCACCGAGCGCTGGCCAATCCACCGCAAGGCTCCCTCCTTCGCCTCGCTTGAGGGCTCCACCGAGATGCTGGAAACCGGCATCAAGAGCATTGACCTTCTTACCCCCTACATCAAGGGTGGAAAGATCGGTCTCTTCGGCGGCGCCGGAGTGGGCAAGACGGTGCTGATCCAGGAAATGATCACCCGCGTGGCACGCAACTTCGGTGGTACCTCGGTCTTCGCCGGCGTCGGTGAGCGTACCCGTGAAGGAAACGACCTCTGGGTCGAAATGGAAGAGGCCGGCGTCTTGAAGGACACCGCCCTTGTCTTCGGTCAGATGGATGAGCCGCCAGGCACGCGCCTGCGGGTCGCGCTGTCGGCATTGACCATGGCGGAATACTTCCGCGATATTCAGAAGCAGGACGTGCTGCTCTTCATCGACAACATCTTCCGTTTCACCCAGGCAGGTTCCGAGGTGTCGACCCTGCTGGGCCGCATGCCGTCGGCCGTAGGCTACCAGCCCAACCTGGCTGACGAGATGGGCCTCCTCCAGGAGCGCATCACGTCCACCAAGGGCCACTCCATCACTTCGATGCAGGCCATTTACGTGCCGGCGGATGACTACACGGACCCGGCCCCGGCCACCACGTTCGCGCACCTCGATGCAACCACGGAACTGTCGCGTGAGATCGCTTCACGCGGTCTGTACCCGGCCATCGATCCGCTGACCTCCACGTCGCGGATCCTCGATCCGCAGTACATCGGTCACGATCACTACAACACCGCTGTGCGCGTCAAGCAGATCCTGCAGAAGAACAAGGAACTCCAGGACATCATCGCCATCCTCGGTGTCGATGAGCTGTCCGAAGAAGACAAGATTGTTGTTTCGCGCGCACGCCGCATCCAGCAGTTCCTGTCGCAGAACACCTACACGGCAAAGCAGTTCACCGGTGTCGAGGGCTCGACCGTGAGCATCAAGGACACGATCGAGGGCTTCAACGCCATCGCCAACGGCGATCTCGACCACATTGCCGAGCAGGCGTTCTTCAACATCGGCGGTCTTGACGACGTCGAGCGTCAGTGGGCACGGATTCAAGAGCAGAGCGGAAAGTAAGCTCCATGGCTGAACTCGAAGTCGAAATCGTCGCGGCGGACCACTTCGTGTGGTCCGGCGCGGCGACCATGGTCAAGGGCCGCACTGCTGACGGCGAGATCGGGATCCTTCCCGGACACTCTCCGGTGCTCGCGATCCTCGCAGAAGGAGAGCTCGCGATCCAGCCGGTCTCCGGCGAACGTCTCATCGTCGGCGTTGATGGCGGCTTCTTCTCAGTGGACAGCAACCGTGTGGTTATTGTTGCCGACAATGCCAGGATCGGCGGTTCAGTGACCGCAGACGCTAAGTAGCGTAAAGCCTGATGGACGGCATCGGTATCACGTTCATCTCGCTTGCTGCGCTCTTTGCCCTGCTGGTTTTCATGGTCGGTGCTTTTTGTCTGCGCCGCTTTCAGTTGCGCACCGCGCTGGGAACCTTCGACGCCTCCATTCGCCTCCCGAGCAAGGGCTGGCGGATGGGGGTTTGTCGTTATACAGATAAGCACCTTGAGTGGTTACGGCTGGTCTCGCTCAGCCCACGACCCCGTCAGCGGTACCTACGCAGCTCGCTCGAGTTGAAAGGCTGGCGTCAGCCGACTGAGGTGGAAATGGCCCGTATCCAGCCGGGAGCAATAGTGGTGACGCTGAGTTACGAGGGGACCGAGGTGCTTCTCGCGATGAAGTTCGACGTCTATGCAGGGTTGTCCTCCTGGTTGGAAGCAGGTCCGGTGATAGGCATCGGTACGTGGCGCTGATGTTCGTGCACGGCAGGGCAGCAGGAACCAGTTAAATAGTTTGGGCCCCCGCACAAGTGGGGGCCCAAACTATTTAACTCAACTCGAGTTACAGCGCGGTGACCCCTGTAGCCTGGGGGCCCTTGGCGCCCTGGCCGATCTCGAACTGTACTCGCTGATTTTCATCGAGGCTCCGGAATCCGCCGGTCTGGATTTCGGAGTAGTGAACAAAGACATCGCCCTCGGAGTCGTCCGGCGTGATGAAGCCGAAGCCCTTTTCAGCGTTGAACCACTTGACGGTTCCCTGTGCCATTTATATTTCTCCTCATAATGGAACATATTTCTGAATCGACACACTGTATGCCGACCGCGAGTTACTTCGCGTGAATTCCATCGAGGACAAGAACGACCCTGCACCTACGACAAGCTTCACGCTCGCAACTTGTCTTGCGAGCATGAAAACCACGTACACAAAGACTGAAATAAGCATCACATAGCCGTATGGGCTGGTCAACGGACATTCCGACGATTCAACCGATTGTTAAGCGGGGATTCGAATATCCGGATGTTCAGGATTGCGGTAAGCGCTTCGAACCGTCACTGCAGGTCAACAGACCCGGGTAGCGTTCAGAACAGGCGCGAATCCGCATCGTCGACGCCGCGCATTGCATCATAGTCAAGTGTCAGGCAATCAATTCCCCGGTCTTGAGCCAGCACCCGCGCCTGGGGCTTGATCTGCTGTGCCGCGAAAATGCCTTTAACCGGAGCCATCAGCGGATTGCGGTTCAGTAGTTCGAGGTACCGGGTGAGTTGTTCAACACCGTCAATATCGCCGCGGCGCTTCAGTTCGATGGCGACCGTGCGGCCCTCGCCGTCCCGGGCAAGAATATCCACCGGACCAATTGCGGTCATGTATTCGCGGCGGATGAGCGAGTAGCCGTCGCCGAGAAGGCTGATCTGCTCCGCGAGCAGCCGCTGCAGGTCTGCTTCGACGCCGTCCTTGATCAGGCCGGGGTCCACGCCGAGATCATGCGAACTTTCATGCAGTAGCTCATGGATGCTGATGACCAGGCGGTCATCGCTCTTGGCATGCTGGACGTTCCAGGTTTCGGTGACCCCCAGCTCGGCATCCTCAGCTGCCGGCTCGAGGATCCTCAGGGTGGCAGGCGGGCTCATCCAGTTCAGCGGCTTATAGGAGCCGCCGTCGGAATGGACCAGAACCGAGCCGTCCGCCTTGACCATGAGCAGTCTGGTCGCGAGCGGAAGATGGGCGCGGAGGCGTCCGATGTAATCGACGGAGCAGCGGGCAATGACTAAACGCACCCTGTGCACACTACCCGCCCCCGGGCAGTTTCCCGTTCACCGGGCGCCCGGTGCAGACTTGATCCATGCCCCGTTCCAACCAGCCGAGGAAGTCGCGCCCCCAGCCGCGCCGCAAGTGGTCTGAGGCGCCGGAGCTCGATCTGGAGCGGGCTCGGGCGGGCATTCCCACGAGGGAATCGGGTCGTGACGGCGTCTGGTCGGTGCGACGAATTACCGAACAGAACGCTTCCAAGCACTATCTGTGCCCCGGCTGCCACCGGGACATTCCACCCGGCGTCGCACATCTAGTTGCCTGGCAGGAAGATTCGCTGTTCGGAGCCGAAACTGCGCTGGCCGACCGGCGGCACTGGCATCTGGCGTGCTGGCGTACCCGCCGGTCGGGGTAAGTAGACTGGATCAGGTGACCAGCTCAGAGCCCGCGTATCAGTTTTCCGAAAGTTCCGAACCGGCCGAAATCAGGGCGAGTACAGTCTTGCCTGCTGACCGCCGAGATATCGAATTGACGACGGCGGATGGCAAGACGCTGGTGGGCGAGTTTGCCGCACCTGAGGGCAAGGTCCCGGCTGCAACACTCGTGACTTTGCATCCCTTGCCGACAGCAGGCGGTTTCATGGACTCGCACGTCTACCGGAAGGCATCGTTTAGGTTGCCGGCGCTGGCGGACATCGCGGTGCTCAGATTCAACACCCGGGGCACCTGCTCACCTCGGGGGTGCAGTGACGGGGAGTTCGACGGCGGCGGCCTGGAGCAGCATGACCTGCAGGCTGCGGTGCAGTGGGTCGTCAACGAGGGCCTGACCAACGTCTGGCTGGTCGGCTGGAGCTTCGGCACAGAGCTGTGCCTGAAATACGGGGCGAGGGAGCCGGTCGCCGAGTACATCGAGGGTGCCGTCCTGCTGTCTCCGCCGCTGCACAGGGCCACGGACGCAGATCTCGACTCGTGGGCGGAAGCGGAGCTGCCGCTGCATGTCCTCGTCCCTGAGCACGACGACTACCTTCAGCCGCCGGAGGCGATTAGCCGCTTCGCCAGGGTGCCGCAGGCCAGGGTAACCGGAGTGGACGGCGCCAAGCACCTGTGGGTGGGGGAGAAGTACGTGAGCCGCGTACTGGAAGAGGTCGCCGCCGTCGTACTCGGTAAGCCTGTTGCCCTGGCAACAGAATGGAACGGACCCACGGCACGGGCTGACTAGCGCCTTCGGCAGCCGGTTCTGCCGCTACTGATTGTCCTGGCGGGCGATGAAAACTTCCTTCAGAAGCAGCATCGCGCCTGCTGCCAGCGGAATGGCGATGAGGGCGCCGAGCACTCCGAGCAGGCTCCCGCCCGCAATCACCGCGATGACGGCGATCGCGCCGGGTACCGCCACAGCCTTCTGCATGATCCGCGGAGAGATGAAGTACGCCTCTACCTGGAGATAGGCCACGTAGAGCACTGCGAACAGCGCTGCGGTCTGCCACCCCACGGTGAGCGCCACGAGACTGACGACGACGGCGGCAATCACCGCGCCGACCAACGGTATGAATGCGAGCATTGCCACGACGAAAGCGAGCAGTACCGAGAACGGCACATCCGCGATGGTCATGAAGATGAAGGCGAAGGTTGCGTTCAGCAGGGCCACGCAGGCCTGGCCGATGACGTAGTTGCCCACACTGCGAGTGATCTCCTCGGCGAGCCGCTCGACCCGGGGCCGGCGCGAGCGGGGAGCAAGACGGTACGCCCATTTCTTCATCGCGGGCAGCGAGGCGAGGAAGTACAGCGTGAGCACCAGAATCACGAGAACGCCGAACAGGCTGTTGAGGATTACGGTGCCCACACCCAGAACCCCGCCGAAGATGCCGCCGACCGCTTCCGAGTTGGCGAAGAACCTGTTGACTTCCTCCGTCGCGCGTTCCCGTACCTCGAACTGCTGGTCAACCGTCTGGAAGAAGTCGGACGCCAGGAACTCCCGCGCGTAACCGGGCGCGCGTTCGACCAGTTGGGCGGTCTGCGAGACAATCGTCGGGATCAGGACCGCGAAGAAACCCACGATGATGCCAACAAGCATCACCAAGGCCAAAGTGATGCCGGCGGGGCGGGGCACGTTTCGGTTTTCAAGCCAGCGAACGATGGGGTCGAGCCCGAGTGCTATGAAAAGCGCTGCGCCGATCCAGACAAGAAGCTGGCCGACATTGGTGATCATGAAGTATGCCAGTAGCGCAAGCCCTGCACCCACGCTCGCCATGAATCCGAAGTGAATTGGATGCTGGCGCATCGATCGCGGCTGCGGGCCACCGAACTTGAGGCGATCGTCGCTGATGCTGACTGACTCGTCGACGGGCACCTCCTCGCCGCGTTCGGGCGGGAATTCGAACCGCGGCCGGGGCTGCGCCACGGGCACCAGGTGCCGCAGGCGTGCCAAGGCGAAACCCAGCCCCCGCCGGCGCACCTCGACGCGCGGTGCAGGTTCTTCTACGCGGGGAGCCTCCGGCGCGGAGTTCACTGACGATACCGGGCGAGGCAGCGGCTCGCTGATCGGCACGTCTTCGGGTTCACTCACGTATGTCCGCTTTCATTTGCCTTGTGGCGCTGCAGCGCCGGATGCATGACTAGCGAAACAGTAACAGGAGCGGCGGGCCCTCCGCCGGAAACTCCTGGGCGGCGCCGCGCGTTGTCAATGGGGCCCTCGCAAGCGCCGGCGGCCGACGGGTCCACCGGGTGCATTTTCGTTACGATGGGATCTGGTCCGATTCTCGGGGTAATGCTCCGGCTTGACTCAATCCAACGTTAGGTTTCTCGCGTGCGCTTTCCTCTTGCTGCTCCGATCATGGTGATCGGTGCGTTGCTCGTCGTACTGGGTATCGGCCAGCTCACGTGGTGGGCGCCGTCAGAGACGGTAACGGTCGGGGTCCCCGCAGACGTTCGCAGCGGTCCGGTCACAGTGATCGATGCCGGTGCCAAGGACGCAGACGGCAGTGAGATGGACATCACGGTCCAGTCGAAGGGCACGTTCACTCTTGCCGTGGGCAGGGCGTCCGACGTCGATGCCTGGGTTGCGGACGCAGCACACCTGACGGTCACGGGCGTAGGAGAGGACCAACTGCTCACCGAGTTCACGGAGGGCGAAGAGTCAGTTCCGAACCCTTCCGGCGCTGATCTGTGGACAAGCGAGGAGACCGCTGACGGTACTTTGACCCATCGTTGGCTGGATCCGGGGGAGGGCGAGTGGTCCATCCTGATCGCTGCTGACGGCGAAAATCCTGCGCCCACTGCTATCTCAATCACCAGCCCCAACGACACGGCGACTCCCTGGGCGGTTCCGTTACTCATCCTCGGCGCTCTGCTGTTGGTTCTCGGGATCGCACTTGCCTTCATCAAGCCGCGCAAGACCCGGCGGGAACCGGCCACCGTCGGCTCCCGCGCCTACGCACGCCAGCAGGCGCACCGCCAAGGCGGTGGAACCGCCTTTTCTGCTCACCCGGTTCGTCCGTTGGCAGCACTGGGCCTGGCCGCCGCGCTCGGCTTGACCGGTACGGCCGTGGGTACTGCGTCGGAATCCGAATCTGCAACGCCGGGCGAGGAAGCAACGCCGGCCGAGGAAGCAGAGGGTACGCAATACCCGGTTCTCCTCGAGAGCCAGCTGGACCGAATCCTCGCAAAAGTAGCCACCTCCGTGACAGAGGCTGACGCTGCCGCTGACGCTACGCTGCTTGAGCAGCGTGTCGCAGGTGCCGCCGCAACCCTGCGAACCGCAAACTACTCCGTCCGATCGCAAGCGGACGATGTGCCGGCACCCACGCCGGTAGCTGCGGATCCGGTACTCGCGAGCATGATCCCCACAGCAAATGACTGGCCGCGCACCGTCGTCGCGCTGACGCAGGGGGAATCAAACCCGGTGCCGCAGGCCCTCGTCCTTGTCCAGGAGGATCCCCGATCCAATTACAGGCTCACCTCCTCTATCCAGATGCTGCCGGGCACGACCTTCCCTACTGCGGGATCACCGCAGGGGCTCCAGGAGATACCGGTCGACGGCGGAGAGGACCTCGTTGCCTCTCCTCAGGACGCGGTTGCTGCAATCGCCGATTATCTGACCAGTCCGGACGGCGGCAACGCGGGGACCTTCGAACCCAACTCCTTCGCGGACGCGATCACCTCTTTCCAATCCGATGTTGTTGCCGACGCCGGGAATGATTCGGCCGAGATCACTTTCACCCACGAGCCGGTTGCCGAGTACACCAGGGCTATCTCCGCCGGTGACGGCGGAGCGATGGTGTTCGGATACCTTGAGCACACTTACAGCAGTGTTCCGGAAGGCCCCGGCGACTCGATCGCACTGGAGGGAACGGTCTATGAGACGCTCACCGGCGAGGAGTCCACCGAGGAAGGCATCGACGTCCGGTATGGCGAAGCGGTGATGATGTATGTCCCGGCTGCAGGCAGCGAGAAGAAGATTACTGTGATCGGTGCTGCCCAGCAGCTCCTTTCCGCTGAACTGCGTTGACGACCGCCACTGCCACGGGCGTGAGTTGCCCATGGGTCCAGCCCCAGTAATAAGGTGAAAGCATGAGCATTCCGAATATCCCGGGCGGCCCCGCGCCATCGTCCATGAATTTGCGCGGCGCCGTCGATCTTTCCGCACTGAAGGCCCGAGCGCAGTCGGCGGGCGGAGCGGCCGGAAGCCAGGGCGGTCCCGCCGCTGAAGGCCCGGGTTCCGCAGGTCCAGCGGCAGGCGGTAGCCCGTACATCGTCGACGTCACGGAGCAGGTTTTCCCGCAGCTGGTGCAGTTGTCTGCACAGGTGCCTGTGATCGTTGCGATCAGCGCGTCCTGGAGCGAACATTCGGCGCAGGTCCTCGACGCCCTTGAAGCTATTGCAGTGGAACAAGCAGGCAGGATCCTGCTCGCGCGCGCGGACTTCGATTCGCAGCCGGGGATCGCGCAGGCCTTTCAGGTGCAGGGCGTCCCCACGGTCGTTGGCGTCCTCAAGGGGCAGCCCGTACCCCTGTTCGAAGGCCCGCTCGCGGAACCGCAGATCAGAACCTACGTGGACGAGCTGCTCAAGGTCGCACAGGCCAATGGCGTGAGTGGTTCGCTCAATGACTCTCCGGGCGAGGATCCGACGTCCAGCGGGGAGCCGGCCGAGGAACCGTTGCCGCCGCTGCATCAGGAAGCGTTCGACGCCATCGAAGCAGGCGACTACGCAACAGCTGCCGCGGCCTATCGCAAGGCGCTTGCCGAGCAGCCGGCCGACACCGATGCAAAATCAGGGCTCGCCCAGGTGCAGCTCATGCAGCGGCTTCAGGACGCTGACGCCACCGCTGTTCGCGCGTCAGCGGCGGAGGCTCCCGATTCCCTCGAAGCGCAGCTCGCTGTTGCGGACCTGGACCTCTCGGGCGGACATGTCGAAGATGCGTTTGCTCGACTGACCACTTTCATCGCACGCAGTGCCGGTGAGGACCGGGAGTCCGCGCGGGTTCGCCTCCTTGAGTTGTTCGACATCGTCGGTCCTACTGACCCTAGGGTGAACAAGGCGCGGAGCGCACTGGCGAGGGCGCTGTTCTAATCGCCTCCTCCATCCCCGCCGTGCGTTCTGTTTTTAGTCCTTTCGGATGACGAACAAGCGCCGACGCCGTTGTTAGCGTTGAGGTATGACTTCCCATTCTCCTTCTGAGCCACCGCCTGCCCAGGAACCGTTCGAGCCGCCCGCCGGTGGCTCGACGTCAGCGGGCAGGCCCGCCCTGGTGCTGCGCGGACTTGCGAAGCGCTTCGGCGAGAAGGTCGCAGTCAACGGCATTGACCTTGATGTTCCGGCAGGCTCCTTCTACGGGCTCGTCGGACCGAACGGCGCCGGTAAGACCACAACGTTGTCGATGGCTACGGGACTGCTGCGCCCTGACTACGGGCAGGCATGGGTGCATGGCGTCGATGTGTGGGAAAGCCCGTTGGACGCCAAACGGCTGATGGGCATCCTGCCGGACGGCGTCCGGCTCTTCGACCGCCTGACCGGTGAACAGCTGGTCACCTACGCGGGCCTGCTTCGAGGGATGGACCGGGACGAGGTCGCTGGAAGAGTGGCAGACCTCCTGCGGGCGCTCGACCTCGCACAGGACGCGGGAACGCTTGTCGTGGACTATTCGGCAGGCATGACGAAGAAGATTGCGCTCGCGTCGGCACTTGTCCACGCACCAAGACTCCTCGTGCTCGATGAGCCGTTCGAGTCCGTCGATCCGGTCTCAGCGGCCAATATCCGGGACATCCTTGCTACTTACGTGGCTTCCGGCGGCACCGTCATCGTGTCGAGTCATGTCATGGACCTGGTTCAGCGGATGTGTGACCATGTGGCGGTTATCGCCTCCGGTACCGTGTTGGCGGCGGGGACGGTCGATGCTGTGCGCGGCGGCGCGAGCCTGGAGGACCGGTTCGTGGAGCTCGTCGGAGGCAGGAACACCGCGGAGGGGTTGTCGTGGTTGCGCACCTCCTGAAACTCAAGCTTCTGCTCCTGCGCAATTCCCTTCGTCGCAGCACCTGGCAGTTGGTCGGCGTCGTTCTCGGTGGTCTCTACGGTCTTGGTCTGCTCGGACTGATCGTGGCCGGGCTGATCGTCCTCGGTACGCTCGACCTCGACCTGATGCGGACCGTCGTTGTGCTGGGCGGATCCGCCGCCGTTCTCGGCTGGCTGGTGATCCCTCTCGTTGCCTCCGGGGTGGACATGACGCTTGACCCGGCCCGGTTTGTCACGTTTGCAGTACCCATGCGCCAGCTCATGGCCGGCCTCGCCCTGGGCGGGGTAATCGGGATTCCCGGGATTGTGACCCTCATTGCGTTCCTCACCCTGACGCTGACCTGGATACGGTACCCGGCGGCTGCCGTTGCAGCGATAGTCTGCGCGCTTTGCGCTGTCCTGCTGTGTATCGTGGGTTCCCGCCTGATCACGACGGCGGGCACGACGCTTTCCTCCTCGCGGCGCTTCAAGGACCTCAGTTCGACGGTTGCGATCATTCCGTTGATCCTTCTCGGTCCGATCTTCGCCGGGATCACTGCCGGCTTCCAGAACTCGCCGGAGTTCGCGGGGGAGCTTGCGGACATTCTCTCGTGGACGCCGCTCGGTGTGTTCGTTGCCGTTCCAGCCGACCTCGCTGCCGGGGATGCGCTGACTGCGGTGGCGCGTTTCTGCATCGGTATCGGAACCATCGCCGGGTTGGCCTACCTCTGGCACAAGAGCCTCAGCCATGCACTGGTTACGCCGCCCTATAACGCGGTCACCCGTAAAGGGGCGGGTGACCTCGGCCTGTTCGCACGCTTTCCCGGAACGCCGACCGGCGCGGTGGCAGCGCGGGCCTTCACCTACTGGATTCGCGACCCACGGTATGCGGCATCCGTCATCGTTGTGCCGCTGCTGCCGATCCTGCTCTGGTTCATCAGCCGAGATTCCGGTGACCTGTCCCTGCTCAACTATCTGGGCCCCATCACAGCGTTCCTGCTCGCCTGGTCCATTTCGGCTGACATTTCATATGACAACACGGCGTTCTGGCTACACCTTTCAGCGGGAATCAGCGGCACGGCCGACCGCGCGGGCCGGGTGCTCGCCCTGATGGTTTTCGCACTGCCCGCGGTGCTGGTTTTCACCATCGTTCCGCTCTGGTTGAGCGAATCGCTCGCGGATCTTCCCATGATGCTCGGGTTGAGCCTGGGAGCGCTGCTGACGGGAGCCGGCTTCTCCAGCGTTCTCTCGGCACGTTATACCTACAATGTTCCGCTTCCGGGAGAAAGCCCGTTCAAGACACCGCCCGGCACGGGATTCTCGATGCTGGCCATCCAGGCGATCGGCTGGGTGGTCCTGATGGTGCTTTTGCTGCCGGAAATCGCACTCGCAATCGCCTATCTTGTCACCGGGGACGCAGTGCTCGGATGGTTGACACTACTCGCCGGAGTGGTACTCGGGACGGCAGTGCTGATCGGAGGTGTCCGCCTTGGGGGAGCCTGGTATGACAAACGCGGACCGGAATTGTTACAGGCTGTCAGCGTCAACAAGTAGGCCGGGCGGGTGCCGGGTGCCGCGCAGTAGAATGGGAGAATGAGTATGCCTGCAGACCCGTTTGACGACAGCCCGCACGGATCGCCGGGGGACTCCGGCACGTCCACAGCCACAATCGAACGCGAAGAACTGCGTGAAGAAGTTGAGCCCGGCGATCGTGAACGGTTCGCCCACTACGTACGCAAAGAGAAAATCATGGAATCCGCTCTCTCCGGCGAACCCGTGATTGCACTGTGCGGCAAGGTCTGGACCCCGGGCAGGGATCCTGAGAAGTTCCCGGTGTGCCCCGAATGCAAGGAAATTTATAACTCGATGCGGCCAGGGGACAAGTCCTAGCCATCTTTCTCATCCGTCCGCCGGGCATATCCCGGCGGACGTTCGCATGCTCGTGAGGAATCCATGTCACACCCTGAGGCTCTGCGCGGCGGGGCGATGTCGGCATCACTGCGGCCCCTGACAATCGGGGTCATCGCCATCATCACTTGCGCCGCTTTCGAGGCCATGGCGGTGGTGACGGCGATGCCCTCCGTCGCAGCGGAACTGAACGGCGTATCCAGTTACGGACTCGCGTTCTCCATGTATCTGACCGCCTCGCTGCTCGGTAGCGTCCTGGGCGGGATCTGGTGCGACCGGCGTGGACCCCGCCCTGCACTTGCGGTCGGCATGGGCCTCATGATCGCCGGTCTCGCGGTGTCCGGGAGCGCGCCGGCTTTCTGGATCATGACTGCCGGACGCGCAGTATCGGGCCTTGGCGGCGGCTTCATGATCGTTGCCGTCTACGTGATCATTGCCAAGGCTTATCCGCAGCGGATGCAGCCGGTGGTCTTCGGCTGGCTTGCGGCAGCGTGGGTTGTCCCTTCGCTGATCGGACCGTACGTTGCCGGTGTCCTCGCAGAGCAGGCGAGCTGGCGTTGGGTCTTCCTTGGTGTGGCGCCTGTCATCGTTGCAGCATTCCTCCTGGTCTGGCCGCGGACGGAACGGCTCAAAGCGGCAGGTTCGCCGGAGCCGCTGGACAGGGCTGCACGCAGGAATGCGGGAACTGGAGTACTGCTGGCGGGCGGCGTTTTTGCGGCGCAGTTCGCACTGACGAAAATCGCCTCTGACGGATTCGCCGATCCTGTTGCTGCCTGGCTCCTGGTGATGCTGGGGTTCGCGGGGCTGGCGGCCGCGGCCGTTTCCTTCCCCCGCTTGCTGCCGGCCGGCACGGTCCGGCTGGCACCGGGTCTTCCGAGCGTCATCGCAACCCGCGGGCTGATGACCGTCGCCTTCTTCGGCGCGGAGGCGTTTGTTCCACTGATGTTGGTGTCCGCTCGAGGCCTCAGCGCCTCCACCGCGGGTCTGGCGTTGAGCGCTGCGGCGATCGGCTGGAGCGCCGGCTCCTTTGTGCAGGCCAAGGTGAGTTTCCGCCGTCAATGGCTGCTCGTGATCGGTGCCTCGCTGCTGTCCGTGTGTATCGGCGGCCTTGCGCTGGCCGTAGCTGCCGAGGTGCCCTTCTGGGTGCTCGTTTTCGTGTGGAGCGCTGCCGGTTTTGCCATGGGACTTACGTTGTCCAGCACATCGGTGCTTGTCCTGAAGCTCTCTGCACCGCACGAGCAGGGCCGCAACTCGGCGGCTCTGCAGCTCTCCGACCAGCTTGGCGGAGTCGTCGGAACAGCCGGCGCAGGCGGCCTTTTCGCGCTTCTGAGGGACCCGGAAGCGCCGGGCCAGATACCGGTGTTTGTTGCAATCTGGCTGGCTCTGTGCGTGTTCGCCGTAGTCGGTATAGTGGCCGGGTTGAGGGCTGCGCGAGGTGAATCGGAGCACCTCCCAGCAACAACCCACACAGGAAAGGTGCCGTCCCAAGAGTGAGCAATAACGCACTGTTCGGCGCCGGTCCGGCACTTCCGCCCGCGTACCCGGAACGCGCTGCCTGGGGCACTGCACCCAAGTTGCGGCAGTGGCAGGAAGAGGCGCTCGCAAAGTACTTCGCCAACTCACCACAGGATTTCCTTGCTGTGGCTACTCCCGGCGCCGGTAAAACCACGTTCGCGCTCCGGGTGGCTACCGAGTTGGTGGAACGGCGAATCGTAAACCGAATCGTCGTTGTTGCTCCCACCGACCACCTCAAGCGCCAATGGTCTGACGCCGCCGCCAAGGTTGGCCTGTCGATCGACCCGAACTTCCGCAACGCTGACGGCCGGCACGGTGAGGGCTTCATCGGTGTCGCCGTGACCTACGCCCAGGTCGCAAGCAAGCCCATGTTGCACCGGGCCAAGACCGAAGCGGCGAAGACGCTGGTCATCCTCGATGAGATTCATCACGGCGGCGATGCACTGTCATGGGGTGACGGTATCCGCGAGGCATTTGAGCCCGCAACGCGTCGGCTTGCCCTCACGGGAACCCCGTTCCGTTCAGACACAGCGGCCATCCCGTTTGTTGAGTACGCCGAAGATGCCGACGGCATCCGCCGTTCACGGTCGGACTACACGTATGGGTACGGTGACGCGCTGCGGGACCACGTAGTCCGTCCGGTCATCTTTATGGCCTACTCCGGACAGATGCGCTGGCGGACCAGCGCGGGAGAAGAAATGGCCGCTTCCCTGGGTGAGGCGGCCGTCACCAAGGACATCACGGCCCAGGCCTGGCGGACGGCCCTGAATCCCAATGGCGAGTGGATCCCTGCAGTGCTGGCGGCGGCCGACCGGCGCCTCACAGAGGTCCGCCGCGCTGTTCCTGACGCAGGCGGCCTGGTGATCGCCACCGATCACGATGATGCACGCGCCTACGCCGGGCAGTTGAAGAAGATCACGGGCGAATCCCCGACGGTTATTCTGTCCGATGATGCCAAGGCGTCCGGAAAGATCGAAGACTTCTCTGCCGGTGAGACGCGCTGGATGGTCGCTGTCCGCATGGTGTCCGAAGGCGTGGACGTTCCGCGCTTGGCCGTCGGTGTGTATGCCACCTCCACGGCGACGCCCCTGTTTTTCGCCCAGGCAGTCGGCCGGTATGTCCGTGCCCGACGGCGCGGGGAGACCGCGTCGGTTTTCCTGCCGTCAGTGCCCAACCTCATGGCGCTGGCAAATCAGCTCGAAGTAGAGCGGGATCACGCGCTGGACCGTCCGGACAACAACGAGGACGGCTTCGCGCCGGAGGAAGCGCTGATGGAGGCTGCCAACCGTGAGGAGAAAGCCTCCGGTGAGCTTACCAAGCAGAAGTTTGAAGCCCTCGAATCCCAGGCTTCGTTTGACCGGGTGTTGTTCGACGGCGGTGAGTTCGGCACCGGCGGCGAGATGGGCAGCGAGGAGGAATTGGACTTCCTCGGCATCCCGGGCCTGCTCGATGCGGACCAGGTGGGCGTCCTGCTGCGGCAGCGCCAACAGGAGCAGCAATCACGACGACGGCGCCCCGTTGCCGCGCACGAGCCCGCGGTTCCCGAGGTGATGGACCACCGCCACCTCACAGAGCTGCGCGGTCAGCTCGCCAAGAATGTCTCGGCGTGGTCCGCACGTTCCGGGATGCCCCACGGGGTGGTGCACTCGGAACTCCGCAAGGCGTGCGGAGGCCCGGCTGTGGCGCAAGCAAACGAGGAGCAGCTTCAGCGGCGGCTCAAGAAGCTGCAGGACTGGTTCATCGGCCGCACGTGAGACGCGCACTGACCGGTTGTATCAGTCGAGAAGCTCGACCCCGGCGTCCTCAAGCTCCGCAAGAACCTCACTGAGGCGCTCGGCGTGGACCGGCCGTGTGTAATCCACGAGGAGGCGCGTGGTGTACCCCGCCACGACAGCATCGAGCGCTGTGGCCCGTACACAGTAGTCCGCGGCCAGACCGGCGACCGCCACTTCGTCGACCTCGTTCTCGCGCAGCCAGTCGTCCAGTGAGACGGCTTCATCCGCCGCGGCCGGGACGGCTGCATCCATCTTCCGCTCGCCGGTAGGTACCTGGTCTTCCGGTGCCAGGACGCCTTCGAACCCCGAGTACGCCGCCTCGTACTGACCCTTGCGGAAGACGGCGTCAAGGCTCTCGGTGTCCAGATCGGGATGGAACTGTGCGCCGGGCTGGTCTGCAACGCAGTGCACAGGCCATGAGTCCACGAAGTCAGGCTGGTCGGAGAAGTGCGAACCAGGATCGATATGCCAGTCCTGGGTGGCAACGATGTAGTCGTAGTGGAAACTTTGCGCGTCGATGTAGTCACTGAGTGCCTGGGCCACGCCCGCACCGCCCTCTACGGCAAGCGAGCCGCCCTCACAGAAATCGTTCTGTACGTCGACGATGATCAGTGCGCGTGTCATGTGGACTCCTCGTATTCGGTCGGAATGGCAGGCTCACCGCGCTGCAGTCGCATCACGGAGCCGGGCAGCTCCGTCATGGACTGGCGGTGGCGTTCGACGGCGCGCTGCACGCCCTCCGGTCCTGTCCATCCGGGGAGCACCTCGCCGTCTGCCACGAACTGGTGCAGCAGCGTGCGGTCATTGCCGTCGTCGTAAGGGTGGCTGCCGATGCCAAGGACTTCTGCGACCGCCCTGCCGGACTCGTTGAGGCGTCGCAGCGCATACTTGCGGCCGCCTACTGACGTTTTGTTCTTGGCCGCCTTCGCTACGGAGACGAAGGCGCCGTCGTCGTCGGTCCGGCTGACCAGCTTGTACACCATGCCGGCGGTCGGTGCGCCTGAACCGGTGACGAGGGACGTGCCCACACCGTAGCTGTCTACGGGAGCGGAGGCGAGCAGCCCGATCGCGTACTCATCAAGGTCCGATGTCACCACAATGCGCGTCTGGTGGTTCCCCAGGTCATCGAGCAGCTGCCGCACCCAGCGGGCCTGCTCCACGAGATCACCGGAATCCAGGCGCACTGCGCCCAGGTCCGGCCCACCGGCGGCGACGGCGTTGCGGACGCCCTGTTCGACGTCGTACGTGTCGACGAGGAGTGACGTGCCCTTTCCGAGGGCAGCCACCTGTGCCGCGAAGGCCTCGGGCTCGGAGTCATGCAGCAGGGTGAAGGAGTGCGCTGCGGTACCGACGGTACGCAGGCCGTAACGGCGTCCCGCCTCGAGATTGGAGGTGGTGGCGAAACCACCGATGATGGCTGCGCGGGCGGCTGCCACCGCGGACTCCTCCTGCGTGCGCCGCGAACCCATCTCAATGCACGGGCGGGACCCGGCTGCTCCGGTCATACGGGATGCGGCGGAGGCGATGGCGCTGTCATGGTTGAGTACCGAGAGCAGGTAGGTCTCGAGGATGCAGGCCTCAGCGAAAGTACCCTCCACAATGAGGATGGGGGAGGAGGGGAAGTATGCCTCGCCCTCGGCGTACCCCCAAATGTTCCCAGTGAAGCGGAAATCGGCCAGCCAGGCCAATGTGGTGTCATCGACGACTCCGGCAGCGCGGAGAGCGTCCAGTTGCTCCTGCCCGAAGCGAAAGTGCGCCAGGCCCTCCAACAGGCGCCCGGTTCCTGCCACGACGCCGTAGCGGCGGCCCTCGGGCAGCCTCCGGGTGAAGACTTCGAAGACCGATCTGCGATGCGCGGCCCCCGAGTGGAGGGAGGCCTGCAGCATGGTCAGCTCGTAGTGGTCCGTGTAGAGCGCGGAATTGGGGTGCTGCCAGGTTCGATGTGGGCTCACAGGAAAACTCTAGCCCCGTTTGCGCTCCGGGTGCCTCGAAGAGCGCAGCGCAGGCAGAACCATGCGCCAACCTACAATGGAGACCATGAGTGTTGGCGTAATTCCCGAAACCCACCAGCTTGAGGAGACGGAAGAAGACCTGACAGCCGGCACCGCCGTTCCGTGGGTGGTCATCGTGTGGAATGACCCGGTGAACCTGATGAGCTACGTGACGTACGTCTTCCAGACCTACTTTGGTTACAGCGAGGCGAAAGCGCGCACGCTCATGCTGGAAGTCCACGAACAGGGCAGATCGGTTGTCTCCACCGGTTCGCGCGAACAGGCGGAGCGTGACACGGTGGCAATGCATTCGTACGGCCTGTGGGCTACTTTCCAGACAGCGGACGCGTAGGGAGCAGCAGTGGCCAGGGCATTTCGCAAAACGCGGCGCGGTATCGCCGGTGAGTTCGAACCGGGGGAGCTGCGGCTGCTCCGGCGACTGTTCGCGGACGTCGTGCAGCTGCTCGAGACTGAGAAGCGGGAGGACGAGGATCCGCTGGCGGCGCTGATCGGCCTCGACCTCGAGGCGGTGAAGCCCGAGGACAGCGCGGTGATCCGTCTGCTGCCGGACGCAGTAAGGAACGACGACGACGGCGCGCTGGAATTCCGTCGCCTCACCGAACGCTCGCTACGGGAGGAGAAGGTCAGTGCGCTGCGCGGGGCGGCGCTGCTGCTCGAGAACCCGCAGATGGTCCTGAATCCCGACCAGTCGCAGGTGCTGGCCCGTGCCCTCAATGATGTCCGGCTGGTGCTGGCGGACCGCCTGGAGATCAAGACCGACGAGGATGCAGCCCGGCTGCACGGGATCGCCGACCTTGAGGATGCCGAGGATCTTGAGTCCTACCTTGCCCTGGTCTACAACTTCGTCACGTGGGTGCAGGAGGGGCTGATGCAGGCTCTTCTGTCATCGGCAGGGCCCTCCGATTGACCGTCCTGGTGAAGGCTCCCGCCTGGAAGCCGAAGCTGCGCTGTGATTAAGGACACGCCTTCCTGCTTAGCCAACTCCGGCGGTGCATCCTATCCTCAAAGGATCATGAGTTCTGACCCCGCCGACTCCGAGGCTGCCGAACCGGCCGCTCTGAGGTCCACCGAAGCCCCCATCGGCATCTTCGACTCAGGCGTCGGAGGCCTTACAGTGGCCCGGGCCGTCATCGATCAGCTGCCCCACGAATCGGTGCTTTATGTCGGAGACACCGCGCACGCACCGTACGGTCCGCTTCCCATTGCGCAGGTAAGGGCCTACGCACTCGGCGTCATGGACGAACTGGTGGATTCGGGCGTCAAACTGCTCGTCATCGCGTGCAACTCCGCGTCCGCTGCCGTTTTGCGTGATGCGCGTGAGCGTTACACGGCCCGGTACGGAATTCCCGTCATCGAGGTGATCCAGCCGGCAGTCCGCCGCGCAGTCGCCTCGACGAGGACCGGACGGATCGGCGTCATCGGAACCAGCGCAACCGTTGGATCCCGCGCCTATGAGGACACCTTCGCCGCGGCTCCCCACCTCGATATCTTTTCCGCGGCGTGCCCGGCGTTCGTCGACTATGTGGAGGCGGGCGTCACGGCCGGCTCGGACGTCCTGGAGACGGCCGCCCGTTACCTTCGACCGCTGCAGGAGGCGGACGTCGACACCCTGGTACTTGGCTGCACCCACTATCCGCTTCTAACAGGCGTGATTTCCTACGTCATGGGTGACTCGGTGACCCTCGTCTCCAGCGCGGAGGAAACCGCCAAGGACGTCTACCGCGCGCTTGTGTCCCACAATCTCCTGCGCACCGGATCCGGGCAGCCGCGGCACCACTTCGTGGCTACGGGCAACGCAGCCCGCTTCGAGGAACTGGCGCGGCGCTTCCTTGGACCGGAAGTCTTGAGCGTGGAACATGTCGACCATGTGTCCGCGCAGTATCCGACAGGAAGCATGGCTCGGATCACGCCGGAAATGATTTCCACGGCCCGGGCGGACGCCGGCGCTGCCGGGAACCGCCGTCCATGAAGCTCACCATCGTCGGGTGCAGCGGATCGTTCCCCGGACCTCACTCGCCTGCCTCCTGTTACCTCGTGACGGTGCAGGAGGAGGGCAAGACCTGGCGGATCCTGCTCGACCTCGGCAACGGATCCATCGGCGCACTCCAGCGCTATATGGATCTGCGGGATATTGACGCTGTCCTGCTGACCCATCTCCATCCGGACCATTGCATGGACCTGTGCGGTCTGCATGTGGCAGTGCACTGGGACCCGGCAGGCTGGAACCAGCCGCGTATCCCCGTGTGGGGTCCCGCCGGGACCGCGGACCGGATGGCCACCGCCTACGGGCTGGACCTCGATCCGGGCATGCATGATGACTTCGACTTCCACTCCTGGTCGCCGCGCACTCCCGTGCAGGTTGGTCCCTTCACCATTACTCCCTACCCCGTTCTGCACCCGGTGGATGAGGCGTACGCCCTTCGCATCGAGGTTACGGATCCGGATGCTCAAGGCGGCAAGCGGGTCCTTACCTACTCGGGGGATACAGACGCGTGTGACGGTCTGGTCGAGGCCGCCGCCGACTCAGGAATTTTCCTGTGCGAAGCAGCCTTCCACGAGGGCAGAGACGATGCCATCCGTGGCGTCCATCTCACTGGGAAACGCGCCGGGGAGGTCGCATCCGCTGCCTCATCGCGGCGGCTGCTGCTGACCCACCTACCGGTGTGGAACGATGCCGTACTCACCATGGAAGAGGCACGCAGCAGTTATCCGGGGGATGTCGCCGTTGCGGTTGCCGGGGTCTCGTACCTGGTCTGACCGTTTGCGTGCCGGCGCGAATAGTCCGCACCGAACCGGCTCTGGCAGACTGGAGCCATGACTTCCCCCTCTTCTTCCGAGCCTGACTCTGCGCCTGTATCGACTTCCGAAAGCAACGGTGTCCGTGCGGATGGACGGACACCTGACCAGCTGAGGCCCATCAGCATCACGCGGGGCTGGTCCAACCAGGCCGAAGGGTCCGCGCTGATTGAATTCGGGAACACACGGGTGCTGTGTACTGCGTCGTTGACCACCGGAGTTCCGCGGTGGCTCAAGGGGGAGGGCAAGGGCTGGGTTACGGCCGAATATGCAATGCTTCCCCGGGCGACCAACACCCGCTCCGACCGCGAGTCCGTCAAGGGCCGCATCGGCGGCCGGACCCACGAGATCTCCCGCCTGATCGGACGCTCCCTCCGCTCGATCATTGATACGCGGGCCCTTGGGGAGAACACCATAGTTCTTGACTGCGACGTACTGCAGGCCGACGGCGGCACCCGCACGGCCGCTATCACCGGCGCCTACGTGGCGCTCGCGGAGGCAATCCGCTACGCCAAGGAACACAAGATGATCCCGCAGTCCTCCCGCCCGCTGACGGACACCGTGGCGGCCGTAAGCGTCGGCATCATCGACGGTGTGCCGATGCTTGACCTGCCCTACGTCGAAGATGTGCGCGCAGAGACGGACATGAACGTCGTGGTCACCGGAAGCGGAAGCTTTGTCGAGGTTCAAGGCACAGCCGAGGGTGCACCCTTTGACCGGGCGGAACTGGATGCGCTGCTTGATCTCGCACTGCTGGGCACGTCCCAGCTTGCCCAGATTCAGCGCGAGACGCTGGGGGAGTCCGCCGGTGTCTGAACATCCTGTCGCTGCGCCGCGACTGGTCCTCGCAACGCGAAACGCGGGCAAGCTGCGTGAACTGCGCTCGCTGCTGCGCGGAAAGGTACCGGGGCTCGACGTCGATACCCAGGTGATTGACGCCGTCACCGCCGGCGCACCCGATGTGGTGGAAAGCGGCACAACCTTCGAGGAGAACGCTCTGCTCAAAGCACGTGCGGTTGCGGAGGCAACGGGCATCCTGGCGATCGCTGACGACTCCGGTCTGGCAGTCGACGTACTCGGCGGTGCTCCCGGCATCTTTTCGGCACGGTGGGCCGGCCGCCACGGCGATGACTCCGCAAACCTGAACCTCCTGCTCAGCCAGCTAGCCGACATTCCAGAGGGCCGGCGGCAGGCGCGGTTCGTCTGCGCGGCGGCTCTTGCACTACCCGGCGGCACTGACGTCGTGAGGCGTGGTGAACTGGAAGGAACGCTTCTGAGTGAGCCGCGGGGCGATGGCGGCTTCGGATACGACCCCGCGCTTCAGCCCCTGGGAATGGACCGCAGTTGCGCCGAGCTGGCACCGGAGGAAAAGAATGCCATCAGCCATCGGGGGCAGGCGTTCGAGGCGCTGTTGCCGTCGATCGTCGAACTCCTGGGGTGACTGGCCGTTCAAAGGCAGCAGCCCGGTTGCCGCTTTCAGTGTGGGCGGCCTGATAGGGCAGACTTAACCGGGTTATGAGAACAATCATGAGTTACCTGCCCCTGCAGACCGGGAATGAATCCACACTCGGAGGTGTCGCTGACTGGGCGGTAACCATGATGGAGACGATCGGTGCACCCGGTGCGGGCCTGGCGATCGCCCTCGAGAATCTTTTCCCCCCGCTTCCCAGCGAGGTCATCCTCCCGCTTGCAGGTTTCACGGCCAGCAGGGGAGATTTCACCCTGTTCGAAGCACTCTTCTGGACCACCGCCGGCTCGGTGGTGGGTGCCTACCTGCTCTACCTGCTGGGAGTACTCCTCGGCCGGGACCGGATGAGGACTCTGGTGTCCAAGGTCCCCCTGGTCGATCTTGAGGATGTTGACAGCGTTGAGGCGTGGTTCGACCGCCACGGCTACAAGGCCGTTTTTTTCGGTCGGATGGTGCCGATTTTCCGCAGCCTGGTCTCCATTCCTGCCGGTATCGAACGCATGCCGGTGTGGAAGTTCCTTGGCCTGACTCTCGCGGGAAGCCTGATCTGGAACACCATCTTCGTGTTATCCGGCTACTACCTGGGTGAAAACTGGCATTTGGTGGAGCAGTATGCGGGCATCTTTCAGAAACTGGTGATTGCCGCCGTCGTGCTGGTGGTTGCCTTCTTCATTATCAGCAAGGTACGGAAGGTGCGTCGCAAGCGCGAAGCCTCATGACCCGGCTGAGCGACGTGTGGCCGCTCTTCGGTCTGGAACTCCGGACGCCGCGGCTGTCGCTCACGCCGGTTCGGGACGAGCAGTTGCCGGAGCTGATCAATGCCGTGCTGGATGGAATCCATGACCCGGCGAAGATGCCGTTCGGTGTTCCGTGGACGGACGCACCGCGGGACGTGCTGATCCGCGAGACGGTCAAGCACCAGTGGCGCCAGCGCTGCTCGGTTGAGCCTGGGTCCTGGACGATCAATTTCGCCGTGAGCTTCGAGGGCAGGGTGGTGGGGATGCAGGACGTCTCCGCCCGCGATTTCCAGCTCTTGCGCACGATTCATAGCGGTTCCTGGCTGACACAGTCGGTCCAGAGCCGAGGGTTGGGCAAGGAGATGCGGGCCGCAATCCTCCTCTTCGCATTCGATCATCTCGGTGCCGCCGCAGCGCTGTCAGAGGCCGCCGATTGGAATGCTGCCTCGCGCGGGGTTTCGCACAGCCTCGGATACGGCCCGAACGGTGTATCAGAGTTGGTTGCCCGACCCGGTGAAGTGACCAGGCAAGTGCACCTCCGGCTGCAGGCGGACGGGTTCAACCGACCTGAGTGGACGCTCCGTGTCGAGGGGTTGGAGCCGGTTCTGCCGCTTCTAACCGGCTGAGACTCCGGGTTCCCAACCGCTTGGCCGGTTTAACGCCACCAGAAGTTCCAGCAGACTCCATTCTTTCCTTGACATTGGCCTCGTTGGTTATATGGTTAGTTACATGAGTAATGAACCAGCTAAGCGCATCGATCGCGCAGCCCCTGGTCCTGGAGCGTCATGTTGATCGACAACGGGCGGCCGATCTTTCTCCAGATCGCTGAACGTATCGAGAGCGACATCATCGACGGCACCCTGGCGGAGGAATCCCAGGTGCCGTCCACCAACGAGTTTGCGGCTTTCTACCGCATCAACCCGGCAACGGCGGCCAAGGGTGTCAACCGGTTGGTCGACGACAGAATCCTGTACAAGCAGCGAGGAATCGGCATGTTCGTTTCTACCGGAGCGCGGGCGGTGCTCATGCAGCGCCGGCGCGAGGAGTTCTTTGACCAGTACGTCCAGCCGCTTGCCCGCGAGGCACGGAAGCTCGGCATCGAGCCGGACGAACTTGCAGACATGATCAGGCAGGGCGAGCACGCCATTCAAGGGGGAACACAGTGAGCACGGTCATTGAAGTCACCGACGTCACCAAGACGTACCGGAAATCCGAAGCGCTGCGAGGTGTGACTCTTGCGCTGCAGCCGGACCGCATTTATGGCCTCCTTGGCCGTAACGGTGCAGGAAAGACAACGTTGATGTCCATCCTTACCGCCCAGGGTTTCGCATCATCCGGGGAAGTACGGGTTTTCGGTGAGCACCCTTACGAGAACGAACGCGTCCTCAACCGCATCTGCTTCATCCGCGAATCCCAGAAGTACCCGGACTCCTTCACCGCGGAGCACGCCTTCAAATCCGCCGCGCTCTTCTTCGCAAACTGGAGCCAGGAACTTGCGGATCGCTTGGTTACGGATTTCCAGCTTCCGCTGCGCCGCAACATCAAGAAGCTGTCCCGAGGCCAGCTTTCAGCAGTAGGAGTAATCATCGGGCTGGCCTCCCGCGCGGAGCTCACGTTCTTTGATGAGCCCTACCTGGGACTCGACGCCGTTGCACGCCAGCTCTTCTACGACCGCCTGGTCGAGGACTACTCGCGGCACCCGCGCACAGTGGTCCTGTCGTCTCACCTGATCGACGAAGTAGCGAACCTGCTGGAGCACGTGATCGTGATCGATCAGGGGAGGATCATCATGGATGATGACGCCGAAACCATCCGCGGATCAGCATTTACGGTAGTGGGCTCGGCCGAGAAGGTTCGCACCTTCCTCGGCGGCCGCGAGGTGGTCCACTCAGACAATTTCGCTTCGCTGGCGTCGGTAACGGCACTCGGCACGCTGAACGAGTCCGAAACCCGGGAAGCTGCTGAACTCGGCCTTGAGCTCGCGCCCGTTTCCCTGCAGCAACTCATTGTCCGCAAAACCATGTCCGCATCACCGGCAAGTTCCGGGGCCGCGGACCGGCCCCTCTCGGAGGTAGCACGATGAACCGCGTCGTCAAAGTCATGCGGATGCAACTGGCCAACCGCTGGATTTTCATCGGGATACCCCTGATCATCCTCGCCGCATCCTTTCTGCTGACCCTGATCATCTGGTCGTTCATTCCGAACGACGGCGGGGTGCGCATCTCAGGCGGATCGCAGGCCGTCATGTGGTACTTCTTCGCCCTGGGCATCCAGTCCCTGACACTCACGTTCCCGTTCTCCCAGGGACTGAGCATTACCAGGCGCACCTTCTTTCTTGGCACACTGTCCCTCTTCTCGCTCATAGCGCTTATCACCGCCGTAACCTACTGGTTGCTGGGACTGGTGGAGCAGGGTACCGGTGGCTGGGGAGTGGGCGGCAGCTTCTTCGCCCTCGATTGGATTGCGGACGGTCCCTGGTATCAACCGATAGCCTTCTACTTCGCCGTGATGATGGCGCTCTTTCTGATCGGGTTTTGGTCAGCCACGATCTACAAGCGCTGGCAGGCAACGGGATTGCTGATCGTCGGAATCAGTGTCGCTCTCGCGCTGGTTGGAACCCTGTACGTGATCGGCTCACGCAACGCCTGGCCCGAGGTCGGAGCCTTCCTGGGCTCGCAGACGCAGCTAGCAGTTGCCGGCTGGTTCGCCGTTCTGGCCCTTGCCCCTTGCCGGCGGTTCGTTCCTCACCCTGCGTCGGGCAGAGCCTTAGTCGGTTCCGCCGTGAAGTGGAACCGACCCCGCCACGCGGAGTCGGTTCCACTGCCTACGCTTCTCCACCGGATACCGTGAACGGGTGGGAATTGAGTTCACGGCCATCGACTTCGAGACTGCCAACGGGTTTCGCGGATCGCCCTGCGCCGTAGGGCTCACGAAGGTCCGCAATGGCCGAATCGTCGAGGAAGCGCAGTGGCTGATGCGCCCGCCGGCAGGCCACGACCACTTCGACTCCCGCAACGTCGCAATCCACGGGATCACCGCCGACATGGTGGCGCACCAGCCAACTTTCGGTGAGCTCTTCCCGGAGATCGGTGCCTTCATCGGAAACGATGTCGTAGTGGCCCACAACGCTGCCTTCGACATGGGCGTTATCCGTTCGGCGCTTGAAGTGTCCAACCTGGCCGGTCCTGCGTACGACTACACCTGCACCGTTCTGCTCTCGCGCCGCAGCTACTTCCTTGTCTCCTACTCGCTGCCTTACGTGGCGGAAGCTGCCGGAGTTCCGTTGGTGAACCACCACGACGCTGTTGAGGATGCCCGAGCCTGCGCAGGAATTCTGGTGGACATCGCGCATCGTGCCGAAGCGGCGACGCTCGAGGAACTCGTGTCCGGGCACCGTCTGAAGTTGTCCCGGCTTGAAGCCTACGAGCCAGGAATTTCTGAGCTTTCGAAGGCGACCCGCACGGCCCTGGAACGGGGGCCCGCCACCGGCTGGGCAGGTTGGCCGAACGAGGGACTGAACCCGGATCCGAACCCGGCTGCGGATCCCACACACCCGTTGTACGGGCAGACTGTTGTTTTCACCGGCGACCTCGGGATTCCCCGGCCGCAGGCAAAGCAGCGGGCCGCTGTGCTCGGAGCGCAACCGGCAAGCGCCGTGACCCGCAAGACCACAGTGCTGGTGGTGGGCAACGGCTTCGTTGCCGCCGATCTGCGGAGCGGTCGCGTAACGGGCAAGGCACGGCGCGTGATGGAGCTTCATGGCCGGGGCCAGAATATTGAAGTGCTCTCGGAAGCAGAGTTCCTGCAGATGACCGAGGGACGCTGGCCCGTCACGAGCCAGTAGAGCCTTTCCTAGGCGCCCATTTCGGAGGCGAAGCGGCCGGCTAATTCCTCAACCGCACGTGCCCCCGTGAGCTGATCAATTGCGGCGGCAGGGAGTGCATCGCGTCCATGCAGTGCGCCGATGATTGCACCGGCAACAGCTCCGGTAACCCGCGCTGCAGGCGCATCCTGCTCCGCAGCAGCGGCGAGGAAAGCGCTCACATGGGCAGCGTCGTCGTCGGTTGCGGTGGCAAGCACCAGCCTGAGTGCCTCGCACAGGATGTTTCCGGCAGTCGGTGAAGCAGTCGGGAGCGCGCCGGCATCCGGACTCGTGAGCTGGACCGAGAGGTCGGTTGACCCCAATGCCGCCGCGTGCGCTGCAGCGTCGGCTACAGCGTCCGACAGCGAGAGTTCCCGGTGGGCGATCGCATGAATCAGGCCGGCGAAGAGTGCTGCGGGAATTCGGGCAGCGGGATTGCCGTGTGTGATCGCTGCGGCATCGAGTGTGAGCTTCTCGACCATCGCGGGCGGAACATTGGCGATGAGGCCGAAGGGTGCAGACCGCTGGAGCGCACCGGGGCCGTCGTCGTCCGTTTCAAGCGGCCGCTGACGGCTGCCCATCTCGCCGCTTCTGAGCGCACGGATGCTGGCAGCGTCCGAGTGCCGTCGGGTATGCAGGACGTCCTGCCTGTCGATCCAGCGGGCAGGAGGAGCGGGAGCGGACGACGGCGGTGCCTCTCCCTGAGTCCCGAGCCACCGGAGGTATGCAAGCCAGAGACAGGCGGTTTCATCGGCTGCGACGCCGTCGTTGGCCCACTCGAGCGCTTCAGTCATGCCGTCGACCGTGTAGAGCGTCAGTGCGGTGGCATCGCCGAAGACAGACGCATCGGGTGATCCTGCGGCAGCCTCACCGAGTGCGCAGGCCAGGATCGAGCCGGTGATTCTGCTGCGCAATGGAGGGGGGAAGCATTCAGAAGATGTCACCCCGCTAGTCTAGGCAGTCCACCCGTCAGATCCTGCCGCGGTGCCTTCAGGAAACGCCCAGATACGAGTGGAACGCTTGACGGGTTTGCCTCGTGCCCAGCACGCACCACCATCGAAGGAATCAACCACCATGCACGCGATCAGCCAGGAAAAGCCCGCCACGGGCACTCGGTACGACGACAACGGCCCGGGCCTCATCACGGCTTCCCTGCTGGAGGCGCTTGGATCGTTTCTGGTGATCCTGGGCGGCTTGGGCGTGACCATGCTCAATCCGCAGGGCGGCATTGCGCCCGGTGTGGCATTCGGGCTGGGCCTGGCCGCGGCCATCGCGGCATTCGGCCGGCTATCGGGCGGTTACTTCAACCCCGCCGTCACCCTCGGACTGGCGATGGCCGGGCGCCTGGCGTGGAGGTCGGTGCTGCCCTTCATCATGGCGCAGGTTCTTGGCGGGCTTGCGGCGTCCGGCCTGTTCTGGGTGATTTTCAGCGCGCACCCGCAGGACATCCAGACTGCCGGGCTGTTCTCGGCAGCGGCGAACGGATATGCGGAGCACTCCTCCACCCAGTTCCCGATCGCGAGTGTGCTGTTGATCGAGGTCACTGCGGCTGCTCTGCTGACCGCAGTAGTGCTTGGATCGACCGGCCGGTCACTTTCACGTCCAGCGGCTCCCTTCGCCATCGGCCTGGGATACGCCGTCTTGCTCACCGCGCTCGCTCCCATGGACAACGGCGCGATCAACCCTGCCCGGTCCACGGCAACGGCACTGTTCGCCGAGCCGTGGGCAGTACAGCAGCTGTGGCTCTTTTGGCTTGCCCCCCTGCTCGGTGCCCTGATCGCGGGCCTGCTCTACCGGAGCTTCGACCTCGCGGTCCGCAGCCGGCAGAGCGTGTCCGCCCCGGCGGGGGACAACCGCGCTCCGGAAACCAGCGACATTGCAGCCGGGTCCGCGGCAGCCGCCGCGACGCTGGCAGCCCGCCGTGACACCCATGACGACGACGGCACCCCGTAGCGCGTACCGACCGTCGAGGCGGCGTTCCAACCGGTGCTTCGGCGTTGCCGTCCGAAACTGTCGGAGGCGGCCGGTAGCTTGGAATCATGAGGTTATTGCACACGTCAGACTGGCACTTGGGCCGCTCCTTCCACGGTGTTGGGATGCTCGAGGCTCAGCGGCTTTTCGTCGATCAGTTGGAGAAGACGGTCCGCGAGGAGAACGTGGACGTGGTGCTTATTGCCGGTGATGTCTATGATCGCGCTTTGCCTGGCGTGGACGTCGTCGAGCTGTTCGACGAGGCATTGGAACGGATTACGGTGGCGGGTGCGCAGGTGGTGGTCAGCAGCGGCAACCATGACTCGGCAGTTCGGTTGGGATTCGGCGGGAAGCTCATTGAGCGCGGAGGGGTCCACCTCCGTACCCGGTTGGAAGACATCGGGCGCCCTGCCGTTCTCAGAATTGACGAGGGGATTGAGGTTGCCGTCTACGGTGTGCCATATCTTGAACCCCGGATGGTTGCGGATCCGCTTAGTTGTGAGAGTTCCACGCATACGGCAGTGACTGCTGCTGCGCTGGATCAGATCAGGTCGGACCTGCGGCGGCGCCGCACGCAATCAATCGTGCACTCGGTCGTCATGGCGCATACCTTCGCCAGTGGCGGCGTCGGCTCGGACAGCGAGCGGGAGCTCAGCATGGGCGGCCTCGGCGTTGTGCCCCTGAACCTCTTCGAAGGATTTGACTACGTTGCGCTGGGCCACCTCCATGGGCAGCAGCAGTTGCAGGAGCGGGTACGTTATTCCGGATCTCCGCTGGCATATTCGTTCTCCGAGGCGCGGCAGTCGAAGGGAGCCTGGCTGGTAGACATTGATGAAGGTGGGGTAGGTGAAATCCAGCCGGTGAAGTGGGCTCCGCAACGCGAGCTTGCAATCCTGCGCGGTCCTATCGCTGAGCTCATCACTGCGCCGGAGCACGCAGCGGCAGAAAACGCGTGGTGCCAGGTGACGCTCACCGATGCCGAGCGGCCGCACCAGGCCATGGAACGGTTGCGGGCACGGTTTCCCGGAACCCTGGTGCTCACGTTCGAACCGTCCCGAAGCGCGGGGGAAGAGCGTACCTACAGTGAACGGATCGCCCAGGCCACTGATGATGCTGCCATCTGCTGCGGGTTCCTTGAGCACGTACGTCGACGCAGTGCCAGCACCGAAGAGGCAGCCCTGTTCGCTGAGACGATCGACGCCCTGCGGGCAGCTGAAAGCGGCGTATGAGAATCCACAGACTCGAGATACAGGCCTTCGGGCCCTTTGCCGTGCGCCAGCACATCGATTTTGACGCCCTTACCGAACAGGGCCTGTTCCTGCTGAACGGGCCCACCGGGGCGGGTAAGTCCAGCGTGCTCGATGCCATCTGTTTCGCGCTGTATGGTTCCGTTCCGGGAGCACGTCAGAACGCGAAGCGGCTGCGCAGCGACCACGCCCCCGATGCGCTTGCGCCGGAAGTGGTGTGCGAGTTCTCGGCGGGATCCCGGCGTCTGGAAGTGACCCGAAACCCTTCCTGGAACCGGCCGTCCAAACGCGGAAGCGGAACAACCACAGAGCAGGCCAAGACCCTGCTGCGCGAAAGGGTTGCCGGCGAGTGGGTAACCCGGTCCACTCGCAATGATGAAGCGGGAGCGGAGCTCCAGAATCTTCTGGGAATGAACCGTGAACAGTTTACGCGCGTCGTCATGTTGCCGCAGGGAGAGTTTGCGGCTTTCCTCCGGTCGGACGCAGCCGCTCGCGGCGAGCTCCTGCAGCGGCTGTTCGCAACCGACCGGTTCTCGACTATGGAACACATGCTGGCAGAGCACTCCGCACGGACATCCGCGCGGCTCCAGGAGGCCGAGACCGAGCTGGAGGCCCTCCTCAGTCGGGCTGCAGAGGAAGTTGAGCGTCACGGCTTGACGCCCCGGCAGTCAAGCACCCCGGCGTCATTCCCGGAAGAAGAACCGGATGGTTCCGGCCACGAGGGCAGTGCCTCCGTTGACTGGACGCCTGATCCCGTGCTTCTTCAAGACCTGCTGACGGCGGCCGTGGCTGAGGGTCGGAAAAGGACCCGCGAGCTCAGGATCCTGCGCGATGCCGCCGCAGAGAGGCGCTCCCAATTTGAGGCAGAGCGCAGGGATCGCCTGACGTTCCGCGAGCTGGTTTCAGAAGCGCAGGCTAACCAGGGTGCGTTGGTCGGGGCTGAAACTCTGAGGGCAAAGCTGGCAGATCACCAACGCGCTCAAATCCTCCAGGGAGCACTGCAATCGAGGGACGAGGCGGCTGCAGAGGTGCATAATCTGCGGGAGGGCCTGCAATCAGCAGCACGTCCGTTGCAAGCCGATCCTGCAGTCCGGCACGAAGCCCCCGAGGTTCTCCATCCCGACTCCCTGCGGTCGCTGGCCACGTTCGAACGTGCTCACGAGGTGGTTCGTGAATCTTTGGCCGCGACGCGTGCAGCCCTGCCGCTGGAAAAGGACCTCAGCCAGCTGTCAGCAAGGATTCGTCTGACCGAGACTGCTCTGGAGCGTCAGAAGGCCGAGGCAGCGCGCTGCAGCGAAGCAGATGCACAGTTGCGGCGGGAATACGTCGAACTGACATCGCGCCTGGAAGACGCGCAGGTGATGGCAGCCCGTGAAGGACAACTGGCAAAGGAGTGCATCGAAGCGGCCAGCCGGTTGGAGTTGCTGGCGCAGGCGGACCGTGCGGAACGAGCTGTGCGTGAGCTGAACGAGCTGCAGCAGGAGCATCAGGCACTCTTTCTCACAGCGAAAGATGACTGGCTGCGGAAACTCCAGGCGCGTCTGGAACAGGCAGCTGCGGAGCTTGCCGAGCGGCTGGATGCAGGGGAGCCCTGTCCCGTCTGCGGGAGTGAGGATCATCCGGCGCCTGCAGTTGCGGATCCGCAGTCCCTCGTCACCCGCGAACACGAAGCACTTGCCAGGGAAGAGCAGGATGCAGCCGAGAACCGGCTGGGGAAGACCGCGGCGGCCCGCGACGAGGCCGCGTTGAAGGCCGCCGGGCTACGCGCCAGAAGCGGCGACGCCGAGGCCGGGCAGCTTCGCGCTACGCTTGTGTCCCTTGAGCAGGAGCATGCGGAAGCGGAACGGGCGGTCCGTCTGGCCACCGACCTCAGCACACGGAAGACCGAGGCGGATACAACGCTTGCCAGGCTGCAGGAGCAACAGGCGGACCTTGCGCGGACTCAGGCAGAAGAATCATCACGGCTAGCCGCTCTCGCGGAGCAGCAGGCGGCGTTGGCCGCAAAGCTGTCCGACGTGCGTGGTTCTTACGACTCCGTTGAGAAGAAAATCACGGCGCTCGAAGCAACGGAGCGGAGTCTTGGGGCGGTGTGCGCTGCTTTGATTCGCTGTGAGCAGGCAGAGGAGAACCTTGTCAAGGCCGAAGCTGCATTGCGGACACGCCTGTCTATGACGGACTTCGCTTCAGCGGAAGCCGTCCGCGACGCGCTGCTGACCAGCACGGAGGCCGAAACCGCGGAGCGGGCCATCCGCGATGCCGAAAATTCTGCGCATCGGATCGACCGGGACCTGCAGCGGCCGGAGAACCTGGCCGCCGCCATTCTCGAGAAGGACGGCAGCCCCGTGCCGAACGAAGATGACATTGCGTCGGCCGCGACCGAGGAGGCGGACGCATCGAAGCTTCTTGACCAGGCTGTCCTGGAGGTGGGGCTGCTGGAGCAGTCAGTGGTTCAGATGGGCTCCTATGCGGACAGGGTAGCAGCGCTTGAGGAACGGCTCGTGCCGCTGCGGCACGCTCACCAGCTCGTCAGGTCGATTGCTGACACAGCCAGGGGCAACGGCGAGAACCTGTATCGGATGAGCTTGGCGACCTATGTGCTGGCGGCCCGCCTGGAACAGGTTGCAGATGCCGCAACCGAGCGGCTGCAGAAAATGTCAGACGGCCGGTACTCCCTGGTCCACAGTGATTCCAAGTCAGGAAATCGAAAATCGGGCCTTGGTTTGAATGTCATTGACAGCTGGACCGGACTGCACCGGGATACGGCAACGCTGTCGGGCGGCGAGTCATTCATGGCATCATTGGCGCTCGCATTGGGGCTTGCGGACGTCGTGCAGCAGGAGTCAGGTGGCCTGGATATCGAGACGCTTTTTGTTGACGAGGGGTTTGGAAGCCTCGACGAGCATTCCCTCGAGCAGGTGATGGACGCCCTGGAGAGCCTGCGTGATGGCGGACGTGTAGTCGGACTCGTAAGCCATGTTGCCGACCTGATGCAGCGGATCCCCGCCCAGCTGCACGTTTCCAAGAGCCGGACAGGGTCTACCGTGCGCTTCGTCAATCAGCTGCAGCGAGTGTAAAATTGCTGGTGTTACCGGGTTGGGCGCATCGGGAGGAGGGACGATGCGCGTTTCATAGCACCCGGAGTGCACATGGCTACACCAACCTCTGAAGTAGATACCTCGCACCGCGGACGTTTCGGCCGGCTACCTGAGATTGCCGGCGCAGGTTTCCTTCCACTGGGCTTGATTGCCCGCCTGCCTCTGGCGATGCTCACCGTTGGAGCGCTCACTCTGGTGACAGCCGGCACGGATTCCTACGCTTTCGGTGGTTTTGCAGCCGGCGCTGTCGGCGTCGGTTCTGCACTGGGCGCGCCGGTCCTCGGTTTCCTGGCCGACCGCTACGGCCAACGCCCGGTCCTGCTGCTGTCAGCCGCACTCAATACCCTGGCGATCGTCGGTCTGATCATTGTCAGCGGCGTGTCGGGCATCGAAACTGGGCTGCTTCCCACGCTCATTGCTGCCTTCCTCATGGGCGCCACCTGCCCTCAAATCGGTCCATTGGCAAGGGTTCGCTGGATGGCATTGACCCAGGACAAACGACCAACGGATCTCGACACGGCGCTCTCCTACGAGAGCACGGCCGATGAGTTGACCTTCGTGCTGGGTCCTGCGCTGGTGGGACTGCTGGCGAGCCTGATTGCGCCCTGGCTGCCGCTAGCCCTCGCAGCAGCACTGACCCTGGCTTTTGTTTCCGCCTTCGCCGTGCACCCAACGGAACGGGCGGTAATTCCGCTGCGGCGCCGCCCCCGGGCGCGAAGCTCGGAGGTGAAGACCCAGCGAAAAGCGCATACCGGTTTTCTTGTGGCGTTGCCGGTTCTCGGGATGGTGATGATGGGCACCTTCTTCGGTTCGACCCAGACCGCCTTGATCGCCTTCGCCGGCGGTTTCGGAGCGGAGACGGCGGCGGGCCTGCTGTATGCCGTCATGGGCGTCAGCTCCGCCCTCACCGCCTTGTCGGTAGCGTACTGGCCACAGCGATTCCGCCACCCACTGCGGTGGGTGGCTTCAGCGGCGATGATGAGCGCGGCCGCTTTCCTGCCCCTCCTTGCTCTGGACATTCCGTTCATGCTCGCAGCACTACTGATCCTCGGGATCCCGGTCGGTCCGACGATGGTCACAATTTTCAGCGTCGGCTCACTCGTGGCCCCGAAACACCTGGTCGGCACGGTGATGACCCTGTTGGCTAGCGGCATTGTCGCCGGCACGGCGCTTGGAGCGTCCATAGCAGGAGCGCTGGCGGAGGCGAGCGTCCGTGAAGCTTTCGCGGTTCCGGTGGCGGCCGCCGTCGTACTCCTGCTGTTGGGCGTGGTGTTGACCGTGGTGAAGCCCAGCAGGACTGACGCGGCGGAAGTCAGCTGAGCTGTTCCTCGATGGTGCGGGCGCTGCCCGCAATCCGCAGACCGAGTTCAGCTTCCGGGTGGGCTGAGCGAATGTAGACGACGGCCACCGCCGCAGGCAGTCCGCCGGCGAGCCGGATGGGAGCTGCAACGGAGGACAGGCCGGCGATAACCTCATCGTGGCTGGTGGCGAAGCCCTGCAAGCGCGCTGCAGCAGCTTCTTCCCGGTAGAGCTGGCCCGGCGCCAGCCGCTCCCAATCCTCCTCGCTCACCGCCGACTGGATTGCAATGCCCGGCGCGCCCGCGCTGAAGGCGTGCCGTGTTCCCGGCCGCTGGGCGACGGCGGCGCTGGAGTGGCGCGGCTCGACCGTCACCAGCGTGACGCAGTCGTGGCGGTCCCAGACGGCGACAAATGCGGTCATACCGAGTTCGTTCGCCAGAACCGTCAATTCAGGGAGCGCTGCAGTCTGCAGGTCACGGGAAACTCCTCGCGCTAGGGCGGCCAGACCAGGGCCGGACGTGATTTTGCCGGCATCGTCCCTGACGATGAGCGAATGATCTTCCAGCGTGCGAACAATCCGGTATGCGATGGAGCGGTGGACGCCCAACTCCACTGACAACTCGGCAATTGATAGCGCCCGCGGAGCATCGGCGAGAATCTCGAGGGAACGCAGGCCGCGGGACAGGGTCTGCGAATGCTGGGGCGTTGGTGTTGTGTCGGAGCTCACACTCGGATATTATTCTATATCGGAACGATATGTTCAACTATCGAACTCAAACTGCCTGTTTGGTCGGTTAGCGGCAGCGGCGCGCAATAGGAGGTGTCGACTTCCGGTAATGCCGCGATGTAGTGCCCCTGGAGAGTATGATCTGAACCACAGTTACCGAACGTTCTGTCGGTAATTACGTCCGTCCCACTTGGAGTAACAATGACGTCTTCAACGGCTGCCCCACGGCAGCAGCGCATGTCTCGGGAGGACCGCAAGGTCGTCGCGGGGACCATGGTCGGTACCACCATCGAATGGTATGACTTCTTCATATTCGCGCAAGCCGCGGGTCTCGTTTTCGCGCAGCTGTACTTCGCGCCGCTGAACGAGGACAGTCCGGGCCTGGCGCAGCTGGTCTCATGGGCCACTATCGGCATCAGCTTCTTCTTCCGGCCGCTCGGAGCGGTAGTTGCAGGTCACCTGGGGGATCGCATCGGGCGCAAGGCCATGCTCGTCTTCACCCTGGTGATGATGGGTTCGGCCACCGCCTTGATCGGCCTCCTGCCGACCTACGCGCAGATCGGCGTGGCGGCGCCGATTCTGTTGATGCTTCTGCGCATCCTGCAGGGCTTCTCGGCAGGCGGAGAATGGGGCGGTGCGGCCCTGATGGCGGTAGAGCACGCTCCGGTTCACAAGCGCGGCTTTTGGGGTGCATACCCCCAGATCGGTGTTCCCGTTGGCATGATCATCGCAACGTTGGTGCTGTTCCTGCTGCGCTCCTCCATGTCCCAGGAAGATTTCCTTGCCTGGGGCTGGCGGGTTCCGTTCCTGCTCTCCGTGGTCCTCATCGTTGTCGGCTACTTCATCCGCAAGGCAGTTGCGGAAAGCCCCGTCTTCAAGGAGATGACCGAGCGGAAGCAGGAATCATCGGTTCCGCTCAAGGAGCTCTTCCGCCACAACACCAAACAGGTTGTACTGACCGCAGCCATCTTCATTGCTAACAACGCGGCAGGCTATCTCCTCATCGCCTTCTTCTCAGCGTACGCCCAGCGCACGCTGGGGATGCCCGGCGGGCCCGTGCTGTTCGCAACCTTGCTTGCCTCCTTCGGCTGGCTGATCTTCACGATGTACGGAGGCATCCTTTCCGACCGGATTGGCCGGGTGCGTACTTTCCAGATCGGCTATGGGCTCGTGTTCGTCTGGATGATCCCCCTGTTCCTGATGATCGACACGCGCAACATCCTCGCCTATGGAGTCGCTCTGTTCGTCCTTACGATCGGTTTGGGGCTGTCCTACGGACCGATGTCCGCGATGTATGCCGAAATGTTCCCTGCGAACGTGCGGTACTCGGGTATCGGAATCGGTTACGCACTGGGCGCCATTCTCGGTGGTGCCTTCGCTCCGCTGATTGCGGAAGCATTGCTGAGGGGCACCGGCTCGTCCATTTCGATCGGCGTCTACATCATGGTGCTCTGCGCCATCTCGTTCGCGGCTGTGACCATGGTGAAGGAGACACGCGGGGTACCGCTGCACGTCGGTTCCGGTCACACTCAGGCGAAGTAGCCGGAACGTCGCCGCCCGGCAGTGGACGCCATGGGTAGTTCTCCCCATGGCGTCCGCTGCCGGCCCTTCATACACTGAGGATCAAGACGGGCCTTGTACGAGGGGCCCGCCGCCGGACTGACGGGTCCGGTACACGAAAGGCCGGCTCGCCACGGGTTCCCCCAGCCCACCGAGCCGGCCTTTTGCATGTCCGCCTCTGATCCAACAAGCCGCACACGCTCAGTTGCGCGAACTTGTGCCGGTGTATTTGGCGTCACTGCTGATGCACTGCCGCCGCTGACCTGAGCCCGGTGATGAGCGAGTCAAGTCCGAGACCGAACGCAGCGTCCGCCTGCCGTTGGTTCGCCTGGTCCTTGCGCGCGGACACGGCAGCAGTGAATCGGGGATAAGACCCTGCCAGAGGTCCCGATTCGAAGATCGTTTCCGGGGCCGTCGCGTCGAACGCGGACCCGAAGATAAAAGACTCAAGAGCAATGATTGCCGGCACGATCAACGGTTCCGGCCAGCCGACCTTCTCAAATCCACGGGTCACTGCCTCATAGACGGCAAGGGTCTGCGGGGCGCCGCTCACGGGCAGTACGGCGATCACCGGGATGAGCGGAGTATGCCGGGTGAAGACATCGCGATAGGACCAGGCGAACCGGCGGACAGCCTGCTCCCACGGTTCGGACTCGAAACCTGACACGTCCACCTGAGTCATGACGTGGTCCTGTAGAAGGACGAGTACGTCGCCTTTGGATTCCACGTGGTTATATAACGACGACGGCGCCACTTTGAGAGCGCGCGCAAGGGAAGACATGGTCAAACCCTCATAACCGCGGGTTTCGATGAGCGTGAGTGCGGCCCGGGTGATTGCTTCCTGGGAGAGAACTCTGTTCAGCGGCCTGCCCGCTGAGCGGGGGGATGTACCGGTTGCGCCGACCATCGTTTGTGTTCCTGATTCCTTCCGACCCAGAGCCGGCACCGTTCACCTGCTCCCTTCTACACGGTAGTGGAAGACCTGCTGCTCTGTTGCCTTGGAGGTGTCGTGTGCCTTGGAGGTGTCGTGGCGCAGCACTCGCAGCGAAGGCCTCCCGCGGTACCGTAGTGCCATGCCTGAGATGCCTGAGGTGCAGGGACTGGCCCACTTCCTGGCCGGCAAATTACTGCCGGAGGGCGGTGCGCCAGCCCGGGTAGGGAACGTTGAGCTTGGCTCTTTCGCCGTGCTGAAGACTGCCGAGATTCCCCTTGACGCCGTGTCTTCGATGACCTTCACCGGGGTGGACAGGAGGGGAAAGTTCCTCATCCTGAGCCTCGACGGCGTGTATCTCGTGATGCATCTCGCGCGAGCCGGCTGGCTGCGTTGGTCTGACGCGCTTCCGGATACCGCCCTACGGCCGGGTAAGGGGCCGATTGCGTTGAGATTGAGATGTTCGGAACCAGCAGGCTACGGATTCGATCTCACCGAGGCGGGCACGAAGAAATCAGCAGCGGTCTACCTCGTCCGGAAGGTGGCGGAGGTTCCCGGGGTAAGCCGGTTGGGGCCCGAAGCGCTGGACATCGGCCGGGAGCAGTTCATGGCAATGCTGCATGGGCACCGCAGCCAGGTCAAGAGTGCGTTGCGGGACCAGTCTTTCATTGCGGGAATCGGCAACGCCTACAGCGACGAGATCCTGCATGCCGCCCGCCTATCTCCGTTTGCACTCGCATCCAAGCTGACTGATGAACAAGTAGGGGTGCTTCACGGCGCGATGCATTCGGTCCTGCAATCGGCTATTGCCGCGGCCGACGGCAAGCCGGCGAAAGAGTTGAAGGATTCCAAGCGGCGGGAGATGAAGGTTCATGGCCGGACCGGTCAGCCCTGCCCGGTATGCGGGGACTCTGTTCGTGAGATTTCATTCGCCGATTCCGCGCTCCAGTACTGCCCTACCTGCCAGACAGGAGGGAAGCAACTGGCAGATCGGCGGACCTCCAGGTTTCTCAAGTGAGTGGGCATCGCTGACTCTGGTGGTAGCTGCACCTTTCGCCGGCAACATCAATGACCCTAGGATCGAAGATGTAACAATCCGGTTCCAACTACGGAGGTCACCATGACGCATGATTCACACGACCGGGAACACGACCTCCAGAGCGGGGATTCCACCAGCACGGAGCCGGAAGGAACCATACCCGACACCGACGACGGCGTGGGCGCGACTACCACTGAGGAGCCGAGCAGCTTCGAACCGGAGGAAGACCCGGATGAGGACGGGGACTCCAAGTGAGGCACTGAGCGGTTCTGACGCTGGAAGCTGCTAACCCAGTGACGGGGCGCGTGACGGCGGTTCGGGAATGTGAACGTTTCCGGTCGTCACTCCGCCTGTGATCACGTCGGGTGTATCTGCCTGAATCTCACTGGATGGTGGCAGATTGAGGATCATGCCGCCGTCCTTATCGGAGTCGCTTCCCACGCGCAGGGCAAGCGCGACCTCATGCGCGTCGGGGCGCGACTGCGGATTTCTGGCGGTCATGCGCGTGAGGAGATTGACCCAATCGGTGCCGAGGGACTCAGGAACGTCAGGGTCCCGCAGGAGGCGGGCAACGGCGGCCTCGACGACGGGGCCGGGAAATGCCTTTTCCCCGGTAAGGCATTCCAGAAGCACCAGGCCGAGCGAGTAGATGTCGCTGCTCGTTTCCACGTGCGCACCCTCTGCCTGCTCCGGACTGAGGTAGTTGGCCGTACCGATGGTGGCGCCATGTGCGGTGGAGTGCGTTGCTTCCACCATTCGGGCGATGCCGAAGTCGGTCAGTTTGGGGTAGAGGCGGGTGTCCTGCTCTCCGGAGTGGTACATCAGGATATTTGCAGGTTTCACGTCGCGGTGGATGACTCCCTGCGAGTGGATGTAGGCCAGCGCATCCGCGAGATCCGCACCCAGCTGAGCCACGTGCTCAGAAGGAAGCGGACCGGATTTCAACAGCTTGCGCAGATCCAGTCCGTCCACCAGTTCCATGACAAGGAAACTGGTGGTCTTGCCGCTGCCGTCATCCTGCAATCCGGCATCATGAAGCGTCACCAGTCCGGGGTGGTTCAGCGTCGAGAGCAACAAAGTCTCTGTATGCTGACGCCGGTAATCGTCATCATCGGAGGTGGTGGGGTTGAATACCTTGATTGCCACGTCCCGGCCGAGGTTTCGGTCCAGTGCCCGAAACACCGATGCTGCGCCGCCGGTACCAATCAACTCAATGGGTTGGTACCGCTCGGCCAGGAGTTCATCCACGTGAGACCTCCGGGGAAGAAAGAAAAGTTATGAGGGTGAAGAGCAGGTGATAAGCATGCTGATCACCTCTCACATTCTACCCTGCCCGACGAGGTGCGGAAGACCGCCCCGCGCCGCAGCCTCAAACGTTCGATAATCGTTACGCAGCGAGGAAATTGATGGCCGCGCTCTTGAAGGTCCGGGACGTTACTGCGTTGGTATGGGTTCTTCCTGGGAGCCAGAGTATTTCCGCATGGCCGCTCAGCTCCGCCAGTTCCGGAAGGGTCTGCGCTCGTTCGTCCTTGTCTCCGGCCACCAGGAGTAGCGGCATGTGAGGTACGGCATCGCCTGGTACGAAAGGCTCTCGCTTGATTGCCTCCACCATGGTGAGCAGCGCAAAGACGTCGTTTGTCGGAATAAGCCGTGCCATCCGAAGCAGATTGCTGGTCGACTCGTCGGCGATGGGTGACCCGTCGGTCAGGAATCGTTGCGCGGCCGCCAGGTCGAACGCCGCCAGCGGATCGCCGCTTCCAGGTCCGCCAAGCACCATGCGGTGCACCAGTTCCGGCTGCGTGGCGCCGAATTCCCACGCCAGACGTGAACCGAGCGAGTATCCGATGATGTCGACGCCGCTGCCCGGCTGACCGTCGGCAAGGGGGTGGACGTGTGCATCGAGCAGAATCTGGAGCAGGTCCGCCCGGATGCGGCTGGGGGAGTAGGAGTCCATTTCTTCGGGGGCCGTACTTGCTCCATGACCGGGGAGGTCGAGGGTGACGACTTTGCGGCCGGCGTCAGTAAGGGCGCGAATCCAGCCGGAATCTTCCCAATTGAGCCGGGCCGAGGAAGCAAACCCGTGCAGGAGCAGGATGGGGCGCAGTGCTGACGGGCTCGCGGGCTCGTGGACGGTGACGTTCAGTCCCGGGTTTGTTCCCTCAACCAGATGATCGCTGTGACGTCCCATGAGTTCCTCCCCGGTGCTCTTTCGGCAGTCTTTCCTGAACTCTAGCGTCCCTTGCCGGGACTCGTCCGAAAAGAAAAGCGGCAGAGAACTGTGCTTCATTGAACAGATCTCCGCCGCCCGGCCAGCAGTGGCCAACCCGTGCGACTTTAGTCACCGCTTCTGCCCGGATGCAAATTGGCTGATAGCGCTTCGCCGTCATTCCCGGAATCTTCCGGCATGTCCGTCATGGAGCGCGTCAATTCGGCGCCGATCGACGTGCCGCGCTAGAATTACTTATAGTCATAATGACTATAAGTCCGGAAGGGTGAAGGTAGAGCCAGCATGAGCGCAACTTCAGCGAACGTCTCCGAACGACGCGTGCAGCCGCCGTCGTTGGCTATCTCCACAGTGATCTTCGCCCTGCGCCCGAGTGAGTCCTCGGGCAGGCCAACGCTGTGGTTGCCATTGGTCAGGCGAATTCGCCAGCCGTACCTTGGCCAGTGGGCGCTGCCGGGGGGGCCATTGGCGCACTCAGAGTCGCTCCAGGATGCGGCATCGCGCAACCTCCTCGAGACCACCGGGCTTGCACCTCGTTACCTGGAGCAGCTGTACGCCTTCGGAGGCCTGGACCGGTCTGCGGGGCAGCGTCTGGTGTCGATCGTGTACTGGGCGCTGGTTCAACCGGACGAGGCAGCGTTGACGCGCGAATCCGAGAACGTTCGGTGGTTCCGCGCGGACCGGTTGGAGTCGCTCGCCTTCGATCACAACGAAATCGTGGAGTACGCGCTCTGGCGGCTGCGCAACAAGATGGAGTACGGCTCGATTGCCTACCACCTTCTGGGCGAACGGTTCACGCTTGCGCAGGTCCGGGAGGTATACGAGGCGGTGCTCGACAAGGAACTGGACCCCGCCAACTTCCGTCGGCAGCTCCGTTCAACTCCGTACATCGAACCTACTGATGAGCACCTCACGGGCACGCGGCACCGGCCACCGCGGCTCTACCGCTATGCCGGGCCCGTCCCGGACGGCAGTGTCAGGCAACCCCTGCCGGCCTCGCCTTGAAGGCACGCACAGACCACCAAACACCCACCGGCTCACCGGAGCCCGTTTCCATCAGGGAGAACCACCATGACGAGCATTAATACCGCCATCCAACTCATGTCCCGCCAGGACGCCGAGCGGTCAAGCGCACGCGGTGGTACCTGCAGCCCGGACCTCGCGAGGGGACCATGGGAGTTCGACATCCCTGGCGTCTCCAATCAGGGTCCGGACTACGGGCCCGGCGCTTCGATGACTGACACGGCGCCGGTTTCAACGCCGCGGCAGGAGGTGCTTCCAGAGGAATACCAGCGGGCTGGTGAGGTGGAGCTCGAAGCGCGGATCCTCGCAGCAAAGGAAGCGATGGGCGAGCGCCTTGTCATCCTCGGCCACTTCTATCAGCGGGACGAGGTCGTCAAGCACGCTGACTTCGTGGGAGATTCCTTTCAGCTCGCCAACGCGGCGCTAACCCGGCCCGACGCCGAAGCCATCGTGTTTTGCGGAGTGCATTTCATGGCGGAGACCGCTGACATTCTGTCCAGTCCTGACCAGACTGTCATTCTGCCGAACCTTGCCGCGGGATGCTCGATGGCGGACATGGCGGACGCCGATTCGGTGGCGGACTGCTGGGAACAGCTCGAGGAGCTTTTCGGAACAGAGCCCGACGACGCCGGCCGCCAACCGGTCATCCCGGTCACCTACATGAATTCCTCAGCTGCGTTGAAGGCCTTCTGTGGCCGCCACGGCGGCATCGTTTGTACGTCGTCGAACGCTGCCACAGTGCTCGACTGGGCGTTCGAGCGGGGCCAGCGCGTTCTCTTCTTCCCGGATCAGCACCTGGGCCGGAATACAGCCAAAGCCATGGGGGTGCCGCTCGAGCGGATGCCCATGTGGAACCCCCGCAAGGTGCTGGGCGGCAACACCGAGCAGGAGCTCCTGGATTCGCAGGTCATCCTCTGGCACGGCTTCTGCTCCGTGCATAAGCGTTTCACCGTGAACCAGATCGAGAAGGCACGGGCTGACTACCCCGGGGTGAGGGTCATCGTGCACCCGGAGTGCCCCATGCCCGTTGTGGACGCCGCTGACGAAGCCGGGTCAACGGACTACATCCGGAAGGCAATCGCTGCGGCAGAGCCTGGCTCCGTGTTCGCGGTGGGTACGGAGATCAACATGGTGAACAGACTCGCCGCGGAGCATCCCGAGCACACCATCTTCTGCCTGGATCCCGTCATCTGCCCGTGCTCGACCATGTACCGGATCCATCCGGGCTATCTGGCATGGGTGCTCGAGGGACTGGTCGCAGGAGTGGTCCGCAATCAAATTGGAGTCGACTCCGACGTGGCGTCGGATGCACGGGTAGCGCTTGAGCGAATGCTGGCGGCCAAACCGTGACCGCCGTCCTCGTCATCGGCAGCGGAATCGCGGGGCTGTACACGGCGCTGGAGGTGCGCCGGCGAACTGATGCGCAGGTCACCGTTCTGGCCAAGGGCGCACTTGTCGAGAGTAACACCTGGTATGCGCAGGGCGGCATTGCTGCCGTGATTCCGGAGCTAGGCCAGGTCGGCGAGCGCCGCTTAAGCCTGCAGAACGACAGCATTGAGTCGCATGTGGCCGACACCCTTGCGGCCGGAGCGGGGCACTGCGACCGACGGGCCGCGCGCATTCTTTGTTCGGAGGCGTCCGCCCAGATTCAGAGGCTGGTGGATCTTGGAACAATCTTCGATCGCTCCGCGGATGGTGATTTCGCCGTCGGTCGGGAAGCCGCGCATGCAGCCTCAAGGATTCTACATATTGGCGGTGATGCCACCGGGGCGGGAATCGCGGCTCCGCTCGTCCGTGCCGCTCAGGCGGATCCTGGCATCGGCGTGTGGGAGCACGCTTTTGCCGCGGACCTCGTCAGGGACAACGGGAGGGTAACCGGCGCCGTCGTCGTGCAGAACGGTGTCCAACGTGTAGTTTCCGCTGACGCGGTTGTGCTTGCGACAGGCGGTGCGGGAGAGCTCTTCCAACACAGCACCAATCCGTCCGTGGCCACAGGCGACGGCGTCGCGGCGGCCTGGCGCGCCGGCGCGGCGGTGGCTGACCTCGAGTTTTTCCAGTTCCACCCTACATCCTTGAACGTCGCCGGGCATCCGCTCATTTCCGAGGCGGTGCGTGGGGAGGGCGCAGTGCTGAGGGACGCCTCAGGGCGTCGGTTCATGGCTGATTATCATCCTGCCGGTGAGCTTGCTCCGCGTGATGTTGTCTCCCGCAGCATCGCACTGCATCTTGCGCGGACCGCAGGTGAGGAAGTTTTTCTTGACGCGACGAACCTCGGTGCGAACTTCCTCGCTCAGCGGTTTCCGACGTTGAGCGCAGTGACTGCGCGCGCAGGCTTCGACTGGACACGCGACTTGCTCCCGGTTGTCCCTGCTGCGCACTACTGGATGGGCGGAGTGGTGACGGACACTGCAGGACGGACGTCCGTACCCGGGCTGTACGCCGTGGGGGAGGTTGCCCGAACCGGAGTGCACGGGGCCAACCGGCTCGCGTCCAACTCGCTGCTGGAGGGACTGGTGTTCGGCGCGCGGGCTGCGGAAGCGATCGCCGCAGAACGCATGCAGTGGCCGGCGGTCGAGGCGGAGGCGCTGAGCCTGGCGCCCGGTTCGGTACGCGCGGCCCGCGCTGACGTGCAGCGGGTGATGTCCGACCACGTCTCCATCCTGCGCGAGGATGCGGGGCTCCGTATTGCCTCGAAGCAACTCGCTGATTGGCATTCGAACGGCTCTTCAGTTGCGGAGCGGGAGACCGCGAATCTGCTCCTCTGTTCCCGGCTCGTCGCAGCGTCTGCGCTGGCACGCACAGAATCGCGTGGAGCGCATTACCGAGCAGATTTTCCCGACACCTCCTCCCCCGAGGGCAGCCCCATCATCCTGAGGAGAGCTCCGTGAATTTCACACCGGCCAGACCATCCCCGGCCGACGTCGACCGCATTGTCGCAGCCGCGCTCGCCGAGGACGCGCCGTGGGGAGACATAACCTCGCAGGTACTCATTCCGGAGGAGGCACACGCTGAGGCAGTCGTTGTAGCGCGCGAACCCGGCATCTTCTGCGGAGAGCTGGTCATCGAGGCTTCCATGCGACTCACCGACCCGCGGATCCGCGTCACGTTCAGTGTGCGGGACGGCGACGAGTTCGACGCCGGCGCTGCGCTTGCTGCGGTGTCCGGTCCCGCCCGGTCGATCCTCACCGCTGAACGGGTCGCCCTGAACCTGGCGCAGCGACTGAGCGGTATCGCTACGCTCACCGGCCGATTTGTTGCGGAAGTAGCCGGGACCGGTGCGCGCGTGGTCGATACCCGCAAGACAACTCCCGGACTGCGCGTCCTGGAACGCCATGCGGTGCGCTGCGGCGGAGGGGTCAATCATCGCTTCAGCCTGTCCGATGCAGTGATGGCCAAGGACAACCATCTTGCGGTACTGACCCAGGGCGGTGTGATCGGCCTTACGGAGGCACTCCGGGCAGTGCGGGCCAGGTTGCCGCATACCGTCCATTTCGAGGTCGAGGTTGACCGGCTCGATCAGATCGAGCCGGTGCTGGCAGCAGGCGTCGACACGATCATGCTCGACAACTTCAGCCTCGAGGATCTGGCCAGCGGAGTGAAGCAGGTCGCGGGGCGCGCGCTGGTGGAAGCAAGCGGCAACGTCCGGCTCGAGTCGATCGGCGCTATTGCGCGCACCGGCGTCGATATTATCTCGTCCGGTGCGCTCACCCACAGCGTTCAGGCACTGGACCTCGGGTTGGACATCCATATCGATGCGCTTGCGCGGGAGGACGGTTCCGGCTCCACCCGCGAAATTACCGGGAGCGTGCGGTGATCTATCTCGATGCTGCGGCCACCACTCCGGTTCGCCGGGAGGCACTCGAAGCGATGTGGCCGCTGCTCACCACCGACTATGGCAATCCGTCGAGTTCCCATACGGTCGGTGAATCGGCCGCGCGCGCTCTCGACTACGCACGCCGTCTGGTGGCCAGGGAGCTCAACTGCAAACCGAACGACGTCGTCTTCACCTCGGGCGGCACAGAGGCTGACAACCTGGCAATCAAGGGCATATCCCTGGCCCGTCCTAAGGGGAAGCATATTGTTGCATCCGCAATCGAACATCCGGCCGTCCTGGAAACGCTGGACTATCTGCAGCGGTTTCACGGCTTCCGGATATCCCTTCTTCCTGTCACCGCGGAGGGACTGGTGGAGGAAGCGACTCTCCGCGCTGTCCTCACGGAAGAGACCACGTTGTGCACCATCATGTACGCGAATAACGAGGTGGGGACGGTGCAGTCAATTCCAGCGTTGGCCTCGATCTGCCGGGAACAGGGCGTTCCCTTCCACACCGATGCAGTGCAGGCGGCGGGATGGCTGCCGCTGGATAGTGCAGAGCTCGGCGTGGACGCACTGAGCATCTCGGGTCACAAGCTCGGCGCGCCGAAGGGCTGCGGCGTTCTGTTCATCCGCTCGCGCCTTCCATTGGAACCGCTCGTTCATGGAGGCGGGCAGGAGCGGGGGAAGCGGTCAGGTACTGAGAATGTAGCGGGTGCGGTGGCCATGGCGACTGCCTTGAAGCTTGCCCAGCAGGAGCGTACCGCAAATTCAGCGGCCTCAATCGCGCGCCGTGACCATCTGATCAGCGCCGTACTTAACGGGGTCGAGGGCGCACTCCTGACGGGTCACCGGGAGCAGCGGTTGCCGAATATTGCCTCGTTCTGCTTTCCGGGCGCCAGCGGCGAGGCGATCCTGCTGGAACTGGAGCGCGCCGGGGTCGTGACCTCAAGCGGTTCGGCATGCGCGGCGGGCGCCAGCGAGCCCTCGGCGGTTCTGCTGGCGCTGGGCCTGGAACCGGACATCGCCCAGACAGCACTGCGGTTGTCGTGGACGGCCGCAACGAGTGATGCAGAGATTGCGCTCGCCGGGCGGGCGGTTGTCGCTTCAGCCAGAAGCATCCTGGGCCTTGGAAGCCGCACGTAAGGCCGCCATCAACCCTGCCGTTTCGACTGGATCTTCTATCTGCGCGAAGTGTCCGGTGCGGTTCAGCACCACGCTTTGTGAATGCGGCATGAGGGCAGCCAGGGAACGCAGCTCGCCGGGCGGGGTGAAGATGTCCTTGCTGCCGCGAGCGAGAACTACGGGGGCGCTGATCGAATGCCACGTGCCGGCGTCGTACTTTCTCAGAGCGTGTGCTGCAGCAATAAAGGACGCCGGCCGCGCATCGAGCGCAAGGTCAGCGAACACATGGCGCTGCAGGACAGAAGGGGCAGCGAAGAACGGGCCGAGGACGAGCCTCAGCAATCCCGCGCGCTCTGCCCTATGCAGTAGCCAGGGGGCTGCTCTCCCGAGCATCCGCAAAATGAACATGAGTCCGAACATGCCAAGAAGCGGTGCCATGGCGGGATGGCGGAGCGGGTGGTTCAGGGCGGCGCCGGCTGTCAGTGCGGTTGGTGAAAGAGCGACGACGGCGTGCGTTTCTTCCGGATGCGACGCCGCAATGTCCAGCGCCAATACTGCGCCCATCGAATGCCCGAAGAGGTACCAGGACTGGTAGTTAAGGTCCCTCAGTACCTCGACGACGGCCCTGCTCTGCTGCTCAACCGTGAAGGGCAGGCTGCCGGGGGATTCTCCCCAGCCCGGCAGGTCAATCATGACGTGGTCGCAGGTGTCCGGCAGCACTGGACTGCGAACGAGCTCACGGAACGTACGCCATGAGCCCGATGCGCCATGCAGCAGAACCCATGGCGGGGTGCCCGGTGTGATCCGGGTACTCGAATGGGCCGGGCGTATGCGCACTGCGACTGATCCCAGGGATGTATGGATGAACCGCTTCATGTAGGTGATTCTGCGCCGCTCCCGCCCCGGATGTCTCCGAAGTGGTGTGCTTCACTGCATAGAGTGGACATCAGGTCATTCGAAAGGATCTGTTATGAAACGCACCGTCGGGTCCCGTGCGCTGGGGGCTGTGCTGATTCTCGCCATCGCAGCCACCATCACCGGCTGTGACGACTTCGTTGTCGGCGACCGGCCGCCTGCCAGTCCCGCTGCAAGTGCAACGACTGATGCTCCGGCTTCGGCAAGCGCCAGCCCTACTCCCGTTGCGCTTCCCATGCTCCCTGAACGGGCGGCGCCGGGGGATGGATGGACCGCATTCACCGACGAACAGAGACTTGTCAGTTTCGAGGTGCCCGAGGACTGGACGGTGGAGCCGATCGAAGATCCGGGTGAGGGGTATGACGAGGGAGGTCTGCACTTCGACGTGTCCAACGCGGAGGGCGCCAGCATGGCAGAGCTGCACACCCGAATCATCCCGCCCTCCGAGGAATGCGGCGAGGAGGCAGCGAACCCGTACATCGTTCTGACCAGCGAGCCGGTTGATGTTCCGTCGACAGCAGAGGCAGAGGGCTCGATCGAGCCGCGCTTTGTTGTGCGGCTCATCCAGGGCTACCGGTTCTTCAGCTCGTATGGGATTACGGACATGGTGGGCGGAGCGGATGGAGCGGCGTGTGTCCTGAACAACACAGTGCAGGGACCGGAGCACATCGGCCTGTACGCCTTCGGCGACGCTGTCCAGCTCCAGGCACTGGATCCGACGCAGGTCGGCTCGCGGACGGAATCCTTTGCGACCATCGCTGACGCCCAGAAGCGATTCGATCAGGAGGACTTCGACCGGATCCGGCGGATGATCATGTCCCTCCAGGTTGCGAGCTGACCTGGCGCCGCTTCCTCACCTGGAAGCTCCGTTAACGTGAAGCTCTGCGAGCGCGACCTACTCCGAGACGGCCTTGCTCACGTCAGCGGGGGATTCATACTCTTCGTCGGGGATGCCCCGGAGGTCCCTTTCGTTCGAAGTGGACGGTAGAATCAGAATCAACAGTATGCTTACTATCGCGTTCGATTCAAGGGCAGGGATCAGGCGGCAGGAAGCCCGCATACGTCACACCGGTCAGCTCTTCACTCGCCGCCCAGAGCTTCGCAGCAACACCCTCGTCGAGGACTGACGGAGCCGGAGCTACCAGCACGGCGTTCCCGCGGGTTTCGCCCGGTCCATCCGGGCCGTAGTAGTCACCACCATGAACGTGCGGGCCGGTTGCTGCAAGAAGGATAGGCTGTGCGCCGTCCACATCCGACTGGCCCATGATCCGGAAGAATCCGCCCATGAGATCGAGCACGGCTGCTCCGCGCATCCCGGCCGTCAGGTTGGTCGTTGACAGACCCGGGTGGGCGGCAACGGCGATCAGCGGCCAACCGGCCGCCCTTACCCGCCGGTCGAGTTCCATGGTGAACATGAGGTTCGCGAGCTTGCTCTGGTTATAGGCCTTCCAGGCACGGTACCGGGCATCGGAATTCAGATCGGAAAAATTGATGCGCCCGCGCTTGTGGGCCAGGGAAGAGACCGTCACAACCCTCGCGGACGGAGACTGCCGCAGGAAGTCCAACAGCAGGCCGGTCAGTGCGAAGTGCCCCAGATGATTGATGCCGAACTGCTGCTCAAAACCATCAACCGTGCGCTTCAATGGTGTGGCCATGACTCCGGCATTGTTGACCAGGAGGTCCAGCGGGCCGGTCCAGTCTCGAGCGAACGAACGTACCGACTCCAGGTTTCCGAGATCGAGCTGCCGCAGCGTCAGTGACCCGCTGCCTGAGGCAATGCGCGCCCGCTCCAGCGCGGCCGCTCCGCGTTCCTCGCTGCGGCACGCCAGAACCACTGACGCCCCGCGCTGGGCCAAATCGATGACTGTCTGTAGCCCCAACCCGCTGTTGGCGCCGGTCACAACGGCGGTCAGGCCGTCCAGTCGGTGGTTTGCGGAGCTGTCAGTGGTAGAGCGATTCACCAGGGGCGCCTTTCTCGTCGTACCGTGTTACAGCCAGTGTTTCAGACCGGCACCGTTCACCGCTCATCGACATCCGCCAGGAGCTACCGGAATGAATCGATCAGTCACGGCTCGCCTCACCGCCACTACCCGGGCCAACACCTCAATGGCCTTTTCCGTCGCGGTGGCGCGAAACTCCGGGTATTCAGCGGTGAACGAAGTCCTAGAGGTCACGGCCAACGGTGAGCCGGTAGCGCCCACGTCCGTCCAGGACAGCCATGGCGGTATCCTCCACACGCTCACCCTCGAGCAGCCGTCGGCGCTCGAACTGACCTACCGGGCGGAGGTGAGGGGTTCAGCCGCCGCGCCGGAGAAGGACGACGCCGACCTCATCCGGTACGTCCGCCCAAGCCGATATTGTGAATCCGACCGGTTGCTGCCGACGTCGTACAGTCTGTTCGGAAACCTGCAGGGCAGCGAGCTGCTGGCCGCTGTGCGCGCCTGGGTAAGCGGCAACATCAGTTATGTCTCGGGATCATCCCGGCCAACCGACGGTGCCACGCAGACACTGCTTGACCGCAGAGGAGTTTGCCGCGACTACGCCCATCTGGTGATCGCGCTGCTGCGTGCCAAGGACGTACCCGCGCGCCTGGTGTCTGTTTATGCTCCGGGCCTGAATCCGATGGACTTCCATGCCGTGGTTGAAGCGTGGGTGGACGAAGCGTGGCATGTCGTCGACGCAACAGGGCTCGCTCCTCGGACCAACCTGCTGCGCATTGCAACCGGACGGGACGCCTCGGACACCGCGTTTCTCTCCACGGTCGGCGGGAGCCTCACCCTGGACACGCTGCAGGTCACCGCTGTGGCAGATACCCTGCACGACGACGACGGCACCTCGCCGGTCCAGCTCGGCTAGCGCACGAGTGGCCGGCTATTCAGCCAGCCGAAAGCGGAGCGAAGCGAGCGGAAACCGACGAAGCCGACCACAAGTGGCGCTCAGTCCGGCCGGTGAGCGCCGTCGTCGTGCTCAAGGCCCGCGCGGAGCTTTGTGGTCAGGATCAAGAGCTGTTCCATTTCCTCTTCGTTCAGGAGCGGGCCGAGCAGGGCGTGGATGCCGCGCACGTGCGCCGAACCGATCTCGCGCTGCAGCCGGCGGCCTTCGTCGGTAAGTGACAGCAGCACACCGCGCTGGTCATCCGGCGCCTGTCTGCGCTGGACCAGGCCTTTGTGCTCAAGTCGCTCAGCCATCCGGCTGAGGCTCGGCTGGCTGATCAACAGATGGCTGTTGAGCTCGTTGAGCCGTGTCCAGCCGGTGGGACAGCGGCTGAGGTTGAAAAGGACGTCATACTCGCCGATGGCGAGCGTCTGAAAGGACGGATCGCGCCGAAGCCTGCGCATCACCGCCACCTGCGCCCGGAAGAGGGATTCCCACGCGTCGGCGGTGAGGCGCAGCGGTGTTGCCGGAGACTCAGGCATGGGCAGACACCGCAGCCAGCCGGTTTTCGAATGTCGGGGGAGCGGGTATCGAAGCCGGCGTGCGTTCGGCAAATTCCTTGCGCAGAGTGGGCAGTACGTCGGAGCCGAACAGGTCGAGTTGCTCCAGGACGGTTTTGAGTGGAAGCCCCGCATGGTCAACGAGGAACAGCTGACGCTGGTAATCCCCGAAGAATTCCCGGAAGGAGAGCGTCTTGTCGATCAGCTCCTGCGGGCTACCGACGGTCAGCGGTGTCTGCGAGGTGAAGTCCTCCAGCGACGGCCCGTGCCCGTAGACCGGCGCATTGTCGAAGTAGGGGCGGAAGTCATTGACGGCGTCCTGTGACTTCGGCCGGATGAAGAACTGTCCGCCGAGCCCGACAATTGCCTGCTCAGGTGTGCCATGGCCGTAATGGGCGTACCGCTCGCGGTAGAGCGAGATCAGCTGCTGGTAGTGCTCCTTCGGCCAGAAGATGTTGTTTGCGAAGTAACCGTCGCCGTAGTAGGCGGCGATCTCCGCGACCTGCGGTGTGCGGATGGTGCCGTGCCAGACGAAGGGTGCAACGCCGTCGAGCGGCCGCGGTGTGGAGGTGAAGTTATGCAGAGGGGTTCGGTGCTTGCCCTCCCAGGTGACCACATCTTCGTCCCAGAGCCGGCGCAGCAGATGGTAGTTCTCAACGGTGAGGTCCACGCTGTCCTGCGGATTTTTGCCGAACCAGGGGTAGACGGGCGCCGTGTTGCCGCGTCCCAGGATCAGGTCCACCCGACCATCGGCGAGGTGCTGCAGCATCGCGTAATCTTCGGCGATCTTGACCGGGTCATTGGTGGTGATCAGCGTGGTCGAAGTGGAGAGGATGATCCGCGACGTCTGCGCTGCCACATAGCCAAGCATGGTGGTGGGGGAGCTGGGGACAAAGGGCCGGTTGTGGTGCTCGCCGGTCGCGAAGACATCCATGCCGACGTCTTCGGCGTGCTTGGCGATGGTCACCATGGCCTTGATGCGCTCGTGTTCGCTCGGTGCTTTGCCCGTGGTGGGATCAACCGTTACGTCCCCGACGCTGAAGATACCGATCTGCATGGGATTCCTCCTCCTAGAAGTACATGCATTTGCATCTACTGTACTCCGTAACCAGCAGGCTCGGGGATTTGTTCCCGTTCACGACCCACCTCAGCACTCCGCTCCCGCCGGCCTTCGATGAGGCGGTAGAGCACCGGAACCAGTACCAGGGTCAACAGCGTCGAAGAGACAAGACCACCAACGACGACGACGGCAAGCGGTTGGGAGATGAACCCGCCTTCTCCGGTCAGACCGAGGGCCATCGGGGTTAGGGCGAAGACCGTTGCAAGGGCCGTCATCAGGATGGGACGAAGGCGTTGCCTGGACCCGCGGGTGACTGCATCGGCAACACTGAGCCCTGGCAAACCATTCTGCGGCCGACGGTACTGGTTGATCAGGTCAATGAGCACGATCGCGTTCGTTACAACGATGCCGACCAACATCAGCATACCGATCAGCGAGGGTAGCCCGAGCGGAATTCCGGTGAGAACGAGCAGCGCGATAGCACCGGTAGCCGCGAAGGGAACCGAGACCAGGAGGATGAGCGGTTGGATAAGGCTCTTGAACGTTGCCACCATGATGACGTACACAATCGCCACCGCCGCCCAGAGCGCGAGGAAGAGCTGGCCGAAGGAATCCGCCTGCTGCTCGGAGGCACCGCCCAGCGTGGCAGTGGCCCCGGCTGGCAGCGTGACGGCGTCCAGCCGCTCAGTGACGGACGCCGTCAGTGCGCCCAGATTGTCCTGGGACGGCGTAATGGAAACCTGCGCTGTCCGTTCGCCGTTTGAACTGGTGATCGTCAGCGGAACCTGGACCTCTTCCACCGTGGCGACATCCGTCAGCGGGATTGGCCCGGCCGGCGTCGGCAACGAGAGATCGCGGAGTTGGTCCAGGCTGGTGATTTCCGTTCCCTCACCGATCAGGATGGGGTAATCCGTGGCATCGAGCCGGACGGTGCCTCCCGGAACGGCGCTGATGCTGCCGCCCAACAGCGCGCCGATCTGGCCCTCGGTCAGTCCTGCCTCCACCGCCGCGTTCCGGTCCACGCTCACCTGGATCTGCGGCTGGGCGGCGGCGAGGTTCGACGTCACATCGCGAGCTCCCGGCACCCCCTGCATGGCGGCGACGACGGCCTCGCTTGCCTCAGCGAGGACGTCCGGTTCGGGAGCAGTGATATCGATGTCCACCGTGCTCGACGTCCCCAATCCACCCTGCTGGTTGGACAGCGAGATCTCGCCCGCTCCCTCAAGCTCGTTCAGCGCGGAGCGAACCTCGTTCTGCAGCTGCTGCTGGTCCGCGTCCTCCTCGGTAGTCACGGTGAACTGCGCGGTGGAAGCGCCGGCGGAAAAACGGGCTCCGACTGCCCCCGCTGCGTTCCCGACCGTGACCTGCACGTCACGGATTTCCTCGAAACCGGCCAGCGCTTCCTCCACGCGCCCCGCTTCGGCAACGGTGTTCTCAAGACTTGACCCCGGCTGCTGGCGCTGGATGACGCTGAAACTGTTCTGGCCGGTGTTGCCCAGGAGATTGGTCTGCATGAAGGGAACCAGCGCCACTGTTCCGGCAAGCACTAGCGCTCCGGCCACCACAGTCCACACCGGATGGTGTTGGGTTATCCGGAGGATGGGAAGGTACCCCCGCTGGAGCCAGGACCGCTGCTCCTTTTCCTCAGCGCGGTGCCGCTGCTCCGCCGCAGCAGTCGCAGCCGGGGCCGGGTCTGCCTGATCGGCTGCGATCCGCGTCCGCGGCAGGAACCAGTAGGCCAGCACCGGGACGATTGTCAGCGACACAGCCAGGGACGCCAGGAGCGCAATCGTGACGGTCAACGCAAACGGCCGGAACAGTTCACCCGCCAGATCCCCGACAAAGGCGATCGGGGCAAAAACCGCCACCGTGGTCAGCGTGGAAGCTGTAATGGCGCCGGCAACCTCGCGGATGGCGGTGAGGATGGCCGAGCGTTTGTCCTCGCCGTAACTGAGGTGACGCTTGATGTTCTCAATGACCACGATCGAGTCATCGACGACCCGGCCGATCGCAATAGTTAGCGCACCGAGCGTCAGGATATTGAGCGAGTAGCCGGTAGCCCACAACCCGATGAACGTGATCAGCAGCGACAGCGGAATGGACACTGCGGTCACCAGCGTTGACCGCGCGGAGAGAAGGAAGACCAGAATAACGACGACGGCGAAGCCCAGCCCCAGCAGCCCCTCGGTTGTGAGGTCGGCGATGGAACGCTCGATGAAGGGCGCTTGGTCGAAGATCACCGTGATATTCGCGCCGTCGCCCAGTTCAGCCTCAAGCTCGGGGATCAGGGCAGTCACCGCATTGGAGAGAGTCACGGTATCTGCGGACGGAACCTTCGTTACCGTGAGCGCCAGTGTTTCGGTGCCGTTGGTACGTGTGATGGACGTGGCGTCGTCGTCGGCTATCGAAACCTCCGCAACCTCCCCGATTGTTGCCGGGTCGGTGGCGCCTGTACTGGCTTCCGGCGGCAGGATCGGCAGGGCGCGGATGTCGTCCAGCGACTGCACGGGACTGCCCGCCTGGATCGTAAGGGAACGTTCGCCCTCCTCGAGGGTGCCGATGGGAAACAGCTCGCCGTTGTTTTCGAGCGCGTCGATGATGTCGCCGGTGGATAGTCCCTGTGCAGCGAGATCTTCCTGGCGGGGAAGGATGGAGATGTGCTGTTCGGCACCGCCGGTGATCTCGGCGCTGCGGACACCCTCTACCTTTTGAAGCCGCGGCACCGTGAGCCTCGTCAGTTCCTCGCCCAGTTCGCTCAGGGAGCGGTCTGAGGACACGGCCATGAAGACAACGGGGAGGTCGTTGATGCTTCCGGCCAACGACTGCGGCTCAACGTCGTCCGGCAGGGCAGAACGTACGGTCGAGATGGCGCGGTCCACCTGCCCTCGGGCGCGGTCCAGATCCGTACCGTAGGCGAACATCAAGCTGACGGTGGAAACGCCGTTGCGCGACGTCGTGGAGGACGATTCAAGGCCTTCGACACCGCTGAGGGCACTTTCCAAAGGTTCGCTGACCTGCTTGTCCAGGTACTCCGGCCCGGCACCCGGCAATGAGGAAACCACAGTGATCTGCGGGAACTCCAGCGAGGGGATGAGCTCCTGCTTCAGGGAACCCATGGCGATCACACCAAACACCGCCGCACACACGGTGATGAGGGCAATCAGTGCGCGGTTCGCCAGGGATAGCTGCGCCAAACGGAACATCGGTTCTGCCTTCTGCGGGCATCCAGTCCTGGCGGCACCGCGGTCTAGTTGAGTCCCAGGACCCTGTCAGTCATTGACTGGATGTCATCGGCAAGCGACTCATTCTCATTGAGCTTCGTGCCGTAGCCGGGGATCATTTCCTTCAATTTAGGCTCCCAGTCAGCAAGCTGGCCGGGGAAGCAACGACGCATGAGCTCTAGCATGATCGGCGCCGCAGTCGACGCCCCCGGAGATGCTCCCAGCAGGGCACCGACAGTGCCGTCAGCGGAAGTGATGACTTCCGTGCCGAACTGCAGAACGCCGCCCTTCCCGGGTGCCTTCTTGATGACCTGTACACGTTGCCCGGCGCTGATCAGTTCCCACCGGTTGCCATCAGCTGCGGGCAGGAACTCGTTGAGGTACTCATTTTTCGCCTCACGCTTCTTGAGCACCTCGCTGATCAGGTATTTGGTCAACGGGATATTGTCCTTGCCTACCGCCAGCATGGGCAGGAGGTTGGACGGGCGGATAGACGTTGGCAGGTCCAGCAGTGATCCGCGCTTGAGGAACTTGGTTGAAAAACCGGCGTAGGGGCCAAACAAGAGCGAACGTTCGCCATTGACGTAGCGGGTGTCGAGGTGCGGCACGGACATGGGCGGGGCACCGACCGACGCCTGCCCGTACACCTTGGCGTTGTGCCGTGTCACGGTCTTCGGGTTGGTGCAGCGCAGGAACTGTCCGGAGACCGGGAATCCGGCAAAACCGCGGCCTTCGGGGATGCCGCTCTTCTGCAGCAGATGCAGCGCACCGCCACCGGCTCCGATGAAGACGAACCGCGTGTTGACGGTGTGCGCTTGCCCGGTTGCGCGGTTGCGAACGGTGACATCCCAGCGGTTCTGCGAGGTCTTCGAAAGATTGGTGACGTCATGGCCGTAGCGCAGGTCAACGTCATTTTCGCCGAGGTAGCTTGTGAGACCGCGGGTAAGTGATCCGAAATCGACGTCCGTACCGCCGGTTACCCGTGATGCTGCGACGGGCTGACCAGGACTGCGGCCCTCCATGATGAGCGGAGTCCACTCCGCAATCTCCGAGTGCTCAGTGGCGAACTCAATGGTTTTGAAGAGTGGTTGCGTGCGGAGTGCCTCATAACGCCGACGGAGATACTCCACATTTGGTTCACCCCAGACGAAGCTCATGTGCGGAACGGCGTTGATGAAGCCGCCCGGATCGCCGAGGTGGCCGTTCGAGACCATATGCGCCCAGAACTGCCTGGAGATCTGGAACTGCTCGTTGATGGCGATGGCTTTGGACGGGTCTACGGAGCCGTCCTTGCCTGCCGGCGAGTAGTTAAGCTCGCATAGGGCGGCGTGGCCGGTCCCCGCGTTGTTCCAGGGGTCGGAGCTCTCGAGCCCAGCGCGGTCAAGCCGCTCGAACAGAGTGATGCTCCAGTCCGGCTGCAGTTGCTTGAGGAACGCACCCAGGGTGGCGCTCATGATTCCGCCGCCGATAAGAACGACGTCAGTGTGATTCGCGGGCTTTCCCGCCTGGCTGTCAGCAGTCACGATGGGTCTCCAATAGCAAGGGCGCTAGCCCTAGAAGCGTAGCCTCTGGCAGAGACGTTCCGTAAATCCGAATGCCGCACGGCGCAGTGATCCTCGTCCCAGGGCTCCGCCGAATTCACCTGCTGGCAAGGTGCCGAATCAGTTCTCGGTTCAGGGGACCGGTTGTTCAACATCAGCGAGGTCAATGCTGTTGAAAACCTCGTGCATGACCGGGCTCACGGGGTAACTGAGCACACGCGGAGACACCACTGCGGCCGAGATGGGAAAGGCGAGTGGAACGGCAGGAATGTCAACGGCGATGCTCTCACTTATCTCCTGGTACGCGGCAACACGCTCCTCACCGTTGGGCAGGGTGACTGCCCTGGCAATCTTGCTGAAGAGCTGGTTGTCACGGAAAGCGAATTCTTCGCTGTAGCTGCCGAACAGGGCGCCCACGAAATTGTCGGGATCCTGGTAGCTCCCACTCCACCCGAGCAGGTGGAACGCACGGTTGTCGTCATTCTGGACGGTCTCGATATAGCCGTCGGCCCATTCGGTCGGGACGGGCTGAAGATTGAATCCGGCGGCCGTGAGCTGACGGCTCAGCTCGGCGTACACCTTCTCCGGTGAGGAGAGATAGGGACGGGAGACGTTGCGGGGATAGTGGAAGGGGAGCGGCTCACCGCTGTACCCGGCCTCGTCCAGCAGTTTTTTCGCCAGCTCAGGATCGTACTCGTAATCGGTGATCTCTTCATTGGTCACCCCGAGCTTCGGCGGAATGAACTGGTTGGCCGGGCTGGTGCCGGCCAGGAAGCGGCCCTCGATGAGTGCATCTTTGTCGATCGCGTGGGCTACTGCCTGCCGGAACAGCACATCGTCGACGCCGGGAAAATCCTGGTTCATCCCGAGGTACAGGACCGAATATGGATCGCGTTGCAGGATCTGCTGGCCCTCCCGGGCGAGCTCGGCGGCGTTTTCCACGGTCACGAGGTCGTATCCGTCGATTTCCTCGCTCAGCAGCGCACGCAACCGGGCAGCTGTGTTCGGAATGGTACGGAAAGTGACAGTCTGAATTTCACCCGCCGTGCCCCAGTAACCCTCAAAAGCGCTCAAGGTCACTTCATCCCCGGACCAACGGGTGAACGTGAACGGACCCGTTCCGACCGGACTGAGCGCGAACTCCGATAGTTGCCTGCCATTTCGTTCAACAGTCAGCTGGTTCGCGTTGAGCTCGTCGAGCGCTTTCGGCGAGGCCATTCCGAAGGCAGGCAAAGCAAGGGCGGGAATGAAGGACGTGAGGCGACCGGTCAGCCGGATGAGCACGGTGTGTTCTCCGAGCGGCTGACACGAATCGTAGACGGATTCCTCAGGTTCATCAGAGAAGGCTTTAAACACGGACTTGAACGCGATGGTGGCGTCCAGTACTCGGGTTTCGGGAGGCATGGTGTACCAGCGCTCGAAGTTTGCGCAGACCGCTGCGGCGTTGAACGGTTCGCCATCGTGGAAGACAACGTCCTGGCGCAGATCGAAGGCGTAGGCGCGGCCCTCGTCCCGTTCCTCCCATGACGTGGCCAGGAGCGGCGCCGGTTCTGAGGTCAGCGGGTCGATTCCGACGAGACCTTCCAACATCTGCCGGGTGATTCGGTAGGACTCAGTGTCTGCAACAAGAGCCGGATCAAGGCCGGTAGGCGCCGCGGCAGTGCCGAACGTGAACGTTGCGGTGGTGGTATCGCCAACTGGAGCCGCCGGCTCCGCACTGGTGGCGGCCGCCGTCGTCGTTGTTGGTACCGGCGTGGCTGCAGTGCACGCGGTCAGGCCAAGCACTGCTGCTCCCGCCAGCGCACGCAGGAACGGTCCCGACAGCTTACGACGGCGGTGCGTTGGGCTGGCTGGCATGGTCTCCTCGGGGCGCGCGTGCAATAGGGCACGACTGCGGGCGGAATTTCCAGTTTAGGTCACGAGACTGAATGGAAGCTGATCGCGGTGCATCGTACGACGCCCGACACACAAAAACGGTGGGTATCTGCATCGAACTGCAGATACCCACCGTGTCCCTGATCCAGATTAGAGGAGTCGAATCAAGGAGTCTTTGTCAGACGATTGCTCGCCTGGACTGCCGTGCCTGTTACCCGGGACTGACTACTCGCTCGGGGGCATCAGGATGGAGTCGATCAGGTAGACCGTTGCGTTGGCGGTCTGAACGCCACCGCAGATGACCGCTGCGCCCTCTTCGCCGACGGTGATGGAGTCACCCTCGCCTTCGACCGTCAGTTCGGCACCATTGAGCGTGGTATGTGTTCCGGCAACCTCATCGGGAGCCAGCTGGCCCTCAACGACGTGGTAGGTCAGGATGCCGGAGAGGAGGTCTGCGTCCGTCTGCAGCGCCTCGACGGTTGCTGCATCGAGCGCTTCGAAAGCGTCGTCAACCGGCGCGAAGACGGTCAGCGCTTCAGATCCGTTGAGGGTGTCAACCAGATCGACATCAGGGTTGATGCCACCTGACACAGCGGCGGTCAGCTGAGTAAGCAACGGGTTGTTCGAAGCAGCGGTCGCTACCGGATCCTGAGCCATGCCGGCTACCGAGCCGTCGCCGTCGGGCACCTGCTCCGCGTAACCTTCGCAGCCCGGGCCCACCAGGTTGGCGGCGGGGTCCATGGCCTCTTCGGTCATTTCCTCGGTCATCTCGGGTGCTGAGGATTCAGTCGTGGTTGATTCGGTGGTCTCCGAATCACTGGTGGCTGCTTCATCGCCACCACCACAGGCTGCCAAGCCGAACATGGCTACAGCTGCGACACCGAATACGGAGAGATTCCTGCGCTTGAGAAGTTCCATTTCATTTCTCCTTCATTCATTCCGACCCCCACGGCAAAACGCGATGGTCTAATTTCCGGACGAACACATCGTGTCGATGTCTCACGGGTCATTCGGCTGAGCGATGAAGGTGGATGGGTGAGTGCTGAAAAAAAGTTGTTGACAGCGGCTCGGGCCGTGATTTCGCCTTGGGGCTTAACGAGCCGGGCCCCCAGGCGGGAAGCCTGAGGGCCTGAATGATCGACGCCGATTACGTCTCCAGCTAGTAGTGCGCAAGGGGGGACTCGAACCCCCACGTCCGAAGACACTGGAACCTAAATCCAGCGCGTCTGCCAATTTCGCCACTCGCGCGTGGTCGTGCCGACCGGCCGAAGCCATCCGGCGCACGGTTTATTGTACTGGTTCTTCTCGAGGTGACGGGCGCTGGGTACAGCCCTGAGGGTTTCCGCTTCAGCTGATCCCCAGATCGCGGCGGAGCTTGGCAACGTGACCGGTGGCCCTGACGTTGTACTGCGCCAGGCTGACCTGCCCGGATCCATCGATTACCACCGTGGACCGGATCAGACCTTCATAGGTCTTCCCATAATTCTTCTTCTCGCCCCACGCCCCATACGCCTCTGCCACAGCGTGATCCGGATCGGAAAGCAGCGGGAACGTCAGCGACTCCTTTTCGCTGAAGGAGCGGAGCTTCGTTTCCGAATCGGGGGAAATTCCTACGACTCTGTATCCTGCAGCGCCAAGCGAGGAGAGGTTATCCCGGAAATCGCACGCTTCGGTTGTGCAGCCCGGTGTTGCTGCTGCCGGGTAGAAGTAGACGACGACATTCTGGCCGACGAAGTCGCTGAGGGAAATCGCCGAACCATCCGCGGACGGAAGCGTGAAATCAGGTGCGCGGTCTCCGGTGTGGAGTCGTTCTGACATATTGGTCTCTCTTTTCGGTCTCGATTGTGCATCAGAGGTGCAACTGTCCCGGTTTGCGGCCCGAGCAGTAGCTATCATATGTGGGTGCATTTCAAGGTCACCAAGCGAAGCTACACGGGCTGCGCGGGGCGAAAGGAAGTTTTTACTGATGCCGCATCTCGAGCAATGGTCCACCGGTCGACTACTGACGACGGCCGCTCGGTTGGTGGAGCATGCGTGGAATGAACGGCTGGTCTCCATCGGTGTCACTCATGCCGGCGTAATAGCGCTCGATGTGCTCGAAGCACAGGGTGCCATGACCCAGGCCAATCTCGCCCAACTGGTGCGCGTCCAGGCACAAACCATGGGTAAGACACTGTCCCGCTTGGAACTGCGCGGACACATCTCAAGGACGCGCAGCGATGTCGACCGCCGCAGCCATGCGGTTGCGATTACACCCGCGGGCAGTCGGGTGCTCGGAGAAGCGAAGGATGTTGAACGTACGCTCATAGCCGGCGAGGGGCTCGTCTCGAGTGAACTCAGGTCACACCTCCAGTCCGTCATCCAGGACCTCGGTGCCCCGCGTTGGAACTGGGAAGCCGACGGTGCGCCTGCTGTCGCCCGGCAGACCGGGCTTCCGGAGCCAGCGCTCATTGACGATTAGCGGGCGGCTCGGTTCTGGGGTTAAAGCAGAAATCCTCCCGCCGGGCAGATGCCCAACGGGAGGATTCTTTTCTGTGCACCCCCCGGGACTTGAACCCGGAACCCATTGATTAAGAGTCAATTGCTCTGCCAATTGAGCTAGAGGTGCCTGCGAAATCCGGTCTCACCGCGTTCCGCAACAGCACTAAACTCTACCAGCACTGCGACGGAAAGTTGAAATCGGAGCGCTGCGTGTGAGCTATTGCATCTCCACCCGCAGGATCCGGGATCCACTGGTTTCATTGGTCGCAATGAGCAGGCTGCCGTCAACTCCCGCAAGAGTGTCCCTCAGCCGTCCGTGAGCGCCGTCGAGGAAGCTGGCTGGATTGCCGGCGAAACCTCCGGACACCGGTACACGCCAGAGCCGTTCACCCCGTAGACCGCCGATGTAGGCGACGTCTTCCACGATGGCCATGCCGCTGGGGGAAGCCGTAGCGGTGGACGGCCACACCACCTGAGCGTCCATGAAACCGCGCTGACCCGGCGCCCCGGTGACTGCAGGCCAGCCGTAGTTGCCGCCGGGCTCGATGAGGTTGAGCTCATCATCGCGCTCGGGGCCGAACTCGCTTGCCCAGAGCCGGTCCCCGGAGTCCCAGGCCAGACCCTGCACATTCCGGTGCCCCAGCGAATAGACGGCAGAGCCGAACGGATTATCCGGGGCGGGTTCGCCGTCAGCAGTTACCCGAAGAATTTTCCCGCCGAGGCTCGCCCTGTCCTGTGCGCTTTCGGCGTTGGACGCATCGCCCGTGCCGATGTACAGGTACCCATCGGGGCCGAATTTGATACGGCCTCCGTTGTGGATGTTTGCCTTCGGTATGCCCGTCAGCACTTCTTCCGTGCCCGCAAGGCCATCGTTGCCATACGCCATGCTGATAACACGATTATCGTCGGTGCTCGTGTAGTAGAGGTAAAGGCGGGGGTCAGTCGTGAAGTCCGGCGGCACGGCAACGCCCAATAATCCGCCCTCGCCGTCGGCGTCGATGGCGTCCTGCACTACGCCGATGACATCAACCACGCCGTCGGTAATCCGTTTCACCTCCGCGCTTTCCCGCTCAGTGACGATGAGGCTGCCGTCCGGCAGCAACGCCAATGCCCACGGAACATCCAAGCCTGTTGCCACCTCCGCGGTGACTGCCGGAATGGGCTGCTCGGACACCGACGGCGCCGGTTCCCCGGAGGTGGCACCCAGGGAGGTCGGAGTCTGCCGGACAATCGGGGCGGGCTCAGGTCCGGCATTGCATGAGGTGACTCCGGCGAGCAGGCTGAACACTGCGGCGAGACCCCCGAGTGCCGGGGTCCTTCCGTCATTCCGCTTTACCTGCCGCGCGGGCCGCATGACAGACACGTTACGACGGCGGAAAAGGGCTGTCCATCAGCCCTGCGGTCGTCCGGCTACGCTGATCGCATGACCGCTCCCACCATCCGTACCGTGACAGTGCCTGACCAATACCTTCTGGAGGCACTCAGTCCTGCACCCGCCGGAATCACCCTCGCAGTGTGGGACTTCAAAGGCGAACCCCTTGGGGCTGACCTGCGGGAGGTCGACGTCGCAGTACTGCCCTATATGGCCAGGGGCGATTTCAGCTCACAGCTGCAGTCAGCTCCCGCGCTCAAACTGGTGCAGACCCAATCGACCGGGTATGAGGGCGTGCCGGAAATGGCCGGTGCCGGGGTTGCCGTCTGCAGTGCCGCCGGCGTCCACGCTGCGGCTACAGCCGAAATGGCAATCGGACTCGCCATCACCTCGCTTCGCGGCATCAACGTCGCAGTGTTGAACCAGCGGGAGCGGGTGTGGAAGCCCGAACGATTCCCGGGCCTTGCAGACCGCAGAGTGCTGCTCCTGGGAGTTGGCGGCATCGGAGAAGAAATAGCCAATCGACTCGCTGCCTTCGAAGTCGAGCTCACGAGGGTTGGCAGGACAGCGCGTACCGACCAGCGCGGGCAGGTGCACGGCAGCGATGAACTTCTCGGACTGGCTGCCAACCACGACGTCCTGATTATCATTACGCCGTTGTCGGACTCCACCCGGGGACTGGTGGGAAGGGACGTGCTTGCGGCGTTGCCCGACGGCGCCCTCGTCATCAACGTTGCACGGGGCCCCGTGGTGGATTCGGAGGCACTCACGGCTGAGGTGGTCAGCGGGCGCCTGCATGCCGCAATCGATGTCTTCGATCCTGAGCCCCTCCCCGCGAATCATCCGCTCTGGGGTGCGGACAACGCGATCATCACGCCGCACAACGGCGGGAACACCGGCGCGTTCCTCCCACGCATCGTGCGGCTGCTGCGGCGCCAGCTCGAGGCGTTCGCCGCGGGGCGGGAGCCGGTCAATCTGGTGGTGCCGGGACCATGGCAAGCGGGGCGCGCCGACGTGTGAGGGCTATGCAGGCGTGATGACGGCTATGCAAGCGTGATGAACGTCTGCATGAACAGTTCGAAGTCCGCGTAGTCGTCCGCCTGCTCGAGGTGGAGTTCCTGGTGGCGTGCAGGCTGGAAAGTGACGTCCGGCTGAACCCCGAAGCGGAACGTCCTGCCGGTGTTTGTTGCCACCTCGTAATCGCCATCCGCCAACTGAAAGGCGTGGGCGAGGTTGGTCATGTTCAACTCGACTGGAACGCCCCCGCCGGTCAGGGTCTGCCCGTTGACGGGAGCCACCATGATCTCCGTGGGTTGCCAACGGTATCCGACGACGTAGTACCTCGGTGCGCTGATTCGCGTCCCGTCGGCGTCCCTGCCTTCGCGGCGAGTGTTCACCGCGAAGATGAGGTTGTAATCGCCGTAATTGAGGATTTGGGAGTCGAAGATTCCGCGGAGGATGTTCTTCAGGGCATCGCTTCCGGGCTCGTCCTGTGAAGCGTGCGGCAACTGGGGAATCATTTTCGGCCTGGGTAGGGAAGTGCCCGCGGGACGGCTGGTCGGTATGCGGCCGCCGATGGCCGGCGGCACGTGGTCCGCGCCGACCACCCTACCCGAAATAAGCGGTGTCCATTCGGCCGGCGGGCGCGCTGAACGCCGGCCGCCTGTGACGCAGTACACCCCTCAGATGGGCTTAACAGGTCGGTCACACGCGCAGGGCGCACCTGCTTTCGGGCCTAGACTTTTACCCATGAGCGTGGATAGCGAAGCCAAGGCAACACCGGATATCAAGCCAAGAAGCCGTGCGGTCACTGATGGCATGGAGCGGGCACCTGCCCGAGGCATGCTGCGTGCAGTGGGAATGGGTGATGACGACTTCGCCAAGCCGCAGGTCGGTGTCGCGAGCTCCTGGAATGAAATCACCCCCTGCAATCTCTCCCTGAACCGCTTGGCCCAGGGCGCCAAGGAGGGCGTTCACGCGGCCGGCGGGTTCCCTATGCAGTTCGGAACAATCTCCGTTTCGGACGGCATCTCCATGGGCCACGAAGGAATGCACTTCTCGCTCGTATCCCGCGAGGTCATCGCCGACTCCGTTGAGACAGTGATGGAAGCGGAGCGCATCGACGGGTCGGTGCTTCTGGCGGGCTGTGACAAATCACTGCCCGGCATGCTCATGGCTGCTGCGCGGCTGAATCTCTCAAGCGTCTTCCTGTATGCCGGCTCAATCATGCCGGGCTGGGTGAAGCTGGAAGACGGCACAGAGAAGGAAGTTACCCTGATTGACGCTTTCGAAGCTGTCGGGGCCTGCGCGGCTGGAAAAATGTCGAGGGGTGACGTCGACCGCATCGAGCGCGCAATTTGCCCTGGTGAGGGCGCCTGTGGAGGCATGTACACCGCCAACACAATGGCCTGCATCGGTGAAGCGCTCGGTATGTCACTGCCCGGTTCGGCAGCGCCGCCGTCTGCTGACCGCCGTCGGGATGAATTTGCCCGAAAATCCGGCGAAGCCGTTGTGAACCTGCTGAGACTCGGCATTACAGCGCGGGACATCATGACCAAAAAGGCGTTCGAAAACGCCATTGCTGTCACGATGGCCTTCGGTGGGTCCACCAACGCAGTCCTGCACCTGCTCGCCATCGCACGCGAGGCAGAGGTGGATCTGACGCTCGATGACTTCAACCGCATCGGCGACCGGGTTCCGCACCTGGGTGACCTCAAGCCGTTCGGCCGCTACGTCATGACCGACGTGGACAAGATCGGCGGCGTGCCGGTGATCATGCGCGCCCTTCTGGACGCCGGACTCCTCCACGGAGACGTGCTGACGGTGACGGGCAAGACGCTCGCTGAAAATCTTGAGGCAATCAATCCGCCGGACGTCGACGGCAAGATCCTGCGTGCCCTGGATAACCCCATCCACAAAACCGGTGGCATTACCATCCTGCACGGCTCGATGGCTCCGGAAGGTGCGGTGGTGAAGAGCGCAGGCTTCGACGCGGAGGTGTTCGAAGGTACTGCGCGCGTCTTCGAACGCGAACAGGGGGCCTTGCAGGCTCTCGCTGCGGGGGAGGTGAAGGCGGGGGACGTCGTCGTCATCCGGTATGAGGGCCCCAAAGGCGGACCGGGCATGCGGGAAATGCTGGCCATCACCGGAGCCATCAAGGGCGCGGGACTGGGCAAGGATGTACTCCTGCTGACGGACGGTAGGTTCTCGGGCGGCACCACCGGGCTGTGCATCGGCCACGTGGCTCCCGAGGCAGTGGACGGCGGTCCCATTGCGTTCGTCAAGGACGGGGATCATATCCGCGCCGATATTCCGAACAAGACCTTCGACCTGCTGGTCGATCCCGAGGAACTGGAGCGCCGGAGGATCGGTTGGGAGCCGCTTCCCGCCCGGTACACCAGGGGAGTGCTGGCGAAGTACGCGAAGCTGGTGCATTCAGCCTCCGAGGGCGCCTACACCGGCTAATCTGCGCCGGTTGGAAACCGGAACTGAAGACGACGACGGCGGCTGCGCGCCGGCGTCGTCGTCTTCAGTTAGTGTCCAGTAACTGGAATGGTTGTCCATATAGTGAGACGGCGCCGGGTGTTGTTGACACTGTTGGCGGGGGAGTGAAAACTACAGGTATGCAGCTCGTATCCGTAGTCCTAGTTACCAAGCGCGTGGCCTAAAAGCCCGGCTGGTACGTCTACGTCACGCGCAAACCCCTCGCAGAGCCCACCAGGCTGAGGGGTTTTTTTGTTCCCACCGAACAGATTCGCGCAGTACATTTGCGCAGCGATCAAGCTGTGCTGGATACAAAGGAAGTTCAGAGATGTCCAAGGGATCGCCCATCAGCCCGGCGCTGATGGCAACCAGACAACCCGCTCCGGCGGCACCGGTCCAGCAGCCGGGCAGGGACAACGCGGCTCCTTCCGCGCCCACCAGTCCCGTGCTCGGGCCCAACCGCGTGGTGCCGCCAACCCAGATGACCGGATCCCAGGCGATTGTCCGCGCCCTTGAGGAACTCGGCGTTGATGACATCTTCGGCCTTCCCGGAGGCGCAATTCTTCCGACCTACGACCCGCTGATGGCCTCTACCAAACTTCGGCACATCCTCGTCCGCCATGAGCAGGGCGCCGGGCATGCGGCCCAGGGCTATGCCATGGTGACCGGGCGTCCGGGGGTTTGCATTGCCACGTCCGGGCCTGGGGCCACCAACCTGGTCACCGCAATAGCGGATGCGCATATGGATTCGGTGCCGATGGTGGCCATCACCGGCCAGGTGTCCAGCGCCGTGATCGGATCGGATGCGTTCCAGGAAGCGGATATCGTCGGCATCACCATGCCGATCACCAAGCACTCCTACCTGGTGACCAAATCACAGGACATTCCCCGGGTTCTCGCTGAAGCATTCCACATCGCTTCGACGGGGCGGCCGGGACCGGTGCTCGTGGACATCGCAAAGGACGCCCAGGTCGGCGCGATGTCCTTCTCCTGGCCACCGAAAGTTGACTTGCCCGGCTACCGCACGGTGGTACGGGGTCACGCCAAGCAGGTCCGCGAGGCCGCCCGGCTCATCATGGCCTCGGAACGTCCCGTGTTTTACGTGGGCGGCGGTGTGGTCAAGGCTCATGCGGCAGCAGAATTGCTCGAGCTGGCGGAACTGCTGGGCGCACCGGTTGTCACCACGCTGATGGCCCGCGGGGTTTTCCCCGACTCCCATCCGCAGCACGTCGGCATGCCCGGCATGCATGGCTCGGTGTCCGCGGTCACTGCCCTCCAGCAGTCGGATCTGCTGATTACGCTCGGCGCGCGGTTCGACGACCGCGTAACCGGTGTGCTTTCGAGCTTCGCGCCCGGGGCGAAGGTGATCCATGCAGACATCGATCCTGCCGAAATTTCGAAGAACCGGACGGCCGACGTACCGATTGTCGGCTCGGTGAAAGAGATCATTCCAGAGTTCACCGCGGCACTGCGCGAGCAGTTCGCCGCCTCCGGCGCGCCGGACTACAGTGCCTGGTGGATGGTGCTGAACCGGCTCCGCGAGAGCTACCCCATCGGGTTCACCCAGCCCGAAGACGGGCTCTCCGCCCCGCAGCACGTCATCCAGCGCATCGGTGAGCTCACCGGACCGGAGGGCGTGTATGCGGCAGGCGTTGGACAGCACCAGATGTGGGCAGCCCAATTCATCAACTACGAGCGGCCGCATGCATGGTTGAACTCCGGTGGCCTGGGCACCATGGGTTACGCGGTTCCGGCCGCCATGGGCGCCAAGGTCGGCAACCCTGACCGCGTGGTGTGGGCGATCGACGGTGACGGCTGTTTCCAGATGACCAACCAGGAGCTGGCCACCTGTGTGATCAACAACATTCCGATCAAGGTCGCCGTGATCAACAATTCCTCCTTGGGCATGGTGCGCCAGTGGCAGACCCTGTTCTACGAGGGCCGTTACTCGAACACGGACCTCAACACCGGGCACAACACCGTGAGGGTTCCGGACTTCGTGAAACTTGCCGATGCCTACGGCTGCGCCGGACTGCGTTGTGAGCGGGATGAAGACATTGATGCCACCATCCAGCAGGCACTGGACATCAACGACCGACCCGTTGTGATCGATTTTGTGGTCAGCCGTGACTCTATGGTGTGGCCTATGGTCCCCACCGGCGTCAGCAACGACCTCATCCAGATTGCCCGCAACATGACCCCGGACTGGGAGCAGGAGGACTAACAATGGCCCGTCATACCCTTTCCGTTCTGGTCGAGGACGTCCCCGGCGTTTTGACCCGTGTCGCAAGCCTGTTCGCTCGACGCGCCTTCAACATCAACTCACTGGCCGTCGGTCCTACCGAAGTAACCGGGATGTCCCGGATAACTGTCGTGGTAGAGGCCGAAGGGGACCTGCTTGAGCAGGTCACAAAACAGCTGAACAAGCTCATCAATGTGATCAAGATTGTCGAGCTTGTCCCCGAATCCTCCGTGCAGCGGGACCACATCCTGGTCAAGGTCCGCGCGGATGCCGCAACACGGCTGCAGGTAACCCAGGCAGCAGACTTGTTCCGCGCTTCAGTGGTTGACGTGTCCACCGACTCGCTGATCATCGAAGCCACCGGCACTGCCGAAAAGCTTTCCGCGCTGCTGTCAGTGCTGGAGCCGTTCGGCATCCGCGAAATAGTGCAGTCCGGAACTCTGGCGATCAGCCGCGGCGCCAAATCGATGAGTGACAGGGCGCTCAGGAGCGCCTAGCCAGCAGCGCGAACTTCACGTTCAATACCTCAACCACGCCGGTCCACGTCAGGTGGGCGGCACAATCACATCACAGGAGAAACACAAGTGACCGAGTTGTTCTACGACGACGATGCAGACCTTTCGATCATCCAGGGCCGCACCGTGGCTGTTATCGGGTACGGCAGCCAGGGCCACGCCCATGCGCTGAGCCTCCGCGACTCGGGCGTTGACGTCCGCGTGGGCCTCAAGGAGGGCTCAAAGTCCCGCGCCAAGGCGGAAAGCGAGGGCCTGCGCGTCCTCAATGTCTCCGACGCCGTTGCCGAAGCCGACCTCATCATGGTACTGACGCCGGATCAGGTCCAGCGCCACGTCTACGCTGAGGACATTGCTCCCAACCTGCAGGCAGGTGACGCCCTGTTCTTCGGTCACGGGTTCAACATCCGCTACGGCTACATCCAGCCTCCGGCCGACGTGGATGTTGCCCTCGTTGCGCCGAAGGGCCCGGGCCACATTGTTCGCCGCGAATTCGAAGCGGGACGCGGCGTTCCCGACCTGATCGCCGTTGAGCAGAACCCGTCCGGCAAAGCCCGCGAACTGGCACTGTCCTACGCGAAGGCAATCGGCGGCACCCGCGCCGGCGTCATCGAGACAACCTTCACCGAAGAGACCGAAACCGATCTTTTCGGCGAACAGGCTGTCCTGTGCGGCGGCGCGTCCCAGCTCATCCAGTACGGTTTCGAAACACTCACCGAGGCCGGCTACAAGCCGGAGGTCGCGTACTTCGAGGTACTGCACGAACTCAAGCTGATTGTTGACCTGATGGTGGAGGGCGGCATCGCCAAGCAGCGCTGGAGCGTCTCCGACACAGCAGAATACGGTGACTACGTCTCCGGCCCGCGCGTCATTGACCCGTCGGTGAAGGAAAACATGAAGGAAGTTCTCGCGGATATCCAGAACGGTGCCTTCGCCAAGCGCTTCATCGATGACCAGGACGCCGGTGCGCCCGAATTCGAGAAGCTGCGCAAGCAGGGCGAGGATCACCCGATCGAGGCAACGGGCCGCGAACTGCGCAAGCTGTTCTCGTGGATCAAGACCAACGACGACTACACCGAAGGTTCAGTCGCCCGCTGATCAATGGTGTTGACACCCTGGAGGCGACGGCCGGACCGGCGGAGTATCCCGCCGGTCCGGCCGTCGCCCATTGTGTGGCACTTCTCTCATCTGCTCTCCATAGCGGGTAACAAAGTGGGCTCGCCGGAGCGGCAAACTACACTTGAACGAAATTCCCGAACACACATCTGGAACACTTCTGCCCACCGCACTGCGAAGGATCTCCCGTGGAAAAACCAGTAGTTCTCCTTGCTGAAGAACTCTCGCCGGCAACCGTGGATGCCCTCGGACCGGATTTCGAGATCCGCCAGACCGACGGGGCTGACCGATCCAAGCTGCTCTCCGCTATCGCAGAGGTGGACGCGATCCTGGTGCGTTCAGCAACCCAGGTGGACGCCGAGGCAATCGCCGCCGCCCGCAAGCTGAAGGTCATCGCCCGTGCCGGCGTCGGCCTGGACAACGTTGATATCAAGGCGGCCACGCAAGCGGGTGTGATGGTAGTCAACGCCCCAACCTCCAACATCATCTCGGCGGCCGAACTCACCGTCGGCCATATCCTCAGTCTCGCCAGGCATATTCCGCAGGCCAGCGGCGCTCTGAAGGGCGGCGAGTGGAAGCGGTCCAAGTACTCGGGGATCGAGCTCTACGAGAAGAAGGTCGGCATCATCGGCCTTGGCCGCATCGGTGCACTCGTTGCGGCCCGGCTGCAGGGTTTCGGCACTGACATCCTCGCCTATGATCCCTATGTCACCTCGGCGCGGGCAGCCCAGCTCGGGGTCCAGCTTGTGACACTCGATGAGCTGCTTGCGGAGTCAGACTTCGTGACCATCCACATGCCCAAGACGCCCGAGACCGTCGGCATGCTGGGAGCCTCAGCCTTTCAGAAGATGAAGAGCAGCGCGTACGTGGTGAACGTTGCCCGCGGCGGCCTGGTGGACGAGGAAGCGCTGTACACCGCGCTCAAGGAAGGGCAGATTGCCGGCGCCGGCGTTGACGTGTTCGTCAAGGAACCGAGCACCGATCTCCCGTTCTTCGAGCTGGACAACGTTGTGGTCACCCCGCACCTCGGCGCCTCCACAGCAGAGGCTCAGGAGAAAGCTGGTATCTCCGTTGCCAAATCGGTCCGCCTGGCACTCGCAGGAGAACTCGTGCCCGACGCCGTCAACGTCGCAGGCGGCGTCATTGCGCCGGAAGTACGTCCCGGTATCCCACTGATCGAGAAGCTGGGCCGTATCTTCACCGCACTCACCCACGATTCACTCACTCAGATCGAGGTCGAGGTAGCTGGCGAGATCGCCTCGTTGGACGTCAAGGCGTTGGAACTGGCCGCCCTCAAGGGTGTTTTCACCGACGTCGTCTCCGAGCAGGTTTCCTACGTCAATGCGCCGGTCCTCGCCGAGCAGCGCGGCATCAACACGCGCCTGGTCACCACTGAGTCCTCGGAGGAGTACCGCAATGTGCTGACCATCCGCGGTGCGCTGTCAGACGGGTCCCAGATCTCGGTCGCCGGTACGCTCACTGGCCCCAAGCAGATTCAGAAACTGGTCGGGGTCAACGGTTATGATCTTGAGATCCCGATCAGCGAGCACCTGCTCGTGATCCTGTACCAGGACCGGCCCGGTGTGATCGGCACCCTGGGCCGGGTGCTGGGGGAGCGCGGGATCAATATTGCCGGCATGCAGGTCGCCCGCAGCAAGGAGGGCGGCCAGGCGCTGTCGCTGCTCACCGTGGACAGCTCCGTGCCGCAGGATGCGCTGGAGAGTCTGAAGGACGCAATCGGCGCATCAGTGGCTCGTGAGGTGGATCTGCAGGACTAGTTCGGGAGCGGCCACACCACTGTGGCTTCGATGCTGTCGACGGGGAGCGGACCGAAGTCTCTGGAATCAATGGACGCTGCCCGGTTGTCGCCCATCACGAAGACATGCCCGGGAGGAACCGTGACGGGCCCGAAGTAGGTGCCGTCTATGAGCGCGTGGTCGACAAACGGTTCGGACACCGGGACGCCGTCAATGTAGAGCAACGCATCTTCAATGGCAACGCTCTGCCCGCTGACGGCCACCACGCGCTTGAGCACGGTACCCGCTTCGGAGGGGTTCCGGAACGAGACCAAAGCGCCCTGCACCGGTTCCCCGTGCCGGTAGAGCACTACGATGCTCCCCTCGGGAACGGTGGGTTCCATGCTCGGCGAAGAGACCCAGAGCGGCTCGATCACCCAGAGCCGCAAGCCGACGAGCAGGAGTGCAACGGCCATTAGTCCCGCCAGCGAGCGGTACCGCGGCCAGCGCGCAGACGAAGTTCGTGCGGTGCTCGCCTCATGACCACCCATGCGATCGTCCTCCAACCGGTCATCCGTTAGTCGTTATCCTCCGCTCGGATGGTTGGGGAAACCCTGCACCTTCCAAGGTATTCATAACGCTCGTACGGGACTCTTGCGGCACCGGCGGAAGACCGTCGGTAGGTCTTGGGAGGAATTATGGGAAAGGCGCAACACGCCTCGGAGGAGCACCCGGCTGCACAGATGCGGCCCACAGGCTTTCCGTTTCGACGCACGCTTTCGGCACTCACATCACTGGCTATGCTCACGGGTATCGGCCTGCCACTGGTCGCGGCGCCCGCGCAGGCGGCGCCCGTCGGCCAGGGGTTCACCGTCACGACGTCCGACTTGGCGTTCATTCTGCGCCAGATCAAGATCGCTGAGGCACACGTCCGCAACACCACCAGCGAGACCGGTCCCTGCGGCGCACTGCTCGGTACCGGACCTGATCAGGTGCCCGGCCCGTTGGTTTCCTACGGACTCCGCACGGTGGATGGCTCCTGCAACAACCTCCAGGCAGGTCGCGAAGACTTTGCGGAGTCGAACCGTCTCTTCCCCCGTCTCACCACTCCCGATTACCTTGATGCCGACGATGGCGCCATCATCCGCCAGCCCGGTCCCACGACCTACGACGGCGTAGGCAACGTGGTCGATGCCGACCCCCGCGTCATCAGCAATCTGATTGTGGACCAGACATCTACGAATCCTGCGGCGGTTTCCGCAGCGCAGTACCCGGTACGCACGCAAAGCGGCGCCGACAGCGTGGTGCCCTGCGACGCCGGAGGGCTGCCGGCGGGCTGCGTGCCTGCCGGTGAAACACTCTTCATCCCGAACATCACCACAGACGTCGGCCTCTCGCCCCCGTACAACTCGTTGTTCACAATCTTCGGACAATTCTTCGACCACGGCCTCGACATGGTCAATAAGTCGGGCAGCGCGGTTTTCATCCCGCTGCAGCCGGATGACCCGCTGATTGCGGGGCCCGACGGCGTTACGCCGAGTGCGGACGATCTTCCCGCGCGCCAGCGGTTCATGGTCCTCACCCGCGCCACCAATCAGCCCGGCCCGGATGGGAAGTTGGGTACGGAGGATGATGTCCGCGAAGCGACCAACCGCACCGGCCCACTGGTAGACCAATCACAGACCTACAGCTCGGACCCGTCCCACCAGGTTTTCCTGAGGGAGTACACGGACAACGCCGGCGGCAGGCCGGTCTCCACCGGAGCGCTGCTGGCCTCCGACGACGGCGGCATGGGCACCTGGGCAATGCTGAAGGCCCAGGCGGCCGGTCAGTTGGGTCTTCAGCTCTCCGATATGGACGTGCACAGTGTTCCGATGATCGCCGTTGACCCCTACGGGAAGTTCATCCCGGGTCCCGAGCGCGGACTTCCGCAGTACGTGACCGCAGACGGCATGGTCGAGGGCAACACCGAAGCTCCGGTTGCAGTGCCGGCCAACGCGCTCCGGGTGAACGAATCCTTTCTCGATGACATCGCGCACAATGCTGTCCCGAAGGCGAACTTCCTGCCCGATGCTGACGACACCATCAACCCTCCTGGAGCCCCGAGCACCAGCACCTATGACAACGAGATGCTGAATGCGCACTTCGTCGCCGGTGACGGCCGGGTCAATGAGAATGTCGCGCTGACCATGATCCACCAGGTCTTCCACTCGGAACACAACCGACTACTCGAGGACATCAAGGCAACCCTCACCGCCGATACAACAAGCCGCGGCGTAACAGCTCTGGCGGAGTGGAAGAGCGCTGCCGGAGCGGGCGGCTGGAACGGCGAGCGCCTTTTCCAGGCGGCCCGGTTTGTGACCGAAATGGAGTACCAGCACCTCGCCTTCGAAGAATTTGCCCGCAAGGTACAGCCGCTCCTTGAACCGTTCGCCACCTATCACGACGACGTCGATCCGGCGATCAGCGCCGAGTTTGCACACGCCGTGTACCGCTTCGGTCACTCGATGCTCACCGACACCGTGTCCCGGACGAATGCCGACGGCTCCACAAACGATGTGCCGCTGCTGGACGCTTTCCTGAACCCGCCGATGTACTACGACGGCGGCACCGAACCGCTCTCAGCCAAAGACGCAGCCGGATCCATTGCTATGGGTATGTCAGACCAGGTCGGCAACGAGCTCGACGAGTTTGTTACCGACACTCTGCGGAACAACCTGCTTGGACTTCCGCTGGACCTGGCCGCCATCAATATCGCCCGTGCCCGTGAAACGGGCATCCCTTCGCTGAACAACCTGCGCAAGGAAATCTACAACAAGACCAACGACAGCCAGCTCAAGCCGTACGTAAACTGGATCGATTTCGGCCTGAATCTCAAGCACCCGGAGTCGCTGGTCAACTTTGTGGCCGCGTATGGTCAACACCCGAGCATCACCGTCGCAACCACGTTGAAGGGCAAGCGGGACGCAGCACAGCTGATCGTGAACCCGCCGATCGATGCTGCAGAGGGCACCGTCCCCACAGATGCCGCGGACTTCATGGGCGGCGTAGGTACCTGGGCCGACAAGGAAACCGGCCTGAACCAGATCGATCTCTGGGTCGGTGGACTCGCCGAACGCACCAACCTCTTCGGCGGCCTGCTCGGTTCAACGTTCAACTACGTGTTCGAGCAGCAGATGCTGGACCTGCAGAACGGTGACCGCTTCTACTACCTGGTCCGCACGCCGGGCATGAACCTGTTGGGTCAGCTGGAAGGCAACTCCTTCGCCGAAATGATCATGCGCAACACCAGCGCTACGGCCCTCAAGGCGGATGTGTTCGGTACCTCCGACTGCAAGTTCGAACTTGGCCGGCTGCAGTTCAACGGCACCACGGTGCTGGACGATCCGCGGTCCGAGTGCAACGAGGAAGCCCTGCTGATCCGGATGCCGGACGGCACCATTCGCTACCGCACCACCAACTCGGAGGACCCGGCCGGCATCAACGGCCAGAGCGTCTTCAACGGAACCGCAGTAGCTGACCGCATCTGGGGCGGCGTCGACAATGACACCTTCCTCGGAAACGGCGGCAACGATGTCATCGAAGGCAGCGACGGCGCTGACACCGCCCTCGGTGGTGAGGGTAATGACATCGTGACCGACTCCGCGGGTGATGACGTGCTGAAGGGCGGTCCGGGCAATGATGCACTGGACGCCGGCCCAGGACTGGATCTCGTTCTCGGCGGCAGCGGTAGCGACTTCATCAACGGCGGAGCGAATACCAACGATTCGTTCGGCGGTGAGGGTAACGACTTTCTGATTGCAGGCGGAGGCAACGACCTCTCCCGCGGCGACGCAGGAGACGACTGGCTCCAGGGCGGGGACGGTGCCGACCTCCTCATGGGAGATAGCGGTGCCCCGTTCTTTGACGATCCGAACACACCCGGCAATGACGTCCTGATGGGCCAGAACGGTGATGATGATTATGACGCCGAAGGCGGCGACGACATCATGCTGGCCGACCCGGGCATCGAGCGCAATGCAGGAGCTGCGGGCTTCGACTGGACCTCGCACCAGGTCGACGGCCTGGCGGCGGACACGGACCTGACTCGTAACCTGTTGGGCGTGCCGCTTCCCGTGGACGTGCTGCGGGACCGTTATGCAGAGGTGGAAGGGCTCTCCGGAGCGGCGAAGAATGATGTTCTTCGCGGCGACGACGTTGTTCCCCGGCTGGTCGAGGGCGAAGGAACATCCGGCAAGAACTGGCTGGACGCCGAGGGAGTCGCAAGAATCACCGGTCTGAGCGAACTGCTTCCCGCAGGTGTCACGGATAACGGCGGCATCTGGGGAGAGGGCAACATCATTCTCGGTGGTGCCGGCTCGGATGTGCTCGAGGGCAGGTCCGGCAACGACATCCTCGACGGCGACAAGGAACTGCGCGTCCGGATGAGCGTACGCACTGATCCCGCCGACCCGACTACGGAAATCGGCAGCACTGACAGTATTGAAAAGCCTTACCTGGCTGACAGTTCACGGACCCTGCAGGCCGCTGTTTTCGCCGGTGTTGTTGATCCGGGAGACATCGTCATTGTGCGTGAGATCGTCAACGCAGGGAAAGCCGGTGATGCGGACGCTGCGGTCTTCTCGGACCTGGAGCAGAACTACACAGTGACCACCGTACCGACGGGTGCTGTCCCGGGGGCTCCGGGAAGCGTCACCACGGTGACGCATCTCGGCGATGATCCCGATGCACTTCCCCCGCTGGGTGACGGCGACGGCGTGGATACCCTGCGGAACATCGAGAAGCTCCTGTTCGCGGATTCCCAGGCTCCCGGTGTCCCGGAGATCGCCGCAGGAGTTGCAGGCGACCGCTCTGCCACAGTCGAATGGGGTGCACCGGTTTCCCCGGTCACCACTTACGAGGTACGTGCAGTGGACGCGAACGGTGCACCGGTGGGCGCTCTGCGCCAGGTTCCCGGCAATGAAACCAGCACGGTGATGACCGGGCTGACAAACGGTCAGGCCTATCGCTTCCAGGTCCGGGCATCCAACGAACTGGGAACGAGTGCCTTCTCGCCGCTCTCCGCAGCGGTTGTCCCGGACATTGTGCCCAACGCGCCGACCAACGTGACAGGCGTCGCCGGCAACGGCATCGCCACGCTCTCCTGGAGCGCCCCGGCTGCCAACGCCGGCACCGCGATCACCGGTTATAAGGTGCAGGTGCTCGCCGGCGAAACCCTCGTGCAGACGATTTCGCTCACCGGCACAGCGACGACGACGGAAGTCACCGGCCTCGCAAACGGCACGGCGTACAGCTTCAAGGTCCTTGGAGTGAACGCTCATGGCGCGGGTGCAGCTTCTGCGGCCTCGGCAGCCATCACTCCACGATCAGTCCCCGGAACTCCGGTTCTCGGTGAAGTGACCGCGGCGGATGGATCGGTGACTGTCCGCTGGAGTGCGCCGGATACCGACGGCGGATCCGCGATCACCGGATACGCAGTCCAGGTGGTCGGCGCTGACGGACAGCCCGTGGGAGCGCTGAGGACAGCGGGTGCAACCGCCACGAGCCTCGAGATCACCGGGCTTGCCAATGAAACGGCCTACCGGTTCCAAGTACGGGCAGTCAACGCACTGGGTGCCGGGGAGTTCTCGATCCTGTCAGCCGCAGCTACCCCCACCCGGCCGGAGCTGCGCGAAGACTTCGACGGCGACGGCATTGCCGACCTGGTTGCCCGTGACCCCAACGGGCGGCTGTGGCTGTACCCGGGAGACGGAGCAGGCCGGCTGCAGACCCGGTCGCTGATGGGAACAGGATGGCAGGGGATGCGCAGCATCATTGCCACCCGCGACTTCAGCGGAGATGGAAACGCGGATATCCTCGCCTCGGACTCCACAGGGCGGCTGTGGCTCTACCGCGGAACCGGCGCTGCGGGGCTTGTGAGGGGACTCCAAATCGGTAATGGTTGGGGCGGCTACACACTGACCGCTCCTGGTGACTTCGACGGAGATGACCGGTCTGACCTCGTGGCTCGGGATTCCAACGGCAGGCTGTGGCTGTACCCGGGCAACGGATCAGGCGGCTTCCAGTCACGCAGCCAGGCAGGCAGTGGCTGGAATGGCTTCCAGATTGCGAGTGTCGGTGACTTCAACAGCGACGCCCGCTCAGACATCATCGCAGCCGACAGCACAGGACGCCTGTTCCTGTACCCCGGCAACGGCAGAGGCGGCTTCCAGAGCCGTTCACTGTTCGGCAGCGGCTGGAACGGGTACTCACTGGTGGGGATCGGTGACCTCAACGGGGACTCACGTTCCGATGTCGTGGCTCGCGACTCCGTAGGCAGGCTCTGGCTCTACCCGGGCACAGGAACCGGACGGGTTGGAAGCCGCACGCAGATCGGCAACGGGTGGGGCAACTACCTGATCACCTGATGCGGTAGGGCCACTCCCAGACGAAAGGACCATGGCGGGAATCCCCGCCATGGTCCTTCCTTTCGTGCGGGGGTTCCTGCCAGGACAGTAGCAAAGTGCCCCTGAGCACGGCCGGCGACGGACCGATGCATCCGCGGGTTCACGTGCCATGCAACAGCACACGCCGGCATGCTTTTCCGACACACAAAGAGGGTTCCCACCCGACTGGGCGGAAACCCTCTCTGGATACCTCTAACCGGGACTCTCCTACGCTGCGGACATCGCCCGCACAAGGAAGGAGTTGATGACGACTGTGGCGTCCCGCAGCGACTGCCGGACGTTCTGCGGAGCTGCAGCCACCGGTGCGGTGGTCCTGCTGAGCTGGCCGTGAAGCACAAGCAGAGCGGACAGGACGTCGGACAGTTCGCCTTCGCTCTCTGCAGTGGCCTGCAGCAGGCGGGCATGCGCTGCCTTCAGCCCGGGTCCGGGTGCGCATCCCAGCTCCCGAACCATTGCACGCCGGCACTTCTCGTAGCTCTGCAGGCCCTCGGCGTAGCGTCCTGTGCGCTCGAGGCCGGCAACCCGGGCCAACCATGCACGTTCATTGAGCGGGTCCATGGTGAGGGCCTTCTGGGCCCAGTCGATCGACTCAGAGACTGCACCGGCCACTGAGGCGGTTTCCGCTGCCAGCACCGTTGCCTCAAGGACCCGGGAGCTGTGCAGCTCCCGCTCGTCTTCTGCCCAGGCTGGGAGGAGCTCGTCGCCCAGCAGGGGAGCGGTGGCGAGTGAAAGTGCCTCGTGAAGGAGTTTGAGCGCTGCTTCCGGCGCGCTCTGCTGGGCCTGCCGCAGGAGCTGATCGAAGCGGAAGACGTCCAGGTCCACCATGGTTGCGTCCATCACGTAACCGCCGGTCGTGGTGCGCAGCGGACCCTGCTTGCCGCTGCCGGGCTGGATGTTCCGGCGCAGGACGCTGACGTAGCTTTCAAGGGTCGGAAGGGCTTCAGCAGGTGCGTGTCCTTCCCAAAGGACCTCGATCAGGCGGTCCTTGGAGACCGGTGTGCCGAGGCTCAGGAGGAGGATCTCCAGGATCTGGCGCGGCTTCGGCCCGCCGAGGGTCCGGGCGTTCAACACCGTGTCTCCGCGCCGTATACGGAGCGAGCCGATCAGCTGGACGGTCAGGAAAGCCGGCACGCCTGGTGCGTCCGCGGGGGAACCCGAATGCGCCGGTGAAAATGCGTCTGACTGCAACATGAGCGAGACCTCGTCTTTCGTGCTTGTGATGACGAGATCAAACTTAGGGATCGGAGAAACGGGGATCACGAGTAGGCCCTACCCGAAAAAATGCCCCCGATTCCGAACGATTCGGGGGCACTACTCGAATTTCCCGGCGTAGCGGCAGGGTAGTTACCTGAGTAGCCGCTAAGGCTACTCAGGACCACTCACTGACCGGCCGTGTGGTGGTCAGTTCCGAGCGAAAGCCGCGCCTCGCCGTCGTCACTGAGTACCAGTGCGAGCGCCTTGTTCGGAATTTCGAAGACCAGCGTGGCATTAATCGTCTCGCCCTGTTCCGCGATGTGCTGTGACGGGGATGCCCAGATGACGTGCGGTTCCCCGGTGCCAAGCCCGTCGACGAAGTAGTCGGCGGCGCTGAAGGCGATGCCTTCCGGTTCCAGCGCAGTGAGTTCGAGCAGCACGCGGACGCGATGCGCGCCGTCGGGCACTGCGGTCTCAAGGGCAGCCCCGTTGGACGGAGGCACCCAGTCGTCGGATTCGAGCGGGAGTATTCCGTTGATCCGGGCAATTCCGCCGTCCACAGTGTCCGATGCACCCAGCATCGCGGCAGGTTCCTCCTCAACATTGTTGGTGAGTACCCAGGTTGCGCCGCCAAGCACGCCGATCAGAAGCGCGGCCGGGATGAGCATCCGGTGCCGGGGGCGGGAAGCGCGGTGGGCGACGCGGCGGTCGTCGAGTTGCTGTGCCATGCAAGTAGTGTTCGCCCCCCACCATGGGAAAACCATGATCGCAGGAGCCAGGCAACGCAATGATGCGACAACCCCACGGCGGCAGGGTAACTTTCTAGGGTGAGTTCTGCGCAGAAACCCCCGTTCTACATCACTACAGCCATCACCTATCCCAACGGCGTGCCGCACATCGGGCATGCGTATGAGTATGTCGCCACCGACGCCATCGCGCGTTTCAAGCGGCTGGACGGCTATGACGTCATGTTCCTGACAGGTACTGATGAGCACGGGATGAAAATTGCTCAGACCGCGGAGAAAGAGGGGATCTCGCCGAAGGAGCTGGTGGACCGGAACGCCGCGGTCTACCAGGCTGCCCACGCTGACCTCGCCATCAGCTACGACCGGTTCATCCGGACCACCGATGAGGACCATTACGCGGCCTCGCAGGACATCTGGCGCCGGATGGAAGCGGCCGGAGACATCTACCTCGACAAGTACGCGGGCTGGTACTCGGTGCGTGACGAGGCGTACTACACCGAGGAAGAGACCGAGCTCCGCGAGGACGGCATCCGCTACTCGAAGGACACGGACACCGAGGTGACGTGGACGGAGGAGGAGAGCTACTTCTTCCGCCTATCCGCGTACCAGGACCGTCTACTGGCGCTGTACGCGGAGCAGCCCGAATTCGGCGCACCGCAATCCCGCTTCAACGAGGTCATCAGTTTCGTGAAGCGGGGTCTGGACGACCTCTCGATCAGCCGCACCACCTTCGACTGGGGTGTACCTGTGCCCGGCAATCCCCAGCACGTCATGTACGTCTGGGTGGATGCGCTCACCAACTATCTGACCGGGGTGGGCTACCCGGACACCGAGTCGGAGCAGTTCCGCAGGTTCTGGCCCGCAGACGTGCACGTGATCGGCAAGGATATCTCCCGCTTCCACGCGATCTACTGGCCCGCCTTCCTGATGTCCGCAGGCATTGAGCTGCCCAAGCGGGTCATGATCCACGGTTTCCTGCACAACAAGGGCGTGAAGATGTCCAAGTCCCTGGGCAACGTGATTGCGCCGAAGGACTGGATGGAGCAGTACGGCCGGGACCAGATCCGCTTTTTCCTGCTGCGCGAGGTGCCCTTCGGAGCGGATGGCTCCTACAGCCATGAGGCCATCGTGACCCGGATGAACTCGGACCTCGCGAACAACCTGGGGAACCTTGCGCAGCGGTCCCTGTCCATGGTGGCGAAGAACTGTGACTCGCTGGTGCCTGCGCCGTCGTCGTTGTCTGAGGCGGACCAGCGCATCCTGGCTGCGGCGAACACGCTGCTGGATACCTGCCGGGCCGCATATGACAAGCAGGAGCTGTCCCGCGCGCTCGAGGCGATCTGGGCGGTCCTGGGAGACACGAACGCGTACTTCGCCGAGCAGCAGCCCTGGGTGCTGCGGAAGACTGACCTCGACCGCATGAACACGGTCCTCTACGTGACCCTGGAGATCCTTCGGATCGTATCAATCCTGGTGCAGCCGGTGATGCCGGACGGCGCCGCGAAGCTGCTCACGGTTCTGGGCCAGGGCACCGTGAACGACGACGGCGCCCGCCGCTTCAGCGCGATCGCAACTCCATTGGTGCCCGGCATTGCCCTACCGGCGCCTGCTCCGATTTTCCCGAAGTACGAGGAGCCCGCGGAAGACTAAATCAACGCGGGTCACGCGCGGAAACGCTCGGCGGCCGTGCTCACCATGATGGCTGCAATTTCCCGCTGTTGTCCGCGCGCCCGCTCTGCAAGCTGGGTGAGGCGCTCGCGGTCGTATCCGGTGAAGGACCAGCCGTCGTCCAGCAGCGCCAGGAGGGTCTCCCACAGCGCTTCCTTCCCGCGGACGAGGCTCTGGAGTGCCTCCAGCTCCAGCTGTGCCCCCGGACCGTTCTCCGCATTGCTCACATTGAGGGGATTCAGGCGGGCGGCGGCAGCGCTGAGATGCGCGAAGACCATCTTTGCGGGGTTCGGACGGTGGCCTTGAGAGCGCAGGGAGGTGAGGAGCTCACTGCGTTCGTGGTCAATCTCGTCGGAGAGGCGGGACAGCGTGCGCCCGTGCCGTGTGCCCTCCCAGGTCTGGGCAGCTGCCTGAAAGAGACGCACCCCGCCGGTCGCTCCGAGGAGATGGTCCTCCAAATAGCGAAACAGCCATTGCCGTTCTTCCCGGGTTGGGTTCTTCACCGGTCCTCCTGATTGCTTCACGGCCCGAGTGCACGGACCGTGAAGCAATCCTTGCAGGTCAGCCCTCCACCGCCAATCCCTGGACGGGGGAGAGCCGCGCCGCGCGGCGGGCAGGCAGTACTGATGCCGCCAGTCCCGCAGCGGTAGCGACAACCAGCACGCCTGCCAGCTGCAGCCACGGGAACGACGGCGTCACAACAGCCACCAGGCCCAACGCCGATTGCGCGCCGAGCCAGCCGTAGAGCATTCCGAGTACGATCCCGATCAGCGCTGCCACTCCGGCGATCAGTACGGCTTCCACTGCCAGCATGCCGCGCAGCTGGCCCCGGGTCAGCCCCAGCGCCCGAAGGAGTGCCGATTCGCGCGTGCGCTCAAGCACCGAGAGGGAGAGCGTGTTGGCTACACCGATGAGCGCAATCAATACGGCGACCGCCAGGAGAGCTGTGACGACAAGCAGCAGCACATCGATGATCTGGTTGAAGGTTGCGCGTTCCAGCGCCGCTCCCGAGACGAGATACTCGGACACGCCCAGGGCGTCCACAACGCTCGTCCGAAGCTGCATGATCTCACCCGTTCCCAGGGAGTCGTCCAGCTTCAGCCAGAGAACTCCGCCCGTGTCCGTTGCCTCCAACTGCCCGAGCTGTTTTGCAGTGGCCGGCGTAATGAGGGGAACGATCGTGCGGCTTTCGGCTTCCTTCACGGGAAGAATGCGGGTAGTTGAGGACCCGGCCACTTCGAGTTCGGTCACTGCGGTGCCGTCCGGCATCACCACTTCGCCGTCCTGCGGGTAGGCGGTCTCCGAGCGCAGGACCGCTTCCGCGTCGGCTGCCGAGAGACTGTAGACCGTCTGCCCGCCTGCTTCTTCTGTGGTGCGGCCCACCGGCATGGGTTCCACCACTGCGTCGACGCCCTCCAGCGCCTGCAGGGTACTCACAGCATCCGGGTGTTCTCCGCCTTCAAGCTGCACGGCCAGATCCACCGGGTAGTTCTGCGCCAGGGCGTCATCGAACGCTGTCCGCGATGTCTGTGCTCCGGCCATCATCATGCTGACGAGGGTGACGCCGACAAGCAGGGCCGTTGCGGTCGCCGTCGTTCGCGCCGGATTGCGTACTGCGTTCACCGCAGCGAGCTTCCCGGGGACGCCCAGCGGGGAGGCAAGCCGGCCGACGCCCGTGACGAGTGCCGGGACAAACAGGCCGGCGCAGAGCAGGAATCCGAGATAGGACAGCGCACCTCCGGGCAACGCCAGCAACAGGTTGGCCTGAGCGGCTCCGACCGCGAGCAGAGCGCTGCCTGCCACGACTGCCAGCACACCGATTCCCAGGCGGATCCGGCCGCGTCGGGTGGTGACACCGGCGTGTTCGGCTGGCCGGAGCGCGGCAAGTGGTGCGACGGCGGTGGCTGCCCGTGCCGGCACGAGGGCGGCTGCGATGGTCATGAGGATTCCAACCACCATGCCGCCCACGACAGCCGATGCCGGCACGGCGAGGGTGGCGAATTCACTGCCTGGAACAGTGCGTGCAAGGGACACGAGCACCCACATCACACCTGCGGCGAGCAGTACCCCGAGCGCGGAGGACACCGTGCCGACCACCGCGGCTTCCAGGAGGACCGAGCGGCGGATCTGCCCGCGGCCCGCCCCGATACAGCGCAGCAGCGCGAGTTCCCGCGTGCGCTGGGCGACGAGCACCGAGAACGTGTTGGCGATCACGAGAGCCGTGACGATCACCGCGACAACGGCGAACGCCAGCAGAACGATGGTCAGTTGGTCCTGTCCGCCGGACAGGGCAGCGACGTCCTCGGTCGTCTGTTCGGCTGCGGTGAGCACGCTGGCGTCAGCACCGGCGTCCGCCAACACCTGGCCGACGGCGGGTCCCACCTGTGCCGCCTCGGCTGAATCCGTGAGAGTGAGCTGCAATTGTGTCGTTGCACCCTCCGGAACCAGTTCATCGACCTGGGACGGGACGGCATGGAGCGCGATGGCCCCGGAGAGGAAAGGGTGGGCGGACGGTTCGCTGAACCCGGTGACCGTCAGCCCGGTACCCGACGCTGCGAGGTTCTCCTCGAGGGTGCCCTCGCGAAGAGCCGCGCCCTGCACTGTGTCGCCGACTTCCACACCGAGTTGTTCAGCCGACGCAGCGTCAATCACCACCTGGCCGTCGGATTCGGGCAGGTTGCCTTCCTGCAGGACGAGGCCTTCCAGTACGGGCGGTGCTAGCGCGGAAAGATTCGCCATGTTTGTTGCGGTGCCGGCCCGGAGCACAAAATACCCCTGCTGTTCCGTATGCACCACATCGACTCCGGTTACTGAACGAACAGCGTCGGCCACTGCCGGCGGCAAGGAGCCGTCAGCCGAGGTCACCACGAGGTCGGCTTTGGAGTACTCCGCACCGATGCTGTTCTGAAGAGTTGCAGTAGTGGTGGCGCCGACCATCAGGGTGGCGGCAAGGAAGCCGACACCGAGCATGACAGCGAGCCCGACGGCGATGTAGCGGCGGGCATGCCGCGAAACCTGGGACAGGGCAACAGTCAGCACGGTCAGGCTCCCAGCTGTGAGAGGGCGGAGAGGATGGTGTCGGGGGTGCTTCGTTCCAGTTCCCCCACCAGGGCGCCGTCCTGCATCAGGATGACGCGGTCGGCGTAGGAAGCCGCAACCGGGTCGTGGGTCACCATGATGATGGTTTGTCCCATCTCCTGGCTACTGCGCCGCAGGAGGGCCAGCACCTCCGCTCCCGAACGGGAATCGAGGTTGCCGGTCGGCTCATCTCCGAAGATGACATCCGGGCGGGTGAGCAGCGCGCGTGCCACCGCCACCCGCTGCTGCTGCCCACCGGACAGTTCATGTGGACGGTGGCTGAGCCGGTCGGTCAGACCGAGGATGGTGCCGATCTGCTGCAGCCATTCGCGATCCACCTGCCCGCCGGCCAACGCGACGGGAAGAGTGATGTTCTGTTCCGCAGTAAGGGTGGGGATCAGGTTGAAGGACTGGAACACGAATCCCACGCGATCGCGTCGCAGCCGCGTCAGCCCGGCGTCGTTCAGTCCGGTGATGTCCGTGCCGCCCAGCAGGATCCGGCCGGAATCGGCAGTGTCGAGGCCGGCGAGGCAGTGCATGAGCGTGGACTTCCCGGAGCCTGAAGGGCCCATGATGGCGGTGAATCGTCCGCTCGGAAAACTGACGGAGACATTGCGCAGAGCGTGCACTGTGGTGTTGTCCCGGCCGTAGGACTTGTTGATGGATTCAGCAGCAACCGCTGCAACGGAAACGGAGGACGGCGCGGCAGCCGTCGAAAGATTCGGTGTCATGCCTCCACGCTATGAAATGCGTGGGTTACCGCGGATCGGACGGCGGGAGGTTCTTTCGCCGCGCCGTTCTCCTACTGGAGGATGAGACCGGCGACCGTTCGGGATGAGTGGGTCAGGGCTGTACGACGCCGGCCTCATAGGCCAGCACCACTGCCTGCACACGGTCCCTCGCGCCCAACTTGGCGAGAATGTGTCCCACGTGTGTCTTCACTGTCGCCTCCGAGAGGAACAGATCCGAGGCGATCTCGGTGTTCGACCTGCCCTGCGCAATCAGCGTGAACACTTCGCGCTCGCGGACCGTGAGGCTACCCACCAGGGACTTCGCCCGTTCGTTGGCTCCGGACGGCGCCCTCAGCAGCGGTGCCACGTGCTCCAGCAGCCTTCGCGTGGTTGACGGAGCGATGACGGCATCCCCCCGGTGAACCGTCCGCACCGCCTCGAGCAGCTCTTCGGGCGGCGCGTCCTTCAGCAGGAAGCCGCTGGCCCCGGCCTGGATGGCTGCGAGTGCGTATTCGTCCAGGTCGAACGTGGTCAGGACGATAATACGCGGCCCGGATCCCTGTGCCTGCGCGAGAATGCGCTTGGTTGCCTCAATTCCGTCCATGCCGGGCATACGTACATCCATCAGCACGACGTCGGCTGCCGTGGACGCGAGCACGGAGACCGCCTCGGTGCCGGTGCCTGCCTGGCACACGACGTCGAGATCCGGTTGTGAGTTGATCAGCATCGAAAAACCGCTGCGGACCAGTTGCTGGTCATCGACCAGCCCAACGCGGATGGTCGCGGTGGAGGACGGGGTGCTCATTCAGGCCTCTGTGTAGGGGATCAGTGCATGGACTTCGAAACCGCCGCCGTCACGCGGACCGGTTTCCACAGTCCCATCGTAGAGTTTCAGCCGCTCGGCCATGCCACGGATGCCCTGGCCGGGGTGAGCGTTGTTCCCGTCAAGGAACCCGCCGTCGGATGCTGCGCCGCGCCCGTCGTCGTCGACTGCCACTTCCAGGCCCCTTCCGGTCCAGGACAGCGAAACGGACGCTGATGCGCGCGGGCCGGCGTGCTTGAGGACGTTGGTCAGTGCTTCCTGAATCACCCGGTAGACAGTGAGTTCTGCGCCGGTTGCCAACTGTCGCCGAGGAGTACCCTGCCAGGCCAGCGCGACGTCAAGGCCCGCCTGCCGCACCGTTCCGATCAGATCAGGAACATCGGCAAGGGACGGCAGGGGGCGGGTGGGGGCGTCGTCGTCGTTCCGCAAGACACCGAGCAGCCTGCGCATCTCCCGCAGCGATGCCCTGCCGGTCTCCGCAATGGTGCCCAAAGTAGAGGTAGCGACGGCGGGGTCTGCGGCACCGGCGTAGCGCGCGCCGTCGGCCTGGGCGATCATGACCGAGAGCGAATGGGCAACGATGTCATGCATCTCACGGGCGATGTGACTGCGTTCATCTGCGGCCGCGAGGTCGCGTTCCTGTTGGCGCTCAATTTCCAGCCGGCGGGCGCGGTCCTGCAGCGCCTGCAGCGCGAGCCTGCGGTTCCGGGCAAGGTCACCGAAGGCCCAGCACAACAGCACCACGGCCACGGCGAAGAAGATGTACAGCGCGTACAGGGGAAGAGCAGCAATGCCGGTCTGGTACTGGTTCAGTCCAAACTGCGCAACGCCGGCCACCATCCCGAAGGCTGCAACACCCACACCGCCCAGGCTTGCCCATCGTGGGGCATAGGCAGCGAGCGCGTACACCATGACGAGCACACTGAGCTGGGCCGCAACAGGCGGCTGGTTGATCAGGAGTTGCCCGATGGACACTGCCGCGACCGTCGAAGCAGCCGCGACGGTCCTACTGCGCCGCCAGGCCAGGGGGATGACGAGCGCCGCCGATACCACGAACTCGACGGGTGAGCCCAGGAGCACGTACGGCAGCGCCAGGAGGACGAAGGCCGCTGCCGCCACAAGTCGGTCGACTTTCTCCTGATTCTCCCGTAGCCAGCGGGCTAACCGGTGGTGCGCATCCATAACTTCCAACTCTAGGGCGGCTCACTGCAGTGAACATCGCCCCAGGGGTGGACTTACCGTACGCGCGCCGTAGGAGCAGAGACGCGGGTAGCGGATGCGTAGCCGGCTTTCGAGCCGGTGACCGCCACCGTGAGCGCGCTGTGCCGGTCCGCCTTGAGGACCGTGTAGGTCCTGGCGGTTGCGCCCCGGATCGGGGTGCCGGCGCGGTACCACTGGTAGGTCAGTGCAGTTCCGGTGCTCCAGGAGCCCGGGTTCGCGGTCAGCCTCTGGCCTACTTTTGCTGTGCCCGTGACGGTCGGCGCTGGCGCAAGGGGAATGGCCGGCAGCGTCGGTTCGGCGGCCCGGGGTGTGAAGGAGAAGTCGCGGACCGTGACCTGCTCGGACCGGACCTGGTTCGGATACCCGCCCCCGCCTCCGGTGACCCACAGGTTGAAGTGGACCGCTTCCCGTGCGGGAACGGGAACGGTGGCACCCTCCAGGACAGTGCGTTTGAGCAGGGTGCCGGAGTAGCCCTCGCCGGCGAACGTCTCATAAGTCAGCCTGCCGGGTTCCCAGACCAGCCGGTGAGTGAGCACTGGGTCCGGCGTGACATCGAAATTCACAACGGTGCTGCCGGTTCCGGCCGGCTTGGTGGCGTCGAACCAGTAACCATGGCCCTGCCGAACCGGACGCGACTCGCCCCAGGCCGCGCCGCCGCCCCACGCGGACGCTTCGCAGACGTCGATTTCGTTGTGACCCGGTGCGGAATCGGGGTCATAGGTGAACATGCACCCCCACACCACTTCCTTCTGTAGCGTCTGCAGGTTCCGCTCGACCACTGCGCTGTATGTGCCGTAGCCGAAGCCGCGACGGGTGGACTGGAACTCTGCTGCGACGGGTGCATTTCCCGACGGATTGGTGAGCGCGAGGCTGACTTTCCCGTTCACGTCCGGCCCACTGACATTGGCTGGATCGAAACTGCCGTTGTAGTGCGGTCCTCCGGTCCATGAACGCTTGAGCCAGTTATAGCCCTCCCACGTGAAATCACCGGCTGGACCGGGATCTGTGGTCATCGTCGAATTGTCGGCTGCGGAAGCGCCCGGTACAGCACTCACGGCCAGAACGACGACGACGGCGGCCGCTGCCGCTGTGAGCGGGCGAGTGCGGGGGTAATAAACTTTCATGAGACTCCTGGAAGGCTGCAGACTCGCTGCGCGGTGACAGCGCCAGGATCGATTATCCGGATGAACCTGACGGTTTTCCGCAGAGATGGCGCCTGCCGAAGCGCAACGTTGGCTCAGGTTTTCCTTCCCGGCAGGATGTCTCACTATCCGGGACTGGATTGTCCGTGATGCGGGATGGTTGCCTAGGCTGATCCCATGACTTCATCCAGCATCAATGTGGCAGTAATTCCCGGTGACGGCATCGGACCGGAGGTCATTACCGAAGCGGTCAAAGTGCTGCGCGCAGCAACGGCTGCTGCGGATGCGGAACTGACCCTGACGGATTACAAGCTCGGTGCCGAGCACTGGCTGACTACGGGGGAGACCCTCTCGGAGGAGGTACTGGACCGCCTGCGCTCCCACGACGCCATCCTTTTCGGGGCCGTTGGTGCCGCCCCGGGAGATACCCGCATCCCTTCGGGCCTCATCGAGCGCGAAATGCTGCTCAAGCTCCGTTTCAGCCTCGACCACTACGTCAACCTCCGTCCCTCACGCCTCTACCCCGGGGTACCAAGCCCCCTTGCCGATCCCGGGGAGATCGACTTCGTGGTTGTGCGGGAGGGAACCGAAGGACCGTACGTAGGCAACGGCGGAGCCCTGCGCACGGGTACTCCCCATGAGATAGCCACTGAGGTCTCCGTAAATACCGCACACGGCGTTGAACGCGTGGTCCGTGACGCCTTCCGCAGGGCGAGCGAGAGGCCCCGCAAGCACCTCACCCTGGTGCACAAGCACAATGTGCTGGTGCACGCGGGCCATCTGTGGAAGCGCACCGTGGAGGCCGTGGCAGGCGAATTTCCGCAGGTTACCCACGATTACCTGCACGTCGATGCAGCCATGATCTTCCTGGTGACGGACCCCTCGCGTTTTGACGTCATTGTGACCGACAACCTCTTCGGGGACATCATCACGGATCTGGCGGCAGCCGTCACCGGCGGTATCGGACTCGCCGCGTCCGGCAACATCAATATGGACCGCACGGCGCCCTCGATGTTCGAGCCGGTGCACGGTTCGGCGCCGGACATCGCGGGGCAGCAGAAAGCAGACCCGACTGCAGCGATCCTTTCGGCAGCGCTGCTGCTGCGCCACCTCGGTTTCAGTGAGCAGGCAGAGCGGATCGAGGGCGCGGTGGAGAACGACGTCGCCACCCGGTCCGGCGCTCCGCGCACTACCGCTGAAATCGGCGATGCGATTGCGGCTGCAGTGTCCTAAGCTGGTTAGGAACCATTAACTCAAGTGATCGTGTGTGCGTATCCCGTTCGGGATCACCGCCAGGCATGATCGTGTCTTTCGTAGCGCTTACGGAGGGCAGGTAACCGTGGAGGAACCATGACAGCTACGCAGCTGGAATTCGCCCAGTACCCGTCGGCCAGCCCGAGGGCGGAGGCGGACCGGGAAGCGATTCTTGCAAACCCCGGGTTCGGTAACCATTTCACCGACCACACCGCGGTGGTGGATTTCGCTGTCGACACGGCAGGCGTCGGCGGGTGGAGGAATGCGCGGCTGGAGGCGTATGGGCCTATCGCCATGGACCCGGCAGCGGCCGTGCTGCATTACGGGCAGGAGATCTTCGAAGGCATGAAGGCGTACCGTCACGCTGACGGTTCCATTTGGACCTTCCGGCCGGAGGCCAACGCGGCGCGGCTCAACCGTTCCGCTGCCCGGCTTGCACTCCCGCAGTTGCCCGAAGACGTGTTCCTGGAGTCCCTCCGCCAGTTGGTTGCCGCTGATCAGGAATGGGTGCCCACCCGCGAGGGCGAGAGCCTCTACCTACGTCCGTTCATGATTGCCACCGAAGCGTTCCTCGGTGTTCGTCCGGCCCGTGAGGTCTCCTACCGGGTGATCGCCTCGCCCGCGGCGAACTACTTCGGCGGGGAACTGGCTCCTGTGTCAATCTGGGTCTCTCGCGAATACGCAAGGGCAGGACGCGGCGGCACGGGCGCGGCCAAGTGCGGCGGCAACTACGCGGCCTCTCTCGCAGCACAGCTGGAGGCGGAGGCGCACGGCTGCAAGCAGGTGCTCTTCCTTGACCAGTTCAACAACAATGCCGTCGAGGAACTCGGTGGCATGAACGTCTTCTTCGTCTTCAAGAACGGCACTCTGGTCACGCCCGCGTTGAGCGGCACCATCCTTGAAGGTATTACCCGTTCCTCGATCATTCAGCTGGCAAAGGACCGTGGCCTGGAGGTGCAGGAGCGCACTATCACGCTGGATGAGTGGCGCGACGGCGTGGGCAACGGTGATATCGCGGAGGTATTCGCGTGCGGCACCGCAGCAGTCATCACACCGATCGGCGAGCTGAAGGACGGCGACGAGGTCATCAGCGCGCCGAATCCTTCGGCAGGTGAGGTCACCATGAGCATCCGTGAACAGCTTCTGGGCATCCAGACCGGCAAGGTCGAGGACCCGCACGGCTGGATGACCCGCCTCGTGTAGCGGCTCCGGAACAGCATCAAGCCCGGCTTTCCCTGAGGAAGGCCGGGCGTCGGTGTTTCTTCAGCTCTGCACGGCCGGGCCGAGCGGGAGTGCGTTTCCTGAGCGCAGCAGCTCCGTGACCGCGGGCTCGGGAAGCGGCCTGCTGAAGTAGAAGCCCTGTCCGCTGATTTCTCCGAGGGATCTCAGGAAATCGGCCTGTTCCTGGGTTTCGATGCCCTCGAATACTGCCCCGAGGCCGGCAGCCCGGATGAGCTGGAAGACCGCTGCCACGAAGTCGGGCTGCCAGGAGCCCGTCGCGGGTTCCCGAAGGATGGATCGGTCCACCTTCACCATGTCGACCGGCAGATTGCGCAGGTAGCTGATCGAGGAGTAGCCCGTGCCGAAATCATCAATTTCAATGCACACGCCAAGCTGTTTGAGGCTCAGCAGCGAATAGGTTTCCACCTCGCCGCCGCTCACCAGAGCGGACTCGGTGATCTCAATGACAAGCGAGGGCGGCGGCACAGACATCCGTTTGAGAAGTCCGCGGACGAAGTCGACCATATCGAGCTGGCGCAGTTCGATTGCCGAGATATTGACGCGCACCTGGAAATTCTCGGGTACCAGGAGCGCCGCGCGCCAGATTGCATACTGTTGAAGGGCTGTCGCCATGACCCATCGGTCAACTTCGGAAATGGCGCCGATCTCCTCGGCAAGGGGAATGAACGAATCGGGAGGAATCATCCCGCGGGTCGGGTGGTTCCAGCGCACCAGGACTTCCACTCCATTGACCGAACCATCGCACAGATTCACGATCGGCTGGTAGTGCACGCACAGCTGGTCCGTCCCAATGGCATCGCGCAGTTCGGATGCCATCAGCGTCCGGAGCTGCCGGTCGTAAAGCATGACCGGCTCGAAGGTCTTGATGATGCTGCGCCCCTCGTTTTTCGCCGCGTACATAGCTGTATCGGCTTCATACAGGAGGGACTCGGCGGTGTGCTCCGGGGTAGCGAGGCGCAGGCCTATGCTGGCGCGTGGATGCACACTGAACTCGTCCACGTCGATGCTCTTCGCGAGAACTTCCAGCGTACGGTTGGCAACTCCGAGCGCAATCTCCATGGTTGATTGCGTCACGAGGATCGCGAACTCGTCCCCGCCCAGGCGGGCCACAGTGTCGGTTGCCCGTACAACTCCACGGAGGCGCTCCGCCACTTCGCGCAGAACGTCGTCGCCGGCGTCGTGCCCGAAGCGGTCGTTGACATTCTTGAACGAATCAAGGTCCAGGAGCAGCAGCGCGGGAGGAGGATCGCCGTCGGCTTGGCCTGAGAGGGACTGCTCAATTTTCTCGACGAGATCCACCCGGTTGGACAACCCGGTCAGCGCGTCTGTCATTGCCATCCGCTTCATGTCCAGATGTGCCTGGTGCAGCATTGCCGTGCGGTTTTCCACGCGCTTCTCGAACTGTCGGTAGACCAGTTCGAGTTCTTCAGCCAGAAGATTCACGCCGGTGATGACGGCGTCGACATCATCACGCACGGGGGAGGGCGTCATCCTGCTGCTGAGGTCTCCCCGGGAGAGCCGCACAATGCCGTCGACCAGCATCGCCAGGCGGGGGTCCCCGCCGTCAGCGGTCATCCGCACGCTCCAACAGCCAGGCAACGGCCGTATCCTCGTCCCCGAAGTAGCGGGTGGGGCACGGGGGAGGCTCGCCTCCCAGGAGGAAATTCGCGAGTACCCGGTCCACCGCGCTCGTTCCCACCACTGCAATAGCTGATGCTGAGCGGGAGCGGCTCAGAACGGCGCGTGCCCCGCGGCTGATCGACGCCACACCGGTGATGTCAAGAAGGATCGGTTTCAGGCCGCCGCCGGCTTCTGCACGGGCACGCTGCGCAAAAGCCTCAGCTATCTCTTCGGAGATGTGCTCGGCCTGCGGCAGAACCAGGCGGATGACGGATACCGGAGCCGGGGTGTCCGATACCTCGGTAGGTATCAGCCAGAGTGCATTCATGCCGAGCGTCACTTTCCTTGCTGGAGCGCCGGGGTACGGCGCTGCATCCGGTTCTTGAAACTACCGTACAGAAATACGACGGCGGCGGTCATTGCCCTGACGCATGTCGCGGTTCAGGCGTCGGTCGCCGTGGTAGAGGATCGCTTCCCAATCGGCCTCTTCGGGTGCCTTGTCGATGACGGGTGACGGCTGCTGCCGTGGCTCCCGAGGCGCGACATGGAGCCAGTTCAGCACGCCCAGCACCATGTCCACGGCAGAGTTTTTCAGGCCGATGTAGGCACGGATGGCGTAGAAGGCCAGAAACGCGTTGAGCAGCGCAAAGGCCGCGTTGCCCCAATTTTCACTGACGACATCCCGCCAGACTGTGAAGAGGGAGTACGCGACAATCAGGAAAGGTACAACGACATAGAGCGCCGGCGCAGCTGTCCTGTCTTTGACCTTGGGTGTGCGGACGAAAGGGATCTTCTCGCCGGTGAACGCCTGTTGAACGGATTTCAGGACGCCGGCCAGGTTCACGGGCAGGAGCACGATATTGAATCCGTAGATCCTGAAAATATCGCTGAAGCGGTGCCCGCAGTCCCGGAGGTCACTGCCCATTGCCAGGAAATACGGAAGCGCAGTGATAAACACCAGCGGACTGAGTAAGCGGCTGTCGTAGGGGTAGCCGAGCAGGAACAGCAGACCGAAACTGGCCCAGGCGATGGAGGCCATGTAGTTCACCCGCAGCAGGATCTCCCGCGCGAGGATCCGTTCCCGGCGGTGTTTGCGCTCCCGCATCTGATTCCACAGCTTGGGAAGGATCAGCAGCCCGCCGTTGGCCCACCGGCGCCGCTGCACCACGAGTGAACCGAAGTCCGGCGGTGTGGCGCTGTAGCTGAGCCGCTCGGGGTAATTCACCAGGGTCCAGCCGTGAGTTCCGAGGTCAACACTCGACTCCGTGTCTTCGATGACTGTGCGGTCCTGGATGTAGGTTTTGATATCGAATCCGCCAACGCTCTCCACCTCGACAATGTCTTCGATCGCGCGCTTGCGGATGACTGCGTTGGCGCCGACCCAGAAGGTGGCGCCGTAGTAGGTCATGCCCTGGTGAAGGATGTGCTGGATGTCGGTCGTGGCGCCGGCAACGCGCTCAATACGAGTAGGCGCACCGCGGAACGAGGAGTAGGGAGTCTGCGTGACAGCCACCCGTTCATTACCGGGTGACTCCAGCAGGTGAACCAGGCGGAGACAGTAATCGCGCAGCAGGAGGGAATCGGCGTCGAGCGTGAGCAGGTAAGTCGAGTCTGGGATCTCCAGGTCATCGACGTGGTGTTCTGTGGCAGGACGAAGCACAACGCCGTTGGCCGCCTTCTCCTTGTGCCAACGCCCGCCCATGAGGGAAATGTAGGCGTTGAGGTTCATTGCCTTGTTCGCCTCGTGTGAGAGGGAGGCGTAGAGCTTGCGCTCGAACGTGTTCATGGAAGCGGTGAAGATGCGTGCCAGGCGCACGTAGAGCTCCACCATTCGGTCCGGGTCCGGCGCAGCGTGCTGGGCGTCGGCAGCGGTCAGAGCGAGAACGGTCAGGCGCAATTCACGCGCCAGGCCCATCAGCACCAGGTCAACGAAGAATTCATCGACATGATCCCCGACGGTCTCATTCTCAGCCATCGTTTCCAGCCACACCGCGGCTGCCTCGTATTCGGCGATTAGGCGCGGCAGTTCATCGCTGGCCGGCGCGTCCGACGCCAGGCGCTCCTGGTATGCGGACAGTGCGCTCGTGAAGCGCATGGAGGGCTCGAGGAGCCGGCCTTCGATCTCGGCAGCGAGTGCACGCGTGGCCTCAAGCCGGGCCAGAACGCCCGGGTCTGTTGGAAACGGCGGGTCATCGAGCAGCAGCGTGACCCGCAGGTTGGGGAACTCCTGAAGCGCCGCGGACCAGAGCGTTGCGCGGACCACCTCGGGCTCTTCAGCGTAGGACGGCACCAGGACCGTGATGCTCTCGTCGTAGCGGGCGAAGTGCCGGTCGAGTTCACCGCGCGGGACGCGGCGGTGGTCGCGGAAACGGTACAGCGCTCCCTGCCGGGCCAGCAGGTACATCAGTGCGGAGAATGTCAGGAAGGTGACCACCACGAGGTAGAAAACCGCTTCGAGCTGGAATCGGAAGCTGGCCGACGGGTTCTCTGCGAGCTCCCTCAGGATCGTCGAGACGACATACGCAACCCATCCGAGGATTGTGACCACGATCGCCAACCGGCCCAGCGCGACCTTCCGGCGCGAGGGTGCCGGATGGACAATCGAAAGGGGTTCGGACCGCTTCTCCGATCCCCACTGACGCCGCCGCGATACCGTGCCGGACGTCGAAGACGCACCGACAGGAGATTCCGGCACAGAGACTTGCTGGTTCATCCGCCCCCCAAATAATCTGATGGACATTCCTTGCGGAGAGTCCTGTGAGTGTCGCTGCGGCAGGTGACGGGCCCGACGTTCAGCAGTGTCCATCCCGGTCCGGCTGAGGTGACGGCTCAGCGGCATCGGTGTGCGGGATGTGACGGACGAAACAGTACACCATTTTGATTCAGTGCTCTTCCACCGTTACGATACGCTCACCGTTCCCGTCCGAACGGTCTTGTATCTGGGGGACCCATGTCCAAACGTTTTCCCGGCCGCCGGCTTTCGCCTGTGCGCCTCACCGTCCTGGTTGCCATCGTCGGCACGCTGGTAGCGTCCACTGTTGTGGGTTGGAACCGGCTCGAGGATGTGCGCGCTGCCGCCAACGGCGGGTCGTGGTTCGCCGGGTATGTGGATGCCACCGCAACGCCTTTCTATCCTTTCGAGCAGCCCGCTTCGGAGCAGGGCAAGAGCGTCGTGTTGTCGTTCATTGTTGCTGATCCTGCCGAGGACTGCCGCCCATCGTGGGGTGCTGCGTACTCGCTGGACGAGGCGCAGTCGGCGCTGGATCTCGACCGTCGAATTGCGCGGCTGATCCAGGATGGCGGCGAGGTTGCTGTGTCGTTCGGCGGGCTGATCAACAATGAGCTGGCCCGGACCTGTACGGACGTCCGCCAACTCACAAGCGCTTACCGTTCCGTCGTTGAACGGTACAATCTGACAACAATCGACCTCGACATCGAGGGCGAGGACCTGGCCGATTCCGAAGCTGCGGCACGCCGGACAGAAGCGGTGGCCGCGTTGCAGGAGGAACGGCGCGCGGATGGCAAGCCACTCAACGTCTGGCTGACGCTGCCTGTGGCCCCGTCGGGTTTGACCCTTCAGGGCACCAACGCGGTCACAACCATGCTTGAGGGCGGCGTGGATCTCGCGGGCGTGAATATCATGACCATGGATTACGGCGGAAGCAGGGAACCTGGGGTTTCCCAGCTGGACGCTTCAGTCGCGGCTGCTCGGGCAACTCACGCCCAACTCGGAATCCTTTATGACAGGGCGGGCACCAGCCTCGGTCCGCAGACGCTGTGGAAGAAGATCGGGCTGACGCCCATGATCGGTCAAAATGATGTCCCGGCAGAGGTGTTCGACCTGGAAGCAGCTGCCGCTTTCAACGCCTTCGCCCTGGAAACGGGCGTTGGGCGGATGTCAATGTGGTCGCTCAACCGTGATGCCACCTGCAGCGACAACTATGGCAACGCGAAGATCGTGTCGGACAGCTGCAGCGGCATTGAGCAGGACGGCACGCTGTTCGCGGACGTTCTGGGCGCAGGATTCGAGGGGCGCGCGGCGACCCTGAATTCGGCACCCACCACAGACGAGCCCACACCCGAGCTGGTCGTTGATGATCCGGAGACCAGCCCGTACCCGATCTGGTCAGAGGAAGCGACCTACGTGCTGGATGACCGCGTCGTGTGGCGCGGCAAAGTGTACTCAGCGAAGTACTGGACCTCGGGTGACCTGCCGGATAACCCGGTGCTGCAGGCTGCCGAGACTCCGTGGACGCTTATCGGTCCGGTACTGCCCGGAGAAAAGCCGGTCCCTGTCGTGACTGCTCCGGCAGGAACTTACCCCGGCTGGGATGCCGAGAAGACGTATGAGAAGGGCGATCGGATCCTGTTCGACGGCCATGTCTTCGAAGCGAAGTGGTGGAATCGGAGCGACAGCCCGGAGGCAGCGCTACAGACCTCCGATGCGTCCCCGTGGCGTAAGTTCTCCAATGATGAGGTTCAGGAAGTGCTCGAGGAACTAAAGCCTTGATTGGACGTTGGCGGGGAGAAGCCTTGACTGGACGTTGGCGGGGAGAACGTCCTGGGGCCTAGGCTTCGGCCCGTCGGTGGACCTCGTCGATCAGCTTCCCGACCTGCGCCTCGCGGTCGGGGGCACCTGATTGCCTGAACAGTTCCTGGCTCTTTTCGAGCTGGAACAGCCCTTCCAGCGCATCGCCGGACCGCGCGAGCGCCTGCCCTAACAGCAGGTACGCTTCCGCGGCCGTCTGGCTGGCAATAAGGGAAGACGCGTTGCAGATAGGTCTCAATCGTTCTACGGCAGCATCGTACTGTGCAGTAAGGAACAGCCAGTGTGCACGGGTGAGGGACAGCTCAAGCTTGTCCCGCTCGCTTCCGCCCACAATGGAGGCAGCCAGCTCAGCCCTTTCGATACACTCAAGCGTCTCAGGCTCCACAACGCCGCCGGCCAGGCGAAGCGCGGCGGAAGCGCGATTGAACCGGGCCCACAGGTCAAGGTCGTTCGAGGGTGAAAGATTACTGGCCGCGCGCCGGTGGTAATCAGTTCCTGTAGCTGCATCCCGCCGAAGATAGGCCACATTCCCGATGACCCAGTAGGCCTTGCCGGCAGTTTGTGAGTTGACGTCGGGTGTGATGAGTTCAGCCAGCCGGAGGCACTCTTCCCATGCATCATCAAGCTGGTCGCTCTCGGCGAGGGCTGCAATGAGTGCGTGCTGGGCAGTGATGCGCAGGTCCGGCGAGTCAGCGGCAGAGGCGGCCAGCGCGACTGCGCGTCTTGCTTCGCCGGCAGCCGCCGCAAGGTCACCCTGGCCCTGTAACGTCCCGGCTAGGAATGTCGATACCCTCGCTGACAGATCTTGATAACGCTGGGTAAGGACGTCATCTCGGAGCGATTCAGCCAGCCTTTGGGCGTCATGAAAAGCGCCCGTCTTCTTCATGCACTCTGCCTGAAGAAAGGTCATGTTCCACCAGGCGTTGTCATCACTGTTGCTCCGCGCGACCGATGCAGCCTCCTGTGCAGTGGTTAGTGCTGCAGCATATTCGCGCTGATTCCAAGCATCACGAGCACGTAATTCCAGGAAGACGTGTTCCCCGGGCTGCTGGGTTTGATTCATGGCCTCGTTCCAACGCTGTCCTCAGATGGATCCCCGGCCTTCATTCTGTCAGAACTATGAGCCGATTCCGCTGGTGTATCCCGTCGAATTCACGAGAGTTCGAATTTGAAGGGTAAAACTGCGGAAAAGATGAGGCAAAAAGGTCTGGACCGCTGTATTTGAATCCATATACTGGGGATGCTGTGCAACGCAGAAGGCACATCGTTCTTCTGTGTCCATCAAGTGACAAGGAATAAGTATGAAAAAGGTCTCCGCAACTCTGTTGCTGACTGCGTTGCTTCTGGTTGGGGGCGGCACGGCTGCTCAAGCTGCTAAGGTCGGCAACTGGCCTGACGGCACGACCACCACAAAGGTCGGCAACTGGCCTGACGGCACGACCACCACAAAGGTCGGCAACTGGCCGGACGGCACATACCAGGCTGTTTAGTCATCGTTGATCTAAAGGCCGTGGAGAGCAAGCTGATTAGCCGATCTCCACGGCCTTTTGCATGCCTACAGGAGTAACTTCAGCTGCGAATGCCGGCCACAATGTCGCGGACGTGCGCGGCCCTGTCCGGTGCACCGGCGTCGTCGAAGCACTGTTCACTGGTTTCGAAGTGAGCGAAAGCCTCGAGCTCCTCCCCGCGGGCCGACAGCGCCTGGGCTAGCAGGAGGTTTGCTTCCCCCTCGGTCTGCCGGGAGAGCGCCGAACCCTCAGCGCAGATTGGCCGCAGGCGTTCGACTGCGGCGTTGAGTTGGCCCGTGAGGAAGAGCCAGTGAGCCCTGGTGAGGGAAAGCTGGAGCTGGTCCCGCTCGGTGCCGCCGACAATTGAGCTGGCGATCTCCGCCCGCTCAATGCACTCAAGCGTTTCCGCATCGACGACGCCGGCTGCCAGGCGCCGGGAAGCGGATGCCCGGTTGAATCGAGCCCATAGGTCAAGATCATTGTTTGGCGTGAGCTGTTCCGCTGCGAGCCCGTGGAACCGGATGCCGTCGGCCACCTGGTGGCGCATGAATGCCACATTTCCAATGACCCAATAGGCCTTCCCCGCGGTCTGGGTGTGGATAGCCGGCGTGATGTGGGTTGAGAGGTCCAGACACGTGCTCCAGGCTTCATCCAACCGGTCACTTTCGGCAAGCGCAGCGATCAGAGCGTGATGGGCCTCTATTTGAAGCTCTGGGGAGTCCGCAATCGTTGATGCACTTTTCACCGCGGTTGTAGCGCTATCCACGGCCTCGTCGAGATGTCCCAGGCCCTGCTGGCATACAGCCGCGAGAGTATGGACGCGGGCCTTCAGTGCGTCCGATTCCAAGGTAAGAGGGCTGATTCCGAGCGTCTCCGCGAGCTGGAGCGACTCTTCCAGCGAGCCTTCCTCGCGCAAGCACTCGGCCTGAAGGAAGGTCATGTTCCACCAGGAATGATGATTCTCGGCGTGCGCCGTCAATTCGACCGCGGCCGCTGCAAGGATCCGCGCCGCCCGGTAATCGCGCTGGCTCCACGCTTCACGGGCACGCAGCTCGTACATCACGAGTTCGCCTGACTGCTGTGCTGCCACATTTCCCCCTTGTTCAAAGGCTGCGTCGGACAGGCAGGGTATTCCCGGCGCACTCGACGTGACTGTCCTTGAGTTTATGCGGAAAGTTCCGGTTGAGACAGAGTCGGGCAAAGCTAAAGAGATCGACTCATTGGGGGTGTTGCATATCACAGATGCTTCGTATACTGAACTTGTCTGGTGTCGGTGACGCTGCACTCCTACCGTTAAGGAATCCGTTATGAAACGACTCTCCGCAGTTCTCCTGCTTACAGCGGCCCTGGCAGTGGGAGGGGGGTCTGCGGCTGTAGCCAAGGACAGCGCGCCCACACAGAGGACGGGTGTTGTCACGTATGGCACGCTCATTGATGACTGGCCTCACTAATCACCGCTGAAGTTTGACACTGGGACCGTTCAGGGGGCCAATGTTCTTTGAACGGTTTCTAGCGTTTACTGACCAGGTCTGTACTAGCCTGTGTTTATGCGTATCGCCCGATTTGTGCTCAATGATGATCCAGCGTTCGGCCTTGTTGAGGGCCTCGTTGGCGAAGAAGAGGTAGCCGTCATCAGCGGCGACCCGTTCTACGGAGGGGTGCAGCCGACGGGCGTTCGCCACAAACTGGAGGATGTCCGGCTGCTGGCGCCGGTGATTCCGCGCAGTAAGGTCATCGGTATCGGCCGCAACTATGCTGACCATGCCGCCGAGCTGGGGAACGAGGTGCCGCCGGCGCCGCTGATGTTCCTCAAGCCCAATACATCGGTTGTGGGTCCCGGAGATCCTGTCGTGCTTCCATCCTTCTCTGACGAGATTTCCTACGAGTCCGAACTCGCCGTCATCATCGGCCGGATCTGCAAGGACGTGCCCATAGAGCGGGTGGATGACGTCGTGTTCGGGTATACCTGCGCCAATGACCTCACGGCCCGGGATATCCAGAAGACTGACAACCAGTGGGCCCGGGCGAAGGGGTTTGACACTTCCTGCCCGATCGGGCCTTGGATCGAAACGGAGCTTGATACCGAGAACCTTGCCGTCCGCGGATGGCTCGACGGAGAACTGATGCAGGACGGCACCACCAGCCAGATGATCTGGGGTGTGAAAGAGCTGGTTTCCTACGTCTCCCAGGCCTTCACTCTCCTGCCCGGCGACATCATTCTTACCGGAACCCCTGCCGGTGTGGGCCTGATCAACGAGGGGCAGAGGTTTGACGTGGAGATCGAGGGGATCGGCAGGCTGTCCAACCCGGTGCGCCGCTGACAGGACTGCCCCGTGGCCAACAGGCAGGACAGTAGACTGAGCCCATCATGACTACTGCTGATCTCCCCACTGTCACGCCCGAAACTCCCGTACGGGTTCGCTTCTGCCCATCGCCTACCGGAGTCCCGCATGTCGGTTTGATCCGGACCGCCCTGTTCAACTGGGCATATGCGAGACATACCGGCGGAAAGATGATCTTCCGCATCGAGGACACGGACGCCGCGCGTGACAGCGAAGAGAGCTACGAGCAGCTCCTCGATGCGCTGAAGTGGCTGGGGATCGACTGGGATGAGGGCGTGGAGGTCGGAGGACCGCACGCTCCCTACCGCCAGTCGCAGCGAAGCGGGATCTACCAGGATGTCATCTCGCGGCTCGTCGCTGCCGGGCATCTGTACAAGTCCTATTCCACACCGGACGAGGTCGAGGAGCGGCACAGGTCCGCCGGCCGGGATGTGAAGCTAGGGTACGACAATTTTGACCGCAATCTTTCAGCCGATCAGAAGGCGTCCTACGAAGCGGAAGGTCGTCCTGCCGTTCTGCGTTTACGCATGCCGGACGAGGACATCACCTTCACCGACCTTGTGCGCGGAGACATCACGTTCGCAGCCGGGAGCGTGCCGGACTTTGCAGTAGTGCGGGCAAACGGCGCACCTCTCTATACGCTGGTGAACCCGGTCGATGACGCGCTGATGGGCATTACCCATGTGCTGCGCGGTGAGGACCTCCTTTCCTCGACGCCCCGCCAGGTTGCGCTGTACCGGGCCCTCATCGATATCGGCGTGGCCCGGTATATGCCGCTCTTCGGTCACCTGCCCTATGTCATGGGCCAGGGCAACAAAAAGCTGTCCAAGCGTGACCCCGAGTCGAACCTCTTCCTGCACCGGGAGCGCGGGTTCATCCGGGAAGGACTCCTTAACTACCTCTCATTGCTCGGCTGGTCCCTTAGCGCTGACGAGGATATCTTCACCGTGGACCAACTCGTTGAGAAGTTCGACATCCATGATGTCCTCGCCAACCCGGCACGCTTTGATGTCAAGAAGGCCGAAGCCATCAACGGTTCACACGTGCGTCTGCTGGACCCTGAGGACTTCCGAATGCGGCTGGTTCCATACCTGCAGTCGGCAGGTCTGGTCGGTCAGACTCTCAGCCCCGGCGAGCTGTCCATTCTCACTGAGGCAGCGCCGCTCATCCAGGAAAGGATCACCCTTTTGGGGGAGGCACCTGAGATGCTCGGCTTCCTGTTCCATCCGGACGGCGAGGTGGAGGTTGCTGCCGATGCCCGCAAAGGCCTGCCCGCCAACTACGAAGAGGTTCTCGATGCCGCGCTCGGAGCGCTCGAACCCATCGGGGACTGGACCGCTGACTCCATCCAGGCGGCTCTGCGCGCTGCCCTCGTCGACGAGCTTGGGCTCAAACCCAGGCTCGCCTTCGGGCCGGTGCGGACTGCGGTGTCGGGACGCAAAATCTCACCGCCGCTGTTCGAATCCATGGTGATTCTCGGCAAGGAATCGTCGCTCGCCCGAATAAGGACTCTGCGTGGTCAGTGAGCTAACCGCGCATTCCGTTCAGGGCGTCCTCTTCGATATCGATGACACCCTGGTGGACCTTGAGACTGCGATGGGGCGCACGCTGCACCACATCGGGGCTGAAACTCTGGCGCATCTCACCGAGGCCGAGTGGGCGGAATACAAGTCGTTGTACACCCGGGATCCGCACGGCTACTACGACCAGTTCCTGGCCGGAGAACTGAGCTTCACGGAGCAACGGATCCACCGCGCTCGGCACGCCCAGGCCGAGTTCCTCAGTGAACCGCTTGAAGGCGCTTCAGCGGCACGGTGGAACAAAGCATACGAGGCAACACTGCCGCTCCACTTCGAACCGTATGAGGACGTCGTTCCCGTCCTCGATGAGCTGGACCGGCTGGGAATCCCGTACGGTGCGGTCAGTAACAACGTTCACGATTACCAGCGTGCAAAGCTGGACAAAGCTGGCTTGCATCGGGTCGCCGCGCTCGTCGGAATCGACGCCGTCGGGGTCGCAAAGCCCAATGCAGCGATCTATCTCGAGGGTGCGCGGCTGCTCGGAACCGATCCTGCAAACACCCTTTATGTTGGGGACAACCCTGTTGTCGATGCACAGGGAGCGGATGCGGCGGGGCTCATCGGGATCTGGCTGGACCGTCGCAGTCGGCAAGACGAGGGCTTCAGCGGCCACCGGATCACCAGCCTGACCGACGTTTTGCGCATCGTGCAGGAGATCCGGTAAAGTTGTTTCTCGGCGCGGAGGGGTTGACCTGCTGCGAAGCAGGGTAAGCATCACCCGAAAGTGCCATTGGGGTATGGTGTAATTGGCAACACACTGGTTTCTGGTACCAACATTCTAGGTTCGAGTCCTGGTACCCCAGCGCTGTAAAAGCACAAATTGAGCGGGCAGATGCCTCGGCGGAACGGTCTGCTTCAATTTGGTTTCACAGCATCGGATGTGAAAGAATCATCTAGCTCGTTTGGCGGGAGACCGGCAAACAACTCAGTACTGGCCCCATCGTATAGCGGCCTAGTACGCTGCCCTCTCACGGCGGTAACGCGGGTTCGAATCCCGCTGGGGTCACATAAGGGTTCCGCCTCAACCATTCCGGTTGAGGCGGATTCCCATTTAAGCGGCCGATTCCTCAAATCCCGGACAACACGTGCAGAACTGGCATGATGGGACCATGAATGCCTCGCTGCCGGACGCTGATGCTGCGGGGCTTGCCGATCTGCTGGGCAGTGTCCGCGAAACGCTCAGCCGTCTCACCTTCCCCCTGGACACTCCCGGGGCTACTGCCGCCAAGCTTCAAACGCGCACCGCGGCCGAGCAGCTCGACGACTACATCCTGCCCCGCATCAAGAGCCTGGACGCACCGCTCCTGGCGGTCGTGGGCGGCTCCACCGGAGCGGGCAAATCAACACTGGTGAACGCTCTCGTGGGACATCCGGTGACCCGCTCCGGACCGATCAGGCCAACTACCCGCCAACCGATCCTGCTGCATCACCCGGCGGAAGGGCACTGGTTCGCCGATGACCGCGTGCTGCCCTCGCTCACCAGACAGCGCGCCGTCGTCGTCACTGAGGAAGCGGAAACCGTGCCGGCGTCCCAGATCCCTTCAACGCACGACGCCGGCAGCGCGGCCCAACTGCTGCTGCAACCGGACACGATGATCCCCCTCGGGCTTGCCCTGCTGGATGCACCGGATATCGATTCCATCGCAGACGAAAACCGCCGCCTCGCCTCACAGCTGTTGGCGGCGGCTGATCTGTGGCTGTTCGTCACTACAGCGAACCGCTATGCCGACGCCGTCCCCTGGAAGCTGCTGAGGGAAGCGGCGCAGCGTGACATTCTGCTCGCCATTGTTCTTGACCGGGTTCCGCACGGCGTGGAGGAGGAGGTGCGCGCTGATCTGCACACTCTGCTAGCCGCCGAGCAGCTGGGGCATGCTCCTATCTTCGTGGTTCCCGAAGAACAGCTTGACCCGCTCGGCATGCTCCCGCCGGAGAGCGTGGAGCCGCTGCAGCGCTGGCTGCGTGCTATTTCGGCTGACGCGGAGGGTCGGCGGGAAATTGCCCGGCGCACTTTGGAGGGTGCGCTGAGGGCGCTCGGGCACCGTGTGGAGAACGTTGCCGATGCCGTCGACGATCAGGCGGAAACCGCTGCGCGGCTCGGGGAAGCGGCGCGTGAGTCATACGCCGCAGCGCTCGACGCCGTCCTTGAGTCGACCAAGGACGGCACCCTGCTTCGCGGTGAGGTGCTTGCCCGGTGGCAGGACTTCGTCGGTACCGGAGAGTTCATGCGCGGTCTGGAATCCACGGTTGGGCGCGTCCGGGACCGGATCGGCGGATTCCTTACCGGCAAACCCCCGCGTGCGGTAACCGTCGAGGATGCAATTGAAAGCGGACTGCAGACCGTGATCGTCGAGGAAGCGGCGAAGGCTGCCGACCGCACCCAGCGGCAATGGCGAGCCGAACCCGCAGGGCGCGGGCTGCTGGATCCTGGAACCCCCGTTATGTCACCTGATTTCACCGACACCGTCGCCCGCGAAATCCGTGCGTGGCAGAAAGATCTGTTGGACCTGGTGCGTTCCGAGGGTGCAGATAAGCGTTTCGCCGCCAGGATGCTCTCCTTCGGGGTCAACGGTGTTGCAGTGGCGCTCATGATCGTTGTATTCGCATCCACTGCCGGCCTCACGGGAGGTGAGGTCCTCATTGCAGGCGGCTCCGCCGTCGTCGGGCAGAAGCTGCTGGAGGCCATCTTCGGCGAAGAAGCGGTACGGCGGCTTACACGGACGGCGCGCATGCAGCTGCAGCAACGATGCGAGAAGCTGCTCGCAGAAGAGCGGAAGCGCTTCACCGACACGCTGCACGTACTGGCTGGGGAACCAACTTCGCAGGACCTCCGCGCACTGGCTGTGAATCTGACGCAGCGGCGCTCAGTGGCTGAGGATCTGCGGAACGACGGCGCCCTGCCGGAGGGTGGGCAGTGAGCCGGCACCGCGGAGAGGGATCATCCTCGCGACTGCAGGTTCGCCTCGAGTCGCTCAACGCAGCCCGGGAGCTGGCTGAGGGGCGGGTTGATGCGGATCAGCTCGGCGCCGTCTACGGGGTGTTGGACCGGGCGAGCTCGCGCAGGTCCCTGTCCTCAGCACACACTGTGGTGGGTATTTTCGGACCGACAGGCAGCGGCAAGTCTTCGCTGCTGAACGCGCTCACCGGAACTGATCTGGCGCGGGTTGCCGCACGCCGCCCAACGACCGCCGAACCTCTTGCAGTGATCTGGAACGAGGATGGAAGCGAGGATCTGCTCGACTGGCTGCAGGTGCCCAACCGCCACGTCATGCCGGACGGCGCGCAACTGCTCGCGGTTTCCGGCGACCGCAGACGTGGCAGCAGCGACGGCGGCGTTGACGGCGGGTTGATCCTGCTCGACCTGCCGGACTTCGATTCGACGGAGCTAGGGCACCGCGTGATTGTGGAGCGTCTTGCAGCGCAGGTGGATGTCCTGCTGTGGATCACCGATCCGCAGAAATACGCGGACGCCGCCCTGCACCGGGAGTTTCTGGAACCGCTGGCAACCCACGAGTCCGTCATCCTGGTTGCGTTGAATCAGTCTGACAGGCTCTCGGAATCCGACCTCACGCAGGTAACCGGATCGCTGAAACAGATTCTGGCCGCTGAAGGCCATGGCTCCGCCGTAGTCCACACAGTCTCCGCACTCACCGGAACAGGCTTGGGTGGTCTCGCCGAAGAGATCAGAACCATCGTGCGCCGGAAGGAGGCCGCGACCGGTCGGTTGTCAGCGGACGTCGACGTCGCCGTTGAATCGCTGCAGAAGTTCAGCGGCCCAGAACTTCCGCCGCCGTCGAAAGCGGCGCGTGCTGCGCTCTCGGACCGCCTCGCGGCGGCCACAGGTGCTGATGCGGTGATCGACGCCGTCGTCCGTTCCTACCGCCGGGACGCCCACGCTGTCACGGGGTGGCCGGTAACGCGCTGGCTCGGCAGACTCCGCTCGGATCCGCTGCGGCGACTCAACCTCCGGCGTGGTGACGTGCAGGACTTCGTCGGCCGGACGTCCCTCCCGGAACCCGGCCCGGCGCAGCGGGCGTCCGTTGACCAGGCGTTGAGAACGTTCGGCGACGAGCTCTCAGCCGGCGCGGTGGAACCGTGGCGGACAGCCATTCGCGACGCAGCGAAGAGCTCTGAACCGGAGCTTCTGGAGCATCTGGATGAGGCTGTTGCCCGCACTGATTTCGCCTCCGGTTCACGGGCCTGGTGGTGGCCGGTGGCCGGGGTGCTGCAATGGCTCTTCCTGGCCGCGATGGTGGTGGGAGTCGGTTGGCTGGCGCTGCTGGCAGCGCTGGCATTCCTGCAGTTTCCTGTTCCGGAATCACCGACCGTAGAGGGGATTCCCGTTCCGACGCTGCTGGCCGTAGGGGGAGTGGCAGCAGGCATAGCGATCGGCATTCTGTGTGCCGGGCTCGCTCGCCTCGGAGCCCGGAGGCGGGGAAAGCGCGTACGACGGCGGCTGGTCGCCTCGATCAGCGAGACCACAGAGACGGTGGCGGTTGGGCCGGCGGCGGCGGAGATCGAACGCTACAACGGCTTCGTCCGCGCTGTGGCTGCAGCGGGTTCACGACGGTAAGTCAGCCCTGCAGGGCGGCGAGCACCTTCTGCAGCGTGCGCAGGTTTCGCGTGGTCGTTGCCCTTTTAAAGGCAGCCCGGTTTGTAAAGGCGTTGAGCGGACTGTCCAGTGTTTCGCCCTTCGGCGCCTGCCAGGCAGCGGCGATGGTCCCGAGGGGCTGGACCGGTTCATTGATCGAGAAAGCGAACTCGACCATCCCGGTCAGCACGGCGGGGTCGGAGAAGAGCGTGAGGTAAGTGTGCGTGTCTGGATCGTCCGCAGGAAAGGGACAGTCCTCAACTATGTTTCCCACGGTGGCGGCGTCCAGCACAACCACCCAGGCTTCATACCCGAAGCGCTGCCGCAGCAATTGTTCGCTTTGGAATTTCAGCTCATCCGCTGTGAGGTCGCTGCTGCAGACGACGTTCCCGGACGCCAGCAAGGTTCTCACACCGGAGACAGGGAGCCCCTCAAAGGTTGCCCGGAGGTCTGCTGACTTGATGGTGACGCCGCCTACGTTGACGCCGCGCAGAAAGACCGCATATCTGGTCATGAGGCCAGCCTAGCGCTCCAGGTTCCAGGAAATTTCGGACAGCTGCGGCGACGTGGCCAGCATCCGAAGTCGCCATGGATCCGCAAGAGTTCCGTTATTCCGCGGACTTGCCGATTGCGTTGGTCAGCTGGAGTGCGGCGGTCACAACAACCTCGGCATGGATCCTGCCGGGCTGGCGAGTGAGGCGTTCAATGGGTCCGGAGATCGACACGGCGGCGATGACGCGCCCGGAAGGGCCGCGCACCGGGGCCGAAACCGAGGCGACCCCGGCCTCACGTTCGCCGAGGCTCTGAGCCCAGCCCCGCCGTCGTACTCCTGCCAGCACGGTGGGCGTGAACCGTGCGTTTTGGAGGCCCTGGAGAAGGCGGTCGTGATCTTCCCAGGCGAGGAGGCACTGGGCGGCTGATCCGGCTCTCATCGATAGTTGGGTACCTACCGGAATGGTGTCGCGCAGGCCGATCGGGCGTTCGGCAGAGGCGACGCAGACCCGTGCGTCTCCCTGGCGCCGGAAGAGCTGGGCGCTCTCGCCGGTTGCATCGCGCAACTGGAGGAGGACGGGACCGGCGGAGGCAATCAGCCGATCCTCTCCTGCGGCGGAGGCTAGCTCCACAAGGCGGCTACCCAGCACAAACCTGCCCTGGATATCCCTGCTGACCAGTCGGTGGTGAACCAGCGCGAGGGCGAGCCGGTGAACTGTCGGACGTGCCAGGCCGGTGGACGTAACCAGTTGGGCGAGCGTAGTTGGGCCGGCTTCCAACGCGTCCAGAACAAGAGCCGCTTTATCAATGACGCCGACACCACTAGAATTGTCCATAGACTGATATTGCAGTCTCATTATCTGAGACGCAAGTGTTCGGAGTGGCGCGTATGGACACGCTCCTGCTTCAGTTATTGAAAGATCTGATCAAGGCACGCGGAGGAACCGGCCATGGGCAAGACGCTCGCAGAAAAAGTCTGGGAATCGCATATTGTGCGCAAGGGTGAGGTTGTCAATGGACAGGCCGAGCCGGACCTGCTGTACATTGACCTGCACCTCGTCCATGAGGTCACCTCACCGCAGGCGTTCGAGGGCCTCCGCTTGGCCGGCCGAAAGCTGCGCCGGCCGGATCTGACAATTGCCACCGAGGACCACAACACTCCGACGATCGACATTGACAAGCCGATCGCGGACGTGACGAGCCGCACGCAAATAGAGACCCTGCGCGCCAACTGCAAGGAGTTCGGTGTCCGGCTGCACTCGCTGGGAGACGCGCAGCAGGGCATCGTCCACATCATCGGTCCGCAGCTCGGCCTCACCCAGCCCGGGCTCACCGTGGTGTGTGGAGACTCGCATACCTCCACACACGGCGCCTTCGGAGCGCTGGCCATGGGCATTGGAACCTCCGAGGTCGAGCACGTCATGGCCACCCAGTCCCTTTCCCTGAACCCGTTCAAGACCATGGCGATCAACGTCGAGGGGACGCTCAAGCCGGGCGTTACGTCCAAGGACATTATCCTGGCTGTCATCGCCAAGATCGGAACCGGCGGCGGGCAGGGTTATGTCCTGGAGTACCGGGGCTCCGCTATCCGTGCCCTGTCCATGGACGCCCGCATGACCATCTGCAACATGTCGATTGAGGCCGGAGCCCGGGCCGGCATGGTTGCACCGGATGACACCACCTTCAAGTACCTCAAGGGTCGTCCCCACGCACCGCAGGGTGAGGACTGGGACGCCGCCGTCGAGAACTGGCGCACGCTTCGGACCGACGATGACGCGGTGTTCGACGCGGAGGTCTTCCTGGACGCGGATGAGCTCGAACCATTCGTCACGTGGGGAACCAACCCCGGTCAGGGCGTCTCGCTCAGCCAGGCTGTCCCGTCTCCGGATGACTTCGCCGACGAAAATGAGAAGGCGGCCTGCAGCCGGGCGCTGGAGTACATGGCCCTTGAAGCCGGAACGCCAATGAAGGACATCCGGGTGGACACCGTCTTCCTGGGTTCGTGCACCAACAGCCGCGTTGAGGACCTGCGGCTGGCAGCGGACATCATTCGTGGACGGCAGAAAGATCCGGACGTCCGCATGATGGTGGTGCCCGGTTCCGCCCGCGTGCGCCTTGAGGCTGAGGCAGAGGGACTGGATAAGGTTTTCAAGGAATTCGGTGCGGAATGGCGCTTCGCCGGGTGCTCGATGTGCCTGGGCATGAACCCGGACCAGCTGGCGCCGGGGGAGAGGTGCGCGTCGACATCGAACCGCAACTTCGAAGGCCGTCAGGGCAAGGGCGGGCGGACGCACCTGGTTTCTCCCGTCGTCGCAGCAGCCACTGCCGTGCGCGGAACGCTGAGTTCGCCTTCCGATCTGGACCCCGTACCGCCCGCCGCTGCGGACCAGGCCGGAAACAGCTCCACCATCCACGCTGCCTGAGACCGGGGGCAAGAGGAGAAGACCATGGAAAAGATCACTACACACACCGGGATCGGCGTTCCCCTGCGGCAGAGCAACGTGGACACCGACCAAATCATCCCGGCCGTCTACCTGAAGCGGATCACCCGAACCGGGTTCGAAGACGCGCTGTTCGCCGCATGGCGGAAGGACGAGAACTTCATCCTCAACCGGGAGCCGTTCAACCACGGTTCGGTGCTGGTTGCAGGACCTGACTTCGGTACCGGGTCCTCCCGGGAGCACGCCGTCTGGGCGTTGAAGGATTTCGGTTTCAGGGCTGTGCTCGCGTCGCGGTTCGCCGACATCTTCCGCGGTAACTCCGGCAAGCAGGGGCTCGTAGCCGCTCAGGTGGCCCAGGACGACATCGAGCTGATCTGGAAAGAGCTCGAGAACCATCCGGGCACCGAGATTACAGTCGACCTCGAGGCACGTCTGGTTACCTGCGGGGCGATCATCGCCGGGTTCCAGATCGATGACTACACACGCTGGCGTCTCCTGGAAGGGCTCGATGATATCGGACTGACGCTGCGCCATGAAGAGGCCATCACCGCTTATGAAGCCGTGCGCCCGAGCTTCAAGCCCACAACCCTGCCTGCCAGAACCTGATCTGGTTCACCGGTGCAAGGAAAATCACTTCCGGCACCGGAATTTCGGGCTGAGCCGGACTGTTTGCACTCCCTGAAGGGACCAACACGGTCCCGCTGGCAAGCCGTCGGTATTTCAGTCTGGTAACAGTAGCTCCTATGCTTAGCAGGAGTCTTATCTGCTGTTGGGGCTTACACGTTGAAGGAAATAGGTGTTCATGGGTAGCGTTCTGACAATCCGTGGTGGTGTCCCTCTCGCAGGCAAGGTGACCGTGCGCGGTGCCAAGAATCTGGTACCGAAAGCGATGGTCGCTGCGCTTCTGGGGAACTCTCCGTCGGTTCTCAGGAACGTCCCTGAGATCAAGGACGTCGAGGTCGTCACCAGCCTTTTGAAGCTGCATGGCGTCGAGGTGAGCAAGGATCCGGTCACCGGAGACCTCACCATGGATCCCGCCAACGCCAAAATGGCAGCCTCGAAGGACATCGACGCGCACGCCGGTGATTCCCGCATTCCCATCCTCTTTTGTGGTCCGCTCATGCACAGCATCGGCGAGGCCTTCATCCCGGACCTCGGCGGATGCAAAATCGGCGACCGCCCCATTGACTACCATCTGCAGGTGTTACGGAATTTCGGCGCCGTCGTCGACAAGCGTCCCGGCGGAATCTCAATCTCCGCACCCAAGGGCCTCCACGGAGCAAAGCTCGAGCTGCCGTACCCGAGTGTCGGTGCCACCGAGCAGGTGCTGCTGACCGCCACCCGCGCAGAGGGCATCACCGAACTCAAGGGCGCGGCCGTTGAGCCGGAGATCATGGATCTCATCGCAGTGCTGCAGAAGATGGGCGCCATCATCACCGTGCAGACGGACCGGACAATCCGGATCGAGGGAGTGGCCGAGTTGGGCGGCTTCAACCACAAGGCCATCTCCGATCGCAACGAGACGGCGTCGTGGGCTTCTGCTGCTCTGGTAACGCGCGGCGACATCTATGTTGAAGGCGCCCGCCAGCTGGACCTCACCGCCTTCCTGAACACATACCGCAAAATCGGCGGTGCCTTCGATGTGAATGACGACGGCATCCGTTTCTACCACCCGGGCGGTAAGCTCTCGCCTCTGGTTCTGGAGACGGACGTCCACCCCGGTTTCATGACTGATTGGCAGCAACCGCTGGTGGTTGCGCTCACGCAGGCAGAGGGCGTGTCGATTGTGCACGAGACCGTGTATGAGAACCGCTTCGGCTTCACTGACGCCCTGGTGCGCATGGGCGCCAACATTCAGGTGCACCGCGAATGCCTCGGCAGCGTCCCCTGCCGATTCGGCCAGCGGAACTTCCTGCATTCAGCCGTCATCTCCGGGCCTGTGCAACTGCACGGAACCGATATCGACGTGCCGGATCTCCGCGGCGGATTCAGCCACCTCATCGCCGCATTGGCGGCGAACGGAACTTCCCGCGTCACCGGTATCGAGCTCATCAACCGCGGTTACGAGCGGTTCCAGGACAAGCTTGAAGGACTCGGCGCTGATTTTGACGTCGCCGAAACGGCAGACGCGGGAATCGGCCGCTGAACGCGGCCGCACACAGCATGACCGAACCCGCTTCGTCCCGCGCAACGTTCGCGGTTCTTGCCGCCATTCTCCGGCCCCTCATGAATGCAATGATGGCCAAGGAATGGAAAGGCGCCGAGAACCTTCCACGCGACACCGGCTTCATCGTGTGCCCCAACCACGTCACGGAGATCGATCCGATCGTGATCGGGCATTTCCTCTACAACAACAAGGTGCTGCCGCACTTCCTCGCGAAAGCATCGCTGTTCAAGGTTCCTGTATTCGGCGCCGCGTTGCGTGCCACACTGCAGGTGCCGGTGGAACGGACGACGGCGGGAGCCAACCACTCGCTCGATGTCGCCAGAGAGGCGATCGACGGCGGCGGAGGAATCATCATCTACCCCGAAGGGACGCTGACGCGGGATCCTGACATGTGGCCCATGAAGGGCCGCACCGGCGCTGCGCGCCTGGCCCTTCAGACGGGTGCGCCGGTTGTTCCCATTGCACACTGGGGCGCGCAGGAGGTTTTTCCGCGCTACGCGAAGCGCCTCTACCTGTTTCCGCGCAAGAAGTCCCGAGTCCTCGTGGGAAAGCCTGTGGACCTCTCTGAGTTCCACGGCGGCCCCATTACCCGTACCACGCTGGATGCGGCGACTACCCGCATCATGGATGCGCTAACCGAGCTCGTTGCCGAGCTGCGCGGCGAAACACCGCCGGCCCAGCGGTGGGACCCTGCGTCAAAGAACCAGAAGCAGACGGGTCGAAACTTCGGGTCGCCTGCGGGTGAGGCTCAGTGACCCGTCGGCCTCCCGCCGTCGTTGCCGTTCTGGGTTCCGGTAGCTGGGGGACCACGTTCGCGAAGGTGTTGGCTGACGCCGGTGAGAGTTCGGACACACGGGTGCGCCTGTGGGCGCGTCGCGGGGAGATCGCCGACGAAATCAACACCCACCACACGAACAGCCGCTACCTTGCCGACACGGTATTACCTGACAACATCAGCTGCTCGACTGATGTTGCTGCCGTCCTTGACGGCGTGGAGCTCGTGGTCATTGCGGTGCCGGCTCAGTCCCTTCGCTCGCAGCTTTCAGCCTGGAAGCCGTTGATCTCACCGGATGCAGTGGTCGTTTCGCTGATGAAGGGCCTGGAAGTCGGCACCGACGCGCGCATGAGCCAGGTTCTTGCCGAGGAACTCGGCCTTCCCGAGGACCGCATCGCTGTTGTTTCCGGTCCCAATCTGGCCATGGAGATCGCCCGCTGTGAGCCGACCGCCTCTGTGGTGGCGTGCCCGAATGCCGAAGTGGCCACGTGGATTGCCGCAGCCTGCACGGCAACGTATTTCCGGCCGTATACCAACACCGATGTGGTCGGGGTGGAAATCGGCGGCATCGTGAAGAACGTCATCGCGCTGGCGGTCGGCATTTGCGAGGGCAAGCAGATGGGGGATAACACCAAGGCCTCGGTCATCACGCGTGGTCTCACCGAGACAACGCGGCTCGCCGTTGCGCTGGGTGGGGAACCGGAGACAATGTCCGGGCTTGCCGGTATGGGAGACCTCATCGCCACGTGTTCATCCGCGCTCTCACGTAACCACACGGCTGGCAGGCTGCTGGGCCAGGGGCTCAGCCTTGATGAAGTAACAGCGCACATGAACCAGACGGCCGAGGGCATCAAATCCGCACAGGCGGTGCTTGATCTCGCGCACCAACTCAAGGTCTATATGCCCATTACGGATAGTGTTGTTGCGGTACTTCAGGGCAACCTGTCCGTACATGACCTCGGCCCGCGACTGCTGGCCCGCGAACTGAAATCCGAAGGCTGATTGTGACCCCATCTGCGAAGCCCCGCGTCCTTGTGCTCTTCGGCGGGCGCTCGAGTGAACATGCAGTGAGCTGCGTGACTGCCGCAGGCGTGCTGGAAGCGATTGACCGCAGCAAGTATGAAGTCGTTCCGGTGGGTATTGCGAAGAACGGTCAGTGGTCATTGGTGTCCCTGGATCCGTCCCAATGGTCGCTGCGCTCGACAGTGCTTCCGGAGGTTCCGGTATCGCCGGAGTCCGTGGTGCTGGCAACAGCTTCCGACGGCGGTGCAGCACAGGAACTCGTGGCAACCGCAATGGAACGGATGCCACGCAGCCTTGGCGCAGTGGATGTCGTGCTGCCGCTGCTGCACGGCCCCTTCGGCGAGGATGGCACGCTCCAGGGAATGCTCGAGATGGCCGACATCCGTTACGTCGGCGCAGGCGTTCTGGCGTCCGCCGTGGGGATGGACAAGCATTATATGAAGGTCGTGTTCGCGTCCGCGGGACTTAGCGTCGGTCCGTACGAGGTGCTCACCGACCGGGAATGGTCACGCAACCGTTCAGGATGCCTTGAACGTGCCGGGAGGCTCGGATTCCCGGTCTTCGTCAAGCCGGCCCGCGCGGGTTCGTCGATGGGCATCTCGCGGGCGGCCTCTCCGGCGGAACTTGAGGCAGCCGTGGAAACCGCGCGCCAGTTCGACCCGAAGGTGATCGTCGAGGCCGGGATCACTGGCCGGGAGATAGAGGTCGCGGTCCTGCAGGGCCGGGGCCTGGATGAGCCGCGCACCAGCCTGCCTGGGGAGGTTGCAGTCCAGCCCGGGGAGCACGAGTGGTATGACTTCGAGGCAAAATACGTTGACGGTGCCGCAGCGGAGCTGAGCTGCCCGGCTGACCTCCCGCCGAATGTCACGGATCGTGTTCGGGCGCTGGCTGCCCATGCATTCGACGCACTTGGCGCCGAGGGGCTTTCCCGGGTTGACTTCTTCTACACTCCTGCCGGCGAGCTCATCATCAACGAGATCAACACGATGCCCGGCTTCACGCCGATCAGCATGTACCCGCAAATGTGGGCAAAGTCGGGGCTGACCTACACCGAGCTGATCGACGAACTCATCGAGCTGGCGCTCGAACGAAAGACGGGCCTGCGCTAGGCGCAGCCGGGCCAGTTCATGGACGAGCCAAGGCGGCCTACCCTCCGTGATATCGCGCTCGCGGCGGGTCTTTCCAAAGCAGCCACGTCCTACGCGCTGCGGGGGATTCGTGGCTCTGAGAAAACCATTGCCCGGGTACAGGGCATCGCCCAGGACATGGGTTGGACTGCGGATCCGGTAGCCCGCGCCCTCGCGGGAGGCCGCAGCGGAAATGTGTCAATCATCGGATCGCTGGGGGACCTCTGGCGTCAGGGCCTTGCGGTGATGCTGTCTGAGGCGCTGCACGAGCAAGGCATGTTTTCGGCAATCTCCGACGTTGATACATCCCCTGAACGCGAGCGGAACGCGCTACGCGCCCTCACGCTTCGCCGGGTGGATGCAGCAATAGTGCTACCGGTCGATCCATCCGCGCTCTACTGGGCTGAGGTTCCCGAGCGGATTCAGCTGGTATCGATCGGGGACGCGCTCCTGCACCGGCCGGTTGCACACACCGTACTGTTCGACAATGAGTACGGGATCAGCACCGCACTCGGACACCTCGCCGAACTGGGGCATCGGTCCATCGGGCTTCTTGCGCCGTCGTTGCCGTCGACGCCCGGCCGTCCGGCGCAGCTCCTGGTGCAGCAACTGGGCCAGGAGAGGGGAATGAGCGTTGCCGTTGCGTCGTCGGCGTCGTCAGTCGGCGGTGCAGCCGAAGCAGCAACGGCCCTCCTTGCCCGTGAAGCGCGTCCGACGGCGTTGCTGTGCCTGAGCGATTCGCTCGCCTTCGGCGCGTACCGGGCCGCCAGGTCCCTTAATCTGGACATCCCCCGAGACGTCTCGATTCTGGGCTTCGACGACAGCGAGTTGGCTCCCCTCATCAGCCCCGCCCTCACCACCTTTGGCTGGGACGAAGCGGCGATTGTGGCCGCCGGAATTGAGTCAGTGGTGAACGACGATGCTCCGGCCTCTGTCTCGTTCCGCCCCGAGTTCCTCGTGCGAAGCTCAACCGGGCGCTGCACTTCTGCGCTTTAGCCGGCAAATGCCTACAGTGCGTGAATGCGCCAGCCGACCGAGTGGGATGCGCCGGGTTCGAGCACGATCAGGTCCGTCCCCGAGTTGAACGCGTCCGGCGGGCAGGTCATCGGCTCAGCGGCGAGGCCGAGCCGCGAGACCGCTGGATCCGGCTTGTCCGCGGTGTGAATCTGTACCCAGGGGCAGCCACGGTCGAAGGTGATGGCCGTTCCCTTGCCGTCTGAAGCGCGCACCGAGACGGTGGCGGTGGCGCGGTCGTCGTAGTTGATGCCCGTGTAGGCGTGGTCCACGAATGTGTCCCCGATGAGGCGAGGCTCGCGGAAATCAAAGTGCGACGACGCGACGTCGGTCAGTTCCATCGGGATCAGCCGGTCTTCGGTCACCTGGAGGACCGATGACGCCGGCACCTCCAGCGTCCAGTCGTCCACCAGTCCTTCGCCGGCTACCAGGTAAGGATGCGCCGACGCCCCATAGGGTGCTGCTGACGGGCCTGGATTCGCGGCGGTGATCGTAGTGGTGAGGCCGTGGTCGTCGAGGGAGTAGAGCACTTCGACCTCAAGCCGGAACGGGTATCCCTTCTGCGGGATAACGGATGCGCTCAGGCGGACCGAGGCCGGCGCCTGGTCTGCGAGCGTCCAGTCCACCCACCCGAGGAGACCGTGAATGGCGTGGGAGCGCTGAGGCTCGGTGAGGGCGAGCTGATGTGCCGCGCCGTTGAATGAGTACTTGCCGTCCACCACCCGGTTGGGCCAGGGCGCCAGCACCGCGCCGCGGAAGGAGGGACGGATCTCCTCGGCATCATAGGGAACCACGAGGTCCCGATCATCATGGCGGAGGTACCGCAGGGTTGCTCCGACGCTGGCGATCGACGCCGTGTATGCGCCGTGCTGGAGGGTGTACTGGGTACCGGACAGTGGAGTGGAATCGGTGGTTTTCATCGAACCTAAGTCTAGGGCGCGGCCTCTCCGGCGTCGCCCTTCGAGGACGCAGCTAAGCCGTGTCCACCAGTTTCGCGTACACCACCAGCATCTGACCAACGACGGCGGCGCTAGCCTTCCGTCGGAAGGTCGACCGTGTCATTCAGGCTCAGGCACTGCTCTGTCTGCTCGACCTGCGAAACAGCGCCTCCGAGGTCAACCAAAACGGTGCTGGAAGCGACCTGGTTCGGGTCGAAGAGGATCTCGACGGCGGGATTGCGCCCATACGTGGTGGCCGTCCAGATGTCCGTCTCGGTGGATTCCTGGATGATCCAGTCGACGTCGTTCACTGAGGCGCAGGCGTCTGTGGTGGGTCCCGGTACCTGGACACCGCACCGCAGCACGATCTGCGATGGGTCGCCCCATGCTGCAGTTGCCTGGCTGTTGGTCTCCCGTAGTTCGTTGCCGGCCACCTGATCAGGCAGAGCGATCATGACGCTCGCGCAGGACGGATTGACCGCGTCGGCTGCGGCATCGACGTCGACAATAGGGGAGCAGGCGCTCAAGGCCGCCACGAGCAGAGCACCCGGCCCGGCAACGCGCACGAAAGCTCGCAGATTCGAAGGCATGGACCAAGCGTAGCGGGACTCTAAGCCTGACCCATCCGCCCGCCGGCGAGCAGGAATGAGTCCTGTAGCAACTCACCCAGCTCGTGTGTGTCGATTCCGGCAAGTCGAATCAGGACAAGTTGCGGTGAGCGATTGTGGTGGGGAGTCCAGAAATAAACTCCCGGTTCCGAACCGGCGAGAGCCTCCCTCTCGTTCGTCTTTACCGTGAGCACGCCCGGTTCCCACATGCGTGCCATCAGGGTCTTGGCGAACCACGCGGGTTGGCCCCAACTGGAGCGTTCGGTGACGCCCGGCAGAGATAGACTCAATCTCCGGACGTCCGCTTCGGTAGGCATGCCCTACTGTTACACCGAAGGACTGGCCAGGGCCAGCGAAAGTCAGGATTCGACGTCGGCTGCGTCTATTGCCTTGTCGGTGACAATCGGCATCAGAGCCAGCAGGGCCAGCGTCAGCACTCCCATGATTCCGAACATTGCCTGAAGTCCAAGCCACGTCGCAAGAAGACCGCCGGCCGCTGCGCCCAGCGGCATGGTGCCCCAGGCGAGGAGACGGTAGGCGCTGTTGACGCGCCCCAGCAGGCGATTGGGCGTGATGCGCTGCCGGAGGGAGACGGTGATGACATTCCAGAGCATGACCAGCACCCCGCCCACGAAGAACACGAAGCCAAGGATGTAGGGGTTGTCCGTGAGCGCAGGCGCGCCCACAAAGAACGATCCGCCGAAAATCGTCAGCGCCAGCGACTTTGACCGGCCCAGTTTCCGCTCCGCCCACTCCGAGATGAAAGAGCCGAGAAGTGCGCCGATCGCCGAGGTTGTGAGGAGCACTCCAAAGCCGACCTCTGAAAGTTGCATCGCTGACGACGGTCCGACGGCAAAGAGCACGAGCAGGGCAAAGGCCGCACTCGAGGCAAAGTTGAAGGTGCCGGTCATGACGGCGAGCGTGCGCAGGATCTTCTGGTGCCAGAGGAAGCGTAAGCCCTCGGCGATGTCGTGCCGCAGCGTCGTTTTTTGTTCCCGTTCGATCCGGAAGTTTCCTCGCACCAGGAACAGCGAACCCACGGCTGCGAGCCACAGGACGGCTGGAACTGCGAACCCGCCGATTACCCCGGCTGCCACGAGCAGCCCGCCCAACGGCGGACCAATGAACTGGTTGGTGGTCAGTTCAACGGCGTAGAGCCGCCCGTTGGCCCGTGAAAGCTGATCGCGGTGCACCAGCTGCGGCATGATGGACTGCGCGGACGTGTCATACAACGTTTCAGCGACCCCCACCAGCAGTGCGATGACATAAAGGGCCCAGATCGAGCCGAGATCGAGCAGGATCACCCCGAGGAGCATGGCCGGTAGGGTTGCCCGGGTGAGATTGGCGACGAGCATCAGCCGACGGCGGTCCAGGCGGTCCGCAAGGGCGCCGGCTGTCAGCGCAAAGAGAAGCCATGGCAGGGTAGCGACGAACGACACCCCGGCGATCAGGGTGGGCGACTGCGTGAACTGGATGGCAAGCAGTGGCAGCGCAATCTTGAACACACCGTCGGCGAGGTTTGAGAGACCGGATGATGTCCATAGCTTCCAGTAGGAAGCGCCGAGCGGCGCACGGGCCTGTTCATTGACCTGCACTGATTCGCTAACCATGGGTGAACAGTCCCACAGCGATTGGGAAAACTCAAGGACAAGGGGAGGGAGTTGCTCAGGAACCTCTCCGACCCGCTCGGTAGCATAGGCCCCAGCAACTATGGCAGGGAGCGTCCGTATTGACCACGCATGACTACACTGATCCCGTTCCGCGACGCGTCACGAAGAAAAAGCGGCCGCTGCGCACGGCCGTGCTGGTGCTGCTCGGCGTCGTTCTCGCACTTTCGGCACTTCTTGCCGGCTACCTGGTCAGCCTCGCCATAGCGTTCGAGACCAAAACGAACACCATCGAACCAGCGTTTCCGGACTCGTCAACGCGGCCCGAGCGTACAGCGGCCGCAGAAGGCGCCATGAACATCCTGCTGATGGGCAGTGACGCGAGGCCGGAGGCATCCGAGGACGGATTTACCGATTCCCGATCCGACACCATGATGCTTGTGCACATCCCTGCGGACCGGGAGAACGTTTATGTCATGTCAATCCTGCGCGATACCTGGACGGAAATCCCCGGGCACGGCGAGAACAAGATCAACGCTGCGATCTCGCTCGGAGGAGTGCCGCTGGTTGTCCAGACCGTCGAGAACATGTTTGATGCGCCCGTTGATCACGTGATGATCGTCGACTTCGAGGGTTTCAAAGGCCTCACGGACGCCCTGGGAGGAGTGACGGTCGACAATCCCATTGCTTTCGAGTCCGAAGGAACAGAGGGGGAGTTCTTCGAACAGGGCCCGGTCACGCTCGACGGCGAGTCGGCATTGAAGTTCGTGCGTGAACGCAAGGCGTTCAGCGACGGTGACTTTCAGCGGGTACAGAACCAGCAGCTCTTCATCAAGGGCATTATGTCCGAACTGTTGAGTGCCGAGACCTTCACCAACCCCGTGAAGCTCAGCCGGGTCGTGAATGAAATATCCCCCTACCTGAGTGTCGACGCGGACTTCGGCGCACTGACTGCCGGTTCCCTCGCGCTCGGTATGTGGCAGGTCCGGTCCGAGGACGTCGTCTTCTTCACGCTGCCGAATCTGGGAGTCGGAACTTCGCCGGACGGCCAGTCCATTGTCGTGAAGGATGAGGAAGCAATAGCCCGCATCGCTGAGGCACTCGATCAGGGAACACTGGGGGAGTATGTGGACAGCACCAGCGCAGGCTAGTACGGTCGGAGCCCAGGATCAGTCAGGGCTGACCGGAGTCATCACGGATGTCATGAGTGCGCTCGGCGAGATTGGTGTCGGCGTACTCGTGCTCCTGGAAACGGTCTTTCCTCCGATCCCGAGTGAAGTCGTCCTGCCGCTTGCGGGCTTCCTGTCCCAGCAAGGCGAGATGAACGCGGTGCTTGTACTCGCGCTTGCAACCCTTGGTAGCTTCATCGGCGCTCTGCTCCTGTATCTGCTCGGTGCGAAGCTGGGCGAGGAACGGGTGGTGCGCGGGCTCTCCAGGCTGCCGCTGGTGGACCGCGACGACTTCGAGCGGGCGGCGCGCTGGTTTCACCGCCATGGTCGTTCGGCAGTCTTCTTCGGCCGGTTGATACCGGGTGTCAGGAGCCTGATTTCCCTACCGGCGGGTGCCGAACACATGCCGCTGGCCACGTTCACTCTCTTCACCGTCTCAGGAAGTCTGCTGTGGAATGTGCTGCTCATCGGCCTGGGCTATTTCCTCGGAACCCAGTACCACCTTGTTGACCAGTACTCCCAGTACTTTGACCTTCTTCTTTATGCGGCTCTCGCCGCTTTTCTCGGTTGGCTCATCTTCCGACGGGTACGACGACGGAGGGCCGGCTAGTCCCGCGGCTCCCATTCCTGTGGGTGCTGACTGCCCTTGTCCACAGGCAACACCCGAATGTGCGGGGTGCAAAGTACGGTGGAAGTATGCCACTTACCGTCGGCCAGCTGAGCGAATTTGCCCTGCTCGAACGCATTCTGCCGCGTCTTCACAGCCCTGTTGGCAGACCCTCAAGTGTGCTTCTCGGCCCGGGGGATGACGCCGCCATTGTTGCCGCTGCGGACGCACGGGTGCTCATTTCCATCGATACCCAGGTCCAGGACATGGATTTTCGGCTGCATTGGCCCAATGGATACAGCACCACCGGGTTTGACGTCGGGTGGAAGGCCGCCGCGCAGAACCTGAGTGACATCAACGCGATGGGTGGTCGTGCCACCTCTCTCGTCGTCAGTCTCACACTGCCCGGGAACACAACGGTCGAGTGGGTTGAGGACCTAGCGGACGGCCTCACGGCGGCAATTCATGAGCTGAGGGCTTCCACCTGTGCAGTAGTCGGGGGTGACCTGGGGCGTGGAACCGAGATTTCGGTCACTGCGGCGGTTACGGGATCACTGGACGGGCGCACTCCGGTGCTGCGGTCAGGAGCGCAGCCGGGAGACGTCGTCATACTAGCCGGAACGGTCGGGCGCGCCGCGGCAGGATTGGCGCTGCTGGAGTCCGTACATGAATACAGTTCGCTGGAAGAGAAACTACGTGGGTTCATTCGTGCGCAGTGCCGTCCGCGTCCGCCGCTGGAGTCGGGACCAGCTGCCGCAGCGGCCGGTGCAACCGCAATGATGGATGTTTCCGATGGCCTGGTGCGTGATGCAGGAAGGATCGCAGCCGCCAGCTCCGTACGCATTGACCTGGATCCCGAAGCCCTGCGGTATCTCGGCGAACCGCTTCGCGGAGCCGCGAGTCTGCTGGGAATGGACCCGCTGGAATGGGTTCTGGGCGGGGGCGAGGACCATGGGCTGCTGGCCACCGTTAACCCAAACGTTATGCCGCTGGCAGGATTCACTACGGTAGGCTCGGTAGAGGCCGGACATGCCGAAGTGACCGTCGGGTCACAGTCTCCAGCCAACGTGGGATGGGATCACTTTGCAGACTAAAATCACCGCAAACGCGACTGCGATGAAGCGATGGTTGAGCAAGGCCGAAGTCTCCCTTGGCAACCACAGTGACCGCCTCAATGCCATCAACATTTTTCCTGTAGCTGACGGGGACACCGGCACCAACCTTTACCTGACTGTTCGGGCAGCTGCGCAGGCTGCAGCGGATCATGACACCCATGACCTCGGTGACCTGCTGAAGGTTGCCGGACAGGCCGCCATGGAAGATGCGCGCGGCAATTCCGGGACGCTCTTTGCCGTCTTCCTGTCCGCAATAGCAGAGCCGCTGCACGGGGCATCCCGTCTCTCAGGGCCGTTGTTGGCCACCGCACTGAACCGCGCGCAGATCCGCAGCTGGTCGGCGCTCAGTGACCCTGTTCCCGGCACCATGCTTTCGGTGCTTGAGGCCGCATCGATCGGAGCTGCCACCGTGGACCAGGCCAACGAGGGAGATGACAGTAACCACGCCCTCGCCATGACTCTGCAAGGAGCAGTGGAGGCGGCGCTTGAGGCTGTCGTGCAGACTGAGAGCCAGCTTGGCGCACTCACTGAAGCGAAAGTGGTTGATGCCGGTGGTGTGGGGTTCCTGCTCATCATGGATGCGCTCCGCGCGGCCTCACTCGGTGAAGAGTTGCAGGACGAACTGCTTGACGGCCTTCATGGCTATGACGTCCAGGCGCCCCACATCCACAAAGGGATGCCGGCCGAGGGCGTCGAGGTCATGTGTACCATCAACCTCAGCCCGCTGGACGCTGCAACCCTTCGGCTTCACCTCGATGAGGTGGGAGATTCCGTCATTATGAGCGCAGTAACGGAGGTCGAGGAGGGCTATCGCTGGCGCGTGCACGTCCACGTTCCCGAAGCTGCCCTGGCACTCAGATACATCGAAGAAGCGGGGCAGCCCAGTCACATCGCCGTGACCCAGCTCGCCGGCGCCGGTGCTGTCAGCCCCCAGGAACCGGGGTACTTCGAGCAACAGGAACGTTACGGGTCCTGACGTCGGTCCGCGGTCATCCGCCGCAGGTACCGCTCGTTCGGCGCTAGGCTGGAACCGGAAGCGCGTCGCAGGCGCTCCGCCTGCCACCGAAGGACGGAAACCGCACGATGCCCACTGCCACCCGAAAAGCGACAGAACAATCCTCCCGTTTCGGGGTCGCCTTCATCGGCGTTCTGCTCATCGCCGTCAACCTTCGGGTATCTTTTGTCAGCGTTGGGCCGGTTCTCGGGAATATCAGCAGCGACCTTCAACTTTCGAGTGCCGCAGCAGGATTCCTCACGGGTCTGCCGCTTATCGCATTCGCGGTCTTTTCACCCGTAGCTCCGGCGTTCGCTTCCCGGCTCGGACTTGATCGGGCGCTTTGGCTGTCCCTGCTGATCCTTGCGTCAGGCATAGTGCTCCGTTCCATACCGGTGTCGGGCCTGATTTGGGTGGGCACCGCCTTGATCGGCCTCGCCATCGCGTTTCTCAACGTCCTTGTCCCTTCCCTCCTGAAGCGGGACTTTCCAACCAGGGTCAGCCAGATCACCGGCAGTTACACAGCAACACAAGCCGCGTTCGCCGCGATCGGGGCCGCCGTCGTCGTTCCGGTGGCACAGACGTCGCCCGCCGGATGGCGGCTGGCGCTCGGAATTTGGGTGGGACTGGCGTTGATTGCCATGGCAGTCCTCCTGCCCTGGCTGCGCAGACACGCCTCTGACACCGTGCGCACCTCAAAACCCGAGGCGACTTACCGGTCGCCGTGGTCTTCGGCGTTGGGTTGGCAGGTGACGGTGTTCATGGGACTGCAGTCAATCGCCTTCTACGTTCTGATGGCCTGGTTGCCGACCATCGAGCAAAGCCGCGGCGTTTCGGCGACAACGGCGGGGCTGCACCTGTCCGTGTTCCTTCTTGTCAGCGTATTCGCCAGCCTTGCTGCCGGCGGAATCCTTCATCGGGGTGCAGACCAGCGAATGATGTCCTTCACCAGCGGTGCACTCACTTTCGTGACGTTTGTCGGGCTGGCGGTTGCGCCGGACCTCACATTGCTGTGGGTGCTCCTGGGAGCGATTGGATGCGGAAGCCTGATTGTCATCGCTCTGTCACTCTTCAGCCTGCGGACGATCAACTATCCGCAGGCCGCAGCCTTATCCGGCATGGCGCAGTCCGTCGGCTATGGCCTCGGCGCGGTTGGACCGGTCATGTTCGGTGGCCTGCGTGATCTCAGTGGCGACTGGACGCTTCCGCTGCTCGTGACTGCAGCCATCATGGCAATGTTGGCCCTGACGGGCGTGCTCGCTGGGCGGGACCGGGTGATTAGCGGCCCTTAAGCACGCGGGTCTGAGGTCAAACTACGCTGAAGCGGCCAGTTGCGGCTCGGGCATCGGTCCTGGAGCGAGCAGGTTGTCACGGGTGGCATTGATCACGCTGATCAGTGCAGCGCGCAAATCTTCTTCCGCATAGCCTGCACCGCCAAAAGGTACACCTTCACCCTGCTGCACCTCATCGAGGATTGTGCGGCCCGCGGGAGTGAGTGCGACGAAAGTCACCCGGCGGTCTGACTCACTCTTCTGCCGCGTGACGAGCGCGCGCATCTCCAGCCGTTCCAGAGCTTTACCGACTGTCTGCGCCTGAACCCGCACGATCTGCGCCAACTTCACTTGGCTCATCGATCCCGCAGCGGCCAGCACTTTCAGGATTGTCACACCGGAATGTGTAACGCCGATGCTGCGCAACCGCTCGTTGTCACGGTTTTCATTGAGCCGGGCCGCTGTGCTCAGCAGGCGGCTTGTTGACCAATACGACGTGTCCATGCCTTGACCTTCTAACCCCGAAAGAACGACTGCACCGGCGAAGTGCTGCCGTCTGTAACTTGACCCGGTGGGACGGCACCGGCGACGCCAGACGCTGCGGGGTACGAGACCCGTTGGAGATGCGAAGGGCGCTTAGTGAAGTATCCTATGCGATGAAAGTTGAGGTTTGAACCATTGAAAGGTGGAACCGTGGGCGAACTCGTCTCCTTCGAGCCTGATGAGGAGTTCGACGCACCCGGTCGGCTGACGGCGCAGACAGTGGGGACGGGTGAACGTTCGCTTCTTGAGGAGTTGCAGGATCTTGTGCTGTCCACCACGGATATGCAGGAGTTCCTCAACGAACTTGCCGTCCTTTCAGCGCGCAGCGTCAGCGGGCACGAGGAGACCGTGCTGTGCGGCATCACCCTGTTGCGCCGCCGTCGGGCGGCGACTGTGGCCTACAACTCGGAGACTGCGAAGTCAATGGATGAACTGCAGTACGCCTTCAAGGAAGGTCCGTGCCTCACAGCAGCCAAGGAGCAGCGCACCATCGTCGTGGAGGACTTTGCTAGCGAGAGCAGGTGGCCCGAATATTCAGAGGCGGTCTCCAAATACGGGCTGCGCTCCATTCTTTCTGCTCCTTTCACCATCGGGGCGGGAGCACATGCGGCGATGAACCTGTATTCCTACCGTCCGAGTTCTTTCAGGAGCGAGGAAGTCACTTTCGCCGAGTCATACGCGCGTCAGGCGTCAAAAGGACTGCAGTTGGCTTTGCGGATGGCACACTACAGCGAGGAAGCGGACAACCGTAGCCGCGCCATGGAGTCCCGAACCCATATCGACGTGGCAGTTGGGATCGTCATGGCGCAAAACCGCTGCTCGCAGGATGAAGCGTTCGCGATCCTGCAACGGGCCTCGAACGCACGCAACGTGAAGCTGCGCGTGATCGCCGCGGAGATTGCCCAACGGGTTTCCGGCGCGTCACCTGCAACCCACTTCGACGGGTAACGGGATCGTCAGAGCGCGGCGCTAAGCTCGAAACTACGTCTCGCTGGTTCCTGCTGCTCAGGAAAAAGGCTTTCAGGAAGGTATATGAAGAACAGGCGCCCGCCCGAGCTTTCCGCACCATTGGACCCCAAATTGCTTGGCACCAAAGTTGTTAGGGCTTTTGGGGAGAGCCTTGAGATTCACTCCGTCGGGGCGCTTCTGAACCACTTCCCCCGTACTTACCTTCCGCCTGGGGAGCTGACGGGGTTGTCCGGCGTCCCGCTCGATGAAGACGTCACCCTGGTCGCCAGGGTCCAATCGGCAAACTCGCGATGGATGCGGACGCGCAAGGGCAAACTGTTGGATGTTGTCATTACCGACGACGACGCCGGGAGTCTCGGAACCATGCATGTCACCTTCTTCAACGCTCATGTTGCTCAACGACAGCTCACCGTTGGAACTCGCGCCGTCTTCTCCGGAAAAACGGGCAGTTACCGGGGACAGTTGACCCTCACCAATCCGCGATTTTCGCTGCTCGATGAAGACGACGCCGGCATGGACAAGCATCTCGTGCCTATCCCCGTGTATCCGGCGTCTGAGCACATCAGCAGTGATCAGATCAAGAAGTCCATCGAGAAGGTTCTTGACACCCTCGTTCATTCACAGCTGAATGACCCGGTTCCCGCGCACATCGCCCGCCGTGACCGGCTGATGAACATCACCCAGGCCTATGAGTTGATTCACCGGCCTGCCGAGGTGGAGGATGCCTACCGTGCCCAACACCGTTTCCGTTACCAGGAAGCGTTGGTCCTGCAGACTGCCTTGGCACGGCGACGGGCTGAAGTCCTCGCAGAGGAGGCAACGTCACGCCCGCTGATCCAAGGCGGGTTGCGCGATCAGTTTGATGCTTCGCTGCCGTTCACGTTGACCTCGGGCCAACAGCAGGTGGGGGAGGAGCTTGCAAAGGACCTTGCCGGTGCCCATCCAATGAATCGGCTGCTTCAGGGCGAGGTTGGGTCGGGAAAAACGCTTGTTGCCTTGCGGGCAATGCTGCAGGTCATTGACGCAGGGGGACAGGCGGCCCTTCTGGCACCTACTGAAGTGCTTGCGGCGCAGCACCATCAATCCATTACTCGTACCCTCGGCCCGCTGGCTGAGGGAGGAATGCTCGGCGGGGCGGTGGATGGGACACGGGTTGTGCTCCTGACAGGGTCCATGTCAACGGCGCAAAGGCGTGAGGCGCTGCTTGCAGCCGCATCGGGTGACGCCGGCATTGTCATCGGCACACACGCCCTGTTGTCGGAAAACGTTCAGTTCTTCGATCTCGGGTTGATTGTTGTCGATGAGCAGCACCGTTTCGGCGTGGAGCAGAGGGACGCACTCCGGGCGAAGGCCGCCGCTGCGCCGCACATGCTTGTCATGACGGCTACGCCCATTCCCAGGACTGTTGCGATGACTGTTTTCGGTGACCTGGATGTATCCACCTTGACGGAACTTCCCGCCGGCCGTGCCCCCATTGCGACGCACGTCGTAGGGCTTTTCGAGAATCCCAACTGGGTGGATCGCGCGTGGGCCCGGACTCGGGAGGAGATTGACGCCGGCCGGCAGGTTTACGTTGTGTGCCCAAAGATCGGGAGCTCGCAAACGGAACCTGACAGTGCTGATGCAATGGAGCTCTACGAAGGCGCGCCTCCGAACAAGCAGGAACTGACGTCCGTTGTGGAACTGTTCGAGTCCCTGCAGGATGTGCCGGCCCTTGCCGGAGTGAGGATGGGCCTGCTGCACGGGCGCCTTGATCCGGCAGAGAAATCCGCCACCATGGCCGGATTCAATGACGGCGTCATCAGTCTCCTGATCTCCACTACCGTGATTGAGGTGGGAGTTGACGTTCCCAATGCCACTCTCATGGTGATCATGGATGCGGACCGCTTCGGTATCTCACAACTCCACCAGCTGCGGGGAAGGATAGGTCGCGGTGGGCACCCGGGTACCTGCCTGCTTGTCACGCAACTCGAACCGGCACACCCCAGCCGGGAGCGGCTGGACGCTGTCGCATCAACGTCCGACGGCTTCGAACTGTCCCAAAAGGACCTGGAGCTCCGCCGCGAAGGGAACATCCTGGGCGCATCACAGTCGGGAGGCAGGTCGGCACTGCGCTTCCTCAAAGTGATTCAGCATGCCAAGGTGATCGAAAAAGCCCGTAAGGACGCACAGGAACTGATCACTGCTGACCCAACACTTGCGGAGCATCCTGAGTTGGAAGAAGCGTTGGATCTCTATCTGAACGCCGAGAAAGAAGCCTTCCTCGAACGGGGATAAGCCGAACCGCTGGATCAGGAAGCGCGGGAGGCCGTTTTTCGCGATCTGGAAGCAGGAGTGAGACGGAAGCGGGAGCGCTCGGAGGCCGGTATCAGGGAGGCCCACTCGGGGTGACCTCCCAGGTAGCCACGGACGGTAGGACAGAATGGCATGACCGCCAACCGCCGCCTGTGCAGGTTTTCGAGCACGTTCCCTACGAAGTAGGTATCCAGGCGTGCGCGCTTGAAACGCTGCTCGATGGTCGTGTGCAGCAGCCAGATCTGGCCCTGCCGGTTCTCGTATTGAAGGTAGCCGACGTTGTCTCCATCAACGTACAGCTCGAACCGGCTCAGCTTCATATTGTCGCGGACTGCCGTCCGCAGGCTTGTCGAGCGGTCGGGATAACGCAGGTCCATGTGAACTCCCACAGTCGAGAGGCTGGTGAGGCTCGCTGCTGAACCGTACAAACAACTATAGCGACAATCAGTAGGCTGACAAAGCAGTCCGCAGGTGCAGGCAATGGCGCGTTCAGGCGATGCCCGAGATGCTTTGACGGAAGGCGAGTTCGCCACAGGCGGCCTGGTAGCGCTCGAGGGCTCGGAGATCGGGCATCTCCGAATCCAACTCAAGGAAGAGGGCGTCGCACAACTCGGCAAGCCGGCGTTCCGGAACTGAAGAGAGATCGACGGGGAAATCGTCGTCGGTTTCGGTCCAGGCGGGAGCGTTATCCCCGGGTTCGCGGATGGATAGTAGAGGTGGCTCAATGAATGAGCGCGACTGAGCGTCCATGCTGGTGGCACTCCCACAAGTAGGTCTTACTGTGGCTCGCTGCTGAACCTGTTGCCAGTGTAATCGGCTGCTATCTTGTGGCAACCCCGGGACCGGTTCACACGCTGTATCTCTGCCCGGATGCCTGTTAGGCCAGGGTTTCAGCCCGATTTCCTAAGCCGACTTTCAATAAAAGTAATAAGCATGCTTCCAATTAAGCGACTGATGTGTCTACCCTTGTGCAACCGGATACTTCGGACAAGCCCTCTGCAATCAATCTCGAGGAGATAAAATGATCACGCAGGAACATATCGACCGCATTCTTGATGGCAACGGGAACGTTGTGGACCAGGACGGCAACAAGGTTGGATCCGCGGGCCAGGTGTACGTGGATGACCACACAGGAGAGCCCAGCTGGGTCACGGTGAAGACGGGCCTCTTCGGTACGTCAGAATCGTTCGCACCGCTGCAGGGCGCTTCCATGGACGGTGATGACGTGCGCATTGCCTACACCAAGGACCAGGTTAAGGACGCACCCAAGGTTGACCCGGACCAGAATTTGAGCGAGGCGGAGGAAGCGGAACTCTACCGCCACTACTCCCTGAGCCGGCCGGGTGGAGGTTACGACGCCGCCGAACACGGTACGTACTCGGGCACCACCACCGGGTCGGACGATTTCCGTGATTCCAATCCCGGCATCGCAAGCGCCGGCGAGAGGGACCGCTTCGACGCGGACCGCGGTGACCGAACAGTTGGACATGACACTTCGGGGCCCACTACGGATGATGCCATGACCCGTTCCGAGGAACGGCTCCATGTCGGCACGGAGAAGCAGGAGACCGGGCGTGCCCGCCTCCGCAAATACGTAGTGACGGAGAACGTCACCAAGACCGTGCCGGTCCAGCGTGAGGAAGTGCGGGTCGAGCGTGAGCCGATCACCGACGCCAACCGCGGCGACGCTCATGATGGACCCGCCATCAGCGAGGAGGAGCACGAGGTGACCCTTCACGAGGAACGACCCGTCGTGGAGAAGGAAGCTGTGCCGGTGGAGCGGGTGCGCCTCGACAAGGAAGTTGTCACGGACGAGCAGACCGTGAGTGAGGAAGTGCGTAAGGAAGAGATCGAGACAGACGGCGACGATTCCCGTCGCGGACTCTGACCGGGGCGGCGTCCGGCAATGAACGAAAGCTGGTTTCGCCGCGTGTTCCGGTGGGTAGGTGCTGGGCGCTCGGAAGCGACGCTTCCGGGCGTCCAGCCCCATGTGGAGGGCGCTGACATCAACGAGCGGGTGAGGCACCTCAACTCCGCACAGCTGTGCCGGGCATGGCGAATCAGTTTCCTGGCTGTCATCAGCGCCAAGACAGCGGCGGAACTGGAAGAGCTCGCGCGGAAGCGGCGGCTGTACCTTGAGGAAATGGAATCGCGGAATCCCACCGGCTTTGCGTGCTGGCTGGCAAGTTCGCCTGCAGCATCAAGTGACCCGGAGCCTTACCTGCTCCACCAGGATGCAGGGCGGCGCCGGTTCGGCTCGCTCTAGGGTGAGTCCTTGGGGCTTGCGGTCACTACAACGTTCTTGCCCCAGGGATCTTCGGTGTAACAGCTGATGAGAACAAGCCTGTTCGGCGTGATATCCCAGATATTGCTGTCCTTCAGGGTGTCCTTGTCATGAGTGACAATCGAATCGACTACGTAGTGCTGCACACCGGAGCCGGTGTGCAGCACTATTTCGTGCCCCACCTCCACATCGGTGCTTAAGCGGTTGAACGGAGCCTCACGATCCTCCCAGCTGTGTCCGGTGATGTACGTGGTGTCGTTCGATCCACGCCCGGGCATGCCGAATGAGGTAAGCCAGTAGCCGTCCAGGGTGAACGGTGGGACGAGGGATTGTGACGCCTCGTCTGCCGAGGAGGGAGTGAGAGGCAAAACTGCTACATCGATGCCGGCCGATTCCACGATCAGCCGTTCCGGAGCGGCGGCACGAGGTTTCGGCGCTACTGCCTGAGTAGTGGGACTGGGACTGGGGCTGGCTTCCGGGGTGGAAGTGGGCGTGGCACTGGCAGCGATGGTTGCGGGGCGCGCCGTCTCCTCCGGGGCAGCCTGTGGTGCAAATGCCCCGCTGAGCGCTGTGGTCGAAACGAGCGCGCCTAACGCTGCTGCCCCCGCAACCCATAGCCGCATTCGCGACCGGGGAGCGGGGGCAGCAGCGTCACGCTGTGTAACTGTCATCGATTGGGTTAGGCCCGTCCTGCGCTTAGACGGCGAACGACGACGACGGCACCGGCCGCTGTTGCCGCGCCGAATCCTGCCAGCCCGGCCAGGAGGGCGAGGTTAGCGGGATCTGTGGCTCTGGCGTCGTGCGCTGCGGTTTGAATGTTCAGGCCGCGCTGCTGGGGAGCGGCTGTCCGGGCGAGCGGCGCGTGGGCAATAGGCGTCTGCGCGACCGGCGCCTGAGCTACCGCCGGGGCCGAGCAAGCAGCGATGACTGCGTCGGCCAGAGCGATCAGGTCCTGCGGGTTGGAGCCCTCGGTCAGACTGAGGCGGATGATGGCGTCATCGAAAGATGCCGCTGCGGTCTCGACCTGCGCCTCAAGAGCAAGGATCTCCGGAGTGCCATAGGCAGCGTCGAAAGCCTCCACGTAAGCCTGCTCAGCCTCGTCGTACCTCAAGAAGGCGTCCTCCAACGCTGTTTGCGCTGCGGCTTCATCTGCCTTGGCCGAAGCAGTGGCAGCCACCGCAATGTCGTGCCGCGCCTGTGCCTGATCGCGCTGAGCCTCAGCTTCTTCCAGCGCGGCAGCGTCGCCCGGCGGAACGTCCAGGACTGATTGTTTTGCCGCTTCCAATTCCGCGAGGGTGGTCGCTTCGGCCGATTGGGCTGCGGTCAGAAGCGCCATGGCAGCGTTGACTACTTCCGATGCCTCGAAAGTGGCGGCGTCGGCAGCGTCAAGAGCAGCAAGTTCAGCGGCCACGGCGAGGTCAGCTTCCGCGTAGAGAGGCTCAAGCTGTGCTCCGAGTGATTCGAAAGTAGCTATTGCGGCGCGAAGTTGATTTGCCAGAGCAATATCGACCGATGCAACGCCGAGCTGTGCGCCAAGTGCGCTCTGAGCCGAGATGCATTCAGCCGATCCGGGAGATGCTTCTCGGCTGCACTTATTGGACCACGCGGAAACCGTTTCTGCTAGTGGTTTAGAGTGTTTTTTCATGAGTCGAATCATCGCAGGGGCCGCAGGTGGCACTACGCTGACCAACGTCCCGGGCCAGGCGACGCGACCCACCACGGACCGGGTCAAGGAAGCCTTGTTCTCCCGCTTGGATGCCTACAACGTTTTAGCCGGCGCGCATGTCCTGGATCTCTTCGCGGGATCGGGGTCGTTGGGGGTGGAGGCGGCGAGCCGCGGAGCAGCAACTGTGGACCTTGTCGAGTCCGCGGACCGGGCTGCTGCCGCCTGCCGGGCAAATGCCGAAGCGATGAACCAGGTCCTGGGCTGGACCTGCGTTCGCGTGCACCGGTCGAAGGTTGAGACCTATCTGAATCGGGTCCCGGAGGACGCGCTATGGGATGTGGTGCTCATGGACCCGCCCTATCCGCTCGAGGACGCGCCACTGGTGACCATCCTGTCCACTCTTGTTCCGCACCTGGCCGAAGGGGCCGTCGTCGTGCTCGAACGTTCCTCGCGCTCAGGGGAGCCGGATTGGCCCGACGGGATTGAGCGCTTCGCCCACAAGAAGTATGGCGAGACCCGGCTCTGGTACCTGGAACCGGTCTAACGCTTCCGCCGTTCAGTCCGCCCGGTAGCCGGGGCACTGATCTGACTACCTGATCTCATCTAACTCTCATCTCTGGTTCATCTGCGCCCCATGCAGCCTCCGTACGGTGTTTGCAGGACACGGAAACGGGACCCAGAAATACGACAGCTAGGGGCGTTCATCATGCGGTTATCGGTCATCGGATGCGGGTATCTCGGAGCGGTGCATGCGGCGTGCATGGCGAAGCTTGGGCACGAGGTGGTGGGCATCGACGTCGATGGTGCGAAAGTTGCGGCCCTGAGTGCAGGGGATGCTCCCTTTTTTGAGCCAGGGCTTCCGGAATTACTCGCTGAGGCGCTTGAAACTGGCCGGTTGCGTTTCTCAACCGACATCGCCGATGCGGCCGGCTCCGCTGTGCACTTCATCGCGGTCGGCACACCACAGAAGCGAGCAGAGAACGGGGCAGACCTCAGCCACGTCTATGCGGGCGTCGACGCACTGTTGCCCCATGTGAATGCAGGCGACGTTGTGGTGGGGAAATCCACCGTTCCCGTTGGTACTGCCCGCGACCTTTCCGTACGTATCTCCGAGGCATGCCCTTCAGTGACGCTGGCCTGGAACCCGGAATTTCTGCGCGAGGGCTTCGCCGTCAAGGACACGCTGGAACCGGACCGCCTGGTGTACGGGCTGGATGATGCAGCCAGCGGCGCCCAGCTGATCCTGGATGAGGTGTACGCCCAGGCGCTCGCTGGAGGGACCCCGCGGTTGGTGATGGACTATGAGACAGCTGAGCTGGTGAAGGTATCCGCAAACGCCTTCCTGGCCACGAAGATCTCCTTCATCAACGCGATGGCGGAGGTCTGCGAGGCCACCGGAGCTGATGTCTCCATGCTCGCGGACGCCATTGGCCACGACGCGCGGATCGGCCGGAAGTTCCTTAACGCAGGGCTCGGGTTCGGTGGTGGCTGCCTCCCGAAGGACATCCGCGCTTTCATGGCGAGAGCGGGTGAGCTCGGAGCAGATCAGGCCCTGACCTTCCTGCGGGAAGTCGACTCCATCAACATGCGGCGGCGCTCCCGCATGGTGGATCTGGCGCGGGAGGTCTGCGGCGGGTCGCTGCTCGGGCAACGGATAGCCGTTCTCGGTCTGGCTTTCAAGCCCAACTCCGATGACGTCCGTGATTCGCCCGCCCTGAGCGTTGCCGCCCAGTTGCAACTTCAGGGAGCGGCGGTCACAGCTACCGATCCTCAGGCCGTGCCGAACGCCTCGCGACGCTTCCCTGACCTCGCCTACACCACCTCTGTTGAAGAGGCCGTCCAGAATGCCGACGCTGTGCTGGTGCTGACCGAATGGGAGCAGTACTGCGCGCTGAATCCAATGGATCTCCGTGCACTGGTGGCTCGTCCAGCGATCGTGGACGGACGAAACTGCCTGGACCCGGTGGCCTGGCGCGACGCCGGCTGGACCTATCGGGCGCTCGGACGTCCAAAAGCCGCCGCCATACCTGCTCGCACCGCTGCAGTGCGTTAGAATCTTCCAGTGCTCCGTGCCTTGCGCGGTGCCGTGCTTCCCGGAAGAGCGTGTTGGGCGATCTGCGAATGGCCGCGTAAACCTCGGCAACTCGATCCGCACATCAGCCAGATCGGTGTACCAGCGAGGTAGCGGCATCATTGACAGCGGATAGCCCGCGAGCCGCGATTCCCAGGGCAAGGCTGCAAACTGATCGAATAGTGCCCTGAGCTCGGCCTGCAGCGAGCGTCCGTTTGACGCCGCTATCCGTTTCAGCTCATCAAGCGTGTGTTGATCCACGTTGCGGACACTGGTGGTTCCCCCGCTATGTGGGGAAGGGGCAGCTTTCCGGTGGCTGTGTGGAGGAGCGGTGTTGCTACTGGTTCCGTTCCGAGCGGCGATTGATTCGCCGCGCCAGATCGACAACGGCGCCGCCTCCCAGGACGATCGATCCTGCGACCGCGGCAAGCATGAGGTAGAGCCACACAACGCTGCCCACGGCGTTCTCCGGGACGCTCAGCATCTCGAACCACTCCAACGACCCGCCGATCCAGAAAGCTGCCACTGCGATCAGCACTATCACTGCAGGTGCACAATCCCAACGCAGAATCCCGCTTGCCTTTGTCTTGACTGTCTCCTCGAGTTGCTGCGTTCCCATGAGTCCAGTATTGAACAGCTAGCTGAGCATTCCGAGTCATGTCGTCGTGTCGTTAGCTAATCGGGACAGGTCCGTTACCCGGCGTTGATCAATACGTCGGTTCTTACCTCGGAAGAGGGGTCAGGCAGGCATTCCTGAGAGGAAAGTGCGTTTGCCAAGACGCTCCTCAAGCTCGCTGAACCACGTAGATGCCATGTCCCGGTAGGGCGGCCTGAACGCATAAACGCAGGCCAGCCGAAGAGCTGTCGCTGCAGCATAGGCCTCAAACCGCGGGAAAGGTACCGCCAGGACCTCGGCCACTTCGCGGATATAGTGACCGCCAACGGCCGCGGTGCCAACGGGCAACAGTCCCTGGGCCTCCCGGAAATCCAAATGAATCGCCAGGTTAGCGAGGTCGAGCGCAGGCTCAGCGAGGGCAAGTGTGTCGCAATCAATGATTCCCACCGACCGGGTCCCCGGGTCCACTAGAACCTGTTTGTCGTGCAGGTCACGGTGCGCAAGTCCGGCGGGCGAGGAACTATTGAGCAGGGACGTGCCGACCGACGCCGATACGCGGCGAAGTCGGTCCTCCGATACACCTAGAGCATCGAACCCGACTGCCAGTCCAACCCACCGTTCGAGGGTGCAAACTTCATCCTGCGCTGAATGAATCCGAGCGGCAGCGGAAGGTTCGTTGCTGATTGACGTGCCGACGAATCCGGGCCATCGGTTTGCCCAGAGTGCCCAGGCACGGCTCCACGCGTCCAGCGGCCTGGAGCCATGGTCGGATCCGACACCGGAAGCCGACCAAGTGCCGGCGTCCAGACCTCTACCCAGATCGTGCAGGCTAACTCCGGGTACGGCAGATAACGTGATGCTGTGCTCACTGGCAGCTACGACATCGGGCGCAACAACTCCGGATCCAGCCAGCCCGGCAGCAACCGCCAGATGTGCGTCTCTGACAGCGGCTGCCTTCCCACCCGCAAGAAACTTCGTGTACCGCCCGTCGGTGCGCACGACGGCGCGCCGCTTCAAACGGTGCACCAGCAGTTCTCCTGAAGGACCGGCATCCAGCCCGGGCAGTGCGCGATCGTCGCGAAACGGCACCAAGGACGCGCGGCCCTCGGCATCGATGCGGCCGGCACGGATCCGACCAGTTCGCGGTTCCCGGCCTTCGATGACCAGACTCCCGTCACTGCGGGGCCAGGCGCGGTGGATACGAACCGGCGGACCGCCGTCGTTCGGCAACTCAACCGGTATGTGCATCACCACAAAACCTCTTCAATCATCGTGAGACGGCGGTCGACCTGCTGCCGCCAATCTGGTGCGCAGGCACGGAAGGGCTCGCGAAGCCGATTCAGCAGGTGAAAGGCGGTCCACGCCACTGTCTCGGAGTCATGTACCGTGGCAGGCCCGGTGCCGTACCCATTGAGCAGGGCAGCCGTTCGCGGCAGCCCGAGGACGGTGCGGCCGTCGGCCCTGGGGGACTCCAGCGCCTCGGCGGCGGCGAAGCTACCCAGGTCGGACGCTGCGGCACCGTAAGTGCTCCACTCGAAGTCGATCAACCGTACCTGCCGGCCGTCCACGAGCACCTGGTCGGCCGAGAAATCTCCGTGGATTAACGCAGCCCTGCCCGGCCGGCGCAGCAGGGCCTCCAGCTCCGCGGACACTCGCTCCAGGCGACCCCCGTTTTCCGGTATCAGCTCGGCATTCTCACGGATGAGTGAACGAAGCCGTCCTGCAGGTGCTCGCCACGCGTGCGTCTTGTGGATCGGTGCTTGATCGTGCAGTAGGGCCAGCGCTTTACCCGCGGACCGGGCGGGCAGTTCCGCAACCTGAAGCGGGACGGTGCTGAGGTCTCCGGAGCCGTACCACGGCAGGTACTCAAGATGCTTGGAGGTAGGTAGGCCCGGCGGCAACAGTGCCGAGTCGAGGGGAACGACGACGGGCACCCCGCCATCCGCCAGTTCAGAGAGCAATCCGGGGGTAATAGAGTGTCCGCCCGCACTCGCCCTTCCTATGAGACGCGGGATGCCAGCGGCGTCCACGCTGAACACCAGGCGCCGGAACGGGTTGTACTTGAGCACTCCGAAGCCCGGCGACGGCACCTCCAGGCCAGCCCGCCTGAACCCACGAAGCACCGGGTACAAGCGCGGATCCAGCGCGATCGGCCCGCTTGCCAATATTCCGTCATCAAGTGCGAAGCGCTCCCACTCCACATCCTGAGTGAGCGCGCGCCGGAAGGTTTTCTCCAGCTTCACCGACGAATCGGTGCTGTACATCGCCAGCCAGCGGACGCCGCCGTCGTCATCGTGGAGACGCGCGACCGCCGACCTGCCGCGCTTCCAACGCAGGTGAGCGGCACGCACCGGACGGTTGAACAGGGAGCTCAGCGCGTCCGGATCGAAGAGCAACTCGAGTGATCGGAGGTGGGAGTCAAGCGGAGTACGCAGGCTGCTCATGGCACGCTCCCAGCCGGCACCGTTGCGGTCGTACGGTTCTGTGCGGAAGCGCGTTGCTCCTCGACCCAGCGTGCAAACAGCGGGTAACGCAGCAGCTCCTCCGGTGATCCGTCCAGCAGCACCCGCCCGTCCTGAAGCCAGAGCACGCGGTCGCTCTGCAACGCCACGGACGCCTCATGGGTCACCGCTACGGTGGTTCGTCCCGCGCTGAGCGCCGTCAGGGCGCCGAGAACCTCGGTCCGCGCGTCATGGTCCAGCCCTGTCGTCACTTCATCGAGGAGCACCACCGGTGCATCGCGCAGGATGGCGCGGGCAATCGCGATACGTTGCCGCTGCCCCCCGGAGAGAGTCCCGCCGCGCTCGCCGACAGTCGTGTCGTAACCCTTGGGGAAGCTGGTGATGAAACCATGGGCCTGCGCCAGGTGCGCTGCCCGCTCAACCTCGCCGTCCGTCGCTGACAGGCGCCCGAAACGGATGTTCTCGCGGATACTGCCGGTAAACAGGACCGCCTCCTGCAGGACGAGGCTTACGTTCGATCGGAGGGAAGCGAGTGTGATGTCGGTGAGGTTCACGCCGTCGAGGCGCACTGAACCGCGCTCCGGATCCATAGTGCGCACCAGGAGGGACAGCAGTGTGGACTTGCCGGATCCGGACGGTCCCACGATGGCCGTGGTGTGGCCCTCCTGCAGGCATAGGGTGAGATCGGACAGGACCACCCGCCCCTCATAGGATGCCGAGACGTGGCGGAACTCGAGCTCACCCCACACCTTGCCCAGCGGAAGGGCCGTAGGGGAGTCGGTGATGTCCACCTCCTCGTCGAGCAGTTCGGCCACGCGCTCGCCGGACGCCGTGGCGCGCGCGATCCGGCCGGTGTACTTCGCGAGGTCCCGTAACGGCTTCAGGGCAGTCTTCAAATACATCAGGAAGAGCACCAGGTCACCCGGCGTCATGGCTCCCTGAACCACCCGCCACCCGCCCCCGGCAAGGACGACGGCGGTCGCGACGCCCACAATCACATCCGTCCTTCGCTCCAGGGCGGCTGCGAGGCGGCGGGACCTCACGCCCTCCTTGAGCGTTTTCTGGTTGCTGCTGCCGAACCGGTCGGACAGCGCCCGTTCCAGGCCGTACGTCTGTACAACCCGGATGGCGCCCAGGCTCTCCTGGGCGGTGTTCGCGAGGGAACCTTCACCCTTGCGGGTAAGGCGTGCAGCCACAGTGATCTTGTCCGTGCTGATTCGTGAAAGGAGCAGGAAGCCCGCGCATGCGGCGATGACCACTAGTGCCAGCAACGGATCGAGCCAGAACATTACTCCGGCCATCGCAACCAGGGTGATGCAGTTGGCCAATAGCGGCATACCGGCCGTGACGGCGACCTCCTGGAGTCTGCCGACGTCGCCGACCAATCGCTGGACTGTGTCGCCGGTGCGATTGACCGAGTGGAACCGCGCAGAGAGGGACTGGACATGATCGAACACCTTGGCTCGCAGTTTGGTAGCAACCCGCGATCCGACCAGAGCGAAAGCGAGCGTAGCGAAGAAGTTGCAGACCGCGCGCATACCGGTGAAGAAGACGAGGGCGGCGCCGCAGGTCAGGAGCAGCAGGGGAGTCGCCTCCGGTCCGGTGCCTGCAAAATCAGCGCCCAGGCTCCGGGTGACCGCGTCCACCACAAATTTCACCGGCCACGGTTCGAGGACCCGGAACGCGACCTCACACAGCAGCACCAGGACACCGCCGGCCATGAGCAGTCCCTGACCAGACAGATGCGGCCTGAGGATCTGCAGTGTACGGTGAAGGGCTGATTTCTCGGGTATGACGACCGCCTTGGTCATGCCGGCACTTCCTCGGTGATGCGGTTCAGGACGGTGTCCCAGCTGTGACGATCAGTCGCCGCGCGCCGCGCGGCGACGGACATCGCCGCCCGGGCAATCGGTGCCGAGGCCAGCCCATCAATGGCTTCAGCCAGCGCGGACGGATCGGACGGTTCGACCAGAAGTCCGGTGACGCCGTCGTCAATGATGTGGGGCACCTGCCCCACCCGGGAGGCGACAACGGGCAACCCGGCGGCACAGTATTCGTAGATTTTCAGCGGGGAGAAGTACTGGTCGCCGTGGCTCGCGCGTGGGTACGGGGCAGCCGCGATCGAACATCCGGCGAGGGCCTCCGGAACGTGCTCCGGTGCGATTGCGCCGGTGAACTCAACGTCGGCCCCCACCCTCTCGGCCAGGCCGCGCAACTCCGCCCCCTGTGGGCCGTCCCCGACTATGCGGAGCGTCCACTCGCGCGATCCCGCAGCCTGCGCTTGTATCAGCGTTTCCACCCCGTGCCAGGGCTTCAGGGTTCCGACGAATGCAACGACCGCCATGCCGGGCGCCTCAGACGAGGGGCGGATGCGGTGGACGTTGACGCCGTTGGCAACGGTGCGGATCCGCTCATGGTGCTGAGGGTCAACGCGATTCCGGACCCAGTCGGCCACCGGATCGGAGACACAGACAGTTCGGGTCGCGGCACCGACCTGTTCCCGCAAAGCCGCGTGCGCCGCCGTTTCATCAATCAGGCTCCGGTGGGTTCGCTGTTCCTCAATCAGCGGCGCGTTGACCTCGAGGAAGCCAGGAACCCGCAGTTGACCGGTAACGCGCGCAAGCGTGTCGCTGAACAGCGAGTAGCGCTCGTAGACGGCATCCGCGCCGTCGTCCAGAATCCGCTGGGCGAGTTCAGCGGCAGCGGCAGCCTGTGAGTTCTCACGGGCCGCCCCTTTCCCCGTCACCGGTACGACGACGACGGCGAGGTCCGCCAGATCAGCCGGGACGTCGCTGCCGGGCCGCGTGCAGTACACCGTCACCTCCGCGCCGCGGTTCCGCCAGGCCCGGACAATTTCCTGAACGTGGACGGACGCACCCTTGGTGCCGAACACCGGCACACCCGGGTCGATGCACACATAAGCGATGCGCTTCATCGGACCACCGCCTCGAGTTCCGGGGACGAGCAGGACGACGACGATACGGACGACGGATGCTCTACACGGACATGAGTCTCCGCCTCCGCCGCTGCTGTCCCGCACAAACGCTGCAGTTGTGCGGACTGGGAGCGGGAATCAAAGCACCGTTCGATCAATGACCGGGCAGCCAGAGCGGTTGCTATCCGGTCGAACGAGTCGGACGCCGTAGTCCGCAGCGCCAGAATCAGGTCCTCGACGTTGCCGGCGCGGACAAGCAGACCGGTGGCGGCGCCGTCCATTCCGCCGAGGACCTCCGGGATTCCGGTGACGTCCGACCCGATGCAGACCACACCCATCGCCATCGCCTCAAGCAGGACCGTCGGCAGTCCGTCGGCGTTGCCGTCTGCACCGATGATGCAGGGGGCGGCGAATACATCGGCCCACCTCAGGAGTTCGATGACTTCGCTCTGCGTGCGGGGGCCGAGGAGGTGTATTTGGTCGCTCAAGCCTAGGAGCCTGACGCGGTCGGCCAGGCTATCAGCCAACTCCCCACCACCTGCTATGCGCACGTCCACCTGGACGCCGGAGCGCACGAGCGCCGCAACAGCGTCGATCAGGAGCGAGAAGCCTTTCTTCTCCACGAGCCGTCCAACTGCGGCGATCCGGAAGGGCGTGTGGACGGGAGCGGGTTCCCTGAAAGGGAAGCGGGTGAGCTCCAGCCCGTTGTAGACGCGGTGGAGCCGGCCTGAAGCGGCCGGGGCAAGGGTTGAGAGGTACCGGTAGTTGAAGTTGCTCACGGTGACCGTGTGGTGCGCCGCCTGTATGAGGCGGATGAGTTCAGCCTGGTCCACCTGCTCGTGGTAAATGTCCTTGGCATGGGCAGTGAAGGAGAACGGAACGCCCGTGAGCGCGGAGGCAATGCGGGCGGTGCGTGCTGCGATCGATCCGAAATGGGCATGGAGATGGGTAATTCCACGCTCAGTTACCCGGGTTGCCAGTTCGACGCCCTGGTGCACCTCAGACGCCTCGCAATCAGCGAGATCTGGCAGGAGAGCGGCGAAACGCTGGGCGAAGTTGGGGATCACGTTGTGGGCAGCGGCGATGATGGGCCAGCCCTCGGACAGTTTCTGCGGCCGGGTCAGGTAGGTAACGGGCGCCTGGACCCGGGCCAGTTCGGGGTGGAAACGGGGGTCAACGGGCGGGCGAAGCGAGAAAATCTCAAGGTCCTCGTCCGCTGCTTCACGGGCGAGGATTTCCGTGACAATGAAAGTTTCCGAAAAGCGTGGGTAGATTTTCAGGACGTAACCGACGCGCCCCTCGTTAGACAGCTGCATGACGGGTCCAATCCGTGCGTCGTTCGGAGCTGCCGTCCGGCTGGGCCAGGAGCTCGGATGCGTACTCGTAGGTTGTTGCGAGTCCATCGAGGTTGACTCCATCGCGGGCAACCTCCTGCCCGCCCACTTGCGCCCACCAGGTGGAAAGCGTGTCCGGGGTGAACTCGTCGGGGTGGCAGAAATCGAGCAACCGGTGCCGAGCCAGGCCACGTGCGCGAATCAGCTGCTCCCGGCGCGGGTGGACCCGCGGCACGATCAGGGCAGGGGTGGTGGTGCTCATGATTTCGCACACGGTGTTGTACCCGCCCATGGCGACGACAGCCGCCGCCGACTGTATCTCTGCAAGGGCGTCCCGCACGGATCCGACGACATGCGTGCGGGGGCCGGCCGCCGCCTCAACCTGTGCACGGTCGCCTTTCGGCATCTGGGGACCGGTGACAATGAGGTGCTCGAGCCCCTCCGGGAGCCTGGCGCGGGCGGCGGTCAGGGTTACGTCAAGACCGTCGGATCCGCCGCCGGCCATCGTGACGACGAAGGGAACACCGGTGGCGCCGGTACGACGCCGGACCGGACGGCCGACGGAAAGGTATCCGGTGTGCCGCACGAGGTGGGCGAGGCTGCCTGGAATTTCGCCGGAGCGCACCGGATCGTGGACCAGCGGATCCCCGTACACCCAAAACTCATCGAACGTCCGGTCCACCTGGTCCAGATCCAGTGCGGTCCATTCACGACGTGCAGCCGAGGGTTGGTCGAGAACTTCGCGCAAGCCGAGCACTACCCGGCACGACGGATGCTCGCGCCGCAGTTGCTCCAGCCCGTTTGCCAGTTCATGCTCCACTCCAAACGGGTGCCGGTCCACCACCACAAGGTGAGGACGGAAGTCGTGGAACACTGCCGCGATCAGGGATGACCGAAGTTTGATGATGTCCGTCTGCTGGACATTCAGGTACCGGGCTTCATAGCCTCCCGTGCCCTTCGCGATACCCGGCACCACCACCCAGTCCCACCCCTCGGGGATTTCGAAGCGGGTGGCTGCGGCGACTCCCGTGACCAGCACTCCGCTCACCGTCCGGCCGGCCCGCCTGAAGCTGCCGGTGAGAGCATGCGCCAGCGCGAGGTTGCGGCGGGTATGTCCCAACCCCTGGGAATCGTGCGAGTACAGGACCACGCGAAGCGTCCCGCGTTTCTGCGCTCCGGCCGTCGTGGCCCTGCTGTCCTTCACCGTCATGGCTTGCATCCAACTTTCCCCGCAGCCAACTGGAACCGCAGGTTTCCCATTTAGCCAGCCGGCTATGAGACGTCGGTGAGCTATTCATGAGAGAGCTCTCATATGAAGTGGTCTGTGGAGCGGGAGTTAGTGGGTGCACGTAGGAGTGCCCGTCTCCTGTAGCCACAGATGCAGGGGACGGGCACTATTCATGCCGGAGCGGCGCTACCGTGGCTGGTAGGAAAGGCAGTCAGCCAGATCAGAACCGGACCCGATCTTCACGTCGTGCTTGTTGCACATGAGATGGCTGTTGTGAACGCACTCGTTGCGTTGGCAGGCACCCACATGCGCAAGGACCATCGGCAGGCCGCCGGTCTCCGAGGTATCGATGAAGGTTGCGCAGGAAGCGTGCTCAGGACTGCCGCTGACTGTGATGGCATACGCGGTGCAGCCGTCGTGGTTGAAGGCGCAGGTGTGAACGGTGCAATCGGATACTTCAGTGACTTCCGTTGTCATGATTCCTCCATCAACGGTGATCGGAAAATTGTCCGTGCAGTAGTTCAACGGTACTGCGGGTTACGGCCCGTGGCACGGGTTCTTTAGCGCATGAAAACTGCGCGTAAATCAGCGCTTTCTACCGGCGAAATCCGTGTAGTCGGCGCCGGTCAGGAGTGCGGCCGGATGCGGTCCCGCAGCCGCAAGGGGCGCCGTCCACGCCGGGTTCCACCAAGTTGACGCCGCCAGCACGATGTTTCCCGCGTGCTGCCCGGTGAACATGGCGGTCTCGCCCAGCGCCGCGACGTCGTACCCGGTCTCCAGCAGCAGGAGCGCCTGTTCGCGAGCGAAGGTCAGCGGAGGATCATCGCCTACGTTCACAAGCACAACGCCGCCGGGTGCGGCCGCCCTGGTGAGGAGGCGGTAAACCTCCGGCGTGGCTAATTCGGTGGCACCGTCGGCACCGGAGAATACATCGAGAACGACGGCGTCAAACGCACCTTCAGTGCAGGCGGTTAGTGTGTCGCTCGCGTCTTCTACCAGTAGCTCGCAGTCGGTACCCGGTGGTAGCGGCAGGTGCTCCACCACGAAAGCAAGCAGTTCCCGCTCGCGCTCGACGGCAACCTGGCGGGATCCGGGACGGGTGGCCTGTACGTAACGAGCAAGGGTCAGTGCACCTGCTCCGAGGTGCAGGACGCGTATCGGCTGGCCGGCTGGCTTGAAGACGTCAAGGACGTTCGCGATCCGGCGGAGGTACTCATAAAAAACGTTGCGTGGATCGGCGAGGTCGACGTGCGACTGCTGCGCACCGCCGATGCTCAGGATGAAGGCGCCATCGTTATGGGCATCCATGTCAATTTCAGCATGCGCACCTGCCGCGCGGAGGTAGCGGGACGGCACGCTCACAGCCGCTCCCGGAGCGAGGACAGGCGGTGTACCGCGTCGGCGAGCACTTCCTCCTTCTTGCAGAACGCGAAGCGCAGGAGTGAGCGGGTGCGCCGTGCTCCTGCCTCATGACAGAACACCGGAACGGGGATTGCCGCCACACCAACCAGTTCCGGCATGCGCCTGGCCAGGGCGACGGCATCGGTGACGCCGAGCGGAGCTGCATCGACGACGGTGAAGTAAGTCGCCTGCGGGGTGAAGACGTCAAAGCCGGCGGCACTGAGGCCTTCCCCCAGGAGGTCCCGCCTGTTCCGGAGGGAGTCGGCGATCGCGCGGTAGAAGGAGTCCTCCAGACCCAACCCGAGCGCCACAGCGCCCTGGAACGGAGTGCCGGAACTGTAGCTGAGGAAGGATTTCACGCTGCGGACTGAATCCACCAGGTCAGCAGGCCCGGTCAACCAACCAATTTTCCAGCCGGTCACCGAGAACGTCTTTCCTGCTGAGGAGATCGTGACTGTGCGCTCCCATGCACCGGGCAGCGTGGCTACCGGGATATGTGTCGCTGCGAACGTCAGATGCTCGTACACCTCGTCGGTGACAATGATGGCGCCGAAGCGCTCGGCCAGTTCAACGACGCGGACAAGCGTTTCCCGGGTGAACACGGTGCCCATGGGATTATGCGGGTTATTCACCACGATCACCCGGGTACGCTCACTCATGGCGGCTTCAAGGGCTTCCAGATCCGGTTGGTACGCCGGTCCCACCAGCGGCGCAGTGGTGTGCCGGGCTCCGCTGAGGCCGATGATGGCACCGTAGGAGTCATAGAACGGCTCGAACGTCAGCACCTCGTCCCCCGGCCCGGCGAAGGCGAGGATTGACGCGGCTATCGCCTCAGTGGCGCCCGTGGACACAACAACTTCCCGTTCGGCGTCAACGGGCAGTCCGTAGAAGCGCTGCTGGTGAGCTGCAATCGCCTCCCGGAGCACGGGGAGCCCACGCCCGGGGGCGTACTGGTTCATACCGGAGGCGATGTTCTCGCGGGCGGCATTCAGGAGGAGTTCAGGCCCGTCCTCGTCCGGGTAGCCCTGGCCCAGGTTGATCGCATTGTGCTGCCCGGCGAGCGCCGTTATCTCTTCGAAAATAACGGTTCCGAGGCTGCCGTCGGGGGAGAGAAGGTTTGCACCCCGGGCGGTTCGCTGCCAACCGGAGAGTTGTCCTGCCGCGGCGGATTGGTTCGATTCCATGTCATCCAGTATCTCGAACCCGCGATTCCGGTTGGGACACGACTGAAAACCCTCCTCTCACGCGGTAGATTCGTTGTATGCGTCGAGCCGTCTGCCCTGGATCCTTTGACCCCATTCACAATGGGCATCTCGAGGTTATTGCCCGTGCCGCCAGCCTTTTCGACGAAGTGATCGTCGCAGTCTCCACCAACTACGCAAAGAAGTACCGGTTCGAGCTCGAGGACCGGCTGGAGATTGCCCGCGAAACTCTCACATTCCTCCGCGGCGTTTCTGTGCTGCCCATGGGCGACGGACTCCTGGCGGATTTCTGCCGGAAGCAGGGTGCAAACCTGATCGTCAAGGGCGTGCGGTCAAGCGCGGACTTCGAGTACGAGCTGCCGATGGCTGCAATGAACCGCCAGTTGGCCGGAGTTGAGACCGTGTTCATACCGGCGGAGGCAAGCTACTCGCACCTCTCGTCGACGCTCTTGAAGGAGGTTGCGGGCCTGGGCGGTGACATTTCGCCCTTTGTTCCCAAGGCTGTGCTCAAGCGGCTGAACGAAGATGCTCACTGAATTGCCTACGCTTCAGTAGAATCAGGACTACCAGTGCCGGGCGGACAAAAGAGGACACAGTGGGCAAGAGCCGAATCAAGCCTCAGGACACGTTTCCTGACAACCTGAATCAGCTTGAGGATAACCAGGTAGAGGTCCTCAACAGCAAGGTGCACCGTCAGCTTGAGGTCGAGTACGTCGAGGAAGGCACTCCGGATCCGGAGACGGAACACCGGCAGGAGGAGCTGAACGAGGAACTTGATGACAGGGACCTCCTGTCGGAGGTTTCTACCGAGCACACCGGGCCGGCGTCTTCTAACAACGACGCCGGTGCGCCGCAGGTTGCTGGTTCGCCCGAAGACGCTGTCGATCGGAAAGCCGACAGCCGCTGAGGGCTCAGCGCAGATAGATCTCGACTTCGGCGGACTTCACGCTGAAGTACACCTCTGCCCCCGGCAGCAGGTCGAGTTCCGCTGCAGACGCCGTGGTGATCTCCGCGCTCAGATGATCGGCCCGCACAGTGGTGCGTCCGCCGTGCTGCTCGAGGTCGGTGATGGTCACGGCCAGCACGTTCCGCGGACTACCTGTCGGTCGGAGCCGGTGGACCGCCACGGCGCGCGGGCTGAAGACGGCAGCAGCCTCCTCGCCCGCCGGAAGGTCCCGATCCTGCAGCGCCGCCAGCTGTACGCCTCCCGGCGTACGGAGACCATCGCGCGTTGTCGTGCCGGTCATGAGGTTCACCCCGGCGAGTCCTGCAGCGAAGCTGCTGCGCGGTCGTTCGAGGACCAACCTGGTGGGTCCGTCCTCAACGATCCGCCCGCCGTCGACAATCACAACGCGGTCGGCCAGCAGCAGAGCGTCGACGATGTCATGGGTGACGATGATCGCGCTGCGCCCCTCGAGTACCCGTCGGAGCATCCTGCGCACCATCGGTGCCACCGAAATGTCCAGTGCAGCCAATGGCTCGTCCAACAGCAGAAGCGCAGGCTCAGCGGCCAACGCCCGTGCAACGGCCACCCGTTGCGCCTGTCCGCCGGAAAGGCTCACTGGCCGGCGGTGTGCAAGGTCGGCTGCGTCCACTTCTCGAAGCCAGCGGTGGGCTTCTTTGCGGGCTGCGCTCCGCGGTACGCCGGCGCACCGGGGGCCAAAAGCCACGTTCTCCAGAACCGAAAGGTGCGGGAAAAGCAGCGCATCCTGCGCCAACAGGACGATACCGCGGGTATGCGGCGCAAGCCACTCGCCGTCGTCGTACAGGGTTTTCCCATCCAGGGTGGCCGAGCCACAGTCCGGGCGAAGCAGGCCGGCCAGCACGCTGAGCAGCGTGGATTTCCCAGCGCCATTAGGCCCCATGAGCGCGACCGTCTCTCCGGTGGCGAGGGAGAACCGGACGTTGAAATCCCGGGCTGGAACGTGCGCGGTGAAATCCAGGCTCATGGTGCATTGCCCTCATGAATCCGGTGCGCCACTGCGACCACCAGCACCGCAACCGCGACGAGCACGAGGGACAACGCCACCGCGGCGTCCGGGTCAGTCTCCCGCTGCAGATAGATTTCGAGCGGCAGCGTCCGGGTGACGCCCTGCAGGCTTCCGGCGAACGTCAGCGTCGCCCCGAACTCGCCAAGCGCGCGGGCGAAGGACAGCACGGCACCGGAAACGATCCCGGGCCGCACGAGGGGAAGGCTCACCCGCCGCAGCACCGTGGTGGGTCCCGCCCCCAGCGTTGCAGCGACGGCCTCGTACCGGGTACCTGCAGTGCGCAGGGCGCCCTCGAGGCTCAGCACGAGGAACGGCAGCGCGACGAATGTCTGCGCCAGCACGACGGCGGCGGTCGAGAACGCGATGTCCACCCCTAACACCCGCAGCGACTCGCCAAGCAAGCCCTGCCTGCCAAACGTGTAGAGCAGAGCGATACCGCCGACCACAGGCGGCAGCACCAACGGCAGGAGCACGAGCGCCCGGAGGACGCGCTGGCCCCTGAACCGGGTGCGCGCGAGGGCGTACGCCATGGGCACACCGAAAAGGACGCAGAGCAACGTACTTGTTCCTGAGGTCTGGAGGCTCAGGAGCAGCGCGGCGCGTGAGGAGTCGGAGGTCACCAACTCTGCGAACCGGGACCAGTCCACGCGAAGAACGAGTGCGGTGAGCGGCACAATGAGGAACAGGGCCCCCGCCGCTGCGACCGCAAGAAGCCAGCGCGGCATTCCGGAATAGACTCCGGTCACTGGGCGGGCTTCCCGAAGCCGTGGGATGACAGTATCTCCTGGCCACTCTCTCCAAGGACGAGGTCAATGAAGTCCGAGGCCGGATCCCCGCTGCTTCCAACCGCTGCGATCGGATAGGTGTTTACTGCCTGCGCGGCGGCATCGAACGGTACGCCGTCCACGCCCCCGCCCGCGGCGTCAACATCGGTGACATAGACCAGCCCGGCATCGGCCTGCCCGGAGGAGACCTTGCCAAGGACGTCGGTAACCGAGCCCTCCTCGCTGACGGGCTCAAGCCAGACGCCGCTTACTTCCTGCGCTGCCGCAGCCGCGGCTCCGCAGGGCACCTGCGGAGCGCACAGCACCGTGGCAATACCAGGCTCTGTGAGTGACTCAAGAGATTCGATACCGAGCGGGTTTCCCGCTGCCACTGCGATGGTCAGCACGTTGGTGGCGAACGTCTTCGACGGCGAGGCCAGTAGGCCCTCGGCAGCTACCTGCTCCATCGTGGCAGCATTCGCCGGGGCGAAGACCTCGGCGGGCGCCCCGGCGATGATCTGAGTCGCCAGGTCCGATGATCCCGCAAGGTTCAGTTGCACGCTCAGTCCGGGATGGGCGGCTTCAAATTCTGCGGCGATTTCCTCGAAGGGAGCCTGGAGGGAAGCGGCTGCGTAGACGTTGAGGACGCCATCGGTCGCCGGATCCGTGTTGCTGCAGGAGGCGAGGGCAAACACGACGACGGCGCTCACCAGCCTGCGCAAGCGGCGCGTCACCGGGGGCCGCCGGCTGAACGGGGTTGAGAGGTGAAATCAACCGCTGATGTCTCAACGATGACGTTGGTTGCCTTGATGACAGCAACAGCAACGGTGCCCGGCTCAATCCCAAGCTCGCGTACCGCTTCGCTGCTCATCAGGGAAACAACCCGGAGCGGTCCGCACTGGAGCTCCACCTGTGACATCACCCTGTCGCTGGTTACCTCTGTCACCAGCCCCACAAAGCGGTTGCGGGCGGACGTTGCAACACCGTGCGGGTCTGCGGGAAGGACAGCGCGATCGCGTGCCAGGCGTGCGAGCTCCAGTCCGTCGACAGAGAGGACACCCGATGAGCGGTTAGCGCCCAGGATTCCATCGTCGATCCAGCGGCGCACGGTATCGGTACTGACGCCCAGAAACTGCGCAGCGTCTCGGATGCGTATTTGAGTCACATGATTCAATCTATCGTGGTATTTGCGTTCACATGACCTGTATTTGAACGGATTTCTTCGTCCGGGTCGAGACCATGGCGGAGTGGGTTTGGGGCGGGGCTTTGTTTCGGGCTAAGATGGTTCGTCGGTCACATGTTCTACAGGAGTTTTCATTAAAAGCGATCTCAGTTCGCCCCTGGTCTTCAACGTCAGGGATCTTGGGCGCAGCCCGGGGAGCATGCGGACAGTCGAGGAACATGTGCCCGCGCCGAAAGATTTTGGTGTGGCGCTCATCGGCGTTCAGGAAGGCTCCAGCATGGAGTTGGACCTGAGGTTCGAGGCTGTACACGAGGGGATCCTGGTATCCGGAACCGTTGACGTCGAAGTATCCGGCGAATGCGGCAGGTGCCTGGACCCGCTCAGCTACGGCACCAGTGTCGATGTGCAGGAACTCTTCTACTACGACGCCCCTGAGATGGCGGAGGATGAAGAGGAGGACCTGCAGCGTCAGGTCGAGAATGACACAGTCAATCTCGAACCGGTGCTGCGGGACGCAGTAGTGACATCGCTGCCGTTCCAGCCGGTATGCCGGGAGGACTGCCAGGGTTTGTGCGCTGAATGTGGTGCTCGCCTGGAAGATGACCCCGGACACCGGCACGAGGTCCTTGACCCCCGCTGGGCTGCTCTGACAGGGTTGGCCGGTGCGGCCGCCGGCCCTGAGGCAGCGGAACCAGAAGTTAAGACAGAGTCAGACAAGAGAGAAGAGAGTTAGTCGTGGCTGTTCCCAAGCGGAAAATGTCCCGCTCGAATACGCGTGCACGCCGGTCCCAGTGGAAGGCTGTTGCTCCCAAGCTGGTGAAGACGGTGGAGAACGGTCGCGTCACTTACAGCCTTGCCCACCAGGCCAAGGTTGTCACCGATTCCGCCGGCACTGAGTTGTTCCTTGAGTACAAGGGCCGCAAGGTAGCCGACGTCTAAATGCCAAGAGCACCGGTTTACGGTGCTTGAGGCTTCGATCGCGAAAGCGTCGCCGCGTGGAGAGTTCAGAAGATCTTTTGAAGCGTCTCGGTGTCACTATTGACGCCGAGACGCTTCGTCTTGCCCTGACACATCGGTCCTATGCGTATGAACAGGGCGGAATCCCTACCAACGAACGCCTCGAATTCCTCGGCGACTCCGTCCTCGGGCTTTCGGTCACGGACGCTCTCTACAGGGACAATCCTGATCTTTCAGAGGGTGAACTCGCGAAGAGGCGTTCGGCGGTGGTGAGTACCCGCGCCCTCGCGAAGATTGCCCGCGGCCTCGATCTCGGGCAGCACATCCTCCTGGGACAGGGAGAGAAGCTCACCAATGGCTGGGACAAATCCTCAATCCTTGCTGACACCATGGAAGCCATCATCGGCGCTACCTATCTCAGCAACGGCATGGAGACCGCGCGGTGCCTCGTCATGCGCATCATCGGTCCGGTGCTCCGGGACGCCGCAGCCCTTGGCGCCGGAACGGACTGGAAGACCAGCATCCAGGAAATCGCCGCGGCACAGCGCATGGGGGTTATCGACTACAAGGTGACGGGCTTCGGGCCTGACCATGACCGCCGGTTCGAGGCCGTCCTGGTGATCGGCGGAGCGACCTACGGCTCAGGGTCCGGGCGCTCCAAGAAGGAGGCCGAGCAGGAGGCTGCCTCTGCCTCGTGGAAGCTGCTTCAGCCTGAGGTAAACCAACTGCCTCTCGCACACGCGGACGCACAGCTCCGCCACTCCACGTGATCTTTGCACCTCGTTATGCCTGAGCTTCCCGAGGCGGAGGTAGTGCGCAGGGGTCTCGCGCGCTGGGTTCGCGGGCGCCGCATCGAGGCGGTCGACGTCCTGGACCCCCGTTCAATCCGCCGCCATGCCCTCGGCACCGAGGATTTCATTGGAAACCTCATCGGAGCCCGCGTCAGCGATGCCGTGCGTCGGGGCAAGTTCCTCTGGCTGCCCCTTACCCTCACCGATGACGACGGCGGCTCCCGGCCTGCGCCGTCACCGGACCTGGCGTCCTCAAAGGAACTCCCAAACGGCAGGCCGCCAGTTGCGCTCATGGCGCATCTTGGAATGAGCGGCCAGTTGCTGGTCGAGGACCGCACCCAGCCGGACGAGAAGCACCTGAAGGTTCGCCTTCGGCTGTCTCCGGCTGCTGGGCACCAGCCGGTGCCGGAGGAGCTTCGTTTCGTGGACCAGCGGATCTTCGGCGGGCTTTTTGTCACGAGCATGGTGGCAACAGCTGATGGTCTTCCCGGCGGACTGGGGGAGAACCTCGTTCCCCTGGTGCCGGTTGAAGCGGCGCACATCGCACGTGACCCGCTGGACCCTGCATTCTCGTTCGAGGATTTCTACCGCAAGCTGCATTCCCGCCGCACGGGGCTCAAGCGCGCCTTGCTCGACCAGACGCTCGTCTCGGGAATCGGAAACATCTATGCCGACGAATCATTGTGGGCAGCGAAGCTGCACTACGCCCGCCCCACTGACACCCTTCGGCGTGCAGAAGCCTCGCGACTGGTCGAGTCGTGCAGGGACGTCATGATCCGGGCGCTCGAGGCAGGCGGCACCAGCTTCGATTCGCTTTACGTCAACGTGAACGGCGCGTCCGGGTACTTTGAGCGCGCGCTGAACGCCTACGGGCGGGAGCGGGAGCCCTGTCGGCGATGCTTCGAGAATGGTTTGGATTCCCTGATCCGGCGCGACACCTTCATGAACCGGTCCTCATACACGTGCCCCAGATGCCAGCCACGGCCGCGTAACGGACGCTGGTGAGCGGCTCCGACGTGACAAAAGTAAGTAAGCTGACTAGATTCGGTATCTCAGTATCTCAGTACCCGACACGTCAGGAGTATCGCGATGAAGAACAAGTTGGTTTTTGCAGCAGGTATGGCAGCAGGCTACGTTCTGGGCGCCCGGGCCGGTCGTGCAAGCTATGAGCAGATCAAAGTGAAGGCCAACGAGCTCTGGAACAACCCGAAGGTCCAGGACAAGGTTTCCCAGGCATCGGAGACGGTAAAAACGAAGGCTCCGGAGGTTCAGGCGCAGGCAGAGCAGGCCCTGAAAAAGGCACAGTCAGCCATGCATCGCAATGGCGATCAGGACGGCCCCAAAAGCGCGCAGGACGAGTACAAAATCTAATCCGGTGGGGCCCAACCGGCGCTTCTCGTGATCGAAATGTGACATCCAGCCGGAAAGAATGTAACGTTATGGACACGCCGGGCTCAAAAGCCCGGCTTCCTTCTGGTGGATTGCCTAATCCTGCCGCCGTCGGAAGGTCCGTTCGCTACACACTGCGGCAGGAGCGGGGGAACCAGATAGCGGGCTTCTTCAGAAGTCCTAGGGGTGAAGACGTACCGGTCCAAGACCAGTAGTCCGGGTGGCTCCCATCCGAATCCGACAGCTAACTCCGCCGGCATTGGGAGAGGCTATTTCCGTGTCCAAAAACCGTCATATCGCACGCCACCGTGCAACCCCGCCCAGCACCATGCAGGTCGTTTCCAAGGCAGTCAGCTCTCACGCCGGCACCGTTGGCCGCCCAGCAGCCGTTGTTGTAGCAGCTTCCGGAATCATGTTCGGAGCGGCCCTGCCAGCAAGCGCGGGCACCACCACTTACACCCCAGCACCGTCAGTCGAGGCCAACGTCCAGGCTGCAGCCGCTCCTGTGGCCCCGGCAGCTCCGGTTGCTCCGGCTCCCGTGGCACCGGCTCCGGCCGTCAATGCTCCGACCCACACCGTGCAGTCCGGGGACACCCTCGGCTCGATCGCAGCGAACTATGGCGTCAGCCTGGACGCCGTGTTCGCTGCTAACGGCCTCGGCTGGGATTCGATCATCTACCCGGGTCAGGTCATCAGCCTCTCCGGTAGCGCTGCTGCCGCTCCGGCTCCTGCCGCAGCTCCGGCGCCCGCTCCGGTACAGCAGATCCAGGTAGCAGCTCCGGCAGCCGCGCCTGCAGTACAGGTACAGGCAGCTGCTGTTGCTCCGGCACCGGTCGAGACCAGCACCATGGGCATCAGCCTTGCCTCCAGCAACATCCAGGTTGCAGACAACTCGGGCAGCGCCAGCGGCGCAGGCATCCTTGCGTCGGCTCGGGCCCAGCTCGCAGCCGGTGCTATCCAGGATTGCACTGTGCTCCTCGAAAAGGCCCTTGGTACGGGCGATCTCGGACCGGCACAGTTCGCTGCCTACGGTACCCCGGTTAGCACACCTGCACCGGGTGACATTGTCATCACGGGCGGACACGTAGCCGTCTACGCCGGCAACGGCCAGGTCATCAGCAGCGGAATGAATGGTGCAAACCTCACCATGCAGCACCCGCTGAGCGATCTGCCGGGCGCCTACTTCGTGCGCGTCTAATCTTCGCGTTAGTCTCTCGTCGCTGGGGAGGACCTGTAACGGTCCTTCCCAGCGGCATTTAATGAACCAACGCGACAGGTGGCAGGCTGACGAGGCTGAGGGCCCGATCGCAAACTGTCAGTTACTGAGCATCAGTGCCTGATGCGCGACGCTGAATCGCCATAGTGCGCGGCGAGGCGTGCAAATCCCTCGTCCAGGCTCACCTCCGGAGTCCAGCCAAGCAGGGACCTGGTGTGCCGCTGGTCGAACCAATGGGCCGTTGACAACTGCTCCGCGAGGAAGCGGGTCATGGGAGGCTCGCTGTCGGCCTTGGAAGCGCGCCAGATACTTTCGACGACGCTGCCGGCCGCTCTGCCTACCCAGCCTGGGATCGATCGCCGGGGTTCCCGGACGCCGCCGGCGGAGCAAATGCGGGCGAGGAGCTCACCGATCGGGCGCGGTTCACCGTTCGTGATGACCAGCGGGGATCCGGAGATGTACTCCATCCGGTCAAGGGCGGCAGCGATGGCCGATGCCGCATTGTCCACGTAGGTTGTGTCAACGAGCGCGGTTCCACCGGCAAGCAGCGGCAGCCTGCCGGCGCGTGCCCGGCTGAGTACCCGCTCTACCAGCTGGGTGTCACCGGGTCCCCAGACGATATGGGGGCGCAGAACCGCGACCGGCATCTGGCCGTCGTTCGCCTCGAGAGCAAGAATCTCCGCCTGCGCCTTGGTGCGCGCATAGGATCCGCGGGCGAGCTCCGGCTGAGCCGGCCCGGCAACCGCCCCAACCAGCGACGCTCCGGTGTGGGCCACTGACGGCGAGGAAACGTACACGAAGTGCTGAACGCCCGCGGACCGGGCCGCAGCCAGGAGCCCAGCTGTGCCGAGCACATTGGTGCGGTAGAAATCATCCGGATTGCCGGTGACAGACACCTTTGCCGCGAGGTGAATGACGGCGTCGACCCCCGCGACGGCGTTCGCAAGGGCGGAACCGTCGGCGAGGTCACCTGCTAGGTCCTCCGCGCCCGGCACACCGGAGGGACGCCGCTGGAAGGTCCTGACATCGCGGCCGTTGCGCAGGAGCAGGGACGCCACCGCGCCGCCTAGCATCCCGCTGGCACCGGTGACGAGGACCTTCACGGCCTCTTCCTCCCACGCCCCTGGAGCGCGTCGCCGGCCCACGCAGCTACTGCTGTACGGTCGATTTTTGCGTTATGCCGGATATCGGTCGGAAGGGCGGACAGCGTGAGGACTGCAGCGAGACGGACTCCGCCCGGCCGGACAACGTCCCGGACCATAGCCGACAAAGGGCCGGACGCCAGGCCCGCCTGATCGGCGGCATCCACAGGAACGACGGCGGCGACAACGGCCTGTGTGCCCGTCGGACCGACACCGACCACGGCCGCCTGGCGAACCTCCTTCAACTGTTCGATCGACTGCTCGGGGCCCACGGGTGTCAGAACGCCGTCTGCGGACGTGATGACGTGTGCAAGCCGGCCCTCCACCCAGAGCCGTCCGTCCGCGTCGAGATGCCCGACGTCCCCGGTGCGGTGCCAGCCCGCGGTGCGTGATGATGCCCGTTCCGTGATCCACAACCGGTGATAGCGGTCTTTGACGTGCGGAGCACGCACGAGGATCTCGCCCGTAACGCCTGGCAGAGCTGCAGGCACACCGGTGGCAGTGCCCTTGGGGTCAAGCGCACTGATACTGATTTCCGCGCCCGGTACCGCTCTTCCAACACAGACGCCGTTCCCGGCTCCTGTTACAGAACTGTCCAGGGCTTCGCGAATGTCCTCGAGCTGTATGTCAGTGACGGGCAGCGCCTCTGTCATGCCGTAGGGCGTGTGCAGTGCGGCACCGGGTACCAATGGCTGCAATTGCTCCAGGAGATTCACGGGAATCGGGGCTCCTGCAGAGAGCAGCACGCTGACGCGTTGCAAGGCATCCTTGCGACCGGGCGCAATGCCCGAGGCTGTGGCCAGGACGTTGCGCAGGGCAGCGGGGGAAGCGAAAACCGTGGTCGCGTCGATGGCCGCGGCGGCATCGGCCAGCGCCCGCGCAGTCAGCGTCCGCGGAGCGGTGACGTCCATATCGGGGGTCACCGAAGCCGCTCCCAGTGCGGGGCCCAGCAGGGCGAAGGGCGCAAAACCAGCAACGAGAGCGCTGCCCGGCGCAAGGTTGAGAGTTGCAGAGAGAGTGTCCCGCATCGCCGACAGCTGGCGGTGTGTGTACACAACACCTTTCGCCGGTCCTGTCGATCCGGAGGTGAACAGGATCGCCGCGTCGGTATCGGGGGCGGGATCCTCGCCCGCATAGCTCGAGTGCCCAGCGAGGAGGTCTTCGAGGCGGTGACGCACACCGAGGAGTCGCGCCCGTGGCGCTGCTCCGACGCTGATGCGGGTGCCCGGCCACCCGAACAGCCTGCCGGCGACGAGCGCGCGTTCTATGCCGATGAGAAAGTCCGGCACAGTGCCGCGAACGGCGCGGCTGAGCCCCTTGACTCCCAGCCCGGCATCCGCGACCACGATCACAGCGCCCAATCTCAGGCAGGCATAAATCAGCGTGGTCAGCTCAATGCCCGGCGGAACCATCAGGCTGACCCTGCTTCCCGCCCTGACTCCGATCCGGCTGAGGCCGGCGGCGAGGCGGCTGACCCTGTCCTCCAGTTCCTTCCAAGACAGCGAGTCGGCCACCGCACCGTCGCTTCCCATATCTGCCACCGCCAGCATGTCAGCGGCAGGACCGCTGCTCCGCTCGTGGATCTGCTGCCAGAGGGGGGTGAACGCTGCGGAGGGACGGGCGGGACGGCCGTCGTCGTCGTTCTCGGTGCGGTGGTCAAGCCAATCAAAGATTGGCGAGGCGATGTCACGGTCTTCAGCGACCAAATGGCTTGCGCCCTCGAAACGGTGGATATCAGCCTGCGGAAGGCGTTCCGCCAGGTCATCCAGATAGGTGTCCGAAAAGATCGGATCTGCCGGGCCCCAGAGCAGAAACACGGGCACATCGAGTGTGCGGATGGAGTCGGCAATTCGGTTCAACTCCGCTTGGCTTGGGTGCCCGGGACCAACGGGAATGTCAGCGACGAACTGTTCGATGCCTCGGCGTCGGGCGGCTGTCCGGTAAGGCAGGCGGTAAGCCGCCCGTACTTCCCGGGTGAGACGCGGGCGGGCCAGCGCAAGCGTTGTATCGAGGAAAGCGGTTGTTGTCGACGTTCCCACCCGGTGCACGGCGCCGCTGAGAGCGAGGCGCAGCGGCGCGGGAATGGGGGAGCCCGGGTCCTGGTGGATTGCCGTATTGGTCAGGACAACCGCGGTCAGGTTCGCGCGATTGCGGTCTGCAAAGCCAAGGCTGACGACGCCGCCCCAGTCGTGTCCAACTGTTACGAGCGGTCCGCTGAGCCCAACGGCGGAGACGAAATCCTCGAGGTCGCGTACGCGGTCGGCGAGACGCCGCTTGCGGCCGGTCCGCTCGGAATAGCCCATTTCGAGCTGGTCAACGGCGATGACCCGCCAACCGTGCTGGGCGCCCGCCGCCAGCAGGCTGCGCCAGAGGTAGGACCAGGTGGGATTGCCGTGGACACAGAGCAGCGTGCCGCGGAGATCACCGGTTATGGAGGCCAGGTTGTCCAGGTAATGCCACCGGTTGATGGTTCCAGCCGGATCAACATCGGCTGTGGACGGCACATCGAGGTAGGCCGACCACGACGGGTCGACGCCGGGAAGTTCTACCACTCAATCTCCAGCATCGCGGTGTTGAGGCCGGAGCCCACACCCATGCACAGCACGCGGTCGCCGGTAGTGAGCCGCTGGGCTTCCGCGGCGAGCGTCATGGGCAGTGACGCCGGCCCGACGTTGCCCCAGAGAGGGAAGGTCTGGGGGACCCGGGCGGGATCGAGATCGACGGCTTCGATGATCGCCTTGGTATGGGTGGTACTCACCTGGTGGGTCACATAGCGGTCCATGTCCGACCAGTTCCAGTCCTGTTGAGCTTCGGTCCAGGCGTCAACCACCAGCTCCAGGCCGCCGTCGAGCAGCCCCTGTGCGTCCGTATACATGCCGTCGATGCCTCCGACGCACAATTCGTGATGCTCAGTGCCGGCACGCGCCACTCCGCCTAGGACGCGGTGGGAGCCCGGGTGGAGATCCGCCGGGCCCAGAATGGCGGCGGCGGCGCCGGAACCAAGGGTCAGCGTTGCAAACTCCTGCATGAAACTCTCACGCGTGGCCGTTGGTTCATTCAGCCGCCGAAGGGTGGCTTCCTGCGTGGCTTGGGCGTCTTCCCCATTGACCACCATGGCGTACTGGATCTGGCCCGCTTCGATCATGTTCGCCGCCAGGGTCATCCCATTGACAAAACCCAGACACGCATTGGCGACATCAAAATTCATGGCGGAGGACGGCAGCCCCAGACCGTTGTGGATCTTCACAGCAACGGATGGTTCGAGATTGGTGCGGGAGACCGAGGTGTTGATCAGCAGGCCGATCTGGGAAGCCGTGATACCTGTTGATGCGAGGGCCTTGGCGCCCGCTTCAATGGCGCCGTCTTCGAATCCCGTTCCGGGTGCCCACCAGCGCCGCTCGGTGATTCCCGCCACGCGCTGCAATAGCCCCTTGGACAGCCGGAGCCGTTTCAGGGCCGGAGCGAGGATGCGATCGAATTCCGCAGACGTGACGATGACCGGTGCCTCTACACTTTCCACGCCGAGGAGCGCGGTGTTGTGATGTCGGAAGTTGAAATTACCGGTCAAATTTCCTGCCTCGTGTCCGTCTATTCCCTGTGCGGGTGGTCCGCTGGTCCGCTGTTCGCTGCACCGGAACCGATAGCGCTTTGCCGGCAGTGGATGCCAATCTGAAAATGATAAGCATACTTCGGTTACTAACGTTCCTGAGGAAAGCCTAGTTCCTCCGGCAGATAACGGCACGTTGACACCGGAGATACCCGGGTGGAGATGCGTGGGTAAATGCCGTGAAACCGGCTGTGAACGCAGTAGATTATGGGTAACTATCCCTTTTTGGAGACCCGAGACCCGTGCACCTGAAAAGTCTGACCGTTCGAGGCTTCAAGTCTTTTGCCTCTGCGACGACCTTCGACTTTGAACCTGGAGTCACCGCCGTCGTCGGTCCCAACGGATCCGGCAAATCGAACGTTGTGGACGCCCTCGCCTGGGTGATGGGCGAGCAGGGCGCAAAGACGCTGCGCGGCGGAAAAATGGAAGACGTCATCTTCGCGGGCACCTCCGGCAGGCCGCCGCTGGGCCGCGCCCAGGTGTCATTGACCATTGACAATGCCGACGGAGCGCTGCCGATCGAGTATTCAGAGGTGACAATATCCCGCACCCTTTTCCGGGCGGGCGGCTCCGAATACGCAATCAACGGAAATAGTTGCCGGCTCCTCGACATCCAGGAGCTGCTCTCCGATTCCGGGCTCGGGAGGGAGATGCACGTCATCGTCGGGCAGGGCCAGCTGGATCGTGTGCTGCACGCAACCCCTGAAGACCGGCGCGGGTTCATCGAGGAAGCCGCCGGAATACTGAAGCACCGCCGGCGCAAGGAAAAGACGGTCCGCAAGCTCGAGGCCATGCAGGCCAACCTCACCCGGCTCACCGACCTCACCGGCGAGCTTCGGCGGCAGCTGACCCCGCTCGGCAAGCAGGCGGATATCGCCCGCCGTGCCCAACAGGTGCAGTTCGAGGCCCGCGATGCGCGTGCGCGGCTGCTCGCCGACGACCTGGTGCAGCTCACCTCGTCTTTCGAGCAGGAGATCGCTGACGAGACTGCACTGAAGCAACGGCGTGCCGAGGTCGAATCCCTCCTTGAGGCCGGGCGGTCCCGGCAGGCCGAACTTGAAGGCCTTGCCGCGGAGGCCACACCGCGGCTGAATGCAGCACGTGACACCTGGTACCGACTCTCATCCGCGAGGGAGCGCTTCCGGTCCCTCGGCGCCCTCGCCGAGGAGCGCCGTCGTCTGCTGGGATCTGTGGACCCTGCAGGGGAGGGTGGGCGTGATCCCGCTGAGCTGGACCGGCAGGCCGCGGTTGTCCGTGCCGAAGAGACTGAGCTGCACGAACGCGTTGCCGAGCGTTCCGACATGCTTGAGGACGCGCTCGAGCAGCGCGCCGAGGCGGAAGACGCGGCCGTCGCCGAGGAGCAGCGCCTCGCGTCCCTGCTGCGCGCAGCTTCGGACCGGCGCGAAGGGCTCGCTAAGCTGTCCGGTCAGGTGGGCGCAGCGCGGTCCCGGGTCGAAGCGGCGGAGGCAGAACTGGGCAGGCTCCGGGAGTCCGTCGTCGAGGTGTCCGAACGTCGTCGTCGTGCGCAGAGCGAGTTCACTGCGCTCGAATCGCAGGTTGCCGGAGCGGAGGAAGGCGAAGAGGGCCTGGACGCCGATTATGAGGAAGCCGGCGCCGCCCTTGACGCTGTGCTGGAGAGGCTGGAAGACCTCAAGGCGCAGGAGCGGTCGGCCGAGCGGGAACGCGGCGCGCTCCAGGCACGACTCGAAGCCCTGCGTCTCGGCCTGGAGCGCAAAGACGGGTCAAGGACCCTGTTGGCGGCCGGGATGGACGGGGTGCTCGGGCCGGTTGCCGGGCTGCTGACGGTGGAGCCGGGCTATGAGGCCGCCATAGCGGCCGCGCTGGGCTCGTTGTCCGAGGGAGTCGCGGTTGAATCGCTCGGTGCCGCCGGTGCTGCCCTTCAACGCATGAAGGACGACGACGCCGGCCGGGTCGAGCTTCTCGTCGCAGGCCCGGAGGGTCACGAGACTGGCGCTGAAGCGCTGCCCGACGGCGCCCGCGCCGCCGCTTCGCTCGTCACCACCCGCGGCGGCGTAGACGGGGCCGTGCGCGCCCTGCTGGCTGCCGTCGTTGTCGTTGAGTCGCTTGCGGACGCCGCGGATCTGGTGCAGCTGTATCCTTCGCTGACCGCAGTGACACGTGAGGGTGACGTCTATACGGCGGTCTCAGTGCGGGGAGGTACTGCCGCGGCGCCCGGCACCCTGGAAATTCAGGCAGCTGTCGATGAGGCAACTGAAGCCCTTCGTATCGCTACCGAACGGAACGAGCGCGCCCGCTTCGGGATTTCTGCAGCCACCGCACAGCGGCAGGAGGCTCAGGAACGGGCAGACGCGGCGCTGGAAAGGCTGCACGAATCGGATGCACGGCTCGCTGCCGTCGCAGAGAAGCTGGGCCAGCTGGGATCAGTCCTGCGCTCCGCCTCAGGGGAAGCCGAGCGGCTGACACGCCTGGCGGAAGCGGCCGAGGAAAACCTTGCCGCGGAGCAGGGCCGCCTTGAGGAAATCGCGCAACGGCTCGCGCACGCACAGGACGCTCCGGCGGATGCTGAGCCTGACACCCAGAGCCGGGACATGCTCGCTCTGGCTGCGACACACGCCCGTCAGGCGGAAATGGAGGCACGTCTTGCGCTGCGGAGCGCTGAGGAGCAGCTGCGGGCAACCGCAAGCCGGGCAGCGTCCCTGGAGCGCGCGGCGCAGACGGAGCGGGCAGCACGGGAACAGGCAGCGGAGCGGGCCAGGATCCGCCGGCTCCAGAGCGCCAAGGCAGCCGCCGTAGGGAAGGCCGTGCACCAGGCCCTGGCTTTCCTCGACGTCTCAGTCAACCGTGCCGGCCACGCCCGGAACGCTGCTGACCAGGTACGGTCCGCGTGGGAGTCCGAGCTCGCCGGAGTCCGCACCCGGAACGAGTCGCTGATGGCGGAGCTGGCGGAATTGACCGATTCCGTGCACCGGGATGAATTGGCCCGCGCCCAGCAGCGGCTGAGGATCGAGGCACTTCAAAACCGGGCTATCGATGAGCTGGGGCTCACTGCGGACCACCTGGTCGCCGAATTCGGACCGGACCAACCCGTTCCGTCCGCCGCACAGCCGGCGGATAAGTGGGCGGAGCTGCACGTGGCCGTGGACGACGACGGCAATGACATACGTGAGGGCGTGCCGTATGTCCGCGGAGAGCAGGAGAAACGCCTCAAGCGGGCCGAGCGGGATCTTTCGGCGCTCGGTAAGGTAAATCCGCTGGCGCTGGAGGAGTTTGCGGCGCTCGAGGAGCGTCACCAGTTCCTCAGCACCCAGCTGGAGGACCTCAAAGCTACCCGTAAGGATCTGCTGGACATCATCCGCGAGGTCGACGAGCGTGTGGAACAGGTGTTCACCGCCGCCTACCGGGACACTGCGGAGCAGTTCGAGCGCGTGTTCGGTCGTTTGTTCCCAGGCGGCGAGGGCCGGTTGGTCCTGACCGATCCGGAGGACATGCTGACCACCGGCATCGAGGTCGAGGCGAGGCCGGCAGGCAAGAAGATCAAGAGGCTCTCACTGCTGTCCGGCGGCGAAAGGTCACTCACCGCCGTCGCACTCCTGGTGGCAATCTTCAAGGCCCGCCCTTCGCCGTTCTATGTGATGGACGAGGTGGAAGCGGCACTTGATGACACCAACCTTGGCCGGCTCATCACCATCTTCGAAGAATTGCGGGAATCCAGCCAGCTCATCGTCATCACCCACCAGAAACGCACCATGGAGGTGGCGGACGCGCTCTATGGCGTGACGATGCGCGGCGACGGCGTGTCTACCGTGATCAGCCAGCGGCTGGTGGACGCCTGACTGACAGGTTCGCATCAACCAGCGTTTCGCGTGCCGCCGTCCACATCAGAAGCGCCGCCAGGGCCGTCACACCGGTGAGCCCGAAGGCCCAGCCGTAGGAGAAGGCATCGACGAGCAGCCCGGCCAGGATCGGCCCGAAGATGGCTCCGGTATCGGTGCTCATTTGGAAGGCGGCCAGCACCTTTCCGCCGCTCCTGTCATTGCCGATGACGTCGGCGACGGCCGCCTGCTGTGCCGGGTTGAGGATGCCCGCGCCGATGCCGGCGACCACTGAGACGGCTAGGAATGTCGTCACATCCGCGGTGAGGCCAAGACACGCCATCGCGGCGCCGTTGACGGCCAGGCCGGTGAGTACGAGCGGTTTCCGGCCGAGTGAATCGGCCAGCCTGCCGGAGACCGTCAGAGCGAGTGCAGTCCCGCCGGCGAAGAAGGCGAGGGCGATTCCCGCCACCTCCGGGCCTGCTCCGAGCACTGCCGCTGCGAACAGCGGCACGAGCGCCATGCGCACGCCGAAGGACGCCCAACCGTTTGCGAAGCCGGACACGAGCGCGGCCCGGTAGGCCGAATCCCGGACGGCTTCCCGCACGGTGAGGACCGGCTGGGCGGCAGCTGCCGTGCGGGTGCCCAGCGTGGAGTCCTTGAGCTGGAAGAAGACGACGGCGGCCGCAATCAGCAGCGCGCCCGCATACACAAGAAACGGAACCCTCAGGCCGAACCCGGCCAGCAATCCGCCCAGGAACGGGCCGGCAATGCTTCCGAGGAGAAACGCCGAGGCATAGGCGCCCGTCACCCGTCCACGCATCCCAGCAGGGGCAATACGAACGATGAGACCCATCGCCGAGATTGTGAACATGGTCGAGCCGATGCCGCCAAGGCCGCGGAAGACCAGCAACTGCCCGTAGTCAGCTGCGAACGCGCATGCCGCCGTCGACAGCGCGACGATCAGCAGGCCGGCCACATACACCGGACGCTCACCGAGGCGTTCGACCAACTTGCCGCCGGCGGGCGCAAAGACAAGCCGGGTGAACGCGAAGGCGCTGACGATCACGGCAGCGGCTGTCGCTTCCACGCCGAAGCTCTGGGCGAACTGCGGGAGCACCGGCGCAACGAGCCCGAAGCCGATCGCGATGACGAAGGCCGCGGCGATGAGTACCTTGATCTCGCGCGGCAGGCGCGGGCGTTCTTCAGCGGCGGAGCCGGGTTTCGTGCGTCGGAGAAAGTTTCTGAAAGCAACCACGATTCATGATTCTCCCAGTTTCTGCGCGCCCCAACTGCCGGGCGGCCGTGTGAGAAGCTTGGAAGCGTGAATGAGATCCTCCCGATAGTTATTTACATCGTCGTCGCCCTGGCTGTTCTGGGTTCGCTTGCAGCCCTGTTGGTGCGTTCCCGCCGCACCCCGCCGGGTACCTACTCCACCACGCGGGACGCGGACGACGACGGCGGTACCGCCTCACGCGGCGTCGGAACCGACACTCTGGAGAGGCCCTCCGGCCTCGATACCGGGCCGGACGTCGTCGTGCCTGATGACCTCAGGGATCTTGAGGACACCCGGACAGGCGTCGAGACCGTACCGGTCGAGACTCCAGATCCGGTGCAGGGCCGCCTGGCCAGACTGCGCGCCAGACTGGCGAAGTCAAACAATGCGCTCGGCAAAGGCCTCCTGGCACTGTTGTCCCGCGACCGCATCGATGAGGACGTCTGGGACGAGATCGAGGAAACGCTGCTCCTGGCGGACCTCGGAACTGAACCGACCACCGAACTTGTCGATGCTCTTCGCGAACGCGTGAAAATTGCGGGCAGCCGCAGTCCGGAGGAGGTCAAGGGGATGCTCCGGGAGGAGCTCATCAAGCTCGTTGACCCCACGATGGACCGGTCGCTTGCCACCGACCGCCACGCTGACCGCCCCGCCATTGTGATGGTTGTCGGAGTGAACGGCGTGGGAAAGACCACCACGGTCGGCAAGCTCGCCCGTGTGCTCGTGGCGGAGGACAAGGACGTGCTGCTCGGTGCAGCAGACACCTTCCGCGCAGCCGCTGCGGAACAGTTGGCTACCTGGGGACAGCGGGTTGGGGTGCCCACGGTGAAATCGGATGTCGACGGCGCAGATCCTGCCTCCGTGGCCTTTGAGGCGGTCAAGGCTGGAATCGAAGGTGAGGTCGACGTCGTCATGATCGATACCGCCGGCCGCCTGCAGAACAAGGTTGGCTTGATGGACGAACTCGGCAAAGTCAAGCGCGTCATTGAGAAGCAGGGCACCGTCGACGAGGTGCTGCTCGTTCTTGACGCCACCACCGGTCAGAACGGTCTGAACCAGGCCAAGGTGTTCTCAGAGGTTGTCAACATCACGGGAATCGTCCTGACCAAACTGGACGGTACCGCCAAGGGCGGCATCGTCGTCGCAATCCAGCGCTCGCTGGGGGTACCGGTCAAGCTGATCGGTCTGGGTGAGGGCGCTGATGACCTCGCGCCGTTCGAAGCCGAGGAATTTGTCGACGCGCTCCTGAACTGACCCAGGGACGGCGGTTCAAGGTTCCGCTCCACCCGCGAAACACGGCGGAAACACCGGGGACACGCACTCTTTACGTCAGTGCGTCCGGCGTAACCTCCCGGCAACACAGTTCCCAACGTGCTGAAACACGTCGTTGCAAGACTTCTCTGCAGCGGGAAGTGCCCGCCACTCGCGAGAGGACGTAACGATGGATCTGACAGCAGGTCACGTCTGGGTCATGGTTTCCGCCGCCCTGGTATTGCTGATGACCCCCGGACTGGCATTTTTCTACGGCGGCATGACCCGCGCAAAAGCAGCACTGAACATGATGATGATGAGCTTCATCGCCGTCGGACTGGTGGGTATCGTCTGGGTGCTGTGGGGCTACTCGATGACGGGGGGCGACGGCGTTGCCCAGCTCTTCGGGAATCCGTTCTCCTCCTTCGGGCTTGAGGGCCTCATCGGAACAGAGGACATGATCGGCGCAGGCTACGGCGTTACGTTTGCGATCATCACGGTGGCCCTGATCAGCGGCGCAATCGCGGACCGCGCCAAGTTCGGCGCCTGGTCGCTCTTCGTGCCCATCTGGGTCACAGCCGTCTACTGCCCGCTGGCCTTCATGGTCTGGGGCGGCGGACTGCTCAGTGCCGAGGGCGCTATCGGAAGCACCGTCGGTGAGGCCATTGACTTCGCGGGCGGCACCGTCGTCCACATCAGCGCCGGCGTCGCGGCACTGGTACTGGCCATCATCCTCGGCAAGCGGCAGGGATTCGGCAAGGACCCTGCACACCGGCCGCACAACGTCCCGCTGGTCATGCTTGGCGCCGCCCTGCTGTGGTTCGGCTGGTTCGGTTTTAACGGCGGTGCCGCAAGTACTGCCGAAGAAGCGGGGCTGATCTGGGTCAACACCATGGCCGCGCCCGCAGCAGCAATGGTCGGCTGGCTCGTCCTCGAGCGTTTCCGCGACGGCCGGCCCACATCCCTCGGAGCAGCCTCGGGCATCGTCGCCGGCCTCGTTGCCATCACGCCGGCCTGTGCAAGTGTCAGTCCCATCGGAGCGGTCGGACTGGGTCTGGTATCGGGTGCCGTGTGTGCGCTGGCAGTCGGCTTGAAGTACAAGCTCGGCTTTGATGACTCACTCGATGTGGTCGCAGTGCACCTGGTGGCGGGCACCCTGGGAACCATCGCGATCGGCTTCATTGCCCTGCCTGTCGACGGCGAAGGCGGCGGGTTGTTTTATGGCGGCGGCAGCGGTCAGCTTGTCGCGCAGATCGTCTCTGTCCTGGTAGCCGTAACGCTGTCTGCGGTGATGACGGCCGTGATCGGGCTGGCGATCCACAAGACCATCGGGTTCCGGGTTACTGCCGACAACGAAGTGTCCGGCGTCGACCTTTCCGAACACGCGGAAACTGCCTACGAATTCGGAGGGCTCGGCGTTGGAGGACAGTTCCACCCGTTCCACGCAACCGCCAAGGTCTCCGTTGCCGATCCCGGCCAGCAGAAGGTGACGTCATGAAACTGGTTACTGCCATTGTTCGTCCGGACAAACTGGACAGCGTCAGGGGAGCCTTGGAGGACTACGGCGTTCAGGGCCTTACCGTCAGCCAGGCGAGCGGTTACGGCCGCCAGCGCGGGCACACGGAGGTTTACAGGGGAGCGGAGTACACCGTCGACCTCCTCCAGAAAGCCCGCGTAGAGGTGCTTGTGTCGGACGCCTCGGTCACCGACATCGTGGACGTGCTGGTCTCAACAGCAAACACGGGCCGGGCTGGCGACGGGAAGGTGTGGGTCCTCCCGGTGGAAGATGCCGTCCGCGTCCGTACGGGCGAACGCGGGGAAGCGGCGCTCTAGCGTTCCAAGGATGTTTTGTGCAGCTGTGGCGGGATGGGATCGGCCTATCCCGCCATAGCTGCACTATTTTTCGCCTCCCACTTCGGCTGTACCCCAGTTCGACGGACCGGCCGATCCCGCTGGATATTCGTCCATCGGTACATCGTTTGCTTTCCAGGCCTCCAGCACCGGTTCCACGATGCGCCAGCAATCCTCAGCCGTGTCGCCGCGTACGGACAGCGTGGGGTCACCGGACAGCACGCCGTCAAGAACTTCACCGTAGGGCAGGAGTTCCGAGGCATTCAGTTCCGCCTGCAGGGTTGCCCGGTCCAGGCAGAATACGTCGCCGGGACCGTTCACATCGAGGTCCAACTCAAGGGTGTCCGGACCGAAGCCGATGCGCAGCCGCGTAGGGGAGTCCACTCCTGTGAAGCCGTCCGGAAGGTGGTTAACCGGCTTGAAGGTAATCACTGCTTCCTTGCGGGTCCGGCCGAGGGACTTTCCTGACCGCAAGCGGAATGGAACTCCCGCCCACCGCTCGTTGTTGATTGACACTACAATTTCGGCGAGCGTCTCGGTGCCACGGGATGGATCGACGCCGCTCTCATCCACATAATTTGGAACCTCGCGCCCGTCGATGCTTCCCGCGGTGTAGCGGGCGCGTCGGGTACTGGAACGGAAATCCGGGTGCACCGAGCTGGCCCTCAGCACGGTTCCGATATGGTCCCTCAGGTCCCGCTCGTGCAGCGTCGAGGGCGCATTCATTGCGATGAGAGCCATCACCTGCAGCAGGTGGCTTTGGATCATATCCTTCAACGCACCAGCGCCGTCGTAATAGCGCGCACGGTTTTCGAGTGTCAGCTTCTCGTCGAAGACAATGTCTACCGAATCGATGTGGAGGCTGTTCCACACCGGTTCCAGCAGGCGGTTCGCGAACCGCAGTCCAAGGATGTTCAGCACCGTCGCCTTACCGAGGAAATGGTCCACCCGGTGGATGTGGTCTTCAGGCACCAACCGGCCCAGAATCGTGTTCAATCGGGTTGCCGATTCCCTGTCGGTGCCGAACGGTTTCTCCATCACCAGGCGTGATCCGTCCGGGAGGTCCTCAGGTTCGAGTGTGGCGCAGGCCTTCTCGCTGACGGCCGGCGGCAGTGCGAAATAGATCGCGACCGGCGGCTGGAGGCCGGCAATCAGCTCTGCCAGTGAACCCTCCGCTGTGACATCAACCTGATGATAAGTACTGGCCGCGCAGATCTGTTCAAGAGCGCCGTCATCGTTGCGGGTACCGGTATCCGGCGATGCAGCGGCGAAGGACGTGGCGAGGCGCTCCTGCCAGTCCTTAGTGCTCCAGGCGTCCGAGCCGGCTCCGACCAGGGTTATCCCTTCGGCTTTCCCGTGTCTCACCAGCCGCGCCAGCCCGGGCAACAGCAGGCGGCCGGTGAGGTCGCCAGAGGCGCCGAGGATCAGCAACGTCTTGATGGCCTGCCCCTGGAATTGGTGTCCGGAAGCCTGTTCGTCAATCGCATGAGTAGTCACCCTTAACACCCTGCCACTGCAAGGGGGTAGCTGTCTGCTGCCTGTTGGAGCGAACCCAGTTGCTACCCTAGATAGTTGAATCCACTTGAGTTCGAGGAAAGCAGTTCACGCACCGTGTTCAATTCACTTTCAGACCGGTTGACAGCGACCTTCAAGAACCTGCGCGGAAAGGGCCGGCTGTCGGAGGCGGACGTCGACGCAACGGTTCGTGAAATCCGTCGCGCCCTGCTTGACGCGGACGTTGCTGTGCCGGTGGTTCGCGCCTTTACAGCGCAGGTCAAGGAACGCGCCCTTGGTCTTGAGGTCTCACAGGCCCTCAACCCCGGACAGCAGATTGTCAAGATTGTGAACGAGGAGCTGGTGGGCATCCTCGGCGGCGAGACGCGACGCCTCCGACTCGCCAAGAACCCGCCCACGGTCATCATGCTTGCCGGTCTTCAGGGTGCAGGCAAAACCACCTTGGCGGGCAAGCTGGCCAAGTGGCTCAAGGGCCAGGGCCATAGTCCTCTGCTGGTTGCCTGTGATCTCCAGCGTCCCAACGCGGTCAAGCAGCTGCAGGTCAACGGGCAGCGCGCAGGCGTTCCCGTGTTCGCTCCACATCCCGGTGTGAGTTCCGAATTCGAGGCGTCGACCGGCAATCCTGTGGATGTTGCCCGACAGGGCGTCGCCGAGGCACGAACCAAGCTCCACGACATCGTCATTGTCGACACCGCCGGCCGTCTTGGCATCGATGCCGAGCTCATGCAGCAGGCGTCGGACATCCGTGATGCCGTCAACCCGGATGAAGTGCTCTTCGTTATTGACGCGATGATCGGCCAGGATGCGGTGAATACCGCACAGGCCTTCAACGAGGGCGTCAACTTCACCGGTGTGGTTCTGACCAAGCTGGACGGCGACGCCCGCGGCGGCGCCGCCCTTTCTGTGGCGTCGGTGACCGGCAAGCCGGTTATGTTTGCTTCCACAGGCGAGGCCCTCACCGACTTCGAGGTCTTTCATCCGGACCGTATGGCATCCCGCATCCTCGACATGGGAGACATCCTCACCCTGATCGAGCAGGCCGAGAAGGCATGGGACAAGGACGAGGCCGCCCGGATGGCGAAGAAATTCGCCGACCAGGAGGATTTCACCCTCGATGACTTCCTTGCGCAAATGCAGCAGATTCGCAATATGGGCTCCATGAAGAAGATGCTCATGATGATGCCGGGCGCCGCGAACATGCGTGAGCAGCTGGAGAACTTCGACGAGCGCGAGATTGACCGCGTAGAAGCGATCGTGCGTTCAATGACCCCCCATGAGCGGGTCGCGCCCAAAATCATCAACGGCTCGAGGCGCGCCCGCATCGCCCGCGGCTCCGGCGTCCACGTCTCTGAGGTCAACGGGCTGCTCGAGCGTTTCGGGCAGGCACAGAAGATGATGCGTAAGATGGCTGCCGGTGGCGGCATTCCCGGCATGCCCGGTATGCCAGGTCCCGGCGGCTTCAATGGCGGTGCACGGAAGGGCAAGGCAAACGCCAAGGGAAAGAAAAAGCCCCGCTCGGGCAACCCGGCCAAGGCTGCCCAGGAGGCTGCTGCCGCAGAAGCGCGTCGGAACGGTCAGCGCACATCCGTGCCCACCGGTGCCGCTTTCGGCCAGCAGGAAAACTTCGATCCGTCGTCACTGAACTTGCCCAAGGGCTTCGAGAAGTTCCTCGGGAAATAGTTCGATCGGGACGGTGGAACGCCAACCGGACGGGTTTGTCGGAGGTGGCAGCTAGGTTGAGGTCATGAAAAGTGATCGCGTTGTCTTCGTGCATGGTGCCGGAACCTTTGGTGCAGCTGCCTGGCCCAGACAGCACGGAATGGCACGTGAGTTCGACTGCCTGTTTGTACGCCGTCATGGGTTTGATCCTGTGGCTGCTCCGCTCAGGACAGATTTCGAGGCGGACCGGCAGATCGTCGAGGAGGCACTGGGGCGAGGCGGTCATCTGGTAGCGGCGTCGCAAGGAGCCGTGTCGGCAATGATGTTGGCCGTCGAGAGGCCGGATCTTGTCCGGTCCCTCGTTCTGGCTGAGCCGGCCTGCCTGTCCCTTACCAAAGAACTGCCGGCAACAGCAGCACACCGGGAGCGGGTGGAGCCGCTTTTCATGCGCGCTGCCGAGCTGACTGATGAGGACTTCAGCAGGGAGTTTGCCCGGGCGGTTATCGGTTCTGAACCCCGGCCCCTGAACACCGCCGAAGATCGTGACCGCGCCCGGCGTCTCAGGATGCAGGCGCCTCCATGGACGGCTCCGCTCGCTATAGTTCCCGGCGTTCCCACCCTCGTCCTGACCGGTGGTTGGGAGCCGCTCTACGAAGAGGTCGCTGAGTACCTCGCGGGGACTGGGGCGGTGCATCGCGTTGTTGGCGGAGGGCATCGTCCGCAGGACACTGAGGAAGGGAACACCATCCTTCGCCGGTTTATCCGAGACCATGCGGAAAAAGGCCCTGAACTGGGAGTTGATGCTTGACCGTACAGTGTTGCTGGGAATAACTTTAAGCTTCAAGTAGTTGGATCGAGTGAACCACACACTTGGAGGAATCGTGATGACCGACGACCTGCTTCCCGCGGATACTGCAATGGGCACTGTGATGCTGAAGGTCGGAGATCTTGACCGGATGGCGAACTACTACCGGAGCGCACTTGGCCTGGTCGACACCGCAGAATCCGACGGCGGGCTGTACCTGGGACGAGCCGGCGAACGGCTGATTCACCTTGCTCCAGCCGCCGGCTTGAAGTTGCCCGATCCCACTGAAGCGGGGCTGTTCCATACCGCACTGCTTTTCAGGGACCGCGCCGATCTTGCCGCAACCGTGGCATCCGCGGCTCATGTCGCGCAGTCCTCAGAAGGCCGGTACGTGGGAAGCGCAGATCATCTGGTCAGCGAGGCGTTCTACTTCTCTGATCCCGAAGGCAACGGGATCGAACTGTATTTCGACAAGCCGCGGGAAACCTGGGACTGGACTACCAGCGAAGGAAAGCGGACCGTCGTCATGGACAATGCTCCACTTCCTGCGAGGCAATATCTGGAAAGTAACCTGACAGAGGAGTCGGTGACCAAACAGCAGCAGGCGGCCGCCGACGTCGGGCACGTTCATCTGCAGGTGGGGGACGTGCAGACGGCAGAGCAGTTCTATGTGAGTACCCTCGGGTTCGAGCGCACTGCCGGCTGGCACGGGCAGGCGCTGTTCGTCTCCGCCGGAGGTTACCACCACCACATGGCGATGAACGTCTGGAACAGTCGTGGCGCAGGCCTGCGCAAGGACACACTGGGGCTCGGGGAAGTCCTTATCCGCGTACCTCTTGCGGATGAAGTTGGGGCACTGGCTGAGCGCTTGAAAAGTGCAGGTATTGAGCACCATCACACCGGCCAGGAACTGCGGTTCGACGACCCGTGGCGAAACAAGCTCAGGGTTTCAGCGAGCTGAACGTGCGCCAGGTCGCCGGGAAGCATCAACTTCTGGCACAATGGATTCGTACCCAATCTGCGCAGCCCCTCTCTCTGCGTGCGTTGTGTCCTTCAGAGCTCCCAAATGTATGGCCCGCCCCACGGGTGCAGAAACCGGAGTTCGCCCTTTTGATCAACAAGGAGTGACCACACAAGTGGCCGTAAAGATTCGTCTGAAGCGCTTCGGCAAGATGCGCGCACCGTACTACCGCATTGTCGTCATGGACTCCCGCGCCAAGCGTGATGGCCGTGCCATTGAGGAAATCGGCAAGTACCACCCCACCGAGGAGCCCTCATTCATCGAGGTCAAGTCGGATCGTGCACAGTACTGGCTCGGCGTGGGCGCACAGCCCTCCGAGCAGGTCGCCGCGATCCTGAAGATCACCGGTGACTGGCAGAAGTTCAAGGGTATCGAGGGCCAGGAAGGCACCTTGAAGACCAAGGCTCCCAAGGAGACCTTCACGGCTCCTGAAAAGGGTTCCGTCATTGTTCCCGAGGCAATCACGCCGAAGAGCAAGAAGGCCGACGAGCCTGAGGCTGAAGCCACCGAGGCTGAGTAAGTTGCTTGCTGAAGCGCTGGAGCACCTCGTCCGCGGAATCGTGGACAGCCCTGATGATGTGCAGGTATCCTCCAAGTCGAACCGTCGCGGTGAGACTCTGGAGGTTCGTGTGCATCAGGAAGACCTCGGCCGTGTCATCGGTCGGCAGGGACGCACGGCGCGCGCATTGCGCACCGTCATTTCCGCTCTTGCGGATGGCGAGCCGGTGCGGGTAGATGTCGTGGATACCGATCGCCGCCGCTGATCAGCAGCACCTATGCCAGAAGTCCGGCCCCAACTCTCAAGGCGTTGGGGCCGGACTTTTTACTGTATCGACACGCTCTCTACCTACCGGAGAATCCATGGATCTGCAGGTCGCCCGCATTGGAAAGCCCCACGGTATTCGGGGTGAAGTAACCGTTCAGCTCTTCACGGACGCCCCTGAGGAGCGGTTCGAGCCCGGCGCCGTCTTCCGGGTGGAGCCGGAAGCTCAGGGACCGCTCACCTGTTCCAGCGCCCGTTGGAACAAGGACATCCTGATCCTCGGGTTCGAGGAGGTTTCGGACCGCAACGCTGCCGAGCTGCTGAGAGGTGCGAAGCTCTTCATCGAATCCGGTGGCACTTCAGACGACGACGGCGATGCCTGGTACGAGCACGAGCTGGTGGGACTCGAGGTGCGTGTAGGAGACGCCGTCGTCGGCCGGGTCAGCGCTCTGCGCACCCTGATGGTCCAGGACCTGCTCATCATTGAAGGCTCCGATGGTCAAGAGATTCTGGTGCCGTTCGTGGAGGAGATTGTTCCCGAGGTCGATGTCGAGGGTGGCTTTGTTGTCCTGACCCCTCCAGAAGGCCTGCTTGAGCTGAACCTCCCTGGATCGAACCAGGCAGAATCCGATTCCGCGGAGGGCGGCAACGCTGAAGGAAAGGCAGACCGCAACTAGTGCGTATCGACGTCGTCAGCATCTTTCCGGAGTACCTGGAAGCACTCAATCTTTCACTGATCGGGAAGGCCCGGAATGATGGTCTGCTGACGCTCGAGGTCCATAATCTTCGAGACTTCACCACCGACCGCCACCGGACCGTCGATGACACACCGTATGGCGGTGGGGCCGGTATGGTGATGAAACCGGAACCGTGGGCACAGGCGCTGGAGACGGTGCGGGAAAATAAACGACCGGTCCTCATCGTCCCATCACCGGCTGGAACGGTCTTCACTCAAGCGATGGCATCGACACTGGCTCAGGAAGAACACCTGGTGTTCGCCTGCGGGCGCTATGAAGGAATCGACGAGAGGGTGCTCGACTGGGCCGAAGGTTCGTTCGACGTACTTCCGCTTAGCCTGGGCGACTACGTGTTGAACGGCGGCGAGGTCGCTGTGCTCGCGATAGTGGAGGCAGTGGCCCGGCTCTTGCCCGGAGTTGTTGGCAACCCGGAATCCCTCGTCGAAGAATCGCACTCGGACGGCTTGCTGGAGTACCCGGTGTACACGAAGCCCTCCTCCTGGCGGAACCTGAATATTCCTGAAGTTCTCCTCAGCGGAAACCATGCGCGCATTGCGCGTCACCGGCGTGACGAGCAGCTGCGCAGGACGGCGCTGCGACGGCCGGACCTCCTCGAGAAGCTCGACCCGGCAGGCCTGGACGCGGCAGACCGCGCCGTACTCACGATGCACGGTTTCGCCGTCGTGGAGGGGAAAGTGGCACGTGCCGCCATGTCCTCGCCGGATTAGTCGCTGGATTCCGGCTGTCTCCGTCGTTGTGGCATAATTGAAGCTTGTGTCAACTGGTACGCACCTGCCACAGGGGGAGCGTAACCAACAGGATGGCACTCCGGAGTGCGCCAAAGGGCATGACGGTATCTAATCTTCAACGGCAACCGCCTGCATGCAGGTCTTGGTCGTTGTGACCAACGTGAGGGACCTGTGGCGTTCACCAGGAGCAATTTCATGCATATTCTCGACAATGTGGACGCAGCATCGCTGCGTAATGACGTTCCCGACTTCCGTGCGGGTGACACGCTCAAAGTTCACGTCAACATCATTGAAGGCAAGAACACGCGTGTTCAGGTCTTCCAGGGCTTCGTTCTCGGCCGCCAGGGCGACGGCGTTCGTGAAACCTTCACGGTCCGCAAAGTCAGCTTCGGGGTCGGCGTGGAGCGTACCTTCCCGGTGCACTCCCCGGTTATCGACAAGATCGAGGTAGTCAGCAAGGGTGACGTACGCCGCGCGAAGCTGTACTACATGCGCAATCTTCGCGGCAAGGCTGCCAAGATCAAGGAAAAGCGCGATCCAAAGACCGCCAAGTAACTTTCTTCCTGTCTATGCCTGAATTTTCCGACGGACGGAAACCCTCCAGGCAGCAGCCGAAGCGCTGGCCCGGTATCACGGGCCGGCGCTTCGCCTTTTGTGCCGTGGCTTTCGTCTGTGTTGCCGTCGTCGCCGTCAGGGCACTGCTCGCCGATATCTTCTACATACCCTCCGGTTCAATGGAGCCGCTGCTCGAAGAAAATGATCGTGTCCTGGTTTCAAAGACCGACTACGTCTTCGGCGATATCAAGCGAGGCGACGTCGTCGTCTTTGACGGCAGGGGATCGTTCGCACCGCTAGGCGAGGGCGGGCTCCAGCAGGCAATATCGGATGCAGCGCACTTCTTCGGTGTCGGCGTCTCCGGGACAAACTACGTGAAGCGTGTGATCGGCACGAGTGGAGATACCGTGGTGTGCTGCGATTCTGCAGGGCGACTGTCCGTCAACGGGAACGCCATTGCGGAGCCTTACGTTTTCCCCATGGACGAGCCGAGTGATACGCAGTTCGAGGTAGCAGTTCCAGAGGGTAAATTATGGCTCATGGGTGATCACCGTTCGGAGTCCTTTGACTCGCGCGGGCTGTTGGGCGCACCAGGCGGCGGGCTTGTCTCCCAGGAACGGGTTATTGGCCGTGCAACCCACGTGCTGTGGCCTTTCGACCGTTTCACCGCAATACCGCGCCCTGCGGATTCTTCATCGTCGGCCCGACTTTCTCCGAACACACAGCAGAGGAACAGCAGATAATGGCCAAAGCCCACTCGGGGGCGCCGAACGACGGCGCGGGAGACCCAGCAGAGACTTCCCGTTCCACCTCCCCGGACAAAGAGGTTGCTTCCGGTGGGTCAGCCGCCCGCAGCCTCGGCAGCTGGGCGAAGGAAGTACTCATCATCGTCGCAGTCGCTTTGCTGCTTTCGTTCCTCATCAAGACGTTCCTCTTTCGCGCGTTCTTCATCCCGTCAGGGTCGATGGAAAACACCCTTGAGATCGACGACCGCATCTTTGTGAACCAGCTTGTGCCTGAGCCTTTCGAGCTCAAGCGCGGCGACATCGTCGTCTTTCGCGATACCCAGGGCTGGCTGCCCGAACCTGCGGCTGGAACGACGGACAGCAACTGGTTCAAGGATGCGCTCATCTTCGTCGGCCTCGTGCCCGACGAGTCCCAACAGCATCTCGTCAAGCGTGTCATTGGTCTGGAGGGTGACCGTGTAATCTGCTGCGATGCCGAAGGAAGGATCACGGTCAACGGGGAAGCACTAGACGAGCCGTACCTGTTCCCGGGTGCCAGCCCGTCGGACGTGCCGTTCGACGTCACGGTGCCTGAAGGAAAGATCTGGGTCATGGGTGACCATCGGAACGCTTCGGCGGATTCACGGGCCAACACGGACAAGCCCGGTGGTGGTTTCATCGATGTGGATGACATCGAAGGTAAGGCTTCCGTGATCGCGTGGCCGTTGGACCGTATGGGCTTCCTGGACAACTACCCGGACGTGTTCGCTGACGTGCCTGAGGCACCCCAGAGCAGCACCGGGCGGGAACAGTCGGGGCCGTGACCGGAAAGGCTCCAACGCTGCGCTACGAACGTTCCTTCCTGGCCGAGGGGCACCGCTTCCTCGCCGGCTGCGACGAAGTGGGGCGAGGCGCCTTGGCCGGGCCGGTGACTGTTGGCCTGGTGGTGGTCGACCTGACGACTGTGAAAGGCCTGCGGGGGGTGCGGGACAGCAAGCTCCTGAGTGCGCCTGACCGCGAAGCGCTGGTGCCAAAGATCCAACGCTGGGCGGCCGCATACGGGGTTGGGCATGCCACAGCTGCGGAGATCGACGCTACGGGTCTTATGGCGGCGCTCCGCGCCGCAGGGAACCGCGCCTGGTCGCAGGTGATACGCGAAGCACGCCCGGACGCCGTCATCCTGGACGGAAACCACAACTGGCTGGCGCCTGTTTCGCAGGGATCACTTTTTGGTGACGCAGAAACTTCTTCCGAAGTCAGTTGCGATGCCCCTGTGCACACCCGGATCAAAGGAGACTTGCAGTGCTTGAGCGTCGCTGCTGCGAGTGTCCTTGCCAAGGTGGAACGGGATCGGCTGATGATCGACTTCGCGCAGGATTATCCGGGGTACGGCTGGGACGTCAACAAGGGATATGCAACGTCTGCTCACCGCGCCGCGATTGACGGGCTGGGTCCATGCGTCGAACATCGTCGGACGTGGCGTCTTGGCACCGCTATTGCGGGTCCCGGCGTGGCTGCCGGCGATATTGGGAGATGATGGGGTCATGAGTGCCGAAGATCTCGAAAACTACGAAACCGACATGGAATTGCAGCTCTATCGTGAGTACCGCGATGTCGTCAGCCTCTTCAACTACGTGGTCGAAACGGAGCGCCGGTTCTACCTTGCTAACCACGTTGACCTTCAGGCCCGTTCGGCGGAGGGGGAAATCTACTTCGATCTCACGCTGAATGACGCATGGGTGTGGGACGTTTACCGCTCGGCCCGGTTCGTCAAGACCGTGCGCGTCATCACGTTCAAGGACGTAAACGTCGAGGAGCTGGCCAAGACCGATGACATCCCACTTCCGAAGGACGGATCACTGGGGGCCTGACTCCTGCTCCACAACCGGGCAGGTTTCGTGCAGTTGCCCACATAGGAATGTAGCCGCGCACCGCCGGTAGTCAGCTGATCCACGCTGGTACCGGAGGTGTTTTCATGAGACACAAGGACGAGCTCGGCAAACGGGGAGAAGCCCTCGCGGCGCGCTATCTTGAGGACGCAGGGCTGCGGATTATTGACCGCAACTGGCGCTGTACGCTCGGCGAAATTGACCTTGTAGCGGTGGACGGCGCCACTCTGGTGGTTGTTGAGGTGAAGACCAGGTCCTCTGAGGCATACGGTCATCCATTAGAGGCAATCACCCCGGGCAAACTGGAACGGCTGTATCTTCTGGCATCGCGCTGGGCGCGGGCACACGACCTCCGGTTCTCCGGCTTCCGGGTGGACGCCGTGGCGATCGTGGATGGCGGCGTGGAAGAACCGGTCATCGAGCACCTGCGGGCGGTGAGCTGATGCCGCTTGGCCGCTCCTATGCTGTTTCCCTGGTGGGATTGAACGGCTACATCGTTGAAGTTGAGTCTGATATTGGTCAGACACTTCCAGCTTTCGTTCTGCTCGGGCTCCCGGATGCTTCACTGTCTGAAGCCAGAGAGCGAATTCGTGCAGCGGCGCGCAATGCTGGCCTGCCCCTCACCCGCCGGAAGATCACAGTCAACCTGGTTCCGGCGTCGTTGCCGAAGCGAGGCTCAGGTTTCGATCTCGCAATCGTCATGTCCGCTTTGGCAGCGGCGGGGGATGTGCGCAATTGTGGGCGAACCGTGTTTCTTTCCGAGCTCGGCCTGGACGGCCGGCTTCGGCCCATTCGTGGGGTGCTCCCGGCAGTCATGGCTGCCGTGGACGCCGGCTTTACGAGCGTCGTCGTCTCCAGTGGAAACGCTGCAGAAGCGGCCCTCGTCCCGAGTGCCGAGGTGAGAAGTTATGACTCACTCGCTGAGGTTGCGTTGGCGTTCGGCGCGGATCCGGCGTGTGTCGCGCTTCCTGCCCCGCAGCTGTCTGAGGCTTCAGCGCGGGCAGACCAGCCCGGCGCCGTAGTCATACCGAAGGACATGTCTGACGTAGCCGGCCAGTCCGAGGCTCGTTTCGCGGTGGAAGTGGCTGCCGCCGGTGCACACAACCTGATGATGGTGGGCCCGCCAGGAGCCGGGAAGACCATGCTGGCCGAGCGCTTGCCCGGCATCCTCCCGGACCTCACCGACAAGCAGGCTATGGAGGTTACCGCCATACATTCCCTGGGCAACAGTGAATTCTGTCGGGAGCTGCAACGGCGGCCGCCGTTCGAAAGTCCGCATCACACCGCCAGCGCGGCATCGATCATCGGTGGAGGCAGCGGCATACCCCGTCCGGGTGCGGCCTCCCGCGCCCATCGCGGGGTTCTGTTTCTTGACGAGGCACCGGAATACCAGCGCCGCATTCTGGATGCGCTTCGCGAACCGCTGGAGAGCGGCGAACTGGTCCTCCACCGCGCGGCAGGAACAGCCACCTATCCGGCACGCTTTCAGCTGATTCTCGCCGCAAATCCCTGCCCCTGCGGACAAGCTACAGGTAAGGGAATCGGCTGCAACTGCTCAGCTCAGCAACGCCGGCGCTACTTCGACCGCATGTCCGCTCCGCTACTCGACCGCGTCGACCTGCAATTGGCCGTGCACCGGGTCGCGCTGCAGGATTTCTCCGGTACAGCTGCAGCGGATACTTCCGCTGCGGTGGCCACACGCGTTGCGGCCGCTCGAGCCGCTCAACACGAGCGGCTCAGCAAGTGGGAGCTTTCGACCAACGCGGAAGTTCCCGCGCCACTGCTGCACAACGACCTCCGGCTCACCCGAAAGGCAACTGTCTCGGTGGATAAGAAGATAGAGAAGGCAGCCATCACCAAGCGTGGCTATGACCGTGTGCTCCGCGTTGCGTGGACAATCGCTGATTTGGCGGGAAGGTCCTCGCCCAATGCCGACGACGTCACCACGGCACTGCTCTTTCGAACCCAGGAGGAGCCGGCATGACCGGCTCCGTGTGGAGCGAAGAGCAAATTGCCCGCGCCGCACTGGCTCGGCTCCTCGAACCATTGGATAATGTCGGTCTGGCCCTCGTGGCCGCGGCAGGACCCGTGGAAGCACTGCAGATTGCCACGGGCGCGACATCGTGTGGTCCCCAGGTACACCGCGTGTTCCTCGAGGTGCTGGACGCAAGCGGACACCGGGTGAGGACGGATGTCCTCATCCAGGCGATCGCCCGCTGGCAAACTCGCGTCGGCGCGCTCGCACCCCTCAGGGATCTGGAAACGGTTCGCAGATTTGGAGGCACCCTGCTCATCCCCGAGTCGGACTGGTGGCCGAAAGCCCTCGCGGATCTTCAGCTTGAAGAACCAATGTGCCTGTGGGTACGCGGAGACAACCCCGTGCCGATCCCTTCGCAGGAACGCGTAGTGGCGGTCGTCGGGTCACGTGACAGCACCAGTTACGGATTGGAGGTGACCGGAGATCTGGCAGCCGGACTTGTCGCGCGCGGGTACACCGTCGTTTCCGGGGGTGCCTATGGGATTGACGCGCGAGCTCACCGGGGAGCGCTGAAAGCAGCACGGGAGGATCACCCGCTGCCGACGCTGAGCGTCCTTGCCTGCGGCATCGACCGATACTACCCCGCCGGAAATGAGGATCTGCTGCGTGAAGTAGCTCGTCACGGACTGCTGGTGTCGGAGGTCCCACCGGGGTCCTCGCCCACGCGTTACAGGTTCCTCCAACGGAATCGGATCATCGCTGCGCTCAGCTCGGTCACAGTGGTGGTCGAGGCACGATGGCGTTCGGGAGCGCTCAGCACAGCTCATCACGCGGCCGGCCTGGGCCGCTCGGTCGGAGCGGTGCCCGGTTCTGTCCATTCCGTCAATTCAGCTGGATGTCATCGGCTCCTCCGGGAGGGTAGCGCCATCTGTGTCACAGACGCCGCGGAGGTGGCGGAGTTGACTGGCCCCCTGCTCGCCGAGCTTGAGGAAAGACGCGAGGACAAGCCGGCGCTGCACGACGGACTGGTGGTCGGGGACCTGCTGCTTCTGGACGCTCTGCCGGTTCGCTCGTCCTCAACAGTGGACAAGCTTGCGACGGTCGCCGGCCTCAGTGTTCCCGGCGTTCTTGCGGGTCTCGGCCGCCTGGAGACCGACGGGCTCGCCCAGCGAACTGATGACGGCGGATGGCGGAAGGGCTCCCGGTGAATCGTCAGCGATTCCCGCCGCAAAGCACCGCACCCTGCAGTAATAAATCATCAAGAGAGGAAACAACCATGAACATCTTCACGATCATCGACAGCCCGATCGGGGGACTGGTCCTCGTGGCCGGGAACGACTCGCTCGTTGGGGTTTACCACGAGTATCATTCGCCGGAGCCCTCTCCGGTTCTGCTTGGATTGCCCATTCAGGCAGACTCCCAGCACCGCTCTTCCTTGGAACCTGCTCCGGAGGAGCTGCCTGCCATCAATGAAGAAGCCGCGTCCGAGGTGTTCCTTAGGACGAGTGACTGGCTTCGCGGGTACTTCAGGGGAACCGTTGCCGAGCCTTTGTCGTATGGTCTACCCGCCGGGACGGAGTTCCAGCGTGCCGTCTGGGGAGCCGTTGCTGATATTCCGTACGGAGAAACCCGCACCTACAAAGACATCGCAGAAGGTCTGGGCAATGAACTGATGGGGCGGGCAGTTGGTGCTGCGGTACGCGCCAATCCGTTGTCCCTGGTCATACCAGGGCATCGTGTAGTGGGCGCCGGCGGAGCAATCACAGGCTATGCGGCGGGCGTCACCGTCAAACGTGCGTTGCTCGAACTGGAAGCTACGGTTGCAGCCGGAGCGGCCGCCTGAGTTCCTGCCGCGAAGGTAACGGAGCAACCAGCAGCGTCGCTTCTTTGTTCTGGGCAATTGCACTCCGCGGCGGAGAGCCTCCTTGAGAGCTGACGCATCCTGGCGCAGACTGAACCCGCTGGATCATGCGTCACAGGCGGAGCACGTCACAGGCAGAACGGAGAGGGAGGCCATGAGCGGACTCTCTGGAGATAGCCTTCCACCTCCTTTCACCCGTGAAGCGGAGGGATTCATTCGCTACCTCTCCAGGGAGCGGAATCGTTCAATCCACACTGTGCGCGCCTACCGGGGAGACCTTGCGGACTTTGCATCCTTCGCGGCCGAGCGGGGCATCGCGGATCTCACGGGGGTGGATTTAAGTGGCCTGCGGGCATGGCTTGGTTCACTCGATCAGCACGGGCTCTCCAGGGCAACCATTGCCCGCCGTGCAGCAACGGTCCGCAATTTTCTCGCCTGGGCTACCCGTGAAGGTTATTTGCAAGACAACCCCGCACTTCGGCTGAAAGCGCCTCGCCGTCAGAACGGTCTACCTGACGTCCTGTCGGAATCCCAGCTGCAGCCCTTGCTGGCATCCACCCTAGAGGCGGCGCTGGAAGGCGACCCCGCAGCGCTACGCTCCCGTGCGGTGCTTGAGTTGCTGTACGGGTCCGGCATCCGTGTCGGTGAATTGGTTGGCCTGGACATCGACGACCTCGACCACGATCGACGCACTGTCCGAGTGCTCGGCAAGGGCAACAAGGAGCGCACCGTGCCGTATGGCGTGCCGGCGGCTCAAGCACTCAACGACTGGCTCACACGCGGAAGAAGGCTCTGGATCGGTCCCGACAGCGGGACCGCTCTGTTCCTCGGACCAAGGGGGCGCCGCCTCGACCAGCGTCAGGCCCGGTCCATCGTGGAAAGATTGCTCGCGTCGGTCGATGGCACCGGCGCCAGAGGCCCGCACGCTCTGCGGCATACGGCCGCTACCCATCTGCTCGACGGCGGCGCGGATTTACGGGCAGTGCAGGAACTTCTCGGGCACCAAAGCTTGGCAACCACTCAGTTGTATACTCATGTCTCAGTAGACCGGCTTCGCCGAAGTTACGAGCAGGCTCACCCTCGGGCATGACCGCCGGCATTTTTTCCCAGGGCGCTGTGGAATACTGCGGCGGTAATTACAGTGGCGCCATTCGTTTTCATAGGGCAGAATGATGCTAGTTCAATACTCGTGGACTGAGAGTCCCAGTGAAACGTCACTGAACATCATCGCCACGCTGCAACTCAGGCGCTACCACCTGTAACTGAAGGTCGTTGGGGAAGACGTACCTACAGCTATGGAGGATGGAATGTCTGTTGTGATGGCGCGCGGTGTTTTGTATCTACACTCAGCCCCTTCTGCGTTGTGCCCTCATATCGAGTGGGCCGTCGGATCGGTCATCGACCAGCGCGTGGATTTGCAGTGGTCTCCGCAGCCTGCTGCGCCCGGAATGTTCCGCGCGGAACTCTCCTGGGTTGCGGCGCAAGGGTCCGGGGCCAAGCTGGCTTCTGCCCTGCGGGGGTGGGCGCACCTCCGTTACGAGGTAACCGAAGAGCAGAGCGCCGGCGCTGACGGCGGCCGCTGGTCGCATACCCCGGAGTTGGGCATCTTCCACGCAACCACCGATGTCCACGGCAATGTCATGGTCACCGAAGATCGCATCAGGTATGCATACGAGGCTGGTGCCGGTGATCCGGCGGCCGTTTACCACGAACTTTCGCTTGCACTGGGTGAATCATGGGATGAGGAACTGGAACCGTTCCGGCATGCCGGAGAGGGAGCTCCAGTCCGCTGGCTGCATCAAGTCGGCTGACTGATTCGCTTGCGCTTCGCGGCAATGCGGCCCGGGTACCAGTTGGTACCCGGGCCGCATTTCTGCTCTGCGTCACTTCCCGCAGGTTAGACGTTCTTCACCACGATGACCGCATTGTGGCCGCCGAAACCAAAGGAGTTGCTGAGCGCCACGACATCACCCGAGGGCAGATCGCGTGCGGAGGTGACCACGTCCAGCGGAATCTGCGGGTCCTGGTTCTCGAGGTTGATGGTAACCGGAGCCCGTCGCTCATAGACGGCGAGCACGGTCATAACCGCCTCAACAGCACCGGATGCTCCAAGCAGGTGCCCTGTCTGCGACTTGGTAGCCGAAACAGCGACTGACTCCACCTGGTTCCCCAGCGCGGTCTTGAGGGCGACATACTCCGGCTGGTCCCCGACAGGCGTGGACGTGGCGTGTGCATTGACATGCACAATATCGGACGGCTGAACACGCGCGTCGAACATCGCTGCCTTCAGAGCCCGGGTAGCGCCCAGCCCCCCGGGATCCGGCGCAGTGATGTGATACGCATCCGCGGTGACGGATGTTCCCGCCAGTTCCCCATAGATTTTTGCGCCGCGCGCAAGAGCATGCTCCTCCGCCTCGAGTAGCAATGCTCCTGCGCCCTCGCCCATGACAAAGCCGTCGCGGTCCACATCATAGGGGCGGGAGGCGTGCTCGGGATCATCATTGCGGCGAGACAGAGCCTGCATCGAAGCAAACGCCGCAATCGGCATCGGGTGGATAGCGGCTTCCGCGCCACCGCACATGACCACGTCGGCTTTTCCGGACCGGATCAGTTCAAGTCCCTGATGAAGAGCTTCGGTTCCGGATGCGCACGCGGACACGGGAGTATGTGCCCCCGCGCGGGCCCCCAAATCAAGACTGACTGCTGCTGCCGGGCCGTTGGGCATGAGCATGGGAACCGTCATCGGCAGGACTCGCCGCGGTCCCTTGGCCCGGAGGGTATCCCAGGCATCCAGGAGGGTCCACACGCCTCCGATTCCGGTAGCGAAAGCCACGGCGAAGCGATCGTGGTCAACCTCTTCGATCCCGGAGTCGCGCCATGCTTCACGCGCAGCAATCACCGCGAACTGGGTGGAGGGGTCCATTCGCTTGGCCTCCACGCGGGAAAGGACTTCGCTTGCCGGAGTCGAAACCTGGGCAGCGAAAGTGACCGGTAGCTCGTACTCGGCGACCCAGTCGGCCTCGATGGTGCGCGCGCCGGAGACGCCCTTCAGCGCGTTTGCCCACATGGTGGGAACATCGCCGCCGATGGGGGTGGTGGCGCCCAAGCCGGTGATGACTACTTTGCGTGCCATGGTTCACTCTCTGATGCGTCGTTGTTTCCGTGTGGAAAATGTGCCTGATGAGGCGGCGATGGCGACTTCAGGAAGCCACCGCCGCACGCCACTAGGACTGTGCGTTGGCGATGAAATTCACTGCATCGCCGACGGTCTTGAGGTTCTTGACTTCCTCGTCCGGAATGCGCACGCCGAACTTCTCCTCGGCGTTGACAACGATGGTCATCATGGAAATTGAGTCAATGTCCAGGTCGTCGGTGAAGGATTTGTCCGTCTCCACGGACTCGGGCGCCAGGCCGGTCTCTTCGTTGACGATTTCTGCCAGTCCTGCGAGGATCTCTTCGTTGCTAGCCATGATGGCTCCTTTTCTTTGAGTCCGGTGTATCCGGATCGATTCGATCAGACCGCACGGTGCGGGCTGAAGTGGAAAACTACGGGAGCACAACCACCTGGGCTCCAAAGACGAGCCCGGCCCCGAACCCAATCTGCAGGGCAAGACCTCCGCTAAGGTCTGGGTTCTCGGACAGCAGGCGATGCATTGCAAGGGGAATGGAAGCAGCGGAGGTGTTGCCGGCATCGACAATATCCCGAGCTACAGCCACATGCTCGGGCAGTCCCAACTGTTTCACCATCTCGTCAATGATCCGGATGTTCGCCTGGTGCGGGACGAAGGCAACGAGGTCCTCTGCTCGGATTCCGGCGGCGTCGAGCGCCTGCTGCGCCACTTTCGCCATTTCCCAGACCGCCCACCGGAAAACGGTCGGGCCGTCCTGGCGCATGGTGGGCCAGATTGCGGATTCCGCGGCTGAGGCCAGCGCTTCCGGACCGCCCGAAAGCGCCGCAGAAGAGAGTTCACGCACATCGAGCAGCGAATGCGTCATACGAATCGATTCGTGCTTGCTGCCGTCCGAGCCCCATACAGAAGGGCCGATGCCAGGCGAGTCCGAGGGACCAATGACAACTGCTCCGGCTCCATCACCAAGCAGGAAGGAAATAGTGCGTTCCGTGTTGTCAATGAAATCGGAGAGCTTCTCCACGCCAACCACGAGTACGTAATCGGCAGTTCCCGCGTGCACCAGGGCATCGGCCTGGGCAATGCCGTAGCAGTAACCGGCGCAGGCCGCCGAGATGTCATACGCCGGCGCAGGGGTAGCCCCCAGGCGGTCAGCCAGTTGCGCGGCTGCGGACGGGGTTGCGTACGGATGTGTAACGGTCGAGACCAGCACGGCGCCCAGCTGGGAGGCTTCGATACCTGCGTCCGCGAGAGCGGCCCGCGCTGCTGCTTCTCCCATATCGATGACACTGGTGTCCTTGTCAGCCCGGTGACGCGTAACGATTCCCGTTCGTTGACGGATCCATTCGTCGGAGGAATCAATCCACTGGCAGATGTCCTCGTTGGTGACAATTACCTCGGGACGGTAGATGCCCAGGCCGTGAATGCGGGTGTGCTCGCGCAGTGTGGACTGTTTGAGGGTAGGTGTAGTCACGCGTTTCCTTTGACGATGGGGGCGTCCGCCGGGGGAGCGGTGCGCGAATGCTCTTCCATAAAGTCCCGCGCGTCGTCGATGTCCTCAGGCGTTTTGACTGCGAGGCTGGCTGTGCCGCGCATCCCGCGTTTCGCCAGCCCTGTCAGCGTACCCGCGGGCGGAAGCTCAAGCACTCCCGAGACGCCCATGTCCTGAAGCCGCTGCATGCACAGGTCCCATCGAACGGGACGGGAGATCTGCGCGATCAGGCTATCAAGGTTCAGCTCCCCGGAGGCGACTGGTTCGCCGTCGTAGTTGGAAAGTAGCGTGGCGAGAGGAGCCGTGGGTGAAAGTGAGGGCCGAAGAGCTTCAAGGGCTTCCACCGCGGGAGCCATGTGGTGGGTATGGAAGGCGCCCGCCACCTTGAGTGGGATAACGCGCGCTCTCTGTGGCGGATCGGCAGCAAGTGAGGCCAGCTGATCGAGTGTGCCGGCCGCAACAATCTGACCGCCGCCATTGGCATTCGCAGCGGTAAGTCCGTGCCGTTGCAAAGCGTCAGCGACATCGGCGGGCTCCCCGCCCAGAACAGCGCTCATACCGGTCGGCGTGGCGGCGGCTGCAGCCGCCATTGATTGCGCACGGGTGCGTACCAGCGCGACTGCGTCCTGCTCGGTCAGTGCGCCCGCGACGGCGGAGGCGGTCAATTCACCCACCGAGTGCCCGGCCACGACTGTGGCGGAGGTCAACGGTGTAGTACCGAGAAGCACACGGGCAGCTACCAGACCCGCAGCAACGATGAGCGGTTGTGCCACTGCCGTATCCCGGATGGTTTCTTCGTCAGAAACAGTGCCGTGCCGCACCAGGTCGACACCGGCGGATTCGCTGAGAGCCGCCAGATGCTCGCGTACACCCGGGAGATCAAGCCAGGGATTGAGGAATCCGGGGGACTGGGAGCCTTGTCCAGGGCAGAGAATTGCAAGCACGTATCAAGCTTTCCAAATGGGTGGTCAGAAGCAGGGTGTTCGGGTGCACGAAGCTCCCCGAGCCACTTTGTAGGAAGTCTACAACGATGCCGTCCGATCCATCCGTGTCGACGGACGCTCCGCCGCACCTCTGGGCGGCGGAGAGAGACGGCCGATGACGAGGGCTGTCTGGAGAACAAAAGCCTCGCGAGGAAGCAGCGGATCCCATCCCGTGATGTCGCACACGCGCCGCAAACGATAGCGCACCGTATTGGCGTGGACGAACAGTTCGCGGGAGGTAGCTTCCAGGGAATGTCCGAGGGCGATGTACGCCGAGAGCGTCTCCTCAAGACCGTTCTGCGCACTGGCCAGAGGGCGGTAGATGTTTCGCAGCAGCGCCTTGCGGGCCGTTTCGTCGCCGGAAATGACGCGTTCCGGCCATAGATCGTCGGCAGCTACAGGACGTGGGGCCGACGGCCACGCGCGCGCGGCCGTGAGCCCCGCGAAGGCGGCCTGGGCGGAACCGCTGGCGGCGACGAGGGAAACGGATTCAGGCCCATAGACCACTGGGCCCGGTCCGAAAAGCTCGCTCAGCCTGGAATAGGAGTTATCGCGGTCCTGGACACCTCCGAGGACAAGGATGAGGCGATCCCCCTGGATACCGACCAGGGTGTCTTCCGCCAGCCGGCCGGTTGTGCGGCGTAGCTCATTGAGGAACATGGCGTTCGGTTCAGCGGGAGAGCTGCCAACCATGACCGTGATCGGTGCCTGGGACTTCCAGCCCACCGCAGCGATCCGGGAGCGCAGTGCGTCGGAGCTTTCTCCCCGCAGAATGGCGTCCACCACCAACGCTTCAAGCCGCGTATCCCATGAACCGCGCGTTTCGGCCGCCCGGGCGTACACATCGGCTGCCGCAAAAGCGACCTCACGGGAGTACCTGAGCACGGCCTCCCGAAGCGGCCACTGGTCGGCATCCGCGGCAAGGTCTGGAACCTGATCCTCCACTACCTGCACGACGACGCGAATGAGCTGGAGAGCTTTCTGGAGACTGATGGAACGCGTAAGTTCGGTAGGGGCAGTCCCGAATACATCACTGAGGACCCAGGCAGGGGAGACCGGCTTCTGATACCAGTTGACAAAGGATGCGATGCCCTTCTGGGCGACCAGGCCAAGCGCGGACCGCTCGTCGGGACGCAGGTTGCGGTACCAGGGAAGGGAAGAATCCAACTGCTTCAGGGTGGCCGTCGAAAGCGCGCCGATCTGTGTTCGCAGCCGGTCTACCGTCGTCGGATCCGGAGCGGGCAGGGATGTTCCGCGCGGCGGAGTGGGCGATGCCATGAAACGAGCATACGGCTCTGCCACCCAAGGCTCCATTTTGTACGAAGGCTACAAAGGAACGGCTTAAGATACGAGCAGAATCCGCCGGGCTCACGTGGATGCCGGCGGACCCTGCTGGAACAGAACGGGTTAGGAGTCTCCGCCCGCGTTACCCGTTGTCCCCGCGTTGACGTCGAGGAGTGCGTACTTCTCGATTGCCTGGCGTGGTGCGTCCGTGTCTATTTCTCCCCGCTTTGCGAGAAGTTCGAGAGTGCGTACGACGACGGAGTGGGAGTCGATCTTGAAGTACCGCCTGGCTGCGGCGCGTGTGTCGGAAAAGCCGAACCCGTCCGCTCCGAGTGTGGCGAAGTCCTGCGGCAGGAACTGTCGGATCTGGTCCGGAACAGCCTTCATGTAGTCGGTGACGGCCACGATCGGTCCGGGTGCGTCCCCAAGCTGCTGGGTAACGAAGGGAACGCGTGCCTCTGCGTCGGGGTTGAGGAAGGCTTCCTCCTCGGCGGCGAGTGCGTCACGCCGCAGCTCCGTCCACGAGGTCACCGACCACACATCGGCGGAGACATTCCACTCCTCGGCAAGAATGCGCTGCGCCTCGAGCGCCCACGGGACGGCCACGCCGGAGGCCAGGATCTGTGACCTCGGAGTATTCTCCGCAGAATGTCCGTCCTTGAGCTTGTAGATGCCGCGGAGCAGCCCGTCCACATCGAGGTTCTCCGGCTCTACCGGCTGGATGATCGGCTCGTTGTAGACAGTGAGGTAGTACATGACGTTGGGATCGGAACCAGAGACTGCGTTGCCGTTACCGTACATCCGCTCAAGGCCGTCGTGGACGATGTGCCCGATCTCGTATCCGTAGGCCGGGTCGTAGGTGATGACGGCGGGGTTGGTGGAGGCAAGGATGGGTGAGTGTCCGTCGGCGTGCTGGAGGCCTTCGCCGGTGAGGGTGGTACGGCCCGCGGTGGCGCCGATGATGAACCCGCGGGTCATCTGGTCACCGGCTGCCCAGAAGGAATCTCCCGTGCGCTGGAACCCGAACATCGAGTAGAACACGTAGATCGGAATCAGCGGCTCGCCCTGCGTGGCGTACGCCGTGCCAGCGGCAGTGAACGCAGCAACTGATCCGGCTTCATTGATGCCGGCGTGGAGAATCTGTCCCTGAATCGATTCCTTGTACGCAAGGACCAGATCGCGGTCTACCGAAAGGTAGTTCTGGCCCTTGGGGTTGTAGATCTTCGCTGTCGGGAAGAAGGCGTCAATGCCGAACGTCCGGGCCTCGTCCGGAATGATTGGCACCACTCGCTTGCCGAACTCCTTGTCCCGCATGAGGTCCTTGAGGAGCCGGACGAAGGCCATGGTGGTGGCGGCCTGCTGCTTGCCGGAGCCGCGCTTGGCCACTTCATAGGTCTTGTCTCCCGGGAGGGTAACCTCTGAATGCTTGGTACGGCGTTCCGGTAGGTACCCTCCGAGGGCCTTGCGGCGTTCGTGGAGGTATTTGATTTCGGGGGAGTCGGGTCCGGGGTGGTAGTAGGGAGCGTTGTAGAGGTCGGCTTCGAGTGCTTCGTCGGGGATGGGGATGCGGAGGTGGTCGCGGAAGTCCTTGAGGTCCTGAAGGGTGAGTTTCTTCATCTGGTGGGTCGCGTTACGGCCCTCGAAGTGTGAACCCAGGCCGTACCCCTTCGGTTTGCCCTTGAACTCGGTGGCGGCCTTGTACGCCGCGTATACCTTCCGGTAATCATGGCCGCCGCGCTTGAGTCCCCACACCTGCGCATCATCCATATCCGCCACGAGATCCTTCGTGGCCGGGGTCTTCCCGAAGAAGTGATCGCGCACAAACCCACCGGATTCCGCCTTGTAGGTCTGGTAATCCCCGTCAGCGGTCTCATTCATGATCTTCACCAGATCCCCGGTGGTATCCCGGGCCAGCAGGTCATCCCACTCCCGGCCCCAGACAACCTTGATCACGTTCCACCCGGCACCGCGGAAAAACGCCTCGAGTTCCTGCATGATCTTCCCGTTACCACGCACCGGNATCCCACTCCCGGCCCCAGACAACCTTGATCACGTTCCACCCGGCACCGCGGAAAAACGCCTCGAGTTCCTGCATGATCTTCCCGTTACCACGCACCGGCCCGTCCAGGCGCTGCAGGTTGCAGTTGATCACAAAGTTCAGGTTGTCCAGATTCTCATTGGCCGCCAACTGCAACAACCCACGCGACTCAGGCTCATCCATCTCCCCATCCCCCAGGAACGCCCACACCTGCTGCCCGGATGTGTCCTTGATCCCCCGGTTCTGCAGATACCGGTTGGACTGCGCCTGGTAGATCGCGTTCATCGGCCCGATCCCCATCGACACCGTCGGGAACTCCCAAAACTCCGGCATCAACCTGGGGTGCGGATACGAGGACAACGCATGACCGGCCTTGGACTTCTCCTGCCGGAACCCGTCCAGATCCTCCTCGGTCAGCCGGCCCTCCAGGAACGCACGCGCATACATCCCCGGCGACGCGTGGCCCTGGAAGAACACCTGATCCCCACCCGAGGGGTGGTCCTTACCCTTGAAGAAATGATTGAACCCCACCTC
>NZ_LMSO01000009.1 GCF_001428435.1 Arthrobacter sp. Soil782
CCAGCCACCCCACGGGATGAGATGACCAGCAAATCAACCAATCAAAAAACAATCGGTATCAACAAACATGGCACACTATTGAGTTCTCAAACAACAGAAGCAATTCACATAGTTTGTAAAGTTTTCATTTACATTTCCGTGCTGCGGTGTTACTAAATCTATTTCATCCGAATTGTTTCTGTCAAATCGGCTTATTTGCCGGAATTCGACCGAACAATTCGAATCCGCCCACCACAAACTGCCTGGCTTTGGGCTTTCACGCTCAGCGCACGCCCGAACCATTCGGTTTTAGGAGGGGGTTTGTCACCACTCAGCGGCGGCGACTCAGAAAACATTACACGGCCTGCCGGCCCCTTGCAAATCGCCTTCTGACGAGCGGGAAACCGGCGGGAATTAGCTGACTTCGACGGTTGCGAGTGTCCGCTTTCCGCGACGGAGCAGCAGGAACCGACCGTGCAACAGCTGCTGCGGATGGACGGTGGCGTCAGGATCGGACACCTTTTCGTTGTTCACGTAGGCACCGCCTTCAGTGACGGTTCGGCGGGCTGCGGAATTGCTGGGAGACAGCCCGCTGCTCACGAGGAGATCGATGATGCCAAGCCCGCCGCCGTCGACCTTTGCGGTTGGCAGCTCAGCGGTTGCAGCGCGAAGAGTGACCTCGTCCAGCTCGGTCAGGTCGCCCTGACCGAACAGTGCCGCAGAGGCAGCAATCACCTTGTTTGTTGCCTCGACACTGTGAACCAGTGAAGTGACGTCGAACGCGAGGGCGCGCTGCGCCTCACGCAGGTGCGGTCGGTCGGCCACGGATTCCGCCAGCTGATCGATGTCCGCACGGCTTCGGAAGGTGAAGACCTTCAGCCGGTCGATGACATCTGCATCCGACGTGTTCAGCCAGAACTGGTACATCGCGTACGGTGTGGTCATTTCCGGGTCCAGCCAAACGGCATTGCCCTCGCTCTTGCCGAACTTGGTGCCATCCGAGTTGGTGATCAGGGGGGTTCCGATTGCGTGGACGGTCTTACCCTCCACCTTGCGGATGAGTTCCGTACCACTGGTCAGGTTGCCCCACTGATCAGACCCGCCGGTCTGCAGTACACACTGGTGGTCGCGGAAGAGATGCAGGTAATCCATGCCCTGCAGCACCTGGTAGCTGAACTCCGCGTAACTGATGCCTTCCTCGGAGTGCAGACGCTTGGCAACTGTTTCCTTCTTGACCATGGTGCCGACGCGGAAGTGCTTGCCGACCTCGCGCAGGAAATCGATTGCGCTCATTGGCGCAGTCCAGTCGAGGTTATTGACCATTCGGGCGGCGTTGTCGCCCTCGAAGCTCAGGAACCGCTGCACCTGCCCCTGTAGGTATCCGACCCACTCTGCAACGGTTTCCTTGGTGTTCATGGTGCGCTCAGCGGACGGCCTGGGGTCTCCCACCAGCCCCGTGGATCCACCGACCAGGCCAATCGGCCTGTGACCGGCAAGCTGAAGCCGGCGCATTGTCAGCAACTGGACGAGGTTTCCCAGATGCAGGCTCGGAGCCGTGGGGTCAAAACCGCAGTAGTACGTGATGGGTTCGCCGGCGAGAAGTTTCTCCAACTCCGCCTCATCAGTGGAAACGTGGATCAGCCCGCGCCACTTCAGCTCCTGCCAGAGGTTCTCGAAGGAGCTGTCGTTTTGCTGCTGGTTCACGACCGCGTGCGCGGCTTCGGTAGGTTGTTGCACTGCTTCAAAATATCAGCCCTCAATGCCCTCCGGAATTTCGCCCGTCGAAATGAGGCGGAGACGCTGGGTCGGCCTGGTCATTGCGACGTACAGGTCCCCTACCCGGACGGCTTCCTGCTTCAGCATCTCGGCCGGTTCCAGGACCACTACGCCGTCAAACTCCAGGCCCTTTGCCTCGCGTGGTGTGGTGACCACGATGTCCTGGCCCAGCCCGCCTGCGCCCCTGCCGACCCGGCTGCCGTACGCCGCCGTGACGGCGGCCCGGACCTGCTCGACGATGCGCGCAGGCGCGATGACGGCAAGAAGACCATCGGAAATGGCATCCAGTTCCTCCGGCAAGGCAGACAGTAACGCCGGTTCGAGCTCCGAAACCTTGTCGATCACCGGATCCCACCGCCCTTCGCGGACCGCCTTCGGGGCAGACACGACGAGGCCTGCGGCATTAGCCATGCGTACTGCCGCCTCGGCAATCTGTGCCGGCGTCCGGTAGTTGACCGTCAGTTCCTCAAGCTGCCACCGCTCCCCCACGAACGGCTCGAGTGCCTGCTGCCACGAGTGGGAACCGGCGATGGAGCTGGTTTGGGCAATGTCACCGACAATCGTGAAGGACTTGAGAGGGCATTTGCGCATGAGCAGCCTCCACTGCATCGGCGAAAGCTCCTGCGCTTCATCCACTACGATGTGCCCATACGCCCATGTGCGGTCACCGGATGCACGCTCGGCAGCCGTCAGCCGCGATTCCGCAACCGTGTTGTGCTCCGCGAGTTGTGCGGCACTGAGCATGCCGTCAATGCCGGCGTCCTCAAGTGTGCCGCTGACGTTCTCCAGGGCGCGCTCGGCGTTTGCTAGGTCCCGGCGTCGTTCCTGTTCCTGTTCCGCGGCGTTGCGTCCTGCGGACGCATCAAGCTCACCCAGCAGTTCCGCAGCCTCATCGAGGAGAGGGACGTCCGCTTCCGTCCATGGCGCGTCTTCCGTTCGGTGGAGCAGCTCCAGCTCGGCATCGCTCAAGTGGGGTGCGGCGGCCTCGAGCTGGGCAGGCTTGGCGTAAAGGTCCCGCAGGAGTTTCTCCGGCGTCATGGGCATCCAGGCGAGATTGAGCGCGATCCGCACGTCCCGCGAGGTCCGTACGTCCTCGGTGAGATATGAGCGGTCCGCGGTGTTTCCGGCACCCGAGGATTCTTCGAGCTGCTCAGTCAGCTGCTCGGTGAGCTCGCGCAACATGATCTTCACGAACGTAGTACGCGCCTCATTGTGCGGTTTCCCGGTGGCGCGGGCGCGGTCCCGCGCCCGGCGGACCTGCCGGGGAGTGAGGGTCAGGGTGGTCCCCTCGACGTTGAGCTTTCGGTTCTCAGCCGGTATGCGCTGCCGGTTGGCCACAGCCTGCTTGATGACGCCGGCCATGTCCAGCCTGCCCTTGAGCTCTGCCGTCTCTTCTGACTGCTCCTGAACAGCCTGAATCCCCGGCATCAGGCTGCCGATGCTCGCCATCACCACTCCGGTTTCACCCAGCGAGGGCAGCACGCGCTCGATGTACTTCATGAAGGCATTGGTAGGACCGACCAGCAGCACTCCGGCAGATTTGAGCCGCTCCCGGTGTGTGTACAGCAGGTAGGCAGCCCGGTGCAGGGCGACGGCCGTCTTGCCTGTACCCGGACCGCCCTGTACGACGACGACGCCCGGCAGCGGCGCGCGGATGATGCGGTCCTGCTCGGACTGGATAGTTCCGACGATGTCCGACATCTGCCCGGTGCGCCGCGAATTCAGTGCGGCCAGCAGCGCTCCCTCCCCCTGCAGCGAGTCGGCGTCAGTAAGCATGGAAGCGTCGAGGACATCATCTTCCACAGCGACGACGTCCCGTTGGGAAAGGATCAGGTGACGACGGCGGCGGACGCCCATCCGCTCGAAAGCTGTGGCCTGGTAGAAGGTACCCGCTTCCGGTGCACGCCAGTCCACCATGAGCTGCTGCAGATCCTCGGAGGACAGACCGATGCGGCCTATGTAGCGCTCATCACCGCTGTCCAGATCGAGACGCCCGAACACCAACCGGTCATCGACCGCATTCAACTGGGCGAGGCGGTCCTCGTACATGGTGGCGAACGCATCGCGCTCGGACCGGTTCTGATGCGATCCGGCCGATGTTGTCCGGCGCACCTGATCGAGCTGGCGCTGCTTTTCGGCCCGCAGTTCATCAAGCCGTTGATACAGGCCGGCCACATAACCCCGCTCGTGGTCCAGCTCGTTCCGGGCTACTGACATTTCATGCATTGCGCGTTTCCCTCTCGCCAAGGCGGACCGTCAATTCTATCCCCCTTCGGCGCGAATTTCCTTTATGCCGCTATGCACGCTGCCGGATGTTTCGCCCGATGCGGTTCTCCGTGCGGGATCAGCCGCCCTCCGGGCGCCTCGGGGCTTGGCGGCCGGCCGGTACACGGAGACGCTCGGGTCCCCGGCCAGCCAGTAGCGCCAGGGGTAGGCCGGTGATCCACCGGGTCCACTCACGCCGACGCGCGGGCCCGTCTGAAGACGCAGGGGGTCTGCAGGATGGTCCGGCAAAGTGAGCTGGAGCCGGTCAGAGAAAACATCCGTTCCGTCCAGCTCCCGGTCGATCCCGAGGGCCTGCGCCAGGCGCGCCGGACCGCGCGCAAGGTCCCGGTCCAGGCGGGGGTTGCCCCGACGGCGCCGGGCCGCGTCCACTCCGCCGACGATCTCCCCTGCGCGCAGGAGCAGTCCGGTGGCATTGCCTGGCCACCCACAGACCACGTTGGCGCAATAGTGCATGCCATAGGTGAAGTACACGTACAGGTGCCCCGCTTCACCGAACATTGTCGCGTTACGGGCCGTCTGTCCGCGGAATGCATGGGAGCCCGGGTCTTCTGACCCCATATAGGCTTCCACCTCGGTGATGCGCACCGTGACCGGCTCCGCGCCGTCGTCATGGGTCAGGTGCGCGCCCAGCAGGAGCGGTGCAACCTCGATGGCCGGGTGCGCAAGCCGGGTGCGCTGGAGAGCTGGATCCACGGAAAGACCGTATCAAGACGCAGGGACTCAGCCTGCACGGTCATGTCCGATTTCCGCTAGCAGCACACTCGTCCGCCTGCGAGGATGGACTCATGGATTTCTGGCAGCAGTACCGGGCGATCGAATCGCGGGACACCCGGTTTGACGGGCAATTTGTCACCGCAGTGGCGACGACGAAGATCTACTGCCGCCCGTCCTGCCCTGCACGCACTCCGAAACCGGCCAACGTCAGCTTTTATCCGACCTCTGCGGCGGCACACGAGGCCGGATACCGTGCCTGCAAGCGATGCCTGCCCGAAGCGGTGCCCGGTACGCCAGCGTGGAACCTGCGCTCGGATATCGCTGCGCGGGCAATGAGGCTGATTTCCGACGGCGAGATTGACCGCGTCGGCGTTCCGGGGCTGGCGCTGCGGCTCGGCTACTCAACCCGCCAGCTTGGCCGGATCCTCCACCACGAGCTGGGTGCCGGCCCGCTCGCGCTCGCGCGCGCCACCCGAGCACRAACGGCGCGGACACTGCTCACCGCCACCGATCTGGCGCTTTCCGACGTAGCCTTCGCCTCCGGATTCAACAGCATCCGCCAGTTCAATGAGACGGTCCAGGAGATCTACGACCTCTCCCCCTCGCAGCTGCGGCACCGCAGCCGTACTCTTTCCCATGCATCGACGGCGGCCGGCTCCCCGACGTCCCTCAGCCTGACACTGCCCGCGCGCATGCCCTACGACGACGGCATCTTCTCCTTCCTGCGCGCCCGCGCCGTCAACGGTGTTGAGCAGGGTGATCCGGCAAGTTATGCCCGCCTGCTGCGCCTGCCCGGCGGCGAGGGTTGGTTCAAGGCCGAACCAGGACCGCGCGGACTCGATGTCTCCGTGACGGTGGAGCAGTTGAAGGACCTGCCCATCCTGCTGTCCCGCATCCGACGCCTGTTCGATCTGGACGCTGATCCCGCGGCCATCGACGATATCCTCTCGGCAGACCAGATCCTGGAAACCCGCGTGCAGCAATATCCGGGGATTCGCCTGCCGGGTGCCGTGGATCCGCAGGAGATCCTGATCCGCGCCATGGTTGGCCAGCAGATCACCGTAGCGGCCGCCACCGGTATCCTGGACACTCTCAGCGTGCTCGGCGAGCCCTCCAGGCTCGGCCGTCCCGGTCATACCCGGCTGTTTCCCACCGCTGCTGCCCTGGCCGATGGGGCGGGCCCGCTGCTGAAGGGACCGGCGCGGCGCCGCTCGAGTCTGCTTGCCGTCTCAGCGGCCCTGGCCGACGGCAGCTTGAGGATCGGCGTGGCTGACACACCCGGTGAACTGGCGGAGAAGCTCCTGCCGTTGCCGGGAATCGGGCCGTGGACTGTCCGCTACGCCGCCATGCGGGTACTTGGTGCTACAGATATCCATCTGGACAACGACGCCGCGGTCCGCACAGGTTTCGCCCGGTTATCCGGACGCACCGCCGATCCGCGGGAAACAACCGCCTGGTGTGAACAGTTCAGTCCCTGGCGTTCCTACGCGACCATGCACCTCTGGCGCCTCGCCTCCGAGAAACCGCTCGCCGCTGATCAGCAATCACAAACCCAGGTAGCACCCGATACCCCGAGAAAGGCGCTGGCATCATGACCACCCAGACCACCACCGTTCCCACTCCCGACGGGCCGTTTACGGTCGTGGAACGGGACGGTGCAGTCCTGGCCTCCGGCTGGACCGCTGAGCTCTCCGAGTTAACGGGTCAGATTCACCCAACCCTCAGGGCGGAACCTGTTCAGTCTGTACGAAGTCTCGCGTCCATCACGGACGCCGTGTCAGCCTATTACGACGGCGACCTCGCCGCCATCGAGAGGGTACGGGTGCATCAGCTGTCAGGACCTTTCCGTAACCACGCCTGGGACGTGCTGCGCACCGTTGCCCCCGGAAGGCCTGTGACCTATTCGGAGTATGCCCGGCTGGCCGGCCGGCCCGCCGCCATCCGTGCCGCCGCCGGAGCCTGCGCCTTCAACGCTGCTGCGCTGTTTGTTCCGTGCCATCGAGTGATCCGGACGGACGGCAGTCTCGGCGGCTTCCGCTGGGGCGTTGCAGTCAAGACCAGCCTGCTGGCCCGCGAGAAAACAGCCTCTCAGTCCGCTGACCCGGTAAGCGTTGCACGGTAGAAATCTTCGAGCGCGTGCAACTTGCGCATGCTGGTATGCGGCTGGTCGCCGTCCACCGACACCGCGACAGCATCCAGATGGGCGTGCCACTGAGCCAGCAGGGCGGGAGCTTCGTCCTGGCCCTCCACGACGTGCCGGACGGCCACCCGGGTACTGCCGCCGTCCGCAGTGAAATCGACCTCAGCCTGCTCAACCCTCGGCTGTTGTTCGGGATCCGCAGTGAGCGCATCCTTTACGAGCGGCAGGGTGGAAGGGAGGCGACGGTCGAAATGGACCATGGTGACGCCGTCGTCCGTTTCCACCCATCCCATGGTGTTGGACACGTTGAACTCTTCGGCATAGGCGTCCCGCAGGGCCGCCCAACCTCCATCGGGCGCCGGTTCCCGGCCGGCGGCGACGTCCTCCAGCGCGGCGAGGATCTGTTGCCAGCCGGCTGCTCCCTCGGTCAGGAAGTCCGGTGTCTCGGAGCGTGCGCGCAGCTGCAGCAGGGCGCCGCCCCTGCACTCAAGCACGCGCCATTCAAGGATCGATTCGAGACCCAGTGCATCATCCCAGGTGATCTGGAGACTGGTGGGCGGATTGAGCTGCAATACCGTACCCGTGGTGACCCCGCCACCCATATCCAGCGAGTATTCCTTCCCCAGTTCCCAGTGGCCGGCCAGTTCTCCCAGCCATAGGCGCACCTTGCCCGGGTCCGTCAGCAGGTTCCAGATGTATGAGCGCGGGTAATCGAACTGGCGGTCGAAGGCGAGCACGTAGCCGCCGCTCAAACGCTCGATGCGGCCACGCGGCACCACGGGATGAGCCGCTGATCGATCAACATCCGACGTCATGGCGTCTGCCTTTACCTCGTCCTGAACCTGCGGTAGTTCTGCTCGCGTGCTTCCCAACTTAGCGCAGTGCCGTGCGCCTGATAAGAGTTGCGCGGCGCAGATCCGAATCTTTCAGACGCTGCGACGTGCAGCGTAGTCCTCAGCCACGCGGCGCCATGGCTGACGGCCAGGGCAGCAGCTCTGGAAGGTCAACGCCGTCCGCCGCGGCGGTCGTGTTCAGCCCGCCCAGCGGCTTCCGACCTGCCAGCCAGGCGGCGATGTCCTGCAGGAGGCCGGTGACGACGACAGTGCGTGCGGGGGTTCCCGAACCGTTGAGGAGGGTGCGTGGTTGCTCCCCCAGCGGCTGAAGCTTGAGTGCGGTGCCTGCGGGAACCCGTGCTGTGAGGAACTCGAAAAGGTAGTGGCAGAAGGCGCTGTCCCAGTCGAGGGAGGTGCGTCGGAGGCCGAGATCGGAGGCGTGAATGACCAATTCCCGCCAGAGCGCGAGCGCGCCGTCGCGTACGGTGCCGTCCCGGTAGGAAATACGACTGTCCCACTCGCTGCCGGTCACGCCGGCAAACACCGCCACGGCGGTGCTGACGGCGTCGGTCAGGGTGTTAAGTTGCTCTTCTGCAGCGCGCTGTGCCCGCCGCTCGATGTCCCGGTTGCGGCCGTCGTGCCCGTCGTCGTAAAAATCGACGGTTTCACCGCGGGCAGCGAATTCGAGCTGACGCGTCATCGCCCGGCACACGCCCTCGACGTGGGCGATGACGAAGGCGCGATTCCAGCCCGGGAGGTCAGACGGTTCCGCGAGGGCGACGTCGCTGAGCCCGGCCGCTGTTGCCAGCAGTTCCCGGCCCGCGTCGGCAAGGAGTCCCGGAAGTCTCCGGGGATCGTGCTGGGGTGCTTCCGGCTGTGACGTGTTCACGGACATCCTCGGGATCGGGATCGGGTGGTGTGTCCCGAGGATACCCGCAACTTCCAGCGCTGTGCCTGTATCTGGAGCTAGGACAACGCCGGCGCCGATCGCGCCTGCGCCACCTGCTCGGCCAGTTCATCCAGCTGGCGGCGTACTGCGGCCGGGGCGGTTCCGCCCTGTGAGTCGCGGCTGTTCAGCGACCCTTCGACGGTCAGTACCTCCCGGACACCCGGCGTCAGCTGCGCGGAAATGCCGGCGTAGTCCGCATCGGTCAGGTCCCACAGTTCGACGCCGCGGCTTTCAGCCAGCTTGACCGCTTCGCCGGAGAGCTCATGCGCCTCCCGGAACGGCACACCCTGGCGAACCAGCCATTCAGCCACGTCCGTGGCGAGAGCGAATCCGAGCGGCGCAAGCGAGGCCATCCGTTGGGTGTGGAACGTCAGCGTCGCGATCATGCCCGAGACGGCAGGCAACAGCACCTCGAGGGTGTCGACGGCGTCGAACACCGGCTCCTTGTCCTCCTGCAGATCCCTGTTGTACGCCAGTGGCAGTCCCTTGAGCGTTGCCAGCAACCCGGTCAGGTTACCGATGAGCCGGCCTGCCTTGCCGCGGGCAAGCTCGGCCACATCGGGGTTCTTCTTCTGCGGCATGATCGATGAACCGGTGGAGAAGGAGTCATGCAGCGTGACGAAGGAGAATTCCTTGGTTGCCCAGATGATGACCTCCTCGCTGATGCGCGAGAGGTCAACTCCGATCATTGAGGCCACCCAGGCAAACTCCGCATACACGTCCCGCGCCGCAGTGCCGTCGATCGAATTATGCGTCGCCGAATCGAACCCCAGCTCGGCAGCGACCGCCTCCGGGTCAAGGCCGAGCGACGATCCCGCGAGCGCGCCGGAGCCGTACGGCGAGACCGCCGCCCGGCGGTCCCAATCCTGGAGCCGCTGCACATCGCGCAGCAGAGCCCAGGCGTGGGCGAGCAGGTGGTGGCTTAGGAGCACCGGCTGCGCGTGCTGAAGGTGGGTACGGCCCGGCATCGGCACCTCCAGATGCTCCTGAGCCTGTTCGACCAGTGCGTCAATCGTGGCGAGGACGCCGCCGGCAATGATGCGGGCGTGTTCCCGCAGGTACATCCGGCCGAGCGTGGCCACCTGGTCGTTGCGGGAGCGGCCGGCACGGAGCTTGCCGCCGAGGGCCGGCCCCGCCCGCTCGATCAGGCCCCGCTCAAGCGAACCGTGCACGTCCTCGTCGGAGTCCGCCGGCACGTACGCGCCGGTGCGGACGTCGTCGTCGAGCGTATCCAGGGCGGCCAGCATGCCGGCCAGCTCGCCGTCGTCGAGCAGGCCGGCGCGGTGCAGGACACGGGCGTGCGCACGTGAGCCGGCGATGTCATGACGGGCGAGTCGCCAGTCGAAATGCGTCGACTTGCTCAGCGCGGCGAGGGCGTCCGCGGGACCGCCGGAAAACCGGCCGCCCCATAGCGACCCTTCGTTCGTCCCGTGTGCGGCAGTACCGTGTGCGGCAGTACCGTGTGCCTCCGTCACCGTTCAGCTTCCTGCGCGCTGATCGCGGCCTGAGGCCACCTTGGAGGACAGCCCGAAGATTTCGATGAAGCCGCGGGCCATCGATTGGTCGAAGGTGTCTCCCGTGTCGTAGGTGGCAAGGTTGAAGTCGTAGAGGCCGACGTCGGACCGGCGCCCGGTGACGGTTGCCCGCCCGCCGTGCAGCTCCATCCGCACGTCGCCGGACACGTAGCGCTGGGTATCGTCGATGAAGGTTTCCAGCGAGCGCTTCAGCGGGGAGAACCACTGGCCGTCATACACCAGCTCGGTCCAGCGCTGGTCAACGGTCTTCTTGAACCGGGCCTGCTCGCGTTCAACCGTGACGTTCTCCAGCTCGCGATGGGCGGTGATCAGGGCCATGGCTCCGGGCGCCTCGTAGATCTCGCGGCTCTTGATACCCACCAGGCGGTCTTCGACGATGTCGATCCGGCCTACGCCCTGTGCGCCCGCGCGGCGGTTCAGTTCCTCGATGGCCTGCAGCGGCGTGACGGCGTGGCCGTCAATCGCCACCGGAATGCCCTCGCGGAAGGAGATGACCACCTCATCGGCCGCCGGTGAGAACTCGGGCGAATCGGTGTAGTCGTAGACATCCTTGGTGGGGCCGTTCCAGATGTCCTCGAGGAAGCCTGTTTCGACGGCGCGTCCCCAGACGTTCTGGTCGATCGAGAATGGGTTCTTCTTGGTGGTCTCGATCGGCAGGCCTTTCTCCTCAGCGAAGGCGATGGCCTTGTCGCGGGTGAGTGCGAGGTCACGGACGGGTGCGATGCACTTCAGATCCGGGCCGAGGGTCTGGATGCCGACCTCGAACCGGACCTGGTCGTTACCCTTGCCGGTGCAGCCGTGCGCAACGGTGGAGGCGCCGAACTCACGCGCCGCGGCGACGAGGTGCTTGACGATCACCGGCCGGGAGATGGCGGAGACCAGCGGATAGGCGTCCATATACAGGGCGTTCGCACGCAGCGTGGGCATGCAGTACTCGTTGGCGAACTCATCACGTGCGTCCGCAACGTAGGCTTCCACGGCGCCGCAGCCCAGTGCGCGCTGGCGAATGGTCTCGAGCGATTCCCCGCCCTGTCCGACGTCGACGGCGACAGCCACCACTTCTGCTCCGGTTGCCTCGGCGATCCAGCCGATGGCCACCGACGTATCCAGTCCGCCTGAGTAGGCGAGGACAATGCGTTCAGTCACTTGGGTAGCTCCTCTTGTGTGTTGGGGTATTTCGGTGATGTGGAGAAAATCTGGTGTTCAGGACGCTTCGTGCGCGAACTGCAGGAATCGGGCAGCCACCTCGGCGCCGCCGGAAGGATCGCGGCTGACCAGCAGAATCGTGTCGTCTCCGGCGATCGTACCGAGCACCGACGGCATGACCGAATGGTCGATGGCCAGCGCCAGGAAGTTCGCGGCTCCCGGCGGCGTACGCAGGACCACCAGGTTCCCGGACGCCTCGGCCGTCACGAGAAGCTCCCCGCACAGCCGGGACAACCTGCTGTCCAGGATTTCCTGCGTGACGCCGCTCTGCGGTGCCCGCCCGCCGCCTTCACCGGGCACGGCGTACACCAGTGCGCCGTCCTTACCGCGGACGCGCACGGCTCCCAGCTCGACGAGGTCACGGGACAGCGTGGCCTGCGCCACCTGCAGACCGTCATCCGCAAGCAGTTCGGCCAGTTCAGACTGGGACCGCACCGACTGCGCGGTGAGCAGGGCAGTAATCCGGGCCTGGCGGGCGATCTTCGTCGTTGGCTGACCAGTCGGCTGACCAGGAGGCTGGCCGGCCGATTGACCTGGTGACGCCGCAGTAGTCACGAGCGCTCCATGAGCCACACCATAAGCGCCTTCTGCGCATGTAGCCGGTTCTCCGCCTCGTCCCACACAACGGACTGCGGCCCGTCGATGACCCCGGCGGAAATCTCGTAGCCGCGATAAGCCGGCAGGCAGTGGAGGACGACGGCGTCGGCCGCCGCCTGCGCCAGCAGCGCCTCATCAAGGGCGTACGGACGGAACAGCTCGAATCTCGCAGTCTTCGCGGCGTCGTCCTCGATCTCCTGCCCCATGGAGACCCAGGTGTCGGTTGCAAGGACATCGGCCCCGGTTGCTGCCTCGCCTGCATTCGTGGTGATCAGCACCGAGCCGCCGGTTTCCGTGGCGCGCTTGTTGGCGGCGTCGACAATGTGTTGTTCCGGCAGGTAGCCCTCGGGACCCGCAATGCGTACGTGCATACCGGCGGTAACCCCGGCGAGCAGGTAGGAGTTCGCCATGTTGTTCGCGGCATCACCGAAGTACGCGAGCGTGAGGCCTGCCAGCGCGCCCTTGTGTTCCCGGACGGTCAGCAGGTCGGCGAGCAGCTGGCACGGGTGGTAGTCATCGGAGAGCGCGTTGATGACGGGCACGGAGGATGCCGCGGCCATCTCCTCGAGCCCGGCCTGCGCATAGGTGCGCCAGACGATGGTGGAAACCATCCGCTCAAGGACCCTGGCCGTGTCAGCGATGGATTCCTTGTGACCGAGCTGCGACTCGCCAGCACCGATGATGAGCGGCACCCCGCCGAGGTCCGCGATCCCCGTGGCAAAGGACACGCGGGTCCGGGTGGAGGTCTTGTCGAAGATCACGGCGACGGTCTTGCGTCCCGATCCATCACCGGCATAGGCGGAGTTCGAGTACGGTGCCTTCTTCAGTTCAAGCGCGAGCTCGAGGACCTCGTTTTGTTCACCCTGGGTGAGGTCGGTGTCGAGTAGGAAGTGGCGGGTCATTCGGATGCCTCCGTGGTCTGGGCTGCGTTGTTTCCGGCTGCACCGCTGTTTCGTGCCGTCTCGAGGATCGCCGGCAGTGCATCGAGGAAGCTCTGTGCCTGGGTGCGCGTCAGGATCAACGGCGGCGCGAGCCGGAGTGTGTGCGGCGTGGGAGCGTTGATGATGAACCTCTGGGTAAGGGCCTCCGTGACGGCGTCCGGGGCGTAGTCGCCGTCGAGGTCGAAACCGATCAGCAGGCCCTCTCCGCGGACCTCGCTCACCCCGCTCACGCCGGCCAGCTTGCTACGAAGGTAGCTGCCGACGTCGTTCGCGTTCTGCAGCACCGAACCTGCCTCAAGCGCGTGCAGGGTGGCCAGCGCAGCGGCCGTCGCGACTGGATTCCCGCCGAAGGTCGTTCCGTGCTGGCCCGGCGTGAGCAGCGAGGACACCTCGCTGCCGAATGTCACCAGCGCACCGATGGGGAAACCGCCGCCCAGTCCTTTGGCCAGGGTCATGGCATCAGGGGTGATACCGCTGGCCTGGTGCGCGAACCAGCGCCCGGTGCGCCCCACGCCCGTCTGTACCTCGTCGAGGATCAGTAGCGCGCCGACTTTCGTGGTCAGTTCGCGTGCCTTCTGCAGATAGCTGATACTGAGCGGACGCACGCCCGCCTCGCCCTGGATGGGTTCGAGGACGACGGCGGCAACAGACTCATCGAGCGCGGCCTCCAGCGCCGCGATGTCATTGCACGGCAGATGCTCGACGCCGCCGGGCAGCGGCTCGAACGGTTCGCGGTAGGCCTGCTTCGCGGTCAGCGCCAGAGCGCCCATGGTGCGGCCGTGGAAGCCGCCCTCAAGCGCAAGAATCCGGGTGCGCGGGTGCGAATCCTGCAGCGATGTGTTGTTGCGGCGGGCGAGCTTGAAGGCCGCTTCGACCGCCTCCGTACCGGAGTTCGCGAAGAATACCTTCGACCCCTCGCCGGCACCGGCCAAAGACAGGAGCTTCTCGGCGAGCGCCACTTGGGTGGGGCTGGTGAAGAAGTTCGAGACATGGCCGAGGGTGGCCAACTGGGAGGAGATCACCGATGTGACAAAGGGATGGGCGTGCCCCAGCGCGTTGACGGCGATTCCGCCGAGGAGGTCGAGGTATTGCTTGCCGTCGGCATCCCAGACGTGGCAGCCAGCTCCGCGCACCAGGACGCGCTGCGGCGTGCCGAAAACCCCGAGGACGGCGTTCGAATAGCGCTGCAGCCACTCTTTCCCCTGTGCAGTATCAACCAGCGTCGCTGCCGATGCGGGTTCCAGGGCGGTTTCCTCGGTCACAGTGCTCCGTCCTCGTCCGGCACTACCTGTGTGCCTATTCCGGCGGTCGTGAAAATCTCAAGCAGCATCGAGTGCGGCAATCGTCCGTCGACGATGTGCGCCCGCTCCACTCCCCCGTCCACGGCCTTGAGGCAGGCGGTCATTTTGGGGATCATCCCCGATTCGAGTTCGGGCAGGAGACCGCGCAGATCGGCTGCGGTCAGTGAGGAAATGAGGCTGGTGCGGTCCGGCCAGTTGGAGTAGAGACCTTCGACGTCGGTCAGGATGACGAGCTTTGACGCACCGAGCGCTTCGGCGAGCGCTGCGGCGGCGGTGTCGGCATTGACGTTGAGGACCTGTCCCGTTCCGTTGCCCATGGAGTCGATCTCCGGTGCCACCGTGGAGATGACCGGGATGCGGCCTGCTTCGAGGATGTCGAGGATGGCGGCCGGGTTGACTCCGACCACTTCGCCGACCAGCCCGAGGTCCACTTCCTCGCCGTCAACCACGGTGCCGGTGCGGACGGCCCGGAGCAGGCCGCCGTCCTCACCGGAAAGACCAACGGCATAGGGCCCATGGGAGTTGATGAGGCCGACCAGCTCCCGGCTTACCTGGCCGGTCAGCACCATGCGGACAACGTCCATGGCTTCCGGGGTGGTGACGCGCAGGCCGCCCTTGAATTCGGAAGTGATGCCGAGCCGGTCCAGCATCCCGTTGATCTGGGGGCCGCCGCCATGCACCACGACGGGGCGCACCCCGGCGTGGTGGAGGAACACGATGTCCTCGGCGAAGGCGCGGCGCAGCTCATCGTTGACCATGGCGTTGCCGCCGTACTTGATGACCATGGTGGTGCCGGCGAACCGCTGGATCCAGGGCAGCGCCTCGATCAGGGTTGCCGCCTTGTCCTGGGCGGCGTTGAGAGTGTTCATTTTGTCCTTTGACTCAGCGTCTTCTGCGTCAGCATCTCGCAAGTTCAGCTCGAGTAGGCCGAGTTCTCATGCACATAGTCATGCGTGAGATCATTGGTCCAGATTGTGGCCGATTCGGAGCCGGCGTTGAGGTTGATCTCGACGGTGACCAGGCGCGCGGTCAGGTCGACCAGTTCACGTGGTTCACCGATTCCGCCGTCGCGGCAGATCTGCACCCCGTTGATCGCTACATCGAGGCGATCGGGCTCAAAAACGGCGTCGGTGGTGCCGACAGCCGCCAGGACCCTGCCCCAGTTCGGATCGTTGCCGAAAATGGCAGCCTTGAAGAGGTTGGACCGGGCGACGGCGCGACCAGCGGTTTCGGCGTCTTCCTCGGTGGCTGCGTTAATGGTCCGGATCGCGATGGTGTGGCTCGCTCCTTCCGCATCCTCAATGAGCTGATGAGCCAGTGAAGAGCAGACGCCGGTGAGAGCTTCGGTGAACTGGGCCGGATCCGGACGGACTCCGCTCGCGCCGGAGGCAAGCAGCACCACGGTGTCGTTGGTGGACATGCAACCGTCCGAGTCAGCGCGGTCAAAGGTGACTCGGGTTGCGGCACGCAGCGCGGCGTCGAGGACTGCAGCGTCCAGGACGGCGTCAGTGGTGAGGACAACCAGCATGGTGGCGAGGCCCGGCGCAAGCATTCCCGCGCCTTTTGCCATTCCGCCGATGGAGTAGCCCTCGCTCGGCTCATCCTGCGTGGCGGGGTAAGTTGCGGTCTTGGGCACCGAGTCAGTGGTCATGATTGCCTCGGCAGCAGCCCGGCCGCCGCCGTCGGACAGGAGCGCCGCCGCCTCGCCGACTCCGGGTAGCAGCTTCTCCATGGGCAGCTGTTCTCCGATGAGCCCGGTGGAACAGACGAAGACATCGCTGGCTGAGACGCCAAGCGCCTCCGCCGCGAACTCCGCGGTGCGGTGCGTGTTCTGAAAGCCCTGCGGCCCGGTGCAGGCGTTTGCACCACCGGAATTGAGCACGACGGCATCCACCCGCCCGTCCGAGACCACCTGACGCGACCAGTGAACGGGCGCAGCTGCGACCCGATTGGAGGTGAAGACCGCCGCTGCCTGGTGGTGCGGACCATCATTGATGACGACGGCGACATCCCGCGCCCCGGTCGACTTCAGTCCTGCCGCCACGCCTGCTGCGCGGAATCCCTGCGGTTCGGTAACGCTCATGGTGCAACTCCTGATCCGGTGAGGCCCGTGGTCTCCGGCAGACCGAGGGCAATGTTCATAGACTGCACCGCACCACCGGCAGTCCCCTTGGTGAGGTTGTCGATGGCACAGCTGACGACGACCCGGCCGGCATGCTCGTCGAAGGCCAACTGGAGCTGCGCAAAGTTGGACCCGAGGACGGATTTGGTGGCGGGCCACTGACCAAGCGGCAACAGCGTGACGAAGGGTTCGTCGTCGTACGCGGTTTCCCACGCCTCACGCAGCTGCTCTGCGGTGGTACCGGGGGTGACACGCGCCGTCGCCGTCGTCAGGATGCCGCGTGACATCGGCGCGAGGGTCGGTGTGAAGGAGACCGTGACCCGCGCACCGGCAGCCCAGCCCAGCCCCTGCTCCACCTCCGGGGTGTGCCGGTGGCTGCCGCCGACTCCGTATGGGCTCATCCCGCCCATCACCTCTGAGCCGAGCAGATGCGGTTTCAGCGCCTTGCCGGCGCCGGAGGCACCGGAGGCAGACACAATGACGACGTCGTCCGGCTGGAGCAGCCCCGCAGCGAATCCCGGGGTGAGGGCCAAGAGTGCGCTGGTCGGGTAGCAACCGGGGACGGCGATGCGGCGGGCGTTCCGCAACGCGTCGCGGGCACCGGGCAGCTCCGGAAGTCCATAGGGCCAGGTGCCGGCATGCTCGGAGCCGTAGAAGCGGTGCCAGGCGTCGGCGTCTTCGAGCCGGTGGTCAGCTCCGGCGTCGATGACCAGGACTTCCGGCGGCAGCTGTGCGGCCACCTCGGCGCTGGCTCCGTGGGGCAGGGCGAGAAAGACGACGTCATGCCCGGCGAGGTTGGCGGGATTGGTTTCCTCGATGATCCGGCCGGCGAGGGAGTGCAGGTGCGGCTGCACCTCGCCCAGCCTGCTGCCGGCACTGCTGTGCGCGGTGATCGCGCCTATCCTCACCTCGGGATGGGTCGAAAGCAGGCGCAGGACCTCGCCTCCGGCATAGCCGCTTGCGCCGGATACCGCGACGGAAATACTCATGCCATTCATCGTACAGCAAAGCTATTCACTGGTGCTCATATTTATGCAACGGGTATCGAAGGCCGGAATGAGATCACCGTGGGCCCGGTTGCATCGCAGTAAGAGCACACGGATGAGAGGAAGCACTGACATGCCCATTGCCATTGTCGCTGAGCGCGCCGGAGGACCCGAGGTCCTCCAACCCGTGTCCATAGAGCGGCCTGCACCGTCCGGTTCGCAACTGCTGGTCAGAATCGCGGCCGTCGGAGTGAACTTCATCGAGACCTACCAGCGTGCCGGGATCTATGCCGTTGAGTATCCGTTTATTCCGGGCGGTGAGGCAGCCGGCGAAGTCATCGGAACTGGGCCGGAGGCCCACGGCTTCTCGGTTGGCGACCGGATAGCGTTCGCCGAGGGTTCCCGGTCCTACGCCGACTACACACTCGTTGATGCGGACAGGGCACTGCCGGTGCCCGACGGCGTGGACCTTGAGACCGCCGCCGCGCTTCCGCTGCAGGGGATGACGGCGCACTACCTGGTGAATTCCACGTACCCGGTACAGCACGGTGAAACTGTGCTGACCCACGCGGGGGCCGGCGGAACGGGACTCCTGCTGACGCAGATGCTCAAAGCCAAGGGAGCCCGGGTCATCACCACCGTCTCGACCGACGAGAAGGAAGCGCTGGCGCGGGAGGCGGGAGCCGACGTCGTACTTCGCTACGAGGGCTTCTCGGAGCGGGTGCGGGAGCTGACCGACGGCGCGGGTGTGGATGTGGTCTATGACGGAGTGGGCAAGGCGACCTTCGACGGGTCGCTGGAGTCACTGCGCGTGCGCGGGATGCTGGTCCTGTTCGGCGCTGCGTCCGGGCCGGTTCCCGACTTCAATCTGCAGCGGCTGAACAGCTCCGGTTCGCTCTATGTGACGCGGCCGAGCCTCCCGTTCTATCTGCGGTCCGCCGAGGAGCGGCGCTGGCGGGCAGGGGAGGTCTTCGGCGCGGTTGCTGACGGATCGCTCACCGTAAGGATCGGTGCACGTTACCCGTTGGCTGACGCCGCGCAGGCGCACGAGGACCTCCAGTCGCGCAGGACGACGGGCAAACTTCTCCTCGTCCCCTGAGACGCCAGGCTCTTCCGCCCGGCGTTGAGTTGTCAGGACACACCCCTTTTGGCTCTCCATAAGGGGTGTGTCCTGCACATTCAACGCGGGGATTCAACACGGGGTCAGCGCCGCTGCACGGCTCCGTGGCGCTCAGCTGCGAGGTGTACTGCCTGGTCGCGGGCGGCGCTCGCCTCATCTGCGGTCAGGGTGCGGTCGGTGGCGCGGAAGCGAAGACCGAAGGCGAGTGACTTCCTGCCGTCGCCAATCCCCTGTCCTGAGTACACATCGAACAGGTGCACCTCCTCCAGCAGTTCACCGGCGCCTTCGCGCAGCGTGGCGAGAACCTCATCGGCCGGCAGACCCGCGTCCACCACAAGGGCTACGTCCTGCGTGGTCGCGGGGAAGGTCGAGAGATGCCGGGCCACGATGACGTCCGGCGCGGCGTCGAACAGCAGGTCTGCGTTGATTTCCAGTGCAACCGTGCGCGGCGGCAGGTCCTGCGCGGCGACCAGCTTCGGATGCAGTTCTCCCGCGTAGCCGAGCTCCTCACCGCTGCGCAGACTGATGCGTGCGGTGCGTCCGGGATGGAAGGCCCGGTGCTCACCCTGTTCAATCACGAGGTCGACGCCGACGACGTCAGCCATCAACCGGACGGTGTCGAGGGCGTCCGCCCAGTCCCAGGCACGCGGAGAGTGGCCGGCTGCAGCCGGTGAGTCCTTGCCGAAGAACACGGCGGCGATAGTCAGCGGCTGCAGCGGGAGGCCGTTGTACAGCGTCTCGAGCGTCGCGTCGTCGGGCAGGGCTCCGAGCGGCGGGATGGTTGCGGTGCCGAGGGTCTCCTGCGGCAGGAACACCAAACCGGCCTCGAAGAGCGCCAGATCGCGGAAGCCGCGCGAGGAGTTCCGCTTGGCCACCTCGATCAGGCCGGGAAGGATGGAGCGCCGCAGGTAGCCGAATTCGGCACTCAACGGGTTGGCCAGCTTGACGGCGGGCCCCGTTCCCTCCGCTGCGCCGAACGTGTCGTTGGCCTCCATTGAAACAAAGGGATAGGACAGCACTTCGGTCAGCCCTGCGCCGGCGAGCGCAGCCAGAACGCGGCGCCGCTGCTGCTGGGTGCGCGTGAGGCCGCGCCCGGGAGGAGCGACCGGCAGCCGGGACGGGATCTGGTCGTAGCCCACCAACCGGGCAATTTCCTCGGCGAGGTCGTCTTTGATGGTCAGGTCCTGACGCCAGCTGGGGGCGGTAACCTGCCAGCCGCCGTCGTACTCCGCCACATCAGCACCGAGGTCGGTGAGTGCACCGACCACCTGTTCCGGCGCGAAATCCATACCGATCCGTTCCGAGGCATAGCCTGCCGGCAGGTCGATCAGGATGGGTTGGGGCGCGGTTCCGACGTCGGTGATCGATTCATCGGCGGTACCGCCGGCAAGCCTCACGAGCAGGTCCACGACGCGCTGGGCCGCGACATCGGCAACGTTCCAATCCACCCCACGCTCGAAGCGCTTGGACGCCTCCGACGGCAGCTTGTGGCGGCGGCGTGCGCGGGCGATTGACACCTCGTCGAAGTGTGCGGACTCCACGAGAACCTCCGTGGTGGAGTTCGAGACCTCCGTGGCCGCTCCGCCCATGACGCCGGCGATGCCGATGGCGCCCGAAGCGTCAGTAATGAGGAGATCCTCAGGGTGCAGCTCACGCTTGCGGTCATCGAGGGTCACGATGGTTTCGCCGGCGTTGGCCCGGCGCACCACAACGTCACCGGTGAGTTTGGCGACGTCGTAGCAGTGCGTCGGCTGGCCGAGCTCGAGCATGACGTAGTTCGAAATGTCGACCGGCAGCGAGATGGATCGGATGCCCGCCAGGCGTAGCCGGGAGACCATCCACTGCGGCGTCGGCCGGGTGGCATCCACCCCGCGCACCACGCGGGCCACGAAACGGTCGCAGCCGGCATTCCCGTAAATGGGAGCCTGGTCTTCCAGCCGCACAGGGTACCCTGCGCCGTCCGCCGGATCGACGACGACGGCGGCAGCCGGGTCGGTGAACGCCGACCCCGTGGCGTGGGCGTACTCACGCGCGATCCCCCGGATCGAGAAGCAGTAGCTGCGGTCGGGGGTCACATTGATTTCGGCCGCCTGGTCATAGAGTCCCAATAACTCCATGGCATCCGATCCGACCTCCGGGTCCAGCCCGAGAGTGGACAACACAAGGATGCCGTCGTGGTCCTCACCGATACCCAGTTCACGAACGGAAGCAATCATCCCGGCAGACACATGGCCGTAGGTCTTGCGTGCGGCAATGCGGAAATCGCCGGGAAGCACGGCGCCGGGAAGGGTGACCACCACCTTGTCACCTTCGACGAAGTTGTGTGCGCCGCACACAATTCCCTGCACGCCGGACGGATCGATACCGTCCGCGGTCAGGGTCTGCTCAGCGCCCTCGGGCACCACACGGACCTGGCACCAGTTGATGGTCTTACCGTTGGTCTGCGGCTCTTTCTCGACCGAGAGCACCTGTCCCACCACGATCGGCCCGGAAAGGGTATCGGTGGGACGATGGACGGCCTCTTCCTCCAGGCCGACCTTCACCAGTTCGGCCATGACGTCTTCGGCGGATGCCTCGCCAGGAACCTGTGCGTACTCACGCAGCCAGGACAGTGGTACTCGCACGGTTAGATCTCCATCCCGAAGTGCTCGCTGAAACGTACGTCGCCCTCAATCATGTCCCGCATGTCGCCTACCTCGTTGCGGAACATGAGGGTGCGCTCGATGCCCATGCCGAACGCGAATCCCGAGTACACGTCAGGATCGATACCTGCGGCTCGGAGCACGTTCGGGTGCACCATGCCACAACCGCCCCACTCAATCCACTGGGGGCCGCCCTTGGCACCCGGGTGCCAGATATCCAGCTCGGCCGAGGGTTCGGTGAAGGGGAAGTAGTTGGGGCGCAGGCGGATGCCGGCATCATCGCCGAACATGAGCCGAGCGAAGTGTTCGAGCGTTCCGCGCAGGTCCGCCATGCTCAGGCCCTTGTCGATGGCCAGGCCCTCGAACTGGTGGAACACGGGAGTGTGGGTGGCGTCCAGCTCGTCCGTGCGGAACACCTTGCCGGGGCACAGGACATAGATGGGAACCTCGCGCTCGAGCATCGCTCGCACCTGTACCGGTGAAGTGTGGGTGCGCATCACCAGGTGCGCCTCGGGCGGCTCAACGAAGAAGGTGTCCTGCATTTCGCGCGCAGGGTGATCTGGTTTGAAATTCAACGCGTCGAAGTTGAACCATTCGGATTCAACCTCGGGCCCTTCGGCGATTTCCCAACCCATGCCGACGAAGATGTCGCTGACCCGCTCCTGGAGGATGGACAGCGGATGCCGGGCACCAGCACGACGACGGCGCGGAGCAGCGGTCACGTCGACCGCCTCCTCCACGAGGATGCGCGCGTCGCGCTCAGCTTCCAGCTCGGTTACCCGGGCGGAGAGTGCCTGGTTGATGCGTCCGCGGGCGGGGCCGATGTTCTTTCCGGCGGCAGCCTTCTGGTCTTTCGCGAGCGAGCCGATCTGCCGGTTCGCGAGGCTCATCGGCGACTTCTCGCCTGTGTGGGCAAGCCGTACCGATTTGAGCTCGTCGAGGTTCCCTGCGGCGGCGATCTCGCCGAGCGCGCGGTCAACCGCGGCCGCGATGGCGTCGGCGTCCAGGGGATCCGGGGCGGCGGCGGTGTCCGGTGCGTCCGCGGGTGTGGTGGGTTCAGACATGAGTGTGCTTTTACCTTGGTGTCGTGAGCGCGATGGGTGCCGGCGGCACTGTTGATCCAGTACTCCGGCGGCCTTGCCAGTCTAAAGGACCGTTGGCAGGTGCCCCGAATGCCCCCAACCACGGCCGGGCATGTCCTGCACCATATCCTTAGACTTGGGCCTATGCATCGCCGCGACCGCCTGCGCTCGGTACTCAACTGGATGAACGGATCTACGCTGCTCGGCCTGGCCGCCGCGAAGCTGGTGGGCTGCGAGCTCCGCTCCGCTTCCCGCGGCCTCATCTTCGCGCACCGCTACTCCCCTGGGCTACCGAAGGCGTCTGCGTTCACCGTGGGAAACGTTGTGCTGTTCCGTGCGGGACCGGAAGTGGTGGCCCTCAGACCGCAGCTCGTCGAACATGAAGCACGCCACTGCACGCAGTACGCATTCTGCCTCGGTCTGCCGTTCCTGCCGGCCTACTTCCTTGCCGCGGGGGTGTCCTGGCTCCTCACTGGTGATCCGGCGTCGCGCAATGTCTTCGAACGCGGGGCCGGTCTCCAGGAGGGCGGCTACGTGGAGCGCCCGCTGCGCGCCGCGCTGACCCGGCGTGTCAGTGCTCCGCGCCGGCTGCGATCCTCAGATCCGCTCCGGCGTCGGCACTCGTCCGGGCAATAACAACCAGCGCGCGACCCATCTCCGCGATCGGCATCCCGGATGCGCCGTGAGCCTGGGCCTGCTCGGTCGAGAACGGCACATGGATGAAGCCGCCGCGCGGCGCACTGTCACCGCGGGCCAGTAGATCCATGAGCCCGTAGAAGACGTGGTTACAGACATACGTGCCGGCCGTCTGGGACACCGCCGCGGGCAGCCCGGCCTCCACCAGCGACCGCAGGCTCCGCTTGAGCGGAAGAGTGCTGAAGTAAGCCGCTGGCCCGCCGGCGCGCACGGCATCGTCCACCGGCTGGTTGCCCGCATTATCCGGAATCCGGGCATCATCGACATTGATCGCAATCCGCTCGAGGGAGATTTCCGACCGGCCTCCCGCCTGCCCCACGCACAGCACCAGCCGCGGCTGGTGGACGCGAACGGCATCAGTCAGCACATCGATGCTCGCGCCGAAGACACAGGGCAACCGAACCGCAACCGCGGCCTCGCCTTCGTCCGCCAGGATGGCTGCGGCCTGCTGGGCCGCCTCCCAGGAGGGATTGACGGTTTCGCCGCCGAAGGGCTCAAAGCCGGTGAGCAGGATCATCCAACCAGACTAACCCCGTGGCCTTCCGCAATTCGATGGGAACGTGTGTTCTAATAAAAGCATGCGATGGGATGCGCAAAAGATGACGACGACGGTGGCCGCCGCCGGAGAGCCGGAACCGCTGGTGCCGCTCGCCGGGCTCGTGCGGTCCGTTAGAACCCCCGAGTTCGCGGGCATCACCTTCCACGAGGTGCTTGCCAAATCGGCGCTGAACCGCGTCCCGGCAAGTTCGGGAATGCCCTTCTCGTGGACTGTCAACCCCTACCGTGGGTGTTCGCATGCGTGCGTTTACTGCTTCGCGCGCAAGACCCACAGCTACCTCAACCTGGACACAGGTCTTGACTTCGATTCGGAAGTCGTGGTCAAGACCAACGTCGCCGAGGTCCTCCGGCGCGAGGTAGCCAAACCCTCCTGGAACTGCGAACACGTGGCGATGGGCACCAACACCGATCCCTACCAGCGGGCCGAAGGACGGTACCGGTTGATGCCGGGCATCGTCCGTGCGCTCGCAGACAGCGGTACACCGTTTTCCATTCTCACCAAGGGGACGCTGCTCAGCCGGGACCTTCCGCTACTCAAGCAAGCCGGCACCCGGGTCAGCCTCGGCATGGGAATCTCGCTTGCGGTGCTCGATCCCGAGCTTGCCCACACGGTGGAACCGGGAACTCCCACCCCGCGCGCTCGCCTTGACCTGATCACCCGATTGCGGGATGCGGGTCTGCCCTGCGGCGTCATGGCCATGCCTATCCTGCCGTGGCTGACCGACAGCGATGAAGCCCTGGACGCCTTGTTCGCAGCCCTTGCTGCGGCAGGCGCCACGGGTGTGTCCGCCGGAGCACTGCACCTGCGTCCGGGAGCCCGTGAATGGTACATGGAATGGCTGGCCAGAAAGCATCCCGCTCTGGTCGGACGCTACCGGCGGCTCTATGGCGGAGGCACTTATGCCTCCGGTGAATACCGCACCTGGCTCTCGAAACGCGTGCAGGTGCACCGGCGTCGTCATGGGTTGGCTGCCGGGGCACGCTTCTTTCGGGAGGAAGCGGGAGCAGGTGGGCACGCGCCGTCGTCGTCGGCATCGCCCGGGCGGGAGGTGTCAGCAGACGAGCCCACACTCTTCTGAGTCCGGCTTCCCTCTTCTTCTCCTAAGTGAGATCTTCGACCGGAACCACAGTCTTGAGCAGAGCATCGACAATGGGACGGTCCGCAGGGATCCACGGAAGATCCCGGAGCTCGCCGGTATCCCTGAGACTGACCCAGCGGAGTTCGTCGTGGTCCTGCAGTGCGGCCGGTATGCCGGCGGTGATGACCGCCAGCCACACCCGCATTCCTGCTGAGGCATTCAGCGGCCAGCCGTCGGGATCAGGGCCGACGAGTTCAGCCCCGACCTGCACGTCCACGCCCAACTCTTCGCGCACTTCACGCTGGACCGCCTCCAAGTCATCTTCGTCCGGCTCAACCTTGCCGCCGGGGAACTCCCACTGCCCGGCGAACTGCTCCGGAGCGCTTCTGCGCGCTGCGAGCAGTTTGGACGGTGCAGTGAGCGAATCAACAATGGCGGCGCCGACAACTTGTGTGCGCTGAGTATCGGTCATCCAGCCAGTCTAGGGGCGCAGAACGACGGCTTAGAAGATGGCGTTGATTCCGTTCCAGCCTGAGCCGAGGGGACTGCGCGAAAGGAAGCCGGACCTGCCGTTGCCCGGGTACAGCCAGAGTGCACCGCTCGAATCACGTGCGGCGATGTCAGCAATTCGGTCACCGTTGAGGTCACCCGTTCCGATGATCGCGGTCATCGAGTTCCAGCCATGCCCGGCACGGACCCGTGGCAACCATCCGCCCGCACCGTTACCCGGGTAGAGCCAAAGGATGCCCGCGGCATCGCGTGCGAGGACGTCGCTGGTCCGGTCGCCGCTGAAATCGCCCGGCGCGATGATCGCGGTTATCGAGTTCCATCCACTTCCCACGAGGACGCGCGGCAGCCAACCACCGGAACCATTCCCCCTATACAGCCACAACGCACCCGTGGCCCGTTCGCGTGCAAGCAGGTCCACCCGCTGATCGCCGTCGAAATCCCCAGGTGCAGTGATGCTGCTCATTCCATTCCAGCCATGGCCCACCTGTACACGCGGCAACCAGCCGCCGGTGCCGTTCCCCCTGTAGAGCCACAGCACCCCGGTAGCTGCTTCGCGACCGATCACATCTGCGGGGCCGTCGCCGTTGAAGTCGCCGAGTGTCTCCAGCGCGTTGAAGATTCCCCAGCCATTGCCGATCTGGATTCCGGAGTTCAAACGCCCGGCACCGGTTCCCGCATACAGTCTCAGCTCGCCGGTCGCGCCGACGCGGGCCAGAATGTCATTACGCCAGTCCCCGTTGAACTCGGCGGTGGAGCCGGTCAGTGTAGAGGCCGGGATGGGCAGCGCAGTGAAGTTATACGGTTCGCACGTGCGGTCATAGTCACGGACATCGTCATACCACTGGGAAATGTAGACACGGCCGGCGGAGAAGCTGGGTGGAAAGCACCTGTCGAGTGCTTCGGTCGGGTAATCCAGCCTGCCTGCCGTAGCCCAGACAGGTACGCCCGTCAACCGCCATTGGCCAACGATTTCCTGCCAACCGGCGGTGTAGGAGTAGAAACCATAGGCGAATCCAGCGTCACGCAATCCGCGCATGAGCCCTTCGACGACGTATCTGTTGTCCAACCGCTGGGCGGCGGTTGCAGCCGGCCAGGGTTGGGCAGGGCGCGGTTCAACATCGATCCACACCACCGGCGGACGGAATCCGATCCGAGTGAGGCTCTGAACGGCGAAGCGGGCCTCCGAATAGCCCACGTTGGAAAGCCGCCCGGCGTGTGTTGTGGACGACCACGGCCCCTGCCCGCCGTAGGTGGTGAGCTGGGCCGCAGTCGGGTAGGTGGCCATGGCGTAGCCGTGGGCCGGCTTGGCGTTGGTGCGCGCCCAGGCTACCTGGTCTGCGAGGCACGGGTTCTCGGTGAAGGCAAGCCCGCGGGTCAGGCCGATGATGACAAACTGGGATGCCGGCGGCGGAAGAGGCAGCCCGAAGCCGCCCTGCGCCGTCGAACACTGTGGCCAGGAAACGTCATGACCGAAAAGGGGCGCCGCGTGAGCCGCGGGAACGGTAGCTCCCAGCATGCCCACAATGAGGCTGAACGTCAGAAGGCAGGTGGTCATCAGCCGGTGGACAGCCGAAGGCGGCGCAGGCGACCCGTAGTCAGATGATCTCCGGAACGAATACTGAGACGTTCCGGGAGAAATTGCTGGTTCAGGGGATGATCCATCCATGGCTCCGCGCTCCTCGTGCCGGTCCAATTTTAGAGCCGTTTGCCGTACTTTTCACCGCCCGGTACGGGATCTTTTTGGCATCGATCCAATCTCGGACCCGTAAAGTGGAAGGTGAAAGAAGTCCCTGCTCAACGATGCGCGGCCACATAACCGGCGCCGCTTAGGCGCTTCCCGTCGTCGAAATGAGTCCCGTGCCTGCAATGCCCGCCGAACGACCAACGCACACCCTTGTCCTGGCGATTCTCGCCCTGGCGGTGGGTGGCTTCGGGATCGGCACTACCGAGTTCGCCATCATGGGGCTGCTGCCCAACATGGTGGATGACCTCGGCGTGGATATCCCTGCGGGCGGGCACGTCATTTCGGCGTACGCGCTCGGCGTCGTCGTTGGTGCTCCCCTGCTCTCAACTCTCGGTGCCCGGCTCCCGCACAAGCGGGTAGCGCTGGCACTGATGGCCCTCTTCACCGTAGGAAACCTCTCCTCCTACATTGCCCACGACTACGGGTGGCTCCTGGTCTCCCGATTCATCTCCGGCTTGCCCCACGGGGCCTTCTTCGGAGTAGCCGCGGTCATCGCGGCATCACTGTCCTCGCCGACGCGGCGTGCCCACGCTGTTGCGATGGTCATGATGGGACTGAGCATTGCCAACGTTGTGGGAGTGCCTTTTGCGACCTGGCTCGGGCAGCAGTTCGGGTGGCGGACCATGTTCATCCTCGTAGGGTTCATCGGCTTCCTCACGCTGCTCCTGATCGCCCGCTTTGTACCCCATCAGAACGTGCGCGACGGCGCGAGCATCACCCGGGAGCTGGGGGCACTGAAACGGGGACAGGTCTGGATGACCCTGCTGATCGGCACGGTCGGTTTCGGCGGATTCTTCGCTGTGTACACCTACATTGCACCGACCATGACGGAAGTGGCCGGTGTCTCCGAAGCTGTGCTGCCGATCGTCGTCGCGCTCTATGGTCTTGGCATGGTCGCAGGCAACGTCGTAGGCGGGCGGCTCGCCGATATCTCCGTATTGGGGACCATCTACTGGGTGATGGGAAGCATCTCGGTGTGCCTTCTGCTTTTCGCCGTGGCGGTGCAGTGGGCACCGACAGCCCTGCTGTTCGTCTTCCTCGTCGGGGCGATCGGATCGGCTCTGATCCCCTCGCTGCAGGTGCGCCTGATGGATGTCTCCCCGGACGCGCCGTCGCTGGCGTCTTCCATGAACCACGCGGCGCTCAATACGGCAAATGCGTTGGGCGCGTTTCTCGGCGGCGCGGTGATCGCGCTCGGCTGGGGCTACACGGCACCGGCCCTGGTGGGTGCTGTGCTTGCGGCCTTCGGTCTGGGAGTGGCGTTGATCAGCGGTCGGATGGACCGCGCCGCCACGGCTCCGGAGAAGCCCTTTCTCGCCGCCGCCCGATGAGCTTTTGGCCGCCTCCCGCGGACCCGACGGAAGGAAGCCGTCTAACCGCGCTGAGCCCGGGCGGACGCGTAGAGGCACACAGTTGCTGCGGTGCCGACATTCAGGCTCTCAGCGCTGCCGTAAATGGGTACTGACACCCGGTGGCCGGCTGCCTCCAATACTTCCGGCGCCAATCCCTGCGCCTCGTTGCCGAAAAACCAGGCTGTGGGGGCCTCCAGTAACGGCTTCCGTGCGTCCTGCTCATTTACACTCAGGGACGACGGCGCCAGCCGCCTGGCCGCACTCGCGTCCTGAAGCTCGTCCAGGTTCCAGTCGCCGTAGCCGTCGGCCGCCAGCACCGTAACGGAACGACCGGCAAGCGCTGTCAGCAGGTCCCGGGTATCGACGCCGACCACCACGGGCAGATGGAAGAGGGAACCCACAGTCGACCGGACGGTCTTCGGGTTGTAGACGTCCACGCTTCCGCTGGTTAAAACCACAGCGTCAGCGCCGGCGGAGTCGGCGGCACGGAGGATAGTCCCGGCATTTCCGGGATCACGAACCTCCACCAGGACGGCAATCAGCCGCGGACTGCGCTCAAGCACTGACGCCAGCGACGAGTCGATGAAACGGCAGACTGCGAGGGCACCCTGCGGCGTGACGGTTGAGCTCATAGCCGCAAGCACCTCGGCCGTCACCATCCGCGGCGGAACCACAGCACCGAACTCCGGGTAGCGCGCCAGGGTCTCAGCGGTCAGATACACGTCCTCCACGACGCCGGCTCCCCCGGCCAGACGGCGGGCCTCGTGGAGGCGCAACGCTTCGCGTACAGCCTGCGGACCTTCGGCGAGGAAGGATTCCTGCCGCTGACGCGCCGAACGCCCCGCAAGCTTCGCTACCTCCCGGACCCGATCTGATCGGGGATTGGTCAGTAGCTGTGCCTGGGGGCGTTCGGATGTATTCATGGATTATTTCAACCGGCTCACGGAACCGGCTGGGTGCGCTGCCTAGGCGTGGACCGGCGCAGAGGTGTCGGACGGCAGTGCGTCCTTGGCGATCTGCACGAGGGCCGCGAACGCGTTGGCGTCAGTTACGGCGAGGTCTGCGAGCATGCGGCGGTCCACCTCAATGCCGGCAGCCTTCAAGCCCTGGATGAGGCGGTTGTACGTGAGGCCATTGGCACGGGACGCAGCGTTGATGCGCTGGATCCAGAGCCGACGGAAGTCGCCCTTGCGCTTGCGGCGATCGCCGTAGCTGTAGACGAACGAGTGGAGCAGCTGCTCCTTTGCCTTGCGGTACAGGCGCGAACGCTGCCCCCGGTAGCCTTTGGCGCGCTCAAGAATAACCCGACGCTTCTTGTGGGCATTGACTGCCCGCTTCACACGTGCCACGTGCGTACTCCTTAGATAGATCGTCCGAACAGAGGTTCCGTGGGCGGCAGTACAGCCGCCTGCGAGGGTGTCCGGAAGTGATAGGGGGTGTGTTAGACGCCGAGCATCTTTTTGATGACCTTGGTGTCAGCCTTGGACACGATCTGGTCGCTGGCCAGACGGCGCGTCAACGTGGAGGGCTTGTGCTCCAGGTAGTGACGACGGTTGGCCTGCTGGCGCTTGAGCTTTCCGCTGCCGGTCAGCTTGAAGCGCTTTTTGGCGCCACTGTGGGTCTTCATCTTCGGCATGGAAACCGATCTCCTTTGGTCTCCGCCGGCACTTTGCCGGCGGCTCTTGCGATCTCCGCAGCGGACTGCGGTGCTTACGTATTGCCTTGCTGCCTGGTGGGCAACCGACTCCTAGTTGGAGCCGGACGGCTTCGATCGGCTTGGCGTTCCCTTTGCCGGGGCGGCCTTGCCGGTTGGTTTTGGTGCAGCCGACGCAGGCCTGGGCTTCGGCGTTGCTGCAGGTTTGGGCGCGGCAGCAGGCTTCGGCGTTGCGGCAGCAGCGGCAGGCTTGGGCGCTGCAGCCGGAGCGGCAGCCTGCTTCGGTGCGGCTTCCTTCGGCGCGGCCTGCTTGGGCGCAGCTTCCTTCGGTGCGGCTTCCTTCGGTGCAGCCTGCTTCGGTGCAGCCTGCTTCGGTGCAGCTTTCTTCGGTGCTTCCTCTACCTGCGTGGCCTGAGCAGCCTTCGGCGCATCAGTAGCAGGCGCATCAACAGCAGACGCTGCGGTCTCAGGTACTGCCGTCACAGGTGCCGGGCTCTCAGCCACAGGAGCCTCAGCCACAGGAGCCTCCGCCACAGGAGTCTCAGACGCCGAAGCTGATCCTGCCGTACGCAGTTCCTCGGGCAGCAAGTCTCCGATGCTCTGCGTCATCGGTGCGGAGCCAGAGGTGTCAACCTTGTCCCTCGACGAATCATTGGCAGCCTTTGACTCGGCGCGCTGGGCAGCACGGCGTGCTTCAGCCTTGGCTTCGGCTTTGTTCTTTACCGGGCCGATAACCATCACCATGTTGCGACCGTCAATGCGGGGGGTGGACTCAACCACGCCGACCTCGGACACATCCTCAGCAAACTTCTGCAGGAGGCGGATGCCCATCTCGGGACGCTGCTGCTCGCGACCGCGGAACTGGATCATGGCCTTGACCTTGTCTCCGGCACCGAGGAAGCGGATAGCGTGGCCCCGCTTGGTCTCGTAATCGTGGGTATCGATCTTCAGGCGGAACCGGATTTCCTTCAGCACGGTGTTCGTCTGGTTCTTGCGCGCTTCACGCGCCTTCACCGCGGCTTCGTACTTGTACTTACCGAAGTCCATGAGCTTGGCAACGGGAGGCTTTGCCTGAGGTGCCACCTCAACAAGATCAAGGTCGGACTCAGCAGCGAGGCGGAGGGCGTCTTCGATGCGGACGATTCCAACCTGTTCGCCGGCAGGGCCTACCAACCGCACCTCTGGGACGCGGATACGATCATTGATTCTTGGCTCGCTAATGTGCTGCTCCTGATATCCGTTGAAAAACTGAACCGCCTGCAAAAGGAGAAGGCCTCCAACTGCATGCGCAATCGAAGGCCTCGGCATCAGTGCATCAACGGCGCTCCCTACCAAAGGGAGAGCCAGCGCACCGACCTGAACCCGGCTGCCTGTGGCTGCCTCTGGGGCAACGGCGGCAATCGCGGGTGGGAGAGGACTCCGCTTGCATACTGGTGATCTTTTCATGCCGTTCCCGGCCACAAAAAATAACGACCCCCAGTTGGTCTGTGACAAGCTTACCAGCATGAGCACAGCAGACAATAATCCCGACGCCGCACGCCACACCTTCCAAACGCCGGAGGAAACGCGCGCCGCGTCCGGCAATGCGAACAATCCCGTTCGGGACATTGCGGAAGTCGCCGCCGTCGAGGTGATTACGACGTCGGCAGTGCACCTGATGAGCGCAGCTGCCGTCAAGTGCGGACTGGCTGAGGGCACAGACGCCGAAACCTACAAGGACCTCGACGAGGCCCGCAAGCTGATTACTGCACTCGCCGGCTTCATCACCGCCGCAGCTCCGGAGATCGGCAGCCAGCATGCCGGCCCGTTGCGCGATGGCTTGAGGTCCCTGCAGCTTGCGTTCAGGGAAGCATCACTCATCCCTGACGCTCCAGGCCAGGGACCGGGCGAGAAGTTCACCGGTCCGGTCAACTGACTGTCCTTCGCGGAACGGGATCTGAGAGATCAGGCGAAGCGCCGCCGTCGTAGTACCTGTTGTGCTCCCAGACACGCCAGGCTCAGGGCGGCGGCCGCTGCGCCCACTGCGACGAACCCGCCCCACGGGCCCACGGAGTCGATCATCACGCCTGCCAGCGGCGCGCCCAGTGCCACTCCGGAGGTGAGGGCTGAGCCATACCATCCCATGGCTTCCCCCCTGCGTTCCTCGGTGACCAGATGAGCAATCCGCTCCGAGGCCGCGGAGAGAACCGGAGCACACAGCAGCCCTGGCGCAATTGAGAGCAACGCAAGAACCACCGTGCTGTCCGCAAAGCCCATCGGGATGGTGAGAACCGCCATCAGCAGCAGGAGCACCAGCGGCGAGAGCGGTCGGTGCATGGCACCGTAGACGAGGCCGCCCACAACGGACGCCGAGCACCAGGCGAGGAAGACCCAGCCCAGCTCGAAGGCCCTCTGATCGGCTTCCAGTACCGCGATGATGCCGACATCCGTTCCGGCAAGGACAAGGCCGGCACCGGCGGCCACGATCATGACCACGGCCACCGGCAGCGTGAGCCATGCGAAACTGTGCGCCATCCGCGCCCGCGCCCGTTCAGCACGGGCCGGCCGCGCTCCAGGAACGAGTTCTGCTGACGCTTCACTGACGTGGGCTGGAGCTGATGCCACCAACACTTCCACGGCCGCTGCATCATCCTGTGCTCCGGACAGCGTGGCACCGACGGCTCCCGGCTGGGTACTGCGTGTCGGCGGGTTGAACCACATGAGGAACAGCCCCGCCACGGCGGTGGAAAAGCCCACAACAGTCAGTCCCAGCACCGTGGACACCTGTGTTGCGAGCACAGCCCCTAGCGCCGGTCCGCCCATGAAGATCACCTCAGTGGCCACCGCGTCGAGGGTGAAAGCCGTCCTCCGGGAGTTTCCGCTCACGAGCACACCCAAAGACTGCCGGACAACGGAGAACACGGGAAGGGTAAAGACGCCGCCAACGAGCGCGGCCAGCAGCAGCCACTCGTATGACAGGTGGGGCGCCACCGACCAGATCACCGCCTCGGCAATCACCGATGGAATCAGCGCGGCCCGCAACCCTGCTGTATCGACACGCCGGCCGCGCCAGGGCGCACCGACGGCGATACCGATGGTCATCACTGCAGCTACGGCGCCCGCCTCGGCATAACCGCGTTCGAGGGTCTGCACCACGTGGAGGGTAAGCAGCACCCCTGCGGCAGAGTGGGGAAAACGTGCGATCATTCCGACGATCAGCAGTCGGCGGACCGGGACAATCCTGAGCAGATCCCGGTAAACGGCAAAATTCAACGTTCTTCATCTTTCACGCGGGCCCAACCGCGTGGAAGATCAACGCGTGAGCCGGATTTCGAGCGAGTCCACCCGCTCGACAAACTCCTGCAGGTTTTGGAGGCGGTCCTGGAACGCCGCCGCTGTGGAGCGGACGTCCTCCTGTGAGAGACCTTCCTCAAGTACGAGGGTCAGACGCAACTCGGGACCGGCACCGCCGCCTCCAACCACTTTACCGCCAGCTGTGCGGCTTGAAATTCCTCCCCCGGGCGCGATTTCGACCCTGCGAATGCTCCCGCCCGGAACGACCGCCTTCCCCACGAGGCGGGCCAGGTCCGGATCAGAGTACGACGGCGACCATTGGCCCTGTTGCGCCAGTGCCCAGAGAGCGGGGCGGCGCACGACGAATATCACTTCTGCGCCCGGATCGACCACCATGAGTTCAGCTTTCTCGGATACCGCCGCCAGGGCTGCCCGAGAAGCGGAGACCGCAACGGGCCTGGCCTCCGGATGCCAGCTCTGGAGGTGCGCCGTGGCTGTGAAGACCGGCAGGGCGCACCGCCCGTCCGGCGCCGTGATGGTTACCAGCGCCATGTCGGCTTCCTTGTCACCTTCATGGTGCCGGTGCCCCGGGCCTGCAGTGACATCATCAGCAGCTTCCGCGCCACCAAGCTGCGCGATCACCGGTACGAAGACCCGGATTTCCTTCAGCGCCCGCAGCACTGCGGCCTCATCAGCGGCGCCGTGCACCAGAGCCTGCAGGGCCGCGGCGTAAACCGTCGGCACCGCGCCGTCGTCCTTGTCGAAGGCGTGCAGCGGGTTCCCGCCGCCGGAAAGATCCCTTCCTTCCCAGGCGCGGCCTGCCGAGTCAGCGATGTTACCGCTGAGCGCCGCTTCGATGTGGGCAGGAAGCCTCCGCTCTGCCATGGCTAGCGCTCCCGGAGCCCCGCGACGTCGAGCGCCTGCGGCAGTGTGAAAGCGCCCGCATAGAGGGCCTTTCCTACAATGGCGCCTTCAAGCCCATCGGGGACCAACTGCCGGAGCGCGGCGAGGTCATCCAAACTGGAGATGCCGCCGGATGCCACCACGGGCCGCTCGGTTTTCTCGAGCACCTCCCGGAGGAGCTGGAGGTTGGGACCCCGAAGCGTTCCGTCTTTTGTCACGTCAGTCACGACATAGCGAGCACAGCCGGCATCATCGAGGCGGGCGAGTACCTCCCAGAGGTCACCGCCTTCCTCCGTCCAGCCGCGGGCAGCCAGGGTGGTGCCACGAACGTCGAGACCGACCGCCACGGCGTCGCCGTAGCGGGCAATTGCGCTGGCTGTCCACACGGGATTTTCCAGGGCCGCGGTGCCGAGGTTCACCCGCTCCGCTCCGAGCTCGAGCGCCTGGTCCAGGGACGCGTCATCCCGGATCCCGCCGGAGAGCTCCACTTTGATGCTCAGTTCCTTGACGACGCGGGCAAGCAAATCGCGATTTGATCCCCGGCCGAAGGCCGCGTCCAAGTCAACGAGATGGACCCATTCGGCGCCGTCGTTCTGCCATTGCAGTGCGGCATCGAGTGGATCGCCATAACTTGTTTCGCTGCCGGCCGCTCCCTGTACCAGCCGGACGGCCTGGCCGTCGGCCACGTCAACCGCAGGGAGCAGTTCGAGGATGGGCGATTCGGTGAAGGGACTCATTCGCTTCCTTTGTTCTTAAGATCGGTGCCGGCGCAGCCGGACAGTCAGGGGGTCAGGGTGAGCAGGTACGCGGCGAGCAGCGCCAGGACGGCGAGAACGCCGAAGCTGATGGTGAGCGCCAGGGGCATCTGCTGGCGATGGAATGAAACGACGCCGCCGATCAGCAGCCCCGCCAGTCCCATGAGAATCAGGCTCCACATGGATCAGCGAAGGCTCCCGGTCCAGTTGCGCAGCAACTGCGCACCGGCGTCGCCGGATTTTTCGGGGTGGAACTGCGTGGCGGAGAGTGGGCCATTCTCCACCGCGGCAATGAACGGGCTGCCGTGCGTGGACCAGGTGACGAGCGGCGGCCGCATAGCCGGCTGGGTGACGTCGAAGTTCCATTCCTGCACACCGTAGGAGTGAACGAAGTAGAAGCGCTCTTCAGCAATGCCCTCGAAAAGCACCGACCCGGCTGGGGCGTCGACGGTGTTCCAGCCCATGTGCGGCACAACTTCCGCCTTGAGCCGTTCGACCGTACCTGGCCACTCCCCCATGCCCTGGGTCCGTACGCCGTGTTCCACGCCCTCCTCAAACAGGATCTGCAACCCGACGCAGATTCCGAGGACGGGGCGACCGCCGGCAACACGACGGCCGATCATGCGCAGCGCGTCAACCTCTTTCAAGCCCTGCATGACGGCGGCAAACGCTCCCACACCGGGCACGACGAGCCCGTCGGCGTTGAGGACATCATCAGCCGCTGAACTCAGTGTGACTTCAGCGCCGACGTGTTCCAATGCCCGCACCGCCGAACGAATGTTCCCGGAACCATAGTCGAGAACCGTCACTTTCGGCGCGCTCATAGCGCTCCCTTGGTGGAAGGGATTCCGCTCACCCGTGGGTCCGGTTCAACCGCGGCGCGAAGGGCGCGGGCGAAAGCCTTGAACTGGGCCTCGACGATGTGGTGCGGATCCCGGCCGCCAAGGACCGTCATATGCAGGCAAATCTGGGCGTGCAGGGTAATCGCCTCGAAGACATGGCGCGTCAGGGATCCCGTGAAATGTCCGCCGATGAGGTGGTACTCCTGGCCTGTCGGTTCACCCGAGTGAACCAGATAGGGGCGCCCGGAAATATCGACGACGGCATTGGCGAGAGCTTCGTCCAGGGGCACAGTTGCCTCACCGAACCTCCGGATACCTGCCTTGTTGCCGAGAGCCTCACGCAGAACCTCACCGAATGTGATTGCTACGTCCTCCACAGTGTGGTGGACATCAATGTGGGTGTCGCCGGTGGCCCTCACCGTGAGATCGATCAATGAGTGCTTCGCCAGGGCCGTCAGCATGTGGTCGTAGAACGGCACGGACGTGCTGATCTCCGAGCGTCCGGTGCCGTCTAGATCGACCTCGACGAAAACCGACGACTCACTCGTGGTCCGCTCACGTCGGGCAGCGCGATTGGCAGTAGCTTCCGCGGTCATGGATGGTCCTTACGGTTGTTTCGGCAGCGAGACGGGCGGCGGGCCCGCATGTGCGTCCCGGTCCAGTTTAGGAGACACGCGGCCGGATCAAAGATTCGAGGGCTTTCAGGAAGGTTGTGGTCTCTTCCTGCGTTCCGGCAGTCACCCGAAGGTGGCCCGGAATCCCGACGTCCCGGATAAGCACCCCGGCATCAAGCAGGTCCTGCCAGACGGCGCCCGGATCATCGAGCCCTCCGAACAGCACAAAATTGGAGTCCGAAGGTGCAACGGGAAGACCCATCCCCGTCAGCCCGGACACAATGCGGTCTCTTTGCCGCTTGATCTCATCCACGTTGGCAAGCAGCTTCGCCGAATGGGTCAGCGCCGCGACAGCCGTGGCCTGCGTAATCGCCGACAGGTGGTACGGGAGACGCACGAGCCGAAGCGCATCCGCAATTTCCGGCGCTGCGGCCAAGTACCCGAGACGGGCTCCGGCCAGCGCAAAGGCTTTACTCATGGTACGCGAGACGATAAGCCGTTCCCTACCGGGCAGGAGCTCCAGCGCACTCGGAGTGCCGGAGTGGGAAAACTCTGCATACGCCTCGTCCACAATGACGATTGCCTGCGCCGCTTCGCCTGCATCGTAGACCTCGGAAACCACCTCCAGCGGAAGCGCTGTGCCGGTCGGGTTGTTCGGGCTGCACAGGAAGACAATGTTTGCGCCCGTGGCGGCTACCTCGCTGGCGGTGGTACGAGCGTCCAGGTCGAAGGATTCATCCCTCGAACCTGTCAGGTATCCAGTACCGGTGGAGCCTGCGAGCAGCGGATACATCGAGTAAGTGGGAGGAAATCCCAACGCAGTCCGGCCCGGTCCGCCGAACGCGAGGAGGACGTGCTGCAAAACCTCATTGGATCCATTCGCCGCCCAGATGTTGTCCGCGGTGAGTCCGTGCCCCAGGTACGTGGCGAGATGTTCGCGAAGCACGGTGAACTCCCGGTCAGGGTAGCGATTCAGCCCCGCCACGGCGCCCTCGACTGCTTCAACTATTGCACTGCGAACATCCTCAGGAACGCCATGGGTGTTCTCATTGACGTTCAGCAGGATCGGCACATCGATCTGGCGCGCACCGTATGGTCGAAGGCCGCGCAGATTCTCGCGGATCGGCAGTCTGTTCAGGCGTTCTAGCGGATCGGTCACCATGAGAGTTTAAGGCCGCCCCATCCGCCACGAAGAATTCCGCTGAAGCCGGGCGAACTGTTACGAGCCAACCTGTGTCGAGTCAGCGCGCCTACCGCTGTGCGGAAGCAGATCCGCTCCTTATGGATTTCCAACCGGAATATGAAGCGACTGCCCGGCCTGCACGGTCGACGAGCCTAGAACATTCAGTTCGACGATTTCCTCAACGACGGCTCGCGGATCACGTTCCGGCGCGTACTCGGCAGCAAGAGCCCAGAGTGTCTCGCCCGACGCAACACTGACCCGGACAGTGTCCGTGAGGTCACCGCCGGCTGTCGCTGCCTGCGCCTGGGAGGTGAAGAACGAAGCAACCACCAGCAGTACGGCAACAAGCAATGCGACCGGAATTGCCACCAGAACCACCCAGCCGCGACGGGTGAGATGAAGGCGCGGCGCCGCAGCCGGCCCGTTATTCTCACGGCCCTCTGGGTGAAGTACGGAAGCTGATCCTGCGATATGGAGCGTAGACATGGCGTCCACCTTTCTCGTTGTGTGGATCTCCCACAGCTTTGTTCGAAGCTGTGTTCTATTCCTCTGCACTTATTATTAGCACTTGTAAACTAATATTGTCGAGACTCACTCGAACAGATGTTTGAAAAGACGTCCCGCCTCCCCTAGCGTTGCTGGCAAGGGTGACGGTCCGGCTGCTTCACAAACCAGCTCATCACCCGCCACTGACAAAAATGGTTGGCGAGCCGGCAGTCCGGGTCCGGCCGGAGGAAGGGATGCATCTCGTGGCAGATCTCAGTGCGGCAAAGGACATGGCAGAGGTGCCTTCGCCCGATGCGAAGCGCGGACGCGGAAGGCCGCGCGGCAGGGCCATGCCAAAGGGAATGACAGCACGTCAGACAAAAATTCTCGAGACAATTCAGCGCAGCGTAGCTGCGCACGGCTACCCGCCCTCAATGCGCGAGATCGGTGACACCGTAGGGCTTGCGAGTCTGTCCAGCGTCACGCACCAGCTTTCACAGCTGGAACGCATGGGTTACATCCGCCGCGATCCCAAGCGCCCGCGAGCGATGGAAATCCTGCTTCCTCTCACGCTCGGTGACAGCACACCACGTGCGCTGCCCTCCTCCGCCGAAAGAGAGGAACCTGCGCGGGCATCGTCGGCCGTCGACGCGGCAATGGTCCCGCTGGTCGGACGGATTGCAGCCGGAGGTCCTATTCTGGCGGACCAGGTTGTTGAGGATGTCATGCCACTGCCCCGGCAGCTCGTCGGGCACGGCGATCTGTTCATGTTGCGTGTTTCAGGTGACTCCATGATTGATGCAGCGATCTGCGACGGAGACTGGGTAGTGGTCCGCCAGCAGAGCACAGCCGAGAACGGGGATGTGGTGGCAGCACTCCTCGATGATGAGGCCACAGTGAAGACCTTCCGGCAGCGTGACGGTCACACCTGGCTTCTGCCGCAGAACACCAATTACGAGCCGATACTCGGTGACCACGCCACCATCATGGGCAAAGTTGTCTCGGTGATGCGTGCGCTCTGACCGAGGCGCTCGGCATGATGCTAGGCGCGCTGCGTCTCAGCGAGCCGGGAGAGGACCCCGAGCGCCGTTGCGCGGTCCGTCGTCGACCAAAACGGCGGTAGCGCAGCCCTGAGGAAGCCGCCGTAGCCCGCGGTTGCCAGCCGGGAGTCCAGTACTGCCACCATGCCTCGATCATCGTGGGCGCGGATGAGGCGGCCGGCTCCCTGCGCAAGACGAACGGCCGCATGGGTAGCGGAAACATTCATGAATCCGTTGCCTCCGGCCTTTGCGACAGCTCGGGTCCGCGCAGTCATGAGCGGATCATCAGGTCGGGGAAACGGTATGCGGTCGATGGTGACAAGCCGGCAGGCAGCTCCAGGCACATCGACGCCCTGCCACAGCGACATAGTGCCGAACAGGCAGGTGTCGGGCTCCTCTGAAAACTGCTTCACCAGCGCGGACATGGAAGATTCACCCTGACAGAGAATCTCAACGTCGAGCCGGTCCCTCAATGCGTCAGCAGCGTCCTCCGCCGCACGCCGCGAGGAGAACAGTCCCAGCGCTCCTCCGCGGGAGGCTTTGATGAGCGCCTCCAGCTCATCCAGTTGTTCCCCGGAAGTCCCGCGGCCCGGTTTGGGCAGGTCCTTGGCAACGTACAAGACACCCTGACGGGGGTAGTCGAATGGGCTGCCAACGTCCACGCCGGTCCATGACGGCGCTCCCTCGCCCGTCAAACCGAGGGACCCGGCAACCGGTCCGAACTCCGAGCCGATTGCGAGCGTAGCTGACGTGAGCACAACCGTGTGGTCCTCGAACAATCCCCGCCTCAGACGCCCGGCAACCGACAGCGGCGCAATACTGATCGTGGCAGGCGAGGAGTCATCAGCCGCAGAGTAACCGGAGCCCGGTGTAAAGGTACTCGGCCGACTCGACCAGAGCACTTCGCCCGCGCCACCTGCTGCGACCATCCGTTCGGACAATTCGAGCAATACCAACAGCCGTGAGCGTGCCATCTGGCGGCCACCGTCTGCCGACTGGGAGGACCCGTCCGAACTCGATTCGGACAGCGCCAGGCGGCATGACTCCCGCAATTGCACGAGCGCGAGTTCCTGCAACTCGTCCAGTCCCCCAGCCATCAGACCCGTGGGCTGAGCGTCGAACGCGTTCTCGAAGGCATCCTGTGCGGCCGCCAATGTGTCCGTGTTGGAACCGAGATGGCGCCTCGCCGCTGAGGCCGCAGCGCCGATCAGTGCTCCTGAAAGTTGCCCAGACACCGCAGACGTGACGCGGTCGTGTAGCTCGTGCGCCTCGTCAATGACCACTACGTCGTGCTCCGGAAGGACCGCCAGCCCCTCGAAAGCGTTGATCGCCAGCAGCGCATGGTTGGTGATGACAATGTCCGCTTTTCCTGCCCTCTCCCGTGCGCGCTCGCTGAAGCATTCCTCAGCAACGGGACACTTTTGCGCACCAAGGCACTCCATGCTGGACACCGATACCTGGCGCCAGGCCCGGTCGCTGACACCGGGAAGGAGTTCGTCCCGATCCCCGGTCTCCGTTTCTTCCGCCCACTCCCGCAACCGCACGATTTCCCGTCCGAGCGGGGTGGAGGGTCCTGCCGCAGGGTGCGGCGCCGCAGTGTCACCGTCGAGGGAGAAGAGGGCTCCCGAATCATCCTCGTCGGGGAAACCTCCTGCCGTCTTATGCCTGCAGACATAGTTCCCCCGGCCTTTCAAAAGCGCTACGTCGACCGGCCGAGGAAGCGAACCACGCAGGGTCTCGAGAAGCTTCGGCAGATCGCGGTTGACGATCTGTGACTGGAGGGCAAGGGTGGCCGTCGAGACGATCGAGGTTGTGTCACCCTTCATGGCATGCGCGATGAGCGGAAGCAGATAGGCCAGTGACTTCCCTGTTCCGGTTCCGGCCTGCACCAACAGGTGTGTGCCGTTGCCGATTGCTTCCTCGACCTGGCGTACCATTTCATGCTGCCCGCTACGCTGCTGCCCGCCCATCGCCGCTACGACGTCATCAAGCAGTCGAAGGGGACTGATGCTTCCCTCAGCCATGCGTGATGAACGGCTCCAGTTCTGCCGCCAGACCTTCCCTGACCATCACTTCCACCCGAGTGCCGTCCTCCACATGTTCCAGACCGAGGATCTCCGCGTCCGGCTGATGCAGGCGGCTCACGATGTCGCCGCGCTGGTAGGGCACGAGCAGAGTCAGTTTCACGCTTGGACGCGGGATGGACTGGCTGATCAGTTCCAGCAGCTCCTCGATCCCCTGACCTGTGCGGGCGGAAACAATTGCATGGCGGGGTTCGCGCTGCCTGAGGCGTTCAAGCACAAACGGATCTGCCGCGTCGGCCTTGTTCAGGACGACGATCTCAGGCACTTTGCGTGCGTCGACTTCCGTCAGGACGTCGCGAACCGCTGCAATCTGCCCCTCGGGATCCGGATGGGATGCGTCCACGACGTGGAGGATCAGGTCCGCGTCAGCGACTTCCTCAAGCGTTGACCGGAAGGCCTCGACGAGCTGGGTGGGAAGCGACCGGACAAAACCGACGGTGTCCGCGAGTGTGAACTCGAGGCCGTCAGGCGTCTGTGCCCGGCGGATGGTGGGGTCCAGCGTCGCGAACAGCGCGTTCTCAACGAGCACGCCGGCATCGGTCATCCGATTGAGCAGGGACGACTTTCCCGCGTTCGTGTACCCGGCAATTGCCACTGATGGGACCTCATGACGACGACGGTTGGCGCGCTTGGTCTCGCGTGCGGGCTTCATGCCCGCGATTTCGCGCCGCAGCTTGGCCATCCGCGTGCGGATCTTCCGCCGGTCGAGTTCGATCTTGGTTTCACCCGGCCCGCGTGAACCCATACCGGCACCGGCGCCGCCAACCTGGCCGCCAGCCTGACGGGACATCGAATCGCCCCAGCCGCGCAGCCGCGGAAGGAGGTACTCAAGCTGCGCAAGCTCGACCTGCGCTTTGCCTTCACGGGACTTTGCATGCTGGGCAAAGATGTCCAGGATGAGCGCCGTCCGGTCGATGACCTTCACCTTGACGATGTCCTCAAGCCCCCGGCGCTGGGAGGGGGCCAGTTCGCTGTCAACGACAACGGTGTCCGCACCAGTGGCCATCACAATGTTCTTGAGCTCTTCCGCTTTGCCGGCCCCGAGGAACGTTCCGGGATCCGGCTTCAGGCGCCGCTGGATGATGCCGTCCAGAACTTCCGATCCCGCCGTCTCAGCCAGGGCAGCGAGTTCACGCAGTGAATTTTCAGCGTCATCAACCGTCCCTTCGCCCCAGATGCCGGCCAGCACCACCCGCTCAAGGCGAAGTTGGCGATACTCGACTTCGGTGACGTCTTCGAGTTCGGTGGAGAGCCCGGCCACACGCCTCAGTGCGCGCCGCTCCTCACGATCCTGCTGTTCACCGTCGTAACCCGTGTGCTCTTCGTCGAGATCAGACAGCGCCTGCGCGCGGCCACCGGGCCCGCTACCGAAACGCCGTTGGGAACCGTTCGAAGACGAGGCGGGGTCCTTGGCAAGTATCCGATCAATGACGGCCTGGATTTCATCCGGGCCCATTTCCGGCTCGGGCGTTGCGGGCGCTCCGTTATGTGTGGTCATACTCTCCCTTGGTGATCGTCTTTCCATGGTAGTCCGTTGCCCCCGCGGCATGGGCAAGAATTCTCCCAGCGCGGAGGGACAACTCCTGCACAGCCAGCGATCCCCGGCCGCACGGGTACGGCCCGGAGCACTAGGCTGGAGCATTATGGATTCGCAGCACTACTTCAGCGCCGCCCCCTCCGGACCCGATAAGCGCCGGCCGCTCCGCGTACCCATTGCGGGTCAGGAACGTGACCTCGTCACCTCGGGCGGCATCTTCAGTCCCGACGGCATCGACAAAGGCACAGCGATCCTGTTGTCGGAGGTGCCTCCCGTCAGCGGTTCCACTCTGCTTGATATTGGTTCCGGCTGGGGCCCGCTTGCCCTGACCATGGCCGTTCAGGCACCGCACGCCCGGGTCATCGCAATCGATGTGAACGAACGCTCGTTGGAGTTGACGAGGGAGAACGCCCGGAGGCTGGAGCTGGGCAATGTTGCGGCCATGCTGCCCGACGACGTCAACCCTGAGATTGCCTTCGACACGATCTGGTCCAATCCACCGATTCGGATCGGCAAAGAGGCGCTTCACGAACTCCTTTTGCGCTGGCTCCCGCGCCTTGCTCCCGGCGGGAGCGCATGGTTGGTAGTCCAGAAGAACCTTGGTGCGGATTCGCTGCAGCGTTGGCTTGCAGCGCAGCTGCCGCCCGACTATGACGTCGACCGCTCGACAACGTCGAAGTCTTTCCGCATTCTGCGGGTTGAGCGGACCGCACCGGAAAACGCCCGGAAGGCCTAGCTGAACGTACCTCGGGCCACGAGAACCGCGGGACCGCTGAGATGCACATGCTCTCCCCCCTGTGCGCTGACTGTGAAGCGGACGCCGACGATTCCGCCGGGCACTGTCACGCTCCAGACGTCGGGCGCGTCCGCTCCCGCCCAGTAGCGGGTGGCAACTGCAGCGGCGCAGGCTCCGGTTCCGCAGGAGAGGGTTTCTCCAACCCCCCGTTCGTGCACGCGCATGCTCAGCTGTCCAACGCCGTCGTGCATGAGGGGATCATGCGGGACGACGAATTCCACGTTGGTTCCGTGCGGCGGTGACGGGTCCACAGAAGGCGCGTCGAACAGACGCGTGGCGCGAAGCTCCGCGATTTCGGCAAGGGCGACGACCGTGTGTGGATTACCCATGCTGATTGACAGGCCGGGCCGGGCGACCTGCAGTCCGTCTGCTTCGACCAGCGAGTCCGTTGCACGCGCGGCCGCGGCTTCCGGGTAGATGAACTCCCACGGCCCCATGTCCACGGAGTACCCATCGACTGACCGCTTCACCACTTTGACGCCGCCGCGGGTGCCGATGGCCATCGAGGCGCCATCCGCCAACTCAACCAGACCGGATTCCAGGAGGAAATGGACGAAGACGCGGACACCATTGCCGCACATCTCTGATACCGAGCCGTCGCTATTGCGGTAGTCCATGAACCATTGCGCTTCAGGAGTGTCCTCAAGCAGGGCCCGTCCTTCGGGAAGGAACGACGACGGCACGGCACGGATCAATCCGTCCGCGCCGATACCCCGGTGGCGGTCACAGGCGGCAGCCACATCGGCTGCGGTCACATCGACCGAGCCGTTCGGGTCTGCCACCAGAATGAAGTCATTACCGGTACCGTGCCCCTTGGAGAAGGAGAGTCCCGACAGTCCCGGCCGTGCGGGCAATGCTGATTCGGTGTGTGAAGTCACGTTACCTAGGATAGGGGGCGTGCGCGGCGACGGCGCCCAGCGCCTTTGTGAGGAGCTCCGGATCACGCCAGTTGAGCCACTGAATCCGCTCGTCGGCCCGGAACCACGTCAGCTGCCGGCGAGCGAACCTGCGGGTAGCCGCAACGGTGTCTTCGGCTGCCTCTGCTGCCGACCAGCCGCCGTCGAGCACCCGCAGGAACTGGCTGTATCCCAGGGCCCGGGAAGCCGTGCGGCCGCTTCGCAGCCCGAGGTCGTCCAGCCTGCGGACCTCCTCCAGCAACCCCCGCTCCACCATTGAGTACACCCGGGTAGCCAGGCTCTCCCTGAGGACGTCCCGATCGACCTGCAATCCAATTTGGACGGCAGGCTGGTGATAGATGCGGCGCGGCATGTACGAGCTGAAGGGCCTGCCCGTGATCGTGTGCACCTCAAGGGCACGGATCACCCGGCGCTCGTCCCCCAGCCGTTCCGCCGATACCGCGTCGACGGCGGCAAGGCGCTCCCGCAGTGCAGGAAGGCCCACCTTGTCTCTTTCAGCCTCGAGACCGGCACGAACGACGGCGTCGGTCGGCGGAAATTCAAGCTCGTCGAGCGCCGCACGGACGTACAGGCCTGATCCGCCGACGAGAATGGGCACGTTACCCCGCACACGCACCTGCGCAATTACCTCGCGGCTGTGCTCCTGATAACGGGCGACACTTGCTTCCTCACGTACATCGAGGATGTCCAACAGGTGGTGGGGAACAGCTCTGCGTTCATCGACTGACAGCTTGGCGGTGCCGATGTCCATGCCGCGGTAAAACTGCATGGCGTCGGCATTGATGATCTCACCGCCGAGCGCCTCGGCGAGCGCGACGCCCAACTCGGACTTCCCCGATCCGGTGGGCCCGACGACGGCGATGACCGGCGTCGCGGGAGCAGCAACAGTGCGGCTCACCTCAGTTGCGGCGGACAGGAAGCGAGGGCATGCCGAGCACTATTGACTTGCCTGCCGCAGCGCCTACACCGGGGGCGGGCACCCCGCACGATTCCGCCTGCGACCGGTCCCAGGCGTCCCCTGCGCGTGAGCGCCGGAGCCGATAGTCCGACGCCGACGGATCGGCGACGAGGTGGAACGCGGCAGCTCCGGTGACAGTCACCGTCACGAGATCGCCGGGCCGCGGAGCGTCTGCTCCTTCGGGCACGGAGAAATGAACGAGCCGCTGGTCGCGCGCCCGGCCACTCAGTCGGTGGGTCTCATGGTCCTTGCGGCCCTGATGTGCAGTGACGAGCACTTCCACCTGCCGTCCAACCTGTGCCGCGTTCTCTTCGCGGCAGATGCGGTCCTGCAGCGCGGTGAGCCGCTCATACCGCTCCTGCACCACGGCCTTCGGGAGCTGATCCGGCAGGTCCGCGGCAGGCGTGCCTGGGCGTTTGGAGTACTGGAACGTAAATGCGGTCGCGAAACGCGCCTGCTCCACGACCCGAAGCGTCTCCTGGAAGTCCTCTTCAGTTTCTCCGGGGAATCCGACGATGATGTCGGTGGAAATCGACGCATGCGGCATCCGCGAACGGACCCGGTCAAGGATGCCGAGGAATTTTTCGGAACGGTAGGATCGCCGCATTGCTTTCAGGATCCTGTCCGATCCAGACTGCAGCGGCATATGCAGCTGCGGAGCAACATTCGGGGTCTCCGCCATCGCATCAATGACGTCATCGGTGAAGGCGGCCGGATGGGGGCTCGTAAACCGGACCCTTTCCAAACCGTCGATGCTTCCGCAGGAGCGCAGGAGTTTCGCGAACGCACCGCGGTCCCCGAACTCGACACCGTAGGAGTTGACGTTCTGGCCGAGCAGAGTCACTTCGATAGCGCCGTCCGCCACAAGGGCCTCGATCTCGGCGAGGATGTCCCCGGGGCGTCTGTCCTTTTCCTTGCCGCGCAGCGAGGGCACGATGCAGAAGGTGCAGGTGTTGTTGCAGCCAACGGAGATCGACACCCAGCCGGAGTACACGGCATCACGTTTGGTCGGCAGGGTGGACGGGAAAACGTCCAGGGATTCGAGGATTTCAAGCTGCGCTTCCTCGTTGTGGCGTGCCCGCTCAAGGAGCGCGGGCAAGGCTCCGATGTTGTGTGTGCCGAAAACGGCGTCCACCCACGGCGCCTTGCGGAGAATTGTTTCGCGATCCTTTTGGGCTAGGCATCCACCGACCGCGATCTGCATTCCCGGCCGTGACTGCTTGACCGGCGCGAGCTGGCCGAGGTTTCCGTACAGCTTATTGTCCGCGTTCTCGCGGACAGCACAGGTATTGAAGACGACGACGTCGGCCTCGTCGCCGCCGGCGCTCACATACCCGGCGGACTCAAGCAGCCCGGAGATCCGTTCGGAATCATGGACGTTCATCTGGCAACCGAAGGTGCGCACCTCATAGGTGCGCTGCGTGGCAGAGAGGGGCTCGGCCGGCTGTGCTGACGGGGAGGGGTAGGCAACTGTGGAACTCACTTGTTAAGGGTACGGCCCACCGGGAGCAGCCCCAACCCGGCCAACTACCGCCGGGAAGACGGGCGGTTGAGATTACTCCTGCTGGTCAAGGACATCCTTGACGATGGAGAACGCGAGTGACGGCGCATAGCCCTTGCGTCCGAGCATTGCCACAAGCCGGCGCACCTGCTTGTCACGGGATGCACGGTCACCAGGATCCGCAAGAGCCCTCGCCTTTCTCCGCACAAGGTCCTCGGCCGCTGACCGCTCGTCTTCGTCTGTCCGCTGGAGCAGTGCGTCCTCGGCCAGCTCTCCAGTGATGCCCTTCTCAGCGAGCTCGCGCTTGATGGCCGACCGCGCAAGCGATCTGGTCTGCGCCCGGCTTCGTACATACATGCGGGCAAACTCGGCATCATCAATCAGTTGAACTTCCTCGTAGCGATCCAGGATGCCCGCCGCCACCTCTTCTGAGACACCCCGCTCACGAAGTTTGGTGTGAAGCTGGTGGCGGCTGCGCGGGGCCATGGAGAGCTGGCGCAGGACGATGGCGCGTGCCACCTCATGGGGATCGGCCTCGGGCGTGAGATCAGCGGGCGAGCCCGGCGTAGGAGCCCGCTGGCCGCTCTTCCGTGCTGAACGCCGGGCACTGCGCTGCGTTGCTGCACCCGGCGTTCCGGAGAATCCGTTCATGGACCGCTAGCGGCCCTCGCCGCCGACTGCCTTCAGCTTGGGACCATCCTGTTCCGGTGTCTCCGCCACCGCACCTCCGACGCCGAGCTTCTGCCGGATCTTCTGTTCGAGCTCGTCCGCCAGGTCCGGGTTGTCGAGCAGGAACTTGCGGGCGTTCTCCTTGCCCTGTCCCAGCTGGTCTCCGTCATAGGTGAACCATGCTCCGGACTTCTTCACGAGACCGTTCTCCACGCCAACATCGATCAACCCGCCCTCGCGAGAGATTCCGAAGCCGTAGAGGATGTCGAACTCCGCCTGTTTGAACGGCGGAGCCATCTTGTTCTTGACGATCTTCGCCCGGGTCCGGTTACCAACCGGATTGGTACCTTCCTTGAGCGTTTCAATGCGCCGCACGTCGATCCGCACTGATGCGTAGAACTTCAGCGCCTTGCCGCCTGTGGTGGTTTCAGGGCTGCCGAAGAACACACCGATCTTCTCGCGGAGCTGGTTGATAAAAATGGCAGTCGTCTTGGTCTGGCTCAGACGGCCGGTGATCTTACGCAGCGCCTGGCTCATCAACCGGGCCTGCAGACCCACATGGCTGTCACCCATCTCTCCCTCGATCTCAGCGCGCGGAACGAGGGCGGCAACGGAGTCGATCACGACGATGTCAATGGAACCAGAGCCCACGAGCATGTCCATGATTTCAAGTGCCTGCTCACCGGTGTCCGGCTGGGAGACGAGAAGAGCGTCGGTGTCCACCCCAAGCTTCTTGGCGTACTCGGGATCCAGCGCGTGCTCCGCGTCAATGAAGGCGGCAATGCCGCCGTTGCGTTGGGCGTTGGCCACAGCATGCAAGGCAACGGTGGTTTTACCCGACGATTCCGGACCATAGATTTCCACCACCCGGCCCCGCGGCAGACCACCGATGCCAAGCGCTGCATCGAGTGCGATCGAACTGGTGGAAATGGTCTCGATAGGAGCGCGGACCTCGTCTCCAAGGCGCATGACTGAGCCCTTGCCGTATTGCTTGTCAATCTGTGCCAGTGCGGCTTCGAGAGCCTTTTCACGATCGGCTGGTACGGCCATCATTCACCTCGGTATACTCATGGCCGCCAGGGCCTGTTTTTCTCTTCCCCTTGACCGTAGCGTCCCCCTCCGACAGTTTGCCCCGCGAGGCATCCGATGTGGACATCCCACTTGAAGCGGCGGGATTGTGGAGGACGAATGGCATGGGAATCTTCTGATTCCAGCATAGTCCGGATCCGAACACATATTCGATTGATTCGCCCGGCGTGTTTGAACCGGCTAGCGCGGTTTCACATCGCGTCCGAGCCGTCTGTACTCGGGCACGTCCTGCATCTCACAGACCGCCAGCCAGACGGCCTTCGGGTCAGCCCCCGCCTGCAGGGCTGCAGCCGGCGTGCGGTCGCCGAGCCCGGACAGATGCAGTGTTTGTGCCAGCGTCCTTGAATAGGCCGGCCCGAATTCGTCGTCCATGAGCCGCCAGAAGTCGCTCGTGCGCATGCTGCATCCTCCTTCTCCAGATAAACCCTAGAATGAAACGCATGACTGTTGACCGCCAGGAACCCGATGCTTCCGTCGATGCTGCCGTGCAGGCGTTGGAACAACAACTCAGTATGCTGTGGCGGCGTGCGCGGTCGAACTCCTACAAGGTTGCGCGGCGGGTCCATCCGGATATGGAACCTGCTGCCTACGGGCTGCTGGTCATCCTACAGCGGGAGGGCTCCATGCGCCTGACCGATCTGGCCGCCAGCATTGGCGTCGGCAAGCCCTCCGTCAGCCGCCAGATCGCCATGCTCGAACACCTGGGCCTGGTTCAGAAAACCGCAGATCCGCTGGACGGCCGCGCCCAGTCGATCAGCCTCACCGCGGCTGGACTGACGCAGCTGTCCACAGCACAGGAAGCGCGCAAGGAGGCGTTCCATCAGCTGATGGAGGACTGGAGCCTTTCGGATCTCACGACACTCGGGGAGCTCATTTCCCAGCTGAACCAGACCTATACGAGAGACAACTGGTAGCCGCAGACCAGAAAGAGGCCCGCCGCATTCGGCGGACCTCCCTGTGGAATGTGGGTTGTGCCGGTATCAGTTCTTGGTGACTGCCAGTCCCCTGCTGAAACCACCGGTGAAATCCTCCGGCATGTCCCCGCCGAACTGCTGGGCAAACTCCTGCGGGACTGTGTCAGGGACAGCAACACCTTCGGCCTCGGCCAGCCGGTCACTGACCTCCCTAAGCATCATCGACAGCGGTACATCGAGAGCAGAGCAGATAGAGGACAGCAGTTCCGAGGACGCTTCCTTTTGGCCCCGCTCCACCTCGCTGAGGTAACCGAGGGAGACCCGGGCGCTATGCGACACTTCCCTGAGTGTGCGGCCCTGGCGCTGGCGGACGTCACGCAGGACGTCCCCGATCTCGTGGCGTAAAACGACCATTTTGCGCTCCTTCGGCTTACGTTGCGGATCTTCTGCCAACCCCACATCCCGCCAACGGATGACACCGTTCACGGATACGGGTTGCTTTACCATGTGTATCGCCTAACTCCCTTGTGCTGGCCGCTTTCGCTGCCGTCTGATTTAAGCCTAGCCCGTCTTGCTTCTCCGTGCTGGACACTATTGATAACTATTGCGGAACTCCGTTTGTTCCCGCGGACTCAAGCTCAAGCGCCTCCGTGAGCAGCATCACCGCAGCCGAACAGGATGCTTCCCGAATCTGGCTCCTGCTTCCCCGGAAGCGATATTCCCGAACCAGGTTGACAGATACCGCCACCACGCTGATGAACACAGTACCCACCGCTTTTCCATCGTGCGGTTCGGGGCCCGCCACTCCTGTGGTGGACACGCCGATGTCTGCGCCACAGCTATCTCTGGCACCAAGAGCCATTTGCCGTGCTACCTCCGCGTCAACAGCGCCCGCACGTTCCAGAAGTTCTGGTTCAACACCGAGCAAGGCCGCCTTCACGTCCCGGTGATAGGACACGACGCCGCCCCGAAGCACAGTCGAAGCCCCAGGAACCGAAGCAAGCGCGGCCGCAACCATCCCGGCGGTCAGCGATTCTCCGGTAGCTATGGTGAGCCCGCGCTCCTGTGCGAGGAGTACAACCCGATCAAGGGCGGCCCTGCCCAACCCGCCTGACACCCCAGCGGCAGCTGTCACAGTGCGGTGTTACGTGCTGAGCGCCGCAGCCGGAGCGCCTGCATGACATAATCTGCGCCGGTCACCACGGTAATGGCCAGGGCAGCCATCATGACGACGACGGCGGGCCACCACGCCCAGTCGCCGAGAGCCGGCACCAGCAGGTAGAGGAAAATAGCCAGCGTCTGAACGACAGTCTTCAACTTCCCACCGCGGGAGGCAGGCATGACTCCATAACGGATGACCGCGAACCTGAGCAGGGTAATGCCAAGCTCGCGGGCAAGGATGACGATGGTCACCCACCACCAGAGCTCGCCCAGTACGGACAGAAGTATCAAAGCGGAACCGATGAGCAGCTTGTCCGCGATCGGGTCTGCAATCTTCCCGAAATTTGTGATGAGACCACGGCTGCGCGCCAGGTCACCATCGAGCTTGTCGGTATAGATAGCCACTGCGAACGTGGCTACCGCGAGCCAGCGTAAAAGCCCGCCCTCGCCGGAGTCGGCCAGCAGGAACCAGACGAAAAACGGTACCAGCAGGATTCTCACGACCGTCAGCACATTCGCGACGTTCAGGACTGGCACCGCTCCAGCGTCAGAATTACTCACTGCTCAAGGCTACCTGCCTGTCAGCTCCCAGGCGTCTTCACCGCCGTCGTCATCATCATCGTTGTAGTCCACGGCCTGCGGACGCGAGTCCAGGTCCTCCGCCACCAGGTCCGCGGTGCCCGGCTGGTAGCGCGACTGATCAACCTCCGGCGATGCGGCCGGCGCCGGCGGGTCATCGCCACGCATAGCTGCGAGAACGGGACCGAGGTCATCAGGCTTCACCAGGACGTCACGCGCCTTCGATCCCTCCGACGGCCCAACCACTCCCCTGGACTCCAGCAGATCCATCAGGCGGCCGGCCTTCGCAAATCCCACGCGCAGTTTGCGCTGAAGCATGGAGGTGGAACCGAACTGCGTCGTGACAACAAGCTCGGTCGCCTGCAGCAGGACCTCGAGATCGTCCCCGATGTCGTCGTCGATCTGCTTTTTGGGTGCTTCCACCGCCACATCATCGCGATAGACGGCTTTCAACTGTTCCTTGACGTGTTCCACCACTCGGTGGATCTCAGACTCGGTCACCCAGGCACCCTGGACGCGCATGGGCTTCGACGCACCCATGGGCAGGAAGAGCGCGTCGCCCTGGCCAATCAGTTTCTCAGCGCCCGGCTGGTCAAGGACCACCCGGGAGTCGGTCACCGACGAAGTGGCGAATGCCATGCGGGAGGGCACATTGGCCTTGATCAGACCTGTCACAACGTCCACAGACGGCCGCTGGGTAGCGAGCACCAGGTGAATACCCGCTGCCCGGGCCAGCTGGGTGATGCGGACGATGGAGTCCTCGACGTCCCGCGGCGCGACCATCATCAGATCCGCCAGCTCGTCGACCATCACGAGCAGGTACGGGTACGGCCGCACCACGCGCTTGGAGTCCGGTGGAGGAACCACCTTGCCGTTACGAACTGCCTTGTTGAAATCATCGATGTGCTTGTAACCGTAATTGGCGAGGTCGTCGTAGCGGGTGTCCATCTCACGGACCACCCATTGGAGCGCTTCCGCCGCCTTCTTGGCGTTGGTGATGATCGGTGTGATCAGGTGCGGGACGCCCTCGTAGGCAGTAAGTTCCACCCGCTTGGGGTCGATCATGATCATGCGCACCTCATCCGGGGTGGCCCGCATGAGGATGGACGTGATCATCGAGTTCACAAAGGAGGACTTACCAGCACCGGTGGCACCCGCGACGAGCAGGTGCGGCATCTTGGCGAGATTCGCGACCACGAATCCGCCCTCGACGTCCTTTCCTACGCCCATGACCATCGGGTGATCCGTCTTGCGGGCGTTGCCGGATCGAAGTACGTCGCCCAGCGACACAGTCTCGCGGTCTGTGTTCGGAATCTCGATGCCGATCGCGGACTTGCCCGGAATCGGCGAAAGGATGCGCACGTCCGAGCTGGCGACCGCGTAGGAGATGTTCTTGGACAGCGCGGTTACACGCTCCACCTTGGTTCCCGACGCCAGTTCGATCTCGTAGCGCGTCACCGTCGGTCCGCGTGAGAAGCCGGTGACCTTTGCGTCGACGTTGAACTGCTCCAGGGTGTGGGTGAGGGCGGCGACGACCGCGTCGTTGGCCTCCGACCGTTCCTTGGGCGGAGTCCCCGGCGGCAGGTAGTCCGAGGGCGGCAGCGTGTAGGTCACGTCTCCGGCGAGGGACAGTTGCTCAGTGCGCTGCGGGATCGGCGTAACGGGCGCCTGGGGCTGAACCGGATTGGACGGGACCGGAACGGGTTGGGCGGCCGGTGCGCTTGCAGGCGGAAGCACCGCCATGGCTTCGGTTGCAGGTTCTGTCTCCCCGAGCCCCTGGTTGCGCTTGATCCTTTCGGTGGCAAGCTCCTGCTGGGTGGGACGGCGCACGCCCGGTCGGACGGCCGGCGACGGGGACGTTGTGCCGCCGTCGTCGTTCCCCTCGTCGTCGTCGAGCACTGCGCGTTCGAAGGCTTCATCGCCGACATAGCCGTCCAGGTCATCATCCTGATCGGTGTTCTTCTTCTTTCTACCGAACAGGCCGGACTTCTTCCTGGGCTTGGCCGCCGCGCGCTCGCGGTCGGACAGGTAGCTCTGATCGTGAGCGTCGCCGTCCGCGCTGCCCTCGTGCAGGTCCTGTCCCATGAGGTGCTCATAGAGCTGGCGTAGCCGAGACGGAATATGGCGGAACGGAGTAGCCGTGATGATCAGGATGCTCACGAAGACGAGGAAGGTGAGTACAGCGGCAACCGGCCACACCGAGAGAATTGCAGCGACGGGTCCGGCAACGAGGTAACCGATGACACCGCCTGCCCGCCACAGCGCATCAAGTCCGGCGGCGAGCTCGGGCCGGCCGCCCACCAGATGGGCAATGCCCGCGCCCGCGAAAGTCAGGACGGTGAGCCCGATGCCGATACGGTTGTTGGCACGTGGATTTTCCGGATACCGGAACAACCGGACCGCGCCAATCAGTAGGACGAAGGGCAGCAGCAGCGCCATCCAGCCCACAGAACCTCCGGCCACAGCATGCACGACACCTGCAACCGGCCCGGGCAGCGCCCACCACTCAACCGTGGCGACGGCTGCCGCGCACAGGAAAAGGAAAAAGCCCGTACCGTCCCTGCGGAGGTCCTTTTGCGGCTGGACATCGTGGCCGAATTTGCGGATAGCGCCGGCCACCAGGTGTGCCAGGCCCATCCAGAAGCCACGGACGGCGCGCAGCGGCAGCGGCAGCTTTTCCTCGGCTGCCGGCAACGGTTGGGTCTTGCTTGTGCCTCGCGCGGTTGAGCCGCGGCCGGCCGCGGAGGTGCTGCCGGTGCGCGACTGCTGGGATCCTCGCGGCTTCGGAGCTCGCGGCTGTGAACCTCGCGGCGCTGTGGGGGAAGTACGAGTCGCCATACCCGCTACGCTACCGGACAGCGCCCGCCGTTCCCGGGATTAGCGCGCCCGTCAGGCTTCAAGCACAACCGGAATGATCATCGGGCGACGCCGGTAGCGGCGGTTTACCCAGGTCCCTACGACGCGGCGAACGACCTGCTGCAGCTGATGCGCTGTGTGGTCCTTGTTGCTCATGACAGCTTCTGCCAGTGCGGTGCTGATCCTGGGTTTGATGTCATCGAAGACGGAGTCATCCTCGGCGAATCCGCGCGCGTGGATGTCCGGACCGGAAACGATTGTCCCGGTGCTGCGGTTGACTACCGTGATGATCGAGATGAAGCCTTCCTCACCGAGGATGCGCCGGTCCTTCAGATCAGCATCGGTGATCTCGCCGATGCTGGAGCCGTCCACATAAACGTAGCCGCACTCGACTGCACCAACGATCCGGGCGACGCCGTCCGACAAATCCACCACTGAGCCGTCGTCGGTCTGGAGCACGTTTTCCGCCGGGACGCCCGTCTGGATTGCGAGTTTTCCGTTGGCTATAAGGTGGCGGGTTTCGCCGTGGACAGGCATGACGTTCTTCGGCTTGAGGATGTTGTAGCAGTAGAGCAATTCACCGGCAGCGGCATGACCGGATACGTGTACCCGGGCATTGCCCTTGTGGATGACGTCGGCGCCCAGTTTGAGAAGTCCGTTGATGACGCGGAAGACGGCGTTCTCATTTCCGGGGATGAGCGAGGAGGCAAGGATGACCGTATCTCCCTTTCCGACGGTGATCTGATGGTCCCCGTTGGCCATGCGTGAAAGCGCTGCCATCGGCTCACCCTGTGAGCCCGTGGACATCAGCACCACCCGGTCATCGGGAAGGCTATCCACGTTCTTGACGTCGACGAGGATTCCATCGGGTACGCGCAGGTATCCCAGCTTGGCGGCAATTGTCATGTTGCGCACCATGGAGCGCCCGGCAAAGCAGACGAACCGGCCGTGGGCCTCCGCCGCGTCGAGCACCTGCTGAACCCGGTGGATATGCGAGGAGAAGGACGCGACGATGACGCGCTTGCTCACCTGGCCGAAGAGCCGGTCCAATTCCGGACCGATCTCACGCTCGGCGGTGGTGAAGCCTGGAACATCGGCGTTGGTGGAGTCAACCATGAACAGGTCGACGCCCTCTTCTCCCAGCCGCGAGAATGCACGAAGGTCGGTGATACGACCGTCGAGCGGCAACTGATCCATCTTGAAATCGCCCGTGTGGAGGACAGTGCCGGCCGCAGTGCGGATAAAGACGGCAAGCGCGTCAGGGATGGAGTGGTTGACTGCAATGAACTCGCATTCGAAGGGCCCGAACTGCTCAATCTGGCCCTCGGCGACGGTGAGCGTGAACGGCTTGATCCGGTGTTCCTGGAGCTTCGCCTCGATCAATGCGAGCGTCAGCTGGGATCCAATCAACGGGATGTCGTTCTTGAGACGCAGGAGGTACGGCACTGCACCGATGTGATCCTCGTGTCCGTGAGTAAGCACCAAGCCCACGATGTCATCCAGACGATCCTCGATGTAGGAGAAATCAGGCAAGATCAGGTCTACACCGGGCTGGGTCTCCTCCGGGAACAAGACTCCGCAGTCAACGATCAGCAGCTTCCCGCCGATCTCGAAAACCGCCATATTCCGGCCGATCTCACCGAGGCCGCCAAGCGGAACAATCCGGAGCGTTCCCTCGGCGAGCGGTGGAGGCGAAACGAGTGCGCTTCCTGCGGGTTCTGTCATGGATTGGCCTTTCAGATGCTATCGGGTGGTGCCCGCAGAGAAGTCCCAACCCGCTTCCGCGAGGTCGGCGAGTACCGGCTCCATTTCGACGGCGGTGGGCTCGACCAGCGGCAGCCTCACCACGGAGTTGGCCAACACACCTTGCATCCGAAGGATGTGCTTGGCTGAAATTGCGCCGGGGATGTGCGTCATGACGGCACGTACAACGGGGTCAAGCTCGAAGTGGATCTTGCGCGCCATGGCGAGGTCACCGGCGGCCAGTGCGTCCACGAGGGACCGGAACTGGACCGTGGCGACGTGGGCGCTGACGCTGACGACGCCGACGGCCCCCGCTGCCATCCACGGCAGAGTCAGCCCGTCGTCGCCGGCGTAGACATCCAGGGCAGTGTTGGCTAGCACACGCGTCACCGCTGCGTAGTCTGCTTTTGCATCTTTCAGTGCGAGAATTTTCGGGTTGTCCGCCAGTCGAATCATTGTTTCCGTGCTGATCGGGATCCCGGTCCGGCCCGGAATGTCATAGATCATGATGGGCAGGTCCGACGCAGCGGCAACGGCGTCGAAGTGCGCGAGGACGCCGGCCTGGGTTGGCTTGTTGTAGTAGGGGGTCACGACAAGCTGCGCATCCGCGCCGGCGCGCTGCGCGCGTTGCGCCATTTCGACGGAGTGCGAGGTGTGGTTGGTGCCGGTGCCGGCGATCACCTTTGCACGGCCGCCGACGGCTTCTGCGACCACGCGGAAAAGGTCTTCCTTTTCCTGGTCCTCCAGGGTGGATGTCTCACCGGTAGTACCCGATACGACGAGGCCGTCGCAGCCATCCTCGACAAGCCGGACAGCCAAGGCAGCCGTGGCATCGAAGTCCACAGCGCCGTCAGCGGTGAACGGTGTCACCATCGCCGTGACGAGGGAACCGAATGGGAGCGGGCGAATGTCGGAGGCAGCCATGGGTCAAACTTACCCGCTGCGGCAGGCGTGAGAACATTCCATCATGGCCATCACACAAACCCCGGGCCGGCTCAGCGGCATAGACGCGGCCAGGGGCATCGCCCTCTTCGGCATGATGTCCACCCACGTATTTCCGCTCTATGTGGAGGGGACCTCGGACGCGTCCTGGATAGGCGCCACCTTCTCCGGACGATCCTCGGCCCTGTTCGCGCTCGTCGCAGGAATAGGGTTGGCGTTGCTCAGCGGCGGTAGCAGGATGCACGACCGCGCCGGAATCTCCCGCGACCGGCGCGGAATCGCGGCTCGGGCCGTCGTGATCGCGATGGTCGGGCTGATGCTGGGAGGACTGGAAACCAACATCGCAGTGATCCTCTTCCATTACGGCATCCTGTTCCTGATGGCGCTGCCGTTCATCGGGATGCCGTTGCGCAGGCTCTGCTGGTGGGCGGCCGGGTGGACCCTGGCCTCTCCGGTGGCGGCTTTCCTCCTGCGCCCCTGGGTTGGAACCAACATCAATCCCTCCGACCTCGACGGTAACCCTGCGCTTGAGCATTTCGCCCAGCCCGCGACCCTGCTCGCGGACATCCTCGTGACCGGCTACTACCCGGCGCTCCAGTGGCTGAGCTACCTGCTCCTGGGCATCCTGATCGGCAGGCTGAACCTGAGGTCGTTCGGGGTGCAGGCCGGACTGATTGTTGCGGGCGTCGGGCTCGCCGGGCTGTCCAAGTTCGTCAGCGCATTCCTGCTGGGACCGCTGGGTGGGCTGGCCGTCCTACTCGAAACTCCGCAGGGCCGGCGTTACGACATTGAGGCCATGCTGCCGGCGAGCCTTACCGGCATTGACCAGACCGGAACGTGGTGGTGGCTGGCGGTCAGCGCACCGCACTCCGGGACGCCGCTCGATCTGATGCATACCGCAGGAACGGCCGCCGCCGTCGTCGGGCTCTGCCTCTTGACGACCAGGCGGCTGCAGTGGCTGCTTCTGCCGCTCTCGGCGCCCGGCGCCATAACGCTGTCCCTGTACTCACTGCATATCTGGATCATGAGCATCGTCGACCAGCAGGAGATCCCGCTGGATCCGGCGCCGGTCTACTGGGCCCAGGCCGCTGTCTTCATTGCGATCGGGCTGCTGCTGCGGAAGCTGGGTGCCCGCGGTCCGCTGGAGTATGTGGCGGCCGGCGCAAGCGACGTTGCGCGGTCAGCAGGGGCTGTTTCGAAGCGTTAGTCACGCCGCCCTGCCGCGGAACAGTTTCGCAGCATGCCGCATGCTGCGGCGTGCACGGGTGCGGTCCCCTGCGGCGTCGTACGCGCATGAAAGCCGGAACCAGGAACGCCAGTCGTCCGGGTTGGCCTCCGCGTCCGCCTGGTAAGCGGGGAACTGAGCGTCCGCTGCCTCACGTACGATCCGGCCGGCCGGTGTCCGGGGGAGGTCATCAACGGGCAGCCCTCCCTCCGTATGCAGCTCAGACGCCATCCGCTCGGTCTGGGCGCCGAAGGACAGTTCACGAATCAACGCCCACGCCCCGATCAGCGGGAGCAGGAGGTACGCAACTCCCAAGGCTTTGGCCACCGGTTCGGGGTCCGTCAACAAAAGGACGCTCCGCTGGAGCGCCACAACCAGCCAGAACGCCAGCAGGACAGTGACGAAGACCACGCCTATTTTGACGCGATGTTGCTTCAAAATGTTCAGTGCACGCATCACGCCTGCAGGTCCAGATAGCCGTCCAGACCGACAGTCAGTCCGGGATGGGAACCCACTTCCCGGACTCCGAGCAGAACACCGGGCATGAAGGACTCACGGTGGAAGGAGTCGTGACGGATAGTCAGCTGCTCACCGACCCCACCGAACAGGACCTCCTGGTGCGCCACTAGTCCGCGGAGCCGTATGGAGTGAACCCGGACGCCATCGACGTCGCAGCCGCGCGCGCCGTCCCTGGAGGTGCGGGTGGCGTCAGGGCTGGCGGCAAGACCGGCTTCGGCACGGGCTTCGGCGATGAGCGCCGCTGTTCGCTCGGCCGTGCCGGACGGCGCGTCCACCTTGTCCGGGTGATGGAGTTCGATCACTTCGACCGACTCGAAATACTTCGCTGCACGTGTGGCGAAGGCTGTGGCCAGCACGGATCCGAGGGCAAAATTGGGCGCAATCAGAACCCCCACTTCCGGATTGCGCCCGAGCCGATCCCGCAGCCGCCTGAGCCGTTCTGAGTCCCAGCCGGTAGTGCCCACGACAGCGTGGATTCCATGGTCGACGGCGAAGGCAACGTTCCGTTCGGTGCTGTCCGGAACGGTGAGGTCAACAACTACCGCGGCGCCGGCCGCCACCAGTTCCTCAAGTGGGTCATTCCTGCCGAGCGCCGCCACAAGATGCAGATCAGCGGCGGCCTCGATGGCCCGTACAGCCTCTGACCCCATGCGCCCGGACGCGCCGAGTACGGCAACGGGAAGAGGTTGTGTCATGGATTCAAGAGTAGTGTCAGCCATCCACTCCGACCCATTCCACGTCACCGTCTGCGAAGAACTGCTCCTTCCAGATCGGCGCGCGCGCCTTGACGGTATCAACCAGCTCGGTGCAGGCGGCGAAGGCTTCTCCACGGTGTCCGGAGGCAACGGCAGCGACGAGGGCCGGATCCCCGACCTCCAGCGGACCGGTGCGGTGCGCCACCCAGATGCGTACGCCGTCGTACTTCTCGGCGATCTCCGCAGCGATGTCGGCAATCACACCGCCGGCGGAAGGATGGGCACTGTAGCCCAGGCGGTCAACCTGCCTTCCGCCGTCGTGGTTGCGCACCACGCCGCCGAAGCCGACGACGGCACCGCAGTCAGCGGAACCGACGACGGCCAGGGCATGGTTGAGGTCGAGCGGCTGCTCGGAAACTCCTGCGTGGAGAACGGTGCTAGTGCTCATGACTTCCCTCCAGTTGTGCGCAGATGTGATCGAGGATGGGTTCCAGCACGTCCAGGCCGTCCTGGACTGCTTTCGGTGAACCCGGAAGATTGATGACGAAGGTGCCCTCCGAGACGCCCGCGTGACCGCGGCTCAACGCCGCCATGGGTGTCTTCGCAGCGCCGGCCCGGCGCACTGCTTCCATGATCCCCGGTAGGGATCGGGTAAGGAAGGGCTCGGTAAGCTCGGGGGTCACGTCATCGGCGCTCAGTCCGGTACCTCCGCTGGTGATGAGCACCGAAGGTGTTCCAGCGAGGCAGGCGGCCAGCGCTTCCCGTACGGCATCACCGTCCGGAACCACTTCGGCCAGCTGCACGGCATACCCTTTCCCGACCAGCCATCGCTGAATCATGGGCCCGCACTCGTCCTGGTAGACGCCCGCCGCCGCGCGGGTCGACGCAATGATCAGCGCCGCGGTCCGTTGCTTGCTCATGCGACCCAGTCTCCGCTCTTGCCGCCTGATTTCGCCAACACCTCGATGTCCGTGATGACTGCGTGCTTATCTACGGCCTTGATCATGTCGTACAGCGTGAGGGCAGCAACTGACGCTGCTGTCAGCGCCTCCATCTCCACGCCGGTCACTGAAGTGGTTTTCACCGTTGCCTGAATAACGACGGCGGCACCTTCCGGTGCGAAGTCGACCGTCACCTTGCTTAACGGCAGCGGATGGCACAGCGGTATGAGCGCCGACGTCTGCTTCGCCGCCATGATCCCCGCTACCCGGGCAACAGCCAGTGCGTCCCCCTTCGGAAGATCCGCATCAGCAATCAGCGCAAGAACCTGCGGCGTTGTCCGCAGGATGCTCTGCGCAGTGGCTTGGCGGGCGGTGACCGCCTTCTCCGATACATCGACCATATGTGCCGAGCCGTCCTCACGGACGTGTGTCAATGCGGGATCAGGTGTGGTCATGTCAGCGCCTCTCTAGTGGGGTTGCCGGGATGGAGGGGTTGCGCACCCTGGCGCAGTTCGCCCAGCAGCCACACGGCGACCGGCGTCCCCGCCTCCACCGTCCCCGTGCCAGCCGGCAGGTGTACGAGGGCGTTGGATGCAGCGAGGGCGTGCAGCAGGTGGGAGCCCGGCCCGCCAAGCAGTGTGACGTCTCCGATCCCCTCCCCCTGACCCGACCGGTCCGTATACAGGCCGCGACGGACCTGGTGCTTACCTTCGGGTGACTGAACGTCCTCGGTGAGCCGCGCCGGCAGGCAGACGCGGTTCCCCGGGAGCCCCGTCACCGTACCGAGTGCCGGGCGCAGGAACATTTCGAAGGAGACCAGTGCGCTTACCGGGTTGCCCGGGAATCCAAGGAACGGCACGCCGTTGATGGTGCCGATGGCCTGCGGCCCGCCCGGCTGCATCGCCACTGAAAGGAACTCCACGCTGCTGTCCGCCAGGGCCTGCTTCACAACCTCGTAGGCACCCTGGCTGATTCCTCCGGTACTGAGGATGAGGTTGACCTGCCCGCCGATCTCCTGGAGGGCGCTTCTCAGCTCCTCCGGATTGTCAGCCACCACACTGTGCCGCTGCACGTGCGCGCCCGCTTCTTCCAGCGCAGTCGTCAGTAGTGTGGTGTTGGCATCGAAAATCCGCCCGGGCGTCAGTTCGGTTCCGGGTTCCTGAACCTCGTCTCCGGTGCTGAGCAGCAGGACACGGAACCGCGGGCGCACCGGCACCGTAGCCAGCCCGCAGGCAGCGAGGAGTCCTAGCTGGGAGGGGCCCAACAGGGTTCCGGCAACAAGCGCAACGCTCCCCGCTTCGAGATCGCTGCCGGTACGCCGGATGAACGAGCCCTCCTGGGCCACGGGCAACTCGACGGTGAGGCCCTCCTCCCCGCGGTACTGCCCCGTGGTGGGAAACTGCGGCGGCACTGCCTTCTCGATAGGCACGACGGCGGCTGCACCTTCCGGAATCATGGCTCCCGTCATGATCGGAGCAGCGTGGCCCGGCTCCAAAGCAGCAGGCTCCCCACCAGCCGGCACCGGCGGCGCGACCGCAAGGTGGAGGGGCGAGCTCCCGTCCAGATCATCGCCGTGGACCGCGTAGCCGTCCATCTGGGAGTTGTCGAACGGAGGCAGGTTCACCGGGGAGAGGAGGTCCTCAGCGAGCACCCGGCCACGGGCTGCTGCCAGCGGCAGTATTTCGGGCGCGCCGTCGGCGAAGGCGCTGCTGTAGCGCAGCAGCCCGAGCACGGCCTGCTGGTGTTCCTCTACTGATCGTGTCATTACGCCCCGTTGTATCAACCCGCCCTGACATTTGTGCTGCGGCATCACTGCCGCAGCTAACAGCCTAGCCGCGTGGGCGTGCAGGATGCGCCCGGAATGTGGACCGCTGATGGAGGCACCGAGGCGGAGGGCGTAACCTCGGACTATGGGAATCCCACTCGGCACACCGCGCATCGGCGCTCCGGCACCTGCTGACGGGCTGCTCGACTCCTACGGCCGCCGGGCCACGGACATGCGGCTATCGCTGACGGACAAGTGCAACCTTCGCTGTACCTACTGCATGCCCGCTGAAGGGCTGCAATGGCTGCAAAAAGACCAGGTGCTCTCCCGCGAAGAGATCGTGCGCCTTGTAGGAATCGGCGTCAATCGCCTAGGAATACGCGAGTTGCGTCTGACGGGAGGCGAGCCGCTGGTAAGGGCTGACCTGCTCGACATCATCGCGGAAATCCGGGCAAGCCACCCGGACCTGCCCATATCGCTCACCACCAACGCACTGGGCCTGGACAAAAAGGCGCAACAGCTCAAGGATGCAGGCCTGACCCGCATCAACGTTTCAATGGACTCGCTCCACCCCGACACCTTCGCGCAGTTGACGCGTCGACCCTTCCTTGATCGGGTGCTCCGGGGCATTGAAGCGGCTGCGGCGGTCGGGCTTGGCCTCGTGAAGATCAATGCGGTGCTGATGCGCGGCATCAATGACCATGAGGCGCCGGATCTGCTGGAGTGGGCAGTGTCCCGCGGCTTCGAGCTGCGGTTCATCGAGCAAATGCCCCTCGATGCCGATCACGGGTGGACCCGCGAGGGAATGATCACTGCAGCAGAAGTCCGTGAGCGGCTCAGCGAACGGTTCGTCCTCACTCCCGACCCACGAAACCGTGACGGTGCTCCGGCTGAACGGTGGGAAGTTCGCAGGCCGGAGGCGCCCGACGTCGTCCTTGGCACCGTGGGCATCATTGCCTCCGTCACGGAGCCGTTCTGCGCCGATTGCAGGCGGACCCGCGTCACTGCCGAGGGCAAGATCATGAGCTGCCTTTTCTCCCGCGAGGAAACTGACCTGAGAAACCTGCTCCGCTCAGACGCCGACGACGCCACCGTAGCGCTGCGCTGGCAGGAGGCTATGTGGGCCAAGCCCAAGGCGCACGGCATGGACCATACGGGACTCGGGGCTGCGGATTTCGTGCAACCTGACCGCTCCATGAGCGCGATCGGCGGCTGAGGTGCTGGTTCGATACTTCGGCGCAGCACAGGCTGCCGCCGGCGTTCCTGAAGAGCGCCTTGAGCTGGACGGCGCTTCCCTGGAGGAAGCGCTCGGAAAAATACGTTCGCTGCATCCCGCTGGCGAACCATCCATGGCCCGCGTACTCGATCGAAGCAGCTTCCTGCTCAATGAAGTGGCGCTACGCGACCGCAACGCGCCCATCCGGCGCAGCGATGTGCTCGACATCCTGCCGCCGTTCGCCGGAGGTTAGGGCGGCAGGATACTGAGCAAGCTACAGTCCCAGCTCGGCTTCGCTGTCGAACGGACCGACAACCGTGATGGTGCGCGGAGCGTCCGCCAGTTGCCGGGCAAGGTGCTGCACCTGCGCGGCAGTTACTGCCCTGACCCGCTCAAGGGTCAGATCCAGCCCGAGGAACTCGCCGCTGACCAATTCCGCGCGGCCGAGCCTGGACATCCGGGAACCGCTGTCCTCGAGGGACAGGACCATTCCGCCGGACAACTGCCCCACGGCGCGATGCAGCTCCTCATCACTGACCGGCTCCGACGCCAGACGCTCCAGCTCTGCGCTGAGCAGGCTGATGACCTGGCCTGTCTTGGCCGGGCTGCAACCTGCGTACATCGCGAAGTAACCGGCGTCGGCATACGACGCTGAGAAAGAGTAGGTCGAGTACGCAAGTCCGCGTTTTTCGCGGATCTCCTGGAAGAGCCGGGAGGACATTCCTCCACCGAGCACCGCGTTGAGCACGCTCATCACGAACCGCCGGTCATCAGTGGCAATCAGTGCCGGGCACCCGACCAGGACGTTGGCCTGCTCGACGGCGCGGCGGATAACCTGCACTCCTCCGGCTTCTTCGAGGACGGCCGGAACCGGCACGCGCCTCGGCACCGGCGCCGCATCGTCCGCAAGTTCCCACCCGGCCCGTTGCAGGGCTTGAACGACGAGCGCGCAGACAACCTCATGGTCGAGCCCGCCGGCAGCGGTGACTACAAGCTCCTCCGGGCGGTAATAGCGGCGATAGTGCTGCAGCACCGATTCCCGCGCAATCTCCTTGATGGCCTCAGGGGTACCGCCGATGGGGCGACCGAGCGGATGGGAGCCCAATACCGCTTCCACGAACTTCTCGTGCGCAACGTCGGATGGATCATCGCTGTCCATGGCGATCTCTTCCAGAATGACGTGCCGTTCCTGCTCGAGTTCTTCAGGGTCTATGACAGCCGAGGTCACCATGTCGGCGATGACGTCGATAGCCATGGGCAGGTCGGTGTCGAGGACCCTGGCGTAGTAGCAGGTATTCTCCTTCGCGGTCGCTGCGTTGGATTCTCCACCCACCTCATCGAAGGCCGCCGCGATGTCCAGCGCGGTCCGTCGCTTCGTTCCCTTGAAGAGCAGGTGCTCAAGGAAGTGTGTGGACCCGTGCTCGCCGTCCGCCTCATCCCGGGATCCGACTCCCACCCAAAAACCGATGCTTGCCGATCGCTGGCCCGGCATGGCCTCCGTGAGCACACGCACCCCTCCCGGAAGTACGGAGCGACGGACTACTGCTCCTCCGGAGGTTCCAGCAACGAGCATGGACTTGCTGTCCGGTCCGCTCGGTGTCAATGGCAACAGCACGGGTGTGCCCTGTCCTGTCTCAGTCATTCATTCTCTCCTCAACGCCAGCGGCTCCGCGGCGAACATAAGTTTCGCCGCGGAGCCGCCGGTTTGTACTTTGAGCGTGAGCCCAACAGCTGGTTGTTGGCGCCTAGTTGTTGTCGTCGCCCTCAGCGGAATCCTGTGCGTTTGAATTCGGAGCATTGTCCGAATCCGCTTCGCCGGCTTCCTCTGCAACTACAGGCGAGAGGGAGAGCTTGCCGCGGTCATCGATCTTGGTGATCTCGACCTGGACCTTCTGGCCCACGGAGACGACGTCATCGACGTTATCCACCCGCTTGCCGCCGGCGAGCTTACGCAGCTCCGAGATGTGGAGCAGGCCGTCCTTGCCCGGCGTGAGCGAGACAAACGCACCGAAGGTGGTGGTCTTGACAACCGTGCCCACGTAGCGCTCGCCGATTTCGGGGACCTGCGGGTTGGCGATGGCGTTCACAGCTGCCCGTGCCGCCTCGGCGGAGGAACCGTCCGTGGCCCCGATCAGGACCGTGCCGTCATCTTCGATCGAGATGTCCGCACCGGTATCTTCCTGGATCTGGTTGATCATCTTGCCCTTGGGACCGATGACCTCGCCGATCTTGTCCACAGGGATCTTCACCGAAATGATGCGCGGCGCGAATTCCGACAGTTCATCCGGGGTGTCGATTGCTGCCTCAAGCACACCGAGGATGTGCAGGCGCGCTTCCCGGGCCTGCTTCAGCGCTGCAGCGAGCACCGATGCGGGAATCCCGTCAAGCTTGGTGTCCAGCTGGATGGCAGTGACGAATTCCGAGGTACCTGCAACCTTGAAGTCCATATCTCCGAAGGCGTCTTCCGCACCCAGGATGTCGGTCAGCGCAGCGTAGCGGGTCTGTCCGTCAACCTCATCGGATACAAGACCCATGGCGATGCCGGCAACCGGAGCCTTCAGCGGCACACCGGCATTGAGCAGGGACAGCGTCGAAGCGCAGACAGAACCCATCGAGGTGGAGCCGTTGGAGCTGAGGGCCTCCGAGACCTGGCGGATGGCGTACGGGAACTCCTCCCGGCTCGGAAGCACTGGAACGAGCGCACGCTCGGCAAGGGCGCCGTGGCCGATCTCGCGGCGCTTCGGGGAACCGACGCGGCCGGTCTCACCGGTGGAGTACGGCGGGAAGTTGTAGTTGTGCATGTAGCGCTTGCGCGTAACCGGGGACAGTGAGTCGATCTGCTGTTCCATCTTCAGCATGTTCAGCGTAGTGACACCCATGATCTGGGTCTCGCCACGCTCGAAGATAGCCGAGCCGTGCACGCGGGGAAGGACCTCGACCTCGGCGGTGAGCTTGCGGATGTCACTCAGGCCGCGGCCGTCAATGCGGACCTGGTCGCGGAGAATCCGCTGGCGGACAACGTTCTTGGTGACCGAGTTGAAGGCACCTGCGATTTCCTTCTCGCGGCCTTCGAACTGACCGGAGAGGGATTCGATGGTTTCCGTGCGGTAGGCGTTGGCGGTCTCTTCGCGCTCCTGCTTGTCAGCAATCGTGAAGATCTCCGCCAGGCGTGAACCGGCAGCACCCTCAACGGCAGCGAAGACGTCGTCCTGGTAATCCTTGAACACGGGGAATTCAACGGTCGGCTTTGCCGCCCGGCCCGCGAGGTCAGCCTGAGCTTCGCACAGTGCGCGGATGAAGGGCTTTGCAGCCTCGAGGCCGTCAGCGACAACTTCCTCGGTAGGTGCGGTAGCGCCGTCGTCCTTGATGAGCGACCAGGAGTTGTCGGTAGCTTCGGCCTCGACCATCATGATGGCAACGTCGTCACCGACGACGCGTCCGGCTACGACCATGTCGAAGACGGAGTTCTGGAGCTCGGAGTGCTTCGGGAAGGCGATCCACTGGTCTTCGCCGGAGCCATCGGACACGAGCGCAACGCGTACGCCGCCGATCGGCCCGGAGAACGGCAGACCCGAAAGCTGCGTGGACATTGACGCAGCGTTGATCGCGACAACGTCATAGCGTACGTCCGGGTTGATGGCCAGCACCGTAACGACGATCTGGACCTCGTTGCGCAGACCCTTGACGAAAGCGGGACGCAGCGGACGGTCCATCAGGCGGCAGGCGAGGATGGCTTCGGTGGACGGGCGGCCTTCACGGCGGAAGAACGAGCCCGGGATGCGGCCGGCCGCGTACATACGCTCCTCGACGTCCACGGTCAGCGGGAAGAAATCAAAGCCTTCACGCGGAGATTTTCCGGCGGTAGTGGCGGAGAGGAGCGCGGTGTCCTCGTCGATGTAAACCATGGCAGCGCCTGCGGCCTGCTGGGCGACGCGCCCGGTTTCGAAGCGAACAGTGCGCTGGCCGAACCGCCCGTTGTCAATGACGGCTTCGGCGAACTGGATTTCGGGACCCTCCAAGAGAGTCACCTCCGTTTCTTTGGTGGCGGAGGCAGGCGGCGTTTTGCTGATCAACGCCGTTAGGACGGGTTGTGGCACCCGGTCTTCGATCGAGGTCCACGGGAAATCCATCACACGATGGTTTCCCGGAGACCACTACCGAGGACCGCGAATGCCTGCGTGTCCGCCTGGCTCCTGGTTATGAACTTCGTACTTCTTTGCATCCGCGCTGCGAATGCAGCCTTCAGGGGCACCGAGAGGAACCCATAAAGATTGAAGGCGGCCCCTTCCCGAAGGAAGGCGCCGCCTCACAGTCTAACTAACGGCGCAGGCCGAGGCGCTCGATGAGCGTACGGTAGCGCGTGATGTCGGTGTCGCGCAGGTAATCCAGCAGACGACGACGGCGACCCACCAGCAGCAGCAGGCCACGACGGGTGTGGTGGTCATGCTTGTGCATCTTGAGGTGTTCGGTCAGGTCGAGAATGCGGCGGGAAAGCATTGCAATTTGCACCTCGGGCGAACCGGTGTCACCCTCGGAAGTTGCGTACTGCTTGATGATTTCCTGCTTCAGAGCGGCGTCAAGTGCCACAAATAACTCCTATGAGTTGTACCGTGAACAAAGTAGATGCCGGTTCCCCTCGCAAGCGAGCGGAGCTCCGGCGGTGGCCCAGCAACCACGGACTGCAGCAGGACCGCAGTCAACTTTACCCGTACGTGCGCTGTTCTGTCGAAAGCACAGTGCGGGTCTGGTTGACGTCCAGCCGCATCTGTTCGATCAGCGCTTCCGGCCCGCGGTAGGCAACCATTCCGCGAAGTCTTCGGACAAATTCCACGATGACGGTCTGCCCGTACAGGTCGAAGACGTCAACTTCCTCCTGGGGTCTGTCGATGACGTGAGCCTCGACCTGTCTGCTGACTCCCTCGAACGTCGGGTTGGACCCGACGGAGATCGCGGCGGGCCAGCGGACCTGGCTGCTGTCAATGAGCCAGCCGGCGTAAATTCCATCTGCGGGGATGAAACCGGTTGAGTCCGGCGACAGGTTTGCCGTAGGAAACCCAAGCGCCCGCCCGCGCGCCGCGCCGTGAACTACAACGCCGCGCATGCGGTGCGGCCGGCCCAGGATGCGGGCGGCAGTGGTGACATCGCCGTCGACCAAAGCCTCACGCACCCAGGTCGAGGAACAGCGTCGTTCCCCGGCTGCCGCCGTCGTGCTCTGTAGGCTGGAGCCGTAGTCATCGATGACAATCACGTCAAAACCCAGTTGCCCGCCGAGTGTCCGCATGGTGGAGAGGTCACCGGAATTGCCGCGTCCGAACCGCACGTCATGACCAATGACGACCGCTTTCGCCCGCAGTCCGTCTACCAGGACGGATTGAACGAACTCCTCCGGGGTGAGTGCGGCAAGCTCGAGGGTGTAGTGCATCATCAGCAGTCCGTCGATGCCGGTGTCGGCAAGGGTTTCGACCCTGTCCTGCAGGCCCATGATGAGTTCCGGAGCACTTTCCGGGCGGTGCACCTGCGCGGGATGCGGCTCAAAGGAGATGACGACGGCGGCTGCGTCGCGTTCCCGGGCGGCGGCAACAAGCTGCCCCAGCACGCTCTGGTGGCCTCGGTGCACGCCGTCGAAGTTTCCGATGGTGATGACTGCGGGACCGAAACCTTCCGGCACGTCGGCCAGGTCTCTCCAGTAGAACACGCATCTCCCTTTAGCGGTTGGACGGGCAGCAGGAGCCCTTCGTCGTTCCTCTCATTATGGCCGATGGTTGCGGGCGGTCTCGACGTCGCGCCAGAGGAACTGTCACTGTTCCTCCACATCGCGGTTCGATCAGGCCACTTGCGCACATAGCCGGCTCAGTCCCGTTCAGTGTTGTTTGGAAGGACCAGTGTTGGTTCCTGTGCGCTGCTCTGCCGGCTTCGGCGCCGCCCTGAAACCTGCGATCTGGAGGACATCCGTGCAACTTTTCTCATCTCTTTTCCTGCGTTTGCGCTTGCTGCCGGCGGGTGGTCTCGTGCTACTCATCGCGGTGCTCCTCCTGGTTCCGCAGGTCCCGCCGTCGCAGGCCGCTCCGGCCGGATCAGACTGGTCCCGGGCTGCCGGCATACACGCGGCCGAGCATTTCGTAGGCCAATACAAGGATGCCGACGGCCAGGTGGCCTACTGCACCGACTTCGAACGGCTGTCCCCGGAAAACTCCGGCGGCTACGGTGACGGCAAATCAGGTGGCTTTGTGCGCAGCGACGGCAGTGCGCTCAGTACGGCGGAGAATGCGGCGCTGTCCTACCTGCTGCACCGGTGGGGCGCTACGGCCGATGATGCCACGGCGGCCTCTGTTCAGTTGGCTGTCTGGGCGCTTACCTCGCCCGGAATGTCCTGGGACTCTCCCGGCATGAGCGACATCCTCAGGGCCGAACAACTGCCCGCTGACGTTGTGAAACAAGCCCGTTCCATGACCAGCACTGCGTTCAACGAAGCTGGTCCTTACGCAGTCCATATCGATCTTGACGCTACGGACTCAGGAACCGTTTCCGCGATGATCGAGGTACTCGGGGCCGCCGGGCAACCGGCCGCCGGGCTGGGCGCGACTGCGAAGCTGACCGGACCGTTCGTCCTTGCGGAAACCGCCGCATCGACCTGGACGACCGGAGAAGAGGCACACCGCCTCATGCTTCAGAGGACGGGATTGGGCAGTGGATCCATTACGGTGACCGTCCCGCGGACGCCCGCGGCGGGAGTCCAGTGGCTGGCCCCTTCCAGCAGCGAAGTACAGCGGCTGCTGTTCGCCTCAGTGGTGGAATCGCGCGACGCTGCGGCAGCGGTAGCAGACCTCCCCGCCTTCCAGCCTGCCGTAGCAACGAGGACCTCGGCTGCGCGAACACACGCAGGCGCATCCATCCATGATGTGCTCACCGTTAGCAGCGCTCCTCCCGCGGGGGGCAGTTCGGCTGAACCCGCTCCGTGGCTGTCGGTGCCCGGCAGCGACTCGCCGGTATCCGTGGAGGTGGTCTCCACACTGTGGGGACCACTCGACGCCGAACCCGTCCTGCAGGAAGCCGTACCGGAGGGAACGCCCCGCGTTGGCGAGGTCACCACGCAGGTGGCGGGGCCAGGCACGTACAGCACCGCTGACCTCGTCGTTCCCTCACCCGGGTGGTACGTCTGGACAGAGTCGATTTCCCCCGAAAGCGTGCTCCCGGCGGAGGCGGCGCCCTATGTCCTCGGTTGGGAGGGACAGTTTGGAATAGCGGCTGAGACAACCTTTGTGCCCTGGATGCCAAACATTCGCACGCAGCTGTCGGCGGGCGATGCGCTCGTGGGCGACCAGGTCACCGATGCTGTGGTTGGAGAGGGGTTCGGCCCATCTGCACGGGAGTCAGGCAGCACGATCACGTTGACGATGTACGGCCCGCTCGCAGAATTGCCCTCGCCCATCACCGAGATTCCCGCGGATGCACCGCTGCACTCCCACGTTACTGTGCCCGCGGTAAACGGGAGCCAATCCAGTGAACCGTTCGCCGCCTTCACGCAGCCCGGCTGCTATACCGTCGTGGCAACATACCCCGGAGACGAGCACACAGATCCATTCACCTCCGCGTTTGGGGAGCCGCCTGAAACGGTGTGCGTTCAAGCGCCGGCCCCTACGCAATCCCCTGCCCCTGATACGAAGGAAACCCCTGGGACTCCGGCCGCTGACGATGGCCCCGCTGCGCAGGCTGCTCCGCCGCACCGCCCCGAGCTGGCTCAGACGGGAGTTCGCGCCGAGGTCACCGCCGGAGTGGCGCTGGTACTGCTCGGAGCGGGCCTTGCCTGCCTGCGCCGGGGACGAGAATCCGCGTAGGGTCAGTCGCAGCGTCCGATGCTAAGGGCGGGCTGCGTACTCCCTGCGCAGTTCGCTGGTCTTGGCGATGTAGCGGTGCCAAACCAGCAGCGCTGCGGGGAATGCCAGCTCGACAACCATGAGAATGATCAACAGAAAGTGCGGAGTCCCCGAGAAGGCCCAGGAAAGAACCCGCCCGATTCCGCCGATGAATACCATGAGGCAAACCAGCCACAGCATGTTCGCCCACTGGAATTTGATCGCGATGGTCACGAAAGCGGCGCCCACGCCGATCATCATTGCGGCGAAGAACCGGAACTGGTTCTCGAGTGTCGGGTTCACCGGACCGTCCCCGGTTTCCGGTAGCCCGGCGGTGCCGGTAACCAGGTAGTAGCCCCCGAAGCCGGCAATAACGAGTCCGACGAGCACTACCACCGTCCGGAAGACGCTCCAGTCACTCCCGGTTTTGTCGGATTTCGTTGAGTCCTTCTTCGAGGTCTTCGCCGTGGTGCCACCTGTCGCGGGTTGTTTTGCAGCGGGGCGGCCCGAAGCGGAGGTCTGGTCCGAGCCGTGTGAGCCCGCTGGGCCCTTTCCCGTATCCGCGGAAGAACTGCGACGCTCCGGCTGCGGGTTGTCAGGGGTGTTGCTGTTCATGGTGTTCCCTCTGTGGTCGACGGTTCGGCCGGGCAAGGCCTGCACAATTCATCTTCTCACCCCGGACGACCCTGTGCCCGGCAGGCCTCAGGTAGGTACCGTGCGGCGGTGGCGATACAACCACCAAAGGCCCAGCACCGGCAGGATCAAGGGAACAAATCCGTAGCCCCTGCCGTAAACCGACCACACAGTGTCCGCTGGAAAGAGGACAGGGTCGACGACGCTGAGTGTACCGATGGTGAGCACCCCCACCAGCTCGATTCCCACGGCAGCGACGGACAGCCGGTACCAGCGCCGTCCCGAGCGACTCAGGGATACGGTCGCAAAGACATAGACGAGGGCCGCAAACGCCGTCAACGTGTAGGCGAGCGGAGCCTCGGAGAATTTGGTAGCGATCTGGAAGGCCGCGCGCGCTGTGGCCGCCAGGGCGAAAACGCCGTACACGGCGATGAGCAGCCTACCGGGCCCGCGGCTCAACGTCCCTGCAGATTCGGCCGACTTACTGTGCAGGTTCACGCCGGCACCGCCCCGTCCCATATCTGTTCCATCCGATACAACATCACAAAGATGGTGAGGCCCACTGCGCCGAGGACCAGATTGCTCCAGCGTGAACGTTCAAGGATCGCCCACCAGAACGCACCCACTGGAACCAGCAGCGCAGTGAGCAGGTAACCCCAGAACTCCCACAGCTCACCGGTGACAGTCTCCCCGCCTACCTGCCGAACAATCCCCGCCACCGCGTAGACGAGAAGGAACAGTTCCACAGCCGCCACAGTAAGGATGGTCACATCGTTGGGAGGTTGCCTGATCACGGCAGCACCAACGCAGATCAAGGTCGAGACCAGGCACACCACAGTACCGGCGATGAAAAATCCGTCGACGACCATCAGCTGCCGGCCTGTCCCGGCGCGAAGACCAGCGTCGGCTTCGCCTCACTCCCCCGATTCTCGAGGAGCGCGATCAGCGCACCATCAGGGGCAAAGGCAGCAACGGGCCGCTGGTCGCCGGCATCATTCCTAGGCGAACCGCCACAGTCACCACCGGCGCTCGCGCTGATACGCCGTCCGTGGGACAGGTCCAGCGCCTCGGTGGAACTCAACTCGCGCACAGGAAACAGCGCACGGGCAGCTTCGTCAATGCCGAGAAGCCGGAAGTCCTGCGCGAGTTCCTCCAGCGTGGATGCCTGGGCCAGCGTATAAGGGCCCACCTCCATGCGGCGCAGCACTGTCAGGTGGCCTCCCACGCCAAGGGCTGCGCCCAAGTCCCTCGCCAGGGCACGGATGTAGGTTCCGGAACTGCAGCTGACCGTCACATCGAGGTCCTGGACCGCTCCGTCGTTCTCGCGGCGGATATCGGCAATGTCGAAGCTGTGCACGGTGACTGGGCGCGGCGGCAAGACAACCTCTTCGCCCGACCGTACGCGGTTATAGGCGCGTTCGCCGTTGACCTTGATGGCGCTCACGCTGCTGGGAACCTGGCTGATGGAACCGGTCAGCTCCTCGACCGCGGCGCGAATCGCTGAGGCAGGAACCGCCCCGGCGGAAGTTTCAGCTGTCACTTCTCCCTCGGCGTCGTCAGTGACAGTCGACTGTCCCAGACGGATGGTGGCGGTGTAGGTCTTTGAGGTGCCGACAATATAGGTCAGAAGGCGGGTAGCCCGGTTGATCCCGACTACGAGCACTCCGGTGGCCATCGGGTCGAGGGTGCCTGCGTGTCCCACTTTGCGGGTGCCGGCAAGCCGCCGCATCCTGCCCACAACGTCATGGCTGGTCCAGCCCTGCGGCTTGTCCACTATTACTAGTCCTGAGTGGACCTGCCCCGAATTCACGCCTTCCAGTATAGGTGTCAGTAGCGAGCCGACCCTCACCACTACGATGCCCCTATGCCGTCCATTGCAAAGCACATCGAGCAACTCCCCTCGAATCAGATCCGGGAGATCACCCAGGCTGCCTGGGCTACGCCGAATGCAATTGTCCTCAGCATCGGCGAACCGGCGTTTCCGGTTCCGCGCCACATCCTGGACGCGGGGATTGCGGCGTTGGATCGCGATGACACCAACTACACCCCGAACGAAGGTATCGCTCCTTTGCGGCGGAGCTTTGCGGAGTGGTTCGGCCGCCGAAACCGCATGGACGTGACCCAACACCGGGTCTATGTGACGGCAGGCGCGCAGCAGGGACTGCACCTTGCCATGAGCATGCTGCTCGACGCCGGCGACGAGGTGTTGATTCCCAATCCGGGATACCCGACCTTCGCCATGACCGCGCAATTGGTACACGCCCGTCCCATCAGCTACCCGCTCCGTCCTGAAAACGGATTCCAACCTCACATCAGCGACCTCGAGGAGCTTGTAGGTTCGCGTACCCGCCTCCTCGTGCTGAACTCGCCGTCCAACCCGCTGGGAGCCGTCTTCAGCAAGGAACTTACGCGCGATCTGGTGCGCTTCGCGCAACGTCACGACCTCTGGATTCTGTCGGATGAATGTTACGAGGCGTTCACCTACGGCGTTCCCCACGTGAGCCCTGCACGATTTGATGCCACGCGGGTGCTGACCTCGCTCACCCTCTCAAAGACGTTCGGGCTGACAGGTCTGCGCATCGGTGCGCTTGTACTGCCGGAGGGACTCGGTGCCGAATTCAACGCCGTGATGGAGTCGATTGTGTCCTGTGTCGGTGCAGCCCAGCAGTACGCGGCGATTGCTGCGCTCACGGGTCCCACCGACTACGTGGAAACAGCGGCGCACCACTACCGTTCAAACAGGGATGCAGCGGCGGCAGTGCTGTCTTCGCTCAACATCGAGTACCTCGAAGCGCAGGGGGCCTTCTACCTATGGGCTGACATGTCCCACGCCACCGGCGGAGATGTACGGAGCTGGGTCCGCACGTTCCTCGCGGAGCAGGGGGTCGCCGTCGCGCCCGGAACGGCCTTCGGCTCCCAGGGCGAGGGTTGGATCCGGATTGCGCTGTGCACAGACAGGGAAAGCCTGCTCACCGGAGTGAGCAGGCTTCCCAAACGCTGAATCGCTCGGCGGGCGGAGACTAGCGGGAGTCTTCCTGTTCGTCGTCCTCGCTTGGCTTGCGGTAAGGATCGGCGTCGCCGGCGAAGGCGGCCTTCCTCGCGAGTTCGGCCACCTCGGCGTCCCGTTCCTTGGCGGTCCGGAGCAGTTCCTCCAGATGGCTTGCGTTGACCGGGATCTCGTCCGGCACGAACTCCAAGGTGGGTGTCAGTCGTGCGGTGATGTTCCGACCCACCTCAGAACGGAGCACGCCCTTGGCCGACTCGAGTGCCTTATGCACTGCTGCCTGCTCTTCGGACTCACCGAACACTGTGTAGTAGATGGTGGCATGCTGCAGATCGTTGGTGACACGGGCGTCAGTAACGGTGACCGCTTCCAGCCGAGGGTCCTTCACCCGGCGGCGAAGGGCCTCCGCAACGATAACCTTGATGCGCTGTGCCAGCCGTGCAGCGCGTGCGGCGTCTGCCATGACTTCTCCTTACTTCCTCCCCCAGGGGAGCTGCAGCGACGATCGAACGCTCCCACGTCGATCACCGGTATGGGCGCAGGTGGGCCCGCTGCGAGCAGCGAACCCACCCGTTACGGGCCTAGACCCGAGGCTTCTCACGCATCTCGTAGGTTTCGATGGTGTCGCCTTCCCTGATGTCATTGAACGATCCGAGGCCGATACCACACTCGAAGTCCGTGCGGACCTCGGTGGCGTCGTCCTTGAAGCGGCGAAGCGTGTCAACGCTGAGGTTGTCGCCAACCACCACTCCGTCACGGATCAGACGTGCCTTCGAGTTCCTGCGGATAACACCGGAACGGACAATCGAACCCGCGATGTTGCCGAACTTGGAAGACCGGAAGACCTCGCGGATTTCCGCGGTACCGAGCTGCGCTTCCTCGTACTCCGGCTTGAGCATGCCCTTGAGTGCAAGCTCAATGTCATCGATGGCTCCATAGATGACCGAGTAGAAGCGCAGGTCCACGCCTTCGCGCTCAGCGAGGTCAGCCACACGTTCGGCCGGCTTGACGTTGAAGCCGATGATGATCGCGTTGTCCACCGTTGCCAGATTGACGTCGTTCTGCGTGATCGCACCAACGCCGCGGTGGATGACGCGCAGTGCGACTCCCTCGCCGACGTCGATCTTGAGCAGCGAGTCCTCGAGCGCTTCCACCGCACCGGAGACGTCACCCTTGAGGATGAGGTTGAGGGTATCAACCTTGCCCTCGGCGACGGCCTGGTCGAAGTCTTCGAGGCTGACACGCTTGCGGCGCTTGGCCAGGGCCGCGTTGCGGTCTGCTGCCTCGCGCTTCTCGGCGATCTGGCGGCCCGTGCGCTCGTCCGGGGTGACGAGGAACGTATCGCCTGCACGGGGAACCGTGGACAGACCCAGTACCTGGACCGGACGGGACGGGCCCGCCTCGGTGACGTTGTCGCCATTCTCGTTGAACATTGCGCGGACACGGCCGTGGGCGATGCCCGCAACGATGGTGTCGCCGACGACCAGCGTTCCCGACTGGACCAGCACGGTGGCAACCGCGCCGCGGCCCTTGTCAAGGTTTGCCTCGATCGCGATACCGCGGGCGTCCTTGTTCGGGTTGGCACGCATGTCGAGTGCAGCATCAGCGGTCAGCAATACAGCTTCGAGCAGTTCGTCGATTCCCTCGCCGCGCAGCGCCGAAACGTGTACGAACATGGTGTCGCCGCCGTACTCCTCGGGAACCAGACCGTACTCGGTGAGCTGGCCCTTGACCTTGTCCGGGTTGGCGCCCTCCTTGTCGATCTTGTTCACTGCCACCACAATCGGCACGCCAGCCGCCTGGGCGTGGTTCAGCGCCTCGACGGTCTGCGGCATGACGCCGTCGTCCGCTGCCACAACAAGCACGGCGATGTCGGTAACCTTCGCGCCACGGGCACGCATGGCGGTGAATGCTTCGTGCCCCGGGGTGTCAATGAAGGTGATGGGACGGTTGTCGCCCTCGTGCTCATGGTCGATCTGGTACGCACCGATGTGCTGGGTGATGCCACCGTGTTCGCCGGCCACGACGTTCGACTTGCGGATCGCATCCAGCAGACGGGTTTTACCGTGGTCGACGTGGCCCATGACGGTCACGACCGGAGGACGTGCTTCGAGCTGCTCGTCACCCTCGGCCGCAAGTTCAGCATCCAGGTTGATGTCGAAGTTGTCGAGCAGCTCGCGCTCCTCGTCTTCCGGCGACACAACCTGGATCTTGTAGCCGAGCTCGCCACCCAGTACCTCGAAGGTCGCTTCGTCCAGGGACTGGGTTGCTGTGGCCATCTCACCGAGGTGGAACAGAACGGTAACCAGTGCTGCGGCGTTCGCATCAATCTTCTCGGCGAAGTCGGTGATCGACGATCCGCGACGCAGCCGGACAACAGTGTTGCCGTCGCCGCGGGGAACGCTGACGCCGCCCAACGATGGAGCTGACATCTGCTCAAGCTCTTGCCGCTTTGCCCGCTTCGACTTGCGCTGCTTGCCGCGGCCGGCTCCACCCTTACCGAAAGCACCGGCAGTGCCGCCGCGACCGCGGCCGCCCTTGCCGAAACCGCCGCCGGCGGGCGCTCCACCACCTGCACCGGGGGCTCCCCCGGGGCCGCGCCGAGGTCCAGCGCCTGCACCGGCAGCTCCACCACGACCGGGCGCAGCCGGCCGCTCGGTCCGGTTGGGCATCATGCCCGGAGTCGGTCGGGCTCCACCGGCACCACCGGGGCGCGGGGCGCCGGGGCGAGGCGCACCCGGACGCGGCGCTCCGGGGCGCGGACCACCTGCACCAGCGGCAGGACGGGGGCCGCCTGCACCAGCGGCAGGACGGGGGCTGCGCTCATCGTCGCGGCGTCCTCCCGGACGGGGCATGCCCTGGGATGGCGCGAACGGGTTGTTGCCCGGACGCGGACCACCGGCGCGGTCGCCTTCCCCGCGGCCGGACCGCGGCATACCCTGCGATGTCGCGAAGGGGTTGTTGCCGGGGCGCGGACCACCGGAGCGGTCGCTGCCTGGGCGGGCTGCTCCCGGACGGGCAGAGGTTGGCCGTGCGGCTGCAGGCTTTGGCCCCGGTTTGCTGTCGGTGCCGGAGTCGCTGCTGGGAGCAGCATCCGTGCCCGCGCCTTGAGGGGTCTTCGTCTCTGCTGCCGGAGTCTCCGGCGCCTTGAATGCGGGCGCTGCCGGAGCCTGCTCCTGCGGAGCAGCGGGAGCCGGCGCTGCCGGCTTTTCCGGGGCAGGTGCCGGGGCTGCCGGAGCAGGACCTGGCGTTGCCGCCTTGGGGGTGGGCTGCGACCCACGTGCCGGTGCCGACGCCGGTGCCTTGGCTGCCGCCGGGGCGTCCGGGAAAGCGCCGCGAAGTTTCTTCACGACGGGCGCTTCAATGGTTGAGGATGCCGACCGAACGAATTCGCCCAGTTCCTGCAGCTTTGCTACTGCATCCTTCGAAGTAATTCCGAGCTCTTTGGCGAGCTCGTGTACGCGGACCTTGGCCACATTTCTCCTGTCTCGGTCCGCACCGAGTCAGGAGCGAACCGTCTAATTCCTACTGCAGACCCCAGCCGCCGGAGCAGCTGACGCGCTGATTGCAGAGCTCAACAGATTGTTCATCGTTGGGCACTCATCGCTGGGTACTCATCGGGTTTCCATCAGTTTTCTGACCCGCTTTCAGGGAGGACGGTGTACGTGCGGGGAACCTCCATCAGGAGGTGCCCCGGAGTGTGTGCAGCCACTGCTCAACACTCTGCGAATCAACGACGCCACGAAAGGCGCGGTTGAACGCTTTGCGTTTGAGCGCAAGCTCCACACAGGACGGTCGGGGATGCAACCAGGCACCCCTGCCCGCTAGCTGACGGCGGTGATCCACCTCGGCGACAGTGACGCCGCTGCGGTTGACCGCTGACCATCGAACCAGATTGGCTTGGTCATCACGACTTCGGCAACCGATACAGGTTCGTACCGGTTGATGACGTAACGACATAAGCCCTATCCATTCTAGCGCCAAGCATCTCGATATGACGCATCGGCGGGTTTATTGAGGCGAGCTCCGGTGCCTCACGCGCCGGCGGCGTCCGAGGCGATGTCGATCCGCCATCCGGTCAGCTTCGCGGCGAGCCGCGCGTTCTGGCCTTCCTTGCCGATGGCGAGTGACAGCTGGTAGTCCGGCACAACCACCCGGGCGCTGCGGGTTTTTTCATCAGTGATGGTCACCGATGAAACCCGCGACGGCGAGAGTGAGCTGGCAATGAAGGTGGCTGGATCGTCGCTGTAGTCAACAATGTCGATCTTTTCGTCGTTGAGCTCGTTCATCACGGCTCGGACGCGTGATCCCATCTCTCCGATACAGGCGCCCTTGGCGTTCACTCCGGGAACGTGTGCCTTCACAGCGATCTTGGTGCGGTGGCCGGCTTCCCTTGCCAACGCGACGATTTCCACGCTCTTGTCGGCGATCTCCGGTACCTCGAGCTCGAACAGCTTGCGGACGAGGCCGGGGTGCGACCGCGAGAGTGTGATGGACGGACCCTTCATCCCGCGGTGGACGTCAATGACGAAAGCGCGCAGGCGGGTACCGTGCAAGTATTTTTCACCGGGTACCTGCTCGGGCGGCGGAAGCAATGCCTCAACTGAGCCCAGGTTTACCTGGATCATGTGGGGGTTGTTGCCCTGCTGGATAAGGCCGGCCACGAGCTCGCCTTCCTTGCCGCGGAACTCGCCGAGGATGTTGTCATCCTCCGCGTCGCGCAGCCGCTGCAGAATGATCTGACGAGCTGTACTCGCCGCGATCCGGCCGAAACCGGTCGGTGTGTCGTCGAACTCCCCCACTGCCACGCCGTCGTCGTCGATCTCGGTAGCCCAGATGGTGACGTGGCCCGTCCGCCGATCCAGCTCCGCCCGGGCGATCTCCTGCGCACCGGTGGTCTTGTGGTAGGCAACAAGGAGTGCCTGCTCGATCGTGGGGATCAGCAGTTCAAGGGGGATTTCGCGTTCCCGTTCAAGTAGCCGCAGAGCGCTCATATCTATATCCATTGGGGCCTCCTCAGCAACCAGCGGTGGTAATCAGTCATTGTCTCCGCCGGATTCCTCGGCATCAGCGTGGGCGAATTCAACCTGGACGATCCCCTTGCGGATTTTGTCGTAGGGAATTGCCCGATCTTCCCCGAACTTCGGTTTGGTGCCCTTCTTGACCGCCATCAGCGGTTTCAGCGACACCGACGTCTCATCAACATCAATCAAGCGGCCTTCCAACACCTCGCCGTCAACGAGCTTCACATCAACCAGCCTGCCGATATTCCTTCGCCAGTGACGTGGCTGGGTCAACGGCCTGGAAACCCCGGGTGAGGAAACTTCCAGATTGTAGGGACGTCCATCATCCCCCGGATCATTATCGAGCGCACTGGAGACGCTCTGGGACACCTCGGAGACAGTGTCAAGACTCACACCGTCGAGGCCGTCATCCGGCAGGTCCACCACCACATGGAGCGTACGGTGACTGCCGACGATGCGGACTTCCACGTCTTCGAGGAGAAGCTTGTGCTGTTCCACTGTGGGGCGCAGGAACTCCCGCAGCCGTTCGGCCTCAGCCGCCGCATCGAGGTGCGCAGGGGCCGGATTCCGGCGGGGTACCGAAGTGTCTTGCCTCGCAGCAGTGTTCTGCCTGCCGGATTTACCCGCCATTGCCGCCTCCCGCTCGATGATCTTGTAGCTACTACCCTAACGACTTTATGACAGGTCAGTGAATGGCACACGGAACGGTCATCCGCATGGCATGATGATCGGTTGTGACGCACTCGAAGGCCCCTTCCGCCTCCACCGGCAGCGGCTTCAAGGCAGCAGTGTGGCGTGTTGTCCGCACGGTGATCCTGCTGTTGATCCTCCTCCTCGTCGCTTCGATCGGGCTCGTCATCGGCAGAGGGTCCCCGGAGCCTGAGCCGAGCGCCTCCGAACTGGCCCTCAGCGAGGGAACGCAAGCGGCGCAGACCCTCGCGGAAGCCGCCGCCTTTCTCGAAGATGCCGCTCCTCCGGCCGGACCTGATTACGCGGCGCTGGCTGGGATGCTCCGGTTGCACGCGATCGCCCTGCGCCCTGGAGCCAGCTCCCCCGAGCCCACCCCTTCCGCTTTCCCGGCGGCACCATCATCCGCACCTGCATCGCCGTCCGCATCGCCGGATACTCCGACGCCGACAGACCTTCTGAGCGGCCTCAGGAACTCCTACACCGGTGCCTTTGAAGCAGCAGCGGTGGTTGACGCCGGGCCGGCACGGGTGCTGGCATCGGCTGCGACTGCCCAGTGGCTCGGGAGCCGCACGCTTGCAGCGAGCCTGGGCGAGGAGCCGCCTGCGATTCCTGTTCCGGAGATAAAATACGCCGACGACGCCCCCACCTGCCCCCCGGAGACAACGCTCACGGCTGTTAGCGGCCTGGCTGGTGTCCGGACAGCCGTGCTCGCCGAACAGCGCGCAGCCTACGCCTATGAAGTGGTTGCGGCCCGTTCCGGCGACCCCGCACAGCTTCTGCAACGGATGGCGCAGCACGAAGCCGCGGCGGCCGTGGGTTCGGCCGTTTTGACCCGGCACTGCGTCGCTGAGCCCCTGCCGGCAGCAGCCTATGCGCTGGACCAAGTGTTCCTGGCTGATCCTGGACCCGCCTTGCGGGACCTGGAGGAGTCGCTGGTCGGTACCTACGCGGATCTGGTGGGCATGAGCGGCCCCGGACCGGTGCGTGACTGGGCATTACGGCAGCTGGTCGGTACCGCGCAGTATTCCGTCGAATCTGCGGACAGCGTGCCCGCCGGCGGAGAACCCGAGGCGTTCCCCGGCATCAACCCGGACCAGTACCCGCAGCTGTCCGGGCCGGGCAGCTAGTCTTAGCGGGTGGACGCACGCAATATCGAGCTCCCGCGCACCCTTGTGCGCAAGGTGCTGAACCTGCCGGGTGGCAGGGCGTGGGTGGAAGCCTGGGCTGACATCGCAAACCGCTACCTCGAGACATGGGATCTGGTTCTTGAGCTGGAACCGGGAGCTGAGCCATGGAGCGGCCACTGCGCCGTCGTGCTTCCGGTTGTCCGCGCCGGCGGCCGGCCAGCCGTCCTCAAGATCACCGTCCCGCATGCGGAGGCAGTTCCGGAGCCGGATGCGCTAGCACTGTGGGAGGGACGCGGCGCCGTCGGACTCCTGGACAGTGCGCCGGATGATTTCGTCCTGCTGCTTGAGCGGCTGGACGGGGACTCATCCCTGTCTGAGTTGCCGCTGGCTGAGACCACTGATATCTGGGGATCGATCATGCGCCGGCTCTCGATTCCTCCGGCTGGTGCGGCCGGTTCCGATCCCCGCTGGTTCTCCCTTCCCTCTGTTGCCGACCAGGCAGAACAGTGGACAGATACGCTGCCGCTTGAATGGGAGGCCCTCGGGCGCCCCTTTGACCGCTGGCTGCTGGAGTACGCGCTTGAGGTGTGCCAGCTGCACGGCGCAGTTGGCCGACGCCGGAACCAGGATGTGCTGGTTCACTCCGACCTGCACTACCTGAACATCCTGCCGGTCCTTGGAGATCCCCGGCAGTTCCTGGCGATAGATCCGAAACCGCTCCTGGGCGATGCGGAGTTCGCGGTGGCGCCGATGCTCTGGAACCGGATCAGTGAGCTCTCTGCGGTTGACCCTGCCAGCCATCTGCGTGATCGCTGCACGGATCTGGCACTCGCTGCGGATCTGGATCCGATGCTGGCCCGCGACTGGTCGGTGGTCCGGGAGGTTGATAACGCACTGGACTACCTGAGGGAAGGCAGATCGGACGACGCGGACCGCTCACTCTGGGTGGCGAGCAACCTGCTGCGCAGGCCGCTGGAGAACCTGCCGCCGGCTGCCCGGCTGACCGCGCCCTGAACGGCGTCAGCGGATATTCTCCACCCAGATGTCGTAACTGAGCTTTACGATGAGCGCACCGACCACGGCCAGGAACACCACCCGGATGAAGGTGCTGCCGCGGGTGATGGCCATCCGGGATCCCAGATAGCCGCCCACCATGTTGGCGCCGCCAAGGATCAGTCCCAGCCCCCACAGCAGAGATCCGTTGGGCAGGAAGAAAACCAGGGCGCCGAAATTGGTTGCCATGTTCACGATCTTCGCCTTGGCGCTGGCACCGAGGAAACTGTACCCGAGCAGCGTGACCATCGCGATGATCAGGAATGAACCCGTGCCGGGCCCAATCAGGCCGTCGTAGAAACCGATGACCAGACCGATCGCCCCGGCCGTCCCGTAGTGCCGGTGGCCCGTATACCGGAGTTTGGTCAGGGTACCGACGGTAGGCCGGAACGCGGTGAAGATCGCGACGGCGACGAGGGCGACGATGATGATCGGCTTGAACACCGAAGCCGGAAGGAACGCCGCCAGCATCGCGCCGCCGAAACTGCCCACGAGCGCAACCAGTGCCATCGGTACCGCCGTCCGGAGATCCGGTCTCGCACGACGAAAGTAGGTGATGGCACTTGTTGTGGTCCCGAAGATGGAGCCCATCTTGTTCGTGGCCAGCGCCTGAACCGGCGTGATGCCGGGAACCATCAGCAGCGCGGGAAGCTGGAGCAGGCCGCCCCCGCCAACGACGGCGTCGACCCACCCCGCGGCAAAGCCGGCTACCACGACAAGCACGATCGTAGAGAGCTGGATCTCCTCCAGCCCGGACATCATCGATGCGCCTCAGGCGCTGATCAGCGCATACAGATGATCGACGACGTCAGCAACAGCGACGTTCTCGCTTGTGCCCGAACGGCGGTCCTTGACCTCGATGTGGCCTTCGGCCAGCCCGCGTCCCACGACGACGATGGTCGGAATACCGATCAGCTCGGCATCGCCGAACTTCACCCCGGGCGAGACCTTCGGGCGGTCATCGAACATGACACTCAGTCCCCTGGTCTCAAGCTCCCCGGCAAGCTGCTCTGCCGCGGCAAATACCTCGTCACCCTTGCCTGTTGCTACTAGATGAACGTCAGCCGGTGCCACGTTCCGCGGCCAGATGATGCCCTTGTCGTCACGGTTGGATTCCACCAGTGCGGCCACCGCTCGTGTGACTCCGACGCCGTAGGAACCCATGGTGACCGTGGTCAGCTTGCCGTTCTGGTCCAAAACCTTGAGGTGCAGTGCCTCGGCATACTTTCGCCCGAGCTGGAAGATGTGGCCCATTTCGATGCCGCGCTGGGTACGGAGCGGACCGGAGCCGTCAGGAGCTTCATCACCAACACGCACTTCGACGGATTCGATCACCCCGTCCCAGGTGAAGTCCCGGCCGGCAACGAGCCCGAAGACGTGCTTCCCGCGGACGTTGGCGCCGGTCACCCAGATGGTCCCGGACACGATGCGCGGGTCAACCAGGAACGTCAGGCCGGTGGAGCCCTTCGACCCAAGTACTGCCGCGTCAAGGCTCAGGCCGGGCCCTATGTAGCCCTTGACGAGGCCCGGGTGTTTCTTGAGGTCCTCATCAGTTGCAGCCTCCACAGTTACCTCTCCGCTGACGGACAGGTGGAGACCGATGTTGGCTTCGATCCGCTTGAGGTCTACGCTGCGGTCACCGGGAACACCAATCACCACCAGCTGGCGCCCACCGGTAGGCAGGACCACGGCCAGCACCACGTTCTTCAGCGTGTCTGCGGCCGACCAGGGACGATCCTGCCGAGGCAGCGCGGCGTTGGCGTGATCAACCAGCGTTTCGATCGTCGGAGTGTCCGGGGTATCCCGAACCTCCGCCGGCTGCGCGTCCGCGTAATCCAGCTCGGAGGGCACCACTGTGGTGACGGCCTCGACGTTCGCCGCGTAACCGCCGTCGGACACTACAAAAGTGTCCTCGCCGATGTCGGAAGGGTGCAGGAACTCCTCACTCCGGGAGCCGCCCATGGCGCCGGCTGTGGCGGCGACCGGGATGACATCGAGTCCCAGCCGGGAGAAAATGCGCAGGTACGCTTCCCGATGCAGCTCATAGCTGCGTTCCAGACCGGCGTCGTCGATGTCGAACGAGTAGGAGTCTTTCATGATGAATTCACGGCCGCGCAGGAGCCCTGCCCGCGGCCGGGCTTCATCACGGTATTTCGTCTGGATCTGGTAGAGGCTGAGCGGGAGGTCCTTGTAGGAGTTGTACAGGTCCTTCACCAGCAGGGTGAACATTTCCTCATGCGTAGGCGCCAAAAGGTAGTCCGCGTCCTTGCGGTCCTTCAGGCGGAAGATCCCTTCGCCGTACTCGGTCCAGCGGTTGGTTGCCTCGTAAGGCTCCTTCGGCAGGAGCGCAGGAAAGTGAACCTCCTGCGCACCAATCGCGTCCATCTCCTCGCGAATGATGGACTCCACCCTGGCGAGCACCTTCAGGCCCAGCGGAAGCCAACTGTAGATTCCGGGAGCGGCGCGGCGGATGTAGCCTGCGCGCAGGAGCAGCCGATGACTTGCCACCTCAGCTTCGGCGGGATCTTCGCGCAGCGTGCGCAGGAAAAGAGTGGAGAGTCGAAGGACCACGCTTGGAATCCGTTTCTTTGGCACTTTCTGCCGCGGTTCTAGGATCAGGGCGGCAGCAACAACACCTACCAATCTAACCGGTCCGGCGGGTTGCCGGTGACAGGCGGGCTCAGCGCGCGCGGAGCTCAGCCACCACGAGGTCCGTGAGGCGTTCAGCACGCGCCGCATCGGCTGCCGGATCGGGAGAGCCGCCCACCAAAACGTCAACGACGGTGCTGCCCACAACGGCACGCACCGTGATGGATTCCTGGATGGTTCCGGGAACCTGCGCGGTGGTGCGCAGGGCAAGGTCCTCATCCGCGGCAGTATCAACGTCAACCTCCGAGACGGTGGTACTGATCTCCTGGTTGGACACCTCCATGGTGAACTCTGAGCAGGCGTCCAACTGGTCCCTGCCGGCGCGTAGCTGCGTGCGGGCTGCTTCCTTCGAGGCGAGGCCGGAGAGACTCACGGTGTCCGGCTGCAGCGAGGACTCCCCCGCGAAGGTCATCGCAGCGCGGCTGGCTTCAGCGGAAAGGCCCTCCGTACTGGATTCCGCGTACACGTTGCACTCCTCGGGAGTGACCACGATGTCCTCTGCCCTGCGGGCTCCCTCCTCCTCAAGGGCACGCAGCTCCGCGTCAGCGATGATCTGCGCATTAAGGGACTCCGCCTCGCTGACTGCCGCCAGCACCGCCTCGAGCTGTTCGGCGCTCAGTCGGGACCCGCTGCCCGGTGTGGAAGAAGGGGTTGCCGTTGGACTGGATGTGGCCGGGGCCGGCGTCCCTGAAGCCGGAGCGGCTGTTTCCGCCGCGGTTTGGGATGGCCGTTCCGGCGGCTGTCCGCGCGGCGGATCCGCGGTGCAGGCCGTCAACGCGAGACCCAGCGTTAATCCGCCGGCAAGACGAACCACACGCCTCATGGTTGACCTTTCAGGACGGCGGGAAGGAGCGGCGGCGAAACGGTTCAGAAGAGCACCGTCGCAAACTCACCCGTCCGGGTAAACCCGACGGTCCGGTACAGCGCCAGGGCACGTGTGTTGAATGAATTGACGTAGAGACTGACAACGGGTGCAAGCTTGAGCGCCTCGTTCACCACCGCCGACATATAGCCTGCACCCAGCCCCTGCCCGCGGTAAGCGGGATTGATCCAGACGCCCTGGACCTGGGCAGTAGTGGCCGAAACCGTTCCCAGTTCCGCCTTGAAGATCACCTGGCCCGCGTCGTCGAAATCCACCAGCGAGTGCCGCCTTCGAATCAGGTTGGCCACTCGCCGCCGGTAGTGCTCCTCGCCGCCGACATACGGGGAGTAGCCCACTTCCTCCTCAAACATGGCCGCGCAGGCGGGCAGTATTTTTTCCAACTCAGACGGTTTGGTATGCCGGAGGGTGGAGGTGGGCGGCACCGGCGACGGCTCCCGGATCTCCAGCAGCGGTTGCTCGGACCGGACGTCGAACGGATCCGCGCTGAAGGAACTCAACGTGGACCAAATGCCCATCACGGAAGCCGCGGGACCAAAAATGGAGGAAAAGCGGCGGCCGCTCTCGCCGAGGAGGGTTCCCAGGGCGGCGGCATCGCTACCCGCCATCCCCACAGGAACAAGGTTGACCCCGGTCCAGCATGCGGAGACCATGCGTGAATCGTGGAACGCGCCGATCACTTCACCGCCGGACGACGAAGGTGCCGCCGTTCCTGCTGCCTCCAGATGCGCAGCCATGAAGACATTGGCCGTGCTGTCCGTGTTCACCAGCTGCCAGAGATCACAGGTGTCTTTCCCGCCCAGGGTACGGAATGCAACTCCGCCCGGGGTGTGCTTACCGGACGGAAACCACGGGGCTACCCGAGCCAGCAGTTTCGCCATCGGTTTCGCCCATCTCTTCTGCAATCCTCATTGCTTCTTCAATGAGTGTCTCAACAATCTGGTCCTCAGGAACAGTCTTAATGACCTCTCCCTTGACGAAAATCTGCCCCTTCCCGTTTCCGGAGGCAACGCCGAGGTCAGCTTCACGTGCTTCGCCGGGACCGTTCACCACGCAACCCATGACCGCGACCCGCAACGGGACCTCCATGCCCTCAAGCCCGGCGGTCACCTGCTCGGCGAGGGTATACACGTCCACCTGGGCGCGGCCGCAGGACGGACAGGAGACTATATCCAGCTTGCGCGGGCGCAGGTTCAGCGACTGCAGAATCTGGTTTCCGACCTTGATTTCTTCAACGGGAGGCGCTGAGAGCGAGACCCGGATGGTGTCCCCGATTCCCTTGGCGAGTAGTGCGCCGAACGCAGTGGCCGACTTGATGGTGCCCTGGAAAGCCGGGCCGGCTTCAGTCACACCCAGGTGCAAGGGCCAGTCGCCCCGCTCAGCGAGCAGCTCATAGGCGCGCACCATCACCACTGGGTCATTGTGCTTGACGGAGATCTTGAAGTCATGGAAATCGTGTTCCTCGAACAGGGAGGCTTCCCAGACGGCCGATTCAACGAGCGCCTCAGGAGTTGCCTTGCCGTACTTCTGAAGCAGGCGTGGGTCGAGGGAGCCTGCATTGACGCCGATCCGGATGGAGGTTCCTGCAGCCTTCGCGGCCGCGGCGATTTCCTTGACCTGGTCATCGAACTTCCGGATATTGCCGGGGTTGACCCGGACAGCAGCACAGCCCGCATCGATGGCTGCAAACACGTACTTCGGTTGGAAGTGGATGTCCGCGATAACCGGTATCTGCGACTTCCTGGCGATGATGGGCAGCGCTTCGGCGTCATCCGCGGAGGGGCAGGCTACCCGGACGATGTCGCAGCCTGAAGCCGTCAGCTCGGCGATCTGCTGCAGGGTGGCGTTGATGTCCGTGGTGGGCGTGGTGGTCATTGACTGCACGCTGATAGGCGAGTCCGAGCCCACCCCTACGGAACCCACCTTGATCTGGCGGGTCTTGCGCCGCGGTGCCAGTGTTGGCGGCGGAGCGGCAGGCATTCCGAGATTGACCGAGGTCAAAATGTCCTCCAGGGCTAGATTCTTGGCTGGATGTGGATGGATACGTTACTGATCGCTACCGACCAGTCAGCGATCCGCATGTTCGGCGAGAACGCCAATCACTGGATTCCACTGCGTTGTCTTGACCGCGGAGATGACACCTGCAGCGGCAAAAGGATCCTGCTTCAGCAGCTCATTGAGCTGTGCTTCACCGTCCGCGACGAAAAGCAGCAGCGCTCCCGCGTTGTCTACGAAAGGCCCGGATGCAAGGACGCTTCCCTGGCTGACCAGCTGGTTCAGCCACTCCCGGTGTGCGGGACGGCACTCATCCCGGCTGGCTGCGGATTCAGCGCCATACACGTACTCGACTGCGAAAACACTCATGGCTCCACCCTACGTGATCAGAGCAGGTAGACGGCTGTGAGTCCCGCGACAGCGCAGGCCCACAACAACGACGTCAGCGTCCCGATGATGAACCGTTCGGCGGCCGCGGGCGTTTCCTTCAGCTCCGCGTAACGCCCCAGTCCCTTGATGGCGACGACGTAGGCAATGGCAACCGGTTCGTTCAATAGAATTGCGAGCGCCACACCCGTGCGCTCCAGGATGCCGATCACCAGCCCGCCGCGGAGCACACCCGGTGTGTCCGGAGCGGCCTTCTCGAGCGCCGCTTCCGTTTCACCCGTTACCTCGGCAGCGGGCGTCTCACTGTTGGTGACGGGGGCAGGCGGCCGCTTCTGGTCATCAACAGCACGCGCCAGGCGCAGGACGGCGAGCGTGATGGGAGAGCCCAGGCCGCCTGCAACGACGAGCGCCATAACGCCCCAAAAAAATTCCACTATTCCCTTACCCCATCTGCGGTGTGCCCAGCATCTGCACTTGCCAGCTGCAACAATACTGCGGCGGCGGGACGGGCAGCCCACTCTTCGATCCAGGCTGATCGGAAGACCGCCTTGCTGACCGCTTGCGGGCTGATATCCAGCGTCCTGGCCACCGCCGATTGGCTCCCTCTCTGCTGCGGTTCGAGCAGGTCCAGGATGCGCCATTCCGCATCGGTCCGGTGCATGACGAACCGTCCAATGAGCGAGAGCACCCCTTCCGCGTCAGCGGCGCCGTCTGCACCCTCCACGGCGAGCGGCGCACGGTCACCTGTTTTCTTTGCCCGCTCGACGGCGGCTCTTGCAGCCACGAAGGCGCTCCCCCTTCCCTCGCGCGGGGTCGCCGGCAGCGGAAGCTCCACTGTGCCGATGCCGATGCCGACATACCATCCGCCGGAACGCAGGCAGCGCAACGCAGCTTCAACAACGTCTTCCCCGGCCGCCAGGACTCCCTGGATCTCATCCCCCACTGACCGCTCGAACGGAACGGCTGCGGGGACCCCCTCCAGATAGTTGAGCAGGGCGGGAACGCGGTCGGGCTCGTTGGTGCTGTTCCGCTGATCGATCGTCAGAACGTACATACTCGAACCTTAGAAGGTTGATCTTGAAAATTCAACCAATATAAGGTGAATTTATAAATTCAACCTATCCGAAAAGATCCACCGGCTTCACGATGTCGGCGTAAATGAGAAGCGCACCCATTCCCATCAGCAGAATCGCGACGGCGTAGGTCACGGGCAGCAGCTTCGCCATATCGAATGGCCCCGGGTCCGGGCGTTTGAAGAGTTTAGCCACGCCGCGCCGCAGTCCCTCCCACAACGCGCCGGCTACATGGCCGCCGTCGAGCGGCAGGAGCGGAATCAGGTTGAACACGAACAGCGCCAGGTTCACGCCTCCCACCAGGCCGACCAACGTCGCTGCACGGGCTTCCAAGGGGATTTCCTCCATAGCGGAGACCTCCCCTGCGATCCGGCCGACACCCACCACGCTGATGGGGCCATTGGGATCACGCGGTGCGTCGGAGAACGCGGCTTCGGCCACCTGCGCGACACGTTGAGGCAGATTGAGCACGACGCCGGTCACGCGGACCAGGCTCTCGCCCACCGCCGGCATCACTTCCGAAGCCGGCTGCGGCACCAGTTCCTGCTGGGACCCGACCCCGATAAAACCGACTTCCTGCATGACCGGCGTGCCGTCGTCATTGAGCATTGCCCTGCCGTCGACGTCGGGGACGGGGCGCTCGGTGAGCAGCGGTTCAATGGTTGCGTTGATCGTCTCGCCGTCCCGAACGTAGGTGATCGGCACTTCCTGGCCGGCTGCATCCCGGATCCAGGACGAGAGTTCGCTCCAACTCGTCACCTCGCGTCCGTCGAAAGCTACGATGCGGTCCCCCGGCTGGAGCCCGGCTTCGAAAGCGGGAGCGGCCGGATCCGCGGGGCCGCAGTCTGTCTGACCGGTCTCCTGCTGCTGATCGGCCGCAACCACGCACTGATACACCTCTGAGACCCTGGTGGTTGCCTGCGCGGATCCGAAGCCCATGATGAGGACGGCGAACATGATGATGCCGATCAGCAGGTTCATCAGCGGCCCACCGAGCATGATCACAATCCGCTTCCAGATGGGCAGCTTGTAGAACACCCTGTTCTCGTCACCGGGCTGGAGCTGTTCGGCTGCCGCCTGGCGGGCATCTGCTGCAAGCTGCTGGAACATACCGGTGCTGGACTGGCGGACTGTTGCGCCGCCGTCGGCCTTGTTCGCCGGAGGAAACATACCGACCATGGACACGTAGCCGCCCAGCGGGAGGGCCTTGACGCCGTACTCGGTTTCGCCCCTGCGACGGGAGAAGACGGTGGGACCGAACCCGATCATGTACTGCGTGACCCGCACCTTGAAGAGTTTCGCCGGCAGCAGGTGGCCCACCTCGTGCAGCGCAATGGAGGCCGCGATGCCGACGGCCACAAAGAGCACGCCGGCTATGAACAGCACAATGGTCACTCGTCAGTTCCTTCTCGGTGGTAAGTCTCAGTCCTGGAAACCACAACGAATCCGAGCCCGGCGCCGTGCCCAGGTTTCGGCGTCGAGCACTGACTGCAGGGTGAGGTGCGCTTCGCTGGTATGGTCTTCGACCACGGAGCGCACGGTGTCCACGATATCCGTAAAGCCGATCCGGCCGGCGTGGAATGCCGTTACTGCCTCCTCGTTTGCTGCGTTGTAGACCGCCATGAAGGTCCCCCCGCGCGCCGCTGCGTCCTTTGCAAGCGCAACGGCGGGGAATGCGTCCACATCCAGCGGTTCAAACGTCCAGGAGGTGGCCGTGGTCCAGTCGCACGCCGATGCTGCGCCGCGTACGCGGTTTGGCCAGCCGATACCGAGGGCGATGGGCAGCCGCATGTCCGGTGGCGAGGCCTGGGCGATGGTGGAGCCGTCAATGAACTCCACCATCGAGTGCACCACGGATTGCGGGTGCACGACGACGTCGATCCGGTCGAGCGGCACGTCAAACAGCAGGTGCGCCTCAATCACTTCGAGGGCCTTGTTCACCATGGTGGCGGAGTTGGTAGTGACCATCAGCCCCATGTCCCAGGTGGGGTGGGCGAGTGCTTCCGCAGGGGTGACCGACGCCATTTCGGCGCGGGACCGACCCCGGAACGGGCCGCCGGAAGCTGTGAGCACCAGGCGCTGAACCTCCTCGGCGGTTCCGGAGCGGAGTGCCTGGGCAATGGCGGAGTGCTCAGAATCGACGGGAACGATCTGCCCCGGACGGGCCGCGTCACGGACCAGTTGACCGCCGGTGATGAGCGATTCCTTGTTGGCGAGCGCCAGGAGATGGCCCTGCTTCAGCGCGGCAAGGGTAGGTGCAAGACCGATCGAACCGGTGATGGCGTTGAGAACGACGTCGGCGTCCGGCCGGGCGGCAAGGCCGGCGGATGCGTCGGGACCAGTGAGCAGTTCCGGCCGGTACCCCGCTTTGCCTGCCTTCCGGGCGGCGTCAGAGATAGCGGCGTTGAGTTCCTCCTCAGAGCTGGCCGCCGCGGCCACCGCCGGAGCATCGGCCTTCACCGCTTGTTCAGCGAGCAGCGCCAGGTTGGATCCTCCGGCGGAGAGACCCGCGACCGTGAACAGGTGCGGAGACTGTGCGATGACATCCAGAGCCTGGGTACCGACTGAACCGGTGGATCCAAGAATGATGACGCGACGCGCGGACTGTGCAGGGTCGGGTTGGGGCAGCGGGAACTCCATCTCCCCAGTATCCCGCACTGCCTTGAGCGAGGCGGAACAACCGTCCTCTTGTCCCTTTGCACCTGCTCTGCCAAGGTATGGATATTTCTTGATCGTTGTCGATCGAAGCGGAGGACGGCGAGTGACTGGCATTCATGTGGTGGTCGGAGCCAGCGGCGGCACCGGCAGAGCGCTGGTACGCGAACTAGTCCGGCGCGGCCGGCAGGTACGGGCCATCAACCGCAGCGGCAGCATACCGGTGCCGGAGGGTGTGGAGGTTGCCGCCGGCGATGCAACCGACGCGGATCGGATGATTGAGCTGTGCCGGAGAGCGGCAGTTGTCTACAACGCCGTCAACGTCCCCTTTGTGCAGTGGAGAGAGGCCTTCCCCAAAGCCGTTGATGGTGTGTTGGCCGGCGCGCGAGCCGCAGGTGCGGTCATGGTCTTCGCGGATGACACGTGGATGTACGGCCGGGTTGAAGGTGCGATGAGGGAGGATCTGCCCTATCGTCCGGTCAGCGACAAGGGGGTGTTGCGCGCGTGGCTCGCTGAGCGCGTTCTGGCCAGCCATTCCCGCGGCGAGGTCCGGACGGTGATAGCGCGGGCACCCGAACTCTATGGACCCCAGGTTGAGTCCCTCCTGGCCCGCAACCTCTTCGGGGCCGCCGTCAGCCGTTCGCCGGCGGTGTGGGTGGGTGCGATGGATCAGCCTCTCGGCCCGCTGTTCATTGACGATTTTGCCCGTGGAATGATCGAGCTCGGTGAGCAGGAGGCGGCCTATGGTTCGGTGTGGCATATTCCTACTCCGCCGGCAATAACCGCCCGGAAGTTCCTGTCAATCCTCGAAGCCGAGTCAGGTAGCCGAGTGCGCATGCTTCGGGTAGGCGCCGGAACCGCTCGGGCGCTCGGTCTGGTGTGGGAAGTGGCGCAGGAAGGTGCCGAAATGCTCTACCAGTTTCACCAGCCGCACGTAGTGGATGCGAGCGCCTATCAGGAACGCTTCGGTCCGGTGGAACCGACAGCCTATGAGGACGGGATACGGCGTACTCTGCAGTGGTACCGCCAGTCACCGCGACAGCGGCTCATGTCACTCGGAGCCTGAGGCGGCAACGCTCACACCATCGCGTTAGGGCTGGCCCGCCCGCCGGAGGGTCTGCTCTGCGTGGCGGAGGATCGGCCCATCGACCATCTTGCCGCGGAAGGTAAAGACGCCGCCCTCGTGCTGCGCCGCTGCCAGCACGTCGCGCGCGAACTGTTCCTCGTCGGCCGAAGGCTTGTAGGCCTCCCGAATGATGCTGACCTGGCTCGGGTGGATGCAGGCCTTCATACCAAAACCTGAAGCGACGGCGTCACGCGCCTCCGCGGCGAGTCCGTCCACGTCCGGGATATTGACGTAGACCGAATCAACCGCCTGCTTTCCTGCAGCGGCCGCCGCCAGGAGGACCGTGGAGCGGGCATGCATCGCGATGTCGCGGTAACTGCCGTCCTCCTTGCGGCTGCCCGTACCACCCAGCGAGGCAACCAGATCCTCGGCTCCCCACATGAGGGCGACGACGTTGGGTTCCTCGGCAAGCTCGGTCGCCTTGAGCACTCCGCACGCCGTCTCGCAGAGCGCGACAACACTGAAACCGTTTAGCGACCACAGGTCTTCTACGCCCTCCGCCTTGGCCAGCATGACCGTGCGGTACTGGGTGTCCCGAAGCGCCTGCAGGTCCAGCGCGAACTCGTGGCTCTGGGCGGGATTCACCCGCACGATGGTCCTCGCAGGATCAAGCGGGTTCGCGATCAGGGCTCCGCGGGCTGCTGCCTTGCTCTCGAGGGCAACCGCGTCTTCGAGGTCCAGGATGACGGCGTCCGCGCGCTCGGCTGCCTTGGAGTACCGCTCGGGACGGTCAGCAGGGCAAAAGAGCAGGGCAGGGCCCATGCCGAAGTCAGTCATGAACGCGCTCCCCGACTCCATGCGCGACCGCTGTCCACATCAGGACGGTGCGGGTAGCGAGCGCCACGATCTCGCCGTCCTGATTGCGTCCGGTATGTTTCATGGTCACGAGCCCCTGGCCGGGGCGGGACTTCGACGCCCGCTTCTCGGTGATCTCCGTCTCGGTGTACAGGGTGTCGCCATGGAAGACCGGCTTGGGGAAGGAAATGTCCGTCAGTCCCAGCTGCGCCACGATGGTCCCCTGCGTGAGCTGCGTGACTGACTGCCCGACGACGGTCGCCAGCGTCAGCATCGAGTTCACCAACCGCTGCCCGAAGGGCTGTTCCCCGCTCCACGCAGCATCAAGATGCAGCGCCTGCGTATTCATGGTCATGGTGGTAAACAGGACGTTGTCCGCTTCAGTGAGCGTCCTGCCCGGGCGGTGCGCATACACCACGCCCGTCTGCAGTTCGTCATAGTAGAGGCCGCGCTGCACCACTGTTCCGGGCGCTGGTTCCTTACCGCTCATCAAGATCGACCTCCAACGGGGCACCGGTGGCCGCGATCACGTCATCAACGCTGACCCCTGGAGCGGTCTCGCGAAGAATCAGCGTTCCTGAGTTGCGCCCGGAATCCACGTCAATGACGGCGAGGTCAGTGATGATGCGGTCCACGCACCCCTTGCCCGTCAGCGGCAGCGAGCACCGCTCGACTATCTTCGGGTTGGAGTTCCGGTCCACGTGCTCCATCATGACGATCAGCCGCTTGGCTCCGAACACCAGGTCCATGGCGCCGCCCATGCCCTTGACCATCTTGCCCGGGATCATCCAGTTGGCCAGATCCCCGTTGGCGGCAACTTCCATGGCACCGAGGACAGCGACGTCGACGTGCCCTCCCCGCACCATGCCGAAGGAGGAAGCGGAATCGAAGAAGGCCGCGCCGTCGTTGACGGTCACGGTTTCTTTGCCGGCGTTAATCAGATCCGGGTCCAGCTGGTCCTCCGTGGGATACGGTCCGACACCGAGGATTCCGTTCTCCGAGTGGAGTACCACTTCAACGCCTGCAGGAATGTAGTTGGGAATGAGCGTGGGCATGCCGATGCCCAGGTTCACGTACTGCCCGTTCTCCAGCTCCTGCGCCACCCGCGCGGCCAGTTCGTTACGTGTCAGGGCCATGGTTAGAGCTCCTTCGCCTGGCCGGAGGATTCTTCCGGGGTGGATGTAGTCAGGGAAACCGTCCGCTTCTCGATGCGCTTTTCGGTGTCCGGCGCATGCACAACCCGCTGTACGAAGATGCCGGGAATATGGACGTGCTCCGGATCGAGCTCGCCCGGTTCCACCAGTTCCTCCACCTCCGCGATAGTGATGCGGCCGGCCTGCGCACAGAGCGGGTTGAAGTTCATGGCCGTCGCGTGGAACACCAGGTTCCCGTGGCGGTCGCCCTTCCACGCATGGACGAGGGCGAAGTCAGGTGTGACTGACTCCTCCAGCACGTAGTCCTGCCCGTCAAATTCCCGCACTTCCTTGGGGGATGAAGCAATGGCGATGTTGCCGGCGTCGTCGTATTTCTGGGGCAGCCCGCCCTCGCTCACCTGCGTGCCTACCCCGGCAGTCGTGTAGAAGGCGGGAATGCCGGCGCCGCCGGCCCGCAGCTTCTCCGCCAGCGTTCCCTGCGGCGTCAGCTCAACCTCAAGTTCCCCCGCGAGGTACTGGCGGGCGAACTCCTTGTTCTCACCGACATACGAGCTGATGGTGCGCCGGATCCGGTGGTCGTCAAGGAGCCGTCCCAGGCCCCAGCCGTCCACGCCGCAGTTGTTGCTGATGGTTTCGAGCTCCTTGGTTCCCTGCTGGTGCAACGCATCGATGAGGGCCACAGGAATACCGCAGAGCCCGAACCCGCCCACGGCCAGGGACGCGCCGTCAGGAATGTCCGCTACGGCCTCGGCTGCTGAGGCGACGACTTTGTCTATCACTGCTTCTCCCTTACTCGTTTCAATCAGGTGAGTGGCCGACTGCCTGGCTCAGAGTCCCAGTTCGCGGGCGATCAGCATCAGCTGTACCTCGGTGGTTCCCTCGCCAACCTCCAGGATCTTCGAGTCACGATAGTGGCGGGACACCGTGAACTCGTTCATGAACCCGTAGCCGCCGAACACCTGGGTGGCGTCGCGGGCGTTGTCCATCGCGGCCTCGCCTGCGACCAGCTTAGCGATGGATGCCTGGGTCTTGAACGGCTTGCCCGCGAGCATGCGCGACGCGGCGTCGTAGTACGCGAGCCGGGCGGTGTGGGCGCGTGCCTGCATCCGCGCGATCTTGAACTGGATGGACTGATAGCTGCCGATGTTGGTGCCGAATGCCTGACGTTCCTTGGCGTAGCGGATGGATTCCTCCACACAGCCCTGGGCTGCACCCGTGGCAAGAGCGGCGATGGCGATGCGGCCCTCGTCGAGGATTTGGAGGAAGTTCGCGTAACCGCGTCCCCGCGTTCCGAGCAGGTTGGCCTCGGGTACGCGGACGTCCTTCAGGGTCAGCGGGTGCGTGTCCGACGCGTTCCAACCAACCTTGTTGTATGCCTTTTCCGCCGTGAAGCCCGGCGTTTCGGTCGGCACGAGGATGGTGGAGATTTCCTTCTTCACGGAGCCGTCCTCCCGCGTCGCGGTATCTGTGACGGCGGTGACCGTAACCAGCCGCGTGATATCGGTGCCGGAGTTGGTGATGAACTCCTTGCTGCCGTTGATGACCCACTCACCGTCAACCAGCTTCGCGTTGGTCTTGGTGCCGGAAGCGTCAGAGCCGGCCTCTGATTCGGTCAGCCCGAACCCGGCGAGCGCCTCACCGCTTGTCAGCATCGGCAGCCACTGCTGCTTCTGTTCCTCGGTACCGAACCGGTACACGGGCATGGCGCCCAGCGAGACGCCCGCCTCGAGGGTGATCGCCACCGACTGGTCGACCCGCGCCAGTTGCTCAAGGGCAAGGCACAGCGCGAAGTAATCGCCGTCCATGCCGCCGTACTGCTCCGGGAACGGGAGCCCGAACAGGCCCATCTCGCCCATCTGGGCGATGACCTCGTAGGGGAAGCTGTGCTCTTCATCGTGCTTGGCGGATACCGGCGCTACGACCTGGTCAGCGAACTCCCGGACGGTATCAACCAGGTCCTGGTATTCCTCGCTCAGTTCAAAGTTCATGATTGGGGCTCTTCCTGTTCGGTGGGAACTGTTCCGGCGGCAGGATCTTCTGCCTCGCCGGACGGGACGGGGTGAATGCGGGCAACAACCTGGTTTGCTGATACGAGGTCGCCCGGGCTGAGGGTAATAGCGACTGTGCCGGCCACGGTCGCGGTGAGCTGGTGTTCCATCTTCATTGCTTCGACGCTCACGAGCACCTGCCCTTCGGAAACGGAATCACCATCGGCGACGTTCACCGTGATTACGGTGCCGGGCATCGGCGAGCGCACTTCCGGATCGGCGGCGCCCTCCGTTCGGGCAATGGAAGCCAGTTGCGTCTGGAGGACCTGCTCGCGGCTCAGCATCCGTACTGGCTGGGACCAACCGGCATCCGTCAGCCACAGTGTGGAGCCGTTCGGGGCGAGCCGGGTACCCAGCGTGACACCGTCGACAACGGCGCGGCCCGTCCCGCTTCCCTCCCCGTCGACGAGCCAGTCAACCTCATAGCGATTGTCATTGAGAGCAACCACACTCCGCGTGCCGTCGCGGGTCAGGAACACGGTCTGCGGCGAAGTGTTCCCGACCTGAAGCTGAACGGGTGTTGCCGCGTGCACCCCGCCAATGCGCCAGCCGTCCCTTGAGTGCCACGGCGAGGCCGCACCGGCACCTGTGGAATGCCCTGCCAGTACAACGGCGGCCGCAGCGATCTCCGCGTCGGAGGCTGTCCGGAAGGCGAGGTGGGGAAGCTTCCGCTCGATCATGGTGGTGTCGAGCCGGCCGGCGCGGACGTCGTCGTCATTAATGAGCAGGCGGAGGTACTCCACATTGGTGCGTAGGCCCGCTATCCGGGTGCGCGCAAGCGCAGAATTCAGCCGGTCGAGGGCCTCCGCGCGGGACGGCGCCCACGCAATGACCTTCGACAGCATCGGATCGTAGGTGGGGGAGATTTCCAGCCCCGGCAGCAGCGCGCTATCAACCCGAATGCCCTCACCCTGCGGTTCGGACAGGTCGACGACGGTCCCCGCCGAGGGCAGGAAGCCCGCCTCCGCGTCTTCCGCGTACACGCGCGCTTCCACTGCGTGGCCGGTGAGGACGACGTCGTCCTGCGCCAGCGTGAGCTTCTCGCCGGCGGCGATACGCACCTGCCACTCGACGAGGTCCACGCCTGTCACCATTTCGGTGACGGGGTGCTCGACCTGGAGCCGCGTATTCATCTCCATGAAGAAGAATTCATCCGGCGCGTCGTCGGACACCAGGAACTCAACGGTCCCGGCGCCCACGTAGTCCACGCTGCGGGCCGCGTTGCACGCGGCCTCGCCGATCCGCGCGCGGGTCACCTCGTCAAGGAGCGCCGAGGGAGCTTCCTCGATGACCTTCTGGTGCCGCCGCTGCAGTGAGCACTCCCGCTCCCCCAGGTGGATGACGTTGCCGTAGGAATCCGCGAGCACCTGTACCTCGATGTGGCGCGGTGTGCGGATGAGCCGCTCGAGGAACAGGGTGTCGTCACCGAACGCGGACGCTGCAACGCGGCGCGCCGTCTTGAGGCCCTCCGCGAGGTCCTCAACGCGTTCCACGGCGTGCATGCCTTTGCCGCCGCCGCCGGCCGAGGGCTTGATGAGCAGCGGGTAGCCCACCTCGCGGGCTGCTTCGATGAGGTCTTCGTCGGTCAGTCCCGACTCAGCGATGCCGGGGACCACGGGCACGTCGAAGCCGCTGACGTGGTTCTTGGACCGGATCTTGTCACCCATGACGTTGAGGGCGTGGACCCGCGGACCGATGAACACGATGCCGGCTTCCTCGAGCGCGCGGGCAAAGGCCTGGTTTTCGCTCAGGAACCCGTACCCGGGATGCACAGCGTCGGCGCCGGTCGCCTTGCAAGCCGCGATGATCGCTTCAATGTTGAGGTAGCTCAAAGCAGCGGCAGCCGGGCCGATCCGCACTGCCTGATCAGCCTCGAGCACGTGGCGTGCACCGGCGTCGGCGTCGCTGTACACGGCGACCGAGCGGATGCCCAGTGCGCGCAGCGTCCGGATCACCCGGCAAGCGATTTCACCGCGGTTGGCTACCAGGACTGTTTCAAAAAGGGGCATCTCACTCACATCCTGAAGAGGCCGAAGGAGGTCTCTGGCAGCGGCGCGTTGGCGCAGACATCGAGCGCGAGGCCAAGCACACGGCGGGTGTCCGCCGGGTCAATGATGCCGTCGTCCCAGAGCCGCGCGGTGGAGTAGTAGGGACTCCCCTGTGCTTCGTACTGCTCGCGAATGGGAGCCTTGAACGCCTCCTCATCCTCGGCGCTCCACTCTTGCCCGCGCGCTTCCAGCTGGTCGCGCTTGACTGTGCTCAGCACGGAAGACGCCTGGTTTCCGCCCATGACGGAAATGCGGCTGGCCGGCCACATCCAGAGGAAGCGCGGCGAGTAGGCGCGCCCGCACATCGAATAGTTACCCGCACCGAAGGAACCGCCGACGACGACGGTCAGCTTGGGCACGCGGCATGTCGCCACCGCTGTGACCATCTTTGCCCCGTGCTTGGCGATGCCGCCGGCTTCATAGTCGCGGCCGACCATGAAACCCGAGAGATTCTGCAGGAAGATCAGCGGAATGCCCCGCTGATCGCACAGTTCGATGAAGTGGGCGCCTTTGAGAGCTGACTCGCCGAAGAGCACGCCGTTATTGGCAACGATGCCCACCTGGTGGCCATTCAGTGTGGCGAAACCCGTGACGAGGGTGGTGCCGTACTCCTTCTTGAACTCGTGGAACTTACTGCCGTCCACGATGCGCGCGATGATCTCCCGAGCGTCATAGGACGCATTCACGTCGACCGGCACGGCACCGTAGAGACTGTCCATATCCACGGCTGGTTCTTCGGGAACAGCAGGCGCCCACGCCTGCTCCGGCACGGGCAGGGTCGAGACAATATCCCGAACGATCTCCAGTGCGTGCTGGTCGTTCTCCGCGAGATGGTCGACAACGCCGGACGTCTTCGCGTGCACGTCCCCGCCGCCGAGCTCTTCGGCGGTGACTATCTCACCGATGGCGGCTTTCACCAGCGGCGGGCCGCCGAGGAAGATGGTTCCCTGGTTCCGGACGATCACCGTCTCATCGCTCATCGCCGGAACGTACGCTCCACCTGCCGTGCACGAGCCCATGACTGCGGCGATCTGCGGAATCTTCCGCGCGGACATGGTGGCCTGGTTGTAGAAGATGCGGCCGAAGTGCTCGCGGTCCGGGAATACCTCATCCTGTCGGGGCAGGAACGCTCCGCCTGAATCCACCAGGTACACGCAGGGCAGGTTGTTCTCCAGCGCGATCTCCTGGGCGCGAAGGTGCTTTTTGACCGTCATCGGATAGTAGGTGCCGCCCTTGACTGTGGCGTCATTGGAAATGACGAGGACGTGACGTCCGTGCACCAGACCGATACCCGCGATGACTCCCGCTCCGGGGCTCTCGTCGTTATACATCCCGTTGGCGGCCAGCGGGGCTATCTCCAGAAACGGACTGCCCGGATCGAGCAGGTGGTCGATCCGGTCCCGCGGCAGCAGCTTCCCGCGGCTGACGTGACGTTCGCGGGAGCGCTCCGGGCCGCCGAGGGCAGAGTCAGCGAGCCGGTCCCGCAGCTCGGCAGCGAGTGCGCGCTGGCCGGCGTCGTTCTGCCGGAACGCTTCGGCGTTCGGGTCCAGTCGCGAGGCCAGGGTCTCCATTGACGTCCTTTCGGTCCGTGCGAGCCTTCAACCTTCACGCACGCAACCACTCAGTTAGCAGGGATTAACTCAAATTTAGGTTAGTAGCTATTAACCGAACTGTCCACCAGAATGGAGGAATCCCCTCCGAAGTATTCCGCCACCGAAGTTCCTCCACCGAAGAAAGACAGGCATGGACGCCCCAGCTCCCACCCGGATGACCGGCCGCAGCCTCGCCAAGGCCTCACGGCGAGCGGCTCTGTTGGATGCGGCCGCGCAACTGTTCGCCGAGCGCGGCTACAACGGAGTCTCCATCGAGGACCTGGGAGCAGCAGCCGGTGTCAGCGGACCGGCGGTGTACCGGCACTTCAGCGGGAAACCAGCAGTGCTCGCCGCGCTGCTGGCCGGCGTCAGCCAGGACCTGCTTGAGGGCAGCCGTGCCGTTGTTGCTGAATCCCCCGGCCCCCAGCAGGCGCTCCGCGGGCTGATCGAGTTCCAGGTGGACTTTGCACTCCGCAATGCCAACGTCATCAGGGTTCAGGACAGGGATCTCAGCTCCCTGGCTGATGAGGACCAGGAGACCGTGCGTTCCCTGCAGCGCACCTACGTGGAGGTATGGGTGGATGCCCTCGCCGCTCTCGAGCAACAACCAGACAGAACCCATCTTCGCCGGAAGGCCCACGCCGCATTCGGGCTCATCAATTCCACCCCGCACTCCACTCACCGTCGCCGCAGCAGCAAGGACACCGCAGACCTGCGCCAGCTGCTTGAGGAAATGGCGTGGGCCGCCCTCAGCGTGGAGGCATGAGAGAACACGGGGCGCCACTTCCCGCGTCCTAGTACGCTGATGAGTAGAGCACCTCACGTGCACCCGAACCTCGCAGAAACCACCCCTGTTCCGCCTACCGGAAAGTCTCCAGTGATCACGCTACGCGCCGTTGAACCCACCGATCTGGACGAGTTCTTCTCACACCAGCTCGACCCCAGCGCCAACCACATGGCCGCCTTCAGTGCCAAGAACCCCTCGGACCGGGGGGTCTTCGACCTCCACTGGCAGAACATCCTCAATGACCCCACGGTCACGGTCCGCACCATCGAGGCTGACGGAGCGGTGGTGGGAAGTATCCTCGCCTACCGCGACGCCGACATCCCGGAGATCAGTTACTGGATCGACAAGGCGCGCTGGGGACAGGGCATTACGACGGCGGCAGTCGGCCTCTTCCTCGAAGAGTTCACCGAGCGCCCGCTCCGGGCACGCGCAGTTGCAGACAACACCAATTCGATCCGGATCCTCGAACGCTACGGATTCACCCAGGTCGGTGAGACGCAAGGTTTCGCGAACGCGCGCGGCGCGGTGGTCAGGGAGCTCGTCCTCGAGCTTCGCTAACGGCTCCACATAACGGAACTTTCGTGCAGCTCCGGTGACTCCGACGCTTGTCGAAGTCACCGGAGCTGCGCAAAAGTTCCAGGGTGGACGGGCGGCCCAACCCGAGGTGGGCAGGCCCGTCAGACCATCGTCAGGACCATGCCCGGATCGGACAGGATGGTACCAATGTCCGCCAGGAAGCGTGATCCCTGTTCGCCGTCCACCAGCCGGTGGTCGAAGGACAGGCTGAGGGTCATGACCTGCCGCAGGGCAATCTCATTCTGGTACTCCCACGGCATCTTCCGTACCGATCCCATGGCCAGGATCGCGGCTTCCCCCGGGTTGAGGATGGGCGTGCCCGCGTCGATGCCGAACACACCGACGTTGGTGATGGAGATGGTCCCGCCGGAGAGATCCGCGGGACTGGTCTTGCCGGCACGTGCCGTTTCCGTCAATCCTTTGAGCGCATCTGCCAGCTCGCGGAGCCCGAGCGTGTGCGCATCCCTGACATTCGGGACGACCAAGCCGCGCGGAGTCGCGGCTGCAATGCCCAGGTTCACGTAGTGATGCTGCACAATTTCCTGGGCGGCCTCATCCCACCGGGAGTTCAGCGTGGGATTGCGGTCCAGCGCGATGCACAGTGCTTTGGCCACCAGCACCAACGGAGTAATGCGGACATCTGCGAACGCCCTGCTCGTCTTCAACCGTGCCAGCAGGTCCATGGAAGCCGTGACATCGACGGTCAGGAACTCGGTGACGTGCGGCGCAGTGAAGGCACTGGCCACCATGGCAGCGGCGGTGTGCTTCCGCACGCCCTTGATCGGTGTGCGGGTCTCCCGTTCACCATTCATGCGCGACGCCGGTGCCCCGCCTGTCTCTGCAGACTGCACCCCACGGTCGGATCCCTGCTGTCCGGATCCCTCCTGTGCGGATTTCTGCTGTTCAGCGAGGACGTCCTCGCGGGTGATGAGACCCTGTGGGCCGCTGCCGTTCAGAGCGGTGAGGTCGATGCCGAGATCACGTGCCAGTTTGCGTACCGGCGGCGTTGACCGGGGACGCTCCAGCTGCGCCTCCGCCGGAACGGAAGGCTGCGGTGCCTCAGCCATCACAGGAGCGCCAACGGGTTCTGCAGCGCGGACAGGCGCGGCAGGCTCTGCCGCCCCGCTGCTGCGCCGGGCCCGCCGCGCGGGCCGGCCCGTCTTCTCAACAGCGGCTCCGTACCCCACGAGGTTGGGTTCCCGCTTGGGCGGCGGCGCGTCGTCGTCGTTTGTGTCCGCTGAGGCGTCCGGAGAATTGGTGGAGGGTCCGCCGGAACCCGGCACGTCGAAGGACACGATCGGCGAGCCGACCTCCACCACCGTTCCGGGCTGCTCGTGCAGCTTCGCCACAACGCCGGCATACGGCGACGGCAGTTCCACGACCGCTTTCGCGGTTTCAACGTCCGCGATGACCTGGTTCAGCTCCACGGTGTCGCCCACCGCTACATGCCAGGCGACGATCTCCGATTCAGTCAGGCCTTCGCCGAGGTCGGGCAGTCGGAATTCCTTGATCACCGGTGACACTATCCTTCCAGTCCACTGCGGGAGCTAAGGGAGTTTGAGCGGCCCAGGGCGCGGTCAACTCCATCGAGTATGCGGTCCAGATCCGGTAGATGATGGAACTCAAGCTTGGAGTAGGGGTACGGGATGTCGAATCCCGTCACGCGGACCGGTGCGTGCTCCAGGTGGTAGAAGCAACGCTCGGTGATGCTCGCCGCAATTTCGGCGCCGAGGCCGCCAGACTGAGCGGCTTCATGCGTAATGATCAGGCGTCCGGTTTTCCGCACCGACTTCTCCACGGTCGCGAAATCGATCGGCGCAAGGGACCGCAGGTCAATCACCTCAATCGAGATGCCGTCGTCGGAGGCTGCAATGGCGGCGTTCTGCGCCGTCGGCACCAGAGGCCCGTAGGTGACGAGCGTGACGTCACTGCCCTCGGTAACCACTTTCGCGTCATTCATGCTGGTGGCGCCCAGGTCCACGCCCTCGTCCACCTCACCCTTCACGTGATAGCGGCGCTTCGGTTCGAAATAGAGCACAGGGTCATCGCTCGCAATTGCCTGCTGGATCATCACAAAAGCATCCTGGGGGTTGGAGACGCTCACAACCCGCAGCCCGGACGTGTGGGTGAAGTACGCTTCCGGGGACTCCGAGTGGTGCTCCGGGGATCCGATACCGCCGCCGAACGGCACCCGGATGGTCAGCGGCACCTTGACGGCACCCTGGGTCCGGTAGTGCAGCTTGGCAACCTGGCACACGATCTGGTCGAACGCCGGGTAGATGAAGCCATCGAACTGGATTTCGACGACGGGACGGTAGCCACGGTAGGCCAGGCCGACTGCCGTGCCCATGATGCCGGACTCCGCGAGCGGCGTATCGAGGACGCGGTGGGACCCGAAGTCCTTCTGCAGGCCGTCGGTGATGCGGAAAACGCCGCCCAACTTTCCGATGTCCTCGCCCATCAGGACAACCTTCGGGTCATTTTCCATGGCCCTGCGAAGGCCTGCGTTGATGGCACGGCCGAATGTCATGGTGGACATCAGCGGTTCACCTCCCTGGAGGAGTTGGATGCAGCGGTATCTGCGTCGGCGGAATCAAAGTACTTCAGATACTGCTCATAGGAGTCCTGCTGGCGATCGAGCCATGAATTCGGCTCACTGTAGACGTGCTTGAAGACGTCAAGGACCTGCGGCTCCGGCATAGAGATGCAGCCCTCGCGAAGCCGGGCGGCGACGTCGTCGGCGGTGGCCTTGACGGAATCCGCCACCTCCGCGGACAGCAGGCCGCGTGCGTCCAGAAGCGCAGCCAGGCGTGCGATGGGATCCTTCGCGGCCCAGTCCTCAAGCTCGTTCGCGTCCCGGTAGCGGGTGGGGTCATCCGCCGTAGTGTGCGGTCCCATCCGGTAGGTCACCGCCTCGATGAAGGTGGGACCGCCGCCGGTCCGGGCGCGATCGAGCGCCTCACGGGTAACGGCGAGGCACGCGAGCACATCGTTGCCGTCCACGCGGACGGAGGGGATGCCGAATCCGGGCGCGCGGTGGGCAATGGGCACGTGTGCCTGCAACCCGACCGGCTCGGAGATGGCCCAGTGGTTGTTCTGGCAGAAGAAGATGACGGGCGCCTGGTAACTGGCGGCAAACACCATAGCCTCGTTGACATCGCCCTGGCTCGTGGCGCCGTCTCCGAAGTAGGTGACCGCAACGGAGTCTGCACCGTCCGCCAGAACGCCCATGGCGTATCCGGTGGCGTGCAGGGTCTGCGCGCCGATGATGACCTGCGGCGGAGCCATGTTGATGGCGTAGGGATCCCAGCCGGCGGAGGCGTTGCCCCGCCAGACGCGCAGGAGATCCGTGAGGTCCACGCCGCGGCAGTAGGCAACGCCGTTCTCGCGGTAGCTGGAGAAAACGAAGTCATCCTCGCGCAGAGCGCGTCCCGAGCCGATCTGCGCCGCTTCCTGTCCCAGCAACGGCGGCCACAGCGCAAGCTCACCCTGGCGTTGGAGAGCCGTGGCTTCGGCATCGATCCGGCGGATGACGATCATGTCCTCGTACAGGGCCTGCAGAGCGGCGTCGTCGACGTCGGAGACCCAGCGGTCGTACGCGGCGTTGCTTCGGCGCTCGCCGTTGGGCGCGATGAGCTGGACCAGCTCATCCTGCGTGGCGTCCGCATCGTTGTTCAGAGGCACGTTCACTCATCCTTCTTCTTACCGGCTTCGGCGTTTGTACACCGGCCAACCGCAGCCTCCGACGCCGATCCGTGGGTGTTCGGCGGGCCGAGGGCACCGTTGCCCGAGGTTTAGTGTGACGATACTCACGCAAGCCACACAGCACAACCGAACATGGAATGACTGAGCATTGTGCTCGATTCGCTGCCTTCGCGCCGTGCTACCGTTGCGCACTATGCAGCCCCTTGATGCCACCGACACGCGGCTCCTTCTCGCGCTGGCGCGGGACTCCCGGCGGACCGTCGTCGCGCTCGCCCAAAAGCTGGGGCTCTCGCGCAATACCGTCCAGGCACGGATGACCCGGCTGGAAAAGAATTCGACCTTCCTGTCCTTTGAACGGCGGATCAATCCGGCAGCGCTCGGCTACCCGCTCACCGCGTTCATCAATGTCCACGTGGACCAGCGGAAACTCGGCTCCATCACCGGCCAGCTCGCCGGTATCCCCGAGGTCCTCGAGGCGCACGGGCTGACCGGGCAGGCGGACATCCTGGTCCGCGTGGTGTCAGTGGACGCCGAAGACCTCTTCCGGATCAATGGAAAGATCCTGGCCTGCGACGGAGTGGAACGCTGCGATACCTCCCTCGCCATGCACGAGTTGATTCCTTACCGCATGGAGCCCCTGCTGGAGCGCGGTTCCGCGGAGTAGCCTCTTCCATTCCTGATCCGAAACAGCAGAACCATCCAAAGTGAGAACTGATCCGAATGGTGTGCGGAGCTCCACCAGGGAGCGCACATCACACGAAAGGCATCACCATGGGAACCTCCCCCAACCGGCTACTCGCAACCGTCTTCGGAGCCGTCTATCTGCTCGTCGGGATCCTCGGCTTCTTCGTTACGGCCGGTGTCGGCTTCTTCGCGACCGAGGGCAACACGCTCATCATCTTCGAAGTCAACCCGCTCCACAACATCATTCACCTCGCAATCGGCGCAGCACTGCTGCTTGCAGGACTCAACTCGGTGAGCGCCGCCAAGGGCGTCAACACCACCGTGGGTGCGGTCTACCTCCTGGTGGGCATCCTCGGGCTCTTCCTGGTCGGCACCTCGCTGAACATCATTGCCCTCAACGGCGCGGACAACGTTCTGCACCTCGCGAGCGCTGTCCTCCTGCTGGGCGTAGGCCTGTCACAGGACAAGAACGTGCGCACCTCCAGCACCCACGCACACACCGCGTAGTCCGGACGTCGCTTTGATGAACAGTGCTGCGGTTGAGGAGCGGGCCCTGCCCGCTCCTCAACCGCGCGCCGACGCGGAGCAGGGCACCACGGGTGAACTGCTCCGCCTGTTGGCCGGATTCACTGCCCTCGGCTCAGGCCTGACGTTCTTTGCCCTCGCAGCCGACGCCCTGCTGGCTGCCGGCGGCATCCTGAATGTTGTGGTGGGAATGCTCACCGGCCTGTGGGCGGCCGCACTGACCCTCTGGGGAATTCTGGCGCTGCGCGGAACGCCAGAGCGGAACCGGGGTTCTGCCCTGCTGGCAATTGTGGTGCCTGCCGTTCTTCCCGGTGCTGCCGCCGTCGTGCTGGGTGTTCTGGTGTGGGGTGCGCTGCTCGCGCCGGCCGGAAGCAGGAACTTCGACCTCACGCTTGCCTCCGCACTGGCGCTCGTCCTCCTGCAGCTCGGTTGCCGCGGCGCCCTGCGCCGGCGTGCAGACCGTTCAGCTGCCGGCGCGAAGCTCTCCCCCGGCAGGCTCCTCACCGGGCTCTTCCTCTCTGCCGTCCTGGTTGCCGGAATTACGACGCCGGGACTCGCCGCATCAACGGCCGGTGACAATGCGGTGCCGCACGGCGAGCACGGCCTGGTTCCCGCTCCGGCGGAGCATCCCGGTCACTGAACAAGCGAGTTCATGAACAGGCAAGTTCGCGAAGATGACAGAAGGGGCCGGAATCGACATGATTCCGGCCCCTGCTGCGTCTAGTTGGGACTAGTGGCTGGTCGCCTTTTCCGCGCCTACCCCTGTCAGCGAGCGGACCTCCATCTCCGCCTGCTTCTGCGCATCCTCAGTCCGCTTGGCCAGCACGGTGCCGAGCCAGCCCAGGAAGAACGCCAGCGGGATCGAGACGATGCCCGGATTGCTGAGCGGGAACCAGGAGAAGTCAGCCGTCTGGATCATCGACTTCTCCCCGCCGGAGACCACCGGTGAGAACGCGATCAGGATGATTGCGGTGAGCAGGCCGCCGTACATGCTCCACAGCGCGCCCTGGGTGTTGAACTTCTGCCAGAACAGCGAGTAGATGATGGTTGGCAGGTTGGCGCTCGCCGCCACGGCGAAGGCCAGCGCGACGAGGAACGCAACGTTCTGTCCCTGCGCACCTATTCCGCCGACAATCGACAGCACACCGATAACGACGACGGTGCGGCGCGCCACCTTCACCTCACCGTCCGGATCCACCTTGCCCCGGCGAACCACGTTCGCGTAGATGTCATGCGCGAAGGATGCGGCGGCGGTAATGGTAAGTCCCGCAACCACCGCGAGGATGGTGGCGAAGGCAACTGCGGAGATGATTCCCAGCAGGAATGGCCCGCCGAGTTCGAACGCCAGCAGCGGTGCGGCCGAGTTGACGCCGCCGGGTGCATTGTTGATGCGGTCGGCGCCAATGAGGGCTCCGGCGCCGTAGCCGAGAACCAGCGTGAACAGGTAGAACGCTCCGATGAGCCAGATCGCCCACACCACTGAGCGGCGGGCTTCCTTGGCTGTGGGAACGGTGTAGAAGCGCATGAGAACGTGCGGCAGGGCCGCGGTTCCCAGGACGAGCGCCAGTGCCAGGGACACGAAGTCCAGGCGGGTGGTGCCCGAGGCGCCGTACTGCAGTCCCGGGCCGGTGATGGCAGGGTTGCCGGAGGTCTCGATTGCAGCACCGAGCAGGGTCGAGAGGTTGAAGTCGTGCAGGGCGAGCACCCAGATGGTCATCACGAATGCGCCCGCGATGAGCAGGCAGGCCTTGATGATCTGGACCCAGGTGGTGCCTTTCATGCCGCCGATCAGCACGTACAGGATCATGAGCCCGCCAACCACGGTGATGACGAGGGACTGTCCCAGCCGGTCGTCGATGCCGAGGAGCAGGGACACCAGGGCGCCGGCTCCGGCCATCTGCGCCAGGAGGTAGAAGAAGCAGACAGCGAGTGTGGTGATGGCCGCTGCTATCCGTACGGGACGCTGCTGCAGCCGGAAGGACAGGACGTCCGCCATCGTGAACTTTCCCGTGTTGCGGAGCAGTTCCGCGACGAGGAGCAGTGCCACCAGCCAGGCGACCAGGAAGCCGATCGAGTACAGGAATCCGTCATAACCGTTGATCGCAATGGCGCCCACGATGCCGAGGAAGGACGCGGCGGACAGGTAGTCCCCGGCAATAGCCGTTCCGTTCTGCGGGCCGGTGAAGGATCGTCCGGCAGCGTAGTAGTCCGCCGCCGTCTTGTTGTTGCGGCTCGCGCGCAGCACGATCACAAGGGTGATTGCCACAAAAATGCCGAAAATGGTGATGTTCAGCCAGGGCTCGCCGACCTGCGTCGTCTCAACGGTCTGCAGCGGCAGGTACTGCCTCATTTGGTTCCTCCCTCTGGGGCCTTGAATACCTCAGGTGCGGCGTCTTCGAGGTCGTTGCGCAGTTCCTCGGCAATGGGATCGAGTCTCCTGTTGGCGTAGCTGACGTACCACATGGTGATCCCGAAGGTGCTGACAAACTGCAGCAGCCCGAGGAGCAGTCCGATGTTGACGTTCCCCCACACGGGGGTAGACATGAATTCGTGTGCGTAATCGGCGAGCAGCACGTACAGGAAGTACCACAGCAGGAATGCTGCTGCCATGGGAAAGACGAAGCTGCGGTGGCGCTTCCTCAATTCCTGAAACTGCGGCCGCTGCTGGACTTCCGTAAAATCGACGGGCGCCGACGGCGGTGCGCCGGGTGCGGATGGGTCGTGACCCATTGATACCTCCTCGTTAGGCTCCCACGCAGGATCAGTACCGCACAGGACGGCAGGCAACGAGGGAGTGTGACTCCCATCACTGTTGGTCACATCGTGTGAGGGCGCCAGCACCTTGGGCAGGCACATCGCCCAACGCGCGTCGGCCTGCGATAAACGGTGCGCCCCTGCGCCGAACGGCTCACGGCCACTGCGCCAGACGATTCAAGGCCACCGTGCCGAACGGTTCAGGGCGTGGCATGGTTCACCGCTACTCTTGACCCATGCTGAGCCCCGCCGTCGACGCCGCGCTGGTCGGCGCCGTCGTTCTCGTCACCCTCGCGGTGGTGGCGGTCCTCGGCTTCAGGTTCTCCCGTTCCTACCGTGACCTCGGTTCCGACGCGGACCGCGCCACCTACGCGACGCTGCACACCGTTGCGCAGGCCTCTGAGCACCTGAGGACCGGCCTGACGCCGGGCGGAGCGTCGAAGGCGGCACGGCACCTGCGGGGCCTGCTGCGCAGCCAGGCTCTCCTGGTGACGGATCTAAACGGCGTCCTGGCGTGGGATGGCACCTCCGCCGAACCCGCTGAGGTGATGACCGTTGCGCAGGAGGTCCTCTCCAGCGGGCGGACGCAGATCTTCAAGAGGTTTCGGCTGGGGCCGGTGACCGGAGGAGAGGAAGGACTTGCCGAGGCTGTTCTGGCACCGATCCGGGTAAACGGCCGGGTGGTGGGAACGGTGGGAGCCTTCGCACCGACAGTCAGCGCAGGGCTCGTCCGCGCGACGAATGAGGTCGGCGTCTGGGTGGCCACCCAGGTGGAGCTGGCCGAGCTGGACTCCTCGCGCACCCAGCTGATGGAGGCCGAGGTTCGTGCGCTCCGCGCGCAGATCAGCCCGCACTTCATCTACAACTCCCTGAACGCCATCGCGTCCTTCATCAATACGGACCCGGAGCGGGCGCGGGAGCTCGTGGTCGAGTTCGCGGACTTCACGCGCTACTCCTTCCGCCGCCACGGCGACTTCACTACCGTGGCGGAGGAGCTGAGGTCCATCGACCGCTACCTGCTGCTGGAGCGGGCGCGTTTCGGTGACCGGCTCCGCGTCAGCCTCCAAATCGGTCCGGAGGTGCTCAGCACCGTGATCCCCTTCCTCAGCCTCCAGCCGCTGGTGGAGAACGCCGTCCGCCACGGCCTCGACTCAAAGGACGGGACAGGCAACATCACCATTACAGCGCACGACGCCGGCGCCTACGCGGTGGTCACTGTCGAGGACGACGGCGTGGGGATGGATCCCGATCGCCTGCGCGCCGTGCTTGCCGGGCACGTCGACGGAGTCCACGTAGGGCTGCGGAACGTCGATTCGAGGTTGCGTCAGGTGTACGGTGACGCCCATGGACTGATCATCGATACCGCACCGGGCGCCGGCACACTGATCACGCTGCGCGTTCCGAAATCCCAGCCCGCCCACCAGACCTGAGGGTTGCCCTGCGTCCCGTGGCGCGGACGCCTGATCGACCGCGTAACCTAAGGAGCATGGTCAACGTGGTCATCGTGGACGATGAACTCCCGGCACTCGCCGAACTAGGCTTCCTGCTCTCCAAGGACGCCCGCATCGACGCAATCCATCAGGCGTCCAGCGGCGCCGAGGCTCTCCGGATCCTGCAAAGCCACCCGATAGATGCACTGTTCCTCGACATCCACATGCCGTCCCTCTCAGGGCTGGACATCGCCAGGGTCATCTCGCGCTTCAGCCGGCCTCCCGCCGTCGTCTTCGTCACGGCGGACGAGGACCGGGCTCTGGAGGCGTTCGAACTTCGCGCCGTCGATTATTTGCTCAAGCCGGTGCGCACGGAAAGGCTGACCGAGTCCGTCCGGCGGATCTGCGAGCTGATGGAGGACGGCGCAGCCACCCCGGACGTCATCACCGTGGATCAGGGCGGCATCAGCAGGATGATCCGGCGCGATGAGATCCGCTACGTGCAGGCGCAGGGCGACTACGCCCGGCTGCATACGGCCGAGGCGAGCTACCTCATCCGCATTCCACTCAACGACCTCGAACGGCAATGGGCCGATGCCGGTTTCCTGCGGACGCACCGCTCCTACCTCGTGGCCATGGATCAGGTGACCCAGGTCAAGCTCGGGTCGGGCAGGGCAAGTGTCCTCGTGGGCGAGGCGGAACTGCCCGTCAGTCGACGACACCTGTCCCAGATCCGCGGCAAGCTGGAAGCCACCCGCCTGAGGCCGGGACAGTAACGAACGTGACAGAGCCTGAGGACCGCCCGGCCCGGGTTCGGGTCACCGCGCCGCACTCCGCTGCCGGGCCCGCCGGAACCTATCCCGTCTCGCGGGAGATGGCTGAACAGTCCGACGTCGGCGAGCTGTTTGTGCGTTCGCTCATCCGATCCCAGCTGCGCCTCGCCGTGGTGGTCGCCTCCGGTTTCCTCGTCATCCTCGTGGGCATCCCCATCCTGTTCAGCATCTTCCCGGCCGTCACAACGTGGAGCGTCGCAACCATACCCGCCCCCTGGCTCCTGCTCGGCCTGGGCATCTACCCGCTCGTGATTGGCTGCGCCGTCCTGTATGTGCGAAGCGCCGGGCGCATTGAGCAGCGCTTCCGGGACCTGGTGGACGACCAGTGACATTCCCTGAGCTGAACCCTGTGGTCGGTTACGTGTCACTGGTGATGGTCGCGGTCTCCACCGTCCTGATCGGCATCTATGGACTCCGGATCTCCCGGACCACCGGTGACTTCTACGTGGCCTCGCGCACGGTCCGGCCCTGGTGGAATGCCTCGGCGATCGGGGGCGAATACCTCTCAGCAGCCAGCTTCCTCGGCGTGGCCGGCCTGATCCTGCTCTCCGGTGTGGATGCGCTGTGGTTCCCCATCGGTTACACGGCCGGTTACCTCATGCTCCTGCTGTTCGTGGCCGCTCCCCTGCGGCGCTCCGGCGCCTACACCATTCCTGATTTCGCTGAAGCCCGCCTCGAGTCCCGCAATGTCCGCCGGATCACCAGCCTCCTCGTCATCGCCGTCGGCTGGCTCTACATCGTGCCGCAGCTGCACGGCGCCGCCCTTACCGTGCGGATCACCACCGGGCTGCCGTCGTGGGTAGGTTCCGTCGCCGTCGTCGTGGTTGTCTGCCTCAGCGTCATTACCGGCGGCATGCGGTCCATCACCTTCGTCCAGGCCTTCCAGTACTGGCTGAAGCTGACTGCGCTGGCCGTCCCCATTGTCTTCATCCTGGTTCAGCTGACCGGCACCGGTGAATCGATCACGAACGACGGCGCGGTCTTCGCACCGGAACTCAACACCACCGCCGATGCCACCCTGTACCAGAACATCTCGCTGGTCATCGCCCTGCTCTTCGGTACCCTGGGACTGCCCCACGTGCTGGTGCGTTTCTATACGAACCCGGACGGCGCTTCCGCCCGCCGGACAACTCTGCTGGTGCTGGGGCTGCTCTCCATGTTCTACCTCTTCCCGACGCTGTATGGACTGCTGGGACGGATCCACACTCCGGATCTGGCGGTCCGCGGCGCGGCCGATGCCACCGTGCTGCTGCTCCCGAGCCGCATTTTCGACGGCGTTGGCGGAGACATCCTGTCGGCATTCGTCACGGCCGGTGCATTCGCCGCATTCCTCTCGACCACCAGCGGTCTTGTGGTCTCGCTGGCCGGCGTGGTGAGTCAGGACTTCTTCCGTGCCAGCGTTTCCGGGTTCCGATGGGCGGCGATTGTCTCGGCGCTCATACCCCTGGGGTTTGCCCTGCTGACGGACACCCTTGCCCTGGCCGGCAGCGTGAGCATGGTTTTTGCCTTCACTGCCTCCACGATCTGCCCGCTGCTGGTGCTCGGCATCTGGTGGCGGGGGCTCACGGACGCGGGAGCCATCGCGGGCATGGTTTCCGGGGCGGTTCTGTGCGGCGGATCGATCCTCATAGCTGCGGGACTGGGCATGGATCAGGCCCCGCAGTGGCTCCAGCTGCCCGCGCTCTGGACGGTCCCTGCCGCGTTTGCGGTCACCATCACGGTGTCGCGGCTGACCGCGAACCGCCGACCGATGAACACATCACGGGTGCTTGCGCGGCTGCATACGCCTGACGCTGTGTGACGGTACTGGTACGTGCCCGGAGCTAGTCGATGGCCGCCATGAGTTCAACCACGCGGTCTAGGAAAGCATCCACCTGGGTCTCCTCGTACCCGTCCTGGCCGATAGCTTCACGGAAAACTGCCCGGCGGACTACGTCGACGCTGAGCGGCATGTCCCTCTCGAAGTACCCGAGCAGCTCGTTGCAGAGGGCATCTACGTCCTCGATGTCATAGCTGGTCGTGTTCTTCCGGGAGGGACGCCGGAACCGCTCCCCCGGCGGCCTGTGCAGCCTGTTCCTCAGGACGGCGGACGTGCGCCCGATCTGCATCAGCCACGCCTGTTCGCCGCTCGCCGCGATCAGGGTGTCCCGCTCCCGCTGGGCAAAGACGTCTTCCAGCCGGTCCAGTGCGGCATCGACCGCGCGTGGTTCATATCCGCCCCGGGCAGGATCAAAGGCGGTGGTGCGGACTTCGGCACTGGTCACAGGCTCACCGTCGGTGCCGTCCGAGTTGTAGAAGGTGCGTGCACGGGTCAGGAACCTGTCGACCTGCTTTGCCTTATAGCCGTATTCACGGCGGCCGACACGGGCGAACGGCGAACTGCCGTTGCGTGCTCCATCCATAGTTGTGCGTTTCACTTTCTTTGCAACGGCTTCGGTGCAACGGCGCAGTCACGACGCGCCGTCGTCAAGTTCTATAGGGTCCCGGGTACCAATGTAACGGACAGCAGGAACGCAACCGGCGAAGCAAAAACAATCGAGTCAAGCCGGTCCATCACGCCGCCGTGTCCAGGCAGGATGCTGCTCATGTCCTTGACTCCGAGTTCCCGCTTGATCATGGACTCGGCGAGGTCTCCGGCGGTAGCCGCGGCGACTACGGCGACCGCCAGGCAGATACCGACCCACCAGGGCCTGTCCAACAGGAAAACCACTGCAAGTACGCCGACAACCATTGCTCCGCCGATCGACCCGCCAAAGCCTTCCCAGGACTTCTTCGGGCTGATCCGGGGTGCCATGGCGTGCTTGCCGAAGAATGCCCCCACCAGGTAGCCGAAGGTGTCATTGGCAACCACGAGCAGCAGCAGGGTTGCCACCTTGATCGGTCCCGAAGGCTCCTGCAGCAGCAGCATTGCGAAACTCAGGAGGAACGGTACCCAGAGGAGGACGAAGGTTCCCGCCATGATGCTCCGCGCGGCGTCGGGCGCAGGGTCGAGGCTGCGCCACAGCGCGATCGCGGTCACGGACACCACTGTGGCGAATGCCAACGCCTCAGGGCCGCCAAGGTAGGCGGCGAAAGGCAGCGCCACGCCGGCAGCCAGCGCCGGAACGGTGGGAACCTTGATTTGGCGCACCTCAAGCGCCCTGCCGACTTCCCAGACGCCGACGACGCCGATCATCGTGGTCAGCGCCACGAACGCAAGGGGAAGGAACAGCATGCCGACCAGCAGCGAGACCAGCAGCGCAAGCCCGACCCCGATGGCCGCGGGAAGGTTCCGCCCTGCCCGTGAGGGCTCGCCGGACTTGGCACGCGGCGGACGGCGCTTGAACATGCTTTTGCTCTGGGGTGCCCCTTCGCGCAGTGCCCGCCTGCCGGACAGCGCACCGGAAGCCGGCGGACCGGCCGGCGCCTGGTGCGCGGCATCAGCGTTTGCAGCATCAGCGGCAGGCGTGCGGCCAGCCTCTGGAGAAGGCTGGGAGTCGCTCATCAGACTTCGAGCAGCTCGGTTTCCTTGCGCTTGAGCATGTCGTCGATGGTGTCAGTGTGGGACTTCGTCCGTGCGTCGAGATCTTTCTCGGCGCGGGCGCCGTCGTCCTCGCCGGCGTCACCGTCCTTGACCGCCTTGTCAATGCCGTCCTTGGCCTTGCGGCGGATGTTCCGGATCTGGATCTTGGCGTCTTCAGCCTTGCCGCGCACTACCTTGACGTATTCCTTGCGCCGCTCCTCGGTCAGTTCGGGAAGAACCACACGAATGACGTTGCCGTCGTTGGACGGGTTAGCGCCAAGATCTGAGTCACGGAGGGCCTTCTCGATCTCAGAGAGTGCGGAGCGGTCGAACGGCGTGATGAGCAGCGTGCGTGCTTCCGGGTTCTGGAAGGATGCCAGCTGCTGCAGCGGCGTCGGCGAGCCGTAGTAGTTCACGACGACCTTCGAAAACAGGGACGGGTTGGCACGGCCAGTGCGTATGGTCGCGAAATCTTCCTTCGCCGCCTCGACTGCCTTGTCCATGCGCGCGGTTGCCTCTGACATGGTCTCTTCGATCACGATTGCTCCTTTGGTTCGAAATCCGCTGCTTCTGAGCGTCCGATTCAGTTGATAATCCTAGTTCACAGCCGGGCTCCTGCCGGGACTTCACCGACCGCTGCGCGGCGCTCAGGCCGTGACGACCGTGCCTATCCGTTCACCCATGATCGCGCTGGTGACGTTGCCCTCGCCCTCCATGCCGAAGACCACCATGGAAAGATTGTTGTCCTTGCACATGGTCATGGCCGTCTGGTCCATGACCCGGATGTCCTGGCGCAGCGCGTCGTCATAGGACAGCGAATCGAGTTTCTGCGCGCTCGGGTCCTTGCGGGGGTCCGCGGTGTAGACGCCGTCCACACCGCTCTTGGCCATCAGAACGACGTCGGCACGGACTTCCAGCGCCCGCTGGGCCGCGACTGTGTCGGTGGAGAAGTAGGGCAGGCCTGCACCTGCACCGAAGATGACGACCCTGCTCTTTTCCAGGTGGCGGATTGCCCGGCGGGGGATGTAAGCCTCAGCGACCTGACCCATGGTGATTGCGCTCTGCACACGGGTTTCAACGCCGGCCTGCTCCAGAAAATCCTGCAGCGCCAGGCAGTTCATGACCGTGCCGAGCATGCCCATGTAATCCGCACGCGAGCGGTCCATCCCGCTCTGTGAGAGCTCGGCACCGCGGAAGAAGTTGCCTCCGCCCACCACGATGGCAACCTCCACTTCGCCGATCGTCGCGGCAATCTGCTTGGCTATGCCGCGCACCATGTCAGGATCGACACCGAGCTTGCCGCCGCCGAAGACCTCTCCCGAGAGCTTCAACAGCACGCGCCGCCTCGGGGATTCGCTGTGGCCGGCCTTTTCGTATGTGTCCATGATGCCTCCCGGGCAGTCGTACGTGCGTGTCAGGATCTGAGTTCCGTGTGGGTGTCAGCGCGTCAGCAGTGGAACTGATGTCCGGCTTGGTTAGTCTTACAGGTTTCCGGCAGGTCCACTCGCCGGACATGACGGAGGGGCGGCCACCGTGGCGACCGCCCCTCCATCATCTCAAACAAAAACCGGCCCGGAAGGGTCAGTACCTGATCAGGCACCCACCCGGAAGCGAGCAAATTCCTTGGGCTCGACCGAAGCTTCCTTCAGTACCTGGGCAACCGACTTTTTGGCGTCCTTGGCGAACGCCTGGTCAACCAGCACGCCCTCCTTGAAGAACCCGGTCAGGCGGCCTTCGACGATCTTGGTGAGGGCGGCCTCGGGCTTGCCTTCGGCGCGTGCGGTCTCATCCGCAATACGGCGCTCGGTCTCGACCAGCTCTGCCGGTACGTCCTCACGGGTGAGGTACGTGGGCGAGTAGGCGGCAATGTGAACTGCCACATCATGGGCAGCCTCAGCCGCGGCTTCTCCGCTGCCCTCAACGGCGAACAGCACGCCCACCTGTGCGGGGAGGTCCTTTGACGTCTTGTGCAGGTAGGCATCGACAATGGCGCCCTCGACGCGTGCCACGCGACGGATGTCGACCTTCTCGCCGAGCAGCGCACCGGCCTCGATGACATGTTCGGAAACCGGCTTGCCGTCAAGGGTGTAAGCGAGCAGCGACTCAACGTCAGAGGCGCCGGACTCGATGGTCGCAGCGAGCACCTTGTTGGCGAACTCGATGAACGGCCCGGCCTTGGCCACGAAGTCGGTTTCGCAGTTGACCTCGACCATGACACCGACGTTACCGTCAACCTTGGCGGCCACGAGACCTTCAGCGGTTGAGCGGCCTTCGCGCTTGGTGGCGCCCTTCAGGCCCTTGATGCGGATGAGCTCCATGGCCTTCTCGGCATCGCCGTTGGCCTCGTCGAGCGCCTTCTTCACGTCCATCATTCCGGCGCCGGTCCGCTCGCGGAGAGCCTTGATGTCAGCGGCAGTGTAGTTTGCCATTTGAACTCCTCAGATGTGGGTTTCTCGTCAAGTATTGAGTAAAAGTTCTCCGGATCTTTCTCCGGCACAAGCGAAAGGGTGCGGGCTTTGACGTCCCGCACCCTTTCGATGAAACTACTTGCTCTCGCTGTTTGCAGCTTCCTCAGCAGGAGCGTCAGTTGCGGGGGCTTCTTCAGCAGCGGCAGCCGGTGCTTCTTCAGCGGCGGGAGCTTCTTCAGCGGCGGGAGCATCAGTTGCCGGAGCTTCCTCAGCAGGCGCGTCCGCAGCGGGAGCATCAGCAGCGGGTGCACTCTCGGCAGGTGCGGCGCTACCCTCGAGCAGCTCACGCTCCCACTCGGCGAGCGGCTCTTCTGCTGCGGCAGCGTCATTGCCTGAGGACCGGTTATTGCGGGCGATGAGACCCTCAGCAACGGCGTCAGCGACAACGCGGGTCAACAGGTTGACTGCGCGGATGGCGTCATCATTACCCGGAATCGGGAAATCAACTTCGTCAGGATCACAGTTGGTGTCGAGGATGGCGACAACCGGGATATTGAGTTTCTTCGCCTCGTCGATTGCGAGGTGTTCCTTCTTCGTGTCGACAACCCAGACGATGGACGGAGCCTTCGTGAGGTTGCGGATGCCACCCAGGTTGGTCTCGAGCTTGGTCAGCTCGCGCTGCAGCAGCAGCAGTTCCTTCTTGGTATGCCCGGAACCGGCGACATCCTCGAAGTTGATCTCCTCAAGTTCCTTCATGCGCTGGATGCGCTTGGAAACCGTCTGGAAGTTGGTGAGCATGCCTCCCAGCCAACGCTGGTTGACGTACGGCTGGCCAACACGGGTTGCCTGCTCGGCAATTGCTTCCTGTGCCTGCTTCTTGGTGCCGACGAACAGAACGGTGCCGCCGTGCGCAACAGTGGCCTTGATGAACTCGTAGGCGCGGTCGATGTAGGACAGCGACTGCTGGAGGTCAATGATGTAGATTCCGTTGCGCTCCGTGAAAATGAAGCGCTTCATCTTCGGGTTCCAGCGACGGGTCTGGTGGCCGAAGTGGACGCCGCTGTCAAGCAGCTGGCGCATGGTAACGACTGGCATGCCGTTCCTTTCGTTGGGCAGCACAGGCACCGCTGTGTTCTGCCGGTTGACGGTTGATGTCCCGCGGGTGAACGCGGGGGTCCTGGTGCCCGTCAGCTGTGCGCTCACTCCTCCAACCGGATTTCTCCGGACCGCTGGAGCAGTGTTCCCAGGCGTAATCTCACACATGAAAATCGATGGCGAGATGCCTGCGAATCGGGGACACGCGTAGTCAGTTCCCGACACCCAACGGACCGAAAGAGCCCTTTATGGCACGACAGGATACGGAGAACTGCTTCGTCAAGTGTACTACAGCCGCCACGTCCCCCGGACTGGCAAAGGCAGGCGTCACTCCACCTCCACAACACTCGACCTGCACAGCGCGCCGCTTCCGCTGAAGCTGTCCACATAGAGCGCACGACGCCGATCCCGCGCAGCCAGGCTCGTTCACAGTGGGTGGGTGGCTACTTTCGCGAATATATTCCGCTTCCTGGCGGGCGCCGCCGTCTGCATCGGACTGCTGCTCTCCCCCGGGCCGTCGCCTGCTTCCTCGAACCCGGAAGCTCCCTGGAGTTGGCCGCTCGACGGAACCCCGCCCGTACTGCGGCACTTTGACCGGCCGCCGGAACCCTGGATGGCTGGGCACCGCGGTGTTGACCTCGGCGCGTCGGACGGCGCAGTCCTCAGCCCGGCTGACGGCGTGGTGGTGTTCGTCGGCACGGTGGTGGACCGGCCGGTGCTGACTCTCGACCATGGCGGCGGACTGTTATCCAGCTTCGAACCTGTGACAGCCTCGGTAGCGGAAGGAGATACGGTCGCCGCAGGGCAGGAGGTGGGGCGTATCAGCACGGAACCCCACTGCCCATCCCTGTGCGTGCACTGGGGCGTGCGGGAACACGGGGAATACGTCAACCCACTTCCCTTCGTCTCGGACCGGCGGCCGTCAGTCCTGCTGCCGCTGGCCGATCCCTGAGCCGGTGCAGCGGCTTAGACGAAGGCAGCAATTCCCGTGATGGCCCGACCTGTCACAAGCGAGTTGATTTCGTAGGTTCCTTCGTAGGAATAGACGGCTTCGGCATCGGCGAAGATCTTGGCCATCTCGTAATCGGTGACTATGCCGTTGCCGCCGAGGATGCTGCGGCCCAGGGCAACTGTTTCCCGCATCCGGGCAGTGGTGAACGCCTTGGCGAGGGCGGACTGCTCATCCCGCGCGCCGCCGTCGTCGGCCAACTGCGCCAGGCGCACCATCATGCCCAGGGAGCTGACCGTGTTTCCGAGCATCTCGACCAGCTGCTGCTGGATGAGCTGGAAGGACGCGAGCGGGCGGCCAAACTGCTGGCGCTCCACGGCATACCGCCGGGCAACATCGAAGGCTGCCAATTGTTGCCCTACAGCCTGCCACGCCACCGAAAGCCGCGTGATGCGCAGGACCTTGTTGGTGTCCTTGAAGCTGTTGGCGCCGGTGAGCCGGTAGTCGTCGCTGATCTGGAGGCCGTCGAGCACAATGTCGGCATTTTCAACGGTGCGCAGAGCGGTTTTGTTCTCGATCTTGGTGGCCTTGTAGCCAGGTAGCGAGGTGTCAACCATGAACCCCTTGACCTGGTTGTCCGCAACATCACGGGCGAAGATGACAACCCAGTCGGAGAAGGTCGCGTTCCCGATCCAGCGCTTTGCACCGTTGAGGACCCACCCGTCTCCGCTGCGCTCCGCGGTTGTCCGCGTACCGCCCGCGACGTCGGAACCGCCGAGCGGTTCCGTCAGGCCGAAAGCGCCGATCTTTTTCATGGCGTAGATGTCCGGAAGCCATTCGGCCTGCTGCTCCGGGGAGGCGAGCGTCTCGATGGAGCCGGTGAACAGGCCGTCGTGAACACCCATGAACGTTGCAATAGAGGTGTCGGCACGGGTGAATTCGGCGTGCAGCAGGCCCGCGAACAGGTTTGAATAGCCCAGCCGCTTGACTGGAGACACAATGTCCAGCTCGGCGATCCGCGGGATCAGCTCAGTGGGAAAAGCGCCAACGTTCCACCAGGACGCTGCGTGCGGGCGGACTTCCTGGGCCAGCCATTCCCTCACCTCAAGGAGCCGGATACGCTCCTTCGGGTCGAGCATCTGCTCGAAGAAGTAGAAGTCGCCGTCCGCGTACGGCAGGTTGTCAGCGTCGATTGCGGGTGCACCCATGAAACGTTCCTCACCATCAGTCGCACCGGCGCTCAACTCTGCACCGGCGCTGTCCGTACCCTCGCGGTGCGGATCACCTCGGCCTATGTTACCCGCGGGTAACTTCTGGTGCCACCCGTGCGCACGATGCAAAAAACCCCGGCCCATCCGGACCGGGGTTTCCTGCACGAGTAGGGCTGCTGGGGCTTGAACCCAGGACAAACGGATTATGAGTCCGCTGCTCTAACCAGCTGAGCTACAGCCCCGCAACGCCGACGACGCGCCGGCGCAGTCCATTGTAGCCACGATGGTGGCCGTGAATCAGACGGCTAGACCGTTTCGGTGTCGTGGAACCTGCCGAAGTAGAGGTCCTCGAACGTGGACAGTGTGGCATCGATGCTGTGCTTTTCAACCATGGAACGGCTCATCTTCCCCATCCGCTCGCGTTCAGCCTCCGGCATGGAGATGATTTCGGTAAGGCGGCGGCCCAGCTCAGCACTGTCATGGGGAGTGAACAAATAGCCGTTTGCCCCGTCTTCGACCAGGTGCGGCAATGCCATGGCGTTTGCCAGCAGAACCGGGGTGGAAGCGGACATCGCCTCGAGTGTGACCAGGGACTGCAGTTCCGCTGTCCCCGGTTGGCAGAACACGGTGGCACGCAGGTACGCCTGACGGAGTTCCTCATCAGAGATGAGGCCGTGAAATGTGACTCGGTCTTCAAGCCCCAACCGCTTGACCTGCGCCTGCAGAGCCGGTTTCACCTCTCCCCCGCCGACAATCTCCAGGTGCAGGTTCAGCTCGCTGGGAGTCTTCGCGACCGCGTCGATGAGCACGTCGACGTGCTTTTCCTCAGCGAGGCGCCCCACGAACAGGACGGTCGGGTGACCGGGATGCTCGAGGTGCTCGCCGGGCCTGGCCTCGTACGCTGCCGCGTCGATGCCGTTCGACAGCGGCAGCACTTTGCGCAGAAACGCGTGTTCGTGCATGGCCTTTGCGGCAAGAGGCGTAGGCGTGGTCACAACATCTGCTTTCCCCATGACCTTGCCCATGTCCCGCCAGGAATTCTTCGCGACAATGTTCTTGAACCACTGTGGGAAGGGCAGGAAGGGGTTCAGGTTCTCCGGCATGAAGTGATTGGTGGCGACCACACGGATCCCGCGCTTCACGGCTTCATACAACGCGTACTCCCCCACCATGTAGTGGCACTGGATGTGCACCACATCGGGCTGAACCCTGTCGAAGAGCAAGCTGATCTCGCGCTTGATTTCCCAGGGTAGGCAGATCCGCCAGTATTCGTGGGTGGGGACAGAGTGCGAACGGAGTCGGTGCACCGTCCAGTCTCCGCCCGGCTCGGTGAAGCTCCGGCCGTTGATCGTGTTCGGGGCAAGAACGTGAACGTCATGGCCGCGGGCCGTCATCCCCTTGGCCAGGCGGTAGCCGAACATGGAGGCGCCGTTGACATGCGGCGGGTAGGTGTCTGCAGCGATCAGGATGGTCAGCGGCGCATCTGCTGCCGTATCGGTCACGAAGTCGTCCTCGGGTTGGCAACGGTGGGAGAAGTCACGGGCGTTACCGCCGTCGTGCTTCTTTCTGGCGCTTGACCACATCCGGATGGTGGCGCGACAGTGCTATCACTCCAACAATAGCAACGATGGCGGCCGCTCCCATGGCAATTGCGATCACCGATTCAACGTTTGGCTGGAGTTCACCCAGCACCACTATGCCGACGGCAATTCCCACGATGGGATCAATGACCGTGAGGCCGGCAATCACCAGATCCGGCGGGCCGGTGGCATAGGCGCTCTGGACGAACCATGACCCGAGGCCGGCCGCTGCGATGATCGCAATGATGCTGTAGATGGGGACGTTGAAGAAGACCCGACCGTTCGGATCCAGCAGGTGCGTAGCAATGATCTTGGTCAGCACGGCAACGAACCCGAAGAGGACGCCGGCGCCGAGAATGTAGGCGAAAGCGCTGAGCTTTCGCTTGAAGACGACGGCAAGCGTGCCGAACAGCGCGACGGCGATGCACAGCAGCAACACGGCGGTCAGTTCCTGGTCCGGCAGGACAACATGGTCTTTGCGCGTCACATTGAGTGCCAGCAGCACGAACAGCGCACTGCCTGCGACGCACGCGGAGATTGCGACGACGGTGGGCCGGTTGATGCGCACGCCCTGGTCCCTGGAGTTCACGACGGTGGTGATGACCAGCGCGATGGCGCCGATCGGCTGCACAACGGTGAGGCTGGCCAGGCTGAGGGCGATGACGTTGCACACCATCCCGGCACCGAGCAGGATCAGGCCGAGAATCCAGCGCGGATTGCGCAGCAACCGGACGAACCCCGTGGAGTTGAGGGACAGCCCGCCGGTATTGGAGCGCACCGCACTGCCCTGACGCTGGGCACCGACAGCAAGGAAGCAGGCGCCGAGGAGCGCAAGGAGTACCGCTACCCAGGCCATGCGCCCGCTTTCGTCATGCGGTGCGCTCCAGCCGGTACACCCGGTGCGACGCCGTGAAATAACCGTAGAACGCAATGACGTGACCGATGCACCCGAGGATCAGCAGCACGTTGGCGGTGATCTCGAGCCACAGCTGGTCGAACCCTTCCACACGCTGCAGGAGCAGGAGGGGGGATCCCACCAGCAGCAGTGCGGTCCGGATCTTGCCGATGTTGGACACGGGCAGACGCAGCCGTCCGCCGAAGAGGATCAGGACGTTGATGATGAGGATTGCATCAGGGATCACGATGGCCCACACGAGCCAGGCGGGCGCAACGCCGTCCACCACGAAGGTCACGGCAACCACAATCAGCGCCGTCCGGTCTGCCACGGGATCAAGCCACTTGCCCACCGAGGACACCTGGCTGAACCTGCGGGCGATACAGCCGTCGATCCAGTCGGTTGATCCGAGCAGCACCAGGGTGATGACGGCCGCGGCATATTCGCGCTGGACAATGAACATCACAAACAGCGGGACCCCAAGGAACCGGACAACGGTGATGATGTTCGGTACGGTCCAGAACGTGTCCAGTTCGGCCGTCTCCTGACCAGGCTTTCCCCCGGCGCCAATAAGTCTGATCACAGTCCCTCCGCTCCCATTATGCAGGCAGGGCCCTGGATGCACCGAAGCGGCTGACGCAGCGTCCGCGCGATGTGCAGTGCCTACTTGGCGACGAGCCGTCTTACCATGACAGCGATTGCAGCGGCAGAAGCGGCGACAACGCTTAGCGGCTTCCAGCGGTCAGCGAGCGTCTGGTTGTGACGTGCGGGCGCAGATGACCCAGGAGTGTGGGTCACGCGGGTCGAGCCGCTACGGGTCCGCTGCGCTTCCCGGGCATGAACTGCCGAGGACTTGGCCTGGGCGGCGGCGGTGCGCGCGCGTGATTTCGTGTGGTCCACCTGGGACTTGAAGTCCAGTCCGCGCCCGAGATCATCCCTGGTTTCTGCAATGTGATCGCGGCGGCGGCCGGAGCGGCTGCGGAGCTCAGCGTACGACGGCGCAGGCGGCTTGGGCTCCCCTGTTTCCTTGTGCTTGGGCTTCTTTTCTTCCTTGGGCTTCTTGACGTCAAGCGTGGCCGGGTTGAACTTGCGCCCTTCCTTGAGCACACCGATGTCATACTTGATGCCGCGAATGGCGTCTTCCGGCAGGAGCGGCAGCGCCTTCTTGAAGCGGGACAGGCCCATCAGTGCTGCAATGGCGGCAATGATGAGGAACAGGGCAGCGAAGCACAGAGCAGCCAGCCAGGGGGGCATGACCGTAGCCAGGCCCATGATCGCCGCGACAATGAGGGCTACGGCAAGGAATGCCACAAACACCAGCGCCACGACGAAGAACGCCGCAGCAATGCCGGCCGTGATGCCCTTCTGTTTGAGCTGTTCGCGGGCAAGCGAGACTTCGTCGCCCAACTGGCGCGGGGTCAGCCGCAGCAGCAATCTGATCAAGCCGATCACCGACGGCTTGCCGCCGGCCCGGTTCACCCGCGTGCTGGTCGAGCTGTCCATATGCCCTGCTCCCATCCGTTCATCCTGCATCTGTTCCCAAAATTACCACTGACGCATACTTCCCGCCCGTGCCCGGGCCGATCACCGGCTTAGCGGGCCGGCAATTCGTCCCGGTCCTCGAGTTCCCGGCCGGCATACTCCTGAAGCTGGGTCTTCACGAACCAGAAGGAAACAACGGCAAAGCCGGTGAACACCGCGTACATGATCCAGACGCCAAGGTTCTCACTGACCCAGGGAAATGCGAGCGTGACAATGAAGTTGAAAATCCAGTTCACCATCGTGGCTACGCCCAGTGCGATGGAGCGCACCTTGTTCGGGAACATTTCTCCGAGTGTCACCCACATGACCGGCCCCCACGTCGCCGCGAAGAAGATGACGAACAGGTTTGCGCCGACCAGTGCCACCGGTCCCCACACACCGGGGAGCGAAACATCCGCTCCGCTCCCCGTTGCCTGCGCGAAAGACACGGTTGCGGCGAGAAGGCCGACAAACATTCCTGCGGAACCTACCAGCAGCAGCTTGCGGCGACCGATCCTGTCGACGAAGAAGATGGCCACGAAGGTCATCGCGACGTTGATGATCGACGTGATCACCGACGTCGTAAATGACTCGCTCTCACTGAACCCGACTGACTGCCACAGGGTGGTGGAGTAATAGAAGATGGCGTTGATGCCGACAAGCTGCTGCAGGGCAGCAACGGTCATGCCCACCCAGAGGATGGGCTGCAGGCCGAGCATCGATCCGCGCAGATCCCGCAGCGTCGTCTTGTCCTCCATCCGGAGGGTGGAACGGATCTCGGTCAGTTTGGCGGTGGTGTCCCGAATACCGGTCACGCGGGACAGCACATGTGCGGCTTCTGCGTCGCGGCCACCGCGAATCAGATAATGAGGCGATTCCGGAATGGTCAGCGCCAGCACCCCGTAGATGATTGCCGGTACGACGCCGACAAGCAGCATCCAGCGCCAGGCCGGCAGCCCCCACCACAGTTCTCCGGTGGCTCCGCCTGCCAGGTCGGCAAGCCAGGCGTCGGACAGCAGTGCAGCGAAGATGCCGACGGTGATTGCCAGCTGCTGGATGGACGCGAGTCCACCACGCCACTTGGCCGGAGCGATTTCGGCGATGTAGCCGGGCGCGATGACTGATGCCACTCCAATGGCGACGCCACCGATGAGGCGCCAGAGCATCAGGTCCCACTCGCTGAACGCGAAACCGGATCCGACCGAGTTGATCAGGAAAAGGATAGCTGCGCCCAACATGACGCGTTTGCGGCCGAGCCGGTCCGCGAGTTCACCGGCAAACCACGCGCCCGCGGCACAGCCCAGGAGCGTGATCGCGACAGTGAACCCCAGGACGGCTTCCCCCAGGCTGAAGTCTTCCTGGATAGCCTCAACCGCACCATTGATGACGGCGGTGTCGAAGCCGAACAGAAGTCCGCCGACAGCGGCCGCGACACTGACTCCGATGACTTTTCCCATGTGCGGCTGCAGTGCACCTGAGGGCGCACTTGTATCCCGATCTCCGGCGTTCACGTCGTTTCTCCTGTCTCTGCGCTACCCTGTGGACCTCTGAGCTGCATTTCACCCTACGACAATCCAAAGCCTGCTGAGCACATGAGTGTCAGCATTCATAGCGGCAGGTCTTCCGCGAGGTTGGCTGAGGGCCCTAAGATGGATGTTGATTCGTTCCGGCAACCACCTCGATGCCTCGACCGGCTCTCCACCACCTTTCGTCTGCAGCGCCGCAGTGCGACTCCCGCATCCGCCACGCCAGATAGGTATCTTTTGAGCACCACCACGCACCCCGGCGACGCGCTCACCAGGCGCCAGAAGCTGATCTACGTTGTCATTCTCGGCACGCTCACCGCGCTCGGTCCGTTCACCATCGACCTGTACCTGCCCGCATTCCCGGCACTGCAGGATGATCTCGGCGTCACCGAGGCTGCTGTGCAGCTCACCCTGACAGGAACGATTGTGGGCTTTGCTGCAGGCCAGCTGATTGTGGGTCCGCTGAGTGACAAGGTGGGCCGGCGCCTGCCGCTGATCATGGCCACCAGCCTGCACGTCACCGCCTCGCTCGGGGCCGCGCTGTCCACGGAAATCGGCATGCTCATGGTCTTCCGTGTGCTGCAGGGAATGGGCGCAGCCGGAGGCGGCGTGGTGGCCATGGCGATGATCCGCGACCTCTTCAGCGGCTACCCACTGGTTCGCATGCTTTCCTACATGGCGCTGGTGAACGGGATGGCCCCCATCTTCGCGCCCGTCATCGGGTCCCAGTTACTCGTGATCATGCCGTGGCCCGGAATCTTCTGGTTCCTCGCCGCGTACGGGTTCCTGGTGATCCTCGCCGTCTCGTTGTTCATCATTGAAACCCTGCCTGCGGACCGGCGGAAAGCGTCGTCGTCCACGGCTCTTCAGCGGTACCGCGCGGTACTGACCGACCGTGTCTTCATCGGCATCCTGCTGGTGGGCGGCATGAACTTTTCGGGCCTGTTTTCCTATCTGTCGGCGTCGCCGTTCCTGTTCCAGGACGTGTACGGGCTTGATCCCCAGCAGTACGGGCTGCTCTTCGCAGTGAACTCGCTCGGCATTGTGGCTGCTGTCCAGATCAGCGCCCGGGTGGTCCGGAGGGTGGGTCCGCAGTGGATCATCGCCTGCTCGACCGCGGCAATGCTCGCGATGGCGCTCCTGATGATCCTCTTCGACTACCTGGGCTTCGGATTCTGGGGTACGGCAGTTCCGCTCTGGTTCTACATTTCGGCTGCGGGCTTCACATTCCCCTGCGTCCAGGTGCTTGCGCTGGCCAACCATGGCGCGCAGGCCGGAACCGCCGCGTCCCTTCTCGGCGCGACCACCTTCGGGCTGGCGGGGATCATCTCACCGATTGTGGGAGTCCTCGGAATAGCTTCAGCCACACCCATGGCAGCGGTCATGGCCTGCTGTATTGCCCTCGGGATTGTGTTCCTCTGGACGATTGTGCGGCCGAGGACCGTACCCGCGATCAGCTAGCCAGCTCCTCTCAAGCGACGGCCCGGGACAGCAGGCCCTACGCCTGGTGCCCTGCGCGCTCGGCTGTACGAGTGATGTTGCGCGCCATGGAGGCGAACACCACGCCGTGGAACGGCAGCACGCCGAGCCAGTAGAGCCGGCCGGCCAGGCCGCGGGGGAAGAAGATGGCGCGCTGGCGATATTCGCTCGCTCCGCCGTCGGGCACTACCGAGAGTTCGAGCCAGGCTCGTCCAGGAAGTTTCATTTCCGCCCGCAGACGGAGCTTCTCGCCGCGCACCAGCTCTTCGACGCGCCAGAAGTCCAGCGCCTCTCCTGCCATCAGCTCCGACGAGTGCCGGCGTCCGCGGCGCAGGCCGACGCCGCCGGCGAGCTTGTCCAGCCAGCCGCGGGCAGCCCACGCGACCGGCCAGGAGTACCAGCCGTTTTCCCCGCCGATGCCTTCGATCACTTTCCAGACCGCGGGAGCGGGTGCGCTGGAGCGAAAGCTGCGCTCGTCCTTGTAGACCGTGTGGCCGGCCCACTGGGGGTCGGAGGGAAGCGGATCCGCGACAGCGTCGCGCTGCGAAGCTCCCGCCCAACTCGTTTCCACCTCACCGGCGCTCATTTTGTTCAGGGCGAGGTCGACGGCGGCGCGATAGTCGGTGAGCCCGCCCTCCGGCAGCGGCACATACTCATGGATGTCTGCTTCGGCGGTGACCGCGTTGTGCTGGAGGGATTCAATCAGCGGCATTGCCATAGCCCGCGGGATGGGGGTGACGAGGTTCACCCAGTGGCCGGCCAGTCGCGGGGTGAGCACCGGCAGCGCCAGGACCGTTCGCCCGGGCAGACCGGCGGCTTCCGCGTAGCGCTTCATCATGTCCGCGTAGGTCAGGACGTCACCGGAACCGATGTCGAAGGTCCGGTTGAGCCCCTCCGGCAGGTCCAGTGCGCCGAGGAGGTAGTGGATGACGTCACGCACGGAGATCGGTTCGATGCGGTTCAGTACCCACTTCGGCGCGGGCATGACCGGCAGCACATCGGCCAGGTGCCTGATCATCTCAAAGGACGCGGAGCCGGAACCGATGACGACGCCGGCCTGGAAAGCGATGGTGGGAACGCCCGATGCCAGCAGCACTTCGCCCACGGCCACGCGGGAGCGCATGTGCGTTGAGAGCTTTACGCCCTGCGGGTGGAGGCCGCCGAGGTAAACGATGCGCTTCACGGAAGCCTGCGAGGCAGCCTTGGCGACGGTCGATGCGATCTGCGCTTCCCGCTCCTCGAACCCCCGTCCGGAGCCCATGGAGTGCACGAGGTAATAGAGCGTGGAGACGCCCTCGCTTGCACGGTTCATAGTTTCGGCGTCCTGCAGATCGCCTTCGACCACCTCGACCTGCGCTGCCCACGGTACGTCCAGCAGCTTCTGGGGCGACCGCACAACTACGCGGACCCGCCGGCCGTCTTCGACCAGCCGGGAGACGAGCCGACCTCCGATATATCCAGTGGCGCCCGTTACCAGAACAAGATCATCATTGCGCATAGGAGTCAGAATACGCGCCCAGCCTGAGTGGCACCCCGGCGGCTAACGAGAAAGGCTCCTGACCGGCGAAAACGCAGGTCAGGAGCCTATTTGCTCCCCCGACTGGACTTGAACCAGTAACCCTTCGATTAACAGTCGAATGCTCTGCCAATTGAGCTACGGGGGAAAGCAGCAGAAACAACTTTACATAGGAAGACCGGGTAAGTGAAATTGGCCGGCTGCTAGTCCGAGCGCAGGGCGCGGCGTTCCATTTCGAGCTCCATCAGCTCACGGTTCAACTGCTGGAAGAGGGATGGATCAGCCGCCGGATCGAGCCTCTGCAGTGAGCTCAGCTTCTCTGCCTTCAGCCGGGTGATGCGCAGCTCCGAGAGCCTGCTGAGGATGTCCCGGCAGTACGCGGCCACCCCATCTCCATCCGTCGCGGGCAGCGGCGTCACGGCGAGTTCGCTCACATAACCACGCAGCATGTCGGGAACCTCCTGGCGCACCCGTTCCACCCAGTTCGATGCGGAGTCCGCTCTATCCCTCCCTGCAGTTCCGGCAGCACGCACCGCATCATGCAGCGCGGCGTAGGCGGGCACGGAGAAGCGGGAATCAGAAAAACGGTCCCACTGGTCCTGATCAAGCAATTGCGGATACTGGAGGACCACCTCGAGCGCTTCGCGCTCCATCCGTGCAACAGGATCACGCGGATCTGGACGCCGGAACTGCGGCACTTCTTCCACCAATGCAGGGCCGCTGCCCGGTGCCTGGGCGGGCTGGCGGCTCTGCGGGCTCTGTGCACCCTGTCGACTCTGCGGGTTCTGTGCATCCTGCTGGCCATCCTGTGCCGGTTGGGTTGCCCGCTTTGCGGCGGCCGTGACCGCGCGCGCCACCTGGTCCTCGCCGACGAATTGCATGCCGAGCCACCGGGACAGTTCCCGGGTGTAGACGGACCTCAGGGACACATCGCGGATGTTGGCCACGATGGGAGCCGCGTGCCGGAGCGCTTTTGTCTGGCCCTCGCCGGTGGAGAGATCGAACTGGTCAAACGATGCTTTTATGGCGAACTCAAACAGCGGGCGCCGGGTGCTGATGAGGTTTTGAACCGCCTGGTCCCCCGCGGTCTGTCGCAGCTCGCAGGGGTCAGCGCCGTCAGCGCCGACCGCCACATAAGTCTGCGCGTTGAACCGCTGATCCTCCTCGAAGGCGCGCAGCGCCGCTTTCTGCCCGGCGGCGTCGCCATCGAAGGTGAAGATGACCTCTCCGCCGGTGCCGTCGTCGGACAGGAGCCGGCGCGCGATCTTGATGTGCTCGGCACCGAAGGCCGTGCCGCAGGTGGCTACGGCGGTGCCTACTCCGGCGAGGTGGCACGCCATGACGTCCGTGTAGCCTTCCACCACGACGAGCTGGCGGGACTTTGCGATCTCCCGTTTGGCGAGATCGATTCCGTACAGGACCTGCGACTTCTTGTAGAGGGAGGTCTCAGGGGTATTCAAATACTTGGGCCCCGGGTCATCCTCATACAGCTTGCGTGCGCCGAATCCCACGGTGTCTCCGGTGATGTCCCGAATGGGCCACATCAGCCTGCCCCGGAAGCGGTCGTAGAGCCGGCCCGAGTTGTTCGACGAAACACTGAACATGCCGGTCAGCTTCAATTCGTCGAGGAGAAACCCGCGGCCCGTCAGGTGGCTGAGCAGCCCGTCCCACCCCTGGGGCGCGTAGCCGACGCCGAAGTGTTCAGCGGCGGCCCGGTCGAAGCCGCGCTCCTGCAGGAAAGCGCGGCCGGTCGCCGCCTCTGGTGTCAGCAGTTGGTCCCGGTAGAACTCCGCAGCAATCTTGTGGGCATCGAGGAGGCGCTGCCGCTTACCGGAATCCTCGCGCCGGGGGCCGGTTCCGCCATCCTCATAGCGCAGTTCGAAAGAGATGCGTGCGGCCAGCTTTTCAACCGTCTCCGCGAAGGACGTGTGATCCATCTTCTGCACGAAGGAAATGACATCACCACCTTCACCGCATCCGAAGCAGTGATAGGAGCCCATGTGCGGACGGACATGGAACGACGGCGAGCGCTCATCGTGGAAGGGGCAGAGACCTTTCCAGGACCCGACGCCGGCGGACTTCAGGGTGACGTAACCGTCCACCACTTCCTTGATGTCGGTGCGCTGGCGAACCTCATCGATGTCTTCACGCTTGATGAGTCCGGCCATATTATCCAGTCTAGTGTTCGGTCTCCGGTTCCGCCGTCCGGTAGCCCGGCCCTGTGAATACCGCTATCCGGGCGTGTGCATAACCCTCACCAGAGCGCCGGAACCGGTCCGACAACCCTTTCATGCAGGGCGAGGGCGGAGGCATCCGTCAGGGATGCCACCTGGTCGATCACCACGCGGAGGCGGGCGTCGTCGTCGTCCGCCTGGCGCCAATCGGAGGCGAACATCGGCTCGAGGTAGCCATCCCCTGCGGCGGCCATCTGTTGCACCAGCGAGGACAGCACCTCACGCTGCCGCTCATAGATGGGCTGGCGGTGGACGCTGGTCATGACGTAGGTGGTTGCAAGGCCCTTCATCACCGCGATCTCGGTGACCGTGTCCTCGGGAACCACCATCTCGGCGGCGTACCGGGTGAGCGGGTCGGTGCCGTAAATGCCCCGTGTGGTCTGCAGTGCACTCAGGCAGAAACGACCGATCAGCTGGCTGGTCATGTTCTTCAGCGCCGCCATGGCCTTGCGGCTGCCGTCCGCCTCGCGAACCCAGACATCCGTTGCTTCCAGCCGTGCGAGCGCAGCGTCGACGGCGGCCGGATCGGAGTGCGGCAGGTACCACTGCTGGGTGTACCCGACAACGCGGGCGCGGTGGTCGGGGTTGTCCATCCACTTGAGCTGGAAGTGACCGGCCACGATGGCGTCTTCGACGTCATGGACCGAGTAGGAGATGTCATCGGCCAGGTCCATGACCTGCGCCTCAAGGCAGGACCGGCCGGCCGGTGCCCCCTGCCGCAGCCAGGTGAAGACGGGCAGATCGTCCTCATAGGCGCCGAACTTCGAGGTGCGGTGTCCGTGGATCACCGGCGCGTCCACAGCAGTCCACGGGTACTTGCATGCGGCATCGAGGCTGGCCCGGGTGAGGTTGAGCCCCGCCGGTTCACCGTCGGCACGGATGACTTTCGGCTCAAGCCGGGTCAGGAGCCGAAGTGTCTGTGCGTTGCCCTCGAACCCGCCGATGGAGTGCGCCAGGTCATTCAACGTGGCCTCGCCGTTGTGCCCGAACGGAGGATGTCCAAGATCGTGGGAAAGGCAGGCGGCGTCGACGATGTCCGGGTCGCAGCCAAGGGATCGTCCCAGCTCCCGCCCGACCTGCGCCACCTCGAGGCTGTGCGTCAACCGGGTCCGCACGAAGTCGTCAGTGTCGGGGGCGACCACCTGCGTCTTTGCGCCGAGCCGCCTCAGCGCCGAGGAGTGCAGTACGCGTGCGCGGTCACGCTCAAAGTGCGTACGATGCAGGCTCTTGGGCGCTTCATCGACCCAGCGCTGCATGTCCGCATCCGTGTAGCCCGGAGTAATCGGCGCTGCATTGCCGACGGGGGAATTCTGCATGTGCTCAGCCGCCCTATCCACCCGATATGTCGACTTCCGCCGCGGCGATGTCCGCCTGCTGTTCAGGATTGAGCCGGCGGGCCTCGAGCCACTTGTCCGGCAGCGACGTGCGCTTGGGTGATCCCGCACGCCCGCGCGGTCCTTCGGCGTCAGTGCGGGGATACGGAGACGTGCGGTCCAGTTGATCGAGCAGACCGCGCAGAACCTCGAGCGTGGGTACGGCGGCGAGCGCTGCACGCAACTCTCCGCCCACCACGTAGCCCTTGAAGTACCAGGCCATGTGCTTGCGGATGTCGCGCAGCGCCATCATCTCGTTGCCGAAGGTGTCCACCAGCAGCTCCGCGTGCCGGTACACCGTGTCCGCCACCTGCCCGAGCCCGGGCTGGTGCCGCTCATCCCTGCCCTCGAAGGCGTTCATGAGGTCACCGAACAGCCACGGCCTACCCTGGCAGCCGCGGCCTACCACGACGCCGTCAACACCGGTCTGCTGAACCATGCGGATTGCGTCTTCCGCACTCCAGATATCACCGTTTCCCAGTACCGGAACATCCGGCAGGGCCTCACGCAGCTCGGCGATGGCGTTCCAGTCGGCTTTGCCGGAGTAGAACTGGGAGGCAGTGCGGCCATGCAGCGCAACGGCGGCCACGCCGGCATCGCGCGCGATCTTGCCTGCCTCACGGAAAGTCAGGTGATCCTCGTCGATGCCTTTGCGCATCTTGATGGTCAACGGGATGTTCCCCCGCGAAGCTTCCCGGACGGCAGTCTGCACGATGCCGGTGAAGAGGTCGAGCTTCCACGGAAGCGCCGCTCCGCCGCCCTTCCGGGTGACCTTCGGGACCGGGCAGCCGAAGTTCAGGTCAATGTGGTCCGCGCGGTCTTCCTCCACGAGGATGCGGACGGCGGCTCCGACGGTCTTGGGATCCACGCCGTACAGCTGGACGGAGCGCACCAATTCATCCTCGTCATGGGAGATGATGCGCAGGGACTCCGGATTGCGTTCGACGAGGGCGCGGGACGTCACCATTTCGGAGACGTACAGGCCGCCGCCGTACTCGCGGCACAGCCGGCGGAACGCTGTATTGGTGATGCCGGCCATCGGAGCGAGAACCACGGGGGTATCGACGGTTATCCCGCCCAGGCGCAGCGGCGGCAGGTCGAGCCGCGTGGAGGTAGTAATCGGTGCAATGCTCACCCAACCATTGTCGCAAGACAGGGCAAATCGAGGGGCGTCAGCCCTGCCTCTGCTCGCGCAGCGCCCTGCGGCTCGGCAGCGCGCCCGCCGCCACCTGCCCGCTGTGTGCGCCCTCAGCCGGCTGCCCAGGCGCCTCCTCGGCGGCGAGTGCTGCAGGAGTGGGTGCGCCGTCGTGCTGGTTCCCGGAGCCGACCGGACCGGATCCACGGCCGACCGCCTTGACCACCAGGACGGCAACCAGCGTGGTAACCGGGATGGCAAGAACCAGGCCTATTGATCCGACCAGGGTACGAACCACCTCCTCAACGAGTTCACCGCTGGTCAGGGCCGTCATTAGGGAACTGTCCTGTAGCGACACGAGGATCAGCAGTGGAAGGGCCGCGCCCGCGTAGGCAAAGGCAATCGTGTAGACCGTCGAGGCGATGTGGTCGCGCCCGATTCGCATGGCCCCTGCAAACAGCCGCCGTGTGGACGTTCCTGGTGCCAGTTCGTAAAGCTCCCAGACCGCCGAGGACTGCGTAATGGTCACATCGTTGAGCACACCGAGCCCGGAAATGATCAGTCCGCAGAGGATGATTCCCGAGAGCGAGACCTCCGGCGCTGCATTGATCAGTGCACTTGCGCTGTCATTGCCCACGCCGGTGAGGTTCGCGGTGTCTGTCGCCCAGGCTGCCAGCAGCGCGGTGATGGCGAGTCCGAAGATCGTGCCGAGCAGTGCCGTCGAGGTTCGCGCCGAGAAGCCGTGCGCAAAGTAGAGGACCCCGAACATAATGACAACCGAACCCACCAGCCCCAGCAGCAAGGGAGGTTTGCCCTCGATCAGCCCGGGCAGCATGAACTGTGCCAGGACGAAGAGCGCGCCCACCAGTCCGATGATCGCCCGCAGTCCGCGCCACCGGGCAACAGAAACAACGACGACGGCGTACAGCACCGCGAGCGCTGCCACAGGGAGCGTGCGCACGAAGTCCACAAAAATGTAGGGCGTGCCTGCGCCGCTGATGACACCGTCGAGATTGAGGTAGCGGATTGAATCGCCCGGTTCCACCTGACCGGAACGTGCGATTTCCGGGTTGAGTTCCACCGGAACGGCTGAGCCGCCGGAGTCGGGCTCTGTGTACGCGACCAGGCACTGCTGCGCCTCGCCGCCGGCGTCGACGGTTGGTTGGGAGGAGGGGCAGTCCTCCGAAACCACGCGCTGCACCGTACCCACATCCATTGAGGTGCCGGGCGCGGTGGCGAGCGGATCGGCAACGGTGATGCCGGACCGGTCGGCGCCCGGCCACAGCATCATCATTGCGACGAGTGTGATGACGCCGAGCGGAACGAGGATCGCCGCGAGGAGAAAATTCGCCCGCCGGCGCGTTATTGACAGGGCAGCGATCTGCTCCGGGTTGGGTGGAGGAGCGGCCCCGTCCGAAGGATGGATATGGCTGTGGCCCACTCATCGTTCCTTGCTGTCGGTGTACTACTGGCAGGATGGAAACCGGTCTGCCTGATGCGGAGTCCCCCGAGGATTCTACGCAGGATGGCGGTCGGGATCAGGGATGCAGCGAACGGCTCGTGTGGATCCGGATTGGAAGTGGGTTGAGGTGCATGGCGAAGGAACGGTTCAGCGAAGCCGAAGAGCATGCGGCCGGTTCGATGGCGCATGCGCCGGAAGTGACGATCCGCCCGGCGGAGGGCGCCGTCCGCGGCGTTGTGCTGGTACTGCACGGTGGACGCTCGAACAGCTTCGAGCCGGTGCGGTCCCGGCATCTGAGCCCGGCGCGGATGATTCCGTTTGCCCGCCTGCTTTCTTCCTGGGGATCCCCGGCCGGCCTTGAGACCTGGAGCTTGCGGAACAGCGTGCGCGGCTGGAACGGCGAGCACATGTCTGCGCTGCACGACGCGCGCTGGGCGCTGCAGCGGATCCGTGAGCGCCACCCAGGCAAACCCGTTTACCTCCTGGGCCACTCGATGGGCGGCCTGACGGCCCTGTGCGCGGCGGATGATCCGCAGGTCCGCGCCGTCGTAGCGCTGGCACCATGGCTTGACAGCACAACGCCGCTGCAGCAGGTATCCGGACGGAGAGTGCTCATCGTCCATGGGGACGCGGACCGCTGGACCTCGCCGCGGCAGTCGCTGAGATACGCGCAGAGAATTCAGCACATTGCCGACGACGTCCGGTACGTCACGCTGACCGGTGCCGGACATTTCATGTTCACGAAACTTCCCGTATGGCACGAGCTCAGTGTCTCTTACCTGCTGAAAAGTTTCTCCGACGACACCGGCGCACCTGTGGACGCGAAGTACCTCCGACGTGCTGCCGGAGTGCTTGCAACACCCTCACCGCTGGGCATAATGCAGTGAACCCGTCGTCCCTTTCACTTCGTTCGAGGCAGGGTGCCTGAGCGATGGCCTGGGTTCCGAGGCAGAGCGTCCGGTTCTACCGCGTGCTGGTGCACATCGGCCTGCTGCTGCGGTGGATCTTTCGGATGCGCGTTCTGGTCAGCGGCGAATCACATCTGCCTTCCGCGCACGCAGGCACGGGGGTGTCACGAACGCCTGTGCCCGGAGAGGGAGCGGTGTTCGCTATCACCCACTTCGGTTACCTCGACTTTGCGTTTGCCGAGCTTGTGCTGTGGAAGCACACCCGCGCGCAGTTGAAGTTCCTGATTACCAAGGCTGCGGCGTCGCACTGGTTCGCAGGGCCGGCCATCTCCGCCTGCGGGCATGTAATCGTCGACCGCAGCGCAGGCGCGTCGGCATACGAGGGTGCGCTCGAAAAACTTCGTGCCGGCGAGTACATCGCCATCCTTCCCGAAGCCGGTGTGAGCCGTAGCTTCACGGTGCGCGAGCTCAAGACGGGCGCGGTACGCCTTGCCGCCGAAGCCGATGTGCCGCTCATTCCCGTGTCGGTCTGGGGAGCTCACCGGCTGATGACCCGGGGCCACGGATTCTCACTCCGCCGCGCCTGGCGTGCACCGATCCGCGTTCACATCAGCGAACCGATCAGGCATACCCGGGACGCAAACATAGCCCTCGAAACGCAGCAGTTGCGGGCGGCGCTGCAGGACGGCATTGACCGCGGGATCGCCGACTTTCCGCTCGTGCCGCCGCCGGGCGCTTGGTGGCAGCCCGCCCATCTCGGTGGAGGTGCACTGACCGAGGCCGAGCGCGCTGCAGCGGATGCGCGGGACGCCGCGGCCGGTCGCTACCGCCGCGGGTGACCCTGGCGAGCGTGACCCGGCCGCGCTCGGCCTGAGCCGGATGGCCTGCGATTTGGTCAGTCGCTGACAACCCGCGTTTCCGACACGACCCGGGCGGCACCGGTAGCAAGCAGCGGATCCAGCACGTCAACCAGCGCCGTCATGGAGTCATCAACCTCCACCTGGACCGGGTACTGGTACACCAGCATCGCCAGCAGCGACGCGACGGCAGCGCTCTGCTCGCTGGGCCGCAGCCCGGTGTCGCAGCCGATGAGCACGTCAGCCGGCGCGTCCGTTCGGCTCTGTGTGTAGCTCAGCGCGAATGCCGCAATTGCACCACCGGCGCTCTTGGGCTTGTCCCGCAGGACCACAGCACCACCGGCTCCTGCCGTATCAGCGAGCAGGAACTGCTGCGCCTGGCCCAGCGTCATATCAGCCGGGTCCCACGCGTGCACCGCGTTGTACCAGTCGGTCACTGCCCTGGTGAGTTCAACTGAACCGGTGGCAGCCTCCTCAAGCTGGGGGCCGTCGTCGTCGTCGAAGTTCGGTACCGCGAGCGCTCCGGGTGCTACCTCGATGATCCGCGAGCGCTGGATCTCCCGGAAGCCTGCCGCCGCTGCGAAGGCAGCGCCGTCAGATCCGGGGACCACCTTTGCCCGCAGCGTGGAAACGCCCGACGGCGACGAGCCTGCTTCGTGGCGGAGCATTCCCAGGAGCGTGGCGGCAATCCCTGTTCCCCGATGAGCCTGGCTGACCTCAACGTAGGCCCAGAGCCGCTGATCATGAAGCTTCGGCTCGAAGACGTAAGCGGCAGCGACCGGCACGGCCACACCGTCCATTGCATCTTCTGCCACAATGCAGCGCAGCCACGGGGAATCCGACGACCGCCGGAACAGTGCCCGGGACTGCTCCGCCTGCGGATTCGGCGGGCCTCCCCACACCTGCAGCAGTTCGAGGTCGTCGCCGTCACGCCAGGGGCGGTACTGGATTGCCACTTAGGCGCCTACCAACCGCTGCGCCAGGTAGCCCTCGACCTTGTCGAGGGAAACGCGTTCCTGGGCCATGGTGTCGCGTTCACGGATAGTGACGGCCTGGTCTTCGAGCGTGTCGAAGTCCACGGTGATGCAGAACGGGGTACCGATTTCATCCTGGCGGCGGTAACGACGGCCGATGGCACCGGCGTCGTCGAAGTCGATGTTCCAGCTCTTCCGCAGCTGGGCTCCCAGATCCTTGGCCTTGGGCGAGAGGTCCTCGTTGCGGCTGAGCGGGAGAACGGCGGCCTTCACCGGAGCAAGACGCGGATCGAGCTTGAGGACGGTGCGCTTGTCCACGCCGCCCTTCGCGTTGGGCGCCTCATCTTCTGCGTAGGAGTCCACGAGGAACGCCATGAAGGAGCGGGTCAGCCCGGCGGCAGGCTCGATGACGTAGGGGGTGTACCGCTCGTTGGTGGCCTGGTTGAAGTAGCTCAGCTCTGTGCCGGAGTGCTTCGAGTGCGTGGAGAGATCGAAGTCGGTGCGGTTGGCGACGCCCTCAAGCTCACCCCACTCGGAGCCCGAGAATCCGAAGCGGTACTCGATGTCCGTGGTGCCCTTGGAGTAGTGGCTCAGCTTTTCCTGCGGGTGAACGAAGAGGCGCAGGTTGTCCGGGTTGATGCCGAGACCGGTATACCAGTCGAACCGTTCCTTGATCCAGTACTCGTGCCACTCATCATCGGTGCCGGGCTCGACGAAGAACTCCATCTCCATCTGCTCGAACTCACGGGTGCGGAAGATGAAGTTTCCGGGCGTGATCTCATTGCGGAAGCTCTTGCCGATCTGGCCGATGCCGAACGGTGGCTTCTTGCGGGACGTAGTGAGCACGTTGTTGAAGTTCACGAAGATGCCCTGCGCGGTTTCGGGCCGTAGATAGTGCATGCCCTCTTCACTGGCAACAGGGCCGAGGAAGGTTTTCAGCAGACCGGAGAACTCCTGGGGTTCCGTCCACTGGCCGCGGGTGCCGCAGTTGGCGCAGGCGATGTCCGCCAGGCCGTTCTCCGCGGGCCTGCCCTTCTTCTCCTCATACTCTTCCTCGAGGTGGTCAGCCCGGTAGCGCTTGTGGCAGGAGAGGCACTCCACCAGGGGGTCGGAGAACACTTCGACATGGCCGGATGCTTCCCATACCTGGCGGGGAAGGATAACCGAGGAGTCCAGACCGACGACGTCCTCGCGCCCACGGACCATTGACTGCCACCACTGGCGCTTGATGTTTTCCTTCAGCTCGGCGCCAAGGGGTCCGTAGTCCCAGGCGGAGCGGGAACCGCCGTAGATTTCACCGGCCTGGAAGACGAAGCCGCGCCGCTTGGCGAGGGAAATGATTGGGTCCAGGGCTGAAACCTGCTTGGCCACGATGAATGCCATCCTCTACATGTTTGGACAGGCCGCTGGGTGCGGTCGTCGTTGTGCCGTGCGGAACGGCCCAGCAGCCGGAATTCAACGCGAACTGCCGTGCCGGACCGGGCGGGCGAAGCTACTACCTTAGCCTACCGAAACACGCCTGCCTGCTCGCTGGCGCTAAGGTCGTTCCTGTTGGTCCGGCGCGGGAACCGCCCGGGATTCACCGTTCAAGGAGGAACAGCATGGCAGGGAATGTGGTTGTGGGAGTCGATGGCAGCGAAACCGCTTATAAGGCGGCATCACGGGCAGCGACGCTCGCGCAGGGACTGGGAACCGAACTGGTCGTTATGAGCGCGCACATCACCGGCAACACGGAGATCGTCAAGATCGGCAGCGAAACCTGGGTGCTGGATGATGCCGAGCGTGCGCTGGAGATGGCAGAGCAAGTGGCAACCAAACTGCGAGGTGAGCACCCGGGGGTGGAAATTCGCCCTGCTGCCGGCCGCGGGAAGCCCCAGGACGTCCTGATGGAAGAGGCCGAGCGCTCGGGCGCCCAATTGCTCGTGGTAGGCAATGTGGGCATCAAGGGTCTAGGGCGAGTGCTGGGGAGCGTCGCCTGGAGCGTTGTTCACAACGCTCCGTGCGACGTCCTCGTAGTGAAAACCGCTTCCTGACTACCGTCGGTTCAGGATGCTGCGGATCATTCCGCCGACTCCACCGGAACCGGGGCGGTTGGCGCCGCTACGTCCCGTCCGCATCCCGCCGGTCCGCGGTGTGCCTCGGGTTGTTCCGGCGCTGCCTCCGCCTGCGAATCGGCCGGCGGCGCTCCTGATGATGTTGCTTAGGCCCATGGAAATCTCCTTTGCCTCACATAGTTCCCCGCTTCGGGAGTTCCGACCCTACGCGCCTTGGGTGCGGTTTTCTACCGGTGATGAGGGCGGCTTCCCACCGGTGATCTACCGGCGGGTAGGGAGCCCTTGACGCGGCGGGACAACTGTCCATAGATTGAGCGCACCCCTGTGCCGTGATCAGCGTCACAGGGGTTCGAGTGTCTGCAACCGTAGACACGCCTTTGCGACAGAAGGAACAACGGTGATCCCAAACGCTCTACCTAAGCGCGCCCATTTTGGGCGAGCATCGCTTGCATTTGCCGGTGGACTCGCGCTCGTTGCCTCGGGAGGGCTCGCGGCAACTGCCGGGCCAACCCACGAGAACAGCAACAACAACACCTCTGAAAAGCTCCGCGCCGCCGTCTCGGTTGACCGGGTGGTCGGTCATCTTGATGCGCTGGACGCGATCGCCGATGCAAACGACGGCACCCGGGCATCCGGAACCCCGGGATATGACGGCTCCGTGGCCTATGTGGTCGGGAAGCTCCAGGCTGCTGGGTACTCCCCCGTTGTGCAGGAATTCATGTTCCCGTACTTCCAGCAGCTGAGCCCTTCGGTCCTCACCCAGACCAGCCCGGAGTCACAGGTTTACGCAGCGGAATCCTTCGCGACCATGACTTATTCCGGGGCAGGAGAAGCGGTGGGCGCTATCACCCCCGTCGACACCACCGGTACCGCCGGCGCCAACACCAGCGGGTGTGAAGCCACCGACTTCGATGGATTCGCAGCCGGATCAATTGCGCTGATACAGCGTGGCAGTTGTTCGTTCGCGCAGAAGGCCAGCAACGCAGAAGCAGCCGGGGCCACCGCCGTCGTCATTTTCAATACCGGATCAGAAGGCAGCACCGGCCCGATCAACGGCACCCTCGGGGCGCCGGGAATCGAAATTCCGGTCCTGGGAGCAAGCTTCGACGTGGGCGTCAGCCTGATCGGCGAGAACGTCACGGGCACAGTGACGGTGGACACCGTCTCCGAGAACCGCGCGACTTACAACGTGCTTGCGGAAACCGCAACCGGCGACGCCGACAATGTGGTGATGGTCGGCGCTCACCTCGACAGCGTGGTGGCCGGTGCCGGCATCAATGACAACGGCACGGGTAGCGCCGCAATCCTTGCGGTCGCGGAATCGATGCAGAAGGTCAAGACTGCAAACAAGGTCCGCTTTGCCTGGTGGGGTGCAGAGGAACAGGGACTCCTCGGCGCGGAGCACTATGTCGCAGACCTCGCGGAAACGGGAGAGCTGGACAGGGTTGGGCTGTACCTGAACTTCGACATGATCGGCTCCGCCAACTTTGGCCGCTTCGTGTACGACGGTGACAACTCGGCCTTCCCTGTCGGTCCCGGCGCTGCTGAGGGTCCTGCGGGATCCGGTCAGATCGAGCAGGATTTCCACGACTACTTCGCAGCTGAGGGACTGGCCTCAGGTGAAACAGCGTTCAGCGGCCGTAGCGATTACGGACCATTCATTGCAGAGGGCATTCCCGCAGGCGGACTGTTCACCGGCGCCGAGGGAATCAAGACCGAAGAGCAGGCAGTGCTCTTCGGTGGCGTTGCGGGCGCACCCTACGATGCCTGCTACCACGCAGAATGTGATGACCTGAGCAACGTCAGCGTTGAGTCACTCGACCAGATGAGCGACGCGATTGCTCATCTGACCCTCACCTACGCCATGAACACGACCGCGGTGAACGGCGTTGGAGACAACGTGAAGGGTAACTTCAAGCAAAAAGGCGGCTTCGAAGGTAACCCGCTGGGCGGCGGCACCGAAAGCGGCGGCGGGCTCCACCCGGAGCATGACCACGATTCCGAACTGGCCGACCGGTAGTATCCCGGGCTAGCCAAAGGCGGGTCGGGACCACTTCTTTCAGGTGGTACCGACCCGCCTTTTCGTTGCCTGCGATCTTTTCCTGGATTCAGCGTCGCAGCAGGCGCCGGTTCCAGGGCAGCGTGGTCAGGATGATGGCCCCCAGTGCGAGGATCGGCCCCGCCACGGTGGCGAAAACGACGACGGTCCCCGGCGTTGGAAGCACAAGGTCCAGTGCCAGCGAACCCAGCAGCTGGCCCGCGATCATTCCGAGGCCGGTGAGCAGCACACCCAGGGATCGCACCAGGAGTGCGCCGATACCGATGAAGATGCATCCCATCGGCCCGCCCAGGTAATACCACCACTCTGCCGGCAGCGGTTCAGGAGGGCCGGTGAGCACCAGTTTCACTAGCCAGGCGGCGAGGAGCACGACCGATCCGGCAATGAAGTTCATCAGGGTGGCGGTAATGGGTGTGCCGTACTGCACGGCGGCGGTTCCGTTCATGGCTTGTTGGAAGCTCACCAGGATGCCTGCTGCGATGGGAAGCAGGAGCGGGAGGATGAGTGCCGCCGTCGTACCTGTGCCGCCGAGGCGGGGTGAGACGGCCCAGATAACTGCCGCGACCGTCAGCGTCACGCCGATTACCCGTATGATGGTGATTGTGCGCCGCCCGCCGGGTCCGATCCCGAGCCTGTCCACGGCGAGTCCGCTCAGCGTCTGGCCCATGACGGCGGCGACCGTGAAGAGCGCGACTCCAAGGACCGAGATGGTGAGCGCCTGCGAGAAAACAAACAACGCGCCGATGGTCCCTGCGGCCAGGTAGATGCGGGGAAACCGCCGCTGCCGCACGGCAGGGATCAGCTGGCCGAGGCCCGCCCGTCCGCGCGGAAGCAGCAACGAGATCAGGATCATCAGCACCAAACCGGTACCGAAACTGATGAGCGCGGCTGCAAGTCCGTCGTCGAGCGTTTGCCCCAGTGCTCCGTTGATCCTGCTTTGAAGCGGAATAGCTACGCCGGAGGCTATTGCCAGCGGGAGGCCGATGACGGCGGGAAGGTGGGGGGCTCGAGACACCCGTTAAACCCTAGGGCACTGGCCTGTTCCGGCCGGTCACTTCCGGCGGGCAGAATGTAACCATGAGCATAAACGATGAGACCGGCGCCGCCACTGAAGTGCCTATCCGTGACTCGATGATCCGGCTGGGCCAGTTGGTCAAGCTGGCCAATCTTGCCGAGGATGGGGTGGAGGCCAAGGAACTCATCGAGAACGGCCTGGTGAAAGTCAACGGTGAGATCGAGGATCGCCGGGGACGCCAGATTCATCCCGGTGATTCCGTGACGGTGAACGGCGTTACCGTGACAGTGGTGCAGGGGTAACGCAGGCGGCACGTGCCCCTGGCGATAGCGGTCCTGCCAATTGACAGCGGTTAACCTCTATCATCCGGCGCAGTTGATATCGCGGGCTTCGGCTTCGCACACCGCGACGAGATAGTCCGATATTGGCGTCCAGACCCGAAGATCCCACGTGGCCAGGCGCAAGGAGACGGAGAAGCCGGCGCCGGCTGCGTCAGTGAAAAACTGGTCGAAGGTGTAGCCGCGCCCGGCGCCGAACCCGACGATCAAGCGTCCACCGCGCGCCAGGTGGCGATGCAGGCGTACAAGAACCTGCGGCGCCGTGCCCGGAGCAAGGAAGGCGAGGACGTTTCCTGCGCAGACAATCACGTCAAAGGACTCCGCCACTCCGCGGGCCGGCAAGTCCAGCTCTGTCAGGTCTCCCACCAGCCACACAGGCCCTGGGTGGGCTGCCCTCGCCGCTTCGACCAACTGAGCGTCCGCGTCAACTCCCACCACGGAATGGCCACGCAGCGCCAGTTCCCCGCCAACCCGGCCCTGCCCGCACCCGGCATCGAGAATACGCGCAGGTCGGGGAGCCATTGCGTCGACGCACCGGGCTTCCCCGTGTAAGTCCGCACCCTCGGAAATCAGCTGTTCAAAACGCTGGATGTAGGCGGCTGACCTGTCGGGGTCCGCGCGTTTTCCTGCGTCCCAGAGCGTTTCTTTCTTCACACCCGGGAGTCTAACCCGCCACCGTAACGGCGTTACCGTGACAGTGGTGTCCGGCTGACGCCGGGCACCACCATCTGCAGGAATTCCCGCACATGTCCCAGTTCCTGTGCGTTGATGCTGTGGTACATGCCCGCGTAGAGCACCTTGGTCAGCTTGGTGTGGCGGTTCAGCCAGCCATGGGTGAACTCGATTCGATCGGCGGGAATGACCGGGTCTTCCTGATCCCTGCCCCAGAAGAACGGCACCGGCTTGGCAACAAGCGCGCTGTCGTTGAAGAACGTGCTGCCGTCGGTCGGCACAACAAACCCTGAAAGCCCGACGACGGCCGCGTAGTCGGCGGGCCGGGCACGCATCATGGAGCTTGCCACTGCCATGCCCATCGAGAAGCCGAGCAGGGTGACGCTCGAGTGCGAATGCTTGATGGAGTCGACCCAGTCAATGACATCCTGGACGGCGGCGGTGACCTTGTCGACCGAATAGGCGGCGTCCTGCATCAGCGGGAACCAGGTGAAACCTGCTCCCAGGGCGACCGGCGCACGTACGGATGCCACGGTGAACTCGTCCGGCAGGAAGTCGAGAATACCCATGAGGTCTTCCTCGTTGGCCATGTGCCCGTGCAGCAGTACCAGGAGCGGCGAGCCGGAACGCTCGTCTTCGGGCTTCGACCAGACGACAGTCGGTGCGGTCGAGGCCGTGCCAGTCTGGGGCGCGGCCTCGGACCCGGAGGCGGAAGAGGGCGCAGCAGAACCGTCAGTCGAGGAGAAATTCGTCATAGCTCCATAGTGGCATGTTGAAGCGCGCCCGCGGCATGCTGAGGCAGGCTGCGTCTCAGCCCGCGCGCAACCGTAGCGCTGAGGCGCTCTCCTGGACACCGCCGTCGTCGGTGTTGCTATAGAACGCTGCTGCCAGCGCGGGCTCAAGCTGCGCAATCTCAGTGAGGAAGGCATCGTGGCCGATGGGAGATTCAATGGTGTGGACGGCAACGCTCCCGGGCAATGCGGACGCCAGTTCAACGGACTGGCGAGGCCAGTAGAGGCGATCCGAATCCACAGCCGCGACGAAGAACTCTGCCGTGGCAGCTGCAAGGGCAGTGCTGAGGCTGCCCCGGTCGCGGGCAACGTCGTGGCTCATGAGCGCTTCAGTGAGGATGACGTAGCTGTTGGCGTCGAACCGGCGGACCAACTTTTCCGCCTGATGGTCCAGGTAGCTCTCCACCTGGTAGCGGCCCCGCCCACCCGGCACCGACGACCCAAGAGGCTCTTCCATACCCTGCGCTGCCCGACCGAACCGATGCACGAGTTCCGCCTCCGAGCGGTAGGTGATGTGCGCGATCCGCCGGGCGAGCCCCAACCCATCCTCAGGACCGGCGCTTCCGTAGTAGTCGCCGCCGTTGAACCGCGGGTCGAGGCGAATGGCCTGCACCTGGGTCTGCGCAAAGGCGATCTGCTCCGCCGTGCTCGCCGCTCCGCACGCGATGACGGCGCACCGTTGCACCCGCCCGGGATAGGTGACAGCCCACTCAAGCGCCCTCGCACCTCCCATTGACCCGCCCAGCACGGAGTGCCAGGAGGAGATGCCCAGCAGGTCTGCGAGCAGCGCCTCGGCACGCACGGAATCGCGGATGGTGACGAAGGGGAAACGCGAACCCCACGGCCTGCCCTTCGGATCAAGCGACGCCGGCCCCGTGGATCCGTAACAGCCGCCCAGCATATTGATGGACACCACGAAGTAGCGGTCCGTGTCGATGGTTCTGCCCGGACCCACCAACCCGTCCCACCAGCCATCCTCGGAGGACTCGCCCCGCGCTACGTGTGAGCTGCCGGTGAGTGCGTGCTCGATCAGCACCGCATTGGAGGCATCGGCATTGAGCGTGCCCCAGGTCTCGTAGGCGAGGACGACGTCCGGCAAATGGCCGCCGGTTTCCAGCGCCAACGGGCCAATCCGGAACCGTTGCACGACGACGCCGTCAACCAGCTCCGCTTCCTGCTGCGGAACCGCTGTGGTGATGCCTGTCAAAACCCTGCCGCCTCACTGAATCGCGCTTGCTCCTGCACTGCATGCAGGGCCTGGTCTTCACCCGGGGCACCCCGCCGCGAGGGAGGGTTGCCGGACAGCAAGCCGGGGCTGATGGCGGGTGGAACCTGCCGCACTGTCACTCGTTACCTCGTATTAGGAAACCCGACCAGCGCGCGTGAGGGCAACTTGTGTGACTCGCCGTGAAATGAAGCCGGCTCGCGTAGTGGCCGTGAAAGGCGGGCGTGCGGCAGACCATGCTTGAGTGGGGCCGTTCGGCGTCTATGGGAAAACGGTCGGCCCCACCCAAGGGGGACACCCAGTGGGCGTCCCTGGCAGGAAACTCCGGCGGTCTCGGAACCGGGCTCCCTGTCTGAAGTAACTATCCGGCTCTGACCTTGGGTTTTGCTTGGAACATTGTCCTCCACGATGTGACTTAGGTAACCCTTAGTCGAGGCCTCCATCACAAAGTGCCAAAATGGGGCCATGCGCCTGGATCATGTGTCTTATGCCTGCGAACCTGACGGACTGATTGCTACTGCGGAACGGATTTCCGACGCCCTCGGAGTTGAATTCGTCAAGGGTGGAATTCACCCGCGGTTTGGCACCCGCAACATGATTTTTCCGTTGGTCAACGGCCAGTACCTTGAGGTCGTCGAGGTCCTTGACCACCCGGCCTCGGACAAGGCTCCATTTGGCCAGGCGGTGCGGGCACGGTCCGAGGCCGGCGGCGGCTGGATGGGCTGGTGCGTCGCCGTTGATGACCTCGCCCCGTTCGAGGAACGCCTTGGCCGCAGCGCCGTCCCCGGTAACCGCAAATTCCCGGACGGGCAGGAACTGACCTGGCAGCAGATCGGCATCAAGGGCCTCATCGCTGACCCTCAGGTCCCCTACATGATCCGCTGGGATGAAGGCACGGAGTCCCTCCACCCATCCCAGGCGCGGTCCGCGTCCGTGCGCCTCAGTGCGCTCACCATCGCCGGGTCGGCAGAACGCGTCACAGAGTGGCTCGGAACGCCCGTCACCCACCCGCTGGACGACGTCGACGTCGAGTGGATCGCTCCCAACGGCACGCCCGGCATCATGTCGGTAGCGTTCGAAACTCCGAAGGGTGCGGTCCGGATCTAGTTGGTTCTTCCGGACGCTGGTTCCCCAGGCCGCGTGGCCGGGGGTTAGCTTCCGATGCCGATAGCCGGGCCGAAGAGCGCGAAGCCGACAAAGCCTGCAATGTCCAGCAGCGCATGCGCTATCACCAGGGGCATCACCCGCTTGGTGCGCGTGTAGGCGTAGCCGAAGATCAGCCCCATGATCACGTTCCCGATAAACGGGCCGATCCCCTGGTACAGGTGATAGCTCCCGCGCAGGAGCGCCGAAGTCACAATAATGACCGGGACTGACCAGCCCAGTTCCCGGAGCCGCTCAAAGAGGTAGCCCACCACAATGACCTCTTCGAGCACCGCGTGACGGATCGCCGAGAGCACCAGCACAGGCAGCGTCCACCAGTAGGTGTCGAGCGCCGTCGGGATGATCGCAGTGGTAAGCCCCAGTGCCCGGCCCGCGGCGTATACCCCGAGCGTTCCCACCCCGATCACCGCGGCCAGCCCCACTCCCAGACCGAAGTCGACCTTCGGCTTGCTGAAGGTGAAGCCAATCCGGCGGAAGGCCGACTTCCCCGGCTCGGTAAGCAGGAACAGCACAAGCACCACGGGAACCAGCGCGAAGAAGATTCCCAGCAGCTGGTAGGTGAGATCGAAGTACTGCCGGTTGTCCAGAACCGGATTGAGCCTGGTGGTCTGCGCAGCCAGCGGCGCACGGGTCAGCTTGTCGATCAACTCCACCACCGCGTAAACCCCGGCCTGGCCGAGGGACAGACCAAGGACAATCAGGATTTCCGCTTTGATCCTCTTCCGGTGGGCGGTCGGGGATAACGACGACGGCTGGCTGGTTTTGGCGGTTGGCATGCCTTCATGGTGCCGTACCCTTCGGTGCTTGCCAAAGCGTACAAAAACGGTTCCCCGGGAAGTTTTTCAACGGAGGCGCTGCCCGGCACGCCACACCGCATGGGTCAGCTGCATCCCCGGACGGTAAGCCAGGTGGGTTGCGGACGGTGCGTCCAGCAGTTGCAGGTCAGCGCGGTGTCCGACAGCGAGCGACCCCACGGCAAGCCGGCCGCCGTCGTCGGTTGTTTGTTCGCGGTGGAGGGCTAGCGCACCGCCATAGGTTGCCGCGCGGACGGCTTCGGCAACCGTCAGTCGCATCTGCAGCACGGCCGTGGCCACGCAGAACGCCATGGACGAGGTGTAGGACGTCCCCGGATTGCAGTTCGAGGCAAGCGCAATGGGTACTCCGGCATCCAGCAGCTGCCGGGCAGGTGCGAGGGGCTGGCGGGTGGACAGATCACACGCGGGCAGGCAGGTTGCCACCGTCCCGCGGCTATTCGGATCACCCTCCCAGCCGGACCAGGAGCCTGCGAGGGCGTCGATGTCCGACAGCGCCAAATGGTTCACGTGGTCGACGCTGGCCGCTGCCTCCTCCACAGCGAGCCGCACGCCCTCCCCCGGGCCGAGCTGGTTCCCGTGCACCCGAAGTCCCAGACCCGCGTCCCGACATGCGCGAAGCACTTCACGGCTCTGGTCCGGTGTGAACGCGCCCGTTTCGCAGAATACGTCAGCCCACTGCACGTAGGGCCGGACGGCGCTGAGCATGGGTCCGGTGACGGTCTGAACGTAGTCGTCCGCTTTCCACCCTTTCGGAACGAGGTGTGCTCCGAGGAACGTCACCTCGTCCGCTGTTGCAGCAGCGATCCGTGCGCTGCGGGCTTCTTCCTCGACGTTGAGCCCGTAGCCGGTCTTGGTTTCGAGGTAGGTGGTTCCGTTCGCTCCGGCTTCGGCAACCCGCTGGGCCACGCTCGAGCCGAGTTCCTCATCCGAGGCGCGCCGCGTTGCGTCCACCGTCACAGAGATCCCGCCCGCGGCATAGGACTGCCCGGCCATGCGTGCCTCGAATTCCGCGGTTCGATCGCCGGCGAACACCAGGTGGGTATGGCTGTCCACCCAGCCGGGCAGGCAGGCGCGGCCACCGGCGTCGTACCGGGAATCAGCGGCAGGAGCGTTTGCTGCCGGACCGAGCCAGGCGATCCGCTCATCCTCGAGCACGATCGCCGCGTCCTTGAGAACCCGCTGCTCGGCGTCCTGCGTCATGAGCTCGCCGATGCCGGTGATGATCGTTGTAGCGCCCGTCATGAGAGTGCCTTCCCCGTTGCGGCCTTCGTTGTTGGTGCTGCCTCGTCCATCCGCGTAATCGCCGCGGCGAGCAGCGTGCCCGGACACCCCAGCCGCACATGGCGCCCGTTCCGAGCCACCACTTCCCCACCGACGACGACGGCGGTGACATCCTGCGCTGTTGCCGTCAGCACGAGCTGGGCCGGGGAAGAGCCGGCCGTGCGTGCGGTTGCGGGATCAAGTGCGACCAGGTCGCAGACTTGGCCCGGTGCCAGGCCGGCTGCGGGCCGACCCTGTGCCCGCGCCCCGCCGCTGGCGGCCGCGCGCACCAGCTCGGCAGGTGAGAATCGCCCCCGCCCGCCGCTGGCCAGCCGTTCGCCGTGTTCCAGCGCCCGCATTTCAAGCCAGGGGTCGACGACGGCGTGCTGGTCCGTCCCCAGACTCACCACCGCGCCGGCATCCTGCAGAGCGCGTGCCGGACCGATGCCGTCGGCGAGATCCGCCTCCGTTGTGGGACACATGGCTACGGTGACTCGCGCCTGACCGAGGAGATTCATGTCCTGGGCGGTCAGGTGGGTCGCGTGAACCACCGTCAACCGTTCCGAGAGTAGATCATGCCTGGCCAGCAACCCGGTAGGTGTGGTTCCAGTCGCCTCGAGACAGTCACGGTTCTCGGCAGGCTGCTCGGAAAGGTGGATGTGCAGGGGTACGTCTGCGGGAAGGTGTTGTGCAATGTATGCAAGCGCAGGTTCATCGACGGCGCGCACGGAGTGCAGGGCAGCACCGACAGAGACCTGGGATGCGTCGAAGCTGCCCGTGATGGCGGTGTGCAGGGAGTGCCACCGGCTGAGCCAGGCGTCCGCGCCGCCGTCGGTGAAGCGTGCCTGTTCGGGCAGCACCGGTGCGCCGAAACCGGCAGAGAGGTAGCAGGTGTCCAGCAGTGTCAGCCTGATGCCGGCGGCGACCGCAGCGCGGGCAAGCGCCAGCTCCATGGCATGCGGGCCGTCGTCGTGCGTTGGTGCTGCGTGCGTTGGTGCTGCCTGCGTTGGTATTGCGTGCGTTGGCGCTGCGTTTTCTGGCGGCCCGGTACGCGGCTTGCCGTACTCGGTGCCGTCCGGCCCGTGGTGCACGTAGTGGAATTCAGCGACGCTGGTCCAGCCGGCCGTGACCATTTCGGTGTAGACGGCGGTCGCAAGTTCCTCGTACAGCTCGGGTGTGAGGGTACCGGCCGCCTGGTACATCGCGTTCCGCCACGTCCAGAACGTGCCCGTGCCGGCATGGGTTCGCCCGCGAAGCACCCGGTGAAAGGCATGAGAGTGTGCGTTTGCCGCAGCCGGGAAAACCACGCCGTTCAGCCGCAGGTCATCAGGTTCCGGTTCAGCACCGCGGCTTACGGTGCGGACAACGCCGTCGCAATCAACCTCGGCCCGCACGCCCGCCGCAATGTCCCCCGGCTCCAGCCAGGCCTGCTCGCACCAGAGTGATTTCACAGCAGCCGCTCCAGGGCGTCGGCGAGCGCAACGGCGCCATAGTCGGCGTCGTCGTTTTCGACATGTTCCTCCGGGGAATGGCTGATGCCGGTCGGATTCCGCACGTACAGCATGGCTGACGGTGCGTGGGCGGCGAGGATGCCTGCGTCGTGACCGGCGCCGGTAGGCAGGCCGGGAGCGCCCGGGATGGCGAGCTGCAGCTGCCGCTGGAGTTCTCCATCGAACGTGACGGTGCCGCTGACGGACTCCCGGGTCAGCGCGGCGGTGCACCCTTCGAACGCCGCAGCCTTTTGCGCCTGGCCGTGGATCGACTCCACCAGCGCAGCTGTGGTGGCGTCGTCGGGATGCCGGATGTCGATCCACAGCTCCACCCGGGAAGCGATCACGTTGGTACCGCCCGGGATCGGCTGCAGCCTGCCCACAGTGGCGCGGGCCTCGGGCGTGGTGGCCGCGGTCTTGCGGATGGCGAGGATGACCTGCGCTGCGGCCACCATGGGGTCCGCGCGGTCCTCCATCAGGGTGGTCCCGGCGTGGTTGCCCTGCCCGCTGATGGTCAGTTTCCAGCGGCCGTGGCCAATGATTGAGGTGCCGACGGCGATGGCGGAGTCGAGGTCGATAAGCCCGCGGCCCTGTTCGACGTGGAGTTCGACGAAGTCACCGATCCGGCGAAGCGCGTCCTCGTCCCTGCCCAGGTGTGCGGGGTCCAGCCCGTTGGCGCGTGCGGCCTCGGCAAACGTGACGCCGTCCGGATCCTTGAGATTCCGGGCCGTATCCGGGTCAATGGCACCGGTCAGCAGCCGCGAACCAAGGCACGCCACACCGAAGCGCGAGCCTTCCTCCTCGGGAAATACTGTGACGGCGAGCGCCCGCTGCGGCTGGACTCCGCGTTCCTTCAGGAGGTCCACTGCAGCAAGGGCAGCGGCGACGCCGAGCGGACCGTCAAATGCACCTCCCCCCGGCACCGAATCGAGGTGGCTCCCGGTGACGAGCGCGCCGTCCCGGGTGCCGCCGTTCCGGTCAGCGCCATCGACATCCCACCAGGCCCAGAGGATGCCGTTGCGGTCAGTTTCGACATCCAGTCCGCGCCGACGGGCCTCCTGCTCGAACCAGGACCGCAGGTCCAGTTCAGCCGGAGAGAACACAGGGCGGGAGTAGCCGCCGCGGACCGTATCCCGCCCCACATCCTCAATTGATTCCAGCAGGCTGCTTACGCTGTCCATCGGCTTCCCTTCCCGTTCTTCAGAGTTTCCCCGTTGCCCGGTCTGCACCCCTGTGCAGACTGATTGATCAGGCCTAGACTCACCAGCATCTCGCTAACCGATCAATCTGGAGGAGTTCATCGTGGCCGGACGTGTTGTACATTTCGAAATCCCTTTTGACGATGGCGATCGCGCCCGGGAGTTCTACCGCGAGGCATTCGGCTGGGACGTAGCCCAGATGCCCGAGTTCGACTACACCGCCGCCGGCACCGGGCCTGCCGGAGAACAGGGTCCCACTGAGCCTGGCTACATCAACGGCGGCATGTTCAAGCGCGACGGCGGCCCGCTCTCCGGTCCGATCATCACGATTGACGTCGAGAACATCGAGGAGTCGATTGCAAAGGTCGAAGCGCTCGGAGGGTCCGCCGTCGGCGAGAAATTGACCGTCGGTGACATGGGGTTCGCCGCCTATTTCCGCGATCCCGAGGGCAATGTGATGGGCCTTTGGCAGAACCCCTGACCTTCCGGGCACGGACCCCGGGTCAGCCCTCCATGGGCACACGGACTCCACGCTCCTGGGCCACCTCCCGGGCTCGCTCGTAGCCCGCGTCAACATGGCGGATGACGCCGGTTCCCGGGTCATTGGTCAGGAGACGTTCGAGCTTCTCTGCTGCCAGCGCCGTTCCATCCGCTACGGACACCTGCCCGGCGTGGATGGAACGGCCGATACCGACTCCGCCGCCGTGATGGATGGAGACCCAGGTGGCACCAGAGGCGGTATTGAGCAGGGCATTGAGCAACGGCCAGTCGGCGATCGCGTCGGAGCCGTCCGCCATGGCTTCGGTCTCCCGGTAGGGCGAGGCGACCGAACCCGAGTCGAGGTGGTCCCGGCCGATCACGATGGGCGCGGACACCTTGCCCTCGGCGACGAGCCGGTTGAAGAGCAGGCCCGCTTTCGCGCGGTCGCCGTAACCCAGCCAGCAGATCCGGGCAGGCAGTCCTTCGAACTCCACGAGCTCACCGGCCGCGTCCAACCAGCGGTGCAGGTGTTTGTTCTCCGGAAACAGTTCCTTGAGCGCGGCGTCGGTGACGGCGATGTCGGCGGGGTCACCGGATAGGGCAACCCAGCGGAACGGGCCGAGGCCCTCGCAGAAGAGCGGCCGAACGTAGGCCGGCACAAAGCCGGGGAATTCGAACGCCCGCCCGTAGCCGCCCTTGCGTGCCTCATCGCGGATGGAATTGCCGTAGTCGAAGACGGTGGCTCCGGCGTCCTGGAACCCAACCATTGCCTCGACATGACGGGCCATGGAGGTTTGGGCCTTCTTGGTGAACCCATCCGGGTCCCCTGAGGCTTCGCGCTCCCACTCGTCCATCCCGATGCCCTCGGGAAGGTAGCTCAGCGGGTCATGCGCGGAAGTCTGGTCGGTGACGATATCGATGGTGAACTCACCGTTCCGCCGGCGCTCCAGCAGCGCCGGCAGCACTTCGGCAGCATTCCCGACGACGCCGACAGACAACGCACGCTTCTCGCGTTTCGCTTCGAGGACCTGCTTCAGTCCGTCTTCAAGGTCAGCGGCAACGACGTCGAGGTAGCGCTTGGCGGCCCGCCGGCGCAGGCGGGTCTCGCTGACATCAAGAATCAGCACCGCGCCGCCGTTCAATGTGACGGCCAGCGGCTGGGCACCGCCCATCCCGCCGCACCCGGCGGTGAGCGTGAGCGTTCCCGCAAGAGTCCCGCCGAATTTGGCCGTAGCCACGGCGGCGAAGGTTTCATAGGTTCCCTGCAGGATCCCCTGGGTGCCGATGTAGATCCAGGACCCGGCGGTCATCTGCCCGTACATCATGAGCCCCTCGGCCTCCAACCGCCGGAACTCTGGCCAGTTGGCCCAGTCTCCCACCAGGTTGGAGTTTGCGAGGAGGACCCGCGGCGCCCAGGGATTGGTGCGGAAGACGCCCACGGGTTTGCCCGACTGCACCAGCAGGGTTTCGTCGTCCTCCAGGTCCTTCAACGTGGCCACGATGGCGTCGTATGACTCCCAGCTGCGTGCTGCCCGGCCGGTGCCGCCGTAGACAACGAGGTCTTCGGGCCGCTCGGCCACCTCGGGGTCGAGGTTGTTCATCAGCATCCGCAGGGGTGCTTCCGTCTGCCAACTTTTCGCCGTGAGTTTGGTGCCACGCGTTGCGCGGATGGTGCGCGACGGATCGTGCTGGGTGAAGGTCATGATTGTGCTCCTGACGTTGAGGGCTCGTTCGTGGGAGAGGTTTCAGTTTGCTGCGGGCCAGTGTCTGTTCGGGCGGTGAGAATACCCGTGGCTTCGCCGGCGACCTGGCGCCCGATCCGGCGCGCGCCGTCGTCGGTGATCCGGTAGGAGGGCACAACGACACTCAGCGCTGCCACCACGTGTCCGCCGGACAGCACGGGTGCGGCGATCGCGGTGACGTCGGGTTCGATGCCGTTGCTGACCACCACGTAGCCGTCTTCGGGAGTCTTGCCGCTCAGGACAGCACCGGCGGCGGAACCGTCCAGCGGAATGCTCCTGCCCACCCAGCTGGTGTGGCGGACCGAGTGGGTTCCTTCCCGGACGGACAGGTAGATCCCGTGGCCATCGTGGGAGGGCACATTGAGGTAGGCCGACTCCCCCGTTGAGTCGACCAACCGTTCCAGGGCGCTCTCTGCCAGCGACACCAACGATTCGTGCGAGAGCGCCTGCGCGCCGAGCTGGACCACGCGCATGCCGGGCCGGTAGCCGTCGTCGTCCCTGCGGACAAAACCGGTGCCCTCCAGGGTGCGCAGCAGCCGCAGCGCAGTCGAGGCCGAAAGTCCGGAATCACGGGCAGCATCGGCCAGGGTCACCGAACCACGGTCACAGACCGTGCCGAGCAGGAGCAGGGCCCGCTCAACGGTGCGGGTGGAGGTATCCGCCACGAGTTCTTCCTTGCGTTCGGTGGGAATATGTATTTCACTTATTGAAACGCTCATTTCATCTGTTGGCAAGAGCGGTCGATTGCGGGACGAGAAAAGGGACAGGTCATGCCAGAAGAGAACACCGTGACAATCGGTTTAGGAGCACTGGCGCCGGCGGAGGTTGTTGCCGTGGCCCGATACGGTGCGCGGGTGGAGCTCGGCGACGACTCGCTGTCTGCCATGCAGGACAGCCGCTCGGTGATTGATGCGCTCATCGATGACCCGACACCCCATTACGGCGTGTCCACCGGCTTCGGTGCCCTGGCCACCAAGCACATTCCCGTCCAGGAGCGCACGCACCTGCAGCGCAGCCTCATCCGCAGCCACGCGGCGTCGTCGGGCACGGAAGTTGACCGTGAGGTGGTGCGCGGGCTGATGCTCGGCCGGCTCTCCACCATGGCCACCGGCCGGACCGGCGTGCGGCCGGTCGTCGCGCAGACCTACGCGGACATGCTGAACGCAGGCATCACTCCCGTGATCGGCGAATACGGGTCGCTGGGCTGCTCCGGCGATCTTGCCCCGCTCTCCCACGTGGCGCTGGCCCTCATGGGCGAGGGCGAGGTAAGGAACGACGACGGCGCGCTGCTGCCTGCCGCTGATGCGCTCGCTGCCGCCGGTATCGCTCCGGTGGAACTGCGCGAGAAGGAGGGGCTCGCACTCATCAACGGCACCGACGGCATGCTCGGCATGCTGGTGCTCGCCTCCGCGGATCTCCACCGGCTGCTGCGCACCGCAGACCTTGCCGCGGCGATGAGCGTGGAGGGCCTGCTTGGCACCGAGAGCGTGTTCGCCGAGGACCTGCACCAGCTTCGGCCGCATCCGGGCCAGGTTGTCTCCGCGGCAAACATCCGTCGCGTGCTTTCCGGGTCACGCCTCATCGGCGAACACGCCTCTGATGAGCGCAAGGCACACCGGTTCACGCGGGTCCAGGACGCCTACTCGCTGCGCTGCGCGCCGCAGGTTCACGGGGCCGCGCGGGCAACGCTGGCACACGCCGAGTCCGTCGCGGCGATCGAGCTTGGCTCCGCCATTGACAATCCGGTGGTGACCGTTGACGGCCGCGTTGAGTCGAACGGCAACTTCCACGGCGCGCCGATCGGCTATGCGTTGGACTTCCTCGCGATCGCCGTTGCGGACCTCGCGTCCATGAGCGAACGCCGGACCGACCGGTTCCTGGACAAGAGCCGAAGCCACGGCCTCAATCCGTTCCTCGCGCATGATCCAGGTGTTGACTCCGGGCACATGATCGCCCAGTACACCCAGGCCGGCATTGTGTCCGAGCTCAAGCGCCTGGCTGTTCCGGCCTCCGTCGATTCCATCCCGTCCTCCGCAATGCAGGAAGACCATGTGTCAATGGGCTGGTCCGCCGGTTTGAAGCTGCGGCGGGCGCTGGACGGACTGACGCGCGTGGTGGCGATCGAGCTGCTGACCGCGGCCCGCGCGCTGGACATGCGCGACGGCGGCATCAGCACCTCCTGCAGTTCGCCCGCCATCTCTGCGGCGCGGGCCGCGCTCCGGGAGGTGGTGGAGGGACCGGGGACGGACCGGTATCTCGCGCCTGAAATCGAGGCGGTGCGGAAGCTGGTGGAGGCTGGGTCGGTTCTTGCCGCCGTCGACCGCGTGTTGGGCGAGCCGCTCGCCTAGGTCGTCCCCATTACCCCATTACCCCATTACCCCATCGCACGCGCAGTAATGGCGCTTTGAGTAACTCAAAGCGCCATTATGTGACTCCACACGCAGGAGGGTTGGGGGCGGATCCCCTACCAGCGATGAGCCACATCGATGACCAGCCGGGATGAGGTACCCGGCCCGTCGAGTGAGAAGACCCGGAACGGAAGGCGGGCGCGAACGCCGAGGCCAAACGTGGTGCGGCTCTCGAAGCTGTCCACGTAGGCCACCTGGCGGAAGGTTGTGAAACCGGCAACATTGACCGCTTCGGACCTGACGGCCGGACGGTAGGTTGCGTTGCCCCGTCCGTCCTGGGCCGGTGCGTTGACGGTCACCTGGATGTCGGCCCCACCGCGCAGCGGCGTGGCCAGGCCGGAGGTCCCGACGACGGCGCTTACGTACCGGACGGTGTAGCCGGCACCTTTGCCCCGAACATCGATCACCAGCCGGTCAAAACAGGCATGGCGGCCGGCCCGTACGTTCACCACCGGGGCGCTGGTCTGGGCCGTGCTGGTCTTGGCCAGTGAGCCCCAGGTTATTCCGCAGTAGGGAGCAGCGGAGGCGGAAGACGGCACTACCAGCCCGAACCCGACAATGAGTAGCAGGCTCGCCAGCAGCGCACGGAGTGTGTGCATGATGCACCACCTTTCAAAGAAGTAGGTGGGATCATCGTAGGGCCGCGCTTCCAGGGAAGATCCGGTCTGTGAACCATCGGCGCCCAACCGTTACGGGCGGCGCATCTGCCGGATGTTCACCGGGCTTTTCGGCGGTAAATCGCAATCATTCGGACACCGCAATGACACCGTGTGTGTTGCGGGATCCTGTGTGGATTCTGCTGGGTTTAGGCAGGGTTCTAGGCTGGCTGCGGCGTCATGCGTAGGACGAGACGCATGGCTGGTTCTGCGAGCCGTGCCGCAACTGGACCAAGGACGGCCATGAGCAGCACGTAGGCCGTTGCCAGTGCAGCAAGCTCGTCTGTGATGGCTCCGGACGCCACGGCAAGGCCGGCAATGACGATGGAGAACTCGCCGCGGGCGATCAGCGCTGCACCTGCGCGCGCACGGCCCAACTTGCCGACACCCTGCCGTTTCGCCGCCCACCAGCCGGTTGCCACTTTGGTTGCAGCCGTGATGGCGGCCAGGAGCAACGCGTAGCCGAGCACCGGAGGAATGGTCGCGGGGTCAGTATTGAGTCCAAACACCACAAAGAAGATGGCTGCGAACAGATCGCGCAGTGGTTCCAGGAGGCGGGTGGCATTGGTGGCAGTGGCCCCCGAGATCGCAATGCCGAGCAGGAAGGCGCCGACGGCGGCTGAAACCTGCATCGCCGCTGCAAAGCCCGCGACAAGCAGCGCACCGCCGATCAGCGTCAGCAGGAACACCTCGCGGTCCTTGGAGTCAACGATGGCGGAAACTGTGCGGCCGAAGCGGAGCGCGATCACCAGGACGATGGTGACCACCACCAGCGAGACGCCGACTGCCTGAAGCCCGCCGGCAAAGCTGACCCCCGCGAGCACCGTAGTGAGGATGGGAAGGTAGATGGCCATTGCGAGGTCCTCGAAGACCAGCAGTGACAGGATGACCGGGGTCTCACGGTTGCCGAGGCGTCCCAGGTCCGTCAGCACTTTGGCGATGATGCCCGACGACGAAATGTACGTCACTCCGCCGAGGACGAGAGCTCCGACACCGCCCCAGCCGAGCATGAGGGCAACAATCGCGCCGGGCAGGAAATTCAGCAGGATATCGAGGACTCCCGCCATCCATGACTGTTTCAGGCCGGTCACCAGTTCGCCGGCGGTGTACTCCAGGCCAAGCAGCAGGAGCAGGAGGATAACCCCGATCTCACTGGCGATCTCGCTGAACTCCTCCAGCCCGTCCAGCTCGACAAAACCGCCCTGCCCGAAGAACAGCCCTCCGATCAGGTAGAGCGGGATTGGCGAGAGACCGATCCGCCCGGCGAGCCTTCCGAGGATACCGAGGCCAAGGAAAACCGCTCCCAGCTCAATGAGGACCAGCGCGCTGTGATTCTCCACGGGCGGCTCAGCCGCCGCTAAGAATCTCGGCCGCGGCGTCGAGCCCTTCGGAGGTTCCAACGGCCACCAGCAAGTCGCCGGCAGCCAACGTGAAATCCGGTGTGGGCGAGGCCTGGACCTGCCCTCGCCGGAGCACCGCAACCAGCGAGACGCTGGTGCGCGTGCGCATCTTCGTGTCACCGAGTTTGCGTCCGTCATACGGGGAGTCGACATCGATGAGGAATTGCCGTGTATTGACCCCCGGCAGATCCCTGTGGTCTTCCGTCAACTGCGCCACAATCTCGTGGGATCCGAGCAGGTTGCCCAGCGCAGAGGCCTCCTCTGCGGTCAACGGAATTGAGGCCAGGCACGCGTCGGGATCATCGGCGCGGGACACGATCAACTCCGTCTCGCCGCCTCGCTGGGTGACTGTGCCGATCCGGCGGCCTGACGCCGTCACAATGTCCTTGCGCACGCCGATTCCGGGCAGCGGCGTCTCTTCAACCTTCATGGTTTTACTCTAGACCCGCCGGTGCACTCGGGATGCTCAGGGTTCCTGATTCAGCGTCCGGCGGCGAGCGCTGAGGCGAGAGACTGGCCGGCGGCGGCTCCTGCTCCAGTGCCGGTGATGAGCCCGGCCGACAGTTCGGCAATGGCCGACGACGTCTGGAACCCGTAGCCGCCCTGGCCTGCCAACCAGAAGAATCCCTCGGCTTCCGGATCGAATCCGACAACCGGGAGCCCGTCTGCCACCTGGGTCCGCAATCCTGTCCAGGCGCGCATCACGCTCCCGATTCCGAGTGTGGTCATGGAATCAAGGCGAGCGATCAGTGCGTCCAGGTCCTCGGGACGCGGCTGTGCGTCCTCCGGCACGCTCGGGACCGTCTCGGCAGGTGAGATGAGGAGGCCGTCGTCGTCCCTGCGGAAATAGAAACTGTCATCCGCCGCCGCTACCATCGGCGAATCGGGGGCGGGGACATTGTCTGCGCCGACAACCGCTGCCGTCCGTCGGTAGGGCCGCATGCCCTGCGTGGCCACACCGGAGAGGACAGCCAGTTCATCAGCCCACGCGCCGGCCGCATTGACGACGACGGCGGCGTGCACTGCCTGCGAACCGGCACCGACTTCCCAGGCCGTCCGGAGCCGCTGGACCGAGTGAACGCGCGCGCCGGTCATGATCCTGGTGCCGCCTGCCTCCGCTGCCGACCGGTGATGATCCAGCAGGACGTCCGTGTTGCAGCCGACCGCCGTGGTGTCGAGTCCGGCGGCGTTGTAACCTTGCTCCCGGGCGGCCGGCTCGATTTGCGGACAGAGCAGCACTGCTTCTTCCCATGGGAGGCGTTCCATGGCGCCGCTGGCTCTGGCAGCGACGTCGTTCTCCGAACCGATCAGCATGAAACTGCGGGGAGTGAGCACCGGCGAGGGTAGCTCATCTTCACGTTCCCGGATGAGCTGAAGCGTCCGTGCGGTGAGTTGCTGGATCGCCTCGGGCCCGTAACTGGGGATGAGCTGCCGAGCCGACCTCGAGGAGGTGTGGTACGCGAGGGAATGTTCCGCCTCGACAAGGATGATCCTCAACTGTGCCCGCTGGTCCGATGCCAGCGCGGCCGCGAGCGAGAGCCCCGCAATACCGCCGCCAACAATCACAACGTCCGCTGTCTCAGTCATTGCGCTCCTTCGTTCCGCTTCCATGGCGCTTGCACACCAGCCACAGCTACTCCAGTGCGACGCACAGGACCGAGGCGTCATCGGCCGATTCGCCGATCTCATCCTGTGTGGTCCGCAGCATCAGCATAAGCTCCTGCGCGCCCATCGGAGTCTGTACAGCCTCAAGGAAATCCGCCGGGCCGCTGACCAGCCCGAGGTCCACCGCCCGCCACGCGCCGTCGGATGCCAGCGCCACGGTATGGGCAGGCCCGAGCGTGACCAGCCGGGCGTGTTGCGCCGCTGCCGGTTCACGGCGTGCAACCCAGACCCCTTCCGGCGTGTTTCGCTCCAGCCGTGCCCGGCGCAATTCGTCACGCGATGACGGTCCGTCCAAGGCCTGCCCCACGTGTCTGACCTCCCCGTCATTGAGGGCAGCCACCACGTGGCAGTCGGCGAGGCTGAGGACCGATACGGCGCCGTCGTCGTCGGTTGTGACCAGGGAGACCGCGGCGCTCGGGAAGCGCTGGGATTCCGGTCCCACCAACTGGTGGCCGAGCTCGTCCACTTTCGCCAGCGCGGCGGCCAGAACGGCGCGGGGGTCCTGTGGTCCGGCGCATTCCGCCAGCGCCAGCCCCAGGACCTGCGCATACCAGGAAGGATTCGACGCGCCGGGAAGAGCGAGTTCGTCGAGCAGCGACGTTGCGCCGTCGATCATCCAGGCGGCGTTGGCGCGGTATCCGCATGCGTCTTCCATGACGTGGTTGTCACCCTCGGTCTGAACCCGCGAGACATGTGTGAATTTCATCGGCAAGGCCTTTCGTCGGTCAATATGTCGTCGGCGAGTACGTCCTCGAGGATGCGGATCCCCATCGTGTGGAAGGCGGGATTGTCATCGGTTGCTGCCATGGCTGCGGCGATACAGAGCGCCCAACCGCGTGCCCGCTGCCAGGTCGCGGAATCCACCGATCGTTCCCTGGTGACCGTCTCGATGAAGGTACGCCTTCCAATGCGGTCGAAGACGAGCCAGGCCACGGCGAGGTCCGTGGCGGGGTCCCCTGCCGTCAGGTCGCCGAAGTCAAGGACGCCGGCGAGCCTGCACTGCGGGTTCAGGACGAGGTTCGCTGCATGCAGGTCACCGTGCAGCCACAGCGGCGGTCCGGTCCACTCGGGCTGATCGCGCAGGACCCGCCAGAGGTGCAGGAGTTCCTCGGGCTGGTCGGCTGCGGCGATTCGCTCCTCCACAACCGCGTTCCGTGTGGACAGTGGTACTCCGCGGACGGTATTTCGTGGGGCGTCAGCCGGAGCCGGGCGGTGGAAAGCGTTCACGAACCGTGCCAGATCGGCGGCCGCTTTGGACCTGTGCGCTGCTTCGATGTCAGCCGCCACGGTTCCCTTCAGCCAGCGCGTGATGGTCCAGTACCAGGGGAAGTACGACGACGGCGTACCCGTCCGCACCGGAAGAGGCATGACCGTTGCGAGGCCCCGGCTCACTTCCGGCAGCCAACGCTGCTCGTTGCGGATGAGCTCCGCCGCCGCCTGCCGCCGCGGAAGGCGGACAGCGAGCTCGTCACCGAGCCTGAAGATCACGTTGTCCCAGCCGTTGGCCACCTCTAAGAGCGGCAACTCGGCGAAATCAGGGTGCTGGTCAGCGAGCAGGCGCATGACCAGGGCGGCGGTGACGTCCACCTCTGCTGGCGGCATTCTGGTCACGTTGTCGTCACCCCCTGCAGGAGCAACCCGGACACCGTTGAGCAATATCGCCCACCCCGTCCGGGTTACTCCCGTTCATGTCCGGTTAGCTCGCTCTCGCTGACGACCCCGGACCGCGCGAACCAACCTGTCGCTGATGCCGGCTAGCCCTCAACCCCGAGGCGTTCGAGGATGAGTTGACGAACTCGCCCGGCGTCTGCCTGGCCGCGGGTGGCCTTCATGACTCCGCCCACAATTGCTCCGACTGCCTGCAGCTTCCCGCCACGGATCTTCTCCGCGACATCGGGCTGCGCGGCAAGGGCGCCGTCAATCGCTTCGAGGAGGGCGCCGTCGTCTGACACGACCTCAAGGCCGCGCTGCGACACTACTTCGGTGGGCGTGCCTTCGCCCGCGAGGACGCCGTCGAGCACTTCGCGTGAGAGCTTGTCGTTGATCTTGCCGGCGTCGATGAGGCCCTGCAGTTCCACGATCAGCGCAGGGGTCACACCCAATTCAGCGGGTTCAACATCAGCGATCTTGGCTCGGCGGGAGATCTCACCCATCCACCATTTGCGCGCTGTTGCCGGTTTGACGCCGGCAGCGATGGTCTCCTCAATGGCGTCCATGACACCGGCGTTCACCACGTCGCGGAACTCAGCGTCCGAGTAACCCCAGTCGGCCTGGAGGCGCTTGCGGCGTGCGGCGGGAGGTTCAGGGAGCTCGCTGCGGAGCTTCTCGATCCAGGCGTCGTCGGTAACCACGGGCACCAGGTCAGGTTCCGGGAAGTAGCGGTAGTCGTCGGCATCGGACTTGGGGCGCCCCGCCGTCGTCGACCGGGTGTCCTCGTGCCAGTGGCGGGTTTCCTGCGTGATGGTGCCTCCGGCGTCGAGCACTGCGGCGTGGCGCTGGATCTCGTACCGGACAGCGTGCTCAACGGCACGCAGTGAGTTGACGTTCTTCGTCTCGGTGCGGGTGCCGAACTTCTCCTGGCCCTTGGGCTTGAGGGAGACGTTGGCATCACAGCGGACGTTGCCGCGCTCCATTTTTGCGTCGGAAACGCCGAGGTTCTTCACGATCTCGCGGATAGCTGCCACGTAGGCCTTGGCCAGTTCCGGCGCGCGCGCGCCAACGCCGACGATCGGCTTGGTGACGATTTCCACGAGGGGAACGCCGGCACGGTTGTAGTCGACCAGCGAGAATTCCGCACCCTGGATGCGTCCCGTGGCGCCGCCCATGTGGGTCAGCTTGCCGGCGTCCTCCTCCATGTGGGCGCGTTCGATCTCGATGGTGAACACGGTGCCGTCGGCGAGCTCGATGTCGATGGAGCCGTCGTAGGCGATGGGCTCGTCATACTGCGAGGTCTGGAAGTTTTTCGGAGTGTCCGGGTAGAAGTAGTTCTTCCGCGCGAAGTGGCATTTCTCGGCGATTTTGCAGCCCAGCGCCAGGCCGATCTTGATGGAGGATTCGACGGCTACCCGGTTGATGACGGGCAGAACGCCGGGAAGCCCAAGGTCAACCGGTGTGACGTTGGTGTTGGGTGTGTCTCCGAAGGCGTTCGGCGCTGAGGAGAACATCTTGGTGCGGGTGTTCAATTCAACGTGCACCTCGAACCCGAGGACTGGATCAAACTTCTCCATGGCCTCGTCGAAGGATAGAATTTCGGCGGTTGCAGTGCTCATTTACTTCACTCCAGCGATCTCGGGTGCCTGTGCCAGCAAAGGTCCGCCCCAGGTGTCTTCCAGCAGCGCTTCCAGTGCGGCGCCTGCCCGGTAGAGCCGTGCATCCTGGCGCGCGGGGGCGAGGAACTGGATGCCCACCGGCAGTCCGTCAGCCAGGCCTCCGGGTACTGAGATGCCCGGCACGCCGGCCATGTTCGCAGGGATAGTGGCGACGTCGTTCAGGTACATGGCGAGCGGATCGTCCAGCTTCTCCCCCAGCTTGAAGGCCGTGGTCGGAGCCGTGGGCGAGATAAGAACGTCTGCCTGAGTGAAGGCGGCGTCGAAGTCCCGTTGGATCAGGGTGCGGACTTTCTGTGCGGAGCCGTAATAGGCGTCGTAGTACCCGGCGCTCAGTGCGTAGGTGCCAAGGATGATGCGGCGCTTCACTTCGTCGCCGAAGCCGGCTGCGCGGGTGGCGCCCATGACGCGCTCAATGGTGGGAGCGCCGTCGGGCACGACGCGCAGACCGAAGCGGACGCCGTCGTACTTGGCAAGGTTGGATGAGGCTTCCGAAGGCATGATCAGGTAGTAGGCGCCCAGCGCGTACTTGAAATTGGGGCAGGAAACCTCGACGACGTCGGCACCCGCTTGGCGCAGCAGGTCCAGTGCTTCAGTGAAGCGTGCCTGGACGCCGTCCTGGTAACCCTCTCCCTGCAATTCCTTGATGACGCCGATGCGCAGGCCCTTGACGTCCGCGTTGCGTGCAGCCTCGGCGAGAGCGCCGACGGGATCAGTCAGCGAGGTGGAGTCGTGTGGATCGTGGCCGCCGATGACCTCGTGGAGGAGTGCGGCGTCCAGCACCGTGCGGGTGACGGGGCCGATCTGGTCGAGGGAGGACGCCATGGCGATGGCACCGTAGCGGGACACACCGCCGTAGGTCGGCTTGACGCCGACGGTTCCGGTCACGGCGCCGGGCTGGCGGATGGAACCGCCGGTGTCGGTTCCGAGCGCCAGCGGCGCTTCGAAGGCGGCGACGGCGGCCGCTGACCCGCCGCCGGAACCGCCGGGGATGCGGTCGAGGTCCCACGGGTTGCGGGTTGGACCGTAAGCGGAGTGCTCCGTGGAGGAGCCCATGGCGAATTCGTCCAGGTTGGTCTTGCCGAGGATCGGCATCTTGGCGTCGCGAAGGCGCCGGACGACAGTCGCGTCATAGGGGCTGTGCCAGCCCTCGAGGATCTTGGAGCCGGCTGTGGTTGGCTGGCCTTTGGTGACGATGAGGTCCTTGACGGCAATAGGGACGCCTGCGAGCGGATGCATCGCATCTCCAATTGACCGCTCCTTGTCCACCTCGGATGCTACGCGAAGGGCTTCATCAGTGTTGACGTGGAGGAACGCGTTGATCGCCGGATCCACTTCACCGATGCGATCGAGGTGCGCCTGGACAGCTTCCATTGCCGACACCTGGCGGGAGGAAAGCTTCTCGGCAAGCTGGGCAGCGCTGAGCCTGGTGAGATCGGTCATTTTTACTCCTCGTCCAGGATTGCGGGGACCTTGAAGCGGCCGGCTGCGTTGTCCGGGGCGCCGCTGAGGGCTTCCTCGTTGGTGAGCGTTTCACCGATGACGTCATCGCGGTAGACATTGCTCAGCGGAATGGGGTGGCTGGTTGCGGGAACGTCCTCACCGGCAACTTCGCTGACGGTCTTGATGGAGTCGACGATGACGGAGAGCTCGCCGGTCATCCGGTCCAGCTCCTCGCCGGTCATGTCGATGTGGGCAAGCCGTGCCAGATGCGCGACGTCCTCACGGGTGATCTCGGGCATGTTTCTCCAGGATCTCGAGATGGCGGGTTTCGGGTTCTAGTCTACGGGCGGGAGGTGACAGTCCTGTCCGGTTGCAGCCCAAGCCTGAAGACCCATAGCTGGATGTCTTCGTCGCGCACCCACCAGTCACGGCTTGGCACGCGTTCGAACCCCAAGGATTCGTACAGTCGGTGCGCCCGCACCATGTCGGAGCCACTGGTCAGGCTGACGGCGTCGATGCCGTCCAGGGCGCGCGCGTAGTCGATGATCCACTCGACCATCCGGCGCCCAAACCCACCACGCTGGACGGCGGGATCCACAGCGAGCATGCGGAACTCCAGCTCCCCCGCGCGTGCGATGTCGGTGTATCGCTGACCTTCGAACGTAATGGCAAAGGAACCGACGACTACGCCGCCCTCCTCCCCTACCCATACCTCGGCGTGTTCGGCCCTGTGCTCGATATCGGAGAGAATCTGCACGTAGGGGTGGTCTGGGTCGCTGAAGTAGCCGGCGTGAATGTAGGCGTCCCGGGTGATCCGGCGGACGTCGTCGTAATCTGCTGCAGTGACGCGACGGATAGTGAAGGACATAACGCAGAGCCTTGTCGTGGAGTGGGCGGATCTGAAGCGGACGGAAGATCCGCCTATCTATTGTGACGCACCCGGTTCTTATTACCGGGCTCGCCGAATGAAAGCCGAGGCGCCCTCGCCACTGAATTCATTACGGTCGATCGGGAGGGCCGAGACACGGGCAACTGCGTTATCCGTCATCCACAAACCCTTTCGTTCGAATACGCTTTCTAATAGAATTAAGTATGAGCCTGACAGCCGCACTCGACGCCCTCCCCGGCGAACGGCTGCGCGCTCTCCCCGACTTCGAATTCGATGATCCGGCCGGTTGCTCCCAACCTTCGATCAGCGAGCTGAAGCAGCTCGTGGCCGCGTACACCTCGCGTTTCGTGGCAGGGTTCGCGGGAATGGGACAGGATCAACTCGCCGAGCATTTGACCCCACACCTCGACCAACAACCCCGACGCAACCACTACTGGACACTCTGCTGAACAATCGCACCCGGCTGGACAACCAGACGGCTGTCTGCGGCTATTGCGGCCGGCTGATGCTGCCTGCGACCATGATGACGTGCAGCCTGAACCAGTCTCTCCACCGGATCTTTCAGCAGCCGCCCTCATGTGGAACGCTTATGCCGAAGCACATCCCGAAGCGGTGGCCGCCTCGCCCGGATACACGGTTGATCACTTTGGTGATTCGAAGTGGTTGGCCGACGAGCTTCTGAGCCTGGTCATTGACGGCCGGAAACGGGCGACGGCGGAAATGGTCGCTGAATTCCTGGCATGCGGTGACGAGGTACCGCGCATTGGTTCCCACTGGATCGCCTGCGATGGCGAAGGAAACCCCCGCATCATCATCCGCAGCACAGAGCTTCGTATCGGCCCTTTCACCAGCGCTGATGCGGCCTTCGCCGCCGACGAAGGCGAAGACGACGGAACCCTCGCAAGCTGGCAGCACGAACACCGGCGCTACTTCACACGGGTCAGCGCCGCTAGCGGCCGGCAATGGTCAGAGGATGACGAGATTATCTTCGAGCGCTTCGCTGTCACCTGGCCACCGGAACACGCCGACTGACTCCCGGTAGGACACGCCCGCTCCCAGCCGACTCTCAACAGCAGAGACGAAGGTTCCTAGAGAGTGAGCTTGTAGACGTGCAACGCAAAGGTATCGGACAACAGAAAGTTCCGGGCAGGAACCCTGACAAAGTCCATTGACTCGTACAACTTGTGCTGTCCATCCATGTTCGGTGCGATGGTCAGGACAACCGCCGACACGTCAGGATCCATGCGAGCCCGCTCGATCACGGCCGCCACCAGCGCGTGCCCGATCCCCTTGTGCTGTTCGCCGGGCTCAACTGCGAGCATCCGAAACTCGAGTTCACCGTCATGGGCGACATCACTGAAATCACCGCCGGCCCTCGTAACAAAAACCGATCCCACAATTTTTCCGGCCGATTCCGCAACCAGTAATGATGACCCGGAGTACCCCTCCTCAATCGCCGCCAGGATGTGGTTGTATGCGTACTCATCGTCGATGTAGCCGGCATCCGAATAGGCGGCCACAGTGATGCGTCGGATCTCTGCGAAATCGTTCCGGTCCGCCGACCTGATGTTAATGTCCATGGACGCCTCCTCTTGCGTTGGACGAGCGATGATCTGAGTGTGGCAGACCAACGAACCGCGAGCGCCGGACGAATGCAACGATCAGATTAATTTAGCCGGCAGGCGCTCTCCGGTACCGCGTTCCGTCTGGGTTGCGCACCAGAAACCCGAAGTCGACAAGCGCACGCCGAAGAGTCGGGATGTCCCCCGTAACCGTCGCTACCAATAGGTTCACTACCGGCTCATCCAGCTCCTGATCAAGCGGGAACAACCGATCGGCAAGGTGCTCCAGCACCGCCAACCGGTCCACCTGGCCCGCCGGCAATCCATCGAGTCTGCCCTCGTGAAAGAACCGGTCCACTCCACGTGGCCGCGCACCCGCCGCAGAACCTAGTACGTCCTTGAACATCCCGTCATTGACGGATCCATCGCTCAACAGCAGCCCCGATTCAACGAGCTTCGAAAACTCCCTGGACCGGGTACTGACGTCCTCACCAAGAATGGCCCGCGCATACGCATCCCGAAGAGGTTCTGAGGCCAGCGTCGAAAAGACCTTCTGCCAACTGACCGTCACGTCCTGAGCTCCAGACGTTCCGTAACATCAATAACCGACTGCGGACCGGCCACTGTGAAAGCCGAGAAGCGCTCGGCTTCATCCGGCCCGCCATCGAGGACCGAGGTAACGCCGGGCCGACGTACGGCCACGCCTGCTTCCTCGGCAATCAGCGCACCGGCCGCCCAGTCATGCTCGTTCAATCCTCGCTCGACATAGGCATCCAGCGTGCCGTCAGCCACCATGCACAAATCCAGAGCAGCCGACCCGATCCGCCGCAGATCACCGTGCCCCGCCAGCAGCTCACCCAGTTCACCCAGCTGCTGGGAACGCTGCCCGGGGTTGTAGGTGAAGCCACTCCCCACCAGCGTGCCCGGTCTGCCTTCAGCCGGACCGTGCAACTGCCGCACGGTACCCCGTTCACGTACCCACGCTCCCTGCCCGTGCGATGCCCAGTACACCCGGTCCAGCGCAGGCGCATGAACGACGCCCGCCAGCCACACGCCGTCGTTGTCCACGGCTGCTACAGACGTACCGTAGTAGACGATGTTCCGGATGAAATTGGTGGTTCCATCAAGTGGGTCTATGGACCAGCGAACGTCGGAAGATGGACCTTCAGGCACGGTGGTGCCGTACTCCTCGCCGGTGATCGCATCATGCGGGCGGGACCGCCAGATCACATCACGGACGGCCCGCTCGGCAGCCGTGTCGAAAGCCGTCACCCAGTCACTGTCCGAACTCTTGTTCTCCGCCTGAAGCTCACCCTCACCGCGCTTCCGCAACACTGCCGCACCCGCTTCAGCGGCCTGCAACGCAACGTGTAGCAGTTCTGCCGGGCTGGCACTGGTATTCATACGCTTCCCTCCTCAAGCAGCTTCCGGAAACCGTCTTCATCCAGGACCGGCAGTCCAAGCTGCTCAGCCTTATCGAGCTTGGTTCCCGCGTTCTCCCCCGCCACCACGTAACTGGTGTTCTTCGACACTGAACCCGACGCCTTGCCTCCGCGCTGAATGATGGCTTCCTTCGCTTCGTCACGGCTAAAGCCTTCAAGAGAACCGGTGACGACGACGGTGAGCCCCTCCAGCGTGCGTGGCATGGACTCATCCACCTCATCCGCCATGCGAACTCCGTCTTCTGCCCACCGGTCGACGATCTCGCAGTGCCAGTCCTCCGCGAACCATTCCTTCAGAGCTGCCGCGATGGTTGGGCCTACGCCGTCGACGTTGGCCAGTTCCTCTTCGCTGGCACCGCGGATCCGGTCCATTGAACCGAATGCAGTGGCCAGCGCCCGCGACGCCGTTGGCCCGACATGGCGGATGGACAGCGCAACCAGCACACGCCACAAAGGCTGCGATTTGGCTTTCTCCAGCTCCGCGAACAGCTTCCGTGTGTTCGCGGTTGGTTCCGAAGGCTTCTTTGCTGTTCCACGCGTATAGAAATAGGGAACGAGTTCCTGGCCGCTGACCACGCCCTTGATCTTTTTGTCCCGAAGGATTCGCACATCGGCGAGCTTTTCGGGGGTCAGCCTGAACAGGTTCGCTTCGGTGGTCAGCGGCGGTTCGTGAGGTTCAGCGGGCTGGGTGAGGGCGATCGCCGCTTCCCAGCCCAGCGCCTCAATGTCGAAGGCACCGCGGCCTGCTACGTGAAAGACCCTCTCCCGCAGCTGGGATGGACAGGACTTTGCGTTAGGACAGCGGATGTCGACGTCGCCCTCTTTTGCAGGTGCCAACGGTGTCCCGCAGGAGGGACACTCGGTAGGCATCACAAACTCGTGGGGCGGCGGATCCTGCTTCGAGCGAAGCGCCACTACCGGACCGACAATTTCCGGGATGACATCGCCGGCCTTGCGGAGCACCACGATGTCACCGATGAGCACTCCCTTGGCCTTGACGACCTCCTGGTTGTGCAGTGTGGCCATCTCCACGGTGGAGCCTGCGACCTTCACGGGAACCATCATGCCGTAGGGCGTCACGCGCCCGGTGCGGCCCACATTGACCCGGATATCCAGAAGCTTGGTGTTCACTTCCTCCGGCGGATACTTGTACGCGACAGCCCACCGCGGCACACGAGAGGTGTGTCCGAGGGCCCGCTGCAGGGCGAAGCTGTCTACTTTGACAACAATCCCGTCAATTTCATGCAGCAGATCATGACGGTGCTCGCCATAGTGCTGAATGAAGTCGAGGACCTCCTGATAGGAACCGAGCACTTTGAAGTACGGCGAGACGGGCAGCCCCCATTGCTCAAGCAAGCCGTAAGTTTCCGACTGGCTTTCGGCTTGCAGACCCTCGCGCGCACCGATCCCGTGCACATACATGTCCAGCGGCCGCTGGGCAGTGAGCGCCGGGTCCTTTTGCCTAAGTGAGCCTGCCGCCGCATTGCGGGGATTGGCGAACGGCGCCTTGCCTGCTTCAACCATGAACTCGTTGAGCTGGCTGAATTCTTTTGAGGGGAAGAACACCTCCCCCCGGATTTCCACCTCTGCCGGATGATCGGAGCCCTTGAGCCTGCGCGGAATTGTCTTGATGGTGAGGACATTGTGCGTGATGTCCTCACCGGTTGCTCCGTCACCGCGGGTTGCTGCCCGGACAAGTTCCCCGTTGCGGTAGAGAAGGTTGACTGCGAGGCCGTCAATTTTCAGCTCGGTCAGCCACGACACGCCGCCTCCCGGACGCTGCGACTCGATACTGGCCTCGGCACGCCGGACCCATGCCTCGAGCTCATCCGTGGAGAATACGTCTTCCAGGCTGTACATCCGTTGCAGATGCTGCACTGGCGAGAAGGCGGCAGACACATCCCCGCCGACCTCCTGTGTAGGGGAATCATTGGAGATCAGCTCCGGGTGCTCTGCCTCGATCTGTTCCAACCGGCGGAACAGTTCATCGAACTCTGCGTCCGAGACCAGCGGCGCATTCTCGTTGTAGTACGCGAAACGGTGACGCCGAACCTCCTCGACAAGGCTGCCGTATTCCTCCTTCAGGGAGTCATCCGGCACCTCGTCGGCGGGCAGCTCGACGTTGGGACCTGCTTCGGAATGCGCATCGGCGTGTTGGTTCACTGTGGCCACGCTTCCTATCTTGCCCCAGACCTCCGACACTTGCCCGCGTTGAAGGATGGGGTTAACGCAAACGGCCCGCAGCCGAAGCCGCGGGCCGTTCAGCCGTCCGAAAGAACCTACGCGTTGGAGGTTGCTTCCTGATCCTGGCGGTTGCGCTGTACGGTTGCGCTGACTTCCTGCAGCTGGGCTGCAATCTGGGTCAGCTGCGCGCGGTGGGTTTCCCACTCGCCGCGGAAGCGCTCGGAGTCCGGGCCAACCCAGGCTGTGTTGCCGAGCTGCTGCGTCAGCTGGTTGGCGGTCTGGTTCAGTTCTTCGGACTTCTGGCTAAGCAGCTGTGCCAGCTGTCCCATCTGCTCCGGGTTGTTACCGTGCGTAACGTTGCTCATTGTCCCCACCTTTCGTCTGTGGCGGTCCGGCATTTCCGGAACCGCCTGCCCAAGCCGGGACCTCCCTCGCGGGCTCCCCATCTGAGCGACCAACTACAACCTATCCAAGCCCCACGTGAAGTGTCGATGGGGACCGCTCCCCAAGCACCACTCCCCAAGCAGCGCTCCCCAAGCGGCACTCCCCAAGCACGGGGCGGATCGGCGCGTCAGTCCAGGCCGCCCATCGTTGTAGCGACCTGTAGCTTGTAGGCCTTTCCGCGGCCGATCACGTACCCGCGGCCCGGTATGAACCGGTTTCCGGCCGTCCGTCCGAGCGACGTGTTCAGGAGCGTGTCGCCGTCGAGCTCGTTCGGGTTGAGCAGAAGCCCCCGCCTGCCCGACTTGAACGGACCGGACAGGTTCCAGGCGCTGGACCAGGTTGAGGTCTCAGCCTCCCCGACCACCCATTGCCCGGCTTTCACTGCAGCCTTCACCAGCGAGCCCAGCTCGAGTTCCGCCAGCGAATCGCTGAACTCCGTCAGGCCCTCGATAAAGAACGCCACCGACCCCTCGGCGCCGTCCGCCAAGGTTGCGAGCCGCGCTAGCTCCGACTGTACCAGTGCCGCCGTCACATGGGCCTCGTCCCACAGCCCGAGCGACGCCACCGTCGATCGCCGCGCACCGAGGTAGATCCGCCTGACATTCGGCGACGACTTCTGCAGCGCCGCTGCCAGCGTCACGAGCGCGACTGTCCGCCCGGACCCAGGCGGGCCGGACACCATGAACGCCCCGGTTGCAGCAACGGCTGCAGGCTCGAGGTTGAAGTCGTCGACGCCGATCACTGCTGAACCCGCCTGCGCCGCCGGCAGCACGTCCAGATCGATCGACTCCGGCAGGCTGAGCACGCCGGGCGCCTGCGGAACGCCCTGGCGCAGCATGGCATCACGCATGCGTTCGACCTCGCGAGCCTGGAGTTCCAGGTTGGCGTTGCCGCCGAAGACGGCGAGCTGCACCTCCAGCCCGTCTAGCAGCCCGCGACCGGGTGGAGACGAGCTCGAAAGTACGTCGCGCGGCACCCCGAGGGTCGAGTAGTCGTCCTTGGCTGCCATCCGGAGGATGATCCGGCGGCTGATCGATGACGCCAACGACGGCGGCAGTGAATTGGTGCGTTCACCGGTCACGACAATGTGCACACCCATGGGACGGCCATCGGTCGCGATCTGCTGGAACAGTTCGAAGTGGCGCTCCCGCCCCTTGAACTCGTAGGTCTCCCGGAAGGTGGTGATGCCGTCGACCAGGAGCAGGATTCTCGGTTCGTCCGGCCGGCCAGCCAGCCTCCGGTACTCGGAGATACTTCCTGCCCGCACCTCGGCAAACCGGTCAGCACGTTCGGTGATGATTCCGCGCAGGTACCGGAGCAGCCTGCCAATCCGCTCGGAATCATCCCCGTCAAGGATCGCGCCTACGTGGGGCAACTGACCGAGCATCTGCAGCCCATTGGACGCGCAGTCAATGCCGTACACCTGCACCGGACCACCCCGCACCGTCACAGCACACCCGATGGCGAGGGTCCGCAGGGCGGTGGACTTGCCGGACCCACCGGATCCAAGGATCGCCAAATTCCCGTCGACATCCGGCTGGTAGAAGACCGTGGGCTGCTCCTGGTGCTCCGGATCATCAGTGACGCCAAGCAGCAGCGATTCATCGGTACGCGGGTTGGGCAGCTTCGAGAAGTCGTATGCCTCGGCCAGTTCGGCCAGCCAGGGCTTGCGCGGCGGTTTGATGCCAAGCTCCAGCGCCGCCTGGGAAACATTGCCCACGATCCGCGCGATGTCATTCGGCCCACCCGGCTCGGAGACAACCTCATCTGCTGCAGACTCCCACCTCGTGCCTGAGCCGAAGTTCATCTCCACCACGTCGATGCGCGGACGCGCAGGTGCACGCGTGGTCCAGCCCCCCGCATAGCCCGTCTGGAAGCTCTGGATGCGGCCGGGCCCCGTCTTGGCAGCACCACGGCCCGGAATGGTGGGGCTGAAGTAGGCAGCCATCGGCGTCCCGAGGATGTCCTGTGAATCATCCGTGTCAGCCATCCGCAAAGCAATCCGGAGGTTGGTGTTGGCGCGCAGGTTGTCCTTGATGACACCGGACGGCCGTTGCGTTGCCAGGATCAGGTGCAGGCCGAGTGACCGACCGCGCGCCGCTATATCGACCACCCCGTCGACAAACTCCGGCACCTCGCGGGCGAGCGCGGCGAATTCGTCCACAACAATGACGAGGGAGGGCGGCGTCTCCGGATCCGCATCCCGCTCCATGGCCAGCAGGTCCTTGGCCTTCTTGCGGTTGAACAGGTGTTCCCGGTAGTGCAGCTCGGCCCGCAGCGAGGTCAGCGCCCGCCGCACCAGGTGCGGCGACAGGTCCGTGACCAGCCCTACCGTATGCGGTAGCTTCACGCAGTCGGCAAACGCCGCTCCACCCTTGTAGTCGACAAACAGGAAGGTGAGCCGGTCCGGACTGTACGCAGCGGCCATGCCGAGCACCCAGGACTGCAGGAACTCGGACTTGCCGGCGCCGGTGGTTCCACCGACCAGGGCATGAGGCCCCTCGGTCTTGAGGTCCAGGTACATCGGCTCGACGCCCTTCGAACCCACCAGCGCACGAAGCGATCCCTGGTGCTTCCGGTTGGGCAGCGCACGGGACGCCACCGAGTTATTCTCCGTCCAGCGGTCGGCGACCGCTGTCGTCGCCTCCACCAGTTCATGCCCCGCCAGCGTCACGTAGGAGACTGCACGCGGAAGATCCGAATCATCCTCCACAGGCTTGCCGACATCGACGACGGGAGTCAGCATCCGCGCCAGCTGCCCTGCCAGCTCAAGATCCACGCTTTCGCAGCTGACCGGCGTCGACAGTTCACCCAACCGCACCTGGCCGCTGACGTTCGCCGCGTCGCCGTCGACAAAGAGGAAGTCGCGGCAGGCCGCCGGCAGCGCCGCAACCGTTCCGGCAACCCACACAACATGGACGCCGACGTCCGCTCCTGCCTCGGCAACCCTGGTCAGGCGGGCGCGGTCAGCCGTGACATCGTCCTCCACCACCACGAGGACCGACGGCGTGACCGGCACAGGCTGTTCCACTTCCTTCGTGGGGTCCAGCCGCCCGCGGAGCGCGACCCCCGAGCGTTCGGCAGCGCGGACCGAGACGAGGTCCTCCAGCCGGGACAACAACAGTCCCGCCGCGGCCGGTCCGGCCGCCAGATGGTCACCGGTCAACGGGCTGTGGACTGAGCCGGTGTGCGGGAGCCACTGCAGCCAGCCCCACCGTTCCTTCGACTGCACCGAGGTCAACGCAACAACGGTCAGCTCGGCCGGTGAATGCAGCCCGATTGCCTGGATGACCAGTCCGCGTGCTACGTCGTCAACGATCCCGCGTGCCCCAGCGACGCCCAGTGCGCCGGACAGACGGAGATTCGCCACGATGGGTACGTCGTCGATGTAGGCGTACTCCTCTGCGGCGTCGCGGATCTCCTCAGAGAACTCGGGCAGTGTGTCTGAACCGGCAGGTTCAGACAGCTCGATCCGGGACGGTGCACGGCCGGTACCGAACCGCAGGCTCAGGAAAAAGTCATGCTCAGGGCGGTGCGTCCACAACAACGGGCCCAGCTTGTAGACAGCGTCGACGGTGTCCGCTACCGAGGGCGCCTCGGCATGCCGGACGGCACGCTCTACTTTCCGTGTCCTTTCGATGTCGCTGCGGAAGAACGCCATCGAGTCGCGGAACTGCGCCACAGCCTCCCGGAAGGTCCGCTTGGCGTTGATGCGCTGGTCGAGGTAGCTGCCCACCAGGATCATCGGCATCATGAGAATGAAAATCAGGCTGAACGGGCTGCGCGTAATGGAGAACATGATGGCGCCCAGCAGGATCGGCGCAATGAGCAGCAGGTAGGGGAAGCGCATGGGATTCGGCCGCCGCGGGCCCGCCGGAATCTGCTTGGGCTTCTCGACGAAGGCCGGTACAACGCGCGGCGAGCGGTTGAACTCTATGAGCGGGTTGGTGGGATCGGCGGAGTAGGCGCGGGTCAGCGGCACCACGGCAAGGGTGGTGTCTCCCAGCGTGATCTCATCCGCGCTGGTCAGGGTTGTCCGCTCCACCCTCGTGCCGCCCATGAGCAGGCCGTTCGCGGAGTTCGTATCGATGATCTCAATGCCGTCGGCCACGTTGATCCGAGCGTGCCGCTTGGACATCATCGGATCGGCGAAGCGGATATCGCAGTTGCGGTCCCGGCCCAGGTAGCTGGCGCCGGCCGGCAGCGAAAATTCCCTGCCGGCGTCGGGCCCTGACAGAACCCGGAGCGTGGCGACCGCCGGCCCCCGGTCCTGTCCCGGCACGTTGAACTGGTCGCTGACCCGGCTGATAGTCACGGCGGAGCCGGGCCGCAGACCCGATTCAAACAGGCTGACGTCGGGATTGAGCGTTCGGCCGCGCATGCCGCCGGCAACGTAGGACTCCTCGACTGTCAGGGACAACTGACCGGGAGGTTCAGCGCCCGCACGCGCCGGATCAGCCACATACAGCTCGCGGGCAACATCGCTTACGGTAGCGAGCCCGTCCACGGTGACAGCGAGATCCTTCGCGGGGTCAGGATCACGCCGCAGGGTGAGGCGCAGCAACATGTCAGGAACACTCCGGGTGGTTGAGGTGGACGTCAGGACGGAACAGCGCGGACAGCTCAGTCCTCATCCGCCTTGCCCTTCATGGTTTCGAGCAGATCGAGGTCCTCGGGCGTGACCAGGTGCGAGGTCACGGCATGTTCCACCAGCCGGGCGCGCCGGTTGGTGGCGAGCTTGCCGCCGCCTCCGCGCAGGCCCACGACTCCCACCCGGTCCAGTTTGTCGCACACGTTGTCCAGCTTGCGGTTGAACTTGGTCAGCGCCCAGCCCAACCGTTGCGCAGCCGCTGCAGAGGACGGAATGGAACTGAACCCGGTCCCTTCACGGCGCAGCATCGGTTCAGCGAGCGCTACGATCAGCGCACGCTGCGAATCGGTGAAGCGAACCGGGCCGATCGTCGTTGTCCCGGAGCCGTCGTCGACCTGGCGCTCCTGGCGGAAGGCGGGGGTCTTCAGGTGCACGTCGAACTCATAGGTAGTGGGGCCGGCCGTGAAGACAACGCGGGTCTGCCCGAAGACCAGCGGAATCCTGGCACCGGGCGCAACCCACGCCTGCATTCCGCCGGTGGTGTCCGCAACGGTGGCTGAGAGCATGGTGCCCACGTTATTGAGCCACCAGATTCCGTTCTGATGGGCGATCTGGAGGAACTTGCGGTGCAGGTACGGATTGTCGTCCACCTCAAGATCGCCTTCGCGACCGATGTTGAACGGCTCTCCGTCCTTCGGCTCATGCCACTCACCGCAATAATCTATTGCCAGTTCCCCCACGGGTATTCCCTTCAACTCACTCAGGCCAGCAGGCGCGTTCGGGCTCGGAAGCAGTTCCGTTTGCCCGCACTATCTGTATATCAGCGCAGGTGCGTCCGTCCGGATTGGCCGCGACGGGCGCCTCGGTCTGCACTGTGCGGTCCCAGTCCCCCTCCTCGGTGACGGTCACGGTCCGGAAGCGGTAGACGTCACCTTCCTGCGGATCGGGATTCGTCCAGGTGAAGACGACGGTGTTGCCGGACTCCCCTGCGGTGATCTTCGTGGGCGCCGGCACAACGCCCTCAACACCGGCCAGCGCGTCCGGCGGCGGCTGGGTGGGCGGTGCCACAATCGGTTGGTCTTCCGGTTGTCCGTTCACGACGGCGAATACCCCGATACCGACGCCGGCCAGCAGCACCAGCCCCAGCAGGATGCCCACCAGTGGGCTGCGCTTGCGACGGAAGGGTTCGGCGTCGGCTGGAGCGGCTTCCAGCCCCGTACCCACGGGCCTGCCGAGCGTCGTATCCAGACGGACGGAGTCGCCCTGCGGCTCACCGCCACGAAGGATGGTGCGGTCCCGCCACGCGTGGTCTTCGGTTGCGCTATTGTCTGCCGCGTCCTCCGCTGCTGGAGGTTGGTCGACCCTGGAGGACATGGACGACGACGGCGCGGAGTAGGTGGGCACGGAACCGTGCGAAGGGCGACTGGGCGCGGTGGACGCCGCCGTCAGGAAGGTGGGTGAAAAGGTGGAAGACTCCGGGTCGATGGAGACGACCTTGCGCACGCGGGTGGCTTCGGCGCCGTCGTCGTTCTGATACACGTGTTCGGTGTCATCCAGAACTTCAAACGGGGTGACCGAGATGCCCAGTTCCGTCTGGATCCGCTGCAGCGAAAGCGCAAAGGAGTGTGCCGAACTGTAGCGGGCGGCCGGGTTCTTGGCCATCGCTGTTGCCAGCGCAAGCTCCAGGGATTGCGGCACATCATCCCTGCCGATCGGGGCAAGCGGCATTGACCCGATGCGGTCCATCAACTGGCTCTGCGAATTGTCCAGGCCCGGGAACACGAAGGGCGAGCGGCCGGCAAGAAGCGTGTAGAGGGTGGCTCCGAGGGACCAGACGTCCATCCGTATCCCGTCCACGCTGCCGCCCTCGAATGCTTCCGGCGGGGACCAGGGGATGGACATGCCGAGGTCCTCATCGGCGCCGCCGTCCGTGGTGCCGGAGATGCCGAAGTCCGTGAGCGCCGGACGGTTGTATTCGGTGACCAGGATGTTTGCCGGTTTGATGTCGCGGTGCACGATGCCGGCGCGGTGGGCGGACTCGACGGCTGAAGCGACCTGAATGCCGATCGTCAGTGTTTCCGCCAGCGAGAGCCGCCCCTTGCGGTACCGCACGTCCAGGCTCGGGCGCGAGCAGTATTCCATTGCGAGGTAGGAGTGCCCGTCGTCGGTGACGTTCGCTTCATAGATCGTGACGATATACGGGTGCGTGGAGAGCTGAGCCATGAGGTTGGCCTCGGACTCGAAGGCCTTGCGGGCGCCTTCGGTCAGCAGACCGGACACCAGGACCTTGACGGCTACGCGACGGCGCGGACGGTCCTGCTCGTACAGGTACACGTCCGAGAAACCGCCCGATCCGAGCAGGCTGACGTAGCGGTAGCCGGGGATGTGCGGCGGTGGTGCGGCGGCGCGCCGTGAAGTCATCGCAGGCCCTCGAAGCGCAGGAAGATGTCGTCACCGAGCTGGGCGACATCACCATCAAGGAGGAACGCGGTCTCCGATTCGCCCAGGCGGCGTGGCGGCTGGCCCGCGCGAATCAGCACCGTGCCGTTGGTGGCCTTGAGATCGCAGAGCAGGACGTGCCAGCCGTCGAGCCGCACCTCGACGTGCGAGCGCGAAATATCCCCGCCGGAGCTGGTGACCTGCACCAGTTTCGGCATGCCACGGCCCTGAACCCGTGAGACGGACGGCTGCCGGCCAATGATCAGCGACTGGTCCAGGTCCACCACCTCACCGGTTGAAATGCGCATCGTGCCAAGGCTTGGCCGGCGGACCTCCCGCGGTTCGCCGTCAAGGGGCTGGGAACAGACTTTGCAGTCCGATGCTTCGGGCGGATTGGCGTGACCCTGCCCGCACAGCCTTGCCAGCACCAAAGGTCCGGTACCGGGACGCGGCTCGGCTGCCGGTTGGACAGGCTGCTGCGATGGTGGGCCCTGCAGGTCGCTGCGCATGATCGTCTGGCCATCGTGATCTTCGGCGTCGAGAAGGTCGCGGGGCTGCTTCGGTGCGGGGGCGTCAGGCGTGATCGACGTGTCAGGGGTGATTGGGGTTGCGGACTTGTTTGAGGTTACGGGCCCTGTTGCCGTTCCGCCGGTCCCGGCACTCTTGCGTGCCCACGGTACGGAGTCGATCAGCTGCCCCGGTGCAGCCAGCGGTATCGGCGACGCATCGGCCGGCGGCGTGGACGGCTCCGGCTTTGGCTTTGACTGCTCCGACAGCTCTGGCGACTCTGACTGCTCTGACAGCTCCGCCTGCTGTAGTCGTTCTGACGGCTGTGACGGTTGTTCCGACACCTGAGCAGCGTCCTGCTGAACGTCTATCTCGTCCGACGGGTTAGCTTCCTCAGGTGGACGCACCGCAGCGTCCTCCACGCGCCGCATGACAGTTTGGTCCCACAGGTGGTCGTAGCCGGTGGTCTGGAGCTCGGGATCCGGTTCGGCCTGCTGGTTCTGGTCCTCACCGATGCTGTCCGCACCGTCCGCCGCACGTTGGCCGTCTTCATCGACGCCGTCAGTGGAGCTCAGATAAAGGCTCGGGTTGATTGTGGCGAGTTCCTCAGCCTCAGCAGCACCCGTCACAGCGCGTTCGGGATCAAAAACGTCGGGCTCGGCGCGCACCGGATCAGCCCGCCCGGCCGGCCCGAAGGACCCAACGGAGACGACAGACGCCCGGACAATCCCTGACTCAAGCGGCAGGGTAGCAGTGTCCCCGCCTGCCCCGGAATAACCGCCTGCGCCACTAGAGCCGCCGCTCAGCGTGAAGCCGTTTCCGCCGCCGTCGACGATTCGCTCCACCCACGTGGTCACCTGTTGCCCGGACAACTCAACCGGCGCGCCGCCGTCGTCGGTGCCCACCCTCAGGTGAACATCGCCTCGAAGCAGTACATGGAGCCGGTCCGTGTAGGACACCACGCCGAATGGAGGCATGGATTCGAGCCCCTGCCCAAAGCCACCCGCGACGATCGGCAGCACAGCCTGCAGGTTGGGGTTCTCCCCCAGTTGGTTCCAGAGCCGGTCGGTCAGCTCAGGTGCGGTGGCAGCTGGGACCAGCACTACGACGCCGGAACGCACCACACTGAGCCAACCCTCCCCCGGAAGGTAACGGACTGCACTCACGAACGCTCCGCCTCGGCGGTGGAAGCAACAGCGTCCGGAGCACCCGGACCATTCGGACCATCCGCAGCAGCGGTATCCGCACCGATTGTCCGTGGCGCTGTGGTGTGGAGCTCGGCATCGGCGTCGATCCCGTGGGCGTCGATCACCACCACGGTGACGTTGTCGCGGGCACCATTGCGGAGAGTCTCCTGCACCAGCGCGTCAGCAGCCTGCTGCGGATCGGCCGTGGAACTGAGGAGCGTGTAGATGCGGTCATCGGAGACTTCGGTGCTCAGTCCGTCCGAGCAGATGAGGATCCTGTCGTCCTCTTCCACCGGCATGAGCCAGTAGTCGGCCTCGGAATCGTCGCCCGTCCCCAGCGCGCGAGTGATGACATGCCGTCTGGGGTGCCCTACAGCCTGCTCCTGGGTGATGTGGCCGCGATCCACCAGCTCCTGCACCTCGGAATGATCAACGGAAATCTGCCCGAACCGGCCCTGACACAACCGGTAGGTGCGTGAATCGCCCACATTGAAGAAGAGCCAGTAGGGCATCCCGGACTCTTCCACCAGAACGACGCCGGACAGCGTAGTGCCCGCCCGGCCTCCCGTCTCTGAGCGGATATGCTCATCAGCGGTACGCAGCAATTCCTCGAGATCCGCCGCTGAGAAGCGCGGGGCATGCTCGCCGATAATGCTGCTCTCCGCCAGGGTCCGCACACAGATCCCTGAAGCGACCTCCCCTGCCTCGTGCCCGCCCATGCCGTCCGCCACCGCGAAGATCGGCTCCGAAGCAATCAGGGAGTCTTCATTCAATTGGCGCTTGAGGCCGCGGTCAGTCGCGTACCCGACGGTGAGTTCGATGTTCCAGTCCTTCATCTGTTCGAAATTGCTCATGCCTGTTCCACCCTGAAGCTGCGGTCGCCGAAGTACACAGTGGAACCGGGTGGCGCCCAAGAGGGCTGGCCTCCCGGCAGCGGAGTGCGTTCACCGTCCGCACCCCTCACAGCACTGCCGTTGGTTGAATGCCGGTCGGTCACCCACAGCCTGCCCGCCTCGACGCGCAGGTGAAGGTGAGTTTTCGAAACTGACCGCCCCTCGTCCTTCACGGGGATCAGCTGTGCCGGCTCGTTGTCCTTCCCCGCAGGGTTGCGGCCGATCAGCGCCACGGATTCCAGCACCAGGTCGCGGCCGTCGTCGAGCAGGATACGCACAGCTTTACGGCCGGCCGGCTCAGCGTACGTCTTCACCGGCGCGGACCCCCGGGACATGACCGTCTCTCCGGCTTCCTCATCCGGGTGCAGCGTGCCGAAGTCAGGAAGCGGGGCCGTCCTGCCCGTTGGAACCTTCTCCGGCTGGAAGAGCACCGGCTCTGCTGTGCGCGCCACCGGTTCAGGCCGGGCAACGACCGGCGACTGGATGGGCTGGACGGCAGGCGGAACCGGTGGCGGAGCGAACGACGACGGCCCGTTGATTCCTCCGGTCAGCAGCGGATTGCGGCCGCGCCGGACGTCGAACACAAACGTTCGCGCCGCTTTGTCATACCAGCCCTGACGCTTCCCGTGGGAGTCGAATAGGTTGGAGATCATGACGATCACGAAGCCGAGCACCGGAATGATCCCCGAGAGCGCGATGATGAGGTTGCGCAGAAAGACAGCCAGCCAGCCGGGCGCGAAGCCCTCCTCGTTGGTGGTCCGCAGGCCGAACATCAGGTTGCCAGGGGTCTTGCCGGTTTTCGCTTCCCAGCCCCAGAGGAAGATCCAGTAGCCAAGCGCCAGCAGGCTGCCTGCACCCATCACAACAAAGAACATGGACAGATCGACGACGGCGGAACTCGCCGACACCTGCTCGTAGCCAATCAGTGGCATACCGACCACGGCGGCCAGTCCGCTGATCAGCGCAGGCGGAATACCGTCAACCAGCTTCGCTCCGAGCCGCTTGCCTGCCGAACCGTTCTCAAGGTTGAGCTGAGCCATGGTGCCCCGCGTTCCTCCCTCACCGTTCATCCGGGCATCAGGAGGCGCCAGCGCACCGCCCGGTGGGTCCACTGTACGGACATGCGGGGCACGATTGGGAATGGAAGCGCCGCAGCGCACGCAATACGCCGTGCCGGCGGCCACCCGTGATGAACAACGCGGGCACTGGAGCCCGTCCACGCTCACGGGTCCTGCCTTCGCTCTGAACCGCGGCGTGCTCCCCGGGCAGTGCTGCGCGGACGCACCTTCGACCGCGCCTCCCGGATGAGGGAACGCGGCGAGAAGCGGGCACGCTGCCGCCGGAACCAGCCGACCGAGCCGCGCATGCCCTCCAACGATGACTCGACGTCGCTCCAGTACTCCTCGACCTCGCGTTCGGTCGGTTCACCGTACGCAAAGATGTTGGCGTCTGCGCGCTGTGCGAGGAGCGTGGTTGATCCTGCGCTGGCGGGAAAAGCCGTTCCGAGTTCGTGTGCACTCTCGCGGCGGGTTGCCCTGGCGTTGGTCTCCGCACCGAGGTCCGTAGCGAGGCTCAACACCTCGCTCCAGCCTCCGCCGACCCGCTGGGAAGGCGCGCCGATGTTCGCGCGCCGTTTCCGCCGTCGTACTTTCAGCAGAAGAATGAGCAGCAGCGGAAGCAGCAGGACACCCAACGGGATCAGTGCGAGCGCTATGGCGCGGACCAGCGGACCCCAGTCATCCCAGAAGTCCTTGGTGCGGTCTTCGGCGTCCTGGGGCTCCGGTGCGGAATCCGGCGGCAGTTCGGCCGGTTCCTGCGGCGGCGGCGGAGGCTGGAGAACCTGCGGCTTAGGCGAGGACTTGGGCTGTTGTTGCGGCGGCACCGGTTCGTTGTCCTCCGGAGGGGTGGGGTCGAATGGAACCCAGCCGGCATTGTCGAAGGCTATCTCCACCCAGGCGTGCACGTCCTCACCGGTGAGGGCGAGAGGCGCTGAAGGGTCCTCGACCTCGTCCCAGTCCGGGTAGAAACCCATCACTACCCGGGCCGGAATGTTGAGCTTGCGAGCCATCAGGGCCATCGATACGGCGTACTGCTCGTCGTCGCCGACCATCTGCTCGGCGTCAAGGAGGGTGAGCATGCGGGCGGCGCCGTGGCCGGGCAGGGACGGCGCTTCACCGTCCTTGCCGTTGCTGAAAAAGCCCTGCGAGCTGAGCACCTGCTCCAGGCGACGCGCCCGCTCGATCGGGTCGGAAACTTCTCCCACGTATTCGCTCGCCTTGGACGCAATGATGGGCGGCTCGTTCTGGACGCGCGGGAGGCTCAGGTCCGCGAAGTCATACTGGGTGAGCACCTCGTCACCCGGAACCTCCGGGAAGACCACGTTGATGCTGTAGGTGTCGCCCGACTGCACCCCGATGGTGGACAGTGCGGTCGAGGCGTCATTGTTGTAGTACAGGGACCGGTTGAGGTCCTGTGAGCGTGGCCCGTCCAGATCCACGCCGAGCAGCTCGCCTCCCGTGGGCAGCCACACGCCGTTGTACGCCTCGACGGTGATGTCGAGGGTGGCGACGGTGCCCTCGTCCTCCGCGACGTCCGCGCTGCCGAGCTGCTGCGCATCCCCTACCCGGGCAAAGTTCCCGGCAGCCTGCGGATTCACGTTGTACACCACGCCGTCGTAGGCATCCATCGCGGCGAGCCGGATGCGCTGGCCCTCGGGCAGCCCGTCCACGGTCAGGAGCGTCTCATCAGCCTGGTCCTTGACGTACTTGCGGAAGCTGGTCAGTGGGCTGGGGTAGTCGAACAGATCAACCGGAGGCTCGACGACGTCGCGGAGCACATCGCGGTCCGTGTTCCCCGCCAGCACCGGACTCACCACGAGGGTAAGAATGGTTCCGACGGCGAGGACAGCTCCGCCCAGTCCCAGCCGGCGTGCCCTGTTGGAGCGGAAAAGACCGCGAACTCCAACGACTCCGACGCCGGGAGGGTCCGGCTGCGCAGCTGTATTTGCCGACAGCGCTCCAGTCTGGTCAGTTCGTGCAATGTCCCGGCGGTAGGCCAGCCAGGCGGTTGCTGCGACGATCAGCAGGATGCCACGGAGTTCCGGCAGCGCTGCCCGGTTGGTGCCGAACGCGATGCTGACGAGGAACAGTCCGAGGACCGGCAGGAGCACCCAGTACGGCGTGCGCACGCGCCAGGCCAGCAGCCCAGCGACCGCCGCGAGCAGGAGGGCTGAAAGGAAAGGCACCACAAGCATGCCGCGGCTGATTCCCACCGGGTCCGCGACCGTCAGCAGGTCCTTCCAGGAGAAGACGACGCCGACGATCACGACCCGCAGCGATTCAAGCGTGGGCAGGAACCCGAGGAAGGATTCCACCGGCGCGGCCAGCGCGTGTCCCAGCACCAGGTAGGCGCCCAGCAGGACCCCTGCAGTCGGCCAGAAACCCCAGCGGTGGCGGGTGCTCAGCCAGGCCGTAACGAGGCCGATCGCGATCCCACCGAATCCCGCCGCAAGATAGCGCAGGTCCCCGCCGAAAGTGGGGCCGAATCCAACGATTCCGAGACCGAGAAGGAGGACCAGGGCGCCGATATCGATGCCGGTCTGCAGCCTTCCCGGCAGCGCCCTCGCGGCGCGTCCCGCACGGCGGCTCATGCTGCTGCCTTCCGGAGGATGAGGGCGAGGTCGGACAGGTTTCCGAGGGTGAGCACGGTGAGATCTCCGATCGTGGCCCGTCCCGGATCCTGGTCACTCACGCAACGGATGGCAATGCATCTGATGCCGGGCGGAACCGAGGCGGCTGCGGAGCGGAGCTGGGACGGGGTGACGTGTGGGCCCACCACGAAGAACACAACCGAGGCATTCGGTACCGAATCCGCCGTCGTCCTCGCAAGGTCCACTGCGGTGAGGCGCCGGTTCCGGCCCTCGATCCGCGTCATGTCATCGAGCAGGTTGCGCCCGGTTTCGGAGCGCACTGGGCCGTCCTGGGTGAGCACGCTCAGGTTCCGCTGCTCGCGGATGGCCTGCAGTCCGATGGAGCCGGCAACGGACACGCCGAGCTCGAACTCGGCGTCTGATGCGTATTCGGATGTGTTGGTTGAGAGGGCAACGGCGAGGTGGGAGCGGCGGGTCTCCTCGAACTGGCGGACCATGAGCTGGCCGGTCCGCGCCGTCGTCTTCCAGTGAATGTGGCGGCGGTCGTCTCCGGGTACGTAATCGCGCAGCGCGTGGAAGGAGACGTCAGCGCTGGAGAGGTCCTTGGTGGGCAGTCCCTCCAGATCCTTGATGAAGCCGGCGGCCGAGCCGACCAGTGCCACCGTCCGCGGGTGCACGTACAGGTCGGTGGGTTCGGTCCAGAACACCTGGCGGCGCAGCAGGCTCAGCGGATCAGCGCGCACCGAGCGGACCGGCCCCACCACGATGACGGCGCGGCGCTGCGTGGGGATGGTGAACAGGTCTTCGTGCTGCTGGTTCGGCTTGAGTCTTGGCAGGTGGAAAATTGCCGTCGCCGCTCCTACCGGCAGCTCCAGCGAGGCCGGAAGCAGCGCCTTGGCTGAGGTGTTGGAGACGGCAACGCTTCCGACGGCGCGGTCCCCCACCGCCACGCGGGTACGCGTCAGGTCCAGCTCCACAGCGTAGGAGGAGCGGCCGAGAATGAATCCGACGGCCAGGAGAAAGAGAACCGTGCCCAGCAACGCTGCAACGAGCGCTTCCCGCCAGTCGAAGACAGAGCCGAGTGTCCAGAGTGCGGTGACAGTTGCGGCAATGATCCACCCGAGCGGACTGACCACTCCCACTACGGGGCCACAGTATTTCCCCAGTCCGTCGAGGATCCGGCTGGCCACCGGCGAGACTGCGTCCCGCACCAGCTGCCAGGCTTCCCGGGTCAGCGACCGTGGGTGGAGACGGGATGACGACGTCGCGCGTTTCTGCCGACCCGTCCGTTCCGGGGACGGCTGGGACGCCCGACGGCGCGCAGGATCAGCCGCGCGCCGTCGTGAGGCGCTTTTTTCCGCGGTTTCCGTGTTCGTTGCCATGAATCCTCAGGAGTGTCAGGCGGTGGCGCGTTGCTGGGGAGCTGACACGTCGGCAAGCACGCGGCGCAGGACGGCCTCGGGTGTTGCTCCGGCGAACTCCGCTTCCGGGTCCATGACAAAGCGGTGGGTCCACACGTACGGCGCAAGTTCCTTGACGTCGTCGGGCAGGACGTAATGCCTGCCCTGGCCGGCAGCCCAGACCTTCGCTGTGCGGACCATGGCCAGTGCCCCGCGCACGCTCACTCCGAGACGCGTCTCCGGTGCAGAGCGGGTCTCCTCCGTCAACCGGGAGATGTACTCGAGCACCGCGTTATCCACGTGGGTTTCCGTCGCCAGATCCGCCATGTCCTTGATGGCCTGGGTGGTGATGATCGGGGTCAGCGCCGCCGAACGGTCACGGGTGGCCGAGCCGCTGAGCAGTTGGACGGTGGAGGCATGGTCCGGGTAGCCGATCATGGTCTTGATCAGGAAGCGGTCAAGCTGCGCTTCCGGAAGACGGTAGGTTCCGGCCTGTTCGATCGGGTTCTGGGTTGCGATCACCATGAACGGGCGGTCGTTGGTGTAGCTCACGCCATCCACTGTGACGCGGGATTCTTCCATGACCTCCAGCAGCGCCGACTGGGTTTTCGGCGAGGCGCGGTTGATCTCGTCTGCGAGTACGATGTTCGCGAAGATGGGCCCCTTGTGGAACTCGAACTCCTGCGTCTTCTGGTCATAGATGGTGATGCCCGTGACATCAGAGGGCAGAAGGTCCGGGGTGAACTGGATGCGGGAGTGCGTTCCCTGCACCGTCGCAGCGAGTGACCGCGCCAGCATGGTTTTTCCGGTTCCCGGAGCATCCTCGAGCAGCACGTGCCCCTCGGCGAGCATTGCGGTCAGGACAAGCCGTACCACGTGGGACTTGCCGAGGACGGCCTGCCCCACGTTGCCAACCAGCTTGTCAAACGTCCCGGCGAACCACGCGGCCTGTTCAGCGGTCATTGTCATGATGATCTGTTCCTTTTTCTCTTGCGGAATCCGTGCTGCATCTGTACCTGTGGCGCGTCTATGCGTGTCCGTGTATGTCGAGTCAGCACGTCGGTGCTCCGCTCTCTACCTCTACGCTTGCGGCCTTGAACCATGCCCCACCGGCGCGCTTGACCCACTCACGGGAGGACCCCGACTGGCCGCCCGCCTCAAAGACAGGGTACTGGCCGCCGTTCGGACGGACACATTCGATCTCGAAGCGGTAACCGTTCTCGAACCATCTGCCGCCGGCGTCGCTGCAGTTTTCCTTCGTCGCGGCCTTGCCATTGTTTGACTCGGGATACTCACAGGTGCCGAAGGTCAAGGTGTCCACCACAGTGCCGTACTTCTTCGGTGGTTGGGACGTTGTACCCGTGACTGTCTTGGTGGAACGTTGGCCTTCGGAGTCCGTCACCGTGACGGTGATGGTCACGTCCCGGTCATAGCCGATGACGCCCGACCGTCCCTGCCCGCCGCTGGCAGGGACGGAACCCCGCTCACCACCGGCTTCCCAGGTAACCGACTCCACCGGGCGTCCGTTGGACGGCGTGGCGCCGATGGTAAAAACAACCTGCTCTCCCGACGGCGACGGACTGACCGACGGCGTATTCGGTTGCCCGAACGGGACCACGGCGTTGGACTGCGTTGCCGGGCCGGGGAACGAACTGCCGTTGACGGTGTTCACCGCGCGCACGCCGACCGTGTAGGACTCCCCGTTGCTGAGGTTCCCGATGACTCCATTCGTGGGCAGCGCTGCGAATGCACCGTTGTTCAGCTGGTACTCGTACCTCGTCTGCTGCGCGGTGGCCCCATTGGCTTCAGGTTGCCCGTGCTTCACGGTGAGGGTGCGGTCGCCGGGGGTTGCCTGCACCGCAGGTACCGCGCCCGGCGCACCCACTGCCTGGCGTGGCTCGGACGGTGCGCTTGCAGCTGACGTTCCCGCCTTGTTGGTGGCGGTCAGGGTGAAGGTGTACGGGCTCTGCGAGTTCGGCACCGTCACCGTGGTGTTGAAAACCGACCCGGACAGCTCGGCTGACCGCAGCGCGCTGCCGTCGTGGAAAGTCGTCAGGGTGTAGGACTCAATTTCCGCACCGTTCTTCTCCGCGGTGGAAGGCTGCGCCCAGGAGACCGACAGGACGGAGTTCGCTGAACCGCCCTGAGACGAGACCTGTGCCGTTGGCGCTGCAGGAGCCGTGGGAACCCCCGCAGGAATCTCAGCCGCGGAGTAGGTACTCCAGTCAGACGGGTCCGGTGCCTTATTGAACGCGCGCACGCGAACCTTGTAAGGAACTCCGTTCTCCAGGCCTTCCCAAGTGGCCGAGGTTCCCGCAAGGCCGCTCTTCTGGAATTCGCCGCTTGGCGGCGCAGGCGAGATTTCAAGGTCATAGCTCTCAACCGGCGAGCCCTCGGTCGCAGGCACAGCCCAGGCAACGCTGAGCGATCCGTTCCCGAAGACAAGGTTTGGAGCGGCGGGCGTGGACGGCTTCTCATCCGGTCGTGCGGAGGCGGACGCTCCCGACGCCGGTGACTCACCGACGTCGTTCACTGCCACCACCGTGAAGGTGTACTCCGTGTTGTTGGTGAGCCCGGTGATGCTGCAGGTCGTGGCCGGGCAGTCCTGGCTGGCACCGCCGCTTCCTGTGACCCGGTAGCCGGTGATCCCGGATCCGTTGTCCGCCGGCGGATCCCAGGAAAGGACGACGGTTTCGCTGCTGACCTCACCAACGGACGGTGTCGAGGGAGCGTCCGGGGCACCCTTGACCGTGAGGCGGATGCGGCCGTCAACCTCACGTTCCGGATCCGCGGTCCGGTCACCGATGCGGTACTGCACCACGAGCGTCCCGACGAAGTCCTCGGCAGGCGTGACGGCCACGGAATCGCCCTGCGCACTGGCCGATCCCGAGCCGGTCTCCGTACTGACCGACAGCAGCGTCAGTGGGGAGTCCGGAAAGGGGTTCGTGTCATTGGCAAGGACATCGACCACGACGGTTTCACCCTGAACGGCGTTGCGCTCGATGTCATCATTGGCAACGGCCAGCGGACGGGTGGAGCTGACCACGGCGACGTTGATGGCTGCCTCCACCGGATCGCTGCGCCCATCGGTCGCGGAGAACCGGACGGGATGGACCCGATCCTTGTCCGCTGAGCCCGCAGACACAGTCAACCCTGAGCCGTCAAGGTTCGCTGTGAGTCCGTCTGGAACCTCGCCGAGCAGGGCGAACGAGAGCGTATCAGCCTCGTCCATGTCTTCTACCAGCTTCGCGAGATCAATCGAACCGATCTCCTGCTGCGCGACCTGCAGTTGGCCCGAGCGCGCCTCGGGTGGGTGGTTCCGGTTGGGGTCCGGGAGGACCATGATGCTGACAGTCAACATCGACTTCAGCCCATCGGGGTCATCCACGGAGGTTCCATCTGTGACTTCGAAGCTCACGGAAGCTGCCCCGGAGTAGTCTTCCGAGGACGTGAAGGCGAGGGTGGTGGCGTCCCGGACCAGCGGCGCGCTGTTCGAGGCCACCGCGGTGACCTTCGCGTCGTCGGTCAGCTGCACGGTGCGGCCCTCGCGCACCACCACCAGTTCGGTGAGGTCAAGGGTCAGTTCCTCGCCGCTCATTACTTCCTGGATGCCGGCGTCGAGCAGTGCGGGCGGCTGGTTTGCGGTTCCGGGAAGGTAAATGAACGCCGTCGCCTGAAGCCCGTCAATGTCGGTGACCGTGTACGGGATGGTCTGGGCCGCCGGCAGCAACTGCACATTGACGATGCTCGCGTTTCCCTCACCCGGCCGCACCGAGGCGGTTACGGTGTCTTCGGGGAACGCGATCTGCAGCTCTTCCGGTGAGCCGTCGCGGTCCGTGTCGTTCTCCAGCACAGGCACGTCAACGGCGGCCTTGCCGAGCGTCTCCGGAAAGGAGATCCGGTCATCGTGGGCGACGGGCGCAAGTCGTGGCGCATCCGGACTGGTCTGGACACGCACGGTACCCATCGCGGTTCCGCCGCGGCCGTCGTCGACCGTGTACCGGACTGCGGTGGTGCCGGCCTTCTGTGGTGAGGTGAAACGCACCTTCCGGTCGTAAATTTCCGCCTCGATCCCGCCGGCGGCTTCAAGTCCGTCAGGCAGCAGCGCGAGGGCATCGCCGTCGGGGTCTGAATCGTTCGAGAGCACATCGACAGTAACGTTTCGGCCGGGAAGGACGTCCACCGAATCATCCACCGGAACCGGAATCTGATTGACGGTGCTGGGCAGCGCGATGCCCACCAGCACAGTGCCGGTTGAGCGCGCGCCGAACCTGTCGGTCACAACGTAGCTGAAGGAGTCCTGGCCAGAGGTGTCCGTCGCCGCCGTGTACTCAATGAAGGTGGCGCCGACCCTCACCGTCCCCTTGGAGGGCGCCTGGTCAATGCCCACCAGTGATACCGAATCACCGTCCGGGTCGATGCCGGTCAACGGAATCGGGATACGCAGGGTGTTTCCCGAAATTGCGCGGGCCTTGACCGTCTCCGGGAGCGGTCGGGAGTTGTTCTCCTCGTCGATCGCCGTCACGCGGAACAGGACCCGGGCTGAATCTTCCTGCCCATCGGGGCCGCGGACCGCGTAGATGGCGCGGTAGGTTCCCGGGGTGCTGCCTGCTTTGAAGCGCAGGCTGTTGCCGGAGACCGCAAGGAGGCCCTGACCGGGCGTGATAGTCTCCACCAGTTCCGGAGCCAGGGTCAACTCACCGCCGTTTGGGTGGGTGTCATTGCGCAGCACCTCAACCGTGGCGACGTCTCCGGCGCGGACCGTGATTTCGTCGTCGGCCGCGCGGGGAGGCTGGAGTTTCGCGGGAGCCGGAATGGGCACGACCGACACCTGGCCCGTTGAACTCATCCGTCCGTTGGACACGCTGTAGGTGAGGGTGGTTCGTTCCTTGAGCCCGCGGGTATCGCTGATCCGCAGGATATTGTGGCTCAGGATGGCCACAGTGACCGGTGAATCGGCTGGCAGCGAGACGGACTGGACCACCAGAACGCCGCCGCCGGGGTCGGTGTCGTTGGCAAGCACGTCTACAAGCGTTTGACCGCCGGTGGGCAGCAGTGCGCTGTCGCGGACCGCGACGGGTGCTCCCGCCGCTCCACCCTCGGGCAGCACGTCGATCCGGATGATGCCCGGCGCGCTGGCCGGGCCATTCGCTACGACGTAGTCGAGGTAGATGGGCCCCGGAGTGTCTGAGCGGAACGTGAACGTACCCACCTCATAGTTGGGGGTGACCTCCGCGCTCGCACCGCCATTGACCCGCGTCAGCCGCAGTCCCCTCCCGGAAGGATCGAGGTCATTCTCCAGCGGAGCCACGAGGAGTTCCTCCCCCGCGTTCACGGTGAGGTGGTCCGGGTTGGCAATCGGCGGAACATCCCCGGGTGGTCGAACGTCAACGACGACGACACCCTCGGTGGTTTCGCGGCCGTCGGACACGCTGATGGCCACTTCCTTCTCTCCGACTTGTGCGCCGCCGTCGGAGAAGGTGAGGAGTCCGTCATCGCGGTGCTTGGCGCTGTCGCCGTCGGTGGTTGCTGTGGCGGACTGCAGGTAGAGGTCGTCGCCGTCCGCGTCCGTCCAGTCGGCGAGGATGTGCTGGTTGGCGCTCTGCCCCTGTTCGAGAACAATGCGGGTCTTGCGCTTCTGCAGCGGTGGCTCGTTGGAATCGGCGGATCGCACGTTCAGCGTCATGGACGCGCTGTCCCGGCCGCCGCGGCCGTCGTCGACCGCGTAGTCGAAGGTGTGCCGCCCGGGTGGGACGTCTGCGCCAAGCACCACCTGGAGACCCGTGGCATCATAGACCGGCTGAATAGCGCCGACGTCGGGCAGGCCCTCCGGAACCGTGACGGTGAGGAGGTCCCCGTCCGGGTCGGAGTCGTTATCCAGTACGGGCAGCAGAGTGGTGGAGCCTACGCGGGCGCCCAGCTCATCGTCCTCAGCAACCGGGGGCTGGTTCTCCTTGGTGCGGTCCGGCAGCGTGTTGACCGGGTTCTCGCTGGCCGACTCCTCGTCTTCCTTATCGTCTTCCTCCGGCGGCGGGATGATCTCGTCCCAGTTCTGCACCAGCAGCATGTTCTGCTGGACCAGCCAGATGTTGCCGCCGCGGATGTCATTAAGCACGACGACGTCCCGGTTGGTCCGAAAGACCAGTTCAGATTGCGCGTTGAGCGAAGGAATCTCGGTGGTGACGTCGCTGGAGTCCTCGCTGCAGTCTCGCACGTAGGTGCCTGCGGCTGCCCAAGCTGCGTGAACGCAGCCGTCCTGCTGAACCGGCGCGGACGGCGCTGCTGAGGACTCGATCGATTGGGTTGTCGGCTCGGATCCGTCCAGCGGAACCTTGACCAGCGCACCGGCGGTCGCGACGGCAACGAAGGCCGATTCCGGTCCGCTCTGCTGCAGCCGGGCGCCGTCCGGGTCCGGCAGCGTTGTCCTGCGTCCGTCCGGGAGGAAGATCGTGCCGGAGTTCGGGTCGAGCCCAACGGCGTCATCCCCCACCGTGGTGAGCTGAAGGTCTTCGGCACCGCGCAAGTCCTCGACCGTTGTCCGTGAAGTCTCAACGAAAGCACCCGTGCCGTCAGGCTGCCAGGTCACGAGGTCCGCTGACGCAGGATCAGCGGTAACGACGACGTCGCCAGCGGTGATCGCGGCGGCCACGCCGGGTGCGCCTTCGACGAGCGGTACTGCATCCTCGCTTGCGAAGTTTGCCAGCCCGGTGACTGGCGCGGCGCGGACTGTGCCTTCCGCGGCGTTGACGGAGACGACATGGTTCGAGCCTAAAATCGGTTGTCCGCCGGCCGGTAATTCCTGCTCGTCCCCGGTGGTGACGGCGGTGACGCTGACCTGGCTGAGGGCGCCCTGATCCTGGTTGTGATTGAGTACGGTGGCGTCACGCTGCAGGACATCGAAGGCGTTGCTTCCGGCAATGAAGCCGCCGTCGAGGGTCCGGGACGGATAGTTGAGGTGGCCAGCTTTGCCCTGGGAAAGATTGGTGACCCAGACCCCGCCGTCGTTGAGGTCAACCTCCGCTGTAGTGACGCCGGGGTTGAGGACTGCGCCGACGACGGCTGCCGACACGGCAAGAGCCGTGCCGGACACAAAAATGCGCCTGCGGCGGTCAAGACCACGTTTCATGAAAAGTTACTGTCCCCCGAAAAAGGGCGCCTCGACCTTGAGCGGCGCCTCGGCAAGTCTATAGGTAGGCGTGCCGTCTTCCCCATGGGGACGAGTACCCATGGGGAAGGTCACCTATCGCAGGTCACCGGGTATCAGCACTGTGGCAGCCTGCTCTGGGCGGGTCCGCCGACCGTCACGTGACCGGCGTCGATGTAGCGGCCGATGTTGCGCGGTCCTCCTACGATCCGGTACCACTGACCGGCCCGGCCGTAGCCATCCGTGTGGTGGATCCAGCAACCGACGGTGAACTGGTGCTCGGCGTAGAACCACGGAGGATTATTTCCGCCCACGCCTTCACAGGTGAACTCCTCGGGATCGTAGGTGGCCCGGTTCGCGGGGTCAGTGCAGCTGCGCTGCATATGTCCCAGGAGCCGTGTGTCGAGCTGGCTCGGTTGTTCCTTGCCCGCGCGGGCTGTAGCGTTCGCGATTCCCCCTGCTTCGCCGCGGGAGTTCAGCGAGCGAACCCGAATCTCGTGTTGTTGTTCGAAGTTGCCGCTGACCCGCCTCGAACCGGAATTGGCAACATTCTGCCAACCACCGCCGTCGATGCTGATCTGAATCTGCTTGACGTCATGAGCTCCGGTGTTGGGCGGTGCCCAGTTGAAGGTCACGCTGTTTTCGTTCTGTGTACCGTTCTGTCCGCTCGCCGAAGGCTTCCCGGGGTTGCCGTAGGGGCTCACCTGGTTGGAGGTGGCGGGTGAACTCGAGTAGCTGGCGCCGTCGCTGTTGACGATGGCAGTGACCGTAGCGCTCACTGCGGATCCGTTGGCGAGCCCCCCAATCTCCTGGCCGGGCCTGACCGTCATCTGACGACCATCGCTGAACGCCGCCTGGTAACTGACTTCGGACGCTCGTGCGCCGTTGCGCTGCTCCGCGTTGAGTTCGCTGAAGCTGATTTGGACGTGGCGGCCCTCGGCGCCGGTACGAGTCTCCTTCAGGCTCACGTTACTCGGCGCTGCAGGAGAACCTACCGCGCGGCGCGGTGCGGATTGTGCACCGTATTCGGTCCAGCCTGCCTTGTTGTAGGCCCGGACCGCGTAGCTGTAGTCCGCCTCGGCGTTGGGCACCACGATGGTCTGCTCAGAGGCCTGCACCTCGGGCAGGGTACGCACCAGGGCGCCACCGCGGAACTCCTGCACCTGGTACTTCGTCACCGCGTCGCCATTGGGGGTCACGTCTGCCCAGTCGACCACCAGCTGACTCTCCGTGCCCACCGAATCGGCGCGCGTCGTCGTCGGCGCAGCAGGGATTCCCGGCAGCCCGGCCGGAATCTCCGCCGCGGAGTAATCGCTCCACTCCGACGGTTCCGGCGCGGCGTTGCGTGCCTGCACCCGGACTTTATAGGCGGTGCCGTTCTCCAGGCCTTCCCAGGTCAGCGGACTGCCGGTGGCACTACGCTGCACTGCACCGTTCGGCGGCGCAGGCGAAATCTGCAGGTCATAGCCTTCGATCGGTGAGCCCTCATTGGCCGGCGGTGTCCAGTTGACCGTCAGCGATCCGTCACCAAACACCAGCGCCGGCGGGGCGGGCTGAGCCGGCTGCGTATCCGGACGCGCCACCGCTGACTCCGGCGACGGATCGGAGGTACCGATGTCGTTGGTGGCGGTGACCGTGAACACGTACTCCACATTGTTGGTGAGCCCGGTCAGCGTGCACGTCGTCGCCGGGCACTCCTGGGTAAACCCATTGTTGCTGATGACCGTGTAACCGGTGATCGCTGCGCCGTTGTCAGCCGGCGGATCCCAGGACAGGACCACCGACTTGCTCCGGGTGCTCTCCACCACAGGCGTTGACGGCACCCCCGGCTTACCCTTCACCGTCAGCACAATTTGCCCCGTCGCCAGGCGCGACTGGTCAGCTGTCTTATCCTCTACCGTGTATTGCACGGTCATGTTGCCCACGAAGGACTCACCCGGTGTCACGAGGACGGAGTCACCCTGCTGGGACACGCTGCCGTTCCCGTCAGCCACGACATCGACAATCCGCAGCGGTTCCTCCGGGAACGGATTCACATCGTTGGCCAGCACATCCACCGGGACGGGCTCACCCTGCACGGCGTCAGGCACCTCATCGTCAACAGCAACCGGCAACGGGCGGTTCGACGCCAACACCGCCAACGCAACTGAACTCGCTGCGATCTCCTCACCGTCCGATGCCGAAACTCCCACAACGCCAGTGAGCCCGGCCTCAGAATCCTCACCCGGTGCAACGCTCAGCACCGAGCCGTCGAGGGACACTTCGAAACCGGCGGGTTGCTCGCCGGTGAGCGAGAACTCCAGGGTGTCCTCAGGATTCGGATCGGAGGCAAGGCCGGCCAGGTCCAGGGAGACCGCGGGCTCAGCAACTGCGACTTCCAACGAGCCCGAGTCCAGGGTCGGCGGGAAGTTGGGGCTCTCGGCAGCGGGAATGACGTTGGTGAGGACGGTCAGGGTTGAGCTCAAACCCTCCGGGTCATCGGGGCCGGAGCCATCAGTGACTTCGAAGGTGATGGAACCCTTGCCCACATAACCGGCGTCCGCGGCGTAGCGAAGGTTGTTCTGATCAACCACCCAGTCATTGGTGTTGCTGGTCCCGATTGCGGAAACCTTCTCTGTCACCGTCAGCCGCGGCGTCCTGCCTTCCCGGACTTCAACCAACTCACGCAAGTCCAAGGCGAGTTCCTCCCCTGCCTCCACATCGATCGGGGCGTCACTGATCAGCGTCGGATACTGCTCGCTCAAGCCAGGCACCCAGATCACGGCCGTGGCAACACCGCCGTCGATGTCCTCCACCGTGTACGGGATAATCTGGGCCTGCTCGGTGAGCTCAACGCGGACTGCGTTCTCCACTCCCACTGAGGCGGTGACGGTTGTCGGATCAACCTGAACAACGAGATCCTCGGCCACACCATCAGGGTCCTCATCGTTTTTCAGGACCGGCACGTCCACAGCAGTCTGGCCTCGGGTCTCTTCCGACTCCACCCGATCATCGCGGGCGATCGGCAACAAGAGTGGTGCGTTTTGATCGACGGTGACACTGATATTGCCTTCGGCAACGCCACCCCGGCTGTCCTGGATGCCGTAGCGGACGCTGAAGTCTCCTTCTGCCTGAGGTGCACTGAACAGCACGCGGCCCTCGATCACCTCGGGAGCCATTTCCTCGGGGGTGCCCGCCAGAGCTTCGGGATCAAGCGCGATGGGGTCGCCGTCCGGGTCCGAGTCGTTTCGCAGCGCATCGACGGCGATGGCACGCCCGGGCCGGAGGATGACGCCGTCGTTGACCGGGGCTATTCCCACCTGAATGGTGCCGGTGTTCTCCAGCCCGAGCCGGTCGCGGACCGTGTAGGTGAAGGTGTCCGTTCCCGCTCCGGTGGCCGACGCGGTGAAGTCGATGTAGTTCGGACCTGGCACCGCCGCGCCCATCGTCGGCGCAACGTCAATATCAGCGAGGAAGGACGAGTCGCCGTCGGCGTCGATGCCATCGAGTGGAACAGGGATGCGCACGGTCGATCCGGCGATGACGCGCGCGTCGAGGTTCTTCGGCACGGGGGGCGTATTTCGTTCATCGAGCGGCCGGATATTGATCCGCACCTCCGCGGAGTCAGTCTGCCCGGTGCTGTCCAGCACCTCGTAGATCGCGTAGACAGTCTTCGCCGTCGTTCCAGCGACGAACCGCAACGAGTTCTCCGAGGCGAAGATCCGGCCGTCGGCAAGGTCGATCCCCTGCGCCAGGACAGGGCTCAGCGTGAGTTCGTCGCCGTTGGGATGCGTGTCATTGTCGAGCACCGGGATATTGACAACATCACCGGCACGCACAGTCACCTCGTCGGAGTTCGCCTGCGGCGGCAGCAGCGTCTCCGGGCCTTCCACGGGCAGCACGCTGACTTCACCGGTTGCCGAGGCCGTGCCGTTGGACATCGTGTAGGTGATGGCGGTCTGCTCGCTCAGGTTCCGCACGTCATGGATGCGCAACACATTGTGATTCAGGATTGCAACGTCCACCGGCGAATCTGCCGGCACTTCGACGGACTGCACCACCAGCACGCCGCCGCCCGGGTCGCTGTCATTGCCGAGTACATCGACCAGCACATCGCCGTTGCGCGGCAGCAACGCCACATCGCGGACGGCGATCGGCGCGCCCTCCGCACCGTCGGCTTTAGCATCAACCCGAATCAGGCCGCTGGCGCTCTGCGGACCGTTGGTCACCAGGTACTCGACATAGAAAGTGCCCGCCGCACTCGGAGTGAAGGCGATGGTGCCGGTGTGCCGGTGAGCTCCGCCTTCGCCAGACTCAACTGGCCACCGGCCGGATCGAGATCATTCTGCAGTGGGCTCAGTTGGGATTCCTGCCCGACGACGGCAGTGAAGTGATCAAAATTGACCACCGGCGCCAACGTCCCCGACGCACGCACATCAAAACTCACGACGCCGGACACCTCTTCACGGCCGTCCGAGACGACAATCTTCACTTCCTTCACGCCCTGGCCCTTGCCGACATCGCGGAAGGTCAGCAGCCCGTCCGTGCGAGTGCGGACCTGATCCCCGTCCGGCGTGGGCTCGGCACTCACCAGGAACAGGTCATCCCCGTCCGGATCCATCCAGCTGGAGAGGATATTCTGGCTGACCGATTTGCCCTCCTCCACAAGGATCTTCGTTGGACGCAGAGGATTCGGCGGCTCATTCGTGTCAGTCCCGCGAACATCAAGAGTGACCTGTGCGGAATCGCTGCCTCCACGTCCATCGGACACCTCATAGGTGAAGGTGGAGTTGCCGGGCAGGGCGTCCGGCGGCACCACGATCTGCAGACCTGCACCGTTATAGATGGGCTGCACACTACCGGCGGCGGGCGATTCCCCCGTCAGGGTACTCGTCAGGAGATCGCCGTCCGGGTCCGTGTCATTGGCAACGACGTTCAGGATAGTGGTGCGGCCCGCTCTTGCGCCGTACGTGTCGTCTTCGGCTACCGGAGGACGGTTCTCACCCGTACGGTCCGGGAGCGTGTTGACCGGGTTCTCACTCGCCGATTCCTGGTCCTCATCATCAGACTCATCCTTCGGCGGGATGATGTCACCCCAGTTATCCACCAACTGCATGTTCTGCAGCACCAGCCAGACATCACCGGCGTTGACGTCGTTGAGGACCACCACACTGCGATTGACCCGGAACACCAGTTCCGATTCCGCACCGAGTTCGGGGATGTCCTGCCGCTGATCACTGGCGTCATCCGCGCAGTCGCGGAGATAGACGGCAGCCCCGGCCCAGGCAGCGTGGACACAACCGTCCAGCTGCACCGGCGCAGCAGGAACACCAGTGGAATCCAGCGGCGTCACGATCGGATCCCCGCCACTCAGCGGCTGCTTGATCAGCGACGTCGGAGTGGCCACCACCGCGAAACTTCCCGCCGGCCCGCTCTGCTGCAGACGCCCGCCCACAGCATCCGGAAGGATCACAGCCTCTCCATCAGAAAGGATCAACCGTCAAAGACCACCGCCTGATCTCCCACAGCGGCGACCTGCGCGTCACCGAAGGTCCCCAGCGCTTCCGCCTCAACCACCGTCGGCTCCTCGAACGTGCCGTCGGAGGCAACAACATAGGTAGACACCGTCGCAGCGGACGGGTCTGCAACCAGAACACGGTTGTTCGAAGAAACCGCCGCAACCACACCCGACGAACCGGTCACCACCGGCTCCGTTTCCTGGTCACTGAACGCCGCCAGGTTCTGCACTGTGGTAATCCACACCGCACCACCGGCACGGTCCGTCACCGCCGCCGTCGTACCCCCCATGGCCATGGCCACCGCTGCTGACCCGGGAAGCTGCACTTCAGTGCCGCGGACCACGTTGGCCACGTCCACCGGACTGATCTTCGACTGGTCAGAGTTGATATTGAAGACCGTGGCCCGATCCTGAATGATGTCGAAGCTGTCACTGTTCGCTGCGTACCCGCCGTCCAGGAGCCGCGACTGGTAATTAAGGTGACCCACCATGCCGGTGTTCCGGTTGGTCACCCACACACCGCCGTCGTTCAGGTCAACTTCGGCCGTAGCAAAACCCGGATAGAGCAGGGCACCACTGAGCACACCCATGCTGACGGCAGAGGCAGTGGATACCGATAATGCTCGCTTGTGTTTAGTGCCGAAACGACGCAGGCGGTCGAATACACGTTTCATGAAAAGTTACAGTCCCCCGAAAAAGGGCGCCTCGACCATAAACGGCGCCTCGGCAAGTCTATAGGCAAGCGTGCCGCCTTCCCATAGGCACCGGTACCCATGGAAGGCGGCACACAATCACCAGTTGGCGGGCGTCAGCAGCCACCGTCCCTCTTCGTCAGCACCGCGGCATTCCGGCCGGCGGGTTGGCACCCTGGGTTGTGGTGTTGCCGCGAACGTGGAGACCGTCGTTATTGGCATAGGTATTCGGGCCTGAGAACTGCCGGTACCAGGCTCCAGAGGACCTTGGAATGTAGCACTTCGAGACGATGGTCTGCCCATCACCGAGCCAGTGGTCTCCCCGGCAGTCTGATCCGGTCCAGTTCGTGCCATTGACCGGGTCCATGCAGGTCCGGTGCCCGGCATCCAAGCCAGGACCGCCTGCGGTGATACGCCATTCTGTCGGCTTGGGAGGCGGCGGCGCATTTCCTGCATTGCCGGATACAATCGTCGACTCCGAACACTGGCCGGTCGAGTCGCAGGCCTTGAACTCGACTGTCTCCTGGTCTCCGTAGTCACCGACTTTGTAGGACACGTTTCCGGACGTACCCCGGGACACCCAGTTGGTTGCGGGGTTCAGCTTGCGGTGCTGGACTTCCACCACGGGACGACCATTGTCACGCCGCGCAGACCAGTTGAAGTGGACTTCCAGGTCACCCTGGGCGCTCTTACCGGAGCTCGCACGCGGAGCAAGCGGCTTCCCGTAAGGAACGACCGTATTGGAGCGCGCGCTGTTGGCGCTGCTGTAGCTCGATCCGTCCGTCGTAGCGACAGCCCGAACCACCGCCCACACGTTGGATCCGTTCGGGAAACCTCCCACGTTCTGCCCATTACGCACGCCGTTGACAACTTTGCCGTTGCTGAATTCGGCGACATAGCTGACTTCGGAGGCCCGTGCGCCATTCCGCTGGGATGCCGCGAGTTCCTGGAAGCTGATCGTGACGGTTTCGCCCGCTCCCCCGGTATTCGTTTCCACCAGGGAGGGAGCCTGCGGCGCCTCCGGGCTTCCTACCGCCCGGCGCGGTGCGGATTGTGCACCGTATTCGGTCCAGCCTGCCTTGTTGTAGGCCCGGACCGCGTAGCTGTAGTCCGCCTCGGCGTTAGGCACCACGATGGTCTGCTCAGACGTCTGCACCTCGGGCAGGGTGCGCACAAGGGCGCCGCCGCGGAACTCCTGCACCTGGTACTTCGTCACCGCGTCGCCATTAGGCGACACGTCCGCCCAGTCGACCACCAGCTGACTCTCCGTGCCCACGGAGTCGGCGCGCGTCGTCGTCGGCGCCGCAGGGGTGCCCGGCAGGCCGGCCGGGGTCTCGGCCGCGGAATAGTCGCTCCACTCCGATGGTTCCGGCGCGGCGTTGCGTGCCTGCACCCGCACCTTGTACGCCGTCCCGTTCTCCAGCCCCTCCCACGTCAGCGGGCTGCCTGTCGCGCTACGCTGCACGGCACCGCTCGGTGGGGCAGGCGAGATCTGCAGGTCATAACCTTCGATCGGTGAGCCCTCGTTCGCCGGCGGGGTCCAGGTGACCGTCAGCGATCCGTCACCGAACACCAGCGTCGGAGGGGCGGGTTGGGCGGGCTGCGTATCCGGACGCGCCACGGCCGATTCCGGCGACGGGTCGGACGTACCGATGTCGTTGGTGGCCGTCACGGTGAACACGTATTCGACGTTGTTGGTGAGTCCGGTCAGCGTGCACGTGGTCGCCGGGCATTCCTGGGTGAACCCGTTGTTGCTGGTGACCGTGTAGCCGGTAATCGGTGAGCCGTTGTCGGCCGGCGGATCCCAGGAAAGGACCACCGACTTGTTCCGGGTGCTCTCGACCACCGGCGTGGACGGAGTGCCCGGCTTGCCCTTGACCGTGAGCAGTATCTGAGCGGTGGCAACGCGTGACAGTTCCCCGGTCTTGTCCTCGATCGTGTACTGCACGGTCATGTTGCCCACGAAGGACTCACCCGGTGTCACGAGGACAGAGTCTCCCTGCTGGGACACGCTTCCGTTGCCGTCCGCGATGACATCGACGATTCGCAACGGCTCCTCCGGGAACGGGTTGACGTCGTTGCTGAGCACGTCCACGGTCACCGGCTCGCCCTGAACGGCGTCAGGCACTTCGTCGTCAGTAGCAACAGGCAACGGCCTGCTGGACGCGAGCACCGTCAGCGCGACTGAACTCGTGGCCGTCTCCTCGCCGTCCGTTACTGAGATACCTACGGTTCCCGTGGTACCGACCTCCGCGCCGTCCTGGGCTGCGGCGGTCAGCACCGAACCGTCGAAGGAGATGTCGAAACCGGCGGGTTGCTCGCCTGTGAGCGAGAACTCAAGGGTGTCCTCAGGATTCTGGTCTGCAGCAAGACCTGCGAGATCGAGCGTCACCGCCGGCTCGGCGATGGCAACCTCAAGGGATCCGGAATCCAGGGTCGGCGGGAAGTTGGGGCTCTCCTCAGCGGCGATCACATTGGTGAGGACGGTGAGGGTTGAGCTCAAGCCCTCCGGGTCATCGGGGCCGGTGCCGTCGGTCACCTCAAAGGTGATGGAGCCCTTGCCTGCGTAATCCGTGTCCGCGGCGTAGCGGAGGTTGTTCGGGTCAACCACCCAGTCATTGGCGTTGCTGGTGCCGATCGCGGAGACCTTCTCTGTGACGGTCAGGCGCGGGGTGCGGCCCTCCCGGACTTCAACCAGTTCGCGCAGATCAAGGGCGAGTTCCTCCCCCGCCTGCACGTCAACGGGGGCGTCGCTGATCAGCGTCGGATACTGTTCGCTCAACCCGGGTACCCAGATGACGGCGGTCGCGACACCACCGTCGATGTCCTCAACGGTGTAGGGAATGGACTGCGGCTCCGGTGTCAGTTCGACGCGGACAACGTTCTCCGCGCCTACGGCCGCTGTGGCATCGGCGGCGTCAACGCTGACTTCCAGGTCCTCGGCGACGCCGTCCGGATCCTCATCGTTTTTCAGGACCGGTACGTCCACGGCCGTCTGCCCGCGGGTCTCGGTCACCTCGACCCTGTCATCACGCGCGATAGGCAGCAGCAGCGGAGCGTTCTGGTTGACCGTCACGTTGATGGTGCCGTTGCCGGCGGCTCCGCGATCGTCAGCCACTGAATAGCGGACGCTGAAGTCTCCCTCGGCCTGGGGCGCGCGGAACAGCACGCGGCCTTCAACAATCTCCGGCGCCATCTCCTCGGGAGTGGCAGTGACCGCTTTGGGATCAAGCGCGATGGGGTCGCCGTCCGGGTCCGAGTCGTTTCGCAGCGCATCGACGGCGATGGCACGCCCGGGCCGGAGGATGACGCCGTCGTTGACTTCTGGTTCGCTTGTGCGGCCGGGGCTATTCCCACCTGGATGGTGCCGGTGTTTTCCAGACCAAGCCGGTCACGCACGGTATAGGTGAAGGCGTCGGTCCCCGCGCCGGTGGCCGAGGCTGTGAAGTCGATGTAGTTCGGACCCGGTACGGCTGCGCCCATCGTCGGTGCCGCGTCGATACCGGTGAGGAAGGCGGAGTCGCCGTCCGCGTCGATGCCATCGAGTGGGACAGGGATGCGCACGGTCGATCCGGCGATGACGCGCGCGTCGAGGTTCTTCGGTACCGGAGGCGTATTCCGTTCATCGAGCGGCCGGATGTTGATCCGGACCTCCGCCGAGTCCGTCTGCCCGGTGCTGTCCAGCACCTCGTAGATGGCGTACACCGTTTTGGCTGTGGGTCCGGCCACGAAACGCAGCGAATTTTCCGAGGCGAAGATCCGGCCGTCGGCAAGGTCGATTCCCTGTGCGAGCACAGGATTAAGTGTCAGTTCGTCGCCGTTGGGGTGGGTGTCGTTGTCGAGCACCGGGATGTTCACGACGTCCCCGGCACGTACGGTGACCTCGTCGGAGTTGGCCTGCGGAGGCAAGGGCGTCTCCGGGCCCTCAACCGAGAGCACGCTTACTTCCCCGGTTGCCGAGGCCGTACCGTTTGAGATCGTGTAGGTAATGGTGGTCTGCTCGCTGAGGTTGCGCACATCGTGGATGCGCAGCACGTTGTGGTCGAGTACCGCGACCTCCAGCGGTGAACCGGCCGGTACATCCACTGCCTGCACCACCAGCACGCCGCCCGAAGGGTCGCTGTCATTTCCCAGAACGTCAACCAGCACGTCACCGTTGCGCGGCAGCAGGGCGACGTCGCGGACGGCAATCGGCGCGCCCTCCGCACCGTCGGCTTTCGCGTCAATCCGAATCAGGCCGCTGGCGCTCTGCGGACCGTTGGTCACCAGGTACTCGACATAGAAAGTGCCCGCCGCACTCGGAGTGAAGGCGATGGTGCCGGTGTGCATTTCCGCCGGTGAGCTCAGCCTTTGCCAGACTCAGCTGACCACCGGCCGGATCCAGATCGTTCTGTAATGGGCTGAGTTGGGATTCCTGCCCGACGACGGCAGTGAAGTGGTCAAAATTGACCACCGGCGCCAGCGTCCCTGCTGCGCGGACATCGAAACTGATGACGCCGGACACCTCTTCACGGCCGTCCGAGACGACAATGTTCACTTCCTTCACGCCCTGGCCCTTGCCAACGTCGCGGAAGGTCAGCAGTCCGTCCGAGCGGGTACGCACCTGGTCACCGTCCGGCGTGGGCTCGGCACTCACCAGGAACAGGTCATCCCCGTCCGGGTCCATCCAGCTGGATAGGATGTTCTGGCTGACCGATTTGCCCTCCTCCACAAGAATTTTCGTGGAGCGCAGAGCGTTGGGCGGCTCATTGGAATCTGCGCCGCGAACATCAAGGCTGACCTGTGCGGAATCGCTGCCTCCGCGTCCATCGGACACCTCATAGGTGAAGGTGGAGTTGCCGGGCGGGGCATCCGGCGGCACCACGATCTGCAGTCCTGCACCGTTATAGATGGGCTGCACGCTACCGGCGGCGGGCGATTCCCCCGTCAGGGTGCTCGTCAGGAGATCGCCGTCCGGGTCCGTGTCATTGGCAACGACGTTCAGAATGGTGGTGCGGCCCGCACGAGCACCGTAGGAATCATCTTCGGCCACCGGCGGGCGGTTTTCACCCGTGCGGTCCGGCAGTGTATTGACCGGGTTCTCACTCGCGGACTCCTGGTCCTCATCATCAGACTCATCCTTCGGCGGGATGATGTCACCCCAGTTATCCACCAACTGCATGTTCTGCAGCACCAGCCAGACGTCACCCGCGTTGACGTCGTTGAGGACCACAACGCTGCGATTGACCCGGAATACCAGTTCGGACTCCGCTCCGAGTTCGGGGATGTCCTGCCGCTGATCACTGGCGTCATCCGCGCAGTCGCGGAGATAAACGGCAGCTCCTGCCCAGGCAGCGTGGACACATCCGTCCAGTTGCACCGGCGCAGCGGGAATACCGGTGGAATCCAGCGGCGTCACGATCGGATCCCCGCCACTCAGCGGCTGCTTGATCAACGACGTCGGTGTGGCCACCACCGCGAAACTTCCCGCCGGCCCGCTCTGCTGCAGACGCCCGCCCACAGCATCCGGAAGGATCACAGCCTCTCCATCAGAAAGGATCAACTGCCCCGACTCGCCGTCAAAGACCACCGCCTGATCTCCCACAGCGGCGACCTGCGCGTCACCGAAGGTCCCCAGCGCTTCCGCCTCAACCACCGTCGGCTCCTCGAACGNCCCCCGCCACTCAGCGGCTGCTTGATCAACGACGTCGGTGTGGCCACCACCGCGAAACTTCCCGCCGGCCCGCTCTGCTGCAGACGCCCGCCCACAGCATCCGGAAGGATCACAGCCTCTCCATCAGAAAGGATCAACTGCCCCGACTCGCCGTCAAAGACCACTGGCTGGTCTCCGACCGCAGCGATCTGCGCGTCACCGAAGGATCCCAGCGCCTCCGCCTCAACCACCGTCGGCTCCTCGTAGGTGCCGTCGGGAGTCACCACATAGGTAGAGACCGTCGCAGCGCTCGGATCCGCCACCAGCACACGGTTATTCGAAGATACGGCCGCAACCACACCCGAGGAACCGGTCACCACCGGCTCGGTTTCCTGGTCACTGAACGCCGCCAGGTTCTGCACTGTGGTAATCCACACCGCACCACCGGCACGGTCCGTCACCGCCGCCGTCGTACCCCCCATGGCCACCGCTGCTGACCCGGGAAGCTGAACTTCCGTACCTCGGACCACGTTGGCCACGTCAACGGGGCTGATCTTCGACTGATCGGAGTTGATGTTGAAGACCGTGGCCTGGTCCTGGATGATGTCGAAGCTGTCACTGTTCGCTGCGTACCCGCCGTCCAGCAACCGCGACTGGTAGTTAAGGTGACCCACCATGCCGGTGTTCCGGTTGGTCACCCACACACCGCCGTCGTTCAGGTCAACCTCGGCAGTAGCAAAACCGGGATAGAGCAGGGCGCCACTAATCACCCCCATGCTGACGGCAGAGGCAGTGGATACCGATAATGCTCGCTTGTGTTTGGTGCTGAATCGTCGAAGGCGGTTCAGTAGCTTCACAATGTTCCCCGGGTGAGACGCTGGACGGCCGCTTCCTCGCTCAATAGGAGGCGGCCGGAATACTTGACCGGTTAAAGTGTTGCATGACTTCGCAAACCGGCCGACCGGCACTCGTGGGTACTTGTGCCCATCGGCGAGGCGTTGTCAGTCGTGAATGGAATCGTCAGTCGAGAACCAGGCCGGTGCCGGTGCCGCGCGCGAGCGTAACGGGGTGAACTTCCCCGAAACCGCGTACGGTCCGCGCTTTGTGGGGCATCAGCACAAAGCGTTCGTTCTCGCGCAGGGTTGCGGCGGTGGAGGCGTCGATCAACACCGTGCCGGGCTCCGCCAGCGAAGTCAGGCGGGCCGCCAGGTTCACCGTGGGCCCGTAGATGTCGCCCAGCCTGGACAGGATCCGGCCCCACACCATGGAGACGCGCGCCGAGGGAAGCAGGTCATCCTCGGTGAACGCCTTGGCGAGCGCCAGCGAAATTTCAGCGCCGGCCTCGGGCGTCTCGGCAATGTAGAGCACTTCATCGCCGATGGTCTTCACCAGGCGCCCGCCGCCGACAGAGATGATCTCCGCGCTTCGGTTTTCGAACCGCTGCACCAGTTGTGCGAGGGTGCGTTCATTCATCTGCCGGGACAGGCTCGTGTAGGAGACCAGGTCCGCGAACCCGACGGCGCGGGCCAGCGGCAGCGGTGCGTCGTCCTCGGCTCCTTCAGGCCCTCCCGCGCTAGAGGCGAGCCCCGACTCGGAGCGGACGGCGAGCCGTTGGACCGCTGCGTTCATCTGGCGGCGCCATGCGTAGACCAGCGTCTTTTCGAGCGGCTCAAGCAGGTGCGGAAGCTCGGCAACGAGGTTCCGGCGGGCAGCGGAGTCGGAGATTCCACGCTGAACCACCATCTCCTCGACAAGCGCCTCGATCTGCCACACCACCATGCGATCCGTCATCTGCCCGATGGCACGGGTGATGGAAATTGCCGCCGATTCCGTCAGCTGCTCCTTGCGCACCAGTTCGATGATGGTGGTCAGGGCTTCCATGTCCTTTTCGGTGAACGCGACGTCGTCGTCCCCGATGTTAGGAAAGCCCATTGCGCGCCAGAGCTTCCGCGCGGACAGCAGGGACACCCCGGCGCCTGTTGCCACATCCCTGCGGCGCAGTGTTCGTTCAGCGCCGAGCAGTTCAACCTCGAGGCGCCGGATGGCGTCGCGGTCCAGCTTCTCCGGCGGCGGAGGCAGATCTGCCCGATTGAACGCCGGCATGGAAAGCGTCAGTGGGTTGTCGGGGTCATCGGCAAAGGAGCCGGTGCCGCCGGCTTCAGTTCCATCCGTGCCGCTGTTGGCGCTCATCACCGCTCCTGTTCCATGCTTCGTCTTCTACCCCGTCCACCGGCTCAGCTTCCATATCTACACCATCGAACATAGCGGTCAGCGGTAGGTCGCTGATCGCAGCCACCATGTACTCCTTGAACGTATGCACCTGCGGAACCTCGCGGAAGGAGAGGATCCGGTCTCGGCCCAGATCAACAAAAAACGTGCCTCCACCGGTTAGCCGCTCCACGAGGGTCTGCTCGATGATGATCTGGAAGATTCCCGTCAGCCGAACCTCCCGCTCACTGCGCCTGGCGATACCAGCCCGCCGGATCAGGCGCCGGCTGGTCAGGATATACCGGGTGCCGGCCCAGCGCAGCAGCGGCCGGAGGAAGACGCGGACCAGGAAAAGCAGCATAAGGATCAGGAATACGGTGACAATCGCCGGGCCCCATTGCTCCCACCCGAGCGGTAGCTGTGACCGGCTGAACCAGCCAAGCCCATAGCCGGCACCGGCCAGAATCAGCAACGCTACGCAGAACGGAGCCAGGAGCCGTCGCGGATGCGGCCGGGTACGCACCACCACGTGCTCCCCCGGCTCGAGTCTTATCCGCATGATCGTGCATCCGGTGCGTGCCGCATTGGTCGAGCTCCTTACAGCGTCAGCGGCCGCAGGTGCACGACATCGCCCGCCGAGACCGTATGCCTCTCGCCATCCTCATCACGCACCACCAGTGCACCGTGGGAATCGAGGTTCATGGCGCGCCCGGTGATGACGGTTCCGTTGGGCAGGTCCGCCTGGACATCCTGGTCGAGAGTCACCATTCGTTCACTGACCCGCGCGAGCAGCGAGGCGCCGCTCTTCCAGGGGCGGGTTGCATCGCCGTCGACCGCGGTAAATTCACCGTAGTGCGCCGACAGGCGGCGCAGGTAGGCCTTCAGGAGGATGTTCCGGTCCGTTGTGGCGGCGTATTCAAGCAGCAGGCTGGTGGCGGTGGGAACCGGCAGCTCCTGGTCAGTGAGGCTGACGTTCACACCCGCACCGACGACGACGGCGGGCGGCTCGGCGTTGGCGCCCGGCACGAGCTGGGCGAGGACACCGGCCAGCTTGCGACCGTCAACGTGGACGTCATTGGGCCACTTGAGTTGGGGAGAGATCTCCGTGCGTTCCTCGATGCTTTCCGACAGTGCGAGCGCCGCCAGCAGCGACATCCACGCGTAACTCTGCGTTGGCAGGGGCCTGCCCTCCGGGTTCCGGGGACGCAGCAGAACGCTGACGAACAGCGAGGAGCGCTCCGGCGCCGTCCAGATCCTGTCCAGCCGGCCGCGGCCGGCCGTCTGCTCCTCGGTGGTGAGCACGCTGAGATCCGGCCAGTTCCCGGGATCCTCGACGCAGTGCTCCGCAAGGTCGGTGTTGGTTGAGCCGGTTGCCTCCACCAGGTCCAGCCTGCCGTAGGGGCCGTGCGGGTGGCACAGCGCCTCGCGCAGGCCGTTCTCGTCCAGGCCCGGACGTTCAAGGTTGGAGTAGCGGGATGTCATGCTCCCAGCCTACTGGGCGAGGTCCCGAGCCGAGCGCCGGCGGCCGCACCGCATGCACGGCGATAGCGTTTGCGCCATCCGGCAGCGTTCCTGCCATTGGATAGCGGTATACCTCTATCCAATGGCAAGAATGCTATCCGGGAGCCGGCGGGTCAGAGCGCAGCCAACGGGTCATGCGGAGCCAACGGGTCATGCGGAGCCAACGGGTCAGAGGAAGATGTCAGGCACCAGTCGATCCTCGGCAGCGCCGAGGCTGTAGCGGCTGAAGTCGATGACGCCTTCCGAGCGCAGAACCTCCTCGTCGGTGAAGAAGTTCCCGGTGCACTCGCGCGCCGGCCGGACCAGCACGGCATGCGCGGCGTCAGCCACGATGTCCGGTGTCCGGGCCGCCTTGACCAGCTCGCTGCCGCCGGGCATGTTGCGGATCGCCGCGGTATCGATCAACGTGCGCGGCCACAGCGAATTGACGCCGATTCCCTCGCCGCGAAGCTCCTCGGCTAGCCCGAGCGTTGTCAGGCTCATGCCGTACTTGGCCATGGTGTAGGCAAGGTGCTTCCCTGCCCAGACCGGATCCAGGTTCAGCGGCGGAGAGAGCGTCAGGATGTGGGCGTTCGCTGACTGGGTCAGCGCCGGCAGTGCGAATTTGCTCAGCATGAATGTGCCGCGCACGTTGATGTCCGCCATCAGGTCGTAGCGCTTCATGGACACGTCGGGGGTTTTCGAGAGGTCGATCGCCGACGCATTGTTGATGACGACGTCGATACCCCCGAATTCGGCGACCGTCGCCTCCACTGCCGAGGCGACGTCGTCATCGTTTCTTACATCCCCCACGAGGGCCAGTGCTCCGCCGCCGGCCGCGCGGATCTCTTCCGCGGCGGTATGGACGGTGCCTTCGAGGCTGGGGTGCGGCTCGCCCGTTTTGGCGAGGATGGCGACGTTGGCGCCGTCGCGCGCCGCACGGAGAGCGATCGCCAGGCCGATGCCCCTGCTGCCGCCGGACATGAGGATGGTGCGCCCTGACAGGGTGCCGGAATCAGGAGCGCCGTTGCGAGTCATAGGGGACACCATAGCGCCGGAACAGGGTTGAAAACCTAATTGTTACTCGCGGGTAACTTCCGCGGCCAGGCTAACTCTTTCGGAGAGTTGTTGTAGATGTCCTACAGCCAACCCCACCCATCTGCTCACTAGACTGGGCTGGAAGCCCGGATCTTTGGAGGAAACCTACTTAAGGCGACCTTCGCGGACCGGCTGCCGCCAGCCACCCAGGACATCAATCGGAAGAGACTCGATGCATCCCGAAACGCTTCCCCTAGATCAGGACACCAGCACCGCAGCGGACGGCGCCGCCGCCGGCCCCGATCTGCAGACCACCGCAGGGAAGCTCGCCGACTTCCGCGAGCGCCAGGAACGCGCCCTGGCCCCTTCCGGCCCGGAGGCGATCGAGAAGCAGCATGCCCGGGGCAAGGGCACGGCACGCGAGCGCATCGACCTGCTCGTGGACCCGGGTTCCTTCGTGGAGTTCGATGCCCTCGCCGTCCACCGGTCCACGGCTTTCGGGATGGAAAAGAAAAAGCCCGTCGGCGACGGCGTGGTATCCGGCTACGCCACCGTGGACGGCCGGCAGATCGCGATCTACAGCCAGGACTTCACGGTCTACGGCGGATCACTCAGCCAGGTCAACGGCGAGAAAATCGTCAAGGTTCAGGAATTCGCGCTCCGTAACGGCTGCCCGCTGGTGGGGATCAACGACGGCGGCGGCGCACGCATCCAGGAGGGCGTCGCATCGCTCGCGATGTTCGCTGACATCTTCCGCAACAACGTGCATGCCTCCGGCGTGGTCCCGCAGATTTCGCTCATCATGGGCCCGTGTGCCGGCGGCGCGGCGTACTCCCCCGCGCTGACCGACTTCGTAGTCATGGTGGACAAGAGCTCGCACATGTTCATCACCGGCCCGGACGTCATCAAGACCGTCACCGGCGAGGACGTGGACATGGAAACCCTGGGAGGCGCACGCCAGCACAACTCCACCACGGGAACCTCCGCCTACCTGGCCACCGATGAGCAGGACGCCATCGACTTTGTCCGGGAGCTGCTCGACTTCCTGCCCTCCAACAACCTCGCCGAAGCACCGCTGACCGAGTTCACCGAGGACCTCGAAATCAATGAGGCTGACACTCAGCTGGACACGCTCATCCCCGACTCCGCCAACCAGCCGTACGACATGCACACCGTGATCTCAACGATCGTGGATGACGGCCATTTCCTGGAGATGCAGTCTCTCTATGCGCCGAACGTGGTGATCGGCTACGCCCGCGTGGAGGGCCACACCATCGGAATTGTCGCCAACCAGCCGATGCAGTTCGCGGGCACCCTGGACATCGCTGCCTCTGAGAAGGCCGCACGGTTTGTCCGACACTGCGACGCGTTCAACATCCCCATCCTCACCCTGGTGGACGTCCCGGGCTTCCTGCCGGGCAAGGACCAGGAATTCAACGGGATCATCCGGCGCGGCGCCAAGCTCCTGTACGCCTACGCGGAGGCCACGGTTCCGAAGCTGACCGTCATCACGCGCAAGGCCTACGGCGGCGCCTACATTGTCATGGGCTCCAAGAAGCTTGGCGCGGACCTCAACCTCGCCTGGCCCACAGCGCAGATCGGTGTCATGGGGGCACAGGGCGCGGTGAACATCCTGTACCGCAGCCACCTGAAATCAGTATCCGACGCCGGCGGCAACGTTGAAGCCGCCCGCACCGAGGTGATCAATCAGTATGAAGAGGAACTGCTGAATCCGTACCAGGCCGCGCAGTTAGGCTACGTGGACGCGGTGATTGCGCCGTCGGACACCCGAATCCAGGTTGTGCGCGGCCTGCGCGCGCTGCGCGACAAGCGCGCGTCGCTCCCCGCCAAGAAGCACGGGAACATCCCGCTGTGAGCGCGGACCTCCTGCCCACAGAAGAAGCCGCGCCGCTGTTTCAGGTGGTGGCAGGGAACCCTACGCCGGAGGAGCTGGCGGCTCTCGCCGTCGTCGTGCTGGGACTGCAGGCGATCGACGACGGCGCGCGCACACACGCGCCGCACCGCACCTGGATCCGGCGTGACCAGTTACGCCTTGGCCCGCGGCCGGGGCCGGGGTCCTGGCGGCGCAGCGCGCTGCGGTAACGTACCGGCCGCAACACACGAGGTCCTTCCACTTTCGGCGGCAACCACCCTAGGGTGGGGGTACCAGACCCAGCACGGCAGGTGCGGAATTGTCTTTAGCGGGAGGAAACTGATGGACCCCAGGGAAGACGAGTGGCGAGGACAGCCCGGCACGCTCCATATGTCCGAAGATCTTTCGGACACCAGGTGCTGGGCGCTGCTGAGCACGCACCAGACGGGCCGGATCGGCTTCCTGCGGGACGGCGCCGTGCAGATTTACCCGGTCAACTACCTGGTGCACGACGGCGCAATTTACTTCCGCACCCGGGATGACGGGGACATCGGCAGTCTGCTCCCCCTCAACGGTTGCGCTTTCCAGGTGGACGAGGTCCGTTCCGAAGCAATGGCCGGCTGGTCCGTGCTGGTTAATGGAACCGCCGACGCCGTCCGCGACGACGCGCTGCTGACCGAACTCTGGGGACGCTCCGCGGAGGAACCATGGGCGGGCGGATCACGGACAACGTTCGTCGGAATTCAGCCCACACAGATCAGCGGCCGCAGTGTCCAGGCAGTCTGAGGCGGAGGAGCCCGTGCAGAAATCGTCACTGACCGCCCTGATGCGGCATCAGCTCGAGCTCGCCCGCAACGCTTCGAGCGGGCGCAGTGCCCGGACAGTATTCGGCGGGCACGAGCAGACCCTGCGCCAGACCATGATCGCCCTCGCTGCGGGCTCGCACCTGGCTGAACATGAGAATCCCGGTGAGGCCACGGTTCAGGTGCTCCAAGGCCGGGTAACCCTCCGTGCAGGGGATGTGTCCTGGGAAGGGTCTCCCGGGGACCTGCTGATTGTCCCGCAGGCCCGGCACTCGCTGGAGGCGATCGAAGAGTCGGTTGTTCTCCTGACGGTAGCGAAGCTGTCCTGACTCAGGTCTGGCCCGGGGCCATCACTGTGCCCAGGAACAGCGGCATGCCGGTGTCCTCGTGGAGGATCTGGTAGAGGAAGGGCCGGTCGAAGACGAGTTCAATGTCGGGCGGAGGTGGTGCGCTTCCTGCCATGGCCATCTGGGTGACGGCCGCGGCGATCGTGCCTTTCTCGGCAACTGTGATGGTGGCCGACTGCGCTGCTCCCGCGATGAAGAGCGCACCGGAGCCGATACCGCTGAAATCCGGAGCAGGTCCCAATGTCTCCTTCAGCCCCATGGTGGTGAGGACCTCCAACAGATCCACGTCGTAGGTGTGCTCCCAGGAGGGCAGGGTCAGCGCCACCATGGCTTCCGGCGCCGCATCGAGGGCGGCGTTGATTTCTTCAAGGGTGCCCGCATCAGGGATGGGGGCGGAGCCGTGCGCGGGGAGGATCAGCCGCATCACGAACCCGTTGTTATAGGGCAGGTCAACACCCTGCCAACCGTCTGCCTCTGCGTAGGCAAGCGGCAGGAGTGAATGCATCAGCGGCGTCTCGACCTCCCCGTCAGACGTGGTGAAGGGACCCGGCGACGTGTTTCCGGGATCGAAGGGGTCCTCCCAGGCAGCGGCGAAATAGACGGTGTTGATGATGTTCAGCACCGTGTCGGGTGTCGGATGCAGCGGCGCCTGCTTGATCCGTCCGCCGGTGTGGTGCGCAACCCAGGCGTTGAGGTCCGCTTGCGCGCCGCCGCCGCGGTAGTCCACGGGATAGACGCCCGCGCCGTAATGTTCAGCCAGCGGTTCCAGAAATGCCTCCCTGAGCGCGAAATCCTCCGCAACGAAGATGCCGTCCGCCAGGTGCAGCAGGGGCTCTTCCGGCGGTTCCTCCTCATCCACCGACCCTGGGGCGCCGTCGTGCGCCGCCCAATCGGTGAGCAGCGCGTTCATCGCCTCGTCCCGGTGATCCGCCGGGAAGCCGAGAACGGCGTCCAGCTCTTCCGCCGTCGTCGTTCTGGCTCCGATCCTCAGCATGGCCAGCGCCGCGAGCGCGCTGACAGGGCTGGTGACCTGGTTGCCCTCGGGATCTGCGGCAAGCATTGCTGCGCCGATCCGGTAGGAGGAGTCGCGGAGGGCGGAAACGGCGTCGGGATGGTCTGTGAGCAGCACGGCTTCCCGCTCCACATCGGCGATCCGCTGTTCAGGCAGCGCCGGTGATCCGCAACCGGTCAGCACCAGTACTTCGGCGGCCAGAATGGTGGAGAGAAGGCGTTTCGGAATGGTTCCCATGGCTGTCTCCCTTGAGTGAACCGCCGGAATTCAAACGTAGGGCACCACCGGGGCCGGCCTCCAGTAGGGCCGGAACACAATCCGGTCACGATCCAGCTGAACCATGGACAGCTCTGTGGCCGGGTGCAACAGCGTGCCGATAGGCTCTACGGGTGATCAACGAGACTTCCACCGCAAACCTGACCGCTGAGGCACCCACCCGCGCCCAGACGGCCATCGACGCCGTTGCCGAGGCCTATACGGAGATGCTGCTGCAACTCGATCCCGGGTTTGCCACCCAGCTCGGCTTACCGGGACACGAGACCGAATACCGCGACTACTCCCCGGCCGGGCTGGAGGCGTTTGCCGAAGCCACGAGGGAAACCCTCGGCCGCCTTGATGACCTCGAACCGACTGACGATGTCGACGCCGTCACCCTCGACGCAATGCATGAGCGCCTCGGGCTGGAACTGGAGATCCACGAGACCGGCCTGAACCTGGCGGACCTGAACAACCTCGCCTGCCCCGCGCAGGAAATCCGCATGATCTTTGACCTCATGCCCACCGACACCGCTGAGCAGTGGCATCACATTGCGGGCCGGCTCTGCAACGTGCCGGACGCCATCGGCGGGTACATCACTTCCCTCCGCGAGGGCAAAAACCGCGGCATCCTGCCCGCAGCGCGCCAGATCCGCATCGTCATGGAACAGACCAACGCCTATGCTGCCGACGGCGGCTACTTCGATGAGTACGTCAGCGGCGCAACCATCGAGAACGACGGCGGCCTTCCGGACTCCGTGCTGACGGAACTCGCCGCCGGCTGCGAAGCCGCACGCAACGCCTACCGCCACCTCAGCACTTTCCTTGAGGAGGAGCTGCTGCCTGAGGCTCCCGAGAAGGATGCGGTGGGCCGTGAGCGCTACTCGCTGATGTCACGCCAGTTCCTGGGTGCGGCGGTAGACCTTGAGGAGACCTACCAGTGGGGCGTCGAGGAACTGGACCGGCTGATTGCCGAGCAGGAGTCAGTCGCCAACGAGATCAAGGAAGGCGCATCCATCGAGGAGGCCATGCGCATCCTCGATGAATCGCCCGAGCGCCAGTTGCAGGGCACCGAGGCGCTGCAGGCCTGGATGCAGGGACTGTCCGACCGCGCTGTCCGGGAGCTTGCCGGTGTGCACTTCGACATCCCGGACATCATGCGCACCATCGAATGCATGATCGCTCCCACCAAAGAAGGCGGAATCTACTACACGGGTCCCAGCGACGACTTCGCCCGCCCGGGCCGCATGTGGTGGTCGGTTCCGGAAGGTGAGGACACCTTCACCACGTGGAAGGAAACCACCACGGTTTACCACGAGGGCGTTCCGGGACACCACCTGCAGATCGCCACGGCAACCTTCCAACGCGGGCTCCTGAACTCCTGGCGCCGCAACGCCGTCTGGGTTTCCGGGCACGGCGAGGGCTGGGCGCTGTATGCGGAGCGGCTCATGGAAGACCTCGGCTACCTGAATGATCCGGGAGACCGCCTTGGGATGCTGGATGCCCAGCGGATGCGCGCGGCCCGCGTGGTCTTCGACATCGGCGTCCACCTCGAGCTCGAAATTCCGGAACGCTGGGGCTCCGGTACCTGGACCCCGGACAAGGGGTACGAGTTCCTGAAGAAGAACATCGCCATCAGTGAGGGCCAGTTGAATTTCGAGTTCAACCGCTACCTCGGCTGGCCGGGACAGGCGCCCTCCTACAAGATCGGCCAGCGCCTGTGGGAGCAGATCCGCGACGAGGTGAAGCAGCGTGAAGGCGAGTCCTTCAACCTGCGGGACTTCCACACCCGCGCGCTCAACCTCGGCTCGGTCGGTCTCGACACGCTCCGCCGGGCGCTGCTCAGCTAGTCCCCCGCTGGTCCCCCGGCGTTGAGTTGGCAGGACACACCCCGTATGGAGTCTCATAGGGGGTGTGTCCTGCCAACTCATTTAGTTCAGGATGAAACATTTCGCAATAAGCAATTTGTTTGTTAGAGGAACGAACCTACTGTTCTCGGGTGACTTCAGAAACTTCCGCTCCGGCGTCCCGCAGGCTGCCCCGCTGGGCTACCTCCTTCGGACCGCAAATCATCGCTGCCCTCATCGTTGGCCTGGCGCTCGGCCTGGTGGCCAAGTACTCCGGCCACACTGACGAGACGCCGACGGCCCTCGGCACAACCCTCGCGACCATCGGCTCAAGCTACGTCGCGCTTCTGAAGGCCGCCGTCGTACCACTGATCTTCACCGCAGTGGTGAGCTCGATCGCGAACCTCCGTGCAGTCCACAACGCCGCGCGCCTGGCTGGACAGACCCTGCTCTGGTTCGCCATCACTGCGCTCATCTCTGTGGTGATCGGCATCGGCCTCGGAACAATCTTCCAACCCGGTGCAAACACCAACGCTGCGCCTCCGAGCGAGTACACCGGCCGAACCGGAGACTGGTGGGCGTTCCTGACCGGACTCATTCCCGCTAACTTCCTTGGCCTGCAGGCTTCGTCGAGCGTGGACGACGCCGGCGCCATCAGCACTGGCCTCAGCTTCAACGTGCTACAGGTCCTGGTGGTCGCCGTCGCCATCGGCATTGCCGCCCTGAAGGTGGGCAAGCCGGCCGAACCGTTCCTCGCCCTCAATGCCTCCGCTCTCGCCGTCATCCAGAAGGTGCTGTGGTGGATCATCCGGATCGCACCGATCGGCACCATCGGCCTGATCGGCAAGGCCGTTGCTGTCTACGGCTGGGACACCATCGGTTCACTCGGCAAGTTCACGCTCGCCATCTACGTTGGTCTTGCGCTGGTGCTGTTCGCCGTCTATCCCGTACTGATCCGCGTCAACGGTCTATCCGTGAAGCAGTACTTCTCCGGCGCATGGCCCGCCATCCAGCTGGCTTTCGTCTCCCGCTCGTCCATCGGCACCCTTCCGCTGACCCAGCGGGTGACCGAGCGCAACCTCGGCGTGCCGCGCAGCTACGCATCCTTCGCCGTGCCGCTCGGCGCTACCACCAAGATGGACGGCTGCGCCGCCATCTACCCCGCCATCGCAGCGATCTTCGTGGCCCAGTTCTTCGGCATCCAGCTGGACTTCGGGCAGTACGTACTGATCGCACTGGTCTCCGTGCTGGGATCGGCTGCGACCGCGGGCACCACTGGCGCCGTCGTCATGCTTACCCTGACGCTGTCCACGCTGGGACTGCCGCTCGCCGGCGTCGGACTGCTGCTTGCCGTTGACCCCATCCTGGACATGGGCCGAACCGCGGTGAATGTTGCCGGCCAGGCGCTCGTCCCGACGATCGTCGCGAAGCGGGAAAACCTCCTCGACACGGCGCTCTATAACGCCAGGCGCACTGGGGATCCGTTCGTGGATGACACCCCGAGCTCTGACGCAGCGCCTGAGCTCGCGGGGGCCAAGGCCTAACCACTGTCGTTGAGTTGGCAGGACACACCCTCATGAACCTTCGTAAGGGGTGTGTCCTGCCAACTCACGGGTGTTTGTAGAAGCTCCGGGAACACTAGGCTGGTTCGCATGACCTTTCGGCTGATCCTCGCTTCCGCATCCCCCGCACGCACCAAACTCCTCACCGAGGCGGGCATCGCACATACGGTCACGGTGTCCGACGTTGACGAGGACGCCGTCACCGCCGCACATGGCTCGCCGAGTCCGTACGACACCGCCCAGCTGCTGGCACGCGCCAAGGCCGAGGCCGTTGCAGCGCTTCCCGAAGCGCGCGGCGCCCTGGTGATCGGCTGCGATTCGGTGTTCGAGTTCGAGGGCGAGGCGCACGGCAAACCGTATGAAGCGCACGTTGCCAGGGAGCGCATCAAGCGCATGTCCGGCTCCTCCGGAACACTCCACACCGGCCACTGGCTCGTGGACACCCGGGAAATGAACGACGGCGGATCAGGCGCCGCGGCGGGCGCAGTCGCCTCCGCTGAGGTTCACTTCATGCCGTTGGATGACGCCGAGATCGAGGCTTACATCGCAACCGGTGAGCCGCTGAACTGTGCCGGTTCCTTCACGATCGACGGACGCGGCGGGGCCTTCATCCGCAAGGTCGACGGTGACCCACATGCCGTCGTCGGGCTCAGTGTCTCCACGCTGCGCGAGCTGCTCCGCGCTGCAGAAGTGAGCATCACCGAGGTGTGGCAGTAGCACCGCTTTGTAGCTTCCCTACAAATAATGCTCGCCCAACACGGGGAATCGGCATGGTTTATGGGCAGTAGCAACAAAACCGCGCTAGGCTCCCAACAGACCAAAGGAGCCCCCAACCCATGAGCGAGTCGATGTCCGCACCTGCCGCCCCTGTCACCAAAGTCCTGATTGCCAATCGCGGCGAGATCGCGGTTCGGGTCATCCGGGCGGCCCGTGATGAAGGTATCGCCTCGGTCGCTGTCTATGCGGAGCCGGACCGGGACGCGTTGCACGTGCGCCTGGCCGATGAGGCGTTTGCACTGGGCGGCAATACCGCCGCTGAGTCCTATCTGGTCATGGACAAGATCCTCGACGCAGCCGCACGCAGCGGCGCGGATGCCATCCACCCCGGCTACGGTTTCCTTTCCGAGAACTCCCAGTTCGCGCAGAGAGTGATCGACGCCGGAATCACCTGGATTGGCCCCTCCCCCTCATCGATTGCGCAGCTCGGTGACAAGGTACAGGCCCGCCACATTGCCGAGAAGGTCGGCGCACCCCTGGTCCCCGGCACCAAGGATCCCGTCGATTCGACCCAGGAAGTCCTCGACTTCGCCGATGAGTTCGGCCTGCCGCTGGCCATCAAGGCGGCCTATGGCGGCGGTGGACGCGGCATCAAGGTGGTACGTGACCGCGATGAGATCCCCGAGGCCTACGAATCGGCGGTACGTGAAGCGACCGCCGCGTTCGGCCGCGGCGAGTGCTTCGTGGAACGCTTCCTTGACGCGCCCCGCCACGTCGAAACGCAGTGCCTCGCGGACGCGCACGGCAACGTTGCTGTCATCTCCACCCGCGACTGCTCCCTGCAGCGCCGCAACCAGAAACTGGTGGAGGAGGCCCCTGCGCCGTTCCTGTCCGAAGACCAGAACCGGCGGTTGTATGAGGCGTCGAAATCCATCCTGAAGGAGGCCGGGTACCAGGGTGCGGGTACGTGTGAATTCCTGGTCGGGAAGGACGGCACTATCTCGTTTCTTGAGGTCAACACGCGCCTGCAGGTTGAGCACCCGGTCTCCGAAGAGGTCACCGGCATTGACCTGGTGCGCGAACAGTTCCGCCTCGCCCGCGGCGAGGAGCTCGGCTATTCCGACCCCGAGATCCGCGGCCACTCCTTTGAATTCCGCATCAACGGCGAGGACGCCGGCCGGAACTTCATGCCCGCACCCGGCACTGTCAAGACACTGAAGCTGCCCACCGGCCCGGGTATCCGCGTTGATTCCGGCATCGAGGCAGGCGAGACCATCGGCGGCAACTTCGATTCGATGCTCGCGAAGCTCATTGTCACCGGCGCCACCCGCAGGCAGGCCCTTGAGCGGTCCCGGCGTGCGCTGGCGGAGATGCAGATCGACGGAATGCCGACTGTCCTGCCGTTCCACGCCGCCGTGGTCAGCGACCCGGCATTTGCGCCCGAGTCCGGAAGCTTCTCGGTACACACCCGCTGGATCGAGACTGAGTTTGCCAACACCATCGCGCCGTGGACTCCCGACGGCGGTGCTGCGGCGCCGGCTGATGACGACGACACCCGCCAGCGCGTGACCGTTGAGGTAGGCGGCAAGCGACTGGAAGTTGTGCTTCCCGCTTCCCTCGGAGTCGCCACCGGCAGAGCCGCAGGCAAAGGGGCAGGCAAGCCCGGGAAACCGAAGAAGGTTGCCCGCTCACGGGCGGGTGCGGCATCCGGTGCCAGCGGCGATGACCTCACGTCCCCCATGCAGGGCACCATCGTGAAGGTGGCCGTCCAGGACGGCGACGTGGTGTCCGAGGGCGATCTCATCGTGGTGCTCGAAGCCATGAAAATGGAGCAGCCGCTGACCGCCCACAAGGCAGGCACGCTCTCCGGGCTGACGGCGGTGCCCGGCGACACTGTGTCCGCGGGCGCGGTCATCGCGGCGATCAACTAGGTTCACTGCAGCAGATCCATCGGCTAGCGCCGCTGACACGGGATCCGCTCCCGACTGCGGGCTAGTCGTCACTGCTGCGGCCGCGGCCGCGGCCCTTGCCGCCGTCGTCATCATCATCATCGTCGTCGTCGTTCGCGGCGTCATCGTCTGCGTCGTTCGCGGGGTCGGCGCCAACGGGGACTGGGACGCTCCGGTTACCCGCACCGCCGTTTGATGAGCTGCCGACGTCGGAACCGCTTCCCGACGATCCGCTGCCCGAAGAATCCTGAGCGTCGCCCTCCGGCTCACCCGCCTCCGGGGTGTCGGTGTTCACGTTGGGGACCGGCTCGGGCGTTTCCGGCGACACGGGGGCCTGCTGAGGTTCCGGGGCCGCTGAAGGAGCAGGCTCGAGGGTTTTGACAGGTTCGGGATTGGCAGGTACGGCAGGCACGACCGGCACGGCAGGGCCGGCGACGGGTTGCGGCAGGTCCGCCGCAGCGGGCGCCGCACCGGAGCTCACCAGCCGGTCAATGAGCTGCTCAATCCGCTGCAGGATCACCACCGCCCTGTCACCGGAGATGTCCCCCTTGATCTGCGCGGTCCGCACCCTCGAGGAGAGCCCGTGGGCGGCGGCTACGGCATCTGAGGTGTCCCCGCGGGCTGTGAGGACGGCAATCTCCTGCACTTCGGACTGCAGTTCCTGGGCAACGTCGGCCGCAATCGGCGGCGCGGAACACCCACTGAACGTCAGGAACGCGGAGACGATCAGGGCGCTCAGGCCGGCACGCAGGTTCACGGCTGGACGCTCTCATACAAGCTGTCGAGCATGGCGCCTGTGCTTCCGGGGACGGCGGGCAGCGGGGTCGGCCCCGGTCCGGCGTTCAGATCGAAAACAATGAGCAGGACGGCGAAGGTCAAACCCACCAGCACGACGACGGCAGCCAGGGCACGGGCGCGCATCCTCGCCCTCGCTGCCGCTCGTCGGCGCGGAGGCTCAGGGTGGGACGCCGTCTCCATATCGAGCGCCTCGAGCGTGGGCTGGCCGGACGGAGGCTGCGCCGGCAGCCGCGGCAGGCTCCGCACCTGGGAAGGCGCCTCCGTCGTCGTTGTTTCTTCAGCGCCCAATCCGGCATTGTTTCCGGCAGTCAGTCCAGCTTCCTCGGAAGGGACGTCGATCGCATCGAGGAGCCGAACCACCGTGGCAGCAGTGGGACGTTCAAGCGGATCATCCACGGTCATCATGGTGAGCAGGTGGTGCCAGCCCTCCCCGAACGATTCAGGGATTGCCGGCGGGCGGCTCAACCGGGCAAGCGCACTCTCCAGTCCGGTGCCCGGAAAGGCCGGCTCGCCGGTGAGGCATTCAATGAGCAGGAGACCGAGTGCGTAGATGTCGGTCGGGGTGCCTACCCGGTCTCCGCGTGCCTGCTCCGGACTGAAGTAGGTTGCGGTTCCGATGAGGCTTCCCGTTGCGGTGACCCGGCTGCTCTCGAAGAACCGCGCGATGCCGAAGTCCGTAAGCAGAAAGCTGAACATCCCGGAGGATGTCTCGCCGTAGCGGGTGAGGACGTTCGAGGGCTTGATGTCGCGATGCACTATGCCCTGACCGTGGATGTACTCAAGGGTGCGGGCGATGTCCCGGGCCGCCGTCGTCGTGCTGTGGATCGGCAGTGCGCCGTCCCTCAGAACTGCGCCGAGGTCCGGGCCCTTGATGTATTCCATGACGAGGTAGGACGGTTCCAGCCTGGCGCACTCGGCGTCCATGTCCAGTACGCGAACCAGGCCGGGGTGGTGGAGGGCAGCCAGCATGCGCGCCTCGCCGGACCCGCGCGCCACACCCTCGGCAGAACCGCGGCGGAACATCTTCACCGCAACATCCCGGTGCAGGCGCGTGTCCCGTGCGCGGTAGACATCGGCCATGCCTCCGGCGCCGATCACGCGGTCGAGGACGTACCGTCCGCTCGCGAGCGTTTCCTGATTCATGCCTGTTCGCTCCCGCTAGAAAAGGTAAGCCTGTGAATCATTCTGGCTGAGGCGCCCTGCGGAAAACTTGGGAAGTGAGCCATGCAAAAGGCTCCCGCCCAACCCTTGCAGGTGGACGGGAGCCCTGGAATTGCGGTTCGGGTTAGGCGATGTTGTTCTCGTAGTCGTTGTCCCGGGTTTCACGGGTGAGCCACAGAGCAATGAAGGTCAGCACGGCAGCTGCGCTCAGGTAGAGGCCCACCAGGAACGTGCTGCCGTCCGCCGCCTGCCACAGCGCAATAGCAACGAACGACGCCGGCGCCGCGCCGATTACGCTGGACAGGTTGTAGGCCACCGCGGACCCGGTATAGCGGACGTTTGCGGGGAACAGTTCGGGCAGGATCGCGGCCATGGGTCCGAAGGTGAGGCCCATGAGGATGAAGCCGATGATCAGCAGCGCCATGGCGCCCACGGTTCCGGCACCGAAAAGCGGAACCCAGGTCAGGCCGAAGATTGCGATACCGGTAGTGACGGCCAGCAGCATACGACGGCGGCCGAACTTCTCCGCCAGCGGTCCGGACACGAGGGTGAAGATTCCGAAGAAGACGACGCCGATGATCAGCATCCAGAGGAAGTCACCGCGGGCAATTCCAAGACCCGGCACAAAAGCGTCCGGGTTGAAGGGCTTGCCTGCCGCGTCCGCCGCTGCAGCGGCCGTCTCCACCGAGGCCGGCGAGGTGCCGAAGGTCAACGTGAAGGAGGTCATCAGGTAGAACAGCACGTACGTGGCGAACATGATGAAGGTGCCGAGGAGCAGCGGACGCCACTGCTTAGTGAACACCGAGGCCAGCGGCAGCTTGACGACCTTACCCTTGTCCAGCACCTGCTGGAACGAGTGGCTTTCGATCAGCTTCAGCCGGACGTACAGCCCGACAATGACGAGCACCGCACTGGCGATGAACGGAACGCGCCAGCCCCACGCCATGAACGCTTCGGGTGAGAGGCTGGCGTTGAGGACAACGAACAGCAGGTTGGCAAGGATGAAGCCAATCGGTGCGCCAAGTTGGGGGAACGTGCCGTAGACGGCCCGCTTGCCCTTGGGTGCGTTCTCGGTTGCGAGCAGCGCTGCGCCGCTCCATTCGCCGCCGAGCGCAAGTCCCTGGAGGAAACGCAGCAGGACGAGCAGGGCCGGGGCCAGGAAGATCCAGCCCGGGTTGTCCTTGGCAACCGGCAGGACACCGATGAGGAAGGTAGCAATACCCATCGTCAAAAGCGACGCCACCAAGGTGCCCTTGCGTCCGATCCGGTCCCCGAAGTGCCCGAAAAGGATTGACCCGAGCGGACGAGCAACAAAGGCAACGCCGAAGACCGCGAAAGACTGGAGCAGCGCGTTCGCGGGGGTGGAGTCGGGGAAGAAGAGCGCCGGGAACACCAGCACCGACGCCGTGGCGTAGATGTAGAAGTCGTAGAACTCGATGGTGGTGCCGATGAGGCTGGCGAAGATAACGCGACCACGAGAGTTCAGGGGCTTTGTTGCCGCCGGCTCCACGGTCGAAGATGACGATGACATGGTTGCTTGCTTTCTCGAAGACGGCCGTCGAGGAAACCGAAAGCCGGAGTATTTGTGCCTATCAATCTCATCACCGGAACCGAAGCGTGAGATAACCCGTCCACATAGTGGACATCTCGCCCCATTCGGGAACTTTTGCGCACCTTCGGTGGGTTCCGACGGCGTCGAAGTCACCGTAGCTGCGCAAATCTTCCCGTTCGCGGATAGCCGGATGTCACATCCCGTTTACACGCAGCGCCCAGAGTCGAAACGCGCCTTTCCTAGTGTGGCGGTACTGCCCCTTGAATGAAAGGTTCGCCATGAGCGTTGACCGCGCAGTTTCCCCGGATAGTCCGACGACGCCGGGCGGGGCGCTTGCTCTTCGTCCGGGTCTCACCCGCCGTCCGGGCCGCTGGATCGACAACTGGAACCCTGAGGACGCCGAGCAGTGGGAGTCCGGTGGAAAAGCGATTGCCCGCCGTAACCTGCAGTGGTCCATCATCTGTGAGTTCCTCGGCTTTGTGGTGTGGCAGCTCTGGTCCATTGTGGTGGTTTACCTGCCGGCTGCCGGCTTCACCTTCACCACCTCGCAGACTTTCTGGCTGATCTCGATGCCCAGCCTCGTCGGCGCCACCCTGCGCATTCCCTATACCTTCATGGTGCCGCGATTCGGCGGCAGGAACTGGACGATCGTCTCGGCGCTCCTGCTGCTGATTCCATCGGTTGGCCTGGCGGTCGCGGTGGGCAATCCGGACACACCATTCGGAGTTCTCCTCGGCATTGCGGCACTTGCCGGCTTTGGCGGCGGCAACTTCGCAAGCTCGATGGCGAACATCACCTTCTTCTACCCGGTCCGTGAAAAGGGCTGGGCGCTGGGACTGAACGCTGCCGGCGGGAACCTGGGCGCCGCCGTCGCGCAGTTGGTGGTTCCGCTGGTGATTGCAGCGGGTGCCGCCGCGACGCTGAATCTGCCGCTGGCGGGCTGGATCTGGGTGCCGCTGATTCTCGTCGCCGCGTTCGGTGCGTGGAAGTACATGGACAACCTCTCCAGCGCGAAGTCCGACCTCGCCGGCTCCCTCGCCGCCCTGCGCGAGCCGCACCTGTGGATTATGGCGTTCCTGTACATCGGGACGTTCGGCTCATTCATCGGGTTCTCCGGAGTTTTTCCCAAGCTGATCCTCGATTCGTTCCCGGCGTTCTCCACCTTTGCGCTGGGGCCGGCTGCGCTGTCGCTGGCGTTCCTCGGCCCGCTGGTCGGCTCGCTCGCGCGGCCCTACGGCGGCCGGCTGGCCGATCGGTGGGGCGGCGCGCGGATCACGGTCTGCGCGTTCACCGTGATGGCCCTCGCTGCCCTGGCCGTGGTGTGGACCCTGCCGCTTGGGAACTTCTGGCTCTTCCTCGGCCTCTTCCTGGTGCTCTTCGCCGCCGCCGGCTCCGGCAACGGCTCCACCTACCGCATGATCCCGGTGATCTTCGCGCTCCGCGGACGCTCGGACGGCGCGATGAGTACCGGGCGCAAAGCGGCAGCCGCGCTGGGTCTCATCTCCGCGATCGGCGCCTACGGGGGCTTTGTGATTCCGCAGGTCCTGAACGCTTCCAAGGGCGCCACCGGCGCGTATGACGCCGCGTTTTACGGCTTCGTCTCCGCCTACGTCCTGATGCTCGCGGTGACGTGGTTCTTCTACCTGCGCCGCAGCACCTCGAGCGTGGGGCACGTCTAGCATGTGCAGTACACCAGGCGCCACCGCCACCCATTGCCCCTACTGCGCGCTGCAGTGCGCCATGACGCTGACCCTGTCCGGGCCGGGGGTCGCGTCTAGTTCGGCTGCGGCGTCGGTCGAAGTAAGCGGCCGGGACTTCCCCACCAACCGGGGCGGCCTGTGCCGCAAAGGCTGGAGCTCCGCTGAGCTGCTGAAGCACCCGGACCGCGTCCTCGAACCCCTGCTGAAGAACGACGACGGCGAGCACCACCCCATCTCATGGGACCGTGCGCTGGAGCTCATCCGCGACCGCGTCCTTTCGACCCGGGCCCGATACGGCGCCGATGCGGTCGGCGTCTTCGGCGGCGGCGGACTCACCAATGAGAAGGCCTACCTGCTGGGGAAGTTTGCCCGCCTGGCCCTCGGAACGTCGCGGATCGACTACAACGGACGGTTCTGCATGTCCTCGGCGGCTGCCGCCGGCAACCGGGCGTTCGGTCTGGACCGGGGCCTACCGTTCCCGCTGACGGATCTCGGGTCCGCGAGGACCATTTTGATGCTCGGCTCCAACACCGCAGACACCATGCCGCCGTTCGTGCAGCATCTGCGGGCGGCGCGGGATGCAGGCGGGCTGATCGTGGTTGACCCGCGCCGGTCCGCCACCGCAGAGCTCACCTCGGAAGGCCGCGGCCGGCACCTGCAGCCCGCACCGAAAACGGACCTCGCCCTGCTGCTCGGGATCACGCACGTGGTGATCATGGAGGGGCTGATCGATGAGTCGTATGTGCGCCGTCGAACCAACGGGTACAACAGCATCGTGCGCAGCGTAGCCCCCTGGTGGCCCGAACGCGTTTCCTCGGTCACGGGCGTCCCGGCCCGGCTCATCCGCGAGACGGCGCATCGGCTGGCGGAGCCCGGCGGCACGTACATCCTGACCGGACGCGGGATCGAGCAGCATGCCAACGGCACCGATACAGCAACGGCCGCCATCAACCTCGCCCTACTGCTCGGCTTGCCGGGAACACCCGGAAACGGTTACGGCACCCTGACCGGGCAGGGCAACGGGCAGGGCGGACGCGAACACGGGCAAAAGGCGGATCAGCTTCCCGGGTACCGGAAGATCACCGACCCCGCAGCCCGGAAGCACATCGCCGGAGTCTGGGGAGTACCGGAGTCTCTCATTCCGGGTCCGGGGCTTCCCGCCGTCGAACTCTTGGCGTCTCTCGGCCAGCCGGGCGGGGTGCGCTGCCTGTTTGTGCACGGCGCGAACGTTGCGGTGTCGGCTCCGAACGCGTCGAGCGTGCTGAAGGGCCTGCGCAGCCTCGACTTCCTCGTGGTGTGCGACTTCTTCCTTTCCGAAACCGCAGCGGAGGCGGACCTGGTGTTGCCGGTGCTGCAGTGGGCGGAGGAGGAAGGCACCATGACCAATCTCGAGGGACGCATCCTGCGGCGCCGTGCAGCGGTGAGCCCTCCCCCGGGGGCACGCAGTGAGCTGTGGATTATGGCGCGGCTGGCGGAGTTGCTGGAGGCGCCGTCGTCGTTTCCTGATGACCCGGAAACGGTGTTCACCGAGCTCCGGGCGGCGAGCGCCGGGGGCCTCGCGGACTACTCCGGTGTGGACTACGCAATGCTCGATGCGGAACTGCACCTTGTTGAACTGCACCGCGGGGAACTGCACAGCAGGGAACTGCACGACGGCGGCGCCGGCGCCTACTGGCCCTACCCTGCCGGTTCCAGCGGAACACCGCGACTTTTCGTCGACAGGTTCGCCCACACGGACGGGAGGGCCGTGCTGCATCCGGTCGCGCCGTCGTCGTCTGCCCATTTTGCCTCTGCCCCAGATGGTGTGCTCACGCTGATGACCGGGCGGTTGCTGGAGCATTATCAGTCCGGCGCGCAGACCCGGCGGGTGGTGGACCTCCACTCCACAAGCAGCGAGCAGGCGCTGCAGATCCACCCGGTAACGGCTGGGGGCCTCGGCATTCTGGACGGTGCGGAGGTTGAGGTCAGCAACGAGCGGGGAACCGTGCGTGCTGCCGCCCGGCTCTCCCCTGCCGTGCGGCCCGACACGGTTTTCCTCTCCTTCCATTTCCCAGGGACGGGCAACGCGAATGTGCTGACTTCGTCGGAGACGGATCCGGTGTCCGGGATGCCCGAATTCAAGACCACGCAGGTATTGGTGCGGGTGCACCGGCCTGCGCAGAGTGAGGTGGTGGGGGTATGAGTTTTCCCGAGCGCGTTGTGGTGGTTGGGTTCGGTCCCGTGGCGGCGCGTTTCATCGACGTCCTGGAGCCTTCCGTGGTTTCGGGAGCCCTGCAGCTGACCGTGATCGGATCCGAGGCTGACGCCGCGTATAACCGTGTGCTGGTCGCTGACGTCGGAGTGGGGCGGACTTCCCCTTCGGCGATCGGTCTGAGTGATGCTGACCATCTCGCCTCGCTGGGGGCGGAGGTGCTGCTCGGAACCGGCGTACGGCGGATCGACCGGGCGCGGCGTCAGGTTCTGCTCGAGGACGGCGCTGTCCGTCCCTATGACCGCCTGGTCCTCGCAACCGGAGCACGCCCGGTCATTCCGTACCTGGCCGGCTTGAATCCTGACCCGCTGCACCCCACACTGCCGGACGGCGTCACGGCACTGCGGGACCTGGCTGACGCGCGTGTGCTCCGCGCCGTCGTCGAGCGCCGGGGTGACGTAGTAATTCTGGGTGGCGGAATCCTCGGGCTTGAAGCGGCGCTCGCCGCAGCTGAGGAGGGCGCGCGGGTGACCGTGGTGCACCACGGCGACTATCCGCTGGCGCGAAACATTGACGACGGCGGCGGGCTGGTTCTGGCGTCCGCGCTCCGTTCGCTGGGCGTGCGGCTGGTGTCCGGGGCGAAGGCCGTGGGTCTTGAGCAGTCGGGCGGTGGTGCCTTCACTGGCCTGCGGCTCGATGATGGCAGGTTGGTGTCCGGCGACCTGTTGGTGCTGTCCTGCGGAGTGCGGCCCCGGGTTGAGTTGGCCGAGGGCGCGGGGCTTCCGGTCTCGTCGGGCATCCTCGTGGACCACTCGCTGCGGGCGCATCATGACGAGCACATCTATGCCATTGGAGATTGCGCCGAGGTTCGCTGTGCTTCTCCTTCCTGCGGGAACTGCTCGGGTAACACTGCGCCGTCCGGGTTGATTGGTCCGGGGTGGAAGCAGGCCGAGTGGTTGGCGGAGTCGTTCGCGGCAGATCTGGCTGGTGCTTCTTCGGGCGCGCAGCGCTACGTGGAGGCGGCTCTCCCACCGGTTTTGATGCTGAAGGCTCGTGGCCTGGACGCCGTGGTGGCTGGCGAGGTATCCGCCGACCCGTGGGCCGCGCACGAGGACGGCACCGCCGTCGCGCTCTGGGCCGATCCGCAGCAGGGCAGCTACGCGAAAATGGTGACGCGAAACGGAGTGTTGCAGGGCCTGGTGTGTGTCGGGATGCCGCGTGCGGGGGCGGAGCTGGTGCTGCTGTTCGAGAGCGGTGCGGTGCTGCCGCCGGACCGGTCGAGCCTGCTGCGGCTGGATGGAGCGGAAGCGTCAGCGTCGTCGGCATCTTCGGTGACGGATCCCGCAGCAGTTGTCTGCCGGTGCGCGGGGGTGAGCCGGGGCAGCATCGAGCAGGCCGCCGTCGTCGGCTGTTCGAGTGTGGCGGAGGTGTCAGCGTCAACGCGGGCGGGTACGGGCTGCGGCGGCTGTCACGCGGACATCCGCACGATCATCGAGCAGCACTTCCAACAGCCCGCGTCCGTCTAAACGTGCGGGTGTACGCTCCCGTGCGTGCCATTTTCCCCAGGTACTGGAGCCCAAACGGCGTGCCCCGCCCTGACACGCCGCCAAAACAACGACAACGGCGCCAGGACCTGGGGAATCCGGCCCGCCTGTCATCGGATCACCCTGCCTGAAAGCACAGCGCGCACCTGCTCGAGAACGGCCTGCTGATTGAACATGATGTCCTCGTAGCTGTAACGCAGTACGAGGTAACCACCGGCGATCGTAGTGTTGTTGCGCTGCAGGTCGCGGCGCAACGCCCTGCGGTCGGAATGGTAGGCAGCGCCGTCGACTTCCACCACCAGGAATCCCTCAAGGAGGAAGTCGACGCGGCCGACTCCGTTGATGTGCACCTGGGTTTCAACATGGAACCCGGCATTTCGAAACAAGATCCGGGCAACAACCTCAATCGCTGAGTCCGCGCAGCCTGTGACCAAGTCGAGTGCCGAACGAGCCTTCCCATTCCGGTCTCCCTGCAGTCGCTCAAGCAGGAACGACCGCACGGTGTCGCTGCGCCGGAGGGAGCTCTCCACCATGACGGCCGCTTCCATCGGCGGAAGGCAGTGCAGCGCATGAATCAGTACGTCCACTATTCCGACGAGCGGCAGGTACTCATGCGGCGGGACGGTACGTTCACGATGGTTGGCGAACCCCCCTCCATGGCCATGCAGACAGCTGAGGTGGAGGCGACTATGCGGGTTCAGTAGCCACAGACCGTAGTGCCGCGCGGCTGATGCGCAGGTCAGCAGTCCGTTATTGATGAGCGCGGCCTTGAAATCGTCAGGAGCTTCGGGCAAGGCCAACACCCCCGTGCGCAGCCGCATCATCTCCCCGCGCTTTATAGCGTTGGCGATCTGCCTCTTGCTGATACCACGGTCGCGAAGCTTCTGCGTACGAGCGACCAATCCGACACTTCGGAGAACTTCAACGGCATTCACCGCACCAGTGCACCCGCATTGACTGGCGAACTCGACCCGTTAGCAGGCTATGTGCACAACGAGACCGAACTTCGCGAATTGTGTAGGGACGGTCAGGCGGACCACCTTCCCCGGTTTCCAAAACCTTAACCGCGTGTCGAGCGCGGACACGCCGTCAACCAACGACGACGGCGGGAGAACCTGGGGAATACGGCCCGCCTCCCAGCGCGCGGCGGAACGTGGGGGTGGGTCAGTGGACGTGCAGGCGGCGCGCGGCCTCCGAGATGGACCCGGTCAGCGACGGGTACACGGTGAACGTGTTGGCCACATCATCCACGTGCAGCTTCCTGGTGACGGCGAGTGCCAGCGGGAAGATCAGCTCAGACGCACGCGGAGCAACCACAACCCCGCCGATCACCGTCCCCGAGCCCTTCCGCGCGATGATCTTCACGAACCCGTCCTTGACGTTCAGCATCTTGGCACGGGCGTTGGTGCTGAGTGAGAGCTTGAAGATGTCGCCCTGGTACTGGCCGGACTCGACGTCGGCTTCCGAAACACCCACCGAGGCGATCTCCGGAGCAGTGAAGATGTTCGAGGCAACCGTCTTGAGCTTGAGCGGGGTCACGGTGTCCCCGAGCAGGTGCGCCATGGCGATCCGCCCCTGCATCGCTGCCACGGAGGCGAGCGCCAGGACCCCGGTGCAGTCCCCCGACGCGTACACGTTCGGCGCGGTGGTACGCGAGACGCCGTCTACCTTGATGTGCCCGGTCTCGGTCAGGGCAACGCCGGCTTCCTCCAGCCCGATTCCCGCGGTATTCGGAATAGCACCAACGGCAACGAGGCAGTGGCTGCCGTCAACCGTCCGCCCGTCGGACAACGTGACCCGGACACCGTCGCCCATACGTTCGACGCCCTGGGCGCGGGACTTCGAGAGAACAGTCATCCCGCTGGACCGGAAGACGCCCTCCAAGACCTCGGCGGCGTCGGCGTCCTCACCCGGAAGCACGCGGTCGCGGCTGGAGATCAGCGTCACTTCAGCGCCGAGCCCGTGATAGGCGGAAGCGAACTCCGCGCCGGTGACGCCGGAGCCGATCACGATCAGGTGTTCCGGAACCTCGGTGAGGTTGTACACCTGCTTCCAGTTAAAGATCCGCTCCCCGTCCGGGACGGCGGTGGGAAGCTCGCGCGGGTGGGCGCCGACGGCCAGGAGGATCGCATCAGCCTCCACAATGCTGGTGCCGGCGTCCGTTTCAACTTCGAGCCGGTGGTTGTCCAGCAGCTTCCCGGTGCCGATGATGATGGTGACTCCGGCCCGCTCCAGCGCCGCCGAAATGTCCTTGGATTGGTCCACCGCCAGGTCCAACAGCCGCTGGTTCACCTGGGTGAAGTCCGCGTAGGCCGAGGAGGCATCGGCGAATTTCACGCCAAGGCTGTGGGCATTGGCCACGCGCGCCATGGTGTCTGCCGTGGCAATGAGTGTCTTGGAAGGAACGACGTCGGTGAGCACCGCTGAGCCGCCGAGGCCGTTCTGCTCCACAATGGTGACCTTCGCACCCAGCGAGGCAGCGACCATGGCCGCCTCATAGCCGCCCGGACCACCCCCGAGGACTGCGATACGGAGGGCGCTGAAATCCAGTTGACTCGTCACACCTGCCATTCTGTCCTATCGGGAACCAGCCCTCAAACGTCCCGACGGCGCCACGCAGTCCCCGAATCATCGCGCCGAAGCCCCGGGCAGGTGGAACAACACGCGCTCGACCGGTAGGTTGGACCGGTGATTGACCAATCCTCGACGGACCCGTTTGCCCTTGCCCGCGATGCTGCGGACCACATTGCCCAGCAGACGTCAGTAGCGTCCCACGACATTGCCCTGGTGCTGGGCTCGGGCTGGGGTGAGGCCGCCGAGCTCATCGGCGAGACCACGCACACCCTGCAGGCGACGGACATTCCCGGCTTCGCCGCCCCCGCGGTCGAAGGCCACGTCGGTACCGTCCGCTCCATCCTCACGCCTGCCGGCAAGCGGGCCCTCGTGCTCGGCGCGCGCACCCACTACTACGAGGGCCGCGGCGTCCGCGCAGTTGTCCACGGGGTCCGCACCGCCGCCGCCGCGGGGGTGAAGACGCTCGTCCTCACCAACGGCTGCGGCGGACTGCAGGAACAGTGGGCCCCCGGCACGCCGGTGCTCATCAGCGACCACCTCAATCTCACGGCCGCCTCCCCGCTTGAGGGCGCCACGTTCGTGGACCTCACCGACCTTTACTCTCCACGCCTGAGGAACCTCGCCCGTGAGGTCGACCCCACCCTGGACGAGGGCGTCTACGCACAGTTCACCGGCCCGCACTACGAGACACCCGCCGAGGTCCAGTACGCCAAGCGGATCGGCGCCGACCTCGTCGGCATGTCCACGGCACTCGAGGCCATCGCCGCCCGCCACGCAGGCATGGAGGTCTTCGGCATGTCCCTGGTCACCAACCTGGCCGCCGGCATCAGCCCCATCCCACTCAGCCACGCCGAGGTTCTCGAAGCCGGCCAGGCAGCAGGCCCGCGCATCTCCCGGCTCCTCGCCGACATCATCGGCAGGCTCTAAACATGCAGCCATCCTCCACCGACCTCTTCACCGCCGCCCGCAAATGGGCCACCCAGGACCCGGATCCCGAGACCCGCGCCGAGTTGGAAGACCTCCTCGCCCGAGCCCGGAACGACGACGACGCCGGCCAGGCCGCTGCCCTGCAGCAGCTTGAGGACGCCTTCAGCGGACCGCTGCTCTTCGGAACGGCCGGCCTGCGTGCCGCGCTGGGCCCCGGACCCAACCGGATGAACCGGGTCGTCGTGCGCAGTGCCGCGGCGGGAGTGGCCGCCCACGCGCTCAACCTGGCGAAAGGCGCCTACGCGCCGCGCGCCGTCGTCGGCTTTGATGCACGCCGCAACTCGCGCATCTTTGCGGAGGAAACCGCGGCGATCTTCACTGCGGCCGGCCTCGAAACCTTCCTCATGCCCTCTGAACTCCCGACGCCGGTGCTTGCCTACGCGGTCCGCGCACTCGAGTGCGAGGTTGGTGTGATGGTGACGGCGAGCCACAACCCGCCGCAGGACAACGGGTACAAGGTGTACCTCGGCGGCCGTGCAGTGGAGGAGACTGCACGCGGCGTGCAGATTGTCGCCCCGCATGACGCGCAGATCGCCGAGCAGATTGCAGCCGCTGTCGATATCCGACTGGCGCCGGGCTGGAACGTCCTCCCCGAGAGCATTGAGACGGATTACGTTGCTTCCGTTCTTGCCCTCGCGGACCGGGAGGCGTACCCGTCCCGCGACCTGTCGATCGTGCTGACACCTCTACATGGAGTGGGCGGGCGGACCGCGCAGAGCGTCCTCGCCTCCGCGGGGTTCGACACCGTACATGTCGTCGAGGAACAGGCCGAGCCGGACCCCACGTTCCCGACGGTCGACTTCCCCAACCCGGAGGAGCCCGGGGCTCTCGACCTGGCGCTGGCCGCAGCGGCTGATCAGGATGCCGATCTTATTCTCGCCAATGACCCCGACGCCGACCGCGTTGCCGCCGCTGCGAAGGACCCTGCGACGGGTGAATGGCGGATGCTGCGCGGGGATGAGACGGGCGCGCTGCTCGGCCTTCACGTGGCGGCCCGGCTCGCGGACGAGGCGAAGCAGGGAGCCGTCTTCGCCAACTCGATCGTCTCCTCGCGACTGCTCGGCAGGATCGCGGACGCCTCCGGAATCAGCCACGCCGAGACGCTCACGGGCTTCAAGTGGATCTCCCGCGTTCCGGACATCACCTACGGCTACGAAGAAGCACTCGGCTACTGCGTGGCTCCGGAACTGGTGCGGGACAAGGACGGCCTGTCCGCGGCCCTCCTGCTGGCCGAGTTCGCCGCCGCCTGCAAAGCCGAGGGCAAGACCCTCTTCGACATCCTCGACGAACTGGCACTCGTCCACGGCCTTCACGTCAGCGATCAACTGTCGGTGCGGGTAGGCAGCCTGGGGTTGCTGGGAGCCATGATGAACCGCCTTCGTGAGGCGCCGCCGTCGTCGTTTGCGGGTTCAGATGTGGTGGTCGAGGAGGACCTGGCTGAAGGCGTCCATTTGCCGCCCACCGACGGACTGCTCTACGTCACCCGGGACGACACCCGGGTGATCATCCGCCCCAGCGGCACCGAACCCAAGCTCAAGTGCTACCTGGAGGTCATCGAACCGGTGGATTCCGCGGCAGAGGTAGCGGACGCGAAAGCAACAGCGCGGACCCGGCTCGATGCCGTGATCCGCGATGTTGAGGAAGCGCTCGGGCTCTAGACGCGCACTTCCACCATTCCGTTGATCACGCGCGTCGGGAAGCTTCGCAGGGCCGTCCCGGATCCCGCTGCGGGTTCGCCGGAATCCAGGAAGTAGACCTCCTTGTGCAGGGGCGAGGTGATGGTGAACCTCTGCCCGCGTGAGCCGACAATTCCGCGTGCCATGACCTGTGAGCCGCTGACCGGGTCGCGGTGCGATACCGCGAACACCGTCGCCGAATCCACCCGGAACAGCGCCACTTGACGGCCCTGAATCAGCGCAGCTTCTCCCCAGCACAGCTCTAGGTCCTCAAGCCGGCAGATGGGATACCAGGTGCCGTCGTCGAAAGCAGCGAGCGCCGGTGTGTGATCGAGTTGCAGAGTCATGAGTCTCCCCGTTCGGATTGCCTGATCAGTTGCGATTACCTGGTCAACTGAGCCTGCATCCGACGCTACGAACGCCGCGTTACGCGCTCCCGCCCGAAGTGTTGCGGGCGCGTAAAACGCACCTCACCGGGACCCCGACCACCGGTGAGTGTGAAGTTAATCTTCGTTTACATAAGCGAAATCGCGGGGCAACTGGGCGTCCGTACGCTCGGTACCTAAGTGCGGCAGCCGGCTGAGTTCGGAAGCTGCAAAGCGGCGAAAGGTACCTCTCATGAACACGCAACAGATCCTCGTTGTCGGCGGCGGGCCGGCAGCCCACCGCTTTGTCGAGGCCATGGTGTCCCGCGGACTGGACGGCTTCACCGTCACCGTCCTCACCGAGGAGAGCTGGCTGCCGTATGACCGGGTTGCCCTCAGCCAGGCACTGCTCGACGACGTCGACCTCACCCTGGGCGAGGCCGCCATGTGGGAGCACCCCGCCATCACACTCGCCACCGGCTCCCGCGCGACGACGCTGGACCGGGAAGCCCGCACGGTCACCACCGAGGCCGGCGACGTGTACCCCTATGACCAGCTGGTTCTCGCCACCGGCTCCAATGCCGCACGCCTGCCGCTTCCCGGCATGGAATCGGCGCATGTCTACCGAACGGTCGACGACGTCCGCACTCTCCGCGCGGAAGTCGCCCGCCTCACGGAGGAGTATGGGCGGACTATCGACGCCGTCGTCATCGGTGGCGGCCTGCTGGGCCTCGAGGCCGCGGGCGGCATGCAGTCCCTCGGCGCCAACGCCGCCGTCATCAACGGCGCCCCCTGGCTCATGAATACCCAGCTGGACCAGGGTGCCGGGCAGGCCCTCGACCGGCTGATCACCGCCAAAGGGCTGACCGTGCACGGGGGCGTCTTCCCCGCCGGCTTTGTGCTGGAGGACGGTCGGATGACCGGGGTCGACATGGCCGACGGTCGTCGGATCCCGGCTGACCTGGTGGTTGTCGCGGTCGGTGTCCGCGCCCGCGATGAGCTCCCCCGCGACGCCGGACTGACCATGGGTCCGCGCGGCGGCGTGGTGATCGACGACGCCTGCGCCACCGAGGATCCGAGTATCTGGGCCATCGGCGAGGTGGCCTGCTTCGAGGGCATGTGCCTCGGTCTCGTGGCCCCGGCGAACACCATGGCGGAGATCGTCGCTGACCGGCTGCACGGCGGCACCGCCACTTTCCCCGGCTTCGATACCGCCACCAAGCTCAAGCTCTCCGGCGTGGAGGTGGCCAGCTTCGGTGACGCCTTCGCGAAGACCGAGCACAGCCTCGAAATCGTGTACGCGGACCCTGCCCGCGGCCTCTATCAGAAGCTCGTGGTCACCGATGATGCCAAGACCCTCCTCGGCGGCATCTTCGTGGGCGACGCCTCCCCGTACACCGCTCTCCGCCCGCTCCTGGGCCGCGAGTTGAGCGCCGAACCCGGCGCGTACCTGTCCGCGGCCGGCGGCGGCGACGCGCCCGACACGGAGCTGCCCGACGACGCCATCCTCTGCTCCTGCAACAACGTCTCCGCCGGCTCCATCCGCGACGCCGTCAACGGCTGCGGCACCTGCGAGGGCTCCGAACCGGTCCGTGAACTCAGCCCGCTGAAGGGCTGCACCAAGGCCGGCACCGGCTGCGGATCCTGTGTGCCAATGCTCAAGAAGCTCCTCGAGGGCGAGCTGACCAAGAGCGGTATCGAGGTCTCGAAGGCACTCTGCGAGCACTTCACCATGTCCCGCCCGGAGCTCTTCGAAGCCGTCCGGGTGCTGGAGCTCGACAGCTTCGAAGGCATCATCGAACGCTTCGGTGTCCCCGAATCAGGGATCCTCGGCTGCGACATCTGCAAGCCCGTCATCGGCTCGATCCTCGCCTCGCAACGCGCCGAATACGTGCTCGACGGCGGCCGCGGCATCCTGCAGGACACCAACGACCGCGCGCTGGCCAACATGCAGAAGAACGGCACCTATTCGGTGGTGCCGCGCATCCCGGGCGGCGAAATCACGCCGCAGAAGCTCGGCGTCATTGCCAAGGTGGCCCAGGACTTCAACCTGTACACGAAGATCACGGGCGGCCAGCGCATCGACCTGTTCGGCGCCCGGCTCGAGGAGCTCCCCGAGATCTGGAAGATCCTCGTGGAGGCAGGCTTCGAATCCGGGCAGGCGTACGGCAAGAGCCTGAGGACCGTGAAGTCCTGTGTCGGCTCGACGTGGTGCCGCTTCGGGGTGCAGGATTCGGTGGCCATGGCCATCCAGCTGGAGCTGCGCTACCGCGGCCTGCGCAGCCCGCACAAGCTGAAGTTCGGCGTCTCCGGCTGCGCCCGCGAGTGCGCGGAGGCCCGCGGCAAGGACGTCGGCATCATCGCCACCTCGGACGGGTGGAACCTGTACGTAGGCGGCAACGGCGGCGCTACCCCGGCGCACGCGCAGCTGCTCGCCAAGGACCTCGACGACGACACCCTCATCCGCTACATCGACCGCTACCTCATGTACTACATCCGCACCGCCGACCGGCTGCAGCGCACGGCCGCGTGGCAGGCAGAGCTCGACGGCGGCCTGAAGCACGTCGAGGACGTCATCATCCACGACTCCCTCGGCATCGCCGACGACCTCGAATCCGCAATGGCCCGGCACATCGACAACTACGAGGACGAGTGGGCTGCAACCCTCAAGGACCCCGAACGCCTGCGCCGGTTCCGCTCCTTCGTCAATGCCCCGCATGAGAAGGACAACTGGATCGCCAACGTCCCCGAACGCGGCCAGATCCGGCCCGCCACCGACGCCGAACGCGCAACTGCGCAGGGCGGCACCGGGCCGGTGCTGCTCGGCGCCGGCATTCCGGTCCGCAGTGGTCTGCCGGAAGGACTGCCGGAGTCTCGGGAAACAATGGAGACGCTGGAGGCAGCAGAATGAGCACCGCTGCTGGAATCAACGTCAGCGGCATCGAACTGACGCTGGATTGCGCAGGCCTGACGGTCCTCATCGCAGGCACGACGACGGCGGCGCGCCACACGGTGCGCCGCTACACCGCCGGTGGAGCGACAGTCCGCCGCATCGCGACGCCGGCCCAGTTTCATCCGCGGCTGCTGGACGCAGTGAGCCTTGCGGTAGTGGTGGAAGACCCTGTGACGGCGCACGACGACGGCGCTCCCCTCGGTGAGCAGAATTGGGAACCGCTGCGTGCGGCCTGCCGCGAGCGCCGGATCCTCACCGCTTCCGAGGAACCCGCCGCGACGGGCGGGAGGGTCACCCTGATTGGCGGCGGGCCAGGTGTGGAGGATCTCCTGACCGTGCGGGCGAAGCAGGCGCTGCGGGAGGCCGACGTCGTGCTCTATGACCGACTGGGACCGTACCGGACGCTACCGCAGCTGGCCCCGGGTGCAGAGCTGATCGACGTCGGCAAGACCCCCGGCCACCACCCGGTCAGTCAGGCGGAGATCGAGAAGCTCATGGTCGCCAAGGCGCGCGAGGGCAAGCAGGTGGTGCGGCTCAAGGGCGGCGATCCGTTTGTCTTCGGGCGGGGCGGCGAAGAGGTCAACACCTGCCTGGCGGAGGGCATCCCCGTGACCACCGTGCCGGGGATCAGCAGCTCCATTGCCGTTCCGGCGGCCGCAGGCATTCCCGTCACCTATCGAGGGGTGGCTCATGCGTTCACCGTCATCTCAGGTCATCAACCGCTCACCAGTGCCGAGTTTGAGGCACTGGCGAAGCTCGGCGGCACTATCGTGGTGCTGATGGGAATCGGGACGCTTCCGCAGCTGACGTCCGGCCTGCGCAAGGCCGGGCTGGCTTCGAGCGTGCCCGTCGCCATCGTCGAAAAGGGCTACAGCCCCGAGCAGCGGACCACCGTCACCACCCTTGGGGAGGCAGTGACTGCAGCCGGCCTGGCGCGCTGCACGTCACCCGCCGTCGTCGTGATCGGTGAGGTGGTGCGGCAGCACCGGGACTTTTCCGCCACGCTTGAGCGTGTCCTGGCGCAGCCGCTGGGAGCATCGTGACGGTGACAGCGCCCCCATCGACGCCGTCGCCGGAAGCACCGGATTCACCGGTTGAGGGCTCCCTCGCCGGGTTCCGAATCGGCGTGACGTCCGATCGGCGTTCGGGTGACCTCATTGACGCGCTGGAGCGGCGCGGCGCTACGGTGATGCACGCGCCGGCGCTCAAGATCGCTCCCGTGGCGGCTGACCTGCCGCTGGTCGAGGACACGCAGCAGATCATTGCAGCTCGGCCGGACTACGCCGTGATCACCACGGCGTACGGGTTGCGCCGCTGGTCGGAGGCTGCTGATGCCGCGGGAGTCGGTGAAGCGTTGTTGGCCGTGCTCGGCGAGTCAAAGATTTACGTCCGTGGGCCCAAGGCACGCGGTGCCGTGCGGGCGGCCGGGCTGACGGACGTCGGCATCAGCTCTGATGAGACCACTGCGTCGCTGGTGAACATGATGCTCGGACTGGAACTGCGAGGAAAGACCGTCGCCGTCCAACTCCACGGCTACACCGATTATCGGCAGCTCGACCGGCTGCGGCGGGCAGGCGCCGACGTTCTGACCGCAACCCCGTACCGCTGGGTAAAGCCGGCCGGCGCGAACCAGTTGCCCCGGCTCATTGAGGCCGTCTGCAACGGCGGGCTGGATGTTGTGACGTTCACCAGCGCTCCGGCCGTCGACGCCGTGCTCAGCACAGCGTCCGAGATGGGCTGCCGGGACGCGTTCCTGGCGGCGCTTCGTGGGCCGGTGGCGGCCGCCGTCGTCGGGCCGGTGACTGCGCAGCCGCTGGTGGAGGCGGGAGTCTCGCCGCTGATTCCGGAACGGTTCCGCATGGGAGCGCTGATCCGCTTGGTCGGAGAGTACCTGGGCCAGCATCGCGTGCTGCAGTACCCGAGCCGCTACGGGCTGATCGAGCTGCGCGGGAAGAACCTGCGGATTGACGGGAATCCTGTCGAGTTGGCGCCCGCGCCCATGAGCCTCTTCCGGGCGCTGGTCGAGGCCAACGGTGCGGTGCTGTCGCGGGAGCAGCTCGCCGGGGTGCTCGGAGACGGTGCCGGAGAACACGCGCTGGACATGACCATCAGCCGGCTCCGGAAGTCGCTGCCCGAGGCGTCTCTGGTGGCGACGGTCATCAAGCGCGGGTACCGCCTGCAGCTCTGACTACGCCCATGCGGTCGCTGGCCGCCAGGTCGCGAACCGGAACTCTTGCGCAGGTACGGCGGGATCCGGACGGGCAGAATCTATCGTTTGTCTACACTACTTCCGCTGAATAGCGTTGATCCCATGTTGAGCATCTGGGGCACCGGCCTGCTGACGGGCCTTGCCCTGATCATCGCCATCGGCGCGCAGAACGCATTCGTACTGCGGCAGGGCATCCGGCGGGAACACGTGGGAGTGGTGGTGGCGCTGTGCATTGTCAGCGATGCGGCGCTCATCCTCGGAGGCACTGCGGGGATCGGCGCGCTGGTCTCACAATTCCCCGCCATCCTCGACATCCTGAGGTGGGGCGGCGCTGTGTACCTGACCTGGTTTGCCGTCCGCTCCTTCCGCTCGGCGCTGAAGCCGGCGGCCCTGACCGCGGAGGCGCCGCGGAGCCGCGGGTCGGTGGTTGCCACCACTCTCGCGCTGACCTATCTCAATCCGCATGTCTACCTGGACACCGTCGTCCTGCTTGGAAGCCTGGCCAACCAGCAGGGAGAGGGGACCCGGTGGGTGTTCGCAGCCGGCGCCGTCGTCGGGAGCATTATCTGGTTCTGCGCCCTCGGTTTCGGTGCCCGGGCGCTCTCGGGTGTGTTGAAGAGTCCGCGAACCTGGCGGGTCGTGGACGTGGTCATCGGCGTGGTGATGCTGGCGCTTGCGGTCAAGCTGATCGTGGGCTGAGGCCGGCGCTCTGCCACGTCCGCACCGGCCCGCGGAAAACTGCCGCGGGCGCTAGAGTTAAGGCAGACAGGCCACGCATCAGAACGAGGAGACTCATGGCACACCCGGTAGGCACAACCCGTGACAAGAACAACAAGCGCCCCGAGCACTCCGGCGAGGGCCACGGCCTGACCGCCGCTGTTGCTTTTGTTGTGATGTTCGTCCTCTTCGCCGCGTCCATCTATGTACTGTCATTTTTCGAGCGCACCAACGTGTGGCCGTTTGCGGTGTGCCTCACACTTTTCTTCCTTGCGTTCTGGATTCCACAGACCATCCTGGGCCGTTCAGATTCCGGCTACCGGATGGCAAAGGGCGACCGTAAGGCCTGAGGCCGCAGATTTCGTCGAAAGGGGTCTGCCGTGGCGGGCCCCTTTTTGCTTTCCCGGACCGCCCCAGCGTTATGTTACGCACTGTTACGCGGGGGAATAAGGAAGCGCCGTCGACTGCTGGAATGGATAGCTCCCGTACCCGGGCAGTCCAAGCTTTCCGTTCAAGCGTCAAAGGATACCTCCATGATTTCTCGCCGTCTTCCGCTGCTCGGCGCCGCTACCGCCATCCTCTTTGCGGTTGCCGGTTGCGGTTCATCTGCTTCCTCCGACACCGCCACGGGCGCGGCCACCGAGTCCGCCGGCGGCACCACGCTCGCTGAGATCCAGGAGTCCGGCGTGCTGACCGTCGGGACCGAGGGCACCTACAAGCCCTTCACTTACCACGAGGGCGGTGCCGGCGAGCTGACCGGCTACGACGTCGAGGTCATCACCGCCGTCGCTGAGAAACTCGGCGTTGAAGCCGAGTTCGAAGAAACCCAGTGGGACGCCATCTTCGCCGGACTCGAGGCGGGCCGCTTCGACGTCATCGCAAACCAGGTCTCCATCACCCCGGAGCGCGAGGAAGCCTACGCCTTCTCCGAGCCCTACACCTACAGCAACGGCGTCATTGTGACCTCGGCTGACAACAGCGAAATCAGCTCCTTCAAGGACCTCGCAGGCAAGACCACGGCGCAGTCACTCACCAGCAACTGGTACGAGCTGGCTGAGGAGAGCGGCGCCCAGGTTGAGGCCGTTGAGGGTTGGGCGCAGTCAGTGACCCTGCTGGAGCAGGGCCGCGTTGACGCCACCATCAATGACGAGCTCACCTTCCTCGACTACCAGAAGTCCACCCCCAACGAGAACATCAAGGTGGTCGCGGAGACCGACGAGCAGTCCCGCAGCGCGCTGGCTTTCCGCCAGGGCAGCGACGAGCTGGTTGAGGCCGTGAATGAGGCCCTCGCCGAGCTCCGCGAAGAAGGCACGCTGGCCGAGATCTCCGAGAAATACTTCGGTGAGGACGTCAGCGCCGAGTAATCAGCGCAGAGTAACCAGTACGACGACGGCGGGCACCGGTCGCGAGGCACGCAGCCTCCGCGGTGCCCGCCGTCTGTCTGTGCGTTTTTTGCAGAAATCACGATCAGCCACTGGGATAGCGTAGGAGCTTATGGACATCGACTGGGATCTGGCCCTGACCTCGCTCTGGCCACTCATCGAGGGCGGCCTGAAGGGCACCATTCCCCTGTCGCTGGCGTCCATGGCCCTGGGACTCATCCTGGCGTTGCTGGTGGCGCTCATGCGGCTCAGCAACAACCGGATCGCCTCCGGGATCGGCAGAGCTTACGTTTCCGTGATCCGCGGTACTCCCCTGCTGGTGCAGCTGTTCGTGATCTTCTACGGCCTGCCGTCGATCGGCCTCACCATTCCGCCCTGGCCGAGCGCCATCATCGCGTTCTCCCTCAACGTGGGCGGTTACGCTGCCGAGATCATCCGGGCGGCCATCCTCTCCGTCCCGCGCGGCCAGTGGGAAGCCGGGCACACCATCGGCATGTCCCGCACGCTGGCCCTGCGGCGCATCATCCTGCCGCAGGCAGCCCGGGTATCCGTGCCGCCGCTGTCCAATACGTTCATTTCCCTGGTGAAGGACAGCTCGCTGGCGTCGCTCATTCTGGTGACCGAGCTGTTCCGCCAGGCCCAGGAAATCGCCGCGTTCAGCCAGCAGTTCATGCTGCTCTACATTGAGGCCGCCGCCGTGTACTGGGTCTTCTGTCTGGTCCTTTCGGCTGGACAATCGCGAATCGAGAAGAGGCTGGACCGTTATGTCGCCCACTAATCCTGAACCGGTATTGAAAGTCGAAGGACTCCGAAAATCCTTTGGGGACAACGAGGTGCTGCGCTCTATTGACCTGTCCGTTGCCCAGGGCGGCGTGGTGGCGTTGGTCGGGCCCTCCGGATCCGGCAAGACCACGGTTCTGCGTTCCCTTAACGGACTGGAAATTCCCGACGCCGGACGCATCACTTTCGACGGCGGCCCGGTGGTCAACTTCGGGTCAGGTGCATCCAAGCGGGAGCTCGCAGCGCTGCGGGATCGCAGCGCCATGGTGTTCCAGCACTACAACCTCTTCCCGCACAAGACGGTGCTCGAAAACGTCATCGAAGGCCCGGTGCAGGTGCAGCGCCGGCCCAAGGCGGAGGCTATTCAAGAGGCAGAGGAACTGTTGGGACGCGTAGGCCTCGCGGAGAAGAAGGACCAGTACCCGCACGAGCTGTCCGGCGGTCAGCAGCAGCGTGTGGGCATTGTCCGTGCATTGGCGCTGCGTCCCACGCTGCTGCTGTTCGACGAGCCCACCTCGGCCCTGGACCCCGAACTGGTGGGCGAGGTGCTCTCCGTCATCAAGGAGCTGGCCGATGAGGGCTGGACCATGGTGCTTGTCACGCATGAGCTTGCCTTTGCCCGCGAGGTGGCCACCGAAGTGGTGTTCATGGACGGCGGCGTGGTGGTTGAGCACGGCCCGCCTGAGACGGTGTTGCGCGATCCTCGGGAGGAACGGACCCGGCGGTTCGTGCACCGGTTGCTGCACCCGTTCTAGGGGACGTCCTTCGGCGTACTCATACTGTGTTGGTCCTCGTATCTCGAGACCGCTGAGTCATTTCGGAGTCCGTTGCGGGACCGGCTGGGACGGCGGGGATGCGGGTCCAGGTCCAGGCGGAGCGCAGGATGAAGGCCAGGATCAGCACCTCGATTCCGATGGACAGGGCGTAGAAGGAGGCCCATTCCCAGTCCGTCGAGGCCGCGTTGAACACCATCACGGGGATGTAGAGGGCTGCCACGATGAGGTTCGTGGCGCGGTTCATCCGGGCTGACAGGGTCATGGAGAGCAGGATCATCAGGGCCGGGATCCCTATGACCACAACGAAAATGGTCAACAAGAACCCGCTGATGTCGAACTCATAGATTTCACCACCCCGGATCTGGTCGATGGCGCCGGGCTTATAGAGGTGGAAGTAGTCGATGTAGATGACGAAGAACATCAAGCTGGTCCAGGCGGCCGCGAGCTTGGCCTGCACCGGGACCGGCGGGTTGTCGAGCAGTTTCTGAGTGTGCGTTCGGATGGTCATCGGTTTTCTTTCGTGAGGGGTGATCGGTGCGCCAAAGTGGCAGCCGGTCTGGGAGTGATACGTACGGGCTGAGTCGGTCCGGTTCTCAGACCGTTGGATTGCTGTTCGATTCCCACACAAGCCTCCTCATGTCCGAGCTGTGACTCTCACTGCCCGTACACCGTACGACGTACGCTGTACGTACAGACTGATCGTACGATGTACTATTGTCAAGACTTTCGAGAAAACAAGGAGATTGGTGGCTGCGAAAAAGCACAGCGAGGCCTCAGGCACGGGGCTGAGCAAGCAACGGGTGGTAGCCGAGGCGATGCGGCTCGCCGACCGAGAAGGGGTCGACGGGCTGAGCATGCGCCGGCTGGCTGGCGCGCTCGGCGCGGGCGCGATGTCGCTCTATCACTACGTGGCAAGCAAGGAGGAGTTGCTGGATGCCATGATCGACGTCGTATTCGGGGAGATCGAGCTCGCGCCTGTGGATACCGACTGGCAGTCCGCGATGCGACAGCGGGCCGTATCCACCCGACAGGTTCTCGCACGGCACCCGTGGGCTATTGGCCTGCTGGAGTCGCGGACATCGCCGGGGCCCGCGAACCTACGCCACCACGAAGCGGTCACAGCCTGTCTGCGGAGGGCCGGCTTCCCGGTCTTGATGGCGACCCACGCCAACTGGCTGCTCGACAGTTATGTCTACGGTTTCGCTTTGCAGGAAGCCAGCCTGCCGTTTGACACCGCTGAGGAGTTCGCGGACATGGGCGAGGAGGTGTACCTGCCGCAGCTTCCTCCCGACGAGTTCCCCTACCTCAACGAGTCCGCCGCGGCGCTCGTCGCTGCCGGCTACGACCCGGCGGAGGAGTTCACCTTCGGCCTCGACCTCATCCTGGCCGCCCTCGAACCCCTACGAGTATCCGCCTGAAGGAAGCACGAGCTACGCCTGATCGGCGGTGATGCCCCCGCTGTGTACAGGGCGGACTTCGACGCCCCCGGTGGCAGTGCGCACCGCTGGGTTCACGCGGGCAATTGCCATAGCGGCGTCGAGATCCGGAGCTTCGATGACATAGAACCCGGCCACGAACTGGTCGGCTTGGACAAACGGTCCAGGGCTTGTGCCGTCCCGCCGGATGGACACCGCACTAGCTCGAGGGGTCAGGGCATAAGCGAGCGACATGGTGCCGGACGCTGAGAGATCCTCCGCGTGACGGTCGTTCTCTTCGAGCTCGGCCTCTGCTGCGTCAACAGCATGGAGAGACTCGTCTGCGTAGATGAGGATGGCAAACTGCGGCATTGTGGTGGTCCTTTCGTAATGGCGGTTTAATGTACGACGAGATTTTGATGCCCGTCGATCAGCTCACGCACGACGTCGAGGTGACCTGCGTGCGTGGATGTCTCTGACAGCACCCGAAAGGCGACTTCGCGCCCCTCGAGCATGGGTGGGGCGGCGAACTCGCTGGCCGGGGGCCACCAGCGTGGCGGTTCATTCAGGTCGACTCTCGCCAGGATTCTGTTGCTTCGCCGGATCTCGTGCTTGTAGATTCTGACCGCTTCGGCGCCAGTCATGGGCCGGGATGCCCATCCGTTGTGAAGGGCTGAAATCGCCTCGGGGTCCCGGCCAAGAACGGCCGAGATCCAAAACATCTCGTCGTCGAAAGCGAGATGGTTCAGGAGGCGCGTGATGGTCCATCCTGACGGGACGAGCGCCCTACTCATCTCGGCCTCGGTCAACCCGTCCACGGCGTTCAATACATGATCCCGTTCGCTGGCCAGTTGCGTAAGCAGTAGCTCGTCGCTCATGCCTGAGGCTCGCAACCGATGAGAGGTCCAGCCATGATGAGCACTCCTAGTGTTTGAAGAAAAGTAGGCAAATTTGGAAGCACCGGCGGAAAGGCCGCAGAAAGCGATGACGGGAACGAGACGCTCCACAACGAACCACCGGGTTAGGCGTTGATTCGGCGAATCTCGATCGGCCATAGTTTTGCCTCTCCGAGCTTTCCGGCGATTTCGACGGCGCGTTCCATATCCACACAATCGACGATGTAGTACCCGGCCATGAATTCCTTGGTTTCAATGAACGGACCGTCAGTCACGGTGTACTTGCCGTCGTTCGATGTGACGAACTTCGCCTCCTCGCTCAGCTCACTTGCCTCCACGAACTCTCCGGAGGCCAGCAGCTCCTGTTGCAACGAGGTATGGGCCTGCATAATCGCGTCGATCTCGGCCGGGTCAATTGTCTTCCAGGTGTCAGGGTTGTTCGGAATCAGCAGCAGGTGTTTCATTCTTCTCCTTCGCCCGGTTTCGGGCACTTGTTCTGGTTGACTGCGGATGAGGCGCCCGGGGCTGTTTCCGCGAGGCGCTTGCCGAGGTAGCGGCGCTCGACCTCCGATGGCGCTAGTTCCTGGGCCCGCTGATATTCGCTGTGGGCCTCCGTTCTTCTGCCGAGACGCCGCAGAAGGTCAGCTTTCGCTGCGGGCAGGAGGTAGTACCCGTCAAGAGCTCGTGCCCGCTCCAGCGGCTCAATGAGCGCCAGACCGGCCTCCGGCCCTTGGGACATGGCGACGGCGACGGCACGGTTGAGCTCGATGACCGGCGACGGTGCAATCTGCCCCAGGTGGTCATACAGCGCGGCCACCCGTCCGAAGTCCGTGCTGCCGGCGTCGGGGGCGGTCATGTGGCAGGCAGCAATGGCGGCTTGGAGACTGTAGGTCCCGGGCGGAGAACGGCGTGAGATACCCAATTGCTCGGCATCCGCCAGCAGCGCCATAGCCTCCGCAATCGCAGCCCTGTCCCACGAACTGCGATCCTGCTCCTCCAGCGTCACCAAGTCTCCCGCGGCGTCTGTTCGCGTCGCTCTGCGGGCATGGTGGAACAACATGAGAGCCAGGAGACCGATGGCTTCCGGCTCTTGAGGGGAATTGTCGAGAAGGACGATCAGCAGCCGCGTCAGGCGTATCGCTTCGCGGACAAGAGGCTCACGGATCAACGTGCTGTCTCCAGTGGCCGAATAGCCTTCGTTGAACATGAGGTAGAGCACGGCCAGGATGCCGGCAGTGCGTTCGGAGATGAGTTCCGGTGGCGGCACACGATACGGAATTCCCGAGTTCCGGATCTTGGCGCGGGCTCGGACGAGTCGCTTCGACATGGTCGCTTCCGAGACGAGGAAGGCGCGCGCAATCTCACCTGTGGTAAGACCGGCGACCGTGCGCAGGGTCAGCGCGACCCGGGCATCGAGCGGAAGGGCCGGGTGGCAACAGGTATAAATCAGACGCAACCGGTCGTCGTCGGCAGCAGGGTCTGTGCCGGGCTCCTCCGGCAGTTCTTCGAGTTCAGTGAGGATCGCGAGTTCGCGCATCGCCCTTTTTTCACTGGCAGCACTGCGCAAACGATCGATCGCGCGATTCTTGGCGACGGTGGTTAGCCAGGCCCCGCGGTTTGTGGGAATGCCACGCACCGGCCAATCGACAAGCGCTCGCGCGAACGCATCCTGAAGACAATCCTCGGCGAGGCTCCAGTCGCCCGTGATGCGGATGAGGGTTGCGGTGATTCGCGCGGTTTCGGCGGCGGAGGCCATCTCGATAGCGGTCTGCACCTCCACCTGCCCGGTCACCACTTCAGTATTCGAGATGGGCCGTACGCCTACTCCCCGAGCGGCCACACCGGCCTGATTTCGATCTTGCCGAAGCGCGCCATGGGATGTTTCGATGCCACCTCGATGGCCTCGTCGAGATCGGTGCAGGCTATGATGTCGTAGCCCGCAATCCATTCCTTGGTTTCGGCGAACGGTCCATCGGAAACCACTACTTCGCCTCCACGAACCGCAACGGTGGTCGCGTCCTCCACGGGCCGCAACCGGTCACCGTGACGGGTGACACCGCGCGCATCCATTTCGGCCCCCCACTGTTCGATGTTGTCCTCAGCGGCCAGATATTTTGGCGCTGAAGGATCCGCACAAATGAATAGCATGTACTCCACGATGGCTCCTTCTTTCGGTTGATACACCAGCACGACGTACAAGACATCGCTAAAAGGACACTTGGGGAAGAATCTTTTCACGCAGCCGGGACCGGGTCAGCCGCAGCGGCTGGCGAGCACGGCGCAGAGCGCTAGAGCAGACCCTTCGTGTGCCACACGGTCTTGGTCTCCGTGAAGAACGTGATGCGATCCAGCGAGGGGGCACCGGCGTCGGGGCCTTGCTCCGGCGGAAGTACGCGCTTGAGGGTATCCGCGGCAGCAATCTGCAGGTCCACCCACTCCAGCTCGCCGGCACCGAGCAGGTCCAGCGCGTTGACGTCGGCGTGCGCGGCAAGCCACGGAGCAATCTCCGCCGGTGATCCGCTCAGGATATTGACGACGCCGGCCGGAACGTCACTGGTCGCGAAGACCTCGCCGAGGCTGAGCGCTGCAAGCGGTGCCCGCTCGGAAGGAATAACGACGGCGGTGTTCCCGCTCACGAGGACCGGCGCCACCGCGCGGACAAAGCCGAGCAACGAGCCGGGAACCCCGGCGCCCTGCGGCGCAATCACGGCCACGACACCTGTAGGCTCGGGCACCGACAGGTTGAAGAACGGACCCGACACGGCGTTGCCGTTCCCGGCGACCTGCACGTACTTGTCCGCCCAGCCGGCGTACCAGACCCAGAGGTCAATCGCTTCGTCCACCTGTGCAGTGGCAGTCGAAACCGAGACGCCCTCGAACGCGGCGATCTCCTCGGCGAACTGCGCACGACGCCCGTCCAGGATTTCCGCGATCCGGTACAGCACCTGCCCGCGGTTGTAGCCGGTGGTCCCGGACCAGCCGCTGACGGCGGCACGGGCGGCCACGACGGCGTCGCGGGCGTCCTTCCGGGAAGCCTTTGCGGCGTTGACTGAACTCACCGAAAAGCTCCCCTTCGTGGTTGCAACCTCGTACACGCGGCCGGATTCGCTCCGGATGAATTTCCCGCCGACATACAGCTTGTAGGTCTTCGGAACAGCGAGGCGGCTCATCGGTTAACTCCCTTTGAAGCGGTCGGCGCCAGGTACGCGTGCATCCCCTGCTTGCCGCCTTCGCGCCCATAGCCGGACTCCTTGTACCCGCCGAAGGGCGAGGCTGGATCGAACTTGTTGAACGTATTGGCCCAGACGACGCCGGCGCGCAGCTTGTCCGCCACCGCCAGGATGCGGCTGCCCTTGTCGGTCCAGATGCCCGCGGACAGGCCATACGGCGTGTTGTTCGCCTTCGCGATCGCCTCGGCAGGGGTACGGAAGGTCAGCACCGACAGCACGGGGCCGAAGATCTCGTCCCTCGCGATCCGGTGACTGGTGGACACGTTGGTGAAGATGGTCGGCGGGAACCAGAAGCCTTCCGACGGCAGGTTGCAGGCGGGGCTCCAGCGCTCGGAACCCTCCTGCTCGCCGATGTCGGAGAGCTCGCGCATCCGGCCCAGCTGGGACGCGGAGTTGATGGCTCCGACGTCGGTGTTCTTGTCCAGCGGATCGCCCACGCGCAGGGTGGACAGGCGCGCCTTGAGCCGCTCAACGACGTCGTCATGAATGGACTCCTGCACCAGCAGACGGGAGCCCGCGCAGCAGACCTGCCCCTGGTTGAAGAAGATGCCGTTGACGATGCCCTCGACGGCCTGGTCAATAGGAGCGTCGTCGAACACGATGTTGGCGCCCTTGCCGCCGAGTTCGAGCGTGAGCTTCTTGGACGTGCCGGCGGTTGAGCGGGCAATCTGCCGGCCCACCGCCGTCGAGCCCGTGAACGCAACCTTGTTAACGTCTGCGTGGTTGACCAAAGCTGAGCCGGTTGAGCCTGCGCCCGTGACAATGTTGACGACGCCTGCCGGCAGGTCAGCCTGCTGCAGTATCTCGGCGAAGAGCAGTGCGGTCAGGGGTGTCGTTTCGGCAGGCTTGAGCACCACGGTGTTCCCGGCGGCGAGCGCGGGGGCGATCTTCCACGCCAGCATCAGCAGCGGGAAGTTCCAGGGAATCACCTGTGCGGCGACGCCGAGCGAGCGCGGGTTCGGGCCCATGCCGGCGTACTCCAGCTTGTCCGCCCAACCCGCGTAGTAGAAGAACCAGGCGGCAACCAGCGGAATGTCGACGTCGCGGCTTTCCTTGATGGGCTTGCCGTTGTCGAGGCTCTCGGCGACGGCCAGTTCGCGGGCGCGTTCCTGGACCAGCCGCGCGATGCGGAAGAGGTACTTCCCGCGGTCAGCACCGGACATGCGCGACCACGTCTTCTCATACGCACGGCGGGCGGCGACGACGGCGGTGTCCACGTCCTGCTCATTGGCGCAGGACACTGTGGCAATGTGCTTCTCGGTGGCCGGGGAAATGGTGGTGAAGGACTCGCCGTTGCCGGGAACGAACTCGCCGTTGATGAACAGGCCGTATTCATCACGGAGGTTCAGGATCGCTGCCGACTCGGGCGCGGGAGCGTAATCGAGGAAATTCATGGCAGGTCCTTTAGTCGATCGTGACGTAGGCCGGGCCGGAGTAGCGGCCGCTGGTGAGCTTCTGGCGTTGCAGGAGCACGTCGTTGAGGAGGCTGGAGGCACCGAAGCGGAACAGGTCCGGCTGCAGCCACTCCTCCCCCACAGTTTCAGCGACCGTGACCAGGTACTTGATGGCGTCCTTCGAGGCGCGGATTCCGCCTGCGGGCTTTACGCCGATCTTCTCGCCGGTGAGACGGTGCCAGTCGCGGACTACCTCAAGCATGGACAGCGTTACGGGTAGCGTGGCGGCCGGGGTGACCTTGCCGGTGGAGGTCTTGATGAAGTCACCGCCGGCGAGGATGCCCAGCCAGGAGGCTCGGCGCACGTTGTCATAGGTGTTCAGCTCGCCGGTTTCGAGGATGACCTTCAGGTGGGCGTACGTACCGTCGGGGCGCTTGCAGGCTTCCTTGACGGCGACGATTTCGTCGAACACCTGGCCGTAGCGCCCGGAGAGGAACGCGCCGCGGTCAATGACCATGTCGATCTCGTCGGCTCCGGCTGCAACGGCGTCGGACGTGTCGGAGAGCTTGACGGAGCGGGACGCGCGGCCGCTGGGGAAGGCGGTGGCCACGGCGGCGACGTTGATGCGGCCGGGGGCGCCGTCGTCGTGCGCTGAACCCAGCGCTTCCACAGCGTGCGGCACCATGTCGCCGTACACGCACACCGCAGCGACGCGCGGGGTGGACATATCGTCGGGATCCGGCACCATAGCTTTGGCGACGAGCGAGCGGACCTTGCCCGGCGTGTCCGCACCCTCAAGCGTGGTGAGGTCGGTGAGCCGGATGATGGTGTCCAGCGCCCAGGCCTTGGAGGTGGTTTTGATTGAGCGGGTGCCCAGGGCGGCGGCGCGGGCTTCGAGGCCCACCGCGTCGACGCCGGGAATGCCTTCGAGGTAGCGGCGCAGGCTGCGTTCGGTGAGATCGCCACCGATCACGTCCAGAGCCCTCGACGCCGGTGCAACGGTGGTTCCGGCGCGCGTGGTTTCCATGGTCACAGGTTCTCCATACTTCTACTCGCGGCCATGCGCGGAACGGTTCCCGGCGTACCCGTACAGCCGGAAACGGCCGGGGGTATCGATAGCGTCGGGACAGGTGGTCGGACCCGCATGGACGCTATGACTTTACCACCGCCCAAACCCGGAAGATTTGTGCACGTCCAGTGACTTCCGAGGGGTCGGAACCCACCGGAGGTGCGCAAAAGTTCCAGGGGGTTTACGGCGCGAACACCGCATCGATCACGTTCTGCGCCCACTCGAGGATCGCCGCGTCCGCCAGGTCGCGGCCGCCAAAAGCAGCAGTCTTCGGCTTCGGAATCAACGCCGCATTCATCGCAGGCTTTACCGACGCCCCCGGGTACATCCGCTTCAGGCGCATTTCCTTCGATTCGGGCAGATTGGCCGGGGCGAACTTGATGAAGTTGCCCTGCAGCGCCACGTCCGTCAGACCTACCGACCGCGCCCGCACCCGGAACCGCGCCACGGCCACCAGGTTGACCACCGGCGCCGGCAGATCACCGTACCTATCGCGGAGCTCCTCAACCACCTCGTCAATCGCGGCGTCGGTCAGACACGAGGCAAGTTTCCGGTACGCCTCAAGCCGCAGCCGCTCCCCCGGCACGTAGTCATGCGGCAAGTGCGCGTTCACAGGCAGCTCGATCTTCATCTCGGCGGCCTTCTCCTCGGCCTCTCCCCGGAAGTTCGCAACGGCTTCACCGACCAACCGGATATACAGGTCAAAGCCCACCCCGGCGATGTGCCCGGACTGCTCACCGCCCAGCATGTTGCCGGCACCGCGGATCTCGAGGTCCTTCAGCGCCAGCTGCATACCGGCACCGAGCTCGTTGTGCGACGCCACAGCCTTGAGCCGCTCCAGCGCCACCTCACCCAGCGGCTTCTCCGACGGGTACAGGAAGTACGCATACGCCCGCTCCCGCCCGCGCCCAACACGGCCACGCAACTGGTGCAGCTGCGACAACCCGTAGTTATCCGCCCGGTCCACGATCAGCGTGTTCGCGTTCGAAATGTCCAACCCGGTCTCGATGATCGTTGTGCACACCAGCACATCGAACTTCTTCTCCCAGAAGTCCACGATGATCTGCTCCAGCCGCGACTCGCTCATCTGCCCATGCGCGACGGCAACCCTCGCCTCCGGAATCAGCTGCTGAAGATGCGAGGCCGTCCGGTCAATCGAGGACACCCGGTTGTGCACGAAGAACACCTGCCCCTCACGCATCAGCTCACGCCGAATCGCAGCGGAGGTCTGCTTGTCCGTGTAGGGGCCCACGTAGGTCAGCACCGGGTGCCGCTCCTCCGGCGGTGTTGCCAGCGTCGACGTCTCACGGATTCCGGTCAGCGACATCTCCAGCGTCCGCGGAATCGGTGTGGCGCTCATGGCCAGCACGTCCACGTTGGTGCGCATCTTCTTCAGCGCTTCCTTGTGCTCAACGCCGAACCGCTGCTCCTCGTCCACAATCACGAGCCCAAGATCCTTGAAATGCACCTCGGTGGACAGCAACCGGTGCGTGCCAATCACGACGTCGACCGAACCGTTCTTCAGCCCCTCCACCGTTTCCCTGGACTCCTTGGTGGTCTGGAACCGGGACAGCGCCCGGATCCGCACCGGAAACCCGGAGAACCGCTCCGAGAACGTCTCGAAGTGCTGCTGCACCAGGAGGGTGGTGGGCACCAGCACGGCCACCTGCTTCCCGTCCTGCACAGCCTTGAACGCCGCCCGCACCGCGATCTCCGTCTTGCCATAGCCCACATCGCCGGAAACCAGACGGTCCATCGGGACTTCCCGCTCCATGTCCGCCTTGACCTCGTTGATAGTCGTCAGCTGGTCCGGCGTCTCGATGTACGGAAAGGCCTCCTCAAGCTCCCGCTGCCACGGCGTGTCCGGCGCGAAGGCATGCCCGCGCGAGGCCATCCGCGCCGAGTACAGCCGGATCAGCTCACCGGCGATCTCCTTGACGGCCTTGCGCGCCTGGTTCTTGGTCTTCGACCAGTCGGACCCGCCCATCTTCGACAGCGCCGGCGTATCCCCGCCGACGTATCGGGTGACCTGGTCCAGCTGATCCGTCGGCACAAACAGCCGGTCTCCCGGCGCCCCGCGCTTGGACGGCGCGTACTCCAGCACCAGGTATTCGCGGATGGTCTTGGTGGGCCCGGCCCCCGTGGACCGCTGGATCAGCTCGATGAACCGCGCCACACCGTGCTGCTCGTGCACCACGAAGTCACCTTCACGCAACTGCAAAGGGTCGACGGCGTTGCGCCGCTTCGAGGGCATCTTCCGCATGTCGCGGGTCCCCGAAGCACTTGTCCTCCCCAGCAGGTCAGCCTCGGTCAGCAGCCCCAGTTTCAGTCCGTCGAGCACGAACCCGCGCCCCGCGGAGGACGTGGTGATTTCGATGATCCCCGGCTGCGGCGAACGGTCAAGCGATTCAACGCGCGACGCGGGAATGTCCGCATCGTGGAACAGTTCGGCCAGGCGCTGGGCCGGCCCGGGGCCTTCGGTTGCGACCACCACCCGCCACTGGTCCCGCACGCGCCCGCCGAGGAACTCCATCATCTCCGCGACGTCGCCCTGGTATCCGCGAGGCTCACGCGCCGCAACGGTGAAGCTGTCGACCTCGGTCAGCAGCTCGTCGGACCCAAAGGACGTCACTGACCACCACGCAACGTCGTTCGCCAGCGCGGAGGACCGCGTATCCACCAGCGATCGGAAGCTAGCCGCTTCCAGGTCGGCACCCAACTGACCGCTCAGATCGACCGGCGCCGCACCGCCGTCGGACGCTGTTGCCCACGCGGCCTGGAGGAACTCCTCGTTGGTCGCCTCGAGGTCGTGGGCTCGCGCGCGCACCTTCTCCGGCTCGACGACGACGGCAATCGACCCGGCCGGCAACTCACCGACAAACGGGACCATCGCGTCAACCAGCACCGGAGCCAGCGACTCCATGCCCTCAACGGCGATCCCGCCGGCAATCTTCTCCAGCATCCCCGCCGCAGCCGGCAGCTGATCCTTTAGATGCGCGGCACGGGACATGACCGACGGCGTGATGAGCAGCTCGCGGCACGGCGGCGCATACAGCTCCGCGGGTGCCCCGCGATCACCGTCGGTCGGCAGCGAACGCTGATCGGCCACAGCGAACCAGCGCATCTGGTCCACCTCGTCGCCGAAGAACTCCACACGGATGGGGTGGTCCTCGGTGGGCGGAAAGACGTCGATGATCCCGCCGCGCACCGCGAATTCGCCGCGGTGGGTGACCATATCCACGCGGGCGTACGCGGCGTCGGCGAGCGCCCGGACCACCTCGTCGAACCCGCGCTCCTGCCCCACCTTCAGCGTGACCGGCTCCAGTTCGCCCAGCCCGGCAACCAGCGGCTGCACGACGGCGCGGATCGGCGCCGTGATCACGCGGACTGGGTCAGCGCCCGGGTGGGCAAGCCGCCGCAGGACCGACAGCCGCCGGCCCACTGTGTCAGAGCGCGGCGAGAGCCGCTCGTGCGGCAGCGTCTCCCAGCTCGGAAATTCTTCAATGCCCGACGCCGGCAGGTAGCTTCGCAGCGCAGCTGCCAGATCTTCTGCCTCCCGCCCCGTGGCGGTGACGGCCACTACAACGGGCGCGCCGCCGTCGTCGTTTGCTGCTTCAGCGAGCCCATCCACCATCTCCGCCAGCAGCGCGGCGCGCAATCCGGTGGGTGCGCCAATCTCGAGATCGGTGCTGCGGTCGGCAACCCGGCGGGATGCGTTGGTGCGCACCCGCGCGAAGGAGGCGTCCTCCTGCAGGGCAGCGCGGAGACCGTTGAGGGTGGGTCCGGAGGGGGCCATGGCGTTCCTTCAGGTTTCTGGGCAGCACAAAGACAACACGAAAGCCCGAAATTCACGAAGAATCCCGGGGAGTAGTTCAAGCCTACTCGTATTCGACGTCTGGGCAGGGCGTCTGTGGACGAAGCTCACATAGGATGTACGGGAAACCCAACAGACCTACCCCGGAGGATTAGTGGCACTCAGCGCCTCAACCACCCTGCCCTACAGCGTCCAGACGGTCACGGACGTGTTCACCGATGAAGCATTCCTCAAGCACACCAGTGAGCACGTCGGAGGAGACCTGAAGTCACTGACGGTCGACGGCGACACCTCCGCCGCTTTCACCCTCACCGCTGTGCGCACGCTGCCCACCACGCGCCTGCCGGACTTCGCCCGTAAGTTCGTCGGCGAGACCATCACTGTGACGCAGACCGAGGACTGGGCCGCACCGCTGGCGGATGGCTCCCGCGAAGCGAAGGTCACCATGAAGGTCTCCGGCGCCCCCGTAACGGTCGACGCCGTCCAGCGCCTGGTCACAGAGGGCACCTCCACCCGCGTGGACCTCGACGGCAACGTGACCTCGTCCATTCCGTTCATGGGCGCCAAGATTGCCGACGCCGCTGAACCGTTCATCGGCAAGGCCCTGAACGTTCAGGCTGCCCAGGCGAAGAGCTGGCTGGAGAACCGCTGATGCAACTGCCCCTCGCACTGTCGATTGTCCTGGTAATCGCCGGGCTCTGGACGCTTATTGTCTGGCCCCCGTTCCTTCGCCGGGTGTTCAAGGATCCCCGCTCGAAGGATGAGAACGGCGCTCCCACCCGCTTCCTCAAGGTTCACTTCATGCTGGTGACCACCTCGATGATCCTGGGCGCAGCAACCCTGGTGATCGGAATCCGCACGCTGGCAGCCTGAGTAACCCGCATGGCACGATTAGCGGCACCAGAACTTGGTCCTACGCGCACCTTCATGGGGTTCGTTCTGGCGCTCGTACTTCCCCCGCTCCTAGAGTGGGGAATGTTCGCGGCAGGGACCGATTTTCTTGCCGTCGACGTCCTTCTCCAGCTCGCCGGCGTGGTGGCAGTCGCCTTGGTGGGCGGGTTGTGGCCTGCGTTGCTCGGTGCGCTGTGGAGCAGCCTCATCCTCAATTACTACTCCACAGAACCGTTTGGCTCCTTGGAGATCGCCGATGCCGAGAACCTGCTCACCCTTCTCATTTTTGTGGCGGTGGCTGTGGCAGTGTCTCTGGTCGTCGGACTCGCTGCCCGGCGGTCCCTGGAAGCCGCGAATGCATCCGCTGATGCCGCAACCCTCGGTGAACTTGCGCGTGGCGTGCTGGCAGCAGAGGACACCATGCAGGGTTTTCTTCACCATGTGCGCACCCACTTCGGGATGGCCGGTGTGGCACTGTATGCCTGCGGTACTGCAGACGACCCGCACCGCTCCGCCGGGCCACTGAAGCGGGACTTGCTTGCTTCGGATGGCAAGCTTGCCGCCACGGCAGCTCCCGACGGCGCTCCACCGGGGGCCACGACACCGAGGGACGGTGACGCCAGTACTGAGGTGCCGGGCGGTCTGTTGCTGGTGCTGCACGGGCGCCCGTTGAGCTCACGGGAACAAAGGCTGCTTGATGCCTTCGGGTCCCAGCTGGCGGCGCTCCGGCAACGGCAGGAGTTGGTTGCCAGCACCGAAGAGAACCACCGGTTGGCCGAAGGAAATGTCATGCGGACCGCCATCCTCCGGGCAGTTTCCCACGACCTGCGCACGCCCCTGGCCGGCATCAAACTGGCAGTAACCAGTCTCCGCCAGCAGGGCATCGCGTTCACACCGGCAGACGAAGCCGAGCTACTCGGCACCATCGAAACCTCATCCGACCGGTTGGCGTCGCTCATCGGTAACCTGCTCGATATGTCCCGGCTGACCGGTGACGCTGTCACCGCACATCTGGGCCCCGTGCACTGGTCCGATGTGATTGCCGCCGCGCTGCAGAGCGTACCCTCCGACAACGTGCGGATCCTGCTGTCTCCGAACACTCCCGCCGTACAGGCAGACTTCGGAATGCTCGAACGCGTCATCGCCAATATCGCTGAGAACGCGCACAAATATGCAGGAGATTCGGACATCCTGCTCACCGCAACTGTCTCCGGCACAATCAAAGACTTCCCCGCCAGCGAACTCCGCATCCGTGACCACGGAAGCGGCGTCGACCAGGACGGGACCGAGCGCATGTTCCAGCCGTTCCAACGCCTCAATGATGCCGGGCGGGGCACCGGAGTGGGACTGGGTCTGGCCGTAGCGCGCGGGTTCATGGAGGTGATGGGTGGAGAACTTCTTGCCGAGCCCGCACCCGGCGGCGGGCTCACCATGGTGATACGGCTCCCACTGTCAACAGGAGTACGACCATGATTACGGTGCTGATCGTTGATGATGAACCACAACTGCTGCGGGCTCTTCAAATCAACCTGCGTACCCATGGTTACCGCCCGGTGACAGCCACCAACGGCGCAGCGGCGCTTGCGGCAGCGTCCGAGCACCGCCCGGACCTGGTCGTTCTCGATCTCGGGCTTCCCGATATGGACGGTGTGCAGGTCATCACGGGTCTGCGCAGCTGGACCCAGGTTCCAATCATCGTTCTCTCCGCACGTCATGGAGCGGAAGACAAAGTCGAGGCCCTGGATGCCGGCGCCGACGACTATGTGACGAAACCCTTCGGCCTCGAGGAACTGCTCGCACGCCTGCGGGCCGCTGAACGAAGATTCGTCGCAGCGCCGGAGACACCCGTGGTCACCACAGAGGATTTCCGATTGGACATCGCGCTCAGAAAGGCTGAGCGCCACGGCGAACCGGTCCGCCTGACCCCCACAGAATGGAAGATCCTGGAGTTGCTGGTCCGCAATCCGGGCCAGCTGGTCGGTCAGCAGAAGCTACTGCTGGACGTGTGGGGACCCGCGTACGCCCGCGAAGCACAGTACCTGCGGGTGTACTTGAACCAGCTCAGGCGCAAGCTTGAACCGGATCCAACCCAGCCCCGCTACTTCATCACCGAAAGCGGAATGGGATATCGGTTCGAACCCTGAACAGGCGTAAAGGAAGCATAAAGAACCGGGACCACTCACGGGGCCCAGGCGTACGTTGAGCTCGTGAGCGCAACCGTAGATCATCTTGTCCATTCCCGCCGTGCCCGCCGGCTCGGGCATTGGTTGCTGGATGACGAGAACCAGCGCAAGCGCAAGCGCCCCATCAAGCCCGGCAGGAGTTCCACCGTCCGGCCGTGGTGGAAGGTGATGTGCCTGACCGGCGTCGACTACTTCTCGACCCTCGGATACCAACCGGCCATCGCTGCTGCCGCGGCGGGTGCACTCGCTCCGATCGCCACCCTGATCCTCGTCGCTGTCACCCTCTTCGGTGCGCTCCCGATTTACAAGCGGGTCGCGCGGGAAAGCCCCCACGGTGAAGGGTCCATCGCGATGCTCGAGAAGCTCCTGCCGAAATGGAAGGGCAAAATCTTCGTGCTCGTCCTACTGGGCTTCGCCGCGACCAGTTTCACCATCACCATCACGCTCTCCGCCGCTGACGCCACCGCCCACCTCATCGAGAACCCCTTCGCTCCGTCCTGGCTACACGGCCAGGAAGTAGCCATCACCCTGGTATTCCTGCTGCTTCTCGCCGTCGTCTTCTTTCGGGGTTTTCGGGAGGCAATCGGCATCGCTGTCGCCCTCGTGGCGGTTTTCCTCGCCCTGAACCTTGTCGCGGTGCTGGTAGCCGCTGCGGAAATCTTCGCCGACCCGCAACCGATCACCGACTGGTGGACCGTGCTGACAGCCCAGCACAGCAACCCGCTGGCGATGATCGGCGTCGCGCTGCTCGTTTTCCCTCGACTCGCGCTCGGGCTCTCAGGGTTTGAAACCGGCGTCGTCGTCATGCCACAGATCAAGGGAGCACCCGGAGACACACCAGAACGCCCGGAGGGGCGGATCATCGGTGCGCAGAAGCTGCTGACCGCAGCGGCAGTGATCATGAGCGGTTTTCTGATCGCGTCGAGTTTCGTGACGACCCTACTGATCCCCGCAGCCGAGTTCCAGGAAGGCGGCGAAGCCAGCGGCCGCGCATTGGCGTATTTGGCCCACAAGTATCTTGGTGAGGGTTTTGGGACGCTCTACGATGTCAGCACCATCGCCATCCTCTGGTTCGCGGGCGCCTCCGCCATGACCGGACTGCTCAACCTTGTACCCCGGTACCTGCCCCGCTACGGCATGGCACCCACCTGGGCTCGCGCCGTTCGGCCCATGGTGATGGTATTCACCGCCGTTGCCGCAGTCGTAACCATTGCCTTCAAGGCCGACGTCAGCGCCCAGGGCGGCGCCTACGCGACCGGTGTACTGGTCCTCATCACATCGGCAGCGGTGGCCGTCACGCTCTCGGCCCGCCGGCGCGGTCAGAATACCGCCGCGCTGGGATTCAGCGTCATCTCATTGATTCTGATCTGGACCACGCTCGCCAACATCTGGGACCGGCCAGATGGCGCAGGCATCGCAGCCCTGTTCATCCTCGGCATTATTTTGGTGTCCTTCATATCGAGGGCGCGGCGCGCATTCGAACTGCGTGCGACGTCCATCACGCTCGACGACGAAGCACTGGGCTTCGTTGCGGCGCAGGACGCCGGGGAGATTGTGTTGATTGCACATGACCCCGAGCGGCTGAGTGCTGCGGCATACCGTCGAAAGCTCGAGCATGCCTGCAGCGTCAGTCACCTTGCCCCTGCGGACAAGCCGGTGTTCATCGAGGTGATCGTGGATGACTCATCGGATTTCGAAACACATCTGCTCGTACGTGGTGTTACCCGCCACGGCTTCCGGATCCTTGAGGTCCACAGCTCGAACGTGCCGAACACCATCGCCGCTGTGATGCTCCACATCCGTGACATCACAGGGCTCATGCCGCACGTGTACTTCCGCTGGACCGAGGGGGACCCGCTGGTCAACCTCTTCAAGTTCCTCATCACCGGCGAAGGCGAAATAGCACCGGTGACCCGGGAAGTCCTTCGCGAAGCCGAACCGGACATCACCCAACGGCCCTGGGTGCATGTGGGCTGACCTGGGAATCCAACCCTCGTGGCCGTCAACATATCCGGCCGTAAAGAATCCGTTAAGACCGGCCAGTTACCGGTGATGTGCCACATAGCGTGAACTTTTGGGAAGCCTGTCGAATCGTGGCAGGGAGTCGAGCGACGGGGTCTTCAGCTGTTGGCTGTCATTAAGGTGAAGAACGGGATCAAGCTCGAAGCGATCAGCCCTGTCCGGTTGGTACCGCTGGCTTTCCTGACCGCGATTCTGGTCGGCGCCGGCTTGCTGATGCTTCCGCTCTCACGCACCCCGGGCAGCGATGAAGTGGTCATGCCGGCCCTCTTCACAGCCGTCTCCGCTGTGTGCGTCACCGGATTGATCACCGTGGACACTGCCACCTTCTGGACCCCGTTCGGCCAGACCGTGATCCTGGCCCTGATCCAGGTCGGCGGGTTAGGCATCATGACCCTCGCCACCCTCCTGGCACTACTCGTTCGCAAAAGTCTCGGTCTGCGCTCCCAACTCATCGCGCAATCCGAAAGCCACACCCTCAACCTCGGCGACGTCAGAGGAGTCCTGCTCCGGGTAGCGAAGATCATGCTGGTATTCGAAGCCGCGACCGCGATACTCCTTACCGCTCGCTTCTGGTTCGAGTACGACGACGACCTGCCCACCGCTGCCTGGCACGGCGTCTTCCACTCAATCTCGGCGTTCAACAACGCCGGGTTCTCACTCTTCAGCGACAACCTGATCCCTTTCGTCACCGACCCGTGGATCATCGTTCCCATCTGCATCGCCGTCATTACCGGCGGCATCGGTTTCCCCGTCATCATCGAACTGCTCCGCGGCCGCACTTTCCACAAGGGCTGGACTATGCACGTCCGCCTCACCGTCTACGGCACCCTCGTTCTGCTCACCCTCGGGATCGGGCTCTTCGCCTTTTTCGAATGGGACCGCGCCGAAACCCTAGGGCCCCTCTCCACCGGCGGCCGGATGGTCGCCTCGCTAGCCGGCGGCGTGTTTCCCCGCACGGCTGGTTTCAACAGCATCAACTACGGCGACGCAGCGCCGGAAACACTGCTCATCACCAACATCCTGATGTTCATCGGGGGCGGCAGCGCAGGGACCGCGGGAGGCATCAAGATCACCACTTTCCTCGTCCTGGCCTTCGCGATCTGGAACGAAGTACGCGGCCGCGAACAGGTCACCATCGGCCACCGCTCCATCAGCTCCTCCGTGCAACGCCAGGCCCTATCCGTAGCCCTCCTGGGCATCGCCGCCGTGATGCTCGGAACCGTCCTCCTGCTCGTCTTCACCGACTACGGTTTGGAACAAGTGCTCTTCGAGGCGATCTCCGCTTTCGCCACCGTCGGACTCAGCACCGGCATCACCTACGAACTACCCGCCAGCGCCGAACTCATCCTCATGGCACTGATGTTCATCGGCCGCATCGGCACCATCACCGTCGCAGCCGCCCTCGCCCTTATCTCCCGGCCCATCCTCTACAAACTACCGCAGGAACGCCCCATCATCGGGTAACTACGCCCCTCACGTGACCGGCCGAGTAACGTGCGTCACCCCGAGCGGCCTCCCCTGCTAGGGTTTTAGAAGGTGCGCCGGGAAGTCTGGTCGGCAATAATTTCTTCCTGCCCTGAAGGAGCCGCTCGTGTCGAGTTCTCATCCCCGGAACGTCCTCGGACGGTCCAGTTATCCAGAACACCTCCGGATCGGCGAGATCCTCCGGAAGGAAACGGTCGGCGGCATTCTGCTGATCATCTCCGCGGCACTCGCACTCGTCTGGGCCAACTCGCCCTTCGCGGACAGCTACTTTGCGCTCCGGGACTTCGAGTTCGGCTACGAGCCGTGGCACCTGAAGCTTTCGGTGGGAGATTGGGCCGCTGACGGACTGCTGGCCATCTTCTTCTTCCTGGTGGGGCTCGAGCTCAAACGCGAGTTCGTGGCCGGCGACCTGCGGAACCCCGCACGCGCCATTGTTCCGGTTGCAGCCGCTGCCGGCGGCGTGATTGTTCCGGCGCTGATCTACGTTCTTGTGAACCTCGGCTCGCCTGAGACTGTGCGGGGCTGGGCTATCCCCACCGCGACGGACATCGCGTTTGCGGTGGCCGTTCTCGCCGTCATCAGTTCCCACCTGCCGAGCGCCCTGCGCATCTTCCTGCTGACCTTGGCGGTGGTGGATGACCTGATTGCCATCGCCATCATCGCCTTCTTCTACACGGAAGAGGTGGATTTCACGTTCCTGCTGCTGACGCTGATCCCGCTGGCGCTGTTCGCGTTCCTCGCGCAGAAGAACCCCAAGTTTTTCGGGAAGAACACGTCGGCGGCCTGGTTCATCCTCCTGCCGATCGGTTTTGTCACCTGGGCGCTGATGCACGCATCGGGTGTCCATGCCACAGTGGCCGGCGTGCTGCTCGGATTCATGGTTCCGGTACTGCGCATCGGAAAGGGCGGCAAGTCCGTGTTGCCCCGGCCAAACAAGCCTGGTCTCGCGGAGACCTTTGAGCACCGCTTCCGCCCGCTCTCCGCAGGCATTGCCGTGCCGATTTTTGCGTTCTTCTCCGCCGGTGTGGCAATTGGCGGCGTCGACGGGTTCGTCAACGCGCTCGGAGATCCGGTCACCCTGGGAATCATCCTGGGCCTGGTCCTGGGCAAGCCCATCGGCATCCTGCTGACCACGTGGACAATCACCAAGACCACCAAGGCGACCCTTGACCCCGATTTGAGGTGGGTGGATCTCCTCGGCGTCGGCATCCTCGCGGGAGTCGGATTCACCGTCTCGCTCCTGGTCAATGACCTCAGCTTCGCTCAGGGGTCGGAGCCGAACGACAACGCCAAGGTCGCCATCCTGACCGCGTCGCTCACTGCCGCGCTGCTCGCTACCGCTCTCCTGCGCTCCCGTAACAAGCGCTACCGCAGGATCGAAGAGGCGGAGAAGGTAGACGCGGACGACGACGGCATCCCCGATCTCTTCGAAGACAACCCTCCGCGCCGCTAACGCTGATTCTGCCGCTCACGGCGCTGCGCCGCTCACCCGCATGCGGGCCGGGTCAGCAGTTGGCGGCGAGGACCGCTTCCTCCAGTGCCACCCACGCGAGCATCGCGCACTTCACTCGCGCCGGGAAGCGGGAGACGCCGGCAAACGCAGCCGCATCCCCCAGCACCTCTTCGTCCGGCACGATGGTCCCGCGTGAGCGCATGAGCTCGCGGAAACGGTCGAGCTGCTCCATCATGTCGTCACGGGTTTCTCCGCTGACCAGTTCGGTGAGGACCGAGGCAGACGCCATGGAAATCGCGCAACCCGCTCCCTCCCACACCACCCGCTTGATGCGGGAATCAGCAATCCACACCCGAAGCGTCAGTTCGTCGCCGCAGATGGGGTTGAGCTGGTGCGATGCGCCGGTTGCCAGCGCGCCGGTCGCCAGCGCGCCGGCAACCGGCGAGCCCGCAGCCGGCTCTTCCTCAGGCACAGAACCAGCACCCGACGCCGGATCAGTGCTTCCCTGCCCCACCCGCCGTTTCGCGTGGTCAAGGATGATCTGCTGGTAGAGGTTCTCGAGTTCGCTGCTCATGCCGATACTCCGGACGCCGCTGCTCCGAAGAAGGAACGGACTTCGGCAACGGCGGTGAGGAACGCATCAACCTCGTCGGTGGTGTTGTACAGGTAGGTGCTGGCCCGGGTGGACGCCGTCAGCCCCAGCCTCCGGTGCAGCGGTTGCGCGCAGTGATGGCCCACCCGCACGGCGATGCCGCGGGAATCCAGGTACTGCCCCACATCATGGGCGTGGACGCCGTCAACATCGAAGGCCGCCAGCCCAATTCGGGGCTGACCCGAACGCGGACCCAGCACCCGGATTCCGTCGATCGCCTCGAGGCCAACCACCAGCCGCTCCCCCAACAGGCGTTCCCATTCCTCGATCCGGTCCATGCCCGTCTCAGCCAGGTAGTTCACGGCCGAGCCCAGCGCAACCGCCTGCGAGATCCGCTGGGTGCCGGCCTCGAACCTGGCAGGCGGCGGAAGGTACTCGGCACGCTCCATGGTGACGGTGGTGATCATTGAGCCGCCAGTGAGGAACGGCGGCATCGCGTGCAGGTGCTTCGCCCTGCCGTACAACGCGCCGATTCCCGTGGGCCCGAGCATCTTGTGCCCGGAGAAGGCAACAAAGTCCACGTCCACCGCGGCAACATCGAGCGGCAGGTGCGGCACCGACTGGCACGCATCCAGAACGGTCAGGGCTCCCACGCCGCGGGCGAGGGACACCAGCTCGGCCACCGGGTTGATGATGCCCAGCACGTTGGAGACATGCGTGAACGCGAGCAGTTTGGTACTGCCGTCGATCACGGAGGCCGCTTCCTCAAGGCGGAGGGCGCCGTCGTCGTCGACTGGAATGTAGCGCAGGGAAGCGCCGGTACGCGCGGCGAGTTCCTGCCACGGAATCAAATTGGCGTGGTGTTCCATCTCGGTGACCACGATGGAATCCCCCGGGCCGAGCGCGTACGGGCGCGCAGCGTCGCCGCCGAGGCCCAGCGACGCGTTCGACAGGCTGTACGCAACGAGGTTCAGGGCCTCCGTGGCGTTGGACGTGAAAACGATCTCATCGGGTGAAGCGCCAATGAAGGATGCAACGGTGGTGCGGGCGAACTCGTACGCATCGGTCGCTTCCACCGCGAGGGAATGGGCGCCGCGGTGCACGGCGGCGTTGCGCTGTTCGTAGTACTCCTGCTCGGCCTCCATCACGCTGATGGGGTTCTGGGAGGTGGCTCCGGAATCGAGGTAGATCAGCGGCCGGCCGTTGAGCTCATTGGCCAGTAACGGGAAGTCATTGCGGATGCGGCCCACTTCCTCATCCGAGAGCGGATGGGATGGAGCTGACAGGATGGGCATGGAACTCCCTCGACGGCGAATGTGCGCTATTCAGTCTACTGCCGGCGGGTTGGTGCGGGCCCGTTCACTGCCGGCTGGACCTGAGGTCGGTGAAGGTCTGTCCGTTGTCGTTGGATACCTGCACGCTGTCGCTGGTTGCAACCCAGATGCGCTGGGTCGAGCCGTCGATGACCTGCGTGGCAATGGCTGACGCCTCGCCCTCAACGCTCCCCTGCGCCACCCAGCTCACGCCGCCGTCACTGCTCGTGTAGACGCGGCCGTCGGGTCCGATTCCGGCCGCCTTCTCCTCAGACAGTGCCGTGAACACCAGCAGAGGGGCATGACCCACAGCGGCCCAGGAAGCGCCGCCGTCTGCGGAACGTTGGAGGCCCTTCTCCGTGGTGGCGAGGACAATGCTGCCCCGCGGCGATCCGGCGAGATGATGGGTGGGGAACTGCTCCGCCGCAGCTTCCCACTCTGTGCCGTCATCGGTGATCTTGAGTTGGCCATCGAACCCGACGATGCCGCCGTGGGTCGCGGCGAGCGCATGGAAATCGGATTCCCCCTGCAGGGACAGCGGTTCCCAGGTACGGCCACCATCGGTGGATCGGATCAATCCCACAGGGTCCGGCAGGCCAGAGCCTGGGCCGGGATGGCCGGACGCATAGAACTCGTCGGTGGCCGCAGCAGTGAAACCCATCAGGTCAATAGTGGGCCCGATCTTCACCGCCGGCGAAGCGGAGACATCAAACAATCCGTCGTGGGTAGCCAGGAGCACCCGGTTGGTGGCCGGGTCCACGCTCATCCCGTGGATGTGAGCGGCGGGATAGTCAGACGCACCGGCAGTCGCATTCTCTGAGGGGCCGGCCCCGGCACAGCCAGTGAGCACAAGCAGTACGACGGCGATAGCAGCCGAGCCCGATGCCCACCGCGAGCGCGGTGCATGTGAGTGGGAGCTGACGACGGCGTGTGGGAACCCAAGACGCATTCTGACTCTGATGTTGCCGCCCACCCTTTTTGGTCTTCGTTTCCGGTTCCAATCGTACGAACGTCCGCCGCCCTCCTCCAATTCAGCGCCGGCAGCACTTGCGATGCCTATCGATACCGCCGGCTCCCCTTGGCAGAACTTGTGATTTTCCTGCGGGATAGCTGGCTTTTATCGGCATCCTTCCCTGCGATTGACCTTCCATAATCGAAGAGCCGCTGATTCCAGCGGTAGAGCGCATGGGTCAACAGCTCATCGATAACGGCACACCCGGTGCAAGCCGGGGTCGCAAAGCCACGGGGCCCCAGGGGTCAGCCGGGCTACCGAACAGCGTGGAGCCTCAGCTATGTTTGACGTTTACCGTACGTCCGGAAGCAACCGGTCCCTCCAGTCCGTGCCGCTGCATCGGAAGCTCACCGCACTCGCTGTGCTGCTGGTTTCGAGCGTTCTCATGGCGTCTGCCATTCACCCGGCGCAGGCAACCGAAAGCACCTCCATGGCTACTGATCCAGGTCCCGCCGGTGATTTCTCCTGGAAAGGGTACAACTGGGAAAAGCGGTTCTGGGATGGAGCACCGCACTACACCAAGGATTATGACGCGGCGAACGTGAGTGACCCGGACGCCAACGGGCATGTCACGCTCACGCTCTCCAACCCGACAGGGAAAGCACCGGTCGCTGCTGAGTTCCAGTCCACCCGCCAGGGATTTGGCTACGGCACTTACAGCACAACCGTTGAGAAGAACATCGGACTGCTGCAGAAGGAAGTCGTGTGGGGGTGCCTGTTCACCTATGATCCGGCTGCAGCGCCGGGCTACAACGAAATTGATCTGTGCGAGGCATCGGCCTGGGGCGGCGGCGCTGCGTATGGCGAATCCTGGCCGGTCACGCAGGGGCACGGCTACTGGTTTGACGCGACAAAACCACCGGGCCAGGGAAACAACACGATTACCTTCGGCGCAACCAGCGACGCGGTACTCACGCATCGGATGGTCTGGGAGCCCCGGAAGATCACGTTCGAGACCTTCGCAGGAGAAGGCTATTCCGGGAAGCTGCTCAAACGCACCGTGCTCGAAGGATCAACGGTTCCGGTTCCCGCCAAGGAGGCAATCCACTTCAATCTGTGGGTGACCGGCGGCGGAGGAGGTAAACCGTCCGTCGTGAAACCCGAGAAGGTTGTGATCCGCGACTTCTCCTTCACACCGGCACCTCCGGTAGCACCTCCTGTTGCAGCGCCAGTAGAGCCAGTAGCACCAGCCCCAGTGGAGCCGACGCCAGTGGCACCGCCGGTAGCACCAGCGAACAGCACTACCGGCTTCAACGGTGACGGCACGGCGGACGTCGTAGCCCGGGACAGCTCGGGGGCACTGTGGCTGTATGCCGGTGATGGTACAGGCGGTTGGCTCGGGCGCACCCAGCTTGGCCACGGCTGGCAGGGTTTCAACAGCATTCTCACTCCGGGTGATTTCGACGGCGACGAAAATCCCGACGTGCTTGCCCGTGACGGGGCTGGAGCGTTGTGGCTCTATGCGGGGGACGATTCGGGTGGCGTGCGCTCCGGAGTCAAAATCGGCTGGGGCTGGAGTGAATTTACGAGCCTCCTCGCGCCGGGAGACTTCAACGGTGATGGAAACGTCGATGTCATGGCACGCGACAAGTACGGCGCCCTGTTCCTCTACCCGGGCAACGGAACCGGTGGATGGAAGTCGCCGGTGAAGATCGGATCAGGCTGGCAGGGCTTCAGTACCATCCTCGGCCCCGGTGACTTCAACGGTGACGGAAACGTCGATGTCATGGCACGCGACAAATACGGCGCCCTGTACCTGTACCCGGGCAACGGAACCGGTGGATGGCAGCCCCGTGCGAAAGTCGGCTCTGGATGGCAGGGCTTCACCGCCATCCTCGGCCCCGGTGACTTCAACGGTGACGGAAACGTCGATGTCATGGCACGGGACAAATACGGCGCGCTGCATCTGTACCCGGGCAACGGAACCGGTGGATGGCAGCCCCGTGCGAAAGTCGGCTCCGGATGGAACGTTATGACCAGCATCTCCTGAGGCCAAGTAAGTAAGCCCACGTAGGCTCCACGTAATAACCCGGGCGTGCGGGGAAAAGTAACGTAATTCTCGCGTGCCTTTTGCGTAGCAATTACTTGTGCCCTCCTCTCAAGAAACAAATAACCTTCTGAGCAATTACTAATTGCTCAGGGGGAATGAATGCCTACTGCTCTGGCTCGGGAGCATGCCGTCACTGTGCCACGCGCGAAGAAAACTCGGGTGATTGCGCTTATCCCGGCGCATAATGAGGAAGAACTCATTATCCAGGCGGTACAAGGTCTTCTGCAGCAGACCTACCGCCCAAACGAAATCATCGTCGTTGCAGATAATTGCACGGACCGCACCGTTGAACTTCTGCGGGACGCACAGCTACCCTCTGTCTCTGTCTTCGAGACCACCGGGAACTCAGCGAAGAAGGCCGGCGCCCTCAACCAGGCCCTGGCAGAACTGCTGCCGGAACTTTCCGATGATGACACGGTGCTGGTGCAGGACGCCGATTCCATCCTTGACGCCGGTTTCATCTCCAGTGCCCAGCGGCACATCAAAGCCGACCCCACTTTGGGCGCAGTCGGCGGCACGTTCCGCGCCGTCCGGGCCGAACCTGGGGCTCCACGCTCAGAACGCTTTCTCATCCACCTACAGGACAACGAATACGCACGGTACGCCCGGGACGTCCGCCGCCTGAAAGGCAAATGCCTGGTGGTGACTGGAACTGCAGCGATGTTCCGAACGAGCACTCTCCGGCGGATTTCCCAGGCACGCCTGAGGGGCGAGCTGCCCGCAGGAGACGGATCGGGTGGAATCTACGACACCACAGTCCTCACCGAGGACAACGAGCTGAGTTTTGCTGTCATGACGGTCGGCATGAAACTCCTGGCACCCCGCGATTGCCTGCTCGTCACCGACGCCATGAAAACGTGTCGCGAGCTCTGGCTGCAGCGGCTGCGGTGGAAGCGCGGAGCTGTTGAAAACTGTTTCCAGTACGGCTTTACCCGTGTCACCGCCGGCTATTGGGGGCGCCAGCTCTTGAGCCTGGCAGGCATTTTGGTGACGCTTGCCTACCTCGGGTCCCTGATCTGGAGTCTCATCGCCATTGGCAGCATCAGTATTCATCCGTTCTGGCTCGCCATTACCGGAATATTCGTTCTTGAGCGGTTTGTCACGCTCAAGGACAAGGGCTGGAGCCACCGCATTCTTGCGACCACGCTGTACGAACTGCCCTATGACTTTTTCCTCCAAATAGTTCATGCCCGCGCATATTTCGATGTGATGCGGCGATCCGAAAGAAAGTGGTAATTATGTACAACAATCCAAGCTCACCCATGGCAGCCGGACTGGGATCCGGGGCCTTGGCCTACACAGGCGCCGGAGACATCTTCTGGGTCGGCCTGGCCGGGTTTGCACTTCTGGCTACCGGCATGGCCATCGCCCGGATGGTACCCCGCTCCGAGGCGGTCGCCGAGGTTCCGGACAGCAGCGGCAACTAGCGACGACGGCAGGGCGGGCGTTGAAACGCCCGTCCTGCCGTCGCCGGCCTGCGCAACAAGACGCTCGTCGAACACTCAACTGAGCAGCCAAGATGACCTGAGGAGGTGCTGGGTGGCCGCACACGATCTTCCACCGCTTCTGGACCTGACTCAGTTGTGGGCTATGGAGTCAGATTTCCCCAGTCCTGAACCTGTCCATCGGTTCGTCGAGGACTTCATCCTCATCTGGAACGACCGCCTCATGCGGCTGCGGAGCGCCCTGGCAGACGGAGATCACCCTACCGCCGTCAACGTGCTGTTGGGGATCAAGGTTTCATCCGTAATGATCGGCGCCAAACAACTCAGATACGTCGCTGGAAACATTGAGGCAGAACTGCGCGGGGGTACCGCTGAGGTAACGGAAAGCTTGCTGGACGCCCTGGCTGAATGCGGCACCCAGACAATCCACCAGCTCAGCCGAGAATATCTCCACCGGACATCCCTGTACGGTTAGGACGCTTCCCCCTCAAGAGCCGCAATCAAGTCGGCCCTGTTGCTCACTCCGAGCTTGACGTAGATCTGGTACAGGTAGCCCTCCACGGTCCGGACAGAAACGTGCATCTGCTGGGCAATCTGCCGATTGATCAAACCTGACTTCACCAGCTGTGCCGCTTCCCGTTCGCGCGGAGTTAGCAAGTTCAACTGCTCGTCGGCGTCTGCATCATTCAACTGCAACCCGCTATTGACGATGACGCGCTGCACCTGTCGGGTGACGTTCCGGTCGCCCGATGCTACGGCCATGGACCGGGCGGACTCCCTGACCTTTGCCGCAAACAGATGATTACCCAGGTCCTCTGCCATGTGGACGGCCTCGAGCAACAGTTCCGGTTTCTTCATGGTGAGTCCTTCACCAAAGAAGGAACAAAAATCGGAGAACGGTCCCTGGGTGCGGCTGGCTGTTTCAAGGAGCGCACGGGCGGTCGATTTGGTTCCCAGCCGCAGCGCCGCGGCACGGGCAATCAACTCCAGCCCGAAGTTCCCTGCCGAGAACTCCTCGCCGGCCTGTTCCTCCAACATCGAAACCGCTTGATCGGATGATCCCAGTAAGGCCAGCGTCATCGCCCGGAAGTAGCGGAGCGTAAAGAGCGGCAGCCCTGCCGGTGTCACTCGCTCGCTGTCTTCCAGCGGCAACATCAGCGGCCGCACCTTGCCGAAATCACCCTGTAGCGCGTGACAGAAAGCCGTTGCCGCCGAGCATACGCACCGCAGCCCACCGGGATCCCAGACCTGCAACTGGGCGAGCGCGGGCACCAGCGCTGCGAGCGCTTCCCCGGGGCGTCCAAGCCGAGCGAGCGAAATCCCATCCATGAATTCACCCGCTGTGCCGTCTCCGGACGTCAGGTGAAGCTCGGGCGTGATGCCGGTCCAGCCGGCGTCGGCCTTCTGACCGGTGATGAGGCAGATCAGCTGGACACGAAACATCAATCGTGCACGGATCCGGTGGGCTAACCGGAGGTGCTGCAATCCGGCTGTGACTTCAGCGGCAAGGGCCAGGGCCTCCTGCTGCCTGTCTCTGATTGCATCGGCCAGGGCGAGCAGGCAGGTGAGCTGGATCCCGATTTCAGAAACGGGAGCGCCGGGCTCCCCTTGCTTTCCGTCGAGCATTGGCCTGATCAGTTCGTAGCGACCCTCTGATGCGGCCCGTTCGGCTTGCGCCAGGAGAATTTCATCGTTCCCGGAGACATCGACGAAAGCGGGGGACGGTGCCCTTCCCGGAGCACAGCCGTGCCCGGCCAGGATGGAGCGCGCCACCTCGATTTGGACTCGCACTGAGCGATGCTCGGGTTTCCGGAGGCGCCTCTCATCCTCTGCTGAGAGGCAGTCGCGCGCCGCGACCACGAACATTTCCATTGCTTCGACAGCTGATCCCTCATCATCAGCAGCCAGATGAGCCCGCGCCGTTTCCAGGCGCAGCGCCGGGTGGGTACTTCCATGCTCGCCCAGGCCCGCGGCAACCATAAGGGCTGACGTCGGATCATCATGGTCATTGGCATACGCCAGAGCACGCAGTCCAGACTCCTCGTCCAGCGACAAACCGCACTCCATCATCCACTCTGCGTAGCGCACCGGATGAATCGCCGGCACTGTGCTCTTGGCCTGAAGTTGCCTGACCCGCGTCAGTAGCTGAAGGCGCCTGAAGGAGCCCACACGTTCCCGGATGACAACAGCCACGAGATGATCGGTGACCACAAGCTGGGAAGTGTCGCGGGCAAGATGGATGGCTCCAATATCCTGCAGATGGTCCAGATCCTGTACGGACCCCAAAGCTGAGACCATCCCCATCGAAAGGTGCCCGGCCAGGGCGAGCGTTTCGAGTAGCTCGGCCTGCTGGGCGGTCAGCGGACCCAGGTGTGCCATCACCGCGTCGGCGGTGGGGTGCGAAACTTGCATGTGGGCTCGGCCAAGGACCCAGACATCCCCCTGGCGCAGGATCTTTCCGCAGCTGACAAAGTCATGGACCAGCAGCTTCATCAGCCGGGCGTTCCCGGCTGCGTATCCCCATAAGGCATGAACAGCACTTCTCGACAGGGGTCCTTTGAGCGTCTGGGCCAGCAACTCATGGGCCTCTGACTGCGACAATTCGTTGAGATCAATGCGGAGCAGTGCGCCCTCCAACCACAAGGTCATGAGGCTTGACGGGCAGTCCGTGAGATCCCTGCAGGCAATGAGCAGCTTCACTGAGAGATTCAACGCGAGTTGGGCAATAACGTCGGCAGACACCGCATCCAAGCTGTCCGCATTGTCCACGGCGATGACTACCGTGCCCTGATTCGGCACGTTCCCGAGATGGTGCGCCAACGCCTCGACGAGCATCTGCGGCTCTTGCTCGGCGCTCAGGCCGAACTCCTTGAGCAGGAAGGCTAGTGCGTTCAGCGGCTTGCCGGAAGACAGCGCGGTCCCGCGCAGGTAGATGACCCGGCCAATCGATTCCGTCCCGTCAAGCACCTCGTGCAGGAGATTCGACTTCCCGACGCCCGGCTTTCCGACAATCACCGAGCCGAAGAGGTATGCAGAGGTCAGTGACCGCGATACCTCGGAGACGGCCTGCTGCCGGTCCGCTACAGGAGGCGCAGCGCTGGCCACCCATGGTGAAATCATGCCTACGCACCCCCATTCCAGACGGTTCACTGCACCGCCTTGTGGGCGGATTCGCGGACGAGCGAGCGATCAAGGATCTGCTGGCCTCATAGCAGCCTCAACCGAATAATAAGACATGTGAAGCGACGATGGGTTAATCTCCAGCTCTGACTAACAGATTCGGAACGGAGGATCAAACGTATCGGTTGACTGGAGCGCAATCCCGCACGCGCTGACCCGCGTAAAAGGAGCCGACGACGGCTGGGGACGAGCCTTAGTCTGGGGAAGGCTTCGACGTCGCCGGCTCCACTCATCACTGTAGGAAAACTACCCACTTCAAACACGAGTAGTAGGTACCCGATTTTCCCTCCCGCGTAGCGCGTAGGGTACTCAGCCGATACTCGCTGGATCAGCTCCCGGCAGCTCATCACGGCTGGTGATCCCGAGCTTGGCGAAGATGCGGTAGAGATGGCCTTCAACGGTGCGCACGGATACGCCCTGGGCTTCGGCGATATCCCTGTTGGAATAGCTCTGGCCGGCCAGCCGTGCGATGTCCAGCTCGCGCTGGGTGAGCTTCGATGTGGAACGCACCGCCTCGAACTGCGGGCTCTGCAGCCCTTCGAGCTGCCCGATGATTGTATTGAGCTTCTGCTGGACCGTCCGCGACTTATGCTCTTCTCCGCGCAGTGAGAGGTACCGAACGGCCTTGCCCAGGCACTCGGCGGCCACCAGCAGATAGCCGGAGGTCTGGGCCAGCTCGGCTGCGTCGATCAGCGCGTTCGGGTCCTTCCGCATCGCCGCCTTCGCCATCGCCGTCATCACAGCGCCTTCGGGCCCCTCGAAGGACTCGGTGAGCTGGGCCAGCGGTTCAAAGCACCGCTCATCCCCCAGCCGTCCTGCCAGTTCATAGGCGACGGCGGCCAGCACGGTCATGCCGTCAGTCACCGCCTGCTTCGCCAGCACATGCAGTTCCTCGATGCTCCGGGCAGCGCCCTGGAACAGCGCGTTCGCCGCGACCACGTGCACCTTGCCAAGGAGCTGCGCCTGCCGGGTGCCGATACTTGCGCCGGCCTCGAACTCAGTGGCGTACACCTTGGCGCGGGTGGTGTCCCCCACCATGGTGCACGCGAACGCCGCCAGTCCCAGCGCCATCGGCATGAGCTGGTTGGAGTCGGACTCGCGGAGGCCCTCCACGCCGAGGATCAGCGCGGTCCGGGCACTTCCCATGAGGCCCTTGCGCAGCGCGATGAGCCCCTCGGAGAGCTCCGTGATGCCGGTGAAGGAGGAGGGACCGCTGGCCTTGCTCCGCACCAGTGTGTCCAGGAGCTCCTCGATCTCATCCCAAAGCCCGGCGTGGGCCATCGAGACAAAGTGGCGTGTGATCACAAATTCCGAGTGCCCCACGAACTTGTTCCCGTGCGCCGCGATGATCTGGAGGGCTTCACCGGTGGCCCGGGTGCCTTCGATCGCCTTGCCGATGGACCCGAGAGCCTCCCCAAGCAGGCTGAGGGCGGCCAGCCGAACCTCGTCGCTGCAGTACTGGTCAGCCAGAACCTCCCGGAGAACCCTCTCGGACTCCTGGAACCTGCCCTCGTAGTTCAGCGCGAAGCTCTCCAGGATCCGGTGGCCGTTGTGCGAAACGCCCAGGCCGGCCAACACCTGCGGATCGTTCGGAGCCCCTATCGCGGCCGCAATCCGGTCAGTGATGCTTTTCCAGCGCGCAACGTCCTCCCGGATCCGCTCAGCCGCATTGGGTCCGCGTACCCGAAGCGCCACGGACAGCAGCGAGGCCTCCTTAGCGAGGGTGAAGCTCTGGCACTGATCGAGCACCTCGTCGACAATCTCCCGGGCGTACGGCAGGTTTCCACGGGTCATCTGTGCACGTGCAATCTCAACCAGGGCGTTGCCGCGGAGCTTGGGCTCGTGCACGGCCCGGGCGGCGCGCAACGCAAACTCGGCGTTGTGCAGCCGGTTAGCCACCACCGCCGCCCTCAGCAGCGTCTTGTCATCAGGAGGCAGCCCACAGTCCAGCCCCCACGCCACGAAGCGCAGGAAGCCGTCAGCCGTAGTGGAATCGTGATCCAGGACCTCGAGCACTTTCCGCCGGATGGTCAGGCTGCGGCCGGCGGGCACGTCCTGACGGATCACTTCACCGTAGAGCGGGTGGCTGAGCGTGACCAGCCGGTCTCTACCCCCTTCGACGGCAATGAGACCGTCCTCCTGAAGCGCGGTAACGGCCGGCCGGTCCGTGCAGTGGACCAGCGCGTCCAGCGGCATGGGTTCGGCGAGCGCCAGCGTCTCCAGCACGGACAGCTCTTCCGGCGTCCGGCGCCGGAAGCGGACCTTGATCAGGTCCACGAGGCTCACGTCCAGCGGTGGCGCCGGACCAACCAGTCGCCACACCTTGTTGCGCACGCCCAGGTAGCCTGAGCGTTTTCCCTGGCGCAGCAGGGCCAGCAGGAACATGGGATTTCCGCCGGAGGTCTGGGCGAGAGTGGCGCTGACGCTGGACAGCACGTCGCCGCCCAGTTCACGCCGGCAGAGCTCATGTACCTCCGGGGCACCGAGCGGCCTGACCTCGTACCGGCGCAGCAGCCCGTCCTGGTGCAGGGAACCAAATTCCGACGACGGATTGGGCGCCGTGCGTGCCAGCGCCAGCACACGTGCCCGCCGGCCTGCGATGAGTTGGGAGAGCAGCACGCTGGTGTTGTCATCGAGTTCGTGGGAATCGTCCACGAGGAACAGCGGCATCTTCTTCTTCTGGCCGTTGCTGCTTGATTCCAGGTGCGCCATGATGCTGCGGTACACGGCTACGGAGGAGCCGACGTCGCCGATGGACAGTGAGTGGAGGTACGGTGAGAGCGCTCCGAAGGGCACCTTGCGCAGTGAGGGACTGGCAGAGATGGGAAGCACGGCTACGCTGCCGTCCAGTGCCTTCGCTACGGTCCGCGCCAGCGCTGTCTTCCCCACGCCGGCCTCGCCAACGAGAATGGCTCCCAGGTACTGGGATCCGGACAGCACAGAGGCGATTTCCTCGACAAGGTCTTCGCGGCCAATGAGATCCTGGCTGCCGTCAGTGGATTCCCCCATTAGCCGCCTATTCCAGGAGCAGAGCCAGCTGGCTACGCGATGACACTCCGAGTTTCGAGTAGAGCCGATAGACGTGGCCTTCAATGGTCCGTACGGAAACGCACATAACTTGAGCTATATCACGGTTGGTCCGGCCCTGCGCTACCAGTACTGCAATGCTACGTTCGCGGTCCGTGAGGGATTCGAGTGCACCCCGCCTGCCGGCGACCCCGGGGGCGCCGACGTCGCGAAGCACCTTTCCGGCGGCGGCCACAGTGACCTGGTCGCCGCTTTCCTGGGCGAGCTCGGCGGCCAGCCTCGCTGCATCGGCGGCCAGCCGGCAGTTCCCGAGCTCAGCAGCTTTCTGAGCGGCGAGCAGCAACTGGTGGGTGTCCTTCGAGGCGATCCCCTTCCCATACAAGGCGCACACTTCAGCGAACGGTCCCTGCGAGGCCAGTGCGGAAGACACTAGCCTGTCCGCTACTGAATCGAGCCCGAGCTGGACACTTTGGCACAGGAACAGGAGCTCGTGGCCGTGATTGCCCAGTGCGCGGTCTTCATCGGCGAGCTGCAGCATCCGTTCGGCTACCTCTGCCGGAGCCTGCGTGGCGGTGGTGGCCAGCGCTGCGAAGTACTCAGCAGCGCGTGACGTGTGCCAGGACAGCCGTTCCGGCCGGTGTTCCGCCCGCTCCAGATGTTCGAGGGAGGCGCGGGCCTCACCCACCAGTGCGTACGCGTAGGCGGCGGTTGCCTCGGCCACCGGAAGTGTGTGCTGCCGGTCGTGGACCCGCATCTGGCTGAGCGCGGGAAGCAGCTTGTCGAGTGCTTCAGAGCCGCGGCCCGCATACGCGAGCAGGCAGCCTTCGGCGAACTCGGAGGCGGAACCGTCATAGGCGCTTTCCTTGCCGTGGTTCGACGGGGAGGCGGCCATGTCAATGCATTCGTTCCAGCGTCCGGATAGCACGAGGAGCTTGAAAACCCGCGCCATGGCGGCTTCCTGCAGCAGTGAGTCGGGGCTGGTGTCCATCAGCCGCGCCATGACCGTGGAGGCGAGGCGAATGGCGTCGTCCTGGCGTCCGGTCATGGCCAGCGCCTCGGCCAGCCAGCCCAGCAAGGTCGGGTTCTGCTGTTCAGCGGTGTGGTCGGTGAGCAGGTATCCGAAGCTTTCCAGCAACTCCGCGTATCTGCCGCTGTAGCCGGCGAGTTCGGCTTCGAGTTCGTCCACATCCCGAATGAGGCCGGTCAGGTCCGCGGAGACCGCCTCCGCTGCAAGCCGTTGCCGGACCTCCCCGAGGAGGGGTTCGGCTTCGGCATACCGGCTGGGATTTTTCATGAGCAGGCGGCACTGCAGCAGCCTGATGTCCAGCCAATCTTCAAAGTGGGGTTCGGCGTGGGTCTCGAGGAACTGGTCAAGGACGGTCAGGCCGCCGGCGAAGTCGGCCTCGACGCCCATCGCCCTGGCTTCCTCGATCACCGCCTGGGATAGCGCGGAGTAATTGGGGATGGCGTGGATGAAGCGGAGCGCCAGTACTCCCTGGCGGTGCCGGTTGGCGAGGCGGGCGGCGTTGATCAGGTTTTCTGCCGGGATGTCAGCCCCGGATTCGATGCACCAGGAGGCGAAGGTCATGCGGGCTAGCGCGGGGATGTCCCACTCCTGCGCTTCAACTGCGAGCGCGCGCATCAATTCACGGCCGCGGCCCAGCGGAACCTGGGTGCGGACCACCTCGCTGACAAGGCCATTTGCAATCCTCACCAGCGGCACATCCGTCCGCTCAACGCGGATGGCCCGTGTGATCTGCAAGGCGTCAACGGCTGAGGAGGGGACAAAGCGGAGCAGGAGGTCCAGTGGAATCGCTCCCACTACGGAGATCAGCTCGATCGCCTCGCGCTGCTCCGGGGGCAACCGGCGCAGGCGGACCATGATCCAGTCCGTCATTGACCGCCGCGTCTTCGGTGCGGACAGTGGCTTGGCCACCCACACGCCGTCGCGCTCCAGCATTTCGCCGGAATCTACCTGCTCGCGGGTGAGCGCCTGGAGGAAGAGCGGGTTTCCGCCGGTGATGTGCCACATGCTGGCGGCAGCCGCTCTGGATACCGGCGCGTCAAGGGCTGCCGAGAGCAGACGGGTGGTGGACGCCAGGTCCAGCGGCTCGAGGTCGATCCGCCGGAGCGCCCCGTCCTTCCAGAGGTCGCAGAATTCCTCGGGTGAGGCGTCGATCGACTGGCAGATGGCAATCAGCTTGACCGCGTCTACGCGCACCAGGTGGGCCAGTGCCATGGCGGAGGAGGAGTCGAGTTCCTCGAGATTGTCAGCGAGGATGAGGGTCTGCCGGCCGTCGTCTCGCCGTGCGTAGAGTTCCTGCAGTCCGCGCAGCAGCATCAGGGGGTTGTCCACAATCGCGTCGTCGAGATCGCTTAGGACAAAGCTGAGGGCTCCGTAGGGCATTTTTGATGCGAGTGCCGAGCCGCGGACGTACACGAGTTCGAACGAGTCATCGAGCTGGCGTGCCATGCGCTGCGCCAGCGCGGTCTTTCCCACCCCGGAGGGGCCGGTGATGATCACTCCGCGGCAACTGCTGTCCAGCAGGGCGTCCCGGACGTCCTCCAGTTCCGCGTCACGGCCTATAAGCGGCCACTCGCCGTGGACGTTCAACATCGCGGGCCCCCGGTGCTCCGGAACCTTTCGCCTGGTGGCCATACGGTATCGATCAACGGTGCCGACAGTTCATTGTCTGCACCGGACATTGCGAGATCATTCATTAGTCCGCCCCAACACGTCATGCGCTAGGCCAATAGACTACGCCGGATCAGGACAGAAGGCACCCATTATTTCCTTGATTTATCAACCATGTGTAGCAACCCGGTGGCGCGCACAAAAAAGGGGCCGACGTTGGGATGGGGGTGGCCCAGTCTCAGAGGCCGCCCAACGTCGGCCCCCGCTTTTGGGGCCATCAGGCCATGCAGTCCTGTTCGGAACTGCAGATCCAGTTTACCGCTATTTTCCCGCAGAATGAAACTTCTGCTGAGTGGTCAGCAAACCCTCCAGTACAACGCTTTCGACGGCGTCAGCCGCCTCTTCCAAAAGGATTGGAAGGTCCTTCTTTTCCGTGGAGCTGAAGTCGCGGAGCACGTAGTCCGCGGCTTCCTGCCGGCCCGGTGGACGGCCTACGCCCACGCGGATCCGCAGGTAGTCCTTGGTGCCGAGGGCCTTGCTCATATCCCGCAGTCCGTTGTGGCCGCCTTCTCCCCCGCCGATCTTGAGCTTGATCGTGTTGAAGGGGATGTCGATCTCATCATGCACCGCCACCACGTGGTCCGGCTCGATCCCGTAGAACTTCGCGAGCTGCGACACAGGCCCGCCGGTGAGGTTCATGTAGGTGAGCGGCTTGGCAAGGACCAGCTTCGGCCCGCCTATCCCCAGCCGTCCCTCGAGTACGACGGCGCGTGCCTTGGAGGTGCCGAACTTGCCACCCAGCCGCGCACCCAGCACGTCGAGGACCATCTGGCCCACATTGTGCCGGTTGCCGGAATAGCCGGGCCCGGGATTCCCGAGCCCGGCTATCAGCCAGGTGTTGTCAGACACTGGTGGGTGCTTAGGACTCTTCGGTGGCCGGAACCACATCGCCGGTGGCTTCCTCAGCGGAGGCGTCGCCGCCGTCGGAGTCAACGCCGGTCTCCGTGGCGGTCTCGCCCAGGTCTTCAACAACCGGCGAGGAAACGTTGATGATCAGCGTCTCTGCTTCGGTCAGGAGAGTAACGCCCTTGGGGAGGCGGATATCCGAGGCGTAAACGTGGTCGCCCACGCCGTGGCCGTCGAGGTTGACGGTCAGGGACTCGGGCAGGTGCGTTGCCTCGGCCTCGACGGTGACGGTGGTCTGCTCGAGGTTGGTGACAACTCCCGGCTTGGGCTCGCCCTCAACGTGGATGCTGACCTCAACCTGGACCTTCTCGCCGCGGCGGACGGTCAGCAGGTCAAGGTGCTCGACGATGCGCTTGAGGGTGTTGCGCTGCACGTCCTTGGCGAGGGCCAGGTGCGCTTCGCCGTCTACGTCGATGCTGAGCAGGGCGTTGGCGTGGCGGACGGCCAGGGTGGTTGCCTTGGCGGGAAGCAGCACGTGGATGGGGTCTGCGCCGTGGCCGTAGATGACGGCGGGGATCTTGTTGGCGCGGCGTGCCTGGCGGGCAGCGCCCTTACCGAAATCGGTGCGCAGTTCTGCGACGAGCTTCTGCTCGGACATGGTGTCTCCTGAGGTTAGGTTCTTGAGGGTTGTACCGAGCGATCCAACGAAGCCCGGCCACCCTCCCCTTACGCGAACATGCGCGTTGTCAGGAAAGCCGCCAGCCACCGTCGATAACGGAACATGCTCTGAGATCAGAGCAGGCGTTCCCTCGCCTAGGCATCGCAGACCAGCTTACCGCATGCAGACACATACGCAGTTCCGGGACCGTAGGCAGGTAGGCTCAGTACGCAGTCTCGTACGCTGCTGCCGGCGACTCCCCGCGCCCGGTAAGGACCTGTCAGGAATTGGGGCCATGACAACGGATACTCCGTTTCGCATTCTTGCCGTGTGCACCGGCAACATCTGCCGCTCCCCCATGGTGGAGCGTCTGCTGCAGAGCGCGTTCGCCCGGATTGCGCCCGGCGAGTTTGAAATCTCCAGTGCCGGTACGGGCGCGATGGTGGACTACCCCATTGACGCGCAGGTAGCCGGCTTTGTCCGCGTGTTCGACGGCGACTCCGAGAACTTCCGCGCCCGCCAGCTTGAGGAACGCATCCTGGAGGGCAAGGACCTGGTGCTGACCCTGACCCGCGAGCACCGCGGCCGCGTGATCGAGATGGCCCCTTCATTGCTGCGCAAGACCTTCACGCTGCGCGAGTTCGCTCGTCTCATCACCACCTTGGACGGCGACCCGTCCTTGGACGGCCCGCACCGCTGGCGCGCAATCATGCCGAAGGTGGTGCGAGCCCGCACTGTGCACCCTTCGGATCCAGCCGATGACGACGTGGTGGACCCCTACCGCCGCGCTGACGAGGTGTACCAGCAGATGGTGCGAGAACTGGTGCCGGCCGTGAAGACGCTGGTGGACTGGGAGTTCAACCACCGGTGATAGCGGAATCTCCAATGGTAGTACGACGACGGCGCTTCCTTGCCGTGCTGCTGGCCGGCTATCTGGTGGTGCTGTCGCTGATTGCGTATTGGCCGTCTCCGGTTGATGAAGGTGCGTCAGGCTTCATCAACCGCGCACTGCGCGTTCTTCATCGACTCGGGGTGCCGGGCTGGTTCGACTACAGCGTGATCGAGTCCGGAGCCAACGTGCTGCTGTTTATCCCGTTCGGCATACTGGTGGCTGCATTCCTGCCGTTGCGGCGTGCGTGGGTGGCTTTGCCGGCCGGAATCGTGTCGTCCATTTGCATTAAGGTAGGCCAGGAGCTGTTCCGTCCCGAGCGAGTCGCAACACCGCGGGATGTCCTGGCTAACGCACTCGGCGCCGCGATCGGCACGTTGTTGTGCACGGGTGGGCGCACACGAGAGACGAGGTTCGGGCCGAAGGGTGAAGGGCAGCGCCGCCATTGAGAGTGAACCAGTCAATCGCCAGGTGCCGGGCCACGCCCTGTCGTGAGAGACTCTCGCCTCCAGTAAAGTCGAGGACTAGCGAGAACATTCAATCGTGCGAAAGCCTAACGGCGCTCGCTACAAGCTCCGGCATGGGGGAGGCAACGAGATTATGCATAAGACGCAAAATGTCATTACATATGGGACCTTCGATTTATTTCATGAAGGGCACGTACGTCTGCTTGAGCGAGCTCGCTCTCTCGGAGACCGCCTGATCGTCGGCGTCACTACCGACAACTATGACGCTGCGCGCGGAAAGCTCAACGTGGAGCAAACGTTGATGGAACGAATTGAGAATGTCCGACGGAGCGGTCTCGCGGACGAAGTCCTCATTGAAGAATATGAAGGGCAAAAGATAAACGATATCCAGCAATACGAGGTCGACATCTTCGCGATCGGGTCGGATTGGGAGGGGAAGTTTGACTATCTTTCAGAGTACTGTGATGTTGTCTATCTGGAGCGCACAAAAGGTGTGTCCAGCACTCTTCTGCGGTCACAGGGAACGGACCTCATCGAAATCGGCATTGTTGGAGCCGGGCGAATTGCGGAACGCTTTGTATCTGAATCTTTATTTGTGAGCGGTGTGCATGTCGAGGGCGTGTTCAGCAGAACGAGAGAACGCACTATTGATTTCGCTGAACGGCATAGCTTAGAAATTGCAGCGAAATCCTACGAAGAGCTTCTTGAATCTTGTAATGCGATATATGTGGCGACTCCGCACACATCGCACTATAAATACGCGAAGGCTGCTCTTTCTGCAGGTAAGCACGTACTTTGTGAGAAACCCATCACGCTAGCATCGAGCGAAACCGATGAGCTATACCAACTAGCCTCAGATCGCAGTCTTGTATTGATTGAGGCAGTAAAAACAGCATACGCACCGGGATTTCAAAGAATGGTCGCACTCGCGAAGAGTGGATCGATAGGGCAAGTACGTTCAGTTGAAGCGACCTTCACCAAGCTCGTTTCTGGCGGACGAGAAATGGAGCGAGATGGTGGAAGTATTCTCGAGTTGAGCTCATATCCGCTCCTGGCGATTTTGAAAGTACTTGGACTGAATTATGATGAGATATCTGCGATGTCCTACAAAGGACAAACCGGCGTGGATCTTTTTTCAAAAATCGACCTGATCTACCCTCACGCGATCGCGAGCGCGCGAGTAGGAATAGGGGTTAAATCGGAGGGAGATTTGGTGATCTCGGGAACTAAAGGCTACCTCTATGCTCCTGCACCTTGGTGGAAGACCGAGCACTGCGAACTTCGATTCGAGGACTCGAGAGAGAACCGCAACTTCTATTTCAAGTTCGATGGTGATGGTCTCCGCTATGAAATAGCCGAGTTCGCGACAATGATCAAGAACAGCACATTCCAAACCTACAAGCTGTCCCCCGCCGAGTCGAAAGCTATAACGGAGATACAGCAAGTGGCGCTCTCTAACGCACGGCGTTTCGGAGCTTCGATCGAAAGTGTGAAGGTCTAACCCGTGTATCTCTCAAGAAGCCAGCAAGAGAAGCTCAAGCAAATTCAGTTGAGAATAGCGCGGGAATTTGACCGTGTGTGCAGCGAAAACGACATCGAATATTTTATTATAGCGGGCACGCTTCTGGGCGCTGTCCGCCACAAAGGATTTATACCTTGGGACGACGATCTCGATGTAGGAATGACCAGAGAGAATTTTGACAGATTCGCAGAAATTGCGGCTAGTAGGTTGGACTCAAATTTTGTATTCCAGACCTGGGGCGCGTCGGGAGGTTTGGGGCTACCCTACGCTAAGCTTCGCATGAAGAATACTAAATTCGTTGAAAGGGCATCAAAGAAATCATCCGGACCTCAAGGTGTGTATATAGATATTTTTCCTTTCGATAACGTCCCTCATTCACAGATTCTGCAGCGTGTTCAAAGCGGCGCAGCTTACGTTCTCAAGCGTCTGATCGTGACTAAGTATGGATACGATATGACCACAATGAGTGGAGCGCCAAAAAAGCTGATATACGGGCTTATCACTGCGTTGGCCTCTGTGATCCCACTCAAGCACATCAACCATTGGCTGGATCGCGAAATTAGGCGATACAACGCTACACCAACGTCGAGAATGACGGCATTCGGAGGATCGTACGGTTACTATAAGGAGGCGATACAATCTTCGTGGTCGCGAGAATTGGAAAGAATTACTTTTGGAGATCTAAAACTCCCCGCCTTCAAACGGTATGACGACTACCTTACGTCCTTGTACGGGAACTACATGGTTCCACCCCCGGTTGAATCGCGAGTATCCCGGCACGATCTCATTGAATTGATTCTCTAGAGTTCCAACAAATGAAGCTCAAGAGTTAGATGCAAGCATGGTGGACGAGCGAAGGTTTGGGATCCTTCCCGGCTTGCTGTCGTTGACAGCAAGGAACGCGTGGTCCTGCTAAGGTAAGTACGCTCAAATTCTACCTGAGCGGAATCCACTTGCCCTGATCTATGATCTATTGTGGTTATCCTGGACAGCGGATTTGATGGTTCCTCTATGCTGAAACGGCTGGCAGTTGGTAACTTCAACCTGACTCGAGCCACTTGGCTTAGTGACCGTTTTCGAGGCGGTTGAGGATCTCTTGGGCTGAGGTGGAGAGGTCTGCGGCGAGGGTGATCCGGTTCTGGTCCGGGGTATGATGTGACGCCAACAAAGCACCGGGACGACTGGACGCCGAAGAATCACCTAGCTATTGCACAGCTGCTGACTACTAATAGGGACCCGATCAGCTACACCACGAGACGCGCTAGTGAACCCCTTGGAGCAGCGATCCGCACCATCGTTGTGTACGACACGACGCTGTTCAACAGCAGACCAAATCCGCGCTAATTTCCCAGCGGACGACTGTGTCGTTTGCGCGCATAGCGATAGCTATCCGCTCTGTTGACGCCCACCGAATATATGGCCCGTAACGCCAGCTGTGAGGCCACTGACCATTATGGATGGTAATCACGTTGGATGTTGGGCGCAGTTACGCCCCCGATACCCGACGGAGAGAATCTCCAAGAGGAAGATGGCTAAACAGCTCGGTGTGTCCCGGGAACGGTTGACCGGGCGTTGGAGGCGGTGCGGCCGCCGCAGTATGAGCGGCCGCCTGCAGGTTTCGAGCTTAGATGCTTGAGCGGCGCAGGTGCGTGCCTTGTTGGTTCAAACGCCGACGATGCCGGCCTCGGTATTGGCTGAACGCGTCGGCTGGACGGGCTCTGCATCCTTGTTCCGGGACAAGGTTCGTGGCCTTCGTCCCGATATATGCCGGATCCGGTGGACCGGTTGGTCCATGAACCGGGTCAGGCGATGCAGTGCGATTTATGATTTCCCTGTGAGCCGCTGCGGCCCGGGCAGGAGGGCAAACCTCCGGTGTTGGTGATGACGAGCGCGTTCTCCGGATACAACCAGGCCAGAATGCTGCCGACCCGCACGACCTCTGATCTGTTGGGCGGGATGCGGTCATTGGTGCAGGAGGCCGGCAGTGCCTAAGCAGCTGTTCTGGGACAACGAGTCGTGGATCGGCCAAGGCAGGCTGACGGACCCGGCGGCGGCGTTCGCCGGCGTGCTGGGCTGCGAGATCCGGTAGTTGCCGCCACGGGATCCGAAATCCAAGGGCATCGTGGAGCGGATGAACCGTTACTTCCGGCAGGGCTTCATGCCCGGGCGGACATTCGCGTCCCCACTTATTTTCAATGACCAGCTCGCTGACTGGCTGCCGCGCGCGAACGCCTGGTACTCCCAGACCGGCACGGACGCCCGGCCGAGCTCTTCGTCCGAGACCGACACGGGCAAGGGTTTGGGGAGATTTTGGCCGCGGCGCTGTGGCCCGCGGGGTTCTACGGCGGAACCGGACCCTAACCGGGCAGAATGTGCTCGTCCGCACCGGCAGTGCCGGTGCCTCACGGAAACCTCTGGCTTTCGGTTGGAGTTAGGCCGCCCAGGCGCCCATCATCCGGATTATCTAACGCCCACTCATGTGTTTCGCTTAGTTCCCGCTCCGAGGGCTGCTTCGAATACCGCTGCGAAAGCCTCTGGAGTGTTAGACATTATTTCCGGAGTGTCAATCGGTCCAGTCCAGGCTTCCCGACTGCTCGCCATGCTGATTGCTAAGCTCTCGATGTCGACGTCGCTGATATAAACTCCCCGCATGCTTTCAACTGAGGCAGCAACACCGCAGCGCTGACCTACGACACAGTGCAGACCCGCTGCCAAAGCCTCGTTGACTACTAACCCCCACACCTCGCTTAGTGATGAAAGCACCAAAGTGTCGTGCTGGACCATGACTTGCGGTAGAGCAGCATAAGCAACTGGGCCTAAGAAGACTACCTGGTTACCTAACCCGAGGGAATCGGCTTGCTCTCGCAAGTTCGCCCGCAACTCTCCCTCTCCAACGATTGTGAGAGTGTCATTCGGTAATCTAATCCGGTGGAAGGCAGAGATTATACTAGCGACATTTTTCAAACCGATTAAACGTCCAACGTAAAGAAACTTATGCCCTTCCCGCTTCTTCTCGCTCCTATGCCATCGTGCCTCGTGAAAAGCGGCGACATCCACAGCATTGAAGCCTTCAAAAATCTTTGTGTCTTTGACGCCCATCTTTCGGACCGCCATTGCGGCAGATGGACCAGGCACTACCACGGCATCTAGCGAACGAAAGAAAAACTTCCTAGCACCGGCTACCAACCCCACTTTGTGGGTTTGCGATTGAGGAGTAGATTCGTAGAATCCAATTGTTCTGATCCCTTTGATCTTTGCGGTCATGAGGGCTTGCCAGTAAGCTGGTTCCTGCCATCCTCCCAGAATCAAGTTCCCCGCTGATGGGAACTGTCTAATAGTCATGGAGGAAGCTAAAAGATACACCGGTCGAGTAATTCTCGAGACCCTGCGCGATCTGAGTACTTTGATGGAGAAGTTGTCGCTATTCCTCTCCTTCGGAGCCCACTCGTCTCCACGATTTTTTCCGTCGAGATGAAAATGTTCGGAACCGACCAACACAGCTACTTCCAACGAATAACGCTCAGCCAGCTGCCTCCAGACCGGCATTCTGTAGGGCGCCGCAAAGTTGGTGATCCAAAGAACTCGGTACTCTTCGGCCGCTTCTCCACCTGTCTTTCTGCTTTGCCAGCCTGTCAACTTATCCTCCATCGTCGAAATGAAATGAAATGAATAGAAAGGCCCATCACTGGCTGTCGACAGCACTACGCTCCTGTGATTCATGCGGACGTTTCAACTCCCGGACCGCAATAAGCAAGAAGGCGGCAAGTTGAGCTGTTTGGCTCGAGAGAACCGCCAGCGCACATGCGACAGCCCCCAAAGAAGGTGCCAGAAGTGCCACAAGAACGAGTTGAAGAACGACCAAGAAGGAGAGTACGAAAGCCGCCGCTCTATCCCGACCTAGGTACTGCAGCGCGACGAAAAGTGGCTGATTCAACACGCCGGGTATTGCTGCCAAAGCGAGGATGGTCAATACTATCCCGGCACTCTCGTATGCTTCGCCTAGGACTGTAACGACCAGCCAGGGAGCAAGTAGAGCTAGGCAGCAGGAACCGCCGACTGCGACCACCGGAATCCAGACCGCTTGACGCAATATCTTCCACGACTCCCGAGCGTGTGTGGTGCGGGCAATGAAGGGCGCTGACGCAGAGGCGAAGGACGCGGCCAAGATAGTTACCGGCTGCACCCATTTGTTCACAGCGCCGTAGATGCCAGCAGCGGATGGAGCCGCCAGAGCACTAAGGATAATGACGTCCATCGTCTGTATTGCAATGAAGGAGGACGAGACGCCGAAGTTGCGTGCGCCCGACCAGGGCCACCGGAATGCAAATGGACGAGCGTGAGGCCGACGGGAACTAGGAGTTAAGTAGCGCGCGAGAACAGCAGAACCGATTGGACCAACGAATAAAGCAACAACCAAAGCCTCAGGAGCTGGGACTCCAAGAGCAGTGCTTATGAAGTAGGCCAGAACTGCTGAACAGCGGTCAAAGATGACGACGATCGAAGCTAGGTGTCCGAGAGCAGCTCCACGAAGGGGAGTCTGGGCGGCTTGTCCGACCAGCGTTGCAAATCCCAGTAACCCTGCAGTCCATAGAAGTGTCCCCGGTACGACAATCGCCAGAGATACCGCTAGACATACAGATGCGACAAGGCCTATCGCGATTTTAGAAATGAGGAGTATCCCAAGCTCACGAGTCTGCATGACGCCGCGCGCGATTCCGCGCACCCAGTACGAGTTGGTGCCGAAATCTGTTAGACCCGCTAACGCAACTCCTAAAGCCATTGCAGACACGACAATGCCCAAAGAAGCTGGATCTGTGGCGCGTGCTGCAAGCGCGAAGATCAAGGCGATGGTGAGCTGAGCGAGGCCAGCAGAGACCGCCAAGAAGAGCGCCTGTCCGCCCACCGTTCTCAGTCGGGCCCGCTTCAACAGTCTCATCTGCCGCCCAATAGGGGGCTAGTGAAAGAATCCGTGCCGAGGGCGCGAGGGTGCCCGGGACCCCGCCTGTCAAGTGCTCGCTTCAAAGCGACGCTCAGGTCTCCTTGGTTGAGTGGCGCCCATTCTCCGAGACCTGGCGAAGCTGCTAACTCACGACGCAAGGTTTTCGCTCCCCCCGCAACGATCCCTGTGCCGGCAGCGACAGCTTTTCCGAACAGTCCGCTTGACCCCTCATTGCTATGTGCCATGACCACCGTATCGACAGCGGCCACCGCCGAATCGAGTTCATTCTCGGTAAGGAACCTATCCAATAAAACAACCTTAGCGCCCGCAGCGCGGAGCTGACCTAAAAATGGTTTCGATTCCTCCAGCACTTCAGGCGCACATTTGCCGGCGATTAACAGTCCGATTCGGCGGCCTGATTTCAACCCGGACAAACTGCGCAGCACCAGAGGTAAATTCTTCCTCTTATCCACAAAACCGAGTACGGAGAACCAATGTTGTGGGGTTGTTAATCCCCACTCATCCCGAAGTTTCCCTACTGATTGAGCTGTTACGCGCAACGTAACCGGGTCGTTCGCCGTCGTCAGGCTGGATCGGCCCTGCCAGAGCGCAGTCTTCAGAAGGACTATATTTGCGTCACTTGCGCGATCCGCCCAGTGATGAATCAACCATTTTGCGATATTCACGACTACGGCTCTGCCTGGGATTCTGTTCGACTGAGCCTTCTCGCGAAGTACGAGCACGTTCAGGGTCCCGGGGCCACGCCATCTGACGGATGTAGCCATTTTGCGCGCCAGACCGTCGCCGTCCGGCACCACCAGCACGTCGGCCACGAGACCGACGGATAGCTCACGCAACTTGATCAGGTCTAGAGGAGTACCCCGCTGCGGCAGGAACCGCAACCTGAATTGCTCAATCAACGGAGCGAGTTGAACTTCGTACTCAGCGCTGTGTATCGCTTCTTCGGTCAGGATAACGAAAACATCGTTCCCGCGCCGCGCGGCTTCTTCGACGAGAAGCCGCACGTAGTACAGGCGATGGCCAGTGAAATTCGGTTCGACAATTACCACTCGGCGCTTTTTCGTAGCTTGATCACACACGTTTATCGTTTCCTACTAGACATTAGTCGCCCCTCATACGGTCGGGCGAAGCTTCCAAGAATAATCGACGAATCAGCCCGGAGCGGTGTAATTTTCTTGCAGCTCATGTACAACAGCATCCATGGAAAAAATTTTTCGCGCTGCCTGACTGGCACGGTGTCCTGTGTCTTCCCGAAGAATGGGATCCCCGAGAAACTCCTCCACTGCAGAAACGAGCCCCTCAAGGGATCCGTCGAAAAGCGCGCCTGAGCGGGTCTCTCTAATGTGGTTGGCGAGTCCGCAGGAACTGCTGATCACCACGGGTAAACCTACGGACATCGCCTCGAGCACTGCCATGGGGAAAGTTTCGTCGACAGAAGGGAGCACATATACGTCCGCTTTGGCCATACGTGCAAGCGTCTCCGAGGGGCCGATTGGACCTTCCCAACGAACGTTGTTCCCCAGATCCGCCTTCATGAGCGCGTCCCGGACCTCATCACCAGAACCCTCATCTGGCCCCACGAGGGTGAATCGAGCATGTGGGAACCTTCCAATCAACCGTTCCGCCATACGAATGAAGTGCATGGGCCGCTTGATGGCATGCAGCCGCGCTAGAAATAGTACTTCCGTGTGCTCATTCCGTTGCCGTTGAATTTCTGTGCCGGGTACTCCATTGGGGAGGAACTTCAAGCGGAGATCTCCACCAGCCACGCTAACTAGATCGTCCGCTTCGCGCTCTGTCAGATAAAAGATCTGCCGAGCTCGTCGTAGTACAGGTTTGGTGAGGAACCGATCCAGAGGCTTGGAAAGAAAATGTTCCGACTCGTTAATCATCCCGTGCGTTTGGAGCACGTACGGGGTGCCCGTAGCCCTGGCTATGGCGGCAGCTGGCAGTGTCACCAAGTCTCTTGCCAGATGAACATGCACGATGTCGGCGGTCCGGATGACTCTGGTAAGCCATGCCCATAACGACGGCGCAGCTATTCCAGCGAAACCGGTGCCTGGAAGTAGGGTACGCGCAGGAAAGAGCGTTACTGGGGATCCAGAAAACTCTTTGGGCAGACAAGGACCGAACCCCCTGGCGGCAGCAACTAGCTGCACATCATGGCCAGCAGCCCGCAACGCGTCAGCCTGATTGATTGCCACCCGAACGGGCCCACCATAAGCCCCATCCGGAGAGATAAGCGTAGCTATCTGGAGAATCTTCAAAGCTCCGAACCTCTCCATTGCTGCTTCGGAAGTGGAGCTAGGGCCCTGCTTCCCGCCGGCACATCCCTAACCACTAGCGCCGTAGCTCCGACGACTGCGTCTTTTCCCACTGTCACGCCTCGGAGTACGGTGGCTCTGGCTGCGATCCAAGCTCCGTCCTCCACCTTGATAGGCGCGTTATCGAACTCGAAGCTGCGAGACTTGGCATCGTGACTGCCCGTGCAAATGAATGCTGATTGGGAAACACATACGTCTTGCCCAATCGCGATCTGTTCCAGGTTCAGCAGCCAGACATCAACTCCAATCCAGGAGTTATCTCCAATGGACAGCTTCCAGGGCCAGTGAACTCGCACGCCTTCACGAATGAGAACCCCATTGCCAATATTGGCTCCGAACGCCCGCAGCACCCTCACTCGCAAACGGGAAGGGCACCAAATGCGTTGAACGATTAGGGATGAGACCATCACCCAAAGGACCTGCACTACTTTGCTTCGACCCTTAACATACCCATTGCCAGTGAAAAGACTGAGGTGGCGAAAATGGCTCATCTGCATACAGACTTGCGTCGTGGAGCAGCGGGCGTCCCCAAATCAGACACTTCACGTCCAGCCCATCGCCTCCAGTCGTTCACGCCGCCGGTACGCCTGCTTAGATGACGAGGTCGTCGCGCTCGAATCTCTCTTGAATCCGCCTCCAGATTCGTTCCGGTCAGGAGTCCCTGCTCGATGCAGCATGGACGTCCCAGTAGAAATGGTGCAGGTCCAAGGAACCGCCGGCCTACTGACGTTGGTAAGACACAGTTGGTTGCGCGGGCCAGCGACATAGCTACACCTTCCGGATACGGCGCTGAAATGCTGACTTTCACAACAAGGTCTCTCTAGTCGTTCATCACCTGAGGAGCGAGGAGGAACTCACCGTCCGGATTCAGGCTACTCGACGGACGCGGGAGCGCGTAGTTTTGGACGGAAGCTACACAATCGCTGAACAGTCTCGCATGCAGGGCTGTGCCGCTACCGGAGCACGTGACTCGCTCCCTAGCTTGTAACAGAACAGGTAGTTCTGCTGCTGGGCGATCACGCAATCTACTCGTGACACTGCTCGTCCACAGTTCTCGTGCCGCGCAAGAAAGCGGTCTCGCGACGTGTGGCTATCATGGATGTCTATTCTTGAGACCGTGAATCCCTCCAAGTTGCGTGTGTCTATCCTCGCCCTCAATTACTCGCCTGAGTCAACAGGCATCGCCCCGTACGTGACCCGGTTGGCCGAAGGACTCGCTGCGGAAGGCCACGATGTACAAGCTATCGTAGGCTTCCCCCACTACCCGGAATGGAAGCCCAGAGAGGGTTACGGAGGATGGCAAAAGCGAGAAGTTCTAAATGGCGTCCGCATAAAGCGCCTCCGTCAATACATCCCCGGAACGCCGACGACGATGAGACGAATGCATCTTGAACTCAGCTTCGGAGCCAGGCTTCTCTTTGCTCGCTGGGGGAACCCGGATGTTGTTCTGATGGTTACTCCGGCGCTCTTCTCGAGCGCCCTCGCGCTCCTGCGCCTTCGACTGAGCCGACGACGACCCGCAATAGGCATTTGGGTGCAGGATATTTACAGTCGCGGCCTCGAAGAGATCCGTCAGGGATCTTCGACCTTGGTTTCAATGATGCGGCGCTTGGAAGGGCTTGTGCTCCGCTCGGCCACTGGCGTATGCGTCATACATGAACGGTTCAGGGATTACGCTGTCACCGGTCTGGGAGTGAGGAACCAAGACGTAGTAGTTATACGCAATTGGACCCACATTGCGGTGGAAAGCTCGATAGACCGATCCGCCGTCCGAGAGAGGCTGGGCTGGGCCGACCACGATGTAGTGGTACTACACGCTGGAAACATGGGGGCGAAACAGGGACTCGAGAATGTCGTGCGGGCAGCGGCCATATCTGATCAATCACGTTCGCGGGTGCGTTTCGCACTTCTTGGAGATGGCAATCAGCGACGGCACATCGAAGACATAGCTCAAGGAATTAATCGCATCCAGTTCATCGATCCACTGCCTGACGACGAGTTCGAAGCAGCCTTAAGTGCTGCGGATATGCTACTAGTGAATGAGCTGCCCGGGCTGAGGGAGACCGCTGTACCAAGCAAGCTAACGTCATACTTCGCTACTGGACTTCCGGTGGTAGCCGCAACCGACGTCAACAGCACGACAGCAGGGGAATTAGCGAAATCCCGGGGCGGCGTTCGAATTGAACCCGACAACCCGTCAGCCCTAGTCCAGATTGCGGAAACTCTCGCTGCCGATCAGGAGCTTTCACAGGCGCTCGGTCACGCGGGTAGGATGTACGCTACGAATTATCTGTCTGAAGACGCCGCTATACTTGCCCATGGCGCCTGGTTACACTCGCTCCGGGCAAGCAAGAACACCGCTTCATCGACTGGCTTGAAGTGAAGCTGAAACGAAACAGGGGGACTCGCGTTGACTAAGCGCGCTTTCATTACCGGCATCACCGGCCAAGACGGCTCCTACCTTGCAGAACTCCTCCTCAAGAAGGGATACGAGGTTCATGGCCTGATCCGGCGAGCGTCTACGTTCAACACAGCGCGGGTAGACCACCTCTATATTGATCCACATGATCCCAGCGCGAAACTTTTTCTCCATTATGGCGACCTCAGCGATGGTGCCCGGCTAGTAACACTCCTCGCCGAAATCAAGCCGGACGAGGTCTACAACTTGGCGGCTCAGTCTCATGTACGTGTCTCGTTTGAGGAACCCGAGCACACTGGCGACACAACTGGTATGGGCTCTATACGTCTGCTTGAAGCCGTACGAATGGCCGGCATAGATACGCGCTTCTATCAAGCATCGAGTTCCGAGATGTTTGGTGCCACCCCACCTCCACAGGATGAAAACACTCCGTTCTACCCTCGCTCTCCGTACGGAGCAGCAAAGGTGTACAGCTACTGGGTTACAAAAAACTATCGCGAAGCGTACGGCATGTTCGCGGTGAACGGCATTCTTTTCAACCACGAATCTCCACGGCGGGGTGAGACCTTCGTAACTCGCAAGATCACCCGCGCAGTAGCCGCGATAAAAGCTGGCAAACAGGGTGTCCTGTACATGGGCAACCTCGACGCGATCCGCGATTGGGGTTATGCCGCTGAGTACGTTGAAGGCATGTGGCGCATGCTCCAAGTTGATGAACCCGACGACTTTGTACTTGCAACCGGCGCCGGCTACTCCGTGCGTGATTTCCTACAAGTCTCTTTCCAGCATGCTGGCTTGAATTGGGAGAATCACGTGAAGTTCGACGAGCGCTACCTTCGTCCCACAGAAGTAGACGCTCTCATCGGAGACGCTTCCAAAGCTCACAGCAAACTTGGCTGGAAGGCAACGATCGAAACCCCAGAACTCGCGCGTATCATGGTCGACGCCGATATCGAAGCACTTAAGCATGCGGGCAATCACTGGATTGATGAAGTCAAGCTGGGAAGCTGGGAGAAATAGGTGTCCGTCAAGAACCTCAGCATCACTAGTGCTGGTGATGATGTCGACTTCACGCCGGCTCCCCTCGATCGGAATTCCAAGTTCTACGTCGCAGGGCATCACGGCCTGGTTGGCTCAGCGATCTGGCGGCGGTTGGAATCAGAGGGCTTTACGAAACTTGTCGGACGGACGTCGTCAGAACTCGATCTGAAGGATCGCGACGCCGTCTTCGCATTTTTCGCGGAAACAAAACCACGCTATGTCATCCTTGCAGCTGCCAAGGTCGGTGGAATCCTTGCCAACAAGACCTACCCTGTTGACTTCCTGAGCGACAACCTTCGGATACAGGTGAACGTGCTGGATGCCGCTCGAGATCACGGTGTGGAGCGCCTGCTCTTTCTAGGATCATCGTGCATTTATCCGAAGTTCGCTGAACAACCGATCAAGGAGGAATACCTTCTCACCGGTCATTTGGAGCAGACCAATGACTCCTATGCCATCGCGAAAATTGCTGGCATCCTGCAGGTTCAGGCCGTTCGGAGACAATACGGGTTGCCGTGGATTTCGGCCATGCCAACGAACCTTTACGGACCGGGAGACAACTTCTCTCCTAAGGGATCGCACGTGCTCCCGGCACTGATCAGACGCTATGACGAGGCTGTTCAAGACGGAACGCGTACCGTAACAAACTGGGGAACGGGTTCGCCAAGACGTGAGTTCCTCCACGTTGACGACATGGCATCGGCCTGTTTGCACCTTCTGGAAAACTACGACGGCCCGGACCAGGTCAACGTAGGCACAGGAAATGACGTCACTATCAAAGAGCTAGCAGGAATCGTTGCAGAAGCTGTTGGCTACGATGGCACGATGGAATGGGATAGCTCTAAACCAGACGGCACACCCCAGAAATTGCTTGACGTATCGAAATTGGCGAAGGCCGGGTGGAAGGCGCAGATCGGTCTCGACAAGGGCGTTCAGCACACGGTCCAGTGGTTCCGGGCGAATGCGAAGGATATTCGCGGATAAGTCACGGCGCCCGACGCTTCCTTGATAATGAGGGATTCTTGGCCATGAAATTGAAGTGCTGTCGTAATGGCAGCCACCTGACTCCTCTAGGAAGGTCTCAACCTTGGAGCTGAAAGATTACCTCAGAGTGCTCCGCCGGAATTGGATTCTGATTACGGCATGCACTGTATTTGGGGTATTAACTGCTGGGGTCCTCTCCCTCAGCGTCGCCCCTACCTATACCGCGCAGACCAGGCTTTTCGCTGCCCTCCAAACCTCTGGGTCTGTCGCAGAGCTTCAACAGGGAAACTCATTCACACAAGCCCGAATTGAATCCTATGCTGAAACGGCCGAGACTCCCCTTGTTCTGCAGCCAGTCATTGATAGCTTGGGTCTTGAGGTGACCCCAGCGGAGCTAGCAGAGAACATTGAGGCCAGTTCGGATGTCAACACTGTACTCCTCACGATCGCTGCATCTCATCCATCCCCCGTCCAGGCGGCAGCGATAGCGCAGGCGGTGGCAGATAGTCTCGTAGAGAGAATCGAAGATCTTGAGACCACCGCCGAAGACGGAGCGTCACCGGTCAAGCTTTCTGTGGTCACGCCAGCAATAGCTCCTACGGCCCCTTCAGCGCCGAACACTCGGTTGAACCTCGCTCTCGGACTAGTGGTGGGCCTTATCATCGGGCTCACCGCAGCGTTGCTTCGAACCACCCTTGACACCCGGCTAAGAGGGGAAGCCGATCTCCGAAGGATAACGGATTCGCCGGTCCTGGGGGGAATAGCATTTGACAGTGACGCAACAAAGAAGCCCTTGCTTACACAGGCTCCAGCTCAGAGCCCTCGGACCGAAGCGTTCCGTCAGATCCGCACCAACCTTCAGTTCTCCCACGTCAGCCACGCTTCCAAAACCGTGCTGGTCACTTCATCCCTGCCCGGAGAAGGAAAGAGCACCACGGCCATCAATCTGGCCATAGCTATGGCACAGTCAGGTCAGTCCGTTGTGCTGATTGATGCGGACCTTCGCCGTCCGAGAGTGGATGAATATCTCGGTCTTGAGCGTAATGCTGGCCTGACCACCGCCCTCGTTGGCCGGGCGGACGTGAGAGATCTACTGCAGCCTTGGGGCGAGCACGAGTTGTACGTTCTAACTTCCGGGCAGATTCCTCCGAACCCGAGCGAGCTTCTGGGATCGAAGACGATGAAGAAGCTCATTGCGGGGCTGGAAGATACTTTCGACGCCGTCATTATCGATGCGCCCCCGCTCCTTCCGGTGACGGATGCCGCGGTGCTGGCCCAACAGGTCGGCGGCGTTGTCATGGTGATTGGATCCTCCAAAGTGAAGCTCCCCGATGTGCAGAAGTCCCTTGCATCGCTGGAAATGGTGGACGCCGACGTCCTAGGCGTCGTACTAAATCTCCTGCCCACCAAGGGACCCGATGCTTACGCCTACAGTTATTACTCCTATGAATCGTCGCCCGCCAAAAACGTTAAGGTACCAGCCGACGGGTCCAAGGCCAGGGGACGCAGCCGTATCGATTCCGACTTTGACGAAAAGGTGCTGCGGGCGCGCCCCAACCAGTCGTGAATCAAAGGGATGAGGTCGCCTTGCTGCATCAAGATGACAATGGTTCCTCGTCGGGGAGGAAGGGCCGAAGGAGCTGGGGCTCTCGCTATTCCAGACACCTCGCTATCGCCGACGCGTGCGTCGTCCTGTGGGCGACGATCGGGGCGCTGATCGTTCGATTTGGCGTACCCGAGTCGGAGAACGTTACTTCGGCCAGCCAGCCTTATCTGATCCTTTCCCTGGCGCTTGCAGCAGCCTGGTGGTTCATGCTCTACCTGTTGGGGTCCCGGGAGGCAGTTGTACTGGGCCATGGAACCGAGGAATACAAGCGTGTTCTTGAAGCTTCCCTATGGCTTTTCGGCTTAGTAGCTATCGTTTCCTATGCGCTGCAACTCGACACCGCACGTGGCTACGTTGGAGTCGCCCTGCCAGCTGGCCTTATTTTCCTCCTCCTTTCTCGGGTAATTCTTCGGAAGTTCCTGCATCTCGAGCGTGAGTTGGGCAGGAGTAGTCAAAGGGTTCTCATCATCGGTGGGCCTAGTAGTGCCGAACACCTCGCCCGCTCCTTGAGGGGACAGCCGATGGCTGGGTATAAACCGGTGGGTGTTTACCTCCCTGGAACACCTTCGACCACCAATCTTGCCGCTGATCTGGACCTGCCGACCATCGGGCGTGCAACTGAGGCGCAAACCATTATTGATACGGTGCGAAATTTTGAGCCCGACGCCGTGGCTCTGTCAGGCGGTGTCCAACTGTCTCCAAAAACTATCCGAGCGCTGGGATGGGCACTCGCTGACCTAAACATCCGGCTCATCATGGTTCCAGCTTTAACCGACATTGCGGGGCCTCGTATTCATACCCAACCAGTAGCGGGCCTCCCCCTTATTCACGTGTCCACTCCCAACCTCGAAAAAGGCCAGCAGTTCCTGAAGAGGCTGTTCGACATGGTCGGTTCAGGACTAATCGTCGTACTATTCGCACCGGTATTGATCACTGTAGGTCTTGCGGTACGTCATGACAGCAAGGGTCCGATTCTATTTCGTCAGGAAAGGGTGGGCGCAGAGGGCAACAGCTTCACAATGTTGAAGTTCAGGTCGATGGTGGTGGACGCCGAGCATCAGCTGGAAAGACTGCAGGCAAACAGCGAAGGCAACCAGGTCTTGTTCAAGATGAGAAACGATCCGCGTGTTACCCGCGTTGGTGCTTTCATCCGCCGGTTCAGCCTCGACGAACTTCCGCAGTTGTTCAACGTGCTTGGTGGCTCGATGAGTTTGGTGGGTCCACGGCCTCCACTTCCCTCAGAAGTAGAGAAATACGACACGCACGCCCACCGACGTCTGTTGGTGCGTCCGGGAATGACAGGGCTATGGCAGGTCAGCGGACGCTCGTTGCTCTCCTGGGATGACACAGTTCGGCTAGATCTGTACTACGTGGAGAACTGGTCTTTCACTGGGGATCTAACCATCCTCCTGCGCACTTTCCGCGCCGTCGTCCGCCGCCACGGTGCCTACTAGGGAGTACACCTATCATGACCGAAAGTGCTAGCCACGGCATGTCACCGGCGCAGCCGCTCGACGGACACGCGCCTGCGCCTGCGCAACGACGCCGCAGGACCAAGCGACACAATCGCGGCATGCGCATTGTGCTTAGCGTGTCCGCGGTGCTCTTAGTCGCCGCGCTTAGTGCTGCCTGGCTCGCGTTTCGCGGACAACAGATTCAGAGCAGCCTCCTCGCGACTATGGAGCTCCTGCCTCAGCTGCAGAGTGAGCTGATCGCAGGGAATGGTGACGCTGCGCAAAGCACGCTTTCAAGGTTGCAGGACCATACGGCTCAGGCCCGAAACGCAGGAACAGACCCCCTGTGGAAGGCAGCCGGGATGATACCGTTCATCGGCGCGAACTTCTCAGCAGTAACCGAAGTGTCGGTATCAGCGGATGATGTGGTCAACCGTGCGGTTGCGCCTATGCTCGATCACTTCGACTCTCTTGACTGGAGCTCGCTCACGCCCGTGGATGGCCAAATCAACGTGACTCCTCTGCGCGAGGTCGCCCCCAGCATCTCGGCGGCTGCGACAACCGTTCAGCTCTCTTATGACCGCTTGGCCGGCATAGATTCCTCCCGGTTGATGCCCGCAGTTGCCAGGCCGCTTGCACAGGCTATTGACGCACTAGATCAGGCGCGTGAAACCTTCAACGCAGCGTCGTCCGCGGCGGAGGTCCTACCTTCCATGCTCGGAGCCGATGGCGCGCGCAACTACCTGATACTGATCCAAAACAACGCTGAGGTCCGGGCTACGGGCGGAATTCCTGGCGCCCTTGCACTCGTATCTGTGACGAGTGGCGAGATTGAGCTGAGCGCGCAGGGAAGCGGCGCAGACTTGGGCAAGTTCAGTCCGCCGATCCCGGTGGATCCGGTACAGGTACAGATCTATTCCGCGCGCCTTGGCACGTTCATGCAGAGCGTCAACCTCACACCGGACTTCCCGACTGCAGCGCAAACGGCAAAAGCCATGTGGGAAGACCGCAATGATGGTGTCACCATCGATGGGGTTATTGCGCTCGATCCAGTAGTCCTCGCCAACATCCTGAGTGCTACAGGACCTGTCGAACTTGGAGATTTTGAGAACCCTGCCATCGGGGAACAGTTGTCCCGGACAGATCTTCCAACAGCACTCACCGCAGAGAACGTTGTATCAACGCTATTGTCTGACGTCTACGCAGAGATTGAGGAGCCCACTCTTCAAGACGAGTACTTCGCCGCCGTCGCAGGGAAGGTCTTCGACGCGCTTGCTGATGGTGCAGGCGAGAGCGATCGGCTGATCCAGGCGCTTATTGAAAGCTCGAACGAAGACCGCGTGTATGTATGGTCCAATATCTCGGACGAGCAAAACGTCATTGAAGGAACATCTCTAGCCGGTGCCGCCACGGGATCGACGGTCGGAGGAGCAGCTTTCGGTGCCTACTTCAATGACGGCACGGGAGCGAAGATGGACTACTACGTGCGACGCACCGTGCAGCTAGAGAAGAACTGCACCGCGGGCGGCTACCTCCAGTACACCTTGACGGCGACCCTTACAAATACTGCACCAATCGATGCTGCGAACGCTCTTCCCACTTACGTCACCGGTGGAGGAGCGTCTGGCGTGCCACCTGGTCATGTACAAACGAACTTTGTGGCGTACGGTCCCGACCGGTCACGGCTCCAGACAGCCCGGATAAACGGGGAAGCGGTTCCACTAGGTTCTTACCGCCACGGTGAACGCCCTGTTGGCGTACTGACCACCAATCTCGAACCAGGGGAAACTGCGTCTGTTGAAGTGGACTTCACGAATGTCGTTCAGACATCGGAACCAACCTTAGACATCACGCCCACCATCCAACCTTTGAGCGAGGTCAAGTTGCCTTTGCAAGGCGACGTTTCCTGTAGCTGAATTGGACAAAAAGTTTAGTGTTGGTTAAATATCCATTTCTGAGACGAATTTTTTTCGACTTGGTCCGGTTATGCGGTAAGGTTAGATGCGGAAACCCTGAGGAAGACCTGAAGGTTCGCTGACGATCAGCGAACCTTCTCATTGCTAGACTTTATCTCAGGGTAGTTGAGGCTGGGGGAAATACATCTTCAGGTCGATCACCGCTAGAAGTCTGCCGCAAAACACCTTTACTGGGGAGTCTCTATGAAAAAAACTATCGCAGCCGTCGCAATCGCCGGCTCACTCACCTTCGTTGGAGCCGGCGCTGCTCAGGCTCTTACATACAATCCGACGCCTTCTCAGGGCACAGTCAGTGACGGTACCGTTGCACCGGGCGAGGCTGTTGTCTTCAGTAGCAACCAGGGTCTCTTCACGCCCGGAGAAATCATCGACATCACCGTTGACTTCGTTGCTGGCGAGCCTGCTGCTTCGGGTGCTGCTGCTGGAGCTGGCCGCGTTGGCGCAGCCCTCGGCGGTCCAATCCTGCCAATGGCAGTCGTGCTCACTGACACTGTGACCGCTGATGCTGAAGGCAACTTCTCCTACTCCGTAACGCTTGAGGAAGAGGGCACCTACACTCTCACAGCCACGGGGCGTGAGTCGGGAGTTACTGTTTCTTCAACTGTGGTAGTCGACGCTCCTGAAGCAACTGTCGGTGGCGGCACCACGGGCTCGACCGGTGCCACCGGCACCACCAGCGGTGGCCTTGCGAACACCGGCATCGACTCGGCAATGCTCCTCTGGGGTGCAGCTGGCATCGGCGCTCTGGGTCTCGGCGCAGGAAGCATCTTTGTTGCTCGTCGTCGCGCAGGCGCCGAAGCATAAGCAGTTTAGCAAGCGAAAAGACCCGGTCGGAGCCTCGCTCCGATCGGGTCTTTTCGTCTGCCGGTTATCCGGCTCTCCGTGGTTCCGTGGTGAAAGCTGGGTTCGTGTCGTAAGCGCAGAAGGGCTCGTGGCCCTCTTGGGAAGAATGTTCTTGACGCATTCATCACTGACAGGAATCACGAGCCTTGAACGAGCCTACTGACCAGCGCTCTGACGCTGCTACCAATGTTTTCAACCTTCCCCGCTACCGCGTCACCGCTGCGGAGGTGCTTGCTTTCGGGCAGCGCAGGATCCGGGTTGAATCAGTGCTGGAGGCCGGTTGCAGGAGCTGCGGGGTGATCAGCTCCCGCCGGCACTCCAAACGCTTCCAACGCATCCGCTACATCCTCATCGCCGGCCCGGTCGAGGCGATCTGGACCAAACTTCGGTTCTTCTGCGGCGAACCGCAATGCGGGCGGAAGACCTTCGCGGAGGCGACACCACAGGTGCCTGCGTTCTCCCGGTCCACCTCCCGGCTGCGCGAGTCACTGGTGGATGCTGTGATCGGATCCGGCCGCGCCGCCACGGAGACAGCGACGGCGTTCGGTATGTCGTGGTGGCTGGTGCAGCGTGCCCTGGACGCCGCCGCGCTGAAGCTTCCCTGCGTGGATCTACTGGCCCGGCGCGGTTGGGCATTGATGAGCACCGGTTCCGCTCCGTACGTTTCTTCCAGGACCCGCAGACCAAGGCGAGGAAGCGGTTCGAGCCCTGGATGTCCACGATCGTGGATCTGGATACCCGGACGGGTCCTTGGTGTGGTTGACGGGGGTAGACAGTACCGGTCGGGGACTAGCTCAAAGCCAGGCCACTTCAGTGGCGCCTCGGGGTGCAGGTGGTGGCGATCGACCCATCGGCGGCGCTGCGGATGTGGCTGCCACGGACCGCTGTCAGCGTCGATGCGTTCATTTGGTGATGCGTGGAAATGCGATGGTGACCGCGGTCCTTCAGCCCAGCGTCTGACGCAGGAAACGAAGGGCAGCCGCGGCCGGGCCGCGGACCCGGTCTGGGCGAACCGGCGGCTGCTGCTCAAGGGCGAAGATCGGCTCTCGGATCGTGCCAGGAACAGGTTGGAGGTGGTGTTCGCGGTCGATGCCCCCACCGGCAGGCTCCAAGCCGACTGGGAGGTCAAGGAACAGTTGCGCACGCTGCTGGGCGGCGGCTCCATCGAAGCCGCCGCCGCGGCGAAACCAAGGCTGCAGGAACTGGTTGAGCGGACCGAACAATCCGAGGCTCGCAGGCTCTACCGCACAGTCTGCCGGTGGTGGAACGAGATCGAAGTCCTCATCATCACCAGGGCCACCACCGCGAAGGTCGAAGCGAACAACATGTCCATCGAAACATCAAGAGGACCGGCCGGGGATTCGTGAACAGCGCCAACTACAAAATCCGTATCATGTTGCGAAGTGCCGCTAGAACAGCAGGCCGAACTTCCTCCCGACAGTGGAATTCACCACGAAACGCGGAGAGCCGGTTATCCCCCCGCTGGACAAAGGGAGCCGGTCAGGTTCTGCTGCCGACCGGCTTCCCACACCCGCTCTGCTCAAGTGTTGCCGTCGAAAAGGCTCGTTACCGAACCATCATCAAACACCTCACGAATAGCGCGCGCGATCAGAGGTGCAATAGACAATACGGTCAGCTGCGGGAATCGCTTCTCGGGTCCGATAGGCAGCGTGTTGGTCACCACTACCTCTCGCGCACCTGACTCCGCCAGACGGCGAGCAGCGGGGTCCGAGAAGACTGCGTGCGTCGCAGCAATGATGACGTCTTTCGCGCCTGAGTTTTTCAGCACCGCTACCGCGCCCGAGATGGTTCCGCCGGTGTCGATCATATCGTCGATGAGCACACAGGTGCGGCCTTCGACCTGACCCACGACTGTTTTCGATATCGCTTGGTTCGGGACGGTAAGGTCACGGCTCTTATGCACGAATGCCAGTGGCGCTCCGCCCAGCCTCTCTGCCCACTGCTCAGCGACCCGAACACGACCGGTGTCCGGAGACACAACGGTGATGTTGTCAGCGTCCACGCGACCTCTGATGTAGTCAGCGAGCAGCGGAATAGCCATGAGGTGATCTACCGGACCATCAAAGAAGCCCTGGATCTGGGCGGTGTGAAGGTCAACCGACATCAATCGATCAGCGCCCGCCGTCCTGTAAAGGTCCGCAACGAGGCGAGCCGAGATAGGTTCGCGCCCACGCCCCTTCTTGTCCTGGCGGGCATAGGGGTAGAAAGGAGAGACGACGGTGATGCGCTTGGCAGAAGCACGCTTCAGAGAGTCCACCATAATCAGCTGCTCCATGAGCCAATTGTTCAGCGGAGCGGGGTGAGCCTGAATAACGAACACATCAGTACCGCGGACGCTCTCTCCCGATCGGACGTAGATCTCACCGTTCGCAAAGTCGTAGGCCGAGATCGGCAGGAGCTCCGTGTCCAGAACCCGCGCGATCTCTTCCGCCAGCTCCGGGTGGGCGCGCCCCGAGGCGAGGACCAGTTTCTTTTCCCCGCGTGCCGTGATCTCGCTCATGAAGGATCGCCTTCTTCCGTGGATGAATGTGAAGAGGAAGCCTTAGCGGCCGACTCAGCGGCTCCGATGCCGGCACGGTTCTGCTCGACCCAACCATCCAGATTACGCTGCGGTGCGGCGACAATGGTCAGCGCGCCGGCAGGCACGTCCTTTCGGACTATCGCACCGGCGCCCGTGTAAGCACCGTCGCCGATCGACACCGGAGCTACGAAGACGGTGTTAGAACCAGTCCGGACGTCACTGCCGATGATGGTGCGGTGCTTGTCGACGCCGTCGTAGTTTGCGGTGATGTTGCCACAGCCGATATTGGTGTTTTCGCCAATCTCCGCATCGCCGGCGTAGCCGAGGTGGGAGAGCTTGGACCCACGGCCGATCGTCACGTTCTTCGTCTCGTAGAAAGCGCCGATCTTGCCGAACTCGCCCAGCACGGTTCCTGGGCGCAGATAGGTGAACGGGCCCACTGAAGCACCGGCCCCGATCCGCGCACCGCTGGCGTGCGTCCGGGTGACCGTCGCACCCTCTTCAATCACCACGTCAGTCAAGGTGCAATCTGGACCAACGATTGCATCGCGTGCAACCTGAGTCGCTCCGTGAAGGAGTGTTCCCGGGAGGATAGTGACGTCCTCGTCAAGCTGGACGTCTACGTCAATCCAGGTGCTGTTGGTGTCAACGATTGTTACGCCTGCTCGCATCCACCGCTCAAGTGTGCGCCGGTTGAGTTCCGCGCCAAGCGCGGCAAGCTGCACGCGGTCGTTCGCACCTTCGACCTGCCAGCGATCAGATGAAACGACTGCGGCTATGCGGCCGCCTGCCTTTCGTGCGATCGATGGAACGTCCGTCAGGTACATCTCTCCCTGAGCATTGTTCGAGTCAACACTGGTGAGGCTCTCACGAAGCACTGAGGCATCAAACGCGTAGATGCCCGAGTTGATCTCCTTGATGGCGCGCTGCTCTTCGGTGGCGTCTTTGTGTTCCACGATTCCGGTGACAGTACCGTCAACGGCTCGCACAATGCGTCCGTACCCGGCGGCGTCGTCCAGAACTGACGTGAGGATCGTTACCGAGTTAGATTCCTGTTCGTGCGTACGCACGAGCTCCTGCAGTGTTGCTGTGTCGAGCAGTGGGACGTCACCGTAGGTGACGACGACGGTCCCCTCGACAATCGATTGCGCGTCCAGAGCGTCAAGCGCAACCTGAACGGCGCGCCCGGTGCCGGGCACGTCATCTTGATCCACGATGAGCGCTCCGGCATCGAGTTCGGCGATATGTGCGGCGACACGGTCCCGTTCGTGGCGGACAACCACAGCCAGTTCGCGAGGGGAAAGACCGCGAGCCGCAGCAAGCGCGTGGCCCACCATGGACGTGCCGCCGATACGGTGAAGGATTTTAGGTGTGCGGGACTTCATCCGGGTTCCGGCTCCGGCTGCCAGTACTATCACTGCCGCCGGCGTTGACTCCGCCTGATTGGACTGGTTCTCGTGGCTCACTAAGAGGCCGCTCCTTGCCTGTCTCGGACGCCTGCTGGCCTGCCGTTCCGCCCATAGGATTCGAACCTATACTCCACAGCTCCAAAGGCTGGGGTGCTGCCGTTACACCAGGGCGGACCGCGCCATCACCGAGGGATGGAGTTTCCACGGTGCTGGCGCACGGTTACTTAGTTTGCCACGAGGCAGCGCCTTCATGCGACTTGACGCGACGCCGATCATCGTCAACCTCCAGCAGGCTTTTCAGGATGCGACTTCTTGCCGACACTATTTCTAGGCAAATTCCAACCCGTTTGATGAAAACTGACGAACATCAACCTGATGGCGCTCGAAGAGGAGTTGGACATGGGACATCTGAAGGAAAGCATCCACCACTTCGTGGAGCAGCACATTATCGCTGACGACCCTAGCCCTGAGCCCTCGTGGCTCGACAGGCAATCAGGAATACTGGAACCTGCCGCAGAGGATGTTCCCGAAACCGCATAAGAAGCGCCTGGCTTTTATTCCCCCCCAGTACCTCGGCACCCGCCAGCCGCGGCTCCTCGAGTGACTCCTGCTCGGCCTATAGCTCGCGGAGTTTTGCGTCGAGCCCGCTCATCTTTTCGAAGTCGACCGTGGCTTTGCTGCCGGCGTCGCTCACCGACTGGTTGATCTTCTCGATCTGCGAGCTGGTCTTGGTCATCTCCCGCTCAATGCGGGTCAGATCTTTCTTCGCCTGGCGGGTCCCCTCCGGTGCCGGAACCGGCGGACCCGGCTGTCCCCGTCGTCGTACCGTTGCGGCTGTCCGATCCCACTGGTGTGCCGCGTCGTGTCCCGCTGGAGGCTGCTCCGCGGCGCAGTTGCAGGTACTGGTCCATGCCGCCTGGAAGGTTGCGGATCTTCCCGCCGCCCAGCAGCGCCAACTGGGTGTCGGTAACGCGTTCGAGCAGGCACCTGTCGTGCGAGACCACCATAAGCGTGCCCGGCCAACCGTCCAGCACATCCTCAACGGCCGCGAGCGTATCAGTATCCAGATCGTTGGTGGGCTCATCGAGCATCAGCACATTCGGCTTCCGCACCAGCAGACGCAGTTGGAGACGCCGCCGCTCACCACCCGAGGGGTCACCCATCGGCGTCCACTGCCGCTCTTTGGTGAAGCCAAGCTGCTTCACGAGCCGGCTCGCCGACACTTCCTTCCCATCAACCGAAACCACACGCTTTCCTTCTCGATCTCCTCAGTGACGCGGAGAAGGTTAACGTCGTCGAACTCGCTCACGTCCTGTGACAAGTTCGCCGTCGACACGGTCTTGCCGCGCTTCAACCAGCCGATGGACAGAGTGGGTCTTTCGACCGTTCCTGTGTAGCGGTTAGGTCCCCTGCGGATGAATCGGCTGGGCAGGCAAAGGAGCGTACTGCACTAAGCATCACATTTGCCAGCAAGACGAGAACCTCGCGGCAACGCCCAGCGAACACCACCGTCTCGTTGGCGACTCGATCAGCGCATAGTGCCGGCGTGAGCATCGCCACGCCCAGCCGGTGGGCAGGGTACTCAGAGCTAGACGGTAAGCGCATTCACAACTGGGCCAACGTCTACCTGATGCATAACCTCGAAGTTTCGGTAACGCGCAATCGGGGGTCAGGAAAGCAGTCAGATAGTCGCCCGGTTCGCTGCCGATGTGCTGGCGCACAACCCAGCCATTGTGTCGCTGCTCGCCGGAACGAACGACGAACCGGACGACAATACCACCACGCACCTCGAAGCCATGTACGAGGCGGCACTTGACGCCGGAGTCCTCGTCTTCGCACACACCATCCCACCATCGACCACCTACAGCGCAGGACAGGACACTTACCGGATTGCGGGCAACAACTGGATTCGGGAGTATGCCCGGTCAACCCCAGGCATAATCGTCGCTGACTCGCTACGGCGGGGCAGAACCCGGCAGGCTGGATTCAAGCCCCTTGCTACCCATGTTCATGATGGCATCCACCCCAGCCTCGCTGGAGCCACGTCGGGCGGACGTGTGATTGCGGAGGCGCTCCGACCGTTCGTGCCCGTCAACCGGGTCCGGGCGTCCGCCACTGGGACACCGTTGAACCTGCTCACGACGCCCCACTTCACCGGGGCAATCGGGAACGTGAACACGACCACCAAGACCCTCGGCGGCTGGAACAACCAGTGAAGGATCAGTATTGAATGCCGCCAACCCCGCCCGGACGCACGGCATCGGCGGGAACGTCCTCAAAGTTGTTGTACCCGCTGCCGGGTACTGCACCCTCACCAGCAACATCACCATCGACGGGACCGCGCTGGCCGTGGGCGACGTGATCGACTTCGGCGTGGAACTGGAAGTCTCCAACATCGAGACCGGGGCTGTCACCCGCTACGCCTACGCCTACGCCTATCTGCAGCAGTACGACGGTGCCGCATTTGGTGATCGGGCCTACGACGTATACCGCGATGGCGGCGCGAGCTATGGTTCGGAGCTCCCTATTCCCAATGGGCAGGTCGGATTCCGAACTCAGCGGCTCACAGTCAAGGCAGGCAAGACGCTTATCCAGTGCGTCAAATTGGTACCCGATGGCGAAACCTACCGCTTCAAGGACGCATGGGCAGGAAACATCACTAAGACCGCCGCCCTGATCTAAACCCGGCACTAGTTCTCCTACGCTCGATCGCGATCGGAGAGACTGGGGAAACCGTACCGAATCCATCACGGGGAGGACTAGTTATCGTCGATGCGATTCCGGTGAATATCAAGAGGAGGGTGAAGCCGAACCCACGATCTTCAATGGGCGTCCCAAATGGGATGTTCGCCAAGATGATTACACCTAGCCCTAGCGAGGCGGTATGCATCGGGCTCCCACCTATTGCTCGACCGGACCGCATGATCCCCACGAACGTCATGATAAGGAACCCAACCAGGAACATCGTCCCGATCGCGCCCAGTTTTACGATGGTTACGAGCGGCGTATCCATGCTCATCGGTGCGACGAATCCTGCACCCCAACCCAACCACGGTGATTCAGCGATCATAGAGGCGGCGTAATCGTACTGTTCACTACGGCTAGCTAGTGACTGATCGGCGCCTGTCCCCGTTAGGACACCATTCATTGCTTCAACCCGGGATTCAAGGAACTCAGGACTATTCAGCACGTACTTCCCCAAGATAGGTATCAGCATTGCCGCAGCAGCGACACACGAACCTACGATCACGACAGCACGGATCAGGGGAACCCGGAACTTCTGAGCCGACCCTATGACCGCGAGGACAGCGAGGAAAATGACGAGGTTAGTTCGAGTTCCGGTGATCAGCATTGCGACAGGAATGACGACAACCGAGATAGCCCAAGAAAATCTGGCAGACCCCTTAGCCAGGGCGACGTGGACGAAGGCTAGAGAAAACGCCAGCGCAGGAAGAATAAGGCTAGAGAGCATGATCTTGCCTACCGAAAGGCTCGATACGCCACGCCGTTCGAGCCAGTCGGTAGCAAAACCGATTGCGGCGGCGGTGCCTATAACCCCAATCCAACGCATGACGACCTTCGGTTTCAAATCACGTCCGACGTCGAGCCCGATGATCGGAGCAATCGGCACCATGAAGTAGAAAACACTTTGCCGGATGGCTGTTATGTAGTCGGCACTTCCTGCGAACGTTGACAGCACCATGAAGGTAATGAAGCAGAGTCCGAGAGCTGGCAGGAATCTGAAGTGTCTGAGATATGCGGGTGGGTCCTTGACTAGGCGGACAAAGGAAACGGCAGCACATAGCAATAGCACGGCGAAGTAGAGAACTTTCGCTGGGCCAACGTCCGAACTTGAGCCGAATACGAAAAGCCCTCCGACCACGACCAGGAGCATTCGAAACCAAGATTTCTGCACGATGAGCACCAAGATGATCGGCATAAGCCCCGCTGCGAGCCCCAAGAAAGGCCCCAGCATGACGATCATGCCCGCCGCGATCAACACCCACCCGAGCGCCCCGGGCACCCAAATGAAATCTCGTAGGTCTACGCTTCTCTGGTTCCGCAAGAGCGTCATCAGTGGTTCTCCTGGCTAATCGCGGGTTTGGGAAGGGCTTCTCACTGGCCGATTATTTGCCCATCGACGTATGAGCCGCCGACCGGGCGTCTCGTAGAACTTGAACACGACGACGCTCAGGCCGATCGTCGCCGCCATCAGCATCCAACCGAAGCGCGACACCAACACAGCAAGCGCCGCAAAAAAAGGATGCCAGTCAGAGACGGCAGCGCAGGTAACCGAACGGACAATGATCCTCCCCAAGAAAGAATTCCGTGCACCAGAATGAAGTGGCCGCGGAATCCCATGCGCCCCGGCGTGCTCTATTTTACAGGGCCTGTTCGCACGCAGCGTCATACCGCAGTTTCACCGCCCGCCATAATCTGGCTTAGCGCAGTTGTAATCCCGTGCAACAGAACACCCGCTGGACGAGCGGAGTAAGCCCCTGGCTCGCCTCGCGGTCTGCTGCGCTATTACTCCCCCAGCACCTCGGCGGCCTCCAACCACTGCCCCTCGAGGGACTCCTGCTCGGCCTGAAGCTCCCGGAGCTTGGCGTCGAGGCCTGCCACCTTCTCGAAGTCGACCGTTGCCTTGCTACCGGCGTCGCTCATCTGCTGGTTGATCTTCTCGATCTGCGAGCTCGTCTTCGTCATCTGCCGCTCAATGCGGGTCAGGTCCTTCTTCGCCTGGCGGGCTTCTTCCGGTGACGGGCCCGCGGACCCGGCTGCCGCCGTCGTCGTACCGTTGCCACTGTCCGACCCCATCGGGGTGCCGGCAAGCTTGTCGCCGGATATCGCCGCTCCGCGGCGCAGTTGCAGGTATTGGTCCACGCCGCCGGGCAGGTCGCGGATCTTCCCGTCGCCCAGCAACGCCAGCTGGGTGTCCGTGACGCGCTCGAGCATGTACCTGTCGTTCGAGACCACAATGAGCGTCCCCGGGCCACCCGTCGAGCACGTCCTCAACGGCCGCAAGAGTGCCAGTGTCCAGGTCGTTGGTGGGCTCATCGAGCATCAGCACATTCGGCTCCCCCACCAGCAGACGCAGCAGTTGGAGACGGCGCCGCTCACCACCTGACAGGTGACCGGCCGGCGTCCACTGCCGCTCGTTGGTGAAGCCGGGCTGTTCGACCAGTTGGCTCGCCGATACTTCCTTCCCGCCGACCGACAGAACCCGCTTCTCCTGCTCAATCAGCTCGGTGACGCGGAGGTGATTGGCTTCTTCAAGCTCGCGCACGTCCTGCGAAAGGATCGCCGTCAGAAAGACCGGCCAAGGCGATCAGGCACCGAGGAACTTTCGTTCCGAGGAGGTTCCCTCTTGCGGCCTCCGCAAGAAAAGACGGCGCACGGCACTTCCTAGGACCCGCCGCTACGAAGCGGACACGTCTAGGGCTTGCTGCAGCCGGCCCGACAATGCACCTGCCATCTCATTGGTCAGGTGGTGCGTGTCCCGGTACACCAGCAGGTTCCACGCGATAGGCGAGCAGGTCTCCTGGCAGACCCATTCAATCGGCGAAACGTAGCGACCGCCGGCCGATTGGACCGCCTCCTGCTCGATGCTGGCCACTTCAGCATCGACTACATCCTCCGTGGGCGACTCGCATTCGCCGACGTCCTGCAGGTTCGTGGAAAGGCAGACGCTGGGGGCAATCTCCCAGCCCGGAGTATCTCCCAGGACTACGACGTCAGTGCCCTCCGGGAGCTCCTTAATGGTCCTTTCCAGGCCCTCGCGCCACGCCTGATCAAAATCACCAAGGTCGCGGCCCAATTCCCGATAGACGCTGCCGTAGTTGGACACCACAACGAGGTCAGGTGCCAGCGTCTTGATGCGCTCGAGGCTGTCCTGCCTCCACTCATCGCACTGTGGATAGGCCTCAGAGACCTTACCCCGAACGGGGATATCCACCGAGCGGCAGGAGGACTTGGTCAGGCTGATCAGTTTCTTGCCTTCTTCCTTTGCCACCTCGTCCAGGGGCGTGAACCACTGCGCAGCGTGAGAGTCACCGAATAAAACGGTTGACTCCGTCCCTGCCCTATCCCCGTAGGTGCAATCCGGGGACGCCGTCGTTTCGTAGGCCCCATGGCATCCATCCGCGTACACCTTGGGAGTGCTATCGGCCGCGCGTTCCAGCGCCGGTGTCAGATTTGATGGCACAAACTCGGAGGTGGTCGGGGCGGACAGCACTTGCTGGTCAACGGGCGCCGCAACTGTTTTCCCGGCATCCAGGTCTGGAAGCTTTGTCGCACTGAAGCTGACGTCAAGGGCAAGGACAGTGACGCCGGCGCCCAATGCGTACGACCTGACCGCCCTCATCTTAAATACACGGCTGTGCTGGAACCGCAGTTCAACGTGCCTGTAGGTGAGGTCCGCCAACACCACCGACAGCATCACCAGGCCAGGGCTACCCAACCGTTGAAATCCCCGCCGAGCCGAATTTTTTGCCAGGGTCAGTAGGGACCAATGCCACAGGTAGATGGAGTAGGAGATGTTGCCAAATTATTGAAGCAACGAGTTCTGCAGTAACCGAAGTTCGTAGGCGTGCCCGCCGCCAATCATCAAGGCAGCACCGAGCACCGGAACGAGGGCATACCACCCCGGGAAGGGCAAGTCATGGGTAAATACGAAAATCGACGTCACCACGGTAATCAAACCGAGCCACCCGGCCACGCGGCCCAGCTTCGTACCCATGCGCGTCAGCAACGGTGCGGCCAACGCCACCAAGCCGCCCAGGCCCAATTCCCATGCGCGGGTGGGCAGGGAGAAGAACGCCCAGGGCTGGCTGATCCCCGTGAGGACCACGCCTCCTAGCAGCGACACCACCGACAGGCACCCGAGTACGATTACCAACCACTTCCGCCTATGCGCTGCGGCAAGTACCGCCACGAGCACCATGATCAACGGCCAGACAAAATAGAACTGCCTCAACGTCGGCGAGGGGTGAAGTGTCGTAGCCAAGTTCTAACGTTTCCTCATGCACCTCCATCATTCCGCACCGCCACCGCATCGAGATGACTGCATTCCGCCGACGCAACAGGCGGATCCTGCAGCGGGCATTACGCGACCGCCGAAAGGTGTTCCCTGCTGGGTGGCGCTGAATTGGCCCTCCGGTCGGCGCGAAACCTACCCTGCCTTCGCTCAGGCCTGGACCAGCGAACTGGTGTACGTGCAATGGGTTGAGCAGTCCGAGGGGCGGCGCGCCTGGGTAACGGCTAACCAGTGCAGCAGGCGCCAGCTCGCGCAGTCTTGCCGGTGATTACAGGCGCAATGACAAACTCCCGTGACCCATCACTCGTCCGTACGAACTCTTCTTCGTTACGACCGTTCCGGCGCGCCCGATTGAAGCGCCGGTATGTTAGCCAGGCGTTCGTCCTGCATCCGCGCACCGGTGAGAACTCCAGACAATCCGCGCTGTGCGGTCAGCGGAATTGCTACAAACACAGCTAGCAACAGGATCCACGCAAGTACTCCGGCGGCGTCCGTCCAGGGTGCAGCGCCCGGCAAGTGGGAGCAGAACAACAACAGCGCATACGTGCCGCCTACCGATGCCGCCCGCCCTGTTCTGCGACCACATGAAGCCTTTACCTTCCAGACAGGGATGAGCCGCATCGCGTGTTGACCGATCGACGCTCCGGTACCCCGCCAGGCGGGAAGGAAGAAAACGACAAGCGCGGGCACCAGCGTAAGCAGGATCGCTTCGATGAGAGTGGGCTCGTCCGGTAGCACCGGCCCTTGCGGCAGCAACAGCCGATACATGACCACCAGCGCGAAACCCACCAGGTGGAAGGCCGCCACGTCCACCGCCATGCCCACCCAGCGCCGCAGGTTGGTCACCGGTCTTGGCAACTGTTGGCTGGCGCGGAACGTCTGCGGGCGGGGCATCCACCACAGCACCACCGGAGCCACCAAGGCACCGAGCAACGCCCCGGAAGTATTCAGGATCAGGTCATCGACGTCACCTAACCGATAAGGACACTCGTAGAAGCCCCACATCCCGGTAGCCTGCGTCGCCTCGATCACGAGGGACGCAGCAAGCCCGGTCAGCGTGGCCACCAGGACGGACCGCCCAGCGAAGCCGCGCAGGATGACTCCCCACGGGACAAACAGGAGCACGTTGAAGAACACTTGCAGAACGGTACGGCTGGTGAGCAGGCCCAGTGTGCCAGATGCCGACGCCACCTCAGCGATGTCCGATACGAACGAGAACGGCTGCCATTGCGGGCTCAAACCCGGCGTCGGGCACCGGCTCCCACGGCTGTCAGGCAGCGGTAGCTGCGTGTATGCCACCACGGCAGCTCCATACACACTCACCGCCGCCACTCCGAGCACACGGCGTGCAGTGAACCGTCCGTACCGCCGGTACTGATACGCCAGCACCGGCACCAGGATCACGAGGAAAGCGGCCGTACCGAACAGAACACCGACGATGGCCGGCCACGTCCACACGCCCATGACTCCTCCGTTCGGTAGTTAGTCCGCTGGTAGTACTCCCGCAGCGCTACTCCCCCAGAACCTCGGCTGCCTCGAGCCATTGCTCCTCAAGTGCCTCCTGCTCAGCCTGGAGCTCCCGCAGCTTCGCGTCGAGGCCTGCCACCTTCTCGAAGTCGACCGTCGTCTTGCTGCCGGCGTCACTCATCTGCTGATTGATCTTCTCGATCTGCGAGCTCGTCTTCGTCATCTGCCGCTCAATGCGGGTCAGATCCTTCTTCGCCTGGCGAGTCTCCTCCGGTGACGGGCCCGCGGACCCGGCAGCCGCCGTCGTACCGTTGCCGCTGTCCGAGCCCATCGGGGTGCCGGCAAGCTTGTCGCCCGATACTGCCGCGCCCCGCCGGAGCTGCAGGTACTGGTCCACACCTCCCGGAAGATCGCGGATCTTCCCGTCGCCCAGCAGCGCCAGCTGGGTATCGGTCACGCGTTCGAGCAGGTACCTGTCGTGAGAGACCACAATCAGCGTGCCCGGCCAGCCGTCCAGCACATCCTCAACGGCCGCGAGGGTATCGGTATCCAGGTCGTTGGTGGGCTCATCGAGCATCAGCACGTTCGGCTCCCCCACCAGCAGACGCAGCAGCTGCAGACGCCGCCGCTCCCCGCCCGACAGGTCACCAACCGGCGTCCACTGCCGCTCGTTGGTGAAGCCGAGCTGCTCGACGAGCTGACTCGCCGACACTTCCTTCCCACCGACGGAGACAACCCGCTTCTCCTGCTCAATCACTTCGGTGACGCGGAGGTGGTTCACGTCGTCGAGTTCGCGGACGTCCTGCGAGAGGATGGCCGTCTGCACGGTCTTGCCGCGCTTCAACCGACCGGACGTCGGCTGCATCTCACCGTTGAGTAGTCGCAGCAGCGTGGTCTTGCCGGCACCGTTGACCCCGACAATCCCGAGCCGCTGCCCCGGCGCCAACCGCAAAGTGATGCCCTTGAACAGGGGATTGTCCCCCAGCTCCAGTGACACGTTCTCGAGGTCCAGGACGTCCTTGCCCAACCGGGCGGTGGCGAGCTTGCTGAGCGCGAGCGAATCGCGCGGCTCCGGAACGTCCGCGATCAGCGCGTTAGCCGCCTCAATGCGGAACTTCGGCTTGGCGGTCCGCGCCGGGGCACCGCGGCGCAGCCAGGCGAGTTCCTTCTTCACCAACTGCTGGCGCTTGCCCTCAATAACGTTGGCCATCCGGTCACGTTCGGCGCGGGCAAGGACGTAGGCCGCGTACCCGCCATCGAACCCGTCCACAATGCCGTTATGGACCTCCCAGGTGCGGGTGGAGATTTCATCGAGGAACCAGCGGTCGTGGGTGACCACCAGGAGCCCACCCTCGGTGGGACGCCAGCGCTGCTTGAGGTGCTCCGCGAGCCAGGCCACGCCCTCCACGTCGAGGTGGTTGGTGGGCTCGTCGAGCATGATGACGTCGTCGTCCCCTATTAACAGCTTCGCCAGCGCCACGCGGCGCTTCTGCCCGCCGGAGAGGGAGTCCACGCGGGCGTGCCAGTCCACCTCGGCCACGAGGCCGCCCATGACGTCACGGATCTTCGGGTTGGACGCCCACTCGTGGTCGGCCTGGTCGCCGACGATCGCGGCGCCGACGTCGAGGTCGCCGTCGAGCACGTCGTTCTGGTTAAGGTAACCGACCGTGACATCACGGCGTTTGGTGACGCGGCCGTCGTCGGGCGTGGTGCGCTGGGCGAGCAGGCGCATCAGGGTCGACTTGCCGTCACCGTTGCGGCCGACCATACCGATACGGTCGCCCTCCTCCAGTCCGAGGGTGACGCCGTCCAGGATAGTCCGGGTGGCAAAGGTGACGCTGATGTTCTCAGCACCGAGCAGATGAGCCAACGTGAATACTGCTTTCGTTATGGGGATCAGTGTCCAACTTAGAACACTCCGGGGCGCACGGAGAAACACCCGTGCAGTAAGTGGCTGAGATAGTGCCCTCCAGAAGCACCGTTCCCCCTGCGCATGCTGTACGGTGAGGGAGGAGTCATTGATACACGTCCCCTCGACGGATCTTGAGTACACAGGATCGGTTACCGCCCGCACCGCGTTCCCGCGATGCCTGGCTGTGGTTACACATCACCACCCGGAAGCCACACAGCCGCTTCCTTCCCTGGAGCAGCGCTCCAGACCTTATCCTCCACCCCACCGGCACCCGGCTGGAGCGCCTGACCCGTATTTCTCGCGGATCACCCCTCCTGCCAGCTGCCCGTTCCCGTGACAGCTCCCGGGTCACGTAAGGAGAACCAACCATGAGTTTCAACAGCAAAATCACCTCCACGCAGCCTTTTCCTGAAAGCCTGCGCACTCTGCCTGACCGTGCCCTGCACGTGCTGAACAGCAAGATTCACCGCGCCCAGGATGCGGAATATCTGCTCGGTACCCCGGAGATGGAGACCGAATTCCGGAAGGAAGAACTCCGCGAGGAAATTTCTCGGCGGGAGGAATCGACAACTGCCGGCCCCTACCCGGCGCTGCGGATCGCAAACTAGTACGGACTCCGGCGGATTCTTCGGAGAGCTTGTTTCCGGGAGCTGCTTGGTGAAAGCGGGCTATGCGATGTAGTCGCTGACAACCCTCGCACCGTGCGCCGGCCCATGCACCAGTTCGGTGGTGAGCCCGGCTGCGGCCAGGAGGGCGTCCAGGGTGGCGGCGTGGTCCTCGGACTCGGCAAGGAATGCGACCGTTGGCCCGGACCCGGAGACAATACCGGCGAGCGCACCCGCTTCCCTACCGGCCGCGAGTACGTCCTTCAGTTCCGGCGCCAATTCCAAAGCCGCAGCCTGCAGGTCATTGTGGAGCAGGTCGGCGAGGGTGTGCGCGTCGCCGGAACGCATGGCACTGAGGATCTGCGGGTCGATCTCGGGAATTTCCGGAGGCTGCTCGCCGCCGGCGAGGCGGAGGTCATCGAGCGTCCGGTACACCTCCGGCGTGGACAACCCGAACGCCGAAGGCACCAGCACCCAGTGCAGCGGCGTCTTCGAGATGGCGGGTGTGAGCTGCTCCCCCACCCCGACTCCGACGGCGGTGCCTCCGATGAGCGCGAATGGTACGTCCGCGCCGAGGTCGATGGCGATCTTGGCGAGCTCGTCCCGGGAGAAGCCGCTGTTCCAGAGAGCGTCGCAGGCGAGAAGGGCCGCTGCGGCGTCAGCTGAGCCGCCGCCCATACCGCCGGCAATGGGAACCCGTTTGGTGATGTTGAGGTGAACGCCGGTGGACTTCTCGCTCAGCTCAGCCAGCTGTGCGGCCGCGCGGGCGGCGAGGTTGCTGGCGTCGAGGGGAATTTCCTCCATCGGGAGGTTGAGGCTGCCCTGGCCGTCCACCGTAACGGTGATGGCGCCGTCGTCCGTAGCTGTAGCGGTGATCTCCTCATACAGGGAGACGGCGAGGTAGACGCTAGCGACGCTGTGGTAGCCGTCCTCGCGGGGAGGACCCACCCGGAGGGAGACGTTGATCTTGCCCGGCGCCTTCACCCGTACTGCGCGCGGACCCGCTGCGCGCATCCCTGCCGTTCTCCCAGCCACCATGCTGTCCAACTTAGATCACGTCAGGGCTGAGGAGAAACTGCCAGGTGCTGTGCCTGCGGGTTTAGCGGCGCTGGTTGTCAGCCGTTACTTCGACCGGAATGGGCTGCAGGCGCTGTGCGCTGGCCCGGCGATCAAGGATTACCTTGGCGGCCAAAGCGAGGAACAGGACGGGGGCGGTGAGAATAGCCATACCAATAAACAGGTCGATGAGTTCCAAACCGATTGCACCATGCTTTCGTTTTCTACGGACGCCTCATCCAGTAACAACGTATGCGTTAGGGGGCCGGTTCCCAAATCGGGTGCCGGTGAGTCGCTTGTGAAGGTGCATTCCCGAGATGCTCGGGGCGTGTCAGCGAAGATCAGAGGCTGCTGACCAGCAGGTCCTGCAGGCCGCGGGCGTCGGCCGGGTGGCCAAGGAAATAGCCCTGCGCGCGTTCGCACCCCAGTGCGTGGAGGGCGGCAAGCTGTTGGGTGTTCTCTACACCTTCGGCGACTACCCGGAGGCCCAGGCCGCGCGCCAGCCCCACGATGCCTGCCACGAAGGCATCGGAGCCGTCCGGGCCGAGCGTACTGATGAAGGACTTGTCGATCTTGATCTCGCTCACGGGGAGACGGTGAAGTTGAGTCATGGACGAGTACCCGGTGCCGAAGTCATCGATCGAGATACCGACGCCCAGGTCCTTCAGATTCCAGAGGCTGCTAACGTCCGCGTTTTCCGAAATTACCTGGGTTTCAGTGATTTCGAGGATGAGGGCTGTGGCCGGGAATCCTGACTGATCCAGGGTTTGTGTGACCGAATTGGCAAAGCAGGCAGTGTTGAGCTGCGCTGCGGAGATGTTGACGGCCACTTCGATGGGGTGGCCGAGGCTGTGCCAGGCGGCTCCCGCCCGGCAGGCTTCGGCAAGGACAAATGTGCCGATTTCACCCATGAGGTTGCTCTCCTCGGCGAGCGGGATGAACTCGGTAGGCGAAATCAGGCCCAGCTCCGGGTGCCGCCATCGCAACAGGGCCTCGGCTGCGGCGACCTTGCGGGTTTCCACATTGACCTGCGGCTGGAAAAGTACCTGCAACTCACCCCTGGCGGCTGCCCCACGAAGATCTGTTTCGAGTTGGAGCCGGTACGGAGAGTGCATTCTGCCGAGGGCATGCCCGCGGGTCCGTGCCTTCGACCGGTACATGGCGAGGTCCGCCTGTTCAATCAGTTTCCGAGCGGCCAGGGTGACGTTATCCGGTGAGCCGGCTGTCAGCGTGTCGCTGAGCGCGGTGCCGATTGCGGCGTCAAGGAACAGCTTCCTTCCGTTCACCTCGAACGGTTCACCGAGGATGAGCCGGATCCTGGCCGCGATGCCCTCAACCTCGGCCTGCACTTCCGCTTCAGTATCGGCGTGAAGGTTCTCGAGGAGAACGATGAACTCGTCTCCGCTGTAGCGGGACACCAGATCACCCTCGCGTACTGCATTGGTGATCCGGGCCGCTACCTGTTGGAGGACGAGATCCCCCGCGCTATGCCCGAGACTGTCATTGATGCGCTTGAACCGGTTGAGGTCACAGAAGAGCAGTCCCACCCGCCCTTCCGTCCAGGCAGCCCTCACCAATGCGGCTTCGATGCTGCTCTCCAGCTTCACCCGGTTGGGCAGCCCGGTGAGGGGATCGTGAAGGGCCTGCCGTTGGGTCTCCTCCAGGAGCCGTGCATTGTCCAGCGCGACGCCGGCCAGACCGGCAAGCCCCGCCAGCCGCTCCGTCATCACACCTTCGATGCTTGTTGGCGCCGGCCCGTCAGCCCAGTGAGCCAGGATGATTCCCACCAGTTTTCCGTCGGTGGTGATGGGTGTGCCGGCGAAGGCCTGAACTTCGAATTCCTCGACAGTGCGCTGTGCCCACGCCGATCCGTTCCGGTCCGCCAGTTGCGGGAGGTTAGTGGCGAGCATTTCGGCCAGTTCGGGGCTTTCTGCTGCCGTGGTGATGTAATTGGCGAGCTTGTCCGCCAGGGCGCCCGTCCAACCCATTATCGCGCCGATCCGCACCTCACCGGCGTCGTCATCCCACAGGGCCACAGCGGAGCGGTCCGCGCCGGAGAGGGCGGGAACGGCGTCGGCGACTGTCTGGGCAACCGCTTCGACGGTGGACCGCTGGTTCAGCGAGCGCGCCACCTCCAGGAGCAGTTGGGCGGTTTCGCCCTGTTCCCGGGTCTCGATAAACATCCGCGCAATATCGAGGCCGACGGCGGCGTGGTGGGCGTAGGCGCTCAGCGTGGCCTCGTCCTCGGGAAAGAATTCCTGGCCCGGATACGCAACGGCTGCCAGTACCCCGTAGGAGTTGTCTGCGGAGATGACCGGGGAGGTGACGATCGGCAGACCGGCAATGCTGGGATGTTTCAGGTTGAGCTCCGTACCGGAGCCCAACGCCCCGGTCAGCAGGGTGCCTGTGCCGCGGCAGCTGATATGGCGGCTGCCATCAGGAAGGGTTACTGCCAGGAGATGGCCGGGTGCATGCACTGCGACGTTCGCCCTGCTGGCGATTCGTTCGAGGACCTCTGCCAGCGACTCTCCACTGGTCAAGTCGTTGGCTGCTCCCTGCAGCGCGTTGAGCCGGCGTTCGGCTGATTCCAGCTCAACCGGTGCGCTCTTCTTCCGGCGGTCCGCTCGGCCCCTGCGGAAGCGTCGGAACGGTTTCTCCTTCCACGTCACCTCATAGCGGCATTCGTCTGCGCCATCCAACTGGCACAGATCGTGGGAGACCTGGCCCGGCGACAGACCAAACAAGGCGGGGGCCTGGGCCAACAGGCTGAAGGTGTAGTCGCAGTCGACCTGGTGGAGAGTGTGCGGAGGCAGCACCCACCACCTGAGCACCGCCTTTCCGTCCGTCACCTCATCAGCGCGGATGACGGAGCCCGTGTCCAGGCGGGTCGAGAGCCGGGATGCGCTGCCCAGCAGTACCGAGGTGGAGCCGTGCGCTCTGGCAAGGGTTCGTAGCGGCGCGAGGCCGCGGTCCTTCAGGGCGGCGGGGCCGAGCAGCAAACCGATGCGGGGGTTGGAGGTTTCAGCGGTGGCGGCGTCAAACAGCCGCACGGTAGTGGCATGGGGAATCCTCCCGGTCACGCCGCTCAGCTTTGCTTTTTGAGCCTGCAGGCCGGCCCGCCGCAAGACGCGCTCCGTGCCTGATGGCCCGAGTTGGTCCGCGACCACCTGTAGTAAGAGCCGTGTGGTCGCTGTAGAGGTTTCTCCTCCTGTAGCGGCGCCGCCCAGTTCTTCCACAGCACTTCTTCCTGCCTATAACGGAACTCCCGCGGGCACAACGCAGTGCCCGCACAACCCTTGAACGGTACCAAGGAGCTTCATCCGTTTCGCTCGCGTTAGGGAAATCCTGCGGCAAAGCCGCCTGGAACGGTGTCATTCCTGCGCTGGATCGGGTGGTTGTCGACCGTCCGTCGTCGCTGCGGTTGGCCGTGCGGGAGGCGGGCGCCGTCGTCGTCCGTTACGGCGTCATCGGCTTTCGCGTCTGCCCCTACGGTGCGACGACTTCGATGGTGGCCCAGCGCCGGGTCTCGTCAATCGTCTGTCCGCTGGGCAATCCGTCCGGAGTGGCCGTCAGCACGCCGTAGGTTCCGGGCGCGATGTCCGGTGACAGGGTGATGGTGAAGCTGTAGTTTCCGGAAGGGCCTGCGTACGCGGACTGCTCGCCGATGATCGAGTAGTCCGTGCGTGAAGGCCCGAAAAAGACGGTGATCCGCTGGCCCGGCTGGTAGCCGCTGCCGGTGATGGTGAACGCTGTTCCAGCCTGGACGACGGTCTGCACAGAACCCCAGACGGGGCCAGGCGTCACCGTGTTGGGGGTTCCCGCGAAGGGGTTGGGCTCACCGTGGGGTGGCGGCACGAACGGCGTGCCCGGGTTTGGCTCGCCGTGCGGCGGCGGAACGAAGGGATCGCCCGGAGCAGTGGGGAGCGGCTCGAGGGGCGGTGCAGGTTCCGCGGGAGCTTCTGTGGCGGGCGGAGTGCTTGGCTCGTCGCTGGGCTCCGGAGACGGCTCGGTGCTCGGCTCAGGGGTCTCTGCGGGTTCCTCTGTGGCGGTCTCCTCCGGGGTGGGAGTTGCGGACGGCGATGGAGAGGCGGAAGCGGTGGTGGTGCGGGCTTCGGGTTCACCGGTTGCGTTTGTGCAGCCCACAAGAAGGAGCGTGGTGGTGACAGTGAGGGCGAGGACTGCTGGGAGCTTGGACAAGAGACCGTACTTTCGGAACGAAGTAAATAAGAGGTGGCATGGAATCGCCAGGCAAGAAACCCTGCAGTGCTGCATCCCCACTGACGGACTTTACTGCCCCGGATGCCTGCCCAACAGCACGGAATCATCACGTGAGCAAACCGTTATGCGGCGGCTGGTGTCGCGTTCATGCACCCGACGGGAAATCTCCGGTGGCGGCCAGCCGTTCAGCCACCGTGGTCAACCTGACGTTGGTGGTAGAGCTGACCTTCGACAGCACAATGAACGCCTGCTGCGCTGTGATCTTGTAGCGCTCCATCAGTATTCCCTTGGCCTGTCCGATCAGATCCCGTGACGCGAGGGCGTCATGCAGTTGGTCGATTTTCTGGGTATCGGAGAACGCCATGGCTGCATGGGCCGCGACGAGAAGACCAATATGTTCGGATTCCTCATCGAACACGTCGGGGCTGCGGCTCAGCAGATTGAGTGCACCCAGATTGTCGCCTTCTACGAACAGTTGAAATGACAGCATGCTTGCCGCTCCGAGGTCCGCGGCCCCCCGGCTGAATTCCGGCCAGCGCTTCTCCTTCCGAAGGTCCGTCACGAGCACGGTGGTGTGGTCGAAAGCGGACTCAATACACGGCCCCTGCTGCAGTGACTCCTGCAGGGCATCAATCAGGCGGGGCAAGTCGTCCGAAGCGGCATGCGACTCAATCTTCGACCGCCCGGTGACCACGCTGATCGACGCTTCTTCGGCTCCCGGGATCATCTCGATAGCAGCGCGGACCATGTGCGCAAGAACAGCTTCCTGGCCGTCCTTGGTGTGTAGCGAACGGGCAAGGTCTCGCATCTGTTCGGCCAAATCACCGTGCACCGAACCTGGTGTATCTTCGAACTCCCGGTCCCGGTTCTCGTGCGAAATACTCATCACCTCATTATTGTCCTCGTGAGCGCGGCACGGTCTTTTCCCGGCGCTCATTACGGGGCACACGTGGGTTGTGCTCTTCTCGGAGCGGTCAAGCAGCGCACTGTCCCGGGGAGGGTCACGAGGTCAACCGCGGGGGAATGTTTCTCCGGACCCTCACGCCGTCCTCATTCCGTGGATTCCTCGGCCCCAAGGGCCTTCAGCTGCAGCCGGATCAGGCTCGGCGCGCCGGCTTCAAGGCTGTCCACGCTCAGCTGGATCTGGTGGCCTTCGTAGCTCGCGAGCGCAGAACAGACGCTGCTCAGGCCGATGGATTCGGGGCCTCTCTCGCAGGTTCCTTTGAGCTCGAACTCCCAGCCGGAAGCCTCCGCCAAGCGCAGTACGTCTTCGGCTTCCAGCACCCGGTCAGCCTGCCACGTGCGGCTGAGGGTGGGGCAGGACTTGTTGTTGAAACAGATGAACCGTTCCCGCTCGACGTGCTGGGACACCACGGTCCAGCCATGAGGGATTTTCAACTGATCGGCCACGGCTCCCAGCTGCACAGCTACCGAATCGTGGTGCGCCTTGACGAAGAAAAAGGCGCCGGCCCAGACGAGCATCATGATGAGACACAGCCGAATGGCCAGTTTCCGCATGATTTCCCCCGAGACCGATCGAAGTTTTGTCGAGCATATAGAGGGCGCGGGTGGTGCGGGAAGCGTCGTGACCTAAACGATAGGTTTGCACTTGGACCCGTTCACCCGCCGTTGGGCGCCGGACGCGCAGGCTTCACGTTCAACACGAGCATGCTGTCCGCACCTTCATCACCAGGAACGCGCCCGCCCAGGCGAGGATGATGCCGATACACAGCCAACCCGCTACTTTTCTCACGCAATCCCCCAAGGACGTCCCGTATGGTCGCCAACCTACCGGCGAAGTCTACGCACCCGCGTCCGCCGCCGTCGTCGTTCTTGTGCCCAGCCATGGTCAGATGTACCGTCGATGGGTATGGTAAGCATACTGATGAATTGATCGTTCATCTGATGTTCCAATCCTAAGGAGACGCTATGAGCACGAGGATCGAGAAGCAGATTATGGTCAACGTTCCAGTGAGCGTGGCCTACAACCAGTGGACACAATTCGAAGAATTTCCCCACTTCATGAGCGGGGTGAAGAAGGTTGAGCAGCTGACCGACGACCGCCTGCAGTGGGTTGCCGAAATCGGTGGCGTGAAGCGCGAGTGGGAAGCGAAGATCGTTGCTCAGGAGCCTGACCGCCGCGTCGCCTGGGCAGCCACCGAGGGCGCCACCAACGCCGGAGCCGTCACGTTTGAGGACGTCGGCGGAGGCCAGACCACCATCCGCCTCGAGCTTGAGTACGAGCCCGAAGGCATGATCGAGAAGATCGGTGACAAGCTCAACGTCGTCGAGAAGGAAGCCGAGGGTGACCTCAAGCGCTTCAAGGAATTCATCGAGGACGAGGGCTATGCCACGGGCGCCTGGCGCGGGTCCGTCGCCGGTGACACCATGGGTTCCCCAACCGTCACCGACGCCGCCGCCTCACGCGGGGATAGCGGCAAGGCCGGTATCTCGGGCAAGGCAGCAGCCGCAGGTGTTGGCGTGGCCGCCGCAGCCGCCGCCGGTGTCGCGGCAGCAGCGGGAAGCAAGAAGAGCACCGATACGGAGGCGACCACTGTTGATGTACCGGTGGTTCCGGTTGAGGACACCACTCCCCCGGATGTCACCCCTGTTGTCGGCGGCGCTCCTGTGGACGTGGCACCCGAGACCGCATCCGAGCGGCCCCTCGGTGAGCCCTTCGACCAGACCAACGGACTTACCGACACAACCGGCGACTCCGACGGTCTCGCTGCCAGCGACACCCGCAGTGCAGTCGAGCGTGACGAGGATGATCGGACGGCCGACGGCTACATGCCTCCGGGCAGCCGCCCCGGCGCACCGTAACTCTCACACCCATCACGGCGGCTTCCTTCGGGAGGCCGCCGTGTGGCGTTTAAGGTGCCTGTATTCGAGGTGCTTTGCTTCTCAGAACAACCACGGCGGCTATCAGGGCGAGGGCGGCGACCAGTCCCAATAACATCGCGGGCCCGCCAATGTTTTCGATGGACCCCGCGTGCACGCAGATGCCAGCGACCGTCAATGCCGACAGACACAGCGACGCTGTCATCACATCGATCCACCGCTGTGAGCCATTGGTTAGACTCTGTCGCCTTCTCCTGGCCGTAAGTCGCCATGCTGCCAGCAAGGCAAGCTCGAAGAAAGCGAGCGCAACCACAACTGCAGTGAGATACGGAATCTCCAGGTACGCAACCTCGGGGTAGCGCTCAGCAGCGTCAGCGGCAATCTGCGGAACAACCACGAACTGAGCCAGCAAGGAGCCAACTGCCAGAGCGCCGATGAGGATTCGGGCGAGTGCAATGTGGTGTCTGGTCATGCTTCGATCATCGTCCCAGCCAGCTTCACTGTCCCTCATCAGGGTCCTTCCACCCGCCGCGGTGGGACATTGACGGCACCGCAGGCTCGGGTGCCCTCCAGATGACGATCAGGGCCGTGGCCAGTGGACCCACCACAAGCGAGACCAGGAACCACACGCCCCGCGAACGATTCTTCTGTTCCGCAAGACCCGCGTTGATCAGGGCCAGTGTGAACCAGAAGAAACTCGAGCTCACGTACTCATCCATCGCTCCACCCCCATGAGAGACCATCAGGCATAACGCCTCGAGCCTAGCGGAGGGTCTGGACCGGGACCCGCAGGACCGTCGCTAGACGAGCGGAGGCTTCTTCGCTTCAGCGATGCGGGCAAAAGCATGAATGTCGAGCACTTCACCGCGGGCGGAGGGGTCCACGCCGGCCCGGGCCAACGCCTCACCCGCAAGCACGCCGCTTCCGGCCCAACCGGCCAGGGCGGCACGGAGGGTTTTTCGTCGCTGTGCGAAAGCGGCGTCGATGACGGCGAACACCTCTTCGCGGGAGGCCGTTGTGCGGGGCTGTTCATGCCGTTCGAACGCAACCAGCCCGGAGGCGATCTTCGGCGCCGGCCAGAAGACGTTCATGCCGATCACTCCGGCTTTGCGCATCTTGCCGTACCACTGGGCCTTCACCGACGGCACGCCGTAGACCTTGGAGCCGGGCGGGGCGGCGAGTCGGTCCGCAACCTCGTCCTGAACCATCACCAGTCCATGGCGCAGCGACGGGAAATGTGCCAGCAGATGCAGCACCACGGGGACGGCCACGTTGTAGGGAAGGTTGGCCACCAGGGCGGTGGGTTCGGCGGGAAGTTCGGTGATGCGCATGGCGTCGCCCTCCACCACGTCGCAGAACGCGGCCCGTTCCGGGCGCCACCGCGCAATGGTCTGCGGCAGGCGTGCAGCCAGGACCGGATCGATTTCCACGGCCACCACGCGCTGCGCGGCGTCCAGCAGGCCAAGGGTCAGTGACCCGAGCCCGGGGCCAACCTCGAGCACCGTTTCCGCGGGATCAACGGCGGCAACCGAAACGATCCTGCGGATGGTGTTGCCGTCAATGACAAAGTTCTGGCCGAGCGTCTTGGTGGGACGGATCCCCAGTTCCTCGGCCAGTCGGCGGATTTCGCTCGCGCCCAGCAGGGCCTGTGCCGGGGATGAGCTCGCCTTGTCATTCACCTAGACATCGTAACGGGACCTGCGCCGGAGGCCGGCAGCCGAGGCCGGAACGCAGCAGCGCCCCTGCCGGAATCGGCAGGGGCGCTGGGAAAGCCGCGGAAGGAGTCGCTTACCGCAGGCCGAGCTTCGAAGAGCAGGAAGGCCAGTGGCCCCAGCCGCCGTTCTGCTTGAGCACCTCGGCAGTAGCGATCTGCTCGGCGCGCGATGCCTGGTGCGGCAGCGGTGCGTACTGGCCGCCGCCGGCACCAAGCCAGCTGGACTGGCTGAACTGCAGGCCGCCGTAGTAACCGTTGCCGGTGTTGATGGACCAGTTGCCACCGGACTCGCACTCGGCGAGGGCATCCCAGGCGGCGCCGCCGGATACCACTGCTGCCGGAGCGTGTGCGGGCGTTTCGATCTCCGCCGGAGCGGCGGCCTCGGCTGCAGCCTCAACTTCGGCCTCAGGCGCCTTATCCTCTTCCGGCTCGGGCGTCGGCTCCGGCTCTTCCTCCCGGGTGCCGACGGCGATAATTTCCTCGACGGGCTCGCGGGTGACCTTATCGCTCACGTTCTCCCTCTTACTCTCCTTGCCGTCAATGACGGTCACGGTGAAGACGCGGGTGCGCTCGCCTGCAACCCCGGCCTGGACCACTTCGCGTTCGCCGACGAGCAGCTCCTCGGTTTCCTTTTCGGTGGAGGTGAAGTCGATCGTCTCGGTCTCGGTGATCTTCTTGCCGGTCTCAACTCGGGTGACCTTGAGCCCCATGCCGGTGACCAGCGAGCTGTTCACCGGAACCGAGACGCGGTCTTCCTTGCCGAGCGTGACCTTCGCTTCTTCGAGAAGGTCCGCCACGGTGTTCATGGTGGTTTCGATGCGGGTGCTCTTGCCGTCAACAGCGAGGGTGACGTTCTTCGGCGTCGAAATGCTGAGGGTGGAGCTGAGGGTGACCAGCCTGGTTTCGGCCGGTGCGGAGATGTCCGAGTCGCTGGCCACGCCGAGATCATTGACGAGCTCGCCCACGGTCTCTCCCGTGGTGTGGACAATTGTTTCGGCTCCGTTGAGCCGGACGTCCACGGCGGTGGCCTTGTTGACCTGGATGGCAGCGCCGTCGTCAACCGGGGTTGCAAGAGCCGGGTACACGTCGTCGTTCGCGGTGACCGTCACCTCTGCGGTCCGCAGGACCTCGGCCACGGTGCCGCCGAAGGTCTGGACGGTCTGTGCCTGCCCGTCAACCACCACCTGCACGCTCTTGCCGTTGCCCACGAAGGCCACCAGTCCAACCACCAGAGACAGCATGACCACGCCCTGTCCGGTCAGGACAGCCCAGGCCTTTGCATTCCGCCTGGCTACTCGCTTCGCCACTCTTTTTGCCACAACGTCCCACATTCCCCGCAGTATCCGGGCACGGGGAGAGCGCGCTCTGGAGCCGGCCCGTTTGAAGGGGCAGCAGAGAGTGCACAGGCAAATGAACGACGGCGGAGGGCACCTCAAGCGCACCTCTGACGTTGAGCTGAGCACACCTGACATGCCTCATTCAGGCGCGGCTCAACGCCAGCGGTAATACACAAGGAACCCGTCCACAGCGGACGGCATCAGTCCGAAAGCCTTCCCCGACCCCGGCTAATAAGAGTTCACCGTAATCCAACCGTGATAATAGGGCAAGCTCCGGGCCTGGACTTCTACCGGTCCTGTTGGCCGTCCTTCAGTGAAGAAGATTTGGTGGCCGCCCTTGAACTGATGCAGCGACCCGCGGCAACGGTCGATCTACCCGCCCACGACAGGGCCTTCTGGGAGAGGCACTCGGGAATTGCGAACCGTACGGCATCAGCGGAGGCATCGGTCGGGAATGTCGTTGCGCAGGTGCGCCTTGAGGCTGATGCTCTGACAGCCGAGGAGGTGGCGCAGCGCCTCCAGATCGACGCATCCACGGTTCGGCACTATCGGCGTGAGAAGAAGCTGCACGCCTTCACCATGGGTGGCAGGCTGCGGTTTCCGCTCTGGCAGTTCACCAACCATGCGGCGCTGCCGTCCATTGGCCGGGTACTGGCAGTCCTGCCGGAAGATATGCATCCGCAATCTGTGGCCGGGTTCTTCACCACACCGCAACCAGACCTAATGCTGGACGGCGCAGCCGTGTCCCCCCGTGAATGGCTTCTCGGAGGCGGATCAGTCGATCATGTGGTCGGACTGGCGGAGGACCTGGCGGCCGGGCGCTAATGCCGGGTCAGTACCCGCCAAGTGTTGCCGAACTTCGCCGCATCGGCTGTGACACCCACCTGCTCAGTCAAGGGTCGGTGCTCTGGAGAGTCCACTTCACAAGCTCCCCACACCCCACAGCGTGGAATGGCCTTCGCACGTGGGGGCCCGTACGCAGCTCACGCTGGGACCCGCATCCCGAGCCCGCTCAGGATCACGCACCTCTCGGCGCCGCGTATCTGGGCGAAAGTGTGGACACCTGCCTCGGCGAGGTATTCCAACTCACCCGCTTCGTCGATGTCGATCGGCACGCCCCCTATGTCACGGCAATCCGCACCACGGTCGATGTTAGCTTGGCCGACCTCACCGGCCCATGGCTGACACGCGCCGGCGCCTCCGCACAGGTTGCCCTCCAGGAGAAGGAGCGCACCCGTGCCTGGGCTCGGGCCATCCACGCGGCATGGCCGGATCTCGACGGCGTGCTGGCTCCCTCGGCTCAGCTAAGCCCCAATCAGCTCAAGAGTGACATCAGGAAAGGCATCGGCGAAGTGGCCCAGTTTCCACCGGTCGCCGAAGATCGCGATGCATTCGCCGTCCGACCGCCGCAGTATCTCCCCGCCCCGGAAGGAATCGGGAAGGGAACTCGGTGCAGCCGGGATGCGGCGGGCAAGGGTATAGGACAGCTGCTCCAGGGCAACCGGCGCGTTGAACTCGGTCCGCATGCGCTGTTCCGCCACCTCGAACTGGAGCTGCCCGACGGCGGCCAGCACCGGTGCCTGGTCACCCCGCAGCTCGGAGCGCAGCACCTGGATGACGCCCTCATGATCGAGCTGCTCAATGCCGCGCCGGAACTGTTTGTACCGTCCGGGGTCTTTGGCGCGCACGGTGACAAACAGTTCGGGCGAGAAGTGCGGGATCTCCGGGAAGGTCACCGGCTCATCCTGGTAGAGGCTGTCCCCTACCCGGAGGCTCGTCGCGTTCACCAGCCCGACGACGTCTCCTGGCCAGGCCTGCTCCACGGCTTCCCGCTCCCGCCCCAGAACGCGGTGCGCATACTTCGTGGCGAAGGGCCTGCCGGTCCGGGAATTGGTGATGACCATCCCCCGCTCGAATACGCCGGAGCAGATTCTGAGATAGGCGATGTGGTCACGGTGGGCGGTGTTTGCGCCGGCCTGGACCTTGAACACGAAGCCGGAAAACCCCGCTTCCAGGGGGCGATGGGCACCATCCGCCGTCACCCGGGGCGTTGGCGCTGACCCCACGTCCACCAGCAGGTCCACCAGCTGGCGTACGCCGAAGTTCCGGGCGGCCGCAGCGAACAGGACCGGAGTCTGCTGAGCTGCGGCAAACGCTTCAGTGTCGAAGTCTCCATTGGAGGACGCCACCAGGCCCAACTCTTCGCTCGCGACGTCCCACACCTGTGCGGAGTGTGGATCGAGGTCGGCGGGATCGATGGTTGTTTCCCGTGCCGGCTGTGCGCCTCCCTCGACTGCTTCCAGCGCGATCGAGCTGGCGGTGCGCACGTCGAGCAGTCCCTCAAATTCGCCAGCAATGCCTGCGGGCCAGGTCAACGGGACCGGAACCATGTCGGTGCGCTCGCCGATCTGGTCAATCAGCCCCAGCGCGTCCAGGCCGGGCCGGTCCCACTTGTTAACCACAGTCACAATGGGAAGCCCACGCTGCTTGCAGACCTCGAGCAGCTTCACGGTCTGCGGCTCGAAGCCCTTGGCGGCGTCGATCAGCATCACGGCGCAATCGACCGCGGCGAGGACGCGGTACGTATCCTCGGAGAAATCCGCGTGACCGGGAGTGTCCACCAGGTTCAGCACGGTATCGCGATACTCGAGCTGAAGTGCCGCCGAGCTGATGGAGATGCCGCGCTCGCGCTCCATGCCCATCCAGTCCGATACCGTGCCATGACGGCTGGACTTGCCGTGGGTGACCCCAGCGTCCTGGATGGCGCTCGCGTACAGAGCCAGCGCCTCGGTGAGCGTGGATTTTCCCGCATCCGGGTGGGAGATGACAGCGAAGGTGCGCCGCCTGCGCGCCTGCTCAGCGATGGTGGCAGGGCGTATCGCCTCCGAGATGGTGGATGTGCTTGTCATGGGTTCCTCTTTCTACCTCTGAGGACTCCAACAGACCCCGAAATACCTCGACTTAGTGCTTCTTCGGCCGTGCAATGGACGTGCCCGTGCGAAGAAGGTTCTCAACCATCATCTCGCGTTCAGCGGGCATCGACATCATCGATCGGTTTGGGATCTCACTCCCACTCACCGTACGCACGGCGGCTGTTCGCGTTGATGGTCCGACACAGCTCCTCGAGGTCGGTACCCAGATGGTCGGCCATGAACCGCACCGTGTAGGCAACGGCGTAGCTCGCGTTCGGCTGGCCACGGAACGGATGCGGGGTGAGAAACGGTGCATCGGTTTCGGTCAGGATCAGCGAGGGATCCGCCACGTCCAGCGCTTCGCGCAATCCGCGGGAGTTCTTGAAGGTGACCGTGCCGGAAAAGGACATGAACCAGCCGTTGTCATTGCAGATCCGCGCCAGGTCGGCGTCACCGGAGAAGCAGTGGAAGACGACCCGCGCGGGAGGTTCCTCCGAGCGCAGGACCTTCACGACGTCGTCGTGCGCGTCCCGGTCATGGATCTGCAGCGCGAGATCAAGCCGGCGGGCAATGTCCAGGTGCCGCCGGAAGGAGTACTCCTGCCGTTCGCGGCCGTCCTCACCGGTGCGGAAGTAGTCCAGTCCGGTCTCGCCGATCGCCCGGATGCGGGGGTGCTCCGCGAGGTGCTCGATCTCGGCGAGCGCATCCTCAAGCGTGCCCGCCTCTGCAAGGACGGGTGCTTCATTGGGGTGGATCGCCACGGCGCCCAGCAGGCGGGAATCACGGTTAACGGCGTCGACGGTGAAGCGGGAAGACTCCACATCCGTGCCCACCTGCACCGCGAAACCGACGCCGACGGCCTCCGCCGCGTCCATCGCGTCCGTCGCGCTGACGGCAACCTGCCCGTCACGGAAATCAAGGTGCGTGTGGTTGTCCATCACCGGGAACGGAAGCGGCTCCGGTGCCGGCGGATAGTCGAGTTTCCGGCTGCGGCCGCCGGCCTCGGGAGCACGTGACCTGCTGGAAGAACCTTCCGCTGAGGTCTCAACGGGCGTCTCAACAGGGCGGTACTGAACGGGGATCGAACTGGTGCACATGGTCCAACCCTAGACTTTCCTTGCAAAACCCAGCGGAGCTCCGGTGCTCCCTCCTGATCAAAGGAACTTTCCGCCACGAACCCCAGTTGTCCTAGTAGTCTTGAGCTAGTTAGCAACCGTTGCCCCGCGCGTGTTTCACTGACGTATCTCCACACCGAGGTGGTGCCTACGTTCCCGGCAGCGTCTGACGGAAGGTATCGATGGACGCCCACAACCAGTACGCCACTCCGAACGGCACGGCGCCCAGCGCTTCCACAGGAACAAGTGCGGAGGCCGCCCGCCCGCCGATGACGGGCGAGACGTTCCACACCACCAGCACGCGCATCCTGCAGTCCATCAACACGGTGATTGACGGCAAGCCCGACGCCGCCCGGTTGGCTTTGACGGTGCTGCTCGCGGAGGGGCACCTGCTGCTGGAGGATGTGCCGGGCGTCGGCAAGACCATGCTGGCCAAGACCCTGGCGCGCACCATCGACTGCAGCGTCAACCGCATCCAGTTCACGCCGGACCTGCTGCCCTCGGACGTGACCGGCGTATCCATCTACAACCAGGATTCCCACCGGTTCGAGTTCCGGCGTGGGCCGGTGTTCGCGAACATCGTGATCGGTGACGAGATCAACCGCGCGTCCGCCAAGACGCAGTCCTCGCTGCTCGAGTGCATGGAGGAACACCAGGTCACGGTGGACGGCTCCACCCACCGCCTGGCCGAGCCGTTCATGGTCATCGCCACGCAGAACCCGATCGAGATGGAGGGCACCTACCCCCTGCCCGAAGCCCAGCGCGATCGCTTCATGGCCCGCATCTCCATGGGCTACCCGGACATGAGCTCCGAGATGGAGATGCTGGAAACCCACCAGTCCGTCTCGCCGCTGCGTTCCATTCAGCCGGTTGCCGGTGTTGAGGACGTTGCGGCGATGATCCGCCAGGTCCGGCAGGTGTACGTCTCCCCCGCGGTGAAGGAATACACGGTCGGGATTGGCCATGCCACCCGGCAACACGCCCAGCTCCGGCTCGGCGCCAGTCCGCGCGGCCTGCTGCAGCTGCTGCGGGCGGCGAAGGCCGGCGCAGCACTGGAGGGCAGGGACTTCGTTCTTCCGGACGACGTCGCAGCCGTCGCCGAAGCCGTTCTGGCACACCGGCTCATCCTGGACCGCAAGGCACTCAGCTCCGGTGAGACGCCGTCGTCAATCATTGCCGGCATCCTCGCCCGCGTGCCGGTGGCACGTGACGCCGCGAGCGCCTCCTCCCGAAACGGCTGACACCATGGCCCTGGTCGAGCGGCTGCCCCGGGTCCTGACGGCCCGCGGGTGGGGCCTGGCTGCGGCCGGCGTGCTGTCGCTCCTCTTTGCCCAGTTCCTCGGCCGGCGGGACCTGCTGTATTTGGGCATCCTCCTGGTTCTCCTGCCGCTGGCGTCCGTGCTGGTGCTTCACCTCGTCAAGCCGCGGTTCACCGTGCACCGGACCTTTGCACCGCAGAGTATGGAAACGGGGTTCACCACCACGGTGACGCTGTCGGTTGCCTCCGACGGTCCGCTGGGCGGTTCTGTGGTGATGCGCGAGCAGCTGCCGCAGCGCTTCGGCGACGCCCCCGAATTCCACTTCCCCGCCCGCCACCCCACTCCCAGCGGGGTGAGCCTGTATGAGTACCGGCTGCGCTCGGCAGCGCGTGGAGTGTACGACGTCGGCCCTGTCACCGCCGGCTTCACCGACCCCTTTGGTCTGGGCATCTCCCGCCACACCCTCGGTGGAACCGACCGGCTGGTGGTCACGCCCAGCCCGCTCGATCTGCCCTATTCTCCGCTGACGGGTGTCCGTGGGACGGACGGCAATGCCGTGACCCGCCGCAACGCCAACCCCAGCGACGATGACGTCATGACCCGCGAATACCGCCACGGCGATCCCATGCGCCGGGTGCACTGGGCGGCGACGGCCCGGCACAACGAGCTCATGGTGCGGCAGGAAGAATCCGTCACCACGCCCGAGGCCACCCTGATCCTCGATCAGCGGCAAGCCAGTTACGGGTCGGGGTTCCTGTCCGCGTTCGGTGGGGATCCGGACACCGACTCAAGCATGCTGTCCTCGCCCACGTTCGAGTGGGCGGTGGTTGCTGCTGTCTCCATTTCGGCGCACCTGCTGGAGCGCAGCTACGCGCTGCGGTTCGTCGACGAGACGGGTGCGCCGGCCCTGCAGCGATCGGTGTCTGCGCCATGGCCCGGGGATGAGGAGTTCTCCGGGCCGGCCGGGCTACACGGAATAGCGCAAGGGCTGGCCGCGCTGGAGTTATTGCCGGATCCTGCGAAGCGGTCCACGTCGTCGCAGAAGCGGCGGTCTGTTTCTGCGCGGTCTGTGCCTGACCGGTCTGTCTCTGACCGGGCCGTGTCTGGCCGGTCCGTGTCTGCGCGGTCGGTTGCTGACCGGTCCTCTGCTGTGCCGTTTGGCGATCCGATGCTGGATAAGCTCGCGGGGCTGAAGAACCGGGGGCCGCTGATTGCCCTGCTCGGTGCAATTACCGAGGATGAGGCACGTGATCTGGGACAGGCAGCCGAGTACGGCTCGCAGTCCCTCGCCATCCTGGTCAGCGAGCGCCCACGGGACCTCCACTCGGTCATGGACATCCTCCGCAGTGCCGGCTGGCACGTGGTGGCTGTGACTCCGAACGCGTCTGTCGCGACCGCCTGGGCGCATCTGGACACACCGCCCGCCACCGTGACCTCCTCCACAGCGAAAACTACTCTCCGCTCAGGAGCTTCCTCATGACCGCCACTCTCTTCCGGCCTCCAGCCGACGGACAGGCACAACGTGTTCTTCCCAACCGGCCGGCCGCTACCCGCCGGAGCCATTGGCACCTGCTGGTTACGGCGGCGTCGTTCGGGGCTGTGATGTTGACGTCCATGAGCCTGTCCGGAGTAATCTTCGGCTGGACCTGGTTCACGCCCGTCCTGGTGACGGTGGGAACGGTGCTGTTCTTCATGGCGCTGACCCGTGTTTCGCGTCTTCCCTCCTACTTAGCTCCCCTGGTGGGCATCCTTGCGCTGGCGGGTTCGTTGATCTGGCAGTTCTTCCCGTCACAGAGCACCTTTGGCTTTTTTCCGGGAGACGGATTCGTTGGCCGGCTGACCATCCTGCTGGGGCACGCCGAGAACACCGTGGTGTCCCAGGTGGCGCCGGTGTTGCCAACGGCCGGGCTCTTCCTGGTGGTCTGTGCCGGCATGGGGCTCATTGCCGTCCTCGTGGACACCCTCGCCACATCGTTGCGTATGCCGGCCACCGCCGGACTGGCGCTGCTGGCAGTGCTGGTGGTTCCCGCCGTCGTACGTATCAACAGCGTTGGCGTGCCGGCGTTCGTTGCTGCGGTGGCGGGTTTCCTGCTGCTGCTGGGCTGTGCGCACTGGCGTGAATCGCGGTGGGAATCGGCGTCGTCGGGCGAGTTGTCCGGTGCCCACCTGACCAGGGGACTGACAATCGGGGCGCTGGCGCTGGGCATCGCCGTCGTGCTTCCGCTGGCCATTCCCGGCTTCAACTCGGGGGCGTTTCCGCAGGGTGCGCGGGTGAACCTGTGGGGTGCAGCGACGGGGCTGAATCCGATTGTCACGCTCGGCAATGACCTGCGCAATCCCAACGGGTTCGGACGGATCGAGTACTCCACCACGTCCGATGACCCGCTGTATCTGAGGTCTGTCACGCTGGAGGACTTCAGCGGTCAGCGGTGGGAGCCTGACCAGCGACTGGGCCAGCGGGTGGCCGGTGTGGAGGAGCTGTTCTCCGAGAATCAGCCGTTTGCGGCGACCACGCTCACGCGGGTCAGTACGGACAGCTTCACCAGCCCGTGGCTGCTCGCGCCGTATGCCCCGGTGTCCGTCGAGGGCCTCAACGGGCGGTGGGCCTATGATCCGGCGAACCTCAGCATCCTTGCAATTGACGGCGGCTCAACGGCGCAGCAGGAATACCTGATCCGCAGTGCCGAGCCGGTGCTGACTCGCGAGCGGCTCCAGGCCATCCCGCCGGCTGATCCCGAGTCCGTACCCGAGCAGTTCCTCGCGCTTCCCGATTCGGTGCCCGGCATCATCGGCGAGACCACGGCAGCGGTAGTGGATGGAATCAGCAACCCGTATGACCAGGCGATCGCCATCCAGCAGTTCCTGCGCGGACCGTCCTTTGTGTATTCGGTGGATGCGCCCGTAGACGGCGGGTATGACGGCAACAGCCTGGACGTAATGGCGCGTTTCCTCGAATCGAAATCCGGGTACTGCGTGCACTATGCCGGAACCATGGCAGTGATGGCCCGGCAGGCAGGGATCCCGAGCCGGGTGGCCGTGGGCTACTCGCCCGGAACGCCGACCGGTGACGTTTCGCGTGGACCCAACGACGAACGGTTCGTCGAGTTTTCGGTCAACTCCAAGGATGCGCATGCCTGGCCGGAGCTGTACTTCGAAGGTGTCGGCTGGGTGCGGTTTGAGCCCACTCCGTCACGCGGTTCGGTGCCCGAGTACGCGTTCTCAACCGTGGTGCCTACCGGTCCCGTACCGAACGAAGGCAATCTGAATCCGAATGCCCTGCCGGGGACGCCGTCCACCGCGACGCCCTCCCCACCGGCTGTGGAGGAGGAGTCGCCGCAGGCGGTGCGGGAGAGTGCCGAGCGCAGTTCCGCGCTCGGGGTGATCCTCGGTGGAGTGCTCGTACTGCTGGCGTTGACGCCGATGGCCTTGCGGCGGATGCGGACCCGGCGCCGTCGTCGTTCTGTCACTGCCAATACTGAAGGAGTGGGGTCAGCAACAGTGGCGTGGGCGGAAACCGTGGAGCTGGCCGCCGACTACGGATTCCCTACCATGCCCACCGACACACCGCGGACGTTCGAGCAACGGTTGCGGGCCGGATTCGATGAAGCTCCGGCTGCGGCGCTGGCCCGGCTGCGGCGCGCCTATGAGGAAGAAGAGTATGCGGAATTCGCCGCCTCAGGTGCGCAGCCACGGACGGCGAACAGTTGGGATGACGTCCAGGCCGTCACCGACGCGCTGCATGAATCTGCGACTCCTGCGGCACGGCTGCGGGCCCGGTTCTGGCCCCGCTCGCTGTCGCAGCCGTTCGGGGCGCAGCGGAGCGAAGAGGTTGTTGCCGCTGCTGCCGCTTCGCGCTGAGTCGCGGGCCATCCTGCCCACCTTCTGAACGCACCGACGGCGTGTCGGGATCAACACGCCGTCGTTCTGCGGCTTCACAGGCCAGAAGGCGGGCAATCCGGGCCGGGCCTGAACCTGAAAGTGGGGAATCCGGGCCGGGCCTGAACCTGAACGTGGGGAATCCGGGCCGGGCCTGAAACGGAAACCGTAGCGGCTTAGCCCGCGGGGTTCAGCTCGCGGTCGGGTCCGCGATGCCCACGTACTGGGTGTAGAGGTATTCTTCGATGCCCTCGTAGCCGCCCTCGCGTCCCAGGCCCGACTGCTTCACCCCGCCGAACGGAGCCGCCGCGTTGGAGATGACGCCGGCGTTGAGGCCGAGCATGCCGGTGTCCAGCCGCTCGCCCATCCGCAGCCCACGGTTCAGGTCGCGGGTGAAAACGTACGCCACGAGTCCGTATTCGGTGTTGTTGGCCAGCCGGACGGCGTCGTCTTCAGTGGAGAAGGTGACAATCGGCGCAACGGGACCGAAGATCTCCTCCTGCAGGATGCGGGAGCCGGACTGTACATCCGTGAGCACCGTCGCAGGGTAGAAGTAGCCGGGACCGTCCATCGGTGAACCGCCGGAGAGGACCTGTGCGCCGTCGTCGACCGCGTCCTGCACCAGGGAGTGCACGTTGTCGCGGCTCTTGCCGTCGATCAGCGGGCCAAGCTTCGAGCTGTCTTCGGTTCCGCGGCCCGGCGTGACGTCCTTCATGCGGGCGGCGAGCCTGTCAGCGAATTCGGCGGCGACGGACTCGTGCACAATGAACCGGTTGGCTGCGGTGCAGGCCTCGCCCATGTTGCGCAGCTTGGCGGCCATGGCGCCCTCGACTGCCTTGTCCAGGTCAGCATCCTCAAAGACCAGGAACGGTGCGTTTCCGCCGAGCTCCATCGAGGTGCGCAGGACGTTCTCGGAGGCGTCGGCCAGCAGCCGGCGGCCAACCGGCGTCGAACCGGTGAAGGAAAGCTTGCGGAGGCGGCTGTCCTTGATGAGGGGTCCGGTGACGCCGCCGGCGTCGGAGGTGTGGACGATGTTGAGCACGCCGGCGGGCAGGCCGGCCTCTTCGAGGACCTTGGCAAACAACGACGACGTCAGCGGGGTCAGGTTCGCAGGCTTCAGCACCATGGTGCAGCCGGCGGCGACTGCGGGTGCGATCTTGCGCGTTGCCATGGCCAGCGGGAAGTTCCAGGGCGTGATGAGCAGGCATGGGCCCACGGGCTTCTTGTTGACCAGGATGCGGGATTTGCCGTCCGGGGCTGTGGAGTAGCGGCCGGACATCCGCACGGCTTCCTCGGAGAACCAGCGGAGGAACTCGGCGCCGTAGGTCACTTCACCGCGTGCTTCGGCGAGAGGCTTGCCCATTTCCAGGGTCATGAGGAGCGCAAAGTCCTCAGCGCGTTCGGTGACGAGCTCGAACGCGCGGCGCAGGATCTCACCGCGTTCGCGGGGAGCTGTTGCGGCCCAGCTGTCCTGTGCTTCAACGGCGGCATCCAATGCCGCCTTGCCGTCTTCGGGGCTGGCGTCGGCGATGGTGAGGAGGGTCTTGCCGGTGGCGGGATCTTCGACGTCGAACGTCTTGCCGTTCGAGGCGTCACGCCATTCGCCGCCGATCAGCAGGCCGGTGGGGACCGAGGACAGAAGTTCTTGTTCGCGCTGGGCGGTGATAGTCATCCGGAAGCCTTTACGATCGACGATGGGGAGTGCAGGAGTTCTTGAATCTGGCCTTCACGCTAGCCCTGCGTTTTGGGCCCTGTCCATACAAATCTGCACCACGCGATCCCGGATCTGCTGTTGCAGTGCACAGCTGCTGGTTTCCCGCTGTTGGTTTCCCGCTGTTGATCTCTCGCTGTTGGTTATGTCCGCGAGGCCACCACCGCGGCATACAGCTCCCGCTTGCTGACGCGCCGGTCTTCGGCAACGGCGGCAACGGCCTCCTTGAGCCGAAGCCCTTGGCTCATCAACTCGTTGACGGCATGGACGTGGTCTTCCGGTTCGGTCGGCGCATCTGCCGGAGCACCGCCGACGACGACGGCGATCTCACCCCTGATCTCGTTGCCTTCCACCCACTCGAGCAGGTGCTGCAGCGGTCCTCGGATCACCTCTTCATAGCGTTTGGTGAGTTCACGGGTGACGCAGGCCTGCCGGTCCGGCCCGAATTCGGAGTGCAGAGCGCGGATCATCGCTTCGAGCCGGTGAGGTGCTTCAAAGAACACCATGGTGCGGCGTTCGGTGCGCAGGTCGGCAAGCCTGGCGGCGCGTTCGCCGGTCTTGCGGGGCAGGAACCCCTCGAAGCAGAAGCGGTCGGTGGGAAGGCCGGAGAGGGCGAGTGCCGTGAGCACGGCGGAGGGTCCGGGGGCGACGGTGACCGCAATATTCCGTTCGGCTGCGGCTTCGACGAGGCGGAAACCGGGGTCGGAGACCGAGGGCATACCGGCGTCGGTCACGAGCAGGAGGGTTGCACCGGCGTCAACGAGGTCCAGCAGTTCGGGGGTGCGTGAGGCTTCGTTGTGCTCGTGGTAGCTCAGGGTCCTGCCGCGTGGGGTCACCTCGAGGGAGCGGATGAGCCGCTGCAGGCGCCGGGTATCTTCGGCGGCGATGACGTCGGCGGATTCGAGGAGCGACACCAGCCGGAACGTGGCGTCGCCCATATTTCCGATCGGTGTGGCAGCCAGGACAATGCTGCCGTTTCCGGGGATCAGCGTCCGGGCACCGGCATCTGGGGAGGTGAGGTTTTCCGGAAGGAGCGGGGCGTCGTCGCCGGAATGTTCCGTCTTGTCCGTAGGTTCTGTCACTGGTTCAGCCTAGCTGTCCCGGAACTGTCAGAGCCGCTCGGTACGATGATTCCGTGAGCCAAACCACCACTGCCGCAGCCCTCCCCGAGGGGTCTGGGCGGCAGTGGGTCGTTTCGGCGCGTACGGCGTTTGCCGAGCCGGTGCTGCGGCGCCGTCTGCTGGGAGATCAGCTTCCGTTCGGTGTGTGGGGCTGGCTCATTCCGGTGGTGGTGGCGCTGATCGGCGGGGTGCTGCGGTTTGTCCGGTTAGGTGAGCCCGGCACTCTGGTCTTCGACGAGACCTACTACGTCAAAGACGCCTACTCCTACCTGCAGTCCGGGTATGAGCGCGAGTGGCCGGAGGAGGCGGACGAGTCCTTCAACGCCGGCAATCCCGGGGTAATCCTGGAGACGGCGGACTATGTGGTGCATCCGCCGGTCGGCAAGTGGATGATCGCGTTCGGCATGCTGCTGTTCGGGCCGACCAATCCGTTTGGCTGGCGGTTTACGGCGGCGGTGGTCGGTACGCTGTCCATCCTCGTCCTGGCTCTGGTGGCGCAGCGGTTATTCGGGTCGGTGGTGTTGGGCGGTATTGCCGGGTTGCTGTTGGCGGTCGACGGGCATCATCTGGTCCATTCACGGACGTCCCTACTGGATGTTTTCCTCATGTTCTGGGTACTGGTTGCGTTTGCGCTGCTGGTGCTTGACCGGAACTGGGCGCGGCGCCGGTTGGCGGTGCTGATGGCCTCTCTGGCGCGTGAGCGTGGCCAACCCACGCGGGAGCAGTTGCTGTATGGGCCGTGGCTGGGATTGCGTCCGTGGCGGATTGCCGCTGGTGTGGCGCTCGGGTTGGCGCTGGGTACCAAGTGGTCGGCGCTGCCCTACGTTGCGGTGTTCGGCCTGATGACCGTGCTGTGGGATATGGCCGCCAGGCGCACGGTGGGGGTTCGGCGTTGGGTGCGTGGCGCCGTCGTCCGTGATGGTCTGCAGGCGTTTGTCTCAATTGTGCCGGTGGCGCTGCTGACCTATCTGGCAACGTGGACCGGCTGGTTCCTCTCCTCCGATGCGTATGACCGGCAGTGGGCGGCGGACAATCCCGACCCGCTGTGGGACTGGGTTCCCGCTCCCCTGCGCTCGCTGGCCGAGTACCACCGCAGTGCGTACACATTCCATGAGGGGCTCAGTTCTGAGCATCCGTATGAGGCAACGGCGTGGTCGTGGCTGGTGATGGGGCGGCCGACGTCCTTTCATTACCAGTCGGACGGGCTGACGTGTGGGGCTTCGGACTGTTCACAGGCCGTCAGTGTGGTGGGAAACCCGCTGATCTGGTGGGGCGCTGCGCTGTCGCTGCTGGTGGTGCTCTTCCTTTGGGTTGGCCGGCGTGATTGGCGGGCAGGTGCCATCCTCGCCGGTGTCGCTGCCGGGTATCTACCGTGGTTCCTGTTTCCGGACCGCACCATGTTTTTCTTCTATGCGATCGTGTTTGAGCCGTTCCTCGTCCTGGCACTGGTCTATGTGCTGGGGCTGATTCTGGGCCGTCCCAGCGATCCGCCGTGGCGGCGCCGGAACGGTATTCTGCTCGTGGGGGGATTCGTTGTGCTGGCAGTGCTGGTATCCGCGTTCTTCCTGCCCATCTGGACGGCTGAAACCATCCCCTACAACCAGTGGCGTCTGCGCATGTGGATGCCGAGTTGGATCTGACCCGGCATAGGTTGTCAGTCCAGGCGCCAGTTGTCCGTTCGCACGTCACCACCGAGGGAAGCGAGTTGCACGTCATGCGGGAATCCTCCACCGAACTCATGGTCGATCTGCCGGCCGAGTCCAACGTCACCGACCTCCTCCTCACCCAGCACAAACGCGCTCCGAAGGCCCCGCTGTATGCGGTGAAGACGGATGACATCTGGAAGGACGTCAGTGCCGATTCCTTCCTGGAACAGGTGCGTTCGCTTGCAAAGGGGCTTCTGGCGCGCGGCGTTCAACCGGGTGATTCGGTGGCGGTCATGTCGAAGACACGCTATGAATGGACCCTCGCTGATCTTGCCATCTGGTTTACCGGAGCCGTCACGGTGCCCATTTACGAAACATCCTCGGCACACCAGGTGAGTTTCATTCTGAAGGACTCTGCCGCCGTCGTCGTGCTCGTTGAGAACGAGGAAAAAGCGGCAGTGGTACGCCAGGCTGCGCCGGAAGCGCAGCTCGTGCTGATGAATTACGACGACGGCGCTGCCTCCTTTGCATCGTTGGCGTCTGACGGGGAGTCCGTCAGCGACGAGGTGCTCGAGTCTGCGCGGAGCAGCCGGGTGCTCGAGGATGTGGCGTCGCTGGTCTATACGTCGGGGACTACCGGGCATCCCAAGGGGTGCGAGATCACGCACGGCAACTTTGCACTGTTTGCTGTGAACACCATCGAGTTCCTGCCGGAGCTGCTCAAGCAGGAAAATGCACGGACCCTGATGTTCCTGCCGTTGGCCCATGTGCTGGCGCGTGCGGTTCAGCTGGTCTGTCTTGGTGCCGGGGTGAAGCTTGGCCACACGTCCAATGCGGTTGAGTTGCTTGACGATCTCGCTGCGTACAAGCCAACGTTCCTGCTGGTGGTGCCGCGCATCTTCGAAAAGATCTACAGCACCGCTTCGCAGAAGGCTGAGGCGGCCGGGAAGGGCAGGATTTTCCGTGCGGCGGATGCCACTGCGGTTGCGTACTCAAAGGCCCTGGATGCTGCGGCGCGGGGTGGAAGCGGTCCGTCGCTGCTGTTGCGGGCCCGTCATACCCTGTTTGACCGGGTGCTGTATCCGAAGCTGCGGGGAGTTTTCGGTGGTGAGGTGGTGCATACGGTGTCGGGCGCTTCGCCGCTCAGCGAGCACCTGACGCACTTCTTCCGTGGCGCCGGGATCAACGTGTTGGAGGGCTACGGTCTGACCGAGAGTACTGCTCCCTGTACCGCGAACACGGTGTCGTTGACGCGGGTCGGTTCGGTAGGCATTCCGATGCCCGGGACCACCATCCGTGTCGATGACGAGGGCGAAATTCAGGTCAACGGCGTTGGCGTCTTCAAGGGGTACCACAACAATGATGTGGCCAATGAAGAGTCATTCACTGAGGACGGGTTTTTCCGTACCGGTGACCTTGGATCACTGGACGAGGACGGTTTCCTGCGGATCACCGGCCGGAAAAAGGACCTTCTGGTGACCGCTGGCGGCAAGAACGTTGCGCCGGCGCCGCTGGAAGAGAAACTCCGGGAACACCCGCTGGTGGCGCACGCGCTGGTGGTGGGCGACAATCGTCCGTTCGTTGCTGCTTTGGTGACGCTCGATGCTGAAGCTCTAGAGAGCTGGACGAAGGCGAACGGGGCCGATGCTAGTGGGGCGTCGTCGGCAGGGTCGTCGGGTGGGGTTTTGTCGTCTGCTGCCTTGCGAGCGGAACTGCAGACGGCTGTCGATGCTGCAAACGAACTGGTGTCACGTGCCGAACAGATCCGGAAGTTCGACATTCTCGATACCGAGTTCACCGTCGATTCCGGCTACCTCACGCCCACCCTGAAACTGAAGAAAGCGGCAGTGTTGACCGACTATCGAGAGGCTGTGGAGAAGCTCTACTCCTGATTCAATCCTGCTGCCGTCGTCGGGTCTTGCCGTCGTCGTCGTGCTTTAGATGCCGTTGTTGGCCCGCCGTGCTGCGTAGGCGTCGGCGGACTTTTCCCGGCGGGCTTTCGTGGGCCAGGTGAGGACGAGCGTGAGTACGGCACCGATCAGTACGATGGCGCCGACGGTTGCCGCAGCGTCGATCCAGAACTGGGCTGGGAAAAGTCGGATGAGGGTGTCGTCGAGGCGGAACGTCCAGGTGCCGTCGGCGAAGAAAAGTGCGTGGACCTGTGTGAAGAAGGTTTCCCAGGCCAGCACTCCCGCTACGGCAAGGCCTATTGCGAGAACGAGCGTTGCAACCGCCCCTGCGAACAGGCCGCGACGGATGCCGCCGGGGTAACGGCGTGCCAGATAGATGCAGGCAATGATCGTGAGGATAGCGAGGACGGTTGCAACGACGAAGCCGGTCGACAGGACACCCTTGACGTCAGCCATGTGGCCGACTTCGCTGTCGAGGAAGAGCTGGTCGCTGTCGGTGTTGACGAGGTCGCCCAGGTACCGGGCGGGAGCCCAGTTGAGGATGTAATCCATGGCGTATGAGCCATAGGTCATCCGGTCCTCGGTGCTGAATCCGTAGCTGTCGGCAGGGAAGCCTGGGCGGTGGTATTCGACCCAGAGGAACAGCGGCGTGGTGACAGCCCGGACCGCAGCGGCGAGAAGAATGATCGGAAAGAACAGGGCGACTGCGACCTGCAGGATGCGGGGCAGCAACGGTTTGGCGGCGGCCGCCTCGTCACGCTGAATTGCCCGCCGGTTGACCTCCTCTTCGGGAGGTCGGATGGCGAGCGATGAAGTGTCGGGGGTGGCGTCGTCGTTGGTTGCGTCTCTGGTTGCGTTGTCGCGGGTTGCGTCCTCGGCAGTTGCTGCACCGGTGGACCCGCCTGAGGTTCTTCCCACCGGGATTGCGGCGATTTGTTGTGTCGCGGGCGATGACGGATCGGCTGTGGGGTGGTCCGGTGGCGAGTAGACCCCTCCCCCGTAGCCGGACCCGATGGTGATGGGATTTTCTTGTCCGGTCGATGTGATTTCGGGTTCGGCAACTCCATGAGAATCACCGCTTCCAGGCGACGTTGTTGAAACGTGGGTTCCAACCGGGGCCGGAGTAACGGAAGTGTCGGTCTCGTTCTTGTCTTCGGTCTCGGCTTCGACCTTGGCCTCGGCCTCGGTCCCGTTCTTGTTTTCGGTCCCGCTCTGGGAAGCCGGCGTGTAAGCCGAAACGTTGGGAAGGGTACTGGCCTTCCGCATGGGGAAGCCGCTCTCACGAAGGCGGGTTGAACCACCGCCGGGCTGGTCCGAGCGCAGTGCTGCGCGGCGCTCGCTGCCTGCGGACCCGCTCTGATTTTCGTTCTCAGCTTTGTCAGCCACGACTATCTCCTTGCATGGAATTCCTACTTAAGACAGTACCCGGGTGGACTGACAGCGCTGATGTCGGCCACGCCGCCAGGCAGTTCTCCGCGATCCGGAACGCGATTCCAACCGTTCGCTCTGGGCATAATCGAGCGGCTGCCCGGACGATCCGGTTTTGTCAGTGGCGGGTGATGAAGTGGGTTTATGAGGTTTTCCGAGGAGTTCACGCGAGGAGCGTTTTCCGAGGAGTTCACGCGAGGAGCTGCGAGTAGTGCTGCCGGCACTGCCGGTGCCTCCCGCGCAGGCTCCGCTGGCGACGGCGCCTCCCGTGTAGGCTCCGCCGGCACTTCCGGTGCCTCCCGTGCAGGCTACGCCTGCACTGCCGGTGCGTCCGGTGCAGGCTCCGCTGGCGACGGCGCCTCCTGGTCAGGACCATCGGAGCCCGGTTCCAGCCGCACAGGCTCCTCCCAGAAGGAGCCTTCCTGGACTGAACCTCAGGATTGGACCGACGTTCCGTTCAGCGGGGCGTTCGAAGGCCAGATATGGGAAGGAACAGACGAACCCGCACCATCGGGTCCGTGGGGTGTTGTTGAGCTGTCCCCTATGAGGGCGTTGGAAACGTTGACCGACGCAGTGGACACTTTGGAACGGTTGAATCAGCTGCAGTGCTGGGCCGATGCCCAGAAAGCCCGGCTGGTGGACCGTATCCGTGAGCTTTATGAAGGCGATGTGCAACCGGCCAACGAGGGGCAGGCCCGCGCTCAAGCGCAAGCCGATCAGGACGAGTTCGTGTTGTCGCTCGCGGCCGAAGAAGTCGGCGCGCTGCTACGGATGCCGTCCGGATCTGCCAAGAATCTCGTGGCCCAAAGCCGCTTGCTGGTCAACCACCACAAACGCACGCTGACCAGCATGGAAGCGGGCAGGCTGTCGTGGCGGCATGCGAGCACCATCGTGGAGGAATGCATCGGTGTCCCGGCTGATTCGGTGGCCCGGTTTGAGCAGCACCTTGTCGAGGTGGCTGAGCAGTCCACGGTCGCGAAGCTGACTCGGCGAGCCCGTGGACTGCGGGAGATCCTGCACCCCGAAGCTGCACCGGTCCGAAAAACCCGTGCCGCTGCCGAACGCCGGGTCATCCTCGAGCCCGGCACTGACGGAATGGCCTGGTTAAGCGCCCACCTGCCGGCGGAACAGGCGTCTGGGATCTACGGCCGGATCGACGCCGGAGCCCGGGGACTCCAGGCACCGGATGAGGGGCGCACTCTCTCTCAACTCCGTGCCGATGTCTTTACCGACCTACTCACCCACACCTGTGCTGGAGACATCAGCACGGGAACCGGGTTCCGTGGAATCAGAGCCACCGTCCACATCACCGTGCCCGCCCTCACCCTGCTGGACCAGATGCCAGGGTGCGGTGGTGGACGAGACGACGCGGACGCAGATGCAGATGCAGATGCAGATGCAGATGCAGATCGCACCCCGGGCGGTTACGGTCTGCCAAACGGTCATATCAACATCGGTTCCGGTACAAGGCGAAGCCAGACTGGCTACGCCGTCCTGGAAGGCTACGGTCCGATCGACGCGGAGACGGCAGCACGTCTCGCAGGACACGCACCCTCATTCACCCGGATCCTGACGCACCCCGAAACCGGGGCGGCGCTCTCCATCGGCCGGGCCTCCTATCGGCCACCGAAACACCTCCAGGACTGGGTCCGAGCCCGGGACAAGACCTGCAGACATCCCGGCTGCAACCGGACAGCAAAGGCAACAGAAATCGATCACACCGTCCCTTGGCAAAAGGGCGGGCGCACGGACCACGACAACCTTTCCTGCCTGTGCGCCAAGCACCACATGTTCAAGACACAAGAACAGTGGGACTACAGCCAGCCCGAACCGGGGACCATCATCGCCATCTCACCGGCGGGCAAAACCTACACCACCAGACCACCGCCCTTTTAGACACCCGCCGGGGGTGCGGGGAACCGGAACGCACTGCACAGTCGGCACGGCACGGCACGGCACGGCACGGCACGGCACGGCACGGTCGGCGCGGCACGGCACGGCACGGTCGGCGCGGCACCGCACCCAAACCTCGCTCACGTTCAGGCAGTCAGCACCGAAGCCCCACGGTCCTCATCCGCAAGATCGCCGGTGTAGCCAGCCCGAACGGCACGCCTGCCAAGAACCAGCGTGTACACCCAATAGAGCGCAAATACCAGCAAACCGATTCCGATCCGCAGCCACACCGGAAGCGGACTCGGCGTCACAAACCCTTCGACGAGCCCGGACACAAACAGCACGAGCACCAACCCAAGCGCGACCGTAATGAGTGACCGTCCCTCCTCAGCCAGCGCCTGCGACCGCGTTCGTGCTCCAGGCGAAACCCACGCCCAAAAGATCCGCAGCCCAGCCGCCGTCGCAATGAAGATTGCCGTCAGCTCCATGAAACCGTGCGGAAGGATATAGATGAAAAACACGTCAAGTTTGTCGTAGGAGGCCATCATTCCCCCGGCCATCCCCACGCCCTGGGCATTTTGATAGAGGATGAACGGACCCCAGATGCCGGTAATCCCAAAAGCGACCGCCTGAACCGCAATCCACGCATTGTTGGTCCATACAAGACCGGCAAAGGACGCAGCAGGGTTCTCCGAGTAGTAGTTGACGAAGTCCTCTTCGACATACCGCCGAATCTCCTCGTCACTGCCAAGAGCCGCAATGACTCCGGGCGTATTCACAACCCAGGCACCGAACAGCCAGGCAACACCCACAAAAACCACACCCACCACCACAGTGAGCCAGCGGATCCGGTAGAACGCAGCCGGCAGCGAGATCACAAAGAACCTCGCAATATCTTCGAGTACATTCGAGCGTGCACCGGTGAACTTGGTCCGGGCCCGTGACAAGCGCATCGACAGTTCGTTGGACAGCGCACTCTCGGGCGCAACGGAACGGATCATCGACAGGTGGGTGGAGGTGCGCTGATACAGGCTGAGCAACTCATCGGCTTCACGGCCACGCAACCGGCGCTGCCGCGTGAGCGAATCCAGCCGGTTCCAGTCACCGCGGTTAACTTCCTCGAATGCGTCCAGATCCACCCGATCAGCTTAGCCGCCGAAGCCCACACGCCAACGGCAGCTAAGCTGATTTCATCCAAGGGGAGGACATCCAATGAGCTCGGTCATCACAGGCGAAGCAGTCGTTCTTGAACTGCGCCCGGCATCCTTCGGCGCCCGTGCCGTAAGCCTGATGATCGACGTGCTCGCACAAATTCTGGTGATCATCGGGGTCATCGTCGCCGTCGGAAACACCGTTGGCGGTTCGTTCGACCCTGCACTGACCCAGGCACTCGTTCTGGTGCTCGTGGTTCTTGTCCTGGTGATCATTCCGGTGACAATCGAAACGGTGACCAGAGGAAAGTCACTCGGCCGCCTGGTGATGGGACTGCGCATCGTGCGCGACGACGGCGGTTCCATCCGCTTCCGGCATGCCTTCATCCGCGGAATGCTTGCCGTCCTGGAAATCTACCTTCTGGTCGGCTCGCTCGCTTTCCTCGTTGCAGTGTTCAACGAACGCTCCAAACGGCTGGGCGATCTGCTTGCGGGCACCTATTCAATGCACGAGCGCGTCGTGGTCAAGTCCCGCACACGCGCCGTGTTGCCGCCGCAGTTACAGGAGTGGATTGCAACGGCCGACGTCGCCCAGTTACCTGACGCGCTAACCCGCCGGATTTCGCAGTTCATCGGCCAGGCAAACCGGCTCACCCCGCCTGCACGCGCTGCCCTCGCAATTGAACTGGCCACAGAAGCATCAGCTTTCGTGTTCCCGACACCACCCGCAGGAACACCACCGGAAGACTTCCTGAACGCAGTCGTATCCGAACGGCGCGACCGCGACTACGCCCGGCTCATGAAACAGCGCGAACGAACCTCACGCACCGCCGAACAGCTTCACAAGCTGCCGTTCAGTTCCTGAGCCGGAAAGCTCAAGGGCAAGGAACACGGCAGATCAAGCAGACAATCACGCCTGCTGCGAGGTCCACTCTGCCCAGGTCAGGTTCCAGTCGCCAAAGCCGTCCCAGACCTGCACGGGACCGGTGTCCGTATTGCGGATCTCAAGCATGTCGCCCGGGCCGAACATGTCATAGAAGTACTTGGCACCTTCTGGACTCATGCCCACACAACCGTGCGAAACGTTCAGCTCACCCAGAATCGGTAGAGCGGCCGGAAGCGCCTCATGAACAAACGCGCCACCGTTTGAGATGCGGCTTGCGTAGTTCACTTCGGTCGGCTCGTAGTAGGCAGGATCCCCCGGCTTCAAACCAATGGACTCCGCAGTGAACTTGGTCCGCTCGTACTGTTCCATCACGGTGTAGAACCCGAAGAAGGATGGCCATTCCTCAGTGCCGAGCGTCACGGGGAAGGTTTTCTCCAGCTTGCCGTCGATGAAGACCTGCATCTGCTTGGTGGCATTGTCCACCACAGCCAGGCGGTCATTGTGGGTGGAGAAAGACCACGTGTCGTTGAAGTTGCCGATCATCCCGTTGCCGAAATCAACACCGAACAACTGCACATCAACGGTGATGGTGCTGTTCGGATCCCAGTACTCCTGAGCCCGGTAGCGCACCTCTGAATCGTTCAGCCAATAGAACGCACCCTCCTGGCCGGACGTGCTGGTGATCGTGATGGCCTTTTCGACCGCATCCTTGTTGATCACCGGCTCGCTGAACGTGATCTCGATCGTCTGGCCGGTCCCAACAGTGGACCCTGGAGCCGGATACATCCATGCATTGGCCTCATTCTCCGGCTGAACGGTGGTGAACGTCTGCTCCTGCTGGTGCTCTCCGCCGGCCGTATCGACAAGAACGAACTCGAACGCATACTCCGTGGCAAACGAGAGCGGCCCGTCGGCCTTCCAGGAGGAGCCATCCTCCGACACCGTTCCTGCAACCGGCTCGCCGCCGTCCACGGGTTCAAGCGACACATCCTGAATGGTCGCCTCCTCCACCCGGATCTCCGGAAGCGTGACCGGGTTCACCGCTACCGCACCGTCCGTCGGCGTCACACCGAACGTGAATTCCTCAGCAACCGCCGTTTGCTCAGCTTCTGGTTCCCCGGAAGAGGAAGCGGCGGAAGACGGAGCGGACGACGGCGCTGCCGCCTGCTCATTGCCGAAGTTAGCCCAACTCGGCGCAGTAATGGCACCCACAGCACCGCCACCGACAACCAGCAGCCCACCGACAATCAGCGCACCGATTTTCCAGCCGCGCCGCCGCGACTGGTTCCCGTCGGAGAGATTCGACATGCTCTATACCCTGCCTGCTAGTTGCTGTCCAGTTGCCATTTTACGCGCGAGTACCCGGCAGCTCCGGCTGGACACACTTCGGTCCGGTTACGATTCCCGGCCGTACGCCACTGTGCCTGGTTGCCGGCAACGTCCGTAACCTGTTGCTCGCCGTAGCGTCAGTAAGACGCCGCAACGTCAGTAAGACTGCGCTCAGTAGCGGTAGTGATCCGATTTGTACGGCCCGGCCACATCAACATCGAGGTACTCGGCCTGACCCTTGGACAGCTCAGTCAGCTCAACACCCAAGGCGTCAAGGTGCAGCCTGGCAACCTTCTCATCAAGAATTTTGGGCAGCACGTACACCTGCTTGTCGTACTCCGGCGATCCGTCTTCCCGCACCTGACCGTGCTTGCTGAAAAGCTCGATCTGCGCGATGGTCTGATTCGCAAACGAGTTGCTCATGACAAACGACGGGTGACCGGTAGCGTTGCCCAGGTTGAGCAGGCGCCCCTCCGACAGCATGATGATGCTGCGCTGCTTGTCAGTCCCCTGATCGAATACCCACTCGTGAACCTGAGGCTTGATTTCCACCTTGGCGACGCCCGGCACGCGAGCCAGGCCCGCAATGTCGATCTCATTGTCGAAGTGACCGATGTTTCCCACGATCGCCTGATGCCTCATGGCCTGCATGTGGTGCGCCATGATGACGTCCTTGTTGCCTGTGGTGGTGATGAAGATGTCACCCACCGAAAGCACCGATTCAAGCTTGGCCACCTGGTAGCCGTCCATCACTGCCTGCAGTGCACAGATCGGATCGATTTCGGTCACGATCACACGCGCACCCTGGCCGCGAAGTGCCTCAGCCGCACCCTTGCCGACATCGCCATAACCACAGACGACGGCGACCTTCCCACCAATGAGGACATCGGTGGCACGGTTCAGGCCGTCCGGCAGCGAGTGGCGAATACCGTACTTGTTGTCGAACTTCGACTTTGTCACGGAGTCATTGACGTTGATCGCCGGAAACAGGAGCTTGCCCTGCTCGGCCAGCTGGTACAGGCGGTGAACGCCGGTGGTAGTTTCCTCGGTGACACCCTGGATGGATGCGCCAATGCGCGTCCAGCGCTGGGGATCCTCGGCCAGGGAGGAACGCAGAACATCGAGGAAGACGACGTACTCGTGCGAGTAATCGACGTCATCTTCGGCCGGCGCAGCGGGTACCGCTCCGGCTGCCTCAAAATCCACACCCTTGTGCACGAGCATCGTGGCGTCGCCGCCGTCGTCGAGAATCATGTTGGGCTCGGCGTCAGGCCACTGCAGGATCTGCGTGGTTGCCCACCAGTACTCCTCCAGAGACTCGTTCTTCCAGGCGAAGACCGGCACACCGGCCGGCTCTTCAACCGTTCCACGCCCGACGACGATGGCCGCTGCCGCTTCATCCTGCGTTGAGAAGATGTTGCAGGACGCCCACCGGACTTCCGCACCGAGAGCCGTCAGCGTCTCGATCAGGACCGCCGTCTGGACTGTCATGTGCAGGGAACCGGCAATGCGGGCCCCCTTGAGCGGCTGGCTCTCGCCGAACTCACGCCGCAGTGCCATCAGCCCGGGCATCTCGTGCTCTGCAAGCCGGATCTGGTGACGACCGGCTTCTGCTAGGGAGAGGTCGGCTACCTTGAAGTCAAACGTCATAGTGATGGGGATTCCTCTGCTGGAGAAGCGGGCGTCGGAGTAGGTGCGGAAACGTTCTCCGCTGCCCTGAGTTCGGGACGAAGCAGCACGGGGATGGATTCGTCGATGGGGTATTCCACATAGTTGCCTGCTGCATCCGGAGCTGACGAGCGCAGCGCCTCCCCCTCCTGCACCAGTGCGGATCCGGTCACGGGGCACCGAAGGATAGCCAACAGATCAGAAGAGATATTGGGCAACGGGATGCAGCCTTTCGAAGATTCCGGATGGCGTGCGGGGCAGCAACAGCTGTGACACGTGGTGCGGTACTACAAGGGTATCGCGCAGTGCATCAGCACCGGGAATCCGTGTGGATAGTGCTCACAACTGACAGTGCCCCGTGCCCAGTGCTCAGTGCTCAGTGCTCAGTGCTCAGCGGTCGCGTAAGACTCTCAGATGGCCGCGACGTGCACCTGGCTCGCCGGGCGGCGGCGTCAGCGGAGACTTCGATCCGGGAGCAGCCGGTTCAGGAACGCTGCGGTCAACCGCAGCTTCACGAACAGCATTCACCAAAGCCAACAGGTCATCCGGGCTGGGTTCCGGCGGTCCGGATGGGAGTGCAAGCCGAAGTACTTCCCACCCACGCGGAACCGTGAGGTTCTCGGCATGGGGTGCGCACAAATCATAGGAGTGCGGCTCCGCGTAGGTGGCTAGCGGACCTAGCACAGCAGTGGAATCGGCATACACGTAGGTAAGCGTTGCCACAGCAGCACGCTGGCACGCTGAACGCGAACATTGCCGGATCGATCCCACGACTGATCAGCCTACCGTGTCCCGTGCCAGTGATGCAGCAGGAACGGGTTCGGACTAGAGTTTCAGCATGCGGGATAGCTCCTTTTCCATTCGTCCGGCAGTACCGGAAGGGCCTGTCGGCGAACAGTCCCGGTACGCCCGCCGGCGGCGTGATCGCCACGGCAGAGGCCTGCGCGGTGAGCTCATCCCGTCACACCTGCCCGGGTCCCGCACCCGCTCCGAACGGTTCGAGGACTGGGTCCTGGAATCCGCACAGCGTCTGGAACGGTTGTGGGGCGGCAGGATCCAGGACGTCCAGATCCTCGTCCTCGAAATCCCTGACGGCCTGGAGCAGATGGCCCCTGAAACCGTCCGCGGGCTACTGGGCACCTCCACTCCCGCCGCTGACAGGCAGCCTGCCACCATTACGGTGTTCCGCCACCCCATCGAAATGACCGCGAAGGGCTACGTCCCCGCCAACGAACTGGTGCATGACGTGGTGGTCGAGCAGATGGCCGAACTGTTGGGCATGGCACCCGAAGCGGTAGACCCCGCCTACGGCCGCTCCCGGGCCTGAAAGGCGAGCTGCACAACCCAGCGGCGAAAGAATCCGGCTAGAATCCGATATTCACCGAAACGCTCTGCTGGCCTGCACTGCCCGCAGGAATGGGAGCTACGGAAATTCCGGGAGTATCGCCGTCGAGCGTTGTCACCTGCGCACCATAGGCAGGGTCACCGGAGACGCCGATCAGCACAGCAACCGTCTCCTTGCCGAGATCAGCAGCAGGCACCGTCAGGGTGGTGCCGCCTGCGACGTCGAACACTTGCTCTTCGCCGAGGACACCCTCCGCCGTGACCGGAAGAAGGCGAACCTCCGCCCGGCCGGTGGGCGCACTGAAGACATAGGCTGCGTCCGCTCCGGTAGGTAACGTCGACACGTGCTGGCTTCCGAGGCGCACGGCGGACGGGACCTGCGCCAGGTCGATCGGTTCTTCCGGTTCAGTACCGCGGACAACCCTGGCCGATGCGGAAATCAGTACGTCGGAACTGATGACAGCCGAATAGTTCCCCTCGGGCAGCGACTCCAGCGGGATCGAGGTGACCGAACCGGCCGCCGCCGTAACAACGCCGCCGCCGGGCAACTCCACCTCACCGTTTGGTCCGAACACACGGACATCCAACACAGCATCCGTTCCACCCGGCACCGCAACCTGCAGCGACGGCCCGGCACCGGCGTAGCCCTCCTGCGCGATGATCGGATCCATCACATCCGGCGCCTGAATCTGGATGCCCGGAACAAACTGCGATGAAGCGCTCGGCGCCGAGGCCTGGATCAGTTCCACCCCGCCGGGAGTCAGTCCGCGCAACATGCTCTGCTGGATGAATCCGCTGATCCGCCCGCCATCGCTGCGTACGCGAATGGCCACGTTCTCCTCATTCGCCGCAAGGCCGGCAACCACTATCGACTCCGACTCACCGGGAGCAATGAGAATCCCCCGGCCGCCCGGAGCGTCAACCACGCCCTCGGACCCGTACAGGTCCAGGTTGACGGTTGCAGGCGACTGCGACGGATTGTGCAGGTTCAGCACCGCCGTTGCACCCACCGTGGTCACTGCGCCGACCAGCCAGAAATCGTTCGACGGAACCTGACAGTGCGCTACCGCCAGGCCCGAAAGATCTCCATCCGTCGCGGTATAGGTAAACCCGGCCCCGGCAGTAGCACGCTGCTCCCCCAGAGCCTGGGCACGCAACACGGCCGCACCCTCGACTGCCTGCCCGGAGACAACCCCCGCTACGCGATTGGTCAGGCCGTCCTCATTGCTGACCTGCGGGTCCTCCTGCTCGGACTCGGGCACCTGATCGGCAAGAACCGCCAGCGGATCGCCACCGCCCAACGGAGTGATCGACGAGCCCGGAACAGTTCCGCCCAAATCGCTCAAAGTCATGGCGCTGACTCGGTTACGGGCGGTCTCAGACACCGGACTGAACTCCGGATCGCCGCCGTCCACAGTGCCCTCAAGCAGCCGCAACGATTCCGGGCATACGGCCGAATACTCCCCCGCCGGCACCGCCGCCGTCGGCACCGGGAACGTTACTGCCGCGCCCTCAATGTTCTGCACAATGCTCGCCCCGGCCAGCACGCCCGTTGCAGAAACCAGTACGACGCCGGCAGCAACCCCCGCTGCACCGCGCACCCAAGTGCCGTTTCGTTTGGCAGGCACGGCCGTCTCGCTAACCTTCTTGGTTGCGCTCATTGTCAGCTGCCGGCCCTTCCGCTGCTCAGGGCAGATTCGCGTTCAGGCGGGTCGATCGGGTCGGACAAGTCAGCCGCGCCGGACGCGCCAGTCGCGCCGGACGAGTCAGCAGTCACAGGCACAGCCGCAGAAGTCACGGGCGCATCAGGTTCCGCCGCCCGCCGCCCGCTCGACGACACCGGAACCGCTGCCGTACGGTTACGGCCCTGCGGCACGTGGACAAAGCGGGGGCGCGCAGGAATCGGAACGGCCAGCAGAACAGTCAAGCTGAACACAATTGCTTGCGCAATGCCGGCCCACGGTTCCCATGCCGTGACGTAGTGCACTTCAAGATCGCCTCCGGCAGCAGGCAATGCAAACGCCTGATTCCACCCGGTAGACGCCGGTTCCAGCCGTTCACCGTTGAGGGTCGCTTCCCAGCCGGGCTCGGACCGCTCATTCAGGACCAGCATTCTGCCCTCAGGGCCTGCCGGAATTGTGCCCGAAGCGGTCGTGGCGCCGGAGTCGAGCACGCTCAGGGTTGAGCCCGATTCATCAACAATGCGAAGTCTGCCCACCTGTGCCTCGGCTGCCGAATTACCGGAAGCGGACATCTCTACCCGCCACAACCAGCCGGCCTCCGTGTTGCCCACCGACACAAGTCCGGGAACAGAATCGATCTGGCTAGCGAGGACTTCAGCCGCTGAACCCGACTGCTGCAGCACAACAAAACCCACCCCAAGCCGCTCCAGTTCCTCGCGCGGGTCCACACCGGTGCCGGCCACCAGGGTGGCCACGGTACGCCGCACGTCGGCTGCGGCGTCGTCGTCCTCACGCAGTTTGGCGTTCAGCAGTGAACCGTGAAGCTGACGGGCAGAGTAGATCTGGGAGAGAGCATCGAGCGTGGTGCCGCCGCCCCGCATGAGCGCGGCGCTGACATTACTGTCGCCGTCGACATTCATCACCAGCGTGGTGCTGCGCTGCCCGCTGGTACCGCGGTCAGCGGCGGTCGCCGGAAGTGTACGGGGTGCACTCGGCACCACTGCCTGCTCGGTTCCGAAACTGGTCGCTTCCACCGCAGGATCCGGGGTACGCAGCTGCGGAACCAGCCAGACGGTCAGGCTAGTTGCCGGGCCCAGCGCCAGCACCAGGGCAGCGGCGGTCAACCAGGCCCGGGCACCTCGAACCGGCCTGCCGGAACGCCCGGACCTACCGGCACGCAGACGCTGCTGCAGCCATTCGCCGCCCAGCAGCGCAGCTGCCAGAAGCGCCAGCGAGACAATCGAGACCCACGGTCCGGTGAACGGTGTGATCAGGGATGATGAGCCGACGCCGGTCACCACCAGAGAACTCACTACGCTGCCGAGCAGTGCCAGCAACGCCAGCAGCCACAGCACGCGCGCAGCGGCCTTGGCCTTGCCGGGCAGGAAAAGCGCCGTTGCGGCAAGCAGCAGCACCGGCAGCCCAACGATCAGCGAAACAACAAGCGGCCACGGTCCCTCGAACAGGTCCGGAAACGCAGCAAGCCCGCCGAATGAGGGAAAAGCTACCGGATAGCCCAACAGTTGCTGCCACAGGGGCGCAGCGTTGAACGGCATCGGAAGGCCGGGGTCCCCAAAGACCGCCCAGGGACGGTCGAGTGTGGACGCCGCAAACGGAATGAACAGGGCCAGCGGCGGCAGCAGCGCCCACCAGAGTGTCTTGGCACGGCGTCGCGCAACCAGGGTGATCAGCACAACAGCGAGCACAAAAAACAGCAGCAGCGACGGAGCAGACGCAGTCACCACGGCAAGCATCAGGCCCGCCGCAGCAGCCGCCGTCCAGCTTGGAACACCGTTGATGCCCGGCTTGAGCATCAGCTGTAGTGAACGCTGGCGCCTGGAGGAGTCAACGGCGTCGTTGGTCTGTGATCCGGGCCTACCGGGAGCCTGCCCCACTGCGCGGATGAGCGCCAGCGCAACCAGCGGCAACAGGAGGTGCACCAGGAGTGCGCCGAGCCTTCCGCTACCGGTTGCAACCTCAAGGACCGGCAGCGATCCCCAGAAGAACGCAGCCCACAGCCGAAGCGAACGGCTGCGCACAAAAGCACCCGATCCAAACCAGGCACTCAATCCAGCCAACGGCGCAGCACACAGCATCAGCACGACGACGGCCACGTTGCCGTTGCCGAATCCCAGTACCGATAGCAGCCACAACACATAGCTGAATGGATCTCCGTGCCCGGCGAATCCTGCACCGAGATCAATCCACCAGCGCGATCCATTGGCCCAGATCTCGGCAAGATCTGTTGACAGCGGCAGGAGGGAACCGCCCGCCAGCGCTGAGGCACCGATGAAACGGTGCAGCGCGACCAGTGAAACACCGAGCAGCACTATCGCCGCGGCAATGGCACCCCAACCCGCCCAGATCCGGGAGGGGCCTTCCAGTGCTGCGAAGTCGTCGTTCGCATCGCCCGAGGGTACGTCCACAGCAGTGCTCTGGGCGTAGGACTCGTCTTCGAGTCCGCGTGCTGAAAACGCCTCCACCACTGACTTCCGGTGTGACCACACCTCCCTGCGATCGGTCCGCAACGCACGCACCACTGACCGCGGCAGCCGCCTGGTCCGGGCGGCTGATCGACGGGACCGGTACAAATCGAAGGGCTTCAGCACGGCAGCAATGCTGGCGCTGAGCTGGCCCACGCCGTACCCCGGGTCCTTTGCCAGCAAACCGAGAATCAGGCGGGCGAACCCGCCCAACACGGCACCGGCCGCCAGGAAGGGCACCTTCCACAGCGTTGCGTGCTTGAGGCGCAGATACACTTCGGCACGCCGCGCAGCGCCGAGGGTTGCCGCATGGTTGTCCCGTGAGCCGGCATGACGCAAAACCGCACCCGGAGCCACCACTACACGGTGACCGGCCAGGCGGTTGCGCCAGCAGAAGTCGACGTCGTCTCCGGTACCGGGAAGGGCTGGGTCAAAACCACCCAGCTTGTCCCACACATCACGGCGGATCAGCATGCCTGCCGAGTTGACGGCAAACATGTCACTGCGGACGTCATACTGGCCCTGGTCCAGTTCGTCGACGTCGATCAGGGTGAGCCGCTCAGCCCACCGGCTGATGGACAGCCCAACATCCACCAGCTTGCGCCGATGCTCCCACTCAACCTGCTTGGCACCGGCAACGGTCACGGAGGGCGCCAGCTCGACTGCTCGAAGGAGCTGCTCAAGCGCCGTCGGTTCGGGAGCTGAATCATCATGCAGAAGCCAGATCCAGTCGTGAACCCCGCTAACGGGATCGGAACTGTCAGGTTCCGACCGGCGGCTGGAAGGAATCTCGGCAAGCCCTGTACGGACGGCAGCACCGAAGCCGCCGCGCCCGGAGGCGCCTACTACGGGCGAACCCACCGGAAGCTGCAGTTGCAGAAGAGACGCCGATTCATCAGATGAACCGGCGTCGACTCCTACGTGAAAGTCCGGGGGTCGGGTCTGCTGACCGAGTGCCTTGAGTGTGTCCGGAAGGTACTCGGCGCCGTTGTGGGCTACGACAACAGCTGTGACCCTTTGTTGCGGATGAATCAGACCGCTCGCTTTCGTAAACGGCGGCGCTCACGCTCGGACAGTCCGCCCCAGATACCAAACCGCTCATCATTTTCCAGCGCATACTCCAGGCACTGCGACTTGACGTTGCAGGAGCCGCAGACCTTCTTGGCATCCCGTGTGGAACCGCCCTTTTCAGGGAAGAACGCCTCCGGGTCCGTTTGAGCGCACAGTGCGTCAGCCTGCCAGCCCAGCTCGCCTTCATCATTGAAGTCGGAGCCGATGCCCGGAAGGCCAATCCATACCGCCTGGTCAACCCGCTCCGGGACAGCCTGACGGCGTGGTGCCGCTGCGGGCTCGGCATCGAGGAAATTCTCGACGCCGTCACCCTCGGTCAATGCCTCATGGGCCGCCAGGAAGGCGGTTGCCTCATTTTCAAGCGACGAAGTCTGTTGCCTGTACCGCTCAGCAGCGTCCGGATCTGCCGGATCGACGTACCAGTCCTGCGGAACGCCGCGCGATCCGTAGCGCGCAGACGCCTGGGCCGCGATGGACGTGCGGTCCTGAATGTGCTCTGCTTGCCCCATACCAGCCTCCCGGTGTAGCAGCTTCGGACAGAAACTAGTGTGGGAGATGTGCCTCCAGCAAGCCGCTGAGAAACCCCGAAATCCCGTCTGCCGAAGCAAATCCGATGACCTAATTACACGCGTGTAAGTAGCATCGAGTCAAGCGGCGAAGGGAATCTTATAGAGTGAATTTCCCAAATGGCGGGCACGCCACGCGAAGCGCACCTCACAATTGTGCAACTGAACCCGCAGGTCAGCACGCTTACCCAATGAAAGGCAGGCACCCAGTGGCACCACTGAAGTCCGTTGCAGAATTATGTGAGTCCCTCCGGTCCGCGTCCGGAGCACCCCGGCTCATTTGGTACGGGCCCGGCTCCGAACGGGTGGAACTCTCCGGCAGGGTGCTCGAAAACTGGGTTGCGAAGACATCCAACATGCTGGTGGAGGAGCTCGACGCGGTCGCGGGCACCGTCGTCGCGGTTGGAATGCCGCCGCACTGGAAGAGCCTTGTGTGGGCGCTGGCAAGCTGGCAGGTCGGTGCGGTGACAGTGCTCCGCGACGAGACGGTGCGCAACGAAGGGACAGCGCCCGGCGACGGTGCCCCGGTAGATGTTCGGCTCACCATGGATGCCGCGCCGGAAGCGCCCGTTGGGCGGGGAGGGGGCCGCGAGGATGAGCTGCTCGTGCTGGTGGCGCCGGGCGCACTGGACATGCGCTGGCCCGGAACGCTTCCCAGCGGTGCCGTGGACTACGCAGCGACCGTCCGCGCGTTCGGCGATGTGTATCTCGAGGATCCCGCTGACAGCAGCGCCGAACTGATCCGGGCCGGCGGAAAGAGTTTCACGTTCAACGACCTGCTGGACGGAGCGGACCAGCCCGCAGAAGGCATCTGGCTGGTCCCGGCCTCCCTGCCCCTGCTGACCGTCCTGCCGGCTGCCGTCCGTATCTGGGCGGCCGGTGGAACCGTGGTGCTGGTGCACCCGGAGGTCGAGGTGACCGACCGCCTGATGGAGGGTGAACGCGTTACTGCTCGGTTGGCTGTTTAGCTGACGGATGCACCACTGACTGGTTCGCCGGAGGGTATGCCACCGACTGGGGTGACTGGTGTGACTGGTGCGCCGGAGGGTGCGCCATCGGCTGGGGCGACGGGTGGGCTGATGCGGCGTCGGCCGGAACCGGACCGGTGGCTACCGGCACGGATGATCCGGCGCCGGCACCTGCACCGGCAGTTGCACGGGAGCGGGGGTGGATCAGCTCATGGTCATGAGCGAACGCAGGCTCCGCATCGAGTTCCTCGTTGAAGACCCAGAAGCGGTAGGCAACAAAACGAACGGCCGTTGCCAGCACCGTACCCACAATTCCTGCGACAAACAGCCCCGTGCGGTCGGAGATGTCGAGCGGGTACTTGGCGAGCCACACAAAGCCGGCCGCGATGCCCAGGCCAATCGCATTGATCAGCAGGAACATCATCAGTTCGCGCAGGACGTTGGCCTGGCGGCGGTGGCGGAAGGTCCAGTATCGGTTGGCAATCCAGGCGAACACCGTGGCAATAGCTGCGGACACCACTTGGGCCTTGACCTCGCTGTCCTCCATCGGACCGTGGATCAGGATCCAGAACAGTCCCTTGTCTATGACAAACGCCACACCGCCCACGGCACCGAACTTGGCCAGCTCACGCCAGAAGAGAGACGCGAGGGCCCGGGTCCGGTCGACAACTGTGGTGATCATGACCCTCCGGTCTCTAGGACATTTCGCCGTAGCAGGACCGCGCCGAAGCGAAGTCATTCAGCTGAGGCGCCGCAGGCGCAGCACCGAAGCTGTCCGCGTACGACGTTCCGGAGAACCCTACGCCTGCCTGGCGGACAAACTGAAAATCAGCAACTGATGATCAGCACAACAACTGAGCGTCCATTTTACCGTTCAGGATTGGGACTTTCCTAGGAAGCGGCGGTTGCGAACTGGTCACATCCAAGGGACCCCGCCGGCAATAGGTACCCTGAAGGGGTGACTTTTCCCGTAATCGGCGTCGTGGGCGGCGGCCAGCTGGCGCGCATGATGGCTCCTCCCGCCGTCGAACTTGGCTTTGAACTTCGAGTGCTGGCGGAGGGTCCCGACGTTTCAGCGGTGGCCGCCGTGGCACATTCAGCAGTGGGAAACTACACGGACCTGGAGGATCTGACCGCCTTCGCCAAGGGCGTGGACGTTCTCACCTTCGACCATGAGCACGTGCCGGAACGGCACCTCCGCGCCCTGGTGGATTCCGGAGTCAATGTCCAACCCCACCCCGACGCGCTGCGCCATGCCCAGGACAAGCTGGTCATGCGGGCGGCCGTGGACCGGCTGGGGCTGCCCAATCCCCGCTGGAGTGCGGTCTCTTCGGTAGAGGAACTGCGGAAATTCGGTGACGAAACAGGCTGGCCTGTGGTGTTGAAGACCCCGCGCGGCGGCTACGACGGCAAGGGCGTCCGGATCATAAATTCTTACGACGACGCCGCACAGGCAGCCGACTGGTTCACCGGTTCCGAACTGCTCGCCGAAGAAAAGGTGCCCTTCACTCGTGAGCTGTCAGCCCTGGTTGCCCGCTCGCCCCGTGGCGAGGCCCGCGCGTGGCCGGTGGTCCATTCAATCCAGGTCAACGGCGTCTGCGATGAAGTCATTGCTCCCGCACAGGACCTACCGGCAGGGCTGGCCCGCGCCGCCGCGGAAGCCGCCCTCCGCATCGCCGAGGAGCTCGGTGTCACCGGTGTCATGGCCGTGGAGATGTTCGAAGTTCCCGGCAGCAGCACCGGATTCCTCATCAATGAACTCGCCATGCGGCCCCACAACTCGGGTCATTGGACCATGGACGGAGCGGTGACCGGCCAGTTTGAACAGCATCTGCGCGCCGTTCTCAACCTTCCCCTCGGGGACACATCCCTTGCCTCGGGCGTTGTGGTGATGAAGAACATCCTCGGCGGAGACAACGCAGAGCTGTATAGTGCCTATCCGATGGCGTTGCAGGCAGAGCCCGCCGCCAAGATCCACACCTACGGCAAAAGCGTACGGCCGGGCCGGAAGATCGGCCATGTCAACGCCATTGCCCTACCCGGTGACACAACGGCACAGGTCAGGGAGCGCGCCGAGCGTGCCGCGGCAATCCTGCGGGACGGCCGCGATCCCCGGAAGGAAACATCGTGAACAACTCCCCCGCCGGCGCCCTCGTGGGCCTGGTTATGGGCTCCGACTCGGACTGGCCGGTCATGGAGGCTGCCGCTCTGGCGCTTGAGGAATTCGGCATCCCCTATGAGGCTGACGTCGTTTCCGCACACCGCATGCCAGAAGACATGGTCGCGTACGGGCGGGAGGCCGCAGGCCGCGGACTGCGGGTCATCATCGCCGGTGCCGGCGGCGCCGCCCACCTGCCCGGAATGCTGGCATCGCTCACCTCGCTGCCCGTCATCGGCGTTCCGGTGCCCCTCAAACACCTCGATGGAATGGATTCCCTTCTCTCCATCGTCCAGATGCCTGCAGGCATTCCGGTGGCTACCGTCTCCGTCGGCGGCGCGCGCAACGCAGGGCTCCTCGCCGTCCGTATCCTGGCCTCCGGTGAGGGGCAGCATGCTCAGGAGCTCTCCGGCAAGCTCACGAAGTTCGCGCAGGAGCTGCGGCAGACCGCCCTCGACAAGGGCGCGAAACTGCGCGAACGCACGGGGATGCGTACTGCCGGCAGCGAAGGCGGCGCATGAGCCGGGCGGTTCACGCCGGCCGGCCTTCCGAACGGACCATGCTCACCGATCCAGTGCGCTACCCGGAGTCGGCTCCGTCCGGCATCCGCACCAGGCGCGCGTTCCTGCTCCTGGCGCTCACGCTGCTGATCCCGGGCGCCGCCCAGGTGGTTGCCGGAGACCGCAGGCTCGGCCGACGGGCGCTCCGCGTCACTTTCACCGTGTGGCTCCTGGTGATTGCCGCCGTCGTTCTTGCGCTGGTTAACCGGCAGCTGGTGGTGAGCCTGCTCGCCAACGAGGTGTTCTCCCTGCTGCTGATTGCGGTGCTCGTGGCGCTGGCAGTCGGCTGGGCAGTGCTGTTCATCAACACCCTGCGGATCATCCGCCCGCCGCTGCTGGACCGAGGGATGCGCCCGGCCGTTGCGGCAACGCTCGCCGTGCTGATGATCGTGACCAGCGGCGGGCTCGGCTACGGCGCGTACCTGCTCAACGTCGGCCGCAACACGTTTGGAAATATTTTCCAGGCCGGCCCCGCCTTTGACCCGGTGGACGGACGCTACAACTTCCTCCTCATGGGCGGCGATGCCGGTGAGGACAGGCTGGGACGCCGCCCGGACAGCATTTCCGTGGTGAGCGTCGATGCTGACACCGGAGCCACCGTCACCTTCAGCATCCCCCGCGACTTCCAAAACGCGCCGTTCTCCGAGGACTCTCCGCTCTGGGAAGTCTGGCCGGACGGCTACAACTGCGGTAACGAGTGCATTATCAACAGTCTCTACCCGGTGGTTGCCCAGAACTACGCCGACCTGTATCCGGAGTCCCAGGACCCCGGCGCCGAAGCCATGATGGACGCGGCAAGCGGAATTCTCGGCATCGAGGTCCAGGCCTACATCCTCGTCGATATGGCAGGGTTTGAGCAGCTCATCGACGCGATGGGCGGTATCACGATCAACGCCGGCGGCTGGGTTCCCATCACATCCGAAGAGATCCCGGGCACCAGCCCCAAGCGGTACTACCCGCCGTCGGCCTGGATCGAGCCAGGCATCCAGACCCTCAACGGTTATGAAGCATTGTGGTATGCCCGCTCCCGCGAGTACGCCACCGACTACGCGCGAATCCAGCGCCAACAGTGTGTCCAGGCGGCGATGATCGCCCAGCTTGATCCCGCAACCGTGCTGACCCGTTTCCAGGACATCGCCGCCGCCGGTACGCAAATTGTCGAGACCGACCTCCCGCGTGACCAGCTGGGCAGCTTCATAGACCTGGCGATCAAGGCGAAGAATCACGACGTCGGCCGCCTCACCATCGGCGCGCCGGACTTCGGTGACGCGGGCGACCTGTTCTCGACCTACCCGGATATCCCGCTGGTTCATGAGCGGGTGCAGGAGACGCTGGAGGCTGCGTCCGGAGAGGCTTCCGCCGCAGCGCTCGGGGAACTCACGGTGGATCGCGCTGGGCTGGTTGAGGCTCTGCCGGTGCATGCGTCCACGACTCTGCCGGGGCAGCTGCCGGCTCAGAACGTCACCGGCGAGATCACCGTCGACTACCTTCATCAGCTCGCGGTGAATCAGGATTGGACCACGCTCGAATCTCTCTTGGCCGATAACGGGGAATGCACCCCCGCCTAAGGAACGGATATCCCGATGTACCAGCTGGACAACCCGTTGCGTCCCTACACCTGGGGATCCACCACGGCCATTGCGGAACTACTCGGTCGCACACCATCCGGCGGCCCTGAGGCCGAGCTGTGGATCGGCGCCCACCCTGACTCGCCCTCCACAGTGCTGGGACATGGGGACACTGGTACCTCGCTGGACGCGCTGATCGATTCCGACCCTGACCGCACCCTCGGCGCTCCGACGCGTAAGGCGTTCGGTGACCGGCTGCCGTTCCTGATGAAGGTGCTCGCCGCGGCGGCGCCGCTCTCGCTGCAGGTTCACCCCAGTCCGGAGCAGGCGCAGGAGGGGTTCACCCGGGAGAACGCCGCCGCGGTTCCGCAGGACGCGCCGCACCGGAACTACCGCGACGCGTTCTCCAAGCCCGAACTGATCTTCGCGCTCACCGACTTCGATGCGCTGTGCGGATTCCGTGCGCCGTCCGAAGCTGCGCGGATCTTCACGGGTCTCGTGGACCTGCTCGAGCAGCAGCAGGGCTCGGCGCCTGCCATTCTGGGCTCCGTCGTCGCCGACCTCGGCATCCCGGATGAATCGGCAGCACTGCTCGAAGCCTTCACACGGCTCCTGACCGGCGGTGCGGAGACACGGACGGCCGTTGAGCGAGTGGTCGAGGCGTTGGACAAGGGACTTCCGGACTCCGCGGACCCGCTTGTGGCTGCAGCGGCCGCAACCGTCCTGCAGCTCAACGGACACCACGAGAGCGATCCGGGCGTGTTGGTTGCACTCCTCCTCAACAGGGTTACCCTGCAGCCCGGTCAGGCGCTCTACCTACCGGCGGGAAACGTGCACGCGTACCTGGAAGGCCTCGGTATTGAAGTGATGGCGTCCTCGGACAACGTCCTGCGCGGCGGATTGACCACCAAACACGTTGATACCGGCGAGCTGCTGAAGACCGTCGAGTTTGCGCCGCTCGCGCTGCCACTGCTTGACCCGGAATCCACCCCGCTGGGACAGGAGCTGTACTGCCCACCGTTTGACGAGTTTCAGCTACAGCGCCTTGAACTTCCCGTTTCCTTCGGGGATGACGCCGCATCAGCCGACATCCCGATCGCTCAGAACGGACCCACGGTGGTGCTGGTGGTGTCCGGAACGGTTGTGCTCGACTCCCCCAAGGGCGACCTCATCCTGCACCGCGGACAGAGCGCCTTCATCCCTGCCAACGAGTCGCCGGTGATGGCACGCCTCGCGTCGGACAACACGGATACTACAGACGACGACGGCGACAGCACCGCCGTCGCCTTCGCCGTCACCGTGGGTGCCGCCGGAGATTCTAACCCTGGCGGGTTGGGGCCTGTCCGCGGCGGCCGCGAAGAGACTCAGCCTTAGCCCTGAGGGCCGGCAGGACTTTCGTCTTCAGTGCGGGCAGGGCTTTGTCCCTCAGTGCGCCCACGGCGCCGCGTGATGCGGAGATTCCCCTGCGCGCCAGCGGCATTGCCGTCGCGTATGCCGGGTAAAGCGGCGACAGCGGCTTGTCCCAGGTGCCCAGCAGCAGGTTCTCGTGCTTGGCCCAGCCCATCTTGAACTTCGACACGCCGTCATTCAGGAGGCCATTGAAGTCGTAGCGCTCAACGCCGCGCTCCTTCATCTCCCGGATAGCGAGCCATTTGAGGGCGTAGTTGGCGCGGAGCCGCTCGCCCTCCTCCGTCATGCCGCCATACAGTTCAAAGGCCGTGTGTTCGCTGACGGAGAGCCAGAGGAACGCCACCATGGTGCTCCCCTGGAAGGCTGCATACACGGGAGAAGCCGACCCGAGGTTTTTGTGGATGTCGAGGTAGTAGCGGTCCTCGTGGATGCCAAAACCGGCACGCTCCGCCGTTTCCCTGTAGACCTTGAGGCAGTCGGCGATCTCCTCCCGGGTGACCTCGCGAAATTCCAGTTCTTCCCGAGCGGACTTGCGGATGTACTGGCGGTGCTTTTTCGACATCTCGGCCAGCAGTTCGTCCTCGGTGCGCAACAGGTCGAGGATGAGCGTACGCGGGATGAGGATGGTGTTCTCGGTGGCACGGAAGCCTGCAGCCCGAACTGCTTCGGCAAAGCCCGATTCCGCATCCCAGTCAGGCTCGATGCTGAGTACGGTCCCGGCGTAAGCGTCCCTGGCGTAGTTACCGAGCGCTTCGAGGACTTCCTGTGCGTCCCCGGCCTGGCACACCGGCCCTCGCGGAATGTAGACGAGGGCGCGGAACGGCAGGGGCAGCCGTCGGATCAGCACCTGGGCACACGCGATGGTCTCACCGTCCCTGTTCAGCAGGAGCCGATCGGTCCGCCAGCCGTGGTCGGCCTTCGTCTGCCCCCACCCCCAAAGCTGCTGCGGGTGACCATTCAGGCGGTTGACCGCTGCGTCCCATTCGGGCGCGTTCCAACACGGAGCAATGACGAGGTTCATGATGCCAAGCCTATCGGCAGGGTCCCAATGCGAGCGCAGCGAGCCGACGATCTCCACCCGCGATAGCTTTCTCGTCTCGGGATAGCACTTGAGCCACCGGATAGCGGTTAACCCCTCTCGTATGGCAAGTCTGCTATCAGAAGTCGAGCGGCGTCGCGTTCTGCGGCACGCCGGCCGCCCGCAGGCACCTCTCCAACGCCGCTGGGGAGACCGCAGTCTTCCAGAGCCAGCGCACTACGTGACGGCCTGTGCTGCGGATGCGGTCTTCCCGGATCTTCTCGTCGATGACCACCTGAGACGCGGTTCGGCCCTGGAGGTACTCGGGTTTGAGGTACTTGGTAAGGCCGTCGAACTCCCCGACGATACCGGCAGCCTTCCAATAGAAGTCCACAGTTGCGGCATGGCCATCGGAATCGTGAACCTCGTATTGCAGTTCAGGCGCCTCGAAACCGCGGGCCGCCATGTGAACCCTGCTCAGAGACTCACCGGGCAGCATCGCGAGGCCGTCGGCGAAATCGAGCACCTGCGTGGCTTTTCGTCGGGCACGAGCAGTGGGCAAGGCCTCTATATAGGTTGCGACTTCGGGCTTGCCGACGCGGTTGGCACGGCGCTCGACCGGAAGCCGCACCGCATTCAACGCCCTGTCCATCACTGCGACGCCCCAGGGAAGGTCATAACGCAAGGCCAGCTCGACCGCCGTCTGGATCTTTCCCGTCACAGTGAAGCCGCCAATCTGTATGCAGGGACCAACCGCAGGCCGGACGATGCGGCGAACACCGTTGCCGGTCCGCCTGCCGGAGCCCTGCGGGACAAGGGTGTCCACCATGGTCGGCGTTTCGGGTAGCGGCAAGCCCCACAGGAACGCGGCCGATTCCTCGGCGAAGAGCGGCGCGGTGTTTGACGTTCGAAGCACCGCCTGAAGAGTCAGCCGGTATTGCTGGTTGGCGTCCAAGGCCTTCCACTGAACGGCATCGACGTAGCAGCCCTGGCGGATGCGGACCAGGCTTCCGCGCCGAGCACCCCTGGCCAGCCGGCGCGGCCAGTCCTCATCAAGGGGACGGTCTGCTGCACTCTGGATTGCTGGAAGGTTCACACCCCTTACCCTGCCGGGTGGGGCATGAGCCGCGCCACGGCAGAGGCGGCACATGTGGATAACTGGCAGCCACAGAAAAGGCCACGCGACGAGCATAGGCCGGTCCAACGCCGTCAAGCTTTGTACGTGACCACCGCGAGCGGACGGCGATAGCGTTCTTGCCGTCGGATAGCAGACCGGCCAGGCGATACGGGTTAACCGCTATCGCCTGGCCGAATCGCTATCGCGAGCGGGACGCGAAGACTGTGCGGCAACGCCCGGCACCCCCGGGAGGAAAGTGCCAACCGGCTAACCGGAACTTAGCTCAGGCGGGCGTAGCTCTCCCACTTGTGGGCCTGGTGCTCGCCGTCAACCACACGGATGGTGCCCGACTTCGAGCGCATCACGATCGACTGGGTAAGCACCTTGCCGCCGGAGTAGCGGACGCCGCGCACCAGGTCGCCGTCGGTGATGCCGGTCGCTGCGAAGTAGCAGTTGTCGCTGGTGACCAGGTCATTGGTGGAGAGAACGCGCTCAAGGTCGTGGCCGGCGTCGAGCGCTTTCTGCTTCTCTTCATCGCTGGTGGGCCACAACCGGCCCTGGATCACACCGCCAAGGGACTTGATGGCACACGCAGCAACGATGCCCTCCGGTGTGCCGCCAATGCCCATGAGCGCGTCGATGTCAGTGCCTTCACGGGCAGCCGCGATTGCTCCAGCGACGTCGCCGTCCATCAGGAACCGGGTGCGGGCACCGGCGTCGCGGATCTCCTGTACCAGCGGACGGTGACGGTCGCGGTCAAGGATCATGACGTTGATCTGGTTGACCTTTTTGCCCTTGGCCTTGGCAATCAGGTGCAGGTTCTGCTTCACGGGTAGGCGAAGGTCAACCATGTCCGCAGCTTCGGGACCGGTGACCAGCTTCTCCATGTAGAAGACGGCTGACGGATCAAACATGGTGCCGCGCTCAGCTACAGCCAGAACGGCGAGCGCATTGTTGATGCCCAGCGCCGTCAGGCGGGTGCCGTCGATCGGGTCCACCGCGACATCGCACTCGGGGCCACTGCCGTCGCCGACCCGCTCACCGTTGTAGAGCATCGGCGCTTCGTCCTTTTCGCCCTCACCGATGACCACAACGCCGTTGAAGTGGACGGTCGAGAGGAGCGAGCGCATGGCGTCAACGGCAGCGCCGTCAGCCTTGTTCTTGTCGCCGAAACCGACCCAGTGTCCGCCGGCAATGGCTGCGGCTTCGGTAACACGCACCAACTCCAGGGCGAGGTTGCGGTCCGGCTCGTCATCCCCCACTGCGAGAGCCGGGGAAAGGGTGGAATACTGCGCGTTCTTTGCGGTGTCGGACACGTTTACCTCATCGTTGAATTAGCGGTTCCTCTTCGGCAATCATAGTGCGGCTCTGCGCTGCGGCCATTTTCGTGACGGATGCGGCGTGAGGGACAATGGAGGAGTGAGCAATACCCAGGAAAACCAGCAGGAGGCACCGGCAACCCCGGTACTCACGGCCAAGCAGGCAAAGCGCGCCAACGCGTCATCCATCGGCATGTTCATCGCCACCGCCGTCACCCTTGCACTGGTGCTCTTCGTGGTCCTGCTCAACCCAACGCACACGGCCGAGACCTACACGCGGGACATCGACGTCGCTACCGTAGCCTCCCAGGCGGAAGACGCCGCCGGTTACGAGCCGGCCGCCGCTGTTCTCCCGGACGGTTGGACCTCCAACTACGCACGTTGGACGGGATCCGCATCCGACGGCGTCGCTTTCTGGGAAGTGGGCTATCTCACCCCCGACCGCGAGTTCATCCAGGTCACACAGACCAACAACTCCAACCCCACCTGGTTCTCCCAGCGCCTTGAGGACGCGCAGCCTTCGGGACAACGCGTGATCGACGGCGTCACGTGGGAACTGCTGGACAGCACCTCCGGCGATGTCTTCCTCACTACCGAACAGGACGGCTTCACGCTCATCCTGAACGGGACCGCGGATCTGGCGCAGTTCGACGTTCTCGGCAGCGCAGTGCTTGAGGACCTGAGCTAGCCCTCAACGTAAAGTCACCAACCAGGTTCCGAAGCGCAATAGCAGTAGAGTAAAGCCGTGACCAAGCAACTGACTCCCGCTGAAGCCTGGCAGAAACTGCGTGATGGAAATGCACGGTTCATTTCCTCGTCGTCGTCCCACCCCAACCAGGATGCGTCCCGCCGCACGTCGCTGGTGAACACCCAGGATCCCTTTGCCGTCATCTTCGGCTGCTCGGATTCCCGCCTGGCTGCCGAGATCATTTTCGACGTCGGACTCGGAGATATTTTTGTGGTCCGGACGGCAGGACAGGTGATCGACGACGCCGTCCTCGGCTCGCTTGAATACGGTGTGGGCGTCCTCAATGTGCCGCTGATTGTTGTCCTTGGACATGACTCCTGCGGCGCTGTCACCGCAACGGCGAACGCCATTGACTCCGGCACCATGCCCGTAGGCTTCCTCCGCGACCTCGTTGAACGCATCACTCCCTCGGTGCTCACCTCACGGCGCAACGGAGATCACGAGATCAACGACGCCGTGGAAGAACATATCCGGCAAACCGCACAGCGCCTGGTTGACTCGTCGCGCGTCATCGCGAGCGCCGTCGAAAAGGGGTCCACCGCCGTCGTCGGCGTCACCTATCATCTGGATGAAGGCAAGGCCGACCTCGTTTCGGAACTGGGCGCCCTCTGATTTGTGGGGCTCAGCGCCACAGGCGAGAATTGGCGCATGACAATTGATTCCCAGGACAACGTCGATTACCGCATTGAACACGACACCATGGGCGAGGTTCGGGTTCCTGCCAACGCCCTCTACCGCGCGCAGACGCAGCGTGCCGTAGAGAACTTCCCGATCTCCGGCAAGACGCTGGAGCGGACGCACATCGAAGCCCTGGCACGGATCAAGAAAGCGGCAGCAACTGCCAATGCCGAGCTGGGTGTGCTCGATGACGAGCTCGCACGCGCCATCGAAGCCGCAGCGGACCAGGTTGCGTCAGGAAAGTACGACGGCGACTTCCCCATCGATGTGTTCCAGACCGGATCCGGCACCTCGTCGAACATGAACACCAACGAGGTACTGGCCGAACTCGCAACCCGCGCATTGAAGGACGGCGGAAGCGACAAGGTGGTGCACCCCAATGACCACGTGAACGCGTCACAGTCCTCCAACGACGTCTTCCCGACCTCCGTCCACGTCGCCGCAACCTCGGCACTGATCAATGACCTGATCCCGGCGCTTGAGTACCTGGCGGAGTCGCTTGAGCGGAAGGCGGAGGAGTTCAAGGGCGTCGTGAAGTCGGGCCGCACACACCTCATGGACGCCACCCCGGTCACGCTCGGACAGGAATTCGGCGGCTACGCCGCGCAGGTCCGCTACGGCGTCGAACGCATCAACGCTTCGCTCCCCCGGGTTGCCGAGGTGCCACTGGGAGGCACTGCCGTCGGAACCGGCATCAATACCCCGGCCGGTTTCTCTGCCCGTGTGATCGAACTGCTCGCCCAGGACACCGGCTTGCCGCTCACCGAAGCCCGCAACCACTTCGAGGCGCAGGCCAACCGGGACGGGCTCGTGGAGGCGTCCGGTCAACTGCGGAACATCGCTTACTCGTTCATGAAGATCAACAATGATCTGCGCTGGATGGGCTCAGGACCGAACACCGGGCTCGGCGAGATCGCCATCCCCGACCTGCAGCCGGGCTCCTCCATCATGCCGGGCAAGGTCAACCCGGTGATCTGCGAGGCAGCCATCATGGTCGCAGCCCAGGTGATCGGCAATGACACCACCATTGCGCTGTCCTCGACCAACGGTGCATTCGAGCTCAACGTCGGTATTCCCGTGATGGCCGCCAACCTGCTCGAGTCCACCCGCCTGCTCGCCAACACCAGCCGGGTGATGGCAGACAAGATGATCGACGGACTCACCGCCAATGAAGAACGTGCACGCTTCCTCGCGGAAGCATCGCCGTCGATCGTGACGCCGCTGAACAAGTACATCGGCTATGAGAACGCGGCGAAAATTGCCAAGAAGGCCGTGGCCGAGGGGCTCACAGTCCGGGAGGCCGTCGTCGCGCTCGGGTATGTGGATCGCGGTGAGCTGACGGAAGCGCAGCTGGACGAGGCACTCGACGTGCTGTCCATGACGCGCCCGCCGCAGTAAGCACGCGCACACCAAAGTAACCAGCATAAAAAAGCGAGGGTCCCTCATGGATGGAAATCCATGAGGGACCCTCGCTTTTCAGGTTCCCGAACGCCCGTGAGGGGTTAGCGGGGCGGGCCCACCACCTTGAGGCGATCCCAACCCAGCAGCTCATCCCCCGAGGTGTGCACCACCAGACGGTTGTCTCCCGGCCGGGTGTTCTCCGGCGTCGTCACGGTGACTGCGCCGTCGTTGACCAGGTGCCACCCAAGCGAAATCTCACCGAGGTAGACGTGCACCCATCCCTCTGCAGCCAGGTTCGAAATCACAACCTCTGAAGCTCCACGGGGGAACTTCTGTTTCGCCAGGCCCAGATCCAGCTGGTTTTCGTCGGTCAGCGAGTCCTTCACCGGAGCGTCCGGCGTGAAGGACGGCTTGACGAACTCGCCGGGAGCCGGCTCCTCACCGGTGTACGCGATGCTCGGCGCCTTCGGCTGCTCCATACCCTCGCCCAGGAAGTACGAGGTGTGCGGAGGCTGGTTGTAGGCGGTGTTCTGCCAGGCAACCCCAAGGCGGTAGACCGGATCGGACTGCAGGGTGCGCAGCCGGTGGTTCGTGACGTTCACCGTGGTGGCGATGCGCAGGGCGGTCGAATCGTCGGTACGGGTGACGATCTCCTCGCGCCAGTCACCGAACAGGTCCGCCTGGAGAGCCGGCGTGCCCTTGGTGTCGTTGTTCGTCAGCGTTCCCTCAGCACGGTAGAGCACGTCCTCGGAACTGGTTTCGACGTTCCACTTCGAGATGGTAGGCACGCCGGTCCGGGTTTCTTCGGTCCAGTCGTGGTCGGTGATTTCCCGCAGGAGGTCTCCGTCCCACCAGGTGAGGAAGTTCGCTGCCGGAATCTGCTCGGAAATCAGTTCGCCGTCGCTTGCGCGCAGCTGACCCACCGGTGAGTTCCAGGCGGCGTCGCCGCCGACAGCCCAACCTTCAGCACCTGGGTGCCGCGGGTCAATGTCCGCCATGGCCGCTCGTCCGGTGTCCCGGGTTGCCGGAATGGACCAAAGCACTTCACCGGTCGCGGCGTCACGGAAGGTAGCACCCTTGTTGCCGGAAGCACCCATGTCCTCGTGTGCCGCGAAGACCTCGAGTCCTTCCCGCGCCGGATCGAAGTCCGAAACGTGGAGTGAATCGCCGTGGCCGAGGCCGGTGTTGTAGAGCGCCCTGCCGTCGTCGTCTATGGTCATGGACCCGAAGATGATCTCGTCCTTCTGGTCATTGTCGACGTCCGCCACCGAGAACTGGTGGTTGCCCTGACCCCTGTACTCGTCGCCAGACTCGTTCGAGTCGAAGGTCCACCGTGAGGTGAGTGATGTGCCGTCGAAGTCATAGGCTGCAATCACCGTGCGCGTGTAGTAGCCGCGGCTGAAGACCAGGCTCGGCTTCTCGCCGTCCAGGTAGGCCACTCCGGCCAGGAACCGGTCAACGCGGTTGCCGTAGCCGTCGCCCCACGCACCAACATCTCCACGGGCCGGGATGTAGTCGGCGGTGTCTACCGCCGCACCCGTTGCTCCGGAGAAGACCGTCAAGAATTCGGGACCATCCAGCACATACCCGCCGGAGTTACGGTAGTCGGCACGGGCATCGCCAATGACTGCACCCGTGCCGTCGACCGTTCCGTCAGCCGTCTTCAGCGTGACTTCGGCTGTGCCGTCGCCGTCGAGGTCAAAGACCTGGAACTGCGTGTAGTGGGCGCCGGCACGGATGTTCTTGCCGAGGTCGATGCGCCAGAGGCGGGTACCGTCCAGCTCATAGGCATCCACATAGACATTGCCCGTGTAGCCGCCCTTCGAGTTGTCCTGGGAGTTGGTCGGATCCCACTTGAGCACGATCTCGTACTGGCCGTCACCGTCCAGGTCACCGATCGATGCGTCGTTGGCACGGTAGCTGTAGGGCTGGCCGTCCTTGGTGTAGGCATCGGCCGGCTTGTCCAGCGGAATGTCCAGGGTCTGGGAATCCCACACCGTGAAGTCCTCCGTGGCCCAGCGCTCGGTGCCGTTCACCACGGTGCTGATGCGGTAGGTCGCATCAGCAGCACCCTCGGCGTCGAGCAGGTTGGTGCTGGAGACGACCGGTTCGGTGGTGATCCGCTCACCGTCGCGGTAGACGTGGAATCCGATTTCCTCGGGATCCAGGCCGAGCATGCGCCACCCAACGTAGACCCCCTCTTCGGAAGCAACGGCTACCGGCGATCGGTCAAGGCGCTCTGCCTGCCGTACCAGCGTGGTCACGGCCGGGGAGGTGACGGTCTCGGACTTTTCCGACACGCCGCCGGCATTGACGGCTGCCACTGCATAGACGTACTCAACAGTGGTCAGAACGTCGGTGTCCGTGTAGGTGGGCTTATCGGCCCGGCCGATGAGTTCGAACTCACCGACAGAACCGTCAGCCAGCGGATCGGCCCGGAACACCTGGTAGAAGAGAGCACCTTCCGAGGGCTTCCAATTGAGCGTTACGTCGTTCTTGTTCACGTCACCGAGCGCCAGTCCGGTGGGAACCGGCGCCTTTGCTACGTCCGGGTCCACCGTAGTGAGCTCGAGCGCGTTCGACGGAACCGATTCTGCTCCCGCAGCATCCAGCGCAACAACGGTGTAGGTGTACTCAAGGCCGATATCAGCGGTGGTGTCCACGAAGGACGTTCCATCGACATCGCCGAGCGCCTCCGCTTCAGTAGCTCCAGCGGACTGGCGGTATACACGGTAGCCAGCGGCGTCGTCGTTCCCTGTCCAGCTCAGCGAAACGGCAACGTCGCTGCCATCGATTTGAACGTCGTCGGCCGCCAGCTCATTCGGCGCCAGCAGCAACGGAGTGATTTCCAGACCGTTGAACCAGCCTCCGGCCTTGATGTTGATCTGGCCGTCCGTCACCAGTACGGGCTGCAGAATCCTGTCCGCAATGGTGCCGCGACCGGCGTTGGAGGAACCATAGTCCTTGCCCTCCGACTGAAGTGCCAACCGCCCGCTACCGAGCGGGTCACCGTAGTACGCCTTGAGCGCATAGGAGCCGTTGGGAACATCGATGACGAGCTCGTGCTTTGCCGCGTCCGGCAGCAGGAAGTCCCGCTGGAGCGCGGTGGGTACGGGATCGAACCCGGTACCGCGATCACGACCGCTGAGACCCTCAGTAGACAGGAAGCCGTAGCCGATTTCCGGTGTGTAGAGGCTCGTATTGTCCAGCGCGGTATAGCCGTCCATGACGGGGTTGCCGGCAAGCTGCAGATCGAACTTGTACAGCGGCGCCTTGGTGGTGATGCGGACAGCGTCCGACGGCGCCGAGTCACCTCGCCCGTTCACTGCGGCAACACGGAGGTCGTAGGACACCCCTTCCTTAAGACCCGTTACGTTGGCAAGCGGGACTGTGGAGGTGGTGACCAGAGCGTACGCATCATCTCCGGCGTCGGCCTTCTTCGCAAAGACCTTATAGATGTCAGCGCCCTCGACCGCATCCCAGGTGAGCTGTGCACCGGCGTTCGAGATACTGCCGGCAACCAGCCCCGCCGGCGCTGCAGGCACTTCGGCGGGCGGCTCTGCCGCTTCAACCTCGGCGGCGAGCGGGATGTCCAGCTTGGCGACGTCGGACGCAACCAGCCGGGCCATCTGGATGGCCCCGTACTCCTGGAAGTGCGTGTCATCAGTGGTTCCGTTCGGCCGGCCCGGGTAGACACCGGCCGGAACGTGCAGGAACACCGACTTCGCCGCTTCCGGACCGATCTCGGTCAAGTAGGCCCGGCTCGAGGCGGAGAGGTCAACCAGCGGGGTTCCCGTGTCCGCCGCGATACGCGTTGCTGCGTCCACGTACTCCGGAAAGGACACGTTGGCCTCGCCCGTCTCGGTGTTGTAGGAACGGCGGGAGACCGGCGTCACGATGACCGGCGTTGCACCGCGCTGGGTGGCTCCGTCCACGAAAGTACGCAGGTACTCGTAGTAGTCGCCCGGAGCGGCCCAGCGGTCATCCACGCCGTAGCTGTTGTCGTTATGGCCAAACTGGACGAAGAGGTAGTCGCCCGGCTTGATGTTGAGCAGCACCTCGTCGAGGCGGCCCTGGCTGATGAAGTTCTTGGAACTGCGCCCGCCGATGGCCTTGTTCTCGACCGTCACCTCATCCGAGAGGAAGCGGTCGATCATCTGGCCCCAACCGGCCTGCGGCGCGTAACCGGAGGTGTAGGTCTGGACGGTGGAGTCGCCGGTGATCCAGGCGGTCGGCTGCGGGCCGGCCTCCAGTGGAGTCTGCCGGGTCAGCACCAGCGAATTCAGGTTCGCTGCGGTCCCTGCGAACTCGAGGTTCAGCTGGCCATCCACCACTGCGATGTCGAAGGCCATTTCGAGGTACTCACCGGCCGCCTTCGCGGTCGGCTGCACCTTGGCCATCTGCTCGGCCGTGATCGCGATATCGGTTGCGCCCTCGGTGTCACCGGCAATCAGGTTGGCCGTGTAGTTGCCATTCGGCAGGTCAACCACAAGTTCGGTGTCGCCGACGGTGACGAAGTCGGAGCGCGTGGCGTCCTCCGTACCGCGGTCGGTGGCGGAAACCTGGGACACGTCTACGAAGCCTGCGCGTTTCTCTGCGGTGTAGGCCGTCGTTTCATCGATCCGGACGGCGCCCGGCGCGGTTTCTCCGTTGCCCAGATCCAGCGACAGCACGCCGTCCCCGGGAAGCGCCGGTGCGTCGGTGCTCAGACTGGAGGCAGCCGCGGCCGACGACGGCGAGAGACCGTCAGCGCCGCGCGCCTGCACCTTGTAGTAGTGAACCTTCGTCGTGTCGACGGGGTCGGTCAGGTAAACAGTCCGCTCACCGGTTTCCGCAACCTTCGTGTAGGGACCGTCGACTGCGTCAGCCCGGGAGACAACGTAGGCCGTGGCTCCGCTGACTTCATTCCAGCGCAGGGTCACCGCCTCGGATGTTACATGGGACATACGCACGGACTGCGGCGCGGCCAGGGTTGAGACCGGCTCTTCCGGCTCGGGTTCAGGTTCAGGTGCTGGTGTTGCTTCAACCTCCGTGATGACGACGCCGTTGACGTAGGCGCCGGCTCCTTCGCCGGTGAAATCCATGGTGAGCTGACCATCTTCAACGGTGGTCTGCCACGTTTGCTCAGCTACGGAGCGGCGCGCCTGGATGGTTCCGGCTGCCGTGCCTTCGAGCGCGACAGTTGTATTGGTGGTGCCACCGTTGACGAGCTGATCGCCTGAGATGACCCGAACACTGTAGGAGCCGTTCGGGACATCGGCGACGAAGCCCCAGGCGGTTGCGAGCACAAAGTCATTCGCGACCGGGTCCGGGACAGTTGGGGTCCGAAGCCGTGAGATGGGATTAACTCCGTTGACCGGAACGATGCCGTAGCCGGCTTCCGCCGAGTAGCGGTTACTTTCAGCGACTCCGATCCAGCCCTCCCCGACGGGGCTGTCGCTGGTACCGAAGTCGAATGAGCGGGTCAGCGGCTCCTCTGCCGCCAGGGCAGGCGTCGTCGCTGTACAGAGACCGACAATGGCGGCCCCTGCTATCAGGGCGCGCGCAGAATGCGGACGCGAATTTTCGAGGGTCATGGCATCACACCTTTTAGTTCGACAGTGAAATATCGGTGGTTCTCGGGCCGCCCGAGAGATGCCCTGCGCACTACAGAGGCACGGGCAATGAAACGATTCACGGAGACCAATGAAAATCAGCCTAACCGTGAGAGCGGTCACATTCAAGAGTTCAGGCAATATTCAGGAAAGCGTTTCCCCAATGTGACCTGCGAACTTAGTTGCACTTAGGTGTTGATAGTGCAAAAATACACTTCGTGAGTAATAGTGCAGAAAACGACGACGGCGGCCTCCGCGAGCGCAAACGGCGCGCCACCCGCGCGTCCATCTGCAGCGTCGCCCGCGAGCTGACGGCTTCGTCGGGTCTCTCCGGCTTCACCGTTGAGGAGCTGTGCGAGCGAGTTGGAATCTCACGCCGGACCTTCTTCAACTACTTCCCCTCCAAAGAGGATGCGGTGCTCGGCCATGACGAGGACGCGCACTTCCCCGAGGATCTCGTCGCCGAGTTCCTCGCCAGCGCCAAGAAGGAACCGCTGCTCGAGGCACTGCGGACGTATGCACGGCGCTCCGGCGAGAGCCTCGCCCTCACCCGTGAGGAGTTCGCCCAACTGCACGCGGTTATGCAGCGAGAACCTGAGATCCTTGCCCGGTTCTTCGGCGAATCCATCGAACGCGAACGCGAGTTCGCCGCACTGATCGCCCGCCGCGAAGGGATGGCGCCGAACGATCCCCGGGCAGTTCTCTCAGCCCATGTGGTGCGCCACATCGCGTGGGTCTCGATGCACGAGTTCCTCTCCGCCGAATCGCCTCAGAACTACCGGGACATCCTCGACACCAACATCGACGCCGCCGGTTACCTGTTCCGGTAGCCGCAGCCCTCCAGCACTAAGCCCCCCAGCACTAAGCACCACCCAAGCCTCCGAAGGACAACCATGAGTTCGGCTACCGCCACCACCGGGCCCCTGCTGCTGACGCAGCGGCGGATCTGGATCATCTTCTCCGCCCTGATTGCGGGGATGCTGCTATCCAGCCTCGACCAGACAATCGTCTCCACCGCCATGCCGACCATCGTCGGCGAGCTCGGCGGCGTTGAGCACCAGACCTGGATCACCACGGCGTACCTGCTCGCCACCACCATCGTCATGCCCATCTACGGCAAGTTCGGCGACGTGCTCGGGCGCAGGAACCTCTTCCTCTTCGCAATCGCGCTGTTCACGATCGCCTCCATCGGCTGCGCCTTCGCCACCGACTTCTGGGCGTTCGTCATCTTCCGCGCCATCCAGGGCCTGGGCGGCGGCGGCCTTATGATCCTCTCGCAGGCAATCATCGCGGACATCGTTCCCGCCAACGAGCGAGGAAAGTACATGGGCCCGCTCGGCGGCATCTTCGGCCTCTCCGCTGTGGCCGGACCGCTCCTCGGCGGCTACTTCGTTGACCACCTGACCTGGCAATGGGCGTTCTACATCAATATCCCGATCGGTATCGCCGCGTTCCTCGTCGCGTGGTTCACCCTCACTCTGCCCAGCAGGAAGTCCAGCCGGAAGATCGATCTGCCCGGCGTCCTACTCCTCTCCATCGCCACCACCTGCCTCATCTTCTTCACCGACTTCGGAGCAGATTCAGAGCACGGCTGGGGCTCCTCCCTCACCTGGGCCTTCGGGATCGGCATGGTGCTCGCGGCGGCCGGCTTCATTATGGCCGAACGCCGCGCCGAGGATCCGATCATCCCGCTCGGACTCTTCCGCAACCGGGTCTTCGTCAACAGCACCGCCATCGGCCTGACCCTTGGCCTCGGCATGTTCGCCGCACTGGCCTTCGTGCCGACGTTCCTGCAGATGTCTTCCGGCACGTCCGCCGCGGCATCGGGCCTGCTGATGCTGCCCATGATGGTGGGCCTGATGGGCACGTCCATCTACTCCGGTATTGCCATCTCCCGCACCGGAAAGTACAAGCTGTACCCAATTCTGGGCACCTCGCTCACCATCGCCGCCCTGGTCTGGATGACCACCCTCACCGCCGCCACCCCGGTCTGGGTCATCTGCGTGCAGCTGTTCTTCTTCGGCGCAGGACTGGGCCTGATCATGCAGGTGATCGTCCTCGTCGTCCAGAACGCCGTTCCCGCCACAATGATCGGCACCGCTACGAGCACCAACAACTACTTCCGTGAAGTAGGTGCCTCCCTCGGGGTTGCGGTCTTCGGTGCGATCTTCACGAGCCGGCTCACTGAATCACTGACGACGGCGTTTGCCGGCTTCGGTGCCTCCGCGGAGCAGGCCGATCAGTCGGCTGCGACCCTAAGCCCTGCCGCGCTGGCCCAGCTGCCCGAACCGTTGCAGGATGCCGTCGTCGAGGCCTATGCCCAGTCGCTCGCGCCGGTGTTCTGGTACCTTGTGCCGTTCCTGGTGATCGCATTGATTCTCGCGATCACGCTGAAGGAGATCCCGCTGTCCGAGACCTCCGGCATGGTCGCCCGCGGTGAAGCCGTCGGCGGGGAGGAAGCCGAGCGGATGGAACGCGAACTCGCCGCAGCCCGGAACGGTGCAGCCAAGAGCAACGGGACCCCCGAGCAGTAGCGCGCAATCAGCGCACGAAGTCGGGAACACCCGTCGAGTAGCGTGCATTCTCGGCGTGCTTGCGGTGAAGCGGGTTCAGCTCCGGAAGGTCATCGAGTGAGAACCACCGCACGTCCATGGACTCGTCGTCATTCACGCGCGCCTCACCGGAAAGGTACCGGCATCGGAACACCAGGCTCAGGAACCTGCAGACGTCGGAATTCGGGAAAATCACCGGCCCGACGACGTCGACACTCACCAGGTGCTCAACCTCCACTGACACGCCGGTCTCCTCCTCCACCTCACGGACAATGGCCGGGGCGGGCTCTTCGCCCGGCTCAATCATCCCGGTGATGAGGGTCCACTGGCCGGTGTCGGCTCGGCGTCCGAGCAGGACGCGGCCGTCGTCGTCATACACCACCGCCGCTGCTCCGGGAAGCCACAGCGGATCATGGCCGATCTTGGAACGCAGGTCCTGGACGAACTCGGGGATAGGCATATTCCTCAGCCTAGTGCGAGGACCAGCCCTGCCCCGACGATCATGAACGGCCCGAACGGGATGGCCGTCTTGGCGTTACCTCTCCGGCTGATGATGAGGAGAACACCCCACAGTCCGCCGAGGAGGAAGGCCGCGAAGGTACCCCACAGCAGGAAGGACCAACCCACAAAGCCGAGATACAGGCCCAGCACCCCGGCAAGCTTCACATCACCGAAGCCCATACCGGCCGGGTAGATCAGGCGCAGGATGAAGTAGAACACCCACAGCACAGCCGCCCCGCCGGCAAGGGACACCAGCCGGCCCCAGTCCTGTGCCGCGAGCGCCGCAGCTATGAGCAGTACACCGGCCGCCGGGTAGGAGGGAAAGATGATCCGGTTGGGAAGCCGGTGGGTTTGGATATCGATGACGCTGAGCCAGATCCCGATCACCGCGAGCAGCGCCAGCGCAAGGGCGCACAGCCAGAACGCCACGGGTGCGGTGTCCCAGTACTCCCCCATCAGCGCCAGCATCTGCCTACCGTAACCGAATCCGGCGCCGGGAACTCAAACGCCTGGCTTACACTGTGGATATGTCCGCCTCAAGCGGTTTAAACCCGGCGAGCCTCTTCCGATCCCTCTGCCGTTCCTCGCCGTGGCGCTGGGAAACGGTTCGGTTCTCCGTGTCCTGGATCAGCACCGACGGGGAGTCGGATCCGCTGCGCGCCTGGGTACGCCGGCCGCAGGCGCTAAGGGTTGAAACGGCTGCGGGAGCCCTCCTCCACAGCAGCACCGGCAACGAGCATTCCCGAGACTCCTTCTACGTCAGTGGGAGCAAGAGTTCCTGGCTCGTTGCCCCGAACCTCGTCAGCCCGGTCTACAACGAAACCGGGTACGTCCACCGCCGCCCCAAAGCCGCCTACGGAGAACCGGCGTTCGGTGACCCGCGGTGGTCTGCCATGCTTGACCCCGTGGAACTTGCGGGGGACGCTCCGGTGCCGTATGAGACGCCGTTCGCCAACCGGGTTGAACTCGAGGACATCAGCGAAGACGTCCACGAGGGCCGCCGTGTTCTCGCCGCCACCGCCACCCCGAACATCTCCTACCAGCCATTCACGCCGGGCCGCCCGCTCATTGGAACAGGCCGAACCCGCGTGCTGGTGGACGTCGCCACAGCAATCTGCGTCTCAACAACAGCACTCGACGGCGACCTCGCAGGCTGCGGCCACCGGCTGGCCATCAGCGGAGTGGATGAGTACATGGTTGATGATTTGTTCACCGACGCCCCACCCACGCTCACCGACGTGCGCGACCACATTCCGTGGCAGGTCGGCTGACCCGCCACGGAACGCAAGCCCTAGATTTCGGCACCCTCCAGCAGGTCCGTCACCAGTGCGGCGATCGGCGAGCGCTCGGAACGCGTCAGCGTGATGTGACCGAACAACGGGTGCCCCTTGAGCGTCTCGACGACGGCGGCAATGCCGTCATGCCGGCCCACCCGCAGATTGTCCCGCTGCGCCACGTCATGGGTGAGCACGATTTTGGAGTTCTGCCCGATCCTGCTCATCACCGTAAGGAGCACGTTCTTCTCGAGCGACTGCGCCTCGTCCACGATCACAAAGGAATCATGGAGGGACCGGCCGCGGATATGGGTGAGCGGCAGGACCTCCAGCATCCCGCGGTCCATGACTTCCTCCACTACCTCCTGCGAGACCAGCGCCCCGAGGGTATCGAAGACCGCCTGCGCCCAGGGGTTCATTTTCTCGCTCTCGCCGCCCGGCAGGTAGCCGAGTTCCTGGCCGCCCACCGCGTACAGCGGCCGGAACACCACTACCTTGCGGTGCTCCTGCCGCTCAAGGACAGCTTCGAGTCCGGCACACAGCGCCAGTGCCGACTTTCCGGTGCCGGCACGCCCGCCGAGGGATACGATGCCTACCTCTGGATCCATCAGCAGGTCAATTGCGAGCCGCTGTTCGGCGGACCGGCCATGCAGCCCGAAGACGTCGCGGTCCCCCCGGACCAGCCGCACCTGCTTGTCGGCGCCCACCCGGCCAAGGGCTGAACCCTTCCCGGAGTGGAGGATGACCCCGGTGTTTGCGGGCAGTTCCGCGGCGTCCGGCAGGAAGACGGGCTCATGCGCATAGAGGGTGTCGACGTCGTCGTCCAGGGTGTCCAGCTCCGCAACTCCCGTCCAGCCGGAATCCTTGACGAGCTCATTGCGGTACTCATCCGCCTGCAGCCCCATCGCGGAGGCCTTCACGCGCATCGGCAGGTCCTTGGACACCACCGTGACGTTGCGGCCCTCGTCCGAGAGGTTCTTGGCCACGGCCAGGATCCGGGAGTCATTGTCGCCGCTGCGGAAGCCGACCGGCAGCACCTCGGTGGACACGTGATTGAGTTCCACCCGGAGCGTACCGCCATCGGTTCCCAGCGGAATAGCCTGGTTCAGCCCGTTGTGCTGCACCCTCAGCTCATCCAGGAGCCGCAGGGCCTTGCGTGCGAAGAAGCCCAGCTCGGGATCGTGGCGTTTGCCTTCGAGTTCGGTGATCACCACGATCGGCAGGATCACCTCATGTTCCGCGAAGCGTGTGATCGCCCGCGGATCCGACAGCAGTACCGAGGTATCCAGGACGTAGCTGCGGCTGCCGAGACTCTCGACAGCAGAAAGGCCCGCCGCTGCGAGGAGTTGTTCGTCCTGCGCCGCCGGGCGGGCCTTGGTGTTGCTGGGCGTATCGGTTGCGGATCGCTGGGTTGTGCGAGATGTGGCCACTTCAACTCCACTTCCCCGGGCGAGGAACGCCCGAGAATAATCTAGGGCTTGGGTGAGGCGGGCCGGCCAGAAGGCCGCGCGCGGCCTCCCCTTTTCAGAACCGGTGCTGGTGAGCACGGTGCCTGCATAGGTGGCCTCCCCGAACAGCCGGCGGGTGCCTGCTGTTGCAACAGACATTACGCCCGCGAACGACGACGGCGGCACCGGCAATGCGTGCGTGTCGCGTGAATTTTGGGTGACGGAATGCGAAAGGAACACTACCCGCCGAAGCGGCGTTGCCGGCGTCCGTAATCACGCAGCGCGCGAAGGAAATCGACCCGCCGGAAGTCCGGCCAGAGCGCCTCGCAGAAGTAGAACTCGCTGTACGCGCTCTGCCACATGAGGAAGCCGGAAAGCCGCAGCTCGCCCGAGGTGCGGATCACGAGGTCCGGATCCGGCTGGCCGCGCGTGTACAGGTACTCGGAAATCTGTCCTACTGACAGGTTGCCGGCAACATCGGCCAGCGATGCGCCCTCGGAGTCCGCATGCATCAGCAGTTCCTTGACGGCGTCGACAATCTCACGGCGCCCGCCGTAACCGACGGCCACATTGACGTGTAACCCTTCAATGCACGCGGTGCGTTCGGCGAGTTCGGTGACCTTGACCGCGAGGTGCTCCGGAAGGAGATCGAGAGCGCCGACCGGCTGGACGCGAACTGCCCGCGTTTCACCCAGGCGGTCCAGGGTGTTCCCGATGATGTCCAGAAGCTGCTCGATTTCCTCCGCCGAGCGGCTCATGTTGTCCGTGGACAGCATGTAGAGCGTGACCATTTCGACGCCGAGCTCCCGGCACCAGCCGAGGAACTCGAGGATCTTGTCTGCGCCGGCCTGATGGCCGTGCTGCGTCGGTGCGCCGGCAAGCTTCGCCCAGCGTCGGTTGCCGTCCACCATGACGCCGATGTGGTGGGGGATGCGGTCGGCTGCCAGTGACCGCTGGAGTTTGCGCTCGTAGAAGTTGTAGGCAAACGAGGGAAACATCACGGCAGCGCCCACCCGTCCTTCCGATCAGCTAGTGAGATTCAGTTCCTACCGTACCGGCACGAGCCCCGCAGTGTGGGCTGCGGCGCTTGTTACCCGTTAGTAACTTATGGGCCGGTCAGATAGAATTCCGGTCATGAGCCGACGCGTTTCTCCTCCAGCCGGTGCACCCAATCCCCGCCGGCAACCGGACGAATCGGCACCCGTTGACGGTCCTGTGGAATCCGCCGTCGAACGCGCTGCAGACGCCCTGAACATCAAGCCGAGGTGGCGGGGATGGATCCACCTCGGAGCCACTCCCCTGGCTATCGCCGCCGGGATTGTGCTTGTTGTCCTGGCACCCACTCCGGCCGGAAAAGTCACCTCGGCGATCTACGCGTTCACGGGAGTCCTGCTCTTCGGCGTGAGCGCCGTCTACCACCGCGGCAACTGGCAGCCCCGCACCAAGACGGTGCTCAAACGTTTGGACCACACCAACATCATGCTGGTGATCGCGGGCAGCTATACGCCGCTTTCCTGGGCGCTGCTGCCCCAGGATAAAGCCACCTTCCTGCTCTGGCTGATCTGGTGCGGAGCCATCGCGGGCGTGCTCTTCCGCGTGCTGTGGGTCAATGCGCCGCGCTGGCTCTACGTGCCCATCTACATCGCGCTCGGCCTCGCGGCCCTACTGTTCCTGCCGGACTTCCTCGCCGCCAGCGTGCCGGCCACCGTACTCATCCTGGTCGGCGGAGTGTTCTACATTGCCGGTGCGGTGATCTACGGGCTCAAGCGGCCCAACCCCAGTCCGCACTGGTTCGGCTTCCACGAACTATTCCACGCGTTCACCGTCGCAGCGTTCGCCGCCCACTTCATCGCCATCCTGATCGCGGTCCTCAACCCGCTGCGCTGAGCCCGGATTGCCACTGCAAGCCCTAGCTCCGGGCGACGAGCGCAGGCTTACAGGGAGAGCCGAGACCTCCGGCGAAAACCCAATGACCATCCGCCCGGAGCTTGTCGTTGAAAGCGTCGATGGCAGCCATCTCATCCGAGGTGGCGAGACCGGGCGCGTCATGAAGCACTGACAACAGATACCGCATCTGATCTATGGTGCTTCCGGTCCGTGTGCACCGCCGGCGGTGTGCCGTTTTTCCGGCTCTCCAGGAGTGTAGTCAGAGTCCTCCACTACACCTTCCGGTTCCCCGGGACCGCGTCGGGCCTCTTCCGGACGTTGCCGGGCTTCCTCTTCCTCAAGGAGTGCCATCTCCCGGTAGCGCACACGGCGGATCCTGCGTGTCATGTCACGGATCAGGAAGATCACTGCGATCACCAGGAAGAGAGTTGCCAGGAACCCGAGCAATCCGGGGGTTACATCGGCCGGATCAAGCCCGGGGCGCAGTGAGGGGTCATCACCGGGCGCCGGGGTCACGGTTGCGGCCAGATTCAGCAGGGAGAGCACTCCAGAGCACCACTTTCACGAGGAGACATGGCATCGATGCCAACGGCAGGAATAGCCACGGAATTATTCTATGCCCGCAAAGAAGTCCGTTTCAGGCAACTCCTGCGGTACACGGGAGGAGATCAGCGAGTAGTCCTCCCACGGCCAGACCTTGCGCTGCAGATCAGCGGAAACCGCAAAGAAGAAGCCGCCCGGTTCCACCTGCGTGCGGTGAGCCAGCAGTGCCCGCTCCCGGTGTTCGAAGAAGTCGCCGCAGTCGATCTGCGTTGTGGTGGGATGGGTTGGCCGCGCGGGCTGGTGGCCCTCGGCGTCCGCTTCCAGCCAGGCTGCAATCCGCTCTGCGTAGGGCGACTGCAGTCCGGCCTCCTCCAGTGCAAAGTGCAGGGCACGGAACCGCTCCGGATTGAACGCGCGGTCATAGTAGAGCTTCAGCGGATTCCACGGCTCGCCAATACCGGCATAGCGGGACGGGTCCCCCGCGGCCTCGTACGCCTCAACCGCTACCCGGTGCGCCATGATGTGGTCCGGGTGCGGGTACCCGCCGTTCTCGTCATAACTCAGGATCACGTGCGGCCGGTACTCCCGGACCAGCTGCACCAGCGGCGCGGCTGCCCGCTCGAGAGGCTGCAGCGCGAAGCAACCGGGCGGCAGCGGCGGAAGCGGGTCCCCCTCCGGCAGTCCCGAGTCAACGAATCCGAGCCAGCGGTGTTCCACTCCGAGCGCCGCTGCTGCCTCAGCCATCTCCAGGCGCCGCAGACCCGCGAGGTCGCGGGCCGCGTGCGGCACGTCGGCCATCTGCGCATTCAGGATGTCGCCGCGCTCGCCGCCGGTGCAGGTGGCCACCATCACGGAGACGCCGGCTGCGACGTAGCTGGCCATGGTGGCCGCGCCCTTGCTCGACTCGTCATCGGGGTGCGCATGCACCGCGAGAAGGCGGTAGCCGCCGTCGTTCACTGGATTTCCTGAAGGAGTAGCTGGAATTTGCTCCGGGCTGGGCACTGAATGCTCCTGAATCTTTCCTGGTGTGACAAGGCAAGCGGCCCCGGTCAGGGCGCCGGCTGGAAAATGACGGAAATTCACCAACGCACCGGTTGGTAAACTTGGAACCGATGAGCACCGACCACGCGCCAGTACCAAGAGTAGCCAATCGCTACGGCGCCCCCAAGCCGCAGCGGCCCGCCACCGGGCATGCTCGCCGGCACAAGCGCTGGCTGGTCTGGGCCGCCCTGACTTCAGCGGTGGTTGCCACGGGTGTTTTCAGTATCTTCGCCGGTACACCGGAGGTTTCATCAAAGGACGTAGGTTTCAGCATTGATGGCCCCGCCGTGGCCCGCGTGGACTATGAGGTCACCAAGGATCCGGGCGCCACGGCGCAGTGCGCTGTGCAGGTACTGAACCAGTCCTACGCCATCGTGGGCTGGACCGTGGTGACCATCCCGCCCACCAACTCCCAATCCGTTGACGGTGGCACCTCGTCCCACAGCACCACGGTCCGCACCGAGTCCCAGGGGGTCAGCGGCGGCATCAACGCCTGCTGGATCCTTGAGGAATCCTGACTGTCACTGATCCAGAATCCGCCCGGTTATTGGGTATTTGAAGCTTGCTGTCTATAATGGACTGATACGTTCCGCCCCGCCCCGCGGTTGGTTCCTACTGAAGTACTTCAGGAGAAGAGGCCATCACGCAGGCGGGGTCTTTGCTTGTAGATGCGCGCATCACGGCAAAGACCGCAGCCGAATCCCGCTTGAGGGCTTCGACGTACCTAAGGAGATATCGTGTCCACCAACAGCGCATCCGTCGCCTGGCTCACCAAGGAGTCCTACGACCGCCTCAAGGCTGAGCTGGACCACCTGTCCGGCCCAGGCCGCACCGAGATCGTTTCCCGCATTGAGCAGGCCCGCTCTGAGGGTGACCTCAAGGAGAACGGCGGCTACCACGCAGCCAAGGAAGAGCAGGGCAAGGCCGAGGCCCGCATCCGGCAGCTGACCGAACTGCTGAACAACGCACACGTGGGCGAGTCCCCGGCAGATGACGGCATTGTTGAGCCGGGCATGCTGGTCGAGGCGAACATCGCCGGAGACAAGGAGACCTTCCTCCTGGGCAGCCGGGAAGTAGCCGGGGACACGGATCTCAACGTCTACAGCGAGAGGTCCCCGCTGGGCGCAGCGATCCAGGGTCACAAGGCCGGAGACACCGTGAAGTACACCGCGCCCAACGGCAAGGAAATCACCGTCGAGGTCCTGTCGGCTAAGCCCTACGCGGGCTAGCTGTACTTCTCAACTAGCGCTGAGGCGGTCGGTCCCTGACGGGGCCGGCCGCCTCTTCAGTATCAGCGCAGCCAGTACTCCGCCGAGCGCCCCGAAGAGGTGGGCCTGCCAGGAGATATTCGAGCCGAACTGCGGCAGCACGCCCCAGAGCAGCGAGCCGTACATGAGGAAGAGCAGCCCGGCGAGCAGGATCTGCTTCCAGTCCCGGTTGTAGAAGCCGCGGACCAGCAGGTAGGCAAACAGGCCGAAAACCAGCCCGGACGCACCGATGGTCACCCCGCCGCCGAAGATCCACACGCCCAGCCCGGAGGCCAGCCAGCTTGCGCCGACTGCCACGGCGAAACGCCGGGCGCCCTCCAGGAACGCCAGAAACCCCAGGACCAGCAGCGGCAGAGTGTTGCTGAACAGGTGTCCAGCATCCGCGTGCAGCAGCGGCGCAAACAGCACGCCGTCGAGCCCTTCCACTTCACGCGGCACAATGCCCAGCAGCCGGATCAGGAAGAAGCCGGTGGCCGTGTTGACCAGGTGGACGATCCACAGCAGGGCAGCGAAGCCGACGACAGTCGATAACGCACCCCGCGCCCGCGCTGCCAGCATGTCAGCCCTGGATGACGACGGGTTGGAAGCCCTCTGCGCGCAGGTTGTTCAGCACCTGCTCGCAGTGTTCCTCGCCCTTCGTCTCCATGTTGATGGTGATTGCCACGTCCCCCATGCTGATCGAGCCGCCCACCCGCGTGTGATCTACACCGGTCACGTTGGCGTCAGACTCCGCAATGATGCGGGAAATGGTGGCCAGCGAACCGGGCCGGTCATCGAGCAGCATCCGCACCACCAGATACCTGCCTGCAGCAGCGAGGCCGCGCTGGATGACCTTGAGCATCAGCATGGGGTCGATGTTGCCGCCGGAAAGTACGACGACGGTGTTCCCCGGGTTGGCCCCGTTTTCCGTCAGCTTTCCGTCCAGCAGTGCCGCGACGCCCACCGCGCCGGCCGGCTCCACCACCATCTTGGACCGCTCCAGCAGGAAGATCAGCGCGCGGGCAAGGGAATCCTCGCTCACCGTGACAACGTCGTCGACGAGTTCGCGGATAATCGAGAACGGAAGCTGCCCCGGCCGGCCCACGGCAATGCCGTCCGCAATTGTGGAAACCTTCTGCAGCGGCACGAGGGCGTCCGCTGCGAGCGACGGCGGATAGGCGGCTGCGTTCTCCGCCTGCACGCCGATCACGCGGATTTCCCGGCCCAGCTCCCTGGCACGGGCCTTGACGGCAACTGAGACGCCTGCCAGCAGCCCGCCGCCGCCAACCCCCATGAGGATGGTGTCAACGTCCGGAACCTGCTCGAGGATTTCGAGGCCGATGGTCCCCTGGCCGGCCACCACGTCCACGTTGTCGAACGGGTGCACAAAGACAGCACCATGCTCATCCGCGTACCGTTTGGCCTCGGTCAGGGCTTCATCCACGTTGTGCCCGTGGAGCACCACTTCAGCACCATGCCCGCGGGTTGCCGCGAGCTTCGGCAGCGCCACACCGAGCGGCATGTAGATGCGTGCCTTGATGCCGAGCCGGGCGGCCGCTACTGCTACGCCCTGGGCGTGGTTGCCGGCCGAGGCTGCGACGACGCCGCGTGCCCGCTCCTCCGCGGAAAGCCTGGCCATCCGCGTGTAGGCGCCGCGCACCTTGAAGGAGCCGGCGCGCTGCAGGTTCTCGCATTTGAGCGAAACCTTGGCACCGGTCAGCCTGCCAAGTGCGCGGGAGTCTTCGATCGGCGTGTACGCAATGACGCCGTCGAGCATTTTCTGAGCTTCGAGGACGTCCTCGAGGGTCACTGCCAGCTGGGCGAGATCGGTGGTCACGTTGAGGCTTCTTTCGGAGAGGGTTCCGGCCCAAGTGATTCACCGGATGAGTAGGGTGCAGGGACAGAGCCCGGGCCGGGATGTCCCGCGGGCGCACCGAGGGCAGGATCCGTCTCCCAGGTGCGGCCCGCTATGTAACGAACAACCGTGTTGAGGATCGCCAACAGCGGTACGGAAAACAAGGCGCCGGCAACGCCGGCAATGAGGGAACCGCCCGCAACCGCCAGCACCACTGCGAGGGGGTGCAGCGAGACGGCGCGGCCCATGACGAACGGCTGCAGGATATGCCCTTCCACCTGCTGCACCAGCAGCACGATGGCGAGCATCACCAGTGCGTTGACCCATCCATTGGCCACCAGGGCCAGCAGGACAGCCACCATGCCGGTGAAGAGCGCACCGAGAATGGGTATGAACGAGCCCAGGAAGACTAAAACCGTCAACGGAAGAACGAGCGGCACGCCAATGATGGCGGCTCCCAGACCGATTCCGACAGCGTCGATGAAAGCAACGAGGATCTGCACCCGGACGTAGTTGGCCATCGAGGTCCAGCCCTGGCGGCCGGCGCCCGCGATCGCCGCCCGGGCCCGCCGCGGTGCGAGGCCGGCGATGAAGCGCCAGATGCTGTCGCCGTCGTGCAGGAAGAAGATCAGCGCAAACACCGTGAGCAGCAGTCCGGCCAGGAAGTAGCCGGCACCGGATCCGAAGGAGAGCGCTCCGCTGACAATCACCCCGCTGTTGTTGTCCACGGCATTGGCGACTTCGTCGATGAAGCCGTCAATCTGTGACGAGGTGAGGTCCAGTGGACCGTCGGAAAGCCACTCCTGCACCTGCTCGATACCCGCCAGCGCCTCGTCCCAGAGTGAAGCGAACCCGACGGCGAGCTGCTGCCCGACCAGTGAAAGGGTTGCGGCCACGGCGAGCAGGAATCCGAGAACGATGACGGAAACGGCGATTCCGCCCGGCACTTTGCGTGCGCGCAGGAAGGTTACCGCCGGCAGCAGGAGACTCGAAAGGAGGCCCGCGATCATCAGGGGAATGACCAGCAGTGAAATCTGGCTCATCAGCCACAGCACCGCAGCGGATACCACAAGAATCAGGCCGACGCGCCACGCCCACGCCGCTCCGATCCTCAGCGCGTAGGGCACATCCTCGCCGGCGGACCGGCCCGAGGGCGCAACAAAGCCGTTCGAGAGGGACTGCTGCGTTTTCCGCCGCGAAGGACGCGTCATGCCTCAATCTTTTCACAACCGCCTGACAGAACCGTTTTCGCTCAACTGTTTGAATGTGTTCGAAACCGTTGTATTTTGTTAAGTGCCATCTTCCGCCAACGCTTGGAGTCCGCTGATGCTCGCTGCCGACCGGCATGCTGCCATTCTTGCGAGGCTCGGCGTGCGGCGGACGGTCCGCGTCGGCGAGCTGGCCGAGGCCTTGGGGGTCTCGGAGATGACCATCCGGCGGGACATCGATGTGCTCGATTCCGCCGGCGCACTGCGCAAGGTCCACGGCGGCGCAGCATCCCGGACCGCACTCAGTGCAATCGAACCCGGATTCGGTGTCAACGCAGACCAGCGCATCGAGGCCAAGGAGTCCATTGCGGCAGCGGCGGCAGCCCTCATCCAACCGGGCATGACCGTGGCGCTCACCGGCGGAACCACCACCTACCGCCTGGTCGAGCACCTCTCCGGGCCTCTGACCATCCTTACCAATTCCCTGCCCGCCGCCGAGAAGCTGCACCGGGCTGCAACACCTGGCGTGACCGTCCTGCTGACCGGCGGTGAGCGCTCCCCTTCCGAAGCGCTGGTAGGGCCCATTGCCGCAGCCACCGTCCGGTCCTTCAACGTGGACCTGTGCTTCATGGGTGCTCACGGCGTGGACGCCCAGGCCGGGATCACCACCCCCAATCTTGCCGAGGCGGACACAAACCGTGCGTTTGCCGAGCAGTGCGGCCGGCTGGTCGTTCTGGCTGACTCCACCAAGTTCGGCACGGTGAGCCTTGCCCGCATCACCGGGATCGAGCGGGTGCACTGCATTGTGACCGACTCCGAGCCGGATGACCCGCGCTATGCCCGGACAACGAGCATCCTCACTCCCCCAACCGGCCCATCCCCCAAACCCCAGGACACACCATGACCCAGGTAACCCCCACCCGCTTATCCGACGGACGCGAGCTGATCTATTTCGACGCCGGCGAGGAGGCGGCGTCGCTGCACCGCGATCCTGCCGCCGTCGTCGATTCCCGTGGTCTCCCTCCCCGCGGCGGCACGGGAGACGTACGCTACGATCCCCTGACCGGCGAATGGACAGCCGTGGCCGCACACCGGCAAACGCGCACCCACCTGCCCCCCGCGGACCAGTGTCCGCTGTGCCCCTCCACAGCCGGCAATCTGTCCGAAGTTCCCGCCTCCGACTATGAGGTCGTGGTGTTTGAGAACCGCTTCTCCTCCTTTGGACCCTCTCTCGGTGAGCTGCCGGACCTCCAGCCCGCCAGCACAGGTTGGGGCACGACGACGACGGCCTTCGGACGGTGCGAAGTGGTCGCGTTCGATTCCTCCCACGAGGGCTCCTTCGGGTCCTTGCCGCCGGAGCGGGCTCGCACCGTCGTCGAAGCGTGGGCACACCGGACCGAAGCGTTGTCCGCAATGGAAGGCATCCGGCAGGTTTTCCCGTTCGAGAATCGCGGCGCGGACATCGGGGTGACCCTGCTGCATCCGCATGGGCAGATCTACGCCTATCCGTTCGTTCCGCCTCGCGCGGCGCTGATGGGCCAGGCTGCCCGGCGCTATTTTGACGCCGTCGACGGGCGCGGCACCCTGATGGGCTCCGTGCTGAAGTCCGAGCGTGAATCCGGCGAGCGCATGGTGCTTGAAGGCGAACACTTCAGCGCCTACGTGCCGTTCGCTGCACGCTGGCCGCTGGAAGTGCACCTGGTGCCGCACCGTCACGTTCCCGATATTGCCGCACTGACCGGCGAGGAAAAGGACGAGCTGACCACGCTGTACCTCGACCTGCTGGCCCGCGTGGACGGCATCTACAGCACCCCCACCCCCTACATTGCCGCGTGGCACCAGGCGCCCCTGGTTCCTGACCTGCGCGAGGCCGGCTACCTTCACCTGCAGCTGACTTCTCCCCGCAGGGCTGAGGATAAGCTGAAGTTCCTCGCCGGCTCGGAATCAGCAATGGGCGCTTTCATCAACGACACCACTCCGGAGCAGGTTGCCGCCACCCTGCGCGCCGCAACACCAGCAGGGAAGGCAACAGCATGACTCTCGTTCACCAGTTTGAGGATCGCTTCGGACACTCACCCCTCGGCGTTTGGGCAGCTCCCGGCCGCGTCAACGTGATCGGTGAGCACACCGACTACAACGACGGGTTTGTGCTGCCGTTCGCGATCGACCGGGCCACGCAGGTGGCAGCTTCCATCCGGGAAGACTCCACCGTCCGGGTCAGTTCGACCTTCTCCGGCTCCGGCGAGGTAATCATCAGCGATCTGGATGAACTGGCTGCCGGCGACGTCGAAGGCTGGGCTGCCTACCCGGTGGGCGTTTTGTGGGCCCTGCGGCAGGCGGGCCATTCGGTCATGGGCATGGACCTGCTGATTGACTCGCAGGTTCCGGTTGGAGCCGGCCTGTCGTCCTCCGCAGCCATCGAGTGCGCGGTGGCGGTCGCCGCCAATGAGCTGTACGGGCTCGGTCTCAGCGGCTCGGAGCTCGCGCTCATCGGCCAACGCGCCGAAAACGAGATGGTCGGCGCGCCCACCGGCCTGATGGACCAGTCCGCGTCGCTGCTGGGCAAGCTCGGACACGCGGTGTTTTTGGACTGCCGTACGCAGCACGCCGAGCTAGTTCCCCTGCCGTTGCAGGAGAACGGTTTGGCCCTCCTAGTCATCGACACCCGGGTCAGTCATTCCCATGCAACCGGCGGCTACGCATCACGCCGTCGTGCCTGTGAGGTCGGTGCCGATGTCATGGGCGTTCCGGCGCTGCGCGACCTCAGCGAAGAGGACCTCGAGGAGGCATCCGGCCTGCTGGACGAGGAGACGTTCCGGCGGGTACGGCACGTCGTCACGGAGAACGCCCGGGTGCAGGCCGCCGTCGAGCTTCTCCGTAACGAAGGACCACGGGCGATTGCGCCGTTGCTGGATGCGAGCCACGTCTCCATGCGGGACGATTTTGAGATCTCCTGTGCTGAACTGGACCTCGCCGTTGAATCGTCCCGAGAGGCCGGTGCACTGGGTTCCCGCATGACGGGCGGGGGCTTCGGCGGCTCGGCCATTGCGCTGGTTCAACTGGCGGATCTGGACCGCGTCGGTGCAGCAGTGACGGCGGCCTTTGCCGCAGCGGGCTTCACCGAACCGGCCATCTTCGCGGTGTCCCCGGCGGACGGTGCCGGCCGAGTTTCCTGAGGTTTCTCCGCCACCCAGCCACCCCCGCCACCCAGCCACCGCGGGAACTTTTGTGCAGGTCCGGTGAGTTCAGCGCCTCTCCAGCTCACCGGATCTGCACAAAAGTTCCCCTTAACAGCAGAAGACCCCCGGCGGTTGCCGGGGGTCTTCTGTTCAGCGCTGTGTCGTTTACTCGCTGCCACGCAGGATTGCGATGAGGCGGAGGAACTCGATGTACAGCCACACGAGAGTGACCGTCAGACCGAATGCTGCCGTCCAGGAGTACTTGCGCGGCGCACCGTTGCGGACGCCTTCGCTGATCATGGTGAAGTCGATGACCAGGGAGAAAGCTGCGAGGCCGATGGCAAACACGCCGATGACCAAGCCGAATGGGATGTTGGTGCCCGGGATGTCCGCACTGCGCAGACCCCACGGGTCATCGCTGACGCCGAAGACCATCAGGCCGAGGTTCACGAGGCTGAACAACGCGTACCCGATCAGCATGATCATGAAGATCTTCATGGCCTTGGGCGTTGCACGGACCTTGCCGTTCTTGAAGAGCAGCAGCGTCACCGCGAACACGGAGAGCGTACCGATCAGCGCCTGCATGGCGATGTTCGGGAATTGCGCTTCGAGGAACATGGTGATGCCACCGAGGAACAGGCCCTCAAGGAACCCGTAGCCAAGGATCAACGCAGGCACCGGCTCGCGCTTGAAGGAGTTGACCAGACCCAGCACGAAGCCGCCGATCAGACCGACAATCATCAGCAGCGGCGCCAGTGAGGGGAACAGGAACACCGGAACAGCGGCGCCGACCAACACCATGCCGATCGTGGCAACAGTCTTGACGATGACGTCGTCGAACGTCATGCGCCCCGTATCCGCAGGACCTGCCGAAGGCTGGTTGTAGAGGTGCTCCAGCTGCTGCTGGTTCATAGCCGTTTGACCGGCCAAAGCTGTGGAACCGTACGCTGCCGAATTGTTGCCGCGGGCAGCGGTACGGAAGTTCTTACCGTTGAAAACCGGGTTTCCGCCGATTGCCATTGTGATGTAGTCCTCCATCTGGGGGCTGAGATTGTTCAACCCTACCAATATCAACGGATCCGACGCCGTTTTGTTCCTGATTCCGCCCAGCCGGCTCTACCCGTGGCTGGGAAGCGCCAACGGTAGACTGTCGGCGTGCCAAACCTCCCTGCAGCGAAAGCTCCCCTTCCCGACGCACTGCCGCTGAAAATGCTGCACGACCGCCTCCTGGTCATCCTGGACAAGGACAGCAGCGAGCGGCGCTCGTCGTCGGGCATTGTCATTCCCGCAACAGCGGTGATGGGCAAGCGGCTCGCCTGGGCAGATGTGGCCGCAGCCGGACCCAGCGTCCGGCAGGTTTCGCGCGGTGACCGCGTGCTGTTCGACCCGGAAGAGAAATCCGAGGTCGATGTCGGCGGCACCGACTACATCCTCCTGCGCGAACGGGACGTCCATGCGGTGGCGCAACCAGAGACCGACGACGCCGGCACCGGCCTCTACCTCTAGCCACGCCCTGGCGCCGGCCCAGTTTCCTCGCTCGAAGGCGTTCGCGCTACCCGACGGTAGCCTCCGCCGAACAGTTGTTATGCAATTGCTATCTGGCAGGCCCCGTATGGCAAAAAGTGGTAACACAGCGCAGGTAACATAATCTCCACACTGAGTGACTTCGATCACAGGCTGTAAGGCCGTCGTACCTCGACGGACAAGCCACCATCGTGGAGGTTCATAACTTGATAACCAAGCCGACGCCGGCATGGCGCAGGAGGCTACTGATCCTGATTGCCGGCCTCATGGCCGCATGCTTCATGAGCGCACCCGCTGCAGGAGCATCAGTCTCCGTTGCCGCACCTGTCATGAACATGCAGACCCCCGCCTCCGTCCAGGCCGGGGAATTCCAGAACAGGATCAGCGGCGTGCTGCGCAACGCCGAGGGTCCGCTTGCAGACGTCCGCATCACGGTCACCGGTGAGGGTTTCGAAGGCGAAACCACCTCCGATGAAAACGGCCGCTGGGTTGTTGAGGTCGAGGAGCAGGGTGCCTACGAGGTGGAACTCGATGAGTCCACCCTCCCCGAGGGAGCCGCTCTGGCCGAAGGCCAGGAGAACCCCCGCACCGTTACCTTTGCTGGAACCACAAACATCACCACGCTCTTCCTCTTCGGTGAGGGCATTGTGCTGGAAACCACGAGCTTCTGGAACGTCTTCGCCGACCGCGCTGTGGCCGGCCTCAGCTTCGGCCTTCTCCTGGCACTGAGCGCGGTAGGGCTCTCACTGATCTTCGGCACCACCGGACTCACCAACTTCGCCCACGGAGAGATGGTCACGGCGGGGGCGGTACTGACCTTCGCCTTCGCGGCCATCGGGCTCCCGGCGTTCCTCGCAATCGTCCTCGCCGTCATCGCAGGAGGTGCGCTGGGCTATGTCCAGGACGCCGGCCTCTGGAAGCCGCTGAGGAAGCGGGGCTCCGGGCTCATCCCGATGATGATCGTCAGCATCGGTCTCGCCCTGGCCCTGCGCTACATCATCCAGTTTTTCTTCGGCGGTGCCACGCAGCAGCTTCCAGGCGCACAGGGCCGCATCCTCGACTTCGGGCCGGTATCCATCTCGCAGAACAACCTGACGTCGCTGATCACCAGCCTCGTTGTCATCATGCTCATCGCGTTCCTGCTCCTGCGTACGCGCATCGGCAAGGCAACCCGGGCGGTCGCTGACAACCCGGCGCTGGCCGCTGCATCAGGAATCGACGTCGACCGCGTTATCCGGCTGGTCTGGGTGATCGGCGGAGCACTCGCGGCCCTCGGCGGCATCCTCTGGGCCTACTACCGCCCGGGTGTCTCCTTCAATATGGGCCAGCAGATCCTGCTGCTGATCTTCGCGGGCGTGGTCCTCGGCGGGCTGGGTACAGTCTTCGGCGCCCTTGTCGGCTCGCTTATCGTTGGCCTCTTCGTCGAAGTGTCCACCATCTGGCTGGAGGCTGACCTGAAGTACGTCGGCGCTCTGCTCATCATGATCATTGTTCTTCTCTTCAAGCCAGAGGGCATCCTCGGCCGTCGAGAGCGCGTAGGTTAGGGGCCACCTGAAATGGACTTCGGAAATATTCTTGCCCTCGCCTTCGGCGAGATCATCAGCCCGACGACGGCGGCCTACGCGCTGGCGGCGCTCGGCCTCGCAGTGCACTTCGGCTATACCGGCCTGCTCAACTTCGGCCAGGCAGGTTTCATGGCGGTCGGCGCGTACGGCTTCGCTATCCCGACCCTCAGTTTCGGTGCGCCGCTTCCGATCGCCGTACTGATAGCGCTGCTGGGTTCAGTGGTCTTCGCGATCCTGCTCGGCATTCCCACCCTGCGCCTGCGCGCAGATTACCTTGCCATCGTGACCATCGCCGCAGCGGAAATCATCCGCTATGTGGTGACGACCAACAGCCTCACGAACGTCACCGGCTCAGCCAACGGCCTCGCCGGCGGTTTCGAGAACGGGTTCTTCGCGCTGAACCCGTTCCCGGACGGCGCCTACAACATCGGTCCGGTCGGCATGAACGCGGACGGGCTCTTCATCCGGGTGGTGGGCTGGACGATCGTTGCCCTGGCCTGCCTGTCCGTGTGGCTGCTCATGCGCAGCCCGTGGGGACGGGTGCTGAAGGGTATCCGCGAAGACGAGAACGCGGTGCGTTCCCTCGGCAAGAACGTCTACGCGTACAAGATGCAGGCGCTGATCATCGGTGGTCTTATGGGCACGGTTGCGGGGATGATCTTCACCATCCCCCGCGGCGCCGTGCAGCCGGCGAACTACGCGACGGAGCTCACGTTCTTCCTCTACACCGTGCTGCTGCTCGGCGGCATGGCCACCGTGCTTGGCCCGGTCATCGGCGCAATGATCTTCTGGGTGGTCCTCTCCCTCACCCAGAGCCTGCTCTTCGGCGCCATCGAGACCGGCGCCATCACATTCCTCACCAACGTCCAGGCCGGTCAGCTCCGGTACATCCTGGTGGGTGTTGCGCTCATGCTGCTCATGATCTTCAGGCCGCAGGGCGTACTCGGTAACAAGAAGGAGTTGGCGTTCGCATGAGTGAACCCACGGCGGAACCGACACCGCAATCCCCAGCAAAGCCAGGCGGACGGCGCGCAGCACATGCCGTTTCCGGCTCAGCCCAATCGCCAGCCGGGTCCACGCCCGGGTCCACGGCGGATGGCATTGACTACATGACTGATTCACGGCCCATCACCGACGACACCCCCGGCCCGGGCTGCCGCAAGCGCGATCCGATTGTCACGGCGAAGAACGTCACCCGGAGCTTCGGAGGCGTCAACGCCGTCGATGTTGAGTACCTCGAGATCCCGCGGAACAAGATCACCGCGCTCATCGGCCCGAACGGCGCAGGCAAGACGACACTGTTCAATCTGCTCACCGGGTTTGATTCGCCGCAGAGCGGGGAATGGACGTTCGACGGCAAGCCGCTGGCCGGCGTCGCGCCCTACAAAGTGGCGCGTCTCGGCATGGTCCGCACGTTTCAGCTGACCAAGATCATGGGCAAGCTCACCGTTATGGAGAACATGCGCCTCGGTGCTACGGACCAGCCGGGTGAGAGCCTCGCGCGAGCCCTCTTCAAGGGCCTGTGGGGCGGCCGCGAGAAGGAGATCACCGGCCAGGCCGAGGTCCTGCTGAAGAAATTCAAGCTGGATGCCAAGAGTGACGACTACGCCGCCTCCCTCTCCGGCGGGCAGCGCAAGCTGCTGGAGATGGCACGGGCCCTGATGGTCAAGCCGCGCCTGGTGATGCTCGACGAGCCGATGGCCGGCGTGAACCCGGCGCTCACCCAGTCCCTGCTTGACCACATCAAGAACCTGAAGGCAGAGGGCATGAGTGTCCTGTTCGTCGAACATGACATGCACATGGTCCGGCACGTTGCGGACTGGGTGGTGGTCATGGCGGAAGGCCGCGTGGTCGCGGAGGGAACTCCCGACGTCGTCATGAAGGATCCGGCGGTCATCGACGCCTATCTCGGTGCTCACCACGATGTTGACCTGGGCGACTCCCACGGCGTGGAAAAGCTCGAAGCCGAGCTTTCCCACGACGAGGAGTCTGTGGTGGGAACAGAGAATGCGGGGCTCCTGAACCACGCCAGAATCACCGAGCTTGAGGGCACCGCCCGAGACACTGGAACAGAGGAGAAGCGGCCATGAGCGAAGCAGCGGGAACCGCAGGATCACAGCGCGCCCCCGGAGCGGAGTCAGTGCCCGGCAAGTCCGTCGTGAAGGTCACCGATCTGGTGGCCGGCTACCTGCCCGGCGTCAACATCCTGAACGGTTGCTCGATCGAAGCGCGGTCGGGTGAACTGATTGGGATTATCGGTCCCAACGGCGCAGGTAAGTCGACTCTCCTGAAGGCAATGTTCGGCCTCGTGAAAGTGCACTCCGGCACCGTAGTGGTGCGTGACCAGGACCTCACCGGCCTGAAAGCCAACAAGCTGGTCAGCAAGGGTGTGGGATTTGTTCCGCAGAACAATAACGTTTTCGCCACCCTGACCATCGAAGAGAACCTTCAGATGGGCATGTACCAGCGGCCCAAGGACTTCAAGGAACGCTTCGACTTTGTCACCGGCCTCTTCCCGGAACTCGGCAAGCGGCGCGCCCAGCGCGCCGGGTCACTCTCGGGTGGTGAACGGCAGATGGTGGCCATGGGCAGGGCGCTCATGATGGAACCGGCCGTGCTACTCCTTGACGAGCCGTCCGCCGGCCTCTCCCCCGTCAAACAGGATGAGACGTTCCTCCGTGTCCATGAAATCAACCGGGCCGGCGTCTCGGTCATCATGGTGGAACAGAACGCCCGGCGGTGCCTGCAGATCTGCGACCGCGCCTACGTCCTCGACCAGGGCAAGGACGCCTACACCGGCACCGGACGCGAGCTCATGAAGGACCCGAAGGTCATCCAGCTCTACCTCGGAACGCTCGCCGACACCGCGTAGCTCACACCAGCTGAGGCCCTCTCCGTCCAGGAGGGGGCCTCAGCTGCGTTAAGGGCTCGCCCACACGCAGAAGAACCCCTCCCAGGCTGGGAGGGGTTCTTCCGTACTGTGCGAGTGAATCAGGTGGTGCGGTTAGAGCTGTCCGGCCTCGGAACGGTAAGGCTGCGGAACATTGTCCGCGTCGAACTCGTAGATACCGATGAAGGCTTCGGTCGGATCACCGTTCTCGTCGAACGTGATCGGGCCGGAGATGCCCTGGTAATCGATGTCCTCGCCGTTGCGCTGGAGGGTGATGCAGCCTGCGTAGTCGAAGCACTCAGTGCCCTCCTTGGAGACTGCCTCAAGTTCAGCTGCGATTGCTGCTCCGTCAATGCTTCCCGCTGCATCTGCGGCGAGGGCGATGAGGTTCACGGCGTCGTAGCTTTCACCTGCGTAGTTCCAGACGTTCAGGTTAGGGTCGATACCGGCCAACGCCTCCTTGAACTGGTCGCCTGCGAAGGAACCGGGCTGGGTGCCCTGTGCGCCTTCGAGAGTGCCGGGATCAAGATCCTCGCTGTAGTCGGCGGTGTTGCCGTCCACGAAGAACATCGATCCTGGGTCAACACCCTGACCGGTCATCAGCGGGATGATGCTGTTGGCCTGGTCGAAGCTGATAACCACGTAGGCGTCAGGCTCGGCTGCCACGAGCGCGTCCACCTGGCTGCTGAACTGCGAGTCACCCTCATTGAACATTTCCTCGGCGACGACCTGGCCGCCGGCGCTCTCAACTGTTTCCTTGATACTGGCCTGGAGACCGGTGCCGTACGCATCGTTGAGTACGATCATGCCCACGGTCTGCGCACCACAGGCCATGATGTAGTTGCCGAGCACGCGGCCCTGCAGGACGTCGGAGGGAGCGGTACGCCAGTAGAGCCCGTTGTCATCCCAGTCGGTGAAGTCCGGCGAGGTGTTGGCTGGCGACATCTGGACTACGCCCGCACCGGTGATCTGGTTGATCACTGTCTGCGATACGCCGGACGACGCCGCACCGACAATCGCGCTGACATCCTGGGACAGGAGGTCGGTCACGGACTGCGTTGCAATGTCAGTGGTCGTGTCACCGGAATCGCGGTGGATGATCTCGATGTCCTGGCCGAGCACGCCGCCGGACTCGTTGATCTCCTGTGCCGCGAGGTTAACGCCTGCAATTTCGGGAGGACCGAGGAATGCGAGCGCGCCCGTTGTGGGCAGGAGGGATCCAAGCACCAAGGGAGATTCGGAAGTGGTTTCCGCCTCAGGTACTGCACTCGGATCGCCCTTTTCGCCGGGCTCGGGGGCTGCGCCGCCCTGACTCTCGGGACAGGTGAGTCCCGACGCTGCCGCTGCCGAGGCTGTCTCGTCCGAAGGTGAGGCGCCGTCACCTTCGGGGGTGGGATTTCCACCGCAGGCAGATGCGAAAAGTGCGACTCCCAGACTCAGGGCCGCAATCTTCGCTGCGCGCGGAGCATTCTCCCCGATGCTGAACCGCGCGGAGTTACGTGTTGCTGTCATGAAATTTATCTCCTCGATCGAAAGACTCGATCAGCCTTTGATGCGATCTCCAGGTGTTCCTGGTATGTGAAAAAGCTAGTGCAAAAACGTGTCCAAGATAAGCAAATCTGGTTACATCCTTGTAACGCTCGTCACAGGGGTCTTGACTAGCCTTCCAGCGGCATCGATCGAACGTGTGCGGCTCGCGTATTCTTGATGGGATGCTCTGGTGGACTCCCTGCCGGGACGTCCGTCGGAAGTTACGCCCCAGTAGCCCAATGGCAGAGGCAGGAGACTTAAAATCTTCACAGTGTGGGTTCGAGTCCCACCTGGGGCACCATTGGCGATGCCGCGCAGTCAGCTTCCTTCAGTCCCGAAGTACAGGTGTTTGTGCAGCCGGCAACCAGGGTTGAACGGTGCACTGCACGAGGAACATCCGTCAGCCTCCAGGTAATCCCGAATGGACATGGTGCACCGGCACACACCGCACAAGATTGCATCCGTGCCGTACTCCCCTGGTGGCCAGACCTCGGCGGCGTGGTCTGCCGTCTCCGCATGGCACAGATGGCAGGGGTAAAACTCGCCGCAGCACCTGAACCGGATGGCAACGATGTCCAGGTCCGTCCGGTAATGCACGCAGCGCGTTTGATCATCAACCGCATGCCCCAGCACCTTCCTCACGATCGTGAACTATAGCTGCTTAAACGACGGCGGCGGCACCCGTGAAGGGTGCCGCCGCCGCCTTGAGGAGGTACTAGGCCTTGGCCTTCGTCTTCTCTGTATCCTCGGAGCGGTTCTTGTCCAGCGAGGGAGTCTCCTGCTTCTTCGGCGGAGGAGTGGCAGCCTCACGGAATTGGCGGCGTGGAGTCTGCAGATCCATCAGCTGGGTGGTGTCACGCCCGAAGACGAAACCGAGCACCCAGTTGCCCACTACGCGGGCCTTGCGCTCGAACATGGGCATTGCCATGCCGTGGTAGCCGCGGTGTGCAAGCCAAGCGGGCAGTCCGCGCATGCCGAAGCCCATGATGTTGGCTACGCCCTTGTACTGGCCGAACCCGGCAACCGCACCGAGGTTCTTGTGCCTGTACTCGCGGACGCGGCCCACGCCGTAGCGCTCAGCGTAGATGTTGTCGGCGAGAAGCTTGGCCTGCCGCACAGCGTGCTGCGCGTTAGGGACGCAGAAACCGCCCACGCCGCCGCCGGAGAGATCGGGCACGGCTGAGACGTCGCCGGCCGCCCAGGCGCCGTCCAGCGGGCCGTCGTCGCCGGTGATGCGCAATTCAGCGCTGGCGCGGACGCGGCCGCGCTCGTCAATCGGGAAGTCGGTGTTGCGGACTACGGGGTTGGCCTGCACGCCGGCAGTCCATACGAGGGTGTCTGTCTCGAATTCATCCGCCGGGGATTTGTCCGGCATATTGATGAGCTTCAGCTTGCCGTCCTTGGCGCTGGCCAGCGAGGTGTTCAGCTTGACCTGCACGCCGCGGGCCTGCAGGTGCTGCACAACCCATTTGGCCTGCTCTTCCGTGACCTCGGGCATGATGCGTCCCATGGCCTCCACCAGCACGAAGCGGATGTCAGAACGCTGAAGGCGCTTGTTCTTCTTGACGGCAGCGCGCGCGAGGTCTTCCATCTCTGCAAGCGCCTCGATGCCGGCGAACCCGCCGCCGACGACGACGAAGGTCAGCGCGCGGTCACGCTCCGCACCCGGCTCCATCAGGGATCCGGTCTCGATGCGCTCGAGGAGCTGGTTGCGCAGGGCGACAGCCTCTTCGATGGTCTTGAGGCCGATCCCCTCCTCCGCCAGACCCTCGATCGGGAACGTGCGGGTGATGGCGCCGGCCGCGATGACGATGTCACGGTAGTTCAGCTCAAAAGGCTCACTGTCGTCCGCCGGTTCAACGGTTGCCGTGCGCGAGGAGTGGTTGACGCCCGTGACCTTGCCCGAGATGAGCTCGGTGTCAGTCAGGTGCATGCGGTGGGAGACGACAGCGTGACGCGCCTCAATGTTGCCACCGGCCACCTCGGGGAGGAACGGCTGGTAGGTCATGTAGGGCAAAGGATCAACGAGCGTGACAATGCCACCGTGATCCTTCACCTTCTTCTGCAGCTTGTGGGCTACGTACAGACCGACGTAGCCACCGCCGACAACAAGGATCCGGGGACGATCAGAAAAGTTGGAGGTTTGAGCCATGAAGCCAGCGTACCGGACTTTGTGAAAATCTTCACTAACTGTTGTCGCCGTCCGTTTCCGCCCCACCCTTCCGGTATACCCGGATGACCTGATACGTTCCGCCGAGCAGGATACAGAGGATCAGCCCGCCGAATCCGAACACGATGAAAGCGGGCACCGACGTGGCAGCTGACGCACGCTCAGCGGCAGCCGGCACGGTCGGTTCGGGGATGTCGGGCAGCGGCTCTTCGGCCGGTGCCGGTTCCGGCGGAGGAGGCGGCGCCACCTCGCCGCGCCGGTACGTCTCGATGTACTGCGCCATGCTCACCACACCGCCCGCACCCAGCAACCGTTCCTCAGGAACGGTGAGGTCGGCATTCACGGCCGCGGCGGCGTCGAGGATTCCGTGACCGTAGATGGTGTCCTTACCGGGTATGCCGGCATCGCGTGCGGTCATGATGATCCGGTTGATGACCTGCGGAGCTGTCAGGTCCGGGTACTTGGCACGGATCAGTGCCGCGACGCCGGAGACCAGCGGCGCAGCACCGGAGGTTCCGGACCACTTGCTTGCGTACAGCCCACCCGGCAGCGCCCCGACGAGGTTCTCGGCCGGCGCCGCAATGCCGATGCTGATGCCCTCGGATGATGACTCCCGACTCGCCGCACCCTCCGCATCCAGCCCGCCCACAGCGAGAACACCAGGCATGGTGGCCGGCGCACCTACCTGCACGGACCCGCCGGCGCGGTTGCCGGCGGCGGCGACAATGACGACGTCGTTCTGTTCGGCATAGAGGAACGCCTCGTCCCAGCTCTCCGGCCAGGTGGGAGACGTGCTGCCCAGCGACATGTTGATCACGGACGCCCCGTTGTCCACCGCCCACCGCACAGCGTTCGGGATCTGTTCGTCAATGCTCACCCCCGCGGGATTGGCGCCCGTGGACTCGCCGCCGATCCAGAGCGAGACGGCAAGCAGCTCTGATTCCGGTGCAACCCCGACGACGCCGTCCGGCCCCCGCCCGGCGGCCGTGACTGCAGATTCCTCTGCTTCTGCGGACGCCTCTGCTTCTGCAGACGACGGCGGGGCGGAGCCCGAGGGTGCGACCGACGGCGATGGCGTGCCGGAAGGCGAGGCGGAAGGACTTGGATCAGGGCCTTCGGGCTCGTGCCCACGCCCGGCAATCAAACTGGCCACCAGTGTGCCGTGTTCAGGCACCTCGCCGATACCGCGCTGTCCGTTGGGCGCTCCTGCTCCGGAAACATCGGTTCCGCCGGTGACAACGCCTTCCAGGTCCGGGTGGCTTCCGTCCACCCCGCTGTCTATCACCGCGACCGTCACTCCGGCACCCTTGGTGTCCTCCCATGCCTCGGTGATGCCGTAATCTTCCAACCAGTATTCACGCTCGCGGATCTCCCCACCGTGGGCCGCAGCGCTTCCCACCGGGATGATGACGCCGGCGGCAAGACCCGCTGCAAGCACGACGGCGGCAATCGACCGTGAAACGAGGGCACCGGACGGCACGGGACGCACTGTCATCCGTGTTCCCTTCGGGAGACGGCGCTGAGGGCGATTCCGTCCAGAATGTCATGCTCACTCGCCACTGCGCTCTGCACGAGGCCTTCCGTAGCGTCCGCAACCCTCCGGACGATTGTGCGCCAGATCAGGGCGCCGGCTCCGATCACGTCCACGCGGCCGGGGTGCATGTAAGGGAGGGCCGCGCGTTCGGAACGCGACAGGTGGAGCAGCGAGGTGGTGGCGGCATCGACCTCGTGAACCGTCAGGGACGTGCCATGGATCCGCTCCGACTGGTACTCCGGAAGTTTCAACGCGTGCGCTGTCACGGTGGTGATGCTCCCTGCAACGCCGATGACGCCGTGGACGGAGGCAAGGTTGACGTCCGAGTTCGCCTCATCGATCATCCTGCCGATCTCTTCCTCGGCAGCGGCGATTTCCCGCTCCGTCGGCGGGTCCGAGCGCAGGAACCGCTCAGTGAAACGGACGCAGCCCATATCCGTGCTGTGCGCCGCAAGAACCTGGTTTCCGGTGCCGACGACAAACTCTGTGCTCCCGCCGCCGAGATCGACCACGAGGACCGGGGCGTCGTTCTCCCCTGCCAGCACGCTCGCGGCCCCGGAGAACGACAGCTCCGCTTCCTCACCGCCGCTGACGACCTCCGGTTCGATGCCGAGCCGGTCCCGTACGCCGGAGACGAAGACGTCGCGGTTGCCCGCATCACGGGTAGCCGACGTCGCCACGAACCGGACGCTCCCGGCGTCGTGCTGCTTGATCAGTGCCGCGTACTCATCCACGGCCTCGAACGTCCGCTCCAGCGCTGCTTCGGAAATCATGCCGGTGGCGTCAACTCCCTCGCCCAGGCGCACCACCCGCATCAGGCGGACGACGTCCGTCAGCCCGGTACCGCCGTCGGCATCCGCGATCAGCAGGCGAATCGAGTTGGTTCCGCAATCAATGGCCGCAGTACGCATGTCAGCCCTTCCCTTCACTCGTTCGACGTTCGGCACGTTTGGCATCCAGCTCTGCAGGGCTGAGGCCCTGGGTCTTCACATGCCGGCTGAGATCGCGGTTCGGCGCGTGTCCACTGGTGTCCCATGCGCCCACGCAGCGGCACTGATCCGCAGTCCACCATTCCGCGATGGCAGCCAGCGCCTCATCTCCCAACGGATTCACACCCGGACCGGCCGCGAGGGAATGACCGACCAACACATGAAGGCACTTGACGCGTGAGGGCATGCCGCCGGCGGACACGCCGTCGATCTCCGGCACAGGACCGATGCCGCTGCGCTCCCCGATCTCGGACCGCGCGCGGAGGTACGCCTCGTGGGCCTGCCGGTAGCGGGCTGCGAGCGCGGTGTCCTGTTCGAGCCGCTCCGTCATTTCGGTCATGGTCCCGCCGGCTTCCAGACGGGACACCGCCGCGGTGATGACCGGATGCGTGAGGTAGTAGGTCGTGGGAAAGGGGATGCCGTTACTGAGTCGCGGGGCGGTCGTCGCCACCAGCGGATTGCCGCAGACGCACCGGGCACCGATCTCGACGACGTCCCGCACCGGGCGGCCCAACTGCCGGCTGAGGGTCTCGAGATCAGCCGGTGTGGGGGCAAGCGGATTCGATTCCGTCACTGCGGTCCTTTCTGAACCTTGTCTACCTCCGGCGTTTTTGTCGCCTAGTTGCGGTTTCGGAATGCCTTTGACAACAGATAGGCGACAAAAACTTCCGCATACCAAGGTTAGTCGGTGGCAGCCCGCTCCACAGATTCCCAGAGGGCGTCCGCCCACGGCAGATCCTCCGGCGCCGCGGCGGACTGCTGTTCCGCCGACGTCTCCACGTCTGTTCCGCCCTTGACCAGGTAGCGGGTTTCTCCGGGCATTACCAGGAAGAGGCGGTCGCGGGCCTGCTGCTTGATGTACGCGGGATCCTCCCAGCGGGCGATCTGCGTTTCGAGGACGCCCTGCTCCTGCTGCAGCGCCGCGATGCGATCCTGCAGGGCTTCGGTTTCCGACTGCTGCTGCAGGTAGGTACGCACCGAGGGCGCCAGCAGCACGATGATGGTCACCAGCACGACGGCGAGCGCCAGCAGGCGGCCGGAGAAGGCTTTGGCGGGGATCGGTTCCGCGTCCTCCGCCGGCACAATCACGCGATCCGAGGGCTTGCGGAAAGGTGCGCTCGCGGTCCGGATGGCTCCCGCCAGTTGGGAGCGTTCCGCGGCCCTGGCTTCGGACGGGGAGGACTTTTTGCGCGGTTCCGGTGATGCCGGAGTACGCACTGCCCTCTGCGGTGCCGGCGGCGTCTCCGTCTTGCGGCCCGCGCCCGACGGCGCTGAACGCACTGAAGCGCCCTGGTTGCCAGGGCGCTTCAGTTGCGGCGTCTGCTGCCTCTGCCCGTCAGTGCGCGCTCGCGTTGTACGCGGAACGCTGGGGCGTCGGGTGGACATCGGACTCCTCGCTCACGCTGTGTTCTGCCGTCAGGTCAGGGGAAATGCCCCGACAAAGACGGTTACCTGCTTAACGAGGGTAACGCCCCATGATGGACCAATCAGGCAGTGAAACGCGGGAAGGCCGAACGTCCCGCGTAGCGCGCGGCGTCGTCCAGTTCTTCCTCGATGCGCAGCAGCTGGTTGTACTTGGCTACGCGCTCCGAACGGGCCGGTGCACCCGTCTTGATCTGCCCGGCGTTGGTTGCCACGCAGATGTCAGCGATGGTGGTGTCTTCGGTCTCACCCGAGCGGTGGGAGGTGATCGTGGTGTACCCGGAACGCTGGGCCAGGGAAATGGCGTCCAGTGTTTCGGTGAGCGTGCCGATCTGGTTCACCTTCACGAGCAGCGAGTTGGCGGTGTCAGCCTTGATGCCGCGCTCTAGCCGGACCGGGTTGGTGACGAAGAGATCGTCGCCGACGAGCTGGACCTTGTCACCGATGGACTCGGTGAGTGCCTTCCAGCCGTCCCAGTCTTCCTCGTCCAGCGGGTCCTCGATCGAGACCAGCGGATAGTCACGTACCAGCTCCTCGTAGTAGGCGCGCATCGCCGCGGAATCGAGCGTCTTGCCCTCGAAGGTGTAGCTGCCGTCCTTGAAGAACTCGGACGCGGCAACGTCCAGCGCGAACGCGATGTCCGTGCCCGGGGTGTAGCCGGCGCGCTCGACCGCTGTGGTGATGAGGTCGAGGGCATCCCGGTTGGAGGGAAGATTGGGAGCGAAGCCGCCCTCGTCGCCGAGGCCGGTTGCCAGGCCCTTCTCGTTCAGGACCTTCTTGAGCTCGTGGTACACCTCGACGCCCCAGCGGAGGCCCTCGGAGTAGGACTCGGCACCCAGGGGAACAATCATGAATTCCTGGATGTCGACGTCGGAATCGGCGTGCGATCCACCGTTGAGGATGTTCATCAGCGGAACCGGCAGCACATGCGCGTTGGGGCCGCCCAAGTAACGGTAGAGCGGAAGCGCGGAAGATTCAGCCGCTGCGCGGGCAATCGCCAGGGAGACGCCGAGCATGGCGTTGGCGCCCAGGTTCGACTTGTTCTCGGTGCCGTCGAGGTCGATCATGGCCTGGTCGATGGCGCGCTGGTCTCCTGCATCGAAGCCGAGTAGTGCCGGCTGGATCTGCTCGATGACAGCTTCCACTGCCTGGAGTACACCCTTGCCGAGGTAGCGGTCCTTGTCGCCGTCGCGGCGCTCGTTTGCCTCGAAGGCTCCGGTGGAGGCACCGGAGGGAACGGCTGCGCGGCCGAAAGTGTCGTCGTCGAGCAGTACCTCGACCTCAACCGTGGGGTTGCCGCGGGAGTCGAGGATTTCACGTGCATGGATGGCGTCAATGATTGCCATGGAAATGCTCCTGTTCGTGTCAATGGAGTTTCTTCGGACGGACAGCGCAACGTGCTCAACTCTAAAAAGCTGATGCGTCTGCGCGGGGATTCGTACTCAGCCTAATTGAAAGCGGCCGTCGATGGCCGACCGTGACGGGCTCTTTTCACTTGGGGACGACGGGCACGGCCGAGCCAGACCGCGCGAGATGTTCATCCTGGTATCTGCGCACGGCGACGCGCAGCGCTCGCTCCGGATCCAGCCCAGCGTCGACCGCACGCCCGACGACGGCGAGCAGCACCTCGCCGAGCTCTTCCTCCGATGCGAGGCCCGCCTCAACGGACGGCACGACGACGCCGCCATCCTCCTGCGCGGAGGCTCCGTTGCGACGTGCACGCTTGAGCGTCTTCGCCGCCGCCGCGAGCGCCGGAAGCCCCGACGGGATGCTGGCAAACGGCGTGGAGTCCGGCTGTTCCTGCGCCTTGATGCTGTGCCACGACGCTTCGATCTCCGCGATCGAGGAGGCCGGTACGTCCCGGAGACCGCCGTCGGGAGTGAACACGTGGGCGTTGCGCCGGATCATCTTCGCAGTAAGTCCGTCGATGACCTCTGCCAGAGCAAAGGAGCCGCTTTCCTCCTGCAGGCGTGCGTGAAGCACCACCTGCAGGAGAACGTCACCAAGTTCGGAGCGCAGTTCGTCAGCGTTGGCCGGCCCCTCGAGCACCTCCAAAAGCTCGTAGCACTCCTCAACCAGGTACTCGGCGAGCGATTCGTGGGTCAACGTACCCATCCAGGGGCAGCGCTCCCGGAGCTGCCCGATGACGTCGACCAACCGATCGAGGGCCGCTCCCGCCCGCTGGGCGCTTTGGGTCATGCGCCGTTGGCGCCGTCATACCCCTGCGCAATGAGCTCCGCGAGAGCGGTGCGGCTGTCGAGGGGGATGAACGCGGCTTCCACGGCGTTGAGGGTCAACTCAAGCAGGTCATCGAGGTCGTAGTCGAAGGTTTCAACGAGGAGCTCGAACTCCTCGGTGAGCGTGACACCGCTCATCAGGCGGTTGTCCGTGTTGACGGTGACGTTGAAACCGAGCTGATACAGGAGGTCGATCGGGTGGCTCGTGATGTCCTTGCCGAAGGCTTCGATCGCTCCGGTCTGCAGGTTCGACGACGGGCAGACCTCGAGGGGAATCCCGCGGTCGCGGACCCACGCGGCCACCTGGCCCAGGCTGGCCATGCCGACCGGGGCGTCCGAACCGCCGTCGTCATCGAATTCCACCGTAATGTCCTCAGCGATGCGCACGCCATGGCCCAGCCGCTGCGCGCGTCCGCTGACCAGCGCGTCGACGATGCTGTCCACTCCGGCAGCCTCACCGGCGTGCACCGTTGCGGGGAACTGGTGCTGCGCGAGGTAGGTGAAGGCGTCCGCGAAGCGGGCGGCGGGGAAGCCGTCCTCGGCGCCGGCAATGTCGAAGCCCACGGCGCCGCGCTCGCGGTGGCGGACCGCCAGTTCGGCGATCTCCTGACCGCGGTCCGCGTGCCGCATGGCGGTGATCAGCTGTCCAACCTGAATGGTGCGGCCGCGGGCGGCAACTGCCTCCACACCGGCGTCGAGACCTTCCTGGACCGCCTCGACAACCTCATCGAGGGACAATCCCCCGGTGAGGTGCTGCTCCGGTGCCCAGCGCACTTCTCCGTAGACAACGCCGTCGTCCGCCAGGTCTTCCACGAACTCCTGCGCCACGCGGGAAAGACCGTCGCGGGTCTGCATGACCGCGATGGTGTGGTCAAACGTCTCCAGGTAGCGCACCAGGGAACCGGAATCTGCGGAGTCACGGAACCACTGGCCCAGTGCAACCGGATCGGTCGAAGGAAGCTGGTGGCCGACCGCTTCGGCGAGTTCGATGATCGTCGCGGGCCGGAGGCCGCCGTCCAAGTGATCGTGCAGCGAAACTTTCGGCAGGGCACGGATGTCGAAGGTGAGGTCAGGAGCAAGGGAAGTCATTGGTTCAGTCACAGGCCAAGACTACGCGAGGCCAGTGATTTCGCTGCGGGTTCCTCCAGGCTGTCCGGTTCAGGGGTGCGTGGGTGCAGCGGCTCCGGGCGCGGCCTCGTGGGGGTCGAGCCGCGCACAGCGCTGATGATGCGGTCAACGATGAAGCCGAGGACCACGGCGATCGCTATCGCAACAGTGACGCCCAGGAGGTGGTTGTCTTCGAACCACGCGCCGGCAAGGGCGCCGATCCCCACCGAGTAGCTCCCCCAGGCCAGGGCGGAAATACCCGTCAGCGCAACGAAGCGCCGTCGTGAGTAGCCGGTTACGCCGGCCGTGAGATTGACCGCCACGCGTCCAAAGGGAATGAAGCGTGCAACCAGGAGCAATGATGCCGCCCGCTTCTCAAGTTCGTAGCCGGCCCATTCGAACGCCTTCTGCGAGCGTGGACGGCGCATCCACCGGAAGCGCCGGGTACCGACGCCCCTGCCCATCAGGTAGGCGATATTGTCACCGGCAAACGCCCCGAGGGCAGAGACGAGGATCAGGAGCCAGGCGTTGGGCACGCCCTCGGTGATAATCAGCGATGCGAGACCCACCACCACTGACTCGCTGGGGAACGGCGGGAAGAACCCGTCAACCGTGCAGCAGATGAACACGAGCAGGTAGACCCAGGGCTGCTCGGCGGTGCTGAGAATGAAATCACTCAGTCCATTCGTGACAGCATTAATCGCGTCCACTACCTGCGCTCCTTGGATTGTGCGGATCGGCTCCGGTCGCCGCCGCCCCAGGTGGGTCAGTGACCTTCTATAAGAACCATGCCAGCCGTGGATCAGGAGGGTCCATGGGGTATGCCCCTGTAGAACCCCTGATCCAGCCTTTTTCCAAGGTTATGATTTGATGCGCTGCCGCCGCGTCGCCCAATGGGGTGATGTTCCCGGCACGGGACTCGTCCCCAGGTAGTAGGTGAGTACCCTGACAGGGGCCCCTGAGAGGGCCCCTGATGTCAGGCGGTTCGGCTCAGGCGATGCGGTCGATGATGAGCTGCTGCGCCGGGCGCGCACCGTCAGGTGCAATCACGACGGCGGTTTCCAGCGCCTCACGCGCGCGATCGAACTTCTCGGGGGTGTCAGTCAGGAGGGTCATCAGCGGCTCTCCCGCGCGGACCATAGCGCCGGGCTTGGCATGCAGCCGGATACCCGCTCCGGCCTGGACCGTATCTTCCTTGCGTGCGCGTCCGGCACCCAGGCGCCAGGCAGCAACACCGACGGCCAGGGCATCGAGCCCGACGAGGACTCCGTCGGCCGGTGCGTAGACGGTCTCGGACTCCCGGGCCACCGGAAGCGCTGCACGAGGATCTCCGCCCTGCGCCTCAATCATGCGGTTCCAGACGTCCATCGCACGGCCGTCCCTGAGTGCCTGAGCGGGATCAGCATCGCGTACGCCGGCAGCAGTTAACATTTCCTCTGCCAGCCGGACCGTCAGTTCGACGACGTCCTGCGGCCCGCCGCCGGCAAGCACCTCAACGGACTCCTCAACCTCGATGGCGTTGCCCGCCGTCAATCCGAGCGGGGTGGACATGTTGGTGAGGAGGGCCACGGTCTTTACACCGGCATCCGTTCCGAGAGCCACCATGGTCTCGGCAAGCTCGCGGGCCTGTGCCTCGTCCTTCATGAACGCGCCGCTGCCTACCTTCACGTCGAGGACCAGCGAACCTGTTCCCTCAGCGATCTTCTTACTCATGATCGACGACGCAATCAGCGGAATGGCTTCCACCGTTCCGGTGACATCGCGCAGCGCGTACAGCTTCTTGTCCGCAGGAGCAAGCCCGGCGCCCGCCGCGCAGATAACGGCTCCCACGTCAGCCAGCTGGGCCATCATCTCGTCATTTGACAGCTGGGCGCGCCAGCCCGGAATGGACTCGAGCTTGTCCAGGGTCCCTCCGGTGTGGCCGAGGCCGCGTCCGGAAAGCTGCGGCACGGCTACGCCGAAGACGGCGACCAGCGGCGCGAGCGGGAGGGTGATCTTGTCTCCGACACCGCCTGTGGAGTGCTTGTCACTGGTCGGTTTGCCCAGCACTGAGAAATCCATCCGCTCGCCGCTGGCGATCATCGCTGCCGTCCAGCGCGAGATTTCCGTGCGGTCCATGCCGTTGAGCAGGATCGCCATATTGAGCGCGGCCATCTGCTCGTCCGCGATCGCACCGCGGGTGTAGGCGTCAATGGTCCAGTCGATCTGGGCCGGGCTGAGAGTGCCCCTGTCACGCTTGGTGCGGATGATGTCAACGGCGTCGAACTGTTCGCTCATTCGAAGCTTCCTGTCTCTGTAGTGCCGGCGGCTGACCTGCCTGCGTCTGCGAGGTGCTGCGGGCCGAACGCGTCGGGCAGCACCTCGTCCATGGTCCGGATTCCGCTCACGGTCATCAGCTGCATGTCCGGCGCCCGGAATTCATAGAGCAACTGGCGGCAGCGGCCGCACGGCATCAGTGCGTTGCCGTCCCCGTCCACGCAACTGAAGGCGACGAGGCTGCCGCCGCCGGTCATCTGCAGCTGGCTGACCAGCGAGCACTCCGCGCAGAGGGTGAGCCCGTATGACGCGTTTTCTACGTTGCAGCCGGAAACAATCCGCCCGTCGTCCGTCAGGGCAGCAGCCCCCACCGGGAAGTTGGAGTACGGGACATATGCCTTCCGCATTGCAGCGGTTGCCGCTTCGGCGAGAGCCTCCCATGGGAGGTCAGCGGCAGAGCCGGCCGTCGTCGTGCTTTCATCCATGGTTCCCATGGCTCTACTCCTTGACGTAGGGAATGCCGCCGGCTGCCGGCGGGCGGGACCGCCCCACCAGTCCTGCAACCGCCAGGATGGTCACGATATACGGCAGCATGGCCAGGAACTGGCTCGGGACATCCGTCCCGATGATGGACAGGACAAAGCGCAGGTTGGTCGCGAAACCGAACAGCAGCGCCGCGAAGAACGCGCCGATCGGGTTCCAGCGTCCGAAAATGAGCGCGGCGAGGGCAATATAGCCCTGACCGGCGGTCATGTCCCGGGTGAACGTACTCACCGACACGAGCGTGAAGAACGCACCTCCGAACCCGGCAACAGCACCGCCCAGAAGGACATTCCAGAACCGCGTGGAGTTGACCTTGATGCCCATGGTGTCCGCGGCTTGCGGGTGCTCGCCCACGGCCCGCACGCGCAGGCCCCACTTGGTCCGGTACAGCCCGAGCCAGATGACAATCACGGCGGCGTACATGAAGTAACCGACGATGGTCTGCTGGAACAGGATCGGGCCAATGACCGGGATGTCCGCAAGCAGCGGGATGCGGATGTCCGGCAGACTCGGCGGCGAGTTGAACGTTGCCGAGTCACGGCTCAGGAGCGTGGATGCGAGGAAGCCGGTCAATCCGGAGACCAGCACGTTCAGCACCACGCCGACAATGATCTGGTTCACCAGGTACTTGATGCTGAAGATCGCAAGGATCAGCGAGACAAGGACGCCGGCGAAGGCGGCGGCGATCAGTCCCACGTAGACACTGCCCGAGACCGATGCGGCAACGGCTGCGGCAAACGCTCCGGAGAGCAGCTGGCCCTCGATCGCGATGTTGACGACACCGACCCGCTCGCACAGTACGCCGGAGAGCGAGCCGAAGATCAGCGGGATGGCCAGCGTCACTGATCCGGCCACCAGGCCCGCAAGGGAGATGGTTGGGCGGTCGGCTATTCCCACCACCCAGGTAAGGAATCCGACCACGAAGAGGAACGCGTAGGCAATGCCCGCCCACTGGTTGATGCCTGCGCCGCGGCGCACCTGCAGGTAGGAGTAGACCGTGATCGCGATGAGCGCGATGGCCACAACCCAGCCGACCACGTTCGCGGGCAGTGCGATATCCGCAAGGCGGAAGCGGTCGGAATCATCCGAGACCCGGAAGACAGCGGTGGTCGCCGGTCCGCCGAGTGCGAAGACGAACAGTGCCAGAAGGGCTCCGACACCGAATCCGATCGGGGCCTTCCAGCTCCTGGTTGATGATCCTGTGACCCGTGAGTCATTCACCGATGCTGCGATGCTCATGCTGCACCTCCGGATGTGGTCGCCTTCTGGTTCTTGCGGGACGGTTTTTCCTTCCGGTCAATCCGGAAGATGGCCTTGACCAGAGGCGGCGCGGCGATGAAGAGGACGATGAGTGACTGCACCACGAGGACAATGTCGATCGGCGTGCCGGTGAGGGTCTGCATCTGCACGCCACCCGCACGGAACGCACCGAACAACACGCCCGCGAAGAACACGCCCCACGGATGGGATCTGCCCAGCAGCGCGACGGTGATCGCGTCGAACCCGAAGCTCGCCGCAATACCGCTGGTCAGCACCTGCTCGGTTCCGGCCACCTGCGCAACGCCGGCCAGACCGGCGAGACCGCCGGCAAGCATCATGACGACGACGTAGCCTTTGGTCACGCTGATGCCCGCGGTGCGTGCAGCGGAAGGATTGGCGCCGACGGCGCGGAGTTCGAAGCCGACGGTGGACCGGTTCAGCAGCCACCAGACGCCGTAGGTCGCAGCAATCGCCACCAGGAAGCCGAGGTGCAGGCGGAACTGCGGACCGAGGATCTGTGGGAACAGCGCCGTTTCGTCCAGCCGCGGGCTGATCGGGTTGGCCGATCCCGGATTCTGGAAGGACGGGGTGGTCAGCAGGTATCCGACCAGGTAGATGGCGATGTAGTTGAGCATGATGGTCACGATGACCTCGTGCGCACCGGTGCGTGCCTTGAGGATGCCGGGGATGAATCCCCACAGCGCGCCGCCCACGAAACCCGCAAGGACGACGAAGACCAGGTGCAGGCCGAAGGGCAGGTGCCAGGAGAATCCGATCCAGCCGGCAAACATGGCACCGAGGATGATCTGCCCCTGTGCGCCGATGTTGAACAGTCCGGCACGGAAAGCGACCGCCACGCCAAGTCCGGCGAGAATGAGCGGCGTGGCCACGGTGAAGGTCTCCGTGAGCGGGCGGAACATCAGGGCGAGGGAATCGGCACGCGGGTTGAACACCGCGCCCTGGAACAGCGCCACGTACGCGCTGCTCGCCGCCTCCCAGGCTGCCAGGAAGGTGTCCGTCGGACGGGTGAAGAAATACGACGCGGCTGCGGCGACGTCCTCATCGGTCAGCGCGATGAGGATCCCGCCGAGGACGATCGACAGCACGACGGCGAGAATCGCCACGAGCGAGGAGCCGGTGACAATGCTCTTCAGGATTCCGGGGCCGCGATCCTCGGAGTCCTGGGGTGCCGGCGTTGTGTCACCGGTCCCCGGAGCCGGCGGCGGCGCGGCTGTTTCCTCAGCTCCGGCTTCGGTCCCCCTGTTCGCGGCGCTCATCGGTCTGTCTCCCCGGTGTCCCGGTGCTGACCCTGTCCCAGGGCCTCCTCGGCCGTCATCCCCGCCATCATGAGTCCGAGCACGTCGCGTGACGTGTCGCCGGGCACCACGCCCATAAGTTCTCCTCCGTGCAGGACCGCGATGCGGTCCGCAAGTTCACTGATTTCATCGAGTTCGGTGGATACGATCATCACCGGTGTGCCGCCGTCGCGCTCGGTGACGATGCGTTTGTGCAGGAACTCGATCGAGCCGACATCGACGCCGCGTGTGGGCTGGGAGGCAATGAAGAGGTTCAGCGGCCGCGACAGTTCCCTGGCCAGGACCACCTTCTGCTGGTTGCCGCCGGAAAGTGTGCTGACGGGTGCTTCTGCACTTTGGGTCCGCACGTCGAACTCCGCGACCTTTTCCCGGGCATTCTTGAGGACCACCGACGGTTTCATCGCCATTCCCTTGGCGAAGGGCGGCTCGTTGTACCAGTTCAGGATCATGTTCTCGGCGATCGAGAAGCTGCCTACCAGGCCGTCCACCTTGCGGTCTTCAGGAACAAAACCCACGCCTTCGCGGATGATGTCCTTGACCTTCATCCCGAGCAGCTCCTTGCCGTTGAGCCGGACTGATCCGGAAGCGTGGGGATGCAGACCGAGGATAGCTTCCGTGAGTTCGGTCTGACCGTTTCCCTGCACACCGGCGACTGCCAGGATCTCGCCCTTGGAGATCTCAAAGCTGACGTTGTCGAGCAGCTTCTGTCCACCGGGCCCCGGAACAGTGAGATCGCGGACGGTGAAAGTGGTGTCACCGGGCGTGGCGGGCGCTTTGTTGAGGCTGAGGCTGACCTGCCTGCCCACCATCATGGAGGCAAGCTCTCCGGTGCTGGCGGTGGGTTCAACCGTTCCGACGACGGCGCCCCTGCGGATCACCGTAATGACATCGGACACTGCCTTCACTTCGCGCAGCTTGTGGGAAATGAACACGATGGCGGTGCCGCCCGCCTTCAGCTCCTCGATGATCTGTATCAGCTCGTCGGTTTCCTGGGGAGTGAGCACGGCGGTGGGCTCGTCCAGAATCAACACCTCCGCCTTGCGGACCAGTGCCTTGATGATCTCCACCCGCTGCTGCACGCCGACGGGAAGGTCTTCAACGAGGGCGTCGGGATCAACGTCGAATCCGTAGCGGTCGGAGATTTCGCGGATGCGTGCCCGGGTCTTGTCGAGGTCGAGGATCCCGCCGGCCTTGGTGTGTTCATCGCCCAGCGCCACATTCTCGGCGACGGTGAAGACGGGGATGAGCATGAAGTGCTGGTGCACCATGCCGATCCCGGCGGCCATGGCGTCCCCGGGGCCGCGGAAGGTGACCGGTTTTCCGTCAACCAGGATGTGCCCGTCGCTCGGCTCATACAGTCCGTAAAGGACGTTCATGAGGGTCGACTTGCCGGCACCGTTCTCGCCGAGGAGGCAATGCACCTGGCCGGGGTTCACCACCAGATCGATATTGTCATTGGCAACAAGGGAGCCAAACCGTTTGGTGATTCCCTGCAGTTCGAGCTTCACAACCCCAACCAACCTGTCCTTTGTGGGAGCTGGTCAGCGACGGTGAGGTAACACCTCGGCCCGCCCGCCGGCGCCAGCATGCAGAATCAATTCAACCGTAACGCGAACGCGCCGCCCGCTCCTTGCAGGACCACAAGAACCATCCTGGGAGCGGGCGGCGCGTTTTCGAGCGGTGTTACTGAGGGCTTGCCTCAGACTCGACCGTGATCTCGCCGGAGATGATGCCTGCCTTGATCTCCTCAAGTTCGGCCTTCATCTCGTCGGAGACTGCTTCCTCCTGGTCGTGGAACGGGGCAAGTGCGACGCCGCCGTTCTCCAGGGTGCCGACGTACGGCTCGTTGCTGAAGTTGCCGTTGACGTCTTCGGTGATGACCTGCTCCACTGCTTCGCCCATGAGCTTCATGACAGAGCTGAGGATGTACTCGGTGCCGCTTTCAACGGTCTCGAAGCCGTCCGAGTCGACCCAGATCACCTTGTTGCTGCCGCCGTCTGCGTTGGCTTCCTCCACGGCCTCAATAGTGCCCAGGCCCACGGGTCCGGCCACCGGCATGATGATGTCAGCGCCCTCGTTGATGAAGTTCTGCGTGTTGGTCTTGCCCGCAGCCTGGTTGGAGAAGTCACCGATGAAGGTGCCGGTCTGTGCTTCCTTGTCCCAGCCGAGGAGCTGGACGTCGGCGTCCTTCTGCTCGTTGTAGTAGGCAACACCCTCAGCGAATCCGTCCATGAAAATGGTCACGGTGGGGATCTGGATACCGCCGTAGGTGGCAACCTTGCCGGTCTCGGAGGTACCCGCGGCCAGATAGCCCGCCATGAACGCGGCCTGCGCCGTGTCGTAGATGATCGGCTTGACGTTCGGCAGGTCGATCTGGTTGTCGTCGACGATCGCGAAGTTGGTCTCCGGGTTGGCTTCAGCTGCCTCGGCAGTGGTAGCGGACAACAGGAAGCCGACCGTGACGATCATGTCGCAACCCGAGGTGACCATGGAGTTCACATTGGGGGTGAAGTCGGTTTCAGCCTGCGACTCTGCCTGCTGAACCTCGATACCGAGCGACTCTTCGGCGGCCTTGATGCCCTCGTAGCTGGACTGGTTGAACGACTGATCGTCGAATCCGCCCGAGTCGGAAACGATGCAGCCTGTGTAGTCGGTTGCCTCGGCCGCGGGATCGGATCCGCCGCCTTCGGTCTCGGCCGGCGGCGCGCCGCAGCCGGCCAGGAGAAGGGCCGCAGCCCCCAGTGCTGCAACGGACATGCCGGTGCGGCGCTGAATCAAGCTCCGTGAATTCTTCAATGTTCCTCCGATAAGAAGTAAGCCCACGAACGAGAGATCAATGAGTGTCCGTCTGCACTGCCCTGAAGCGGGTACAAGCTCTGTTTTCATTGATGTTCGTGGCGCCGGTCCCGCCTCAAATTCGGGACTCGATGATGAAGCTTACTCTAACGCCGGAGTGACCGGGCACACTACCAAAGCGCCGCCCGGTTCTTACATTGTTCAAGTTTTGTTACCAACGGGTAGGTGGACCTATCCGGCGGTTGGAGCTTGAGCCGGCACTTGGCCCCACACCTCCGCAAGGGAAGTGAGGGAATCAATGCGGGAGTCGACGTCATAGGTGGTGCCCGTGATCATCAGTTCTTGGACTCCGGTGAGCTCCACCAGCTCCTCCAGGCGCGCGGTCACCTGTTGGACAGTCCCGACGGCCTTGATTGCGGGCAGGTGATCGAGCATCAGCTGCTCCTGGTCCGTGAAGGTGCGCTCGGCGGCCTCCTGGGGCGGCACGATCGGCGCCGGCCGGCCGGAACGCAGCGACAGGGCCATCACCCGGGCCGGTCCTGCAAGGTACTCGGCTTTTTCCACTGTGGCCGCCGTCAGCGCCGACGTGGCCAGCATTGCGTACGGCTCCGCGAGGGCAGGCGAGGGTTGGAAGTTGGAGCGGTAGAGGCGCATGACCGCCGCCGGATCCTCGTTGCCGAAGTGGTGCGCGTAGCTGTACCGCAGGCCCAGCATCCCGGCCAACTGGGCGGAGTAACCGCTTGAGCCGAGCAGCCACACATCAGGGAAGGACGACGGCGCCGGCGTGGCTGCCAGCCGCATCACGCGGTCAGGCGTCCGGTTGTCGCCCAGGAGCGCGAGAACCTCCAGGACGTGTTGCGGGAACTCTTCAACGCCGAGCCCGTCGGTCTGCCGGCGCAGGGCCATCGCGGTCATCTGGTCCGTACCGGGCGCCCGGCCGATTCCAAGGTCGATCCTGCCCGGGTGCAGTGCCTCCAGCAGGGCGAACTGCTCTGCGACCACGAAGGGCGCATGGTTGGGGAGCATCACACCGCCCGACCCCAGCCGGATCTGCGACGTCTTCGCCGCAAGGTGCGCAATCAGCACCGAAGGGCTGGTCGAGGCCACAGAGGGCATGTTGTGGTGCTCGGCCACCCAGAAACGGGTCAGTCCCAGACGGTCTGCGGCCTGCGCAAGCTTCGTGCTGTCGGCAAGGGCATCGGAACTGGAACGACCGGCTCCGACGGTAGCGAGGTCGAGGACGGACAAGGGCACGCGGGGACTGTTGGAGCTGCTCACGCTACGTGGCAACCGCCGCGGGCCCGTGTGAATTCCCGCGCCCGGCTCCCGGGCTTTCGCGAACTAGTGCCGGAGTCCGAGGACTGCCCGCAGTGCGGCAGCTGCCATGACGCGCACGCCGCACCCGATTGCCTGTTCATCAGGGCGGTAATCACCGCGGTGCAGATCATAGGTTTCACCGCCCGGGGTGCGGGTGCCGAGGCGCATCATGGCCCCGGGCACCTTCTGGGTCATCCAGGCGAAATCCTCCCCGCCCATGGACTGCGGCGTGAGGACCACTGAATCGGGGCCCAGCTCCGAACGGGCGGCTGCCTCGATCAGCCCGGTCTCCGCCTCCGTGTTCACCACGGGCGGCACTCCCCTGGTGTGTTCAATCCTGACGTCCACGCCGAACGGAGCAGCGAGTTGCCGCACAGTCTCGTCCATGAGGTCACCCGCCGCTTCCCAGGCCTCACCGTCAAGGCACCGCATGGTGCCGGACATGAAACCGTGCGCCGGGATGGCGTTGGGAGCGGAGCCGGCGTGCATCTGGCCCCACACCACCGAGACGGCGCTGCGCACGTCGATGCGCCGGGACAGTACGGCCGGGACGTTGGCTGCGATATGGGCGAGGGCAAAGACGAGGTCCTCCGTGAGGTGCGGCCGGGACGTGTGCCCGCCGCGTCCGCTCAGCTCGACACGGACTGTGTCCGACGCCGAGGTGATGGCACCGATGCGCGTTCCCACCAGGCCGACGTCGATACGTGGATCGCAGTGCAGGGCAAGAATCCGGGGAACCTCGGAGAGGACTCCCTGGGCGATCACGTCCAGCGCTCCGCCCGGCATGGTCTCTTCAGCGGGTTGGAAGATCACGCGGACGCGGCCGCCCAGCGGAGTCTCCGCGTCGATTTTCGCCAGCACCAGCGCGACCCCCAGCATCACGGTGGTGTGGATGTCATGACCGCAGGCGTGAGCGATGCCCGTCGAGGATGAGGCGTAGGGCAGACCCGTCTCCTCGAGGATGGGCAGGGCGTCGATGTCTGCCCGCAGGCCGATCCTGATGTCACCTTCGCCGATGTCAACGAACAGGCCGGTATCCTCGAGGCGTTGCGGCCTCAGTCCGGCCGCCTCCAGCCGCTCAACGAGCCGGTCGGTGGTGCGGTACTCCTTGTGGGACAGTTCCGGATGATTGTGGAGATCGCGCCGAAACCCCGTCAGCTCATCCAGCATCGGAGCGGTCCACACACCGATGTGTGGGACTACGGGAGCTTCAGTGGAAGTTTTCTGCACTTCACCAGCGTAACGAACCTGCGGACAGCCGCTTCAACCCCGCGTCATTGAGCGACTCGCAGCTCCGTTGACCGCGACCATCCGAAGCGTGCAGTCAGAGAACGTCGACGTCACCGCTGGCGCGCAGCGACTCCACTGCCTTCTTAACTTCCTGCGCATGTTCCTTGGTTGTCACCAGAAGTGCGTCAGGAGTGTCCACAATAACGACGTCGTCAATTCCGATCAGCGCGATCACACGCTTGGTATCCGACACCACAATTCCCGACGCGTTCTCAGAGAAGACACGTGCACCCTCTCCCATGACGGTGAGCTCACTGTTCTCCATGGCCGGATTGAGGCGGCCGATCGCAGCGAAATCGCCGACGTCATCCCAGCTGAAGTTGCCGGGAATCATCGCTACATCTCCGGCAGCTGCGGCGGGTTCGGCAACGGCGTAATCGATCGCGATCTTCGGCAGGGTGGGCCAGACGCGGCCGGCAACCTCGTTGCGGGAGCGGGTATCCCACGCGGCGGCGATTTCCATGAGGCCCGCATAGAGAACGGGCTCATTAGCCTCCAGGTGCTTGAGCATGAGCGCCACCGGCGCCACGAACATGCCCGCGTTCCAGCTGTACTTGCCGCTGTCGATGTATTCGCGGGCAACCGCCACCGACGGCTTCTCCACGAACTCGATCACCGAATGGGCACTCGGCGCCCCGTCGATGTCCAGCGGCTCGCCCGCCCGGATATACCCGAACCCGGTGGACGGATGGGTGGGCAGAATGCCGATGGTCACGATGTAACCCTCGGCGGCGGTATGAACGGCTTCGCGGACCGCTGCCTGAAAATCTTCGGCGGGCGCGATCACCGCATCCGCTGCGAACGAGCCCATGATGATCTCCGGATCGCGGTGATAAAGAATCGCCGCGGCCAGACCGATAGCGGCGGCCGAATCCTTCGGTTCACTCTCCAGGACGAGGTCCGCGTCCTTCAGCTCCGGTAGTTGCGCGCGCACAGCCCTGCGGTGCGCCTTGCCCGTGACAACCATGATCCGCTTGCCGCTGAGCGGCTGCAGCCTCTCGTAGGTCGCACGGATCAGGGTGCTGCCGGAGCCGGTCAGGTCATGCAGGAATTTGGGTGCGGCCGCACGGGACAGCGGCCACAGCCGCGTACCGGTTCCGCCTGCCGGTATCACACCGTGGAAGCGGTCCAGGGGGCTGTGCTCATGAGTACTCATCGCTCCCACATTAACCCAGCGGGAACGCAGCGCATCAACCGTCCCGCATAGACCTTGTAACAACCCTCTGTTAACAAGGTCACAACGTAGGGCTGCCTAAATTGAACACCCCATCGGCCGGGCCTAGATTAGGCTTGTGGAAAGAGTGCTCTCGCGGGGCGACATTCCAGCGTTGAAGACGCGCTAACGCCCCTGCGACACAGGGAGGTTTTTCAGTGTCGAAGACACCAGCAGGCACCCTCTACCGCGGCCGTGAAGGCCAGTGGTCCTGGGTTGCGCATCGTATTACCGGCGTCGTGATCTTTTTCTTCCTACTCGTGCATGTGCTGGACACCTCTTTGGTGCGGGTGTCACCCGAGGCCTATGACGCCGTGATCGAGTCCTACAAGAATCCCATCATGGGTCTCGGAGAGCTGGGACTGGTAGGCGCCATTGTCTTCCACGCGTTCAATGGCCTCCGCGTTGTCCTCGTGGATTTCTGGAAGAAGGGCCCCAGGTACCAGCGCCAGATGCTGTGGGCCGTCGTCGGGCTCTGGGCAGTCACCATGATCGCCTTCTCCATCCGCCATCTCGCCGTTGTTTTCGGAGGTCACTAAGCCATGGCTGCTCCCATCGTTGAATCTCCCCGTTCCGGACGCATTTCACCGCAGTACCGGCGCAGCGGCAGTTCCAAGGGCAACTTCGAGATGTTCGCGTGGCTGTTCATGCGGCTGTCCGGCGTGGTTCTCGTGGTGCTCATCTTCGTCCACCTCTGGACGAGCCTGATCGCCGGAGACGGCATCGAGGGCGTTGACTTCGGCTTTGTCGCCGGCAAGTGGGCGGATCCGCTGTGGCAGGTCTGGGACCTCGTCATGCTCTGGCTCGCCATGCTCCACGGCACCAACGGTGTCCGCGTCATCATCAATGACTACGCGGAGAAGGACTCCACCCGGTTCTGGCTGAAGAACGTGCTGTACGTCTCCACGGTCGTCATCGTTGTGCTCGGCACCCTCGTGATCTTCACCTTCGATCCGTGCCCTGTGGTCAACGGAGTACCGCACGTCGCCGACTACTGCCCGGCACCGTAATTTTCCGGCCGCTGGTAGCTGAGTCATCAGGGCGGCCCTCTTCACCACCAGTTCCAACAGAAAGAGCACAGTATGCAGGTCCATAAGTACGACGTCGTTATTGTGGGCGCAGGTGGCGCCGGCATGCGCGCCGCGATTGAATCCGGCCAGCGCGCAAGGACGGCTGTACTGACCAAGCTCTACCCCACCCGTTCCCACACGGGTGCGGCGCAGGGCGGCATGTGCGCCGCCCTCGCCAACGTCGAGGAAGACAACTGGGAATGGCACACCTTCGACACCGTGAAGGGCGGCGACTACCTGGTCGACCAGGACGCCGCCGAGGTCATGGCGAAGGAAGCGATCGACGCAGTGCTGGACCTGGAAAAGATGGGTCTGCCGTTCAACCGCACCCCCGAAGGCCGCATTGACCAGCGCCGCTTCGGAGGCCATACCCGGGATCACGGGAAGGCCCCCGTCCGGCGCTCCTGCTATGCCGCCGACCGCACGGGTCACATGATCCTGCAGACGCTGTACCAAAACTGCGTCAAGCACAACGTCGAGTTCTTCAACGAGTACTACGTACTGGACATGCTGACGGTGGACGAGGAGTTCACCGTAGATGGCGTAACACGCATCCGGAAGCGGGTTGCCGGGGTCGTTTCCTATGACCTCGCCACCGGTGAGCTTCACGTATTCCAGGCCAAGTCGGTTGTATTCGCGACCGGCGGCGTCGGCAAGGTCTACAAGACCACCTCCAACGCGCACACGCTGACCGGCGACGGCATGGGCATCGCCTTCCGCCGCGGTATCCCGCTGGAGGACATGGAGTTCTTCCAGTTCCACCCCACCGGCCTGGCAGGGCTCGGAATCCTGCTCTCCGAGGCTGCCCGCGGCGAGGGCGCCATCCTTCGCAACTCCGAGGGTGAGCGTTTCATGGAGCGGTACGCCCCCACCATCAAGGACCTCGCGCCCCGTGACATCGTGGCGCGTTCCATGGCCAACGAGGTGCGGGAGGGTCGCGGCGCCGGGCCCAACAAGGACTACGTCCTTCTGGACCTGACGCACCTCGAACCTGCGCACATCGACGCAAAACTGCCGGACATTACGGAGTTCGCCCGCACCTACCTGGGGGTGGAACCGTACACCGAACCGGTGCCCGTGTTCCCGACCGCGCACTATGCAATGGGCGGCATCCCCACCAACATCAAGGCTGAGGTTCTGCAGGACAATGACACCGTTGTCCCCGGCCTCTACGCCGCGGGTGAGGTTGCCTGCGTTTCCGTTCACGGCTCCAACCGCCTCGGGACCAACTCGCTGCTGGATATCAACGTCTTCGGCAAGCGTGCGGGAATCGCCGCGGCTGAGTACGCCGTCACAGCCGAGTTCGTCGAGATCCCGGACAACCCGCTGGTCGAGACCGAGCGTCTGCTGGACACCATGCGCAGCTCGGAGGGCGGCGAGCGCGTTGCTCAGATCCGCCAGGAACTGCAGGACATCATGGACGCCAACGTCCAGGTGTTCCGAACCGAGCAGACCCTCAAGGAAGCCCTCGAGGTCATTGACAAGCTTGAGGAGCGCTACACCCGCGTCACTGTCCAAGACAAGGGCAAGCGGTTCAACCTTGACCTGTTGGAAGCCGTTGAGCTCGGATTCCTGCTCGATATGGCAAAGGTCATGACGGCAGCTGCCCTGCATCGGCAGGAATCCCGCGGCGGCCACTTCCGCGAGGACTACCCCGAGCGTGATGATGAGAACTTCATGACCCATTCCATGGCCTACAAGGATCCTTCCGCCACTGAAACCAGCGGGGTGCGCCTTGAGACCAAACCGGTAGTCTTCACCCGTTACCAGCCCATGGAGCGTAAGTACTGATGAGCACCGAAACAGTCGAAAAAGAACCGGCCTCGAAGGTTGACCTGGCACCCGGAGTAGGCGGCGGCGGTGAAATTCCCACCTTCGACATCACCCTCAAGGTGCGGCGCTACAACCCCGAGGTCTCTGATGACGCGCACTGGGACGAGTGGAAGCTCACCATGTACGGCACGGACCGCGTCCTGGATGCCCTGCACAAGGTCAAGTGGGAGCATGACGGCACCGTTTCGTTCCGCCGTTCCTGCGCGCACGGCGTCTGTGGCTCCGATGCCATGCGCATCAACGGCCGTAACAGGCTGGCGTGCAAAACCCTGCTGAAGGACCTGGACACCTCCAAACCCATCCTGGTCGAACCGATCAAGGGCCTGCCGGTGGAGAAGGACCTCATTGTTGACATGGAACCGTTCTTCCAGTCGTACCGCGAGATCATGCCCTTCCTCATCAACCGCGGCCACGAGCCAACCCGGGAGCGCCTGCAGTCGTCGGAGGAGCGCGAGCGGTTCGATGACACCACCAAGTGCATCCTGTGCGCAGCGTGCACTTCATCCTGCCCGGTCTTCTGGACAGACGGCCAGTACTTCGGGCCGGCGGCCATCGTCAACGCGCACCGCTTCATCTTCGACTCACGCGATGACGCCGGTGACATGCGTCTGGAGATCCTCAATGACAAGGAAGGTGTGTGGCGTTGCCGCACTACCTTCAACTGCACCGAGGCGTGCCCGCGCGGCATTCAGGTGACGCAGGCAATCGCCGAGGTCAAGCAGGCCATCCTGTCCCGCAAGGTCTAAGAGCGCCTCTCCTGCGGACGAAACGGCGCGGCTACCGAAAGGTGGCCGCGCCGTCGTCGTTCCCGGAAGTTTTGCGCAGATCAGGTGACTCCGCAGCCGTCCAAGCCGCTTTAGGTGCCCGAAAGTTCCGAGGTTTTGGCAGCGGCCGCCCTGCTGCGCTGGCGCAGGGACCGTGCGCGGCCGCCGCGTGCCCGGGAGCGGGCCGACTGGGCATCTGCCGCACCGATGGCGCCCCAGGCGGTTGCCAGCAGGTAGACCTGGCTCAGCAGGAAGAACCAGACGAATAGCCCGATGATGACGGCGAAGGGAGCGAGCAACGGGTTGCGGTCTACTCCAGCCAGCAGGAGGGTGCTGAACGTCCGCAGAACGGTGCTGCCCACTCCCGCGATAAGGGCAGACTGAAACAGAACGGCTCTTGGCATCTGGATGGCCGACGCCGAGTGGAACAGGATGACTGCGACGAGGGTGTCCAGCAGGAGCGTGACCGCAGTTCCTGCGACCTGCGTCAACGGTTTCGCAGCACTATCCAGACCCAGCCATTGAAGAACCAGATCCAGGACGGTATTGGCAACCAGCCCGACAACGGTGGTGACGATGAGCGCCACCGCAAGCACAAGCAGAATCCCGAGGTCCTTAAGCTTGACCAGGATGGGATTCGACTGGACCGCGGGGAGGTCGAAAATCCCGCGCATCCCCTCGCGTACGCCCCCGATCCAACGCAGCGATGTAAAGAGCATGACAACCGTTGAGATGAGCAGGGCGAGGCTGAGCCCGGACTCCAGGTCGAAGAGCTCTTCGGTTGTGGCGAACCCGGTGCTGCTGGTGCCGTCCCCGTCAGTGTCGATGAGCCCGGGCGTGGTTCGGTCCACTGCACGGACGATCATCTGTTGTAATTCGGTATTTCCGGCGACCACCAGCCCTGCGATTGAGAAACCGACAACCAGCAGGGCAGCAATGGCGAAGAACATGTTGTAGGCGATCCCCGCGGCCATCAGCGGCCCGTGGCGGCTGGTGTAGAGCTGAAAAGCCCGCATTGGGCGAAAAGCGTTCAGCCTGGCCATCAGATATTGGAAGGTGGCCAGAAGAACGGGTGCTCCCCCGCCCTTTTCCCGCCGGGTCCGGCCGAGATCGCGGCGCGCTTGCAGAACCTTTAGTTTGAGCTTCATTCGCTCCGTGGGGAACGGGTTATCAGGTGCCCGGTTTTTCGCCGGCGGTAGCGTTCTGGCCAAAAGCGAGCTCTTCCCGTAGTTTCCACACGCCCGTGACGTCGTGCTCGTACAGTCCCATGGTACGTACGGTGAAGGATGCCTCGAAGTCGTCGAGCTGTACCTCGGCAGAATCCATGTTGGCTTCGCTGACGTCATGGGCCACGGTGACGTGCGGATGGAAAGGGTACTCAAGGTCGCGGGCGAGCGGCCCGGCCTGTAAGCGCCGGTGCAGGTCAACGCAGGATTCGAATCCCTCGGTGACATTGATGAAGACCACGGGGGTGAGCGGACGGAACGTGCCGGTGCTTTTCAGCGTCACCGTAAAGGAACTTTGTGCAGAGGCCACCTCACGCACATGGGCGATGGTCGACGGCCAGTCCGCAGCTGGAGTGGTGGTGATCAGCGTGATGTGCGGCGGGACGAGAGCAGCCATCGGATCGCCGAAGGAAGCCCGCCAGCGTTCGAGTTCGCCAGCAATGGGCTCCGGAATGGCGATGACCACTCCCACCAGCTTGCCCTCCACAGCACGCCGGCCCACTACGTAGGTCGGTTGGCGCTGCTCGGTGTCGCTGAGGGGGTGGCTCATGATCCTAGAAGGCACCCGCCGGTCCGCGGCCGCGCGCAGGGAGGAAACCTACTTTGGAGAACACATCTGCCAGCGTAACCGACGCAATTTCCCGCGCCTTTTCCGCGCCTACCGCGAGCAGCCGGTCAAGCTCTCCCGGATCGCCGAGCAGCTCGAGCGCGCGTGCCCGTACCGGCTCAAGGCGATCAACCACCACGCCCGCAAGCTCCACCTTCAGGTGCCCGTACATGCGGCCCTCAAAATGCCCGACCACGTCCTCCAGGCTCTTCCCAGTCATCAGCGAATAGATCGAAAGCAGGTTGGATACACCCGGCTTTTCCTCGCGGTCGAAACGGATTTCCGCGCCGTCATCCGTCACTGCGGATTTGATGCGCTTCGCGGTGACTTTCGGCTCATCCATGATGTTGATCAGGCCCGCCGCCGAGCTTGCGGACTTGGACATTTTGGCCGTGGGGTTCTGCAGGTCATAGATCTTGGCCGACTCCTTCTGGATGAACGGCTTGGGAACCACGAACGTCTCTCCGAATCGCGTATTGAAGCGCTGCGCGAGGTCCCGGCTCAGCTCAATATGCTGGCGCTGGTCCTCACCGACGGGAACGCCTTCCGGCTGGTACAGCAGGATGTCCGCTGCCTGCAGGATTGGATAGGTGAACAGGCCGACCGAGGTGGAGTCGGTGCCCTGCTTGAGCGACTTGTCCTTGAACTGGGTCATGCGGGAAGCCTCACCGAACCCGGTGATGCAGTTCAGCACCCAGGCCAGCTGCGCGTGTTCAGGCACGTGTGACTGCACGAAGAGCGTGCACTTGTCCACGTCCACACCGCCGGCGATGTATTGCGCGGCGGTCAGCCTGGTGCGCTCCGCGAGCTCCGCCGGATCCTGCGGCACGGTGATGGCGTGGAGGTCGGGAATGAAGTAGATGGCGTCATAGGAGTCCTGCATCTGGACCCACTGCACGAGGGCTCCGAGGTAATTCCCCAGGTGGAGGGAACTGCCCGAGGGCTGCATACCGGACAGAACCCGCTGACGTGTCGCTGTGGAGGAAGTCATATCAGTCCTGTGGTTGTAAGAGCTTGTAGTCGACGACGAGCGGCGCATGATCCGAAAAACGCGCTTCCCAGGAGTGGGCACGATCGACGACGGCGGTGGTGGCGGCAGTTGCCAGTTCTGGCGTGGCGAGATGGTAGTCGATGCGCCAGCCGGCGTCATTGTCGAAGGCCTTGCCGCGCCAGGACCACCAGGTGTAGGGGCCGTCAACGTCCCCGGCAAGGTCACGGTGGACATCAACCCAGCCGACCGCATCGCTGAAGAAATGATCGAAGTAGGCGCGTTCCTCCGGCAGGAAGCCTGCCTTCTTCAGGTTGCCCTTCCAGTTCCGGATGTCCCGGGTGGTGTGTCCGACGTTGAGGTCTCCAACCACCAGGGCGTGGTCTCGGGTGCGGCGCAGCTCGGTGAGCCGCGCCGACATCAGGTCGAGGAACCGGTACTTGTCCTGCTGCTGCGGCGAGTCCGCCTCCCCCGAGTGCACGTAGGCGCTGACCACGCTGAGGGTGGTTCCGTCCAGGTCGAAATCAGCTTCCACCCAGCGACCAGCGGAGGCGAAGTACTCGTCACCGATGTGCTCGCGGGTCTCCGTGGGCTCCAGACGGGAAGCGACGGCGACGCCGGCACGGCCCTTGGCCGCGGCCTCAGCATGCAGAATGTGCCAGGAGTCCCCAAGGAGCTCCCGCACCACCTTGTCCGGTGCACGCACCTCCTGAAGGCACAGGATGTCGATGTCCCTGTCCTCGAGCCACTCCTGCATTCCCCGCCGGTATGCTGCGCGGATTCCGTTCACGTTCACGGTGGCAATACGAAGGGCTTCTGGGTGCTTGCTGCTTATCAGGGTTTGTGCCGAACTCACCCAATCAACCTTACCGGAGCGCTAGTCGACGACAGTGCCCTCAACCGGGCCGTCGTCGTCGTTTTTCATCATGCTGCGGGCATTGTGGGAAGTGATCTCGATGGTTTCCAGCGCACGGTCCACCATGCCCTGGTCCGAGCCGAGATGATCACGGATCACGCGGGCCTGGACCTGGACGATCTTGAAGCTGTGATCGAGCTTCTGATCCCGCATTGCGCCGCTTGTACCGGCCGGGCCTCCGCCCGCCGTGCCCCCGCCGGCGGCCCTGTTGAACTCCTCGATCCGGGCGCTCGCCTTGCGTGCGGCAGAGCGCACCGTAAACACCACGAAGCTGAAAATCAGCAGCCACCCAAGGGAGATGATGACCACCAGCCAGCCAACGACGTCGTTCTCATTGGCTGCGAAGACCACAGCCACCAAAAACACCACCAACATGATGGCCATTCCTACGCCGCCCATACGCAGGCTCAGTCCCTTGCCCGCGGTTTTTCCAGAGGTTCCCAGTGGTTGCATGCCTCTATTGTCGCAAACCGGCAGCGCGGGCATGGTTGCTTCCACCACCGGCGAAAAGACGGTTCGAGCATCCGAAGAAGGCGCGCGGGAAATTTAATTCAGATCACACCCATCCGTGATACACCCCACGCCGAACTAAGGTCATGCGCATCCTTTCCGGTGCGCGTCCCATTCGCACCATGGAGGAACCATGAACAAGAAAGCACTTTTCGCAGTCCCGACCCTCGCTATGGGTCTGCTCGCAATGGGCGGCGCACCCGCCATGGCTGACAACCATGTGGAGTCCTACTCCTCGACCCTCGGCCAACTGAACGGCACCACGGGCACGGGTACCATCACGGTCGATGTCGAAGGAACCCAGGCAACTGTCAACCTTCAGGTGTCCGGCTTGGCTGAGACCTTCATGGACGGACCCTACCCGCACGTCCAGCACATCCACGGTGGAGCCGAGGGCACCTGCCCCACGCCTGCTGCGGACACTGACGGAGACGGCCTCGTCAGCGTAACCGAGGGTGCTCCGTTCTACGGCGGCATCGTCACCACCCTGTCCACCAGCGGCGACACCAGCCCTGCTGCAGGTCTTGACCTTGCACTGGGCGGCCAGGGCGGCACCTACAGCATCGAGCGCACCTTCGAGCTGAACGCTGAAACGCAGGCAGCACTTGAAGCCGGCACGGCGGTCGTTGTCGTCCACGGTCTCGATCCCGCCACCGCAGGTGTCAGCGAAGAGGTATTCAGCGCACCCAGCGATCTGAACCCGGACCTGCCGATCGGTGCAACCTCGCCTGCTCTGTGTGGCACCCTGGTTGCTTCACAGATGGGCGCAATGCCTGAGGGCGGCGCTGACACCGGCGTTGCTCAGGAGACCGGCTCCAACCTGGGCATGATCGCCCTCGGTGGCGGCCTGGTTCTGGCAGCAGCAGCCGGCGGCACCTACGCCGTCCGTCGCTCAACCACCAAGTAAAGGACTGATCTGATCTCATGATCAGCTCCAACTCCGGCCGCCGCAGAAGCTTTGCAGTTTCTGCGGCGGCCGCCCTTTTGATACTCACCGGTTGCGGCACAGGCACCGGCAGCGAGGATGCTCAGGCCCCAACGACGACGGCGGCGCCGGCTACCTCCGTGCCGGCAACACTGGCCCCTTCCGCGAGCCCCGAAACGTCCCCCTCCGCGGAGCCTTCCCAGACACCCGCCCTTCCGCCGGTGCTGGAAGCCTCCAAACCGGTCTCCTTCTCGATACCCACCATCGAAGCGGGCTCCGAACTGCTCTCGCTTGGACTACGGGAAAACGGCTCCCTGGAGGTGCCGCCGGACGGACCCGGAGCACCAGCCAGTTGGTACAACCAGTCCCCCACGCCCGGCGAGCGCGGACCGGCCGTCTTGCTGGGCCATGTCAACGCCACCGGCGGCGGCCCCGGCGTCTTTGCGGACCTCAGGGCGCTGAAGGCCGGCGACCTCATCGAGGTCAAGCGCGAGGATGGGTCGATCGCCACCTTCGCAGTCACCAAAGGCGAGCAGTACCCGAAGGACGACTTCCCCACCCAGAAGGTGTACGGGAACACCGAGGGCGCCGAACTCCGGCTCATCACCTGCGACGGCTACGATCCGGAAACCGGGCTCTTTGACGACAACTACGTGGTGTACGCCGAACTGGTCATCTGAGGTTCCAAACAACAAGCCTTTGGTACCAGCAGGCCCTCACTACCAGAAGTCGCTGCCTACCAGCACACGAGACAGAACGGGTGGCCTGCCGGGTCCAGATAGACCCGGTAGGTGCCCGTCCCCGACTCCAGACTGGTAGCCCCTAGCGCGAGCACCTTCTGCTCCGCTACGTCGAGGTCCTCCACCCGGATATCGAGATGCACCTGCTGCGGGATCTCCTGGCCCGGCCACCTCGGCGGCATGTATCCCTCAACCTGCTGGAAGGCCAGTGCCGGACGGTCCGGGGCATCACCGATGGTGATCCACCCGTTGTCATCATGCTGGACGCGGATCATGCCCAACAGGTCCTCGTAGAAGGACGCCAGCTGGTCCGTGTTTGAGCAGTCGAAGACGGTTGCGTGCCATTTCCCAATCATGGTCCCAGTATCTGCCGTCCCCACCCAAGATGGTAGACAATCGCGGACATCTTCCGTCCTTGCACATTCCTACTTCAGGAACAGCTTCCGGAGGCGCGCGGTGGTCAGCACCATTCCGACGAGGATCATCACCAGGTAGTAGGTAATGTGGACCGCCGTTGCGGGGGTGAAGATGCCGACACTGAGTTGACGCAGCAATTCAACGCCGTGCCAGAGCGGCAGAGCCTGGATGAACCACTGGATGCCCTGCGGGTAAACACTCAATGGATAGAACGTCGCCGAGAACAGGAACATCGGCAGCATCACGAAATTGATCCAATCCATCTGCTGGAAGGTCTTCATGTAGCTGGTGATGCCCATGCCGAACGAGGCGAAGCCAAAAGCAATCAGCACGGACGCCGGAACCATCAGCAGTGCCCACGGCGTGGTGATCAGCCCCATCAGCCCCATGACCGCGGTGAAGCCCGTGGCGTACAGGGCGCCCCGCAGGAGCGCGAGGAAAATCTCGCCGATCGCAACATCCAGCGGCCCCAGCGAGGTGTACAGCATGCCCTGGTAAAGCTTTGCGAAATTCATCTTGAAAAACACGTTCCAGGTGGAGTCATAGACCGCGCCGTTCATCGCGGAGACTGCAAGGAGCGCCGGGGCGATGTAGGCGGCGTAGCTGATTTCCTCTCCGCCGGGCCCGACGACGGTGCCCACCAGTGCGCCCAGGCCCACCCCCATGGAGATGAGGTAGAGCACGGGCTCAAAGAACCCGGACACCATGATCAGCCAGTTGCTGCTCTTGGTGGCCATGAGTCCGCGCGCGATCACTGCTTTGGCATTTCGTGCGTACAGCGCACTGAACGGGCGGTCCTTGACCTGGACCCGGTAGTCCTCTTCTGTGAGAATGTTGCTCACTTGCCCAGCCTCCGTTCATACATGCGGCGGGCCAGGACCCAGCCGAGCAGTGCCAGCGCCACCAGATAGAGGATGTGGATGGCCGAGAGCCAGAGCGGCTCGTCATACCCATAGGTCAGCACCCGTCCCAGTTCCGTGCCGTGCCACAGCGGGGAGATCCACCCGATCCAGCGTAGGAAAATGGGCAGCGTTTCGAGCGGGAAGAAGGTGCCGGAAAACAGGAACAACGGAGTCACGATGAAGCGCATGACCAGCGCGAACTGGCCCTTGTCCTCGGTGACGCTGGCCGAGTACGCCATGAGCGGGAGCCCGAACGAAAGCCCGCAGACAACGGCGACGATGATTGCCACCGAACCCCAGGCAGATGGCGATGCACCGAAGGCAGCAACGATCGCGAAGTAGATCGCGGACATCAGGAAGAGCCTCAGCGAGATCGCGATGATGTATCCGTTGACGATCTGGTGCACTGCCAGCGGCGAGGCATGCGGACCGTAGTAGACGCGCCGCCACTTGAAGCCGTCCATGACTGGATAGGTGAACTCCGTGGCGGCCGTCATGATCGTGGCGGAGGACAGGAGCGCCGGCGCAATGAACGCAAGATAGCTAACGCCGCCGAAAGCGCTCTCGGCGCTGTTGCTGTCCACGAGCGTGGCGAGGCCGACTCCCATTGCGAAGAGATACATCACGGGATTGCCCACGCTGTAGGCGAGCAGCGTCCAGCGGTAGCCGTTCATCACCTTAAGGGCGTGTTCGGCGTAATACCAGGAGCCGAACTTCCGGGCGCGTTCCGCCGCGACCATCGGGGAATGGGCAGCGCGGACGGCCTGCTCATTCTTCGTATTTCCCGTTTCCCGGTGGCCGCCCGGTGCGGGCTGATCCGGGGTGCCGGTGTGCTGGCTAGTCAACGAGGCTCCTACCGGTCAGCCGCAGGAAAACATCCTCAAGGGAGGACCGGCGCACAAGGGAGGTAATGGGATGAAGACCGCGGGCGGTGACCTGCTCAAGGGCAGACTCGCCGTCGTGCGTGTAGATCAGCACGCGGTCCGGCAGGGACTCGAGCCGTTCACCGATGCCGGCCAGATCCGCTGCCACCGTTGTGTTCCTTTCCGAGCCGAAGCGGAGCTCGAGCACCTCACGGGTGGAGTGCTCGCGGATGAGTGTGGCGGGAGATCCCTCAGCCATGATCTGCCCCTTGTCCACCACGACGAGGCGGTCGCAGAGCTGCTCGGCCTCATCCATGTAGTGGGTTGTGAGGATCAGGGTAACGCCGGACTCCTTCAGACGGAACAGCCGGTCCCAGAGAATATGCCGGGCCTGTGGATCGAGGCCGGTGGTGGGTTCGTCCAGCAGGAGGATCTTCGGTTCGTTGATGAGAGACCGGGCGATGGTCAGGCGCCGTTTCATGCCGCCGGACAGCGAGTCCACCTTCGCCTTCGCCTTGTCCGTCAGTTGGGCGAATTCCAGGAGCTCATCCGCTTTGGGTTTGAGGTAGCTCATGGGAAGGCCGAAGTAGCGGCCGTAAACCAGCAAATTGTCCCGGACGCGCAGTTCCTCGTCCAGATTGTCCTGCTGCGGCACGACGCCGAGGTGCGCCCGAACCTCCGGACCATGCTGCTCAGGGTCCAGACCCATGATGGTCAGCTTCCCGGAGGTGCGCTGCGAGACGCCGCCGATCATCCTCATGGTGGTCGACTTGCCGGCGCCGTTGGGACCGAGCAGGCCGAAGGACTCCCCCGCTGGTACGTCGAATGAGATGCCGTCGACGGCAGCGAAATTCCCGTAGTGCTTGGTCAGCCGGTCAGCGGAGATGACGTAGTTCGGATTAGTTTGGTTGGGCACCAGAACAGCCTAGAGGAACAACGGACGAACTACCCGGTGGTGATGGCCGCCTGACGTTCCGCAGCCTCCACGACGTTGGCCAGGAGCATCGCGCGCGTCATGGGGCCCACTCCCCCGGGATTGGGCGAAAGCCAGCCTGCGACGCCGGATGCGTCCTTTGCGACATCGCCGCGCAGTGTGGCCTTGCCAGTCTCAGGATCGGTCACCCGGCTCACGCCGACGTCCAGGACGATGGCACCAGGCTTTAGATGTTCAGCCGTGATCATGCCGGGCAGGCCCGCGGCCGCCACGACGACGTCGGCCTCGCTGAGGTGCCGCGGCAGGTCCACCGTGCCGGTATGCGCCAGTGTGACCGTCGCATTGATTGCACGCCGGGTCAGCAGCAGGCCAAGCGGCCTACCTACAGTCACCCCACGTCCCACGACGAGCACGTTCTTGCCCTTGAGCTCGATGTCATGGCGCAGAAGCAGCTCGACGATGCCATGCGGGGTACACGGCAGGGGCGAGTCCATAGGTCCGTTGACATTGAGGACGAGCTTCCCGAGATTGGTCGGGTGCAGTCCGTCGGCGTCCTTGCCCGGTGCCATCCGCTCAAGAATGGCATGTGCGTCGATGTGCGCAGGCAGAGGCAACTGGACGATGTAGCCGGTGGTGGCGTCGTCGTCGTTCAGTTCGTCAATAACCTTTTCGAGGTCCTCCTGGCTGATGTCGCCCGGGAGGTCCCGGCGGATCGAGTTGATGCCCACCTGCTCACAGTCACGGTGCTTTCCGGCGACGTAGGAGTGGCTCCCGGGATCATCTCCGACCAGCACCGTTCCCAGGCCGGGCTTAACGCCCTGGCCCTTCAGAGTGGTGACCCGCTCTGTGAGTTCGCTGCGGATTGCGGCCGCTGTTGCCTTGCCGTCAAGAATTTTTGCGCTCATCTACGCCGCTCCTTTGTTGAGCTGTTCCCTGTCCAATTCCTCGAGCAGGTACGCCTTGCCACGTTCGCAGCAGCCCGTGAAACAGCACTCCTCCGTGGGGATCTCGTACTCGTCCGAGCGGGCGGCTGCCGATTCCAACGCACCCGGAGGCAGGTCTTCTACCATTCCTCGTGCCCGGGGTAGAGCGGGAAATCGGCAGCGAGGCGGGACACGCGTGCGCGCAGGGCCTCGAGGTCGGCACCGGGCTTCAGGACTGCGGCGATGATTTCGCCCACCTCGGTGAATTCAGCGGAGCCGAATCCGCGGGTGGCCAACGCCGGGGTGCCGATGCGGAGACCGGAGGTAACCATGGGCGGGCGTGGATCGTTGGGGACAGCGTTGCGGTTGACCGTGATACCGACCGAGTGCAGGAGGTCCTCCGCTTGTTGACCGTCCAGCTCGGAGTTGCGGAGGTCCACCAGGACCAGGTGAACGTCGGTGCCGCCGGTGAGGACCGACACGCCGTGTTCGGTGACGTCGGCGCCCATGAGCCGCTCGGCGATGATGCGGGCGCCCTCGAGGACGCGCTCCTGGCGCTCCTTGAATTCTTCCGTGCCGGCAATCTTGAAGGCCGTGGCTTTGGCTGCGATGACGTGCATGAGCGGGCCGCCCTGCTGGCCCGGGAAAACGTTGGAGTTCAACTTCTTGGCCCACTCCTGCTTGGCCAGGATCACGCCTGAGCGAGGGCCGGAGAGGGTCTTGTGCACGGTGGAGGTGACCACGTCCGAGTGGGGAACGGGGCTCGGGTGCAGGCCGGCTGCCACGAGGCCTGCGAAGTGGGCCATGTCAGTCCAGAGCAGGGCGCCGACCTCATCAGCGATGGACCGGAATGCTGCGAAATCGAGGTGGCGGGGGTAGGCGGACCAGCCGGCGATGATGACCTGGGGCTTCTCCGCCAGAGCCTGCTCGCGGACGCGCTCCATGTCGAGGCGGTGCGTGTCATTCTCGACGCCATATGCTGCGACTTCATAAAGCTTGCCGGAGAAGTTCAGCTTCATGCCGTGGGTCAGGTGGCCGCCATGCGCCAGGGACAGGCCCATGATCTTCTCGCCGGGCTTGATCATCGCAGCGAGCGCGGCGGCGTTGGCCTGCGCTCCTGAGTGCGGCTGGACGTTGGCGTACTCCGCACCGAAGAGCGCCTTTACGCGCTCGATGGCCAGGCTTTCTGCGACGTCAACATGCTCGCAGCCGCCGTAGTAGCGGCGGCCCGGGTAGCCCTCCGCGTACTTGTTGGTCAGGACCGAGCCCTGGGCTTCGAGGACCGATCGCGGCGCGAAGTTCTCGGAGGCGATCATCTCGAGGGTGTCGCGCTGGCGTGCGAGCTCATTGTTGAGGACCGCGGCGATTTCCGGGTCCACCTCGGACAGCGGCGCATTGGTCACGGACTGGGTCACAGAGGGAGAGGATGAAGTCACGGAAGGCTCCTGGTGAGATGAGGGTTCTACAGGTCAGGCTACCTGTAGACCGCGGTGCGCCCGAAAGTTCCAGCCAAACTGGCTCGAAGTGTTTCGGATGGTGACTCGCAGCGCTGCTGTGCCACGGCCGTGCCCGGTAGCCTTGGAGCGTGACTGAAGCTGTACAGGCCGGTGTTCCCGGCAGCGCGCCGTCGTCGTTCATTCTGACGCTCTCCTGTGATGACCGGCCGGGAATTGTCCATGCCGTTTCCGGGGCGTTGGTGGCTGCTGACTGCAATATCACCGAGTCCCAGCAGTACGGCAGCCCGGACTCGGGGACGTTCTTCATGCGGGTGGCGATCACCACCCGATCGGAGCGGGGCGCCGTCGAAGCGCACCTGGCGCCGGTAGCCCAGGCGTTCGGGATGGCGTGGGGGCTGCACGCCGAAGGCACACCGGCGCGCACGCTCATCATGGCCTCCAAATCCGCCCACTGCCTCAACGACCTGCTCTTCCAGCAGCGCGCAGGGATTCTGCCGATCGAGGTGCCCGTGATTGTTTCGAACCACACGGACCTGGCTGACCTTGCCGCATTCTATGGCGTGCCTTTTCACCATGTTCCCGTCACTGCTGACGGTAAGGCTTCGGCGGAGGAACGGCTTTTGGAGCTCGTGGCCGAGCACCGGATTGAACTCGTGGTTCTTGCACGGTACATGCAGGTGCTCAGCGACTCCCTGTGCTCGCAGCTGGTGGGGCGTGCAATCAATATCCACCACTCGTTTCTGCCGTCGTTCAAGGGTGCGCGTCCCTACCACCAGGCGCACGCCCGCGGCGTGAAGCTGATCGGTGCAACTGCCCACTATGTGACCCCGGCTCTTGACGAGGGCCCCATCATCGAGCAGGAAGTCATCCGCGTCGATCACGCGCGGACGGCACCACAGCTGGCCGCGATGGGTGCGGACGTCGAAAGCCGGACGCTGGCACAGGCCGTGCAGTGGCATGCCGAGCACCGTGTGCTGCTCGATGGCACGCGGACTGTCGTCTTCAACTAGGTTCGTTCAGGAGTAAACATGGGTGATGAGACGCCACTGCGCTACCGCGTGCTGACCGGCCCCGACGACCGCGCGTTCTGCGCGCGAGTCAGCGAGGCTCTGGAGAGTGGCTACCGGCTGCATGGCTCCCCCGCCGTGACGTTCAACGGCGAGCGCGTGATCGTTGCACAGGCGGTAGTTCTGGAGGACTGAGCCGGCCTGCAGTTCCCCATTGAGAAGCTCGGCCTGAGATCCCGCGGGGATAGGCTTGGCAAATGGGACACATCATTGAATTCGGCGGTAACACTCCCTCGATCCCGGAGACCGTGTTCGTAGCGCCGACTGCTTCCGTCATCGGCAAGGCAACCTTCGGGGATAACGCCAGCGCGTTCTACGGCGCCAGTGTGCGCGCAGACACTGAGACCATCATCATCGGCGAGGGTACAAACCTGCAGGACAACGTCGTCGTGCATGCCGATCCGGGCTTCCCCGCCAGCGTGGGAGACCGCGTGAGCGTGGGGCACAGCGCCGTCGTGCATGGGTGCACGATCGGGAACGACTGCCTGATCGGCATGAGCGCCACCATCATGAACGGCGCAACCATCGGAGAGGGATCCCTGGTTGCGGCCGGCGCCGTGGTGCTCGAAGGCATGCAGGTTCCGCCGCGTTCGCTAGTGGCCGGTGTCCCGGCGAAGGTCCGCCGGGAGCTGACCGACAACGAACTGCAGGACGTCCGGGAGAACGCTTCCCGCTATCAGGAGTTGGCTGCTCTCCATCGAGTTGCGTTTACTTCTTGACGGCAACAACCTTCGTGTAGGAATCTGTAGGCATGTCCGTTGAGTCTGCCGCGCCGTCGAGGCCTGCCCCCAAGCCGAGCCTTCATAAGCCAGGTTCCCAGTCGGCTCTCCGGCAGCTCAATGAGCAAAGAATCATCCAGGCGCTTGCGACCGGTGGTCCTCAGACCCAGGCTGAACTGGCCCGCCAGACCGGGCTTTCCACGGCGACGGTCTCCAACATCGTTCGCGGTATGGCGGACTCAGGCACAGTAACAACGAGTCCCACCACCAGCTCCGGGCGCAGGGCCCTGTCCGTTGCGCTCAATGACAACGGGTCAATTGCTGTCGGCATCGACATCGGCCGAAGGCACGTGAGGGTAGTCCTTGCCGGCCCGGACTACCGTGTTCTTTGCGAGGAAGCCATCCCACTGACAGCCGGCCACACCGCGGAGGAAGGGCTCGACGCCGCCGCGGAACTCCTTGGACGGCTACTGACGGAATCGGGTACTCCCCGAAGCGCGCTACTCGGCGCCGGCATCGGAATCCCCGGCCCCATTGACCGTCGCACAGGAACCGTTGTGCAGGGCGCCATCCTGCCTGAATGGGTGGGAATCAACATCCTCGAGACGTTCAGTGAACGCCTCAGAATCCCTGTGTTCATTGACAATGACGCCAACCTCGGAGCGCTGGCGCAGGTCACCTGGGGGCCGCACAGTTCGGTGGAGAACCTGATCTTCGTGAAGATCGGCTCAGGCATCGGCGCCGGCCTGATCCTCAACGGTGCGCTGTACTACGGCAACGTCGGGATCACGGGAGAACTAGGCCACACCACCATCGACGAGCACGGCCTCATCTGTCGGTGCGGCAACCGCGGCTGCCTCGAAACCGTCGCCTCGACGGCAACCATGATCAGCCTGCTCGAGCGCACCAGCCACCGGCCGCTCACGGCGCCCGACATTGTGCAGCTCGCCCTCGGCGGAGACACCGCAACACTTCGCGTGCTTGACGATGCCGGCCTCGCGATCGGCCGCGCCATTGCCCATGTCGCCAACCTGATCAACCCCGAACTGATAGTTCTCGGCGGGTCCCTGACCGGCCTCGGCGACATCCTTCTTGACCCCGTCCGGCGCGGATTGCATCGGCATGCAGTGCCGGTTGTCGGAGAATCGACAACTGTCAGCATGGGCTCCCTCGGGGACCGCGCCGAAGCACTCGGGGGCGTCGCCGTCGTCTTGTCCCAGCCCAGCCTTAGCTCAAGCTAAGTTCTGGTTTTCCAACAGTTCGACATTATTTGCGTTCAAGACTTGACGCCAACACCCTACTCAGAGTTTACTTTTTTGGCGGACCTTTTCGGTCCAAGGACAGCGCAGTCAGTTGCGGGAAGGCCTCTATGGACAACCACACCATCCTCGAGATGCAGTCGATCACCAAGGAATTTCCCGGTGTGAAAGCACTCGATAATGTTTCCCTTTCCGTTACGGCCGGCGAGATTCACGCGATCTGCGGTGAAAACGGTGCTGGAAAATCCACGCTGATGAAAGTGCTCTCCGGGCTCTATCCTTACGGCGACTACCAGGGTCAGATTGTCTTCCAGGGCAAGGAGATGCAGTTCAGGGACATTCGTTCCAGCGAAGCCGCCGGAATCGTGATCATCCACCAGGAACTCGCGCTGATCCCCGAGCTGTCCATCGCCGAGAATATTTTCCTCGGCAATGAGCCCACACGCTTCGGGGTGATCGACTGGGACAAGGTCAACCTCTCCGCCGTCGAACTCCTGGCCCGCGTCGGGCTGAGCGAGGACCCGACTACCAAGATCAAGGACATCGGGGTCGGCAAGCAGCAGCTGGTCGAAATCGCCAAGGCCCTCAGCAAGTCCGTTAAGCTGCTCATCCTCGATGAGCCCACAGCCGCACTCAACGAAGCTGACTCCCAGCATCTGCTGGATCTGATGTCCGGACTGCGCTCCAAGGGCATCTCGTGCATCATGATCTCCCACAAGCTCAACGAGATCGAGCAGATTGCGGACTCCATCACAATCATCCGTGACGGCAAGGCAATCGAAACCCTGCATATCAAGAACGACGGCGTGGACGAGGACCGCATCATCCGCGGCATGGTCGGACGCTCTCTCGAGTCCCGTTTCCCTGACCACACCCCGAAGATCGGCGAAACGTTTTTCGAGGTGCGCAACTGGACGGTGGGCCACCCCAACGTTGCCGACCGCCTGGTCTGCAAGAACTCCAGCTTCAAGGTGCGGCGCGGGGAGATCGTCGGCTTCGCCGGCCTGATGGGCGCCGGGCGCACGGAACTGGCCCGTTCCGTGTTTGGCCGCTCCTACGGCAACTTCAAGTCCGGCCAGATTTTCAAGGACGGCAAGGAAGTCACCTACAAGTCCGTCCCCCAGGCAATCGAAGCGGGCCTCGCTTATGTCACCGAGGACCGCAAATCGCTTGGACTGAACCTCCTGGATGACATCAAGACCACCACCGTCTCCGCAAACCTCAAAAAGATCACGCACAACTTCGTGGTGGACAACGATGAGGAGTACCGCGTGGCGGAGGAATACCGGAAGTCGCTGCGGACCAAGACACCGAGCGTCAACGAGGGTGTGGCCAAATTATCCGGCGGCAACCAGCAGAAGGTGGTGCTGTCGAAATGGATGTTCACCGATCCGGATTTGCTCATTCTTGACGAGCCGACCCGCGGCATCGACGTAGGCGCCAAGTACGAGATCTACGGCATCATCCAGAAGCTCGCAGACCAGGGCAAGGGCGTGATCGTCATTTCCTCAGAGCTCCCGGAACTCCTCGGTCTCTCAGACCGCATCTACACCATTTTCGAAGGCTCCATCACCGGCGAGGTGACCCGTGAGCAAGCCAGCCAGGAATCCCTGATGAAACTCATGACCGCCAGCAGAAAATCTGCCTGACCGAATCCCTAGGACGCACCATGAATTCCCTCAAGCGAATGTTCGGCGGCAACACCCGGCAGTTCGGGATGATTTTCGCCCTGATCGCCCTGATTCTGTTCTTCCAATGGCAGACCGGCGGCAACACACTCACACCGACCAACGTCATCAACCTTTTCAACGGCAACGCGTACATCCTGATCCTGGCAATCGGCATGGTGCTGGTCATCATCGCGGGCCACATCGACCTCTCGGTCGGGTCCGTGGCAGCCTTCGCCGGCGTCGTCGTCGCCATCTCCATCCGCGACTGGGGCATCCCCTGGTACCTCGGGATCGTGCTCGGGCTTGTCCTCGGTGCACTGATCGGAGCGTGGCAGGGATTCTGGGTTGCCTACGTGGGCATACCGGCGTTCATCGTGACCCTGGCGGGCATGCTCCTGTTCCGTGGAGCGAACCAGTACGTGGGCGAATCAAACACCATTCCCGTACCTGAGGCGTTCCAGTTCATCGGGGCCGGCTACCTCCCCGAGGTGGGACCCGTCACGGGATATAACAACCTCACGGTGCTCCTGGGTCTGCTCGCTGTGGGCTTCTTCGTGTACCAGGAGTTCAGCAACCGCCGCCGCACCGCGCAGATCGGCTCAGAGGTGCAGCCGCTGTGGATCTCCGTGGCGAAACTCGTCCTCCTCGCCGCCGCCATCCTGTATGTCACGTCCCTGTTCGCCACCGGCCGCCCGGGAACGTCCTTCCCTATTCCCGGGCTCATCCTCGCTGTCCTGGTAATCATCTTTGCGTTCATCTCGAACAAGACCGTGGTCGGTCGCCATGTGTATGCCGTCGGTGGCAACCGCCACGCGGCCGAGCTCTCCGGTGTGCAGAGCAAGCGCGTGAACTTCCTGGTGATGATGAACATGTCCATCCTTGCGGCCCTCGCCGGAATGATCTTCGTGGGCCGTTCCACAGCATCGGGCCCCTTCGATGGCGTGGGCTGGGAACTCGATGCGATCGCGGCAGTGTTCATTGGCGGCGCAGCAGTGACCGGTGGCGTGGGAACGGTGATCGGCTCCGTGATCGGCGGCCTCGTCATGGCCGTCCTGAACAACGGCCTGCAGCTGATGGGCATCGGCGCCGACATGACACAGATCATCAAGGGTCTCGTGCTGCTGATCGCAGTCGCGTTTGATGTGTACAACAAGAGCCAGGGGAAACCCTCCATCATTGGGCTGCTCACCCGAAACTTCGGCGGCGGGCGAAACAAGCCCGATGCGCCGTCAGCGCCCGAGGAAAACCCCGCAGCCCGGGAGGCAGTGGGCACAAAGCAGGTCCTCTAGAACCGATCCGCCGGTTCTGGCCAAAACCTTTCACTGACAACCAAAGCAAGATGCTAAAGAAAGAGAAATCGAATGCGTAACTTCGCAAAATCACTTGCAGCACTCACTGCAATTTCAGCATTGGCGCTGACATCCTGTGGCCGCGAGGATCCCGGTACGGCAACCGGGACCGCCGGCGGCACCGAGACCGCCTGCGAAGGGTTCGAGGAAGGCGCCGCCATCGGTGTAGCGCTGCCCCAGAAGACCTCGGAGAACTGGGTCCTGGCCGAGCAGCTGTTTAACGATGGCCTGACCGAAGCTGGGTACGAGCCGTCCGTCCAGTTTGCCAATGGCGGCGTGGCGGAGCAGCAAGCCCAGATCAGCTCAATGATCACCAACGGCGTGGAGGTCCTCGTGGTCGGTGCGATCGACGGCGCACAACTGGGCAACCAGCTGCAGCAAGCCAAGGACGCCGGGATCACGGTCCTCGCCTATGACCGTCTGCTCACCAACACCGAAAACGTGGACTACTACGTGGCCTATGACAACTTCAAGGTCGGTGAGCTGCAGGGCCAGGCACTCCTGGACGGGTTGGCTGAGCGCAAGGGTGAAGGTCCTTACAACATCGAACTGTTTGCGGGCTCTCCCGATGACGCAAATGCGCAGGTCTTCTTCGACGGCGCCATGAGCGTCCTTCAGCCGAAGATCGACGACGGCACGCTCAATGTCGTCTCAGGCCAGACCTCCTTTGACCAGGCAGTGACCCAGGGCTGGAAGGCCGAGAACGCGCAGCGTCGCATGGATACCCTCCTCAGCGGTAACTACGCCTCCGAGGAATTGCATGGCGTGCTCTCACCGAATGACACGCTGGCACGCGCCGTCCTCACCTCGGTTGCGGCTGCAGGAAAGGATACGCCGGTTGTCACCGGCCAGGACTCCGAGGTGGAATCGGTCAAGTCGATCATGGCAGGTGAGCAGTACTCCACCATCAACAAGGACACCAGCAATCTGGTGGAGCAGACCATCACGATGGTTGAAGCCATCGGCGCCTGTGAAGAGGTCGAGGTCAATGACACCGAGTCCTACGACAACGGCGTGAAGGTTGTCCCTGCATACCTGCTGGAACCGCAGATCGTCACCCAGGAAAACGCGGCAGAAGCGTACGCCGATGACCCCGCGCTCGCTGAGCTGGTCAAGTAGCCAACTCCAGGAAGATCCCCGGCCGCATCTTCGCGGTCGGGGATCTTTTTTCTTGGCGCCGCTGGTTCTTTCAAAGGGGCACCGCGGACGTACCTCTGCCGTAACGGGTGGACGGGCCCTCTTGCATTCGGAAGTATGAAGGAATGACGACAAACCTCCGCTTCCCTGTGCCCCCGTGCGTCGCGCCGGACGCGCCCTCGCCTTTCGTCGCTACCGGCGCGCCGCTGCGCTGGGGCGTGGTTGCCACGGGCGGGATCGCGCGCAAAGTAACCGAGGACATCGCCCGCCTCGATGACGCCGTGCTGCAGGCGGTGAGCTCACGGACGGAGGATCGGGCGCGCAGCTTCGCCGACACGCACGGCTTCGCAACCGTCCATTACGACGACTGCGGCTCCCGCGGTTTCGAGCTGTTGGCTGAGGATCCGGACGTAGACGTCGTCTATGTGGCGACTCCGCATGGCCAGCACTACGAGGTATGCAAGGCACTGCTTTCCGCCGGCAAACACGTCCTGTGCGAGAAAGCCTTCACCGTCAACGCGCGTGAGGCGGAAGAGCTCATCAACCTCGCCCACGAGAAGCGGGTGTTCCTCATGGAGGCGGTATGGACCCGCTTCCTTCCCAGCGTGAACCGAGCGTGGGACATCATTCACTCAGGCGAACTCGGCGACATCCGCTGGGTGCAGGCGGACCTCGGCTTCCCCGCTGCCTATAGCCCCGAAGCCCGTCTGTGGGACCCGCTCGCCGGGGGCGGAGCGCTGCTGGATCTCACGGTTTACCCATCCACGTGGGCGCTGGGCTCGCTGGGCTTCCCCACCTCGGTTGCGGCCGAAGGCACACTCAACGACGACGGCGTGGACGCGCAGAACGCGCTGACCCTCACCTACGCACGCGGCGCGCAGGCCCAGCTGTCGTCGTCGTTGTTGGCTTCGGGCCCCAGCCAGGCCACCGTCGCCGGAAGCAAAGGGTGGCTGCGCACGTCCGCTCCGCTTCACAACCCGCGGGAACTGTACGTGCATCCGCACGGCGGTGAAGCGCGGGTCGAGAAGTTCGAACAGGCAGGGAACGGGTACGCGTACGAGCTGCGCGAAACAACGCGCTGCATTCAGGAGGGTCTTCTTGAAAGTCCCACCATGCCGCTGCAGCACACGCTCGACACCATGCGGATGTTCGACGGCGTCCGGGCTCAGCTGGGCCTCCGGTATGCCAACGACGACCGGTAGCGGCCACCATCACCGTGAATAGGCAGGACACGCCCCTTATCCCGCGGGAAAAGGGCGTGTCCTGCCTATTCAACGAGGGACTTAGCTCGCGAGGTTCGTTTCCGGTGCCGGCTGCTGTGCAGCGTCGCCCACACCGCGGCGCCGCCAGTACGCTGCCAGGAGTGCCCCGGATACGTTATGCCAGACCGAGAATATTGCTGCAGGCAGGGCTGACTCGGGCGTCATGTGGGTCCGGGCGAGACCCGCTGCGAGTCCCGAGTTCTGCATTCCAACCTCGATTGCAGTGGTGCGTCTGGCTGGAATCGGCAGCTTGAAGGCCCGTGCGGCTGCATAGCCGAGCGCATACCCGAGGCCGTTGTGCAGTACTACTGCGAGCAGCACCAGCAGGCCCGCCGAGAAGATTGCTTCGGCGCTCAGACCGACTACAGCCATGACCACCAATGTGATTGCGGCGACCGAGATCCAGGGCAGCACGGGAAGCGCGGCGACCACAAGACGTGGCAGGAACAGCCGTGCAGCCAGGCCGAGTGCCACCGGAATCAGCACGATCTGCACAATGGACCACGCCATGGCACCGGCATCGACCGGTAGGTATTGTCCTGCCAGCCAGAGGGTCAGCAGCGGGGTCAGCAGCGGAGCAAGCAGCGTCGACACGGTTGTCATGGCGACAGACAGTGCCACATCACCCTTGGCGAGGTAGGACACCACATTGGACGCCGTGCCGCCCGGGCAGCAACCAACGAGGATCACTCCGGCGGCCAGTGCGGCGGGAAGTCCCAGCACGGAGACCACCAGGAGTCCCAGCAGCGGCATCACCACGAACTGCGCAACCACGCCGATAACCACCGGAATCGGTCGTCTGGCGATCATTGCGAAATCCGGCGGCGTCAGGGTCAGGCCCATACCGAACATGATCACCCCGAGAAGAGGGTTGATCGCCGGCGCAAGACCGGTGAACGCCGTCGGTATCATCAGTGCGACGGCACCGCCGCCCAGCACCAGCAACGGAAAAATGGTAACTGCGATGCGCGCGTTGCGTTCCTCAGCGGACGCAGCCGGATGTAGCGATTTCATGCTTCAAGAAGTAACACGAGCATTTCACCGTCGTCGTATCCGGCCCAGAATTGTTACGAAAGGCACCTAATGTAGGCTCCGCACAGGTTCCGACAGAACAGTTCTTCTGAGGCTTCTTGAGCAGCGGCTGGCGCATCGCCGGTCAGGCGGGACGGCCGGATTTTCTACACGCAAAAAGCCCCGCACCTGCGAGCGAATCGCGGGTGCGGGGCGTTCTGCATATGGTCTTAGCCGAGGGTCGAGAGGACTTCAGTGAACTTCTGCGACGGCCGCATCGCGGCCACCACCTTGGTGATGTCCGGGTGGTAGTAGCCGCCGATATCCACCGGTGTTCCCTGGACTGCGAGCAGTTCCGACAGGATGGTGTCTTCGCTGGACGTCAGCTGTTCCGCCACTGCCGAGAATGCCGCTGCGAGCTCGGCGTCCTCGTTCTGGCTTGCGAGCTCTTTGGCCCAGAACTGGGCAAGGTAGAAGTGGCTTCCACGGTTGTCGAGTTCGCCGACCTTGCGGCTCGGTGATTTGTTCTCCAGGAGGAAGGTAGCCGTTGCACGGTCGAGTGTGTCCGCCAGGATCTGGGCACGCGCATTTCCTGCTGTGGTGGCAAGGTGCTCGAAGCTGACCGCAAGCGCAAGGAACTCGCCGAGGCTGTCCCAGCGCAGGTGATTCTCGCGGACGAGTTGCTGGACATGCTTGGGAGCAGAACCACCCGCACCCGTCTCGAAGAGGCCGCCGCCGTTGATCAGGGGAACGATGGAGAGCATCTTGGCGCTGGTGCCCAGTTCAAGAATGGGGAACAGGTCGGTGAGGTAGTCCCGCAGTACGTTTCCTGTGACGGAAATGGTGTCTTCGCCCTTGCGGATTCGTTCGAGGGTGAATGCGGTTGCCTTCACCGGCGAGAGGATCTCCAACTGGAGACCCTCGGTGTCGTGCTCCTCGAGGTACTCGTTCACCTTGGCGATCAGGTTGGCGTCATGCGCGCGCTCCTCATCAAGCCAGAACACGGCCGGCGTTGCTGACGCACGGGCTCTCGTGACCGCGAGCTTGACCCAGTCGCGGATGGCGACGTCCTTGGTCTGGCACGCACGCCAGATGTCACCCGGCTCGACCTCGTGCTCGATCAGGATGTCACCGGAATTATCCACAATCTGGACCTTGCCCGGCGTCTCAATTTCGAAAGTCTTGTTGTGGCTGCCGTATTCCTCGGCGGCCTGGGCCATCAGGCCGACGTTCGGCACGGTGCCCATGGTGGTGGGATCGAACGCACCGTTGGCGCGGCAGTCGTCAAGCACTACCTGGTAGATGCCCGCGTACGAGCTGTCCGGCAGCACTGCGAGAGTGTCTGCTTCTTCTCCATCCGGGCCCCACATGTGACCGGAGGTTCGGATCATCGCGGGCATGGAAGCGTCGACGATGACGTCGCTCGGAACGTGCAGGTTGGTGATCCCCTTGTCCGAATCCACCATCGCCAGCTTCGGTCCGTTCTCGATGCCCTTGCGGACGGCAGCTTCCACCTCTTCGCGGGTGCCGGACGGCAGCTTCTCGAGGCCGCTCAGGATGGAGCCGAGCCCGTTATTGGGGCTGAGGCCTGCTGCTTGGAGCTGGTCGCCGTAGGCCTCGAAGACCTCGGGCAGGAAAGCCCGGACAATGTGGCCGAAGATGATTGGGTCTGAGACTTTCATCATGGTGGCCTTGAGGTGTGCGGAGAACAGCACACCGTCATTCTTTGCGCGCTCAACCTGAGCTGCAAGGAACTCGTCCAGGGCGGCCGCACGCATGACGGTTCCGTCGATAACCTCGCCGGCGAGGACCGGGAACGCCTTTTTCAGAACGTTCACCGTGCCGTCCTGTGTAACGTGCTGAATGGTCAGCGAGTCGTCGGAGGACATGACGACTGACTTCTCATTGGACCGGAAGTCGCCCTCGCTCATGGTAGCGACGTTGGTCTTGGAATCGGCTGACCACGCGCCCATGGTGTGCGGGTTCTTGCGGGCGTAGTTCTTCACCGACTGGGGCGCGCGGCGGTCTGAGTTGCCCTCGCGAAGCACCGGGTTGACGGCCGAGCCCTTGATTTTGTCATACCGGGCTCGGACGTCGGATTCCTCATCGCTGGAGGGGCTGTCCGGGTAGTCCGGCAGTGCGTAACCCTGGCCTTGAAGCTCCGCGATAGCTGCCTTCAGCTGCGGCACTGAAGCGCTGATGTTCGGGAGTTTGATGATGTTTGCTTCGGGCTTGGTGGCCAGTTCTCCCAGCTCGCTGAGCGCGTCACCGATGCGCTGTTCCTCGGTCAGGTAGTCGCCGAACGTCGCAATGATGCGCCCGGCCAGCGAAATGTCGCGGGTCTCCACCTCTACCCCGGCGGTCGACGCGAAAGCCTCGATGATCGGCAGGAACGAGTACGTGGCCAGCATCGGCGCTTCGTCGGTGTGGGTATAGATGATTTTAGCCATGGTGAGGCGTCTCCTGAGGGCTCTTTTTGTACTGAGTCTGTTGGTGCTTCAACTGTGTCTAACGTACCGGTTTAGTGGAAGAAGTGGCGTGCTCCGGTGAAGTACATGGTGATGCCCGCCGCATTCGCCGCATCGATGACTTCCTGGTCGCGTACCGATCCTCCGGGCTGAACGACCGCGCGCACACCGGCGTCGACGAGGATCTGCAGACCGTCCGCGAACGGGAAGAACGCGTCCGACGCCGCTACCGCACCACGCGCGCGTTCGTTACCCTCACCCGCGAGCGAGTTTGCCCGCTCCACCGCAAGCTTGCAGGAATCCAGCCGGTTTACCTGTCCCATTCCGACGCCGACGGCGGCACCATCGCGGGCGAGCAGGATTGCGTTGGACTTCGCGGCACGGCAGGCAGTCCAGGCGAAAGCGAGGTCCGCCAAAGTTGCGGTGTCCGCTGCCTCGCCCGCCGCGAGTGTCCAGTTCCCGGGGTCATCTCCGTCGGCGTTCACGGTGTCCGTGACCTGGATCAGGACGCCGCCGGAAACCTGACGGATCTCGGTCGGGTAGCGATCGTAGCCCTCGGGCAGGGCGAGCAGGCGGATGTTTTTCTTCTGGGAAAGTATCTCAACCGCTTCGGGCTCGAATCCGGGGGCGATGACAACCTCGGTGAAAATGTCCTTCACCGTCCTTGCCATTCCGGCCGTCACAGTACGGTTAGCTGCGATCACGCCGCCGAACGCGGATACGGGATCGCAGGCGTGCGCCTTGGCGTGGGCATCCGCGATGGGATCTGTTGCGGTTGATGAGCCGACTGCAACACCACAAGGGTTGGCGTGTTTGATGATGGCCACGGCCGGCTCACGGAAGTCGTAGGCCGCACGCAACGCGGCATCGGCGTCGACGAAGTTGTTGTAGCTCATTGCCTTGCCGTGCAACTGGTCCGCCTGCGCAATTCCCACAGGAGCGGCCTTGTCCACGTAGAGCGCTGCCTGCTGATGCGGGTTTTCGCCGTAGCGCAGTACCTCCGAGCGCTCCAGCGCCAGACCGGCGTAGGCAGGCCAGTCAATCAGGCCGTCGTCGTCCTCGTCCTGGAACTGCGTTGCCGTCCAGGTGGCGACCGCATTGTCATAGGCGGCGGTGTGAGCGAAGGCGCGTGCGGCCAGCTGCCGGCGGGTTTTCAGATCAAAGCCGCCTTCGCCGGCGGCGCGAACAACACTGCCGTAGAACGTCGGATCCACCACGATGCTGACGGCGGCATGATTCTTGGCTGCCGAGCGCACCATAGCGGGGCCGCCGATGTCGATCTGCTCGACGACGTCGTCCGCTGAGGCGCCGGAACGCACTGTTTCAACGAACGGATAGAGGTTGACCACTACCAGGTCGAAGGCTTCGATCTCCATTTCGGCGAGGGTGTCCATGTGGGCCGGGACACGTCGGTCAGCCAGAATCCCGCCATGCACGCGCGGGTGAAGCGTCTTCACCCGGCCGTCGAGCATTTCCGGTGAACCTGTGACTTCCTCGACCTGCTGCACGGGGATGCCTGCCGCCGCGATGGTCTTGGCAGTAGACCCGGTGGACACAATGCGGACGCCGGCGTTGTGCAGCCCCTGAGCAAGTTCCTCCAGACCGGTCTTGTCATAGACGGAAATCAGCGCTCGGCGGATGGGAACACGGTCAAGGTTGGTCAAGGTCACGCAGGTCTCCAAGGGGAATGAGTGCGGTGGAATCATCTCCAGTCTAAAAGGGCGGGAGTCCGGGCAGGAAATAACGCGCAAATAACGATCAGCGGCGTGAAACCTTAATGTTCGAAACCGTGCTTTCCCAATTGGACCTGCTCGCAGGCCTGCCATGGCGCCTGTGTGGCAACCTTCCCCCGTTGCACAGCGTCCGCGGACGGTTGATAACAGACAGGTCTCATCGGTTGGAGTGAAGTACTAAGCACGCTTACGTAGATAGGGATCCGGCGCTTCGGCGCCACAATCCACCGATAGAGGAGGAATACCCAATGACTACGCACAAGCAGATGAGCCGAACCCGCAAGCTTGCCATGGCAGGCATCCTGCCGATTGCCGCCCTGAGCCTCGCAGGCTGCAACAGCACCTCGGGCACCGAAGAGGGCGCTGACGTCGAAGACGTGGTCGAGGAAGAAGACGCTGTAGACGCCGAATCAGGACCATACGACGGCGTCTATGACACAGACTTCTACGAAGCCTACGACAGCTACGTCGGTGAGGAAGTGACCCTCTCAGCTGACGTGAACGAGATCGTCTCCGAGAAGTCCTTCACCATTGCCGGAACCGATGACACGACAGTCGAGGCGCTTCTCGTCATTGCCGAGGGCGAGATGGAGGAAGTGACACCCGGCCTGACGGTTTCCGTCACCGGCACCGTGATGGAGTCCTTCGACCTGCCGACCGTTGAGGAAGAAACCGGCCTTGACCTCGACGAGCGTCGACACCTCGGTGGACGCAGACAGCTAGCAACACCGCCCGCCGGCCAATCACACGGGTTGGCCGGCGGGCCCCACAGAGAAGAATCCCGATCCACAAAAGGAGGAGTCATGGGCACGATGAGTAAGCAGAATTGGATGAAGAAAGCAGCGGCGCTGTCGATCCTTCCTATCACCGCACTTGGCGTGGCAGGCTGCAACAGCACCTCCGGGCCTGAGACAGGCACGGATGTCGAGGACATCGTCGAAGAAGATGAACTGATCGATGAGGAAGACGTCGCTGAGGAAGCGGATCCCGCCCTTGAACCGTACGACGGCGCCTACGATCAGGACTTCTACGACGATGCTGAGAATTACGTGGGCCAGGAAGTAACCGTCTCAGCGGACGTAACGGCGACGCTCACGGATGATTCCTTCGTGATCGCGGGCGGTCCGGACACCACCGTCGATCCGCTGCTGGTGATCGAGGAACAGGAAATTCCTCCCCTCGACCTGGGCCAGGCCGTCAAGCTTACCGGAACCGTCGAGCAGGCCTTCGACGTCGCTGCCGTCGAGGAGGAGTTCGGAATCGACCTGGAGGATGAACTGTACGCCGACTACGTCGGCGATCCCTACCTCGCCGTCACGAGCGCCGAAATCCTCGAAGAGGAGTAATCAGCTACACAGACCTCTCCAGACAAGACGCTTTCCGCAGTGAAGGCACCCTCTACTGAGTGAAGGAGAACATCATGATCACCCAGAACGATATTTCCCGCATCCTCGATTCCAAAGGCAACGTCCTCGACTTCGACGGCAACAAGGTCGGCTCGGTCGGAGAAATTTACGTCGATGACCGTACCGGCAACCCGAGCTGGGTCACGGCCAACACGGGGCTCTTCGGATCGAAGGAGTCTTTTGCACCGCTTGACGGCGCAACGCTCGAGGGCGACGACGTGCGGGTGGGCTACACCAAGGCCACCATCAAGGACGCCCCGCAGGTAGCTCCCGACGCGCACTTGAGCGAGCTGGAGGAAGCCGAGCTATACCGCTATTACGGCATAGCGGACGGGGACTACGTTTCGGATCCCAACTCCGTCGGTCGCGACACCTCGGGGCGGGTGACGGATGACTCAATGACCCGTTCTGAGGAGCAGCTCCACGTAGGCACGGAGCGGCAGGAGACCGGACGGGCTCGTCTGCGCAAGTTCGTCGTTACGGAGAATGTCACTAAAACGGTCCCGGTCCAGCGTGAAGAGGTGCGCGTCGAGCGAGAGCCGATCACCGAAGCCAACCGCGGTGATGCCCTCAGCGGCCAGGGCGTAAGTGAGGACGAGCATGAGGTGGTCCTCCACGAGGAGCGACCCGTCGTAGATAAGGAAGCTGTGCCGGTGGAGCGCGTCCGTCTGAACAAGGACACGGTCACCGAAGAGCAGACCGTGAATGAGGAAGTCCGAAAGGAACAAATCGACACCGACGACATCGACCGTAACCGCCGCTAACCGGCGGTCGGTGACGCTGGCGCATATCAATCCATAACCCGCGCATCGGGCCGTCCTGCCAGTGTCGGTTCTTGCACACGAAGGAGGAGTCATGAACAACGCACCGATGAATTCCTGGTGGAGGAAGATTGCAGTTGCGGCACTGTTGCCACTTGCCGCGGTGGGAGTCGTCGGCTGCGATGATCGGCCGTTGAGGAAGAGGTAGTCGACGAGGAAGTTGTTGAAGAGGACGATTAGAACCTCTTACGCGAATCTTCCCTCAGAGAACATCATGAAAACGGCCGGCCGGAAACTACTCCCGGCCGGCCGCTTTCGCATCTGAACCCGGATCCGGGTCGGAGCTTCGATTGGAAACATTGTGGGCCAAGTCACGGTTGGATTGATAGCAGACCCAGGTCTGCCTGAAAAGATCATGCACCAGCTCAAGAGCAAACTCGCCAACGAACTGCGGCATGGGACGGATGATGCCGAAGTTTGGAAGGTACATACGAAGCGCGAGAAGCTGCCGCTTAATTCCGAGGGAGAAATTCCATTCTTCTCCCTGACGAAAAGGCTGAAGAACGAGAACGGCTGGGACTACCTCTTCTATCTGACTGACTTGCCAAGGGCCGCAGACGGAGAACCGATGCTTGTGGAGATAGACCACGAGATGAGCGGCGCACTGATCTCCCTTCCGGTGCTGGGCGCCGTTGGCGTTCAAGCTAAAGCGCGCAGACTCATCCTGGCGCTGGTCCATGCCCTGAGGGCAGAGCCATTGGCGACCGCTTTCCACCAACTCGATGGGGTGGGCCTGGGCAGGACTTCCTACCACCCCGGAGAGGAGCGGGACAAGCCGAGCTACCTCACGACGTCGGGCAGGTCCGGCCGCTTTCGATTACTGGTGGGGATGGTCCGCAACAATCGGCCGGGGCGGCTACTGCCGGCCCTGTCGAGTTGCATCGCAGCGGCGGCAGCTTCGGGAGCCTTCGGCATCTTCTATGCAGCCATCTGGAACATGGCCGACGCACTTTCCCCGCTCCGGTTGTTCATGATCAGCGTCTTGAGCATCGGCGCGCTGAGTGCCTGGCTGATCATGCACAACGGACTGTGGAGCAAGACGAAGCGGCACAGCAAATGGGACATCAACGAGGCCAGACGTGACAACGCAGCCACCATCATCACCGTGTACCTGAGCGTGACGATAATGTACCTGGTCCTGTATGGAATGCTCCTGGCCGGCTCCATAGCAGTCATCTCCACGAGCTACCTCCAGTCCCAATTGGGGCATCCAGTGGGCTTCCTCGACTACGCCACCTTGTCCTGGTTGGCGGCATCGCTTGGCACGATCGCCGGAGCATTGGGGTCGAATTTCGATCAGGACGAAGCAATCCGCGAAGCGACGTACAGCCGGCGGCAGCACGAACGCAGAAAGCTCGCCGAGTCATACGAGGACTGAGATGGCGCGAGCCGTGCACCCGTAGTGAACGTCAAAGACAGTACAACACCTGAAGTAACGCCGGAATAACGATGCCTGTTGCCGTTCCTTGATGTTCTTCGCCGTCCTCGGGCGTCGACTTCCCAGACACGCCCGCGATAGAGCTGATCAGCTTCGGGCTTACCGGTGAAGCAGTCTCGAAAGTCTTAGTTACAGAACAGTCACGCTGGTTGAGGGCAAACTACTAAGCATGCTTACGTAGCAATTGAACGGGCAGCAAGGACCTTCCCACCAGGCATTGCACTGGAGTCCGAGCGCCGTCCACCAATAGAGGAGGAATACCCAATGACTACGCACAAGCAGATGAGCCGCACCCGCAAGCTTGCCATGGCAGGCATCCTGCCGATCGCCGCCTTGAGCCTCGCAGGGTGTAACAGCACCTCAGGTACAGAAGCGGGCGCTGACGTCGAAGATGTGGTCGAGGAGGAAGAAGCCGTTGACGCCGGCGCAGCCGTAGAACCCTACGAGGGTGCCTACGACACCGGGTTCTATGAGGACTACGAGAGCTACGTCGGTGAGGAAGTGACCCTTTCGGCGGACGTGAACGAGATCGTCTCGGAGAAGTCCTTCACCATTGCCGGAACCGATGACACGACAGTCGAGGCGCTTCTCGTCATTGCCGAGGGCGAGATGGAAGAAGTGACACCCGGCCTGACGGTTTCCGTCACCGGCACCGTGATGGAGTCCTTCGACCTGCCGACCGTTGAGGAAGAAACCGGCCTTGACCTCGACGACGAAGCGTTCGTTGACTTCGACGGCGAGAACTACGTCGTTGCCGAGAGCGTCGACACCTCGGTGGACGCAGACAGCTAGCAACACCGCCCGCCGGCCAATCACACGGGTTGGCCGGCGGGCCCCACAGAGAAGAATCCCGATCNGACACCCGGCCTGACGGTTTCCGTCACCGGCACCGTGATGGAGTCCTTCGACCTGCCGACCGTTGAGGAAGAAACCGGCCTTGACCTCGACGACGAAGTATTCGTTGACTTCGACGGCGAGAACTACGTCGTCGCCGAGACAGTCGACACCTCCGTGGACGCCGACAGCTAACCACATCACCCGGCCGGCCAGCTGCACTTCTGCTGACCGGCCGGCAACGAATTGTCAGGTGGTCCGGCCCCGGGGGTGGGCCACCTGACTTTTCTCCACCTCTACTCTCGGAAGGAGGAAGACAGGTCATGAGAACACCGATGAAACGGATCTGCCTCAAGAAGGTGATCGCGCTGTCGATAGCGACTGCTGCCGGTACAGGTCTATCCGGGTGTGCACTCGAGCCGGAGCCGTATGACGGGGACTTCGACCCGAACTTCTACGATTCGATCGAAACTTATGCAGGTGAGGAAGTGAGCCTTTCCGCGGAGGTGCTCGATGTCCTCTCCCCCACTTCCTTCACGATCATCAGCGGGGATGATCCCACTGCGAATCCGCTGCTCGTCTTGAATGAGGCCGATGCAGAAGACGTCCTACCCGGCATGCCCGTCCAGGTCACCGGAGCCGTCAAGGAAGCATTCGACCCGAGCACCGCCGAAGAAGATCTAGGTGTCAACCTCGACGATGCGCTCTATGAGGACTGGATCGGCGACTTCTATCTGGAAGTCACCGCCATCGACGCACCCGCCGAATAGGGCACGGAGAAACAACCGGCCGGAACGACCGGTGAGCCGGACCCGACCTACAGATTCCACCAATGGAGGAAATGATGGGCTCGACAACAAGAAAGACATGGGCAAAGAAGGCAGCGACGCTTGCGGTACTGCCAGCTGCGGTGCTTGGAGTGACCGGCTGCGGAGAGCAGAGCGTCTACGAAGCCGGGGTGGATCTTGAGGATCCGGACGCGGGTTTCATTGCCGGTGACGAGGAGTCCGACAACTCCCTCGATTCCGGACCCTACGACGAAGTGTATGACCAGAGTTTCTGGGACGAGCTGACAATCTACTTCGGCGAGGAAGTGACACTGTCCGCGCAAGTCAAGGAACCACTCGACCCGCGGGCGTTCACCATCGCGGGAATGGATGACACCACGGTGAACCCGCTGCTGGTGATTCATGAAGGGGAGGTTGAGCAACTGGAGCCAGGCCAGGCGCTGATCATCAACGGCACGGTCCATGAGTACCTGGACATCGAGATGGTCGAGGAAGAACTGGGCGTGGACCTGGACAACACGGTGTATGAGCAGTGGGAGAACGATCCCTATCTCCTGGCCACCTCTGTGAAGGCCGACGCCGCGTCAGCGCCCTGAGCGTGGACTTCCTCTCATGGTGGGGCTCCCCCGCCGGCCAGACACTGACATGGCTTGTCGTGGTGGACTTCGTAATCCGCGTCGTCGCCCTGGGCACTGTCCCCCACAATCGGCGCCCTTCCTCTGCCCTTGCCTGGCTCGCCCTGATCTTCTTTTTCCCGATCGCCGGTCTGGTGATCTTCCTGCTTTTTGGCAGGCTCCGGCTGCGTGGCAGCCGTGCAGCCTTCGAGCACCGCCTGGCCGATGAGTTACGGCGGAACGATGATCATCCTGCCCGGAAGGAGGCGGAACCCGATGTGCGGCTCGCACGGATCCCACCGGCGGTCTCTGCTGCGGTCACGCTCAACCGGAATAACGGCGCGACCCCGCTGACGGCAGGCAACGAGCTGACCCTGCACACCGCCTACGACGAGAGTCTTGAGGCGATGACGCGGTGCGTGAAGCAGGCGGTGTCCTTTGTTCATGTGCAGTTCTACATCGTCGCCGCCGATTCCACGACCGACTGTTTTTTTGCCGCTCTGGTAGAAGCACATGCCCGAGGCGTACAGGTGCGCGTTCTGCTCGACCACCTGGGCAGCAAAGGTTTTCCTGGTTACCGGGCAGCCACGTCGCGGCTGGATGCCGCTGGGATCAGCTGGCGGAAGATGCTACCCGTTGCACCGCCGCGCTTCCAATACCAGCGCCCGGACCTAAGGAATCACCGGAAGATCGTGGTCGTGGACAACCGGGTGGGTTTCACCGGTTCACAGAACATCATCGATGCGAGCTACAACAAGAAGCGGAACCGGCGAAAGAACTTCGAGTGGATCGACCTGATGGTCGAGGTCGAAGGCCCGACTGTTCCCCAGTTGAATACCGTTTTCCTCGCGGACTGGTCAGCGGAAACGCATGAGACAGAAACGCGCGAGGATATCGAAGTTCAGGCGGCAGCCCCATCGACAGGACCCGTCAGGAACGCGCTGGGCTCCCAACTCCTGCCCAGTTACAGCCAACTGATTCCCAGCGGTCCGGGACTGGGTAACTCGAATAATCTACGTCTGTTCAATCACCTCATCTACGGGGCAGAGCAGCGCGTGGTCATCTGCAGCCCTTACCTGGTTCCGGACGAGTCGCTACTGATTGCGTTGACATCGGCTGCTCAGCGCGGAATTGACGTGGATGTGCACCTGGGTGCTACCTCTGATCATGTACTGACCCATCACGCACAGCGTTCCTACTACGAAGAACTCCTGCGGGCGGGGGTCAACATTCACCTCTATCGACAGCCGTTTGTGCTTCATTCCAAGTTCGTCATCATTGACAGTTACACCTCCGTCATCGCCTCCTCGAACATGGACGTACGTTCCTTCGAGCTCAATCAGGAGATCAGCCTTCTGGTGCTGGACCGGCGCATTGTGGGCGAACTGGGTGAACTGGCCGCGCGCTACGCCGGTGAAAGCAGCACACTGGACCTATCCTCCTGGCGCGAGCGTCCAGCGCACCAGAAGTTTCTCGACAACGCATGCCGGCTCACGGCAAACCTGCAATAAGACCGAAAAGAAAGGCGCATCAAGTGCATACTCGCAAGCACAACAACGACGCCCACGTCCGAGGCCGACTCATCGGTGATGCGATCAGGGTCGCCGCAGTCATCAGCATCGGGATGGCCGTGTTGTGGTACGGAATTCCGGAAATTCTCGGCTTCACCGTCGTTGCGCTGGGGCTGATTGGCATACGGGTCGCCCACCTCGCCGGGCCCTTCGACGCGGCATTCGGCGCTACCATTCTCCTGGCTACATGGAGCGGCGTAGCGGGTCTCTACGAGGCGATCACCTGGTGGGACATTATGGTGCACTTCGTCACGGCCGGTTCTTCGGCAGCAGTGCTGTACCTGGTGCTTGCCAGCACCGAGGTCACCCCGGGCAGCCCTGTCAGCAAAGCCCTGCCGTCACGTTCGATCGTGGTGCTGACGTTCGCGTTCGGTATAACTGTGGCGGTGCTCTGGGAATTCGCGGAATGGGCAGGCAACGCGTTCATCTCCAAGGGTATCCACGTCGGCTACGTCGACACCCTCCTCGATATCGCCGTGGGCGGGGTGGGTGCGATCATCGCCGGGATACTCCTTTCGTTATGGAAAGACCAGACCTCAGCCCTCCAGAGCTCAGCACGACAATGAGCGCCCACCAGCCCACGGGGAGGAACGTCTGGAGCACGGCCCTCGGTCACGCCGCCGTCAAACTGCACCTGGTGATCTTCGGGACCTTCGCAGTGGTCATGGTCTGCATTGGGCTCAGCGCGGTGAAACTGGTCCTCATCCCAATACTGATCGCCTTGCTACTCACCGCCGCGATCAGTCCTCTCGTGCACTTCCTGCAACGCCGACGAATACCCAAATCTGCAGCCACTTTCATTTCCCTCCTGACCTGCCTGACAGTCTTGCTCGGCACCGGCGCCGCAGTGGCATACTCCATCTACACGCAGTGGAATGAGCTGAGAGCCAACTCAGAAGCCGGCCTGGCCAGACTTGCAGAAACTATCGCCCAAAGCCCGCTGCCCTTCTCGGAACAGCAACTACGGCAGGCCCGCGACAACGCGTTCAGGTCCATCACTGACGGCATGTCTGTCAGCGACGCGTTCGCCGCCCTCAACACGGTCGCAACGTTCCTGACCGCCTTGCTTCTGATGATCGTGGTCCTGTTTTTCTTCCTCAAGGACGGCCAGTCCATGTGGGCATTCCTCATCCGCCCCCTGAAGGGTGACCGCTCAGCCAGGGCTGCGCGTGCCGGACGGGAGGCTGTGGAAACCATGGGCGCCTATGTCCGCGGCATCTCGATCATCGCCTTCATCGACGCCGCAGGGATCGGGCTTGCCATGGTACTGCTCGGAGTCCCCTTGGCCCTGCCGTTGACGGCGATCATCTTCCTCGGAGGATTCATCCCGGTCATCGGCGCAACCGTGACCGGACTTCTCGCCGTTCTTGTGGCTTTCGTCACTAACGGTGCCGGTACCGCGCTCGCCCTCGCAGTCGCCGTCGTCCTTGTCCAGCAACTGGAAGGTAACCTCCTGCAACCAGTCATTATGGGCAAGAGCGTCAAACTTCATCCGCTGGTGGTGCTGCTCGCGCTGGCCGTGGGAGCGATCCTCGCCGGCATCATCGGAGCGATCCTCGCCGTACCCGTTGCCGCCGTTATCTGGACCGTCGTCAAGTCATGGAACACCGAAAGGGACCCCACATGGCAGAAAAGTTGAGCACCGGGTTGGGACGGTTTTTCCTGCACACCGTACTGAGCCTCGTAGGGCTGATCGGGCTTGGTCTGGCGTTTGAGGCACTTGCGCCGCACACGGGAACGAGCGGTTCAACCGGTAGCGGATTCCTGGTAGTGCTCGGCGGCGCTGTTAATTTCGTTGCTGAGATCGCTGCCCAGACCGGATGGCTGATCCTGCCTGTAGTAGTTGTGTGCTTGCTGATCCGCCGTCTCTACCCGTTGGCGGTTTATCTGGGCGTTGTGACGGCAGGTGCGGCGATTCTGGTCAGCGCAGGAATTCTCTTGACGAACGCCCTCGCCGTGTCCAAGGGCGGAAGTACCTTGTTCTCGGTTGGATCCGTTCACCTGGTTGTGACGTGCGGGGCGCTGCTACTGGTGTTCCTGCCGGTAATCCCAGCCCGGGGCAGAACCTGGACGATCATCGGAATCGTGGTGGCGGCGGCTGCCGTGGAAGCTATCCGAGCCATCACAGATGCGGTGTCCCTGTGGGCGGTTCTCGGTGGCTGGCTGATCGGCCTGACCTGGCTGTGGGTGAGCGCATGGGCCTTCCGACGCTGGCGCAGGCGGGACGGGCCATGGCCGGTTCTTCATTCCGGTTTGCCGGTTGAGGACCGGCGCGCGTTAGTGCCGGTTCCAGTTCGGGAACCGCTCCTGCCTGGCGGGGGTCGCAGCGTCCTCATACTTTGCGGTACATGGCTGCTGCTCGCGTGCGCGGTCATCGGGTTGGGACTGCTCATTACAGGGGTGCTTTCTCCTGTCCGCTCCTTCGACCAGGCGGTGGTGGAGTGGTTCGCCGAGAATCGCACCGACACGTGGAATGCTCTTGCCACCATGGCCGGATCGTTCGGAACGACCGGGGGAATCATTGGAGCGCTGATTGTTACCGGGGCAATTTTCTCCGCAGCCACCCGGCGAGGCGCTCCAACGATCTTCCTGATCACTGCCGTGGTGGGAGAAACCGCCCTGTATCTGATCACCGGGATGATCGTGGGACGACCCAGACCTGACGTTGACCACCTCTCCGAAGGAGTTCCACCCACCTCCTCATTCCCGTCCGGGCACGTTGCCGCGGCAGTTGTGTTTTACGGCGGGTTGGCTCTGTTGCTGCGGGTCTGGACCCGGTCCCGCCTGCGCGACCTCGGGCTGATCCTCGCGCCGCTCATCGTGCTCGGAGTGTTGCTGTCGCGGCTGTACTGGGGCGTGCACTACCCCTCCGACACGATCGTTAGCCTGCTCTTCGCCACCGTCTGGGTTTGGGCTTGCTGGCGCTGCTTCGAACCGGCGCGCGGTGCATCGCGTGAAGAGTCCCAACCTGCACCCGACACACTGCGGAATCATTCACAGCCAACCAGTCTCCAAGACCAGAAATGAAAGGTGACGCACAAAGCGCCATGCCCACAACTTTCCTCAGTTATGCCCGCCGCTTTCTGGCTACCGCAGTGCTTGCCACCGGAGCAGCCGTGCTCGCCCGCGGTTCATACGCGCGACATCTCAGGCAGGGCACCGTTGCAGGGCCCGGCAGTACCGTCACGGTCGACGACGGAATTCAACTCCATACCGACGTTGAAGACCATGCCGACGCCCGGCTTACCATCGTCTTCGTGCATGGCTTCGCTGCCAGTTCCCAGGAATTCCATGAGCAGCGTGCTGCCCTCCGGGGTGCAGGGCGTCTGGTGCTTTTTGATCACCGCGGGCACGGCTCCAGTGGATGGGGTCGTTACCGAAGGGCCACCATCGATCAGCTCGGTCATGACCTCGGGCAGGTCATCGATGCGCAGCCGGCCACCATCCCGATAGTCCTCGTTTCGCACTCCATGGGCGGCATGGCCACTCTTGCGCTGGCGAAACAACGTCCGGAACTCTTTACCGAGAGAATCGCCGCCGTAGCGCTTCTGTCGACTGCAGCAGGGCGCCTCCCGGCGACCAACATGCCCCGCCAGACGGCGCAGGCGATGGTCAGGACACACCTGGCTACCGTCGCTGCCTGGGCGCTTTGGCTGACCGCACCACTCATCGACGTGATCGCGCCGTTCCGGAGACAGTGGGGGCAGCGCTGGCTGCTCCACAAACTCTTCGGCGAGCAGGGCCCGCCGGAGAAAGCGGCCGGCCTGGTGGAGGACATGTGGATCGGCACTCCCATGTCGATGGCTTCCGCGTTCTACCCCGCCTTTGTCAGCTACAACGTTCCCGCAGCATTGGATGTTCTGGATGACATTCCGGTTCTCGTCCTGGCCGGAACGAATGATCGCGTCATTCCGTCTGAACGCAGCGAAAACCTCGCACAGCAGATCGACTCTGCCGAGCTGGTCCTGGTGGAAGGAGCCGGCCACATGGTGAACCTCACCCATCCCGGAAAAGTGAATAAGGCTCTGCGTGAACTGGTAGACCGAGCCCAGCCCTGACGGCAGCGGTATGGTGTTCCAGACAGTCGCAGTGAGCGAGGAGCGCCGGGCGGCGCCGTCAGGACGGAACCGTGAGCACTTCAACCGAGCTTCCCACCGGCGACCAGGTGGTTCAGGACCTGCCATGGCGGTGGCGCGTACAGGGCAAGATCTTCCTCATCGGCGGTCTTGGGTTCATGTTCGACGCCTGGGACGTGACGCTCAACGGGTACCTCATCCCGCTGTTGTCCGACGAATGGGGACTGACGCCGGGCCAGGCCGCCTGGGTTGGCACGTCCAACCTGATTGGAATGGCGGTCGGGGCGTTTGCCTGGGGGTCGATCGCCGACATCATCGGACGGAAAAAAGCGTTCACCGCGACCCTGCTGATCTTCTCGCTCTTCACGGTCTTCGGAGCGCTGTCCGGTGACCTGGTCTGGTTCTGCATCTTCCGGTTCCTCGCCGGTTTCGGCCTGGGCGGCTGCATCCCCGTGGATTACGCGCTGGTCGGCGAGTTCACTCCACGGAAGCACCGCGGCCGGGTGCTCACCGCCATGGACGGGTGGTGGCCTATTGGCGCTGCGCTGTGCGGTGTGGTGTCCGCGATCCTGATTGCCGCGTTTGGAGATTGGCGCTACCTGATGCTGGTCATGGTGCTGCCGGCACTTCTGGTCTTCTGGGTGCGCCGCTCAGTTCCGGAATCGCCGCTCTTCCTCGTGCAGCGGGGGCGCACCGGCGAGGCGAAAGCCGTCATCGACCAGCTGGTCAAGAGCACCGGTGGGGCTGTGCGCGAGTGGCGCCTACCACCGGCTGGAGACGATCCGCGCCTCACGCTCGGCGGCCTGACCGGCCAGTTCACTGCGCTCTGGCGCTTCAATTGGCGCATCACCCTCGCCGCCTGGGGTCTCTTCCTGTCGATCCTTTTGGTCTACTACGGTGCCCTCACCTGGATGCCGCAGATCCTCATCGCCTCCGGGTACCGTCAGTCAGTGGCCTTCCTGACCACGGCGGGCATGACCGGTATCGGGTTCCTCGGTGTGGTTGCGGCCGCACTCCTGGTTGAGCGGGTGGGCAGGAAATGGATACTCGCGGTATCAGGCCCGCTATCCGCCGTCGTGCTGGTGATTCTTGCGCTCAACCTTGACCTGCCGGCTGCGGCGACCGCCTGGCTACTCGCGTTCGGTTTCACCATCCAGGTGGCGATTCCGGTCCTCTACACCTATGTATCCGAGCTGTACCCAACTGAGCTGCGGGGGTCCGGGTTCGGCTGGGCGTCAACGGTTTCGCGGGTCGGCGCAGGGTTGGTTCCGCTGATCTTCGGATCCCTGCTGTGGCCGTACTTGGGGCTGCCGCTGACCTTTGCGGTGACGGGGCTGCTGGTCCTGCTCGCTGTGTTGTGGATGGCATTCAACGCTCCGGAAACCCGTGGAACCCGTATTTGATTTGACACCTAAATGTGATCTGAGACACGCTATGAGGGTTCTTTCTACTCTCCGGAGGTCTCATGATTGCCCGCAACGCCACTGTTGTCGTGCTTGCATCCCTGCTCGCAGCGACCGGCACCGCCCTACCCGCGCAGGCCAAACCGGCCGGCCCCAACAGCTCAACTCCCACAACCACTGCTGAAGCGCAGCACTCGCTGCGCGCGCCGGTGACAGATGAGAATTTCTACTTCGTCATGGCTGACCGCTTCGCGAACGGAACTACAGCGAACGACGACGGCGGCCTCGGTCCTGATCCGATGGTGTCCGGTTTCGATCCCACGAAGAAGGGCTTTTACAACGGCGGTGACCTCAAGGGCCTGCTGGACAAGCTCGACTACATCGAGGGCCTGGGCACCACGTCCATCTGGCTGACCCCGAGCTTCAAGAACAAGGCCGTGCAGCCGGCAGACAACTCGGCCGGCTACCACGGCTACTGGATCACCGACTTCACGCAGATCGACCCGCACCTCGGATCGAATGATGATCTGAAAGCGCTCATCGACGAGGCGCATTCCCGTGGCATGAAGGTCTACTTCGACATCATCACCAACCACACCGCGGACGTCATCGGGTACAAGGACGCTACCCGGATGCCTTACGTTTCCAAGGATGAGGTGCCGTACCGAACCGCTGACGGCGTCCCGTTCGATGACCGCGATGTAGCGGGCAGCGAGGACTTCCCCGAGCTCGATGCGGAGACCTCATTCCCTTACGCACCGGTGCTCGAGGAGGGCGAGGAAACCCTCAAGGTTCCGGCCTGGCTCAACGATCCGACGCTCTACCACAACCGCGGCGACACGACCTTCGCCGGGGAGGACTCCTACTACGGCGACTTCTTCGGCCTGGATGACCTCTTCACCGAGCACCCCAGAGTAGTTGACGGCATGAAGGAGATCTACCAGACCTGGATTGCCGACTTCGGTGTGGACGGATTTCGCATCGACACCATGAAGCACGTCGATGACGGGTTCTGGCAGGAGTTCGGCCCGGACGTTCTGAAATTCGCCCATGACCAGGGCAAGGACGAGTTCTTCATGTTCGGCGAGGTCTTCGACACCACGAAGGACTTCACCTCGCAGTACACCACCCGCAACTCCATGCAGGCCGTTTTGGACTTCCCGTTCCAGGAGGCAGCCCGCAGCTTCGCTTCCCGGGGTGCGGACGCACAGCAGCTTGAGCAGTTCTTCATCGGCGACGACTGGTACACCGACGCCGATTCCAACGCCTACAGCCTGCCCACCTTCCTGGGCAATCACGACATGGGCCGCATCGGTGGGTTCGTGGCCGCTGACAACCCGGACGCCGGCGAGGGCGAGCTGCTTGCCCGCGACGAACTGGCGCACGAACTGATGTACTTCTCGCGCGGTAACCCTGTCATTTACTACGGCGACGAGCAGGGCTTCACCGGCCCGGGCGGCGATCAGGATGCCCGTCAGACCCTCTTCGCGAGCCAGGTGTCTGACTACCTCGATGATGACCTTCTCGGTACCGAAGCAACCCACGCCGAGGACAACTTCAACCCGGAACACCCGCTGTACAAGACCATCGGCTCGCTCGCAGAAGTGACCGAAGAACACCCGGCTCTGCGCAACGGAGCCCACCAGCACCGTTACGCCTCCGAGGGGGCCGGGATCTACGCCTTCTCGCGGATCGACACGGAGCGTCAGCGCGAGTACGTCGTGGCACTGAACAACAGCGAGGAAGCGCAGACCGCCGAGATCCCGACGTACATGCCGTCCCGGACCTTCAAGTCCATCTACGGCGAGGGGGAAGACCGCGTGAAGTCAGCGCGCAACGGCACCATCACCATCACGGTGCCGCCGCTTGCCGCCGTCGTCTATGAGGCTTCCGGGCGCATTCCGGCTTCCAAGACCGCTCCGGCCGTTCGTCTCACCCAGCCGACCCCGGCAGAAGGCGACAACGGGCGCATGCTCGTGGAGGCCGCCGTCGACGGTTCCTCCTTCTATGAGGTGTCCTTCGAAGCGCGCACGGATGGCGGCGAGTGGACTCCGATCGGTACGGATGACAACGCGCCCTACCGCGTCTTCCATGATGTTGCCGCGCTCGATCCCGGTACACCGCTGGAGTACCGTGCGGTGGTGTTGGACAACAAGGGTCACACCGCCGGCAGCGGTGTGGTGAACGCGGAGGCGCCTGCGCCGATCGTGACGCTTCAGGCTCCTGCGGAAAACGCCTGGGTACGGGACGCCGTCAAGCTCAGCGCCGTGGCGGACCCGGAGAAGGCAACCAATGTGGTTTCCTTTGAGCGCAGTGTGAACGGCGGCGACTGGGAGCAGATCGGCACGGATAGCTCCTCACCGGCGTACACCCTGACCGACGACATCGCCGCCCTTGATCTGCCTGACAACACGCAGCTGCAGTATCGGGCGGTGCTTGGAGAGTCAGTGAGCAACGTGCGCACGGTGATCATCGGCGACCCGGTGGTAGTCCAGCCGAATGCGGTATCAGTGCCGGGAAGCCTCAACTCGGAAATGGGCTGCCCGGGCGATTGGGACCCAGCGTGCGACCAGGCGCAGATGACGCTTGGCGACGACGGTCTCTGGCGGCTCACGGTTGACCTTCCGGCCGGTGGTTACGAGTACAAGGTGGCCATCAACAAGAGCTGGGATGAGAACTACGGCGTGGGCGGCGGTCCCAACGGGAGCAACCTCGCGCTGGCGCACGACGGCGGTTCGGTAACCTTCACGTACGACCACCGGACACACATCATCACCGCGGAGTGATTCCCGGGTAAAAGGCCGGGCCACTCATACCGAGCGGGCGGAAGGATCGGGGTTGCGACAGCGCCCCGCTCTTTCCGCCCGCTCGCTGTGGTTAGGACGACGGGTTATTGCGACGAGCTGTTTGCTACGGGGTCAGGGCAAGGCCGCGCAGTGTCTCAATGAGCAGGGCGCGCTCCTGCACCTTGATGCGTTCGTGGAGGGTCTCCTCGGTGTCACCCTCCAGGACCGGCACCGCGGCCTGGGCGAGGATGGGGCCGGTGTCAATCCCGGCGTCGGCAATCATCACGGTGCAGCCGGTGACCTTGACCCCGTAGGCGAGTGCATCGCGCACCCCGTGCGCACCCGGGAAGCTGGGCAGCAGCGCGGGGTGCGTGTTGAGGTACCGGTTGGGGAACGTGTCGAGAAAGCGTTGATCGACAATGCGCATGAAGCCGGATGAAATGACAAAGTCGGGCTCATAGGAGGCAGTCCGGGCTGTCAGTTCCGCGTTCCAGTCAGCGCGGTTGCCATACTGCTTGAAGTCCGCCACGAACGTGGGAATACCGGCAGCAGCGGCACGCTCAACCCCGTACGTGCCAGGCCGGTCTGCGCCGACGGCAGCAATTTCCACCGGCAGTTCACCGGCCTCCACCGCGTCGATCACCGCCTGCAGATTGGAGCCTGTACCGGACACAAGGACAACGATGCGCATGGGTTCAAGCGTAGTAGGTGGCGGCCCGCGCTGATGTGCCGCGGTGTGTCCTAGGGTTGAAGCATGAACAAACCCGCGCCCTCCGACCCGGCAGCCCGGCCTGCAAAGCCGTCGGGCCAGCCTTCGCCGCCGTCGGACAAGGACATTGCATCAACCCGCGGCCTCCTGCGCGTCTTCATGCTGCTCCTGCTCGGGACCCTCCTTGGCACCAACTTCCCCCTCCCGTGGAAGGTGCTGGGCCTTGTTTTCGGGCTGGCTGCGGTGACCGTCGGCATCCTCGCGCTGGTTGGCCTGGTCCGCCAGAAAGCCCCGACGCTGCTACGGATTTCGACGACGATAGGTCTGGTCGCGTCGCTCTTCCTCACCCTCGGTGCAGGCGCCGCCATTCTGCTATGGCCGGTCACCGCGCAGTACGAGGAGTGCATGGCAACCGCACTCACGTCGAAGGCCCAACGGGAGTGTGACGAGGATCTACGCAACCTCGGCGGGCTGCTGGGATCCCGCTGAAGCTACCGCGAGTCCCGCTCCAGCAGCGGGCTGACTGCGTAGCCGATGACGACGCCGACTCCCACCTCCGCTGCGATCAAGAGCGCCGTCCACCAGGGATCGGGGCCGATCTCGACGAACCGGCCAACTCCGACCGATGCACGGGAGAGAAACGCGACGACCGCCGTGCCGGCTCCGGCCAACACACCGATGAACAACCCGAGCGTGACGGTGGATGCCGTGGCGGTGAACCAGCGGGCCTCCACTTTCAGTTGCAGCCACTCGTCGAAGTGATTTTCTCCCTCGCGGAAGAACCACCAGCCGGCCAGAATACCCGCAACAACCGGCAGGGCGAGGGCAGCCATCCCGTACTCGAGCTGTCCCGAGGGCACCGCGCCGAGAACGGGCAGCGCAGGCAGCGGCCCCGCCGTGGTTGCCAGCGGGCTGATGGAACTCCCGGTTCCCAGGGCGAACCCGGCGCCCGAGGACCAGGCAAGGGTCCAGACTGCGAGGTTGGGAATGAAGCCGAGCTGGCCGATGGTGACGACGGCGCCGCCCAGTATCCCGGCGTCGAGCCTCTCGTAGATGGTGGCGATGGCCGCCCAGTGAATCGCTAGCGTCACGGCGAGCAACAGCGCCGACAGTCCGAGCGCGGAAAGAACCGCAAGGAACGCAGCACGCACCGCGGACCACACGTAGGACCCGGCCCAGCGGGAATGTTGGCTAGTGGTGGCAATCCACTCCGCAAGGTCCACACCGATCAGGCGCCCCCACGAGCCGGCCTCGCGGTACGCGCCGATGATCAGGCCCGCACCGGCTGCGATGAGCGGCACACACGCACCGGCCGCAAGCGGTGCCGAGGTAACGCCGTCGTCAGCCAGGTAGGCGGCGCCGAGACCGAAGAGTGCATACACCGCGAGGGCACCGAGCAGCGCCTGCCACAGCTGGTCGGTGTAGGAGGCGCGCGCCAACCGCCGCCCTGCGCGCCAGGCGAGGAGGAACGGGACGAGCGTCAGCGCAAGGGGAACTGCCCACAGCAGGCCGGTGCCGCCGTCGGGCCGTGCAAGTTCAAGGGGCGCACCATGCAGTACCAGCCAGGCCTGCGCGCCGAGGTGGAGTGTTCCGAGCGCGTCGCGCCCGCCAAAACCGCCCGTCAACCACACGGCACCGAGGGGAACCAGGACGATCAAAGCGGAGATCACCGCAGCCTGTCCCAGTTCAAAGGCGCCCTGCAGCCAGAGGGGCATCGGCAGCGCACGGGGCTTGGTAGGGAGTTTCATCCCTTCCATGGTGCCACCGGCGCGTGCATCAGCCCCTGAACGACTCGGCGGTGTAGGTCACGGTGACGCCGGTCTCTGACTCTACTGGAGCGTCAGGCGAGCAGGTCCGCGATGCCCTTGATGAGCGCTGTTGCAGCACCGAGGAAGGCGATAACGATGACGGCGAAGCGCGCCTGGCGGTCGTGGATATACCGCGAGAGCCGCTCCCCCGTGAAAATCCCGAGGATGATCGAGACCGGGATCAGCGCCCACATCCAGGTGTCCAGCGGCGGCACCTGCCCTGGGTCGATGAGGAGCTTGACGATGACGGTGACGGATCCGATAACGGCGAAGAACGGCTGCAGCGTGGCGGCGAACGGTCGCTGCGGCCACCGGGAGAGCAACGCGTAGGCGCTCACCGCCGGCCCGCCGACGCCTGCCATGGAATTAGTCAGTCCCGCCGAAAACCCGGCGACCGCCTTGGACCGGTTTCCCGTGACCATCACCGACGAACGCTGCAGCACCAGCGACGCCGTCAGCCCTGCCAGCACGACGGCGGCAACGGTCACCGCCAGCGGCGCACTGGGCAGGTTCACCGCAGCAAAGGAGCCGGCAACCGAACCGAAAACGGCAGGGAACGTCAGCCACCGGAACATGCTCCAGTCGATGTCCTTCCACACCCGGGGCACGATGAGCGTTGAGGACACCACGCCGCAGATATTGATCAGGAGCACGCCCTCATGCGGGCCGAGGATCAGCACGAGGAACGGTGAAACCAGCAGCGCAAATCCTAGCCCGGCAATGCGCTGGGCTACTGCGCCCAGCACAATGAGGCCGAGGACCAGGATGAACAGCGCTATTGTCACGCTGAATACAGTACGCGCAGGCAACAGTTAAGCTGGAGTTAGGCTGGCAGTATGACTCTCGCAGCGACGGCACTGAACACAGCGGACTGGCGTCGGGAAGTCTTCGCGCTGTATGCCGAAGTCCGTGATGCGGCAACTGCCGGCTCCCCCGCGCTGGCTCATGCTCACTGGCGCACCGGACGCGACCGGCTGTTTGCCGGGCACCCGGCGTCACCGCTTTCACCGGCAGCCCGGCAGGCCTTCGCCGGTCTGAACATCGCACCATATGACCCTGCCTTCCGTTTCGAAGCGGAGATTGACGACGACGGCGCGGGCCAGCTGATGGAGGTTCCCACCGGTACGGACGGCGTGGTCCCGTTCGAACGGCTCGGTACAGTTGCCCTTGACGGCGCGGCCTCCGGCGGTGTTGGCCGCCTCGCGCTGTGGCGGCTGAAGTCCTACGGCGGCGGGCTCTTCCTGCCGCTGAGGGACGGGTCCTCCGGGAAAGACGGCGGGAGCTACGGCGGCGGACGGTACGTGCTGGATACCGTCAAGGGCGCACACCTCGGCGAGCGCGGCGGGCGGCTGATCGTCGACCTGAATTTCGCCTACAACCCCTCCTGCGCCTATGACGAGGAGTGGGCGTGTCCGCTGCCCGGCCCGGACAACCGGCTGGACGTTGAGTTGCCGGTCGGCGAGCTGTACGCCGCCTACTGAGTTGTACACTGCCTCTCAGTTGTACACCGCCTCCTGAGGCAGAGTTCATTCGAGCGCAACCTTCCGCTCGCCGGGTGCACAGAACCCGCTGCCAGTATCGGGAGCGTGAGAGTTGCAGTGGTTGCCGAATCGTTCCTTCCACACATGAACGGGGTGACCCACTCCCTGCTGAAGGTGCTGGCCCACCTTCGTAGCCGGGGTGATGACGTGCTGGTGATCGCGCCGTCGTCGTCGTGGTTGGACAGGCCTTCCCGCGCCGTTTCCAAGGCGCCCGCCTCGGTGGAGGGCTATCCGGTGATCACGTTGCCGTCGGTGCCGCTGACCGGGTACGCCAACGTGCGGCTGGCGGCCGGTACGGTGTCCAGGGTGCGGCGAATCCTTGCTGCCTTTGCGCCGGACGTGGTCCATGTGGCCTCGCCGTTTGTGCTGGGATGGCGTGCGGTTCAGGCAGCGGAGCAGCTAGGGCTTCCCACCGTTTCCGTTTATCAGACCGAGATTCCCGCCTATGCGGCCCGGTACGGCGTTCCCTGGGCCGAGAACCTGTTGTGGCAGCGGGTCGAGAACATTCATCAGGCGTCGACGCTCACGCTTGCGCCGTCGTCGTTCGCGCTGGAGCAGCTCGACTTCCACGGTATCGCGAGGTTGCGGCTGTGGCGCCGCGGAGTCGATACCGCCCGATTCAACCCCGTGAAGCGCGACGGCGGCTGGCGGCATTCCGTGGCCCCGCCCGGTTCGAAGATCATCGGCTACGTTGGACGCCTCGCCGCCGAGAAACAGGTTGAGGACCTCGCGGGGCTTGACGCTGTCCCGGGGACCAAACTGGTGATTGTCGGCTCCGGACCGGCGAAGGAGTCCCTACAACAGACGCTGCCCGGCGCACATTTCGCGGGGTTCCAGTCCGGCGAGGACCTGGCAAGGATGGTGGCGTCATTCGATGTCTTTGTGCATCCGGGTGAATCGGAGACGTTCTGCCAGACCATCCAGGAGGCTATGGCATCGGGAGTTCCGGTGGTTGCAGTAGGCCGCGGCGGTCCGCTGGATCTGGTTGATTCCTCCCGGACCGGCTGGCTGTACCGACCGGGTGGGCTGGACCAGCTCCACGCGGGTGTGATGGACCTGCTCGGGGACGACACGAAGCGCCGGGCTTTCGGGCGTGCAGCGTATTCCGCGGTGCAGGGCCGCACCTGGCCCGTGTTGTGTGAGCAGCTCACGTCCTACTACACGGAGGCGGTTGAGGCGCAGCGCCGGGCGCCGGTCAATACCTTTTCTTAAGAACGCACGTATGTTCAGTTGTCTTGTTCACTCCAGACCACTTCATTACGTTACAGACACTGCTGACTCTCAGCCGTATGAACCAAACTCGACGATCACAAGGGAGTAATCGTGCAAAAGTTCACTCGCGCCTCCATCGTGCTTTCGCTATCTCTGGCCGCAACAACTTTCGGGGCAGGGGGTATGCCCGCTGCTGCGTCCGAAGATCGGGAAAATCGAGCGGCAAGTCCTGCACTCGAACGGCGCACTCCGATCCCGGAGGTCACCCTTCTGCCGACAACCGCGGACTCCTATCCGTTCGGCGGCGCCGAGCATCAACTGGTACCCGAGGATCTGTCGAAGCAGGGCTATGTGGAATAGGAATTCCTCGCGAGCGGAAAGGCCAACGTCTACGGCTGGCCGGCTCCGGGGCCAGCCGTCGTACAAACGACGGATGCGCCCTACACGACGCGGGTCCTGGTGAGGAAACCGGCTGACGACAAGCAATTCAGTGGCAACGTCGTCGTAGAGATGCTTAATCCTTCCAATCTCTTCGATCTCAACATCGGCTGGGCGATGACGAGCAGGCAAATCGTCGACAATGGGGATGCCTGGGTTGGCATCACCGCCAAACCGATCTCTGTTGAAGCCCTCAAGAATTTCGATGCTGAGCGATACGGCTCTCTGTCTTTCGCCAATCCTCTTCCGCTGAGCGATCCGCGCAACTGTCAACAGGTGGCTGCCGACAGCTCGAGAACGACCGAAAACGGCCTGGTGTGGGACATTTACAGCCAGGTCGGCGCGTGGTTGCGCAGTGATGCCCCCACTAATCCCCTGGCTTATGGCGGTGAAGCCACGCTCGTCGACAAAGCGTATGGGTTCGGCTATTCACAGACCGGCGGATATCTGGCCAACTACATCAACGGAGTACAGCCGCACGTAGTCGAACAAGACGGTGCACCCATCTACGACGGCTACATCGTGGGCGTGGCCGGCGGCGCCTTTGCCGGCGCCTACCCCATGAACCAATGCGAGAGTGCACCGCCGGCAGCTGATCCGCGCAGACAGTTCAACGACGTCGGTGTTCCGATCATCCGAATGATGTCCCAGTCGGACTACCTGTTCGGGATCGGTTCACGCAGGCCGGACAGCGATCTTCCCGGCGACAAATACCGCCACTACGAGATGGCCGGGGCCGGACATGCCACACCGGACGAGTTGTACTTCTCCGCTCAGCCGGACGACATCATCGCGGCTGGACGCACTGTTCCGCCGATGAATTGCAACGAAGGTCCACGCAGCCGTTTCCCGAGCTCGATCTTCTTCAACGCTGCGCTGAAGAACCTCGATCTGTGGGTACGCGAAGACATCGCGCCTCCCAGCGCAGATCCCATCCTCGTCGAGAACGGGTCTCCTGTCCTGGACCAATTCGGAAATGTTCAGGGCGGCCTGAGGTCTCCGTTCCTGGATGTCCCTACCAGTACGTGGTTCGGCACAGCGACCGGTGCATCGTTCTGCTTCATAGCCGGCTATGAGCGCCCCTTCGATGAGGACACGCTCAACAGCCTCTATCCAACTCACGGATCCTATGTGAAAGCGGTGAAGCAAAATGTGCGTGAACTGGAATCACAACGCTTCCTGACCAAGGACGATGCGCGGTCCCTTCACCGGGAAGCCGCCCGGGCAGAAATCCCATAGGCAGGAAGTGCGATCAAGGGATCGGGTAGGCAACTGAGGGACGCTTCCAACGATGGTGGTGCCTGATGTTTGCCCGATCCCTTTGATAGTCAGCTGGCTGAGCAAATGTGGCACACTGGCCGCATGCAGACGTTCCTGCCCTACCCGGACTTCGCAGCCAGCGCCGCCGTGCTCGACCAGGCTCGGCTCGGCAAGCAGCGGGTTGAGACACTGCAGATCCTGCGCGCGCTGGTTCTGCCCGACTACGGTTGGCGCAGCCACCCGGTCACGAGGATGTGGATGGGCTATGTGCCTGCACTCACCGTGTATGGCCTGGCGATGGTCCGCGAATGGGTTTCGCGCGGCCACGCGGACAGCACTGCGCCGCTGATCAGCGAGTTCGCCCCTGATTCTGCCGCAGCCTTCGAAGCGGGCACTGGCCCGGAACCTGTTATGCCGCCGTGGCTGGGCAGGCCGGAGATTCACGTCAGCCACCAGTCCAACCTGATCCAGAAGGCACCCGAGTTCTACCGCGAGCGCTTTCCCGACGCGCCGGAGGAACTGCCGTACTCGTGGCCGGAACCGGAGCTGGAACTTCTACCGGTCGAGCCGCTTGGTGAGCGCCTCTGGATCTGGCACGGCCCGATCGATACCGTGGACGGCGATGCGCTCCTGCTTCCCGGCCACCCGCCGGCTGGCCGGGCGGTACCCAAATGGTCCCGGCAGTACGCCGCGTTCACTGAGCTGGCGCGTGAGGGTGATGCTGCCGCCGTCGTAATGGAGGGCGGCGCCCGGCTACAGCGAGGCACACTGGGCCCGTTGACCATTAACCGGGAGGACAACAAAGACAACGACGACGGCGCGCCGGGCACCGCGCGGCGCCCCATCTCCCTGTCGGGTTGGCTTCGACGCAGCGACTTCGAGTATCCGGCGCTGCTGCAGGACCCGCGGCGGTTCTATGCGGTGGAAGCGTCAGCCGCATCAGCCGCTCCCGAATAACGCCGTCTTCGGGAGCGCTGCTGTATCCGCCCGGTCGTTGGTGAATCGATCTGCCTACAGCCCGTACAGCTCGAACCCGACCGCAGGGGTGCCGCTGTCCCCGGAGTTCCGGCTGGTGGCCCAGCGAACCTGTTCGGTTGCCTGCTCCTCAACCGGTTTGCTGTCCAGTGCCTGCAGGTACCTTGAGTGCGCGGCGAGGGAAAGAATGGCCTTCTCAATGCTTTCCTCGCTGACCTGCATGGCGTGTGTGGGGTTCATGCTCAGGATCGCGGTCCATTTCACCTCGTGGCGGGGGCCTTCAAGGTCAGGGAAGATCCACTCGTTGGCGGCATCGGCTACCGCGTTGAGCACTGACCGGCCGAGCGCCCGGTGATCCTCAGAGTTCCACTTGCCCGGGCCCCAGGTATCCCCGTGATTGAGTGTGACGATGCCGTCCGGCCGATGTCTGCGGATTGCTGCAGCCAGGTCGCGTCGAAGGTCGAGGGATTCCGTCAGGCGGCCGTCCGGGTGATCGAGAAATTCCAGCACGTCTACGCCGACCCGGCTGCATGCCGTGCGCTGTTCACCCTCACGCAGCGGGCCGCTTTCCTGCGGCGGGAGACCGGCGATCCCAGCCTCGCCCCGCGTTGCCAGCACGTAGCTGACCTCTTTGCCCTGCGTGATCCATTCGGCCACCGCGGCGGAGGTGCCGTACTCGGGGTCATCCGGGTGAGCCATCAGCACCAGCGCGCGCTTCCAGTCGGTCGGGAACGGTTCCAGGGTCACAGTGCTCCTCCGGCTGTGGGCGGCATATTGGGGTCGGTGCCGGCGTCACCGACACCCTCGCGGGCGAGGAAATTCTCGACGTCGAACAGATTGTCTGCACGCTCAACGATGGTCAGCAGCGTGGACATCGATGCGACCTCCTCCACCTGTTCCTTCAGGAACCACAGCATGAACTGTTCACCAAGGGCGTCGTTCTCTGCCCGGGCGCGGGCGAACATCGCCTCAATATCAGCAGTGACCTGCTTCTCCTGGGCGAGGGCCAGGGCAACCGGCTCGACGACGGACGTGAAGTTGTTCCGCACCGGTTCAACGCCCGGAATCTGCACGTCATGGCCCCGGTCAAGCATGTACTGGACCATCATGAGCGAATGGTTCCGTTCCTCGAGCGACTGCCTGTAGAAGTGCGCGGCGAGGCGCGGCAAATCCTGACCGTCGAACCACACCGCAATGGCCAGATACTGCTGCGACGCTGCGAGTTCGTTTCCGACCTGCCGGGCCAGCAGGGTTGAGAAGCTTGTGTCCGCCATGGTGTCCTTCCATTTGCAGTGCATCCCTTCAGGGATTGCCGCGGGCAAGCCGGGCTGCTTGTAGGCAGGCTTATCATTGGAGCAGCAGCCGTGCAACCAATCTGCGTATGCACCGGCACCACCGCACTTTGTTGAAACCGTTGGAGGATCCCATTACAGATACCGCCGCCCAGCATGATGTGTACTTTGGCGCCCCCGAAGTCGAGAATGACACCGAGCTGCTTGAGTCTGCCTCCAGCGCCGCCGTTGCCAGGCTGAACGACCGCGATGACATCACCACGGTCAAGCGACGGTTTGCGCTCATCAATACGGAGACAACACCGCACCAGGCAATGGTGGAGGACCTACTGTTCATCCGCGAGGCGCTGGAACGCGCCGGCATTGAGTATCTGCTGGTGCGCGGCAATGATGAGCGGCCTGTCGTCGCCGTCGACCTCAAGCACCGCGAACGCCTAAGGGCGGCGCTCGTCGAGGCCTGCCGCAACGAGCCGTTCTACTCGCGCACGGTGGACACGAAGCGGCGCACCACTCTGCTGGTGGCGGACGGCGCCCTGTCCCCGAGTGAGAAAGCCCGGATCTTCCGGCTGTTCCGCCCTCGCATCGAGCCGATCGGCGGGCTCACGTTCGGCCCTTCGGCAGGCGTGCAGATAGAGCTGTGGTCCCTGGACGGAGACCGCATCGAACTCCCAATGGAGAACTCACTGACCCGGCGCACCCTGCCGTCGAATGAAGTGGTGCGCGGCTCTGTCACCCGTCACGGCCTGGTCTGGCCGACCATCGACAACATGTTTGCGGACCACGCGACGGACATCGACTTCGAAATTGATCTCGTCTTCACCTGGGTGGACGGCAGTTCGCCGGAGTACCTCGCCGCACGTGCTGCCCGTATGCAGAACGTTGTAGTAGGTGAAGGTGATGATCATGAGGCACGCTACCGCCAGATCGACGAGCTGAAGTACGCGCTGCGCTCCGTCTACATGTTCGCTCCGTGGATCCGCCGCATCTTCATTGCCACGGATTCAGCGCGTCCCGAGTGGCTCGCTGACCACCCGTCGGTCACACTGGTTCCCTCCGTGGAGCATTTCAAGGATCCGTCCGTGCTTCCGACCTACAATTCGCAGGCCGTCGAGTGCCAGCTGCACCATATTCCGGACCTGTCCGAGCATTTTCTCTACTCGAATGACGACATGTTCTTTGGCCGCCCGGTGGGACCGGATATGTTCTTCTCCCCCGGCGGGGTCACCAAGTTCATCCAGGCGGACACGCGCATCGGCCTGGGTGAGAATGACGCCGAACGCAGCGGCTTCGAGAACGCGGCACGCGTGAACCGCCGGCTTCTTCACGAGCGCTTCGGCCGCATCACCACCCGGCACCTGGAGCACACCGCGGCGCCCCTGCGCAAGAGCGTCATGGAAGAGATGGAGAACGAGTTCGCAGAGGAGTTCGCTGCCACGGCGGCGTCGAAGTTCCGCGCGAAAGACAACATCTCGGTCACCAATTCGCTGTACCACTACTACGCACTGCTGACCGGCCGTGCTGTGACGCAGGAATCAGCGAGGGTGAAGTACATCGACACCACCATGCGCTCCGGACTGCGGAAGCTTCACAAGCTGCTGGACAAGCGCAACATGGACTTGTTCTGCCTCAACGACGGCAGCTTCCCGGAAATCCCGGCGGAAGAACGAGCCCGCGCCGTGACCGACTTCCTCGAGAAGTACTTCCCGGTGAAGGCCCCCTGGGAGAAATAAGCCTGGGAGAAGTAGGTCGGTGCGCCTTTAGACTCCGGTCAGCGTCCTGGCGGGTGTTGCCTCGGCGATCTGGACTCCGGCTGCTTCCAGGCGCCTACGGGTCTCCTCGCGGGGAACGGTCTCGCCGACCGCGGTATGGGTGCCGATAGGCACCACGGAGTGCACCACCGTGTCCTCGTACACGTGAACCAGGTTGTAAGCCTGGGCTCCGTCGCGACCGCGGGTGCCGCCGTCGTCGTACGTGAGGTCCTGGGTGTAGCAGGTGGCGGACGCCACCGACACCGGGATGCCCGCGAACAGCGCGTTGGTTGAGTAGTGCAGGTGCCCGGCCAGGATGGCGCGGACGTCCGTGCCGCGCACGACGTCGGCAAGCCGGCTCTGGTCGCGGAGTTCCACGAGGACCGAAAGGTCCTGGATGGAGGGAACCGGGGGGTGGTGAAGGGCCAGGATGGTGCCATAGGGGGCCGGGGTGAGGAGTTTGTTGGCCAGCCAGACAAGCTGCTCATGGCTGATCTCGCCGTAGTGGTGGCCCGGCACCGTGGAGTCCAGGGTGATGATCCGCAGGCCGTTGATCATATAGCTGCGGTCAAGCGGGGTGGTGTCGGCCGGCTCGCTGAGCAGTTCGCTGCGGAGGGTGGCGCGGTCGTCGTGGTTTCCCATCGCCCAGATGACCTCGGCGCCAAGCTTGCGGGCCGCCGGTTCGACGATGTTGCGGAGCTTCACATAGGCCTCGGCCTCGCCCTTGTCCGCCAGGTCTCCGGTGAAGACAATTGCCTCCGGCCGGGATCCGGACGCCTCCAGATCGGCGAAGATCTGGCGTAGCCTCGCTTCGCTGTCCACCGACCCGTAAAGGGGTTCCGGACCACCCACCAGATGGGTGTCGCTCATGTGCAGGATGAAATGTTGCGGCCGTGGATGCTCGGCCGTCCGGAAGTTCATGATCGCCTTCTCGATAGAGCTCGACTAGCTTTCACTTCATTTAACCTTTATCAAAGCAGAGGCATTCCTACCTTGGGATGAACGTCACACGGCGAGTCCGTTAATACTTTCCCGTCCTGTGGTGAGAGGTATTCGGACCCGGTGCCTCGACGGATTGCTGCTTCCTTTCGTGATCCTCGCACTACCCTCCCAGCGCCGTCACGTAGCATCGCGCAGGTGGAATTCTTGGCGCAGTGGTGGGATCAGATCGTCGCAGGCTTCAGCAGGAGCCAGCCACCCGAACTGACGTTGACCGAACTGCTGATCATTCTGCTGGCCGCCGCAGCCCTCTCCATTCCCAAGGCAACGTGGCGCTACTTCGGGCTGTTCAGCACCGTGGTGCATGAACTGGGGCATGCGTTCGCCGCCCTGATGACCGGGAGCCGCGTGACCGGAATCCGGCTCAATTTCGACCATTCCGGACTGACCACGTCGCTCGGCCGTCCTGGCTGGCGCACAGCGTGGGCAACTTTTTGGGGGTACCCGGTTCCCGCCGTCGTCGGCGCAGTTCTGGTGTGGGCAGGCTTTGCAGGCTGGGCACCGGCCGCGCTCTCGGTAGGTGCCCTGGTGCTGCTGCTGTCACTACTGTTCATCCGCAATGCCGGCGGCGTACTCATCCTGCTCGGAGCAGTGGCGGTGTCCACCGTGCTGGTGGTGGCCGTTCCCGCCGAGTTCAGCGGGCATGCGGTGGTTGCGCTCGGAGTGGCGCTGCTGGTCGGCGCGGTCCGTGACCTCGGCAAAGTGGTCTCAGTCCATGCACGACGACGGCGGGACCGCGGACAGTCCGATGCCTACCTTTTGTACCGCTCAACCGGAATCCCCAGCGCGGTGTGGCTCGCGCTGTTCGCCGCAGTCATCGCAGGATCAGTCGCGTGGGTATGGCTGGTGGTCAGCGCAGTCGAAAGCCTGGCCAGCTCGCTCTAACCCTCTCCGAGCGGCCCCTCCGGCTCGGTGATGAAGCCCTGCTCCACCATGAAGTCAAAGGCAACGTCAGCGGGTTCTTCGCCCTCAACGTCCACGCGCAGGTTCATTGTCCGCAGTGCTTCGTCGGTGAGCGTGGGAGCAACCTGCGCGAACACCTCGGCGAGCTCCGGGTGCTCCTCGAGCGTTTCGGTGTAGTAGACAGGAGCAGCGTTATAGGCCGGGAAGAACCCTCGGTCGTCTTCGAGGATGGTCAGGTCGAGGGCATCGATCCGGCCGTCCGTGGAGAACACCTCTCCGAAATTGCACGCCCCGTTATCGGTTGCGGCATAGATGGCGCCGGTGTCGTAGATGTCAATGTTGTCCTCTGGCACGCCGGTCGGAGTACCTCGGGCCATGCCGTAGTGCGCAAGCATCGGAGTGAGGCCGTCCGGACGCGAGTTGAACTCTGCCTCAACGCAGAACGTGCGTTCCTCGACCGGAAGCTCGGCGATCTCCGAGATTGTACTGATGCCGCCGAGTTCCTCGACCGCTTCGGAACGGATAGCCATCGCATAAGTGTTGTTCAGCGGCGCCGGCTTCCCCCAGGTGAGTCCGTTCTTCAGATCCGCCTCATACACGGCCTGCCACTGCTCCTGCTGGTCGGGGATTCCCCGGTCCTTGCCGAGGTAGGTCAGCCAGGCGGTGCCGGTGTACTCCCACGTGACATCGGCCTGCCCTGACAACATCAGTTCCCGGACCGGCTGGCTGCCCGGCACGTTGGTCAGGTCAGTCACGTCGAAGCCGGCGGCCTGCGCGGCGAGAACGCCGATCTTGCCGAGAATCAGCTGCTCCGTGAAGTTCTTGGACGTCACGGTGAGCGGTGCCCCGTCAACCACTTCGGTGATGCTGCCCGGTCCGGCCGCCGGTACATAGGACGTGGCCGGCTGCAGACCGCACCCCGTTGCCAATAACCCCGCAGAAAGTACGACGGCGGTCACCGCGCTTTTGCGCGCAGCGGCCGGGAAAGACAATGTTTTCAACATCTAGAGTCCCTTCGGACGGGCGACATGTTCCACAACACGCCCGATCCAGTCGACAAGAAGTGCAAGCAGCGCCACCAGGATCGATCCTGCGACCAGCACATTGGTAAGGCTCAGGTTCACGCCGGTCACGATGAGTATGCCCATGCCTCCTCCGTTGATGAAGGCGGCCAGGGCTGCGCTACCGACCAGCAGCACAAGCGCCGTTCGGATTCCTGCGAGCATCACCGGCACCGCCAATGGGAGCTCCACTTTAAACAGCACAGCCACGGCGCTCATACCCATCCCTTTGCCTGCTTCCACAAGTCGTGCATCCACTTGCGTGATGCCCACCATCGTGTTCCGCAGAACGGGCAGGATCGCGTAGAGCACCAGCGCGATAACCGCTGCCGTGAAACCGAACCCGACGGCGATTGCCAACAGCACAACGAGGCCGATGGCCGGCGCTGCCTGACCAATGTTTGCGACAGCGAGCACCGGCCCCGTAAATTTCTTCAGCGGCGCTCGTGTGAGCAGGATGCCGAGCGGGATGGCGATCAGCAAAGTGATGACCGCGGACACGGCGGTCAACGCCAGATGGTCGATCGCGTATCCGAAGAGCGCATCCGGCGCGAGAGTGATCAGCTCCGTTTCCGAAAGATCCGCAGTCAACAACCAAATGACCACCGCGGCAAACACTGCGGCGATACCTGCGAGCTGCAGGATCAACGGCCGCCAGGATGGGCGCTTCACCTCGGAGTGAACGTTGGGGGCTTCCTCCGAAATAGGTTCCTGCGGCGCCTCAGGCTGTGCCGTCGTGCTACTCAACGGGGCGCTCCCCCGCAGTGGATGACGACGCCGTGGATGGCGCCGTGTTCGATGGCGCCGCAACACTAACGGTGTCCAGTGTTCCCGTGTTGATCCCTACCGGCCGGCCATCCGAATGTGCAGTCATCGCGTGTTTGTGCGCCCGGGTAATAGCGTCCATCACCGTTTCGACGTCGATGACCCCGAGGAACGTATCCCGCCTCCCGGTCACCAGTGCCGCGCCGGCACTGGAGACCAGCATGGTGTCCAGCGCGTCATTGAGCGTGGCACGGTCACCGACCACGGGAAGCTTGGCGTCGACGTCGTCACTCACGGTTTCCAGCCGCGAAAGCTGGCGGCGCGTGAGCCACTGGATGGGCCGGCGTCGTCCGTCAACAACCACAGCGTGATTGTGGCCGGCTTCGTCCAGCCGCGACAGGACATCACTGCCGAGATCACCGACAGTAGCGATGACGGCGTCAGCCAGTTCCACTTCGTTGACGCGGGTCAGCGTGAGCTGCTTCAGACCGGCACCCGAGCCGATGAAGTTTTCGACGAAGTCGTTGGCCGGGTCTGCGAGGATCCGCTCAGGTGTGTCGTACTGGACGAGCTGCGCTCCCTCGGTGAAAATGGCGATCCAGTCGCCGAGCTTCACTGCCTCATCGAAGTCGTGGGTGACGCAGACAATGGTCTTCTGCAGTTCTTCCTGAATGTTCAGGAGCTCATCCTGGAGACGCTGGCGGGTGATGGGGTCCACAGCCCCGAACGGCTCGTCCATGAGGAGGACCGGCGGATCGGCGGCGAGCGCGCGTGCTACACCAATGCGTTGCTGCTGCCCACCGGATAGCTCTTTGGGGAAGCGGTCGCGGTAGGTTGCCGGATCGAGGGATACAAGCTCCAGGAGTTCGTCGACGCGGGCAGCGATCTTCTCCTTGCTCCATCCAAGCATCTTCGGCACAATCCCGATGTTGGTGGCGACCGTCATGTGGGGGAAGAGCCCGCCGGCCTGGATGACATAGCCGATCCGCCGTCGAAGTGCGTCGCCATCGATGTCTGTGACGTCGTCGTCGTCCAGGACGATCCGGCCCTCGGTAGGTTCGATGAGCCGGTTGACCATCTTCAGGGTGGTGGTCTTGCCGCAGCCGGATGGGCCCACCAGCATGACAATTTTGCCGGCCGGGATCTCCATGGTGAGTCCGTCAACGGCCGGCTTGGCCTGCCCGGGGTAACGCTTGGTCACCTTGTCGAGCAGAATGCTTGCACCGGTAACTGCATTTCCGTTTGCGGCGGTATTTTTGGGCTTTTCGATGGTGTCAGACACGGATACCTCGCGGGGTTGTGATGCGGCCAAGGCCGACGAGTAGAAGGTCAAGGATGAGGGCCAGAATGATGACGGCTACAACGCCGGTGATGACCGACTCGAGCGAGTTGGCGCCGCCCAGACGGGACAGACCGGAAAAGATGAACCCGCCGAGGCCTGGCCCGAGGGCGTACGCGGTGATGGCGGCGATGCCCATCACCATCTGCGCGGAAACCCGGATACCAGCAAGGATGACCGGCCAGGCCATGGGCAACTCCACCTGAACCAGTGTGCGGAACCTGCTCATCCCGATTCCGCGGGCGGATTCGATGACGGCTTTATCGATTCCCGTCAGTCCCACGACGGCGTTGCGCAGGATGGGCAGTGCGGCGAAGAAGGTGACCACGATGACGGCCGGCGTGACTCCGAAACCGAACGGCGCGATCAACAGGCCGATCAGCGCGAAGGACGGGATAGTGAGCCCGACGGCGGAAACGCTGTTGGCCAGTGACGTGAGCGCACCGCTGCGGTACACAAGCGCCGCGATGACCACCGACAGTATGGTTGCGAGGATGAGGCACTGAACCACAAGGCTCATGTGTTGCCATCCCGAGAACAGGATCTGATTGAACCTGTCACCTAGAAATTCCAACACATCAAGACCTTCTTCACCGTAGTTACGTAGCATTTATCCGCTGTTCGCAAGGGAACCGTCGACCACCATAAGCACGTGAAGATCAAGATAACGTCACGCTGAGATCACGGAGCCATCACTATTGGAGGTGCAAACACTGGCGGCCGGTACCGCCCGGACGTAGGCTCAAAGGCAGTCAACCCAGTTCTTCGAAGGAGTTCCGATGAATCTCAGTCACATCCCCCTGCGACTCAGCACGGGGGCGTTTATCCTCAATTCCGGCATCACCAAGAGGGAACTCGATCGGGACACCGCAGCTTACTTGCAGGGCATGGCCGCGAACGCTTTTCCGCAGGTCAAGCAGCTGGAAACGGAGAAGTTCGGCAAGGTGATTTCCGCCGTCGAAATCGGTCTAGGCGCCGCGCTTCTGGTGCCGTTCGTTCCCAGCCGCCTGGTGGGGCTGGGTTTGGCCGCGTTCTCCGGCGGTCTGCTCGCGATGTACTTCCGCACTCCGGGAATGACCCAGGATGATGCCGTTCGTCCCAGCCAGGAGGGGACGCCCGTCGCGAAGGACGTGTGGATGTTCGGAATCGCGCTTTCCCTGATCATCGACGGCGGGCGGAAACGCTAGTCCCGGCGCCACCGTTGGGCGCCGCTGACGCATCGCCATAGTCTTGCAGCTATGGAATCTCCAATTGAAAGCTACCTTGCGCGGATTCACCGGGAGATTGCGGATCTGAAGGACGGCAAGCCGTACAGCACCATTCCGGCGATGGCCAACGTCAATCCGGACAACTTTGGGATTTGCCTCACCACCGTGGACGGGTACATCTACGAGGTCGGTGATACGCGCGAAGAGTTCAGCATCCAGTCGATCTCAAAGCCTTTCACCTATGGTTTGGCGTTGGCGGATCTCGGGCTGGACGCGGTGGACGAGAAAGTTGACGTTGAGCCCTCCGGTGATTCGTTCAACGAGATTTCGCTTGCCGAAGGTACCGGTCGCCCGGCAAACGCCATGATCAATGCCGGCGCGCTGACTGCCACCTCGCTGGTCAAGGGAGCGGGCGGCAATACCCGGATCAAGCGGATCGTCAACACGTATTCGGCATTTGCGGGGCGGCAGCTTTCCATTGATGAGGAAATTTTCGCATCGGAGCTCGAACATGGTCACCGGAACCGCGCGTTGGCCTATCTGTTGAGGTCCTTCAACATCATCGAGGATGATCCGACGCCGGTAATCGAGGACTACTTCCGCCAGTGTTCGGTGCTGGTGAACTGCCTGGACCTTTCGCTCATGGCGGCGACCCTGGCCAACAGCGGGCGGAATCCCATGACCGGGAATCAGGTCATGGACATTGTGCCGGTGGAGCGCGTGCTGTCCGTCATGACCACCTGCGGAATGTATGACGACGCCGGCTCGTGGATCAGTACCGTCGGAATGCCGGCCAAGAGCGGTGTGGGCGGTGGAACGATCTCTGTACTGCCGGGACAGGTTGGGCTGGCGGTCTATTCACCGCCGCTCGATGAGCACGGCAGCAGCGTGCGCGGCATGGCGACAAGCCAGCGGCTCTCGCAGGACATGGAGTTGCACTTTGTCCGGGCAGCGCGTGTGGGCAAGTCCGCTATTCGCTCGACCTACGACATCACTGCCGCGCCATCAGGCATCCGACGCGACGATGAGGCAATGGACCTCATTCGCGATCATGGGCATCGTGCACGCCTTGTCGAGCTGAATGGTGACCTGCTGTTTGCCGGTACCGAGTCGATGGTCCGCGAACTGAGCAACCTCCCGAACGAGGTGGAGCTTGTCATTCTGGACCTGCGTCGCGTCGATGAAGTTGCAGATGTTTCCCTCCGGCTCCTGGCTGAGGTCCGGGAGAACCTGGTCGATGAGGGCCGGGAGCTCGTGTTGATAGATGCGGAGGGAACGCTTGCCCATGCTTTCCGCGATGTCGACCGTGAGGTTCCGACTTTTGACACGCGGACCGCAGCGGTTGAGTGGTGCGAGAACCGGCTGATTGCAACATACGGGAGCGATCTCGATCTGCCGAGCAAAGTCGACATTTTTCAGTGTCCGGCTCTTGGTCCGCTCAGCGCTGAAGACGTGCAGAAACTCGCAGACCGGATGGAAGATCAAAGTTACGACGACGGCGATGTCATCCGTCGTATCGGTCAGTCGTTCGGTGGAGTGTTTTTCATTCTGTCTGGAGCGGTCACGACGTCGGTGGTCGGTCCCACCGGCGATCGAGTGAAACTGACCACGCTCAGTGCCGGGATGACTTTTGGGGAACTTGCGCTCGGCAGTGACGACCGGCAGGAAACCACCGTCAAGGCGTCCGGAAACGTTGTCATCAAGCTCCTCACGGCGGACGCCATATCTCGCTTGGAGTCGGAGGATGAGCGGCTCGCTCTTGAGCTGTGGAAAGCCCTGACCCGGGACGCATATACCCGAGTGGATCTCTATCTCAGGGAAACTGCTGTCAGGATCCGCGACTGACCGGGCGAGGTTCTCCAGCGACGTTTCGCCGCCATGTGCCCAAGGAGTGATGTGGTCGATTCCGCAGGACCACGACGACCGGTTAACCCCGGATGAACACGGGCAACATAACCGAGCTCAGGGCCGCGGATCAGTCGCCAACATCCCCATCACTACGGCGTCAATCCACTCGCCGTTCCACCGCAGCGCATCCCGCAGCCGCCCCTCGACCCGGAATCCACACTTCTCGTAAGCCCGTTGTGCCCGCGGATTGAACGCGTACACCTCCAGGCTGATGCGGTGCACGCCGATAACATCGAACGCATGCCCGACGACGGCTCGCGTCGCCTCGGTGCCATAACCTAGACCGAACCTTGAATCAGCATTGAGTGCAATCCGGAACCCGAGCGATGAATTGTCCGCGTCGTAATCATTCAGCACTACTTCACCGATGTGGGACCCATCCGACGTAAGGATGATCGCCCAATCCGCCCGTCCGTCAGTCGCTGCAAGCCCCGCAAGCCACGACTCGATCTGCGGCCGCGTGAACTGCCCGTGGGTTCCGGTCAGACGCATCGACTCGGGGTTCTGCAGCCCAATCCAGGTTCCTTCCACATGCTCCGGGCCCAGCGGTTCGAGACGCAACCTTGCTGTGGTCAGGACCGGCGGCGGGGTGAAATGAACCATCAGTTGGGTTTAATGTGCGGCCGAGCCTAATGTGCCAGCGGAGCGGCAGGTGCCTCCTCGCCGTCGTGCATTGACGACGACGGCGGCGGGCCGGCCGGCGCTGCCGGCTTACGGACGAACAGCGCTGCGACCACCGCAAACAGGAAGATGACCGCTCCGCACAGGAAGGCCATCCGGATGCCGCCTGCCAGAGCAGGCACCTCCGCGGTGCCGGCGGCCATGAGCGCGCCTGTCTGCAGCGTCATGACGGATACGAAAAGCGCGATGCCCGTAGCCCCTGCCAGTTGCTGAACGGTGCCGACAACCGCACTCGCGTGAGAGTACAGCTGCGGCCGCACTGAGCCCAGAGCAGAAGTGAACAGAGGAGTGAACATACCGGCAAGCCCGATGCTCAAAGTCACGTGGCAGGCCAGCACCCACGGGATCGGGGTCGAAGCATCAATCAGGGTCAGCGCCCAGAACGCCGATGCGACAAGCAGCGCGCCCGGAACTACCAGAACGCGAGGCCCGTGTTTGTCGAAGACACGCCCGACAACCGGTCCGAGAAGACCCATGGCGAGCCCGCCCGGCAGCAGCATCAGGCCGGCAGCCGCTGGTTCGAGACCGAGTACATCCTGCAGGTAGATGGGCAGCAGGATGACTGTTCCGAACAGCGCCATCATGCTGATGGCCAGCACGAGGATCGACACTGTGAAGGTACGCGATTGGAAGGTCCGCAGGTCAAGTAGCGCACGGTCGCGACGCTGCAGCACCAGTTGGCGTGCGATGAAGCACGCCAGCCCGACGAATCCGACGGCGAGCGGCACCCAACCCGGAATACCCGATCCGGCTGCAGCCTCGCCGAATTGGCTCAATCCATAGACGATCCCGCCGAACGCGAAGGCGGAGAGAATGACGGAGAGGACGTCGATCGGCGTGCGTCGCGGCGTGGTCACGTTCTGGATGCGGATGCCGCCAAGGACCAGCGAACCGAGGGCGATGGGAAGCACCAGCCAGAACATCCAGCGCCAGTCCAGCACACTGAGAATGATCCCGGAAATGGTGGGGCCGATGGCGGGCGCCACTGAGATGACGATCGAGATGTTACCCATCGTCTTGCCGCGCGACGACGGCGGCACGAGAGTCATGACGGTGGTCATCAGTAGCGGCATCATGATCGCGGTTCCGCCGGCCTGGATCACCCGGCCGACGAGCAGCATCTCGAAACCGGGCGCCATCGCAGAGACCAGGGTGCCCAGGCTGAAGAGCGTCATGGCCGCGAGGAAGACCGGCCGAGTGTTGAAACGCTGGATTAGGAAGCCCGTGATGGGGATGACAACCGCCATGGTGAGCATGAACGCCGTCGTCAGCCATTGTCCGGCCGAGGCGGTGATTCCCAGATCATCCATAAGGCGCGGCAGCGCCACTCCCATGATGGTCTCGTTCAGGATGACAACGAAGGCCGAGACGAGGAGCAGGGAGATGACCAGCCGGTCACGAGGAGAGACCTCGCTGACCTCGTCGATCTGGTTCGTGCCGCCGTCGGCCTGCGTGCGTTTGTTGGTCGTTTGCGACACGGAAGGGTCCCCCTGAAGATACTGAACGGCGCGCAGGAGTGTGCGCAGCCAGAAGTAACAAGCGCGGCCGGCCGCCGCTTATTCCCGGCGTACGTTCTCCGGCGTACTGTTATTTCTGAGCGCACCGCTGACGGAGAGAAGGTCCTTTTGATGTCCATCCCACCGCCTCATGAGCCGCATCCCGATCCGTCCCAGCCACGGCCGCCGGGCGAACCCGCGCCGGAGCCGCAGCCCGCTCCTTCCCCGTACCCCTTTCCTGATCCGGCACCCGACACTCCTGGCGTGCCGCCGGAGCCCGGGCCCGGCCCCTCACCGGACAGGCCTATTCCGGAACCGGGGCCGTCAATACCCCCGCTGCCTTGACCCGCGATTGATCAGCTACCTGATTGTTGCTACCATTCCATCAGCTTGAGCAATGGGCACAGTGACAACTCCTGTGGAGATCCCGTGGAAGACAAGCTTCGCATCCTGGACCTACCGGCCGAGGAACTCCCATCGGCTCGATTTGATGCATCCTTGCTCAGCACCAGCGAACTGAAACTCAGATGCAACGAGTACTTTGCCCTGCTTGACCAGCTCAACCCTCCCGAGTGCCTGCTGGCCGACTATGAAGCGGCGTGCGACGAGCTGAGGCAGCGCCTTGCTGCCGCATCCCCCTCGCTGGAGACGGTCTGATCCGCGCACAGCACCGGATGGAAACAAGGTCCGGCGCGTTGAGCTGGCAGGACACGCCGTAAATGGTGAGCCTGAAGGGTTGTGTCCTGCACACTCAACGGTAGAAACACAGCCAACCGTTTGGAGACCGTTCCGCAGTGACTGACCTCGCCGACATCGCGTCCGAGCTCTACTCGCAACCCCTGGACGAGTTCACCGCTGCCCGGAATACCCGCGCGAAGGCCCTCGATGACAAGTCGCTCGCCAAGGAAGTCCGCGCGCTGCGCAAGCCGTCAGCGTCAGCCTGGCTGCTGAACATGATGGCTATCCACCGCGAGAAGCAGTTGCGGGAGGCGCTGACGCTCGGTGCGGCGATGCGCGAGGCACAGGAACAGCTGGACCGGAGTGAGTTGAAGAAACTCGGCGCTCAACGCCAGCAACTGATTTCAGCGCTGGTCAAGGACGGCGTCGCCCTGTCTGAGGAATTGGGGCATCCGGCAAGTTCAGCTGCGGCCCTCGAAGTAGAGCAGACCCTGCGGGCAGCAATGGCCGACGCCGGTGCTGCCGCTGCCGTTGCTACCGGCCGCCTGGTCCGGCCGCTGGAGGCGACGGGCTGGGAAGCGGTGGATCTCGCCGGAGCAGTGGGCGGGCCCTTCGACGCAGGCGGCGCGGTGAACCGCGGCGACGCGAGCGCTGATGCAGCTGATTCCGCAGACGCGACGAAGGCCGATGCGGCGAAGAAGGCGGAAGACGACCGCGCTGCCGACGCACGCGCTGACCTTGAGGACGCAGAAGATCACTTTGAGGAAGCCGGGTCTGCGTTGAAGCGTGCACACGAGCGAGTCGATCAACTCGACCGCGACCGTGACGCGCTAGTCGCTCAGGTAAAGGACCTGAGAAAGCGGATTCGCGCCCTGGAACAGGACATCGACGTCATTGATGATGCCGCCGATGATGCGGTCCGCGAACGCACAGAGGCTGATCGTGCAGCAAAGGAGTCAGCCCGCGAGCTGGAGCGCGCCCGCAAAGCGCTCGAGAAGCTCACCCGGTAACGTCGGAATAACGATCGCCGCCGCCCACAAGGTGACGCTCTTCACCTCGTAGGCTCCGCCGTCGCTCGCGTTTCCCGAACCTACGCCGTTCGGGTAGAAGTTCTGTCTGAGCACTAGCGGGTCACGCCTCAGAGCGTACGGTCACGAACCGGTCAAGACCGGTTGAATACGTTAGCAAGCGTGCTTAGTGTCATAGATGGCGCTGGCAGCTACGGCTGCCAGGCGCCGCCACCCTCACCAGAAAAAGGAGAACGATATGAACACGCGCAAGCCCATGTCACGGACCCGAACTCTGGCTCTTGCAGGAATCCTCCCGCTGGCCGCACTCGGCCTGACGGGTTGCAACGGCACATCCGGTTCGGAAGAAGGTGCCGACGTTGAGGATGTGGTGGAGGAAGACAACGAAACTGCTCCCTACAACGGCGCCCTCGATTCCGAATTCTACGATGCCTACCAGAGCTACATCGGCGAGGAAGTAACTGTCTCCGCCGACGTCAACGAGATCGTGTCCGACACGTCCTTCACGATTGCAGGGACGGATGACACCACCGTCGAGGCGCTGCTGGTGGTTCTGGAGGAAGGCACGGTCGAAGTTGAGCCGGGCGCGGCAGTGTCGGTGACCGGAACCGTCATGGAATCCTTCGACCTGCCCACCGTCGAGGATGACACCGGATTGGACCTCGAAGAGGACGCCTATGCCGACTACGACGGGGAAAATTACATCGTGGCCAGCGAAGTGGATGTCGAGGAGAGCTGACGCGCGGCAGGAGTATCGTAACGGGATCGTGAGGTCAGTCAGCACACTGAGAAGTCAAGAATGGGAGACATGGCAGAGATGAGAGCAGACAAGCGCAGGTATCTGAAAGCAACCGAGCACGACGACGCCCCATCCCGGCGGCGCAGTGCCTGGCTGATCATCGCCGCGGCTGTCATTTCGGTGGTCTCGCTCGCACTGGGCGCGCTGCAGTTGCAGTCTGTGCAGCGCGCCATTGGTATCCCACTTCCGGAAATGATGGTCGGTGGGTACGACGCCGACTACGTCGAGGCAGTCCGTGACCTTCTGGACGCTGCGGTCATCGAGCGCTACCAGAGCGTGCATTACCTCTGGTTCCTGCTGTTTCCCGTAGCGTTCGCCGCGCTGATCATCCTGCTGGTCCGCCGGTTCAGCCGCTCACCGCTCCGCTGGCTCTTCTACGCCGTCGCCGTGCTCTATGCCGCTGTGCATATCGCCGAGAACCTTGTGCTCGAAGCTGCCCTCGCCTCCGTAGAAATCACATCCTCCGAAGTGGCCTTCGCGAGTTTCTTGACGACGGCGAAGTTCATACTCTTCGCCGCCGCCATCCTTGCTTTTGCCCTGTCCTTCACCCTGAACCGGACGACCAGCCGGCGGCAAACCCGCCGCTAGGTCAGCCGTTCTCGACGGGCCGCTCACCGAGCGTAATCTCCACCTCCGAGGTTTCGCCTTCGCGCATCAGCTCCGCTGTCACCGTCTCCCCCGGATTCAAAGAGCGCAGTGCCGCCAGGACCTGTTCCGAGCTGGCGAGCGGCTCACCGTTGAGGGACACCAGAATGTCTCCCGCTTGGATTCCGGCCTCGCCGGCCGGTCCGCCTTCTTCCACCGCCAGCACCGCAACGCCCTGTTCAACGCTGACGCCGAGCTGCTGGGCAATCTGCGGCGTGACGGTGCGCGGAGCCAGGCCGAGGAACGCGTGTTCAGCCGAACCGTCCTCGAGGAGTTCCTCCACCACTTCGACGGCGGTGCCGGCCGGGATCGCAAACCCCAGCGAGACCGCGCCCGCCTGCGGCGGAATATAGGCTTCGCTGATTCCCACCACCTGGCCCTGACCGTTGACCAGCGCTCCCCCGGAATTGCCCGGACTGATGGCCGCGTCTGTCTGCACCAGGTCCACAAGTGACTGGCTGTTGGTTGCCGAGCCCGGAATTTCCCGATGCAACCCGGAGATTATTCCTGCGGTTGCCGTGTTCTCAAAGCCCAACGGGCTGCCGATGACAACGGCCAGCTCTCCCACCTCCGGCAGCTCCGTCTGGAACTCGGCGGGCGGAAGTCCAGTGCGGTCAGCCTGCACAAGTGCGAGGTCAGTGACGGCATCGATGGCAACCACAGTGCCGGTGACGCGCTGTCCGTCGGCGAAGGCAACCTGCACTTCCTCCGCACCGCGCACCACGTGTTCGTTGGTGAGGATCAGCCCGTCCTCGGTGTAGATCACACCGCTGCCCAGCCCTCCGTTGTCCAGGAAAATGGTCACCACGGATGGCTGGACGTCATCGATGATTTCCGGAATGTCCGCCACCGTGGCGGCCGGCGAATCAGCGGCGTCGCCGCTTCCCCCCGCCGATTCACCCGATGTTGCACCCGCCGTTTCACCTGCCGTCCCGGATTCCGTCTCCGGTTCATCCGTGGCCGTGCACCCCGCCAGGGCAAGGGAAGCAACAACAGCGACGGCGGCGAGGCGCTTCACTCTCGGGGGCTGATTCTGTGCATTGTTCACGGCAGACTCCTTGCAGTTGGCGATTTTGTCTACCTTCATTCCTACCAACTATGGGAAGTCACTGAAAGACAAGACTCTAGCGGCGGCCGGATGCCCGGGCCGGAATGGACCGCAGGCGCACCTCCCTGAGGACGCCGCCGTCCGCCTGGGCAGTAAGGAAAGTGCAGGTGGGCAGCCGCCGCCGGTCAGTCGGTGATCCGGGATTGAGCAGCCGCATACCGTTCGGTGTGGTGGTGTCCCAGGGAATGTGACTGTGGCCGAAGACCAGCACGTCAACATCGCTGAACATGGCATCCATGCGCTTCTCCCGGTTAGTTGCCGCTCCGGTTTCGTGGATCACTGCGAACCGGATGCCCTCGATGTCCGCCCGGGCAATTTCGGGCAGCCGCGCGCGAAGATCAGCACCGTCATTGTTCCCGTAAACACCGATGAGGCGCTGCGTGCGGTGCTCCAGTTCATCGAGCAGCTCCATATTCACCCAGTCACCGGCATGGACGACGACGTCGGCAACCTCCGCCTCCTCCCACACCTCCGGTGGGAGCCGGCGGGCGCGCTTGGGCACATGGGTATCGGCGATGATGAGCAACCGGGAAGCCATATGCCCAGTCTGGCACGTGCGTCCGACGGTCCAGCCCGTGTGGGAAGCTCAGGGGATGACTGTATTGATTGCCGGATGCGGCGACCTGGGTACGCAGGCGGGACTCTATTTTGCGGAAGCAGGGCAACGGGTTGTCGGGTGGCGGCGGTCCGCAGACAAGCTGCCGGCCCAGATTGAGGGCACCTCGGTTGACCTCACAGGCGAGCTGCCGGCCATCCCGGCGGACACCGACGTCGTGGTCATCGCACTGACTGCGGACGGGCGGACCGAAGCTGCCTACCGCGCTACCTACTATGAGGGCACCGCAAACCTGCTCGGGGCACTCGCCCGCGACGGGGTTGAGCCGCGGCGGATCATTTTCGTTTCCTCGACCGCCGTATACGGCAATGACGACGGCGGCTGGATCGGGGAGAGCACGCCGCCTGCGCCGTCCACCGCCACTGGCGCGGTACTGCGTGAAACGGAGGAACTGCTCACCGAACGTGCGCCCCAGTCGGTACTGTTGCGGCTTTCGGGTATCTACGGACCGGGACGCACCCGGTTGATCGACCAGGTGCGGAACGGCACGGCGCACGCGGGCGGCGCTCCGCACTGGACCAACAGGATCCACCGCGACGACGCCGCGGCGGTCATTGTGCACCTCGCAGGACTCGAGGCGCCGGCCACGGCGTATCTTGGCACCGACCAGGAACCGGCACTGCTGGCTGAGGTCCGGCAGTTCATTTCGGAGGAGCTGGGCCTGGCCCTGACTTCCGCCGAGGCGCCGGATGGCGGAGGCGAGCTCACCGGCAAGCGCTGCAGCAACGCGCTGCTCGCGTCAACCGGTTTCACCTTTACGTATCCGACCTACCGGGAGGGGTACCGGGCAGTTCTGCAGGGCGTAGGCGTTCGACACCCCTAACACCAGTAGCCTGGTCCCCAAAAACAATAATAAGTACCCTTTCTATTTCACCTGAGTGTGCCTACTCTTGGAAACGTGTACACCGGTGGGGCAGCCGTTCCACCGATCTGGAAGCTCCATGAAGCCAAAAAGAGAAGGTTCCGATGGAAGAAACCTTGAGAAGCGGTCTCGCGACCGTGGTCGAGTTCGTGCCAAAGCTGTTGCTGTTCCTCGTCATCCTGATCGTCGGGCTGCTGATCGCCAAAGCGATTTCCAAGGCGCTGGACAAACTGCTCGAACGTGTGGGGTTTGACCGCATCGTAGAACGCGGAGGTGTCAAGAAGGCGCTCGCGAAGTCGTCACTGGATGCCAGCGACATCATCGCCAAGATTGTCTACTACGCGCTGGTGCTGTTTGTACTTCAGTTTGCTTTTGGAGTCTTCGGGCCGAATCCGGTCAGCGATCTGCTTGAAGGCGTCATTGCCTTCCTGCCGAAGATCATCGTCGCAATCATCATCGTCATCGTCGCAGCCGCCATTGCCGCGGCGGTCAAGAACCTCATCCAGGGCACCCTGGGAGGGCTTTCCTACGGGAAGGTCCTGGCGAATATCGCAAGCGTCTTCATTCTCGGCATCGGCATCATCGCGGCTCTCAACCAGGTTGAAATTGCCACCACGGTGACCACACCGATCCTGATTGCCGTACTGGCCGCAATTGTCGGCGTCATTGTGGTCGGCGTTGGCGGCGGGCTCATCAAACCCATGTCGCAGCGCTGGGAGCACTACCTCAACCGGGCTGAGGAGGAAGCACCGCGGGTGAAAGCTGAGGCCCAGTCAACGCCGCCGGCCTCCCAGCAGCTCAAGGGCCAGGCACAGAAAGCCAAGGCACAAAGCCAGACCGCGGACACCTCCGGTAGCCACCAGGTGAACCAGACGGATGACCCGAACGCTCCTCGATTCCGTTAGGTTCCGGCTCCTCCGAAGCACTTCCCGTTCCAGAAACCCAGAGAGATAAGGAAAAATAATGAACATCGACAAGCAGCAGATCATTGACCTTCTGAAGAATCAGGGCAACCAGGACAAGGCGCAGCAGGCTGACCAGGAACTGCCCGATCAGGTGGACACCGAGCGTGATTCCGGCCTTCTGGAAAAGCTCGGCATCAACCCACAGGACCTGCTCGGGAAGCTCGGCGGCGGCGGTGGAATCGGCGGCCTGCTCGGCTAGTCACCAGGCAAGGAAGCAGTCCACGAGGGGGAGGGTGCGCAGTGCGTACCCTCCCCCTCCTCTTGTACTGACTACCACATGAGAGTGTCATGAGAACCGGAGGAAGAACCTTGAGCTCCTCCCAACTCTGCGCTTTCATGGAAGGACGACGACGGCGGACAATGAGGAGGTGCCTGACATGCAGCTCCCACCTCCGCCCGGCAGAACGCCCGCGGCCGCGCCTTCCGCACGGTCGGAGCCACGGAGGCGCATCGGTGACCCGACCGGCGAAGTGCTGGATGGCCGCTACACCGTCGGTGCACTGCTTGGCAGCGGTGGGATGGCCGAGGTCCACAGAGGCCACGATCAGGTGCTGGACCGGGACGTCGCTATCAAGCTCTTCCATGGTCAGCCGGACGCGCAGCTCTCCGACCGTGAGCGTGTGGAGGCGCAGTTGCTGGCCGGGCTGGATCACCCGGGCCTGGTCAAGGTGCATGATGTCGGAAACTCCCCCATAGCCGGGTGGGTGGTCATGGACCTGATCGATGGCCCGGACCTGCACCGGCTCCTGCGCGACGGCCCGCTGGGACCGGAACAAACGTGGGCTATCGGCCACGACGTTGCCCGGGCACTCGCGTATGTGCACGCGAAAGGAATTACCCACCGGGACGTCAAACCTTCCAATGTGCTGACCCGCGACGCTGAACCGTCCTCCGGGCGCTTCGGATACGTCCTGACGGACTTCGGCATAGCCCGCAGGGTGGATAGCGACCGCCTCACCGCGACCGGTGAGACAATCGGCACTGCAGCGTATTTCAGTCCCGAACAGGCCCGCGGTGAAGCGGTTGACGGTTCCACCGACATCTACGCGCTGGGCCTTGTGCTGCTCGAATGCCTCACCGGCGAACCTGCCTTCGAAGGCCGTGGACTGGAGACTGCGCTTGCCCGCCTGCACCGCTCTCCGGAGATCCCGACGGCGGTGAATCCTGCGTGGCGCGGGCTTATTTCACGCATGACGGCGGGAACCGGAAGCGAGCGGCCAGCGGCGGCCGAGGTCGCTAATACCCTGGCCGCTCAGCGGAACGCTTTCCTAGCTGACGCGCGCGCCGCCGCTGCTGATACCGCGGTCGAAGATGCCGGGCCTGCAACCAGAGCTATTCCCGGCGCAACCCACGGTTCTCAGACCGCGCAGAATTCGAACTCCACGCGCAGGGCCTTTGTCCTTGGACTGAACGAGCACTCAACACAGCCCCCGGAATCCAGCGAAGGACCCAGCACTTCGGGTAACCGGAAGCCAACCCCGCGGAACCGGCGCTGGTGGGTGGCGGGCGCCGTCGTCGTCGTTCTGGTTCTGGTGGTGCTGGGCGCTGTGCTGGCGGGGCTACTCAATCAGACGCCCGCCGTGGAACCTTTGCCGTCAGTTCCCGGCGTTCCCGGCGAGAGACTGTCTGAACTCTACGAAAGTGTGCAGCCATGAGGTCGAAGCGATACATGATTGTCCTCGCGTTGGCCTTGCCGGTGCTTGGAGGATGCGGAGGCGCTGAAGCTCTTGACCCGGGTGCAGCGCAGTCGCTTCAGCAGCAGGTGAGGGAACTTGCCGTTGTTACGCAGGAAGGCAACCTTGAACTTGCGGTGGACCGTGCGGAGGCCCTCAAAGCCGCGGTTCAGCAAGCAGAGGATTCCGGCGCCGTGACTCCGGGACGGGCGGAGCGGATCCAACAGAACATCGAGGCCTTCATCAACTCGGTGCAACCAGCCGAGGTCCCTGCGCCAACCGCACCGGCCGTACCTTCCACTGAACCGGCCCCCGTTCCCCCGCCCCCAACTTTTACAGCGCCGGCCAAGGGCCTGTTGGAAGACAGCAGGGATCCCGGAGAGACCCAGACGGACCGCGACAGGGAGCGGGCGGAGGAGGTCGCCGAGGAACTCCAGGAACAAGCCGAGAAGCAGGAGAAGGAAAGACAGAAGCAGGAAGAAGAGAACAGCGGGGAAGACTAGCATGCGCACCATCTCAGGAAGCTGCTACCAACTGCAGCGTTCGAAAGGAGCCAACGGCTACCTTGTGCGCACGCCCAGCCACACCGCCCTCGTTGATCCTGGAATGGCCAGCGGGTATGACGCCCTGCTCGGTGAGTTGCGCGATGCTGCACCCATTGTTGGGCAGGTGACCGACATTCTGCTCACCCATTACGACGCCGATCACGCCCAGACCGCCCGGCGCCTTCAGCATGAACTGGACGCAACGGTATGGCTGGGCGCAGCGGATGCCGCCATTCTGCGCCGGGAAATTGCGCCTCCCACCCGCGTGCGCCGAGTGCTTTTCCGCCTGGCTCCGGTTGGACTGCCTGAAACGGTGACTGAGCTCGACGGCGAGCGTGAACTTTTCGAGGGTCTCACCACCTTCCCGATTCCCGGCCACACACCCGGTCAGATGGCCTTTCAGCTCGACGACGTCCTGTTCACGGGCGACGCAGTCCGGGTTGAGCGCAACGGAACCATCAAACGCTTTTATAGCGCCCTGAACAGTGATAATCCGCTCGCTGCACGCACTACAGCGGACCTTCAGCGCAGAATCAACGCCGGCGGTGTCGGCTGGGTGTGCCCCGGACATAACCCTCCGGCACGGGTGAACGTTTCCTAGCCTAGGGAAGGTCAGTGTGTGCTGCTCCCCCGGCCACTAGGCTTGAACCCATGCGTACTTTCCGCCGCCTTCACCTGTTTGCCCTGACCCGTTCGCTGCTTGCGCGGGCAGCCATGGCGTTCGCCGCCGTGCAGGCGCTGGTCATCGCCACCATCGTGATTATTGATGCAGTGGAAAAGAAGCTGCGCAGCAAGCGTCCGGGCTTTCCGCACCCCGGAACATTTGAATCAGAAGTGGCGGGATCGAAAACCGCCGTTATTACCTACGGGCATGACCTGTACGAGGACATGCTGGCCTCTATCCGGAACGCCCGGCACACCATCATGCTGGAGACCTACATCTGGAAGGGCGACGCCATTGGACGCCAGTTCAAGGACGCGCTGAATGAGGCGGCGGCCCGTGGTGTGAAGGTGTACGTAATCTATGACGGGTTCGCGAACCTCGTTGTTCCGTTCACGTTTTACCGGTTCCACCCGAATGTGCAGGTCTTCCGGTTCCCGGTACTGCGCCCGTCGATCGTCTTCACGAATATCCGGGGTACAGGCTTCGATCACCGCAAAATCATGGTGGTGGATGATTCCATCGGGTACGTCGGAGGCTACAACATCGGGTCGCTGTACGCCTCGAAGTGGCGTGACACGCACCTGAGGATCGAAGGAAGGTCCGTCTGGGAGTTGCGCCAGGCGTTTGTTGCGTTCTGGAATTCCGCTCCGACACAGCGCCATCGCGCGTTGGAGGAAACCAGTGCGGAGTTCTGGGAACCGCGTCTGCGCGCGGTCAACAACATTCCGGCCAACCTCGTTTTCCCGATCCGCGGGGTCTATCTGGACGCCATCAATCGCGCCCACAGCCACATCTACATGACCACGGCCTACTTCATCCCTGACCAGCAGATCCTTGAGGCGCTCCTGCGCGCCAGCAAACGCGGGGTGGATGTCCGGGTCATTCTGCCGGAGGACTCCAACCATGTGGTCTCCGACTGGCTGTCCCGCGGGTTCTACTCGGCACTGCTGCGCGACGGCGTGAAGATCCTTCTGTACCAGAACGCGATGATTCACGCGAAGACCGCAACTGTGGACGGCGAATGGACCACGGTCGGAACCGCCAACATCGACCGGTTGAGCCTGACCGGGAACTACGAGATCAACATTGAACTGTTCGATGAGAAGCTCGCCGCCACCATGGAGCGCATCTTCGAGATTGACAGCAGCAACTGCCGGGAACTCTCACTCGAAGAATGGGAAGGCCGCCATATCGTGGCACGCGTCAGCGAAGCGATCCTCGCTCCCCTGCGGCCATTCCTCTAACCTGCATCAGGGAGCAAAGGTGGGCTCGGGAGATAGAGCCGAGTTTTTGTCGACGGAGAAGCGGTCCAGATACCCGACTTTGGACTGATGGACGTGATCGGCCATCAGCTGCTCTGCATTCGCGGAGTTGCCGGAGTCGATCGCCGCAAGAATGCTCCTGTGCTCGCTCCAGGACTCCTTGCCGCGGCGGTCGACGTCCGTTGCGTAGAGCCATTCGATCTTGCCTGCGATCTGGCGCAGCAGCGCCGTCAGCGAGGCGCTGCCGCTTAATTCCGCCACACCCAGGTGGAACCGGATGTTGAGTTCGGGCAGGAGATCGAGCCGGTTCTGCGCGACAGCGGCATCTCCCTCATCGAGCACTGCTGCCAGCACTTTCCGGGCCTGCCACCACTCAACGCTGGGCGCGCCTGAATCGAACTGCGCAGCAGCCCGGTGCGCTGCGCGCCGGGCCGTTGCCGATTCCAGGGCTTCGCGGACGAAAAACAGGTCCTCGGCGTCGTCAACAGGGATCTTCGACACCGTTGATCCGGCATAGGGCTTGGACTCGACGAAACCCTCGGCCTCCAACATGCGGAGAGCTTCCCGGACAGGAACCCGCGAGATTCCGTACTTGGCTGCGAGCGCTGCCTCGGTCACGCGGGTGCCCGGCGGCAACGCACCGAAGATGATGTCCCTCCGGATTTCGTCCTGGACGCGTTGCCTCGGTGCAGCGTCTTCGCTATCGGCCGGCTGCATAGCCCTGCGCTCCGCGCGGGTTGGCCGCAGCCATCAAAACTCCTGTCGCCGGGTCGCTGACAACAGCCGACAGCCGGCCGAGCGCCCAGTCTCCCGCCCTCGTGACGACGTGACCGCGTTGTTCCAGGTCGGCGATGACCTCCTCACCCAGCCGGTCTTCGACCACGGCGCCGCCAGGCTCCCAGGTGCGTGGAAAGAAAGAGCCGGGTATCGACGTCGTGTGCAGGGACGGCGCGTCGATGGCCTGCTGCGGTGAGTAGCCGCCGACAATCGTGCGAAGGATATAGACCAGCTGCCACTGGTCCTGCTGGTCACCGCCGGGAGAGCCGAGCGCAACAACTGGCTTGCCGTCTTTGAGGATCAAGGTCGGTGTCAGAGTGGTGCGAGGCCGCTTTCCCGGCTCCAACGAGGATGGTGCGCCCTCCTCGAGCCAGGTCATCTGTAGGCGGGAGCCCAGGCAGAACCCGAGTTCGGGGATGGTGGGAGATGACTGCAGCCAGCCGCCCGACGGCGTCGCGGAAATCATGTTCCCCCACTGGTCAACCACGTCGATGTGGCAGGTATCGCCGCGTGTCTCGCCGTCGCGGGAGACGGTGGGCTCCCCTACCCCCGCGAAGCCGTCCTTACCCGTCAGCGCCGGCGGTGTGTATTCCGTCCGCAGCGGCGGTGTGAACGGCGTATGCCCGGGGGCAGTCCCGGGGCGGAACTCGGTGGAAGCCTGATCGGTGATAAGCGCCCTGCGCTCGGCTGCATATTCTTCGGATAGCAGGTATTCCATCGGCACGTCGGAATCACCGTAGTATGCCTCGCGGTCTGCGATGGCCAGCTTCTGCGCTTCCAGGATGGTGTGCGCGCCGAGGGCTGTGGACGGGTCCATGTGATCGTCCCCGAATCCGTTCAGGATGGCGAGGGTCTGCAGCAGGGCCGGGCCCTGACCCCACGGGCCGGTCTTGGCAATGGTGTAGCCGCGGAAGTCGAGAGTGGTGGCCTCCTCGTAGCCGGCCTGGAAGTTCGCGAAGTCCTGAAGGCTCATCACTCCCGCGTGATCCTGACCCGACGAGTGGCGGTGCGGTGTACTGATGAAGTCGACTGCAGCCCGGGCGACGAAACCTTCGCTCCACTCGCGCCGGGCGGCGTCGATGCGTTCCTCGCGGGAGCCTGCGCCGCTCCCTGCGGCAACGAGTCGGTCGAGCACTGAGGCGTAAGCCTCGTTTTTCACGATGTCGCCTTCTGCCGGGATTTTCCCGTCCGGCATCCAGAGCGCTGCGGAAGTGGGCCAGTGTTCGGTGAACAGCTCCTTGACGGCGTTGATCGTTGCACCGACCCGGGCCAGCACCGGGTGCCCGTGACGGGCGTAGCGGCAGGCGAAAGCCAGGACGTCGGCAAGTTCCCAGCTGCCGTGGTCCCGGAGCAGCAGGAACCAGGCGTCGACGGCGGCCGGGACGGCGGCTGCGAGCGCTCCGGCGCCTGGAACCAGCTCGAGTCCTTCGGAGAGGTAGTGCTCCCGGGTTGCACCGGCGGGAGCCGGTCCCTGTCCCATCAGGACCACGGGCTTTGAGGGGTTTTCCGCGGTGGCGAAGACGCCGGTCATGTCGCCGCCGGGACCGTTGAGGTGCGGTTCAACGACATGGAGCACGAAGGCTCCGGCGACGGCAGCATCGAAAGCATTGCCGCCGCGTTCCAGGACGGCCTGCGCAGATGCCGTTGCCAGCCAATGCGTTGAGGCGCTCATGCCGAAGTTGCCTTGGAGCGTGGGGCGGGTGGTGAAGGAACCCGGGGCGACAAAAGCGGGCATCGTTGTCCGTTCGGGGAGGCGTTGTTGTGTAGTTTCGTATACAAACTATCGTGTCGACCGACCTTCGTATACCTTTTTGGGGAACCGTATGACAGCTACCCGTCTTTCCACCGATCGCCTGCACCTGACGCTGATGCTGGTGTTGTTCAGGACAATGAGTTGGCTGAGGTGTCCGGCTAGGCCTCAAAGTGCGTGGTTGCGCTCGCGTTGTTCACCGACTCGACAACAGCCGCAGCAACCGCATGAAGCTTCACGTTCCGTGCGTTCGAGGCGGCCTTCAGGATATTGACCGCTTCATCCTGGCTGCAGCGGTTCTGGCCCATGATGATGCCCACTGCAAGGTCTATGGTGGTGCGGTTCTCCATTGCGACACTCATGTGCTCGTTGTGCTCCATGAGAGTGGCCACGCGGACAGCTATCTGCAGTGAACGGGAAGCCCTGCGCGCGAACTGCTCAGCGGCGTCGATGCTTTCGGCATTGAACGCGAGCGGTTCTCGGCAGTACAGATCCAGGCCTGCATTTGCGTCTCCCTCGAGGAGAATCGGCACGCCGAGCGCTGAGCGGATGCCATGCCCCGCGACAGCTCCCGTGTACTCGCCGAAACGCTCCTCCTCCTGGAAGTCCTGCACTACTACCGTGGTGTACTCACGTGCCGCGCGCAGGCAGGGGCCGTCATCGAATGCGTATTGAACCTCGTCCATGTTGCGGGCTTCCGGGCTGCTGCTGGCAACCGTCGCGGCACGCTTTGGACGCAGGAGGGTTACGGCCGAGTACATCGTCTTACCGGTAATCTCACCGAGTTCACGAGCGGCGATCTTCACCATCCCATCAAGAAATTCGTCGATCTGCGCGCTCTCGAGCACGAGGTCCTGCAGCTCGCCGCGGATCGAATTTCCCTCGACTTCACCCGTCACGTTCAAACCCGCCTCTACTCAATGGTGATGCACCTGCACGATAGCAGGACGGCTCGGGGGGTTGTGGGGCTGAATGGACACCCGTAGCCTGAATCCGATAAACAGTCTACTTACTATTGGAGGCCGGTTGTGAAGATCAGCGACGTCACCTGGAACGAACAGGCCCGGGAGAAGATTCTTGTCGATGCAGACAAAGCTCTGCAGGAAGCGGTGAAAGAGGCGGCGGCTGCGCACTCCGGCGGTGACCGGGATCAGGTGTACAAGTTCCTGTTCGAGAAGCTGCAGCCCCAGTTCGTCGACTTCGAGCCGGGCCCGGACCTCAGCGAGTACGCGGACGCAATCGCCAACGGCGAGTTCTCCGGAGAGTAGCTCATGGCTGCTGACGTACAGGTAACAAACAACACCGGCGCCGGGCGGTACGAGATCACTCTCGATGGGAACCCGGCCGGCTTCGCGGCGTACCGCCTCAAGGACCAGCAGGTCACCTTCACCCACACTGAGGTGGATTCGGCCTTCGAGGGTCACGGACTCGGAAGCGCCCTCGCACGGTTTGCCCTGGACGATGTCCGGGAACGTGGGTTACACGCCGTGCCCCGCTGCCCGTTCATCGCCGCGTACATCGAGCGGCACCCCGAGTATCAGGACCTGGTAGCCAGCTGAAAAGCTAACGACGACGGCGCCACCACGGTGAGCGTTTCGCTGCCTTCTGTTGGGCTGCTTCCCGATCGGCCTCCTGTGCGGCCGTTTCGTCCTGCTCAACCTGCGCATGGCGTGCTGCTCGACGTTCACGCCATCGTTCAATTTCCTGCTCAACGTCCCGCGTCTTGGTCACCACGGGCGGTCCACCCAGGAGCTGTCTGCGGGCATCAACGACCTGCCGGTTGAAGTCCTCGAGTAGCTCGCGGACCTTGCTCTCCATGTACTGCTGATCCAGCTTTCCGTCGAGTTCAGCGTCCTCTGTGCGCAGGCGAAACGGCGCGGGTGCAAGGCCGGAGAGCTGCTCCCTTTCGATCAGTCCTTTGACCCACCAGTCTGGGTCAAGGGTTGCGCCGAGGCCTGGAATCGGCTTGCCGGCGTACTTCAGGTTGTCGAAATCACCTCGGGCGGTTGCCTGCCGGATCTCGAAATCTGCCTTGGCAGCGAAGTCCGTGATCGGCGCTTGCTCTTCTTCGTCGTCGTCGACCTGCTCGATGGCCTCCGCGCCGCTGCTTCCGGAGCGGCGCGCGGCCCGATATTCCGAAACGCGCTGCATGCGTCTGGTGCGTTCATTTCTGTCGTTCATCGTCACCCGCTTCCGCTGCTTCCCTTCAAGTATTCCGGCAGTGCGGAATGCGGGGCAAGCCGCCGGAGCTCCTGCCCTTAGTACGGACTGGGCTGGCGCGGCGCAGGGAACTTCATCCGGCTTCGGCCCCTCAGTCTCGGAGTTTTCTGAGGCGGTAGGTCAGCTTGGCGCGTCTGTTGCGGTCGTGACCCAGGGCGTGCGTCTTGTCGATGTGCTCCTGGCCGTAGTGGACAAGCAGCAGATCATCGGCGGCGCGGACGTGGCCGGGAGCGAACTTGTACTGCACTTTGCGGGAGATGGCATCCCAATCGGCGGAAGCGACCAGTTCGGAGGCTTGCGCTACCGTGGTGACGCCGTGCATTTCGAGCAGTTCGCGTAACCACTCGTACTGTTCGACGCGGCTGCGCGGGTTGCTTGGCAGCGCCTGTTCGAGAATGCTTTCGAGGGCCTCACCCGTGAGGGCAACCGGAAGGAGCGTGACCGCTTCGCCGGGGTTGGCTTTTTCGGCGGCGACCACACTGCTGATGGTGCTGAACTGGTTATCGGCCAGTTCGATTAGCCCGGACGCCAGAGTGAACGCCCGGTTGACCTCCGGCGGCACTGGGCCTGCGCTCTTGTAGCGGATGTCATGCTCAAACTCCGCCCAGGCGTGCTGCAGGATGGTCCGGAACTGCACCTCAAAGCGTTCGCCGATGTGATTGCGGCACCCGTTCGGTGCGGTTGCCTCACTGACTCTGAGCACGAGGTGCTGACCCGAGTAGCCGAACTCCCCCTTTTCCCGCTGTTCGGCGGTCTTGTCGACGTGGGCAATAACGTCGAAGGAGTTGCGAAGGGCCGTCATTGCCCGCTCTACGTCGAGCTGAAGGAAGGTGATGACCCGGATGCCGATGATGTCATCGATGCCGCGCAGCCCGTCCGCGTACTTCAGGTTTCCATCCGGATTGCAGCGCCTCAATTTCTGCTCCAGGGACTGGTGGTCCTTCACCCGGTATTCGATCGCGTGATAGTTGAGGCCGTCGTCGTCGAGGCGGGCGGCGATGGCATCCTGGATAGCGTTGGCGGCTGCGCGCTTCTCGTGCTGGGACGCAGCATATTCCTCGAGCCACTGTTCGATGAGCCGGTCATGGGTGAGATCCGGGTCCATACGCCTCCCTACGCTGCGCCGGGTGAACCCAAGCTACTCCCTTTACCGGCTCACCATCACGTCAGGACGGGCGACCATGTTGCTTTCGCTGAATTTCGATCAGGAATTCCCGGCCGGAATCGGTCACCTTCTTGTCCTCGGATAGAACGTCTTCGGACTTCGCCAGAACGTTTAGGCACTCCAGCGTCCGAATGACATCACGCACCAGAGCCCGCCCTTCCCTTTCAGTGATGGGACCGTCGTCGTAAGCGAAGCCGCGGGCTGTCAGGATTTCGGCCATTATTTTGCCACGCAGGTCATAGGACGGGAGGGCGTCCTTCACCAGCCACCGCACGACGACGGCATTCACCAGCCCGATCGCAGCAGCCGGCGGGTGCGCAAGACGGTCGGAGAGGTACTCCCACAGCGCGGCATCGCTGTTCACCAGCCGTCTGCCGTTGGGCGTGAGTACAAGTTTTCCCTTGTACTTGCGCACCAGCTTCCACTCCTGCACCTGGTGGCGAAGATCCAGGATAGGGAGTGTCTGCGCCTCACGATTGAACTTGCCGTACCAGCGGTCGGTCCATCCCAGCCTGCATGGCTTCCTGCACAACTGACGGTTTCAGATACCCGTCCTTGGTGAGTTCAATGCCTTCGGCGCCAACCCGCTGCAGCAGCCACTGGACAGGATGGACGACGGCGGCAATCACCTCGGACGGCAACGCCGCGCGCCAGAAGAACCTTGCGAGCTCCGTGAGCTGCTGATTAATCGCCTTCACGTCGACGTGTGCCGGATCAAACGCGGTTGCGGACTCCCCCGACACTGACTCGAACCAATCGACGGCATCGGCGGAGTCCTGCTGCTGACCCTTCAGCGCCTCGATCAGCTTGTAGTAGCCATGGATGCCGCCGCAATCCTCTACCGGACCTCTCCTACTGGCGGCGATGCATTCGAGGTGGGCAGGCAGCACCGGATCGTTGCCGACGACGGTGACGAGATGGTCCCAGGCATCACCGAAGTCGTACTCGTATGCCAACTTGGCGCCCGTCCATCCTGCAATCGCAGCGAGCTCTGTCCGGGATGCGTCTTCAGTGCCGAGCTCATCGGCCGATTCTGCCGGGGTGAAGTCTGGTTGTCCCCGGAAGGTGTCACTCACAGAGAACTGGTAGAGGTGAAGATCCTGCCAGCCGAAAGCTCTCTGAATTACTTGGTGCAGGTCGCTCAGGAGGATGCTGGCGGAGACGGACAGGGTTCGTTCGATCGGTGGCGACGATTCATCAATCACAATATGCAGTTGCACACCGGGTACGCGGTCGATCATAGCTGTGATCCTCTCATCCGCTCCGGAGGTCTTCCCGCTTCCGGACGACGCGTGGCTTCACTCTTCACGAACGACGACGACGGCAATTACGCGTGAGTTGTGCGCGGCGCAGCGACGGGGTGCTTTCCAGAACGTGCACGTTTTGAGAGACACTTAGCTCTCCGGAAACCGCGACTGGCGAACGGGCAGGCCGCTTACTCGCAGCCGACGCCGTCGCCGTTTCCATCCAGGTGAGCAGCGTACCCCGGCTGCCCCGCGTAGACGGGCGCAGCGCCAGCAGCCCGGGCTGCATCACAGTTCTTGTAGTACACATTCGCCGGGGCTGGCGCGGGTACCGGTGCCGGCGCGGGTGCTGGGGCTGGGGCTGGGGCTGGGGCTGGGGCTGGGGCTGACGCAGCCTCGCAGGCAACGCCGTCTGAATCGCCGTCGAGATCAGGACTGTACCCCGGCCCACCGATGTAGAGGGGCCCGGCACCGGCAAGGAAAGCCTCCTCGCAGCTTGCGAAAGCCGCCTGCTCGACAGCCGGTTCCGGCTCACGTGTTGGGGTAGGTGTCGGTGTGGGCGAAGCCTGGTTGGTAGGCGCCAATGTGTCTGCGCAATCCGACAGAACCCGTGCCATTGCGTCATGCTCAGCCTGTGTAACCCACAGATTGTAGGTTGCCTTCACGGAGATCTGCCGGGCGACGTATTCGCAGCGGTATCCGCGGTTCGGCGGAAGCCAGGTTGCGGCGTCGCCCGCACCCTTCTGTGCGTTGGTCGGACCGTCCGTGGACTGCAGATTCAGCGGGTCGTTGGCGAAGGCTACCCGTTGTTCGTAGGTGAGTTGCTGGGCGCCCTTCTGCCACGCGTCGGCGAGCGCAACCATGTGATCGATCTGCACGTCAATGCTGGTCTCCTGCCCGCGGAGGAACGGGATAGTGGTTCCGGTATAGGGGTCATCCAGAGTACCGGAACGGACTTTGCAGGGAACGGAGTTCGCGTGCACGATGTCGCGAAGGTCCCGGTTGAGCATGTCGTTGCGGGTGTCGCAGCCATTGCGGTCGACGTCGAGCCAGGCTTGACCGAACTCGTCCCGGTCATAGCCCGTCTTCGGTGCGCGACCCTTGATCGGCAGCGTCTCCAGCAGCGCGAGCGCCTTGACGCCATATTCGGGTTGATCGCTGGGAGCATTCGGGTCTCCCTCAGCGTCGACAACGGTGTCCCCGTCTATCGGCGCAGCGTCGGTACTCGGGGTAGGTGAGGGCTTCGGCGTAGGAGACGTTGTTGGCGCCGCTGTCGCAGTCCGTGACGGTTCAACAGCGGCGGTCTCGGTTTGCTCGGCTGAGGCCGCGGGGACGGTGTCCTCCGCGGAGGGCGTGATGGACCCGCCGACCAGGAGCGCAACAACGCTTGCCGCCGCGACGATGGATCCTGCCTTGCGGCCAGCGAGCCGCGCCCAGGAGCCGCGGCCGGTAAGCACCGTATAGAGGCCGGTGAGGAGCGCAAGGAGGCCCGCCATGACGAGAGCTCCGCCAATTCCGCCCGAGATGAGACCAACGACCAGAAGAAACAGACCAAACCCAGCAACAATGAGCGTCGATGCCTTTGCCTTGCTCCTTGTCCGCGTCTGTGTCTGTGTCTGTGTCTGTGTCTGCATAGGGTCCCGATTTTGAGCGGGAGGTAGCGAAGGGAGATTCAAAGGTGCCCCAAAAGTACGAGTAATGGTTGAACTACGAGCGACGGTTCAACCATCGTATCGGCGACCGGCTATCACACCGGGCTGAATTAGCGCAGTACCAGGATAAAAATGTGGATAACCTTGACGACTCATAAGCTGGCTGTCTAATCTCGTGTGATCCGCGTCTCATCACTCGCGGCATCAACATGAGGGGAAATAATGAAGAAAACAACAGCAGGTTTTGCAGTTGCAGCAGCGGCAGGGTTCGTGGCGCTGTCAGCGACGCCGGCCGCGGCGGTGTCTCTCCCGTTCCAGAATTGCTCCGAGGCAGCGTCCGTCGGGGTCTACAACATTCCGATCGGCACTCCAGGCTATGCTCCGCGGTTGGACGCTGACGGCGACGGATTCGGTTGCGACGCAGCTGGTACGCCAGCTTACGACGCCAGCATCGTCGTCGGGCTGATGGGCACCACGCAGCCTACGCCGCCGCCCGCACCTCCGATGGGTAATCAGGTCACTCAAATGCCTGTGGGCGGCGCAGCCACCGGTGTCGAGGTGACGCAAACCGACAACACGGCGGCTCTTGCGCTGGGGGGCGGACTTGTCCTCGCCCTGGCAGCGGGGGGAACGTACGTGGTCCGTCGTCGCGCGGCATAGGGAGCGAGTCGTCGAAAGCGTCGAGTGATCGGATACTTTCATACAGATGACTAGCCGCCTCCGGGACCGTTGCGGGAGCCTCCTGGCTGCTGCAACGGTCCCACTGCTGCTCCTCACGGGTTGTGCTCCACCGAGCTCGTCTGACGCCGTCGGAGCCCAGCCAACTTTCACGGTAGCGGCGCCGTCGTCCCTTCCGGCGGAAGGGACGACAACCGCGCCCGGGCCTCCCCCAACAAATTCGGAGGCGTCCGCCGAACCGGCGCCGGCGAGTCCCGCCGCATCGGGTGCGCCCGCGGAGAATGCATCACCCGCGCCTGCACCAGCGCCCGTCGATGCAACTCCACAGGTATTCGGCCGTTCGTTGCCGGTGTCACTCTCGATGCCCACGCACGGAGTCAAGTCAGGCCTGCTGTACCTGGGGCTTCAACCGAACGGGTCTCTCGAGGTACCTCCGGGCCATCCTGGGGCGCCCGCATCGTGGTACCGGAACTCTCCCACACCGGGCGAAACCGGGCCATCAATCTTTCTCGGGCACGTGAACGCCAGCGATGGCGGGCCCGGAGTCTTCGCCTGGATCAAGCAGCTGAATCCGGGCGACACCATTGAGATTGCACGCGAGGACGGCACCGTGGCGACATTCGCCGTCGAACGCGGTGAGCAGTATTCGAAGGACGCTTTCCCAACACAGGCCGTCTACGGAAACACCGAAGGTCCTGAACTCCGCCTCATCACGTGTGACGGGTACGATCCCGCTACCGGCACGTTCAATGACAACTACGTCGTGTACGCGAAACTCCTTCCCTAGCGCTTCTCCTGAAGGTCCATGGAAGACCCCCAAGGGAATACTCGCCTCCCAGATCGGTTGTACTCGCCATGGAAAATAACCTGACAACCATCGGCTTCATCGGCAGCGGCAACATCGGCTCACAACTTGCCCGTCTTGCCATCCAAAACGGATACGGCGTCGTCATGAGCAACTCGCGGGGGCCGGAAACGCTGATCGATCTCATCGACGAGCTGGGCGACCGCGCCCGGGCGGCAACGCCGGAAGAGGCAGCGGAAGCAGGGGACGTCGTCGTCGTCAGCGTGCCGCTCAAGGCGATCGATGCGGTGCCGGCTGTCCAGCTCAAGGACAAAGCGGTGATCGACACCAACAACTACTACCCCGAGCGCGACGGGAACATCCCGGAGCTCGACGACGAATCGACCACCACCAGCGAACTCCTTGCCGATCGCCTACCGGACGCGCACATCGTCAAGGCGTTCAACAACATTTATGCCGATCACCTGACCAGCAAGGCGACCGCGCCCGGCACGCCGGGCCGCCGAGCGCTTCCTATTGCCGGAGACGACGACGACGCCAAGAAGACAGTTGCGTCGCTGATCGACCAGTTCGGGTTTGATGTAGTCGACGCCGGTCCCCTCGCTGAAGGGTGGCGGTTCCAGCGGGACACGCCGGTGTACGGGCCGGAATTCGACGCCGACCAGGTACGCGAAGGACTCCCCCAGGCGAAGCGTTACGCGGAGATGGGCTGACGCCGGGGCGTTCCGTCACCAGTCGTGGATTGTGCCGTCCTTCAACCGGTTGAAGGGCAGGTATGCGGGTTCGTAGGGGTGGGCAGCCGCGGCCTCGAGGTTCAGTTCGACACCGAGGCCCGGCTTATCCCCCGGGTGCAGGTAGCCGTCCACGAAGGTGAAGGACTGCTCGAATACCTCGTTGGTGAGGTCCCCATGCCGCATGTACTCCTGAATGCCGAAGTTGTGAATGGCAAGGTCGAGGTGCAGCGCGGCCGCCATGCCCACCGGTGAGATATCGGTGGGCCCATGGATGCCGGACTTGATCTGGTACTGCGCCGCGTAGTCGAGGATCTTCTTCATGGCGCTGATGCCGCCGGTATGCGTCACTGCGGAACGCACGTAGTCGATCAGCTGTTCGCGGATCAGCGTCTGGTAATCCCACACAGTATTGAACACTTCGCCGATGGCCAGCGGCGTGGTGGTGTGCTGGCGCACCAGGCGCAGAGCGTCCTGGTTCTCGGCAGGGGTGCAGTCCTCGAGCCAGAACAGGTCATACGGTTCCAGGGACTTCCCGAGGCGGGCCGCCTGGATCGGCGTCATCCGGTGGTGCCCGTCGTGGAGCAGCGGCAATTCGGGGCCGAACTCGTTACGGACGGCTTCGAAAACTGTAGGAATGTGGCGCAGGTAGGCCCGGGAATCCCAGTCCTCCTCCGCAGGCAGCGCCGCCCTCTGCGCGGGCTCGTAGTCGTAGCGGACGCCGCCGGCTGTGGGCTGGGCGGCCACACCGTAGACCGCGTTGATGCCCGGCACCGCGGTCTGGATGCGGATGGATTTGTAGCCCAGTTCCAGGTGTTCGCGGACGGAGTCCAGAATCTCGGGGATGTCCCGGCCGCTTGCGTGGCCATAGGCGCGCACGGCCGTGCGGCTTGCACCGCCCAGCAACTGGTAGAGCGGCATACCGGCCGCCTTCGCCTTGATATCCCAGAGCGCGACGTCGACGGCGGCAATAGCGGCCATGGTCACCGGTCCGCGCCGCCAGTAGGCTCCGCGGTAGAGGAACTGCCACGTATCCTCAATCCGGTGGGCATCCCGCCCGATCAGCAGCGGGACCACGTGGTGCTCGAGGTACGCCGAGACGGCGAGTTCGCGGCCGTTGAGCGTAGCGTCGCCAAGGCCGGTGATTCCCTCCTCGGTGGTGATCTTCAGCGTGACGAAATTGCGGTCGGGGCTGGAGACGATCACTTCTGCGCTACGGATCTTCACGGTGATTCCTTCTGCTGTGGAGCGGACGTTGGAGTGACTAGCGAATGGTGGTTCCGGCGGATCGGATCAGGGAGAGCTCGTCCCGCGCCGGCAGGTTCTCCCAGTCACCCGTTGCGGCGACGGCAAACGCACCGAGGGTGACGCCGCGGTGCAGGCGCTCTTCCAGGGTTTCCCAGTCGAGCAGTCCGGAGAGGTAGCCGGCCGTGAACGCATCGCCTGCACCGACGGTGTCGACCACCGGAACGTTGATCGCATCGCAGTGGCAGGTGCTGTCCAGCGTGTAGGCCGTAGCTCCCTCAGCTCCGCGCTTGATGATGACGTCCCGAACGCCGCGAGCGTGCAACCCGTCCACCAGCTCGGCCTCAGGCGCACGGGCGGAGGAACTACCCAGGAGATCGATCTCGTCCTCGGAAGCGATGACGATGTCCGCGATCCCGGCCAGCACGCTTAGAGCCTCCGCTGCATACTCCCGGTCCCACAGCTTGGCACGATAATTCACGTCAAAACTGACGGTGATTCCCCGTTCCCGCGCGGTTTCTGCAGCGCGCAGGGTTGCCTGTGCCGCACTTTCGGAGAGCGCCGGGGTGATGCCCGTGAAATGGAGGATCGACGGCTCTGCGTCCAGTGCCGGACCGAGGTCTTCGACGCTGAGCACAGATCCGGCCGAACCCGCACGGTAATAGGCGGCACGGGACACATCGGCAATCCGCTTTTCGAGCAGCATCAGTCCGGTGGGCCGGAGGGCATCATGAACGACGGCGTCGGTGAGCACTCCCTCTGCGCTCAGGGTGCGTAGAGCGAACTTCCCGACCTCGTCCTCGCCGAGCCTGCCGACCCAGCGCACGCTGTGGCCGAGGCGCGACAGCCCGATGGCGACGTTGGATTCCGCTCCGCCGAGGGACATGGACATCGCTCCGCCGTGACGCAGCAGGCCTGCGGCGCGGATCGACCCCATGGTCTCGCCGAATGTGAGGACCTGGGCCTTCGGGAGCGGTTCCCTGCTCATCAGGCTGCTCCGGCTGAGAGCCGAAGGAATTCCTGTGCGCGCCGCCGAAGGGCGTCCAGATCCCCACCACCGGCGGCGTCCCCGATCAGCGGCGATCCGACTCCGACCGCGACGGCGCCGCGAGCCAGATACTCTGCCGCCGCTTCGGCATTCACGCCGCCCACGGGAATGAACGGGATGTCCGGGAACGGATCCCTCAAGGCTGAAAGGTAGCCGGGACCACCGAGGGAAGCGGGGAACAGCTTGATCGCAGTGGCGCCCCGGTCCATTGCTGAAAACGCCTCTGTGGGAGTCATCGCGCCGGCCAGCACCGGCAAGCCGAGGAGGACGCCGGAATCCACGGCTGCCGTGACAGCGGGGGTGACGAGGAACTGCCCACCTGCGTCCGCAACGCGGGCCGCGTCATCGCCGGTGAGCACGGTTCCGGCACCGACTGCAGCCCGATCACCGACTTCGCGCCGGACCGCCGTGATGACCTCGATCGCCTCCGGTGTGTTCAGCGAAACCTCCAGATAGGTGACGCCCTCCTCCACCAGCGTGAGGGCGGTGCGCACCGAAGCGGAACGCTCACTCCCCCGGATGATCGCCAGGAGGCGTGCCCGCTTCAGTCCATCAAGAAAATCCATCGTGCTCTTCTCCTCTTCCAGCGCAGGCGTGCTCACCACTCGGCGTACGCGCCGTCGTCGTGCCTCCACACCGGCGAGCGCCAGCTGTGGCCGGTCTTGTCCGCAATCCGTACCGCCGACTCGTCGATCTCAATCCCGAGCCCCGGTGCGGTCAGCCGCTCCACGTACCCGTCAACGAACTTCAGCGGTGTCTTGTCCAGCACGTAATCGAGCACTTCGGCGCCCTGGTTGTAGTGAATGCCGATGCTCTGTTCCTGGATGAGGAAGTTCGGCGTCGCAAAGCCGACCTGCAGGCAGGCCGCGAGCGCCAGCGGCCCAAGCGGACAGTGCGGAGCGAGCTGCACATCGAAGACTTCGGCGAGCGAGGCGATCTTCCGCACCTCGGTAATCCCACCGGCATGGGAGAGGTCCGGCTGCGCAACCGCGATGCCCGCCTGCAGCACCGGAAGGAACTCCTGCCGGTTGTACAGCCGTTCCCCGGTAGCCACCGGGATGGTGGTCGAGCGGGTGAGCCCGCCAATCAGGTGTGAGTTCTCCGGCACCGTGGGTTCCTCGAGGAAGAACGGGTGCAACGGTTCCAGCAGCGGTGCAATCCGGCGGGTGTCCGCAAGGGTGAACCGGCCATGGAAGTCGACGGCGACGTCGCGGTGCGGACCAAGCACCTCACGTGCGGCAGCAACCCGCTCCACCACCTCGTTGATCGCGGCCACGCTTCCGAGCGCTTTCATCCGCCCGCTCGCGTTCATCTTCACTGCGGTGAGGCCCACGGAAAGCTGGGCTTCGACGGCGCCGGCAATTTCAGCCGGCTCATCCCCGCCGATCCACCCGTACATCCGGATCCGGTCGCGGACATGGCCGCCGAGCAGTTGGTGCACCGGAACGCCGAGCGACTTCCCGTGGATATCCCACAGCGCCTGGTCGAGACCGGCAACCGCGCTGGCGAGGATCGCGCCTCCCCGGTAGAACGAGCCCTTGGTCATGACCTGCCAGAGGTCTTCGATCCGCAGCGGATCCTGCCCGATCAGCAGCTCGGACAGCTGCTCGACGGCGGTGCGCACCGTTTCGGAGCGGCCCTCCACCACCGGCTCGCCCCACCCCACGATGCCGTCATCGGTTTCCACCCGGACAAAGAGCCAGCGCGGCGGCACGAGGAAGGTTTCGATTCTGCTAATGCGCATGGACGGTGCTTTCGGTGAGGTGGGCGCACACGCGGTCGACAATCGCGCCGGGCACCAGGGCGAGGTCGACGGTCAATCCGCGTTCGCCGTCGGACAGGGGTTCCAGGGTGTTGTACTGCGAGGCCAGCAGCGACGGCGGCATGTATTCGTGCTCGCGGGCGGTGAGCCGCGCCGCGACCAGTTCCCGTTCTCCGTAGGGATGCAGGACGAACAAGTTCGGCGCGTGCCCGCGCAGCAGGGCGCGGTAGGACCGCTTCAGTGCTGAACAGGCGACGACGACGCCGGCTTCCGTGCCGCGTGCCAGCTCCTCGCCGACATCGTGGAGCCAGGGCAGCCGGTTCTCGTCAGTCAGTGGAGTTCCCGCAGCCATAAGTTGCTTGTTCTTCTCCGAGTGGAGGTCATCGCCGTCGACAAAGCGCGCGCCGAGCCGCGCTGCGAGGAGGGCTCCGAGCGTACTCTTACCAGAACCCTGCACCCCCATGACCACAATCGGCGGGGTTGGTTGCTGCGCCATGGCCTAGCCCTTGGTGGCACCGGCGGTGAGGCCGGACACGATGTACTTCTGGGTGAACAGGGCAATGACCATGATGGGGATGGTGACCACCACGGAGGCCGCCATGAGGCCTCCCCAGTCGATGCTCGCGTAGGCCACGAAGTTGAAGATCGCCACCGGCAGGGTCTTGGTGTCAGCTCCGGAAAGCACCAGGGCGAACATGAAGTTGTTCCAGGAGAAGATGAACGCCAGGATGCTCGCTGTGGCGATCCCCGCCATCGAGAGCGGAAGGGTGACCTTGAGAAACGCGCCGATATGGGTCAGTCCGTCCACGCGGGCGGCTTCTTCCAGTTCCAGCGGCATGGAGTCGTAGTAGGACATCAGGATGTAGACGATCAGCGGCAGGGCGACAAACATGTGGGAGAGGATGAGCACGCTGTACCCGCCCACCATCGACATGTTCGAGAACACGTAGTACCAAGGCACCAGCAGGCTGACGCCCGGGATGATGCGGGCCATGAGGACCACCAGGGCCGAGCGGCGCATCGCAAACCGGCTCATCGAGTAGGCCGCTGGAACACCGATGATCAGGGACAGCGCGGTGGAGGCGAAGGCCACCCAGAAGCTGTTGAAGACGAAGGACAGGTAGTTGTTCCTGCCCAGCACCGTCTCGTAGTTCGCTGTGGTGGGTTCGAAGATGAGGGTCTTGCTGGCGTCATAGATGTCGACATTGGTTTTGAGCGATGCCAGCAGCATCCAGGCCAGTGGGGCGAGGAAGGACACCACGATGACGATCAGGGCCACGACGCGGAATACCTTGTACGCGCGGCTCTTGAACGGCTTCTTCCGGCGTGGCTGCTGCGGCGGGCGGGCCGCCGTCTCAGCACCGGGTCGGAGCATCTTGGGGGTTACGACGCTGCTCATTTCTGGACGTCCTTCCGGCGGCGGGTCAGAACCCACATGCAACCAATGATGATGAGGAAGAAGATGATGAGGACGGTGGAGGACAACCCGTAGTCGTTGTAGTCGAAGCTGAGCCCGTAGGCGTAGACGTTGAGCGTCTCGACCTCATGGAAGGACCCGCCGCCGCGTCCCTTGGTGGCGTAGAGCAGGTCGAACGTCTTCAGGGCGTCGATGCTGCGCAGGAGGATGGCTACGATGATGGTGGGCATCATGAGCGGAACGGTGATGAATTTGAATCGCTGCCAGGCGTTGGCCCCGTCAATGCGTGCAGCCTCGTCGGGTTCCTCCGAGAGGGAGGTCAACCCGGCCAGCAGGATGATGACCACCATGGGGGTCCACTGCCAGATGTCGATGAAGATCACGGTGGCCAGCGCGGTATCCTGCCCGGAAAGCCAGGGCTGGGCGGGAATGCCGAACCAGGCGAGGGCCTGGTTGGCGAAGCCGATGTTCGGGTCGAAGATCAGCCGCCACATCATGCCGACGGCAACGGGGGTAGCCACCAGCGGCAGGAGAATGGCTACACGCACCCACTTCTCGCCCTTGAACGGACGCCACAGCAGGAGTGCGATGCACATGCCGAGGACCATCTGGACGAGCAGTGCCGCGCCGGTGAAGATGAAGGTCCGGGCTACCGCGGGCCAGAAGCGCTCGGTGTCGGTGAGGACTTCGGCGTAGTTGGCGAAGCCGATGAATTCCGATTCGGCGCGCACCGAACCCGATGCGTCCGTGAGGCTGAGATACAGAGTCCACGCCAGCGGAAAGATGATGAGGATGGCAACAAAGGCCATGGCCGGTGCTGCGAAAAGCCACTTCCGGTGGTCGTTGGCCCAGTCGGAGTAGGCCTTCCACGCGGATTTCTGCGGCAGGGAGGCGACGGTCATTGTCCACGTCCTTGGGGATGAAAGGGAAAAGTCTTCAAAGCGGCGGCCGGGCCGCGCTGTCAGGTGGTGCCGCCGTCGTGCCCGGGGTTGGAACCGGGCACGACGGCGGGTGGTTCAGGAAATCAGTTACTCGCGTTCGTCATCGAGGAACTGCTGGAACGCTTCGTCTGCCGAGTCGGCAGCCGCGTCCACCTCGCCACCGGTGATTCCGACGACGATCGGATCGCCGACGATCTCGCGGGCTTCACCGACATTGATGACCAGCGGGCGGTCGTGGCCTACGCCGTTCTCGGCGCTGACCTCGATGGCTGCTGCCAGATCCTCGGGGTAGGTCGCGGTACCTTCAGGGTTGGACCAGACCGACTTGCGGGGGCCCGGTACGCCTTCCTTCTGGATCTGCAGGACCATGTCCTTGCTGGTGGCCCACTCGACGAACTTCCAGGCGTTGTCCTGGTTCTTCGATGCTTCATTGATGCCGAGGCCCCACGAAGGAACGTTGTAGGGCTTCGAGCCGGCGGGGCCGGCGGGCATCGGCGCGAAGCCGACCTTGTCAGCAACCTGCGAGTTCGCCGGGTCAGTGGCGTTCTGGTAGAGGCTGTCAGCCTCGGTGTAGAACGCGGCACCACCCTGGGTGAAGATGGCCATTGCCTCGGGCCAGCTCATGTCGGTGCTGACATTCTCCGGTCCGTATTCGTTGATCATTCGGCCGTAGTAGGCGTAGGCCTCTTTGGCTTCGGGGCTGGCGACGGCGGAGTTACCCTCATCATCGATGAAGTCGCCGCCGAAGCCGTACAGGAAGCTGGAGAACTGGGTGACGGCCGGGGACTTGCCGGTGCGGGCAACGAAGCCTGCGACGTCGGGGTTCTCTTCGTTGATCTTTTTGGCAGCAGCTTCAAGCTCTTCAAGGGTCTGCGGAACTTCCAGGCCGGCCTGCTCCAGGAGGTCGGTGCGGTAGTAGAGCACCTCACGCTCGGTGATGGTGGGGACACCGACAACCTTGTCTTCGAACGTGGTGGAATCCACCGGGCCCTGCTGGAAGTCGGACCACTCCCACTCAGGGTTGGACTGCACGCGGTCAGTCAGGTCCGCGAGGTAGCCGTTCTGGGCGAACAGCTTGCCCTCCTGGAGGGGGCGGTACATCATGACGTCGATTTCGTCAGTACCGGCATTGAGCTGAACGTTGTACTGGGCTGAGAGCTGATCCTCACCCAACTGGGTGACCTCGACCGTCAGCCCGGTCTCTTCCTCGAACTCGGGGATGGCCTCGATGATCTGCTCGGTCCAGACGTGGTTGGCGAGAGTGACCCGCAGGGTGTCCGAACCCGCTTCCGCGTCTCCGCCGCTGCCGCCGCAGGCGGCCAGTGATCCGCCGGCGAACATTGCGATTGCTGCCGTGATTCCGGCTTTTCGCAGGATTGTGCGCTGCACTGTGTCTCCACTTCTCTTCATTGAGGGACGTCCGCTGTACGCGGGCTGGAGTAGATGCTGAAACATCTGCTGTATAGCTCGAGTGTAGTGAGAAAGATCATACTTATGCAACCTATCTGAGTGATTGGGATGCTGTTGGTACGCTTCCTCCATGCCACCCGCCGAAATCGAGTCTCCCGATGTCGCAGTATTCTCAGGCCTGCACGCCTCGGTGATCGATCAGATGGGACTGGCGATCGGCGCAGGCGAGTGGCAGAGCGGCAGCATCATGCGGATCGAAGAGCTGGAGGAACGCTACGGTGTCTCCCGCTCGGTGATCCGGGAAGTGCTGCGAGTGCTGGCCTCAATGGGCATGGTGCAATCCCGCCGCCGGGTCGGCGTGCAGGTCCTCCCGGCCACCGAATGGAACCTCTACGATCCCCAGGTGATCCGCTGGCGCCTAGCCTCACCCGGCCGGGTGGCGCAGTTGCGGTCGCTGACCGAGCTGCGTACCGCCGTCGAGCCCCAGGCCGCGCGCCTTGCAGCGATGCGCGCGCCGCTGGCGGATGCCAGCGAGCTGATGGGCCTCGCCGGGAAGCTGTGGGCGGCGGGCCAGGATGGCGATACGGAACTGTTCCTGAAACTCGATATCCAGTTCCACCACCTGGTGCTCTCAAGTTCAGGTAATGAGATGTTCGGCAAGCTCAACTCGCTGGTCGCGGAAGTCCTGACCGGGCGGACGCACTACGGAATGATGCCGGACCATCCGCATGAGGAAGCACTGCAGATGCACGTCGACGTGGCCAGCGCCATCCAGCGCGGCCACGCCGTTGACGCGCACGCAGCCATGCTCGCCATCATGGAACGGGCCATGACCGAGATGAGCACCCTGTGGGATGAGGCCGCGCACACGTAGGGGCTGTTTGTTGCTCCTGCTTCAGCTGATTTTATTTGTCGTCAGGCGGAGAGCGGGCGGGCGGTTCGCATCGTCGTCGCACCGGCAACGATGAGCAGCACCAGCAACCCCGCTGACCACGCAAGTCCGGAGTAGCCGACCATCGACAGCACCAGACCGGATGCCGCTCCCCCGAACGCGCCGGCGAGGTTCATGGTGAGGTCAGTTCGGCCCTGGATGCGGGCCCGGGCAGCGCCGGTGACGAGGTCTGCGACCAGCGCTGATCCGGAAACTGTGGACGCGCTCCAGCCGAGGCCGAGCAGAATCAGGCCAATCGTGACGAGCACCGGGTCGTCTTCCCCGAAAGCCACGGTGACCAGCGCAACCGCGAACAGTGCCTGGCCGATCAGGATGGTACCCACGCGGCCAAGGCGGTCGCTCAGCCAGCCGAACACCGGTGATAGAGCATACATACCGGCGATGTGGAGGCTGATAGTGAGCCCGACGATCGTGAGCGTCACGCCATGGTTCACCAGGTGGACCGGGGTCATGGACATGACCGAGACCATGACCGCGTGGCTGGCCGCGATCGATCCGATGGCGAAAATCAGCGCTCCCCTGCCTCGGACCATGCCTGGTGCGTCATCTTTAGGGTCCGACGGCGTTGCCCGGCTGATGAGGTAGGGATCCGGCCGCAGTGCGATCAGATAGACGGCCGCTGCCGCGACCTGCGCGCCGACGGCGATGAGGAACGGTCCCGTCAGCTCGGGCATGCCAAGCCTTTCGGCGATTACCTCGCCCGGTCCGATGAGGTTGGGGCCGAGCACTGCTCCGACGGTGGTGAACCAGACCACCAGTGACAGGTCCCGCCCACGGTGCTCCGGACTTGCCATGTCGGTTGCAGCGAAGCGGGACTGCAGATTGACGGCCGTGCCGACCCCGAGCAGCGCGAAGGCCAGGAGCAGCAGCGGAAACGATCCGAGGGCGGCCGCACCGATAACGGTGAGTGATCCCGAAGCAGCGATAAACGCTCCGGTGGTCAGGGCAGCCCGGCGGCCGAGCCGCTGCGCCAGCCGTGCCAGCGGGATGGCGCTGGCTGCCGCTCCGAGGGTGCTCAGGGTGGCCGCCGTACCGGAAAGCGCCTCGGATCCGGAGAGTTCGGCGGCCATGACAGCGCCGATCGAGAGAACGGAGCCCATGCCAATTCCGCCGAGGATTTGCGCGGCAATAAGGACCCGCACGGTGTGGCGCTGGATGGCAGGAAGATCGGGCGCAGTCGTCGTACTGTTGCCGGCCGGAGTCCTGCTGGAGGTGGGCATGGACTCAGGGTATTCGTGTGTCGGCCGTGAGCATAGTGGGAGGCTGGGATCTGCCCAACCGGGGGTGCCGCTGTATATGGTAAGCAGTATGACTATCTCAGGATCGGACGGGCCGGACAGCAACCACCAGCGGCCCGGATCGGCAACAGACAAGACGGTGGAGGCGCTCGGGAAACTCTCGGAAGCGCTTGAAGTAGTGGAACATGCACGTGGGCTGCTGTATGGATTCCACCGGTTGACGGGTACGGCGGACCTCGCGCTGGGGGAGGCCGTTGACCTGTTGCGTGAGGCGGGACATGAGAGTCTCGCCGAGGAAGTCAACCGGGATGTCCTGGGCCGAAACGTCATCGAGGGGCGGTGGACGTTCCAGATCGTCGAGGACTATGACGACAACTATTACGCAGAGTTCAAGGCCATCGAAAAGCGTGCGCGCGATGAGCTTGTGGAGGGGAAACGGCATCTGTTTGAGGCGGAGATGAAGGAAGACCGGCGGACGCATGGCCGCGCTCACCATGAGGCGCTGCCCCCGGAAGCCAACCAGTAGAACCAACACTGAAGGAGCACTTATGTCTGATGAAACTTTGGGAAGCCCGACGCCGGAGCCGCAGGGCGGTTTTGCACGTGACCCTGAGGAGTGGGTCACCGGAGATGAACCGATGACGGACGCTCAGCGCAGCTATCTGGACACGCTGGCACGGGAAGCCGGGGAGGAAATTCCCGCGGACATCACCAAGGCGCAGGCATCCGAGCACATCGACCGGCTGCAGAAATCCAGCGGACGCGTCGGTGGCGGATCTGACGAGGCGCAGACCGGCGGGTAGTGCCGGCCTCGGGCTTGAACGACGCAAAGGAGGGCGGTTTCGCCCTCCTTTGTCATTCTCTCGACGTTGGCTGCTTTCCCGAGTAGACCATGTATTCAGCGGTGCGATGATGGCCTTGTGAGCAACGTCTTCCTGAGCGGCCAACTCGTCTGCAGCGACGAAGACCAGGCGGCGATCGTTGTCCAGTTTTCAGGGCAACCGCTGAGATTGCTCGACGGTACGAGATTGAGGGTTTATAACCGAGCACAACTCGGCTCCAGCCACTGAACTTCGGCGCCTGCGAACTCCACCCGCAGGAGGATCGCAGGTAGATGTGATCAAACCCGACGGTTCTTGCCTTTGCCTCAAGCCAATCGCAGAGGGCTGCTCCTACGCCCTCACCTCTTCGGGTCGGATTCACGAAGAGATTCTTCATTTCGGGCGAATAGGTTGCTTCAAGGTCCAAGACCACCGTCCATTCTGCGGGCAACCCCTCGCCGGGCTACCGGGCGTGCGGGCGGGCCCTGGTTTGCGTGTTTTCCACCAGATGATGCCGGTGATGAGAACGAATGCGGCGCTTGGGATGAGGAGGGTTATCGAGCCTGTGGCATCTGCCCGGCTGTTAAGTTGACCGGCCACATCGACGTGAAGCGTTGTGGCGAGAACGAGTCCAGTGATGTTGTAAAGGCCGTGAAGGACGACAGCTGTCTCGAGTCCTCCGGTGCGCCAGGTGATCACCGCCATCGATCCGAACAGGACCAGGTACGAGGTGAGGATGTAGGGGTCAAGTGAGCCGTGAAAAAGGGAGAAGAAGACGGTCGGGATGATGATGCCGATGACGGTTCCGAGGCGTGCGCTGCGGGACCATCCACCGACGACGCGGAACATGAAGCCACGGAAGCCATATTCTTCGCCTGCTGCTGCAAGTGGTGTGAGGAGCATCCCGATCACGAAGTAAGCGATGAGATCGATCATCGTCCAGGCGGCCGGTGGACTGGGCATCATGAGGGATGACAAAGACACAGCGATGACTACCACGGGGCCGAAGCCGAGCAACGCCCGACTGAAGATGCCGAATCGAAAGCGCCCGGTCACGGAGTGCAGCGAGCGGAACGGAATTCCGTAAAGCAGGCGTTGCAGCAGCATGCTGTAGGGGATGAGCGCGACAAGGGAGAGGGCGCCGGCGGCGTGCTGAAGGGGCGAGGAGCCCGCCCGTCCAAGAAGTTCCGTATCGATGAGGCGTGCCCCCATCAAGGACAGTTGCGCGAAGCAGACGAGCCCGACGAGTAGCAGGATGATGGCGAAGATGCCGCGGAGGATTCGGCGTTTCTCTCCCGCGTAGACGCGGTGATATTCGACGCCGGGCGGAACGCGAGGAGTCGGTGTGGGTGCGTCCTGCTCGCCAAGCGGATTCAGGGTGGTGTGCTGCACAGTAGGTTCCTTTCGGGGGGGGTCAGCTGGCAAGTTCATCGATCCAGCTCGATCGCATCCGCAGCGCTCGCTCCATACTCCCGATGACAGCGGCAAGTCCGATGAGCAGGTTGATTTGGATGGGGAGTTGTATCGGTGAAGTGAAGGTTCCGATGGAGTCGGCGATGAGGGGAATCTGGGAAAGCAAGGCGATGACTTGCGGCACTTCGACGCCCAAGCCAACGATGACCAGCGCGGTGGAGATGGCCCCGATGACGCGACTCGTACCGGGGTGTCGATGATGGAGCCGGGCGCGACGTCCTTCTGCGGAAGCGGGGTCAGGAGAGAGTTGCTGCTCGATTCCGTCTGTGCGCACATAGTGGCAGCGTTTGAGTCCGAAACCGTTGATTGCGACCTCGATATGACCGTCCGGCACCTCGAACCGGGTCGGCAGCTTCGCGTATGACCGCAGCGCGCCGTCAACGTAGAGTCGCGCGCGGATCTCGCCGTCGGTCATATCTCCGGCATGGCGGACATCAACGGAGTAGGTCAACCTCGTGCCGTCGGACGAGTCCAACGTGATCGAACGCAGTGATCTGCCGAACATCTGCCACCAGCGGTAACGGCGCAGCGGTTCGCCTGATCCTGTTCGAACCCGACGGTGTCTGATACCCATTTCTCCACTCCTCGCTCAGGACTAGTACAGCGTAATAGTCAGCCAAGAGATAAGCTAGCACACTGTAATAGAAAGCTGTCTCGCTAAGGAGCAGACATGAGCGATCAGGCGAAAGAACCAGGCACGCGCGACAAGATCTTGATCGCCGCGGCGACGATGCTCGGCGAGGATCCAACCGCTCGGCTGAGTGTGCGTGCGGTAGCGGCTCGCGCACAGGTGAGCACTGGGTCGCTACGGCACTTTTTCCCGACGCAGCGCGAGCTCATCGATACCGTCGTCGCGGGCATGAACGTCCTCGATATTCCGGACGACCCGATTAACGATCAAGCGCTGTCACCGGCTGAGCGCCTTCTCGCGTGCTTACGATTGATCCTCGCGCAAGTGGGCGTCGGCGAGCGCGCCCGACAGCAGTGGGGTGCTCTATACGACGCATACGTGGCATCGCCCCCGTCCGATGACGAAGCGGCCACATACCGCGCTCTTGAGCGGATGGGTCGCTACCGCATCGAACGGTGGCTAGCCGTTCTGGTCGAGGATGGCGCCATCCCTGCAGGTGGGATTGAGCGGAGAGCGAGGTTCCTTGCTACCGTTCTCACCGGGCTCATGACGGAGCGCGCTCTGCCCGCCGAACCGTTGCGGATCGAGACGGAAACGGAAACTCTCCGCCTAGCCATTCACGCCGCGACGACCGCATGGACCATGTCCTGAACAATCTTCCCTACAAGGCTGCTGCGCAGGTCGGTTCAGGTCGAGGGCGCTGGCGGTTCCGGCTTGCCGGGATGCGTGGGTGCGTGGGTGCGTGGATCAGCCAACCGGCGGGATGCGCCGCTCGCGGATCAACTGTGCATACCAGCGCGAACTGTCTTTCGGCGTCCGCTCCAAAGTGTCGTAGTCGACGTGCACAATCCCGAACCGCTTGGAGTAGCCGTAACCCCACTCGAAGTTGTCCATCAGCGACCACACCTGATAGCCGCGCAGATCCACGCCGCGGGCGATGGCCCGGTGAGCGGCAGTGAAGTGGCGACGCAGGTAATCGATGCGTTCGACGTCGTGAATTTGCCTTGTCCCGTCCGCGTCAACTTCCACCGTGTCGGGGAAAGCCGCACCGTTTTCGGTAATCATCAGCGGCAGCTCAGGGAACTGCTCATGGAGTGAGACGAGCAGGTCCTCGAGTCCGGAGGGGTCGATGTTCCACCCCATGTCCGTGTACGGTCCGGGCTGCTGCAGGAACTCCACGTTCTCCGCACCCGGCCAGGCCGTTCCGGCGGCGGCACCGTGGCCATCGGAGGATTCCTTCTGGCCCTCCCCGTCCCACATCCGCACCCGGTTGGTGGAGTAGTAGTTGACCCCGAGGACGTCCAGCGGCTGCTGGATCAGCTCCAAGTCGCCGTCCTGAATGAAGAACCAGTCAGTGATCTCCGCCGTGTCGTCCAGAACGTCCTGGGGGTAAGTGCCGTTCAGCACCGGGTCGAGGAAGAGCCGGTTCGCCAGGCCGTCCACGCGGCGTACTGCCTCGGGACCGGTCTCGCCGTCCGGGCGGAACACGTGCAGGTTGAGGGTGATAGCGAAGTCGGGATTGTTGGTCACCACCTCACGCAGAGCCGACACCGCCAGGCCGTGGGCCAGGTTGAGGTGGTGCACGGCGGCAAGCGCAGCGGCGGATTCCGTCCGTCCCGGTGCATGCGCGCCGGAGCCGTAACCGAGGTAGGCGCTGCACCACGGTTCGTTCAGGGTGGTCCACAAGGCGACCCTGTTCCCGAGCCGCTCACCCACTATGCGGGCGTAGTCTCCGAAGGCGAGGGCCGTCGCGCGGCTGGTCCAACCGCCGTCGTCCTCGAGTGCCTGCGGCAGGTCCCAGTGGTAGAGGGTGACGATGGGCTTGATGCCGCGGGCCAGCAGCCCGTCGACCAGGCGTTCATAGAAGGCGAGACCTGCCTCGTTGGCCGGTCCCCGGCCGGTGGGCTGGATCCGCGGCCAGGCGATGGAGAAGCGATAGGACTCCAGCCCGAGGTCCTGCATGAGATCGAGGTCCTCGTCCAAACGGTTGTAGTGGTCGCAGGCGACGTCACCGGTGTCACCGTTGAAGACCTTGCCCTCGGTGTGGCTGAAGGTGTCCCAGATGGAGGGTCCACGGCCATCGGCGTTGTGCGCACCCTCGATCTGGTACGAGGCTGTGGCGGAACCGAAGACGAACCCCGCAGGGAATTCGAGACCGGTGTCGCGGTAGTCGGGATCTCCCATGGTGCGGGTGTCTCTTTCTTCGAGGTGTTGGGTCATGGCGTCAGCGATGCCTTTCCTTTGGTTGGAATGCTAGTCGTGTTGTGTGAATCGAGGTCAGTGAGGACAGTGCGGCGGCCGAATGCGAGCGTGACCGATTCACTGCGGTCCCCCAGCTGGACGAGATACTCCCCCGCAGCCTCGGCACGCCGCGGGGCAAGCGCGGCTTCGCGGATCACACCGTTTTCCCAATGCAGGTCGACGGCGATTCCCGGCCTGGCGATGAGGCCTCGGACGCTGCCGGTGCCGGTGCGCAACTCAGCCGGGAGGGCGGGCAGGAGTTCGATGATTCCCGCATGACTCTGCACGAGCACCTCGGCCAGCGCCCCCACGAAGCCGAGGTTCCCGTCGAGCTGGAACGGCGGATGGGCGGCGAACAGATTGGCGTAGAGCCCGCCGGCGTGCGGGCCGTTTGCTTCGGCTGCCGTGCGGAACATCAGGCGGAGGAGGGCTCCCACCTTTCCGCTCTGCTTCAGGCGCGCCCGGAGGCAGGCCTTCCAGATGAGCGACCAGCCGGTGGAATCATCACCGCGGCGATCGAGGGAGAGGGTGAGCGCGTCCGTCAGCTCCGGCGTCGGGCCGCTTCCGGGATAGGCGAAGAACAGGTGCGAGAGGTGCCGGTGCGTAGGATCAGCCTCCACCTCGGGGGTACCCCATTCGAGGATTCGGCCGTCCCCGCCCACGGCGGGTGGTGCGATGCGCGGCAGTGCCGCCTGTACTTCCGCCACAATCGGGTGGTGCGGGTGGCCAACCGCGTCAGCCAGAGCCAGCACAGTCTCGAAGAGTTCGGTGATGAGCGTCCTGTCCATCGCACTGGATGTTGCGACGGCGGCCCTGCCCTGGGCGCTGAGGTAGCAGTTCTCAGGTGACGTGGAGGGGCAGGTCTCCAGGTGGGCGCCGCCGTCGTCAATCAACCAGTCGCAGGCGAATGCGGCGGCACCGACCGCCAGGTTCCAGAGCCGCTCGAGTTGCTCAGGGGTGGCGGAGCCGAAACGGCACATCTCATCGAGCTGGCGGATCAGCCATGCGCCGGCCAGAGGCCACTGCGACCAACTCGCGTGCCCGGCGGTCGGGGAGCTGAACGCCCACGCATCGGAGTTGTGGTGCGCTACCCAACCGCGGGCATCGTAGAGAGTCGCGGCGGTGTTCCGCCCTCGTTCGGCCAACGCTTCCGCAAGGTCCAGGAGAGGCTGGTGGCACTCGGACAGCCCGGCGACTTCCGCTCCCCAGTAGTTCATCTGGGCGTTGATATTCAGCGTGTAGTTCGACGACCACGGCGGACGCAGGTCCTCGTTCCAGATCCCCTGCAGGGTAGCTGGAAGGGTGCCCGGCCGGGACGATGCGATGAGCAGGTACCGCCCGTAGTCGAAGAGCAGGGCAACCAGTTGCGGGTCGGCGGTCAGCACGCCCGCTGGGTGCGCGTTCGCCTGTTCCAGGCGCATATCGGTGGGGACGTGCTCGCGATCCGGCAGTGCGCCCGGGCCGGGCGTGAACGTTACGGACACCCGGTCGAAGAGCTCCCGGTGCGCACGTATGTGGTCGGCGAGCAGTGCGTCCCAGCCCTTCTCGATCGCTGTATACGCACGGCGGTGTGCCGCTTCTGCGCACGTCGCAGCCGAGCCTTCCGGTTCCCGGCCGATCCCCGTGAAGGTGGTCTCGGTGGCAACCACGAAGAGCAACTCGGTGACACCCGTGAATACTGTCGCTCCGTCGTCGTTATGGGTGACGGAACCGTCGTGGCGCGCCGCCAGGCACAGCGTCCCCTCCAGCGGAACGACGCCGTCTATTTCCCATTGCAGTGCCGGCTCGTCGGGTTCGTGGCCGGGGGCCGCGTCCGCGGGCAGCTTCAGCTCCAGTACGACGCCGTCACTTCGCTTGGTACGGCCGGTTTCCTTGAGCAGGGTGGAGACCGCGACGGTGAGGTCGACTGGGCTGCCGGAGCGCAACCGGTGCACGAGCACTCCATCAACGGCGCTAATGAAGGTGTCCTGTGTGACGCTGCCGCCGGGTCTATCCGCGAGAGTGCGATGTGTGGCGTCGGAGAGGGAGAGCCTGCGCTCCTGAAGCCGTACGTCGTCGTTCAGCTGGAGGATGATGTCAGCGAACGGCAGGTATGACTGGGAGTAGCCGGACTGTAATTGCTCAAGGTTCCGCTCGGCGTCAACCGGCCGCCCGTCCACGATGGCGCTCCGGGCGTCGGCGAGCGCGGTGACGGCGGATTCGGCGGAGGTGCGACCATGCCGGTGTTCGCTGGCCGTGCTGCCTGACCAGGCGGTGCTGTCATTGATCTGCAGGCGGGTGGTCGAATCGCCCGCAAGCACCATCGCTCCGAGCCTGCCGTTCCCCAGGGGCAGGCCCTCCAGCCAGGTAGTCGCAGGGCTGGTGTAGAAGAGGGAGGCCACTGTGGTCAGCCGACTTCCCGGACAATCAGTGCGGCTCCCGGGGCGAGGGTAGCGGTCCCGTTCAACGCGGTGTCGCTGAGGAGGTCATGACCGTACACGTCAATCTCCGCCGTCTCCGCTGAGTGGTTGAGGAGGAACAGGTAGCTGGAGTCGCCGGCGTAACGGCGGACCGCCTCAAGACCGTAACCGGCGGCCGGATGATCGGGGTGGACGCCGGCGTCGTTCAGGATGCGGTGCAGATGGTTGCGCAGCGCGTCGTCGCCCAGCCGGGTAGCGATGTAGTGGGCGATGCCGGAGCCCCACGCATGCTGTGTGACTGCGGGACGTCCAGTGAGCGGGTAATCCGTGAAGTCTGCGATGCTGGCGGCGCCCGTGAGCTCCACGGTTTCCGCCCAGCAGTCTGCGGTGGATCCGTCGCTGAGTTTCAGCGCGGTGGCGGCGAGCTGCGGGAAGTGTTCCTCGACGCGGATGCCGAGGAGATCCGCAAACGCTCCGGAGAAGCCGCCGGGCCGGACGTTGAGGTTCCCATCCGTGCTACCCGAGAAGTACCAGATGGCGGTGTGTCCGCCGTCGGCGACGTACCGCCGGAGTGCTTCCGCTTCAGCGTCCGAGGCGGCCAGCTTGCTGGGTACCAGGACGAGGTTGTAGCCGCTCAGGTCCTGATCGAGCCGGACAAAATCAACGTTGATTCCGAGCAGCCAGAGCGCACGGTGGACCGCTTTCACGGCGGGCAGGAAAGCGACGTCGGTAGACGGCAGGGCGCTCGTGTCCGTCGACCACCACGCGGCTGAGTCCCAGACGATGGCCACCCGGTTCCGGTTGACGCGTCGCCCGGCGGCTGGCGGCTCTGCAAGTTCATGCAGGGTGAACAGCGTGGTGCCGAGTTCGACGATTTCTCGGAACGTCCGGGAGTTTTCACCGACGTGCGGCACCATGGGCGAGTGGAAGAACTCTGCTCCTGCCCGCGGTGACCGCCACTGGAAGAACAGTGATCCGGTGGAGCCGCGTGCCAGGTATTGGAGGGTGCTGAACAGCAGCGTGCCCGGATCCCGTGCGAGGATCCGCCCCTGCGCGTAGTTGTAGACCATGGTGGTGGCCTGTTCCATGAGCACCCACGGGCGGCCGCCGTTGAAGGAGCGGGCGAGGTCGCTGCCGAAGGCAACCTGGATGTTCCCCTCGATTCCCGGGGTGTCCGGGTAGTGGTCAACGGAGACGTCGTCAATCTCGGCGGCGAAGTCCCACTGGTCGTAGTGGTTCCAGCTGGGGAGCATGAAGTTGGTGGTGACGGGAACGTCGGCGCGGACACCTCGGACGATGTTCACCTGGTCGCGCAGGCAATCTCTCAAGAGGTCAGCCGAGAAGCGCTTGAAGTCGAGCAGCTGGGAAGGGTTGGGTAGGTATTGGGTGGCCTGAGGGGCGAAGATCTCGTTCCATTCGCCGTACCCCTGAGACCAGAACGCGGTGTTCCAGGTAGCGTTCAGCTGCGTCAGGGTCCCGTACTTCGCGCGTAGCCATGCCCGGAACGCCGTATCCGTCTCAGGACCGTAGGAAACCGTGCCGTATTCGTTGTGGAGGTGCCACATCCGCAACGCCGGATGGGCAGAGTACCGCTCGGCGAGGGCCGCCGTGACCCGCTTGGCGGCGGCGCGGTAGGCCGGTGCCGCCGGGTTGTAGGTGTCCCTGCTTCCATGGATCAGCCGCACACCGTCCGCTGTGACCGGCAGGGCTTCCGGATGTGCCAGGGAAAACCAGGGCGGCGGCGAGGCCGTGGGTGTGGCCAGGACAACGCCGATGCCGTTCTCCGCCATCAGATCCATGACCTTGTCGAGCCAGCCGAACTCGTAGTGACCTTCCCGCGGTTCGATGGAAGACCACGAGAAGACCCCGATGGTCACCCGATTGACATGTGCTTTCCGCATCAGACGAACGTCTTCCTGCCACACCGATTCGGGCCACTGTTCCGGGTTGTAGTCGCCGCCGAAGACGAGCTCATCGGCTTTCGGGAAGGGCTGGTCAGTGGGCATGAAGTCGGTCCTTGAGCGAGATAGAGGCGTTGTCGAAGCGCTTCGACAACTGTATGGCGCGGTGACGTGACGCGCAACACCTTCCGTCTGCGTTGCCCCTGGCGCGTCACTTTGGGAAGATGCAACGGTAGGAAATCGAGAAATTCGACGACGGATCCAAGGGAATGGACATGCCGCTAACCGCTCCGGTCAGCGCGGCCATTGGAAGCGAGGCGGCCGCTGTGGCCAGCTGTGAGGAACGCGACTAGCCCTTCCCTGCCGAACCCGGGCAGGTGGAGGGCCACTGTGTCATGCCCTCGAACACCCATCTGCAAGGCGATCCATCATGCAAAAAATCAGCGACCGCGACATCCGGTCATCGTTCATCAATGCCACCCGCTCCGAAACGGCCAAACTCAATCTCCCAGCGAACTTCGACTCGCTCGAGTGGGACAAGCTCGACTTCCTCGGTTGGCGTGATGGGAAAATGCCGCTCCGCGGTTATCTCATCGTGCCGAATGAAACCGGGATCACCGGCGTCCTCCTGCGAGCGCCGGAGGGCGGACCTAAGAAAAACCGTTCGGTACTGTGCGAGATCTGCCGCGATGTGTTCTCCAAGGAGGACGTCCTGCTCTGGGTGGCCAAACGTGCGGGCCGGTCAGGTAGGAACGGCAACACGGTCGGGACGTTGATCTGTGCCGACTTCATCTGTTCGGCCAACGTGCGCAAGGCGCCGCCGGTCAATGAGATCAACCCGGATCCCGCGGTCATCGTGAAGCGGCAGGTAGAGGAGCTGAACGTGAGAATCCGGAAGTTCTTGGCGAGAGTGGCCGAATAGTCGGCGGTGCGTGGCAGGATTCGGGAATGGCAGAAAACCCCAGGATTGCGTCGATCGAGCGTGCCACCGAACGCCCTTGGGAAGAGTGGGTTACGTTACTGAGCGGCGCCGGCGGCAAGGACCTCAGCCACAAGGACATCGCTTCGAAGGTGTACGAGGAACTTGAGGGCTCAATGGAGCAGGCCGGCTGGTGGGCCCAGTCGGTGGCGGTCGCCTACGAACACCACATCGGACGACGCCTTCCCGGCCAGCGCTCGGACGGCACCTTTCAGCTGAGCGTGAGCAGGTCCACCGCGCTCGGTGTGGAAGGGCTCATGGAACGCTGGTCGGAGTTCGCCTCCACTCACGCAGCCGTGCAGGAGCTCCTTGCCGAGCCCCCACGGATCAGCGGCACGGACAGTCGGATGACCTGGCGGTCCAAGGCGGTGGACGGCTCAGCTGTCCTCGTCACCAGCGAGCCGAAGAAAGACGGTACTGCGTCGATCGTGGCGACGCAGGCAGGCCTTCCCTCTCCTGAAGCGAACGACGCCGCCCGCCAGGTCTGGGTGGGTGTACTCACCGGATTCCTCGAACGGCTCTAGCCCGCCTGCTGCAGCACCTTGGCCAGAAGGGCGGGATCCACTGATCCGCCGGAGACGACGGCGGCCGTTGTGCCGCCGTCGTTCTGGGCGTTTCCGGACGGCGGCACGAGGTCGTGCATCCAGGCGGCGGTGGCCACAGCACCGGAGGGTTCAACTACGAGCCGCCCGGCGAGGGTGAGGTGGCGCATTGCGGCGAGGATCTGCTCTTCGGTGACGGTGATGACGTCGTCGACGTAGCGCTTGACGTGCTCCCACGGATGGACACCGAGCGCGGGTGTGCGGAGGCCGTCGGCAACGGTGCGGTACGTCAGCTCCTGTTCCCAGGTGATGCGGCGGCCTTCGCGGAAGCTCTGGGCGGCGTCAGCGGCGAGTTCGGGCTCCACTCCGATCACGCGGGTTCCGGGATTGATCGCTTTAACCGCCGTCGCAATGCCGGAAATGAGTCCGCCGCCGGAAATGGGGACCAGGACCGTGTCGACGTTGGGCAGCTGCTGCATGATTTCGAGGCCGACCGTTCCCTGGCCGGCGATGATGCGCGGGTCGTCGTAGGGCGGTACGTGGACGTAGCCGTATTGGGCAACGAGTTCGTGGGCGCGGACGTCGCGCAGCGCGGAAGGCACGATCTCAACCTCGGCGCCGAGCGCACGGACTGCCTCGATTTTGGGGAGCGGCGCGGCGTCCGGCATGACGATCACCGCGCGCAGGTTGAGCCGGTGCGCCAGCCAGGCAACGGCGCGGGCGTGGTTTCCGGAGGATTGCGCGACGATGCCGTGTTCGCGTGCCTGATCCAGTACCTGCGCAACGGTGTTGTAGGCGCCGCGCAGCTTGAAGGCGCTGGTGGGCTGGAGGGACTCGGCCTTGCAGTGGAGCACCTCATCCGGGCGCTGCGGGTGCGGAAGTTGAATGATCGGCGTGCGTAGCACCAGGTCGCTGATGCGTTCAGCAGCGGCTTCGATGTCGCTGAGGGTGACGAGCGTGGTCTCTGCCGCTTCGCTTGTTGCGGCTTCGCTGATACTCATGGATCGATCCTAGCGACCTACAGCAGTACCGTCAGCGCGATGAGGATCCAGGCCGGTAGCACTACGCCGGAGAGGACGGTCTGGGCGGCGGTGATCTGGGCCATCAGTGAGGCATCGCCGCCCAGCCGCCGGGCAAAGACATAGGAACTCGTTGCCGTGGGTAGCGACTGGAAAACCACGCAGACGACGGCGGCTGGGCCGGTGAATCCCAGCAGGAGGCACAGCCCCAGGGTGGCTGCCGGAACCGGCACAAACCGGAGCAGCAGTGCGGCCGTCACGGGCCGCAGGGATTCGCGGGGGAAGACCCGTCCGCGCAGCCCGGCTCCAACGCAGAAAAGGCCGATCGGAAGTGCCGCTCCCCCCAGCAGTCCAAGCACTGCAGCGATCAGCTGCACGCCGACGGCCGGCGCCGGCGCACTGAGAAAGTCACCCATCCCCGGAGCGGAGCCAATCAGGTTGGCGGCGAGTCCTACGACGCAGGCGAGAATTAACGGGTTGCCGAACACCGCCAGGATCAGGGCGGATCCGCGAAGCCTGTGGTGTCCGTAGTGTGCGAGCGCGACGGTTGAGGCGAGGTTCCCGAACGGTATGAGCACCGCATTGGCGAGTGCTGCGATGGCGATGCCGCTGGATCCAAAGAGGGCTGCCGCCGTCGTTACTCCGATATAGGTGTTGAAGCGGACGGTGCCCTGGAAAACTGAGGTGAAGGCTGGGCCGTCCCTACCGGTGGCCGGCCGGCGGGCGGCATAGGCGAGCAGTGCGGAGAAGGTCGCAGATGCTGTCAGGACGAGCACCATGGGACCGGGTTCAATGGAGGCGAAGTCCGCTCCGGCAAGTCCTGTCACCAGCAGTGCCGGCAGCAGCACGAAGTAGACGAGCTTCTCGAGTCCGGACCAAAATTCCGGGCTGGGAATGAAGGAGTGTCGGAAGATCGAGCCCAAGCCGATGAGAATGACGGCTCCGATGAGCGCGATGACAACGTCTATGTCGATGACGCCACGTCCCATCGCGGTTTTAGCCTCATGCCGTTAGCGGCGTTGGTGCTCATCTGAGGAGCGTAGCAATCGGCGGTCGCGCCATGCGCCGGTGGACCACAGCGCCCAAAGAATGAGGACCGGCTGGAAGAAGAGGCGGATGAGCCGTGCGCGGTCGGTGTCCAGGCCGAAGGCGTCCACACCCTCGACGTATTGCGCGATATTGCCCGGAAAGACCGCCACGAAGAAGGCAGCGACGATCCAACCGACGAGGATCCGGTACCGCGGAAGGACAATCAGTGCAGCGCCGAGGAGTAGTTCGACGATGCCGGACCCCACCACGACGACGTCGGTAGGCAGGGGAAACCAAGACGGCACCTGAGCGGCGAATTCGGAGCGGGCGACCGTGAGGTGGGCGGTGCCTGCAGCCAGGAGGATTGCCCCAAGCAGAATTCGGGCGATGCTTCGGGGAAGGGATGTGCGCGCTGGAGTTGGGGTTGCCGCCATTCAGCTCAGCCTAGCTGGCAGCGACACTGCCTTCATGCTGCTACGGGTTCGTCTCGATTAGGATGAGCGCAGCACAACACTGCTCCCCGGGAAGCATTCCCAGGGAGCAGTGCTGTGCACTAGTCAGGCAGAGTTACGCGGTCAGCCGAAGATTGCGTTGGCGATGAACAGGAGCGGGATCGAGCCGGCCCACACCGCCGTCGTAATTCCAGACCAGCCCTTCAGCGCCGCTGTCCCTTCCAGTCCTGAGAAGCGGGTGACCACCCAGAAGTAGGAATCGTTGAAGTAGCTGAACACCATGGATCCAGCCGTGCAGGCAAGTGCCGCAACCAGTGGGTCAACGCCGATCGACGTGACCAGCGGAGCCGTGACCGAAGCCGCGGTAATCATCGCGACTGTGCCGGAGCCCTGGGCGATACGGACGAGGGTGGCAATCAGGAACGGAACCAGGAAGGCCGGAAGGGCTGTCGCTGCTATGGCTTCAGCGAGGGCATCGCCGACTCCTGAGCTACGCAGCACCTGCCCGAGGGCACCGCCTGCACCGGTGATGAGCAGAATGAGCCCGGCTGACGCAGCAGCATCAGCGAACCAGCCCTGCACCTTGGAACGCGGAGTCCAACGGGGCAGGAGCACGTACACGGCAAGGATGACGCCAATCACGAGGGCAACCACGGGGTTACCGATGAAGGCCAGTGGGACGGCCCACGCGGAGGGCTCGTACTCACCAGTACCGACAACACCCTGGTTGCTCTGGTCGATTGCACCGCTCACCGTGTTGAGAATGATGAGGATCAGAGGCACGAGCAGCGGGAGGGAAGCAACGAAGGCTCCTACCTTGTGGGGCTTGGCTCCCGCCGGCGGCGTACCCAGTTCGGAACTGTCGAAGTCAATGGTGGAACCGTATTCGGGATCCTCCGATGGTCCGGTTGCGCCAATGGCATGGGCAGTACCGTCACCCCGCGCGTCGTCGCCATGGTCAGCGAGGGCTGTGGTTGTCCGGCCACGGTGGTGACTGGCGGCCCTACCGTAAACGGTCTCGCGAATGGTCTCCGACATGCCAGGCTCAATTTTCGGCCCGATCCATTTCGCGTAGAACACGACCACCGGCAACAGGATGATGGTGAACGCAAGCCCGGCAAGGATGAGAGCTCCAAGATCTGTGCCGAGAATACCGGCAACAGCGAGGGGACCCGGCGTCGGTGGAACCATATGGTGCGTCAGCGTCATACCGCAGCCAAGGGCCAGTGCCAGCGTGATGTAGCCGGCACGCTTTACCCTGGCGATGGAGCGGGCCAGCGGGTTCATAATCACGTAGCCGGAGTCACAGAACACCGGGATGGAGACGAGCGACCCAACGCTTGCCATTGCCCAGGGTTCGCGCCCCTTGCCGAACAGCTTCAGGAACGCAAGCGCCAGGGCATTAGCGGCACCTGACACCTCGAGAATCTTTCCGATTCCCACGCCCAGACCAATCACAATTCCGATGGACGCGAGGGTATTGCCGAACCCGGTTGTGATCGCCGAAACAATCTCCAGCGGAGCCTGCCCAGCCACAAGACCGGTCACCAGGGCGGCAATAAGCAGTGCCACGAACGCATCAAGGCGCGTTCTCAGCACAAGGATGATGATGGTCGCGATTCCAAGAACCAGCGCCAAAAGTAGTTGTATGTCCACTTGGTATGTACTCCTCGTCAGCTAAGCAAGCCTCGTTGCCGTCTTAGGGTCTGCACGTGCCCGAAGTACATTGACGAGCGATGTGCTGACTGTCACACTAGCACCGGACATATGACGTCTGACAAGTACCCGGAGAGGAAATGGATCGTGCGGATGTGCGTAGCAGCGGTGCTTCCCCGCAGACGGGCCGGGAGGTGGACCCATGGCGCGTGCTTCGCTGGCTGAGTCGGTCTTCGAAGAGATCCTTGAGCGCATCATCAACGGCACTTATCCGCCCGGCGAGTTCCTTCCGTCTGAGGGCGAACTGGCCGCCTCAACGGATGTAAGCCGATTGACGGTGCGCGAGGCATTGAAGAAGCTTCAGGCCCAGAATGTGGTTCAGGTGCGGCGCGGACTCGGCACGTATGTGAACCCGAGCGCCCAATGGACGGACCTGCAGGCCATCCTGCGCTCCGCAACCGCGGCGTCCGCTTCTCCTGACGTCTCACTTCGGCTCCTGGAGATTCGGCGCATGGTGGAAATCGGGGCTGCCGAACTGGCTGCCCTGCACGCCACCAAAGAAGACCTGACCCGTATGGAGACGGCAAACGCTGCACTGCGGGTTGCGCATCAGGCAGGCAACCTCGATGCCGTGACCACCGCCGACCTTGCCTTTCATGAAGCAGTTTTCCGGGCATCGGCGAACCCCTTCATTCCGGTGATTCTTGGACCCCTCGGCAAGCTGCTGTACAGCATGCGGCGGGAGACGTCGTCGTTCCTTGAAGTTCAGAAGCATGCGCTTGAGCACCATGCGCTGGTGCTTGACGCAATCCGGACCGGTGATGCCGAGGTGGCCGGAAAAGCGATGCAGGCGCACATCAACCAGACCTATGACGACTACGAGCACTTCATCCATCACAACGATCAGCATCAGGAGCAAAGGTGACCGAATCAGCAGAATTCCCCTCAAGCCGTACAGCGGTACTCACAGGGGCGGCCTCCGCACGTGGAATCGGTCGGGCGACAGCCAATCGGTTGGCCGGCGAGGGCTGGAACATCGGAATTCTCGACATCGACGGCGCCGCTGCCGAAGAGGCAGCAGCGGATATCGCTCAGCGGCACGGCGTTCAAGCAATCGGTGTTGCTACTGACGTGTCCGATGAGGCTTCGGTGGATGTTGCCATCGGCCGGATCGAAGCCGAGTTGCCGCCTATTGTGGCGCTGGCGAACCTAGCGGGGATCAGCTCCCCCACCGAGTTCATGCAGGAGACCAGGGAAGCCTGGGAGCGGGTTTTCGCGGTCAACATGACGGGAACCTTCCTCGTGACGCAGCGGGTGCTGCACGGGATGATCGAGCGGAAGCTCGGGCGTGTGGTAAGCATTTCGTCGATCTCCGCCCAGCGTGGTGGGGGTACCTATTCCAAGGTGGCCTACAGCGCGTCAAAGGCCGGCATCATTGGATTCACGCGTGCGCTCGCACGGGAGATGGGCGAGCACGGCATCACGGTCAACAGCATTGCGCCGGGTCCGGTTGACACCGACATCATGGGCGGAACCCTCACGGAGGAGCGCAAGCGGGACATGTCGAAGGACATCCTGGTTGGTCGCGTGGGCACCGTCGACGAGATGGCTGCGCTCATCTCGTTTTTGGTGGGTCCTGATGCCGGGTTCATTACCGCCGCTACCTACGACATCAACGGCGGCCTGCAGGTTTCGTGATGCCGTAGCTTGAATGCGCGGCAGCCACCGCCAGGCGGCCGCTCGAGCGTGGGCGAGTGCCCCGCCGATAGCGTTTCAGTCATCGGATAGCCGTTTACCGCTATCCGATGGCTGGAATGCTATCGGCGGGCGAAACTGCTAGCAGCGCCGGCTGTCCGGTGACGGCTGCGGACCTACTTCCCCAGGGAAGCAAACATCCGCCCCTCGGGATCGAGCGTCTTCAATAGCTGGGTGGTGATCTCGGACAGCTGTCCGACCTGCTCCGGCGTGAGCTGGTCGAACACCATCCCGCGCACGAACTCAACGTGGCCTGGGGCAGCGTCCACCAACTTGGCCCACCCTGTCTCGGTCAGCGTCACGTTCTTCGCACGACGGTCTTCGCTGCACTCGGTCCGCTCCACCAGCGCCTTCTTCTCCAGACCCGTCAGCACCCTGGAAAGCCGCGGAAGCGTTGCATTGGTCTGCGACGCCAGCGCTGTGATGCGCAACGTCCGCCCGGGCACCTCGGACAGTGACGCCAGCACGAAGTACTCAAAGTGCGTCAGATCCTCATCGCGCGTCAGTTGCCCATCGAGCGCCGCCGGCAGCAACTCGAGCACAGCCGCCATCCGCTTCCACGCGTCCTGTTCGTCCTTGCTGAGCCATCGCGTCATGCCTTCATTCTACGTAATGGTTGCATGTACAACCAATCGGTGCTAATTTATTAGTTGTACCCGCAAGCAATTCTTTCTCAAGGAGCTCCACATGACTTCGTTCACCATCTTCGGCAAGGGCAACATGGGCAGCGCCATCGCAGGCGTCGTCGCAGCAGGCGGCTCGTCCGTCGAGCACATCGATTCGTCCAGCACCGGCGCCGCCACCGTCAGCGGCGACGTCGTCGTTCTCGCAGTCCCCTACCCCGCCCTCAAGGACATCGTCGCGCAGTACGGTGACCAGTTCTCCGGCAAGATCGTCGTTGACATCACCAATCCGCTGAACTTCGAAACCTTCGATTCACTCGTCGTTGCCCCTGACAGCTCCGCCGCCGCCGAATTGGCGTCCGCACTACCGTCGTCGAAGGTCGTCAAGGCCTTCAACACCAACTTCGCGGCCACCCTCGGTTCCAAGACCGTCGGCTCAAACCAGACCACCGTGCTCATCGCCGGCGACGACACCGATGCCAAGAACACCCTCGCCGACGCCGTAAAGGCCGGCGGAGTGGACGCCGTCGACGCCGGCTCCCTCGCCCGCGCCCGCGAACTCGAAGCTATCGGCTTCCTGCAGCTGACCCTCGCCGCCGGCGAGAAGATCCAGTGGACCAGCGGATTCGCTCTCGTGCGCTAATCAGGCACAATCACCAGCACGACGCCGGTGCTCACCCGTTGCGCACCGGCGTCGCTCGTTCCACCCAGCCCCAAACCCCGAAACGGAACTTCATGAACAACGCCACCCAGACCACCACTGCCCGCACCGTGCTTCGCGTCGTCGTCGGCTTCCTTTTCGCCGCACACGGCTGGCAGAAGTTCAACGAGTGGACCATTGCCGGCACTACCGCAGCCTTCGGTGACATGGGCATCCCCATGGCCGAGGTCGCCGCCCCGGTCATTGCCACCCTTGAGCTGGTCGGCGGAATCGCCCTCATCCTGGGCCTCCTCACCCGCCCTGTTGCGGTGCTGCTGACCCTCGACATGCTGGGCGCACTGGTTCTGGTGCACATCTCCGCCGGCGTCTTCGTTGCGAACAACGGCTACGAACTTGTGCTGCTGCTCGGTGCCGCCGCGCTGACCCTCGCACTGGTTGGTCCGGGCCGCGCCTCGGCTGACTACGCGCTGTTCGGCCGCCGCGACTCACGCGTGAGTGTGCTCGCGTAAGCACTAAACCTGAAAAGGGAGGAAGCCTGCACCGGCTTCCTCCCTTTTTGCGTACCCGGAGTGCTCCCGCAGCAGCGGGTGGCACTAAGGACCCAGGCGAACGCCTTCACCCTTCAGATTGGCCCGAAAACCGTCGTCCTGGACGGTGACTTCCTGCAGCATAAGCCCCTCGGGAAGGCCTTCGATCTCATGCTCGATGGTCACGAGGCTGCGCACCACGGTGCCGATTGCGTTCGAGAGGAAGTCCGGGCCGCCAATGTCGATCGAGCGGGGTTCGACCACGAGACTGCCGCCCTCGACCTCGACAGTGCCGGTGGCCACGACGCGAAGTTCGCGGCCCAGCGCTTCCACTGTGCGAACGACGGCGGCCTGGCCGCCCTCCGCTGCACGGACCACGGTTCCCTCCCCCAATTCGTCGGCGACAACCTCGAACGGCACCGTGGCGTCCACGGAGAGCCGGGCCGCGACCGAACCGTCCGGCCCAGTGACCACATCCTGACCGACAGCCTGCACGTCACGAAGCGTCGAACCGGCGGTAACCACTGTTCCGGCGTCCAACTCAAGGTCAGCGAGCCACGTCTCGTCCTCCCGCAGGTCGTCCGGCGGCAGGTCGTCGGGAGCTGCAGGCGGTGGAAGGTCGCCGGGCATAGCCGCGGTCGACGACGGCGTTGGCTCCGCGCCGGACATTCCCGCCGGGCTGCTCACCGCCCACCAGAGGATCGCAATCGTGATGCCCAGGACAAGGATCATCCCAACGGCACCGATCAGCCAGTCCTTCGCACGCGTCCAGTCCATAAGAACAGTCTGGTGGTTCCGAGCGCGGGATGGGTGGACCCCGTCGGTCAGGCGGTCTGGCTCAGTCGATCGGTCGGAAGGGGAAGTTCGATGACTGCCAGGAGGTCCACCGACTTGGCGATCGGTCCATCCATCGCTTGAGCAACCGAAATGGTGTCCCGCCGAACCTCCTGAATCAGCACCTTGACGCGCCGCCCATCAAGGTCCAGCCACCAATCCTCGATGAACATTCGAAGACCCAGTTCTTCTAGAATGTTCTCCGCATCCTCCAGTTCCGTCGCTTCGCCGGCTGGACGATGCAGGAGGTCGAACGGCGCAAAAAGACCATCGTTGGTGAGATGGATATAGCCAACGTGCTCACCATCGGACGACCGCCTGTGGTCGAAAGTGTTCTCAGTAGGTAGCGCGCTGGTCATATGGCCACTATAGGTTCGCTCGTAGCCAGAGCCGCCACCAACGTGAGTGAATATTGTTGAACAATCTGTGAATCTCGTGCATGCTGGGGGGACCACAAACGAGACGAGGATCACTATGGCTTTCATCGACCTCAACAGCGACGTCGGCGAGTCCTTCGGCAACTGGACCATGGGCAACGACGCCGCCATCTTCCGCTCCGTCTCCAGCGCCAACGTTGCGTGCGGCTTCCACGCCGGTGACCCGTCCACCATCGCCCAGACGTGCCGCGACGCAGTTGCCGCCGGCGTCACCATCGGCGCCCACGTCGGTTACCGGGACCTGGCCGGCTTCGGACGGCGCTTTCTCGACTGCTCCCCCACAGAACTGGCCGACGACGTCCTGTACCAAATCGGCGCCCTCGACGCGATTACCCGCGCAGCCGGCGGCACCATCCGCTACGTCAAGCCACACGGCGCCCTCTACAACACGATCGTCACCCACGAGGTCCAGGCCAAGGCAGTAGTCGACGCCGTCAAGGCCTTCGGCGGCGACCTCCCTATGCTGCTCCTCCCGGGCTCGGTCGCGCTCAAGACGGCAGAAGCCGCCGGACTCCGCGGAGTCTCCGAAGCCTTCGCCGACCGCGCCTACAACCCGGACGGCACCCTGGTCTCCCGCCGTGAACCCGACGCCGTCCTCCACGATGAAGACACCGTCGCCGCCAACATGGTCCGCCTCGCCACCGAAGGAACCATCATTGCCCGTGACGGCTCCACTATCAGGACAACCGCCGAAAGCATCTGCCTCCACGGCGATACCGACGGCGCGGTGGCCATGTCCGCCGCCGTCCGCCGCGAACTCGAGGCTGCCGGCGTCAGCATCCGGAGCTTCGTGTGAGCGCTGGGATTCCGCAGAGCAGCATGCTGACGGAAATTCACTGGGCCGGGCCGCGCGCCCTGCTCATCGAACTCGAATCGCTCGACGCGGTCCTGGCCCTTCATGCGCAACTGGTCGACCATCCGCTGCCTGGCCAGGTTGATGTCCTCGCTGCAGCCCGCACCGTGCTCGCTGTGTTCGACTCGAGCGGGAACGCCCGCGCTGCCAGCACCGCAGTCGCTGCGCTGGACGTCGCCCAGTCAAAGGACGCGCTTACCTCCGCCGATCCAGTCCGGGTCGAGGTGGTGTACGACGGCGACGACCTCGCCGAAGTAGGCCGCCTCACCGGCCTGGGTGCTGACGGCGTCATCGAAGCCCACACCGGACAACTCTGGACGGCGGCCTTCGGCGGCTTCGCTCCCGGTTTCGCCTACCTCGTCGGCGAGAACGAGACCCTCAACGTCCCACGCCGCACCAGCCCCCGCACCGCCGTACCTGCAGGATCGGTGGCCCTGGCCGGCAACTTCTCCGCCGTCTACCCGCGCCGCTCCCCCGGCGGCTGGCAACTGATCGGCCGCACCTCCACCCGCATGTGGGACCTCGACCGCGAGCAGCCCGCCCTCCTGCGCCCCGGCACCACAGTCCAGTACGTAGCGGTGCGTGAGGCGATCGAGCTTGCGGACACCCAGGGAACAAACGACGACGACGACGCCACCCGCCCTGCCGCTGTCGGCCCCGCCCTCGAGGTACTCAACCCCGGCCCGCAGTCGCTGATCCAGGACCTCGGCCGGCCCGGACTCGGTGATCTCGGGGTCTCGGCGTCCGGCGCTGCCGATACCGCGAGCGCACGCCAGGCCAACCGTCTGGTCGGCAACGAGCCCGGGGACGCCGTCGTCGAAAGTGTCGTCGGCGGACTGGCGGTTCGCGCTCATGGGGAACTGACGCTCGCCCTCGCCGGTGCACCGGTGCCCGCCCGCATCGACGGACAGCACAGCGAGCGGACCGCTCCGCTGTATGCGCCCTTCGCGCTGCATGACGGCGAGAGCCTGCACCTCGAGGTGCCCGAGGCGGGATTGCGAACCTACCTCGGCGTCCGCGGCGGCATCGACGTCGAACCGGTACTCGGCAGCCGCTCGACTGACCTGATGTCCGGAATCGGCCCGGCGATCCTCAAACAGGGAACAGTGTTGCCGGTTGGCGACGTCGAGCACGGGCGGACAGTCGGTACGGCCGAAACCTCAACTCTCCCGCAAGACATCCTCGAGCGCCGGGAAACGGTCACGCTGCGCATCACCACCGGCCCCCGCCAGGACTGGTTCACACCGGAATCGCAGGCCGCCCTCACAGAGCACCCCTGGACAGTCACCGCGGAATCCAACCGGATCGGCGTCCGCCTTGGGGTGACCAGCGGCCAGCCGCTCGAACGCGCACGCACCGAGGAGCTCCCCAGCGAAGGTGTGGTGGCAGGCTCACTGCAGGTGCCGCCGTCGGGCCTTCCCGTCCTTTTCCTCGCCGACCATCCGGTCACCGGCGGCTATCCGGTGATCGGCGTCGTCGTACCCGCTGACCTGCCCGCCGCCGCCCAACTGCCGCCGGGCACCACCGTGCGTTTCATCGAAATGGAGCCTAAGCCATGAAGAAGGTCCTGATCGCCAACCGCGGCGAGATTGCCGTCCGGATTGCCCGCGCGTGTGCCGATGCGGAGCTGAATTCCGTTGCGGTGTACGCCGATCCCGACGCCGATGCACTGCACGTCCGCCTCAGTGACGAGGCCTATGCGCTCGGCGGTTCGGCCAGCGCGGACACCTACCTGAACATCCCCAAGCTCCTGGACGTTGCAGCCCGCGCCGGCGCCGACGCCGTTCACCCCGGCTACGGTTTCCTCTCCGAGAACGCCGACTTTGCGCAGGCAGTGCTCGACGCCGGACTGACGTGGATTGGCCCCTCACCGGACGCTATCCGCAGTCTGGGAAACAAGGTCACCGCCCGCGAGATCGCTGTGAAGGCGGGCGCACCGCTCGTTCCCGGCTCGGACGGCCCGGTTGCCAATGCCGACGAGGTCCGTGCTTTCGCCGAGCAGCACGGCGTGCCGGTAGCGATCAAGGCGGCATTCGGCGGCGGCGGCCGCGGGCTCAAAATCGCCCACCGGCTCGAAGACATCGACGACGCCTTCGACTCCGCCGTCCGGGAGGCCACAGTGGCGTTCGGCCGCGGTGAGTGCTTCGTCGAGCGGTTCCTCGACAAGCCCCGCCACGTCGAGGCGCAGGTGCTGGCGGATACGCACGGGAACGTCGTCGTTGTCGGCACCCGCGATTGTTCGCTGCAGCGGCGCAACCAGAAGCTTGTGGAGGAAGCACCCGCGCCGTTCCTCACCGATGACCAGCGCAGCCGCATTCACGAATCCGCCCGCGCCATCTGCCGCGAAGCCGGGTACACCGGTGCAGGAACAGTCGAGTACCTGGTGGCGCCAGACGGCGTGATCTCCTTCCTCGAGGTCAATACCCGCCTACAGGTGGAGCACCCGGTGACCGAGGAGACATCCGGGATCGACCTCGTGCGTGAGCAGTTCCGCATCGCCGCCGGCCTGCCCGTGTCCATCACCGAGGACCCCGTACCGCACGGCCACGCCATCGAATTTCGGCTCAACGCCGAAGACGCCGGCCGCGGGTTCCTGCCCTCCCCCGGGCCGGTCGACGTCTTCGAGGCGCCGACCGGTGCCGGCATCCGTGTGGATACCGGTGTCCGCTCCGGCTCCAGCGTGCCCGCGGAATACGACTCCCTCATGGCCAAGCTGATCGTCCACGGCGCGGACCGTGCACAGGCGCTGCGGCGTGCCCGAACCGCCCTGGATGAGCTGCGGATCGAGGGGGTGCCCACCGTCGTCCCGTTCCATCGTGCAGTGGTACGCGACCCCGATTTCACGCAGCCCGACCGCCTCGGCGTGTACACAACCTGGATCGAGTCTGAGTTCTCCGAACGGCTCGCCGCCTCGCTCACCAGCGGGATCACTGGCCCCGTTGCCCGCCGGGAGACGCTCACGGTGGAGCTCGACGGTAAGGCCGTTCAACTAGGTCTGCCGGCACAGGTGTTCGCTGCGCTGATGAGCGGCGAAAGCACCGCCGTCGCGCCTGGTTCCCGTGTGGAGGAGAAGACAGCGGACGACGGCGCCATCACTGCCCCGATGGGCGGAAACCTCGTGAAATGGCTGGCCGACGATGGCGCCGAGGTGAGCGCGGACCAGGCCGTCGTGGTGGTTGAGGCAATGAAGATGGAGACCGTGGTCTCTGCATTGTCCGCCGGCACTTTCCGGCGCGGCGCGCAGGAGCCGGGTGCCGCCGTCGTACGTGGTGAGGTGTTGGGTACGGTTGAGTAGCCATGAATACTGCAACGGATACGACAACCGCAGCTGAGCACGCCCATACGACGGCGTGGATTGCTTCGGTGCTGCGCGCACGGATTGCGGCAGGGCAGCTGACGCCGGGGTCGAAGTTGTCGGAGCAGTCGTTGTCGGAGTCGCTGGGGGTTTCGCGGAATACGTTGCGGCAGGCGTTCGCAACACTCGCGGGCGAATCGATCGTGACGCGCATCCCGAACCGGGGCGTTTTCGTGGCAGCGCCCGGTGTGGAGGAAGTACGCGAGATTTATCGGGTGCGGCGGACGATCGAACCGGCGGCAGTGCTGTGGGGCCGGCCCACTCCCGCACAGCTGGATGCGATGGACGCCATCATCCGGAAGGCCCGGGCGGCACGCGATGCCGGCTCCGTTCCCGAGATGGCCAACGCGAACCAGGCGTTCCACGAGGCCGTTGTCAGCCTGACCGGCAGCGAACTGCTGCGGGAACTGATGGACAAGGTACTGGCGGAGATGCGGCTGGTGTTCCATGCCATGTCCGCGGCCCCCGATTTTCACACGCACTACGTGGACCGCAATGCGGCGGTCGTTGAGCAGTTGCGCAGGGGCGAGAACGAGCGTGCAGCCGCTGACCTGCGGGCCTACCTCGACGCCGCCGAGTCCGAGCTGCTGGGGCACCTCGAGGGCGAGGCCCCTAACCGGTGATCACCATAACGGGGCACTGCGGATCCAGCAGAAGCTTGTGAGTGACGGACCCCAACTGGATTCCGGACCTCGCCCCACGGCCGTGCCGCCCGATGACAAGCAGGGAGGCGCCTGAGGCGCGGTACTTCAGCGCTTCGTCTGGAGCACGCTCCAGATCGGTCAACCGGGAGATCCGCACCTCCGGGTAACTGGCGCGCAGGGCGTCGAGCATGCCCGCGAGTTCCTGAGAAGCAGCATCACCGGTTGGACCGTCGTCGGCGGTTTCCGTGCCTTTCGATGAAGTGACGACCGTCAGCGCGTGGCCGGAACGGTCTGCTTCAACGACGGCCACGCGAAGCGCTGCATGGGACTCGGGCGAGCCATCCACGCCCACAACTATTCCCCCGCTGCCGCCGTCAAGAGCCTGCGCATCATGGGGAAGGACCACGACGGGACAGGCACTTCCCAGCGCGACCTGATGGCCGACCGATCCCAGGTACTCCCCGGTGCGTCGGTCTACCCGGTCAGCCCCTACGACCACCAGTGCCGCGTTCTCCGCGATGCCCAGCAAGGCGTCGACGATTTCACCGCAGTGAACGGTTGAGGCAAACCGAACATCCGGGTACTCCAGCTCCGCGCGTGCTTCCTCGTCATCCATCAACTGCCGCGCCGCGTCCACCAGGCTGCGGTAGGGTGTCCCTCCCGCAGCCACCGGCAGGACGAGTGACGGGTCAGGAATCGCATGCACCAGGGTGACGGATTGACCGGTGCGCCGGGCGCGCTCGGCTGACCACCGTAGAATAGCCGGCCCCCTTTCCCCGTCCCGGAATGCGACGACGATGCGGCGCGACGGAGAGTGAGCGGATCCCACAGCACTACTCACCGTCCGGGTTCCTGCTGTTCGGGCACGATGACTGCGCGGCCGCGGACAGCGCCGGCCCGCAGCCGTTCATACGCGACGGGCGCATCGGAAAGGCTGAAAGTCTCAATCTCAACAGAGATCCTTCCTGCCCGCGCCAGCTGCACCACTTCCATCAGTTCGGACCGCGATCCCCAGTAGGGAGCCCGTGCAGCGGCATCCCACGGCGTGGAAAAGAATCCGACATCCACCGTTCCGACGCCGACGCCCACAATTGCAATTTCACCGCCGACACTCACCACGTGTGATGCAAAGGCCGTTGTCGCCGGTGCTCCCACAAAGTCGAATACCGCCGTTGCGCCCCGGCCGCCGGTCAGAGCCCGGATCTGCCTCTCCGCATCCTCACCCGGCACAAAGGCGTGGTCAGCGCCGACTTCGAGGGCGAGATCCAGCTTCGGCTCTGACTGGTCAAGGGCGATGATGGTGCTCGCCGTCAGCGTGCGCAAAATCTGGATGGCTACATGGCCCAGTCCGCCGACACCGATGACCACTGCGGCCGACCCGGGGACCAGGGTCGGCAGGGACTGCTTGATGGCGTGGTACGGGGTCAATCCTGCGTCGGTCAGGGACACACTGGCAACAGGGTCCAGGTCTCCCAGCGGCACCAGATGACGAGGATCGTCAATAAGCAGATACTCCGCCATCGCCCCCGGCGCACCCAGACCGGGAGGCCTGATTTCGAGCTCTGCCGCTACCTCGCAATAGTTCTCCTTGCCCTGCGCGCAGGTGTAGCAGCGTCCGCAGCCCCACGGTCCGTAGACCAGCATCGGCTCGCCGACGGTAAGGCCCTTCACCCCGTCGCCCCAGGATTCAACGACGCCGGCTCCCTCGTGACCCAGGGTAAGCGGAAGCCCATAGATGTACTGATCCTCCGGCAGGTCCATGATGAACTGGTCCGAATGGCACACGCCCGCGGCCGTGACGCGCAGAAGCACCTGCCCCGGCCCGGGCACCGGAGTCTCGACCTCGACAACCTCCGGCGCGGCACCCACAGCACGGTACTGGAGCGCCCTCACGAGTACTCCTCCACAAGCCGGCGTGGGTCGGGATCTCCCATGACATACCTCCTGGGTCAGCGCGTCGATTGCAGCGGTTGACCCCAGTGTGCCCTCTCCGGGAGCCCCGCGGTAGAGCCCTATGCCCGTTCCATAAAATAGGGTGACCAATGGATCGCTACACAGCGACGAATGAACCAAGACCGGGCGGTGACCTGTGATGAAGACAATAAAGGCCAAAAAGTGGAGCGACCTGACGCCCGCGCAGCAACGAGCGGTTCTGACCGCTGCGTCGGTGCAGTTGTCGCTAGCGGCTACCGCGTGGGTTGACCTGGCCAGGCGGCCCGAGAGCCAGGTCAACGGACGCAAGAGCCTGTGGGCGGTAGGGATCGGCCTTAACTTTCTGGGACCGATCCTGTACTTCAGCCGGGGAATCCGCCGCTGAAGTACACCACCCGCTGGAACTTTTGCGCAGATCCGGTGGGTTCGGCGGGGTCGGAAGCCGCCGGATCTGCGCAAAAGTTCCCTGAAATCGGGGCTTACGGCACCAGGTAGTCGCTGTCCCTCGCGTCGGTGATGAGCATATGGCCGGGTGCGTGGCCGATCGCGAGCGGCGGCCGCGACTGCATCACCGCCGCCTGCGGAGTGACGCCGCACGCCCAGAACACCGGCAGGTGTCCGTCGGGGATCTGGACAGCCTCACCGAAGTCGGGGGCGCCAAGGTCAGCAATGCCAAGCTCCTCCGGATTGCCCACGTGCACCGGCGCGCCATGGACGGCCGGATAGCGCGAGGTGATGCGCACGGCGTCGGCTACCTGTGCAGCGGGAACCGGGCGCATGGAGACCACCAGCGGACCGGACATGGCGCCGGCGGGAGCGCATTGCCGGTTGGTCCGGTACATCGGCACGTTGACGCCCTGGTCGATGTGCGCAATCCGGACGCCGCCGTCCTGCAGTGCAGCCTCGAAAGTGAAGGAACAGCCAATCAGGAACGTCACGAGGTCCTCACGCCAGTAACGCCCGATGTCGGTGGGCTCGTCCACCTTCTCGCCGTCCCTATACACCGTGTACTTCGGGACGTCGGTGCGGATGTCCCCGCCCGCCAGCAGCGGCCCGGCTGTCTGGCCCGGCTCCAGTACGCCGAGCACAGGGCAGGATTTCGGGTTGCGCTGGGCAAAGAGGAGCAGGTCGAAGGCCTGCTCACGCGGGATGGCGAGCACGTTGGCCTGGGCGTACCCGCGGGACCAGCCCGACGTCGGCACCACCAGTCCGCTGCGGAAGGCCTCCCGCGCTTCGGCCGGCGTGGCCCCAGCGCGGTCTTCGGCACTCCAGCTGATCATGCGGACCACAGCTGCGCGAGCCCCATGATCGAGGTCCAGCCGAGGAAGAGGGTGAGCAGCCAGGTCACCACACCGACGATCAGCAGCCACTTGGGATAGTTGTAGCCGTTCATCAGGTCACGCCGGCGCCAGGCCACCCAGAGGAGCACGCCGAAGCCGACAGGCAGGATCAGTCCGTTGAACGCACCCGCGAAAATCAGCAGCTGCTGCGGTGCCTGGCCGAGGAAGAGATAAACCGTGGCGCAGACCACGATGAAGGCAACGGTGATGAGGTTTCGCTTGCGCTCGGGGGTCTTCGAGGAGGTGATGAAGGAGACCGAGGTGAAGGATGCACCGATCACAGAGGTGATGGCCGCGGCCCAGAGGACGATGCCGAACACCCGCATTCCGATCTCACCGGCGGCCGCACCAAAAGCTTCAGCCGCCATGTTATTACTGCTGAGGACGGTACCGCCGGCAACCACACCGAGGATCGCCAGGAACAGCAGAACCCGCATGACGCCGGTGACGATAATGCCGATCACCGAGCTGCGGGTGATCTGCTGGACGTGTTCAATTCCGGTGGCGCCGGAGTCGAGCATGCGGTGTGCGCCGGCGTAGGTGATGTAGCCGCCGACGGTGCCGCCGACCAGCGTGGTGATGATGAGGAAGTCGACCTCCTCGGGCAGGAACGTATTTTTCAGCGCGTCACCCAGCGGTGGAGCCGCGACGATGGCTACGTAAATCATCAGCAGGATCATGATGGCGCCGAGAAGAACCACTATGCGGTCCAGTGCCAGGCCCGCGCGCTTGCTGACGAAGATCAGAATGGCGATGACAGCGGAAATTGCGCCGCCAATCTTCGGGTCAACGCCGAGCATCGCGTTGGCGCCAAGGCCGGTTCCCGCGATGTTGCCGATATTGAAGACCACACCGCCGAGGAAGACCAGGCCCGCAAGAAACCAGCCGACGCCGGGAACCACCCGGTTGCCAAGCTCCTGCGCCCTCAGCCCGGAGACTCCGATGACCCGCCAGACGTTCATCTGCACTGCGATGTCGATGAGGATCGACGCCAGGATGGCGAAGGCGAACGCCGCGCCGAGCTGCGCGGTGAAGACGGTTGTCTGAGTGATGAAGCCGGGGCCGATGGCGCTGGTCGCCATCAGGAACATCGCGCCCAGCAGGGCTGAGCGCCGAGCTGAGGAGCTCAGATTGAGTTTGGTGCTGCCTTCTGCCATGGGGTCCGTCCGTAACGTCGGGGTGACTAGCGTCACAATTATCGTCCCGAGGAACGATACAGGTTGTTGAACAATATTGGCAAGAGATTGTTCAACAACTTCGTTTATTGTTGCAGGCCCAGACTGGCTGACCGGCGGCTCACCCGTCGAACTGCAGCAGTGAATCGGCGGTCCGCCCACTCATCCCCACGAGCATGGTGCGGTTGCGGGCACCGGTCTTGCGAAGGATGGAACCCACGTGTTTCTCCACTGTCTTCACGGAAATCTGAAGTTCACGCGCAATCTGCTTGTCCGCCATCCCGCGGATCACCATCGCGCAGACCTCCCGCTCGCGGGTGGTGAGGTTATCCGTCTCCTTCTCCTCAGAGGAATCGAGAAGCCGGTCGAAAACGTCCCCTTCCAGCAACGCTTGCCCCTGCCCGGCCGCCACGATGGTCCGGGCAATGGACTCGCCGCCGGCACGGCGGTTGATGAACCCGCGCACGCCCACCTGCTTCGCCGAGCGCACCTGGTCGACGGTCGGATTGTCGGTCAACACCACGACGACGGCGTCAGGGCCCAGTTCCCTCATCCTGCCGACCAGCGCGGTATGTGCATGCACCATGTCCAGATCCATCAGCACCACGTCGGGATGGAGCAACTCATACGCTTCCAGCAATTGGTCCGCTGAGTGGACCTCCGCTCCAACCTGGATGGCGGGCTCGGCGATGCCGAGCAGCCTCACCAGACCGGCACTGACCACGGGGGCGTCGTGGGCAATCAGGATCCGCCATCGCGGCTCCTGCACTGCCCGGCGGTCCGGGGCGGCGTGCGGCAGGACGGCCTTGACCGTTGTCCCCCACCCCGGAACGCTGTCAATCTGCAGGGTTCCGCCGAGATGGATGGCCCGCGATGTCATGCCGTGCAGGCCGAGGCAACTGGTGGGCAGCGTCGAGTGGTCACCGTGCGCTGTTGCGGGGTCGAATCCCCGCCCGTTGTCTTCAATCACTACGGCCAGGGAACCGCCGTCGTGAATCAGCCCGACGCGCACGTTCACAGCGCGCGAGTGGAGGACCACATTGTTGAGGGCCTCCTGCACGATCTTGAACGCCTGATGCTCAACCTCGGGGGCAAGCGGCAGCTGGTCCCCGATGATGGTCAAGCGGGTGGCTGCCCCGGACATCGCTTCCGCCCACACCAGTTCCCCGCGGATGGCCTCCGCCAGGGATTTACCAGCCAACGACGCCGGTCCAAGCCCCAGTGCCGTCCGGCGCGTTTCAGCCAGCGCATCGTGGGCGACGGTTTTCGCCGTGCTGATATGGGCCGAGGCCTTCCGCGTATCAGGGCCTGCGCCCTCGCTGACCCCGGCCAGGGCCTTGTCCGCATCATCAAGACTGAGCAGCAGCGCTGCGAGTGACCGGCCGAGGGTTTCATGTACGTCCCGGACCGCGCGTTCACGTTCGGCTGCCACAGCGGCCTCGCGTTCCCGGGCAGCCGCCTGAGCATGGAGATCATAGTTCCCGAGGGCAATGGCGGCGTGACCCGCGAACAGTTCCGCCAGGCGGGCCTCATCCCGGGTGAAGGTGCGGCTGCTGTCGGGGCTGAAAAGGATGAACGCGCCGACGATCCGCTCATCCCACTGCAGCGGAACACCGATCACCGCGCAGTTCCATCGTGGATCGTTGGCAGCAATGTGGCCGCGCTCGATCTCCGAATAGGCATCCAGGACAACCGTGGAGCGGCTCCCCACAACCCGGCCCGTAAGGCCCTCCGCAAGCGAGAAGGTCTGGCCTTCCTGACAGCCGACGCCGATATCCACTTTCTTGGTGTACGTACCTTTTGCCTCGTCGACGAGCGCGATCGAGCCGGACTCGCAGTGGAGAAGGGAGGTGGCGTGGATAAGGATCCGCTGGAGAAGCGCCTGGATTTCGAACCGTCCGGCGAGATCCCTCGCGATCCCGATCATGGGATCAAGTTCCTCCGGGAAACCGGTCATCCGGCGCACGCCGCTGGGCAGGGAAACAGAACTTTGTGCAACTGCGTCCATGACGTCCTCTCTGACGCTCGGTCCTCACGTAACGGGTGGCACCCTGCGGGTATTCCCTCATGGCAACGTTCGGGTTAATCCTTATTTTGCCGGAACAGCGCAAGTGGTTGGGTTGAAGGGTGGAGCGGACTCCTTCTGCACCTCACCAGACGCCATCGAGGAGACACAAACGATGATGTGGAACGCTCAATGACCCGCATCGGCATCCTGACCAGTGGCGGAGACTGTCCCGGGCTCAACGCAGTGATCCGCGCCTGCGTGCTGCGTGGAACCCGGGATCATGGACAGGAATTCGTCGGCATTCTGGACGGGTGGCGGGGATTGGTGGATGCGGACTTCATCGACCTTGACTGGATGAGCGTGCGCGGGCTGGCCAAGCTGGGCGGCACCATCCTCGGGACCTCGCGGACGAGCCCGTTCGGCGAGCGCGGTGAGGACGGCGGAGTAGCCCATATCAAGGCCAACCTGCGCACCGCGGGCGTTGACGCGCTCATCGTGATCGGCGGCGAGGGCACACTGGCCGCCGCCCAGATCCTCAGCCGGCACGGGGTGCGGATTGTCGGGGTACCGAAGACCATCGACAATGACCTCTCCGCAACCGACTACTCCTTCGGGTTTCACACGGCGGTCGAGATTGCTACCGAGGCGATTGACCGGCTCAAGACGACGGGCGAATCGCACCACCGCTGCATGATCGCCGAGGTCATGGGCCGGCATGCCGGGTGGATCGCGTTGCATGCGGGTATCGCTACCAGCGCCCACGCAATCCTGATCCCTGAACAGGAGGCCACGCTGGACCAGATCTGTGCCTGGGTGCGCACTCCGTTCGAGCGCGGCCGCACTCCCCTTGTGGTGGTCGCCGAGGGATTCGTCTCCGCGGAGATGACCCAGCCGCATTCGGAGCGTGGCCTGGATGCTTTCAACCGGCCGCGGTTGGGCGGCATCGGCGAACGGCTTGCTCCGATTATCGAGGAACGGACCGGCATCGAAACGCGGTCCACCACACTCGGGCACATCCAGCGCGGCGGGGCCCCGAGCGGGGCCGACCGGGTCCTCGCAACCCGCCTGGGCCGGGCCGCTGTGGACGCCGCCCATGATGGGGACTGGGGCACCATGGTCGCCAGCCGGGGAACGGATATTGTGCGGGTGAGCCTGGAGGAGTCCGTCGGGCGCCTCAAGACGGTTCCGCAGGCGCGCTACGACGAAGCGTCGTTCCTTTTCGGCTGATCGTTCCTTTTCGGCTGATCGGCCGCACAACCGGAAACCGGCATAGACGGAGACCGCACGGACACAGAAACACAGCAGGGCCCGTCCGGTGGGGAATTGGACGGGCCCTGCTGTGGCTATCAGCTGGTTAGAACACGCGGATGGGAATCTCCGCGGGGTCGTTCAGGAGCCCTTCGATTTCGTCGTCGAGCTTGACCAGGGTGATGGACGCGCCGGCCATGTCCAGGGAGGTGCAATACTCACCGACATAGCTGCGCCCCACCGTGATGCCCTGTTCCGCAAGGCGCTTGTGGGCCTGCCCGTAGAGCAGGTAGAGCTCGCTGATCGGCGTCCCGCCGAGACCGTTGACCATGAGGGCCACCCGGTCACCGTCTCCGAACGGAAGATCCTTGACGACCGGGGTGAGCAGTTCCTCGACAATCTCGTTGGCAGGCATCATCTTGGCACGACGGCGGCCCGGCTCACCGTGGATGCCTACGCCCATCTCAATCTCATCGTCACCGAGCTCGAAGAGCGGGCTGCCCTTGGCCGGAGGGGTGCAGGCAGTCAGTGCTACGCCCATGGTGCGGGTTACGGAGTTGACCTTCTCACCGATGCGGATGACTTCATCGAGATCCGCTCCACGCTCGGCGGCAGCCGCGACTGCCTTGATGACAAAGAAGTTGCCGGCCACCCCGCGCCGGCCGATCGTGTACGTGGAATCCTCCACCGATACATCGTCGTTGATGAACAGGGTCTTGACGTTGACGCCGTCGGCGGAGGACATCTCCTGGGCCATTTCGAAGACCATTTTGTCGCCGGTGTAGTTGTTGACCAGCAGCAGCACGCCCTTGGGCGAGGCCAGCATCTTGGTGGTCTCATACACGTAGTCAAACGGCGGTGCGGCGAAGACGTCGCCCGGGCACGCGGCGTCGAGCATGCCCTTTCCGACGATCATCACGTGTGCGGGCTCGTGTCCGGAGCCGGAGCCCTGGACAATCGAGACCTTGTTCTCATCCGGGCCGTCGGCCCGCATGATGAGGTTGTACTCGGGGACGTACTTCAGGGTGTCCGGGTTGGCCAGCGCAAGGCCTTCGAGCATCTCTGGAACAAACTGCTGCGGATCATTGACGAACTTCTTCATGGGGGCTCCACATCGTTGTGCTGGTTGGGGAAAGGGGTATGACGGAAAAAATCAGCGGTTGGGCCACTCGGAGACAACGCGTTCGATGATGATGGCAACCGCCACTGCTCCGGCGTCGGGTGAACCGATGCTGCGCTCGCCGCTGTAGCTGGCACGCCCGCGTTTGGCCTCCAGCTTGCTGGTGGCATCGGCGCATTCACGGGCGGTCTTTGCAAAGGCAGCGCGTGCCTCCGCGGCGTCGGAGCCGGACTGGATCTGCCGTTCGAGTTCATCGGTTGCCGGCACCAGTGCGTCGAGCAGCGTCTTGTCGCCCAGGTCGGCATTACCGCGGGCCTTGATCCCGTCGGTCGCTGCCCGCAGCATTGCCACGGCTGCTGCGCCGTCGATGGTGTCGTGGCTCTTGGCCGTCATCGAGGCGCGGAGGAACGCCGTGCCCCACAGCGGACCGGAGGTTCCGCCGATCCGGCTGGAGATGGCGACTGCCACCTGCTGGAGGAAGGTGGCGACGTCGTCGCGCTTGAAGTTGTCCCAGTCAGCGAGGACCTTCTCGAAGCCGCGCGCCAGCGAGTAGCCGAGATCCCCGTCACCGACGACGGCGTCAAGGTCACCGAACTCCTTCTCCTGGTCCACTGCGGTCTGGGCGAGGGTGCGGACAACGTATTCGACATCCGCGAGATCTGTGGCGGTCATGATTTCTCCGTAGGGGTCGAAGCGGTGGTGGAGTGTGCGGACGGTGCCGGGCGGTCGAGCACATCCTGCAGGACGGCCAGCGAGACGGCATCCGGTACGTCAAGGCCGAGCGGGTTCTGCAACACCTCGGTCGGTTCGCCGTTGTCAGGATCGCCGAGGGAGGAGACAACCAGCGAAGCGCCGTTGAAATCCTCTTCTTTCGTATAGCCGCTGACCGTGACGACGGTCCGCAGCCCTGCCGCCAGCGCGGCCAGCATTCCGTTGCGGCTGTCCTCGATCACGACGGCGTCATCCGGTTGCAGCCCCAGGTCACCGAGCGCTACCAGATAGATGTCCGGTGCCGGCTTCTTGAGCGGCACGATGTCTCCGGCGAACACGGAGAAGTGCGCGGCGAGTTCCGGGCCAACCGCATGGCCGAGTACGGCACGCACGGCAGGTTCCGCGGAGGTGGATGCGACCGCAAGGGTCCAACCGGCGTCGTGCGCTTCAGTGACGATGCGCGCAATTCCAGGCCGTCCCGGCATGGCGCCGCTTTCAACCAGTCCCTTGTAGATGTCGGTCTTGCGCTTGTGCCAGTCGCGGATCGCCTGGTCTACAGCGGCGTCGTCATTCAGTCCGAGCGAAGCGGCCAGCTCATCGGTCAGGATGCTCCGCATCCGCTCCTTGCCGCCGCCGATCTTCACCTTCTGCGCGTACTCCCCCGAGGTCCACTGCACCGGAACGTTGAAGTCGGTGAAGGTCTGGTTGAAGGCAGGCAGGTGACCGTGCTGCTCAGTGTCGGCCAGGACGCCGTCGCAATCGAAGATCAGTGCCGGCATCCTAGTGTCCGGCCTTTCCTGCGCTGCCGAACTGGTCCGCGAGCTGTGTCACCATGGCCACGACGTCACCGCGTGTGTGCTTGAACAGTGACGGCGGATCCCACTTGTTGTTCTGCTCAGCCTGCTTCAGGAAGGACAACGAGGACTGCATGTACGTTTCCTTGAGCGCCGTCGAGATGTTCACCTTGGCGCAGCCGCGGGCAATGAGGTCGGCGAACTGTTCCGGGCTCAGTCCGCTTCCGCCGTGGAGCGCAATGGGAATGTTCCGGGCCTCGACGATCTGGGTGACCCGCTCGACGTCGAGCACCGGAGCTGCCTTGTAGGAGCCGTGTGCGTTGCCGATCGAGGGAGCAAACACGTCAATGCCGGTGGCGTCGATGAACGCGAGCGCGGTCTCCAGGCTCTGCTGCTGCGACACTTCGTCCGAGCCGTGATCGTCCTCGACGCCGGTGATGGACTCGATCTCCCCCTCGACCTGCGCGCCGTAGCTGCGGGCTTCGGCGACCACGTCGATGGTCTGGCGCTGGTTCTCCTCGACCGGCAACTCGGAGGCGTCGAAGAGCACCGAGTTCCAGCCGGCTTTCAGGCACTCCGTCACGACCTCCCGGTCCGGGCAGTGGTCCAGGTGAAGGGTCACCGGTACCTCGATGCCGCGGGTCAGTGACTGCCACATGTCGAACAGCACCCGCGACCCGATACTGCGCACGGTTTTGACCGAGGTCTGCAGGATGACCGGCGAGCGGGCTTCAACCGCGCCTGCCAGTACAGCCTCCATGGTCAGGTCATTGAAAATGTTGATCGCAGGAACGCCGTAGCGGGACTCAAACGCCGGATCAACGATGTCTTTCAGGGGAACAACGCCCACAACACATACCTCCTGAGTAGGGTTCAAACTCCACAGTAGGGGTGCGTACCGCACACCGGAATGGGGGGTTACCCACCCCTCGCCTTGCGGGTAATCACCACCTCGTCAGGACCGCCCGTGGCGTGCTTAGGTTGCTCAATCACCCCCCCCCTACCGACAGGAAACACCATGGCAACTGGAAGCGTGCTTGAGACAGTCACCGCCGAGGAAGCGCGCCGCGTCATTGATGCCGCGGCCGCCAAGGCAACGGAAATCGGGCAGCCGATGGACATTGCCGTCGTCGACGCCGGCGGCAACCTGAAAGCCCATGTCCGCATGGACGGCGCCAACATCGGCAGCATCACCATTGCCATCAACAAGGCCTACACGGCCATCGCCTTCCAGTGCGAAACCGGTGACCTGCAGGGGCTCACCCGGCCGGACGGCCCGATCTACGGATTGAATGACGCCCACGGCGGCCGGCTGGTGGTGTTCCCCGGCGGCATTCCCCTGGTACGCAACGGTGACATTGTGGGCGCCGTCGGTGTCTCAACCGGAACCATCGAGCAGGACCAGGAGGTTGCGGAGGCCGGGGTCGCTGCGTTCTGAGCAGGGCTCAGGCCTGTGCTGCCTGTGCGTCTTCTGACTGGGTGATAGCCCAGGCCGCGTTGATGAGGCCGATATGGGACAGACCCTGCGGGAAGTTCCCGATCAGGGCGCCGCTCTTGATGTCGATCTCCTCCGATAGGAGGCCGAGGTCATTTGCGTATCCGGTCACTTCGTCGAAGATTCTTCTGGCGCGTTCCGGTTGGCCTGCCATCGCCCAGCCGCTGGCCAACCAATAGGAACAGATGATGAAGGCACCTTCATCACCGGAGCCCGTCCATCGCTGGATCAGGTTCCCGGTGGCGAGTTCGCGCTCCATCGCCTCCAGGGTTGCCAGTATTCGGCTGTCATCAGGCGGGAGGAACGCCATGATCGGCATCAGGAGCACACCGGCGTCGAGATGGTCAGAGCCGAAGGCGCCTGTAAAAGCGTTGACCGTGCTGTCCCACCCCTGATCGAGGATAGCGGCGTGAATCCTGTCCCGTTCACGCTCCCACTCCGGCACCTTCTGGGCGGCGCCGAGACGGTCGGCCAGTTTCAGCGCGCGGTCCAACGCCACCCAGCACATCAGTTTCGAGGTGACGTAGTCCCGTGTGCCTTCACGGCCTTCCCAGATTCCCGAATCGTTCTCCCGCCACGTTTGGGCAGCCCTGTCCGCAACGGCGACCAGGAACTCCCGGGTCTCGGTAGGGAATTCGCCGAGCTGGTCCCGCAGGATCCAGGCACACTCGAAGACCTCACCGAGGACGTCAAGCTGCTTCTGGTCCCAGGCGTCATTGCCCACACGGACCGGCCGGGATCCGGCATAACCAGCCAGGTGGTCCAACTCGCGTTCAGTGAGGTCATGCTCGCCGCCCACGCCGAACATGATGCTCAGGTGCCCGTCGCGAAGCACGCCGACAGACGTGGTGATCCAGTCGAAGAAATCCTGCGCCTCGTCCGGGCACGCTGCCACCCACAGCGCCTTGAGGGTCAGGCTGCCGTCACGCAGCCAGCCGTAGCGGTAGTCCCAGTTGGAGGTGCCGCCCGGCTCCTCCGGCAGGGAGGTGGTGGGTGCCGCGACGACCGCGCCGGTCGGACTATAGGTGAGTGCCTGGAGCACCAGGGCGCTGCGGTGCACCTGCTCGCGGTAGGCACCACGGTAGCTCTGGTGCATGTCGCTCCAGGACCGCCACGCGGCAATGGTGTTGTCCAGCTCAGCGGCGCCGTCGGCGGCCGGGTGCGCGGCGGTCACGGCGCCCTGGTGATGGAGCGCAAAAACAGCGGCGTCTCCAGCCTCGAGCCGGAAGGTGCCGCCGAGTGATCCGTCGGCGGCAGTGAGGTTCAGCCCGGCGGTCAGCGTCAGACGGTCGGCGCCGCCGCGGATCCCCCATCCGGTCGCCGTCTGCGTGAAATGAGGAGTGATCAGTCCGTATTCCGGACGGGGAGCAAGATCGACCGCCAGTTCAACGGTTCCCCGGGTCACCTCGACCCGGCGAAGCAGCATGTGCGGGGAGTTGTGTCCGACCTCGTGGCCCCGCTCCCCTGGCCCCAGGGCCAGCGCATCCGTCAGCAGGACGGTTCCTTCCCCGCAGTCGAACTCGGTTTCGAGGACCATGGTCCCGGGAAGGTAGCGGCGAGTGGCTGTGTAGGTGCCCGTCGGGCGGATAGTCCAATGTCCGGCGTCGGGATCCAGCAGGCGCCCAAACACGCTGGGGGCATCGAAGCGCGGCGGGCACCACCAGTCGACGGAGCCGTCCCGGGAGGACAGGGCGGCTCCCTGGCAGTCTGCCAGCAGTCCGTAGTCGGCTATCGCGGCTGCTTCGTGATCCGGCTGGTTGTCCGGCTGGTTGTCCGGCCTTCGCACAGAAAATCTCCCTCGATCGTGTTTCACCGTAACCCTACCCGTGGGCCGGAATCCGGCCGGGCGGCAATGTAAGACGGCGCCGCTGGAAGGCCGGGGCACTAGGGGCGAGGCCACTGTGGGCCGTTTGAACCTGCCTCGTATTCATCCAGCGGCACCTCACCACCGGCCCACGCCTCGCGCACCGCATCGACAATCCGCCAGCCTTGCTCAGCCGCGGAACCGTCCAGGGCGAGCATCGCGTCCTCATCGAGCATTCCACGCAAGACTTCCCCATAGGGATTCAGGTCTCCGGGTCCCACCTCTGCCGAGAGGTGCGTCCGGTGGAGTTCCAGGGGGTGCCCTGACCCGTTCGCGTTGATTCCGAGATCCACGCCGCCATCTTCGAGGTTCAGTCGCAGCACGTTGGACCGGTTCTCTCCGTTGAGCCGCTGAGGCAGGTGCGGCACCTCCCGGAAGGTCACGATCACTTCCTTGCGCGGCTGCCCGATCGCCTTGCCGGAACGCAGGGTGAAGGGCACTCCCGCCCACCGTCGGTTCGCCGCCTCTACGTCGAGCTCGGCAAGGGTTTCGGTGTTGCGCCCGGGATCCACACCGTCTTCCTCGACGTAGGCCGGCAGCTCCCTTTCGTCAACGGTGCCCGCCGTGTAGCGGGCACGTCTGCTCGCCGTCCGCGGGTCATTACCCCACAGGTGAATCGAGCGGAGCGCCTGGACTTTGGCGGCGTGGAAATCCGCAGCGTCAAGCTCGGCCGGCGGCTCCATGACGATCAGCGCCATGATCTGCAGCAGATGGCTCTGGAGCATGTCCACCATGGCTCCGGCCTTGTCGTAGTAGCCGCCGCGGCCTTCGAGCCCGAGTTGCTCGTCATACACGATCTCCACCCGCGCAATATGGTCCCGGTTCCAGAGTGGTTCGAATACCCGGTTGGCCAGGCGCAACCCGAGGATGTTGAGGACTGTTGACTCGCCCATGAAGTGGTCCACCCGGAAGACCTGCGACTCCGGAACCACCCCGGCGACCAGTTCATTCAGCTCGGTTGCACTCCTGCGGTCGTTGCCGAAGGGTTTTTCGAGCGCCAGCACCGTGCCCTCCGGCAGCTGTGCATCCTGCAGGGCCTCCACTGCAGTGGCCGTTACGCTCGGCGGCAGTGCGAAGTAGATGATCGGCTTGCCGTGTGCTTCCCGGACGAGCCCGGCGAGTTCCTCGGGAGAGGAGAAATCCACGGCAAGGTAGCGCGACGTGGACAGGACATGGTCAACGGCAGCGCCATGGGCGTCCACGGTGGAGAAGGCCTCGCTCACCGTGCTGCGCCACTGGTCATCGCTCCACTGCTTCCGCCCCGAACCCAGTACCAGAATCCGCCGATCGGGTTCCTCCGTGAGCAGCTTTCCCACCCCCGGCAGGAGCAGCCGGGCTGCCAGGTCTCCGGTTCCCCCGAGGATGATGAGCGTTGATTCCGAATCGGTCATGCCTGTTCCTCCAGGTTGGGGGCATCGTTGGATACTGACCCGTCCAGTCTGCACCCTCTCACTGACACATTCCTGACGCGCGGCTGACTGCCACCGGCTCCTACACTGAATCAATGACTGCAACCCTCGTGGCCAAGGCGCTTTCCGGCGGCCACGCCCACCGCACCCTGTTCGCCAACCTGGACCTCACCGTCACCGAGGGCGACGTCGTCGGGGTGGTGGGTGCCAACGGTGCCGGCAAGTCGACCCTGCTCCGTCTGCTCGCCGGCGTGGATGAGCCGCTCGCGGGCACCGTGATGGCCTCGCCCAAGGATGCTTTCGTCGGGTGGCTCCCGCAGGAACATGAGCGCACACCGGGTGAGACGGTGGAGCAGTACATTGCCCGCCGGACCGGAGCAACTGCCGCTACCCAGGCGATGGAAGCCGCCGCCGAAGAACTCGGTACCGCCGTCAAAGGCGCTGATGATCGCTACTCGGCGGCGCTGGAACACTGGCTCGCCTCGGGAGCGGCGGATCTGGAGGACCGGCTCCCGGCGGTCCTGGCCGACGTCGCACCCGGTGTTGGCCGCGACGCCCTGGTGACTGGGCTCTCCGGCGGCCAGCTCGCCCGGGTTGCCCTCGCCGCGCTGCTGCTGAGCCGGTTCGATGTGGTCCTCCTCGATGAGCCCACCAACGACCTGGACCTCGACGGACTGGCACGGCTGGAGGCGTTCATGCGGAACCTGCGCGGCGGCGCGGTGCTCGTTTCCCATGACCGTGAGTTCCTTGCGCGCTGTGTCACCACCGTGGTGGAACTTGACCTCGCGCAGAATCAGGTAGCGGTGTATGACGGCGGTTACGACGCCTACCTCGAAGAACGTGCCGTTGCCAAACGGCATGCGCGCGAGGCGTATGAGGAGTATGCGGAGAAAAAGCAGGATCTCGTCTCGCGCGCGCGCACCCAGCGCGAATGGAGCTCGCAGGGCGTGCGGAACGCCATGAAGAAAAGTCCGGACAATGACAAGATCCGCCGCCGCGCGAGCATGGAGTCCTCAGAGAAGCAGGCGCAGAAGGTCCGCCAGATGGAATCGCGGATCGCCCGGCTGGATGAGGTGCAGGAGCCTCGCAAGGAGTGGCAGCTGCAGTTCAGCATCGGCTCTGCGCCGCGGTCCAGTTCGGTGGTGGCGACGCTGAACGGTGCCGTGGCGAGGCAGGGCGACTTCACGCTGGGCCCCGTGTCGGTCCAGCTCAACGCCGGTGAGCGGATCGGCATCACCGGCCCCAACGGCGCAGGGAAGTCCACCCTGCTGCGCCTGCTGCTGGGTCATCAACACCCCGACGACGGCGCCGCCTCGGTCGGAGCCAATGTCGCCGTCGGCGAAATAGACCAGGCTCGCGGACAACTCGCGGAGGACCAGACGCTCGCGGCCGCCTTCGAGGCGGCGGTGCCGGACCTGGCGCAGGCTGAGGTTCGCACGCTGCTGGCCAAGTTCGGACTGAAGGCGGACCAGACCGGGGCGCTGGTCGGAAAGCTCTCCCCCGGTGAGCGCACCAGGGCCGGGCTGGCACTGTTGCAGGCCCGCGGGGTGAACCTGCTGGTGCTCGATGAACCCACCAACCACCTCGACCTGCCAGCCATTGAGCAGCTCGAGGAAGCGTTGGAGGACTATACGGGTGCGCTCCTGCTGGTGACCCATGACCGCAGGATGCTCGAGAACGTCCGGCTGGATGCGCGGTGGGAGGTCAGCGCTGGACAGGTTCGGGTCAGCTAACCCCCGGAACTTCTGCGCACCTACGGGGACTTCAACCGGCAGCGGAGTCGCCGAAGCTGCCCAAAAGTTCCGGGGATTTTCCGTCCCTCTCACGCAGCTTCTTCGTCGCCGCCTTCACCACAACGTACGGAACCCAGCACAGCGGCAGGTAGATCAGGGCTGCAATGAAGAAGCTTTCGCTCACCTCCAGCTCCAGCCCTGGGCGGCTCGGGATCAGCGCCGCGATCGCGCTGAGGAGCACGCCGCCGGAATAGATGAACATGTAGGGCCAGCGCAGGTAGCTGCGGAGCCTATGGAAGAAGGCGAAGCCGAAGGCAAGAACACAAAGGAAGCTGACCAGCGGGTTGAACGGCTCCAGGTACCCCCATTGTGCGGCGAGCTGCTGAAAGAAAACAGCAATCATCAGCCAGACGAAAATCAGTGCCATCGAGATCCAGGTCCGCCCCGAATGCCGGGCTCGCTTGTCCTTCAACTCGGGGTCCCTGGCCTCTTCCTCGTGGCGGATCGCTGTGTCGAGGGCCCTCCACTGGGTGCCAAGTTCGTGTTCGTCCGCGAGCCAGCCCTCAGCGAACGTGTACGGAATAAGATCAGCCGCGGCGTTGAGATGCTTGAGCCGGTCTGCATCAGTGAGGATCTGCGTGTCATGCCGGAAGAGGGTCCGCGGAGTGTAAAACAACGGAATGCCTGCGCCGGCGAAGTAGCCCAGCCACCGGTCAACGCCCTCATCCTTGTGCGACGAGAAGGGCACGCTCAGCAGCTCCTGGCGGCCGTCGTCGTCGTACCGGATGTACAGGACCGGCGCGGTCTCGATGATAGGGATCGCGTGGCGAGGTGTCGTTGTCCGGCGGACAATCGCGAAAGACGCCACCACAGAGGTGACGGCATTGAGCGGGATGGTGCGCTCACGCGGCGCCTCATCGGCACGAATTTGCACGCCCTTCATGAACGGCGTGCGCCACTCCACGGCTTCAATCCGGTCCTCATGCAGGGTGAATTCAGACAGATGAGCGTAGTGCCAGCGGAGTGTCTGGCCATGCTTGAAGACCTTCACCGCCATCCAGGCCCCGGCCGGCACCAGCGGCAGGAGAAGCAAGAGCCACGGGTTCCGATAGACGGCCAGCAACACCAACGGCCCGACGGCGAACGCCACCCCGATCAGCACGCCGACGGTCAGGAAGATGACGCCAGCAATGCGCCAGAAAAGATCCGGCGGAGTCAGTGCATTCGTGTGGATCAGGCCTGGCCGCGTCAAGAGTGTCGTCCCCCGTAAACATTTAGAAGGCAATTCGCCCTCCTGCATCCTAGTTGCCTTCGGAAACGAGTGCCGCGTGTGCCCGTTCCCGGGGAAGTTTTGCGCACCTACGGTGGCTTCAACTGGCCGATAGGTCACCGGATCTGCGCAAAAGTTCCGAGGTGTTGGAGGCTCTGGTTCGTCGGCGCAATTCGGAGTAGACAGGAGTACATGGCGAAAGCAAAGGGAGTAGCACCACGGTTGGCGGAAGCCCTGGGCATCATTCTCGGCACAGAGGTGATTCCGCTGCGGCTCCGTGCATGGGACGGTTCGGAGGCTGGACCGTCGGGTGCGCCGGTGATTGAATTCCGCTCCCGCCGCGCGTTGCGCCGCATGCTGTGGTGCCCCAACCAGCTGGGCCTGAGCCGTGCGTACGTCGCCGGTGATATTGACGGTCCCGGCGACCTCTTCGAGAGCTTCTCCGTGCTAAGTTCGGTGGGAAAGTTCGCCGAGCTGAAGGCCTTCCGTCCGCCCACTCTCAGCGAGCGCCTGCGGTTGCTGACCACCGCCGTCCGGGTTGGCGCGCTGGGCCTTCCGCCCGCGCCGCCACCGGAGGAAATGAGTGTTGCGAAGGCTGGCCGGCTGCATTCGAAGAAGCGCGACGCCGCCGCGGTTTCCCACCATTACGACGTCGGCAATGACTTTTACGCGCTCGTCCTCGGCCCGTCCATGGTCTACTCCTGTGCTGTCTGGAACGACGAGAACACCGGGCTCGATGCGGCCCAGGAGGCAAAGCTCGACCTGGTCTGCCGCAAGCTCGGACTGCGGCCGGGCATTCGGGTACTTGATGTGGGCTGTGGGTGGGGCAGCTTCGCGCTGCATGCCGCGCAGAACTACGGAGTCGACGTCGTTGGTGTCACTCTTTCGAAGGAGCAGGCAGCGCTGGCACAGGAGCGAGCGGCTGCCGTCGGGCTTTCCGACCGGATCCAGATCCGCGTTCAGGACTACCGCGACGTTGAGGACGGCCCGTTCGACGCCATCAGTTCCATCGGCATGGCCGAGCATGTGGGGCGGGAGCAGATCGGGCACTATGCATCGAAGCTGCACGGCCTGCTGCGGCCCGGCGGGCGGCTACTCAACCACGCAATCTCGTGGAACGCCGGCGAGATGCCGCCGGATCCTGACTCCTTCATCCCACGCTATGTGTTCCCCGACGGCGAGATGCTGAGCCTCACCGTGATGCTGGGCGCACTGGAATCCACGGGGCTGGAAGTGCTCGACGTCGAAGCGCTGCGCCTGCACTATGGACTCACCCTGCGTGCGTGGGTGCGCAACCTCGAGGAGAACTGGGACGAGGCGGTCCGGCTCACCAGCGAGGGTAGGGCGCGGGTGTGGAGGCTGTATATGGCCTCGAGCGCGCTTGGGTTTGAGCGCGGGCTGAACGGCGTGAACCAGATTCTGGTGCAGCGGCCGGGCGGCGAGGATCCGCCGTTGCGGCGTACTTATTAGAGTGGCTGCATGACACCCACTCTCACAGTCTTCCGGAACGGCCATGTGTTCGACGGCGAACGCTTCCTCCCCGAGCCCGCTGACGTTATTGTCCGGGGCACCACGATCGAAGCGGTGGGGCCGCGTGCCTCAGAAGCGCCCCAGTACGACGGCGCCACGGTGGTCGACTGCACCGGGCGCACAGTGCTCCCCGGGATGATCGACCTGCACATCCACGCGACCACCTCCAACCCCGGTTCCATCCAGGCCGTGGCCGAGCCGTTTTCGCTGCAGTTCTACGAATCGGTGCGGAACCTGGAGGCCACGCTGCGGGCGGGCATCACCACGGCGCGCGATGCCGGCGGCGCTGACCTCGGCGCCAAGCTGGCCATCGAGCAGGGCCTCGTGAAAGGGCCGAGGCTCCGACTGGCAATCAGCATCATGTCCCAGACCGGCGGCCACGGGGACTTTTGGCTGCCCTCCGGTGTGGACTCCCCTGCGCTGGGCCCTCACCCCGGGCGGCCGAGCGGAATTGCCGACGGCGTCGAGGAGGTCCGGAAGGTCACCCGCCAACTGCTGCGGGCCGGAGCGGACCAGATCAAGATCTGTTCCACGGGAGGAGTACTCTCCCCCACCACCGACCCGCGTCATTCGCAATTCACTCCGACGGAGATCGCCGTCATTGTTGAAGAAGCAGAGTTGCAGGGCAAGTACGTCATGGCGCATGCGCAGGGCACCGCCGGCATCATCAACGCACTGCGGGCCGGCGTGCGATCCATCGAGCACGGAATCTACCTCAACGAGGAGGCGATCCAGCTTTTTCTGGACACCAACGCCTACCTGGTGCCTACCCTCGCTGCGCCCCGGGCGGTCATCCGCAAGGGCGAGTCCGGTACCAGCGGCCTTCCGCCTCAGGTCATCGATAAGGCGAAGCGGGTCGCCGATGATCACAGTGCTTCAGTTGCCCGTGCTGTTGAGGCCGGTGTCCGGATCGCCATGGGGACGGACTCCGGCGTGGGAGTTCATGGCGAGAACCTCGAAGAGCTTGCCCTGATGGCGGATGCCGGCATGAACCTCGAACAGGTGCTGGCCGCCACTACGTCGGTTGCGGGGGAACTGATCACCCCGGAGCAGTCCGTGGGCCGGCTTGCTCCGGACTACCTGGCCGACGTCGTCGTCCTGGACGGGCTGCTGGAATCGGAAGGGCAGCTTGCGCGGCTGCGCGAGATGATCGGGCAGGTCTATAAGGAGGGCGCGCTGCAGTTTCCTGCACTGCTCGCCGGCAACGTCCGGCCGGTGAGTTCCGAAGCAGCGGACTTCCGTTTGTTACCCCGTGCGCGTCAAAGTGAGAGTTCGGCCGACGTGCTCGATGATCTGCGCGGCGACCAATGATCGCAGGTCCTCCAGCGAAGTCTTGCTGTAGCACTCCGTAGCATCGAGGGCTACAGGTGATTTGTGAAAACCATCGCACAGCGAGAACTCCGTAACGACAAACGCGAGAGTGATCGATGCAGTGCAAGCGGGAGAAACGTTCATCGTCACGCGCAATGGAGAGCCCGTCGCCGAGTTGCGGCCTGCACGAACTGGTCGAAGCACGTTCGTCTCCCGTGAGGAGCTGGCCACATTGGCGGCAGCCGGCGTGCGCATCGATCGGCATCAGTTTCGAGCCGATCTTGACCAGCAGATTGATCAGGGCCTGTGACCGCGCCTCGCAGACTGCTGGATACATCGGTTGTCATCGATTGGCATGATCCTGCAGTGGCCGGCGCACTACCTGATGAGGTAGCAATTTCCGCGATCACAACGGCTGAGCTCACTGCTGGTCCTCATCTTGCTGCGACGCCGGGCGAAGCGGCTAAACGACAGGCACGGCTGCAGGAGGTTGAAGCGAGACTTGAACCGATCCCGTTCGACGGCGCCGCCGCCCGCAGCTACGGACTGGTGGTCGCCGCAGTCGTCATTGAAGGACGGAAACCGGGAAGTCGATTCGCTGATCTGGTTATAGCAGCCACCGCCCATGCGCACGGTCTGGACCTCTACACCCGCAATGGTGATGATTTCGCAGGGCTCGACCATCTGGTCCGGGTCATCTCAATCTAACTCCTGCCTTCAGCACCCTGGCGCTGCCAGTCCGCACTGTGTTGTGACCGAGAACCTGGTGAACTTTTTGGCCCTCCCGGAGCGCACGGGGAGCCTCGCTCTCTTCGGCAAGGGCTACGGCTTTTCAGCGTTGCATGAAGCCGACTGGTTGCGAGAATGCAGCGTGCTTTATTGGGGTGATCTGGACACGCACGGTTTCCAGATCCTCGACGGACTGCGTTCTGAGCACCCGCATGTGGCCAGCGTGCTCATGGATGAAGCGACCTTGCTGGCTCATCGGGATGCCTGGGGCACCGAGCCCTCAGCTACGCGCGCTGAATTGACGCGGCTGACGGCGGAGGAATTGCTCCTGTACCAAGCGCTTCAGGACCATACGTACGGGTCCGCGGTCCGCCTGGAGCAGGAATTGATTCACTGGGACTGGGCTCTTCAGCGACTCGCGGATGCGTGAGCATCCCGCCCTGCCTTCTTGTGTTGTTACATGTAACATTGTTCTATGACCAGTAGAACCCGTGTTCAGGAACATCGCAAGCGCCTGCGTGAACAGGGGCTGAGGCCTGTCCAGTTTTGGGTGCCCGATGTGCGTTCTCCTGAATTTGCCGCGGCGGCGCACCGCCAATCGGCTCTCGTAGCCGCCAGCGGTTCCGAAGCGGACGACCAGGCTTTCGTTGACGCCATATCGGTCGAGTGGGATGCCGAGGCGGAGCCCGACGCATGAGCCGCGGCGATATCTGCGTAGCTGCCGCAAGAGGATCCTATACAGGCAAGCCGCGGCCCGTCGTCATCGTTCAAGATGATCGTTTTGATTCAACAGGGTCTCTCACGGTGTGCCCCCTGACCACGCATTGGGTGGAGGCGCCGCTTATCCGCATTCCTGTCGAGGCGACTGCCACCACCGGTATTTCACAACGAAGTCAGCTCATGGTGGACAAAATTGTGACCATGCCACGGGACAATGTCCGCGAAACCCTGGGGCGGCTGACCGACCCTGACATGGTCCGGCTCGATCGCGCGCTGCTCGTCTTTCTCGGCCTCGCCGGGTAGCAATAGCAGCAGGGCACGGACCCAGCGGCCCGTGCCCTGCGCGTTTACTGCGGGTGCCGCTAATTGAAGACCGGCTCCCCCGCACGGGTGAGCTGCCAGTTCACCTCGAAGAAGTTCGCCGGGTCGATGCTGCCCTGGGCGATCAGGTAATCGATCAGCAACTGGCGGATCTCGGTCTGCTGGTTCACGAGTACCGGCGCGGTGGCGATATGCGGGAAGTTCCCGCCGCCGGACTGCCGGTAGTTGTTCGTGGCCACAGCGAAACGCTGCGCAGGATCGATGGGTGCGCCGTTGTAGCTCAGATCCACGATGCGCTCCCCCACCGGCTTGCTGATGTCGATGCTGTAGGAGACACCGGACATCATGTCGTAGTTGTAGTCCGGAGTGCCGCCCGCGTTGGTCAGCGTGGCCGGATCAACCGGAGCACCGGGTGCGGTCTGGTTGAAGTACTTCGCCGAGTACTCGAGGTAGTCCTTGATCTGTGCACCGGTCATTTCAACACCGAAGAGCGTGTTCGGGAAGACGTACAGCCCAGCCATGTCGCGGATGGTCACGGGCCCCTCAGGAATCACGGCGGCCCGGTTGAACGGCGCAACAATCGACAGGACCGGAAGGTCCGCGTTGGCGGTTCCCTCCAGCGCCCGGTCCACGGCGTCCGCCTGCACCTTGTTCACGAAGTCCATGACGGCGGTGTCCTTATACCGGGACTCGGCGGCGGACATGGTCTCGGTAGCCGTTCCGATCGCGGTGTTGACGTAGTCAATGACCTGCTGGTGCTGGTCCGCCACGAGCGCCGAGATCTCCGGATCAGCCTCAACGGTGTTGGCGTTCAGCAGCTCCGAACTAGCAGAGAGAACATCCCACTGCCCACGGACCTTGACCAGCTCGAAGTCCATGACGGAGAGGCGCTGGCCCCACTGCTTGGGCTCGGTCAGGAGCACCTGCTCGCCGGTCTCCTTGTTGGTGATGAAGCGCTCGGCGATCTCGCGGTGCTCGTGGCCGGCGAGGATGGCGTCGATCCCCGGCACTTCCTCGGCGATCAGCGTTGAAGCGTTCTCGACCGGCAGGCTGTCGCCGTAGGAAGAGGTGCCCGATGGCCCGGAGTGGGAACTGACAACAACGACGTCGGCGCCCGCTGCCTTCATCTCGGGAACGTACTTTTCTGCCTGCTCAACCATGTCGAGGAAACGCAGTTCACCCTCAACGTTGTTCTTGTCCCAGATGGCGCTGCCCGGCGTGGTGAGGCCAAGAATGCCGACCTTGATGGGCTTCTGCCCGTTCAGCTTGACCGTCTCGATGACGTAGGGAGTGAAGGCATCTTCGCCGGTCTCCCAGTCCTTCACGTTGGCGCCGAGAAGCGGGAAGTCGAGCTGCTCCTCGTACGCGCGCAGCAGCGGCAGCCCGTAGTTGAACTCGTGGTTGCCCAGCGTGGTGGCGTCATAGCCCATGACGTTCATGGCGGCCGCCATCGGGTGCAGCTCGCCGGTCTCGTTGATGGGTTCAACGTTGGCGTAGTAGTCGGTGAGCGCGGTGCCCTGGATGGTGTCGCCGTTGTCGATGAGGAGGGTGGACTCCTCACCGCGGTCCGCACGGACCTGCTTGACCAGGCTGGAAATCTTGGCGAGGCCAACATCGTTGGAGGCGGCGTCGTCGTACTCTGCGTTGGTGAAGTAGTCCCAGTTCTCAATGTAACCGTGGAGGTCACTGGTACCCATCACCGTGATGGAGGCAGTCTTGCCGTTGGAACCCTTGATGGTGGCGTCACCCGGTGCGGCGGTTGCTGCCGGTGCGAGCGTCAGTGCTGCGGCGCAGCTGAGCGCGACGGCCGTGATGGCACGGCGAGGCCCTCTGTTGAAAGTGTGGAACACGTGAAACCAACTCCCTGTCGTAATGCGGTGACAGCAGGTTATCCGTGATCGGTGACACTTTGGGAACGCCGTGCCCCGATTCGGGTGAACAGGGCGTTGACATGGCCGGCGAAACGAGGACGATCAGAAGTACACACCGGCTCAGCGACGGAGGACAGCATGGACATCAATGACAGTGGGCATGTGCCGTTCGAGGTTGAGTTGGTGCCCGATTTCGAAGACCCGGCCCTGCGCGTTCCGGGCGCGGTTGCTGCTGCCGCGATCGCACCAAGCGCGGTGCTTGCGTTCATGACAGCCGACGACGACGCCTCCCCCTACAGCGATCCAGCCGCGTTGCGTGCTGGGGGCTCCGGCCAGACGTATGCGGGTGTTGCGGAGCCGGCTCCGGAAGCGGACTTCGCCGGATCCTTCGACGGCGGATTCGCGGACGGCGGGGGCGAGTAAAGCGGGGAAGCTTAGCTGAGCAGCTTCATTCCCTGTAGGTGGGCTGCCTGGGAGTCGAAAGTAGCGGTGTAGTCGCAGCCTCGCTCACGCCCGTTGAGGGCAATCAGAGCATCTGCGAAATCAGAGCCCTCGGCTGCTTGTCGAGCTGCCTGGCGCACAATATCCGAGTGCTCCACAACCAATTCCTCTGAAGACGCCAGATCAATGAGGACATCGGCGATTTTTATATGGCTCACCTTGTAGACGCGCCTGAGCACCCAGAATGTCTCGACGACAACTGGCACGCTGAGGTAGCCCGGTGATTCCGGCGAAAAGGAAGCGAAAAGCGCAGAGGCGGCAGCGGATTGCTGCGGGTCATCCTTGACCAGATACCGGACCAGTACATTGGTGTCCACACCAATCACGTGGTTTCACCGGGTTCGAGGCTTTCACCTGCGGCGCTTCCCGCCTCTTCCTCGATAGCGTCCTGCATATCGGCCAGAGAAACCGGCTCGCGGCGGGCATCATGAAATACGCCTTCAAGCGACTTCACCGATGAACGAACGGGCTCGACGACTACGCGGCCCTCTCCGGTGAGAATGAAATCGATCCGGGAGCCCGCCTCGAGGCCAAGTTTCTGCCGGATCTCGAGAGGTATGGTGACCTGTCCCTTACTGGTTACCTTGGCGAGAGTCATGCACCAATCTTACGCAAAGGGAGCTTCCTTACCAAGAGGTAAGGAAGCTCCCTTGCAGGTACTTAGAAGAAACGGAGCCTTAGGCGTCGACGATGATGACCGTCACGACGGGCTTGCGTCGCAGCGAGCGGTCAGACCAGCGGACCAGACCCTCGGCGATGGCGTGCTCCGCGTCGGGACCGGTCTTTTCGCCCTTCAGCTGAGCGAGCGTCTTCTCCACGATGTCGGTTGCCTTGTCCAGCTCGCCGTCCTTCGGAGCCCAGCCGACGGGGAAGAACTCAGGGTCCTCCTCCAGCTTTCCGGTATCCGGGTTGACGATCGCCAGCACGGTGAGCGCGCCGTCCTCGGCGAGGCGGATGCGATCCTGCAGCGACTCTTCGGTGGCGGCGCCGGCCACCATGTTCTCGACGTACACGTAGTCGGCGGTGACCTTGCCGGTTACCCGGGCCACTCCGTCCTTGAGGTCAATGGTTGTGCCGTCCTCGACCACGAGGGCCTTCTTCGGGTCCACACCGGTCCGGATGGCAAGCTCCGCGTTGGCCTTCAGGTGGCGGTGCTCGCCGTGCACCGGCATGACGTTGCGGGGACGCACGAGGTTGTAGCAGTAGACCAGTTCACCGGCGCTGGCGTGGCCGGAGACGTGGACCTTCGCGTTGCCCTTGTGCACCACGTTGGCGCCGAGCTTGGTCAGGTCATTGATGAGCCGGTAGATGGAGGTCTCATTGCCCGGAATCAGCGAGCTCGCCAGCAGCACGGTATCGCCCTGGGTGAGATCGATCATGTGGTCCTGGCTCGCCATGCGCGCCAGGGCTGCCATGGGCTCGCCCTGTGATCCGGTGCAGATGATGACGGCCTTCTTGGGGTCCATCTTGTCGAGTTCCTTGAAGTCCACCAGCAGTCCGCGCGGGATGTTCAGGTAACCCAGTTCCCGGGCGGTCTTCATGTTGCGCACCATGGAGCGTCCTACGAAGGCCACCTTCCGGTGATACAGGTGCGCGGCGTCGATGACCTGCTGAATGCGGTGGATGTGGCTCGCGAAGCTGGAGACGATGATGCGGCGCGGAGCGGTGCGCATCACCTCGTCGATGGCCGGCGCCAGGTCCTGTTCGGAGATCTGGAAGCCCGGAACGTCGGCGTTGGTGGAGTCGGGCAGGAACAGGTCCACGCCCTCCTCGCCGAGTCGCGCGAAACCGGCGAGGTCCGTGATGCGGCCGTCCAACGGGAACTGGTCCATCTTGAAGTCGCCGGTGGCGAGGACCAGGCCGGCACTGGTGCGGATGGCAACGGCCAGCCCGTCCGGGATGGAGTGGTTGACGGCCAGGAACTCGAGGTCAAACGGCCCGAACTTCTTGCGGTCCCCCTCCTTGACCTGCACGGTCTTGGCGGTGATTCGGTGTTCCTGCAGCTTGGTCTTGATGAACGCCAGCGTCAGCTTCGCCGAGATGATGGGGATATCCGCGCGTTCGCGCAAAAGGTACGGAACGGCGCCGATGTGGTCCTCGTGCCCGTGCGTCAGCACTAGGCCTACGATGTCATCCAGGCGGTCCCGCAGGTAGGAGAAGTCAGGCAGGATCAGGTCCACACCCGGGTGGTGCTCCTCGGGGAAGAGGACTCCGCAGTCGACGATCAGCAGTTTGCCGCCGAACTCGAAGACGGTCATGTTGCGGCCGATTTCCTCCAGCCCACCCAGCGCGACGATGCGCATGGCGCCCCGGTCGAGTTTGGGTGGCGCCTGGCCGGCTCGCGGTGTGGAGTGGCGTGAAGTCCTGGTCATGGGATCCGATCTCTGTGACGGGCGGCAACCCGGAGCTCAAATACCGGCGGTAAGGTGCTTCGTGGCGGGAACGCCCTGCTGGGCCGTAACCCGCGCTGCATCAGCGATGGGGACGGCATTACTTTGTACCGACTTTATCACCGTGCTGCCTAAAGCCGACGACGGCGGCACTTCCCTCGCACGCGATCTCCACCGTTCCGGGCGGACGCCGTCCGCGACGCTATCTCACGCCGCCAACCCGGGCGCCAACGGCATCACCAACCCGTGTCGGCAAGATCGCATTCAGTGCGATCATCACGTGAGCGTCAGCCCCGGCCGGATAGCGCGCACGTGGGCGCCGTGCCGTGAGCGCACGCTCAACGACCCGAGCGACAGCGTCCGGTGGCATTGCCCGGGGCGCGAAGCGACTCACCACGCTGCGCAGCCCCGCCGTGTGGCGGCTGTAAAGCTCCCGGTGTGCCGGGGACATGCCCGTCTCCATGTCGTCGATCATCCTCTGGACTTCCCGCCATGAACCGGTGTCGGTGGGGCCGGGTTCCACCAGCGATACGCCGATGCACCAGGGCCTCAGTTCAACACGGAGGGCGTCGGCGAGTGCCTCAAGGGCGAACTTCGAGGCGCAGTAGGCGCCCTCCAGAGGAACCACAGTCCGACCGCCGGTCGAAGAAATGAACACAATCCGACCGCGGGCGGCTCGCAGCCGCGGGAGGACAGCTTGCGTGACCGCGACCTGGCCGAAGACATTGACGTCGAACTGGTGCCGCAGGTCAGCCGGCGTGACTGACTCGATCGGGCCCAGCACACCGATGCCGGCGTTGTTGACCAGCGCGTCCAACCGCTCGGGCAGTTGGTCAGCCAGGGATGAAAGGTGTGCCGCGTCGGTGATATCGAGCTGGACCGGCGTGATGTGCCCGTCGCCTGCGGTCAGGCGTTCCTTGCCGGCGTCATCGCGGACTCCGGCGAAGACTGTCCAACCGGCGCGGGCGAGTCGCAGGGAGATCGCCTGTCCGATTCCTCGTCCGGCCCCAGTGATGAGTGCTGTCGCCATGGCAGTCGCCTTCCTGAACGGTCTGGCCCCACAGCACCAATTTACTATAAACGTAGTGCCATGTCACTACGTTTATAGTGGTTCTGTGATTTCCCTCCGAGACCGTGCCATTGATGCCGCCATCGAGTTGCTGGGCACCCAAGGCCTGAAGTCCCTCACCCATCGCCGGATCGACCAGCAGGCCCAACTGCCACCTGGGTCGACGTCGAATTACTTCCGAACGCGCGATGCCCTGCTCATCGGAGTGGCTGATGCCATCGTCGAACAGGAAATGGCAGGGGCCGGCGCAGCGTTCGCCCCCGATTCGGTTGACGAGTTCCTGGACGCGCTTGCGGCCCTCGTCGACCACATCACCAGCAACCAGCGAATTGTCACCACGGCGCGGCTCGTCCTGTTCATGGAGGCCAGCCACGATCCCGCCCTGCGCGAGGCCCTCTGGCGCGGCCGAGCCCTGATCGCGACCGCCCTGGAGCCGGTGCTGCGCGGTCTGGGCGCCCGTGACCCCCACACCGCGGCCGGTGCGGTGATGGCGTGTTCAGAGGGCCTCATCCTGCACCGCATCGCCCGACATGACGAGACCGACGTCCGCCCCATTCTCGATCTGGTCGTGAGAGCCGCGCTTGGCTGAAGCTCACATCCGGTTCGGCGCCTCCGCCAGTGTTTCCCCGGTGGACACCACACCGGTCTCATACCCGAGCACCACGGCATGGACCCGGTCCCGAAGGTTCAGTTTCAACAGGATGTGCCCGACGTGGGTCTTCACTGTGGACTCGGACAGGAAGAACGAACGGGCTATTTCTGCGTTATTCAAACCTCTGCCCATGGCGGTGAAGATTTCCAACTCCCGCTCGGTGAGCATCGAAAGCCGCACGTCCCTCTGATGGGAAGCCGCAGGCGCACCGTCAGGCAGCCGATCCCCAAAGAGCTCGAGCATCCGCCGGGTAATCCTGGGAGCTACGACCGCGTCCCCGGCGGCCACTGTCCGGATGGCCTCGATCAGCTCCGCAGGCCGCGCGTTCTTGAGCAGGAAACCGCTGGCTCCCGCGCGCAGGCCGGCAAACGCGTACTCATCCAGGTCAAAGGTGGTCAGGATGATCACCCGGGTTGCCGGGCACTTCTTCACGACCAATGCAGTCGCCTCGATCCCATCCATTCCGGACATGCGAATGTCCATGATGACGACGTCGGGCTGCAGTTCCAGCGCGAGCGCCACTCCGGCAGCGCCGTCGTTGGCCTCGCCCACCACAACGATCCCTCCCTCGCTGTCCAGAACCATCCGGAAGCCCATGCGGATAAGCGGCTGGTCATCGACCAGCAGCACACGGACATCAGTGTCGGCGCTCATGACTCCCCCGGGCGGACCGGCAGCGCCGCGTGAACCCGCCAGCCGCGCTCGGCAACCGGCCCGGCCGACACGCGGCCGCCGTGCAGGGCAGCGCGCTCCCCCATCCCGATGATTCCCCGCCCGGCACCCACCGAAGGGGCGGGCGAAACGAGGTGACGGCCGTCGTCGTGCACTGTAAGCACGGTTTCCGTGGGGTTATAGGCAATGGCGACCGTAACGGTCCGCGCCTCCAGGGAGTAGCGCAGCACGTTGGTCAGTGCCTCCTGGATGATGCGGTAGATGGTGAGCTCGCGTCCGGCGTCGGATATGGCGACGCCGGTCACCGAATAGCGGATGGGCAGACCGGCGGTGCGGAACCGCTCAACGAGGACGGAAAGATCACGGTGACCGGGGGCGGGCTCCAGCTGACCCGATGTGTCCAGTCCTTCGCCGAGGACACAGAGCAGGCGCCGCATATCGCTGATCGCCGACCGTCCGGTGTCGCCCAGCTGGTCGAGGGCCGCTTTGGTGCGCGCCGGATCCCGGTCAGCAGTAGCGGTGGCGCCGTCGGCGAGCGCCACCATGACCGAGAGACTGTGCGCCACGATGTCGTGCATTTCCCGGGCAATGCGTGATCGCTCCGCGAGTGTGGCGAGCTGCGCTTGGCTGTCCCGTTCGCGTGCGAGCTGCTCGGCGCGCTCGACCAGGGCGCGAACCCGCTCGGCACGGGCATAGGAGTAGGAACCGAACAGTCCAGCGACGGCCATGCATAGCGCAAGGATCAGCAGCAGATTCCACTCGTCATAGTTTTCACCGACCTCGGTCACGACGGCGTGCAGCTCCGGAATCCACAACTGCAGGCCCGCGAATCCGACGGCAAACGCGGCCGCCGCTGCAAGCCACGCTTCCCGGGGCGAGCGGTAGACCGCCACGGCGTACAGCGCGATCGGCACGGCGAGGATGTCCACACTGGCATCGAGGGACCAGGTCAGCACGGTGGTTAAAACGACGACGACGGCGAGCACCGTCAGCGGATAATGCCGCCTGAACAGCAGTGCCGCTCCGGTCAACACCGCTACGACGAGGTGCCAGACGCTGACGCCCGGTGCACCGGTTGCCAACGCGATGGCCCGGGTGAAGAGCAGCGGGACGGTGTAGGCCAGGGCGACAATGCTGTCCATCAGCCAAGGTTTTGATTCAAGCAGGCGACGGGTGCGCGGAACCGCCCCGGGGCGCAGGGCTTCCTCGTCGGGGAAGGGTTGAACCCAGCCCGCCGGGGAAGCGCCCGTCTGTGTCATGTGACATCTCTTCTTTTGAACAGAACACCGGCGATGACTGCCGAGATGACTGCCCAACCCAGCAGGATGAACAGCCCGGTGAGGACGGTGGACCAGCCGACGGTGCCGACGGGCTGGTACAACATTCTACCGGCGGAGGTTGGCAAAATCTGGGAGAGAAAACCTCCAATTCCGGGGATCAGGCCCACGAGCCCGGGGGCGAAGAGGAGCAGTCCGAGCATCACTCCGCCACCGGAAGCGGTGCTCTTGAACAGGGCTCCGAGGGCCGTGGACAGCACCGCGATCAGACCCAGGTACACGGAGCCGCCGAGGATCACCTGGATGCTCTGGACGTCGCGGATATCCGCACCGAGTCCGAGTCCCGCAAGCGCCGGCTGGACGCTGAAGAACGAGATCAGTGACGCAACCAGGCCCAGGCCGAAGCCCACGGCGCCGCTGAGCAGCAGCTTCGCCGTATACACCGGTGTGCGTTGCGGAACGGCGGCGAGGGTCATGTTGAGCAGGCCGGGCCCGCGCTCGGCGCTGATGATCAGCACGCCCAGGATCGCCACGACGTACTGGGCGAATGAGTACCCGAAGGCGAGCGTGGTGACGCTCGGGGTCTCGCCCGCCTGGTCAAGGATCACCGCGCCGGGATCCGGGTTCACATCGGCTGGGACCACGGACACTGCCAGGATGAGTCCGGACGACATCAGGAAGATCGACAGGACGGTCAGAGCCGCAGCCCAGTAAGTGGACCGCAGTGAGCGAAGCTTGATCAATTCGGAGCGCAGCAGGTTGCTAGCGGTCGGGCTGTGCCGGAGGGTTGTGGTTGTCATGGTGTGCTGCCTTCCTGGCCGTCCGGTGAGGTTTGATATTCGACGGCGCTGCGGGTGAGGGACATGTAGGCCTCCTCAAGCGAGGCGGTGGAGGTGGTGAGCTCGTGCAGCGGGTTGCCCTGGGCTGCGGCGGCGGTGAAGACGGCAACAGCCTCGAGCCCGATCACTTCCAGGCCGCCGGAGTCGGTGCGGGTGACCGTCACCCCCGGCGCCGCCAGGGCTTCAGCCAATCTCCCGGGGTCGGTGGCCTTGACCAGCACGCGGGTCTGGTCGGTGCCGGCGTCGAGCACTTCCGCCATGGTGGAGTCCCGGATGATCCGGCCGCGGCCGATCACGATCAGGTGGTCCGCCACCTGCGCCATCTCACTCATCAGGTGTGATGAGAGGAAGACGGTGCGGCCGTCGTCGGCAAGCCTGCGGAGCAGCCGCCGCACCCAGAGCACGCCATCCGGGTCAAGCCCATTGATGGGTTCGTCCAGGATGAACGACGCCGGGTCCCCCAGTAACGCTGCGGCGATCCCCAACCGCTGCCGCATTCCGAGGGAGAAGGTGCCGGCTCTGCGGCCCGCGACGTCCGCCAATCCGGTGGCGTCAAGGACCTCGAGTACTCGTGTGCGGCCCATGCCGTGGGTGGCTGCGAGCGCTTCGAGATGGGCCTGCGCGGTCCTGCCGGGGTGGACGTCGTTGGCGTCGAGCAGTACCCCGAGCTCGTGCATGGGGGACGCGTGGCGGTTCATCGCCTTGCCGTTGACGGCGGTGGTTCCCGCCGTCGGCAGGTTGAGTCCGGCGATGGCGCGCATCGTGGTCGTTTTTCCTGCGCCGTTGGGACCGAGGAAGCCGGTGACTTTGCCGGGCTGCACGGTGAAGGAGATGTCGTCGACGGCGGTGGTTTCGCCGAACCGCTTCGTGAGGTTGGTGACCTCAATCATGGGATCGTCTTTCTTTTGGGTGTATTGGTTACAGTGCGCTGGAATGCGACTGGCGCGTACTGACAGGCCGGTGCTTCCGCTGCATGGCGCTATAGGCGATCCAGGCACCTGCAACCGCCATCAGTAGCGCACCCAGGGACTGAGTGGGCAGGCTGGCTCCGATGGTGACCATGCCGGTCACAACTCCGAAGACGTAGAAGATGATCACGCCTGCGATCCAGAGCGCTCCGGCGCCGACTGAGAGGGTGTCTGATCTCCAGACGGCCACACCCAGCAACACGCTGCCGATGAGGGCAAGCACGATTCCGAGCAGGAAAGTGAACATCATGGAGTCCGAAAATTCCAGGTCCATAACGCCCGGCACTCCGTCCAGGTACGCCTGTCCAACGGCCGGTGTGGTGAACGTGGAGATGCTCGCAGGCACCAGGAGCAGCGCCTGTCCGAAAACGGCGATGACCATGGCCGGCAGTGCGAGCCGCACGGTTGTCCCTGCGGCCAGATACGCGCCGAGCGCGAAGATGCCGAAGATTGCAAGGATTGTTCCGCCGGTGCTACCGATCAGGTGGTCAACCAGATAGGACGGTTCGCTGACGAATCGAGCCCACGCTTCGGGATCGGTTTCCTGGTCGGGTTGCGGGTCCAGCGAGGACCAGGCGGTGAGAAGTCCATACACGGGAAGGGCGAACAACCCTGCACGGATCCAGGAGGTGGTGCTCATCGGAGATTCCTTTCACGAAGGGAACCCCTGGTGGAGTTCGTCCTTCGAGATTAGGAATTTCGGGCTCTGCGATCGTCGGGCTGGAGTGCCGATATTTGGTGGTGCGTAGTACCGCGGTACTAGGTCCGGAGCCAGCTTCCTACAGGGCCCACCCCGTAGAGCGTCCCCAGGCCACGAAGAGCGCGAGCAGCAGAGCCACAATATTGATGGTGAACCCCTTCTCTCCCCGCGAGATGTGGAAGGCGATCGACAGTGCCATGATCAGGGCCATCCCGATGGCTGCTGCGGGAATCAGGAAGGTGGCGACGCGGAAGATGCCCGGAAGGATCAGTCCTAGCGCCCTGCAGCGGTGCTGCTGCACGCTGGTCGTGCGCGAGTCGCCGTCGTCGTCGTCGTCGTTCTCCTAGCTCCTGAACAGGCCACTGTAGGCGTTGAGTGCCGGCTGCCCGCCGAGGTGCGCGTAAAGCACGGTGCTGTCCGCCGGGATGTCCTTGCTGGTCACGAGGTCGATCATGCCGGCCATGGACTTGCCCTCGTAGACGGGGTCGGTGATCATCGCTTCGAGTGAGGCGCTGAGCCGCATGGCCTCCAGTGTGGACTCGACCGGGATGCCGTAGAGGTCGCCGGCCCAGCCTTCGAGGACGGTGATTTCGTCATCGCGCAGGTCGCGCTGCAGGCCGATGAGGTTGGCGGTATTGCGGGCGATGCGAGCCACCTGGTCGCGGGTCTTGTCCAGCGTGGCGGAGGCGTCGATGCCGAGTACCCGGCGCGGGCGCCCACCGGCGTCCTCAAGGGCGGCGAACCCGGCGATCATGCCCGCGTGGGTGGAACCGGTGACCGTGCAGACCACGATGGTGTCGAAGAAGACGCCAAGTTCCTCCTCCTGCTGCTGCACCTCGTACGCCCAGTTGGCGAAGCCCAGCCCGCCGAACTTGTGTTCCGACGCTCCTGCGGGGATGGCGTACGGCTTTCCGCCGGCCGCTTCCACTTCGGCGATGGCGTTTTTCCAGGAGCTGCGGATGCCGATGTCGAACCCGGAGGCGTCAAGGCGCACGTCGGCGCCCATGAGCCGGGAAAGCAGGATGTTGCCGACGCGGTCGGTGAGCGGATCCGGCCAGTCGACCCAGTTCTCCTGCACCAGCAGCGCCTTCAGGCCCAGTTTCGCGGCGACTGCGGCGACCTGCCGAGTGTGGTTGGACTGGTATCCGCCGATCGACACGATGGTGTCAGCGCCCTCGGCGAGGATGTCCGGGACGATGTACTCGAGCTTGCGGGTCTTGTTGCCGCCGAACGCAAGGCCCGAGTTTACGTCCTCCCGCTTCGCCCACAGCTGCGCGCCGCCGAGGTGTTTGCTGAGGCGCGGCAGGTGGTGCACCGGGCTGGGTCCGAAAGTCAGCGGATAGCGTTTGAAGTCGGTGATGACCATGGGTTCTCGTTCCTTCGCGCGGTGAAGTGGTGGACGGTGAATCCCAGTCAACCACCAACCCTCCTGCGTCGGGATGTCCCGGTCTTCGGCTAGTGCGTGCCGTCGTCGTCCTTGACCCGCCGCACGAAGGGCGAGAGCACATCGCCAACCAGCGCAAGCACGCCGCCGATCAGGAATGCTGGCTGCGCGCCGGAAGTCTGGGCCGCTTCGCCGGCCGCTCCCCCGGCTTCGGAGACCCCTTCAATCGATTACCCTTCGAGTGAGATCTATTTATGGGGGAACAATGCATGAAGCTCAACCACTGCCTGCCCAAGCTCAACCGACGCAAAGCACTTCGTTGACCGCGCGCATTCCTGGGCATTCAGTAATCGAAGAACTGCTCACCGCTCATCGCTCGGATCCACCCCGCTCCGCGCTAGGGCGTTTCTTTGGCGCCCGGACCCTCGGTGCCGAGAGCGCACCCTGGTACTGGGGCGCGCTGGGTGAACGCGAGGTCGGCACCCTGTTAGCCCAGCTCGGCCCCGAGTGGACAGTGCTACATGCCGTTCCAGTGGGCCGGGGTTCGTCGGACATTGACCACGTGCTCATCGGTCCGGGCGGGGTGTTCACCGTCAACACCAAACGCCATGCCGGGCAGGCAGTCTGGACCGCGAAAAACACCCTCATGGTGGCAGGCCAGCGTCAGCGACACATTCCGAATGCCGTGTATGAAGCAAAACGAGCTTCGAAGCTTCTCTCGGACGCGGTTGGTCACCCTATCCACGTAGACGGTGTTGTTGTCGTCGTCGGGGCCAAGAGTCTTACAGTGCGTGAAAAGCACCCCGAGATTGCCGTAGTCACACCGCGAGAGCTCATTCGTTCCCTTCGCGGTCGGAAGCAGGTTCTGACGCCGGAACGGGTCGCAATCCTGAGCGCCGCTGCGGCCCGACCAGCAACGTGGCACAAAAATCCGCAGCCCCAGAGTGACGGCCGCTGGCTGGAGTCTGCCTTCTACGAAGTGTCACGCACAGTGAACCAGGCACGACGACGGCGCATTGGCTGGGTGCTTGCGTTGTTCGGCACCATCTTGGCGACGTTCTCAGGAGTGCTCCCATCCCTGTTGTCCGCGCTTGTACGGTGACGCCTACTGTTCAGCGTTCTTCAAACGTTTCGGGCGGTGGCCCAAAGACCCGACCAGTTGATTTCACCACTGCTTGCCCTATCGCATAGTTCATTCCTCCGCCGATGGCGGCTCCCAGTCCGAACGGGATGGTTCGACCCAATACAAGTACGCCCTGACGCGTGCCGTACTTCGTCACGAAATTGTGCCCCAGCACTCCGTTGATTCGTCGGATGCTCTCCATCGGTATCGCCCCAATCGCTGCCTTGGCCCAGTGCCTTCCTGTTCTACCCGCTACGTCGTGCACAACGCGGTCGGCGCTGTTCCCGAGCAGGATTGCGAAGAGGAGGGTGCGTCGCCGTTCAATGTCTCGAACACTTACGTCGTAGACTGCCGCGACAGCAAACACGTAAAAGACGGTCGCTTCCAGCGAAACTACGGATTCGCCTGCGGACAGCGCCAGACTCACTCCTGTGCCAACACCTGGTGCCGCAGCTGCGGCGCCGACGGATGCCCCGCTTGCGGACGTTGCAGTCAGAAACCGTCTGTTTAGCTTCTTCAGAAGTTCCTTCGGCGTGGCTTCAGGGTGCTTCGCTCGAAGCCCATCGACGTAGGCGGTGGCAGCGGGCACCTGCATGGTGAGCGCTGCATCAACAAGTCGAAGGATTGTGCCCTGGCTCCGCACTTCCGAGGAGTTCTCGGGGCCGGAATTGTCGGTCGTCGAATCTGTGTCTGTCATCTGCTAAACCTCAATATTCATAGGGTCCGTAACGCTATTACCTTGGCGGCACCATCACTCTTCGGTCTTCCTTCATCGGCGATTGCTTCCCATCCATTTCACGATGCCCATGACAACCGTTCCGAGTTTGCCTGCCGTCTCCTCCAGTGCGCTGCTTCGCTGATCGGAGACGACCGGCTCTGGCAGCGCTGCGGCAACGCCTGGGCGTTCTTGCCTCGGTGCTGGCGCTTGCAGCTGCAACCAGCGCAACAGCTCCTTCTCGCTGACAGCGCGGATGTCCTGACCAGACTCGATGTACTGCAACGCCTTCCGCTCTTTTCCACTCCGTTGGGAGATGGCAACGGAATCTGCATTCACGTCCTGCTGACCGATGACGAGCATGGTGGTCTTCTTGGTGATCCCTTTGCCATTCATAGCGCCAGAGTTGGCCACGAGCTGCATAGCTTCGCCGCGTTCGAGCGTGATCAGGTCGCCAGTGAATACAACAACCTGCCCATACAGCGGATGAGTAGGATCAGCAGCGAGGTTGGGTTGCGGAAGCTCAGCCAGGGCAGGTGTCCGCTGGTATCGAGCGGAGGCAATGGAACCGGTTGGGCGTACCGTCGGCCACAACTCATCGACGGTATGCAGGGCATGAGTTCGTGCGACAGCAATCACGGCTTGAGCACAAACAGCAGAGTCAGCACCTGCGTGATGATGCTGGAATGGAGCTAGACCGAGAGCTTTTGCGACACTGGGCAGTTTGTTGTTTTCGAGCTCGAGCACACGTCTGGCGAGGTCCACTGAACAGTGGAAAGTGAGCTCGGGCGGTTCGAAACCTGACTCGGTACATGCGTTCCGTAGGACGGACCGGTCGAACGAAGCGTTGTGAGCAACCAGCACGTCGCTACCAGCAAAAGCCAGGATGCGATCCAGGCTCGCTTTCCACTTCGCTGCCCCGACAACGTCGCTAGCCTGAATGCCGTGAACCGAGATGTTCCTTGGGTTGAAGTGACCCATAGACGCCGGTGGTTTGATCAACCATGACGCCGAGTCAACAACGGCGCCGCCCTGCACCTTCGTCAATCCAACTGCGCAGACGGATCCGCGATTGCTGTTCGCTGTTTCGAAATCGATCGCGGTGAAGTTGAGACCTTGCACTGTTCCCCCTGAATTGAGCGACATCGCTCCTGTAATAATCAAGGAAGCATATCCGGCGTTATAGGGGTATCGGGCCTTCGTGACGGGATTGCCGCGCGTCGGGGCTGCACTACGTCACTGTTGAGGATGCCTCCACCAGATCCACCAGCGCATCAACACCGCGTGACTCCTTGATCGCCTTGCCGATACGCTGGGCGTGCTGCCGGTAGGACGGTTCAGCGAGGACCTTGCGCACGGCCTTCGCGACGTCGTCGGGCTTGGCTCCTTTGGTGCGCAGATTGATCCCGGTTCCCGACCACGCGACCCGGGCGGTGACTTCGGCTTTCTCCTCCGACTGGCCGGCGACGACGAGCGGGACCCCGTGACGCAGGGCGAACTGCACTCCCCCGTACCCACCGTTCGTGACGACGACGCTGGTCTTGGGTAGGAGCTCGTCATACGGGAGGTAAGAGGAGACCCGGACGTTCGCGGGCAACGGTCCTGGAAGTGTGTCTTCGGGCCGTCCGCCGGTGCTGACAACCACGAAGACGTCGTCGTTCGCGAGTCCGTCGATCGTGGGACGGATGAGGTCGTCGTAGTCGCGGTTGGCGACGGTGCCCTGGGTGACGTGGACGACCGGTCGCCCTGAATCGAGGTCTCCCCACCATTCGGGCAGCACAATATCGGCGGTGTCCCGCCCTCCGCTTTGGGACACCGGACCAACGAAGTGGACGTGATCGGGTAGGTCGGAGCGTGGGTACTCGAACTCGGGTACGCCGAACTGGACAAGGATGTCCGCATGCCGCGGCCAATTCATGAAGAAGCCGGGGAATGGTTTGCCTGTTGCGTCGCACGCAACTTGGTCAGCGTACTTCTGCACCGGCGCGAAGATGACTTGCTCGGTCACTCCTTTGAGTGCGCGGTTCCGGAAGCGACCGATTGGTCCACGCATCGGCGGTATGCCGAGGCCGAAGGGTGCGGTGTCACGGCTGGCAAGACTCAAGGGCACGATGCCGCAGTTGATGACCGTTGGGCGCTGTGCCCGTGGCGTGTTGAGCAGCAGGGCGACGCCCATGAAGAGCGCCTCGGATAGCACCGCGTCGGTGGGTGTTTCTGCAATGGCGGCCTGCACGGCGTCGTACTGATGTTTACCGGGGCGCATGAAAATGTTGGTGAGGTCGTATCGGATCCCAGTCGGGCCTTTGAGGCCCGCCTTCCCGGGGAATTCTTCGTCCTGGTTGGTTTCGTCGAAGTCGGTCTCGGGTGGCAGCGGCAGGAAGGTGGCACCCGTAGCGGCAACGCGCTCAGCGAAGCGTTGGCCGGTGAGGAAGCGGACCGAGTGGCCGCGGTTCACCAGGCCGGCGGCGACCGCGAGCATCGGGACAACATGCCCGGTGACGGAGCAGGAACAAACGAGTACCGATGCCATGATGGGCTCCGATCAGGTGAGTGGGTGCCTCCCAGTAATCACCCGCGGCCTTGGAGATTTCTGATTAGACGGCTCCCCCGAAGTACACCTCGACCTCGTGTACGACTCCGTTCTTGACTCGGGTGGCTTCGACGTTGCGGTAGGTGCGCCCGGTGGCGGTGTACTCGTACCGGTGCAGCACGACGCCGCCGACCTCGACGATCTGCAGGGTTGTCACCGGTGTATCCAAGTGATCAGCGGTCGGGAAGCATCGCTCGAGCCAAAAGGTGAAGGGCCCGAGCACGGTACGAAACCATGCTCGGGCCCTTGAACCTAGCTTCTTACTTACTTGACGGCGACGAATACCTTGTCAGCGAGCATCCCCGGCGTGACGGCGAGGACGCCTTCGCCAGCCGAGGCTGTCGGCACCGCGAATGCCACATTGCCTGTTGCGGTGCCATCTGTGTAGAGAGCGCTCGTAGTGTCGATGGCTTCCGGCGCGACAGCGAGTGAGTCGAAAGCATTGACAGTCGTACCGTCCGCGGTCACGTACGCCAGTGACACACCAAGTGCAGGCATCTGCCCGTTCGGGTCATCGCCGAGGTAGGTCGCAGAGTAGTTCACCAGAGCGTACTCGGATCCCTCTGCAGGCGCCTCATTGAACTCGTTGGATCCCATGACGGCATCCGTAGCGGCAAGTGTGACCGAGTTGACCACCACGCGCCACTCGTCATTCTCGATGACCGAGCCAATCGGGTATGGGTTCTCACGCGTGCCCTCGGCAGCTGCTGCCGGCTGTTCCTCGGCTGCTTCCTCTTCGACCACCGCGTCCGCGGCGGGTGCATCAGCAGAAGGTTCGACGATGGTCGTGTCACCGCTACCGAATGCATCGTCGACCGATGCCGAAACGACGGCAAAGAAGACGATGAACCCTACGATCGTTCCGACGATCGAGATGATGAGGGCGGCGATGCCCATTCCCTTGGCCTTGTCCTTCATGAAGAGGGAGACGAGAGCCAAGATGAAGGCGATTGGCAGCAAAATCCAGCCAATGATGAGGGCGCCAGGGATACAGGCGAAGATGAAGCCGACAATCGCCGTGATGAGGGCAATAAGTCCGAGGACGTTGCGCTGCTTCTTCGCCTTCTCCGGCTGATGCGGGAGCGTCTGCGTCGACCCGCCGTGACCCTGCTGCGCGAAAGGAGATTGCTGTGGCTGATGGGGCGAAGTCTGCTGTGAGCCTGCCCCCGAGGACTCTGGAGTTGTCATAGTCCTATAGTGACAGAACCATTAGATGCTCAATTTCTCAATATTGAGTGGCGCCTAGCCTGTGTACTGAGCATAAATCCGCGTCAGTACAAGGAAAATCATCGGTGCCATACGCGATCAGTACTCCTTTCGCTGTGGAGACTGGGCAATGTTCGATGTGTCAATTTTGCTGAAAAACTGAGTAACTCCTGAACTATCACCGACATGTTGCGGTCAATTGGTGGTCGTCAGGCAGATGAAGATTCCGTTCGAACCGCCGAACCATGTCGCAAGGGGTCCTCAACGAAATAGACCGGGACTACCTGTCATGCTCATCTTTAGGCACAACTCCCGCTCCCCCGAGTCCGACGTCGGGCTACCGCTGCTGCTCCGGCATCCCGGCGTTGTAGCCGGGACCGCCCGTGACCATGATGCTGCGCTTCCGCGAGTACAGGAAGTACACCGCGAGGCCGATCGCCATCCAGACGAAGAACCGGAGCCAGGTCCCGCCCGTGAGGTTGAGCATGAGGAAGAAGCACAGGGCGATGGCGATGATCGGCAGCACCGGCACGAACGGAACGCGGAAGGACCGCTTCAGGTCGGGTCGTGTTCGACGCAGGATGATCACGCCGAGCGCAACCAGCATGAACGCGAACAGGGTACCGATATTGACCAGTTCGGCAAGCGTAGACAGCGGCACGAAGGTGGCGATGATCGCGATGATGATGCCGGCCAGCAGCGTGAACCGGTAGGGCGTCCCGAACTTCGGATGCACCGCGCCCAGCGCCGGAGGCAAGAGACGGTCGCGGCTCATAGCGAAGCCCACCCGTGTCTGTCCGAGCAGAAGAATCATGGCGACGACGATGAGGCCGATACACGCACCGATTGCCACCACGTTGCCCATCCAGGTGACGCCGACGGCGGTAAAGGCTGTCGCCAGCGGGGCGCCGTCGGCCGGATCGATGTCGGTATAGGGGCGGATCCCGGTGATGATCAGCGACACCGCCATGTAGAGCACGGTGACGATGGCGAGTGAGCCGAGGATGCCGATCGGCAGGTCGCGCTGCGGGTTGCGGGTTTCCTCCGCGGTGGTGGCGATGACGTCGAACCCGATGAACGCGAAGAACACCAGAGCCGCCGCCGCAAACACGCCGCCCAGTCCATACACCGTGGGCTCGAGCCGGAAGAGGGTCTCCACCAGCGGCACGTCGAGGACCCCGGCCTCGGAAGGTGCAGTGCCCTCGCTTGGCGGAATGAACGGCGACCAGTTGGCCACGTTGATGAAGAAGAGTCCGACGATGATCACCAGCAGCACCACAGCCACCTTGATCGCCGTGACGACCTGATTGATGCGGCTGGAGAGCTTGATTCCGGTCATGAGCACGACGGTCAGCCCGAGGATGAGCAGCCCGGCCGGCAGGTTCATCACTCCCGTATCCACAGAGGCAATGGCTTCAGGAATCGCGAACGGGGTGTCCTGCAGCACGACGCCGAGGTACTGGCTGAAGGACGTAGCCAGAGCGGCGGAGCCAACCGTGAACTCCAGAACGAGGTCCCATCCGATGATGAAGGCCACCAGCTCGCCAAGCGTCGCAAACGAGAAGGTGTAGGCGCTGCCGGCCACGGGAACGGTCGAGGCCAGTTCGGCGTAGCAAATGGCACTCAGCCCGGCCACAATCCCGGCAATAAGGAAGGAAAGCGCGACGGCGGGACCTGCGTTCGCGCCAGCGGCTTGGCCGGTGAGCACAAAGATTCCGGCGCCGATGCACACGCCGACACCGAAGACGATGAGGTCGAGCGCACCCAGGCTTTTCTTGAGCTGGTGTCCCGGCTCCTCCGTGTCGCGAATGGACTGCTCGATGGATTTGGTGCGGAACACACTCATGGCCTGACCCCTTGCTCTGGGACTGTGACTGCTCTCACTTACGTCTGGCTTGAGCACGATTCTATGCCCGTGGACGGGACTTACAACCGGTGAGTGAGAAGGGAGATGCGGGAAGCGTTCGCTGGTCCTTCCATCTCCAATGTACCGCTGGCAAGGGGGCTTGCGGCAAGACCCCGGTCATGCCTCACACTGGCTCGGATGCACCCGAACGATGCACCGTAAAAAGCACCAAGAGGCGAGGTTGGAATGGCTGACGTGATCATCGCCGGAGGCGGTCCAACCGGGATGATGTTGGCCGGTGAGCTCGCCCTGGCTGGAGTGGACGCGACGATCATCGAGCGCCGCCCGACGTCGGAACTGGTGGGCTCCCGTGCCGGCGGCTTCCACTCGCGGACCATCGAAATCCTCGACCAACGCGGCATCGCCGACCGGTTCCTCGCCGAGGGCCAGCCCGTCCAGGCGGCCTTCTTCGGGACCACGGTGCTGGATATGAGCGACTTCCCTACGCGCCACCCGTACACGCTTGGCTTGTGGCAGAACCACATCGAGCGGATTCTGGCCGGCTGGATCGAGGAGCTCGGTGTGCCGGTCCATAGCGGGCTGGAGGTGACCGGCTTCGTGCAGGACGACGACGGCGTCGACGTGCATCTCAGCGACGGCAGGCAGATGCGCGCGCAGTATCTGATCGGAGCCGACGGTGGACGTAGCGCAGTGCGCAAGGTAGCCGGCATCGACTTCCCCGGCTGGGATGCGACGAGGAGCAGCCTGATCGCCGAGGTCGAGGTGACCGAGGAAACGCCCTCGGGAATGCGCATCGACGAGGTGGGCGTGCACGGCCTGCACCTGATGGAGGACGGGCGAACAACCCGGGTAGTCGTGACGGAGAACCAGCTCGGACCGGCGACCGAGCCAACCCTCGCTGATCTCTCCACGGCACTGACCGACATCTACGACACCGGCTTCGGCGTCCACTCCCCGACGTGGATCTCGCGTTTCACCGACGCCACCCGCCAGGCCGCGGCCTACCGCAGCGGCCGCGTGCTGCTGGCAGGCGACGCCGCGCACATCCACTCGCCGTCGAGCGGGCAGGGTATTGGACTCGGGATCCAGGACGCCGTGAACCTCGGCTGGAAGCTCGCGCAGGTGGTCAAGGGCACCGCACCGGACAGCCTGCTGGACACCTATCACTCCGAGCGGCACCCCGTCGGTGCCCGCGCGCTGAAGCACACGATGGCCCAGGCACTCATGCAAAAAGCTGACCCGCGTGTCACAGCGCTGGCCGACACGGTCGCCGACCTGCTCACGATTGATGAGGCCCGCAAGCGGCTGGCAGGACTCATCTCCGGACTGGACGTCCACTACGACCTCGGTGACGGGCACCCGCTGCTCGGACGCCGCATGCCCGACCTCGGCATCATCACCGCCGAAGGCCCAATTCGCTTGTTTACACTCCTGCACAACGCCCGTCCAGTGCTTCTCAATCTCGGCGAGCCAGCATGTATCAATGTGGGCCGATGGGTGGACCGGGTGCAGTTAGTGAACGCCACGTACGACGGCGAATGGAACCTCCCGGTGATCGGTCCGGTCAATGCTCCTACCGCACTGTTGATCCGGCCCGACGGGCATGTGGCCTGGACGGGAGGCGGAACTCCGGCGGGGTTGGAGGACTCACTGATCAAATGGTTGGGGGCCGGCTCAAACGGCGGACACCCAGCAGCCTTGCAGGCGAGCAATCCCCCAGTAGGTGCAACCGACCGACCGGCTGAGGCTTAGCCGCTCTACGATCTGAGGCACACGGTATGGATGGTGTCGGACAGGCGAGGCGGGGTGCCTGTACGGCGGGAAAGGCTTTCAGCTTTGGCGACTTAGTACGCCTAGACTCTTAATTGGAATCTCCACCATCCGCCAATTTCGCGAGGTGGCGCATCCGCACACCATTACAAGCGTTCGGGGAACGAAACCGACCATTCGAGAAACGCCCGGTGGTCGTGGGCATCGCTCAGTGGTGATCCAGAGACATTCCAACGAAAGGGGAGGCCGCAAATGAAGACGGACGTCGTCAAGCCTAAGGATGTCTTCTATAACCCGACACGCTTAGTCGTGCCTCTATTCCAACGCCCCTACGTCTGGTCGAGGGAAACTCAATGGGAGCCACTATGGCAGGACATTGTGCGCCTGATAGACGTCATCTCAGAACACGTTCCGGATGCAACTCACTTCCTCGGCGCGATCGTTATCCAGCAAGTCCCCACCACTCTCGGCAGTCTCCCTGCTTGGAACGTCATCGACGGTCAGCAGCGTCTTACAACCCTGCAGCTGCTGCTAGATGCTCTTCACGCCGAGCTTATTCGGCACGGATGGACTGCCCTTTCGGAGCAGATTGAGCCCCTCGTTGAGAATCCCCCCGCATATCGCGAACAAGAGCACGATCGCTACAAGTTGTGGCCGACGAACCGTGACCGTGAAGGCTTCACTGCAGTCATGTCTGCACAGTCACCCGTGGATTACTCGGGTATTCCAAAGTCGCGTCTAGCTGACGCCCACAAGTTCTTCGCGGAGGCGATGGCGTCGTGGATTGGCGACGGCGATAACGCCGAACGACGCGGCCGGATGTTGGTTGCGACCATCATGGACCGGCTCGAAATTGCGAGCATTCGTCTCGACGCCAATGAGGATGCACAGGCCATTTTCGAAACTCTAAACGCTCGAGGCACTCCTCTTTCTGCTGCTGACCTAATTAAGAACTTCATATTCCAGAACATCCCAAATGGTGCGACAAATGCCGAGTCCACCTATCTCAAATACTGGGCCGACTTCGAAACTCCCTGGTGGGAAGCAGAGGTTACGACTGGCCGCATCAAGAACTCGCGCGCCTCCCTCTTCTTGTGGCAGTGGCTCACCGCACGTACCTTGACCGATTTCCCAATTCGTGAGGTGTTCACGCAGTTCAAGCACTACGTGAACACTGTCGCGAAGGACATAGGCCTGCTACTACCGCAAATCAAGACGGCGGCAGATCGCTATCGCGCGATCATTGAGGGGGCTCAGACGCAGAACGGACCGCTCACCCGCGTCGAGCTATTCGGATACCGCGTTGGCACATTGGATTCCGAGATTGCGCGCCCTCTGCTTATTTGGCTCGACGAGTCAGAGCAGTCCGTTGTACCGAACGCCGATCGAGAGCGGATCCTAGCGACGCTTGAAAGCTGGTTCGTTCGTCGGGCACTTGTGAAAGCACAGTCGCAGGGGTCCAACCGATTCATAGTGGACCTTTTGCAGTACCTGAGCAAGAAGCCGAAGGTACAGCTCGCCGCTGAGGTCGAGGCCTACTTGCTCGCCAACCACACTGCGTGGGGCTACTGGCCGGGGGATGACGAGGTGAGAGAAGCCCTAATCGGAGCTCCAGCCTACTGGCGGTACCTGAAAGGTCGCCTTCGTATGGTTCTGGAAGCACTGGAAGATCATAAGCGCGGCTACCCCGATGGGCGCCAACTAGCCATGGGGCCGATCGTACGAAGTAGGGCGACTATAGAGCACCTGATGCCCCAAAAATGGCGAAAGCACTGGCCCGCCGAGCTGACGGAAGATCAGGAAGCCGAGCGTGACCGGACGATCCAGCAGCTCGGTAACCTCACCATCGTCACTCAATCGCTCAACAGCAAAGTGTCCAATGGGCCTTGGCGAACGAAGCGCGATCACTTCCTAAATTCCGATGATGTGCTCATCACCAAGGACGCTATGAGAATCGCAGGAGAGGGATCGTGGAGCGAGAGGGAAATAATCGCTCGTACCAATCAGATGATCGAACAAATTCTCAACATTTGGCCTGCTCCTGCGGGGCACGTCGGGCTCCGTAGTCATTCAACCGCGCCCGCAACTACGGTGATGGTCGACCTCGCTCTGCTAGTTTCGTCCGGGTGGCTCGAGGTGGGCGCGAAGTTGAGCGCGCTATCTGCAGCGTATCAGGGCGCGGAAGCTGCGGTCGCACAGGATGGACGAGTGTTCGTCAACGGCGTTGGCTATGACACCCCAACCGGCGCGGCGCGATCGATAACACAGACCGAAGTAAACGGATGGGCCTTTTGGGGCGTCGTGGGCACCACCCGATCGCTTGCGGACGTGCGAAACGAGTATCTCGCGAGTCTCGGCGAAGCGGACGCAGACGTCGTAGACGAAGTCCCGGCGGACGCTGAGCATTCGCTTGAGCTGGACGAGGTCGACGCGTAACGGAATCGGGCTCACCTGCAGTTCAAAGTCGGCCAGAACCTTAGTCGTTTCGGGTAACCCTGGGCGCGCGTAGTGGCACGTTGTGCCACTGAACTAGCGTTCCGCTGGGTCCAACGCCTCAATCAAGTCCGAACGCATCCAACTCGCGCGACACCTTGATCGCCATGCCAATCTGCTCTGCCGCCTCGGGTGAGCTGTCGGCGAGCACACACGGCACGCTCGACGCAGTCGGGAATAGGACGGTTGGTGCGGCAGTCCCGATTGATGCCGAAGCCCGACCACGCGCTACGGGCACAGACCTCGGTCTTCTCCTCGGTCTGCCCGTTCGAGTAGAGGAACCGACTCACAAGTTTGTCCCCTGCTTATAGATAGGATCAGTGCAACTGGACAACTTTCCATCTCGCAAGTGACGTCCACAAAGCGCAGCACAACATACGAAGGATTGCAAATGAATCAGCCGAAATCCCTCGCTTTCATCAATAACAAGGGAGGCGTCGGCAAAACCACGCTCGCGTGCAATATGGCCTATTATCTGTCGAAAGAAGCCAATCGACGAGTGCTCGTGGTCGACCTTGACCCGCAGTGCAACGCGACGCAACTTCTACTGTCTGATACGCAATGGGATGAACTCTACGGTGACCTTTCCCTGAAGGACGATAAGAGGTCGATTCTGCATGCTCTGCGATGGATCCGGCGCGGTGATTCGGGCGTCGATCGCACATACGAGCCGGTACGAAGCGAGCGATTCGAAGTCGATGTTCTGCCCGGTCATCCATCTCTCGCGATTCTAGAAGATACGTTCAGCTCATCTTGGGAATCATTTGTGAGCGGTGACCTCGGTGGTGGACGACGGACCCATTGGGTTGCTGAGCTTGTGCGTGGAGCAATGGATTATGATTTGGTGATTCTCGACGCTGGCCCAAGTCTGGGAGCATTGAACCGCACCGTGCTGATCGGCACAGATTATTTCGTGACGCCAACCGCAGCAGATCTTTTCAGCCTATTCGCTATCGACAATATCGGCGAGTGGATCAGAAAATGGGCCAAGAAGTACACCAACGGTTTAGCTAGCGTTCGGGATGAATTTGAGAATGAGTCGGAAGAATTTTTCCCTAGAGGATCTGGGCTAGAGGCGACCTATCTCGGATTCACGATCCAACAGTATGTGTCAAAAACTATCAGCGGTGGACAACGTAGAAATGTTAATGCCTACGACAGATATAAGAAACAGATACCAACAAAAGCGAGGAAGCTGGCCGCCTTGTCCTCACAGCCGCATCAGGATTCGCGCCGGGCTCTCAACCTGCATCTGGATTTAGGCATCGTTCCGCACATGTTTGCCATGGTGCCGCTAGCACAAGCTCGCCACGCGCCGATCTCCGCACTCCTGCCTTCGGACGGCTTGAAGGGGGCCCAGATAAGCCAGCAAGCAAAGTATCGGAGCCAACTGCAGGACATCGGGGCTCAGCTCATCAAGAACCTCGAGATTGTGGAGGGTCAGCACTGATGGCTCGCCTGATTACCCCCGAATGGTCGGAGGCCTTGATTGATCGAATTGCACACCAAGACTATGTCTTATTCATTGGGGCAGGACTTTCGAGCAACAGCGAGAATGCGAGTGGGCAGAAACCACCGCGATGGAGAGGCCTCCTGGAAGCGCTACGAGATAAGTTTGCTACCAACAATGCGACTGTTAGCCGAGATGTGAATCGAGCCATTCGTACTGGCGACCTGCTGTTGGCGGCAGAGCTACTCGAAAATCATTGCGAGGCAAAGGGCCGGCTCGACGACTTCCGGTCAGAAATCGCACGACTAACCGACGGGGGGCAAGAGGCCCATTCCGTCTTCCAAAAAAATGACCTACATGACATAATATCGGATCTGTTTCCACGCATAATCGTAACCACGAATTACGACAAGATTTTGGAACGCCATTTTCAATCAGGCTATAAAACACTTACTTATGAGCAGGAAGACGTTGCCTCTCACGTGAGGCAAGGAAAACACCTTCTGCTCAAACTGCACGGAAGCGTTGACAACCCATCGAATATGGTGCTCACCCGCATGGATTTCACTCGCCTGCGTAGGAACGGACGAAATACTCTGGACACCTTGGAAGCGCTTCTACTCACGAGAACCGCGCTATTCATTGGATATAGCTTAGATGATCCGGACTTGCGCCTGATACTTGAGAACCAATTCGGCGCCAAGGGGAGTCGGCCCGGTCACTACCTGCTGGCTTCCACCAAAACATCTCCTACACAACGAAATCTTCTGAAGAATGCTTATGGGGTAACTACCGTCGAGTACTCGGGGGACCACCACGATGGCGTGCAGCGCAGCCTCTCAGAGCTCGCACGACTCGTATCAGACGCCAAAGCGGCTGGAAGCTCTTGATCAGAAGCTATATCGCGGAGTCTGACGTTATTTCTCAAGACAGGGCCGCCCCAGCGCTTCCACAACATGCGTTGTTTTCATCGTGATCATGACCGGAGCCAGCTTACGACGCAGCTGGAGTGGTAGCCGGACATTGCGCTTGAGACGGTGCCAGTCTTCTTCGAACCGAGCAGAGATGACCTCATGGGGCAGACGGGTCTCCCCCCGCTTTACATACTGCCGACCGGCTGACTGAGAGAAGTGGCGATCTAGCCCTCTCGCAAATCGGGTGTGACTGCCCCGGCTTTTGTTGACTCGGGGTCTCAGGCCGTCGCTATGTGAGCGGACCGGTTAATTGTTTCATATGGGCGTGAGTTTCCCAGTCGCCGCTGCCGTCGGCGGCGGTGGTAGGACTGCTCGATCCAGGCCGTCATCGCCGAGCGCAGACCTCGTCGTTTGAGCCAGCGTTGACGATCAAGGACGTTCCTTCTGCAGTAGCGAAAAGAAGGACTCCATCGCGGCGTTATCCGCATGCACCGACCCTGCCCATCGAACCGGTCAGCCCGTGATGACGCAGCGATTCCACGAAGCGCCGTGACCGGAACTGGGAGCCGCGATCTGAATGCACCACCGTCCCTGCCGGGCGGCGTGCCCGTACGGCGTTCTCCAACGCCGCGACCGCCAGCGAGGATTTCATCCGGGAGTCCATTGAGTAGCCCCCGATTCTGCCGGAGTAGACGTCTTGGTTGGGTCCCCGGGTAGGAGTCCGGTGACTGTGTGAGTTTCGCATCCGATAATGGGTGCAGGAGGAAATTCACAGATTATGGCACGTAGGCATACCC
>NZ_LMSO01000010.1 GCF_001428435.1 Arthrobacter sp. Soil782
GATGGCCATGATTTCTCCGGTGACGGGAACGTGGATGTGTTGGCGAGAAGTGCCGACGGCAAGCTGTGGTTGTACGCCCGCAACGCTGCCGGCGGCTGGGATGCGCGGGTTCAGGTCGGTTCCGGCTGGAACGGTATGACCGCGATCCTGGCTCCGGGTGATTTCGACGGTGACGGAAATCCGGACGTTCTGGCTCGGGACGGYCTGGGCAAGCTCTGGCTGTATCCAGGCAACGGTGACAGCGGTTGGAAATCGAAGGTTCAGGTCGGCAGTGGTTGGAGCGGTATGACCAGCATCCTGGCCCCGGGTGACTTCGACGGCGATACCAAGGTTGACGTCCTCGCTCGTGATCGGGACGGTCGGCTGTGGCTGTACCCGGGTAACGGTGCAGGCAAGTGGCTGGCAAAGGTTCAGGTCGGCAACGGTTGGCACACCATGACCAGCATTGTCGGTCCGGGCGACTTCGACGGCGACACGAACGTTGACGTCCTTGCCCGTGATCGGGACGGCAGGCTGTGGCTGTACCCNCACACCATGACCAGCATTGTCGGTCCGGGCGACTTCGACGGCGACACGAACGTTGACGTCCTTGCCCGTGATCGGGACGGCAGGCTGTGGCTGTACCCGGGTAACGGTGCAGGCAAGTGGCTGGCAAAGGTTCAGGTCGGCACTGGTTGGCACACCATGACCAGCATTGTCGGTCCGGGCGACTTCGACGGCGACACGAACGTTGACGTCCTTGCCCGTGATCGGGACGGCAGGCTGTGGCTGTACCCCGGAAACGGGAACGGCGGATGGCTCAAGAAAGTCCAGGTCGGCTCCGGCTGGAATGGTATGACCAGCATCCTCTAACCGCCGATGGGGCAGTCCCGCCCCTGGACAAGAAAGGCCTCCCGCGCCCTATACGGCGCGGGAGGCCTTTCTTGTCTGATCGCTCTGCCCGATGGTTGTTGCGGAGCAGCCGCAAGCTATGGCCTCCCCGCGGCTGTCGAGCTGCCCACCGGCAGCGGACACCTGCACCGCCGTCGTCGGCCTGCCCAGCACGCAGACTCAGGGAACGGATACCGGAGACGTTCGCCGTGGCCTCCAAGGAACACACAGCCGCAGCATTGGCCGGGCGATAGCGGAAGGCGCCCAATCGCCGTCGTGCGCGGTGCCTGATGAAGCCTGGTCCCTCCGCGAGCGTTCCATTGTGCACGCACACCTACCGCAGTCCGTCTCCACCCACAGAAAAGTCCAGGCGGCCTTCCCGTTGCCGGGAATGCCGCCTGGACTGAGATGCCGAGGCGGAGGGCTTACTCGCCGTCCCAGAAAGCGGGTGCGGCCTTCATCGGATCGTTGAGGTCCACATCGCCCGGCTTCAGGCCCACGCTGAACTGAGTCATCATGTCGTGGTCCTCGTGCGGCAGGTTGTGGCAGTGGATCATGTACTTACCGCGGTGCGGCCCGAACTTCATGAGCAGGCGAACGGTTTCCCCTTCGCCCACATAGACAACGTCCTTCGGGCCCATTTCATAGGAGAAAGGTGCACGACCGTTGCGGCTGAGGATCTGAAAGTCGATGAGGTGGATGTGAATCGGATGGAACCACCCGCCGGAACTGTTCTCGAACTCCCAGATCTCGGTGTCTCCAAGGCCTGGATCAGCGCATACCCGGCGATACCCGCTGGCAATGATGTCTGCCCACGAATCTTCCCCGATGACCCAGACGCTGTCATCTCTCTTCACACGGAACTTGCGGACGCGGGTATCGCGGGCTGGGCGCAGATTCATCACTTCGTGCGAAACCAGCGTTTCGGGGATTGTCTTCCAGGTGTGGTCCGCGGTGTCCACCGGCTGGTCCGTGACATCGAAAGCCATGATCCGATCGGTGAAGTCGTAGTCAACGTTGTTCTTGTTCGACAGGTTCCGCAGCTCCACGCGCTGTCCGGGCTGATATCCCGAGAAGTCCACCAGGATCTCGTAGCGCTCGGCGCCGGCATGGCGCCAGGACTCAACCGCCTGGGTCTTCGGCATCAGTCCGCCGTCAGTGGCCACGACATAGACAGGTTCACCCGTGCTGAGCGTCGGGCGGAAGGAACGTGAAATGGACGCGTTCAGAATGCGGAAGCGGTAAACGCGTCGCTGGACCCTCATTACCGGCCACGGCTTGCCGTTCACGAGGATGACGTCGCCCCACAGTCCCGAGTGGGAGTTGTCGTCATAGGCGAGACCCCCGTCCGCGGCGAACATGGCATCAGAGAGCGTCAGGGGAACATCGAACTCGTTCTGCGGGAGTAGATCGCGCTCCGCGGGATCATGCATGCAGAATTGCGCTGACAGACCGGAGTACGCATTCTCCGCGGTGGTGTGCACGTTGTGATCGTGGTACCAAAGCGTACGAGCCGACTGGAAGTTCGGATACTCATAATTCTTTGCGAACCCGGGAGGCGTGACATCACTGGCATACCCATCGAACTGGGGGAGCGAGGCTGAACCGTGCAGGTGGGTAGACGTCGAAAGGGTGTGCCCGTGCCGGGGGTGAACCTGCGGCAGTTGATTGCGGATCTTGAGCACCGCCCGCGTTCCCTGAAGCAGGTCGATGGTCGGACCGGGAAAGATTCCGTTGTAGCCGAGGATGGGTGTGGTCAGCCGCGGGAGAATCTTCGCGATTCCGGCCTTCTGCGTGACGCTGTAATAGTGGACCTTCGCACCGTCCGGCGCGCGTCCCACCGCATAGGGCTCCAAAATCGGCGGGACCGTAAGCGGTACGCGGTACGGCAGCGGCATGTCACTGTCCGCCAGCTTGCTGGCGGACTTGGCGCTGACGGAGCTGAACGGAACGGCCAGCGCCCCGGCTCCAATTACCCCAAGTCCCCCCATTGTGAGGACCTGTCGCCGAGATACAGACATCGGTCTTCCTTCCCTTGGATGTATGAAAAGGATGTCCTTCGCTACTTGGAGAAAACTAGGACTCCAAGGTTCAGGTGCGGTAACCGGGCTTGCCGCGACATCGCCGCTCGGCAGGCACTAATCTGGAAGGGAAACCTCCAACCTTCCGGAACGGACCCCTACATGCGCGTTCATATTGCAACCGACCACGCCGGCATGGAGCTCAGTGCGCACCTCGTCACTCATCTGAGCGCGAAGGGGCACGAGCTGATCGACCACGGACCCTCCGTCTACGACGCGGAAGATGACTACCCGTCCTTCTGCATCAATGCGGCGCTGGCGGTGGTCGATGATCAGCTTTCAGGTGTCGAGGCGCTCGGCATCGTGCTCGGCGGTTCAGGTAACGGCGAGCAGATTGCAGCGAACAAGGTCCGTGGAGTGCGCGCCGCACTGGCATGGAACCTGGACACTGCCAGGCTTGCGCGCGAACACAATGACGCGAACGTCGTAGCGCTGGGCGGACGCCAGCACTCCCTCGAAGAGGCCACCGCCATCGTCGAAGCCTTTCTGCAGGAGCCTTTCAGCGGTGCTGAGCGGCACGTACGGCGCATCAGCAAGATCGCTGCCTACGAGACCACCGGCAAGATTCTTCCGTAGTGCCGGAGGGCCACTCGATACACCGGCTCGCACGCCAGTTCACCTCGGTTTTCACCGGCGAGATGTTGAGGGCGAGTAGCCCGCAGGGCCGTTTCGCCGAGGGCGCGGAACGTATCGACGGAGCTGTCCTGAACCGCGCCCGCGCACACGGCAAGCAGCTGTTCCTTGAATTCGACAATGACCTGGTCATGCGTGTTCACCTCGGTCTGTACGGTGCGTGGAGCTTCGGTGGTGACAGTCGGTTCCGGGGAGCGTCCAGCATCGGCGCACCCCGGCGCGTGGGGGAGAGGGAAACCGCCGACGACGACGCCCCCGCCGTTTATGCCGGCCCACCACCGCCCGTGGGAGCAGTCCGCGTGAGGCTCGTTTCCGCACACGGTTGGGCGGACTTGCGCGGGCCGACAGCCTGCGAAGTCATTACCGGCGCGGAGCGGGATGCAATCATTGCCGGGCTTGGACCGGATCCGTTGGACACGGACACTCCTCCGGCGGAATTCATTGCACGGGTACAGCGGACCCGCACCGCCGTGGGCCTGTCGCTCATGAATCAAGCCGTGATCGCCGGAGTCGGCAACGTCTACCGCGCCGAGGTGCTCTTCCGGCGTCGTGTGCATCCATGGCTCCCGGGCCCGGCGCTCGGGGATGCTGGCGCGTTGGCACTGTGGGAAGACCTGGTTCTACTGATGAACGAGGGCGTGCGTGCAGGACGCATTATTACGACGACGCCGAATCATCGGTCTCCCGGCGCAGGGAACGGCTCCGCTGTGCCCGCTGAGGAGGCCCACTACGTCTACAAAAGAACCGGGCAGGAATGCCGAATCTGCAGCACGCCGGTGGCAATGGCAGAGATGGGTGCTCGCAAGCTGTACTGGTGTCCGTACTGTCAGGCTGCCTGATCCAGATGCGGAAGGGGCCGCAGAGCTAGGTATGGAGGAGGTGGAGGGGATGACGGGAATCGAACCCGCGTAATCAGTTTGGAAGACTGAGGCTTTACCATTAAGCTACATCCCCGTGACAACCTAAGGACTGGATCGCAGTGCAAGCTGTGCGGTTTCCGGGTTGGTCTGGAACGCATATAACTACACCATAAGGGGGTCGAATTCTCAAAATGTGCAACCTTGCGGTTTCTTTCGTAGACTTGCCTCTGCACTTCAACGGGGTGTAGCTCAGCTTGGTAGAGCGCCTGCTTTGGGAGCAGGAAGTCGCAGGTTCAACTCCTGTCACCCCGACTCTGTGTTCAACGGTGCAGAAACCTGCACCAAACAGTGCAGACATGATCCTTCGCGGGATACGTATACCCGGTGCAGAACCGATCCCTATCATTCAGGAGAACTAGGCTGTGAAGAGCGCTGTCGAAAACCTCACTCCCACGCGAGTGAAGCTCAACGTGGAGGTCCCTTTCGAGGAACTCAAGCCGAACATCGAAGCTGCCTACAAGACCATCGCCACCCAGGTGCAGGTTCCGGGTTTCCGCAAAGGCAAAGTCCCCAACAAGCTGATTGACCAGCGGGTAGGGCGCGGTTACGTCATCGAGACGGCCATCAACGACGGCCTCAATGGCTTCTACCAAAGTGCCGTCCAGGATATGAAGATCCGCCCGCTGAGCCGGCCCGAGGTGGAAATCACCGAGGTTCCCGACCCCACGGCGCAGGACGGCCAGCTCCTCTTCACGGTTGAGCTCGATATCCGCCCCGAGATTGAACTTCCGGAGTACTCCGGCCTCGAAGTCACCGTTGAGGCTGCGAAAGCTTCTGACGAAGACGTCGTGAAGGCACTTGACGAGCTGCGCGGACGCTTCGGCACCCTCAAGGATGTGGACCGCCCCGCTACCGACGGTGACTTCCTGACCCTTGATCTGACTGCCAAGATCGACGGCGAGGAAGTGGACTCCGCTGTCGACATCTCTTACCAGGTGGGATCCGGCACCATGCTGGAAGGCATGGATGAAGCCGTGACGGGCCTGAGTGCTGACGAGTCGTCGACTTTCGAGACCACGCTCGCCGGCGGCGAGCACACCGGTAAGGCTGCCGAGGTTACGGTTTCGGTGAAGGCCGTGAAAGAGCGCGAGCTCCCTGACGCCAACGATGATTTCGCTCAGCTCGCCAGCGAGTTCGACACCATTGATGAGCTGCGTGCTGATCTGGCGAAGCGCTCTTCAGAAGACAAGCTCGTTGAGCAGGGCGTGGAAGCGCGCGACAAGGTGCTTGAGAAACTGCTGGAACTCGTCGAGGTTCCGGTGCCTGAATCCGTCATCGAAGAGCAGCTTGAGCAGCACTTCAATTCGGAGAGCAGCCACTCGGCCGGCGCGGACCACGACACCGAGGAACACCGCGCAGAGGTTCGCGGGAACACCGAGCAGGCATTCCGCAATGAGATTGTCCTGGATGCGGTCGCCGAGAAGGAAGAAATCGGTGTCAGCCAGAACGAACTGATCGACTACATCGTTACGTCGGCAAGCCAGTACGGCATGGAACCAAACCAGTTCGCGCAGATGCTTGACCAGAGCGGACAGGTACCGATGATCGTCGGTGAAGTTCGCCGTCGCAAGGCCCTGGCCAAGGTTCTGGAGCTTGCAGTGGTTACTGATACCAACGGCGAGACTGTCGACCTTTCGGACTTCGTTCGCCCGGCCGGAGATGTTGAGCAGGCGGAGAGCGAGACAGCGGCTGAGGAGGCCTCCGAGGATGCAGTCGAGGCGTCGGCTGTCGAGTCCGATGCTTCCGCTTCAGACACTGATGAAGCGGATGCGGAGTCCACGAAGGCTTAGTTCGACCTAGCGTGAAAAGATGCCGTCAGCGCCCTGCTGGCGGCATCTGCCGTTAAGCCTCCCGCTTCCTAACGCCGTCAGCGAACAGCTCACGGCACGGGAGCAAAACAGTACGCAAACAGGTTAGTGTCCAGTGAGAGAAAAACCTGAGTGAGAGGTCAATCAGCAATGGCATCCGAATCCACCACACCGACCATGGCAACCGTTGATCCTGCCAGCCGTGACGACTACATCTACAACCGGCTTCTGAAGGAGCGGATCATCTGGCTCGGATCCGAAGTGCGGGACGAAAACGCTAACGCCATCTGCTCGCAGTTGCTCCTGCTGTCGGCGGAAGATCCTGAGAAGGACATTTTCCTCTACATCAACTCACCCGGCGGATCAGTGACTGCGGGCATGGCCATCTATGACACCATGCAGTTCATCCCGAACGACGTCGTTACAGTGGCTACGGGCCTTGCAGCTTCGATGGGTCAGTTCCTGCTGTCCTCCGGCACCAAGGGCAAGCGTTACGCCACCCCGCACGCCCGCATCCTGATGCACCAGCCGTCCGGCGGGATCGGAGGCACCGCTTCTGACATCAAGATTCAGGCAGAGCTGATCCTGCACATGAAGCGCGTTATGGCCGAACTCACCGCCGAGCAGACCGGACAGTCGGTGGAGACCATCCTCAAGGACAATGACCGGGACAAGTGGTTCACGGCGCAGGATGCACTGGAATACGGGTTCTTTGACCATATTTCGGCGCATGCCGGATCCGTCTCCGGCGGCGGCGGAACCCAGCGCGACTGACCCGCATCACGCCCACTCCCATAGACCTGCCACACAGGAGGCACCATGAACCACGATTTCCAGGCCGCAGCCGGCGGCCGGGCTCCCCAGCTGCCGACAAGCCGTTATGTCCTTCCGCAGTTCGAAGAGCGCACGCCCTACGGTTTCAAGCGCCAGGACCCCTACACGAAGTTGTTCGAGGACAGGATCATCTTCCTTGGCGTTCAGGTGGATGACGCTTCCGCGGATGATGTGATGGCGCAGCTGCTCGTTCTTGAGTCTACTGACCCCGAGCGCGACATCACGCTGTACATCAACTCTCCCGGTGGATCGTTCACGGCGATGACCGCCATCTACGACACCATGCAGTTCATTCGTCCCGAGATCCAGACCGTCTGCCTCGGTCAGGCTGCCAGCGCGGCAGCCGTGCTGTTGGCCGCTGGTGCCCCCGGCAAGCGCCTTGCGCTTCCCAACGCCCGTGTGCTGATCCACCAGCCGGCACTCGGCGGCGGCCAGGGCGGCCAGGCTTCGGACCTCGAGATCCAGGCCAACGAGGTCATGCGTATGCGGGCCTGGCTAGAGGACACCCTCGCGCTGCACAGCGGAAAGACCTCCGAGCAGGTCAACATTGACATCGAGCGGGACAAGATTCTGACCGCCGAAGATGCAAAGGCGTACGGTCTCGTGGACGAGGTGCTCACCTCACGCAAAATCACACCGCCGAAGATCAACAAGCCGTAGCTGGTGAGAGTGGCGCCCGTGGTCCCTCCAAATGGGGAGAGACCACGGGCGCTATATTGCTGATTCGGGGCACCAAGTGGCCTAGAGTGGAACCTAGTCGACGCATGGAGACCGTCCCATTGCAGCAGTTGGCAGCGGCCAAAGATCTAGATGGAACACTCCAGGACCACGTTAGGGGACTGACACATGGCTCGCATTGGTGAGAGCACCGATCTACTCAAGTGCTCTTTCTGTGGCAAAAGCCAGAAGCAGGTCCGGAAGCTCATTGCGGGCCCGGGCGTGTATATCTGCGACGAATGCATAGAACTGTGCAATGAAATCATCGAGGAAGAGCTTTCCGAAGTTGCTGACCTCGGTACATTCGAGTTGCCGAAGCCCCGTGAAATCTTCGACTTCCTGCAGGAATACGTCATCGGACAGGAGCCGGCCAAGCGATCGCTGGCTGTGGCTGTTTACAACCACTACAAGCGGATCCAGTCGGGCCACACGCCCCGCGCCTCGGCTAACCTGTCGGATGCGTCTCCGACTGAAGATGTCGAGATCGCAAAGTCGAACATCCTGCTGATCGGACCCACGGGCTGCGGCAAGACGTACCTCGCGCAGACCCTCGCAAGGCGGCTGAACGTGCCGTTTGCAGTTGCTGACGCCACTGCACTGACCGAGGCCGGCTACGTAGGTGAAGACGTAGAGAACATTCTGCTAAAGCTCATCCAGGCAGCTGACTATGACGTCAAGAAGGCTGAGCAAGGCATTATCTACATCGATGAAATCGACAAGATTTCGCGTAAGAGTGAGAATCCGTCGATCACCCGGGATGTCTCGGGTGAGGGTGTCCAGCAGGCGCTGCTGAAAATCCTGGAGGGAACGGTGGCATCCGTGCCGCCGCAGGGCGGACGCAAACACCCACACCAGGAGTTCATCCAGATCGACACCACCAACGTGCTCTTCATCGTTGCAGGTGCTTTCGCAGGGCTGGAGGAGATTATTGGTTCGCGGGCAGGGCGGAAGGGCATCGGCTTCGGCGCACCGCTCAGTTCGCTCACGAACGAGGAAGTCAGCTACCGCGATGTCATGCCGGAGGACCTCCTCAAGTTTGGTCTGATTCCCGAGTTCATTGGGCGCCTGCCAGTGATCACCACCGTCACGCACCTTGACCGGCCGGCCCTGATGCAGATTCTGACGGAGCCCAAGAATGCGCTGATCAAGCAGTATCAAAAGATGTTCGCCCTGGACGGTGTGGAGCTGGTCTTCGAACCCCAGGCGCTGGAAGCAATCGCCGACCAGGCTCTCGAGCGCGGAACCGGCGCCCGGGGACTGCGCGCCATCATGGAAGAGGTCCTCCTTCCTGTGATGTTTGACCTCCCAAGCCGGGAAGACATCGCAACCGTGGTCATCAGCGGAGCAGTTGTCGACAAATCGGCCGAGCCCACACTGATCTCCCACGACGTAGTGGCCAAGCGCCGTAACAAGTCCGCCTAGCCAAGCGGGTACCCGGCGGGAATACCAGCTGCACGCGTCAGGTTGGGACGGAAGAGACCACTCTTCCGTGCAACCTAGGAGTTTTATTCATGATTGCTGCCAACCAGACCGCAAAAAAGGCCGACTTCTGGTTCGATCCGGTGTGCCCGTTCGCCTGGATCACCTCCCGCTGGATTGGAGAGGTCGAGAAGGTTCGCGAGGTCTCAGTTGCCTGGCATGTGATGAGCCTGTCTGTCCTTAACGAAGGCCGGGACCTTCCTGAAGATTACGAGGAGCTAATGAATCATGCCTGGGCTCCGGTCAGGGTGATCATCGCCGCCTCCGAGCTACACGGGCGGGAGAACATCAAGAAGCTCTATGACGCCATGGGCACCCGCATCCATAATGGCGGCGCCTCCGATTACGAAGCAGTGATCCGTGAGGCACTTGAAGAGACCGGTCTTCCCGCTTCTCTGTCCGAGTACGCCACCAGCGATGAATATGACACCCAGTTGCGGGCATCGCACCAGGAGGGCATCGATAGGGTCGGCGACGAGGTTGGAACCCCGGTCGTTGCATTCGACGGAACGGCTTTCTTCGGTCCGGTTCTTACACGCATTCCCCGCGGAGAGGAAGCCGGGCGCATCTTCGACGGCGCGGTCATGATGGCGGAATTCCCCGAGTTCTTCGAGCTGAAGCGATCCCGCACGTCCAGCCCCTCCTTCGACTGAGACAGGTCGTGGCTGAGTAGACCGCAATAACGAACGCCAAAGCCCCTCCGCCATTGCCTGGCTGGAGGGGCTTCTGCATGGTGGACCAGGCAGGGTCAGGCCGGGGTCGAGGCTTCCTCCGGCGGCGCCAGTCGGACGTCGCTTACGGAAAGGTCACCGTCGGAAACGCGGAGTTCAAGGCCGCTCGCATTGCCGGCGGCGCTCAGATCGGAAAGCGCTGCCTCAAGCTGCCGGACCTGCGCTTCTGAGCCGCTGATGACCGCCGACAGCACCTGTGTGCGCTGCTTGACCTTTGCTTCCGACTTGGCCTTTCGAAGACCACCCAGCGCAGCGCCCACGGTTCCGAGCATTCCGGTATCCGCGTCAAGAGCCGCGGAGGTCAGCATGCCTGCGGCAGGCCAAGCCGACAGGTGTACGGACCCGCGGCGCCACCAGCTCCACACTTCCTCCGTGGCGAACGGAAGAACCGGGGCAAAGAGGCGAAGCAGCCGGTCAAGGGTCGTTGCCAGGGCCGCGAGCACAGATGCTTTCTCGGAATCTCCCGCGCTACCGTACGCGCGATCCTTGATGAGCTCGACGTAGTCGTCCGTGAATGACCAGAAGAACGTCTCGGTGAGCTGCAGAGCGCGCGCGTAGTCGTACTTCTCAAAGGCAGCCGTGGCCTGTTGAACCACGTCATCGAGGGAGGCCAGGAGCGAACGGTCGAGCGGATTGGTAACCGCCGCTGCGTCCTGGGAGATGATGTCTGCTTCTGTGGCGCCAAGGTTGAGCACGAACTTGGATGCGTTGAGCAGCTTGATGGCCAACCTTCGCCCAATCTTCATCTGCGCGATTTCGTAGGCGGTGTCCGCACCTAGCTTGGCTGACGCCGCCCAATAGCGGACTGCGTCCGAGCCAAACTGATCAAGTGCATCCGTGGGAACAACGACATTGCCCTTGGACTTGGACATCTTCTTGCGGTCAGGATCAAGAATCCAGCCCGAAATGGCGGCGTGCTTCCACGGCGCGGAGTCGAGCAGCGAGTCAGCGCGAACCACCGAAGAGAACATCCAGGTGCGGATGATGTCGTGTCCCTGCGGGCGTAAATCGAAAGGGTAGACCTTGGCGAAGAGGTCCTCGTCCCGTGACCAGCCCCCGATAATCTGTGGCGAGAGCGACGACGTCGCCCATGTGTCCAGAACGTCGGGGTCTCCCATGAAGCCGCCCGGCTGATCCCGCTGCGCTTCGTCGAACCCCGGCGCCGGCTCTGCAGCCGGGTCAACGGGCAGCATGTCATCGGACGGGATGATCGGGTTCTCGTAGTCAGGGGTCCCGTGCTCGTCGAGGGCGTACCAGACCGGGAACGGCACCCCGAAGAACCGCTGGCGGGAAATCAGCCAGTCACCGTTGAGGCCCTCGATCCAGTTCTCATACCTACTGCGCATGAACGATGGGTGGAAGTCGATCTCGCGGCCGCGTGCAATGAGGCGTTCACGACGGTCGGCATCCCTGCCGCCGTTGCGGATGTACCACTGTCGGCTGGTGACCACTTCGAGTGGCTTGTCGCCCTTTTCGAAGAAGTTCACGGGGTGGGTAATCTTCTTGGGCTCCCCGGCGAGCAAATCTGCTTCGTTGAGCATCTCCGCTACGGCTTCCTTCGCGGAGAAGACGGTCTTACCGGCGATGCGGGAGTAGTTGTCCCGGCCGGCCGTCGTCGTAATCCAGTCCGGGGTGTCCGCAAGAATCCGGCCGTCGCGGCCGACGATCGCGCGGGTGGGCAGTTCGAGCTCGCGCCACCAGGTGACGTCGGTGAGGTCTCCGAACGTGCAGACCATCGCAATGCCGGCGCCCTTGTCCGGCTTGGCCAGGGGATGCGCCTTGACCTCGACCTCCACGCCGAAGAGGGGTGAGGTGACCGTGGTGCCGAAGTAAGGATGGAAACGCTCATCATCCGGGTGTGCCACCAGGGCGACGCAGGCGGCGAGGAGTTCGGGTCGCGTGGTTTCGATGTGGATCCGAGTGCCGTCCGCGGCCTCGAAGGGATAGCGGTAATACGCCCCCGGAACTTCGCGGTCCTCGAGCTCGGCCTGCGCAACGGCGGTCCGGAAGGTCACATCCCAGAGGGTGGGTGCCTCAGCGAGGTACGCGTCGCCCTGCTTGAGGTTGGCCAGGAAGGCACGCTGGGAGACGGCGCGGGAGGTTGAATCGATGGTGCGGTAGGTCAGGTTCCAGTCCACGGAGAGGCCGAGGGAAAGGAAAAGGTTCTCGAAAACCTTCTCATCCTCCACGGCGAGTTCCTCGCAAAGCTCGATGAAGTTGCGACGGGAGACGACATCGAAATCGCGCTGATTCTTCGCGGGCTGGGCAGGCGGGCGGTAGTCGGCGTTGTACGGCACGGACGGATCGCAGCGGACCCCATAGTAGTTCTGCACGCGCCGCTCGGTGGGCAGGCCGTTGTCATCCCAGCCCATCGGGTAGAAGACGTTCTTGCCCGTCATGCGCTGATAGCGCGCCATGACGTCGGTCTGCGTGTAGGAGAACACGTGGCCCACATGCAGGGATCCGGACGCCGTGGGAGGCGGGGTGTCGATGGAGTAGACGTTCTCACGCGACGTCTCAGGATTGAAGGTGTAGGTTCCCTCGGTGCGCCAGCGCGTGTTCAGCGCGGCTTCCAGGCCCTCGAGCGCGGGCTTGTCGGGAACGTTGATGGGGGCCGGTGTGGGCGTGTCTGTACCCGCGTTGATGTTTGCCATGCATCGATTGTTTCATGCTGGCCGGATACACCGGCTTCTGGGCCTCCATGGGCTAGTTTGGGTCAATGACTTCCAGAAAGAACAGGGCCGCAGTTGTCACAGGAGCAAGCTCCGGCATCGGTGAGGCCACCGTGCGCCGGTTGACGGCTGATGGTTGGCGTGTCTGGGCGGTTGCCCGCCGTCAGGATCGCCTGGAACAGCTCGGCGGGGAAACCGGAGCAGTGCCGGTAGCGCTGGATATCACCGACGACGACGGCGTTGCCCGCCTGGTCCGCGACGTCACCGAAGCAGGCGGCATCGACACCCTGATCAATATTGCGGGCGGGGCACGGGGCGCGGACTGGGTGGCGGATGCGCGCACCGAGGACTGGGAGTGGATGTACGGCGCGAACGTTATCGGCAGTATGAAGCTGATTCGTGCGTTCCTGCCGATGCTGCGGACGCATGGGGAGGGCACCGTCGTGAACCTGACGTCAACAGCGGCATTGGTTGCCTATGAGGGCGGCGCCGGCTATAACGCCGCGAAAGCAGCCCAACGGGCCATGACCAGGGCGCTACGCCTTGAAGAGGTTGAGAACAATGTGCGCGTCGTCGAGGTTCTTCCCGGCATGGTGCAGACCGAGGAATTTGCCCTGAACCGGCTCGGCGACGAGGAGGCCGCAGAGAAGGTGTACGCCGGTGTCGAAAAGCCGCTGACGGCTGCGGATGTCGCGGACGTTATCGCCTATGCCGTGTCTGTGCCGCATCACGTGAACCTTGACGAGATTGTCGTGCGGCCGTTGGCCCAGGCAGCCGTGCACAAGGTGGTCCGCCGGCGCTGAGCGGCGGGAGGCCGTGCAGGTGGCGGATGGTTCGCCCGATTGAGCGCAGCCGGTTAGAATTGATGCAACAGCTGTGACCCGGCCATCACCGGTGAGCTTCCGGAAGAACGCCCGCAGATGAAGTTTCGCGTCCCGCGGGTCAGTAGAACCGGACGGGTAAGCCCGTAACAGCAGACATGAAGCGGCTTGCACTACTCCGACCGAACCCGGGCGGTGGAAGGCAGGCAAGCGAGGTGGTACCGCGGATTACTCACCGGGCTTTCACTGCCGGCAGGGGGATTCGTCCTTGCAGAATGGTTGTTACTGCCCGCCGAACGTCGCCAGCTTCAGGACACACCTCATGTCACAGATTTATCCCAAGGCCTCCGCCGCGGACCCGGCTGTCTCCGGCTCTGCCTCGCCCAGGTTCCCCGAACTCGAGGAACGCGTTCTGTCCTATTGGGACGGGGACGGCACGTTTCAGGCGTCCATTGACCGGCGCGACGCCGGTGAGAACGGGACCAATGAGTTCGTCTTTTATGATGGACCGCCCTTCGCCAATGGCCTGCCGCATTACGGACACCTTCTGACCGGCTATGCCAAGGACCTCGTGGGTCGCTACCAGACCCAGCGCGGCCGCCGTGTTGAGCGGCGGTTCGGTTGGGACACACACGGGCTTCCCGCTGAGCTGGAGGCCATGAAGCAGCTCGGCATGAGCGACAAGCAGCAGATCGAAGCCATGGGCATCGACAAGTTCAATGACGCCTGCCGCGCTTCGGTGATGAAGTACGCGGGGGAGTGGCGTGACTATGTCACCCGCCAGGCGCGCTGGGTGGACTTCGAGAACGACTACAAGACCCTGAACGTCGAGTACATGGAGTCGGTGCTCTGGGCCTTCAAGACCCTGCACACAAAGGGTCTGACCTACAACGGATACCGGGTGCTGCCGTACTGCTGGAAGGACGAGACTCCGCTGTCCAACCATGAGTTGCGCATGGATGACGACGTCTATCAGGACCGCCAGGACCAGACAGTCACTGTAACGTTCCCGATCACGGCCGGAGAGTCCGCCTTGTCGAAGGAGCTTGCCGGCGTCGAGGCCCTTGCCTGGACCACCACACCCTGGACGCTGCCCACCAATGCGGCCCTCGCGGTCGGGCCGGAGATCCACTACGCGCTGATACCCGGCGCCGGTACTTTTGAGGGACGCCGATTCCTCATCGCCGAGGAACTGCTGTCCGGGTATGCAAAGGACCTGGGATATTCCTCCGCTGAAGAGGCGCGTGCCGCCGTCGTTGGAACGCACCGCGGCACGGAGCTGGGCGGACTGCAGTATGAGCCGCTCTGGGGCTACTTCGTCGATCCTGAACGCGGCGGCTACCGCAATGCGTTCCGGTTCCTCGTTGCCGACTACGTCACGACGACGGACGGCACCGGTATTGTGCACCAGTCGCCGGCGTACGGCGAGGAGGACCAGAAGATCTGCGAGGACGCAGGAATCCAGGTGATCCTCTCAGTTGACGAGGGCGCGCGCTTCCTACGCACCTTCGAACAAGGCCCCCTGGCCGACATCGTCGGATTGCAGGTCTTCGACGCGAACAAGACCATCACCCGCGTACTGCGTGATAGCGGCAGGCTGGTGCGGCAGGCAAGCTACGTGCACAGCTACCCGCACTGCTGGCGTTGCCGCAACCCGCTCATCTACCGCGCCGTTTCGTCCTGGTTCGTCGAGGTCACGAAGATCAAGGACCGCATGGTCGAGCTGAACCAGCAGATCAACTGGATCCCGGACAACGTCAAGGACGGCCAGTTCGGCAAATGGCTCGAGAACGCCCGGGACTGGTCGATCAGCCGCAACCGCTACTGGGGCAGCCCCATACCGGTCTGGGTGTCAGATGACCCGAACTACCCGCGTACTGACGTCTACGGTTCCCTGGCGGAGATCGAGCGCGACTTCGGGCGAGTGCCGCGCAACGCAGCGGGCGACGTAGACCTGCACCGCCCCTTCATCGACGAGCTGAGCCGCCCCAATCCGGATGATCCCCGGTCCCCTGAGGAGGGCCAGTCGACTATGCGCCGCGTGGCGGACGTTCTTGACGTATGGTTCGATTCCGGTTCCATGCCGTATGCACAGGTCCATTACCCGATGCAGAACCAGGACTGGTTCGAGTCCCACAACCCGGCCGACTTCATTGTCGAGTACATCGGCCAGACACGCGGTTGGTTCTACACGCTGCACGTCCTGGCCACCGCGCTGTTTGACCGGCCGACATTCAAGAACGTCATCAGCCACGGCATCGTGCTCGGCTCGGACGGTCAAAAGATGTCCAAGAGCCTGCAGAACTACCCCGACGTGTCCGAGGTTCTGGACCGGGACGGCTCGGATGCCATGCGCTGGTTCCTGATGGCTTCACCCATCCTGCGCGGCGGCAACCTCGTGGTGACCGAGCAGGGCATCCGGGATGGAGTCCGGCAGGTGATCCTGCCGCTCTGGAACGTGTGGCACTTCTTCCGCCTGTACACGAATGCCGCCGCCGGTGGAGCAGGCTATGAGGCCAGAACGGTGACGGCCGAGGCCGCCGAGTCCCTTGCCGACCCGCTGGACCGCTATATCCTCGCCTACACGGGGAATCTGGTGGAGGACATGACGGCCTCCCTTGACGCGTTCAACATCAGCGACGCCTGCGAGTCGCTGCGACGCTACCTGGACACGCTGACCAACTGGTACGTCCGCCGCGGCAGGCAGCGGTTCTTCGACGAGGACACAGCCGCTTTCGACGTGCTCTACACCTGCCTGGAGGCGGTCACCCGCGTTGCGGCTCCGCTGCTGCCGCTGGTCACCGAAGAGATCTGGCGCGGCCTGACCGGCGGGCGCTCGGTGCACCTGACGGACTGGGCTTCGCCGTCGTCGTTCGCTGCAGCGCCGGAACTGGTGGAGCGGATGGAACGCACCCGCCAGATCTGCTCCACGGGATCGAGCCTGCGGAAGGCAGCGAACCTTCGCGTGCGCCTGCCGTTGGCCGAGCTGACCGTCGTGGCACCGCAAGCCGGGGAGCTGGAGGGCCAGTACCGGGCAATCATCGCTGATGAGCTGAACATCAAGTCCGTCCGGTTGATCGATTCCGCGGATGTCTCGCCGGAGGAGTTCGGGATCTCGCAGCGGTTGGCTATCAACGCCCGCGCCGCCGGACCGCGTCTGGGCAAGAACGTCCAGAGTGCCATCAAAGCAGCGAAGGCGGGGGACTGGTTCGTGGACGACAACGGTGCCGTCACTGCGGGCGGTCTGGCTCTGGAGCCGAGCGAATACACCCTCGAGACGGTGGTCGACAGGAACGACGACGCCGGCGCAACCACCGCCGTGACGGTGCTGCCCGGCGGGGGCTTCCTTGTGCTCAACACGGAAGTCACGCCCGAACTCGCAGCGGAAGGTACGGCCCGGGACATCATCCGGTCCATCCAGCAGGCGCGCCGGGACGCTGATCTCCATATCAGTGACCGGGTGGTCACCACCGTGGAGGCGGACGCCCAGACCCTGTCCGCACTCGAGGCACACGCCGAGCTGGTCAAGCAGGAGACGTTGACAGACCAACTGGAACTCGTTGCCGCGGCCACCTCCGGTACGGATGGAGTATCAGTGAAGGTGGAGAGGCAGGCATGAACGCTGGAATGAACGCTGAGGGCTTTCCAACCGGAAGCGAACGGGGAATCGATCAGTTCTCGGTCGAAAGCGTGTATGCCGAATTGTTGAGCCGTGCGCCGGAAAGCAAGATGGAGCCCCGGATGGCCCCCTTGTTCCGTGCGATGGAAATCCTCGGCGAACCCAATCGGGCAGTTCCGATCATCCACATCACCGGGACCAACGGAAAGACCTCTACGGCGCGGATGATCGAGGGCCTGCTGCGGGCGCACGATCTTCGCACAGGCCGCTACACCAGTCCGCATCTGGCACGGGTAACGGAGCGGATCAGCATCGACGGGGAACCTGTTTCGGACGAGACGTTCGTGCGGGTCTGGGACGAGATCCGGCCATACCTGGAGATGGTAGACGCTGAGCTGGACGAAGCTGGCGACCCGCGGCTGACCTACTTCGAATGCGTCACGATCCTCGCGTTTGCCGTCTTCGCCGACGAGCCGGTGGATGTAGCTGTCATTGAAGTGGGACTTGGCGGCATCACGGACGCCACCAACGTGGGTGACGGCGCGGTCGCCGTCGTCACACCCATCTCCCTCGACCACACCGAGTTGCTCGGTGACACTCCGGGGGACATCGCGCTGGAGAAGGCTGGGATCATCAAGCCGGGCGGATTCCTGGTCAGTGCTGCCCAGCCGGCGGATGCAGCGCAGGTGCTCCTGGAGAAGGCGCGTGATACCGGCGTCGAGTTCCGTTTCGAAGGAGTGGAATTCGGAGTGGAGGACCGGCGCATTGCCGTCGGCGGGCAACAACTCACGGTGGCGGGCATCGCCGGCCGTTATGAGGACGTGCTTCTGCCACTTCACGGGGAACACCAGGCGCAGAACGCGGCGGTCGCCGTTGCGGCGGTAGAAGCGTTTCTCGGCGGCGGGTCACGGCAACTGGATGACGACGTCGTCCGCGATGGATTGAAAGCCGTCACCTCACCCGGCCGGCTGGAACTGGTAAGGACCGCCCCCAGCATCCTCGTGGATGCCGCCCACAACGCCGCCGGCGCTCGTGCTGCAGCGAAAGCAATCAACGAAGCGTTCGAATTTACCAAGCTCGTACTCGTTATCGGCGTCCTCAAGGACAAGGATGCAGGAGCGATCCTGAGCGAGCTGCACGAGGAACTCGGCGGAGTGCTCGAGGACGTCTGTCTCACCCAGTCCACCTCGCCGCGGGCCATCCCGGCGGAGGAACTGCGGCGGCTGGCGCTGAGCGCCGGCTTCGCGGACAACCGCGTCCATGTTGCCGAGCGGCTGGACGATGCCCTCGAGTGGGCCGTCCTGACTGCCGAGGAGGGCACCGAGCTCGGCGGCGCAGGCGTCCTCGTCACAGGATCAATCACTGTGGTGGGCGAAGCCCGCACGCTGCTGGGGAAGTAAGGGGAACGCAGATGGCTCGCCAGACAAAAGCGCAGCGCGAATGGCGACCGGGTATGCCGAAGAAGCGGCGCTCGGTCAAGGTCATGTTCGCGTCAACGGTGCTCCTGCTCGAAGCCTTCGTTGTGCTGTTCGCCACGCTGGTGGTGTTCGGCCTGCGCTCGGACACCATCCCGGTGGGCGTGATCCTCGGCGTCGGGCTTACCCTGAGCGCGGTGCTCATTGTCTCCTGCGCGCTTCTCACGAAGCCGTACGGAATTCTGATCGGGTGGATTCTGCAGGTGCTCATCATAGCCACGGGCATAGCTGAACCGATGATGTTCCTTGTGGGTATCCTGTTCGCGTTGACCTGGCTGTACGGGATCCGCACCGGCGCTCGGCTCGACCGGGAGAACGCCCAGCGGGACCGCGAACAGGCTGAATGGGATCAGGTCAACAAGTCCGAAGGCGACAACGGCCAGCAATCGCTTTAGTAGAGTCAACGATGGAACTCGCCGGGTATCCGGCCAACTGATCTCAATCGGAGGAAAAACATGAGTGCTGAACGGACCCTGATACTGGTAAAGCCCGACGGCGTTGCCCGCGGACTCAGTGGAACCATCCTTGCCCGCGTCGAGGCAAAAGGCTACAAGCTGGTCGATATGAAATTTGTACACGCTACCCGGGAGATCCTGGAAGCGCACTATGCCGAGCATGTGGGCAAGCCGTTCTACGAACCACTCGTTGAGTTCATGCTGAGCGGCCCGGTGGTCGCAGCCGTCTTCGAGGGCGAGCGCGTCATCGAGGGCTTCCGATCGCTCGCAGGAACAACAGAACCGACAACGGCGGCGCCCGGCACCATCCGCGGGGACTATGGTCGGGACTGGGGGCTGAAGGTCCAGCAGAATCTCGTGCACGGCTCTGATTCGGTCAAATCTGCTGAGAAGGAAATTTCTATCTGGTTCGGCTGAATTTGGTGCGGCTGAATGCCGGCTCACCGAGTTGATAGCCTTGGGCAATGACTGAATATCGCAGACTTGGCACATCAGGACTGAGCGTGTCGGTGATTGGCCTGGGGTGCAACAATCTGGGGCGGCCCGGAACCGCCTCAGAATCGCAGCGCGGTGCCGCTGCTGTCGTCAGTGCCGCTCTGGATGCCGGAATCACCCTCTTCGATGTCGCGGATTCCTACGGACGCTCTCCCGGTGTCAGTGAGGAACTTCTTGGCCGCGCGCTGGGGAAAAACCGCGATGACGTGGTGGTTGCCACCAAGTTCGGACTGGACCTCAAAGGGGTGAACGGTCCGGACTGGGGAGCGCGCGGGTCACGCCGCTACATTCTGAAGGCCGTCGAATCCTCGCTCAAGAGGCTCAACACCGACTGGATTGATCTCTACCAATACCACGCACCGGATGCCGCGACCCCGATCGACGAGACGCTCGCAGCGCTGGACCAGCTCGTGCAGAGCGGCAAAGTGCGTTACATCGGGCATTCCAACTTCGCCGGCTGGCAGGTCGCGGAGGCGGAGTATGTGGCTCGCCAGTTGGGCACTACCCGCTTCATATCCGCGCAGAATCACTACAATCTTCTCGAGCGGGCGCTCGAGCGGGAGGTGGTTCCCGCCGCACAGTCCTATGGGCTTGGACTTCTCCCATACTTTCCGCTGGCCAACGGGCTGTTGACCGGCAAATACGCGGCGGGTCACGCGCCGGCGGGGAGCCGGTTAACGCACTCGCGCACTAATCTGCTCGATCAGGCTGACTGGGAGCAGCTCGCAAACTTCAGCGCCTACGCGCGTGCACGGTCCCTTTCAGAGTTGGAAGTTGCGTTCTCCTGGCTGGCCAGCCGTCCCGCCGTAGCCAGCGTCATCGCCGGGGCAACGAGGCCGGAGCAGGTTCGGCAGAACGCAGAAGCGGCCCGGTGGATTCCTTCCGGGGCTGACCTCGAAGAACTCGAGCACATCTTTCCGGCAAGTTCCTAACGGCGCCGACGCGCCCCAACCGCGTCGAGCGGGCAGTTAGCCTCCGGAGAGAAGAACTGCCCGCCGAAGCGGTTGTAGGTGAATCAGTGGAAGGATTTCCCGTTGACCCGTCTCGACGCGCCGACCCTGTCCAGATAGGGCGTGATGCCGCCAAGATGCATCGGCCAACCGGCACCAAGGATCATGCACAGGTCAATGTCCTCCGGTGCAGCGACCACTTTCTCCGCGAGCATGCGGCCGATCTCATCGGCCAGGGCGTCCTGCGTTCGTCGCAGGACCTCCTCGCTGGAGGACGGTGACGAGCCGAAACTGAGCAGCGCGAGCGTGGATTCGGACGCTACCTCCGTGCCGGCGTCGTCCTGCTCCCATAGTCCCTTCTTTCCCGCGTCGATCAGGATCTGTTGATTTTTGGACAGGTAGAAGCGGTCGCCGAAGGCCGTGTTCAGTGACTCCTGCACGTGCTGACCCACCGGCAACCCCACGAGTGCGAGCAGCTTGAAGGGTGTCATCGGCAGCCCCATGGGCCGCAGCGCCCTGTCCGCGGTGGCAGCGTCGGTTCCCTCATCAAAAGCCGCAGTGATTTCGCCGAACATGCGCCCCAGTATCCGGTTCACAACGAAGGCGGGGGCGTCCTTGACCAGCACTGCGGTTTTTTTGAGTTCCTTGCCGACCGCGAAAGCTGTCGCCAGGACCTCGTCCGCGGTACGCGGAGCCTTCACAATTTCCAGCAGCGGCATGGCGGCCACCGGATTGAAGAAATGAAAACCGACGACGCGCTCGGGATGCAGGAGATCCTCAGCCATGGCGGCTACAGAGAGCGAAGAGGTGTTGGTTGCCAGAACGCATTCAGCCGAGACCACTTGCTCCACCTCTGCGAACACTGACTTCTTGATGTCCAGTTCTTCAAAAACAGCTTCAATCACGAAATCGGCGTCGGCGAAGGTTTCCTTTGACACCGAGCCGGATACGAGTGCTTTGATGCGGTTTGCCTTATCCGGGGAGAGACGCCTCTTCGCCAGCATCTTGTCGACTTCCGAGTGGACCCAGCCGACTCCCTTGTCTACCCGCGCCTGATCAATGTCTGTGAGGACAACGGGGACGCTCAGCTGACGGGCGAACAGGAGCGCGAGCTGGCTGGCCATGAGTCCTGCACCCACCACGCCCACTTTTGTCACCGGCCGGGCAAGCGAGCGGTCCGGCGCTCCCGCCGGGCGCTTGGCCCGCTTCTGCACAAGATCGAGGAATGCGTAGACCGTGTCATGAAATTGCGGGGTGAGCATCAGTTCGGTCAAGGCTGCACATTCGGCCGCAGCAGATTCCGCCTGGGTCCGGGTTCGAGCAGACTCGAAGAGGTCCAGGACCTTTCCGGGCGCGGGCGCGGCGTTCGAGGTTTTCGCCTCGACGAAGGTCCGGCCGGCCGCGGCGGCCGCTTCCCAGTCGCCGTCGTCATATGCCGACAAGGCGGCGCGGCGGTCGTGGATGCCTGCCGCGTTCTTCAGGACATCCGCCGCCCAGCGGATGGACTGCTCGAGGAAATCTGCGGGTTCGAAGAGCGCGTCAGCGATGCCGATCTCGTAGGCGGCCTGCCCATTGAGGGTGCGGTTGTTGCTGAGCGGGTTCTCGATCATGACCTTCACCGCGGCGCGCGGGCCGGTTAGCCGAGGCAGGCGGTATACCCCTCCCCAACCGGGAACCAGCCCGATGAACGCTTCGGGTAGCCCGATGCCGTTTGCACCGGTCGAGACCGTTCGATAGTCGGCAGCGAGAGCGATCTCGAGTCCGCCGCCGAGGGCCACTCCATTGATAAAGGCGAAGCTGGGAACACCGAGGGACCCGAGCAGATTGTAGGCGGCATGGCCGAGCTCTGCCATCAGGCGGCCATGTTCGGACGCTTTCAATGACTTGACTGTGGAGAGGTCTGCACCCGCCGCCAGGAAATAGGGCTTCCCTGTCAACGCTACGGCGGTGATCTCGCCTTGCACCGCACGGCCCTTCAGGGTTTCGAGGGTGCGCCCGAACTCGATGAGCGTGGCCGGTCCCAGGGTGGTGGGCCTGCTGTGGTCCAGCCCATTGTCGAGGGTGATCAGTGCCATGGTTCCTGCGCCGCCGGGAAGCGGCACATCTTCCACGAGTGAGTGCGTGACGACCTCCCCCGGCACCAGCGCGGACAGTTCCTCAAAGCGGTCGAAACTCATGCTGCTTCCTCCGTGATGTGTCCTGAGTAGTCGGCGTGATGCGGGTTTTCCCAGATGACGGTTCCGCCCATGCCCAGCCCAACACACATGGTGGTGATTCCGTACCGGACCTGCGGGTCTTCCTCGAACTGCCGGGCCAGTTGAGTCATGAGGCGCACCCCGGACGAGGCGAGGGGATGGCCTACCGCGATGGCTCCGCCATAGCGGTTCACACGCGGATCATCATCGGCGATGCCGAAGTGGTCGAGGAAGGACAGAACCTGGACGGCAAATGCCTCGTTGATCTCGAAGAGACCGATGTCGTCGATGGTGAGGCCGGCCTGGCTCAGGGCCTTTTCGGTAGCGGGTACGGGGCCGATGCCCATGACCTCCGGCTCCACCCCGGCGAACGAGTAGGCGACCAGGCGCATCTTTGCAGGAAGACCCAGTTGGTGTGCGGCCTCAGCGGAAGCAAGCAACGCGACTGTGGCTCCGTCATTGAGTCCGGCTGCGTTGCCGGCCGTGACCCGCCCGTGCGGGCGGAACGGGGTGCGAAGCGCGGCGAGGTCCTCGAGAGTGGTGCCGGGCCGCGGCGGCTCGTCCTGCTGGCTGAGCGTCCAGCCTGAGGCCGGCTTCCTTCCGGCGACTGGAACGAGATCCGGCTGGATCTGGTTTCGCCCGTACGCTGCAGCGAGCTTCGTCTGGCTGGCCACTGCGTAGGAATCCGCGCGATCCTTGGTGATGGCGGGAAAGCGGTCGTGAAGGTTCTCTGCCGTATTGCCCATATTCAACGCTGCGGGATCCACGAGACGCTCCGATAGAAAACGCGGATTGGGATCGGTGCCTGAGCCCATGGGGTGGTTGCCCATGTGTTCCACACCTCCGGCGATTACAACATCGTAGGCGCCGAAGGCGATGCCTGACGCAGTAGTTGTCACCGCGGTCATGGCACCGGCGCACATGCGGTCGATGGCGAACCCCGGGACTGTTCGCGGCAGGCCCGCCAGCAGGGCAGCGGTTCTCCCGATGGTGAGTCCCTGATCACCCGTCTGCGTGGTTGCGGCGATAGCGACGTCGTCGATCCGCTCTGGAGGCAGGGAAGGGTTGCGGCGCATCAGCTCGCGGATGCACTTGACGATCAGGTCATCGGCCCGCGTGCCGGCGTGAATCCCTTTGTCTCCGGCCTTGCCAAAGGGTGTCCGGACGCCGTCGACGAAGACCACGTCCCTGATCTGTTGCCGTGCTGCTGTGGCTGGTGTGGGCACAATCGCTCCTCATTGGGTTCGGGAATCCGACGCTTATGTTACTCGCGGGTAACATTGTGCCGCAACATGCCGAACTGTTATTGCTTCGGCGCTTTCGGCTGCTTCGGCTGAAGTGGGTCGGGATCAAGAAACGCTACGGTGAGCACTGCGGCAACGTGCTCGATCTGCCAGCGGCGTGCGCCGAGGTCAGCAAGGGAGGCGGCGATCGACTCGAGGTCGAGCGGCTCGGGCGGACGCCACGCCACCCTCCGCAGGAAGTCGGGAGTCAGGAGATTCTCCACCGGCATAGTCAACTTCTCCGCGACCGCAGCAATCCGCGGTTTGGCGGTTTGCAGGCGTGCTGCTGCCGCCGGGTCTCTTTCAGACCAGACACGAGGGGGCGGAGGAGCGTTCGTGGGCAGCTGCAGTTCGGGGAGATCGCGGGTGGTCCGTGCCATCGAAAGACACCGAAGCCACCGTGGCGCCTCGCGTTGTGCGGCCCGACCATGGAATCCGTTGACGGCCAGCAGCTGGGGGACCGTTTGCGGCATTGCTTTCGCGGCCGCCACGATTGCGGCATCGGGAATCAGCCGGCCAGGCGCGACGTCGCGCTTTTGGGCCAGCAGTTCCCTTTCCTCCCACAGCTCGCGGACGGCAGCCAGCTGCCGTCGGTCGCGAATCTGGTGAACCCCGGATGTCCGCCGCCACGGATCTGTTTTCGGGGGTGCCGGCGGGCTGGAGCGAATGAACTCGAACTCTTCCTCGGCGAAGCGCAGTTTGCCGTCCTCGCTGAGTAACTCAATAAGGCGGGCGCGCAGCTCAATCAATACTTCGACGTCGAGCGCTGCATACCGGAGCCACGGTTCAGGCAGGGGACGCTGGGACCAGTCTGCTGCAGAGTGTTCCTTGGCCAGCGTGAATCCGAGCAGGTGTTCGATCACAGCGGCCAGACCAACGCGCGGGAGTCCGGCGAGCCGCGCTGCAAGTTCGGTGTCGAAAAGTTTGTCCGGCCACATGCCCAACTCAGACAGGCAGGGAAGGTCCTGGGTTGCCGCATGCAGGATCCATTCAACGCCGGAGAGTGCCTCGTTGATGATACGCAGATCAGGAAATGGCTCCGGATCGATGAGCCAGGTTCCTGCGCCTTCCCTGCGGATCTGCACGAGGAAAGCCCGCTGCCCGTACCGGAAGCCCGATGCACGCTCGGCATCCACCGCCGCTGGTCCGGTGCCGGCGGCGAGCTCACTGGCGGCGCGCTCCAAACCTGCCGGTGTGTCGATGACGTAGGGAACGCCGTCTTGGGGTTCGTCAAGAAGCGGCAGGACGGCGATGGAGCCCTGTCCGGATGCGTCGTCGTTGTGGGCGCGGCTGTCAGGCTCGGATTGCACGGTCATGATGATTCCAGTCTAGCCGGGCACGTTCGGGGATGCCGGGGAAGTGGGATTCCGACGCCGGTGCAGCTGTCGGCATGCACGGGAAAAGACTGAAGGTTAACTTCGGCGCCGGTTCGGGAGCGCTGCAACTCCCTCAGGAAGCGGCGGAAGACCGGCAAAAGTGCACACCATGTCCGCCCATGCCTCCAGATGTTTCTGGACACTGTCCGAATCCGGAGTCCAGGAAGCTCGCAGCTCGATGTCGATCGTGTCTACTCGGTCGGCGAGTGATCCGTAGCTTTCGGAGAGAATGCGCGTGGCGGTGCCGCCCGCGGACCGATACCCGGCGTCGTGTGTCTGCAGTGCCTCCACCAGCCACGTCCACGCCACGGATCCGAGGAGGGCGTCGTTGCCCATATCGGGTTCGAGTTGGGCGCGGATATAGGTAACGATGCGAAAGGTGCCATCCCAGACCTCGGAGCCGTCCGGGTCATAAAGGAGTATGAAGCGGCCGGTGGCAAGTTCTTCGGCGTGATTGTCCGCGAAAGCAGCCCGTGCAGGTCCATGCACCGGCAGGGGACCCGGCTGGGCGCTCTGAAGGACTTCAGCTCCGAGAGCCACCGCATAGGGCGCAAGGCGGGAAGGAGCCGGAATCTCGTCGAGGCGAAGTTCATTACGGCATCTCGCCTGCCTCAGCCCGGCCAGGGCGTTCAGGAATTCAGGGGGAACCTGCGAGAGGTCACCAATTGCACTCACTCTCGCAGGTTATGCCCCAATCGCTTCCGCGGCCGGGCAGCCACGCCGGGTGCAGGGGCATCTGCCCAACGGCCTGAGTGCTTAGGAAGAGCGGGTTTCGCGTCGGATGGCCTCCGCAAAGGCATCTACATCTTCGGCGGTGGTGTCGAAGGTGCACATCCAGCGCACCTCGCCGGTCGACTGGTCCCAGTCGTAGAAGCGGAAGTGTTCGCGGATTCGGTCTGCCACGCCAGGAGTGAGGATAGCGAACACGGCGTTGGCCGCCGTCGGCTGGGTAAGCTGGACGCCGTCGATTCCGGAGACCGCCGCGGTGAGCCGTGCAGCCATGGCGTTTGCGTGACTCGCCGAACGCAACCACAGGCCGTCTTCAAGCAGCGCCACGAGCTGAGCGGACACAAATCGCATCTTCGAGGCGAGTTGCATGTTCATCTTCCGGAGGTACTCCAAACCGGTGGCAGCAGTGGGATTCAGGACAACAACGCACTCGCCGAACATGAGCCCGTTCTTGGTTCCGCCGAACGAGAGAACGTCGACGCCCGCGTCGCGGGTGAAGGCGCGCAGCGGCACGCCGAGAGCGGCTGCCGCATTGGCAATCCGTGCTCCGTCCATATGCAGGTGCATGCCCCTGGCGTGAACGTGATCCGCGATGGCGCGGATCTCCGCGGGAGCGTAGAGCGTCCCCAGCTCGGTGGTTTGAGTGATCGATACGGCGAGCGGCTGTGCCCGGTGCTCATCTCCCCATCCCCAGGCTTCCTGATCGATCAGCTCCGGCGTGAGCTTGCCGTCCGGTGTAGGAACGGCCAGCAGCTTCATCCCGCCGATTCGCTCGGGCGCCCCATTTTCATCGACGTTGATATGCGCGGTCTTGGCACAGATGACTGCGCCCCAGCGGGGTAGCAGCGACTGGAGACTCAGTACGTTGGCGCCGGTTCCGTTGAACACCGGGTAGGCGATGGTGTCAGCTCCGAAGTGCTCCCGCATGAGTTCCTGGAGCCTTCGGGTGTACACGTCCTCCCCGTAGGCAACCTGATGGCCTTCATTGGCGGCTGCCAGCGCGGCCAGTATCTCGGGATGCACGCCGGAGTAGTTGTCCGACGCGAAGCCGCGTACCTGGGGATCGTGGAGACGGGCGGGAGCGGAGATGGTGTCAGTCACTGGTCCATTATCTCGTATCGGGAAGCAGGGGAAGTTGTCAGGACGCGGGGTTGACCCGTTGCCCGTTGATTGCCGCCGCATCGAGCTCGAACAGGCCGGCCAGAGTCGCGGCGAGATCACGAACATGGGTGTACCCCGGGAAGCGGCGTTCGGGACTCTCAGCACGCATTTTTTCGTCGAGAAGAGCCTTGACCACCACGATCGAGGCAGCGGCACGGGCTTGCTCGCTCGGGTGCGCCGCTGCGAACTCCTGCCCCACAGCGCGCACCCACGTCTCAGCCGCCGCTTTGATCGCTGCATACGAAGCGCTGGAGGCGGTAGGTGAATCGACCGCCGTCGCTGACACGATTGCAAGCCTGCCCCGCTGTGACCGTTCCAGGTCGCCGGCGAACGCCCTCGAGGTATTGCGAAGGGTGGTGAGGACCGAACGATGAAGGAAATCGTAGTCCTCGTCGGATTGCCCGGCGATGCCTGAGCCGCCGCGCCAGCCGCCCACCAGGTGAATCAACCCATCCACGGTGGTTCCAGCAGCGCGCAGGTCGTTCGAGAGCGACAAAACGGCGGCGAAATCCGCGAGGTCACAGGTTCTCAATTCCGCACCTGACAGGTGGCCAAGCGCTCGTTCAAGGCGCGTGGAGTCTGATCCGACCGCAATGACGCGGGCGCCGGCCGAAGTGAAGGCTTCGGCAGCCGCTATACCCGCCTGGCTGGTTGCTCCCGCAATGAGAACGTTCAGACCTGACAGGCCGGGAGACTCCGTCACGCGGTAGCCCCGGTAATCCCCGCGGTGGACGCGATGACGTCCTTCATCTTCTTGTCCAATGCCTCGAAGAACATTGAGAGGGGGAATTCGTCATCGAGAACCGCATCGGTCAGGCCGCGTGGAGGACCCTCCAGAGGCAGTGCGTCGGCTCCCTTGGCCCACACTGATGCCGGATGCGGGGTCACTGTTTCGGAAACCAGCTCGTAGGCTGCAAGCCAGTGTGCAATCTTCGGCCGGTCGATCGAGCTCCAGTAAAGCTGCTGAATCTTCTCGCCGAGTGCAATAACGACGCCGGGGACTTCCTCCCAGTCGATGGTCAGCGTGGTGTCGGTCCAGTGGAGAACGTGGTTCTGGTGGAGCCAGGCGAACAGCAACTGTCCGCCCAAGCCGTCATAGTTCCGCACCCGGCTGCCGGTGATGGCGAAGCGGAAGATGCGGTCGAAAATAACTGCATACTGCACGAGGCGTGCGTGGTGGCGGGCCTCCTCGGAGGCGTCGTCGTCGGCTGCAATCCTCACCGATTCGCGGAAAGCGGTGAGATCGCATCGCAGTTCCTCAAGTGAATACAGGAAGTACGGCATGCGCTGCTTGATCATGAAGGGATCGAAGGGGAGATCACCGCGCATGTGGGTGCGGTCGTGAATCAGGTCCCACATGACAAAGGTTTCCTCCGCCAGCTGCTGGTCCTCGACGAGTTGCCGGGCTTCATCCGGCAAGTCCAGGCGCGTGATCTCTGCGGCTGCGGTGACGACGCGACGGAAGCGTGCCGCCTCGCGGTCCGCGAAGATGGCGCCCCAGGTGAACTGGGGCGTCTGCCGCACAGCGACGGTCTCCGGGAACAGTACGGCGGAGTTTGTGTCGTAGCCCGGCGTGAAGTCCAGGAACCGGATCGGTACGAACAGCTTGTTCGAGTATTCTCCCGCCTCAAGCTCGGCAATGAAATCGGGCCACACGACTTCGATCAGCACTGCCTCGACAAAGCGGTTGGAGCTGCCGTTCTGCGTGTACATCGGGAAGACCACAAGGTGCTGCCGCCCGTCCACCCGATCCAGTTGAGGTTGGAATTCAACCAGGGAATCGAGGAAATCGGGCACCCCGAATCCTGAAGCTTTCCACCGGACGAAGTCTTCCATCAGAGCCTCGTGGTAGGCGGCGTCATGGGGGAAGAGGGGAGCGAGTTCCCTGATTGACCGCACGATTGTATCTACGTGCGTTCCGGCTCCGGTCACCTCCGACGCATCGGCGATGGATCCATCCTTGGCCTGCAGGTTCTGCAGGGAGGCAGCTGCGCTCTTGAGCGCCAACCAAGCATCATGATGGTGCGGGCTCTGTGTAGTTTGGGGCCGTACGTGGGAGTCGAGGGTCTGGGTCACGATTCCTCCTCATGGTGGTGGGCTGTTGGTTTCCACGAGCGTAACAACGGAACAGCACACCTGATCCTCAAATGGATGCAACCTAAGGAACTCTAATGCTCAGACTGCCTCGGGTCTCAGAGAGGCACAGCACTGCTGGAGCCCTGGCGCTTGGGTGGGTCGCTGTGAAGGGCGTCAGTCCTTCGGGATCAGCCTCATGGACACCGAATTGATGCAGTAGCGCTGATCAGTGGGAGTGCCGTAACCCTCGCCCTCGAACACGTGCCCGAGGTGTGAGTCGCAGTGTCCGCAGCGAACTTCGATCCGTTCCATGCCGAGGGCCCGGTCCTTGATGTAGCGGACCCTGTCTTCGGCCAGCGGCGCCCAGAAAGACGGCCAACCGCAGTGTGAGTCGAACTTCTCGTTGCTGGTGAACAGTTCATGACCGCATGCCCTGCACTGGTAGACCCCCTGTGCATGGGTGTCGTGATACTCACCGGTGAAGGGACGTTCGGTTCCCGCCTGTCGAAGTACGTAATACTCCTCCGGAGTCAATTCCCGGCGCCATTCCTCATCACTCTTCTGGATGGGGGAGTTGTCAACATGCGGTAGTGATTCTGATGTACTCATGTTTCCTTCAACGCCTAGGAGTCACCGATAAATCCCGAGCCCGCATAGAGGTGGAGAACGGGGACCCCGAGCTTCTCCTGAGCGCGGTTCGCCCAGTCCCGGTGAAGCGTGTCAGCGACCGCATGCGGCCGCGTGATGACCACTGCCTGGTGTGCGTCGCGTTCCCTCACTGCATTGACCATCGCCTCCACCGCGTTACCCCGGGCGGTGAAACCATCGGCCCTCAATCCCGCGCCTGTCAGGGCCTCAAGTGAGCCTTGAAGAGCCTGATCGGCGGAGATACGGACCTCCTCCTCGGTGGGCCGGTGGGACAGTCCCTGCACTGCCTCGCTGAATTCCAGGAGACTCAGATGATGGAGGAACTCCCCGAGCACGTTTGTGTGCCGGTCTTCCGGAACAACCACTGTGTACGTAGAGTCACCTCCATCGACCAGCGACGACAAATGGGTGGCGTCAGCGGCTGTCAACGGCACCTCAGCGAGCACAACGATTGTTTCCTCCATGTGCCAACAGTAGTCGCCGACCCACCCGCCACCTAGGAGCGGCTCGACACTCCACGCATGGGGCAGTCCGCTGCTGCGCCGCTCGCGTAGGCGAGAATGTAGCCATGCCTCTCAGCTCCCCTCCGGCCGAAGCGGACCGTCAGTCATGGCTTCGTTGGGCAGTCCTCGGACTTGGTTCCGGCGTCGCCGTCAGTTCCGTCATCGCTGGTGCGGCCTCCGCTTTGGCAGCGCACTTCGCTAAAGAGGTGGTTACCCCGCGGAAACGAGACGAGAACCTGGAGATCTTCGCCGTAGTTCAGACGGGCGGAGGCCTGGAAGTGATTCTCCCGGCGAACGAGGACACCACCGTGGACGGCACCTACAGTCTGTACTTCGACGAGGGCCGCGGGCATGCCCGGATAGGAGCGATCCGTTCGTTCGTCCCCCGGGAGGGCACAGTTCAGCGTGAGGTGGAGGCGGTCTACTCGGGTGACATCAGAACGGCAATACGGGGCTGGTGGAGCGGTGCCGCCTACCCCACACCCTCGGCCCTCGGCTTCGCAGACGAACACGTGGACGTACCTGTTACCGGCGGCACCGCGCCCGCCTGGCTGGTGCGTGCTGAAAATCCTGCCGCTACGTGGGCGATCATGGTGCACGGTAGGGGAGTGCAACGCTCCGAAGGTCTGCGCGCAGTGCACACAGCACGCGAACTCGGTATGACCAGCTTGCTGGTTTCCTACCGCAATGACGGCGAAGCGCCTTTCGCTGCTGACGGCAAATACGGGCTGGGCATGACCGAGTGGCAGGACATCGAGTCCGCGATGGAGTACGCCTTTGACCAGGGTGCACAAGATGTCGTGTTGTTCGGCTGGTCCATGGGAGGCGCAATCTGCCTGCAGGCGGCGGATGTGTCCGGGTACCGCTCGAGGATCCGGGCGTTGGTGCTTGACGGCCCGGTGATTGACTGGATGAATGTCCTGACCCACCAGGCAGAGCTGAACCGTATTCCCGCTCCGGCCGGCAGGCTGGGCCAGTGGCTCATCTCGAACAGCTTCGGACGGATTGTGACCGGATTGTCAACACCGGTGGATCTGAAAAGCATGGACTGGGTGTCGAGGGCGGACCAGGTGACCATCCCCGTCCTGATTCTGCATAGTGAGGATGACGAGTTTGTCCCGGTAGGACCCTCCGCTGAGCTTGCCGAGCGCAACCCCGGTTTTGTCACGTTCGAACGGTTCTACCGCGCACGCCATACCAAGGAATGGAATGTTGACCCTGCGCGGTGGCACTCGGTGACAGCGGATTGGCTCCTGCGCGAGGTGTTTGGCCGCGTGGAACCGAAGCGGGCCCTAAGCCGCCCCTGATTCCCGTATCTTGCGCTTGATCCGCCCCAGCATCGCCGCCATGCCGCGCATGCGCAGGGGAGTGATGGCACGTGTGAGGCCGAGCCTCTCGGGAACGTCATCCGGAACAGCAAGGATCTGCGCTGCAGGCAGCCCGTCCAGGCCTTCCCGGAGCACGCCGGCGAAACCACGGGTAGTAGGAGCTTCCTGAGGCGCCGAGAAAAACAAGGATACGGATTTTTCGGCGTCATCGGCAATATCGAGAGTCAAGAAGAGCGGGCTCTGACACTCCACAACCTGCTCCAGAAGCTCCGGATGGTCAGTGAGCCGCTCTGGCAACGGAGGAAGTCCCCTGGAAAATTCAAGGAGCAACTGGAGGCGGTCCGGTTCGGACAAAGCCTGGAAATCGTCCACGATCTCGGCGAGCTGCTGGGGCAATGCGCTTGTTTCCACTGTCATCCTCACGAGTGCCCCGGGACCGTGACCCCGGGGCTTCAGTCTGTCTGGGTTTGTTCTATCGCTGCCGGGCGGGAACAGGGGCCACGCCGGGCTCCGACCCTTTAACGATCGGCACGCGTACTACGTTGCCCCACTCGGTCCATGAGCCGTCGTAGTTGCGCACATTCTCGAAACCGAGAAGGTGCTGAAGAACGAACCAGGTGTGGCTGGAACGCTCACCGATTCGGCAGTAGGCGACGACGTCGTCCCCTTCATTCAATCCTGCCTCGCCGCGGTAGATAGCATCCAGTTCACCCCGTGTGCGGAAGGTTCCGTCATCAGCAGCGGCACGTGCCCAGGGCACAGACACAGCTGACGGGATGTGCCCGCCGCGCAGCGCGCCCTCTTCCGGGTATGCCGGCATATGGGTACGCGCGCCGGTGTACTCGTCAGCGGACCTGACATCGATCAGCGGGTTACCGAAGTGGCCCAGAACATCAGTCAGGTAGGCCCGGATGGGAGCGTCATCGCGCTCGACCACCGGATATTGAGTTGTTTCGGGCCGGGGTACGTCCGTAGTGAGGGAGCGGCCCTCCGCAATCCACTTGTCGCGTCCGCCGTCGAGCAGGCGTACGTCCTCGTGTCCGAACAAACTGAAGACCCACAGCGCGTACGCGGCCCACCAGTTCGATTTGTCACCGTAAATCACGATGGTGCTGTCCCGGGAGATGCCCTTGGCGGACATGAGACGAGCAAAGCCTTCGCCGTCGACATAATCGCGGGTGACGTCATCATTGAGGTCCGTATGCCAGTCGACTTTGACGGCCCCCTCGATGTGGCCCGTCTCGTAGAGAAGCACGTCCTCGTCCGATTCGACAATCACGAGACCCGGCGTGCCGAGATTGTCCGCAAGCCACTGGGTTGAAACCAGGCGCTCGGGGTGGGCGTACTGGGCAAACTTCTCATTCGAATCTGTTGCGACACTCATCCGTTGGAGCCTTCCTGCATTGGTGATAGCTCTTTCCTATCTACCCTAACCACGCGTTCTACCAATTATTTCCGGGCAGGTCACAGGGCGCCATATAAAGTTGGACGAGGGGTCCGGCTACCTTGAACGGGGTTGGCGCGGCCCGCTGTCAAAGGTCCGAATGGGCCGCTGGGGCTGGCCCGGCTGCTGACGTATCCTTGCCTAGCACGGCTCGCAAAGGCCTGCTTGTAGATCGCCGACGAAAGACGCACTCATCTGTGGCCACCATTGAGCACCTGACCCAACGATCGCCGCAGGTATCTGTGGATGAACTGCTGGACGGCTTTTTCCCGTCACAGCGCTTCGGAGCCGTATCTTTCGATTCCTATCAACCCGATCCGGGGCAGCCGTCGCAGACCGCCGCGGTCAAGGCCCTGCGCCACTTCGCAGCAGCCGTGAACACCCCCAAGCCAAGCGGCCTTCGCAAAATCTTCGGGGCAAAGCGCGAGGAGAGCCGCGCAGGCATCTATCTCGATGGCGGCTTCGGGGTGGGCAAAACGCACCTCCTTGCTTCCCTCTGGCATGCCAGCGAAGGAAAGAAGGCTTTCGGAACCTTCGTGGAGTACACAAATCTGGTCGGTGCTTTGTCCTTCAGGCGTACAGTGGACGCGCTGAGCACATACCAACTCGTCTGCATTGACGAGTTCGAGCTGGATGACCCTGGTGACACAGTATTAATGTCACGGCTGATGCGGGAGCTGGCGGATGCTGGAGTGAAACTTGCAGCAACATCGAACACGCTGCCGGGTTCCCTGGGGGATGGCCGGTTCGCGGCCGTTGATTTCCAGCGCGAGATCCAGGTTCTTTCGGACCAGTTCGACGTCGTCCGGATCGATGGCGAGGATTACCGCCACCGTGGACTTCCGGAAGCCCCCGCACCATTGACCGAACAGCAGGTGCGACGCCGGGCTAGGCATCTGCCGGACGAGGTCACGGTTGCCGAAGACAACTTCGGCGATCTCATCAAGCACCTGGCGGGTGTTCATCCCAGCCGGTACCGGCAGCTCATCGATGGCATAGACGCCGTTGCCTGGCACGAGGTGTACACCATCACCGAGCAGGCGGTGGCACTGCGCTTTGTCGTGCTGGCTGACCGCCTGTATGACCGGGATGTACCGATCCTCGCCAGCGGTATGCCGCTGAGTGACCTCTTCACACCGGAAATGATGTCTGGTGGCTACATGAAGAAGTACTATCGCGCTGTTTCCCGCCTGACCGCCCTGGCCCGCCAGGGAGCGGAAGCGGGCGGCTGAAGCGACCGCGAAGGTTTCCGGCGCGACTTCCGGGATGACAAAGGCGCCGGCGCTGCCTCTCGGCAGGGTCGGCGCCTTCTTGTCGTGCTAGAGGCTGATTATCAGGCCGAAGCGTTGGGTGGTTCAGCCGGCCGGTCGATGTCCTGACCGTCAATCACAAGTCCGGTTGCCTTGTCCTTCAACTCTCCGGCCCTGCCTTTGAGCCCGTCAACTACAGACACAGACACCTCCCTTCTTTCCCGTGGAACCTGTTGTTCCACCCACTTTCATCATCATAAGGAGCAGAGAGGAGCCGGCCAAGGGTTTGAGCTTTCGCCCTGAGCGTGATCCGTCTTGCTGGGGGTGCAGCAGTGTGCGAATCTGAAGTGGCCAAGCAGGCACCCGGACGAGGTGCGCCGTACCCGGCCAGTGACAAGACGGCGCTGGAGGAGCGAGCAGACCATGGCGTGGTTTGTACTGGTTGTGTCAGGAGTGCTTGAGGCCGTATGGGCCACCGCGCTTGGGAAGTCTGAGGGATTCAGCAAGCTATGGCCGACGGTGATTTTCGCCGTGGGACTGGTGTTGAGTATGGCTGGTCTTGCATGGGCCATGCGAACGTTGCCGACCGGAACGTCCTACGCGGTATGGGTGGGCATCGGCGCTGCCCTGACGGTCACTTATGCAATGATTTTCGACGGCGAGGCGGCCTCGGTGCTGAAGGTCCTGCTGGTCCTTGGGATAGTCGGCTGCGTTATTGGTTTGAAAGTTCTTCATTGAGCCGAACAGACCCGAGGACAAGGACAGGCTCCCTCCAACAGGAGGGAGCCTATCCTGTCGCCGCAGGAGAGCGGACGACGGGATTCGAACCCGCGACATCCACCTTGGCAAGGTGGTGCTCTAGCCAGCTGAGCTACGTCCGCGAAAAAGCGCCCCCGTGGAGGCGCTTTGTGTGGGCGATACTGGGATCGAACCAGTGACCTCTTCCGTGTCAGGGAAGCGCGCTACCGCTGCGCCAATCGCCCAGGTCTTGCAATTCACCGTATGGAGGTGGGGACGGGATTCGAACCCGCGTATACGGCTTTGCAGGCCGCTGCCTAGCCACTCGGCCACCCCACCGTGACCCGCCGAAGCGGGATCACCAGCCGGAGCCAGCGAATACAGTGACTTGCGAGCGGACGACGGGATTCGAACCCGCGACATCCACCTTGGCAAGGTGGTGCTCTAGCCAGCTGAGCTACGTCCGCAGAGAAAATTGCCGGGACTGAAATGAGTTTCCCCACGGTGCCCTGCGTCTTTCCAACGAATAAAAACAATATCGGAGGAACCGGGCTTCGTCCAATTGAGTGGACTTCGGAGCGCCGCGCCCTGCAAGGGGCAGTTCTACGTTATAAGCACAGATCAAGTACACACTTCACGCTCCCGAGCCGGAGTACCCGCGAAGAAGTGTCGGACCGGGATGACACACTTGTTGCATGACCGAGCCGCTCCTCGCACACGCCACCGAACGCGGGCGTATGTATTCCCGATCCGTCACGGATGATCCCCTGGTTCCTTCCATCACCACCGTCATCTCGCAGGCTCAGAGTTCCTCGCTGGATGGCTGGTTCGGATACATGGCCGCCAGTGCCCTTGCACAGGATCCGCGCCTGGCGTCCTCGCTCGGCAACCCAAGCGAAATGCGGGCAGTCATCAAGGACGCTTCGAAAGCGGCCGAGCGCTACCGCGATGATGCCGCGCGGCGCGGAACACGTGTGCATCACTACTGTGAGCAGGTTGCTCTCCGCGACCTCGGACGGCCGCACCGCCTGGACGAGGCCCGCACGGATCTTGCCCAGCATGGGGAGGATGCCTTCGCTGCCCGTTTCGATGAGTGGTGGGATCTTTACCAGGTAAAGCCGATCGCACCCGAAATTACCGTCTGGAACTCGGAACTGGGCTATGCCGGGACCCTTGACCTGGTGGCCACGATCGCCGGACGCTTATGCGTCGTCGATTTCAAGACCCGCGCCACGGATCGCGATGGCATGGTGAAGCCGCTGGACGAGAAGGTAGTCATGCAGCTCGTTGCTGGTATGAAGGCACAGGAATCGTTGGTGGACCCGCATGCAGGCACCTGGGAACCCTGGAAATACGGGAAAGATCCTGTTCTGCTGGGTGTGGCGATCGGCCAGACCGAAGTCCGGGCGCATCGGGCAAATCCGGATGTCCTCAAAGAGCACTGGTTCAAGTTCTGCGCCCTGCGGCGGGCGTGGGAAGCCGGCAGCAATGCGGCCGGCGCGGGACGCCCGCTCCTGACCGTTCCTCCGCCGCCGCGGGCCGCTGTTGGGGTGCCTGCGACCAACAGGTTGGAGAGCTCAACCGGCAGGGGCAGCGCCGGACATCCCCCAGAGGAAGGGAACCGCGACTGCGCGACTCAGGGCGGGGTTCCAGAGCATTCGATGGAGGGTTGAGGATCGCCCTGGCCTAGAATTGACCAGGCATTCTGGACAAAAGGGCGTGGTCGGCGGCTTTCCATTCCCGTCCATGGCGTCGCAGACAATTTCCCAAGCACAGATGAGGATGTTCAACCGGATGACGGTTCTGAGTATCAGAATGATCGGTGATCCCGTACTACGGACGCCTGCGGCGGAAGTGACCGAGTACGGTCCGGACCTGGCGCGGCTGGTGCAGAACATGGTTGAGACCATGCATAGCGTGCGGGGTGCAGGGTTGGCGGCACCCCAGGTCGGTGTCGGCTTGCGGGTTTTCACTTATGCCGTTGACGGAGAAGAAGGTCACGTCATCAATCCGCGGCTGACGGCTTCCGGTGGGCTGCAGGCCGACGATCAGGAGGGCTGCCTCTCCGTGCCGGGCATCGGGTTCCCACTTCCGCGCGCCGACGAGGTCCTGCTCAAGGGATTCAGCGTGACCGGAGAACCCGTGCAACTCAACGCCACGGGGATGCTTGCGCGCTGTTTCCAGCATGAAACTGATCATCTTGATGGGCGTCTCTACATAGATCGTCTGGCGGGCGAGGACCGCCGCAGCGCCATGCGCGCTATCCGTAACGGACGCTACAGCGACGTCACTCTCGACACCGTATCCAAGCGGTCCGGAAACGTCGGATCAGCGTTCGGCATGAAAGTGTCCCTGCCGGGCAGCCAGGGCGCCGGCGCATGAGAATACTTTTCGCCGGAACGCCTCAGGTGGCAGTGCCGTCCCTGAATGAGCTTCGTTGGGCCGGTCACGAGGTCGCCGCCGTACTCACACGGGCGGATGCCCTTGTGGGGCGGAAGAAAGTCCTCACGCCGAGTCCCGTTGCCCAGGCTGCAGCCGAGGCAGGTCTGGAGATCATCAAAGCAAACCGTATCGACGAGCCGGTTGTTGAGCGCCTGAAGGCGCTGGACCTGGATGCTGCGGCGATCGTCGCATACGGCGGCCTTGTTCCACCCGCAGCGCTGCAACAGCCCCGGTTTGGTTGGATCAACCTCCACTTCTCGCTGCTGCCGGCCTGGCGGGGTGCGGCACCCGTGCAGCACGCGCTGATCAACGGGGATGACATCTCGGGGGCATCCACGTTCCTTCTCGAGGAGGGCCTGGACACCGGGCCGGTGTTCGGGACAGTGACGGAGCCGGTCCGTTCCGAGGACACTAGTGGCGTCCTCCTCGAACGCCTGTCTCAGAGCGGCGCGGTACTTCTTTCCCAGACGCTTGCCGCGCTCGAGCAGGGACGCGCAGTCCCTGTTCCCCAAAGCGGCGAAGTGTCCCTCGCTCCCAAGCTCTCGAGCGCCGACGGAAGAATCCGTTGGTCTGATCCGGCCCTCGCAATCAAGCGCCGGATCAGCGGTGTGACACCGGAACCCGGTGCATGGACCTTGCTGGACGGACAGCGCGTCAAGCTCGGAGTAGTGCTTCTTCATCCCGACATCGGAGAGATTCCTTCGGGCCGCGTTCGTGAAAGGGACGGGGCCGTGCTCGTGGGGACAGGCTCGCATGCGGTCCAGTTGACGGAGGTTCAACCTGCAGGCCGTTCTATGCTCGCCGCTGCCGAATGGTTCCGCGGAACTCGCCGAGAGGATCTGATTTTCGAATGACACCTGAATACCGGTCCGGAGAATCAAGCCGTCGCAATGAGCGGGGACGCGAACGCAACAGGTCAGGTGAGCGTAAGTTCTCCGCGACCGCGCCGGGAGAACGCACCCGGCGGGCGGATCCGGCCCGCCTCGTGGCTTTCGAAGTCCTGCGGGCTGTCGCGGCCGACGACGCCTATGCGAACCTGGTGCTGCCGACCAGCATCCGCAAGCATCGCCTTGGCCGTCAGGACGCAGGCTTCGCCACCGAATTGGCTTACGGGGCTCTTCGCGGTCAAGGCACGTATGACGCCATCCTCTCGCTGTGTGTCGATCGTCCGCTTGCGCAGCTTGATCCGGCTGTCCTTGATGCGCTAAGGCTAGGCGTCCACCAGTTGATGGCAATGCGCGTCCCCCCGCACGCAGCACTTGACCAGACGGTGGGGCTTGCCAGAGCCGTCATTGGAGCGGGACCATCTTCCCTGATCAATGCCGTACTGCGGAAGGTTTCCCGCAAGTCCTTTGCTGAGTGGCTAGACGTGCTCACAGAGGGGGTTGAGGACCCTGTCCGCGTCAGTTCGCTGCGCCATAGCCACCCGGAATGGATCGTCCGCACCATGCGGCAAAGCCTCGTGAATCACGGGCGTTCCGTCGCCGAGATCGACGACCTGTTGGCTGCAGACAATGCCGCGCCCGTCGTCAACCTGGTTGCATTGCCGGGTATCGGAGAACTCGACGAAGCGCTGGAAGCCGGTGCCCGCGCAGGCGAGCTGGTGGTGGATTCAGCGTTGTTCGCCGCCGGCGACGTCGGCCGGCTTGAGTCAGTTCGATCCGGCCGAATCAGAGTGCAGGACGCCGGATCCCAGCTGGTCGCGCGTGCCCTGGCCGCCGTCGAGGTTGATCATCCTCCGGAAGACGGCGAAGAGTGGCTTGACCTGTGTGCCGGTCCGGGTGGCAAGTCGGCCCTGCTGGCCGCGATCGCCGCCCAGCGCGGTTACAGGCTCGTAGCAAACGAACCAGCCGAACACCGTGCAGCGCTCGTCCGGCAAGCCCTTGCCGCAGTGGATCCGGCCGTATGGAGCGTACGTGTGGGTGACGGGCGCAGCATTGGGGAATCCTACCCGGAGGGATTCGACCGCATCCTTGTCGACGCGCCGTGCACCGGTCTGGGTGCGCTCCGCCGCAGGCCTGAGGCCCGTTGGCGCCGCCAGCCCTCCGATCTCGCGGAACTGGGACCCCTGCAGCGGGCTCTGCTCGCGGAGGCCCTCGAAACGGTTCGTCCGGGCGGTGTGGTGGCCTATGTCACCTGCTCGCCGCATCCCGCAGAAACTACGGCCGTCGTTCAGGACAGCCTCCGCGGCAGGGACGGTTACGTGCTTCTGGACGCGGGCCAGGTGCTGGATGGCGTGAGCAAGAGCGGTTCACTCCACGCGGGCCATGAGTCAACGGCGCAACTGTGGCCGCACGTACACGGTACCGATGCCATGTTCCTCGCCCTGATTCGACGGGCAACCTAGCGTTCGAGTCCCGACGGTTCACCCCCAAAGAAAGGTCGAACATTGAGAACCTGCTGCATTCACCCAAGCATCCTGTCGGCGGACTTCGTCAACCTCCAGTCCGAACTCGGACGCATTTCCACTGCGGACGCCGTGCACGTGGACGTCATGGACAACAGCTTCGTTCCCAACCTCACGCTCGGGCTTCCAGTTGTGAAACGGATCCAGGCAGTGAGTCCGGTCCCGCTGGACGTGCACCTCATGATTGACGACGCCGACCGCTGGGCACCTGAGTATGCCGCCGTGGGTGCCGCTTCAGTCACATTCCATGCGGAAGCGGCTCGGGCACCGATCAGGCTGGCACGGGAATTGCGTTCAGCAGGCACACGCGCGGGTATGGCTCTGCGCCCCGCTACCGCCGTCGAGCCCTATCTGGACATGCTCGGCGAGCTGGACATGCTGCTCATCATGACAGTGGAGCCCGGCTTCGGGGGACAGTCTTTCCTTGATGTGACGCTTCCCAAGATCCGGCGGGCGGCCGAGGCCATCCGCGGCTCAGATTTGCCGCTTGTCATTCAGGTCGACGGGGGTATCACGAAGGACACCATAGTCCGCGCAGCCGAAGCCGGAGCTACGGTGTTCGTGGCGGGGTCTTCGGTCTATGGTGCAGAAGATCCCGCGGAGGCCATCGCGGGGCTCCGGCGGGCAGCGTCTGACCAGCACACCCGGTAGGCACTAGGGCTTAGGCCGGCGGTATGCCGGTCAGGGTGATACGCAACGCCCGCGTGTCGGCAGCCGCCTGGCGGAGCACGTCCTGGCGTGGGTCGGGTACGGGCAGCAGGGGCAGGCGGGGGAGACTGCGGTAGGCAGCCAGTCCCGCGTGCTCAAGGCACTCGGAGAGAAGCTTTGCGTCGCCGCCCGGCTGTAGGCAGGCAGGATGGTCCGCGTCGAAGAGGATAGCCGCCCGCTCTGCTGCGGTATCGACCAGTGCATCAGCCTGGTTGGCCCTTCGCCGGGCGAACCGCTGCTGGGACCAGCCGCCGGCGGCGGTACGTGACTGGACATAGCGGGTGCCGTTCTTCGAAGCGATGAGGGCTCCTTCCCTTGCAATCCCGACGCCGTAGCCGCCGCGCCGGATCAGGAGCACCCCTACGGTGACTGGAACCGACGAAACCCGGATCAGTGCTTCAATCGCCGGCTGCGGCTCGGATGGCATCGGTTCACTGAAGACCTCACTCCGGCTGAGAACAGCAAGGGGAGCGGCGATCTCGGCCGTGCACCCATTTGCAGCCCGCAGGACCACAACGCCGGCCTTGCGATCGGCATGTTCTGCAGAGAAAGTTCCGTTTCGCTCGCCGAAGCGCTGCACCCAGCCGGCCAGGCGCTCGGGCGTGACCAGCACCGACCGTTTGTCCTGCACGTCGCTTCCTTTCGGACCTGTGGGCATTGGGTGTCGAAGGTTCACAGTAGCCTTGGCACTGTGAACGACCTATTCAGCCTCGACTCCGACGGCTATGGCGAGCCGGCTACCGCCTCGGGGACGGAACGCAACCGGCCACGCAGCCCGCTGCCGGTGCGGATGCGCCCGCGCACGGTCGATGAAGTGGTTGGGCAGCAGCACCTCCTCGGTGTGGGGTCTCCGCTTCGGACCTTGGCGGCAGGGGAACCGGCCGCACGCACGGGAGCTCCGACGTCCGTCATCCTTTGGGGGCCGCCCGGTACAGGAAAGACCACGCTGGCGCATGTCATTGCGCGCGGTCAGGGCCGCAAATTCGTCGAACTGTCTGCAATAACCGCAGGCGTCAAGGACGTCCGCCGGGTGATGGATGAAGCCCTGTCCAACCGGGACCTGCACCGCATCACAACAGTTCTTTTTCTGGATGAGATCCACCGCTTCAATAAGGCGCAGCAGGATGCGCTGTTGCCCGGCGTCGAGAACGGCTGGGTAGTACTCATTGCGGCCACTACGGAGAACCCGTCTTTCTCGGTTGTCTCCCCGCTGCTGTCCCGTTCCCTTCTGCAGACGCTGAAGCCGCTCACTGAAGAGGACATCAGTGCACTGCTGCAACGCGCCGTGGAGGACCCGCGCGGCCTGGCAGGAGAAGTCGCGCTCGAGGAGGATGCGCTGGCGCACCTGGTGAGGTTAGCCGCCGGCGATGCCCGTCGGGGACTGACGGCACTTGAGGCAGCTGCCGGCGTCGCATGCTCCGCTGTATCGGAACAGGGACCGGACGAGGATGAAGACGAGGAAGCGGAAGAGGCATCGGCGAGCGAAGGAGCCCACCCTGGACCTGTCCGCATCACGCTCCAGCATGCCGAAAAAGCTGTTGACGTCGCTGCCTTGCGCTATGACCGCGCAGGGGACCAGCACTATGACGTGGTCAGCGCCTTCATCAAGTCCCTGCGCGGTTCAGACGTGGATGCCGCGCTGCACTACCTGGCCCGCATGCTGGAATCCGGCGAAGACCCCCGCTTCGTGGCACGCAGACTGATGATCTCCGCGGCGGAGGACGTCGGGATGGCAGATCCCACTGCGCTCCAGACAGCGGTTGCAGCGGCACAGGCCGTTCAGCTGATTGGAATGCCGGAGGGCCGCATCATCCTCGCGGAAGCTGTCGTGCATATTGCCACCGCACCGAAGTCAAACGCCGCCTACAACGGAATCAATCGGGCTATCGCCGATGTTCGGGCGGGAAAGGGGCAGGGCATACCCGCGCACCTTCGGGACGCCCACTATCCCGGCGCACGGCAACTGGGCCACGGGAAAGGGTACGTTTATTCACACGATGAACCCCATGGAATCGCGAGCCAGCAGTATGCACCGGATGACCTCGTGGGCACCGACTACTACGTTCCGACTGACCGGGGTACCGAACGGACAGTTTCCGCGCGGCTGGAGAAACTTCGCGCCATTATTCGGAACCGCTGAGCACTGCTAGGATAGTGCGTTGACTGGCAAGTCGCGGCTCATCCATGCCCGCTACCCGCAGGTCTGAATTAACTCAGATCCCTTGGGCAGCAGCACCAGTGAGAACCCGCGGACTGTAGTACCGGAAAAGCGGCCCCTTCCGGCTCTCCGAACGTGGAGGCCAGCGACACCAAAGAGCTCACGGCGTTCGCCGTCGTGAGCTGCTTCGCCGCAAAACAGTGAAAGGTAAACGTGGCTAACAACACACGTGCCCGCCGCAAGGTCCGCATCTCGCGGGCCCTCGGCATTGCTCTGACCCCGAAGGCCGAGAAGTACCTGGAGCGTCGTCCGTACGCACCGGGACAGCACGGCCGCTCCCGCCGCAAGCAGGACAGCGACTACGCAGTACGCCTGCGCGAAAAGCAGCGTTTGCGCGCGCAGTACGGTATCCGCGAAGCGCAGATGGCCCGCGTCTTCGAAGAGGCCCGCCGTACAGCCGGCCTGACCGGTGAGAACCTCATCGAACTGCTCGAAATGCGCCTTGACGCACTTGTGCTGCGGGCGGGTTTCGCACGCACCAGCGCCCAGGCACGCCAGCTCGTGGTGCACCGCCACATCATGGTTGACGGTGCACGCGTGGACCGTCCGTCGTTCCGCGTCAAGGAAGGGCAGCTCATCCACGTGCACAGCCGCAGCGAGACCATGGTTCCGCTGCAGGTTGCCGCAGCAGGCGCTCACCGCGATGTGCTTCCGGCAGTTCCCGCGTATCTTGACGTTCAGATTGAGAAGCTCCAGGCCCGCCTGGTCCGCCGCCCCAAGCGCTCGGAGGTCCCTGTGACCTGTGAAGAGCAGCTCGTGGTGGAATACTACGCCCGCTGATCCAACGCCGAATTCGGCGTGTCGGCAGTACAACTGAACATCAGTTACCCAAGAGCCCGCGGCGCACGCCGCGGGCTCTTGAGTAGGTAAGGTACATAGGGAATCGCGGGCGCCTGCCCGCGCTGCGCGAGGACTAAGGAGTTGTTCACGAATGTCAGGTGGAGATATCGCCGGGCTGATTGCCGCCGGAGTCTTTGCGATCCTGGTCGCGCTGCTTGCCATCCCTGTGTGGAAGCTTGGCAAGGTTTTCGATGAGCTTCGCCAGGCCATCCGGTCCGTGAGCGAGGGCACCACTCCGCTCATCGATGAGGTCACCAGCACGGTGTCGACAACCCATCAACAGTTGAAGAACGTTGACGGGATCACCTCAAATGTGTCGGACGCCTCGGCCAACATCTCCGCGCTGTCGTCGCTGGTCGCAGCCACCGTGGGATCCCCGCTCATCAAGGTGGCGGCGTTCTCCTACGGGGTGCGCAACGCATTCGCCTCAAGACGGAAGCCGGCCTCCCGGCGTCGTAGTCGTTGATCGATACCTCGCGTACAAGACTCACTTACAACAGACGAGGAATTCTTGATGATCAAGAGGGTTTTCTGGCTCGCGGCAGGTGCCGCAATCGGGGTCATAGCGGTACGCAAGGTATCTGCGATGAAGTCGGCTGTCGGTCCCGAGGGACTGAACCGTGCTGTCGCGCAGCTGACCGACAGCGTCGCCGACTTCGCCGACGTATTCCGGCAGGGAATGCTGGAGCGCGAGACCGATCTGCGTGCTGCGCTAGGCGTTGATACCGAGCACCGTTCCTGATCCCTGCATCACCCGAAACCGCCGCTGCGCCCCGTCCGCGCGCAACACCGAAGGATTCCCATGAAGTCCCAAGAGATCGCCCGCCGCTGGCTCGACTACTTTGAACGCCAGGGACACACCCGCGTGCCGTCGGCCTCCCTGGTGTCCAGCGACCCGTCACTGCTGTTCACTGTTGCCGGTATGGTTCCCTTCATTCCCTACCTGACTGCACGCGAGGTGCCGCCCTACAGCCGAGCGACGAGCATCCAGAAGTGCATCCGTACCGCGGACATTGAGGAGGTGGGCAAGACCGCCAGGCACGGCACGTTCTTTCAGATGTGCGGAAACTTCTCCTTCGGCGACTACTTCAAGCAGAACGCCATACGCATGGCGTGGGACCTGCTGACAAGCAGTGTGGAAGACGGCGGCTTCGGACTGGCTGCCGACCGGTTGTGGGTCACGGTGTACCAGGACGACGACGAGGCCCTGGCCATCTGGCGGGACGAAGTGGGGTTCCCAGCCGGACGAATCCAGAAGATGGGGAAGAAAGACAACTACTGGAACACCGGCCAGCCTGGCCCCGGCGGGCCGTGCTCTGAAATCTTCTACGACCGCGGACAGGAGTACGGCAGGGACGGCGGACCGGAGGCGGACGAAGACCGTTACATCGAAATCTGGAACCTCGTGTTCATGCAGTACCGGCTCTCGGCCGTGCGCAGCAAGGATGATTTCGACATCGCGGGTGAACTGCCCAAGAAGAATATCGACACCGGCCTGGGCCTGGAGCGCCTGGCAATGGTGCTGCAGGGCGTAGAAAACATGTACGAGACCGATCAGGTTCGCCCTGTATTGGACAAGGCTGCGGAACTGTCCGGCCGCGAGTACACCAGTGCAGAATCCGACGACGACCCGCACCACCAGGACGACGTGCGGATGCGTGTCGTGGCCGACCACATCCGTTCAGCCCTGATGCTGATCACCGACGGTGTGACGCCGTCCAATGAAGGCAGGGGCTACGTCCTTCGACGGCTGATACGCCGGGCGGTGAGGGCGATGCGCCTGCTGGGTGTTGAGAAGGCGTGCCTGCCGGAGCTCCTGCCCGTTTCCCGGGACGCCATGAAGGGTGTCTACCCGGAGGTCGAGCGGGACTTCGAACGCATCAGCCGGATCGCTTATGCGGAAGAGAAGGCGTTCCTGCGCACCATCGCTTCCGGCACGGCCCGCCTCGAGGAAGCCGTCCGCGAGTCAAAGAGCGCGGGCCGGAACCTGTCCGGCCAGGACGCATTCAGCCTGCATGACACCTACGGGTTCCCCATCGATCTCACCCTTGAAATGGCTGAGGAAGCCGGCGTGAAAGTCGACGCCGAGGGGTTCCGCGCACTGATGCTCGAGCAGCGCCAGCGGGCGCAGGCTGACGCGCGCGGCAAGAAGGCCGGGCACGCTGACATGACGGTTTTCAACGAGCTGCTCACAACTGGTGAGACGGTATTCACCGGGTACGACGAATTGACCAGTGAGGCTGTGGTGCGGGGCATCATCAGCAACGGAGCGTCGATTCCCGCCGCGCGTCAGGGCGAGGAAATCGAACTGATCCTCGACCGGACCCCGTTCTACGCCGAGGCCGGTGGACAGGCCGCGGATGTCGGCCTGATCACGGGAAACGGCTTCACCGTGGAGGTCACGGACGTCCAGAGGCCAATCAAGGGATTGAACGTTCACCGTGCGCTTGTCCGCGAGGGGGAAATCACGCAGGGTGCGCCTGTTACCGCAGCCGTGGACCGTCAACGTCGCCATGCCGGTGAACAGGCACACTCGGGAACACATATTGTCCACGCTGCGCTCCACCAGGTCCTCGGCCCCGACGCGCTGCAGCGCGGTTCGTTCAACAAGGCCGGATACTTGCGGTTCGACTTCTCCTGGGGAGAGGGCATCAGCATGGCAGCCCGCTCTGAGATCGAAGAAGTCTCGAACCTCGCTATCCGCAGCAACCACACCGTCGAAACGAAGGTGATGGGCCTCGATGAAGCCAAGGCACTAGGCGCAACGGCGCTGTTCGGGGAGGCATACGGAGACAGGGTGCGCGTAGTCGAAATCGATGGCGAGTGGTCGCGCGAATTGTGCGGCGGCACCCACGTCGACTCAACGTCGCTGATCGGTACGTTGACACTGCTCGGGGACCAATCGGTGGGATCCGGCAACCGCCGTGTCGAGGCCCTCGTCGGCATGGACGCTTTCCGGCATGCTGCTGCTGAGCGCGCTCTGGTTACCGAGCTCTCGGAAATGTTGAAGGTGCCCTCCCCGCAGCTTCCGGAGCGCCTCGGCGCAACCCTGAACCGGCTCAAAGCAGCCGAGAAGGAACTGGAGCGCCTGAGGAAGGAACAGCTGTCGAACGCCGCCGCCTCGCTCGTCGCTACCGCCCAGGACCTTGCCGGCGTGCGCTTAATCATCCACGACGCCGGCACAGTCGGCAGTGCGGACGATCTCCGCAATCTCGCGCTCGATTTGCGGGGACGCCTCGGCTCAGGAGCCGCTGCGGTTGCTGTGGCCGGAGTGAGCAAGGACCGTCCGGTGGTCCTCGTCGTCACCAACGAGGACGCACGCGCAGCAGGGGTGAAGGCCGGTGCGCTGGTGCGCACCGCTGCAGGTATCCTCGGCGGCGGGGGCGGCGGCAAGGACGACATGGCGCAGGGCGGCGGATCCGATCCGGCTAAGGTTCAGTCGGCGCTGGAGTCCATCCGCGCCGCCGTGGCGGCCAGGTAGCAGGAGCTCCTTCCATCGTGGCATCCGGAGAGTACCCTCGAGGGGTCAAGATCGGCGTGGACGTCGGCATGGTTCGCGTGGGAGTTGCGGCCAGTGACAGAGACGGTCTGATCGCCACGCCCGTCTGCACTCTCAATCGGGATTCGCGGAAGAACAGGGACTTGCGCCTGCTGCTCAGGAACATTGTGGAGCTGGCAGCCGTTGAAGTATTCGTTGGGCTGCCACGCAACCTGAGCGGGACCGAGTCCGCCTCAACGGCCATGGCACGCAGTTACGCGGCGACCCTTTCCGGCATGATCTCCGAAGCCCACATGGACGTGCCGGTGCGATTGATCGACGAGCGGCTCTCCTCCGTTTCGGCCCATAGGTCGCTTCGGCAGGCTGGCTTGAACAGTCGTCAACACCGTAAGGTAGTAGATCAGGTGGCAGCCGTGGAGATCCTTCAACATGCCATCGACATGCAACGTAACCTTGAGCGGGATGTGGGGGAGCCGGTCGTTCAGGACCGGCGGCGAAGTCTTGATCCGCCGTCGGCCTCATCTGAGGAGTCAGACATTTCGCAAACCTACAGTGGGAGGAAAGAGGAGCAGTGAGCCATCGTCATCCTCCTTTCCCGGCAGCAGACCACGGAGCTGAACAGCACCCCGACGATCATTTCGAGGAGCATTACCCGGTGCACCCCGAGCCAGTCGAGCAGTTTTTCGAAGCAGACCTCCCGTCCCGCCGCAACCGCCGGCCCTCCAAAGCGCGCCAGCGCCGCCGGAGGCGCAGGACCATCGTCATGCTGGTGGTCGTCCTTGGATTCGTTGGAGTAGTGGTCGCCGTCGCCATGTTCCTCAGGAGCCTCCTCGGTGTAGGGGAAGTTACTGATTACGCGGGCCCGGGAACGGGGTCGGTGACCTTTACAGTCGACGCCGGCGCCGGACCGCTGCTCGTCGGTAACAGTCTGGAGCAGCAGGACATCGTTGCCAGCGCAGACGAATTCCTCAACGCTTTTTCCTCTGTTGCCGACGGTCGCGTGATCCAGCCCGGCGACTACGAGTTGAAATACCAGATGAGTTCCGAGGAAGCAGCGAAAGCGCTGCTTGCAGACGCTGATTCCAAGGTGCACTACGCTGCCGTGGCCAGGGATTTGAGGCAGAACGAGGTCTTCGACATCCTGGCCGAGTCAACCGGGATACCGCGTGAGGAATTTGAGGCGTTAGCCGAGGACCCAACACAGTTCGGCATTCCCGAACAGTCACCCAGCCTGGAAGGGTATCTCTATCCCGGCGAGTACCGCTTCGATCTTGATGTAACCGCCACTGAAGTGATCCAACAGATGGTCGACAACACCAAGGCGGCCCTTGAGGATGCAGGAGTCACCGACCCAGCCGAGCAGTACCGCATCCTGACTATCGCGAGCATCGTCCAGGCCGAGGCCGGCCAGGCCGATTACGCGCAGGTAGCCGGCGCCATCATGAACCGACTGGGTCCGGACAATACGGAGACAAACGGTTTGATCCAGTCTGATGCGACGGTGACCTATGGGCTTGGACGCAAGAGCTACAATCTGACGCCCGAGGAAAAGGCCGACACCTCGAACCCGTACAACACGTACGCCAACGAGGGACTGCCTGTCGGCCCTATCGGGTCACCCAGCGCGGAAGCGATCGAGGCTGCGGTCAACCCAGCCGATGTGCCCTACTACTACTGGGTGACCGTCAACCTGGACTCCGGTGAAACCAAGTTCTCGGAAACGCTTGCCGAACATGCACGGTATGTCGCGGAGTACCAGGCGTGGTGCGCTGACAATGTCGGAAGGTGCGAATAGGTGGTTCCCGATCAGACGTCGGCCCAGTACCGGGCCGGAGTTATCGGCCAACCCATCGCGCATTCGAAATCACCGATCCTTCACAGCGCTGCCTACGCCTTCCTGGGTCTTGACTGCAGTTACACGGCAATCGACACTTCGCCGGATTCGCTCAAGGACAGGCTGGCTGAGGTCAGGGCGAATCCTGCCTGGCGCGGGCTGTCTGTCACCATGCCTCACAAGGCTGCTTCCCTGCCGCTTATGGATGAGCTTGGGCCAGGGGTCGCTGAACTCGGGGTAATCAATACCGTGCGCGCTGTTGGGACGGGCCAACAGCGGCGTCTGATGGGCTACAACACCGACATCGAAGGGATCGTCCGTGCGGTACGCCACGCAGGCGCGTCCCCGAAGGTGGCCCTGGTGCTCGGTGCCGGCGGGACGGCCTCAGCGGCCGTCGCCGCGCTGGCACGCATGGGAGTCGAGCGGGCGCAGATCTGCGCCAGATCACCGCAGAAGGCAGAATCCCTGGTTAAACTAGGTCGGCGGCTCGGTATCGCCGTGAAGCTCAGCGGGTTCAGCGAAGCCGCAGAGCTCTGCGGAAGCTCGTCGCTGGTGATCTCTACGCTGCCGCCGCACGGGGCGGATGAGCTTGCCGGCGCACTGGGTGCGGCAGCAGCGCGAGACTATGCTGGACTTCGGAATGACTCCGACCCTCGCGTACTTCTCGATGTGGCCTACGACCCTTGGCCCAGCGCCCTGGCCCGGGCGTGGTCCTCGCTTGGCGGCGTCATTGTTCCAGGCCTTGAGATGCTCCTCTATCAGGCTGTGGAGCAGGTGAAACTCTTCGCCGGGGATGCCTTTCGCGAGGAGTCCGCTGTCATAAATGTGATGTGTGACGCGGTGGGGGCGCCCCGGCGCTAGCGGCGCCCTTGGGCCGTGGCAGGATGGACCTATGTTGCGTTGGTTGACGGCCGGGGAATCCCACGGCCCTGCTCTGGTCGGAATCATTGAGGGAATGCCCGCGGGTGTTGAGATCACCAGTGAGGCTATCCAGTCCGCTCTGGCCCGCCGCCGGCTCGGCTATGGCCGCGGCGCCCGGATGAAATTCGAACAGGACGAAGTCCGAATTGTCGGGGGAGTCCGCCACGGACTGACCCAGGGTGGCCCGGTGGCCATCGAGGTGGGAAACACCGAATGGCCCAAGTGGGAACAGGTCATGTCGGCGGATCCGGTGGATGCAGGAGTACTGCAGGAATCCGCGCGTAACGCACCTCTCACCCGGCCCCGGCCCGGCCACGCGGATTTCACCGGCATGCAGAAGTATGGCTTCGATGAGGCGCGGCCGGTGCTTGAACGCGCCAGTGCAAGGGAGACGGCCGCTCGCGTAGCGTTGGGCGCCGTTGCAGCCCAATTCCTGTCGTCCCTCGGCATCGAGCTCGTCAGCCACACCGTCGGTGTGGCGTCCGTCGCCGTTCCGGAAGGATCCGAACTGCCGGGCCCCCGGGACGTCCTGGCACTGGATGAAGATCCCCTGCGCTGCTTTGACCGCGAAACCTCTACCGCAATGGTGGCCGAAGTAGATGCCGCCCACAAGGAGGGTGAGACACTCGGTGGGGTGGTCGAGGTTCTCGCCTATGGGCTTCCTCCCGGACTGGGAAGCTATGTCCACTGGGACCGCCGGCTCGACGCCCGCCTCGCGGGTGCGCTGATGGGTATTCAGGCCATTAAGGGCGTTGAGGTGGGCGACGGCTTCGAGACTGCCCGGCGGCGGGGCTCGGCGGCGCATGATGAAATCGTGCGGGAACAGTCCGGGCGGATCGGGCGCACAACCAACAGGGCAGGCGGGATCGAGGGCGGTATGAGCATCGGTGATGTCCTGCGCGTGCGAGCAGCCATGAAACCCATCGCAACGGTTCCGCGAGCCCTCCAGACAATCGATGTAAGTACCGGTGACGCCGCCAGGGCTCACCACCAGCGTTCCGATGTGTGTGCTGTGCCCGCGGCGGGTGTAGTCGCCGAGGCCATGGTTGCCCTGGTCCTCGCAGAAGCGGTCACGGAGAAGTTCGGGGGCGACTCTGTGGCGGAAACGAAGCGCAACCTTAATTCATACCTGGAGAGCATCCCGGCGTCCCTGAATTCGGTTGCGCCCTGATGCATCCGGCGGCCCATAAACCGCTGGTGCTCATCGGGCTCATGGCCACGGGAAAATCGACCGTCGGGCGTCGGATCGCGTCCAGGCATGGCTGGCGATTCGTCGATACGGACGCAGCGATCGTCGACCGCCATGGCCCGATTCCTGCCATTTTTGCTGAAATCGGCGAACCGGGCTTCCGGCTACTCGAGGCCGGCATCGTGTCTGAGGTCCTCACGGCAGCGGAACCAGGCACAGTCATTTCCCTCGGGGGAGGAGCGGTCCTCAACGAAGGGACGCGGCGGCTTCTTGGATCAGCTTTCGTGGTCTTCCTCGACGCGGACCTTTTGACCGTCCTGCCGCGGCTCAGCGGCGACACCGGCAGGCCATTGCTGGCCCAGGACCCTGGCGAGACCTGGGCTCGGCTTGAGCAGGAGCGCCGTCCTCTCTACGAAGCTTTGGCAGACACGGTGATAGATACACGGAATGCGTCCGAAGAAGCAGTTGCCGACCGTCTCGAAATCCACCTGCGCAACCACATTCTTACTGAAGATAAGGACCAACGGCCATGACCGCTGAACCTACTGCCATCCGCATCACGGGAAGTTCCGCGGCGGAGAACTACGACGTCGTCGTCGGGCATGGCCTGCTGGACCGGCTCTCACCGCTGCTCGGCGAGCGGGTCCGGCGTGTCCTGGTGGTTCACCCCCGAGCCCTGCGATCTACAGGAGATACCGTTCGGGAGCAGTTGGCCGGAGATGGATTCACTGCGGTCACAGCAGAGATTCCGGACGCCGAAGAAGGCAAGCACATTCAGGTGGCGGCATTCTGCTGGCAGGTACTTGGCCAGAACGATTTCACGCGGTCCGATGCCATCGTGGCTGTTGGTGGAGGTGCGGTCACCGACGTCGCCGGCTTCGTTGCCGCAACCTGGCTGCGCGGGGTCAAGGTCGTGCACCTGCCGACCACCCTGCTCGGCATGGTGGACGCCGCCGTTGGCGGTAAGACCGGGATCAACACCGCCGAGGGCAAGAACCTGGTCGGGTCTTTTCATCCGCCGGCGGGAGTTCTCGCCGATCTGGACGCTCTTCAGACACTTCCGGCCAATGAATTGATCACCGGCATGGCCGAGGTTGTGAAGTGCGGATTCATTGCGGACCCCCGAATCCTCGAGTTGGTGGAGTCCGACCCGGAAGCGGTCAAGGACCCCACCAGCGGCGCCGTACGCGAACTCGTAGAGCGTTCAATCGCTGTGAAGGCTGCTGTGGTTTCCGAGGACCTCAAGGAGTCCGGCCGGCGCGAATTCCTGAACTACGGGCACACGCTGGGGCACGCGATCGAACTGGCGGAACGCTACTCCTGGCGGCACGGAGCCGCCGTCTCGGTAGGCCTCGTCTTCGCAGCGGAACTGTCCCGGATGGTTGGCCGCCTGGATGATTCCACCGCAGACAAACACCGCTCGATCCTGGAAACGCTGGGCCTTCCCGTGACGTACCGGCGTGATCGCTGGGCAACACTCCTGGACGGCATGCGGCGGGACAAGAAGGCACGGGGTGATCTGCTGCGGTTCGTGGTGCTCGATGATGTTGCCCGGCCTGCGATTCTTGAGGTCCCGGACACATCACTCCTCTTCGCCGCGTACCAGGAAATCGCTTCCTGATCCGGTTACACGGGCAGGGTAGACTGGTCTTCGGTCTTTTGGCGGGCAGTTCCTGAACAGTCCTGTACTGCGCCTGCTGCGACGTAAGCCAAACATCAGTGAATCGACGAAAGAGAATCCGTGGCTACCACGAATGACATCAAGAACGGCACTGTTCTCAAGCTTGAGGGAAACCTCTGGAATGTGCTTGAGTTCCAGCACGTGAAGCCGGGCAAGGGCGGCGCATTTGTCCGTACGAAGCTCCGCAACATCCTATCCGGCAAGGTCGTCGACAAAACCTTCAACGCCGGGCTCAAGATCGAAACTGCCACCGTGGACCGCCGCGACTACCAGTACCTGTACAAGGACGGCGACGACTTCGTGTTCATGGACACGACGGACTATGACCAGATCACCGTTCCCGGCGCTACCGTGGGCAGTGCGGAAAATTTCATGCTCGAAAGCCAGATGGCGACCATCGCCATGCACGAGGGTTCGCCGCTCTACCTCGAACTGCCGCCGTCGGTGGTCCTTGAAATCACTTACACGGAGCGAGGGCTGCAGGGCGATCGCTCTACCGGCGGCACCAAGCCGGCCACCGTTGAAACCGGGTACGAGATCCAGGTGCCCCTTTTCCTGGAAACCGGGACCAAAGTGAAGGTCGACACCCGCTCCGGTGAGTACCTGGGACGCGTCAACGAGTGAGCGCCCGGAGTAAGGCGCGGCGCAGGGCCATGGATATCCTGTTCGAGGCGGAGCAGAGGTCCGTTTCTCCCCTGGAAGCCCTGCAGGCACGCCGCGAGAAAACGGACACCGTCATCAATGAGTACTCGGTGGAGATCATCGAAGGCGTGATGGCCCACGGCACGCAGATCGATGAGTTCCTCGGCACGTATTCGCAGGGGTGGACGCTTGATCGAATGCCCGCGGTGGACCGTATGATCCTCAGGGTCGGCGCCTGGGAACTGCTGTACAACGAGGATGTTCCGGACACCGTCGCTGTGAGCGAGGCTGTGCAGCTGGCAACCATGTTGTCGACCGATGAGTCGCCCACGTTCATCAACGGCTTGCTGGGCAGGCTCCAGCAGCTCAAACCCACGCTGCTGGCGTAGTTTCCAGCTGCTTGGACCGGAAGGCTGCGCCGGGAACTCAGACCCTGCGCGCTGAAGCCGCGTTGAGGATCCGGCGGCGGGCCACGTCCAGTTCGTGTAGGAGGTGGACCTCCAGCTGCGGATCCTGCGTGGCGGCATGGCCCGCGCGGAGACGCTGACGCACAAAGGCCAGACGGACGCCGGTGTTGATGAATTGCTTCATACCAGGACCCGCGCCGACGGCCCGCGCCCACGCCATCGCCGATGACCGACCGCGCGGCGCTGCAACCATCTCCAACTCCTGATTGGTGAGCCAACCGGCACCGGAGTACTCCGCCAGGTGCTGATATGTTACTGTCCGTTCAGCGCGGCGCAAACCAAGCACGACTGCGATCACCACGAGGAATAGCGGCACCTGAACCAGGAAATAGAACGAGAAGAAGTCGGTGAACAGGACCACCAGGCCGCCGTTCCACAGCATGTGACCGGCGATGGCGGGAAGCAGCCCGATAGCAAACGCACCCAGCAGCCGGCCCTTCCCACGGCCTTTCGCGACGGCCATCCCTAGGACAACTCCCAGCGCACCGGTGAACATCACATGGGCGAACGGTGAGAACAATCCCCGCATCACAAACACCGTAATTAGTCCGCCGAGCCCTGCAGGGTCAGTGATCGCCGATCCGAAGTAGAGGATATTCTCGGTGAACGCGAAGCCCGCGGCGACAGTTCCGGCATAGACCATCCCGTCCACCGGCCCGTCAAAATGGGTACGTCGGGACAGAGCAAGAATCAGTACGCCGAGACCCTTGGCTGCTTCTTCCACCAGCGGAGCCTGGAAGACAGGACCGATGATGTCGTAACTCGTTCCCTCCAGCCCTACGCTCAGAAGCGCCGTGACGACGGGCCCTAGCAGGAGCGTGACAGCCACCGACGTTCCTGCTCCCCAGAGGAAAGCGAAAGTCAGGGCGCCCCGCGGTTCCGGGTCCCACCGGTCCACCCAGCGGATGCCGGCCAGGCAGATTGCCAGCGGCACCAGTGCAAGAGCGGCGCATAGAACCAGTGCAGCCGCTCCCAACTGCACCGTCACGAGCACCGCCACTCCACCAAGAATGAGGGCCGCAAAAACGAGCAGCAAACCATTGACGACGGCGGCGCGCACCTGACGGGAGCGCTCCCTGCCAAGTGATTGCATTCCGGCGGGCGGGTGGGCAGGCGATGGAATCGGTGGTCCCGGACTTACCTGCTGCCACATTCCCAGCGGCGGCTGTGCCGCCGGTTGTACCGTCCGACGTGGCTCCAAGTAGGGGCGCCCGGCGTTCATACTCATTCCCACAGGATAGGCGGTGGCGCGGCTGTGATAGTTTTGAACGCGCAGCCCAACCCTTTAAAGGCCGTCCCGTGAGGCGGAGAAGGAGGACGCGTCCCATGAGTGTACCCAGCCCTCACACCGGAGGCTCCGTGTTCCGCACGGTCCTCGGTGACGCTGATATCGATCGTGCCCTGACACGGATCGCGCACGAAATCCTCGAAGCCAACAAGGGCGCAGAAGACCTCGTACTGCTGGGCATTCCCCGCCGCGGTTTTCCCATCGCGCAAAGGCTCGCCCGCAAGATCGCGCGCACCGACCCCACTGTGAACCCCGGGCGCATTGTCGGCCGCCTCGATGTCACGATGTTCCGTGACGACCTACGCAAGCACCCCACCCGTCCACCGGGTCCGACAGAGCTTCCGTCTTCCGGCATCGACGACAAGGTTGTCGTGCTGGTGGATGACGTGCTCTACTCCGGCCGCACGATCCGGGCAGCGCTTGACGCAATTGTCGACGTCGGAAGACCCCGAATTGTCCGCTTGGCCGTTCTGGTGGACCGCGGGCACCGTGAACTCCCTATTCGAGCGGATCACGTTGGAAAGAATCTTCCTACCTCGTCCGCAGAAAAGGTTCGTGTGCGGATCAGCGAGATCGATTCCGTCGACGAAGTAATCATTGAAGGACCGGCATGAAGCACCTCCTGTCGACCGAGAACCTGCAGGGAACGCAAGCTATCCGGATCCTCGACACTGCCGAAGAAATGGCGGCTGTCGGTGAGCGGGAAGTGAAGAAGCTGCCGGCGCTGCGTGGACGGACCGTCGTGAATCTCTTCTTCGAGGACTCGACACGGACCCGTATCTCTTTCGAAGCCGCAGCGAAGCGGCTGTCCGCTGATGTGATCAACTTCGCTGCGAAGGGCTCCTCGGTTTCCAAGGGCGAGTCACTCAAGGACACGGCGCAGACCCTTGAGGCGATGAGTGCCGATGCCGTGGTCATCAGGCACTGGGCATCCGGGGCTCCCGCCCGGCTTGCTGCCTCGGACTGGATCGACGCCTCCGTCATCAATGCGGGCGATGGAACCCACGAGCATCCCACCCAGGCGCTGCTCGATGCCTTCACGCTTCGCAGGCACTGGTCGAAGATCGCAGGACTTCCATCCCTCGGTGAGGACCTGCGGGGGCTGCGCATCGCGATTGTGGGTGACGTTCTGCACTCGCGGGTTGCGCGCTCCAACCTCTGGCTGCTCACCACACTCGGTGCGGAGGTGACCCTCGTGGCGCCTCCGACCCTGCTGCCCGTCGGTATTGATACCTGGCCCTGCCGGGTCAGCTTCGATCTTGACGAGGTACTGGCGACCGGTCCGCACGCGGTCATGATGCTCCGGGTTCAAGGCGAGCGGATGAACGCTGCCTTCTTCCCCTCGACCCGTGAATACGCCCGCACCTGGGGCTTCGACGATGAGCGGCTGGCAGCGCTGGAGGCCTCTGCCGGCAAGGACACCATCATCATGCATCCGGGCCCCATGAACCGGGGCCTCGAGATTTCCTCAGCTGCGGCTGATTCTCCCCGTTCAACCGTGCTCGCCCAGGTGCGCAACGGCGTATCCGTCCGGATGGCCGTTCTCTACCTGCTGCTGTCGGGCGATGATTCCGCGCAGCCCACACCCGCCCAGGAGGCAATAACAGTATGAGTACCAGCTACCTGATCAAGGGCGCCACCATCGCCACGGGGGAGGCCGGTGTAGACGTACTGGTTTCAGATGGACGCATAGCTGACCGAGGGCGATCCCTTTCAGCTGCCGGCGCCGTCGTTCTTGATGCCGACGGGTTGATCCTACTACCCGGAATGGTGGACATCCACACACACCTTCGGGAACCGGGACGCGAAGATGCGGAGACAGTGGAGACCGGTACCCGGGCAGCTGCGCTGGGGGGCTATACAGCCGTGCACGCGATGGCCAACAGCATGCCCGTGGCAGACACCGCTGGCGTGGTTGAGCAGGTTCATGCACTCGGGAGGCGCGCCGGGTGGGTAGACGTACGTCCGGTGGGTGCGGTCACAGTCGGGCTTGCCGGGGAGAGGCTCGCGGAGCTTGGCGCGATGGCGGAGTCGCGTGCCAGGGTCAGGGTATTTTCCGACGACGGTATCTGTGTGTCAGATCCGGTGCTGATGCGGCGCGCACTGGAATACGTGAAGGCGTTCGACGGCGTAGTCGCCCAGCACGCGCAGGAGCCGAGGCTCACCGAGGGCGCACAGATGAATGAGGGCGCCGTCTCTGCAGTCCTCGGGCTGGCGGGTTGGCCGGCGGTTGCCGAGGAGAGCATTATTGCTCGTGACGTGCTGCTGGCGCAGCACGTTGATTCACGGCTCCACGTCTGCCATGTTTCAACGGCCGGGTCGGTTGACATCATCCGATGGGCGAAACAGCGCGGCGTGAAGGTGACCGCAGAAGTCACGCCGCACCACCTGCTGCTGACCGACGAACTTGTCCGTTCCTGGGATCCCGTCTACAAGGTGAACCCGCCGCTGCGCACGGACGACGACGTCACGGCTCTCCGCGAGGCGCTGGCTGACGGAACCATCGACGTCGTCGGCACTGATCACGCGCCGCACCCCTCCGAATACAAGGAGTGCGAGTGGGCGCAGGCCGCAATGGGCATGACGGGCCTGGAAACCGCTCTGTCTGTCGTGCAGCACAGCATGATCGAGACCGGACTCATGGATTGGTCGCGTTTTGCCGATGCGACGTCCATGCTCCCTGCGCGCATCGGCAGGGTGGAGACGCAGGGAAGACCGCTGGAGGTCGGCGAGATGGCAAATCTCACACTGGTGGATCCAGCAGCCCGGTGGACGGTCGATCCCCATAAGATGGCTACCAAGGGCCGTAACAGTCCCTTCGCCGGCCTTGAGTTGCCAGGCGCCGTCGTCGCAACCTTCTTCGCCGGGCATCCGACCGTGCTCGAAGGGCGGCTCAACACACCGCATCCCGATGCACAAGGGGAATGAAGCGTGGACGTAGCAACAACCGCGGTCGTCATCTCACTGATTGCGATCGTGCTGGTGGTGGGACTGATGGCCCTCGGCTGGCGCAATCGCCAGCTGCGCCAGCATGGGCTGCAGGCTCCTGCCGGTCTCCCCGGTAATCCCGGGACACCGCTCTATGCGGCGGAAGGGCAATACGTGGTCACCACCACCGGCGGTGACTGGCTTGACCGCGTTACAGCCCATGGTTTGGGCAATAAGGCAACAGCGACCGCAGCCGTGTATGCGCACGGTCTCCTGTTTGACCGCACCGGTGATAGCGAGGTGTACATCGCCAAGGAAAATCTTTCAGACGTTCGGCTCGAGCGCGGCATGGCCGGAAAATTCGTTGAAAAGGACGGTTTGGTGGTTGTGTCATGGACCCTGGATTCCCAGACCTTTGATACCGGCTTCCGAACCCGGTATTCCGCGGACAAGACTCAGCTTCTGGCCGCGATCAGCGCACTGATTGAGGACGCTGACCCCCTCACCAACCCCACGAGCAAGGAAATACAGTGACAACACACACGGGAGTAGCAGGCGCCGGTGCAGAGGCGGTTCTGATTCTGGAGGACGGACGTACCTTCCGTGGACGCAGTTACGGAGCGCCCGGAACGGCTCTGGGCGAGGCAGTCTTCGCTACCGGCATGACCGGGTATCAGGAGACCATCACGGATCCCTCCTACGCGCGGCAGCTCGTAGTGCAGACGGCACCGCACATCGGCAACACCGGGGTGAACCGGGACGACGCCGAGTCCCGGCGGATCTGGGTGGCCGGCTACGTTGTGCGTGACCCGGCGAGGCGCCCCTCCAACTGGCGGTCCGAGAAAAGCCTCGATGTCGAGCTGACCGAACAGGGCGTCGTCGGTATTCAGGGAGTCGATACCCGTGCCATCACCCGTCACCTGCGCGAGCGCGGCGCTATGAAGGCCGGCATCTTCTCCGGACCGGACGCCGCACGCAGTGATGCTGAGCTCCTTGCCGAGGTAAAAGGCCAGCGCAGCATGGAGGGGTTCCGGCTCGCGGAGGAAGTGAGCGCCACCGCGCGCTACGTGGTGGAGCCCGCCGACCACGGGTGGGATGGGGAGCCGCGGTTCACCGTGGCGGCCCTGGACCTCGGCATCAAAGCCATGACACCGAAGCACTTTGCCCAGCGCGGTGTGCGCACGGTGGTGCTGCCTGCAGATTCAACCTACGACGACGTCGTGGCCGTCGGTGCCGATGGCGTCTTCATGTCGAACGGGCCGGGGGATCCATCTACCGCGGACGCCCAGGTTTCGCTACTGCGTCACGTTCTCGACGCGCGGATGCCGTTCTTCGGTATCTGCTTCGGCAACCAGATCCTTGGCCGGGCACTCGGTTTCGGGACGTACAAGCTGCGTTACGGGCACCGGGGAATCAATCAGCCCGTACTCGACCGGCGCACCGGCAAGGTTGAGATCACCAGCCAGAACCACGGGTTCGCGGTGGACGCACCACTCGAGGGACCGGTTACCGCTCCTGAGGAACGCTTCGGCCGGGTCGAGGTGAGCCATGTGTGCCTCAATGACGACGTCGTCGAGGGCCTCGCGTGCCTGGATCTGCCGGCGTTCTCGGTGCAGTACCACCCGGAAGCGGGTGCCGGCCCGCATGATTCCGCGTACCTGTTCGACAGGTTCATCGACTTCATGGCCGAAGCTGCCCGCTCCGGCGACGGCTCCGGCAAGCTTGATGCCTCCGAAGTCTCCAAAGCTCCCACCCCCGCGCAGGAAGAAAACTAGATGCCCCGCAGAACCGATCTCACCTCCGTCCTGGTCATCGGATCGGGGCCCATCGTCATCGGCCAGGCGGCCGAGTTCGACTATTCAGGCACCCAGGCGCTCCGCGTGTTGAAGGAGGAGGGCCTGAGGGTCATCCTGGTCAACTCCAACCCGGCAACGATCATGACCGATCCGGAGTTCGCCGACGCAACCTACGTTGAGCCGATTACGCCGGAAGTGGTCGAGAAGATCATCGCGAAGGAACGTCCGGACGCGATCCTTCCCACGCTGGGCGGCCAGACCGCGCTGAACACGGCGATCGCCCTGGACAAGAACGGCGTACTCGAGAAATACGGTGTGGAACTCATCGGCGCGAACATCGCTGCGATCGAGCTCGGCGAGGACCGCGAGAAGTTCAAGGGCGTCGTGGAGCGTTGCGGCGCGGAATCGGCGCGGTCCGCCATCATTCACTCCCTGGAGGAAGCTTTTGTTGCCGCGGAGGATCTCGGATACCCGATGGTGGTCCGCCCTTCCTTCACCATGGGTGGTCTCGGTTCCGGCCTTGCCTACACCGAGCAGGACCTGCGGCGCATTGTGGGCCAGGGCCTGCAGTACAGCCCTACCAGCGAGGTACTGCTTGAGGAGAGCATCCTTGGGTGGAAGGAATACGAGCTGGAAATGATGCGCGACAAGAAGGACAACGTCGTCGTCGTCTGTTCCATCGAGAATTTCGACCCGGTCGGGGTCCATACCGGCGACTCCATTACCGTCGCGCCGGCCCTGACACTCACCGACCGTGAGTACCAGCGCCTGCGGGACATCTCGATCGCGGTCATCCGTGAAGTGGGCGTGGACACGGGCGGTTGCAACATCCAGTTCGCGGTTGAGCCAGGTACCGGCCGCGTCGTGGTCATCGAGATGAATCCACGCGTCTCGCGGTCCTCGGCCCTGGCCTCGAAGGCCACCGGATTCGCCATCGCGAAGATCGCCACCAAGCTCTCCCTCGGGTACACGCTCGACGAGATCCCGAATGACATCACGCGCAAGACACCGGCGTCCTTCGAGCCGACACTGGACTACGTTGTGGTCAAGGTTCCCCGGTTCGCGTTCGAGAAGTTCCCCGCCGCAGATGACACGCTGACCACCACCATGAAGTCCGTCGGCGAGGCGATGGCGATGGGCCGAAACTTCACCGAAGCGCTGCAGAAGGCGCTGCGCTCCCTGGAACAAAAGGGCTCACAGCTGACCTTTGATCCGGTCAGCGAATTCGACGTCCCCGAACTGATCGACGCGGCAAAGCGCCCGACGACGGAGCGCCTCTCCCAGGTGCAGCGAGCACTCCTCGGAGGAGCGAGCATTGAAGACCTCTATGAGGCCACCGGTATCGATCCGTGGTTCCTGGACCAGCTCGTCCTCCTCAACGAGGTGGCTGCGACCGTCCGCCAGGACGGGATCAAGCCTGACACGCTGCGACTGGCGAAGCGGCACGGCTTCTCCGACGAGCAGATCGGCCTCCTCACGCATACGCCGGAGGCAGTGGTGCGGGGCGTACGTCACGCCCTCGACATCCGGCCGGTCTTCAAGACTGTGGATACCTGCGCAGCCGAATTCGCGGCGTACACGCCGTACCACTATTCGTCCTACGACGAAGAGGACGAGGTGGGCCTGCACGCCAAGCCATCCATCATCATCCTGGGCTCCGGCCCGAACCGCATCGGACAGGGCATCGAATTCGACTACTCGTGCGTCCACGCGACCATGGCGCTGCGCAAGGCCGGCTATGAGACGGTGATGGTCAACTGCAATCCGGAGACCGTTTCCACGGACTACGACGTCTCCACCCGACTCTATTTCGAGCCGCTCACGCTGGAGGATGTCCTCGAAGTGATTGCCGCAGAGGAACGGACCGGCGGGGTCATGGGTGTCTTTGTGCAGCTAGGCGGCCAAACGCCGCTGAAGCTTGCCCAGGCGCTGGCCGATGCCGGCATCCCGATCCTCGGCACGTCGCCTGAGGCCATCGACCTGGCTGAGCACCGGGGTGAGTTTGCGCGGGTCCTGGCCGAGGCCGGACTGATAGCCCCGAAGAACGGTACGGCAGTCTCCTTTGAGGATGCCCGGGCCATCGCCGACGAGATCGGCTATCCGGTCCTGGTCCGGCCCTCGTACGTGCTGGGTGGACGCGGCATGGAGATCGTGTATGACGAGGCGAACCTGTCCCGCTATATCTCCAACGCGACAGAAATCACTGCGGACCATCCGGTCCTGATTGACCGGTTCCTCGAGGATGCCGTGGAGATCGACGTCGATGCGCTGTACGACGGCAAGGACCTGTACCTCGGCGGCATTATGGAGCACATCGAGGAAGCCGGCATCCACTCCGGAGACTCCGCGTGCGTGCTGCCCCCGATCACTCTGGGTACCGATGTGCTGGATCGGGTCCGGAAAGCAACCCGCGCCATCGCCGAGGGCGTCGGCGTCCGCGGTCTCATCAACATCCAGTTCGCGCTTGCAACAGATGTGCTGTACGTACTCGAAGCCAACCCGCGCGCCTCGCGTACCGTCCCGTTCGTCTCGAAGGCCACGGGTGTCCAGATGGCGAAGGCCGCCGCCCTCATCGGCACCGGTGTCACCATCCACCAGCTGAGGACTGCCTATAAAATCCTGCCTGAAAACGGTGACGGCTCACAGCTGCCGCTATCCGCGCCGGTGTCGGTGAAGGAGGCGGTGCTTCCATTCAGCCGCTTCCGCACGCCGGAGGGCACAGTGGTTGACTCGCTCCTGGGTCCTGAGATGCGCTCGACCGGTGAAGTCATGGGTATTGACAAGCATTTCGATACCGCCTTCGCCAAGAGCCAGGCCGCTGCCAACAACGCCCTGCCCACCCAGGGCAAAGTGTTCGTCTCCGTGGCTAACCGTGACAAGCGTTCGATCATCATGGGTGTCAAGCGACTCTCGGATCTCGGCTTCGAAATCGTCTCCACCGGCGGCACTGCCGATGTGCTGCGCCGCAATGGGATTCAGGCCACTCCTGTCCGGAAAGTCGCCGAAGGCAGCAGTGCAGAGGGCGAGGGAACCATTGCGGACCTGGTGGTCGCCGGTGAAATCGATATGGTCTTCAACACACCCTCAGGTGGGGAGGCTCGCAGCGACGGGTACCAGCTGCGCGCTGCTGCAACCTCGATCGGCATTCCGTGCATCACCACCGTCGCTGAGTTCAACGCGGCGGTGCAGGCAATCGAGGCGCTGCGCACCTACGAGTGGTCGGTCACAAGCCTGCAGGACCACGCACGGGCTATCCGGGGCGAGACCGTTCCGGACCCGGTCGGAGCCTAAGGTGACGTTCGGATCGCGGCTGGCGGCCGCCGTCGGGCGTTTCGGAAGCCTGTGCGTCGGAATCGATCCGCACCCCTCACTGCTGGCGGCGTGGGGCCTTCCCGATACCCCCGCCGGGCTGGACACTTTTTCGGAGACGGTGTTGGAGGCGGTCGCGGGAAGTGTGGCGGTCGTGAAGCCGCAGGTTGCCCTGTTCGAGAGGCACGGTTCCCGCGGAATGGCCGTCCTCGAGCGGCTGCTGAAGCACAGCACCGCGGCCGGGGTGCTGACAATCGCAGACGCCAAGCGCGGGGACATCGGATCAACCATGGCCGGCTATGCCGATGCCTGGCTCCGAGACGGGTCCGCCCTGGCAGCGGACGCCCTCACCCTGAGCCCGTACCTGGGGTTCGAGTCGCTTCGCCCGGCTTTGACCGCGGCCAGTGAGACGGGTCGCGGGGTCTTTGTCCTGGCCCTCACCTCCAACCCGGAGGGCGCGTCCGTGCAGCATGTGGGCGGCGGGGACTCGGTTGCGCGCCGCATAGTCCAGGCAGCGGCTGCAGAGAACGACGGCGGCACCCCGGGTTCGGTGGGTCTGGTGATCGGCGCGACCGCAGGGGCAGCGGTGCGTCAGCTTGGGCTCGACCTGGGCGCGCTGAACGGGCCGATTCTCGCTCCCGGCGTGGGGGCGCAGGGTGCCGGCCGGCAGGAGCTTCTGGAAACCTTCGCGGGCGCCTCCGGAGTGATCCTGCCCAACTCGAGCAGGGAGATCCTTAGCTCCGGTCCCGACGCGGCACGACTTCGCCAGGCGGTCGCCACGGCGCAACGCGCGGTGGACCTGTCCGGGGTCGCCGAGCCCGGAACGGATTGATTTTCAGTCAGCCGAGCAGATAGGTTCAGTGCAAGCCCAAACTCCAGACCCGTCACTGCCGGTGCTTGGCCGACGGTTTCAACTGCCTAGGGAGCCCGAGTGAGCCTGAAACCTCTCACCGATAGCGAACGAACACTGGCGCGGGAAAAAGCAACTGCGGCCCGGGCCGTCCGGGCGGAGCTGAAGTCCCGGCTGAAGTCGGGAGAAGTCACGGTCGATGACGTCATCAACGGTTCTACGCATGAAGAAGCGATCGGCAGGCTTCGGGTTCTTGATTTACTCAAGGCTTTGCCCGGTGTGGGAGAGAAGCGGGCCGCGGGCATCATGGACGCCGTGGGAATCGCAGCTACCCGCAGGGTTCGCGGGCTGGGAATCCACCAGCGCAAGGCCCTCGTTGAACATTTGACGAACCACCCGGCGAACAACCGCCACTAGAGAAAGAAGTATTCGTGAATCAGCCGCGGCTGACCGTGCTTGCGGGCCCAACGGCTGTGGGCAAAGGGACTGTCTCGACCTACATCCGTGACAATTACCCGGAGGTGGAACTCTCCGTCTCGGCGACAACCCGCGCTCCCCGTCCGGGTGAGGTGGAGGGAGTTCATTATCACTTCGTGTCGCCGGAAGAGTTCGACTCCCTGGTGGAAACGGGCCAGATGCTGGAGTGGGCCGTTGTGCACGGGCGGAACCGCTATGGCACCCTGAGACGCACGGTCAATTCAGCGATGGAGGCCGGAAAATCGGTTCTCCTCGAGATTGACCTGCAGGGCGCGAGACAGGTGAAGGAGAGTATGCCGGAAGCGAATTTCGTGTTCCTCGCCCCCCCCAGCTGGGAGGAAATGGTCCGGCGGCTCATCGGCAGGGGTACCGAAACCGCCGAGGAACAACAGCAGCGCCTGGTAACCGCTAAACTGGAACTTGCTGCCGAACCGGAATTTGATCACACCGTGATTAATGACGATGTTCAGCGCGCAGCAGATGAGCTTGTTTCATTGATGGGCCTCACCGCGCACTCGCAGTAAAATGCAACGCGCAGTGGCTTTTGCGGCCCAGCGACTATTGGAGATTTTGTGTCTACTCAGCCCGAAGGCATCATCAACCCGCCGATCGACTCCCTGCTCGAGGCGTCGGATTCGAAGTACGCCCTGGTGATTTACGGTGCCAAGCGTGCCCGCCAGATCAACGCCTACTACTCGCAGCTGCACGAGGGCCTGTTCGAGTACGTCGGGCCGCTTGTCGAGACCAAGCTGAATGAGAAGCCCCTGTCGATCGCCCTGCGCGAGATCAATGAGGGAATGCTCGTAGCTGCACCGGCAGAAGCGTCGGAGTAAGCGCTCCGCCGGTCAGCGCGAAGACTCGACGTGCGTATCGTCCTGGGAGTTGGAGGAGGGATCGCCGCCTACAAGGTGGCGTCCCTTCTGCGTTTGTTCACTGAAGCCGGCCATGAGGTGACGGTGATTCCCACCGATGCAGCGCAGCGCTTTGTGGGCACGGCCACCTGGGAAGCGCTGTCGGGGAACCGGGTCAGCAACGATGTGTTCGACGCCGTCGACCAGGTCCGCCATGTGCGGTTAGGTCAGGAGGCGGATCTTGTGGTCGTCGCTCCTGCGACCGCCGACCTGCTCGCCCGCGCAGCCGCCGGAATGGCGGACGACCTCCTCACGGGAACCTTGTTGGTGACTCGGGCACCGGTTGTGTACGCGCCGGCCATGCACACCGAAATGTGGCAGCATCCGGCTACGGCCGCGAACGTTGCGACGCTGAGGGCCCGTGGCGCCGTCGTTCTGGAGCCGGCGGTAGGCCGCCTGACGGGCGCGGACAGCGGACCGGGGCGGCTCCCGGAGCCTGACGACATTTTCGCTGCCGCGCTGGGGGCAGCTTCGGGGACGCCGACCGGGGCAGCACGTCCGCTGGCCGGCCGCACGGTCACCATCACCGCAGGCGGCACCCGCGAACCGCTCGATCCGGTGCGTTTCCTTGGTAACCGGTCCTCCGGGAAGCAAGGGGTGGCGCTTGCCGCGGCCGCTCTGGAGGCGGGCGCTACCGTGCAGTTCATTGCGGCCCATCTGGAAGTGCAGCCTCCGCCCGGTGCGCAGCTCACGGTCGTGGAAACCGCCGAAGAGCTGCGGGAAGTCACGCTCAAGCTGGCGCAGCGGTCGGATGCACTGGTCATGGCTGCGGCCGTCGCTGACTTCCGACCGGATACCGTCTCGGATACGAAGGTCAAAAAGCGCGACGACGGTGAGAACCCTGTGATCACGCTGATTCGTAACCCGGACATCCTTGTGGAAGTGGTGCAGCAGCGCGCAGAGCTGGGATCTCCCGCGGTGATTGTCGGATTCGCTGCCGAAACGGGGGACGACGACGCCACACCTCTTGCGCACGGACAGCAGAAACTGCAGCGCAAGGGCTGCGACCTGCTGATACTGAACAGGGTGGGTCGCTCACTGGTCTTTGGACAGGATTCCACTGAGGTGGCCATTTTGGACGCGGGCGGCGCGGAGCCGGAGGCCGTGAGCGGGAGCAAGACCAGCGTGGCAGCCGTCATCATTGCGCGGGTTGCTGCCATGCTGGGGACCTCATTCGACCAAGTAGAGTGATCACGTGAATTCACCCCATACGCCTAGCCACCCCTTGCGATTGTTCACCTCGGAATCGGTGACCGAGGGCCATCCCGACAAGATTTGTGACCAGATCAGCGACGGCATTCTGGATGCGCTGCTGGCGGCGGACCCACGGTCCCGTGTAGCGGTGGAAACCCTTGTGACCACGGGCCTGGTTCACGTGGCCGGCGAGGTGACCACCGAAGCGTACGTCGAAATCCCGGAGATCGTGCGCAAGACCATCCTGGGAATCGGGTACGATTCATCAGCAAACGGCTTCGACGGAGCACGCTGCGGTGTGTCCGTTTCGATTGGTCAGCAGTCTCCCGAGATCGCCTCAGGCGTGTTCAGGTCGCTCGAAACACGGGAGGGCACCAGTACCGACCCCTATGATGCCCAGGGCGCAGGAGACCAGGGCATCATGTTCGGGTACGCCAGCGACGAGACGCCCGTCCTGATGCCGACACCTATCTGGCTGGCCCACCGCTTGTCCGAGCAGCTCACCGATGTCCGGAAGAACGGCACACTGTCCTACCTGCGCCCGGACGGCAAGACACAGGTCACAGTCGGTTATGACGGCGACAGGCCGGTCAGCGTCGATTCGGTGGTCATTTCCTCTCAGCACGCCCAGGGGGTCGACCTTGGAACCCTGCGGGCTGACCTCGTGGAGCACGTGATCACCCCGGTTCTGGCGACGTCCCATCTCGACATTTCAAACGTCCGCCATATCCTCAACCCGGGCGGTGAATTCGTCATCGGCGGGCCGGTCGGAGACGCAGGACTGACCGGACGAAAGATCATTGTGGACACCTACGGTGGAATGGCCCGTCACGGCGGCGGTGCGTTCAGCGGCAAGGATCCGTCAAAGGTTGACCGATCGGCCGCTTACGCCATGCGCTGGGTCGCTAAGAATGTCGTGGCTGCCGGGCTTGCCCGCCGCGCGGAGATCCAGATCGCGTACGCAATCGGCATGGCGCAGCCGGTCGGCATCTACGTGGAGACCTTCGGTACCGAGCAGGTCGATCCCGCTGCAATCGGCTCGGCTATCAACGAGATCTTTGACCTCCGCCCCCTGGCGATCATCAATTCTCTTGACCTGCTCAGGCCCATTTACCAGAAGACCGCCGCGCACGGGCATTTCGGCCGCGAGGGCGACGGGTTCAACTGGGAACTCACTGACCGCACCGACGAGCTCAAGAGCTACTTCAACGCGTAGGCAGGTATTACCTTCGAACCGATGAGTTCCGACGATGGACGGCAGCTTTCGCTGCTGCAGGGCTTCAGCGCACCGGCGGCTCCGCGCGGTACGTCCCCGGTCGCAGCCGAGTTGCCAGTCGCCCGGGTTCTGATCGATTCACCACTGCCGCATCTTGACCGTCCGTTTGATTACCTGGTTCCGGCGTTGGACGACGACGCCGCCGTCCCTGGCGCCCGGGTCAAAGTCCGCTTCGCCGGGCGGGAGCATGCGGCGTTCATCATCGAGCGGCTTGCCGTGTCCGACAGCCCGGCACGTTTGCTGCCGCTGGCCAGGGTGGTGTCTGCGCATCCGGTGGCGACCCCTGAAATCCTGGCACTTGCAGCCTCCGTGGCGGTCCGGTACGCCGGCTCCGTGAGCGATGTCCTTCGATCAGCAGTGCCTCCGCGGGTGGCCCGCGTGGAGAAGGAGTTCACAATTGACGGGACGGTTCCCCCCGATGTGCCCGCACAGGCCGGTCAGCCCCCTGTGTATGACCGGTACGTTAACGGCAAGCGGTTCCTGGCACGATTGACCGAAGGTGAGAGTCCGCGCGCGGTACTGACGACACTCGGTGGTTACGGGCCGGCCGGGTGGCCGGCGGAAATGGCCGAAGCGGTACATGCAGTGTGGGCGGCGGGGCGTGGCGCCGTCGTCGTTGTTCCTGACCAGCGGGACCTCGGCCGTGTTGAAGAGGCACTTCGTGCGCGCATCGGTGCGGATGAGTTCGTCCGGCTTACGGCCGAAGACGGCCCCACCCCCCGGTACCGCAACTTCCTCAAACTCCTGCATGGACAGGTCAGAGTGGCGGTGGGTACGCGGTCCGCCGCCTATGCACCTGTGCGGGACCTGGGGCTCGTGTGCCTCTGGGACGACAATGATGAGTCACACAGTGAACCGCGCGCCCCTTACCAGCACGCCCGCGAGGTACTGCTGCTGCGCAGTGAACTGCAAGGTTGCGGACTGCTGATTGCTTCAGCCTCCCGAAGCGTCGAGGCCCAGCGGCTAATCGACAGCGGCTGGGCACAGTCCCTGACCGCTGATCGTCCGGCCGTGCGTCGGCTCGCTCCGCGGGTCCTTCACTCGGCCGATACTTTTCACACCGACCGCGAACCGCTGACGCACCAGGTCCGGATTCCTCCGGTGGCCTGGCGCGCCGCCAGGGATGGGCTGCAGCGCGGGCCTGTCCTGATCCAGGTTGCGCGCACGGGATTCTCACCTGCCCTGGCATGCCAGGACTGCCGGGAACCCGCCCGCTGTCAGCACTGCGCCGGTCCCCTGGCGCAGTCCGGCCGGGGCTCGGTTGTCGCGTGCCGCTGGTGTGGACGGCCTGATCACGCCTGGCGTTGCCCAACATGTTCGGGCGGTCGGCTCCGCTCCACCGTCAGCGGCGCTGCGCGCACCGCTGAGGAACTGGGCCGGGCGTTCCCCGGCGCCGTCGTCGTTTCCTCGTCCGGCGATCATATTCTCGATGCGGTGGATGATTCGCCCCGAGTGGTGGTGGCAACCCCGGGTGCCGAACCTGTTGCGGTTTCGGGCTACGCCGCCGTGGTCCTGTTGGACGGGAACGCGCTTCTGGGCAGGGAGTCCCTGCGTGCGCTGGAGAGTACCCTCCAGCGCTGGTTCAACGCTGCGGTGCTCGCCCGTCCTGCCTCGGCAGGCGGTGTGGTGGTTGTCACCGCGGATGACGACGTCGCTGCCGGCCACCTGGTCCGTTGGGATCCTGCCGGTGCTGCGGCGCGTGAGCTCGCACTGCGCACCGAACTGGGGCTGCCGCCGGCCGTGCGATACGCAGCGCTGACCGGTTCCCTGGAGTCACTGGCGGCCTTCCTTGAAGGAGTGGACCTGCCGCCATCGTGCAGGGTTGTCGGTCCAGCTGCGGTGCGCGCCGCGGCGGGTCCGGCAGGCCCGGAGAAACCGGGCCAACAGTCAGCGGCGGGCTCGCACCGTACTCTGGTGTTCTTCCGGTACCGCGATGCCGCAGAGGTCGTCGGCGCGTTACGGGCGCGCCGGGTTTCGCTCTCGGCCAGGCGGACCTCCGAACCTGTCCACGTTCGGATCGATCCTGTCGGGGCACTCTAGCGCCTCAGTGCTCCAGCCAGTCAACGCTGCCGAGCCCGTGAACGTCGCCGCCCACCGCCTGCGGGTTCGTCGTGGAGCTCTGCTGCTTCTTCAAGCGCGGCGAGGAGTGAATCAGCCGAGGTGTCCCAGGAATAGTTAAGGGCCTGTTCCCGACCGGCAGCGGACGCGCTTTTCCAACGCAGCGGATCATCAAGCGCCCGGATGGCACTGGTGAACTCTTCGGGTGAATCCGGCTGCACGTACAATGCCGCTGTTCCTCCAACCTCCCGGAATATGGGCGTATCCGCAGCGACAACGGGGGTACCCACCGCCATGGCTTCGATGACGGGAAGTCCGTAACCCTCAGCCCGGGAGACCGTCACGAGGGCAGTGGCAGAGCGCAGCAACTGATCGTAGTCCCGGTCGCTGACGCCATTGTGAAACACCACTGTTGCTCCGGCGGGTACAAGCCTTTCAAGCTCCGCACGCCGATCAGGCGTGATCCTGCTCAGCAGATGAAGCGTGTAGTCGGGCAGGCCTGCCATCCCGGCCAGCAGGGTCTCCACGTTCTTGTACGGCATGAAGGATCCCATGTAGAGCAGCGATTTGTCCGGAGCCGGATCCGGCGGCCGCGGTACGGCACCTGATTGGGGGGCATTGCCAATTATGCGGATCGGCCGCCGCGTCAGCCGGTGCGTCTCCATCAGGGCTCGGGTGGTCGCCGAGATGGTGGCAACGACGTCGGCCCGGTTCAGAAGCACCCGCTGCGGCCAGTAGGCCAGATGGTACAGCCGCCACAGAACCCGGACCGGCAGGGGAAGAAAGCCCGGCGGCGTGCGGTTCTGGTAGTAGATGAGATCGTGAAGCGTGAGCACTAGCGGGTAACGGCGCCCGAACGAACCCATGGTCTGCATCGGGCAGAACACGGCGTCCGGCTCCAGGCGGTTGATGCGCCAGGAGACGAACAGTTCGGCGGGGGAAAGCGGGCTGTTGATCATCACATGCGGAACGTCCGGTAGCAGGGCCAATTGCCGACGGTCATGAACCAACATGGTTACCTCGGCGTCCGGCCGATGTGCGAGCGCTTCAATGAGGCTGGCTCCATAGCGGCTGATGCCGTCGTGGTGGTCGGTGCGGGTGAACCTGGCATCGATCAGGATTTTCATCGGGTCCTCGACTCTACGAAATCTGAGATGTGGCCGGCCGCGGCATCAGGCGCTTCGTAATGGACGAGGTGACCCACCTCCGGAAGCACCACGAGTGTGGAGTCCGGCATCAGCGCCGCAAGCTCCTGCTGCGTCTGCACCGAGCCGAGATCATCCTTCTCAGCGGCAATCAGGAGCACCGGAAGATGGAGCAGGGCGGCGCTGTCGCGGACAGTCGCGCTGATGGATGCTGTGAACGCCTGCAGGACGACCTCCCGGGAGGCGAACGCACTGAAATAGGCGCGGTGCTGCGCGTGAATCCACCGCCGCAGCGGCCGGTCCCGGGTTTTAGCCATCAGCTCGCTCGTGGCACGCACGATCATGCGGTTGCGCAGCACTGCCTGTCCCGCCCGCTCGGGAAGCGCCGCGCCAAGGCGGTAGTACAGCTCCGCAAGGCGGGTGGCAATCCGACTGGGTCCTTCAAGAGCTGGGGCGCTGATCGGGTTGATGAGGACCAAGGCGTTGAAGGCGCCGGGAGCGTCTGCCGCGGCCCTGGCCGCGATGATGGACCCGAAGGAGTGACCCACCAGCACCGTCTGGGGACCGAGGGCAAGCCGGTCCATACTGCTCCGGACAAACGCCGCATACGCCGCGACGTCGTGCGTCCCGTCCAGGGGCTCGGACTGACCGAAGCCCGGGAGGTCCGGCACAAGAACGCGGTGGGCCGGAAGCGCTTCGATGATCCGCAGCAGCCCGTGGTGGTCGCCGCGGAATCCGTGCACCATGAAGATCGCAGGCGCGTCCTGCGCCGCTCCTTCAGGCGGAAAGTCCCAGAAACGCCGCAAGCCGCCGTTCAGGTGCAGTGACCGCACAGCGGCAGCGCGATTCAATACCACCATCTCAGTTGACCAGGTCCGGATGGGAACCGACCCGTGTGTCCGAGTCGAGCTGGGCGATGGCCGTCATGTCCACCGCGTCGAGCGTGAAGTCGGAGAGCCGGAAATTTTCAGCTATCCGTTCCTGCGAACTGGCCTTTGCTACGGCCGCGCCGCCGGTTTGCAGGTGCCAACGGAGAATGACCTGCGCCGGTGACCTGGAATGCTTGGCGGCAATGTGGGTGATGGTGGGGTTCGTGAGCAGGCTCCCTCGTCCGAGAGGACTCCACGCCTGTGTGAGGATGCCGTGCTCGGCATTAAAGCTCCTCAGGTCCCGCTGCTGCAGGTAGGGATGAAGTTCGATTTGATTCACAGCAGGAACCACCTCCGTTCGGGACAAAAGCTTCTCGAGGTGGTGTCGCTGGAAATTGGATACCCCGATGGCACGAACCCTGCCCCGTGAGTAAAGCTCCTCGAGTGCCCGCCAGGTGTCGACATACTGGTCTTTGGCCGGGCACGGCCAATGGATCAGGTAGAGGTCGAGGTAGTCGAGACCGGAACGCTTAAGGGAGTCCTCGAACGCGGCAAGAGTCGCTTGGTAGCCGTGATCCTCGTTCCAGACCTTCGACGTCACAAAGACGTCGCCGCGCTCAACATGGCCGGCGTCGACGGCATCTCGCACGGCACGGCCCACTCCCTCCTCATTGCCGTACATCGCAGCGGTGTCCAGCAGCCGGTAGCCGGCTTCGAGCGCGAGGGTGCACAGCCCGTGGGCATCGTCCGCCGGTACCTTGTAGAGACCGTAACCCAGCCGGTCCATGACGACGCCGTTGGAGACCGATGCCTTGCCGGAAGTATGCATGCCTCCGACTCTACCGAGGGTGGGGCCGGGAGCGCGTCATGACCGGCGAGCCGGTCGAATCAGCCCTGGCGAACCAGCGCACGGGCTGAACGTTCATCCACAATGAGGTCGGTTGCCAGGCCCGCAGCGAGCGCGCCGCGCAGGCCGTTGATTTTTGATTCACCGGACACCACGCAGATGCGCCGACTGACCTGGCCAAGCATACTGAGGTCAGGTCCCGTGCTTCGCTTGTTGAGGACAATGTCGCTGTAGGATCCGTCAGCACGGAAGAAGACGGTCGCAACATCACCGACTACCTGGTTCTCGCGAAGGATCTCGAGGTCTTCCTCATCGAGGTAGCCGCCCGCATAGACATGGCTGGGAATGCCCGCGCCGGTTGACCCTACCCCGAAGATCGCCATGGTCATGCGCTCCTGAAGATCGAGGATGCGCCTGACGCTGCGCTCGGCCCACATGGCTGTTTTGGTCTGGGCATGGTCGAAGAAGGCGGGGACAGGGAACTGTTCGACGCGCGCCCCGTACGCGGCGCCGAACCGGCGGAGAATCTCACTCGCGTAGGTGATTCCGGTCGTTTGCGTGTTGCCCGCGCCGTTCAACTGGACAATTGTGCTGTCATGCGTGACCTTACGGGTCAGATGATGGCTGACGGCGCTGATGGTTGACCCCCAGGCAACTCCGATGATGGCGTTGGAGTCAACCAACGGTCCCAGCGTTCGCGCTGCCTGGATAGCAACGCGGTCGAGCACATCCGAGTCGCTCACGAGGTCCGTCACGGGGACCACATGCGCCTCCACATCGAAACGATTGCGGATCTCACGTTCAAGAGCAGGTGCCCGGTCAAGGGGATTGTTGATCTGGATCTGAACTAACCCAGTATCCCGCGCCATGGAAAGAAGCCGGGACACGGTGGAGCGGGACGTGCGAAGCTCACGGGCTATCGCGTTCATGGTGAGGTCCTGCAGGTAGTACATCTGGGCTGCGCGAAGAGCGTCGCGGTTACGTGGCTGCTTAGCCTCGAAATTTCGGACATTTGCTCGGTCGGCGGCGTTCGGGGGAGCAGTGTTCACTGAATTCTCCGTAGGTGGGTGCACGTTTGTGCACTGTTGTTGACGAATATTCCCAATCCTCCAAAGAATAGGGGTCAGAACCGTATTGCACCACTAGTCAAGGAGCCAGCATCCCGTGAGGAACAGCACCGGGCCGACGACGCCGTCGGTCGAACAGAACCGTCCTTTACGGGATAGCGTCCAGCAGTTGAAGCAGGCGGGAAGGACCTCCGTACTCATCATCGGCGGCGGCATCAACGGGGTAGGTACGTTCCGCGATCTCTCGCTTCAGGGCATTGACGCCACGCTCATTGAACGCGGCGATTACTGCCAGGGCGCCTCGGGTGCCTCGTCTCACATGATCCATGGAGGCATTCGGTACCTCGAGAATGGTGAGTTCCGCCTGGTGCGTGAATCGGTTGTGGAGCGGAATGCCCTCTTGAAGCTCGCACCCCACTACGTCAAGCCGCTCCAGACAACCATCCCGGTCTTCAGCACCTTTTCCGGCATCCTGGCCGCCCCGCTCCGGTTCCTTACCCACAGACAGGGCGCACCCCGCGAGCGCGGCGCCGTTCTGATCAAGGCCGGGCTGACACTGTACGATGCGTTCTCGCGGGCAGGCGGTACCGTGCCCCGCCATAAGTTCATCGGGCGGAAAGCCTCGCTTGCCCAACTGCCCAAATTGAGGCCGGATGTGAAGTACACGGCTACCTATTTCGATGCCTCCGTCCATAACCCCGAGCGGCTCACCCTCGACGTGCTCCAGGACGGACTGCGCGCCAACCCCCGGTCCCGGGCCGTCAACTACGTCAGCGCGGTCGGCAGCAGTGAGGAAGGCATCGTGCTCCGCGATGAGCTCACCGGCGAGGTCTTTCCGGTTCAGGCCGACGTCGTCGTGAACGCCTCCGGGGCCTGGGTGGACGGAACCAACAGCGCTCTGGGTCAACCGAGCAGTTTCATGGGTGGAACCAAAGGCTCCCACATTGTGCTCGATCATCCGGAACTGCTGGCGGCCTGCGCCGGCCGGGAGATCTTCTTCGAACATTCGGACGGCCGGATCGTTCTGATCTACCCGATGGGGGACCGTGTGCTGGTCGGCACCACAGACCTTGAAACGGACATGGATGCCGCGGCTGTCTGCACCGACGCCGAGATCGACTACTTTTTCGATCTGATCCACCATGTCTTCCCGACGGTTCGCGCCACCCGGGACAGCATCGTGTACACCTTCTCAGGTGTGCGCCCGCTGCCGCGCCACGACGACACCCAACCCGGCTTCGTTTCCCGGGACTACCGCATTGAGCGGGGAACTACCGCCAACCGCCCCATGCTCAGTCTGGTAGGCGGCAAATGGACCACCTTCCGTGCGCTCTCGGAGCATCTCGCGGACGAGGTCCTCGGCCTGCTGCAGCGCAGCAGGACCGTTTCGACTGCAGCATTGCCGATCGGCGGCGGGACGGGATTCCCGCAGCAACCGCGTGACATTGCCGCCTGGACCGAAGCCAATGGAGCAGGGCTGCCCGCGGAGCGCGTCCGGCTCCTGCTCGAGCGGTACGGCACGAGAGCCGCCGAGGTCGCTGCCTTTATCGTCGACGGCGAGGACCGTCCGCTGCAGACTACCCGGGAAGTCTCCACTCGTGAGCTCGAGTACATGGTGCTTCAGGAACAGGTACAGCACATCTCCGATGTCATCATCAGAAGGACCGCGCTGGCCTTCAACGGACTCGTCAGCGCAGAGCTGATTGACGAGCTCGCCGACATTCTCGGGACCTACCTCGACTGGACTGCAGCCGAGCGAAAGGGCGAGATCGAAGACACCCGCCGATTGTTGCAGGAACAACACAAGGTGAGTGTGCATAGTTTGGTTGCATAGGTTGTAAGCAATCTTCAGCAGCCCTCGGGTAGCTGAGAACCAACGGCAGCACTTGCCGGGGGAGTAACGCGGTGCCGCGACCATCACGGTACCGGGGTCAATACGGCCCATAGTTGAATAAATGGAGGAGTCAAAGATGTCTCTGGAAGTATTCGTCGCCGAAACATTCGGCACGTTCATGCTGCTGTTGCTAGGTACAGGGGTCGTAGCCAACGTTGCGCTGGCCGGGACCAAGGGAAATAACGGCGGGTTCCTGATGGTCAACTTCGGTTGGGGCCTTGCGGTCTTCGCCGGTGTTTACGTCGCTGCGCTCTCGGGAGCGCACCTGAATTTCGCCGTCACAGTCGGCCTGTGGGCTAATGGCGACATCGCGGAGTTCGCTCCCGGCGTCGATAAGAACCTGGGCACCGCGCTTGCCTACTTTGCAGCGCAGATGCTCGGATCAATACTCGGTGCGGTGGGCTGCTGGCTGGCCTACAAGCAGCACTTCGATGCCGAACCGGATCCCGCAAACAAGCTCGGAGTGTTCTCCACAGGCCCAGCCATCCGTAACTACGGCTGGAACCTGGTCACTGAGATCATCGGCACTTTCGTTCTTGTCTTCGTCATTATCGCCTTCGCCGGTACGCCGTCGGGCCTCGGCCCGCTCGCGGTGGCTCTGCTTGTCGTCGGTATCGGCGCATCGCTCGGTGGACCCACCGGCTACGCCATCAACCCCAACCGCGACCTCGGTCCTCGTATTGCACACGCGTTCCTGCCGATCAAGGGCAAGGGAAGCGGCGACTGGAGCTACGCCTGGGTTCCGGTTGTCGGGCCGATCATCGGCGGTGTGCTTGGCGGCTTGATCGCCATGCTGGTCACCTTCCCGACTCCCGCAGCCTGAGCCACACCAGCCGGTGGCACAGATGATCCTGGGCCATCGCCGTCCGAATAAACCGAGAAGTACACTCAATGAGGAGAAGTAATGCCGCAGTACGTCATCGCTATTGACCAGGGAACCACCTCAAGCCGTGCAATCGTCTTCGACCACCAGGGGAACATCGTCTCCTCCGGCCAGAAGGAGCACGAGCAGATCTTCCCCAAGGCCGGCTGGGTGGAGCACAACCCGATTGAAATCTGGGACAACACCCGTGAGGTCATCGGCAACGCCCTCTCAAAAGCCAACCTGACCCGCCATGACATCGCCGCCGTCGGTATCACCAACCAGCGCGAGACCGCCGTTGTGTGGGACAAGAACACCGGCCAGCCGGTCTACAACGCGATTGTCTGGCAGGACACGCGCACCCAACCGATCGTCGACGAGCTTGCTGCTGATGGCGGTGTCGAAAGGTTCAAGCAGCAGGTCGGCCTGCCGCTGGCAACCTACTTCTCCGGAACGAAGATCAAGTGGATCCTCGACAACGTTGAAGGCGCCCGCGAGAAGGCTGAAGCCGGGGACCTCCTGTTCGGAAACACCGATTCCTGGGTGACCTGGAACCTTACGGGCGGTGCTGATGGCGGAGTGCACATCACCGACGTCACGAATGCCTCCCGCACTCTCTTCATGGATCTCGAAACGCTGAGCTGGGATTCCTCCATCCTGGAAACCTTCGGCGTTCCGGCCTCCATGATGCCGGAAATCCGGTCTTCCTCCGAGGTCTACGGCAACGTTCACAGCTCGCAGCTCCTCCGCGAGGTTCCCGTGGCGGGTATTCTCGGCGACCAGCAGGCTGCGACCTTCGGTCAGGCGGCGTTTGAGAAGGGCGGTGCCAAGAACACCTACGGCACCGGCAACTTCATGATCGTCAACACCGGTGAGGAGATCGTCCACTCGAAGAACGGCCTGTTGACGACGGTCTGCTACAAGCTCGGCGACGCCAAGCCGGTGTACGCACTCGAAGGTTCGATCGCCGTCACCGGCTCACTCATCCAGTGGCTCCGGGACAACCTCGGGATCATCAAGACCGCTCCCGAGGTGGAGCAGCTTGCGAAGTCGGTCGAGGACAACGGAGGCGTCTACATCGTTCCAGCGTTCTCCGGCCTCTTCGCACCGTACTGGCGCTCCGATGCCCGCGGTGCGATCGTCGGCCTCACCCGTTTTGTGAACAAGGGTCACATTGCCCGCGCTGCCCTGGAAGCAACCGCCTTCCAGACACGCGAGGTGCTTGACGCCGCCAACGCTGATTCCGGCGTCAACATGGAAGATCTCCGTGTCGACGGCGGCATGGTCGCCAATGACGCGCTGATGCAGTTCCAGGCCGACATCCTCGGTATCCCCGTGATCCGGCCGAAAGTCACGGAAACCACGGCACTCGGTGCCGCCTACGCTGCGGGCCTCGCCGTCGACTTCTGGAAGGACACGGACGAGCTGGCCTCGAACTGGTCCGAAGACAAGCGCTGGCTCCCGACGATGGACGACGCCGAGCGCGACCGTCAGTTGCGCAACTGGAAGAAGGCTGTCACCAAGACCTTCGACTGGGTGGATGAGGACGTTCAGTAGTTCTTCGTAGCACCAAAAAAGGCGGAGCGGACATTGTTCGCTCCGCTTTTTGGTGGGTCGAGCTGCGGGCTCGCGGCTGGTCCGCGTCCGCACAGCACCCGCGGGCCCTGCCCGCTCCGCGATGTCCAACCGCTCCGGGGCATCGCGGGTGCCGCCCGGGCGCTGGTCTTTGCCGCCGTCACCTTGGAACGCTGGACTCCCGTCAACGGCAACGGGCGCCTGAGTAATCGAGGCGCCCGTTGCGTTTGGGGGACGGGAGGTTGGTTGTGGTGTTTTTAGCGGAGGACTTCTCCTGAAACGTTGTCCGGATTGCCGAAACGGTGTGCCGTTATTGATACTGCCTGCTCACGCAGGAAGGGCAACATCTCAATTCGGCCGGCCTCCGTGACGGGACCGCTGTAAATGGCGATGTCCGGATCGCCGTCGGTGGCTGCACACAGTTCCGAGTAGCCGCCGCCCACGAGACGCACCCGGCCCAGGCCCGCAGACGGGGCGGCAGCCAGCCACGCGGCGTCGTCCTCTACCCGGTGGGTGACATTGTGTGCTGACAGGACCGCCGTGAGGGCCGGTGCAAGCGGCTCCGGGGTCGATACCGACATGGTCGAGCCGCTGCGCAGACCTGCCGCTACCACCCGGATGAATTCGCCGATAGCGCCGGCTTCGTTCAGCCGGACGGTCACCGGGGTCGCAAGGTACCGGAATTCGTTCCGTTCAACGCCAAGGGCCGACACGTCTTCATGCGTTCCGAAGGTGCGCACCCAGTGACGCTGATCGTCGGCTGCGGAACGGGCAAGGAAGCCGCGGTCGCCGTCGGGGACTTCCGCCGCGTGCAGCAGCTGGCGGACCGGCCCGCTGAGCGGCGCGTGAACGTTACCCGGATGGAGCTCTTCGCGCTCCCAGCTGCCGAGGTGGATGAGGTAGTTCGGTCCACCCGCCTTGGCGCCCGGTCCAACGGACGAGCGCTTCCACCCCCCGAACGGCTGGCGGCGAACGATCGCGCCGGTAATGCCGCGGTTGACGTAGAGGTTGCCCGCCTCCACTGATTCAAGCCACTGTGAGACTTCTTCAGGATTCAGGGTATGTATTCCACCAGTCAGACCGTACGCGCTGGCGTTCTGCCACTCGATCGCCTGTTCAAGCGACTCAGCGTGCATGATGCCGAGCACCGGACCGAAGAATTCCGTCATATGGAAGTAGCTGCCGGGCTTGACCCCGGTGCGTACGCCTGGGCTCCAGAGCCGGCCGGTGTCATCAAGCTGTTTCGGCTTGACCAACCACGATTCGCCTTCCCCGAGCGTAGTGAAAGCATCCTTGAGCTTGCCCGCGGCCGGCTCGATGATCGGACCCATCTCGGTCTCAGGGTCCTCGGGGTAGCCGACCTTCAGGGAAGCCACAGCATCAACCAGCTGATTGCGGAAACGCGCGGAGGTACCCGCCGACCCCACCAGAATGGCCAGCGACGCGGCGGAGCACTTCTGGCCGGCATGGCCGAAGGCAGACCGGACGACATCCGCCGCGGCGAGGTCGAGGTCGGAGCTGGGCGTCACAATGAGGGAGTTCTTGCCGCTGGTCTCTGCGAGCAGCGGAAGATCGTTCCGCCAGGACCGGAACAACTTCGCGGTGTCGTAGGCACCGGTGAGAATGACCCGGTCCACCTCGGGGTGGGAGAGCAGATGTTGCCCGACCGGCCCTTCGGCGACGTCAGCAAACACCAGTACGTCGCGGGGAATACCGGCCTCCCACAGCGCCTCGACCATGACGGCCGCGCACCGCTTGGCCTGGGGCGCAGGCTTGAGGATGACGGCGCTCCCGGCAGCCAGCGGAGCGAGGGCGGAGCCGGCGGCGATGGCCACGGGGAAATTCCACGGCGGGGTAGCCACGGTCAACGCTGCAGGGACAAACCGGGCCCCCTCAACGGTGTCGAGTTCTTCAGCGAGCAGCGCGTAGTAATTGGCAAAGTCGATTGCCTCTGAAATTTCCGGGTCTGACTCGGCGATGGTCTTACCTGTCTCGCTCGCCGAAACTTCCACGAGGTCCCCCCGGCAGAGAGCGAGTTGGGCCGCTGCGCTGCGCAGCACTTCCGCCCGCTCTGCTCCCGACTTCGACGCCCACTCGCGCTGTGCCATGCGCGCCGACCGGATGACGGTGTCGACGTCGTTGTTAGTTTCCAGCTGGGACGCCTCCACGAGCGCGACGCCCAGGGTGGAACCGGGGACACGGCTGAGAACCTCGTTGGCCCACTCCCGGATGCCGGGCAGGGACGGGTCGGAATCGGACTGGTTCCGGAACTCGCCGGGCCCGGTTGCGGTGAAGCGGTCCGGCTCCTGTGAACGGTTCGGTTGAGGCACCGTAGGTTCGAGTTCGGTGAGGGATGCGAGGAAGCGTTGCTTCTCACGCTCGAACAGCTCCTCATTCTTCGTGAGCTCGAAAACTGCGCTCATGAAGTTTTCCTGGCTCGCGTTCTCCTCAAGACGGCGAATGAGGTAGCTGATCGCCACGTCGAACTGCGCCGGCTTCACCACCGGGGTGTAGAGAAGCAACGAGCCGACGTCCTTGCGCACCTCTGCGGCCTGGTCTTCAGCCATGCCGAGCAGCATCTCGAACTCGATCCGGTCCTCGACACCGCGGGCAACGGAAAGCGTGCGGGCGAGCGCAATATCGAACAGGTTGTGCCCGGCAACCCCGAGGCGAACGGCGTCCGCATTCTCGGGACGCAGTGCCCAGTCCAGGCAGCGCTTGTAATTGGTGTCTGTGGCCTGTTTGCTCGGCAGCGTGGCCGGTTCCCAGCCGTGGACGGCGGCATCCACGAGCTCCATGGCCAGGTTGGCGCCCTTGACCAGGCGGACCTTGATGGCGGACCCACCGGCGGCACGCCGCTCCTGCGCCCAGGCGGTCAGGTCCTGCAGTGCACCGAGAGCGTCCGGCAGGTACGCCTGCAGGACAATCCCGGCCTCAAGGTTCCGCAGATCTGGAGTTTCGAGGATGCGTTTGAAGACTGCGACGGTGAGATCAAGGTCGTGGTATTCCTCCATGTCCAGATTGATGAACTTCGGAGCCGGGGATGACACTGCCAGCCGGTATAGCGGCAGCAGCCGCTCAGTGACCCGCTCGACCGTGCCTTCGAAGTCCCAGAGATTGAGGGTGCTGACCACAGACGAGACCTTGATGGAGACGTAGTCGACGTCGTCGCGCGCCAGGAGGTCACGGGTGCCGCTGAGCCGCGCGTCAGCTTCCTTGTCGCCGAGGACGGCTTCGCCCAGGAGGTTGATGTTCAGGCGCACGCCCTCGCCGCGCAGGGCGGCAATTGACTTGCCGAGGTGCGAGGGACGGGCATCAACGATGAGGTGGCCGACCATCTCCCGCAGCACACGCTGTGCCACCGGAACGACGACGCGCGGCAGGACCGGGGCCATGACCCCTCCCAGCCTGACGGCGCCCTTCATGTACCAGGGCAGGAACGACGGCGTCTTCCGGGCCAGCTGGGCAAGGTTCCGTGCTGCAACGGCAGGGTCTTCCGGCCGGATCACCCGGTCCACGAAACCGATCGTGAAGTCGAGCCCGTTCTGGTCCTTGAGGACTTCAGCGAGGAGTTGCGCGGACTTCGATCCGCGTGTGCTGCCTGCCGGAGCCGTTCCGGTGGTGCGCTGGGCGTCACCACCGGACGTGCCCTGGTGCAGCCAACGTCGCACCAGGGCAACCGCATCATCGCCGAGGGTCTGAGGCGATGGATCTGCGGTGGGAATGGTTTGTGTCATTGTTCTCGTCTACCTAACGACGACGGGCCAGAATGCCTGCAGAGCAGTCCACCTCCTGCGGTGGCTGGCCGATCAGCCGCGGGCGCATTCCGCCTCGGCATGCTGGGTGCAATAACAGAAAGTTGCGCCCAATGGAAATATGGTAACTCCTGAAGAACGCTGCCGGGACCAAACTGCGCTAAGGTGGGAGCATGTTCGCGCATCTGCTCCTTATCTAGCCGCGCATTCCAGCGCGGCCGCCCCTCCTGTGTTGAGGGGCTTTTGTATGTCCGGGGCCTGCTATGAACCCTGGGCACCCATTCGGGAGCGGTGAAGCGATGGTGGATGGAGAAGACGGTCACCAGTGGTCAACAGACAGGGCAAGAAACAGTGAGCATGAATCCCACGGTGGAAGAGCCGGACGCCGGTACGTACAGTTTCGCTGACATTGAGGCGAAGTGGCTTCCTGTGTGGGAACAGCTTGACACCTTCACACCGGTCGATGACGGCAGTAGGGAACGCCGCTATGTGCTGGACATGTTCCCCTACCCCTCCGGGGACCTTCACATGGGGCACGCGGAGGCCTTCGCGATGGGTGACGTCGTTGCCCGCTACTGGCGGCAGCTAGGCTACGACGTCCTGCACCCGATCGGCTGGGATTCCTTTGGGCTCCCCGCAGAGAATGCCGCCATCAAACACAACGCCCACCCGAGCGAGTGGACTTACGCGAACATCGACACCCAGGCGGCGTCCTTCAAGCGCTATGCAATCAGCGCCGACTGGTCCCGGCGCCTTCAGACGTCGGATCCCGAGTACTACCGCTGGACCCAGTGGCTATTCCTGCGCTTCTTCGAAAAAGGGCTCGCCTACCGCAAGGATCATCCGGTCAACTGGTGCCCGAAGGACCAGACCGTGCTCGCGAATGAACAGGTTGTCAATGGTGCGTGCGAGCGCTGCGGGAGTCCCGTTACAAAGAAGAGCCTGAACCAGTGGTACTTCCGCATCACTGACTACGCAGACCGGCTGCTTGAAGACATGGAACCGCTGGCGGGACACTGGCCGGAACGTGTGCTGGCGATGCAGCGGAACTGGATCGGCCGGTCCGAGGGCGCGCACGTCACCTTCACGATCGAGGCCGACGGCACCCTGCCGGCTACCGATGTCGCCGTCTTCACCACGAGGCCGGACACGCTCCACGGTGCCACGTTCTTCGTTGTAGCCGCAGACGCGGATCTCGCCGCGGACCTGGTGACCCCCGAGCATGCTGCTGCACTGTCCGATTACAGGGCGAGCGTCAACACGCTCAGCGACATCGAGCGCCAGTCCACTGAACGTGAGAAGACCGGCGTCTTCACCGGACGCTACGCAGTAAACCCGTTGAATGGGGAGAAGCTGCCGGTGTGGGCCGCCGACTATGTGCTCGCAGACTACGGCACCGGTGCAATCATGGCCGTTCCTGCACACGACCAGCGTGACCTCGACTTCGCGCGGGCCTTCGATCTGCCCGTGCGCATGGTGGTGGACACCGGGGAGGAGGATCCGGCGGTCTCCGGCAAGGCGACCACGGGGGAGGGGACGCTGGTCAACTCCGGCGAGCTGAACGGGCTTCCCAAGGATACCGCGATCCAGCGAGCCATCGAACTGGTCGCCGCCCAGGGTACCGGCGAGCGCACGGTCAATTATCGGCTGCGGGACTGGCTGCTGTCACGTCAGCGCTTCTGGGGAACGCCCATCCCGATCATCCACTGCGGTGCATGCGGCGAGGTTCCCGTCCCGGATGAGCAGCTTCCGGTACGCCTTCCCAGCGACCTGCGCGGAGAAGACCTGGCGCCGAAAGGCACGTCGCCGCTCGCAGCAGCGACAGACTGGGTTAACGTCCAGTGCCCACAGTGTTCGGGACCGGCTACCCGGGATACGGACACCATGGACACCTTCGTCGACTCGTCCTGGTACTTCCTGCGCTTCGCCGATCCGCACGCCACCGAGGTGCCGTTCGACTCCGCAAAGGTCAATGAGTGGCTGCCGGTCGGGCAGTATGTCGGCGGCGTGGAGCACGCCATCCTCCACCTGCTCTACAGCCGGTTCTTCACCAAGGTCCTGTTCGACCTCGGGCTGGTCAACTTCACGGAGCCTTTCTCTGCCCTTCTCAACCAGGGCCAGGTGCTCAACGGCGGCAAGGCAATGAGCAAGTCGCTGGGCAACGGTGTGAATCTCGGTGAGCAGCTCGACCGCTATGGCGTGGACGCCATCCGTCTCACAATGGTCTTTGCCTCCCCACCGGAAGACGACGTGGATTGGGCGGATGTTTCGCCGTCGGGCTCTGCAAAGTTCCTCGCTCGCGCGTGGCGCCTCGGCGCCGATGTGACGTCCGGGCCCGGCTCCGATGCCGCATCCGGGGACCGCGCGCTGCGTTCGGTCACCCACCGCACCCTTGCCGAAGCCGGCGACCTGCTGAAGAACAACAAGTTCAATGTGGTCGTCGCCAAGGTCATGGAACTGGTGAATGCTACGCGAAAGGCGATCGATTCAGGAGCGGGCGGTGCAGACCCTGCTGTCCGTGAGGCAGCTGAGGTCACGGCGATCATCCTCAGTCTCTTCGCTCCGTACACCGCGGAGGATCTCTGGGAACGCCTGGGCCACCCCGCGTCAGTGGCGGCTGCCGGTTGGCCCGCTGTGGATCACTCACTGCTGGTTCAGGACACTGTGACGGCTATCGTCCAGGTTCAGGGCAAGGTACGGGACCGCCTCGAAGTGCCGGCGGACATCACCGAGGATGCGCTTCGTGAGCTCGCCCTCGATTCCGCGCAGGTCCAGCGGACGCTGGCCGGCAGGAACATCCGGACGGTTATTGTCCGGGCGCCGAAACTGGTCAACATCGTTCCGGCCTGACCGGCCGGCGAGGAGATTTCGCCGTGGCATGGTTTGACCGCCGTGCAGGCCGCGCCGCCGCCGGTAGAGAACCGGCGGCGGAACCGACGACGGCGATCGTCACCGATTCCGCTGCCGCCTTCCCGCCGGCATGGGTCATGGGAGGCGGTCCTGCGGAAAACGTCGCTGTCGTGCCCATGCCGGTCATCATCTCGGGCCGCCATTACGGTGAAGGGGCTGACAACTTGCTCGAGCCGCTCGCAGTGGCTCTCGCGGAAGGGGCGGAGGTGCGCACGTCGCGTCCATCGCCGGGCCACTTCCAGAGCGTGTACCGGAGGCTGGAGCGCGAAGGTGCCAAGGAGATTGTCTCGATCCACCTGTCGGGCAGATTGTCCGGAACGGTCGACGCCGCTCGCTGGGCTGCGCGCACTGTGTCCATCCCGGTGCATGTGGTTGATAGCGGTACCGTCGGCATGGCTCAGGGGTGCGGGGTCGCGGCGGCGGCTCTTGCGCTGCGCGCCGGAGCGACCGCCTCGGAGGCCGCGGACCGTGCCGCGGTCCTGTGCTCCGGAACAAGCGTCTTGTTTTACGTTCCCAGCCTTGAACAGCTGCGGCGCGGTGGACGGATCGGGGCTGCCGCCGGCTTTTTCGGCGCATTGCTCGCGGTAAAGCCCCTTCTGGTTGTGCGGGACGGAGCGATCGAACCACTCGAAAAGGTGCGCACTGCGGCACGAGCCCGACAGCGCCTTGAGGAACTGGTGAGGGAGGACCTTCACCGGCGCCCATCGGGCAGCGTCGCCGCATACCATTACTTCGGCAACAGGTCGCAGGCCGAGCTTGCCGCTGAGCGGGCTCCGGAGGGTGCCGATGCCGTGTTGACCCAGCTACCGGCCGTCCTGGCCGCGCACACCGGTCTCGGTGTCCTTGCGGTGGCGCTGTCCGACCCGCTCATGCCGTAACGCCCCTGATCCTGCACTCCACACAGGCTCCGCTGCGGGTGGGTTGTGCACATAGCGACCGGCGGGGCCGCTTGGCAAAGCGTATGTTCCTACGCTGATCCCATGGCAAGGCACCGCTGGGCAACGGGGGAGCGCGTGTCCAGCCCGGACCGGTTGGACCGTGTCCTCAACCTGAATTGCGGGGAGCCGGTCCCAGAAGCCGAGTCCGCGCCACGAGCCGGCCAGAAGTCAGTAGAAGTCTGGGCAGGAACAGACGGAGGCCGGGACCAGGCAGTGCCAGAAGATGCTGGCCGATTCCGACAGCCGGGCGCTGAAGAACCTGCCACGCCCCGCGAGGATCGCCGGCGCCCGCACCGGCGATGGGTGGCTACGCGCCGGGCCGCGCTGGTGGCGGCGGGCTGCACCCTGGTTGTCGGCGGCTGGCAGTTCGTCAGTACGGACAGCGAGCCCGCCGAGGTGGTGCCGATCAGGCCTCAGGCTTCCGGCACAGCTGACCTGACGGCCGGCTCGGAGGCTTCTGCGGATGCCGCGGAGGCCGTGGCCGTCGAGGAAACGCAGAAAGCTGGTTCATCCGTACAGGGTTCAGGCTCCGCCCACGCAGATACCGTTCTGGTCCATGTTGCAGGAGCTGTGCAGGCACCCGGAGTAGTGGAGCTCGCTGCCGGGTCCCGCGTTTTCGAGGTCCTGGACAAGGCGGGTGGCGCGCTGCCTGAAGCGGAGCTGTCAGCGGTCAATCTGGCAGCCGTGGTGCAGGACGGACAGCAGATCCTGATTCCCCGTACCGGGGAGCCCCTGCAGCCACCCGCCGGCACGTCCGCACCGGAGCAGGCGGCGCAGGACGTGCTGGTGAACCTGAACACCGCCGATGTTCCGGAACTCGAGGAACTTCCCAGGGTGGGGCCGGTCCTGGCTGAGCGCATTGTCGAGTGGCGGGATCAGCACGGTCCCTTTGCACGTCCCGAAGACCTCGATGCTGTGCCGGGCATCGGCCCCGCGATGCTCGAATCACTTGTGCCGCTGGTGACCGTCTGAATGACATCGGCAAGGGCAGGGCGGTGGGAGCAGCTGGTGCGGGCCGCCGCTGGGGCGCGGTCACCAACCGGTGTGTCGGGGGACCGGCGCGGGGACCTGTCAGCCGGTCCGCGAGCGCGCCGTGAAGCACGCAGGCGGAAGGAACCGGCTGCAACCCGAGCAAGTCCGGCACGGGACCTCAGGCTGCTTCCGGGAGCGCTCGCGGCCTGGGGAGCAGCAGCGTTCGCTATCCGTTTGGAGGCGCAGGATGCACTGGTATTGGGCGGGCTGCTGGCCCTTGTAACAATCGGTTGCGCCGTCGTCGTCGTGAGAAGCGGGAGACATTCACCCGTAGCGCAGGTGCTGCTCGTCTTCCTGGGCGCGGCAGCGATGGTGTGCCTTGCCGCTGCCTCACACCAGTATCAGCGCTCCTCACCTTCGCTCTCCGCCGCAATTTCAGACGAGGCGCATGTGACCGTGAAGCTACGTGCGGTATCGGACCCCCGCGAGGCGTCGACAGCTGCGCCGGACGGTACTGCCCGCTGGATCCTCGAAGCGGAGCTTCTGGAAGGAACGTTCAACGGGTCGAGGTTCACGGCCAGCACACCGGTCATGGTGCTCGGAAGTACGGAATGGAGCGCAGTAGCGCACGGTGACGTCGTGCGTTCGGCTGGGAGGCCGCTCGCGACCGAGCCGGGCGCACGTGCAGGAGCACTGCTGATTGCAACAACGGCACCGGCGCTGATGGCGGACGAGCCACCCGGAGGAGTGCTGGTCGAGCGGCTGCGAAACCGTTTCCTCACGCTGTCATCCGCTACCTCCGTTCCCGACGACGGCTTGATGCCCGGGATGGTTATCGGCGCGCGGTCCGCCGTCGGGCAGGATCTGGTGGAGACCATGAAGGCAACGGGCCTGACCCACCTGACAGCTGTTTCGGGCGCGAACTGCAGTTATGTGCTGGCGTTTGTGTTCCTTCTCTGTCGCGGGTGTCGACTACCGCGGTGGGCTGCCGCCACGGCAGGAGTGGTTGCCCTCGTCGGATTTGTGCTGCTGGTGCGGCCTGAGCCGAGCGTTCTCAGGGCCGCCGTCATGGGGGCCATCGGAGTGCTGGCCGTCCTGACCGGCCGCGGGCGGCTGTCCCTGACCCTTCTGTTTCTGTCCATTGCAGCACTTCTGGCCGCAGATCCTTGGCTTGGTGTCGAGTACGCGTTCTTCCTTTCCGTCGCCGCCACCTCAGGCCTGGTGCTCGCCGGCCCTGTCCTGGCCGCCCGCCTGTCCTCGATACTTCCGGTGTGGGCGGCACAGTTGGTCGCAGTTCCGCTTGCCGCCCAGCTGTTCTGCTCACCAATCCTTGCCCTCATCCAGCCGAACCTGCCGACCTATTCCTTGCCCGCCAATATTGCCGCTGCTCCGCTCGTTCCCTTCATCACCATCACCGGGATGGTGGCCGTTGTCCTGGTGGCTCTCGCTCCCTGGGCGGCGGCGCCGTTTGCCGCTACAGCAGGGTGGGCAGCGGTCGGCGTCGCAGAAATCGCACGGTTCTTCGCCGCGGCCCCGCTCGCCGCCATTCCCTGGCCCGGGGGATGGGGAGGTGCGGTCCTGACGGCCCTCATCAGCGGCGTCGTCCTGGTGGCTGTGGTCTGGGGGCCCGCGTTGGTCCGAGTCATCCGAACGGCACCTTCCGTGATGCTCGCGCCGGAGCAGGTGCCGGCAGGACAGTCGGGACGGAAGGGTGCGCTGATGCGCATGTCAATCTGGATGTCCGTCGGCTGCGTGCTCGGCGTTGTCGCCGTCTGGGTCTGGACTGGCGCGGTCGGGCGGGATTCCGCGGACTGGACCGTTGCGGCATGCGACGTCGGTCAAGGGGACGGCCTGGCTGTCAGGACCGGCGCGGACAGCGCGCTCGTGTTTGATGCCGGCCCTGATCCGGGTCCGATGGACGCCTGTCTTGATCGTCTCGGCGTCAACACAGTCGACGTGCTCGTGCTGACCCATCTGCACGAGGATCATTTCGGCGGAATAGCCGGGGTATTCCAGGACCGAACTGTTGGCCGCGTGCTCTACTCCACATCCGAGGACTCCCTACCCGGCATAGTGACTGAGATCACCTCAGAGGCCGGCATAGACGCGGAGTCGGCTTCTGCCGGGCTTGCAGGCAAAACAGCCAACGTTTCCTGGTCGGTGCTGTGGCCGGGACCCGGACCTCCCGCAGATTCAGAGAACAACGCTTCCGCAGTGGTCCTCGTAACGGTGGAGGGCGCCGGTGCAGGGCACGGGCTCACCATCCTTCTCACGGGAGACCTTGAGGAGGACGCCGCTGCACGTTTCCTTGCAGGACATGCGCACCTTGCTGCCACCGGGGTGGATATCCTCAAGGTTGCGCACCATGGCGCACGCAATGGCGGAACTGAAATCATCAATGCGGTCTCGCCGAAGCTTGCGCTCATATCAGCCGGACGGGAGAACGATTACGGACACCCGCATCAAGAAACACTCGAAGCCCTCGAGACGGCGGGCGTACACGTCGCCCGTACCGACCTGCGCGGCACCATCCTGCTCACGCTCCGGCGCAATGGCATACACCTGGACTCGTCGCGATGAGTTGGATGCACCGCGTCCCCGTGGCAAAGTTGAGCCAGCCCATCCCTCCATTGATCAGGAGCCGCGTCCGTGTCCCCAAACCCCGCAGCATCGGTGACTGCGAGCTGGCGCGAGGTTACGCCAGCGCCGGTCATCCTTCTGCTCGGCCCGGAGGAGTACCTCGCAGGCCGTAGTTTCGAGGCCGTCCGCCACCGAATGCGGGAAACGGAACCGGATGCCGAGACAGTCCGGCTTGATGCCGCCCACTATGAACCCGGATCCCTGATCATGCTGGGAAGCCCTTCATTGTTCGGCGGTACGCAGATCATCGAAGCGCGCGGGTTGGCACAGATGAACGATGCGTTTCTCCAGGATGCCCTGCAATACATCCCGCATCCGGCCCCGGACGTGGTGCTCGTGATGCACCACGCAGGCGGCACGCGGGGCAAGAAACTCCTCGATGCGCTGAAAGCGCAGAAGGCCGTTCTGGTTGAGTGCCAGCCCCTGAAGAAGGATTCGGACAAGGCTGACTTCGTTACAGCCGAATTCCGCACCGCACGACGGCGCATCGAACCGGACGCGGTGCGTGCCCTGGTGGCCGCCGTGGGATCGAGCCTGTCCGAGCTTGCGGCGGCGTGCCACCAACTCGCTTCGGATTCCGAAGGCGCGGTCTCCGCTGAGCTGGTGGAGAAGTACTACGGGGGGCGGGTAGAAGCCACAGGCTTCAAGGTGGCAGACGCCGCGCTCGCAGGCCGCGGCGGACAGGCACTGACCATGCTTCGTCATGCCCTCTCAACCGGCGCGGATCCCGTGCCGCTCGTCGCTGCGCTCGCAATGAAGCTGCGCGGAGTGGCGAAAGTCTATGGGGTCAGGGGCAACTCCGCTCAGCTTGCCAAGGAACTCGGCATGGCGCCCTGGCAGGTTGACCAGGCCCGCCGCGAAGCCCAGCGGTGGACCCCGGATGGCCTGAATCACTGCATCCAGGTCCTTGCCGAAGCTGACGCCCAGGTCAAGGGTGAGGCGAGGGACCCCGTGTACGCGGTTGAGCGAGCTGTGACAGCCATCGCATTGGGCGGATCCCGCTAGCTTGGGATTTGGACTGAGCACCCTTCTGGGTTAAACAGCAGTGGCCGGCCCGAAGGCCGGCCACTGCGCTGGTGAAGCTGTGTAACTGAAGGGCAATCAGCCGAGGTTGTTGACCCTCTTGGCGATGCCCGACTTGCGGTTGGCCGCATTGTTCTTGTGCAGAACACCCTTGCTTACGGCCTTGTCGAGCTTGCGGTTGGCCACTGCAAGCGCAGCCACTGCCTTGTCCTTGTCGGTAGACTCCACAGCGGTGGTTACGGCGCGGATAGCGGTCTTCAGCTCGGACTTGACCGAGTTGTTGCGCTGGCGGGCCTTCTCGTTCGTGAGAATGCGCTTCTTTTGGGACTTGATATTTGCCACGTATTTAAGACTCTCTTTGTATTGCGGACTGGTCTGAGGGATTTCGGTGCGGCCATTGACTGAGCGGCGTGGGGATACCGGGCGGCCGAGCCGAAGTGCCCGTCGACCTGCGCGGACACACAGCTATACAGGCTACCAGAACGGGCGCGGCTTCGCGCTCCGGGCGCGTCCGGAGGATCCGCGCAGCTACATCAAGGCGCGCTCGTCCAGCAAGGGACGCTCGTTTCAGGAACGTTCCTCATACCGGGACATGACGCGGTCGAAAAGCAGACGGTCCAACGTCGCGCCGATCCGCCGCACGGCTCCGGGGTCGATCGTCAGGAGGCGTTTCACATAGACCTCGCTGGGCCGGCCTCGGCGGTCCCAGGACCCGCTACCTATGTCCACATAATCGTCGTGCCGGCTCCGGGCATTATTGCGGTCCCGGGAGGTGAGCATGAGTGCGAGCAGCGAGCTGCCATCCCTGCCGATAATCAGCACGGGTCGGTCCTTGCCCTGGCTCGGATCGTCCTCGTACGGCACCCAGGTCCATACAATTTCGCCGGGGTCGGCAGTGCTTCCCGGCTCCGGCGCATAGGCCTCTGGAGTGTTGCGCTGCGTGGCGGGGCGGGAAGCGATCGACTTCAGTGCCGCCTTGGCAAGACGGAACAGTGACTGTTCTAGTGAGGTCATCCGGCCAGCGTACCGGCCAGATTGCGGGCTCGAGACGTCCCCATGGGACAATGGAGACTGTACTTTCCGCGCGGGCTGCAGCCCCGGCGTCGTCGTCGTTCTTCCGCGGATTTTCCAAACTGTCCCACAAAGTAAGAGGTACGTCAGTGTCACCCATGGCCCGCACAGCTCCGGTGCCCGCTGCCACGGATCCCGCGATCATCAGAAATTTCTGCATCATCGCCCATATCGACCATGGCAAGTCCACCCTTGCGGACCGGATGCTCCAGCTCACCGGTGTGGTGGAGCAGCGGGATATGAAGGCCCAGTACCTGGACCGCATGGACATCGAGCGTGAACGCGGGATCACCATCAAGTCCCAGGCGGTCCGCCTGCCTTGGGAACTCGACGGCGTCAGCTACGCGCTGAACATGATCGACACTCCCGGCCACGTCGATTTCACCTACGAGGTTTCGCGGTCCCTTGCGGCATGCGAGGGCGCCATTCTGCTCGTGGACGCCGCGCAGGGGATCGAAGCGCAGACGCTCGCCAACCTGTACCTTGCCATGGAGAACGACCTCACGATCATTCCGGTGCTCAACAAGATAGACCTCCCGGCCGCGCAGCCCGAGAAGTATGCAGCGGAGTTGGCGAACCTGATCGGCGGCAATCCCGAGGACGTGCTGCTGGTCTCGGGAAAGACGGGCGTTGGTGTGGAAGCCCTGCTGGACAAGATCGTGAGGGACCTTCCGTCGCCGGTCGGGGATGCGAATGCGCCGGCCCGTGCAATGATCTTCGATTCCGTCTATGACACCTACCGCGGCGTGGTCACCTATGTCCGTGTGGTCGATGGCCACCTGAGCCCGCGTGAGCGCATCCAGATGATGTCCACCCGCGCCAGTCATGAACTGCTCGAGATTGGTGTCAGCTCGCCGGAGCCTACGCCGTCCAAAGGTCTTGGCGTGGGTGAAGTCGGTTACCTCATCACCGGGGTCAAGGATGTCCGGCAGTCCAAAGTTGGTGACACGGTCACCAATCTCGCGAAGCCGGCTGCGGCGTCGCTGAGCGGGTATGCGGATGCCAAACCGATGGTCTTCTCGGGGCTGTACCCACTCGACGGCGCAGACTATCCGGTGCTTCGTGATGCCCTAGAAAAGCTGATGCTCAATGATGCCGCGCTGATCTATGAGCCGGAGACCTCCGCGGCCCTGGGGTTCGGTTTCCGCGTGGGCTTCCTCGGCCTGCTGCATCTGGAAATCACCCGGGAACGCCTCGAGCGTGAATACAACCTGAGCCTGATCTCCACAGCACCCAACGTGGAGTATGAGGTGACGCTCGAGGACAAAAACGTCGTCCACGTTACCAATCCCAGCGAGTACCCCGTGGGCAAGATCGCTGCAGTTCGCGAACCAATGGTTTCCGCGACCATCCTTGCACCCAATGAATTCGTCGGCGCCATCATGGAACTGTGCCAGAGCCGACGCGGCGTGATGGGCGGAATGGACTATCTTTCCGAGGACCGCGTGGAGATCCGGTACCGGCTTCCACTGGCGGAGATCGTCTTCGACTTCTTCGACATCCTCAAATCGAGGACCCGAGGGTATGGGTCCCTCGATTGGAAGGCCGACGGCGATCAGGTGGCGGATCTGGTCAAGGTGGACATCATGCTCCAGGGGGAACAGGTGGATGCCTTTTCCGCGATCACCCACCGCGACAAAGCCTATGCGTACGGTGTGATGATGACGGGTAAACTGCGCGAGTTGATTCCGCGGCAGCAGTTCGAGGTGCCGATCCAGGCGGCCATCGGGTCACGGATCATTGCGCGGGAGAGTATCCGGGCCATCCGCAAGGATGTCCTCGCCAAGTGCTATGGCGGTGACATCACCCGGAAGCGAAAGCTGCTGGAGAAGCAGAAGGAAGGCAAGAAGCGTATGAAGATGGTGGGACGCGTCGAAGTGCCCCAGGAAGCGTTCATTGCCGCCCTGTCGTCGGATGAATCGAAGGACAAAGCCAAGAAGTGACGACGGCGCCTATCAGGGAACGCAGCATTGCCTAGTACCCTGCCCCTCGGTGAGCCTGCACCGGCCGACGGGCGGCTGCCTCCATCAGCTGTTGCCGGTTCACGGGACCGTGCTTTCGGACTCTACGTCCACATCCCCTTCTGTGCTGTCCGTTGCGGGTACTGCGACTTCAACACCTACACGGCTGCTGAGTTGGGTGGGGGAGCGTCGCAGGCCAGTTACGCACTCACGGTCGAGCGGGAGCTCGAATTCGCCGGGGGAGCGCTTGCGCAATCCGGCATTGCGCAGCGCGCGCTAAGCACGGTGTTTTTCGGTGGCGGCACGCCCACGCTGCTTCCGTCGCAGGATCTGTCACGGGTTCTGCAGACGGCGAAAAACGTATGGGGCCTCGAACCCGGGGCCGAGGTGACAACGGAAGCGAATCCGGATTCGGTGACCCCTGAATCACTGGCGGAACTGGCCCGGGCAGGCTTCACGAGGGTGTCATTCGGCATGCAGTCCGCAGTGCCGCATGTCCTCGCCGTGCTCGACCGCACGCACGCTCCGGAGCGGGTCCCCCTTGCGGTTGAGTGGGCACGGGCTGCCGGTTTGAAGGTCAGTCTCGACCTGATCTACGGAACACCCGGTGAGGAGTTGTCGGACTGGGAGAGCTCCCTCGAAGCGGCGCTCACCCTGGAACCGGATCATCTGTCTGCGTACGCGCTGATCATCGAGGACGGCACCGCGCTGGCCCGGCGGATCCGCCGCGGTGAGGTGCCGATGGTCGACGACGACGACCACGCGGACAAGTACGAAATTGCTGAGAACATGCTTCGTGGGGCCGGAATGTCCTGGTATGAGGTAAGTAACTGGGCGCGCACTGGCGAGGATCAGTGCCGCCACAACCTTGCGTACTGGAAAGGCCACGACTGGTGGGGAGCCGGTCCGGGCGCCCATTCCCACATGGGCGGCACACGGTGGTGGAATGTCAAGCATCCCGCCGCCTATGCGCAGCGCCTGGACACCGGCGCATCGCCCGCGGCCGGTAGAGAAATACTGGACGAAACGGCTCGCTACGTCGAGGACGTTCTCCTACGCTCACGGTTGGCCGAGGGTTATTTGGTGGCTGGCCTCCAGCCTGAGGGACGTCACGCGGTGGCCGGGTTGATCGCGGACGGGTTGATAGAGCCGGCGGATGCTTTCAAAGGTGTTGTGCGCCTCAGCGGGCGGGGACGGCTGCTCGCTGACGCCGTCGTCCGGCGGTTGTTGCCGAACTGAGCGGCTAGTGGAAAATCCTCAGGTTGAAGGGGTAGCGGTACGGCTTGCCCCGGTTGACGTGGATACCGGCCGCAACGGAGAACGCTGCAAGCATCACCCAGATGAGCGCATTGAGGACGGCGAAGATCCCGCCGATCCCGGGTATCAGGGACAGCAGCAGGCAGATCCCGGCAATGATGCTTGGCGGGAAAGTGAAGTTGAACGCTTCCTTCGATTCCTGCTCGGTGAAGGCGCCCCGGTCGCGGAAGATCAGAAAAATGATCAGCGACGGCACAAACCCCAGGATGCCGAGGAAGTGAGACAGCGTGGCCCATTGACGGTCTTCCGACGGACTCAGCGGTGGCGCACTCGAACTGGCACCCTGGAACGCGGGATCAGAGTCCCGGGGCGCCGGTCGTGACTGGGCGTCACCGTGCCGGTCTGCGCTGTTAGGCAACGGTACTTCCTTCGAACTGTTCGGACTTCACCGCTCACACAAGCGGAACTTACTTCCTCAAGGGTACTTGGTGTACCGGCCGGGCGCAGTCGCGTGTGCCGCGACGAAGCCTTCAACGGCTATGCGCCGGCTCCCGGTGCAGTGAGGAAATCGATGACTTCCTCGACGCGCCCGAGCAGCGTCGGTTCGAGATCAGCGTAGGTGCTGACGCCGTTGAGGATGCGCTTCCAGCCGTTCGCGGCATCCGCCTGCGTGGAGTGCGGCCAGCCTAAGCGGCTCAATATCCCCGTCTTCCAGTCCTCGCCGCGGGGTATTACCGGCCAGGCATCAAGACCAAGAGCACGCGGTTTCACAGCCTGCCACACATCGACGTAGGGGTGCCCGACAATCAGTACGTTCCCGGCGGCGCCCGCCACCGTCATCGCCCCGGCCGCGATCCGGGCTTCCTTGGTGCCGGGCAGTAGATGATCGACGAGGATACCCAGGCGGCGGCCGGCGGAGGGAGCGAAGTCCCGCACGGCTGCTGCCAGATCGTCCACGCCATGCAACGGCTCCACCACGATGCCCTCAACCCGCAGGTCGTCTCCCCAAACTTTCTCCACCAGCTCGGCATCGTGTTTGCCCTCGACCCAGATCCTGCTGGCTCGAGCCGTGCGCGCCCGCGCTCCGGCAACCCGGACTGAGCCCGATGCCGTTCTCAGCTGTGCTGCAGACTGCGCGCGGGCAGGAATCAGTTCCACCGGCGAACCTTCATGGTGGAAGCCGAAGCCGAGCGGAAAAGTGCGTCGCTTGCCGCGGCGGTCCTCAAGGACCATCACGTGCATCCCACCGGCCTTCTCCGTGCGCAGGATCTCCCCGACGAATCCGCTCTGCACGTCTTCAAGGACGACGCCGGGACGGGCTTCGACCTTGGCGGCCGGGGTGGCCCGGGGTCCGGTAAGATCCTGTGCTCCCCACTCGTGATACGACATGTGACTTCGCTCGCTTCCGCAAATTCCTGCCTTCGGAACAGGCAGAGCCAATGCTAACAATCGCCTCGATCGTATTAGACTTGGCACTTAGGTGTGTTGAGTGCTAACTCAGGAACAGGGCAGGAAAGTACATCGGAGGTGAACATGAGCGAACCCAGGCGGCTTGAAGTTCTGCGGGCAATCGTTGAGGATTACGTCCATTCCCGCGAGCCGGTGGGATCCAAGGCGCTGGTCGAGCGCCACAGGCTGGGCGTATCTTCGGCAACTATCCGCAATGACATGGCACTTCTGGAAGAAGAGGGCCTGATCACAGCCCCGCATACCAGTTCCGGCCGCATCCCGACCGACAAGGGTTATCGGTTGTTCGTCGACCGGATCGCCGAGGTCAAGCCGCTGTCCGCCCCGGAAAAGCGGGCTATCCGCGCACTCCTGGAGGGCGCAGACGATCTCGACGACGTCCTCGACCGCACCGTCCGCCTGCTCGCCCAACTCACCAACCAGGTTGCGGTCGTGCAGTACCCGCACCTGGGCACGGCGTCCGTCCGCCACATCGAACTCGTGCTGCTCGCTCCCGGTCGCGCGCTCGTGGTGCTGATCTCCACGAACGGCGCTGTGCAGCAGCGCGTAGTGTCCGTGCCCGCCGAGGCACAGGAAAATGACCTGGCCGACCTGCGCCAGCATTTTCTGGAAAGGGTTTCCGGTGTTCGTCTCCCGTCGGTTCCCCAGGAACTCGGTGCGTGCATTGCGGATCTTCCCCCCTCGCTGCAATCTCTTGGCCAGGCAATTGGACACAGCCTGGAGCAGTTGTCAGCCGCTAACAGGGAAGACCGGATCGTGCTGGCGGGCACGGCCAACCTCGCCCGCTCAACCCTCGACTTCCCTTTAACCATTGGTCCGGTCCTGGAAGCGCTTGAGGAACAGGTTGTCATGCTTCGGTTGCTTTCCGAGATGGGGCAGGATGCTCTGGGCATCTCGGTCCGCATCGGCCGGGAGAACCCGTATGGCGGTTTGGCCGAAGCCTCCGTGATTGCTACCGGATATGGACCGGATTCACTGGCAAAGGTGGGAGTGCTTGGCCCCACGAGAATGGATTATCCGACCACCATGGCCGCCGTGAGAGCGGTGGCCCGCTACCTTTCCCGCATCCTCGATGAATCTTGACCGGATGACGGAGCCCATGAAGCCCAGCCGCTCACGCGGTGAGATAACAGGAAGTGATGTGCAGGAGTGAGTAATCACTACGAGGTCCTTGGCGTTGCACGCGACGCCAGCGGCGAAGAAATCAAGAAGGCCTACCGGAAGCTTGCCCGCAAGCTCCACCCGGACGTCAACGCCGGCACGGAAGCAGCTGAGGAGTTCAAGCTCGTCACGCGCGCGTACGAGGTACTCTCGGATCCCCAGAAGCGGCGCGTCTACGACACCACCGGTAATGAAAACGGCACCGACAATGGATTCGGTGCCGGTTATTCCGGCTCGGGCTTTGCGTTCCAGGACATTTTCGAGACCTTCTTCGGCGGAGGCGGTCCCAGCGGCCCCCCATCCCGAACCCAACGCGGTCAGGACGCGTTGATAGCCGTCCGGATCGATCTGAAGGATGCGGTCTTCGGTACCAACAAGAAGATCGAGGTGGATTCAGCGGCGGTGTGTCCTACCTGCGATGGATCCTGTACCCAGCCGGGCACTTCCCCGCGAACCTGTGATATCTGCGGCGGATCCGGTCAGGTGCAGCGTGCGGTTCGGTCCATCCTCGGTCAGGTAATGACGACGGCGACCTGCGGCACCTGCCAGGGGTACGGAACCGTCATCCCGCATCCCTGTAACGAATGCAATGGGGATGGCCGCATCCGTTCCCGCCGAAGCCTCACCATCAAGGTGCCCGCGGGTGTCGCTACAGGTACCCGTATCCAGCTCGCGGGCCAGGGCGAGGTCGGCACGGCGGGCGGTCCCCAGGGCGATCTCTACGTAGAGATTCGGGTCAACAGCGACTCGACCTTCCTTCGTGAGGGCGACGACCTTCACGCGACCCTGAGCGTGCCGATGACCGCTGCGGCCCTCGGCACCAACGTGATAATGAAGAGCTTCGACGGTGACCAGGAACTCACGATCAAGCCCGGCACGCAGTCGGGCGAAGTGATTACCCTTCGCGGCCTTGGGGTGACCCACCTGCGCGGATACGGCAGAGGGGACCTGCTGGTGCATTTAAGCGTGGAAACGCCGCGGAACCTCGACAGCGGACAGGAAGAACTGCTTCGGCGCCTTGCGGAAATGCGCGGCGAAGAATTCACCGAGGGCCAGCTGGCGAGCAGCGGATCAGGAGTTTTTGCCCGCCTTCGTGAACGCCTCGGGAATCTATAGCCGGGTTATCGGGCAATGACCAACCAGGCCTTCTTCGGCGATCCGGCCGATGTGCAAACCGCTGCCGTCGGCGGCAGTCTGACGCTGCGCGGTCCGGAGGCGCATCATGCCGCAGCCGTGAAGCGGGTTAGGCCGGGTGAAGAGATCGATGTCCTTGATGGAGAAGGACACCGCTTGAGCTGCACCGTTGTCGAAGCAACTCACGGTGCCGTGGTGGTGACCGTGGACAGGCTCTCATTCGATTCGCCTCCCGCGATGCGGCTGGTCCTGGTGCAGGCGTTGGCGAAGGGGGACAGGGCGGAACTGGCAGTTGAGGCGGCGACGGAACTCGGTGTTGACGCGGTGCTTCCCTGGCAGGCGGATCGAAGTATCGTACGGTGGCGTGCCGAGAAGGCAATCAAAGGCCGTGCCAAGTGGGAGTCCCTCGTTCGTGCGGCATCGAAGCAGAGTCGGCGCGCACGTGTTCCGGAGGTACTCGATGTGCTGGACACCAAGGGCCTGGGACACTGGCTGGGCGGCGTGCAGCACCCGGTTGTGCTGCACGAGGAAGCGAGCGAGTCACTCGCGGAATACTGGGGTCGGAGTACGTTAGCAATGTCGGAAACGCTGGCCGTGATTGTGGGTCCGGAGGGCGGTATCAGCCCCGAAGAGCTCGGTGTATTGGCCAACGCGGGGGCGGTTCCGGCGCAACTTGGTACCAACGTCCTGCGAGCTTCAACAGCGGGACCCGCGGCCATCGCGGTACTGAATCACCTGGCCGGACGCTGGTAGCTGCGCGTCAGCGGACGCTGATCAGTTTGTCATCGGTCACCACGCCGGCGGCCGGGCCTGCTTCGGCGGGTGGGCCGGCGGCTTCGTACACCTCGAGGAGAAAAGTTCCCGCCTCCAGCGCAACGCTGAACTCGTATAGTCCGACAGCACCGGTTCCAGCGTCCACGGGAACCGTTCCGCTGACAACATCTTCGGCGGGGACCCCACCGCCATCTACGCGCCGCACCCGCCACTCAAGGGCAGCATCCGTCGTCGTGGTGCTGCCCTGGACTATAACCGTTCGATCGGAACGGACTGAGCTGTCCTGCGGGTTGATGATCCACACGGGCGCAATAGCGCCGACGTCCCGTTGGAGCAAGGAACTCAGCTCGATGTGTCCAAAAGCGCTGTAGCCCGCTTTGCCGTCCACCAGCAGGCGGACACTGCTGGGACTTCCGCTTGCAATCAGACCGGAATTGGCGGCTGCAGCCGTTGCTGTGTAGACAAGCTGCTGCACCGCACGCCCGGCGACTGCTGCATCGATGCCGGTGGTAAAGGCGTCCGAGGAGATGTCGATCGTGACCACATTGTCGAGTGAAATCGAAGTATTGACAGCCGAGGCTTCCTGCCACGGGCTGTAGTAATCGTCATCGAGCGGCTCCGCGCTGGTCATCGCCCACACGGCAGCAGCAATCGGATCTCCAGTTGACTCAGCAGGAAGGAACTCGCGATAGAGGAGCCCGTTGGCATCTCCGAGCCAGTAAACAGGAAGGAGCGGGGCGGCGTCCGGGGCCGCGGGACTTTGGAGATCGATTTCGGGCAAGCTGGCAGTCGACTCCAGCAACACTTCTGCCTCTGCTGCGATCTCGGAGGTCGACTCATTCTGCCCGCCGATCGTGCAGGCCTGCAGGCCCAACGCCGCGGCGACGAGTATGGATCCCTTCCACCGGCGCCCGGAGGTCCGTCGGTTGAGGAGAGGAAGAACGCCCATGCGTGTCCGTTCCTCTCATTCGTCGGGCCGATCGATTGTCGTGCAGCGTAAGTCTGGGCGTCGCCAATCAGTGGTGACGCCAACAGGAACCGGAACTGCACGGAGTTCTACTTCAGCTTTGCATAGGTAGGAGCCCCTGCCCTGTGTTTTTTCCGAATCGCGGCCTGACTGAAACGCTATTGATATCGGTCCGTTGCGTTCCTGAGATTTTTCCGTGCCCGGCCAAACCCCGGCTCCCTTGGCGCCGCATCCAGGTGAGCGGCAACAGGACGGCGGCGGTACGCTAGTAGAAGGCCTCGTCATGGGTCTGAACAAGCACACAACCGGATGAACCGGAAAATTCGGCGGCACAAGGAGAGATGGAAGGCCTACGGGCCGATACTATGACCGATTCTGCAGTGGGTATGGGGGCAGCGGGCCTGGACAGCCGGGTCGTCCAATTCGAATCAGCTGAACAGATGGTGCAGGCCCTAGGAGCCAATGATGAGGCACTGGCCATGATCGAAGGAGCTTTCCCTGGTATCAGTCTGCACGTGCGGGGAAGCGATCTTTCCATCACGGGGCCGGCAACCGACGTTGGGCGCACTGAGCGGCTGATCAGCGAGGTCCGCACGCTTGCCGCCAACCAAACACCGGTGACCGCGCAAGTACTGGAGCAGCTGCTTTTCATGCTCAAGACGCAGGGCGCGGCCAAACCGGCCGAAGTCCTGTCGATGAACATCCTTTCCTCGCGCGGACGCACCATCCGTCCGAAGACGGTCAACCAGAAGAACTACGTCGAGGCAATAGATACGCACACTATCGTTTTCGGCATCGGTCCGGCGGGTACGGGCAAAACATACCTGGCAATGGCCAAGGCGGTCCAGGCGCTCCAGCACAAGGAAGTCAACCGCATTATCCTGACGCGTCCGGCGGTGGAAGCGGGGGAGCGCCTCGGTTTCCTTCCGGGCACTCTTAACGACAAGATCGACCCTTACCTGCGCCCGTTGTACGACGCGCTGCACGACATGATGGAACCTGATTCAATTCCACGCCTGATGGCCGCCGGAACTATTGAGGTTGCGCCGCTTGCCTATATGCGCGGCCGAACGCTCAATGATGCCTTCATCATCCTCGATGAAGCGCAGAACACCACTCCCGAACAGATGAAGATGTTTCTGACCCGTCTCGGCTTTGGTTCGCGGATGGTGGTAACCGGAGATGTGACCCAGGTCGATCTGCCCGGCGGGACCAGTTCAGGGCTCAGGATAGTCAGTGACATCCTGCAGGGTGTCGAGGATGTTGCCTTCTCCACACTGGATGCCACCGACGTCGTGCGCCACCGGCTGGTGGGAGACATCGTGTCCGCCTACAGCCGGTGGGATGAGTCACAGAGAGTGGCTCTGAACGGACGCCGCGGTCCAGGGAAGGCGACCCGTAATGAGCATTGAGGTGAACAACGAGTCAGGCTTCGAGGTGGATGATGAGGCGCTGGTCAGGCTCGGTCGCCACGTGCTTGAGCGTCTCTTTGTGCATCCGGAGTCGGAGCTGTCGATCATCCTCGTTGACATCGACGCCATGGAAAAGCTTCACATCGAATGGATGGACGAGCCGGGGCCAACCGATGTTCTGTCCTTCCCCATGGACGAGTTGAGGCCTGGTACGGCCACGCGCCCCACGGATTCGGGCATTCTGGGAGATGTCGTCCTCTGTCCAGAGGTGGCCCGGACCCAGGCGAACAACGCCGGACACAGCATGAACGAGGAGCTGCTCCTGCTCACAACCCACGGCATGCTTCACTTGTTGGGGTTCGATCACGCTGAGCCGGAAGAGGAAAAGGAGATGTTCGGCCTCCAACGCGAGCTCCTGACCGATTTCCTGGGAGGCAAAGCGCCACGGGAAACCACCCAGTGAGTCTTTTCCCAGCGTCGAAGCAGTCCATCAAATGATCGTGTTCCTCCTGGCCCTGATGGCAATCGTGTTTGTGTTGATTGCCGCGTTGGTTACGGCTGCCGAAGCGGCTTTCAGCTATCTTCCCCGCCAGGACGCTGAGGCTCATCTTGACGGGCCCAAGGGAGAACCTGTCCGCCGCGTCCTCGAATCGCCCGTAGCACACATGCATGCGCTACGGTTTTGGCGGGTCTGGTTTGAGATGGCCGCCGCAGTCGCCGTTGCGCTTCTGTTTGCTGACGTGCTGGATAACATCTGGATCGCGGGACTACTGGCCACGGTGACGATGGCCGGCCTCGGGTTTGTACTGGTCGGTGTGTCGCCACGGCAGCTCGGCCGGACCAACGCAGCAACCCTGGTGCCGTTGACCGCACGCCTGGTTGGTGTCCTGCGGTCTATTCTGGGTCCCGTTCCTCGCTGGTTGGTCGGCATCGGCAGCGCACTGTCGCCGGGGTCAGCCCGGGCTGAGGCGGCGTTTTTCACGGAAGAGGAGTTTCGGGAACTGCTCTCACGTGCCAATGAAGCGGAGATGATCGAGGACAGCGAAGCCGAATTGATTCATTCGGTGTTTGAGCTGGGAGATACCAAGGTGCGGTCGGTCATGGTGCCGCGCACGGACATGGTGTCGGTCGAGGCCGGATCCACACTCCGGCAGGCGATGTCCCTCTTCCTGAGGTCCGGCTACTCCCGGGTTCCCGTGATCGGCGACAATGCGGATGACGTCCGGGGCATTCTGTACCTGAAGGACGTCGTTGCTGTCCTGAACGGAAACAATCCCAGCGATAGGGACCCGGTGGATGGTGTCTGCCGGGATGTCCGCTATGTTCCTGAGTCCAAGCCCGTGGGAGATTTCCTTCAGGAACTGCAGCGCGAATCAACACATGTCGCCATCGTCATCGACGAGTACGGCGGTACGGCAGGACTCGTGACGCTGGAGGACCTGATCGAGGAGATCGTCGGCGAGATCGTCGACGAGTACGACTCCGAGGTACCCGAAATGGAACAGTTGGCCGAGGGCGGATTTCGCGTCAGTGCCCGCATGAGCATCGACGATCTGGGTGAACTGTTCGACCTGGAGCTTGAGGATGATGAGGTTGACACCGTCGGTGGTCTTTTGGCAAAGACCCTCGGACGGGTGCCCATCGTCGGGAGCGAGGTCCAGGTCGGTGACATCGCACTACGGGCGGAACGCGTCGAAGGGCGCCGCAACCGCGTGTCCCACATCCTTGCATGGCGGGTCGAACGGCCCACGGATGAGGACGCACGAACAGATCAGGACAACGGAGTTTCAAGGGAAACGGTGGAAAACAAATGAGCACGCAGCAGTATCGCGCGGGGTTCATCTCGCTCGTCGGCCGGCCCAACGCAGGGAAGTCAACCCTGACGAATGCACTGGTGGGGCAGAAGATTGCCATCACTTCGGCCAAACCCCAGACCACTCGGCACACCATCCGCGGGATTGTGCACCGGGAGGACGCGCAACTCATCCTGGTCGACACACCAGGTCTGCATCGACCACGAACTCTTCTCGGCCAGCGTCTCAATGACTTGGTTGCGGACACTCTGGCGGAGGTCGACGCCATTGGGTTCTGTCTGCCCGCCAACGAACACGTGGGACCGGGCGACCGCTACATTGCGGCGCAACTGGCGCAACTGTTGCGGAAACCCGTCATCGCTGTCGTCACAAAAGCAGATCTCGTGAGCAAGGAGGCGCTTGTGCGCCAGTTGTTAGCGGTGGCTGAGCTGGGACGCGAGGTGCTCGGCGAAGCGGGGTGGGCCGACGTCGTGCCTGTGTCCGCAGTTGACGGGTACCAGGTAAGCACGGTTGCCGATGTCTTCGCGTCGCACATGCCCCAGTCGCCGCCGCTGTACCCCGATGGTGCCCTCACCGACGAGCCGGAGGCCGTGATGGTTGCTGAGCTTGTGCGGGAAGCGGCGCTTGAGGGCGTTCGTGATGAGCTTCCCCACTCGCTCGCGGTCGTCGTTGAGGAGATCGTCCCGCGCGAGGGGCGCCCCGAAAACAATCCGCTGCTCGATGTCCGGGTGAATCTTTACGTCGAGCGTTCTTCGCAGAAGGCCATCGTCATCGGAAAGGGCGGCGCACGACTGCGCGAGGTAGGGACTGCCGCAAGGAAGAGTATTGAAGCTCTACTCGGCACCAAGGTCTATCTCGACCTCCATGTGAAGATTGCCAAGGACTGGCAGCGCGATCCCAAACAGCTCGTGAAGCTCGGTTTCTAGCCGGTGCTGATCGCCTCGGGCACTTCAAGCGGCGCTTGCTCGTTGAGCTACAGATGCCCGGAGCACAGGGGCACCAAGTCTTGAATCACATCGAAAGGGCCGAGCGTCATGAGTGAATCCGGCGGTGAGCGGAACGGCTCCCCGGATGGTATCCGTCTGGGGACCGGTGGCCGGCATCTCGGCAAGGGACGGCCGCGCGTCCTGCAGATAGTCGCGATCTCGCTCGTTGCGGTACTCGTGGGTGCCATCGCATTCGTGGCGCTCTCGGTGGTTCGCCTCCAAGGGAATGTAGCCACCGAACCCCTCAACCTTTCCACCGACGGTGAATCCCAGCTGCCCGTCGACCTCAGCAGGGATCCCGTGCAGATTCTGATCATCGGCAGTGACACCCGCGCCGGGCAGGGTGGGGACAGCGAGCCAGAGGACGTCGAGGGTCAGGCGGATGTCATGATGCTCATGACGATGTCCGCGGACCGGAGCAACGTCACCATGGTGAGCTTCCCCCGGGATCTGTTGGTTCCGCTGCCGGCTTGCGAGAACCCGGAAACCGGTGCAACCAGTCAGCCGATGGCGCTGGGACAGCTTAACAGCTCCCTGGCGAACGGCGGTCCCGGCTGCACCGTCGCAGCCATCAACGAAATCACGGGTCTGCAGATCGACCACTTCATGATGGCTGATTTCAACGCGGTGACTGAGCTTTCGAAGGCAGTGGGCGGTGTTGAAGTCTGCGTCAACCAGGCCGTCGACGACGAATTTTCCGGTTTGGAACTGCCGGCCGGTACCAGCGAGGTGGAGGGTGAGCAGGCCCTGGCGTTCCTGCGCACGCGGCATAGCTTCGGCACCGGGGGAGATGAAGGCCGAATCCGCGCGCAGCAAGCTTTCCTGGCGTCACTGGCACGGAAAATCAAGGAGGAAGGCACGCTGAGCAACATCCCGCGCCTCTACTCCATTGCGGAGGCAGTCACTCAGAACCTGACGGTCGACGACGGTCTCGCCGAGATTCCGGAGCTGCTCAAACTGGCAGGGCGCCTGCAGGAGGTTGACCTGGGAAACGTGGCGTTCGTGACGGTCCCCGTTGTGCCCTATGAACTTGACCCGAATCGCCTCGTCCTGGATGAGGACAAGGCTGATGACCTGTTCGCGGCTCTTCGCGCCGATCGGGACATCACCAAGCCGGTACAGGAGCCCTCGCCGTCAGAAAGCGCGAGTCCGGAGACGGACCCGTCGGGCACGCCTGAGCCGACTCCGGAACCTGAACCCACCCCGACCGTCGAAGAGCTCGGTTTCGATCCGGCGTTGGTTCCGCTTACTGTGCTCAACGCTTCCGGCGAATCCGATCGCGGGCAGGAACTGCAGGAAGTGCTGCTCGCAGAGGGCTACGTACAGGCCACTGTCGCTGACGCGGACGATCGTCCGGCTACCCAACTGTTTGTGGGCCCCGGCTACGAGGGAATAGCGCCCGTCATCGCAGAACTGTTCGGTCTGGCTGATGTTCAGGTAATCCCGAGTGCAACAACTGTGGGACTGGAACTATCCGTTGGCAGCGACTTCACCGAGGGGGAGACTATCGAGGCCCAGGGCGTTGCCGGCGACCTGAGCGGCCAGACGGCCGCCCAAGTAACCTGCCAGTCCTGAGCAGCTCCTACCAGATCCTGACCCGTTCCTCGGGCGCAAGCCACAGCTTGTCTTCTTGATCCACCGAAAAAGCACTATGGAATTCGTCGAGGTTGCGCACTACCTGATTGCACCGGAATTCGTTCGGTGAATGAGGATCGATGGCGATGCGCCGTGCGGCCTCTTCAGTGCGAATGTTCTGGCGCCAGCATTCGGCCCAGGAGTAGAAGAAACGCTGCACTCCGGTCAGCCCGTCAAGAACAGGCGCTTCCGCTCCATCCAGACTGATGACGTAAGCAGCCAGGCTGATTCCCAGTCCGCCAAGGTCGCCGATGTTCTCACCGAGGGTGAATTTCCCGTTAACCGGATGGTCCGGAGCCTCGGTGGGAGCCAACTCAGAGTATTGACTGACAAGCCGTCCAGTGAGCGCCTCGAATGCCATCCGGTCAGCTTCAGTCCACCAATTGTGCAGCGCGCCCGTACCGTCGAACTGTGATCCCTGGTCATCGAAGCCATGCCCGATCTCGTGTCCGATGACGGCCCCGATTGCCCCGTAATTTGCGGCTGGATCGGCATCGGCGTCGAAAAATGGCGGCTGCAGGATCGCGGCCGGGAAGACAATCTCGTTCATTGTCGGCATGTAGTAGGCGTTCACGGTCTGCGGAGTGAGGTGCCACTCGCCACGATCAATGGGGCCGCCGAGCTTGGCAAGTTGCCGGTCGGTTTCGAACTCGGTCGCTCTGCGCACATTGCCGTACAGGTCACCGGGGACAATTTTCAGTGTTGAATAATCGATCCAGCGATCGGGGTACCCGATCTTCGTGGTGAAGAGACTCAGCTTCTCCAGGGCACGTGCACGTGTCTCGGCGCTCATCCATTCGAGACGGTTGATGCGCTGTTCGTAGGCAGCAAGGATGTTTTCGACCAGTTCCCGCATGGTGGCCTTGTGGGACTCAGGGAAATGCCGCGCCACGTACATACGCCCAACGGCCTCACCCATGGTTCCCTCGACAATCGCGACACCCCGTTTCCAACGTTCCTTCAGCCGAGGCGTACCGCTGAGGGTGGTCCCGTAGAACGCGAAGTGAGCGTCGACGAAGTCGTCGCTCAGAAACGGAGCTGCGTGCAACAGCACCCTGGCAGCCAGCCAGTTTTTCCACACCTCCAACGGGACTTCATCCAGTGCTCGTACCAGAGCCGTGATGTACCCCGGCTGGTTCACGATCAGTTCGCCGGGAACCCCGACGCCGGCAGTCAACTCCGTGAGCCAGGTTTCCAGCTGCGGTGCATCCTTGATCAACGTGGCAGTTGTGCGCAGATTGTAGGTGGCTTGCGGATTACGTTTGGTCACCGTGTCCATGTGGGAAGAAGCTAGCCGTGCTTCGAGATCGAAGACGCTCGCCGCCGCAGCACGGCTCTCAGGGCGCCCGGCAAGCTCGAACAGCTGGTGCAGCAGTTCGACATATCCGAGTCGTGCCTCTTCGAACTTCGCCTCCCGGTAGTAGGACTCGTCAGGCAGCCCGAGTCCGGACTGGTAGAGGTGCAGCAGGTAGCGTTCGGGATCTCCTGCGTCGTTGCTGACGTAGGGGAGGACAAGACCGGCTGCGCCGGCCCTCGTGAGTTCGGCGTCGAGGCGGACGACGTCCATGACCGCCGCAGCGCCGTCTATCTCTTCCAGCAGCGGTTGCACGGGAGCGCTGGCCTCCCTGTTGAGATGTTCTATGTCCATGAAGTCCGCAAACAACGCGCCGAGACGAAAGCGGTCGCCGTCGTCGTCCGTCTCTGCTGCCGCATCCTCGACGATTCTGCGCACGGCCAGTTCAGCTGCATCCGCCAGCTGCGAGAATGAGCCCTCGCGGGCTCGGTCCTCGGGAATGGGGGTGTTTCGTAGCCAACCGCCATTGACGTGGCGGAAGAGGTCGTCCTGGGGGCGTACATCGGAATCGATGTTCGCGACATTGATGCCGGATGCGGTCATGAAAGCTCCTTCGTTGGTGCGTCTTCTCATCCTAGGGGCCGTGCTAGTGTTGAATTGTGCGCGCAGAGCTGCTCCTTCTTAGCTGCCGTGGCGGGGCCAAACCGACGGGATAGTCAGTCTTTGACTACCGGGTCGCAGGCCGAATCCCCGCTGCGGAGTCTGTGTTGCCGGCCGCCATCCTGTGAAGCAAGAGCCTTATAGGCTCACCAAAGGAAAGGCCCCTCACCGCCATGCGCAACGCACAGAAACCCTCCGGAATGCCGTTCCACAAGTATGTTCCGTTCCAGGATCAGATCACTGTGGAACTTCCGGACCGCACCTGGCCGGACAAGGTCATCACCAAGGCTCCGCGCTGGTGCGCCGTCGACCTTCGGGACGGCAATCAGGCGCTGATCGACCCTATGAGCCCCGAGCGCAAGCACAAGATGTTCGACCTGCTGGTACAGATGGGCTACAAGGAGATTGAAGTAGGTTTCCCGTCCGCCTCCCAGACCGACTTCGACTTCGTCCGCCAGCTCATTGAGGGCGATCGCATCCCGGATGACGTGACCATTCAGGTACTGACCCAGGCACGCGAACACCTGATCGAGCGCACCTATGAATCGATCGAGGGCGCTGACCGCGCGATCGTCCATCTGTACAACTCGACGTCGGTGCTCCAACGCCGGGTCGTGTTCAACCAGGACATGGACGGCATAGTTGATATCGCGCTCACTGGCGCACGGCTGTGCCGCAAGTTCGAGGAGAATGTGGGTGATACCCACATCACCTATGAGTATTCGCCGGAGTCCTTCACCGGTACTGAGCTGGAATTCGCGGCGCGCATCTCCAACGAGGTTGCCGCCGTGTTCGAGGCGTCCGCCGACCGCCAGATGATTCTGAACCTGCCGGCAACCGTGGAAATGGCGACGCCCAACGTGTACGCCGACTCCATTGAATGGATGTGCCGTAATTTGGCGAACCGGGACGCCGTTATTCTCTCGCTTCACCCCCACAATGATCGCGGCACCGGTGTCGCTGCGGCAGAGCTTGGCTACCTCGCCGGGGCTGACCGCATCGAGGGATGCCTGTTCGGCAACGGTGAGCGCACCGGAAACGTTGATCTCGTGACTTTGGGCATGAACCTGTATGGACAGGGCATCGATCCGCAGATCAACTTCTCCGACATGGATCACATCCGCCGAACCGCAGAATACTGCAACCAACTCAATGTCCCGGAGCGTTCACCCTACGGTGGAGATCTGGTATTCACCGCCTTCTCGGGATCGCATCAGGATGCGATCAAGAAGGGTTTCGAGCGGATGGAGGCAGACGCCGCTGCCGCTGGCAAGACGGTCGAAGAAATCCCGTGGGCCGTCCCGTACCTGCCCATAGATCCGAAGGACATTGGTCGCTCATACGAGGCCGTGATCCGCGTAAACTCCCAGTCAGGCAAGGGCGGCGTGGCTTACCTTCTCAAGCATGACCACAGCCTGGACTTGCCGCGCCGGGCGCAGATCGAATTCTCGGGAGTCGTGCAGCGACGGACAGACACAGTGGGCGGGGAAGTGAGCGGAGCCGAACTGTGGGAAACCTTCCAGGACGAATACCTGCCGTCCCGTAACGGAACGTGGGGCACCTATGTCCTGACCTCGACGAACACCGATACGTCCGAAGACGGCCGATTCAACCTGACGGCAACCCTTCTGGTTGGCGGCGTGCAGCAGCGCCGATCCGCGCAGGGGAACGGTCCTATTGATGCCCTCGTGTCTATCCTCGGTCAGGACGGCGTGGACGTGCGCGTCCTTGACTACACCGAGCACGCATTATCTTCCGGGGGTAATGCGCGGGCGGCTGCCTATGTGGAGTGCGCAGTCGGGGAGCGCGTCCTCTGGGGTGTTGGAATTGATGCCAACTCGACTATGGCGTCCCTGAAAGCGGTCATCTCTGCGGTGAACCGCGCCATCCGGGATAACAGCTGACGTCAGCGCAGGGCATACGGGAGGGCTTGGCGCGGCGTTGGTCGCGTCCGGCCCTCCGAGTGGGAAAATAGAACGTGTCCAGATCATTCGCGTCGCGAACCTACAGGGCGGAAGGCGTCGTCCTTCGCACGTACAAGCTCGGTGAAGCCGACCGCATCATCGTGCTCCTGACCAGGGAACACGGTCAGGTGCGCGCTGTTGCGAAGGGTATCCGGCGGACGAGCAGCAAATTCGGAGCGCGGCTGGAACCGTTCATGACCGTGGACCTTCAACTGGTTTCCGGACGCACCCTCGATGTTGTGACGCAGGCCCAGACACGCGGCGCCTACGGGCATGGAATTGCGTCCGACTATTCCCGCTACACCGCGGCGGCAGCTATCGCTGAAACGGCCGAGAAGCTCACGGATGCGGACGGTGAGTCCGCAGGAGCACAGTACGGCCTGGTCATCGGTGCCCTGTCGGCTCTCAGCAGGGGTCTCCATCCGTCCGAACTGATTCTTGACTCCTATCTGCTACGGGCATTGGCCACGGCCGGCTGGGCGCCGAGCTTCACCGACTGCGCCCGGTGCGGCGCGGCTGGTCCCCATACTGCGTTCTCGGCCGCTTTGGGCGGCGCGGTGTGCGCCTCCTGCCGGCCGCCCGGTTCAGCGTCACCGTCACCCGATGCCATGGCTTTGTTGGGTGCGCTGCTGTCCGGGAACTGGGAGGTTGCGGATACCGCCGAGGCTTTTGCCCGGCGTGAAAGTGCAGGACTTGTAGCTGCCTACGTACAGTGGCATTTGGAACGAGCAGTGAAGTCCCTCAAACATGTGGAGCGCGTATGACAAAATCCGCCGGCGAACCGTCTCAGCCGTGGCCTCATCCGAGCGGCGAGCGTCCGCCTGCCATCTCCGTGGACCTTGTGCCGGCCCACGTGGCAATCGTGATGGATGGCAACGGACGGTGGGCCAATGAGCGGGGGCTGCCGCGTACGGAGGGCCACCGGGCGGGTGAGGCTGCGCTCCTCGATGTGATCGCAGGCGCCATCGACATCGGCGTCAAGTATGTCAGCGTCTATGCCTTTTCTACCGAGAACTGGAAGCGCTCCCCGGACGAAGTACGGTTCCTGATGGGTTTCAGCCGGGACGTCCTGCGCCGGCAGCGGGATCAGCTCAATGAGTGGGGAGTGCGCATACGGTGGGCTGGACGGCGCCCGCGGCTTTGGCGCTCGGTCATCAATGAACTTGAGATCGCAGAGGAGCGCACGCGCTCCAACTCGGTGTGTACCCTCACCATGTGTGTCAACTACGGGGGCCGGGCTGAGATTGCCGATGCGGCCAGGGGCATAGCGGAAGACGTGGCGGCTGGCCGGTTGAAGGCGTCATCCGTCTCAGAGAGCACCATCCAGCGTTACCTGGACGAGCCGGACCTGCCCGATGTCGATCTGTTCCTGCGCACCTCCGGCGAGCAGCGGACCTCAAATTTCATGCTGTGGCAGTCCGCTTACGCAGAAATGGTCTTCATGGATGTCCTGTGGCCGGATGTCGACCGCCGTACGCTCTGGAGGGCCGTGGATGAGTACGCTGCGCGGGATCGGCGCTACGGCGGAGCTGTCGACAAAGCCAAGTCCTAGATCTCCGGTATGGGTGAGGCGCTGCTGTAGCACCTTACCCACCGATCGAGATCGGCATACACTTTTCGACGCACCGCCGTTCTCGACAGGAGGGTGTCATGCAGCGCGCCGTCATACCTGCACACGGTGACGTGAGGTCCCAACTGCAGGGCACGTTGCGTCATGACGGTCACATCGAGGACGCTGTCCGAGGAGAGCATTGCTTCACTCCACACGGGACTGATGGTGGATCGCGCAGAGGACAGAACCAGCACCGGAAGGTCGATGGAAAGTCCGCGGCGCACCTGCGCGTGTCCGTTGAGGACAGCGGTGAGCCAGCCGGCCCGGATGGGAAAACCGAATTGCGGCCGCCACTGCCCGTTAAGTTCCCACTCGCCCTCGGCAAGGTTGCTTATACTTCGCCAATAGAAGCCGAATTCCGGCAGTTTCAAGCGTGCCTTGGGCCTGAATCGCGTGATCGGCTCGAGGAGCCCCTGCGTGGTGGTGCGCAGTATTGCACTTCCCTGGATGTCCAGCCACGGACTGTTGAGGATGAGGCTCGATACCCGCCCTGGAAAGCGGTTCGCCCACAGCGAAGCGACGAGGGCGCCGGTCGAATGCGCCATCAGGGTGATGCCGGACGGCGGCGCGCCTGTTTTGGCGGTGATGTCTTCGGAGAGGGTATCCAGGGCAGCAGCGATGTCGTCGTCGTACTCCGACAGGTTCGTGACGTACCCGGGCGTCTGCCACGGCCGCAGGCTTCGTCCATACTTCCGCAGGTCCAGGGCGTAGAAGGCAATACCGCGGTCACTGAAGAAGTGAGCCAGTTCGTGCTGGAAGAAGTAATCGCTCCAGCCATGGACGTAGAGCACCGCCTGCACTGCGGACTCCTGTTCATCGCGTCCGCATGGGCGCAGGCGATTCAGCGCCACGCGCGCTGCGTCACGCAGACCGGTCGGCGAAACGACGGCGGGTGGGGTGTAGGAGACGAGCGTGGCCAGACACGGGCCCTCCTCATCTGAACCAACGTGCAGCTCGGTCAGCGCAAATCCGTCGCCCAGGTGGTCCGGCTGCCAATTGATGCCCATTGGTTGAGGATATCGATGCCATCGTCAACTTGGTGAAGCGGCTGCGGCCGTGGCAACTTTGACCCATGCGTATTTATCCTGCTTTCTTCCGCGTCGTCTTCAGCGGTATGGACCCTGAGCGCGCGCACCGGATCGGCTTCCGCCTGATCCGGTGGACGGGCAGGACCCCGGTGGGCGGCGTCCTGCGCCGCATCACCGCGCCGTCCACCGAACTGCAGACTACGGCGTTCGGTGTGACCTTCCCGTCACCGTTCGGGCTTGCGGCCGGTTTCGACAAGGAGGGACACGGCGTCGCCGCGCTGGCTGACCTGGGGTTCGGCCATGTAGAGATCGGAACAATCACTGGGCAGGCGCAGCCGGGAAATCCGAAACCACGGCTTTTCCGGCTGGTAGAGGACCGGGCGGTGATCAACCGGATGGGTTTCAATAACGACGGCGCCGCTGCAGTTGCTCCGCGCATCGCGGCCGCACGCCGCACGCTTGAACGACGCTACCCGCCGGTACGGCCCGTGATCGGCGTGAATATCGGCAAGACGAAGACTGTGGATCTGCGCGATGCGGTCGCCGACTACCGAATATCCGCGACGGCGTTGGCCCCGCTTGCGGACTACCTTGTGGTCAACGTCAGCTCGCCCAACACTCCGGGACTCCGTCTGCTGCAAAGCGTCCGCTCCCTCCGCCCCCTTCTGAAAGCGGTCCGAAAGGCTGCAGATGAAAGCGCCGACCGTCACGTACCGCTCTTGGTAAAGATCGCACCGGATTTGAGCGACGACGACATCGATGAGGTAGCCGCGCTCGCGCTGGAGCTGAAACTGGACGGCATCATCGCAACCAACACCACAGTCACCCGGGAGGGCCTTACGACCAATCCTGAAACCGTGGTGGCCTGCGGGGTAGGCGGGTTGAGTGGTGCTCCGCTCAAGGCACGTTCGCTTGAGGTACTCACGCGCTTGCGGCATGCAGCCGGACCAGAACTGGCCCTGATCTCGGTGGGTGGAGTGGAAACAGCAGACGACGTCGTTGACCGTCTCAACGCTGGAGCCAATCTGGTGCAGGGCTACACCGCGTTCCTTTACGAAGGCCCCTTCTGGGCTTCGTCGATCAACCGCGCGCTCAGGAACCACCCCCGCCTCAAGCGCTGAAGCGGCGCGCAATGTCCGGCTGTTAGGCGGGAAACTGCCCGCGGCTTACCTGAGGCTTGGGCAAACGGAGTCGGCGGATCTGCATGGCACGTGAGATTCCGTACCAGAGATCCCCACGCCCGGGTTCGCCGAACTTCGCTGTCAGTTGCGCCTTGAGCTTGCGGCGCAGGAGAAGGCAGTCAACGATCACCGCCATGATGATCACCCAGAAGGTCAGCATGACGTAACCCTGGAGAGTCAGATTGGGGATGAAGCTCAGGAAGACGAAGACCAGCGCCGCAAACATCAGGAACTCGGCGACATTCCAACGTGCGTCCACATAGTCACGGACGTAGCGACGGGCCGGGCCCTTGTCGCGGAACGGCAGGTGCCGCTCGTCGCCGTTCTCGAGTGCACGCCTCATCCGCAGTTGGTCCTCGCGCCGCGCCAGACGGCTGGCCTCCCGCGCTGCCTTCCGGTCATTCGGAACCAGAGGCCGCTTCCGGGCCGCTTCCTGAACGCTGCGCCTGGGAGTGGGCGCGCCCTTACCGGCCGTTCTCAATCGCTGTTCCTCCGCGACTTGCTCTGCGGGATTCTCAACAACGGCAGCGTCTCTTTTTCGTCCAAACACCCCTCTAGGATACCCGTCCTGAGCGTCGGGTTCTCCGCATGCGTGTGTAGGCTCGAAGGCATGAATATGCCTTCAAGCGATGTACTGCCGGACACCACCGTTGCTGCCCTGCGTTCCACCGTCGACTCCGCGTTCCCTCAGACAATCGAGGAGCTCAAGTCGCTCGTCGCCATTCCCGGTGTGGCCTGGGCGGCCTTTGATCCTGCGGAACTCGATCGCAGTGCTGAAGCAGTTGCTTCGCTGGTCCGATCCACGGGAATGGAGGATGTGCGTATCCTCCGAATGGATAACAACGGCACACCCGGTGGACCTGCCGTCGTCGCGCAGCGTCCGGCTGCTGCAGGAAAACCGACCATCCTCCTCTATGCACACCATGATGTCCAGCCTCCCGGTGAGCGGGACCTGTGGGAAAGCGATCCGTTCATCGCCGAGGAACGAGAGGGCCGGTTATACGGGAGGGGAGCAGCGGACGACAAGGCCGGCATTATGGCCCATATCGCGGCGGTCCGTGCTGTCTCCGAGGTCCTGGGGGAGGACCTTGGCCTGGGCATCACCTTATTCATCGAAGGTGAAGAGGAGGCTGGATCCCCGACCTTCCGCAGCTTCCTCGAAGAACACCGTGAACTCCTGCGCTCCGACGTCATCGTGGTTGCGGACTCGAGTAACTGGAAGGTCGGCGTCCCTGCCCTCACAACCAGCCTGCGCGGATTGGTTGATGGTGTCATCGAGGTCAGAGTCCTGGAACACGCTGTCCATTCCGGTATGTTCGGCGGCCCTGTATTGGATGCGCCGACCCTGCTTGCCCGATTAATTGCCACCCTTCACGACGACGATGGCAGCGTCGCCATCCAGGGCCTTGTTTCGAATGACGACGCGGATGTGGACTATGCGGAAGCTGACTATCGCGCGGATGCCTCGGTTCTCGACGGCGTACAGCTGGCTGGTACCGGCTCCCTTGCGTCACGGTTGTGGACGAAGCCCGCACTGTCCATCATCGGCATCGATGCGCCAGGAGTAGCTGTCTCATCGAACACGCTCCTGCCCACAGCGCGGGCGAAGTTCAGCCTTCGGCTAGCGCCCGGACAGGAGCCCCAGAAAGCTATGGCCGCCGTCGAGCGCCACGTGCGCTCCCACGCTCCGTTCGGCGCCACGGTGATGTTCACGCCGGGGGAGTCAGGCAACCCCTTCTCCACCGACACAACGAGGCCGGCAGCCCAGATCGCACTGTGGGCCTTGCAGACCGCCTGGGGAACGCAAGCCGTTGAAGCGGGGATCGGAGGGTCCATACCCTTCATCGCCGATCTGACTGAAGTCTATCCGGAGGCGCAAATTCTGGTGACCGGCGTCGAGGACCCGGACTCACGGGCGCACAGCGCCAATGAATCGCTCCACCTGGGTGAGTTCAACCGTGCGGTGCTCGCAGAGGCTCTGATGCTCGCGCGGCTCAACGCAGGCGGCTGACACCAGTGCCCCGCCGCGCACTGCCCGGCCGGCCCGGAATGTTTGACCAGCATGGATCGTTACACAGCTGGGCAGGCTGTGCTCACCGGACGTACCATGGGACGGACAGCGCTGCGAGGCGCTGAAAGCCACACGCCGCCCGGCGTTATGATCGCAGGCGGGGGAACCGGCGCGGCGGGCACATAGTAAAGGAGAACGCACACCATGAGCACATCAACAAGCGAACCAACCACTGAGACGGCCGCAGATACCGAACTGCCGGTACATGAGGTTAACCTGTCAGATGTTGCTGCCGGCAAGGTACGCAGCCTCCTTGAACAGGAGGGCCGGACTGATCTGCGTTTGCGCGTGGCGGTCCAGCCCGGCGGGTGTTCGGGGCTGATCTACCAGCTTTACTTCGATGAACGCGTCCTCGATGGCGATGCGGTTCGTGACTTCGACGGCGTGGAGGTCATCGTTGACCGCATGAGCGTTCCCTACCTCGCCGGGGCCTCCATTGACTTTGAGGACACCATCTCCAAGCAAGGCTTCACCATCGACAACCCGAACGCCGGCGGGTCCTGCGCCTGCGGTGACTCCTTTCACTAGAGGTCCATCCCGAAAGTGGGGTACCAAAGCCCCCGTCACGTATCCGAAAACGGTGCGGACGGGGGCTTTGTTGTCACACGATGGCTGTCGTTGCGGGTAAGCTCTACAGTGAGTAGTAAAACTGAAAGTGCATCGCGTTTGAGTAGCAGCTCAGTCAGCACCGTGCACGGAAATGCTGTCACCGTCGGTGGCACCGCACGTGAGAAAAGGAAGGGCCGTCTGTGAGTTCGCAGGACCGAACCGGCAGCCGACGCGCAAAGATTTTCAAGGTCTCAAGCCTCGTGGTCGTGGCTGCGCTGTTCTTGTCTGGTTGTTCATCAGAAGTCCAAAAGGGTTGGTTACCCACCGAGCGTGATACCACCAACCACACCGGCCGGATCATTGACCTGTGGGTCAACTCCTGGATCGCTGCCCTGATAGTAGGCGTCATCACCTGGGGCCTGATCATCTGGTGCATCGTCGCGTACCGTCGTCGTCGCAACGAGACCGGGTACCCGCGCCAGATCAGCTACAACCTTCCGCTGGAAGTGTTCTACCTGACAATTCCGATCTTCATGGTGCTGGTGCTCTTCTACTTCACCGACCGTGATCAACAAATCATCGACGCCCGTGTCGAGGACCCCGATGTCATCATCGATGTGCGCGGCAAGCAGTGGTCGTGGGACTTCAACTACGTGCTCGAGGACAAGTATTCCTCAGGTGTCCAGGCTCAACTCGATGGTGAGCCGGGCGTCCCGGAAACTCTTCCGACGCTTTATCTGCCGGTCAACCAAACGGTGGAATTCCGACTCAACTCCCGCGACGTAATCCATTCGTTTTGGGTTCCGGCCTTCCTTCAAAAGCGGGACATGATTCCCGAACGGGAAAACTACATCACCCTGACTCCCACGCGTGAGGGCGTCTTCGAAGGGAAGTGCGCCGAGCTGTGCGGCGAGTACCATTCGGAGATGTTGTTCAACGTAGCGGTTGTCTCCGAGGAGGAGTACCAGGCCTATCTGGAAACCCTTGAGGACGGCCAGCTGGGCGAAGAGTATGACCGCAATCCGCAGACTGTGACCGGCGACAGCCCCAGCGGAGCTGACGAGCAAATTGGGCAGGATTAATTAGATGTCTACTTACGAATACACTGCCGAGGACGCCGGCACCACGGTTGCTCCACGGGTTGTACCGCGGTCCAAGGGACGCATAGTCGTCAACTGGATCACCTCCACTGATCACAAGACCATCGGGTATATGTACCTGATCGCATCATTCGTGTTCTTCTGCCTGGGTGGGGTAATGGCGCTTGTCATCCGCGCCGAGCTGTTCGAACCGGGAATGCAGATTCTGCAGACCAAAGAGCAGTACAACCAGCTCTTCACCATGCACGGCACGGTTATGCTGCTCATGTTCGCAACCCCGCTGTTTGCCGGGTTCACAAACGTCATCATGCCGTTGCAGATCGGTGCACCCGACGTCGCCTTCCCACGGCTGAATGCCCTTGCTTTCTGGTTCTTCCTTTTCGGCAGCACCATCGCAGTGTCCGGATTCATCACCCCGCAGGGCGCTGCCTCGTTCGGCTGGTTCGCGTACGCCCCGTTGTCCAATACAACGTTCTCGCCTGGTGTTGGTGGTGACTTATGGGTGTTCGGGCTTGCTCTTTCCGGATTCGGCACCATCCTTGGCGCCGTCAACTTCATCACCACAATCATCTGCATGCGTGCTCCCGGCATGACCATGTGGCGCATGCCGATTTTCACCTGGAATGCACTCGTCACGTCGATCCTCGTGTTGATGGCGTTCCCGCCGCTCGCTGCCGCTCTGTTTGCGCTCGGTGCCGACCGGCGGTTCGGAGCACACATTTTCGATCCGGACAACGGAGGAGCGATCCTATGGCAACACCTCTTCTGGTTCTTCGGACATCCAGAGGTGTACATCATCGCGCTGCCGTTCTTTGGTATTGTCTCGGAGATCTTCCCGGTCTTCAGCCGTAAGCCGATATTCGGCTACAAGGGCATCGTTTTCGCAACGATCGCCATTGCAGCACTTTCCGTGACGGTGTGGGCGCACCATATGTACGTGACCGGCGCCGTTCTGCTGCCGTTCTTCGCCTTCATGACGATGCTGATCGCGGTGCCCACGGGAGTGAAGTTCTTCAACTGGATCGGCACTATGTGGCGGGGATCGATAACATTCGAGACCCCGATGCTCTGGAGCCTCGGTTTCCTCGTCACCTTCCTGTTCGGTGGTCTGACCGGAATCATCCTTGCATCCCCGCCGTTGGACTTCCACGTGTCCGACACCTACTTCGTAGTGGCTCACTTCCACTACGTGGTCTTCGGTACCGTAGTCTTCGCGATGTTCGCCGGCTTCTACTTCTGGTGGCCTAAGTGGACGGGAAAGATGCTGAACGAGCGGCTGGGCAAGATCCACTTCTGGCTCCTGTTCCTTGGCTTCCATGGAACGTTCCTGATCCAGCACTGGTTGGGGGTCATCGGTATGCCACGGCGCTACGCTGACTATCTCCCAGAAGACATGTTCACTGCAATGAACCAGTTCTCCACCATTGCTTCCTTCGTTCTGGGCGCGTCGTTGATTCCGTTCTTCTGGAACGTTTACATCACCTGGCGGATCGGTACAAAGGTCGAGGTCGACGATCCGTGGGGCTTTGGAGCATCCCTGGAGTGGGCTACCTCCTGCCCGCCACCACGGCACAACTTCACCTCCCTGCCACGTATCCGCTCGGAACGCCCTGCGTTGGATCTACACCACCCGGAGCTTGCGCAGTGGCACACACCAGGTTCACCGGCAGGCCAGCTGCTCGGATCCGCTGATCGGAAGGACGCTTAAGTGAAGGTAGAAACACGACTGTTCCTTCTACTGGTTCCCTTCTTTGTACCTGTAGCAGTGGTCTACGGTTTCCTGACCAATTGGTCTGAGTGGGTTGGCATTCTAGGCATCCTGCTTGTGGGCGGTGTCGCCGCCATGATCGGCTTCTACCTCGGGTTCACGGGGCGCCGCGTGGGAATGCGCCCGGAGGATCGCCGCGACGCGGAGATTCATGAAGGCTCGGGCGAGCAGGGGCATTTCAGCCCTTGGAGCTGGTGGCCGCTTGTCCTCGGCCTTGCTGCAGCCGGCGGTTTCTTAGGCCTCGCTGCTGGATGGTGGATTCTCTACGTGTCGGCGGGCCTGGCCGTTATCGCACTGGTTGGATGGGTCTTTGAGTACAGCAGGGGAGACCACGCGCACTAGTCGTCCAAAGCGTGTTCGAAATGGAGGGTCCCGTACATATTTTGTGCGGGACCCTTTGTGTACTTCCTCTTGAGAGTAGTTGCTCTGGATTACTCCGTCGCCGCTCCTGCTACCAAGCTATAGAATATGGTGACCATACCGGTCTATCTAGCTGGGTTCGCACCCGTGCATAACAGGAGCCGTCATGCCGGATCAACTCGACGCACTGCGTACTACTCTCGACGGCAAGGCGGCCAAGCATGTTCAGCTTCGCGAACTGCTCCGCGAGTACATCCTGTGTCACGCCGAGCCTGGTACAGCCATTCCGTCTGAGCGGAAGCTGACCGAACACTTCGGTGTTGCGCGGATGACTGTACGGCACGCCATCGACGCACTGGTTGCCGAGGAGGTTCTGGAACGAATCGTAGGCCTTGGAACCTTCGTAGCCCACACAAAGCTCGATCTGCAGATGAAGCTCACCTCCTACAGCGAAGAGATGCACCGGAGGGGCATGGTCCCGGATGCTCGGGTACTCAGCTTCGAGCAGATGGCAGCCACGCCGCTCATTGCCCGCGAACTGCAGATTGAGCAGGGCGTCCCGGTTGTCAGGTTCCGGCGTCAGTTGTTGGCAGACCGCGAACCAATGAGTGTGGACGAAAACTTCATCCCGGCACACCGCGTACCGGGAATACTTGATGATGCTCCGCCGACGTCGCTGTATAACGTTCTCAGCGAGAGATACGGGCTCGTGATGGAATGGGGGGAAGACACAGTTGAGGCGACTGCGGCCTCGCCCTCTATTGCCCGTCTTCTGAACGTCGAGATGGGCGCCCCTCTCCTGAAGATTCAACGCCATGCGTACGTGGCCCGGGCCATGGTGGACTATTCGGTCTCGTACTACCGGGCTGACAGGTACAAGCTGTGGGTTCCACTTCAGCGCCCCGGTGTCCGCACACCTCGCACCTACACTGCCAAGCGCTTTAGCTGAACGTCATCTGCCAAACGAGCCCAGCCCGATCGAGAGACAGCTATAGAAAGAGGAGTGGGGCGCACTGGGCGCCCCACTCCTCTTTCTATAGCTCTCAGCCCGGACTACTTGTTGGAGATGGCAGCCTTGTCATGCTCGCTTGCAACTTCGCCATGGTGGCCGTGCGAGTGAGCCTCTTCAAGCTCCGCTGGTGTGACTGGTGCGACACGATCCTCGAAGAAGAACTTCGAAGCCCATGCGCGGCCCTTCTCACCCTTTGACACATGACCGTTGACGTCCGCTTCAGCGGACAGAGTGACGGGCGAATCGAAACTAACCAGCTTGTAACGCTTGTACTCGTCCACCGGCTCGTGGACCTCGATGAACTCGCCGTGGGGGAGCCTCACGATACGACCCGTCTCTCGTCCGTGGAGCACAATCTCGCGATCCTTGCGCTGGAGGGCCAGCGCGATACGACGGGCCACGATGAAACCAATCACGGGCCCGATGATCACCAGGACACGGAGCCAGTACGTCACATCATTCAGCGAAACCATGAAGTGCGTAGCGATGAGGTCGGAACTGGCTGCTGCCCACATGACGCAGTAGAACACCACGCCTGCCACGCCGATGCCGGTGCGTGTAGGAGCATTACGCGGCCGATCGAGCAAGTGCTTCTCCCTGCGATCCTTGGTCACCCAGGCTTCAATCCACGGCCAGGCAAACAGCAGTGTAAAGACAATGCCCGCAGGCACGAGCGCAGGGAACAGCACGTTCAGAGAGAGGGTGTTAGTGCCCCAGGGGAAGGGGATTTCCCACTCGAACGGGAAACCCGCCAGAATTCCGGGCATAAGACGCAGGGCGCCGTCCACCCACCCGATGTACCAGTCGGGCTGGGTGCCGGCCGAGACAGGGGAGGGATCATAAGGTCCATAGTTCCAGATGGGGTTGATCGTGAATGCCGCTGATATTGCGGCGATGATACCGAAGACGATGAAGAAGAAGCCGCCGGCCTTCGCCGCGTAAACGGGACCGACCGGATAGCCAACTACATTGTCATTGGTGCGGCCCGGGCCGGGGAATTGAGTGTGCTTGTGAACGACCACCAGGAAGAGGTGCATCGCGATCAGCAGGAGAATCAGAGCCGGAATAAGGAGGATGTGGAGCACATACAATCGCGGGATGATCACGGTGCCGGGGAATTCACCGCCGAACAGGAAGAAACTGATGTAGGTTCCCACCACGGGAATTGACTTGATCACGCCGTCGATGATTCGAAGACCGTTACCGGAGAGGAGGTCGTCCGGCAGTGAATACCCTGTGAACCCTGCGGCCATCGCAAGAATGAGCAGAACACCGCCGATAACCCAGTTCAGCTCACGCGGCCGCCGAAATGCACCGGTGAAGAAAACCCGCAGCATATGCACTGACACGGCAGCAACGAAGAGCAGTGCAGACCAGTGGTGTACCTGCCGCATGAACAGCCCGCCACGGATATCAAAGGAGATATCGAGCGAGGAAGCGTAGGCCACCGACATTTCGATACCGCGCAGCGGTACGTAGCTTCCTTCGTAATGTGTTTCGGCCATCGAAGGGTCGAAGAAAAAGGTCAGGAACGTACCCGACAGAAGAAGGATGACGAAGGAGTAAAGCGCTACTTCGCCAAACATGAACGTCCAGTGGTCTGGGAAAATTTTCCGCCCAAACTCTTTGACTATCGCGGATCCACCGACGCGGGTGTCGACGAAGTTGGCAATCTTGCCGACGTTTGTCTTTGGCTGGTACTGGTGTCCAGCTGCTGAGCTGCTCACACTCCACGCTCCCAGTAACTTGGTCCTACGGGTTCTTGGAAGTCGCTCGTCGCCACCAGGTAACCTTCATCATCCACGGAGATGGGAAGTTGGGGGAGCGGCCGGGCGGCCGGGCCGAAAATAACCTTCGCTTCTTGGGTGACGTCAAAGGTTGACTGATGGCACGGACAAAGCAGGTGATGGGTCTGCTGTTCGTAAAGGGCTACAGGGCAGCCCACATGGGTGCAAATCTTGGAATAGGCAACAATGCCTTCATAGCCCCAATCCTCGCGCCCCGGAGACGGGTTCAGCGATTCAGGACTCAGGCGCATGAGTAGAACAACAGCCTTAGCCTTTTCCTCGAGTTTGTGTTCCGCCTCATTGAGGCCCTCGGGAATGACGTGGAACGCTGAGCCGATAGTGACGTCCGAAGCCCTGATCGGGGTGCCGCTCGGATCACGGGTCAGCCGTACGCCTTCATCCCACATGGTCTGGCGAAGCACGTCACCGGGTAGCGGACCGAGGTCCCGGAAGATTGCGATGGCCGGGAAGATTGCGAGGATCCCCGCGCCGAGGAGCGTATTGCGGATCAGCGGCCTGCGCTTGATTCCGGATTCTTCCAGGATGTCACCAACGATTTTCTCAGCGTCAGCGCGGTCTGCTTCGGGGCGAATCTCGTGCCGGTCCTCAGCGATCTCATGATCCGGCATCAGCGTCTTGGCCCAGTGCACGATTCCGACACCAATGCCAAGCATGGCGAACGCCGTTCCCAATCCGAGGAGCAGGTTCTGTAGGCGGAGGTTCGCGATTGTCTGGTCGAGGGGGATAAAGAAATATCCGAAGAAGAAAAGCAATGTTCCAAAGATGGAGACGAGGAACAGCACTCCGACCTGACGCTCTGCGCGTTTCTCAGCCCGGGGGTCTACGTCAGCCAAACGCGGCCGGTGCGGTGGGAGTCCAGGATCCTGGAACTTCTGCACGCCGCCCTGACCCGGCTTAGCTACGGTAACCGCGTTCTCCGGGCTGCCGTCACTATGGTCGGCCATGATCCCTCTCATCCTTCTTTAGAAACTTCACTCGTCAATCCTGTGTCCTTGGTTTAGTGCTGTGGCCGCCCGCTACGAGGAGCGGGAGGTCAGCCAGACTGTGAACGCGATTATCACTCCGAGCCCTGCAACCCAGATGAACAGTCCTTCTGACACCGGTCCTAGGGAACCCAGGTCCGCACCACCGGGGGAACCCTGCTCTTCGATGATGTTGAGGAACGCGATGATGTCCTGCTTGCCCTCAGGTGTGATGTTCGCGTCGCTGAAGACCGGCATGTTCTGCGGCCCGGTGATCATCGCTTCGTAGATGTGCTTGTCCGTTACGCCTTCGAGCGCCGGAGCGAACTTGCCCCGGGTCAACGCTCCACCAGCAGCGGCAGCGTTATGGCACATTGCGCAGTTCACTCGGAAAAGTTCACCGCCGGCAGCGGGGTCGGCACCTTCCAGGTCGAGCTCTTCCTCGCCGGGAATTGCGGGACCTGCGCCCAGCGAGGCGACGTAGGCGGACATCTGCCGGATCTGCTCATCGGTGAACTGAACCGGCTTCTGAAGCGCCTGCGGGCCCTGCATCTGAAGCGGCATACGCCCGGTGCCAACCTGGAAGTCAACTGCTGCGGCTCCCACGCCGACCAGCGACGGTCCGTCTTCAGTGCCGGCCGCTCCCATACCGTGGCACGTTGCGCAATTTGCGACGAAAAGTTTTTCGCCTTCTTCAATATCACTGGCTGAGAAAGTGGTTTGTGCCTTGGCCTCGTTCGCGTTGCTTGCGACGGCATAGATGCCACCTGTTAGCAACAATCCCATGAGCAGCAGCGCTATTGCTGCCAGGGGGTGACGCCGCCTCTGCGAAAGTGCCTTCACGTCCTGTTTCCTGCCTTCTGTATTGCTTCGGTACGGTACACGATTGGTGTCAGCCACCCTCGCGACCGCCACGCTAATTCTACACCGGGTAGAAAAGGGTTCAAGAGCAATCTACTTCAAGAAGTAGATGATGATGAACAGCCCGATCCACACCACGTCGACGAAGTGCCAGTAGTACGAAGTGACAATCGCCGACGTCGCTTCAAAGTGTCCGAACCGTTTGGCCGCGTAGGCGCGTCCAATAATGAAGAGAAAGGCGATCAGACCGCCGATGACGTGCAGGCCGTGGAAACCGGTGGTGATGTAGAACGACGATCCATAGGCATTGGCGGAAAGGGTGATGCCTTCGGCCACCAATTCTGCGTACTCATATGCCTGCACTGCCACGAACACTGCGCCCATGAGGAAGGTCAGCAGGTACCACTCGACCATGCCCCACTTGGCGATGTTGAACACTCCACCCGCCCTGCGGGGCTGGAGCCGCTCGGCGGCGAACACACCCATCTGGCAGGTGAACGAGCTCGAAACCAGAATGATGGTGTTGATCAGCGCAAAAGGTACATTCAGCTTCTCCGTCTCGGCAGCCCAGAGTTCGCCGGACGTGGAGCGCAATGTGAAGTACATGGCGAAGAGTCCGGCAAAGAACATAAGTTCACTGGAAAGCCATACAACGGTGCCTACCGACACCATGTTTGGCCGGTTGAGTGTTGGATGCGCAGTGGAGCTGGGGGCATGGGTCGCTGTCGTCACTCTGACATTATGTCTCTAAAAGATCCCACTTCACCAATGCGAAACGGCCTCGGCGTGCCCAGCTCATATGTGCGGATGCGAGAGTTGCCTGTAACGGCGCGGGAGTAACACCGTGATGAGTTTCTACAATTCGTAGATAACCTAGGGGAGTGACTGCGATTCCCGCTCCAGAAGCCCCTGCAACCAGCTGGCCGCAGCTGATCTCGAAGCTCATCGAGGGAGAGGATCTCACTGCGCCGCAGACCCGTTGGGCAATGGATTCCATTATGGAAGGACTCGCCTCGCATGCACAGGTCGCCGGATTCCTGGTTGGCCTGCGAGCAAAGGGGGAATCTGTTGAGGAACTGGTGGGCCTCGTCGAGGCGATGCTCTCGCGTGCTCACACTATAGACGTGCCAGGTCCTGCCCTGGACATCGTGGGAACCGGCGGAGACGGCCTGAACACGCTCAATATCTCGACCATGTCCTCGCTGGTGGCCGTTGGTGCCGGTGCCAGGGTAGTCAAGCACGGGAATCGCGGTGCCTCCTCGTCCTCGGGTGCAGCTGATGTCATCGAGGCGCTGGGGGTGCGGCTTGACTTGTCTATCAGTGACGTAGCGCGCTCGGCGGAGCAAGCCAATATCACCTTCTGTTTTGCGCAGGTCTTTCACCCGTCGATGCGCCACGTTGCAGTACCGCGCAGGGAACTCGGTGTCCCTACCGCCTTCAATTTCCTGGGTCCGCTCAGCAATCCGGCCGGAGTCGAAGCGCAGGCACTGGGTTGCGCCAGTGAACGGATGGCGCCGCTCATGGCGGGTGTTCTCGCAGCCCGGGGAGTCCGGGCGCTGGTTTTCCGGGGCAGCGACGGCCGCGACAAGCTGACAACGAGCGGATCATCCACCGTCTGGGAGGTGCGTGGCGGGGCCGTCGCCGAGCACACCGTCCATCCGGGTGATTTCGATCTGCCGGAAGCGGCTGTCGAGGCTCTGCGGGGTTCAGACGCCCAAAGCAACGCGAAGGTGGTTCGCGCCGTACTGGCGGGGGAGAAGGGGCCGGTGCGCGACGCCGTCGTCCTCAATGCGGCAGCGGGACTGACTGCGCTGGACACTGAGCACTCGGCTCCGCTTGTTGAGCGGATTCGAGCAAATATGCGCCGTGCAGAGCTGTCGATCGATTCTGGCGCGGCCCAGGCAGCGTTGGACCGCTGGATAGCGGTCACCAGCTCACAAGCGGGTGCTTAGCCCTCGAAACCGAGGGAGAAGGCGGCGTCGAGATCATGCTTCGAGTAGGACCGAAACGCAATCTGGGTGGTGGTCGATTCGACGCCCTCCACTTTTGACAACCGGTCGGCAATTACGTCCGCGAGATCTTCGTGGCGGTTCACCCGCGCAATGGCAATGAGGTCCCATTCGCCGGTGACTGAGTACACCTCGCTGATGCCCTCGAGTTCAGAAATTTCCTGCGCGCACTCGGGGATACGGCTGGCGTCGGTCTGGATGAGTACGAACGCACTGATCATCTGGGTGCTCCTTGGTTTCGACTGGTGTCCGTTGTGGGTTGTGGTTGAGGACGACGGCGCTGCATCACCCGTACACCGGCGCGAGGGGCAATCAGGAACAGCCCCAATACGCCGAGCGCGACAATCTGAAATGACAAAGCCGCACCATCACCGAGAAGCACCCGTAGCGCCAGACCGCCGGCTGCCGTTCCCAGCCATAACGGGACTGCAGTGCACAACAGCGCAAGGGGCCGGTGCCATGAACGCAAAATCGCCGTCGTGACGAAGTAGGCAATAAGGAAGGGGAGTGCTGTACGAGTAATGCCGGAGGCGGAAAGCGCACCATAGTGGGAGAGGTGCCCGAGAAGCGCGAAGAGGGAAATCAACAAGACGTCGGTGGTCAGCCAGGATGCGTACCCCCGACTTCTGGCAGCCCCGCGGCCGGAACTTACGCTCGTCATGATGTCAGCCTACTGGCTCCGGAAGCGAGACACCGCCTGCACCCAACGCCGAGGTGTCAGGGCAGTTGCATGCCCGCCTGTTCCATAGCGAAGAGACTCGATCTACCCTTGAATCATGTGCAGGAACATCAAAACACTCCATAATTTTGAACCGTCAGCAACCAGCGACGAGGTTCATGCGGCTGCGCTGCAGTACGTCCGGAAAATCAGCGGTACCACCAAACCATCTAAGGCGAACCAGGAGGCTTTCGATCGGGCTGTGGAGGAAATCGGATTCATCACCGATCGACTCCTGGCGGAACTGGTCACGTCCGCGCCGCCGAAGGACCGGGACGAGGAAGCCGCCAAGGCGAAGGAGCGCTCAGCGCGTCGCTTCGCAACCGCCTGACCGGTTCGCTCGCGCCGCGCTTTCGCACGGTCGAAAAACCAGGTGCAGAAGGACTGGGAGCGGAACCTTTCGTGGTGCACTATGGTGACGGAGCGCACCGCAAGCGCGCCTCAACGAGAGGCACCGGTCGCCCCGGTGATGCGACACGAGGAGACCGATATGAGCACCCGCCTGAATCCTTACCTGGGCTTCCGCGATACCGCCCGGGAAGCGATGACGTACTACCAATCAGTCTTCGGCGGTGAACTTACCCTCAGCACGTTTGGTGATTTCCAAGCCAGCGCGGACGAAAGCGAGCTGGACAAAATCATGCACGGAATGCTGACCGCGGACAATGGGATGGTGCTGATGGCAGCTGACACGCCCAACAGCATGGACTACACACCGGGCAATACGTTTTCGATTTCCCTCAGCGGCGAGGACGAAAATGAGCTGCGCGGTTATTGGGACCGCCTGGCTGGAGAAGGGACTGTAACTGTTCCCCTCGAAGTTGCTCCTTGGGGTGACCACTTCGGTATGTGCACCGACAAGTTCGGTGTTGCCTGGCTGATCAACGTCGCCGGCCAGCCGCAGCAGTAGTGGCAGGGAATCCGATCCTTTAGTTGACATAATGTCGATTATCGGCACTTCGCGGGAGGGGTCTGGAAGGGGCAGGCCGGGTGTCTCACGGCGGAATGTGCTGATCGTTTTATGTCTGACTGAAATCACCAGTTGGGGCATTCTCTTCTACGCCTTCCCTGTTCTTGCCGGACAGATCAGTTCGACCACCGGCTGGACGCTCCCTGTTGTCAACGGTGCGTTCTCGACCGGACTGGTGTGTTCGGCGCTCACAGGACTGGTTGTCGGTCGAATTCTGGACCGCAGCGGACCTCGGGCCGTCATGACTGCAGGGTCTTTCCTCGCCGTGCCGGCGCTGTGCCTGGTCGCCCTGGCTGCCAACCTCCCGATGTTTTTCGCTGGCTGGGTGCTGACCGGCGCAGCCATGGGCATGGTCCTGTACCCACCGGCGTTCGCCGCTGTAACGCGTTGGTGGAGCGTTGGGCGCACCCGCGCGCTGACCATTCTGACCATCGTGGGCGGACTGGCCAGCACCGTCTTTGCGCCGTTGACAGCCGTCATTTCAGCCGGCGTCGGTTGGCGCTCCACCTACCTGATCCTCGCGCTCGTGCTTTTCGTCGTCACCGTTCCGGCGCATTTTTTCGGGCTTCGCCGGTCGTGGGCGCCGCACCGGTCCCACCCCGGGCTACCCGAGGTTGCGCACGGGCAGCCCGACGAAATCGCCAGGAGCGTGCCGTTTCTGGCCCTCGTAGCGGCTGTCAGTCTGGCCGCCCTCGCGTCCTTCGCCGCCGTCGTCAATCTGGTTCCGCTACTGACCGAGCGCGGGATCAGCACCGCGCTGGCGGCTACGGCGCTGGGAATAGGCGGCGTCGGCCAGGTTCTCGGCCGCCTGGGCTACAGCCTCTTCGAACGGCTTCCGCTTCGTCTCCGGACAGCACTGGTGCTACTGGGAACAACGCTGACGACGGCGCTGCTGGGCCTGACTGAGACCCTCACCGCCGCACTGTTGATCGCTCTCGCAGCCGGTGTTGCACGCGGAATCTTCACCCTCCTGCACGCGACTGCTGTTCCGGATCGCTGGGGCCCGGCCCATTACGGCCGGTTGACGGCTCTCGTTGCCTCACCCATCACCCTCGCCACGGCACTCGGTCCGTGGGCAGGCGCCGGCCTCGCCGCTCTATTGGGAAGCTACTCACGCGCTTTTCTTGTGCTTGCAGCCATCAACGCCGTCGCCATCCTGTTGGCCTTCTACAGTGTGCCGAGGGGATCATCCATGCCAGGCGGCGAACCTAGGATGGACTGATGAACTTCCACTCTCCCGAAAGTATCCGGGCGCTGGTGCACCGTGTTATCGAGCAGGACCAGCCGCCGATCGTCCAACTGGGTGATCCGGTGCTGCGGAACGCCGCCGCCCCGTTCGACGGTCAGCTCGACGATTCAGAGCTGGCCGGACTTCTCGCCGTTATGCGCAAGGCCATGCGGGACGCACCGGGCGTCGGACTGGCAGCACCGCAATTGGGAATACCGTTGCGCCTGGCGGTCATCGAAGATGTTCTTCCCCAGCCCGTCGAGGTTGCCGAACTCCGTGAACGGCCGCTGCTGCCCTACTTTGCAGTGATCAACCCGACGTACACGCCCATCGGCCGGGAGACGTCGTCGTTTTTTGAAGGTTGCCTGTCCTTCAGCGGTTGGCAGGCCGTGGTTGAGCGGAGTCGATCGGTACAGCTCGAATACCTGACGCCCGAAGGCAAGAATGTAACCCGGCAGTTCACGGGCTGGCCCGCCCGCATCGTGCAGCACGAAACCGATCACCTGAACGGTGCCATCTATATCGACAAGGCCAACACGCGATCGCTTGTCAGCAGCGCAGCTTACAGTGAGCGTTGGGCGCAGCCCGGAATCGAACTGGCCCAACGCTCACTCAACTTTTAGGCACCTTCACCTCAGATGCGCGCAGGGTCAAGCCGGCTGATTCTTCTTGCTCGGCAACTTGTCAGCCCACCACCGCAGGATGTGCTCGAACCGCTGCCGCCGGTGCCACGGTGTGCCGGAGCGCGACAGTTCGTGCGTCTCCCCCGGGAAAATCAACATTTCGGTCTCCACTCCGTGGCGCTTCAGAGCGGTATAGTAACGCTGCGCCTGCTCGAGCGGACAGCGCAGATCCTCCTCCGAGTGGATAACGAAGGTGGGGGTCCGAACCTTGTCGACGTGCGCATACGGACTCTGCGCCCGGACCTTCTCGGGGTCCGTGCCGGTGTAAGCCTCGGAGAAGAACCAGCCGATGTCCGACGAGCCGATGAAGGACTCAGGGTCGAGGAAGCCCCGTTCAACGATGGCGCCCTGGAAACGGTGGTCGTTCGCAATCAGCCAGGCTGTCAGGTAACCGCCATAGGAGCCGCCCATCACACCCATCCGGTCTCCGTCCAGCCCGTCATACTTCGCCACAGCGCCCTCAAGGAACGCGAGGACGTCCTGCATGTCCACCGTGCCCATCGCTTCCTTGATCACGCGGCCGTGTTCCTGACCGTAACCGGCTGCGCCGCGGGGGTTGCACATGAGAACCGCGTACCCTGCCTCGAGAAACACCTGCGCCTCGTCGAAGTAGCCCCAGCCGTACTGGGCATAGGGCCCGCCGTGGATGTTGAGGAGAACCGGATGCGGGCCCTCGCCCTCCGGCACCAGCACCCAGCCGTGCACGGGATAGCCGTCCGGCGCAGTGAACGTCTCCTCCTGCGGTTCGACGACTGTTGTCTCGCTGCGCAGGGCAGCCGAGAAGTCGGTCAGCCGTGTCAGCGTCTTGCCGTCGATCCTCGCAACGTCTCCCATGGTGCCAGGGTCCGTGTAGGTGACGACGATGATGCCGTCACGGCTTGCGGCGCCCGTCGCGATGTATTCACCGTCCGCCACCGTTTGGATTGCACCCTGCGAATTCACACGGCGCAGATCTCCGGCGCCGCGGCTGCGGTTGAAGACAAGGACGCTGTCCGCTCCAGCCTGGACAACTTCGCCGACTTCCCCGAGGTCGAGCACTTCCGGATCCGTCAATACGCGCACCTGAGCCGGATCCTCGACCGGCGCAATGTACAGGGCTGTATTACGCGCCACGAAGTCGACGCCGCTCGTTGACAGCGAGCTGCCGAGGTAGAAGAGCCATTGGCCATCCTCGCTGTGAACCGGGTTACCGCAGCTGATGAGTTCGTCGGTGAAGTTGCTCAGCCGCTGCATGTCGGAACCATCCAGCGCAATGGAATAGATGTCCGAACGCAGGTTGGTTGCGGAGTCCGGCTCCAGGGCGGCGCTGAACAGGATGCGCGAGCCGTCAGCGGAGAAAGTCGGCTCGGAGTGGTCGGCATCCGCATCGGTGAGCTGCTTCGGCTCTGCGAAAGCTGAGGGCGCGTCCTCCTCTCCAGAGCGTGCCGCCCGCCCGACAGGCTTCACAAACGGCTCCTCACCCAACGGCGGAACATCCAGGAGAAAAAGCTGTGACCGCTTGTCCGCGATGTATCCGGCACCGTTCATCTGGTATTTGAAGCCGTCGATGAGCCGTGGATTCTCCTGCCCGCCGGACACTCCATCCACCGTGCCGTACCGGCCGTCTTCGGGCACGCGAGCGGACAGCACCAGCTGTCGGGAGTCGGGCGACCATGCAAACCCGGACACGCCGAGCGGTCGGTCGGTCAACTGCTGCGGCTCCCCTCCCCTGCTGTCCGTAAGGAAAACCTGCGGCTTACCCCCCGCGGATGTCCGCAGGAAAGCAAGCGCGGCGCCGTCGGGCGAGTATTTGGGTGAGCTGTCCCGAAAGCCGCGGGTGAGGCGGCGGGGAGAACCATTCTCCAGCGGCACCTCCCATAGCTGACCGACATAGGCGTCGGCGTCGTAGTCCGGCCGGGTTACGGAGACTACGCAGCGTTGGGTGTCCGGGTGGAGCGAGGGTGCGCTCACTGAATGAAGAAGATTGAGTGTGTTTGGTTTCACATTTCGAGACTATGCCTCCGAGGCGCCGACACTCAAAATGGGCAGGGGTCCACCTACGATGGTGGGGTGCCGACTTACCCGGAATCCCTGCTCCTCTGTCCGGTTTGTCGGGATCCGTTGACGGTGAATTCCGCCGGTCAGCACGGGAAAAAGATGGACGACGGCGCGGCACGCTTCCTGCGCTGTCCGCGGGGCCACCGCTTCGACGCGGCACGGCAGGGCTACTTCAATCTGCTGACCGGACGGGGAACCGAGTTCGAATCAGATACCGCAGCGATGGTGCAGGCCCGTGTCGACTTCCTCGGGGGCGGGCATTTCCAGCCGCTGGCGAACGCGGTCACCTCGGCCGCCGAGAGTTTCGCCGGGAACCTGCCTCTGGTCCTCGATGTCGGAGCGGGGACCGGTTACTACCTCAAGGCGCTTCAGGAAAAGGTGTCCGTCTCCGCATCGGTCGCGCTGGACATCTCGAAGTATGCGTTGAGGCGGTCAGCAAAAGAGCTACCGGATGCACTCTGCCTGGTGTGTGATGTCTGGAGACCCCTGCCGGTCGCTGATCAGTTCGTAGACCTCCTCCTCAACATCTTCGCCCCGCGGAATGTACCTGAGTTCGCTCGGGTTTGCAGCGACGGGGCGGTCGCTCTGGTGGTCACTCCGCTGCCACATCATCTCCGGGAAATTGCAGAGCTTGCGGGGCTCCTCGGCATCCGTCCTGGAAAGGCCACAGAGGTGGCCGCCTCGATGGCGGAATTCTTCGACGAGAGTGAAGCCAGAAGAGTGGAGTTCGGGATGCGCCTCTCCCCCATCGATGTGCGCAACGTTGCGGCCATGGGCCCGGCAGGCCACCACACCCTGAGCATCGACGTCGACTCCCTTCCTCCCACTTCGGACGTCACCGCGGCCTTCACCGTTCAGGTCTTCCAAAAGCGCGCGCACACAGGCTAGCCGGTCAGGATATGTCGCGCAGGGATATTCCGCCGGAGCTATATATTTCGCTCCGCGGGTTTGGCATGATGGTGGGTAGGCACTCCGGGCGTATTGCAGAGCCGCAGTGCCGTCAGGGAGGGGAAGACTGATGCTTGACTGGCTGGTTCAGAACACCTGGATACTATGGCTCGTGCTTGTGCTCGGCCTGGCCGCGGTTGAGACGCTGACTCTCGACCTGTTCTTCCTCATGTTGGCAACGGGAGCCCTTGCAGGACTGGTGGGAGCGCTGGCAGGAGCAAGCTTCTTCATCCAGGTCGTGCTCTTTTGCGTCGTCTCCCTCCTGATGGTGGTGCTCGTTCGGCCGGTGGCCCTCCGGCACCTCAAGAGCGGCTCAGCCGAGCAGCTCAGTAATATCGACCGGCTGATCGGTGAGCAAGCCCTCGCCTTGGAACCGGTGACCGGGGTGACCGGCACAGTCAAGATCGGTGGTGACACTTGGACCGCGCGGACCTCCGACGGCTCTTCGTTGCCCGCCGGGAGTCGCGCCACCGTCTCCCGGATCGATGGGGCGACTGCCGTCGTCGTCGGCACACAACAGGCGGAAAGCGGACCGATCATCCCGTCGTGAGACGGGACCTGCACCATTCACACAACAAGGGGAACCATGTTCACAGATTCAGGCGCAATCGGACTCACCATTGTTCTGATTGTTCTGATCGTTTTCGTCCTGATCATCCTGGTGAAATCCGTGCGGATCATTCCGCAGGCTCGCGCCGGTGTCGTAGAACGGCTCGGAAAATACCAGCGGACACTTCTGCCCGGACTGACCATCCTCATTCCGTTTGTCGATCGACTGCTTCCACTCCTCGACCTGCGCGAACAAGTCGTCTCGTTCCCTCCGCAACCCGTCATCACCGAAGACAACCTCGTCGTATCCATCGACACAGTGGTCTACTTCCAGGTGACGGACGCGCGGGCTGCAACCTATGAGATCGCCAATTACATTCAGGCTGTCGAACAACTGACCACCACCACGCTCAGGAATGTCGTGGGCGGGCTGAATCTTGAGGAAGCGCTGACCTCACGGGACCAGATCAACGGTCAACTCCGGGGAGTTCTTGATGAAGCCACCGGACGGTGGGGTATCCGGGTCTCTCGCGTGGAACTGAAGGCGATCGATCCCCCGCACTCCATCCAGGACTCGATGGAGAAGCAGATGCGTGCAGAACGCGATCGCCGTGCTGCCATCCTTACTGCCGAAGGCACCAAGCAGTCACAGATCCTCACAGCAGAGGGCCAACGGCAGGCCGCAATCCTGGCTGCAGAAGGTGATGCAAAGGCTGCCATTCTGAGGGCTGACGGTGAGTCGCAAGCCATTCAGAAAGTCTTCGACGCCATCCACAAGGGCAACCCGACCCAAAAACTGCTCGCTTACCAATACCTGCAGACACTTCCGAAGCTCGCTCAGGGCAATTCAAACAAGTTGTGGATCATCCCGAGCGAAGTAGGGGAAGCACTCAAGGGAATTGGCAATGTACTGGGCGCGCAGGAGCGCGGTGAAATGGAGGACTCCGGGTCTTCCCTTCCTGCAGAGGACAACTCCCGCTCCTGAGGTTCCTCCGCTGAGATCATGCCGTTCGCTGGCTGGCCGATCGAATTGGGCTATTCCAGAAGCGTCGGTATAGTGGGGTGTTTGCCGAAGGAGTGTGCCGCCGGGAACAGACGGCGGTTGAGTGACGTTATACCTGTGGTAACACGGCGTCGAAGTCGTTGTGCTGTGCTCCCGAAGGGAGTGCGGCAGAGGCATCTGGGAGTCCAGGATGCCATACGTAGTTTAGGGAGAAAAGATGAGCGACCGTAGCCTGCGGGGTATGCGCCTTGGCGCCCAGAGCATGGAGACTGAGTCCGGCGTTGAGCCGGCACCCCGTCAGCGTGTTGAGTACCGTTGCGAGGACGGCGAACGTGTCTTCGTGACCTTCGCCGCTGAAGCGGAAATTCCTCCGGTATGGGTTTCCAAGACCGGCAAGGAAGCGCTGCTGGTGGATGGCGAGCGTCCCGACACCTCCGGGGACAAGCCCGTTCGTACCCACTGGGACATGCTCCTGGAGCGCCGTTCCATGGAGGAGCTGGAGCAGATTCTCGAGGATCGCCTGAACATCCTTCGGGAGCGCCGCGGGGAGCGCCGCTCCGCCTGATTCGTCGATACCTGAGAAGCCCGGGAACTTCACCAAGTTCCCGGGCTTCTCTTGTATTCCAAAAGGCCTGCTTCTGCTGCGCTGGATGTCGGGCGCGGGGCTGCCTCCTGGTGGCTACGGTCTCCCGGATAGGTGCCCGGCCAGAACCGACCACCGCGCTGCAATGCCCCAGCGGGTGACGTTGGCAATGGCCTCAAAGACGATATTGCCGCTCATCTTGGAGTCTCCGTACTCGCGTTCCACGAACGTGATGGGCACCTCAACAATGCGGAGCCCACATTTGGCTACCCTGAACGTCATGTCCACCTGGAACCCATAGCCGACAGAATCCACCGTAGCCAGATCGATGCTTTCGAGGGTCTCTCTGCGGAAAGCCCGGTAACCGGCTGTGATGTCGCGGACCGTCAGCCCCAGCATGGTACGTGAGTAGAGGCTGCCTGCCCTGGATAGCAGCTTGCGGTGGAGCGGCCAGTTGACCACCGATCCGCCAGGAACCCAACGGGACCCGATGACCAGGTGGGCGCCCGCAACAGCATCAATCAACGCAGGTAGTTGTTCCGGTTGGTGGGAACCGTCAGCGTCCATCTCGACGAGGACGTCATAGCCTCGCTCGAGCGCCCAGCGGAAGCCGGCGATGTAGGCAGCCCCCAACCCATCTTTGCCGTGCCGGTGCAGGACATGAACTGCGGGGTCCTTGGCGGCGATCCTGTCCGCGACTGCTCCTGTGCCGTCCGGGCTATTGTCATCCACTACCAGGACGTCCGAATCCGGAACTGCGGCTCGTAGCCGGTCAAGAGTCAGCGGAAGGGACTGGCGCTCGTTGTAGGTAGGAATAATGGTGACAACGCGCACTCATGAACCTTTCGATGGGCCTGTGCGCAGGGCGCAACAGCCGAAGAATCCGGACCGGCTTCCCAGTATAGGCCGATGCGCGGAGCGCATCCTCGACATGTGGCTACGGGGACATGGTGGTTACGGGTAGGTTCACACGCCTTCGGGCCAGCAGTGATCAATTGATCGGCGCTGTTTTCTACTGACGTGCAAACCTACCCGTTGTGATTACCAAGCCTTCCACCACGAAGAAAATCCGCGACGTTCGCGTCTTTCGTCCCCTTCGGCGTCCACGGTGTGTGGTGGCTCGGTCAGGTCTGTCCGGAATGCCGGATCTCAACCCGTAGATCTAAAAGCTTACGGCCTGTAGTGAGAGTGTCAACATCGCTCTGACCTGCTAATTTATATGTTTATGCAGGTCAGCGTCACGCCCGGTGAGAGCGCCGGTTTGGCATTTGTCGGTCTTCACCGTGCGTCCAGCCCGCCGCGAGTGAAGAGCTGACGGCCGTGATGCACGGTCTCAAGGCAACGAGGCTCACTGCCGGTATCCAGCGCGGGAAGCAAGGGAGTCCCTGCCCTCGGGTCAGTGCTCCAGGACTGTACTCTGCTGTCCGGTGTCTGGACCATGAGTTCGTCCACCTCCCATACCGCGTAGGAAGCCGGAGCCCCGGGGACCAGTTGGCCCAGCAGTGGGTTTTCGGCACCCACCGCGCGCCATCCTGCGCGCGTGTGAGCAATGAAAGCCGCACGCGCCGAAATTCTCTCCTCTGGGCTGGCGTGGGTCATGCATGCCCGGACAGATTGCCACGGTGACATTCTGGTGACCGGTGAATCTGAACCGAGGCACACAGGCACGCCCTGACTCAACAGACTCCCGACCCGATTCATCGGCACATAGCGGTCACGGCCGAGACGCTGTTCGTACAGGCCTCCTGGAGCTCCCCACAGAGCGTCAAAACCGGATTGGGCGCTGACAATAGCGCCGAAATGGACGAGGCTGCGGATGGATTCGTCATCGGCCATCTCGACGTGCTCAAGGCGATGCCGTGCGGCTCGGACCTTCTCGATTCCGTGGACCGCAGCGGCCTTCTCAAGCCCGGCGATCACCGTATCGAGTCCCTCGTCGCCGATGACGTGGAAACCGGCCTGCCTGCCGGCAGCGGTGGCCGCACCGAGGTGGGAAGCGACGTCGTCGGCGTGCATGAAGGCGGTTCCGCTGGAGTGCGGCGCGTCAGCGTAGGGGACGCGCATGCGCGCCGTATGGGAACCGATCGAGCCGTCCACGTTGAGATCCCCGCCCAGGCCCAGGACCCGACCATCGAAACCAGCGAGCACTGAGCGGAGCTCCTCTTCGGAAGTCACTGCCTGCCCCCAATAGGCAAGAACCTCAGGATGCGCTCCGTCAAGGGATAGCAGCGAAAGGACGTCCTCCCGCGGGGCTATGTGGGCCGCAGCCATCTCGACGACCGCAACGATCCCGTTGGCGGCCGCATTATCCAGCGCGGTTCGCTGTAGGGTTGTCCGCTCAGCTGGGCCGGGGCTGCGGACGGCGGTCCGTGCGGCGAGGTGCGCCTCCCGCACAACAAACCCGTTGTCCCATCCTGAATATGTGTGGAGGGCAAGCCGCTGTGCCAGGGACGCGGATACGACGGCGGAATGAACGTCAGCCCGGACAAGGTAGACGTCTCTGCCCCCGGAGGCGTTGTCGAGTTCTGCCGCTGTAGGCGGACGCCGCTCGGACCACCTCGATTCATCCCAGCCGTTTCCCATGATGGTTCCCGGGATACTTGCGGCAGCGCCGGCAATGAGCTCCAGCAGCTCACCCAGGCTGTTGACCTCCGTGAGGTCAAGGGAGGTCAGCGCCAGACCGGTCTCGGTGGTGTGGAAGTGTGAATCGACGAAGCCGGGGGCTATGAGCGCTCCCTGCAGGTCAATCACCACCATGGTGCTGTCCGCCAGTGACGCCGCCGCATGTTCCGACCCGACCCAGGCCACCGTATCGCCGGTAACCAGCATCGCAGTTGCGAACGGATCGGCTGCGCTATAGACGGAACCGTTGCGGTAAAGAATGGGCTTTCGATCATTTTCAGACACGGGCGTGCAACTTTCAGTGAGATGAGCCGGCAGGCTATTCGGTAACGGCGGAGTAGGCGACGACGCCGCGGCGGATCAGGTCGATCGAACTGATGCATAGGCGGCGGAAACCGGGGGGCAGATCCGGTACTTTGGCCAATTGGTCGATGAGGTCGATGATCTGCTTGGTCCACCGGACGAAGTCCCCGGCCGCGAGATCGGTACCCTGCAGGGCGCTTTGGAGCCCCTTTCCTCGCGCCCACTTGTAGATCGGCCACACCAGGCCGAAGTCAGGTTCACTCGTGACCGACAGACGGTGCTGCTCCTCCATATCCGTCAGGCGTGACCACTGGCGGATAACGACGTCGATCGACGTCTCAAGGGAGACTGACGGCATCCGTGGACGAAGTCCGCGTTCCTCCCGTTTAGCCTGGTAGACGAGCGCCGACGCAAACGCAGCGAGCTCCGCCGCATCGAGGTCGTCGAATCCGCCGTGCTCCAGGGACAGCGCGATCAGCAAATCCTTTTCGCCATAGATGCGGCGCAGCTTCTGACCTGCAGGTGTGGTGGACAGGCCCTGATCGGCGTCTTCCTGAAGGTAGCCATACTGAAGCAGTACTTCGGAAACCCGGTCGAACGTTTTCGCGATGGTGTTTGTGCGGCCCTGGATCTGTTGGACCAGGCGGTCTGTCTCCCGGCGCAGCTTCCACCATCGTTCGGCCCACCGAGCGTGGTTCTCGCGGTCGCTGCAGCCATGGCAGGGATGCGCCCTGAGCCGGCGGCGGAGCTCAGCAATCGCCTTTTCCTGACGCTCGGTACCGGTCGCTGGGAACTCAACCGGCGCTCTGGTGGCGGGCGGGCGCCGGTCGTTCAGGGAGTTCCTGAGAGAGGCAGCGAGGTCCCGGCGGTCCTTCGGCTTTCGCGCGTCGAACTGTTTCGGAACCCTGATCCGCGAAAGAACCGCCACCGGCCCGTCGAGGTCCTGTACCGACAGCCGGCGAACGTGTTTTTCCATGGTGAGAACGGTAGGGCGGGGATCCCGCGTTGCGTCAGCAGACAGCACGACCGCATAGCCCGCGATCCGACCGGCAGGAATATCGACGACGTCGCCTGGGCGGAGTCCTTCAAGAGAGGCGGCAGCGGCGCTTCGCCGGTTCCGGCTGCCCGCTCTGGATGCGGCAGCCTCGAGATCGGACAGTTCCCGGCGGATCGAGGAGTACTCGGAGAAGTCACCGAGGTGACACGTCATCGCCTCCGCGTAGCCCTTGAGGGATTCCTCCCGTGTGCGGACCTGACGAGCCAGGCCCACCACCGAGCGGTCAGCCTGAAACTGGGCGAACGAGGTCTCAAGAATCTCCCGCGTCCGGTACTGTCCGAACTGCGAGACGAGGTTGATGCTCATATTGTAGGTTGGCCGGAAGCTGGAGTTCAGCGGGTAGGTCCGGCGCGAGGCGAGACCGGCGACCGCCCCGGGATCTGTCCCCGACTGCCAGAGCACGACGGCGTGACCCTCCACGTCGATTCCCCGACGGCCAGCCCGGCCGGTAAGCTGCGTGTACTCTCCCGCCGTGATGTTCACGTGGGCTTCCCCGTTGAACTTGTCGAGTTTCTCGAGCACCACGGACCTGGCCGGCATATTTACGCCGAGAGCCAGGGTCTCGGTAGCGAAAACGGCTTTGACCAGTCCCTCTTCGAAAAGCTTTTCCACCACTTCCTTGAATGTGGGCAGCATCCCCGCGTGATGCGCGGCAAACCCGCGGATCAGCCCTTCACGCCAGGACCAGAACCCAAGTATCTCCAGATCCTCCTCCGGGATGTCGAGGGTTGCTTCCTCGACCCGCTCACTGATGACGCCGCGCTCGTATTCCGTGGTGAGCCATAGCCCGGCATCGAGGCACTGTGTAACTGCTCCCTCGCAGCCATTGCGCGAGAAGATGAACGTGATCGCAGGCAGAAGACCTTCCCTGTCGAGGGCAGAAATCACCTGGGGGCGGCTTGCCCGTCGCACAGCGACCTGTGGCTGCTGGTAACGGTTCGTGTTGCCTCGCCCTCGCTTGGAGCCGCCCGCCCCCCAGCGGGCCCTTTGATTCAATCGGGTTTCGGTGGTGGCCAGGTTTAGCAGCTCCGGATTCACGGCAAATTTTTCCTCCGCGCCGGTTGAGGATCCCTCGGCCGCTGCCTCGTCGAAGGCGACCTCCCCTGCGAAGAGGTCGAGCAGATCATGACCGACCATCACGTGCTGCCAGAGCGGTACGGGCCTGTGCTCGGACACCACCACATCGGTGTCTCCCCGCACGGTATCCAACCAGGCCCCGAATTCCTCCGCGTTGGACACCGTTGCACTCAGGGAAACAACCTTGACCTCGGTTGGCAGGTGGATGATCACCTCTTCCCACACAGCGCCACGGAACCGGTCAGCCAGGTAGTGCACCTCATCCATGACGACATATCCGAGGCCGGCAAGGGTATCCGAGTCCGCATACAGCATGTTGCGAAGAACTTCGGTAGTCATCACGACGACGGGGGCTTCAGAGTTGATACTCGTGTCACCGGTGAGCAGGCCTACGCGGTCTGCTCCATGGACCGCGGCAAGCTCCGCGTACTTCTGATTGCTGAGCGCTTTGATGGGGGTGGTGTAGAACGCCTTGAGGTGGTCCTTGAGCGCCATGTAGATGGCAAATTCACCGACTACTGTTTTTCCTGCGCCTGTGGGCGCGGCTACGAGGACTCCCCTGCCCGCTTCAAGTGACGTGCACGATTCGCGTTGGAACTCGTCGAGCTCAAAACCGAGGGTCTGTTCAAACTGGTGAAGCCGGGTTTTCTCGTACCGGTTGCGTGCCTGCGCTGCCTGGTACCGCTCGGCTGGGGAGGTCATGGTTCAAGCCTAAGCTCTGCAGGGTCGCGGCTCCTGCAACTGAGCCAGGCTCAGAGCCCGTCGATCCTTGAGGCGCTATCCGCATTGGCCTCAATGTCAGCGTCCCTCGCAGCGTTTCGCTTATCACGGCGTTTGTCATTGACCAGGCAGAGCGCAACTGCCACGAAAAACAGCAGCAGCAACGGCACCGCCAGGTAGAACATGCTCATGGCATCTCCGCCTGGTGCCGCCATCGCCGCGAACAGACAGATCAGGAACACGGTGACGCGCCAGGATTTCAACACTTGCTTGCCTTTGATGACACCCACGAGGTTGAGTCCGAAGAGCACCACGGGCAGGAGGAAGGCAATACCGAAAGCGAGCATCAGCCGCAGGAGGAAGGTTATGTACACAGGAACCGAAATGAGGTTCGCGAAACCTTCCGGTGTGAAGTCTGTCAGTACCCGCACCGCACCCGGCAGGATCAGCCAGGCCAGGGAAAGGCCTCCGATGAACAGTGGAACGGCAACGGCGATGAAACCGAGCGCGACGCGCCGCTCCTTGACGCGCAGACCCGGCGTGATGAATGCCCACAGCTGGTAGAGCCAGACGGGGCTGGCGATCACGAGACCGAGGAAGACCGAGATCTGAATCATCAGGTCAAACGGGGACCCGACGCCGTCGAAATTCAGCGCCGCATTTCTTCCGTCAATCTCATTGATGTTCCGTACCGGCTCAGCGAGGGCTTCGAGCACCGGGTTGTAAATGAAGAATCCGACGACGGTCCCCACGACGAGCGCGATGGCGGACTTGAAAAGCCGGTTGCGCGCCTCGATCAGATGTTCTTTGAGCGCCATCCTCCCCTCGGGGTTCGATTTGCGCCCTTTTACCCTCGGCATCCTGCTCAGCTGGTTGAAGACGAGCTGCCCGGTCCCGAGGAGCGGGTGGAGCCGTGCTGGGGATCGGTGCTCCGCGGCGCTTCATCGCGGCGGGGCTGATCCATTACCCGTCCTTCTACCGGCGCGGAATCATCAGCGTCGGTGGAACCGTTTTCTTCCTTCATCTGCCGGACTTCCGACTTGAAGATGCGGAGCGACTGGCCGACGCTGCGCGCCAGACCGGGGAGTTTGGGCGCGCCAAACAGCAGGATCGCGATAACGATGATGATAAGGATGTGCCAACCCTGGATCTGCATGACGAATGTCCTCTCGGTGAGTCTGGATTCAAGTCTAGGTCATAGGTGCGGTAAGTCACGCAGGAGCTGAGGCTGCCCGTGAAGTGAGCGCCGCCGTACTCTTCGCTCCAACCGCTGCCACTTGCGGGTCCTGGAGGCAACAGCATTCTGGGTGCGGACCACAGCAGGAGATGCAAAAACGGCGAGGGGCACCCGCCGCTCCTCAGCAGTCCGCTCCACAGTGCCGAAATCAGGTGCCAAGAGCTCCGAGGCTCGCCCTGCTTCCTCCATGAGCGCGGTGAAGCCGCGGAAGAGGCGCCAAGCGAGGAAACCCAGAAAGAGAAGCGAAAGCGCGGCTAGCGCGAGCCACAGAAGAATCCACGTCCACCATTCCATAGGGTCAAGTCTAGGTGGCGGTGCGCGGTGCTCGAACGGTCAGCGCTGCGTCAATGAAGCTGAGGGCATGTTCCCGCTCCTTTTGCGGGGATGCCACGCTGCACTCACCTCCAAGGCTCGCCACCAGACCCGGTAGCCAGGCGGTGGTGCCGACACTGATTTCCGCGACAAGCCTGCCATCGTCAGTCTTCGCTGTTCGCTCAGCCGCATAGGATTGCGCGATCCACTGCACGCTTGGGTTCAGGATAAGCACAACCTTGTGATCTGCGACTGACCGGTCGAAGATCACGGATGGAGTCTCCGCCTTCTGTGTGCTCGGCAGTTCGGTCAGTTCCACCCGCTGGATGCGGTCAAGCCGAAAGTTGCGACGACCGCCGGCGCTGTGACACCAGGCATCCAGGTACCAGGCATCCTCGTGGAGGAACGCGCTGAGAGGCTCCACGAACCTCTCGGTCACCTCGTCACGGGCAGGTACGACGTAGCGCAGGTGCAACTGCCTCCGCTGCTCGATTCCGGCACGCACCGCGGCAAGGACAGGAGCAACCTCGTCCTCCGTGATCCTCGTGGCGATCGAGTCATTCATGCCCCCTGCCTCCCCTGCACCCGCGCGGAGCTTTTCCCGTGCCGAGCGGACCGCTGAGTGATCGGGCAGGCCAGGGAGGTTGATCAAGGTATCCAGTCCCACCAGGAGTGCGCAGACTTCATCAAGGCCGAAGCGGATGGGATCGCCCAGCGACTGGGGGTCGCTGATATAAATTCGGCCGTCGTCGAGCTCGATGTCTATCAGGCCGTCCGGGTAGAAGCGCGGACCGCTCACGAAGAGCAACTCCACATCCTTGATCAGCTGAGCCGGGGTGATGCTGAAGGCGCGAGCCGCTTCGGCCACCTCCACTCCTGGGTTGTTGAGCAGATAGGGCACCAGGTCGAGCAGCCGTAACACTCGGTCCTCGGTCGAAGCGGTTGGCCGGGAGGCAGGTTGTGCCGTGTAGTTTCCTTCCAGAAAGAACGACGGCGGCGTATCCCGTAGCGCACGCGCCGCTCCGGTCAGCAGGCGTCGTACTTCCGCAACCAGCGGTTCCGGGGAGAGCGCTTCAGCGTTCGATCCGAAGGACGCGATCACACCTGCCGCTGTTGCTTCATTTGAGTAAGGAAATGTCAGGATGTCCCACCCATCACCGTGCAGGGTTGAGCGTGCGCCGGGCCGCGCCCGGAGGAGTTGGCAGGTTCCCGTCCGGATTGCGACGGTCGCCCGTCGGTTAGGATTCTCGGCCTTGAGTGTTGCGAGCGAAGTGGACATGGAGAAGCCGGCCGGAACGCTGTATGTACCGCGTAGCGTTGCGGGGGGCGTGGTCATGCGGGTAAGGCGGAACCAGCGCTCTGCCTCCCGGTCGAGATCGAAGCCAACGAGATACCAGTGCCCAAACCGGCTACCCATTCCCCACGGCTGCACCCTGCGCTCCCGCTCCTCTCCGGTACTTGCCGCCCTGTACCCGAACCGAACCACTCTGCGCCCTGTGGTGGCTTGCCAGAGCGCGTCCCAAAACGGTTCATTCGTTTGGATACGGGCATTGATCGGAGACGGAGAGACTGTCTCCGTGCCTACTCCCCTGCCCTGCAACTTTCTTAGCGCGCGGGATGCCGCCGCACCCAGCGAGGCTTCTTCCCACATACCCGCCGCGATGGTGAGGGCCGCGGACTCAGCGGCAGTGAAACTCATCCCCGGAAGGCGGTAATCGTCAGCGTTGATCCGATAGCGGATGGACGCATTGTCATTGTCGAACAAAGGATCTTCAGTGAATGACTCAAGCGGGATACCCTGTTCCCTCAGCGTGGCTTTGTCCCGGTCGAAGAGCTTCTCCCGGGCAGCGGGCGTGGGCGCCTGCTCATACTGTTCGATCTCACGGAACAGGTCCTCCTTGGTCCATCCCTGGCGGGTGGACAGGAGCAGCATCACCAGGGTGAGCAGGCGCTCCGTTCGTTTCGCTGACACGGTGGCAAGGATACCTTCCCGAAGAGGTTCAACGACGAAGGGCGGGCAGCCACACCATTTGGTGTTGCTGCCCGCCCGCGTTTCGGTCCGTTACCGGACGCCCATCAGGTCCACGATGAAGATCAGTGACTCTCCGGGTGCAATGGCTGAGCCTGCGCCGCTATCGCCGTACGCGAGATGCGGCGGGATCTCCAGCCGGCGCCGTCCGCCGACCTTCATGCCCGGAATACCCTGGTCCCAACCCTGGATGACCTGACCCACTCCGATACGGAAGTCCAACGGCGTACCGCGGTTCCAGGAGGAGTCGAACTCCTCTCCGGTGGAGAATGCGACGCCGACGTAGTGCGCGGAGACGGTATCCCCCACTTCCGCTTCACGGCCTGTTCCTTCGATCAGGTCCTTGATGATGAGGTCCGCCGGAAGGTCCTCGCCGGGGAAATCGACCTCTGGCTTGGTTCGGTCATATTCACGCTGTCCGAAAGACATAGAAACTCCTCTTACTCTGCGGATACTTTTTCGACTATTTCGACATAGAAAGCGAGCGGTCCCGCCGGTCCCTGCGCCGGCTGATCACCGTACGCCATGTCGGACGGAATCACGAGCAGGACCTTGGCGCCGACCTTCAGGCCGGACAGTCCCTGGGTCCACCCGGGGATGACACCGCTGAGCGGGAACTCGGAGGGTTCACCGCGATCGAAGCTGGAATCGAACTGCTCGCCCTGCCAGGACCATCCGGTGTAATTGGCGGCGATGGTGTCCGCTTCCGTAACCTCTTCGCCGGTTCCCTCTTCGATGACCTTGACGACGAGGTCTGCTGGGGCTTCGTTGTCCGGGAATTCGATCGAGGGAACACCCTCGTCGTTAAGCGTCACAGTAGGCAGCTGTCCGGCTTCCTCAAGCTCGGCAACTTCCTCAGAGGAGAGCTTCTGGGGAGGATTCTCGGCACTGATTACCTGCAGCATCAAGAGCACATCCTGCGACTGGGGCACTTCTTCTTCCGCAGGTATTGCAAAGGCTATGTGGGAGCCCACCTTGGATCCAAGGAGGACTTCATATAGCGGCGGATAGACTTCCTGAAGCTCTTCATCCAGCGGTAGGGTCTGGGGCGCCCCGGCCTCATACGAGTTCTGAAGCGGGCTCCCGTCCTCAGGGTTGAGAGACAGAACATGGACGCTCACGTTCTGGCCCGCCTCGAGGGCCGCGCCGTCCCCCTCGGTCATGGCGCGAGCACCTTGTTCCGTGATGTCAAGCGGAGCGTCGAACTCAACTTCCGGAGCGGTGTCCGGTCCGGCGTCGGTGACCTCTACCGATTCAAGGGTCTCAACTGCCCCGGCGGACTTGCCGTCCTGGTCGAACTCCGCGGGTGTGCTTGCTCCGCCGCATGCCGTCAGGAACAGCATCGTGGGCAGCAGGAATGCTAATACTTTGCGCACAGTATTTCTTTCACGTGGGATGGAGAACGCGGTTCCGCGATCCTGCCGGCCGTCCTCTCGGCACCGGACTTACCTACCCTAACGGGTTGGGTGGAAAAGTTTCTCCCGTTCCGGTGAGCGGGACAGGGCCTAGAGATGCTCCAGAAGAGCACTCACGCGCTCGTCTTCTGCGGCGAACGGATCCTTGCAGAGGATGGTCTGCTGTGCCCGGTCATTGAGCTTCAGGTGCACCCAGTCGACGGTGAAATCGCGGTTGGCTTCCTTCGCGCGGCGCACGAACTCGCCCCGCAGCCGAGCCCGGGTGGTCTGGGGCGGAATATCGACCGCGGCCTTGATGTCGACGTCGTCCACTACGCGATCAGTCTCCCCGCGGGCCTGCAACATGAAAAATAGGCCCCGCGACCGCGAGATGTCGTGATAGGTGAGGTCGAGCTGGGCGATCCGTGCTGAATCAAGGTCGAGGTTGTTTCGTTCCATGTAGCGATCCAAGAGCTTCTTCTTGATCGCCCAGTCGATCTCGCGATCGACCTGCGTGTGGTCGCCGGTTTCAACGGCGTTCAAGGTCCGCTCCCACAGTTCCAGGACCCGTGGAAGGTGCGGAGTATGCGCTCCCTCAGCGGCGACGAAGGCGCGTGCACGGCTCAGATACTCCCGCTGGATGTCCAGTGCTGATACACGACGCCCATTGGCAAGCTTCAACGGCTGTTTGCCAGTGAGGTCGTGTGAGATCTCCCGGATGCTCCGAATGGGATTCTCCAGACGGAAGTCCCGCATGATGACACCGGCTTCAATCATGCGCAGGATCAGATCGACGGATGCGATTTTCAGCAGGGTGGTTGTTTCCGACATGTTCGAATCACCCGCGATGACATGGAGGCGCCGGAAATATTCGGCGTCGGCATGCGGCTCGTCCCGGGTATTGATGATCGGCCTCGAGCGGGTAGTCGCTGACGACACACCTTCCCAGATGTGATCGGCGCGCTGTGAAAAAGCGTACAGCGATCCTGACTGCGTCTTCAGAACTTTGCCTGCTCCGACGAGGAGTTGGCGGGTAACGAGGAACGGGATCAGGATGTCGGACAGACGGGAAAATTCCAGCTTGCGCGGTATGAGGTAGTTCTCATGGGATCCGTAGGAGTTGCCGGCGGAATCGGTGTTGTTCTTGAAAAGGTAGACCCGGCCGTCGTAACCCTCCTGGCTGAGCTTGCGTTGAGCCTCGGCAATCAGGTCTTCGAGGATGAGTTCGCCGGCGCGATCATGCGCGATGAGCTGCGCGACGTCGTCGCACTCGGCCGTTGCGTATTCAGGGTGCGAGCCCACATCCAGGTAAAGACGTGACCCATTGGTCAGGAAAACGTTCGAGGACCGGCCCCAGCTCACTACTTTGCGGAACAGATAGCGAGCCACTTCCTCCGGCGAAAGCGGCCGGGAGTTGGGACCGGAGTAGGCAATCCCGAACTCTGTCTCAATTCCGTAGATCCGGCGGTCCATTACAGCGATGCCCGGTCGGAGTTCAGCATGACATCCAGCTCCTGGGTGCTAATACGGCGGAAAGCTCGGGCGCTGCCGCGCGTTGTCAGTGGGTTGCGGTCCAGAACCGCCACCTCGAGGGTTTTCGAACCGGGATGCTCCCTGGGCTGGGAGTTTGGACCGCCGTCATAGCGAAGGGAGTCAACTGCTGCACGAATGCCTTCACCGAAATCCTGGTCAGCGTTCCAGCGGTCCTTGAGGGCTTCCACGACGGCGTCAGCCTGACCCCCCATCACAATGAAGCCGGTTTCATCGGCAATGGAACCGTCGAAGGTCAACCGATAGATGTGGTCCTGCGCACTGGACGCGCCGACCTCCGCCACCGCAAGCTCCACCTCGAACGGCTTGCTTTCAGCGGTGAAGACCGCGCCGAGGCTTTGCGCGTAGACGCTCGCAAGGCCGCGAGCAGTCACGTCCTCGCGGTCATACGAATAGCCGCGCACGTCCGCATACCGCACGCCGGCCTGGCGAAGACTCTCGAACTCGTTGTACTTGCCCACGGCAGCAAACGCTATGCGATCGTAGATCTCGCCAAGCTTGTGCAGCGAGGGTGAGGGATTTTCCGCGACCAGGGCGATGCCTTCCCTGCAGCTGAGAACAACGACGGACCGGCCGCGTGCAATCCCCTTACGCGCGAAATCGGCTCGGTCCTTCATGAGTTGTTCGGGGGAAACGTAGAACTGCTGAGTCATTATTAAGCCTCCCGCCCTGAGACCGAGCGCGACGCGATGATGTCCTCGGCGGCTTCCGCCAGCATTCGTTCGGGGATTCGCCGCGCTCCCGCACCGTTGACCGTGTAGACCACGGGCCAGAGCTGGCGCACGACGTCCGGGCCGCCCGTTGCGGAATCGTCATCGGCCGCGTCATACAGGGCTTCCACCGCCACCTTCACGGCGTCGTCTTCCCCGAGGTTGGGCTTCCACAGCTTCTTGAGTGCACCGCGGGCGAAAACGGAACCGGAGCCAACGGAATGGTGCTCCTGCTCTTCGTAACGGCCGCCGGTGACATCGAAGGAGAAAAGTCGTCCGACCCTGCGGGTGGTATCGAAACCAGCGAAGAGCGGAACAACGGCCAGGCCCTGGAGCGCCAGCGGCAGGTTTGCCCTGATCATGGCGGCAAGGCGGTTCGCTTTACCGTCGAGGCTCATCCGTGTGCCCTCGATTTTCTCATAGTGCTCCAGTTCAACCTGGAACAGCCTCGTGATATCGAGCGCGATTCCAGCGCTTCCGGCGATCCCGAGGACCGAGAACATGTCCGCCGGAAAAACCTTCTCAATGTGGCGGCTGGCAATGATGTTGCCCATCGTTGCGCGCCGGTCACCGGCCATCAGCACGCCGCCCGCATAGGTGAGCGACACGATGGTTGTGGCGTGCGGCGCGAGGTCAGCGCCTCCGGCCGAATGGTTCGCTGCATTGCGGGCGGAGGGAAGCGCGGCTGGATTCTGTGCGGCGATGTAGTCGGAGAAAGAAGTGGAGGCGGCCCGGCCTATGGTTGCGGCCGCGTCTTCCGGCAGCATGCGCTACTGTCCACCCTTCTGCACGAATCCCCGGACGAACTCTTCCGCGTTGGATTCAAGTACGCCGTCGATCTCATCCAGAAGGTCATCTACACCTTCGGTCTGGCTGCTGTCCTGCGACTGAGCGGCGGCAGGCGCCTGCGCAGCGTCGACGGTGGCCTCGTCCTGCTCCTCGGGGCGTGATCCGGTGTTCCGCTGATCCTGTGTTGCCATGATGAGAGCCCTTCTCTTCGGCCTGTTGTCGGCTACTTCTATGGTGCCATGCTGGGTTCCGGACCGCGCTGCAGCCGGGACACAAATTCCTCCGCCGTCCGCGAACCGGCGAACAATTCCTCCGTCAACGCGGCCGTCCCGCGAAGTGGTTCGCGCGTCTGGATACGCTGAAGCCTTCGCTGCGACGGCAGTTCGAAGATAATGGAATCCCAGCTCGCACCAACCACTTCCTTCGGGAAGGCCGAGATACAGCGTCCGCGAAAGTAGGCCCGCGTGTCCGTGGGGGGATCCGTGACTGCCGCAACGACGTCGTCGTCGCTCACCAGGCGTTCCATTGCGTTCCTGGCAGCGAGACGGTAATAGATGCCCTTGTCCGGCCTGAGATCCGCGTACTGCAGGTCGATAAGCGCCAGCCGTGGATCTTTCCAACCGAGGCCATCCCGGTCACGGTATGCCTGTAATACTTTCAGCTTGGCGACCCAGTCCACCTGACCGGCAGCTTCCATGGGATCTCGACGCAGCGTTTCAAGCAGGGACTCCCACCGGGCAAGCACATCCGCTGTTTGTGCATCTCCCCCGCCCTGGGCGGTCACTGCGGACCGTGCAGCTTCGAGATACATCTGCTGAACGTCGAGGGCTGTCACCCTTCGACCATCGGTGAGTCTGATGAGGTGACGCAGGGAGGGGTCGTGACTGACCGCCTGCAGTTCCCGGACCGGTTCGGCAATTTCCGGGATGGGAACCAGCTCATGTTCGATCAGCGACAGAATAAGCGAGGTAGTTCCGAGCTTCAGATAGTTGGATACCTCGCTCAGATTCGCATCACCGATGATGACATGCAGTCGGCGATACTTCTCGGCGACCGCGTGCGGCTCGTCCCGTGTATTGATGATCGGCCTGCGGACGGTGGTTTCCAGACCAACTTCATTCTCGAAGAAGTCTGCCCGCTGGCTCAGCTGGAAACCGGGCTGCTGATTAAGGGAACCCATACCCACCCGTCCCGCTCCGCACATGACCTGGCGGGTTACGAAGAACGGGATCAATGCGGCGGCGATCCTGCCGAAGGGAACGCTTCGGGGTACAAGGTAGTTTTCGTGGGACCCGTACGAAACACTCTTGCTGTCGGTGTTGTTCTTGTAGAGGATGACGGGCGCGAAGCCGTGGGTAGCCGCGATACGGGCCATGGCGCGCTGCACAACAACGTCTCCGGCACGATCCCAGCGCACAACATCCAGCGGGTTCGTTACCTCCGGACTTGAGTACTCCGGGTGGGCGTGGTCCACGTAAAGCCGCGCGCCGTTACTCAGGACGAGGTTCATCAGCACCGCAGCATCTTCCGAAGGATCGGTGCCCCCCTGGTCAACGAGGGCGACCTCCTCCGCCGTGAGCACTGGGGGTTCATCGGTGAGCTGGGAAGAGTCAGCGACGGACCGTCCCATCTGCCAGCCGCGGGCGTCGGACAGCGGGGCTTCGTCCGTGTAGTCCCAACGGGTACCGGCGAGATTCCCCAAACCTTCGCGCAGTGTTGCAGCGTACGCGTTCACAACCTGTGTGGAAAGCACGGTTGCATTCGCATCGGAGATACCGGGAGCGATGATTCCGTATTCGGTTTCAGTGCCCATGACACGGTGGACGGTCAGAGGCGGCACATCGACTGTTGATGCAGCAGTGGATGAAGGTTCGGTCACAGATACTGCCCGGTGTTAGCAGTGGTTTCGATGGTCTTGCCCGGTTCCTGCCCTGCCTTGCCCTGCACGATGGTCCGGATGTACGTGATGCGCTCACCCTTCTTGCCCGAGATGCGCGCCCAGTCATCGGGATTTGTGGTGTTCGGCATGTCCTCGTGTTCGCGGAACTCGTCCACCACGGCTTGCAGCAGGTGCTCGATTCGCAACCCCTTCTGACCGTTCAGCAGGAAGTCCTTGATTGCGCTCTTCTTCGCGCGGTCCACCACGTTCTGGATGACTGCGCCGGAGTTGAAGTCCTTGAAGTAGAGCATCTCCGTGTCACCGTTGGCGTAGGTCACCTCCAGGTACTCGTTCGATTTCTCCGTCGAATACATCTTCTCCACAGTGCGGCGGACCATAGCCTGGATGGCGGCAGCGGTGCTGCCGCCATATTCGGCGAGATCATCCCTGTGAAGGGGTAGGTTGCCGGTCACGTACTTCGCAAAAATCTCCGCCGCACCCTCAGCATCCGGTCGGTTGATCTTGATCTTCACATCGAGGCGTCCCGGGCGGAGGATGGCTGGATCGATCATGTCCTCACGGTTCGAAGCACCGATCACGATGACGTTCTCCAGCTTCTCGACACCGTCGATCTCGCTGAGCAGCTGCGGCACGATGGTTGTCTCTACATCGGATGACACTCCGGTACCGCGCGTGCGGAACAGCGAATCCATTTCGTCGAAAAAGACGACAACGGGCGAGCCGTCCGAAGCTTTCTCTCGTGCACGGGCAAAAATCAGCCGAATGTGCCGTTCGGTCTCACCGACATACTTGTCCAGCAGCTCGGGACCCTTGATGTTAAGGAAGTAACTGCGGGTTTCCTCTGATCCGGTACGCTCGATTGCCCTCGCCGCCAACGAATTGGCTACGGCTTTGGCGATGAGCGTTTTGCCGCACCCTGGCGGACCATAGAGCAGAATCCCCTTGGGAGCCTTCAACCCGTGCTCGCGGTAGAGGTCCGGGTGGAGGAAAGGCAGCTCGACGGCGTCGCGAATCTGCTCAATCTGCGGTCCCAGACCTCCAATATCCTCGTAAGCAATGTCAGGCACTTCTTCGAGAACGAGGTTCTCCACCTCAGAACGTGCAATCTTCTCCAGCGCATAACCAGTCCGGTTGTCCACGGACAATGCATCCCCGACACGGATCTTCTGCTGCTGCAATGGGCCGCTCAACCGGACTACGCGCTCTTCGTCGGCGCGCCCGATGACCAAAACCCTGTCCTTGCCGAGCAGCTCCTTGGTGGTCACCAGTTCGCCGGCGCGCTCGAATGAAAGCGCCGCGACGATTGTCAAGGACTCGTTCAGCAGAACTTCCTGCCCGGGCATCAGCTGGTCCATGTTCACAAGCGGACTGACAGCGACCCGCAGCTTCCGGCCCGACTGGAAGATGTCAGCGCTGACCTGTTGTGCGGCCTGAGCACCGTTAGCCTCGCCGGACGAAATACGGGCGTTCACTTCGATGACAGTCGCGAAGCTGAAGGGCGCGGCCCCCTCTTTTTCGAGGGCCGCCTTGAGCCGAACAATTTCGGTCCGGGCGGCTTCCAGCGCCGAAACAAGCTTGGAGTTGTTCTGCGTGGCGGACGCCAGTTGTCGATCAATGTGCCGAAGCTTGTCCCGCAGGACATTGATCTGGCGCTGCGCAACTGCCAGCTGTCCGTCGGTCGGAGCCGGGTTGGCATTGGGCGCGGACCGAGGCGTTCCGGACTCATTACTCGATGTATCCAACGCGATCGCCACCTTCACCGTTGTCTGTTGCGTTCTCTTTTGACCATAGCGCAGTGCACATCGGATTATGCCGATAGTGACAACTTCGTCATCTCGGAAGCGCTCGGGTCAGTCGGTCTGCCGGGATGCCTCGGATTCACGCCGGAACTGCGCCTCCTCGTCAGACAATGCGCCGCGCTGGATGGTCGAACTTGCATCACGCGCGACCCGCCGCAGCCGTTTGTCCGACACTGAGCGCTCGCCCACCGCCTGCGGCGTCCAGGCGTTGAGGTCTTCTTCACTGAATCCGGTCTTTGACGGTCGGCGCTTCGTGCTGATTCCGGTCACTCCGTGCGCGAGACGGCGGGTAATGAGCAGGAATCCGGTATGCGCCACCATCCGGTGGTCGGGGCGCACAGCCAGTCCTTCAAGGTGCCACCCACGCACCATCGACTCCCACGCGTCCGGTTCAATGAACCGGCCATCGGCGCGGATCGCCTCCGCTGTCCGGGAAAGCTGGGTAACGGTGGCCACATAGCTGATCCACACTCCGCCCGGTGCCAGCACGGTGGCGACGGCGTCAAGGCACTCCCATGGCGCGAGCATGTCCAGAACGACGCGGTCAACGCTTCCCGGCTGCTCCGTTTCCAGAACCCGCTCCTGGAAATCCCCGAGCGTGATCTGCCAGGCGGGATGTTCGCCGCCGAAGATCGTTTCGACATTGCCTTTGGCGATGTCCGCGAATTCCTCGCGGCGTTCGAACGAGTGCAGGTATCCGTTGTCACCGACCGCGCGGAGCAGCGAGATGGACAGTGCACCCGAACCCACACCGGCTTCCACTACCCGGGCTCCGGGAAAGATGTCTGCCATGGTGATGATCTGACCGGCATCCTTGGGGTAGACAACCGCAGCGCCGCGAGGCATCGACAAGACGAAGTCGGACAGCAGCGGGCGGAGTGCCTGATACTGCCCGCCGGTGGTGTTGGTGACGATTGTTCCTTCAGGAATGCCGATCAGCTGGTCGTGGCTGAGAAACCCCTTGTGAGTGTGGAATGCACCGCCCGGAGTCAGGGTAACGGTGTTCATTCGCCCCTTCTCGTCGGTCAGCTGTACGCGCTCACCGGGACGCAGCGGCCCTCGGCGGGCTGCCGCGCCGTGGGGTTGCGGTGCAAAGCGCTGGTTTGACGGAGCCTCATCCGTCTCATGCTGGCTGGTGTTCATGGAGTCCTCCGGTGGTTCTGCTGAGGCAACCTGACGGCGCCCGTGTTCGTGGGTATGCGTAGTGTCAGTTACTGCCTGGTTGAGCACGGCCTGTGATAGCCGCGATGACAACGGACTGATGCAGAACGCCGGTGACCGACCCTTGCCGGTCTGTCACCGCGTACTCACTTCCGGCCAGCCTGGCCAGATACTGCACCAGTTCCTGCCCTTCGGCAAATTCAGGCACGTAGGCGCCCGGCGCGAGCGCGCGCGCGACAGCATTCGCCGACGTACCCTCGGCCTGCGTGTCGGGGACGGCCGTCAGCGCGCCTTGGTCCACCACCGCTTCCGGCAGTCCATCCGGGCTGGTCAGGACGACCTCGTGCCCTGGCCGGTCGGCGAGCAGCCGCCGGACCCGCTGGACGGAGGTTCCCGCCGGGACGCTCACCGCGGGACGCTTCAATCTCCCTGCGCTGACCTCGGGTAGTCTCAGCCGCATCTGCGCGTTGGCTATCGCTGAGCTGGCCCCAAGCCATAGGAAACCGCCCATAACGACGGCGACAATCACCGTGACGGTGCTGGGTTGGGAACCGCCAAGAAGCGGCACCAGCACAACGGCAGCAACGAGGAGGACGGCGATAGCCCTCCCTGTCCAGCCGGCGGCCACCGTTCCTTTTTCCTGGCTGCCGGTAGCACGCCAAACAGCAGATTCGACGATCCGTCCGCCGTCGAGGGGCAGGCCGGGCAGTACGTTGAAGGCCGCGACAAGGAAGTTGGCCCAGATCAGGATATTGGCCAGGAGATTTGCCACGCCGGTTGGTTCGATGATGACCAGCGCTCCCCAGCCGGCGACAGCAAGGACCAGGTTGGCTGCGGGTCCCGCCATGGCAACGACCAATGACCTGCCGGGGCTGGCGGCGAAGTTTTCAAACTGGGTGTGTCCGCCCCAGAGATTCAGGACGATACGTGTGGTCGGCCACCCGAACCTTCGGGCTGAGAGCGCGTGTGCAAGTTCATGTATGAGGACGGACGCTGCGAGCAGGACGGCATAGGTGAGGGCAACGCCGTACGCGCCCAAGCCAATGGCAGGGTACAGGTCTGCCACCTGCGGGCCGAAGACGATGACCACGAAAGCCGTGATGATGAACCATGACCATGCCAGTACAACCGGAATGCCGAAGATCCGCCCTAGCGGAATACCTTCCTGGCGTACGGGCTCAGGGCGTCGTGACCTGTTCACGCAGTTGCCCTTTCGCCTGTAGCGCGTCCAGCGTGGAAGTGGACGAGGTCTTCAACATCTTCCACGGTGCGTCCGGCGAGGCTGGTCCACTGTTGGTCAGCAGATTCAGCGGGCAAGGCAACGAAGTGAGGTACGCCAAGGGTGACTAGTCCGGCGGCCCTGGCTGATGTGACCCCGGGAAGGGAATCCTCGATGGCCACCACGCGCTCCTTGTGCAGCATGCGACCCTCCGAGAGGAAGTCAAAGGCCCTCTGGTATGCCTCGGGATCGGGCTTTCCCCGGGCTACCTGGTCACCGGTTACCAACAATTCGAACGTACCCTCTGGCAGGTGGCGTGACACCTCGAGCGCCAATTGCTGCTCGGACATCGTGACCAGTGCACAGGGAATCCCGGCCTGCCGCAGGGCGGTCAAGAGTTCGCGGGCACCCGGACGCCACGGAACCGACTCGCTGACCCTTGCTGTCACCTGTGTCGTGAGCGTGTCAATGATCTCGCGCACGCTCAACCTGACACCAGCGGCCTGCAACACGCCGGCCGAAAAGGTGAGTGCCTGGCCTACCAGGCCCGTTGCCTGCTCATCGGACCAGGATCCGCCGTGGGCGGCGACCAGCGCACGCTCAGCTTCAATCCAGTACGGTTCGGTATCCACGATCGTGCCGTCCATGTCCCACAGCACAGCCTGAAGGATGCGCTCCGCGGAAGTACGGTGCTCGGCATGCTGTCCGTTATCTGAGGGCACAGCCGTATTGCTGAAAGGGGCGACCATCCCCCAAGTCTACGGGGCCACGCAGGGCCGGCCGGCGGGTCCGCTCTGCGCGAAGCTGCGTTGGCACGCCTGACACGACAGCGGCGGAGGATTAGGGTGAAACGGTGAGTACGTTTGAAGACAACCAGACTCAGGGTGTTCCTGACGGCATTCCCGGTTTGTTCCCGGAGACGGAAACCGGAGGAAGAGTCACGGTCATGCTCGCCGCGTTCGAGGGATGGAATGATGCCGGCGAAGCTGCCAGCGATGCTCTGAAGTTTCTCGGAACGCAGTGGGGCGGGGAAAAGATCTCGACCATCGATGCCGACGAGTTCTACGATTTCCAATTCACCCGGCCCGTCATCAGGCGCAATAGCTCCGGACTGCGGCGCATTAAATGGCCCACCACCCGCATTAGCAAGGCCTCAGTGCCTGAAAGTAACCTGGACGTCATCCTGGTCCACGGTGTCGAACCGTCCTACAAATGGCGCGGATACACAGCCGAGCTGGTGGGTATGGCCAAGGAACTCGACGTCGACTGCCTTGTCCTGGTCGGTGCGCTCCTCGCGGATGTGCCGCACACCCGTCCGATTCCGGTCACGGTGTCTTCCGACGACGAACTCATTCGCGAGTCGCTCAACGTCGAGGCCTCCACCTACGAGGGACCGATCGGCATTGTGGGAGTGCTTGCGGAGGTGGGCCAGCTCGCTGACATACCCACCCTGTCCATGTGGGCGGCTGTCCCCCACTACGTCGGACAGTCACCGTCCCCGAAAGCCCAGCTCGCCCTGTTGAACCGGCTTGAAGAACTACTCCGCGTTGGCCTGGACACGCAGGCACTCGCAGAGGAAGCCGAAGCATGGGAGCGGGGAGTGGATGAGCTGTCCACTGAGGACCCGGAGGTGGCGGCATACGTGCGCCAGCTCGAGGAGGCAAAGGACACCGCTGACCTTCCGGAGGCAAGCGGCGAATCAATTGCACGTGAGTTTGAGCGTTACCTCAAGAAACGCCGTAAGGACTAGTCCTTCAGCCGGATCCCCAGCAGCGCGTCGAAAGCTTCAGCAGCCAGCTGCGCGCCTGAGTCTGTTCCTGCGAGGTGCGCTGTTTCAGCGCACCAGCGATCCACTGCCAGCAGGGCCGCCGGAGCATCAAGGTCATCCGTCAACGCCGCCCGCATCGCTCCGACAAGATCCTCTACCGATTCCACCGTTGCTCCGGCGAGTGCGGCCCGCCACGTATCCAGCCTGTAGCGCGCGGTATCCAGACCGATCGATGTCCACGACCAGTCGGAACGGTAGTGGTTCGCGAGGATGGCGAGGCGAATGGCAGCTGGATCGGTTCCGGCTTCGCGCAATGCAGAGACCAGCACCAGATTGCCTTTGGACTTGCTCATTTTCTCGCCGTCAAGCCCTACCATGCCCGCATGCGCGTAGTGGCGAGCAAGCGGACGCCCGGAAATGGCCTGAGCGTGGCCAGAGCTCATTTCGTGGTGGGGAAACATCAGGTCCGCTCCCCCGCCCTGCACCGCGAAAGGCGCCGGGAGATGCTGGAGCGCAATCACCGAGCACTCGATGTGCCAGCCTGGCCTTCCGTCGCCGAGGGACGCACCGTCCCACGCCGGCTCCGACGGACGGGCGACCCGCCAGAGCAGGGGGTCGAGCGCATTGCGCTTTCCCGGTCGGGCAGGATCGCCACCGCGCTCGGCGAAGGTGGGAATCATCTCGTCTTCGCCCAGATGCGAGATGAAGCCCAGCTTCCACTGCGTTTCTCCGACGGCGTCCGATAGTTCCGTTGCCTGGTCGACGGAGAAGTACACATCGCCGTCGGGGTCGGTTTCGGAGCCCGGAACGCGGTACGCGAGGTCGCGCTTCAGCAAATCCTCGATGACCGGGACAATGGCAGCGACGGATTCGACTGCTCCCACGTAGTGGGCGGGAGCGAGGACGTTGAGCGCTTCCATGTCCGCTCGGAAAAGGTCCGTTTGCGAGCGGGCGAGATCCATCCAATCGACGTTGGTGGCGCTGGCGCGCTCGAGCAGCGGATCATCTACGTCTGTCACGTTCTGGACGTAGTCCACCGCGGACCCGGCATCCCGCCAGAGCCGGTTCAGCAGGTCGAATGCCACGTAGGTGGCCGCGTGGCCCATATGCGTGGCGTCGTAGGGGGTGATTCCGCAGACATACAATCCCTGTCGCTGCCCAGCGGGAAGCTCTATGAAGCGCTTCAGGGCGCTGTCCCACAGGCGAATGGGAGGAGGGCTGCCGGGCAGGCCCGGAACGGTCCGGGAATTCCAGGAAATCACTGTTCTACCTTACGGGGTTGGATGCTGGCGATCGGCGCGACAGACGCGTCAGGCGGTAATGACGCCGAAGCCGAGAAGCAGGAAGATTACCAGGCCGAGGACGATCCGGTACCAGACGAAGACGCCATAACTGCGGGTGGAGACGAACTTCAGGAACCACCCGATGATGACGTAGCCCACCCCGAAGGCGATGACGGTTGCGAGGAGGGTCTCCAGGCCACCATAGGGACCGGGCGTCCCGGCACTCTTGTAGAGCTGGTAGAGACCGCTGCCAAAAACTGCGGGGATGGCGAGCAGGAAGGAGTATCTCGCGGCTGCTTCGCGCGTGTAGCCCATCAGCAGTCCGGCAGTGATCGTTCCACCCGAGCGGGAGACACCCGGAATAAGAGCGAGCGCCTGCGCAAGCCCGTACAGGATTCCGTGTTTGTAGGTCAGCCGGTCAAGAGTTAGCCGTTGGCGGCCAACGGCGTCCGCAACCGCGAGGATCACGCCGAAAACGACCAGCATGGTAGCCACCAGCCACATACTGCGGAACGTACTTTCGATCTGCTCCTGGAAGAGCAGCCCGAGGATGACGATCGGCAGGCTGCCGAGGATGACCAGCCACCCCATTCGAGCGTCCGGATCGTTCCGCGCGGTTTTGCCGGTGAGGGAGCCGAACCACGCCCTGATGATTCGGACGATGTCCCGCCAGAAGTACACGATCACCGCGGTTTCTGTCCCGAGCTGGGTAATCGCAGTGAAAGCTGCCCCCGGGTCCTGTGCCCTGGGCAGAAGCTCTCCGGCGATTCGCAGGTGTGCACTTGATGAGATTGGCAAAAATTCGGTAAGGCCCTGAACGAGGCCCAGGACGGCCGCTTCGATCCAATTCACAGATAAGACCCTACGTCACCGTGCCGGCCCTACACTTCAATGAGTCCTCGCCTTCGCCCCTCGCCCGCACTCGGCGCGGGTCCCTCGGCCAGTAGGCTTAGGCGTATGCAGTGGCGAAACGCAGGCGGTAGCGGACAACTGGTATCAGTGCTCGGCCTCGGAACAATGACCTGGGGCAGCGACGTTGACGAAGAAGCGGCGCGGGAGCAGTTGCGCCTGTTCGTCGAGGCCGGCGGAACGCTGATCAGCACGGCCGCACGTTTCTCTGAGGGACAGTCAGAGGCGGTACTTGGATCGCTGCTGGGCGATCTTGTTGCGCGCTCAGAGGTGGTCCTTGCCGTGTCCGGCGGCATTCCGCGGCACTGGTCCGAGGGACGCCTCGACGCGTCCCGAAAAGGCTTGCTGGATTCCCTGGATGCTTCGCTTTCGCGCCTGGGTACCGACAGTGTTGATATCTGGATGGCACCCGCTACCGGTGCGAACATACCCGTAGAGGAGACGCTGGCTGCGCTCGACTACGCCTACAGGTCGGGCAAGGCACGCTATGTGGGGGTGACCAATTACACAGGTTGGGAATTGACCCGGTTATGTTCAACGGCGGGGTTTCCCCTTTCAGTCCACGAGACGGAGTATTCACTGCTCAGCCGTCGCCCGGAGGACGAGGTGCTACCGGCTTCGGACGCTCTCGGAGTGGGAACGCTCGCATGGGCACCGCTTGGACGCGGTGCACTGACAGGCAAGTATCGATCGCAGCTGCCGTCTGACTCACGTGCCGCGTCCGATGAGTGGGCCGGCTACCTCGAACCGTACCTGTCAGGGCGAGCAGCGCGCATTACTGAAGCGGTGGCCACCGCCGCGAGAGGTTTGGAACTTTCGCCCGCCGAAGTAGCGCTTCGCTGGCTTCTCCAACGCCCCACCGTGGCCTCGGCGGTGCTCGGAGCACGCACTGGCGCGCAGTTGAAGGAACTGCTGGCATGCTCGCTGGCGCCTCTTCCTGCGCAGATCTCCGAGGTGTTGGACGAGGTCTCCGCGCCACGCTGAGCGCTCACATCCCGAAACGGTCTCAATGCGGCGTCGCGGCCGAAAGCTGACGGCCAGGTCAGGAGCCGCTGGCCGGTTCCCGCACTCCATTTCCGCTGCTGCCCTCTTCGTCATCTTCCTCGTCGTCTTCGTAGATGACGAGGGGAGTCACTTCGCCGTAGGCGTCATACAGCGATTCCTCGTAGGTCTCAAACGAATCGGCGATGGAAAGATAGGCGGCTTCGACCGCGGGATCATCCTCTCCCCTGCGTGATGCTGCCGCGGCGAGGTGTTCTTCCAGTGCGGAAACCAGCGATTGCAATGCGACACGCGGATCGATGCTCATGGTCTAGACGTTATCGGTAAAGTGAAGCAAATTGGAGGGAAATGCGCGAACAATTTCTGAACTCAACCGCCATTCGGAAACGGGATTACGGCCGCCAGTATGAGTACCTCGTGCTCACCGTCAACGCCGGCGAACCACTCTCCATGGCGCGCCAGCTACTGACTGAGCATGCAGAGTACGGCAAGTGGGAACTGGAGCGGAGCTGCATTTACGTAAACGGTCACCGACGCTTCTGGCTACGGCGCAAAGTGCTCCGAGTAGAGCGCACCGCCTGAGCAGTGGTTCTTACTGCTGCTCAGGACCAAGCCACGCCGATGCAACCGTGCGGCGCGCCGACTCCAGGTTGGACGGATGAAAGAAACCCGCTGCTACGTCCCGCGAGATGCGACTGATCTCGCTGTCATTGGAGTAACCCTGTCCACCGGATAGAACCACTGCCGCGTCCACCAGTTCGCGGGCGGCGCTCGTAGAGTGAATCTTCAGCGCCACCAGTTTAGCGAACCAATGATCCCCATGAGCTGCCCCGGAATCAAGGTCCGAGGCCAGCAGCCGAATGTGGGCATCAACGCGCTCCCAGCTCATGGCGGCGTCTGCCACGGCTGAACGCACGCCAGGACGGGATGTAACAGGAATTCCATCCATCCCCGGAGCCCGCTGGAGCGCGGCCTGCACAGCCAATTCAAGGGCGCGGTCGGCAATGCCGGCATAGACGGCGCTGATCAGCGTCTCGAACGCCGCAAAGATAGCAAAGACAAGTGGATCCCGATTCGGCCCGACCGGTAGCTTCCGGAAGATCCTTGACGGTGGAATCAAGACGCCGTTCAGCAGGGTTGTGTGGGATTGCGTCGCCCGCATGCCAAGCATGTTCCAGTCCGGCAGGATCTCTGTGCCGGCCGAGCCGCGGGTGACGAATCCGTGAACCAACCGTTCACCGTCTTCATCCATGCACTTTCCGAACACACCAAGCCGGGTCCACACGGGCGAAAGGCTAGTGAAGATTTTGGTGCCCGTGAATGCGTAACCGCCATCCGGGCGACGCTCTACGACGGTGCTCGAATCAAACAACACCGAATCATTGCCAGGCTCCGAGAGCCCGAAGGCGAATATTTCTCCCGCGGATGCCTCGCTGAGGATGAAGCCCAGCGAACTGTCTCCCTCCTGTGCGAGCAGCCTGGCCACAGCCGTCCAGACCAGGTGCATGTTCACAGCGAGGGCCGTGGCAGGGGCGGCCGATGCCAGCCTGCGTTGGCAGGCCACTGCCTGGGCCATGCCCACGGCTGCTCCGCCGTCGTGCTCCAGACAGAAGAGGCGCAGGTAGCCACGGGAAGCGAGCTCCTCAAAATCTTCCGTGCAAAAAACATTCCGGGCATCGTAGTCCGCCGCACGTGCACGGAACCGCTCGAGGAGATCCGCTGGAAGCATTTCCTCTGCGACGGAACTCATCAGCTGCCTGTGAGTAGACGGTTGAGCACGCGCGCACCGAAGCGGAGTGAATCGGTGGGCACCCGCTCATCCACGCCGTGGAACATGCCGGTGAAGTCGAGGTCATCGGGCAGCCGCAAAGGAGCAAACCCATAACCCGTGATGCCGAGCCGGCTCAGCGACTTGTTGTCGGTTCCGCCGGAAAGAGTGTAAGGCAGCACCTTGGCTCCGGGGTCCTCGGCGAGTAGCGAATCCACCATGCGGTCCACCAGGTTCCCCGCGAACGGTACTTCGAGCGAGACATCCTTATGCTCGTAGCTGACATCCACGGAATCGCCGGCCAGCGACTTGATCGTCTCGAAAACCTCCTCTTCCTGTCCGGGCAGAGTGCGGACATCAACGAGCGCTTCGGCGCTGCCGGGGATGACGTTGTGCTTGTAGCCACCCTTCAACACGGTGGGGTTGGACGTGTTCTGCAAGGTTGCGCCGACGAAGCGCGCAACGGTTCCCAGCTCCTTCAACAGGATTTCCGGGTTATCTGCGTCGAACTCAACCCCCGTCAGCTCCGTGACGCCGTCGAGGAATTGTCGCGTGGTCGGCGTAAGCTCGATCGGCCACTGATGTTCACCGATGCGCGCTACTGCGCGCGCGAGCTGCGTTACAGCGTTATCGGTATTGATCTGTGAACCGTGGCCTGCGCGGCCGTGCGCCACCAACCGAAGCCAGGAGATACCCTTCTCTGCCGTCTGCAGAAGATACGTGCGTTGGCCGCCGATGGTTGCCGAGAACCCGCCAACCTCCGAGATCGCCTCAGTTGCGCCGTCGAACAGTTCAGGTTTGTTGTCCACCAGCCAGGAGGCGCCGTAGTTTCCGCCGGCTTCCTCGTCTGCGAAGAACGCGAAGATGAGGTCTCGTTTGGGCCGTGTGCCGTCGCGCTGCATTGAGCGCAGGACGGAAAGAATCATGGCGTCCATATCTTTCATGTCCACCGCTCCCCTACCCCAGATCAATCCGTCGCGCTCCTCTGCACTGAACGGATCGACACTCCAGTCCTCTTTCTGAGCAGGTACGACGTCGAGGTGGCCGTGCACCACCAGGGCCGGAAGGCTGGAGTCGGTTCCTGACATCCGGGTCAGAACGGAAGCCCGTCCGGGGGCTGACTCGAACAGTTGCGCCTCGAGCCCTACTTCTTCGATGAGACCTGCCGTATATTCTGCAGCCTTGCGCTCTCCTGGTCCCTGGCTATCTCCGAAGTTCGAAGTGTCGATCTGGATGAGTTCCCGGCAGATGCGGACAACTTCTTCTTCGGGGGCGACGCCCATTGCAGACCTCCATCGAATAGCGGGTGTTAGGACCAGCCTACCGATGCCGCGTCCGGGGTCTGCCCATGCCGTGTGATTTCCAGCACGTTCAAGCCAGCTTCGGCTTCCGTTGCCTCAGGCTACGGCTATCCTGATGGGCGTCGACGCCACTTCGGGCGCATCACTTACCTTTCTGGGGAGATCATGAAGACCATCAAGATTGCGGCCACCGCCGCCGTCGCCCTCGCTGTGCTCACCGGTTGCGGGGAGTCCACCGACTCTGCCGCCACCGGATCCAACGCGGCGCCCACGCCGGCAAGCTCAACCGCACCTGCAGAGAACATCGCCGAGCCTGCTGTCAATGACCTCATGGGCGAACCCACCGCTGACGGTGCCAAGGCCTTTCTGCACCACGTCTTCCAACTCAAGTCCTATGCCCAGCAGACTGGCGATGTGGAGGCACTGCTCGCCTCGCTGGACGGTGCTGAGGCAGCGGTTGCCGATGCAGAAACAATCAAGGGCATTTACGACGACGGCGGCTGGATTCTGGGCGGGCAGCCCAAGGTGAAGCAAATCCTCATCACGACCGCCGCCGAGGATGTGGCGGAAGGTGTTGAGGTTGACGCGATGATTCCGGTTAACCCGGATGCCTACACCGAGTTCAACGAGACCGGCGACGTGGAGGAGACTCGCCCCTTCGATTCTGCCGGTTCAATGTACTCCGCCACCGTGGTGTACTCCGATGGTGCCTGGAAGGCCACCTACCTCGAGGAGACGCCGGACGCGGAACTTCCTGCCACCGAGTAGGACCCGTCCACGCGTTACGCACCCGCTCCCTGCGTTCGACAGGAGCGGGTGCTGCCGTTCAACCAGACGAAAGATCCTCGTAGGTTCTGGTCCTTCGTTCGGCTTTCCGCCTGGTGAAGTAGCCCACGCAGGACAGCACGATCCCTCCCACCAGCAGGACAAGAGCTGAGATCAAGAGGAAGAACACCACCGCGAGACCACTGCTTCCGTCCCGGTAGGCCACGTCAACATACCGGCTCACACCTGCGACGAGCAGGCAGATGCCAATCAGGGCGAAGACGGACCCCGCGAGTATCTGACGTTTTCCAGCGGCCTCATTATGCTTTCGCCACGAGTTGGAGATGGAGAGCGACATCCGCTTGTCGAAGTTCCGGTACCACTCTTCGCTCATCGACAACCTCTCCTCACGTATCCGGGTGGACTCCCCGCCCACTGTAAGCACAAGGGACTCGCAGCGGATGCCCTATCAGCAATTCCGGTGCGCCCATCGAGGGTGTCCATGCCGCCTCCCAGTGTTCCTGAGACACCGCCCGACTGGCGAAGTTTGAGCGCACTGCACCTGTGATGCATCCCATACCCATGGTTCAATGGAGTCCCCAACCGGGGGGGAAATGATGTCTCACACCAAACTGCTCAGCACCGGCGGACTATCGATCGTGGTAGGTCTGACCGCCTTGCTACTTCCATTCGCCGATGTCATCGAAGGTAAGAGCGACGCCCTGGGCATAGCGGCCGTCGTCGCGGGATCGCTCCTCATCGCAGCCGGGGCTGTGGTGACCCTCCTGGGACTGTTGGCCCGCCACAAGGATCTGAGCAGACCGCGTACCTACAGTGAGTTGCCCGATGACGAGAAGTTTCAGCACAACGCTGGCACGTATCAAGGTGCGCGACACGGAGTGCAGGGGTATTCGGCCGGTGACCCTTGCCCTTAGACGCCGGCGCTCCTGATTCCTCCCGGAGGCCCGCGGCCGCGCCTGGCCTGCGAAGTGCGCAGCTCAGCCGAACCCATGAGGTGGGTTTGGCGGCAGCATCGACGTGGTCGAGGGCACAAAAAAACCCCGGCGAACCGGGGTTTTTGTTGTGCGCGGAGGGGGACTTGGACCCCCTTCTCGGCGTGGCGCCCACAGCGAGTTCCGCATGAATACGCGGTTTTTGGCACGGTATGTCCCGCATTGTGCCTTCATCTCACCTCGTATTCGACCACGCGAACCACGCGACTAATCCTCTGCCTCTGCGGCCGCTTTGAAGCGCTGCTCACTAGCTCGTCGGCTGTCGAGCACCGGCGCGCATAGGGGTAAGTATCAGGCCACTAAGTGCCTGCGTACTTCAAGAGGACGTCCGTATGTTCACCGAACCACAATTCCAATTGCTCACGCCAGAACAGGTTGCAGATCGCGTCGGCATATCGGTGCGCTCAGTGCGGGAAAAGGTCTACCGCGGTGTCGGTGACGGTCGAAAAGTGAGCCATTGTGACGGTTGAAAACTGAGCCACCTGTTCCAAACGATTGGGTGGGTGATCACAGTGGAGGATTGGGCTCTTATTCGGCGGTTGCATCTTGCCGAGGGTGAATCGATGAGGTCGATAGCGGCGAGGCTGGGCATCTCCCGTAACACTGTCGCGAAGGCGGTGAGTGCTGATGGTCCACCGACTTATGTTCGTGCGCCGCAAGCCTCGGGGATCAAGGCGGTGGAGCCGGCCGTTCGGGTTCTGTTGAAGGAGAACCCGCGGATGCCGGCGACGGTGCTGGCTGAGCGGGTGGGCTGGTCCGGGTCCCCGGCATGGTTCCGGGAGAACGTGGCCAGGATCCGCCCGGAGTACGCCCCGGCTGATCCCGCCGACCGGATCAGTTACGAACCGGGTGATCAGGCGCAATGCGATCTGTGGTTCCCTGAGGTGCGGATACCGGTCGGTGACGGGAAACCACGGGTGTTGCCGGTTCTGGTGATGGTGTCCTCGTATTCACGGTTCATCATGGCCCAGATGATCCCGTCCCGGATGACAGGGGATCTGCTGGCCGGCATGTGGGAACTCATCGGGCGTCTGGGTGCTGTTCCGCGGCGGCTGATTTGGGATAACGAATCCGGTATCGGGCGGCGGGACAGTTACGCTGCCGGGGTCGCGGCGTTCGCGGGGGTTCTGGCCACCAAGATCTTGCAGGTCAAACCGTACGACCCCGAAACCAAGGGTGTGGTGGAGCGGGCGAATCAGTTCTTGGAGACCTCTTTCCTGCCGGGCCGGTCCTTCACCTCACCGGAGGATTTCAACACTCAGCTCGGCCTGTGGTTGCCTCGTGCCAACGCCCGGCTGGTCCGGCGGACCGGGGCGCGGCCCGCTGAGCTGATCATCCGGGATAAGGCGGCGATGCTGGGGCTGCCACCGGTTCCACCGGTGACCGGTTTCAGGACCCGGGTCCGGCTTCCAAGGGATTACTACGTCCGGATGGCATCGAATGACTATTCCGTGCACCCGCAGGCGATCGGTAGGTTCGTCGAGGTCACCGCGGACTTGGACACCGTTACGATCCACCTTGATGGGCGGTGCGTTGGGAACCATCCGCGGTCCTGGGGAACCGGTCTGACGATCACCGACCCTGACCATGTCGAGGCCGCCGGCGCTCTACGCAAAGCCTTCCAACACCCTGCACCTGCCATGGATGTCTCCGGGCTGCGTGACCTGGCGGACTACGACCGGGCTTTCGGTGTGGTCCTTGATGACGGGCAGGTGGCCTGATGCTTGAGGCGAAGGAGACCATCAACCAGATTGAGTATTACTCCCGGGCGATGAAGGCGCCTCGGATACGCGAAGCGGCGCCCAGGCTCGCCGGTCAGGCCCGCGACAACAACTGGACGCATGAGGAATACCTCGCCGCGGTGCTCTCACGCGAGGTCGCCGCACGGGAAGCCTCCGGAGCTGAGACCCGGGCCAGAGCCGCTGGCTTCCCTGCCCGCAAGTCGTTGGAGGACTTCAGCTTCGATCATCAGCCCGGCCTTAAACGGGACACCATCGCCCATCTGGCCACCGGTGCGTTCCTCACCGAAGCATCGAATATCGTCCTGCTCGGGCCGCCCGGAACCGGGAAGACCCACCTGGCGACCGGGTTGGGGCTACGTGCCACCCAGCTCGGCCACCGGGTCCTGTTCGCTACCGCCACCGACTGGGTTGCCCGGCTGCAAACAGCTCATCAGAATGGGCGGCTGCCGCAGGAACTGGTTCGGTTACGCCGTTACCGGCTCATCATTGTTGACGAGGTCGGCTACATTCCCTTTGAGCAAGACGCCGCAAACCTTTTCTTCCAACTCGTGTCCTCACGCTACGAGCACGCCTCGCTGATCCTGACCTCGAACCTGCCCTTCGCACGCTGGGGAGACGTATTCGGTGACCAGGTCGTCGCCTCGGCCATGATCGACCGCATCGTCCATCACGCCGAGGTCGTCACCCTCAAGGGCTCCAGCTACCGGCTCAAACACACCCAAGCGGAGTCCCTGCCCTCGACAAGGCCGGAAAATACGGCAGAATAACCAACGTCAAAGTGGCTCACTTTTCAACCCACAAAACGGCTCACTTTTCGACCATCGCTGACACCGCGGGTCTTGGCCGCATTTGCGGATCGATGCGAGAACCGTCAGGTTCACCGAGGAGCAACTAATGGAAATCGTCGAAGCCTCCGCGAAATCGGGTCGCGGGGTGTTAATCCAACGTCCTGCGCGGGATGCCGGGAGGGAACTCGCGGCATTGCTGAACGGCCAACGGTGAGTACGGACCTCTGTGGTCAATATATCTAGCGGATGCCCCAGTACAACGCTCCCCGGAGGGACCAGGCCCTTCTCCTAACAGTCGAACTTGCAATGGCTCCAGCACCGACACCGATGCCGCACCAAGACAACTTCTTCTGTTTGCGTGCAATGCACGGTTTCATGGCAATACCAGCAATTACCCACAACACAGGGCTTCACGGCAAAACCAGCAATTACGCACAAAGCAGGGCCCCACGGCATTGGCAGTAGGGCACAACGTACGTCCACAGGAAGCTCATCTGACTGCGCTCCCCGGCAGCAAATGGGGAAGAACGGCACGAAGACACCACAGTGATCACCGCTTCCGCATGCGGTTCGGAGGAGTTTGGGAGGATCCCTCAACGGGCGCTTTGGTGGAATCACGGCCGGCGGTTGAAATGTGCTCCTACCGATGAATTTGCGCATCAGCGAAACAGCGCCAGCTCCACCACATCATGAGGCCTCATGGGCGTGGGCAACTAGAGAGACGCTGCCCAATGGCATAGGAGCGCAACCGTTGACGCGGGAGGGGCGCGTGGCATCCCCGTCGACAACACGGAGCAGCGTCAAGGGAGTAATACTCCAACTAGATTGTCACTTTTTCGATGAAGGGGTCTTGTTGCTAGTTGTGTGAAAAAGTGACGCTATTTCCACCGAGTCCATCAATGCGGACTTTGAAGGTAGGTTCAGAAGCGTCGTTGAAATTCCAGCCACTTCTCAAAGTTGAGCTTTGTCCTGGTTCAAGTTTTGCATCCCAATAGGCTTCCACTACGTCATCCTGGACGGAACGGACATCAAAGTCGCCATCCATAGCACTGTTAGCGACTAACTGGACGTCACTACGTCCCAAGACGACCCCTTCGGACAAATTCTTGATAGTGACATCGAAGTAAAGGTTGTCAGCACCTTTCTTTGGTGTACCCCCAAGGGTCGTGCTAGCGAAGTCAGCGTCTTTCCCAGGCTCGAATTCTTGAGGTTCTTGCACCGTGATCTCGAGCAAAACCTGATCCCCACTACGTCGAGAATCTTCATATATCGCAGTTTGCCCATACAAACATTTGCCGAAGTTCTCATCGATGTTGCAAGTCGTGTCTTCAACGCTGGCTTGTGGCTCAATAGCTGTGACCACAGGAGCAGGAGTCGGGGGCTCGGCTGACGGTGTCGTTGCTTCAGCCGGCACGGTTGATTCAGGCGGAGCGGTCTGGGCTTGGGTTTCTACGACTAAGGACGGGCTCGGCGACGGAAGCGCCTCAGCACTGCTGTCTGAACTACTCTCTCCCCCGAATGCACTGGCGATGAGCGATCCGACGATGAGGAGTGCGAGCAGGCCGCCACCCGCCCCGATCAATTTCCACGGAGTCTCTGGTTTACGGCGACGGAAGGTCAGCTCCGACCGCACTGTCCCCTGTTCCTGAGAGACGAACTCCCAGCCCTCTTTCTCTAATTTGGCTCTAGTCCTGGCCTCCAAGCCCCGAACCGTCTTGACGGACCTCGTCTCGTACTTCACACCTGTTGCTGTCGTCATGTTGCTCCCTCTTGGCCTGGACATCAAGCACTCTTCGAGAGCTTAGAGTGACGCGACCTTTCCCCAAAACGCCGCCATCTATCGCTGCATTTCACAGCGGAACCACTCCCCCGGCCATGGCCCGTCAGGTCTGTCCCAGTAACCGATCCTCCACCGCACTCGTGCAGCCATGTGAGCCGGGGAGTGAGCGCCTGCGAAGGCTTCATGGGGTGCCATGCAGCAGGCCCTCGACCCTGTAGCCTTACGGGCATGAGCATGGACGAGCCGGGCAGGCCTCCGCCCCCACCCGCTCCGAGCTTCAGCGACACCGGCCTAGACCCGGCAGGCCGCGATATTCCGAGGCTGACGTCCGCGCTGATCGTCTTCAGCGGATTAGCGGCCTCAGGGCGATCCACGTCCCAGGCGGCGTTGATCGAGGTAGCTCGGACTGCCTTCGGGAAGAGAGTCGCCACCGTCGAGAATCTGATCAGGTTCGCGTACGAGGACGCGCCGAACCTGCCAGCGATCACCCAATACGAGCTTGCCTGGGACAAGCAAACCTACGCCGCTGGGGCCCGCCGAGCGCTCCTCGACAACCCTGACCTCCTGCAGATCGAGCTCCTGCAACGCGCCGAGACCGTCGAGGTCGCGGTCAAGGCGGCCACCACAGGGACACTGGTGTTCACCTCGCTGTACGCATTGTCGCCGGAGCAAGCACACCTCCAGATCATCAACATGATGTCCGACTCGAGCCGGTCCGAGCTGACGGCCGCACTGTCGAAGGTGCCGGTGGTGGTCCTTCATCACCACCGTGAGCTGCCGGAGGCGGGCTCCAAAGAAATCCCTAGGCCCATCATCACCATGCGTGCCTGGCTCCCACCTGCGTATCCTCCGAGCTTCAGAGAGTCCCTCCGAGCCAAGGTCTCCAAGGTAATTTTCGGCGATCGCGGCGTTAATTGGCCCGTGCAGTAGGCCGGGTCCGCCGTTGACCTGACAAGTGACGAGGGACCGCGAATTTCCTCCTGGCCCTCACGGGTCGGAAGTTACCGCATCCGTTGCCAGTGACTAATGGAAGGATTCTGAGGTGTTTTCCATCCACCTGCCCGAAGGAGAGCCTTGGTACTCAGAGAAACGTTGCGTCCGCGATAACGACCGCGACGTGTCGCTACAGTTCAAAGGGGGTATCGGATCGGAGCCTGGCAGGGCGTTCATCCTCAGGCAGGGGTCTGAGGAGATTTCTTTGACGACGGCTGAGCAGCTGGGCTTCGTTGATCCCGGCAACAACAAGAAGCCCTACTTCATTTATTACATCCACCTATTTCAAACGGTGTACGAGCATGATGGTGGTACTAACGCGTCCCCGCGTCGCTTCGCCAATGACGGAGAAGAAGCTAACCGTTGGCTGCGCTTGGCCGCTGAAGCTCTGTTGATATTCGGGCGCGATTACAACGGTCCAGAACTAGAACCTGATTACGTCCGCGTCCTTCTCGACGGAAAGGTTCTAACTCGCCGAGATTTCGGTTACATCGACTAGCCTCGTCACTCTCCCGCGGGAGAAACCGACGCCGAGTTCGGACTCATATTGATTGCTCGATTCTAGGATCCCTCACCGCGCAGGTAATTTATGAGATCGAGTTCGGTGGCCCCACCTCATGACACCGGCCTATAACACCAATCCCGGAACTGCGAAGCTTGCAAGCAGGACCCGCTCTCCATCGTGAGGGCGAGCTTATCCGCCTGTAGTGATCTACCTCCTGCTCAGCTCATGTCTGGTTCTGACTAGAGATTTGCGCTCCGCGACTGGCGTTCACGCTTGTAATCGAAGTGGACCGATACATTCCTGAGGTGGCTCGTCTTAGAGTAGGCCCATTTTTCCTTGTGATCGATGTGATCTAGGAAGAGATCGCCAGTGAAGGCGGGCCCGACTCCCTCGAAGATGGTCGCAAGGACGACATCGTACGTCTTAGCCACCAGTGAACTGAATGCTCGAAGGGTCCTAGCGCTTTCAAAGCCTGGGTACTCGTCGCGCGAGACACGGCGGACCCGTTCATCTAGCATCTTCTTCGAAACATGGGTATAGCCACTCAGCGCCCCGAATGCGTCATGCACATCGGTGCAGAATTTCTCCCGGTCCGGCAGCATCCGTAGCCTCAATCGGTCAGCCACATCCACGGACGAGCGCGGAACGTCACTATGTAGGTAAGCAATACGATCAATTAGGAGCGCGTCACCCGGGAATTGTTGGTCGACGTAGACAGCCTTGACTGCCAACTCAAGCATGTAACGCAACTCGCGTCGGCCGACGTTGAACACACCCTGCATACCCAAGATATGCACTGAAACCGCCGACTCAATAAAGTCATCCATCGAGGACTGCAACAGCCAGCGCTCTGAACTGGGGTAGCGAGTGAAGGCAAGGGCGGTACTTCTCACTGCATCGACGAAGTCGGCGGTCAGTCGTTCCAGCCGCTTTTGCTCTGCCTGGAATTCGGAACCGCCTTGAAGATCGTCATGCTGACGTATCAGTCCCTCAAGCCTTGCGGCGGCGACGGCGAAGGGTTCTTCTGAGTCGGCTAGAGGGTCCGTCTCTTTCTCCATAACGCTGGCATCTCCTCATCTGAATATCAGTAGCATCTCGTAAGGATAGGATCCTTCAACAACTTTCGGGCCGATCGGTCTGCCAGCCAGTTGCCCCAGTGAAGAGCCAAAGTGGGCGCCTCTATCCAAGGCCACTGCTCGTCGGAAAGACCGGTCTGGTCTTACTCGATGGCCCGCCGAATCACAGCGCATCATCCGCGCAGTCAGGGAAGAGGCGGACTGTGTGCCGCGGATCAGGTTTGGGAGCCTCCGTATCCGGATTCTATGCAGGAATATGAGCGGAGAATCGATATAGACTCGGCCTCGTGCGGCGACCACAGGCTGTCGGGATGAGCGGGGATGGTCATAATGTCCAAATGGGAAGAACGCCAGGAATCCGGGCTAGGACGGAAAAGCAGCACACCAGCAGGGCCCGACATTTGGTTGAGACAGGCGCTGTAGCGGTCATCAGCGCCTTATTGGCGGCTGTTGTAGGGCCAATGATCACTGCAAACGCTGACCGTGAAGCAGAGCGCCGCCAGCAAGTCAGCGAGCATTACTCGACTTATCTTGAAGCAGCCAACGCCTATTTCGTGGCGTCACAATTTTTCGTCGGCTCTCTCGAAACGATGCAAGTTCAAGATGAGTCGGAACAAATTCGCCGTATGCAACCGGCGGCCCAAGCCGTGGAGCAGGCGCGGATTGACTACCACGCGGCGGCTAACAACGTGTATGCGTTCGGTAGCGAGGAAGCATGGCTGGCGCATGAGCAAGTGCTTGCCACGCTCCCCGAAAAACCGGAATACGCGCAAGCACGCACGATAGACCCTGGGGAGCCCGACGAATTCCTAGGTGCGCACAACATTTTCCTGGCGGTGTTCTGTAAGGAAGCTGTCGCCACTCCGCGCACGAACTGCGACAGACTCCTGGAACGTTGACGGGTCAGCAGTTGGAGTTCGGTGCGTCCGATCGCCCGGCTGTAAGCGTCGAAATAGGCGGTTAGGGAAACAGCGGGCGTCAACGCCAGCGCGCCAGCCGCTATCTCGTTGTACGCAGTCCCCGGTTCGCTTTCCGTCTGCCCAGATTAGTAGGCTGGGCCCATTACCATCCCTCGGTTGGATCCCTTACCGGACGTGTTCTGGAGGGTGGCGTTTGCCCGGTGCCTTCGCACTACACCAGTGTCGCGTTCTCGCCCTTCGGCGCAAGAACAGCGATAAATGCGCACACCGTCGAGTCGCCGAATGATCTGATCCCGTCAATTACGTCAGGTCATCTATTGTCTATTGCAAGCGGGGGCTGAAGGGTTCTTTGCGACAGAATCCGGAGGACCGTTCAATATGACGCCAGATCACGGCACAAAAAAACCAGTATCCAAGGGTTGGCACTGTCCCAATGTATGGGCACCAATCGAACTTTTCGAGAGCAACCCTGTGAGACACCTCCTGGTGCCAGAAGGTGTTTTCACCACTGTTCAGGGCGACGACAGCTCGCTACAGATCAGCAACGTGTATGGGACATGGCCCGCAGCAGGCGGAGAGAACCCGCCGAGTGAAGACTGCCTATGGGCGCGGTTATCTGTCGGGTCAAAAGTAGGAGACCCCATTCTTAAAGCAGAGTGGTGTCGGCCCACTTTCCTCCGCCGCGGCGCCCCTGCTGATGTACTGCAAAGCTATAGATCGGCGATCACATTCTCTGAAGGCACGGGCGAGACTCCCGGCCTGCGTGCTCCGCAACTCGGAGCCTTGCACGCCGTTCTCGGGTACTGGACTACGAATCGCTCCACGCCTGCAACTGTGGTTATGCCCACCGGCACGGGCAAGACCGAAACTATGCTTGCGCTACTCGTCGCCGCGCGCCCACAACGGGTGCTTGTGCTTGTGCCGTCGGACGCACTACGCAGTCAAGTGGCCAGCAAGTTCGAAACGCTCGGCGTTCTGCAAGAACTTGGCATCGTCACCAATCATGCCCTCCGGCCAGTCGTGGGACAGATTCAACACGGCTTCACTTCCGCGGAAACAGCAGTAAAGTTCGCAGAGGCTTGCAATGTCATCATCACAACACCGTCGGCGCTAAGCGCCTGTGAGGCTGAGGCACGACAATCGATTCTGGACCTGTGTTCTCACCTCTTTGTTGACGAAGCTCATCACGTTGCGGCGCGCACGTGGTCGGAGATCCGGAGCAACTTCGAGAGCAAACGAGTCCTTCAGTTCACTGCCACTCCCTTTCGGGAGGATGGGAAGCATCTGCAAGGTCGCGTACTCTATTCATTCCCGCTACGAGAGGCCCAAGCACAAGGGTACTTTTCGAAGATTGATTACAAGAGCATTATCGACTTCGGGGACATCGACAGGGCTCTAGCTGAACAGAGCTTGGTGAAACTTCGATCGGATCTTCGAGACGGATTTGATCATGTCTTGATGGCTCGAGTCAGCGGGATACCTCGCGCCAAGGAGGTCCAACATCACTATGATGAACTAGCCTCCGATTTGAAGCCTGTGATCATCAATAGCCAGATGCCAAAACGGCAACAAAAAGAAGCTCTTGCTGCTTTGAATGAGCGCTCGTCACGGGTTGTCATCTGCGTGAATATGCTCGGCGAAGGATTCGATCTGCCAGCGCTGAAGGTAGCTGCGGTACATGATCCGCAGAAGAGCCTCGGAGTCACTCTTCAATTCATTGGCAGGTTCGCTCGCACTTCCAATCGTGGTGAATACGGCGGAGCGTCCATGTTCGTGGCCCGTAGAGAATTCCAGTTCGACAGGCGATTACGAAGCCTATACGCAGAAGACTCGGACTGGAACTTGGTCCTGCGGAACCTGACTGAGAACGCAGTCGAAGAGCAGCAGGAGGTTAGTGATTTCGAGGATGGGTTCACCAGTCTCCCCGAAGAGGTGGCACTCCGCAGCCTACTGCCCAAGATGAGCACCGTCGTATACCGCACTGCATCAGACAACTGGGACCCGCACAACTTGATCGAGTTCTTTGGGGAGGGTCAACTGCTAACCCTTCCTATCGGGCTTAACGAAGCGGCCGGAATCGCATGGTGCGTTGTTGAAAACCGCCATGATGTTCGCTGGGGGGAACTGAAAACAATCGAAGAAATCTCCTACGAGCTTTATGTTCTCTACTACGACCGCAATCGGAAGTTGCTCTACATCAATAATTCGGCGAACGATGGGGTTTTTGAAGAACTCGCAGAATCAGTAGCCGGCCCGGGCTCATCACGCTTCACCGGGTCCACTGTCTATCGTGTGATGGCCGACATTGAGCGCCTTGTTCCCACCAACGTGGGGGTAATTGACGCCCACGACCAATTCCGCCGCTTTTCCATGCACGTCGGATCAGATGTTACGGCCAGCTTCTCCCAAGCTGAAGCTGGAACGAAGTCTCAAACAAACATCTCCGGCGGAGGGTTCCGAAACGGTGAACGAGTGAGTATCAGCGCTTCCCTCAAGGGGCGTGGTTGGGTCCCCGGGTAGGAGTCCGGTGACTGTGTGAGTTTCGCATCCGATAATGGGTGCAGGAGGAAATTCACAGATTATGGCACGTAGGCATACCC
>NZ_LMSO01000011.1 GCF_001428435.1 Arthrobacter sp. Soil782
ATCAGTCCACGGAATCCCCTGGTTCACACCACCGACATACCTCGACCCGCAACGAACACCCAGACGCAACCGCTACTGGCAAGTAGAACAAGCCATCCACAACCAACTCGCGCGCTCTGACACCGGCGCGAACTCCAACGCTGAGCCACCTTGACCAACGGCACCGCCCCGGCGCCGGCGGTGCGGGCTGGCGCGAGTACTGGTTGTGGGGGACACGCCGGCTGCGGAGACTACAGCTAGGCGGGAAGTTGTGCCCGGATCTTCGCCGCCGCTTCCTGCGGATCATCCGCCTCGGTAATGGCCCGGACCACTACCACTCGCGCCGCGCCAGCCGCCACCACCTCTTCCACGTTCAGCAGATCGATTCCGCCAATGGCAAACCAGGGCTTCAACGCCAAACCCTCACGGGCCTGGTCCGCCTCCAGCCGCGCAGCTTCGCGCACCAGTTCGAGGCCCACGGCGGTCCGCCCGGGCTTGGTCGGCGTGGCCCAGACCGGGCCAGTACAGAAGTATCCGACGTCGTCGTTCGCTGCAGCACCGGCCACCTCCGCAGGTGAGTGCGTCGAGAGCCCTATGGTGCCGCCGTCGTGCAGGAATTGCTGCGCTAGCGCAGGAGGGAGGTCCCGCTGCCCAACATGCAGTACTGGGGCGCCGCTGACCGCGGCGATGTCTGCGCGGTCATTGACGGACCAAAGCTTCCCGTGTGCAACGGCGGACGCACGCAGCACCGAAAGCAGCTCGAGCTCCTGTGCGGCTTCCAGGGACTTGTCCCTTAACTGGATGATGTCCACGCCGCCCTCGAAGGCAGCGTCAACGAAAGCGTCGAAGTCTTTTTGCTGCGGTCTCGAATCCGTGCACAGGTAAAGGTGGGCAGCGCTCAGTTTCATACCCCTACAATAAGGGGGTACTGCGGGAGCCGTGCCGCGTCCGGGAATCACCGGTCTGCCACACGGCTGAGAGGGCGTCCGACGCCGACCGCGTTGTGAGAACAACGAACCTGATCCGGATCATGCCGGCGTAGGGAAGGACTCCTGGTGGAGAAACACGTGGACGTCGCTGTGATCGGTGGGGGCATCATTGGGCTTGGGATCGCCTGGGAAGCGATCCGCAGGGGGCATTCGGTCGCACTGGTGGACCCGGATCCCGCAACCGGCGCCACTCAGGCCGCTGCAGGCATGATCGCCCCGGCCAGCGAACTGCATTACCGCGAAGAGCACCTTCTCGAGCTCACGGTGGACTCCGCATGTCGCTACCCGGAGTTCCTTTCCTCCCTCGCCTGGACGGGAATTGATCCAGGCTACCGAAAAACCGGCACCCTGGTCCTGGCGATCGACGGCGCCGACCGCACCGCACTCGCTGACCTCCGAGACGTACAGACCCACCATTCCCTGTCCGTTGAACAGGTGTCCCTCCGCGAGGCACGCCGGTCGGAGCCAATGATCGGACCAGCTGCCACCGCGGCGTTCTCCGCGCCTGACGACCACCAGGTCGATCCGCGGAAGCTGGCCGCAGCGCTGCTGGCTGCCCTCGGCGAACGCGGACGCCTGGTCCGGGCACGAGCCTCCGGCCTTGAGTATGACGGCCGTCGTGTGACAGGCGCGATCCTTGAAGACGGCAGCTTCCTTCCGGCCCGCCACACTGTCGTTGCGAACGGTCTTGCGGCCGCACAACTTGCAGGGCTGCCGTGCCGGCTTCCGCTGCGGCCAATCTACGGTGACATCCTCCGCCTACGGGTACCCGCTGCACTGCAGCCGCTGCTCAGCCACACCGTTCGCGGTCTGGTGCGTGGTACGGCCGTCTATCTGGTTCCCCGCGCGGACGGAACCGTTGTACTCGGCGCAACAATGCGCGAGGACGGCAACAGCGGCGTGTCAGCAGGGGGCGTCTATCAACTGCTGCGCGACGCCCGCCAGCTCGTTCCGGCCGTTGCTGAGCTTGAACTAGAGGAAGCGCTGTGCCGCGCACGTCCCGGTACGCCGGACAACGCGCCGCTGCTCGGTGTTGTCCCCGGAGCCGACGGACTGATCATTGCAACCGGCTTCTTCCGCCACGGAGTACTGCTGACGCCGGTGGCGGCCGCGCTATGCGTGGACCTGCTGGAGGGCAAACCGTGCCCGCCGGGCCTTGAGCGGTACAGGCCGGATCGTTTCGAGGAAGGACAAGCATGAACGCATTGGCCAAAACCGTCACCGTGAACGGGGTGCAATCAGCTACCCTCGCCCCGGACCTGCTGCACTTCGTGGCCGAGCTCACCAGCAGAAATTTGACATCTACCGGGCAACCGGCTGACGGGTCACGGCTTGGTGTGGCCGTGGCGGTCAACTCGGCGGTCATTCCGCGTAGCGAATGGTCCGGCTGGGAACTGACTGAGGGCGACGACATCGAACTCGTTACTGCCGTACAGGGAGGATGACATGGACCTGAGCACAACGTTGAGCGCCGACGCCCTCGTAATCGACGGAATCCCGTTGAACTCCCGGCTCATCATGGGAACCGGGGGAGCGCCCAGCATGGAGGGACTCAGTGAGGCGCTCGCTGCATCCGGGACGGAACTGACAACCGTCGCAATGCGCCGCTACACACCGGAAACAGGAGCATCGCTGTTCCAGCTCCTGCACTCGCAAGGGATACGCATCCTTCCGAACACCGCTGGATGCTTCACTGCGCGTGAAGCCGTTCTGACCGCTGAGCTTGGCCGGGAGGCACTGGAAACCAATTGGGTCAAGCTCGAAGTCATCGCCGACGAGCACACCCTGCTGCCGGACTCCCTGGAATTGGTGGAAGCAGCCGAAACGCTGGTGTCCCGCGGGTTCACCGTCTTTGCCTATACGAACGACGATCCCGTCCTGGCCCTGCGACTTGAGCAGCTGGGTGCAGCCGTGGTCATGCCGCTGGGCGCACCGATCGGCACAGGACTGGGCATTTTGAATCCGCACAACATTGAGCTCATCGTGTCCCGCGCAGGAGTCCCCATTGTGCTCGACGCCGGAATCGGCACGGCGTCGGATGCGGCCTTCGCGATGGAGCTGGGCTGTGACGCGGTTCTCCTGGCCACAGCTGTAACCCGCGCCCAGGACCCCGTGGCAATGGCGGCCGCGTTTCGGCACGCTGTTCTGGCTGGTCGTCTGGCGTCACGGGCGGGAAGGATACCCAAACGTGAGCATGCGCTCGCTTCGTCACCACACGATGGCCGCGCTGATCTCTAGCTGCACCGATTAGCTGTGCCTCTTGGCTGAACCGCCTAGCGGAAGTCAGCTGATCAGCGCCGCTTGAGAATTGCAGTCATGGCCTCTGCGTCTGCCTGCTCGCGGTGACGGCCGAACCACCAGGCGGCGCACGCGGTCACGATGGTTGCTGCAACCAGCGGCAGGAGCCAGACCATCCAAGACAGATCAGGATGGTATCCCAACCCCGCGAACTGCAGAATGATCCACAGGATCAGCGCCGAGCTGAGGGAGATCCCGGGAAGCAGCAGCATTCCATATCGATAATGGCGCCGGTCAGCAAACCAGGCGAAGAAACCGATGGAGATGGCGACGCCGGTGACCACAATCAGCGAAACCATGGAGGATCACTCCGCTTAGAGAGCGCCGAACCCGATGCGGCGCGACTCGCTCTCGCCAATCTCGACGTAGCCAAGAACACCGGCGGGAACGATTACCTGGCGCCCCTTGGAATCGGTCAGGCGAAGTTCTGCGCCCCCGTTCATTGCTTTGCTGACCACATCGGCAACTTCGTCTGCCGTCTGGTTCGAATCGAGCACAATTTCGCGGTTGACGTTCTGAACGCCGATCTTGATCTCCACAGTTAAAGCCTTTCGTTGACGAGCAAATGACTCTCGGAGGTGCACACCCGGCGCCTCTGAACTAAGGGAAATGTAACTTACATTTCTTTGGGGAACCGACTAATTCCGCGCCAAGCTAAACGGTAGACGAGCTCACTGGCTGCATCGATGTCGAGGCTACCGTCCGTCTCCAGCCAGTATCGGGCGCTGACCTGTGCCATGCCTGCCATAGCCCGCCCAAGCAGGGTTGCCTCCAGATGGGAAAGCCTCGTGTCTCCTGAGATGACGCCGGCGATCTCGTCAGCGAAGCGTGCGTTGAACGCTTCAAGGCGGCGGCTGACGTCAGGGTCGTTATTGAGGTCCGATTCGAAGACGATCCGGTGGGCCTGGCTGTCCTGCGCGATGAACTGGAAGTATGCGCGCATAGTGGCGTGCACGCGCATCTTGTTGTCCGTGGTGGACCGCAACGCCTCGACCAGCAGTTCGGTCAGCGATGCTAGATGGCTTTCCAGCAATGCAAGGTACAAGTCCCTTTTCCCGGGAAAGTGTTGGTACAGCACCGGTTTGCTGACATGCGCAACTTCGGCAATCTCATCCATTGCCGCGCCGTGGTATCCATTCGCGACGAACACCTCATGGGCGGCGCTCAGCAATTGCCGCCGCCGCTCGTCCCGCGGCAGCCGGGTGGCTTTTCCGTTTGCCGGTGCCTCTGAACTCACGTGTCTGGGCTTTCGGTTGTGTGTCTCATACGGACTTGAATCCCCGGCCGTGCAGCGGGGTTCTCCAGTCTACTGCGCAACGGGCGGCAACGGGCTCTGACGGCATCTGAGTGGGTCGTGCAGTGGACGCCGCAACAGTGTTACGCAACAGGCAGCCCGTGGGCATACATTGAAGCATGCGTCCTTTGACTCTTTCCCCCGGCCCGTTGGTGGAACCCCTTGCCGAGCTTAGCAAGGAAGAGATGGAGCGGTATTCACGTCACCTCATCCTTCCGGAGTTCGGACTTGAAGCCCAAAAGCGCCTCAAGAACGCGCGGGTCCTGGTGATTGGTGCCGGCGGCCTGGGCTCACCTGCGCTCCTCTATCTTGCCGCGGCCGGAGTCGGAACGCTCGGAATTGTGGATGACGACGTCGTCGACGTCTCCAATCTGCAGCGGCAGGTAATTCACGGGGTGGGCAATGTCGGCCAGACTAAAGCGAGCTCGGCCGAGCAAAGCATCGTGGATCTCAATCCGCACGTAGCGGTGATCCGGCACGAGGTACGTCTGGACAACAGCAACGTCCTCGAAATTTTTTCCGGATATGACCTGATCCTTGACGGTACGGATAATTTCGCTACCCGGTACCTCGTCAGCGACGCCGCAGAGATCCTCGGTAAACCTTATGTCTGGGGCTCCATCCTCCGTTTCGACGGTCAGGTGAGCGTCTTCTGGGCCGAGCCGTCGGTGGGAGGCCCCAGTTACCGTGATCTCTACCCGGAAGCGCCTCCGCCGGGTGCTGTTCCATCCTGCGCTGAAGGAGGCGTGCTCGGTGTGTTGTGCGCGCAAATCGGCTCAGTGATGGTCAACGAGGCGATCAAGCTGATCACCGGGATCGGTTCAACGCTTTTGGGACGGGTACTGATTTTCAATGCACTCGACATGACGTGGCGCGAACTGCGGGTGCGCAGAGATCCTTCCGCTGCGCCGATCACTGAACTCTCTGACTATGAAGCGTTCTGCGGCCTTATGCTGAACACTGAGCAGGAACCGGAAGAATTGCCCTCGATTACCGCCGCACAACTGGAGGAACTGCTGAAGGAACGTGCTGCGGGTAGGCGTGACTTCGACCTGATAGACGTGCGCGAACCGGGCGAATATGACATTGTCCGCATCGACGGAGCCACTCTTATGCCCCAGAACCGGATCCTTTCAGGCGAGACGGAGCTCGACACTGCCCGGGAAATGTATGTCCACTGCAAAGCCGGCAGCCGTTCCGCCAATGTTGTCCGGCATCTTCGCGAACAGGGTGCGGGCAAGGTCTATAACGTGGAGGGCGGAATCCTGCAGTGGGTCCATGACGTCGAACCGGAGAAACCGGTGTACTGAGCAGTATCCAGCAGTACTAAAGACTGCTAGCAGGCGCCGGAAAACGCGGGCGCCGCCCGAAACTTCAGACAGTTCCGGTGCGGGCTTCCAACTCGTGAACAGGACAGCTCTGTTCCGGCGGCGGTGCAGCGGCGTCCTCAGGTTCGATCCCGTACAGGGCCTCCAGTGCAGCGGTGTAGTCTTCCTGCCGTCCCTCCGCGGCGAGCTGCCGCGCACGAACCGTGGGAACGTGAAGGAGCTGGCGGACCATCCGGCGCAACGCAAACTCCACCTCTTCTGCTGCAGCGGTGCATCCGTGCTGCGCACGGACACGGGCCATCTCGGCATCGAGCACCTGTTGAGTGTGCTTGCGAAGGGCCACGATTGCAGCATCAACGGACCGCGAAGCGGCCTGTTCCTGGAAGGCCTCGGCCGCACCGGACACCAACTCACCGGCCTGGCGAAGTGATTCCGCCTGTTCTTCAGGTGCGGCCAGGCGCACCGACTCCAGGGTGATGAGTTCCACATTCTGCACAGAAGCCACCTCGGGATCGAAGTCGTGGTTCAGTGCGAGGTCTACGATCACGAGGGTGCGGTCAACGCCTTCCCTCAGTTGCTGCATGTCGGCAGCGCTGACACGGCGTTCACTGCCGCTGCAACCTATGACGACATCCGCGCGAGTGAGCGCACCGGGCAGTGCTTCGTCTGAGAGGGCGGTTCCGCCGCGCGTGGCGACAAAACCCTCAGCCCGGCCCGAGGGGGAGTAGACGGAAACATCTGTGCAGCCGCGTTCGCGGAGGAGTGCCATGGTGGCTCCCGCATAGGCGCCGGTACCAAAGACAACCACTGACTTCTCCGAGAGGTCGCGGGTACTTGAGAGGTCCGCAGCGAGGTCGAGGGCAACCGACACAATGGAGCGTCCGCGCGCTCCGAGGGCGGTTTGTGCCCCGACATCACGGGCAGTACGGGAGGCTGCCTGGAAGAGCCGCACTAGACCGCCGCTGGCGGTTCCCGTGCTTTGGGACTCGACGAGCGCACGACGCACCTGGCCAGCTATTTCCCGTTCGCCGACGACGGCGGAATCCAGCCCTGCGCTCACGCTGAAGAGGTGGCGCGGTACATCCTGCCCGGTGAGGGTGGTGAATGATCCGGAGACCTTGCTCTTCGGCAACCCGGAGGTGTCACTGATTGCTGCGATGAGCGATGAGCGGGCTGCCTCGATATCCGCGTCAGAGGTGGCCTCGCCGTAAATTTCGAAGCGGTTACAGGTGGCAAGCGATACCGCGCCGGCCAGCGCCGGGCTGTCCTGAAGCGCGGATGAAGCAACCTGGGCGGCCCCGACGCTCAGCCGGGCGACCGTCTCCAGGTCGATATCCGAGTGGGTGGCGACCAAGGAAAAGTAATTCACAGCCATTCCAGCATAGCCAAGACGGGCATCGGGACCCTAATAGGGTTGCCTAACTCACCAAGGTCCTTACAGCGTCGGAATCCGCGCCCTTGAGCGGAAGTGAAGGCGGATGGCCGCGTCGGTTCGTCCCTGCAGGAAGGTGATTTCGACCACCAGCGAGGAACGCGGTTATCCAAGCGGGTCGAACTTCGGCAGAATCGACCCATGACCCTCAGCGCAACGCACCCCCTGACGGACGGAACGACGTCGGAGTCTCCGCTTATCCAGTCCTATCTCGGCCGGACACCGTCCCGCAGACCCGTCTGGTTCATGCGGCAGGCGGGACGCTCGTTGCCGGAGTACCGCGCGCTGCGGGAGGGCACAGCCATGCTTGATGCCTGCCTTGATCCCGCCATGGCCGCCGAGATCACCCTGCAGCCTGTGCGGCGCCATGACGTCGACGCCGCCATCTTCTTCTCCGACATCGTGATCCCGCTCAAGCTCGCGGGCGTGGACGTGGACATTGTGCCCGGTGTTGGCCCCGTTCTGGGAAGCCCCATCCGCAGCGCGACGGACATCGCAGCGTTACCTGAACTGACGGACCGGGCACTGGATCCGATCCGGGAGGCGGTGGCCCGTACCGTCGCTGAACTGGGAAGCACGCCGCTAATCGGCTTTGCAGGCGCTCCATTCACGCTCGCTGCCTACATGGTCGAGGGCAGGCCGTCCCGCGATCACCTGGGTCCCCGCACCATGATGCACGCGGATCCCGATGCCTGGCGGGCACTCACCGAGTGGGCGGCAGACGCCTCCGGCCTGTTCCTGCGGGCGCAGCTGGAAGCCGGCGCCAGTGCCGGTCAGCTGTTCGATTCGTGGGCCGGATCGCTGGGGCTAGACGACTACGTGGAGCACGTTGCGCCGGCGTCATCCCGTGCGCTCGACCATATCCGTGACCTCGGAGCACCGCTCGTGCATTTCGGAACGGGCACCTCGGAGCTCCTGGTCGCCATGCGGGATGTCGGCGTCGATGTGGTGGGAGTGGACTACCGCCTTCCGCTCGATGAAGCCAACAGGAGACTCGGCGGAACGGTCGCGCTGCAGGGCAATATCGATCCAGCTCTCCTCTCGGCACCGTGGGAGGTACTCGAAGCGCACGTACGGGCTGTGCTGGAAGCGGGATCGTCTGCTCCCGGTCACGTGGTCAACCTCGGGCACGGCGTTCCGCCCGATGCTGACCCCGACGTGTTGACCAGGGTTGTCTCACTCATTCATTCGGTGCCGCCGAGCCGATGAGCCGAGGGAAGCAGGTCGAGGCTGGCCCCGCCGTCGTCATCATCGGAGGCGGGATCGCCGGATTGTGCGCTGCGCGGGAACTGGTGGCGGCGGGTCTGCACGTGACCGTGCTTGAATCCTCTGCGGTGTTCGGAGGGTCCGTAGCCAGCCATGAACTGGCCGGACTAACGCTCGACGCCGGTGCGGAGTCGTTCTCGACCCGCTCCGACACTGTGCCGGCTCTGGCGCGTGAGCTCGGGCTGGGCAATTTGATCCGCACCCCGAATGGGGCCGGTGCGTGGCTGTACCTGCGGTCAGCGGAGAGCGGGTCCACCGCGGTCCCGCTGCCACAATCCGGAATCCTTGGGATACCCGCGGATGTGCGCGATCCTGCGCTGCCCGGGCTGATCGGGCGTGCAGCGAGCCTCAGGGCGGGCCTGGACCGTGCGTTGCCCCTGGGTAATCTGCTGAACCAGGATCAGCTCAGTCTCGGTGCGGTGGTACGCGCCCGAATGGGGCCGGAGGTGCTGAAGCGGTTGGTGGCTCCCGTTGTCGGTGGTGTGCTCTCAGCTGATCCTGAGGACCTCGACGTCGACGCGGCCGCCCCCGGACTACGGGCGATGATGCGTAAGCACGGATCGCTCGGCGCGGCAGTGGGCGCCATGCGGAAAGCTGCGCCGGCGGGCACCGCCGTCGCTGGCCTTGAGGGTGGGATGCACCAGTTGGCGTCTGCGCTGTCCCAGCGCCTGGAGCGTGACGGCGCAGTCCTTCGGGCATCGGAGCGCGTGCAGCGCCTCGCGCGCACTGCCAACGGCTGGACCGTGACCACCCGGACCGGCGCTATGCAGACCGATGCCGTGGTGGTTGCAACTGACGGTCCCACCGCCGTCGACCTGCTGACGCCGACGGTACCGGGACTGGCCGACGACCGTCCGGCTGTGGTGCCGGCGGTGGCTCTGGTCAGCCTGGTGGTTGATGTGCCGGAGCTCGATGCGGCGCCGCGCGGGACGGGCGTGCTGGTAGCCAGGGACGCGCCCGGTGTGCGGGCAAAGGCGTTGACTCACGCCACCGCCAAGTGGCTGTGGTTGGCCGAGCGGGCAGGCCCGGGAAGCCACGTGCTGCGCCTGTCCTTCGGTCGCGGCGCAGTTGACGACGAAGCGGCACAACAACCCGACGCTGACCTCTATCTGGCCGCCTTACAGGATGCATCGGTGCTTCTTGGCGTCGAGATCACGCAGGCGGACGTCGTCGACTGGGATGTGGTGCGTTGGACCAACGCACTGCCGCACGCCACGCTGGGGCACCGGGACCGGGTTGCCCGCATTCGCGCTGCGGCAGCCGCTGAGCCGGAGCTCGAACTCACCGGTGCATGGCTTGCGGGCACGGGGCTGGTAGCGGTGATCGACAATGCCCGCGACCGCGGGGCTGCGCTCGCCAGGCGTCTGCTTGCGGATCATTGACACCCGGCGCTGTGAGATTGGTAACCTTCTACTGGCTGTAGAACTCTCCAATTTTTATTTGCCTGTTGACAGGAGCAGACTGGGTCCATGAGCGAAAATGCGGGCTATAACCACGTGCAGAGTACCTCCGCCAGCCACACGTCGCAGAGCGGTGAGGACACTGGAACGGATCAGTTCTACACGCTCTGGACAGTCTTCAAGCGGTCGGCCGGCGCTCCGGACAGCGGCGCAGCGCTCGAAACTGCCGCTTCCGAACTCGAGGCAGCAGGCGTCAGCGTCCGCGGCTTCTATGACGTCTCCGCCATGCGTGCAGACGCAGACATCATGATCTGGCTCCACGGTTCCCAGGCGGAGGATCTCCAGAGCGCCGTCCGTACCCTCCGTCGGACGGCAACCCTCGCCGGTGCAGACATCGCGTGGTCCGCCATGGGCGTACACCGCGATGCCGAATTTTCGAAGAGTCATTCGCCCGCGTTCGCCCGCGGAGAGGCACCGGCGGAATGGGTGTGTGTATACCCGTTTGTGCGGTCGTATGACTGGTACATCCTCCCCAGCGAGGAACGCCGCGAAATGCTCTACGACCACGGCATGAAGGGACGCAAATTCCCTCAGGTGCTCTCTAACACGGTGTCCTCGTTTGCCCTGGGCGACTGGGAATGGATCCTGGCCCTGGAAGCTCCCGAGCTCGTGGATCTGGTGGATCTCATGCGCCACCTGCGGGAAACCGAAGCCCGGCGGCATGTCCGCGAAGAAGTTCCGTTCTACACGGGCCGGCGGATCAACGCCCGGGAAGTAGCAGAGGTACTCCGATGAGCACGTCCACATTCAACCCGCTCGACGGCGTCGATGAAAACGGACGGATGGCACCGAAGAATTACGACGCGATCGTGCTTGCGTCCTTCGGCGGCCCCGAAGGCCAGGATGATGTCATTCCCTTCCTCCGCAACGTCACCCGCGGCCGCGGCATCCCCGACGAGCGTCTGGAAGAGGTCTCGCACCACTACCGGGCCAACGGCGGCATCAGTCCGATCAACCAGCAGAACCGCGAACTGAAGGCCGCGATGGAGGCAGAGCTTGCCCGCCGCGGCATTGACCTGCCGGTGCTGTGGGGCAACCGGAACTGGGCCCCCTTCATTGCGGACACCTTGAAGGAGGCGTACGACGCCGGCCACCGCCGGATCCTGGCCGTCACCACCAGCGCATACTCCTGCTACTCCAGCTGCCGGCAGTACCGGGAGGACCTCGGCATGGCGCTGGTTGAAACTGGACTGGCCGGCAGGCTTGAAGTGGACAAGGTCCGCCAGTACTTCGATCACCCCGGGTTTGTGGAGCCGTTCGTCGAGGGAGTCACCCGCGGGTTGAAGTCCGTTCAGGAACGCCTCGCCGCAGACGGCGAGTCCGGGGCTCCGGTGCATATCATGTTCGCCACCCACTCCATCCCCACCGCTGACGCCGAAGCCGCCGGCCCCCGGAACGACGCCGGCGGGCCGGTCCTCGATGAGGGCGCCTACGTTGCCCAGCACCTTGCCACTGCGCAGGCTGTACTAGACCGCGTGCCGGCGGCGGCAGATTCCGAATGGTCGCTCGTGTACCAGTCGCGATCGGGGGCACCGCACGTGCCATGGCTGGAGCCGGACATCAACGACGCCCTGGGTGACCTCGCGGCCACTGGTGTCAAGGGTGTTGTCATCGTGCCGCTGGGATTCGTGAGTGACCACATGGAGGTTGTCTGGGACCTCGATACCGAGGCGATGGAAACCTGCGCGGAACTGGGTTTGGTAGCCGAGCGCGTTCCGACGCCCGGCACGCATGCGAAATTCGTCAGCGGCCTCATTGACCTGGTCAGCGAGCGCACCGCGGACAACACCATCATCGAGCGGCCTTCCACTACTGACCTTGGTCCCTGGTATGACGTCTGCAGGCCCAACTGCTGCGCAAACCGCAGGGGAGAGAAGCCCACTGTTGCCGGTGCCGATTCCACGGTCGGGCTCCCGGGAGCAGAACAGGAATGACCCCGGCTGTGCGGGTGGGAACCCGTGCCAGTGCGCTCGCGCTGACACAGACCACAACGGTGGCGGAATCGCTCGCAGCCCTGGGCGAATTCGGTTATGAGCTCGTGCGCGTCAGCACCACCGGCGACGTCAACCGCGCCTCCCTGTCCCAGATCGGCGGCACCGGGGTCTTTGTTGCAGCCCTTCGCGAGGCGCTTCTGGATGACTCCTGCGACGTCGCGGTTCATTCCCTCAAGGATCTACCGACAGGGGAAGCCGAAGGCCTTACCGTGGCGGCTGTCCCCGAACGCGCCGATATCCGGGATGCACTGTGCGCCCGCGACGGACTGACACTGGCCGGGCTGCCCGAAGGCTCCAGTGTGGGGACCGGTTCTCCCCGACGCGCGGCACAGCTCAGGGCTGCCCGTCCTGACCTCTCCATCATCGATATCCGCGGCAATGTGGATACCCGGCTGGCTCGGGTCGCCGGCTTGGTTGATGGCGGACCGGGAGACCTCGACGCCGTGGTGCTGGCCGCTGCGGGCCTGACGCGCCTCGGCCGCCAGGGGCTCATCACCGAGTATCTGGCGCCCGAGCTGATGCTGCCCGCGCCGGGGCAGGGCGCTCTGGCTGTCGAATGCCGCTCCGACGACGCCGGTGCCTCCGTCTTCGCTCAGGCTCTCCGACAGTATGATCACTTACCCACCCGACTCGCCGTTACGGCTGAACGGGCGGTTCTGCGCAGGCTCGAAGCCGGCTGCACGGCTCCTATCGGCGCCCATGCCGCAGTGACTGACGACCTGCTGACCCTGGAAGCTGTGGTGTGCAGCGCTGACGGCGGCCGCTTGCTGCGCCGCACAGAAACCACCGCGGACCTTTCAGTGGGTGGAGCAACCGGCGTCGGCGTCATGCTGGCCGAAGAACTGCTCGCGAACGGTGCGGCGGAAATTGCCGGGCTCAGCGCGGATCTATGACCGGCGGTCGCACTACCGGTGATCTGTCAGGGCTGACCGTCGCGCTGCTCCGGAGTGCGGATCGAGGTGCCGCTATGGCAGCGGAACTGACCCGGCGTGGCGCAAAGACGCTGTTGGTTCCGCTGATCGACTGGGAACTTCCCGCAGACACCGCTGAGTTGGACCAGTTCCTGGATGCTGCAGATTCCTACGATTGGCTGGTGCTCACGAGCGTTACCACCGTGCGCGCTCTGGCGCAGCGGGCACGCGTTCGGCGGGTTTCCCTGTCATCGCTCATCGGTTCCGTAAAGGTAGCCGCCGTTGGAGCCGCTACCGGTGCTGCGCTCGCGGAACTCGGAGTGAACGTTCAGCTGACCCCAGAGGAGGACCAGTCTGCTGAAGGGCTTCTGGCAGCACTGCCTGCGCAGCCGGCTCGCGCCCTGCTGCCCCAATCGGATCTTGCCGCCGACACACTGCGGGCAGGCCTGGCCGGCCGCGGCTGGATGATCGACGCGGTCACAGCCTACGTCACTGTCGGTTATCCCGCTGCTGCCGAACGGCGGGTCAGTGCCGTCAACGACGGTGCTGACACCGGCGACTCGGTCGACGGCGATACCGTCAGCGCCAACCCCGGCGAGCCGGCAGGAACGGTCACGCAAAAGAAATTGTTGGGCGACCTTCGGCAGGGAAGAATCGACGTTGTCGTTCTCACGTCACCCAGCATCGCGGCCCGGCTGCATGCCATGATGGAATCGCTGCCCGGCACGGTGGCAACGGTCGCCATCGGGCGCCGCACGGAGCGGGACGCGTCAGCACTGGGAATGCGGATCGACGCAACAGCATCCGCCCCCAGCCCGGCAGGAATTGCAGATGCGGTGAGCACCGCCGTCGTCAATCATCGGAAGAGGAACTAACGCATGAGCTTCCCTCAACACCGGCCCCGCCGGCTGCGCTTCACCCCGGCAATCCGCCGGCTGACGGCGGAGAACCGGCTCAGTCCGGCAGAGCTGGTTCTGCCGGCATTCATCCGTGAAGGACTAACCGAGCCCGTCCCGATCAGTTCGATGCCGGGAGTGGTTCAACACAGCTCGGGCACCCTGAAGCGTGCTGCAGCGGAAGCCGCCGGGCTTGGCATCGGAGGCATCATGCTCTTTGGCATTCCTGCGCACCGTGACGCGACAGGGAGCGCGGGAATCGATCCCGACGGCGTCCTCAACCGCGCCATCGCTGATGTCCGCTCTGAAGTGGGGGATGCCCTCGTCATCATGAGCGATGTGTGCCTGGATGAGTTCACCGACCACGGCCACTGCGGTGTGCTGGCGGACGACGGTGCCGTGGACAATGACGCAACGTTGGAACTCTATGCGCAGATGGCGGTTGCCCAGGCCAACGCGGGCGCGCACGTGCTCGGCCCGTCCGGGATGATGGACGGCCAGGTGGGTGTCATCCGCCGCGCCCTTGATGATGCCGGTCTTCAGAAGATCTCTGTGCTGGCTTATGCGGCCAAGTACGCTTCCGCGTTCTACGGTCCTTTCCGGGAGGCGGTGGACTCGCAGCTGACCGGTGACCGCCGGACGTACCAGATGGATGCGGCCAACCGCCGTGAAGCGCTTCACGAGGTGCAGCTGGATCTCGAGGAAGGCGCTGACATGGTGATGGTCAAGCCGGCAATGAGCTACCTCGATATCGTCGCGGACGTGGCTGCTATGTCGCCGGTTCCGGTTGCCGCGTACCAGATCTCGGGTGAATACGCCATGATCGAGGCTGCTGCCGCGAACGGCTGGATTGACCGTCGTCGTTCCATTGAGGAGTCAGTGCTCGGTATCAAGCGTGCGGGAGCGCAGATCATCCTCACGTACTGGGCCACCGAGCTCGCCACCTGGCTGAAGGAGAGCAAGTAAATGACACACTCCGAAGATCTCTTCGCGCGGGCACAGACGCTCATGCCCGGCGGAGTGAATTCGCCGGTGCGGGCCTTCGGCTCCGTGGGCGGCACCCCCCGCTTCCTCGTGTCGGCACAGGGTCCATACGTGACCGACGCCGACGACCGCCGGTACGTTGACCTGGTGTGCTCCTGGGGGCCGGCGCTGCTCGGGCATGCCCATCCTGCGGTGTTGGACGCAGTCCATCAGGCGGCTGATCGCGGGCTGTCCTTCGGCGCGTCCACGCCGGCTGAAGCCGAACTGGCGCAGCTGGTGCGGAACCGGGTGTCCGCCGTCGAACGCATCCGTATGGTTTCCACCGGCACTGAAGCGACCATGACCGCGGTCCGCCTGGCGCGCGGGTTCACGGGCCGCAACCTCATTGTGAAGTTTGCCGGCTGTTATCACGGTCACCTGGACGGGTTGCTCGCGGCCGCCGGGTCGGGGGTTGCGACACTGGCGCTGCCGGGATCCGCGGGCGTGACGGACGCGACTGCAGCCGAGACGCTTGTGCTGCCGTACAACGATGTTGAAGCGGTGGAAGCCGCTTTTGCCGAGCACGGAGCTTCCATCGCGGCGGTCATCACCGAAGCTGCCCCGGCCAACATGGGTGTAGTCGAACCCGCACCCGGCTTCAATGCGGCGCTGTCCAGGATCACCGTAGAGTACGGTGCGCTCTTCATCATGGACGAGGTCCTTACCGGCTTCCGGGTTGGTCCAGGCGGCTACTGGGGTCTTGCCGGCGAGGGCGAGGGGTGGTCCCCGGACCTGCTGACCTTCGGCAAAGTGATCGGCGGCGGGCTTCCTGCCGCCGCGCTCGGTGGCCGGGCGGAGGTCATGGAATACCTGGCGCCGCTGGGACCGGTCTATCAGGCGGGCACACTCTCCGGGAACCCGCTGGCCATGGCGGCTGGCGTTGCCCAGTTGACCCACGCCACCGACGAGGTCTACCGGCACATCGACGCCCGCTCCCTGGAACTGTCCGCCGCAGTATCGGAGGAATTGTCCCGGGCCGGTGTCGACCATTCCGTCCAGCGTGCCGGGAACCTGTTCAGCATTGCCTTTGGGACGTCCGAGCGCGGCGTGGTGAACTACGCCGACGCCCAGGCGCAGGAAACGTTCCGGTATGCGCCGTTCTTCCACTCCATGCTTGAATCCGGCGTCTACCTCCCGCCGTCGGTGTTCGAAGCGTGGTTCCTTTCCTCGGCCCACGACGACGCCGCGATGGAACACATTGTGTCGGCGCTGCCGGCCGCCGCGCGCGCGGCAGCTGCCGCAGGAGCGACGCCCCCAGGCGTCTAGCTTTCACGCGGTCTTCATCCAGGGCACAGGAATGGCCGGTCGCCCCCAGTGGGGCGCCGGCCATTTCTGTTCTGTATCTGTGGAAGCGGGGAAGTCCTAGAAGGCGGGAGCTACGTCACCGCTCGGCCAGGTTTCTTCGATGTACTGCTTGACCTCGGGGGAGTGCAGCAGCTCCTCAAGCTTGGCGATGCGTGCATCACCCTCGGACGAGGTGTTCCAGGCGAGGAAGTTCGCATACGGGTTGCTTTCGACGGACTCCACAATAAGGGCGTTCTCCGTGCTGAGACCGGCGTCCAGAATGTAGTTTCCGTTGATGATGGCAAGATCAACGGTCGGATCCTGCAGATCATTGAGCAGCAACTCCGGCTGATTCTCGATGAACTCGAGACCCTTGGGATTCTGTTCCTCGGTCAGCGACAGGACGGAGGCCTCTGCTTCGATGTTCTCCAGCAGGCCGGCTTCCTGCAGGAGCGTGAGGGCGCGCGCCTGGTTGGAGGGGTCATTGGTGATGGCTACGCGACCGCCGTCGGGGATAGCCGAGACGTCGTTGTGCTTTTCGGAGAAGGCAGCGTAGGGCTCGATGTGCACGCCCTCGCCATGGGCGAACTCGTAGCCCTGGCTCTCGACCTGGCTCTCGAAGTAGGGCAGGTGCTGGAAGTAGTTGGCGTCCAGGTCGCCTTCGCTCAGCGCGATGTTGGGAGTGGTGTAGTCGTCGAACTCCTGGATCTCGAGCTCAATGCCGCTGCCTTCGGCCAGGTTGTCACGTACGAACTCCAGAATCTGGGCGTGGGGTACCGGGCTCGCGCCTACGGTAACCGTAGCCGGGCTGGCGGGATCGAGGGTTTCGACGGCGGCGGCCGGAGCGCTGTCGCCCGCTCCGCACGCTGAGAGGGCAAAAAGAGCGGCCAGTCCGGCGGCTGCCAGCGAAAACTGCTTACGCATGTTCAGTGCGTTCCTTTCGTAGTACCGGCGGCCGGGGTTATCCGGGCGCCGGGTTCAAGACGGCTGGCGGCTACCGGCCGTCGTCGGCCGCGCCTGAAAAGCGCGGCAAGTTGTGGGTCAGTGTCAGACTCCGACGACGTTTGCGGCTTCTGCGCGACGGGCCTGTCTGCTGCGGTGGGCACCGGCCGTGGCCGCTGTTCGGTGGTCCACCCGCTGGGCAAGCCGGTCCCCGATGAACTGAATGATCTGCACAATCGCGACAATGATCACGATAATGACCACCATCACTGTGGTGTCGAACCGCTGCAGGCCATAGTTATAGGCCAGTCTGCCCAGACCTCCGCCACCGATGATTCCTGCCATGGCGGAGTACCCCACGAGAGTGACGAGGGTTGTCGTGAAGGCAGCAATCAAGGACGGAAGGGCCTCGGCGATCATGACCTTGGTGATCACCTGGAGACGGGTGGAGCCCATGACAAGGGCGGCGTCAATCTTGCCTGGCGTGACGTCACGCAGGCTCGTCTCCACAAGACGGGCAAAGAACGGGATGGCTCCGATACTCAGCGAAACCGACGCAGCAACGGGACCGATCGAGGATCCGGTCAGGAAGCGGGCCAGCGGAATCAGGGACACCATGAGGATCGCGAAGGGAATTGACCGCGTGATGTTCACAACCACATCGCTCACAACCCGGTTTGTCACCGGCATGGGACGCAGGCCTCCCGGGCTGCTGGTATGCAGAAAAACACCGAGCGGAAGTCCGATCATCAGCGTGAAGAATCCCGAGATACCGATCATCTGGAGGGTCGCAAGGAACTCCTCCGGCAGCGCTTCTGTAATTCCAGGGTTCTCGAAGAGATTGTCGAGGAAATTCATGCCGCAACCTCCACATGCACGCCGGCGTCTTCGAGATACGCGGTGATTTCGCTGAGAGGCCTCGGGGAATCCACTTCAATGCGGAGCCTGCCGAAACGGGAGCCTGCGAGTGTCTCCACCGTTCCTGCGATGACGTTCACACTGGCATCAAAGCGTCGGGTCAGTTCGGAGAGGACCGGCGCTGAAGCGCTCCTGCCGACCAGCAACAGGTCCAGCTCGGGCAGAGCCTGATTCACGGCGGTGGAGGGCAGCGGCATCAGGGATTTGCCCAGGGAGCCGGTGCGGTCACCGACAACGTCCTGAAGGGGACCGTGCTCGATGATGCGGCCGCGCTCAAGCAGGGAGACAGAATCGCAGATCCGCTTCACCACGTGCATTTCATGCGTGATGACCAGAACCGTCAGGTTCAGCGTGCGGGTGAGGTTGCGAATGAGCGTGAGGATGTCCTCAGTGGTGGCGGGGTCGAGCGCCGAGGTGGGCTCGTCGCACAGCAGCACGTCTGGATCCGAAGCCAGCGCCCGGGCGATTCCTACGCGCTGCTTCTGGCCGCCGGAGAGCTGGGAGGGGTAGGCGTCTGCGAACTCTGCGAGGCCGACCAGGGAGAGCAATTCGCCGACCTTGCGGGCAATCTCCCCCTTTGGCGTCTTCACCAGCTCCAGGGGATGTGCAACATTTTGGGCGGCCGTCCTCGAGTCCATGAGGTTGGCATGCTGGAATACCATGCCGATACGACGCCTGGCAGTCCGGACTGCGGAATCCCTGACGCGTGTGAGGTCCCGGCCGTCAATAACGACTGAGCCGGACGAAGGGCGGTCAAGAAGGGTCAGGCACCGGACGAGAGTTGATTTGCCTGCGCCCGAGTGTCCCACAATGCCGTGGATTGAACCTTTGGGCACTGAAAGGGTGACATCGTCCAGGGCCGTGATGGTTCGCTCGCCCTGGCGATAGGTTTTGCGCAGGTTGGTGACTGTAATCATTGGTCCTCATGCTGTGTGGGGTTCCGCAGGATCGGCTGCGGATCCACTGCTCCGGCGAGCAGGGAAGAAGTATTGTCAGTGCGCCGTTCGGGAGGAAGCGGCAGCCGGGGGCCGCCGGGGAACCGGCCGTGGCAGGCGCGCATCAATGCTCTGCAATTCTGGCACGTGTGAAAGATCCGACTGAAATTTAGTGCTGAGGATCACTGATAAGGCAGTGTCGTCGTAATTCATGCCCGTTTTGTCGAAGATTGTGCGGCTTCTAGGTGGTGGCTGAGTCAGCCTGGGCGCCGGTAATCCGTTTGCACTCACGAGGCGATTGCCGGCCACCGGCCCTCCACCACTGCCTCCGGATTGCTGCGGCGGAGATATTCCTGGAAACTTTCGGCCTGCCGGAGCGCCCAGGTCATCTGGAACTCATGCAGCTCCGAGGCAGGTTTGCGCAGGTGCGGGAACCGCTCCGCCAGGACCGCGGCCACGCCGAGAGTCGCCAGGACATCGGCGGCCGAAGTATGCGCGTTCTCCAACGGGACGCCGTAATGCGCGCACATGGCGGTGAGAGTTCTTTTTCCCGGCCGGAAGCGGTCTGCGTGCTTGTCCATCACGTACGGGTCCAGCACCGGAAACGGGTTGGGTGTTCCAACACCATGGCGCACGCCCTCACGTGCGAGGACCGTGAAGTCATAGCGCGCGTTGAAAGCAAGCACCGGAATTCGGTCCCGGAAGAACCCGAGGAGGACGCCTGCAATCTGGCTCACTACGCGGGAGGCAGGGGACCCGTACGCTTGCGCCGTCTGGCTGGCAATGCCATGGACGGCAGTGGCCTCGGGTGGAATGTCCACCCCTGGATCGGCCAGCCACTCATGATGCTCCAGAAGCTCGCCGTGGCCATCGACGAGGATGATCGAGGCCGTAACGATACGTGCGGTGAGGGGATCGCGGCCGGTTGTTTCAAGATCGAAGGCCGCCCGTGGAAACTTGTGCCAGCTGTTCATGGCTCAGACGCTAGCCGGGGGCTCTGACATTTCCGTTTCTGCCGTTCGTCGGCACCCGGGAGCCGTCCAGGCTGCTGTTCGCTTGTCGATAGTCTGGGTTGGTGCACGAGAAAGGTCTGGACTATGACGAGGCGGTCCTCGACGTCGTCAGCCTGATTCCCTCAGGGAAGGTGCTGACGTATGGCGATATCGCCGTGATCCTTGAAAAGGGCGGCCCGCGTCAGGTTGGAGCGGTCATGTCGCGCGGAGGCGCCGATGTTCCGTGGTGGCGCGTTCTCCGCGCTGACGGCAAGCCGCCGCTGGGATTGGAAGCTACCGCCGTCGGCCACTATCTGGACGAATCAACGGCGTTGCGGCCCGTGGCCGAACGGAGTCGGCAGGCGGGCGGTTCCGTCGGGTGCCGGGTCGATGTGCAGAAGTCCCGCTGGAATCCCGGGCCGGCAGAGCAGGCCGCGCTTCAGCGCATCCGTGCCGACTTTCACGCTGCGGTTCCAACCTGGGACGAGGGTCCACCCGAATTGTCGGAGCCGGATGATGGGGTGTAAGCATGAGTAGCTCTCCGCGCGTCGCTGCCGTTCCCATAGTCGCTGCCGATCTCCTACCCGCCGCAGGCCTGCGGTTGCCGGCCAATGCCGGGCAGACACTGCCCACCCCGGTCCTCAGCGCCGAACAACAGGAGGTGCTGGCCCTGGGCCCGGGAGCGGGCCCGGTGCTTGTCCTTGGCGGTCCGGGAACCGGCAAGACGCAGCTGTTGGTGGAGACCGCGGTCAGCCGGGTTCTGGACTCAAAGGTGGAACCTCACCGGATCCTCATTATGGCGCCCACCAGGATGGCCGCAGCACGCCTTCGTGATGAGGTCACTTCCCGTCTGGACCGCAGCGTAAGCGCGCCGCCGGCACGTACCTGGTCGTCCTACGCCTTCGACCTCATCCGTCGAGCCCGCGTGGCAGGGCTGCTGCCCGAGCTGACCCGTTCTCCCCGGCTGCTTTCCGGCGCTGAACAGGACCTGATCATCAAGGAACTCCTGGAGGGCCATCGCCTATCGGGTCAGCTCGAGGCGCGATGGCCTCCGGGATTACGGCTCGCTCTTGGAACAAGAGGTTTCAGGCAGGAGATAAGGGAGCTCTTTGACCGTGTGAGCGAGTACAGTGTGCATGCTGAAGAGCTTGCTGACTTCGGGCGCAGGTTTGATCGACCCGAATGGGTCGCCGCAGCAGCCCTCTACAGTGAGTACCGGGACATTCTGGACCTCCGGATGCCGGAGGCTTTTGATCCCGCCGGAATCCTGACCGCCGCGCGGGGCATCCTTGAAACCAATCCCGGATTCTGCGTTGAGGAACGCAGTAAGTATTCCCTGATCCTGAGCGATGATTATCAGGAGTCCAACCCGGCCATGCACGCGCTGTGCGGCGTTCTTGCCGAGGGAAAAGATGCTTTGATCACCTCCTGCCCCGACACCGCAGTACAGGGCTTCCGTGGTGCCCGTCCAGAGCTTGCCGCGCGGTTGCACGAGGTGCTTGGTGGGGTCCGCACCGTGCAGCTGACCACCTCCCACCGCCTGTCCGGGATGCTTGCATCGGGTTGGGCATCGATTGCGGCGAGGACGCCTGTGAGCGGAACGCCTGTGGGCTACCGAAGGCTGACAGAGCCAGGTGAAGCCGCTGCAGTCAAGGCACAGGCCGATGCTGACACTCCAACAGCCGGAACTCTCTCCGTTCACGTGGTTGACTCTGGTTTCCATGAGCAGCGCTACGTTGCGCAACGGATTCTGGAGGCACATGTTGATGACGGGCGGAGCTTTGACCAGATCGCCGTTATCACCAGGACGGGCACGCAGGTTACTGAGCTTCAGCGGTACCTCGCGGGCCAGGACATCCCCGTCAGCGTCCCGCCGGCCGAGCGTGCTATCCGCGATGAACCGGCAGTCCGGCCATTGCTTGACATCCTCGCCGCCGTGACTGGAGTGAGAGAGCTTGATGCAGAATTGGCCGTTTCACTCATGACATCCCGGATCGGCGGGGCCGGGCCGCTTGAGATTCGCCGCCTGCGTCAACTGCTGAGGCAGGAGGAACGGCTGGAAGGGGGAGCAAGGAACTCTGACCAGCTGATTGTCGATCTTCTGGTTGAGGCTTCGTTTGATGACCCCAGGGCGCAACTCCGCCCGGTCCGGCGGCTGCATGCGATGCTGAGCGCTGGTCGTGACGCGTTGCAGGATGAGGCGAGTACGCCTGAAACAGTGCTGTGGGCGGTGTGGTCCGCATCCAGGCTCTCCTCCCGATGGGAAGAGGCCGCAGTCCAACAGGGAGCGTCAGCGGCTCGCGCGGACCGGGATCTCGATGCCGTTGTTGCACTGTTTCAGACGGCCGAGCGTTACGTGGACCAGATGCCGGGGGCACCCACAACAGGTTTCCTGGAGTACCTGCTGAGCCAGGAGCTTCCAATGGACACGCTCGCAGCACGCGCCCAGAAAGGAGCCGCCGTCGCGGTCATGACGCCGGCCGCTGCGGCCGGCCGCCAATGGCCGGTAGTGATCGTGGCTGGAGTACAGGAGGGGGTATGGCCCAATCTCAGGGTCAGGGGAGAGCTGCTGGGCTCAGGTGATTTGGTTGCGCTCCTGGAGCATGGCCGGGACTTCCGGTATCACCGTGATCCGCTTTCCCTGATGCAGTTGACTCGGGCCGACGAACTGCGAAGTTTTTCGACCGCGATCAGCCGTGCGTCAGAAGAGTTGGTCTGCGTGGCGGTTTCGTCGGAAGATCAGCAGCCTTCTTCGTTCCTGGAAATCCTCGACCCGCTTCCGCTCGGTACTTACGAGCGCCCCCGAACGGAGGTGAAGCGTCCACTGACCCTGCGTGCGCTCGTTGCAGAGCTGCGGAAGTACGCCCAGCAACCTGAACGAAATGCCGCCACCGCTGCCGAAGCCGTCCGGCACCTCGGAAGGATGATGCTCCACGAGCCGCGGGTTCCGGGTGCAGATCCCGCACAGTGGTGGGGCCTGGCGGGGCTCTCTACGTTGGATCCGGTCATTCCCCCTGATGCCGTCATACCGGTCTCACCCTCGAAGGTGGAGGCGGTACTGGCCTCACCTCTGAACTGGTTTGTCTCGGCGGCTGGGGGAGAACGGCCCACTGACTTCGCCAGGTCGCTGGGGACGCTCGTCCACTCCATCGCACAGGACATGCCGGACGCCACGGGAAGCCAGTACGTCGCGGAACTGGCCCGCCGCTGGCCCGCCCTCGGTATGAAGGACACCTGGGAGACCAAGGCGGACCTCCGGCGTGCCGAGGAAATGGTGAGGAAGCTCGGCGCTTACCTCGTGGAGATGAGAAAGTCCGGCCGCACATTGGCCGGCACTGAGGTGAGCTTCAGCGTTGACCTGCCGGTGATTGTTGACGGCGGAGAGCGGCAGGCGCGCCTCCGCGGCCAGATCGACCGCCTCGAAACTACCCATGATGGCGGACTATTCATTGTGGATCTCAAGACCGGGAGGAAAGCCCCAAAGGATTCCGATATGCCGGCCCACCCGCAGCTTGCCGCATATCAGGTCGCTGCCGGTGCGGGCGGGCTCGCCGACAATCCCGGAATGGTTGCAGAACCCGCGGAAATACAGACGCTAGGGGGAGCTGCGCTCGTGCACCTTGGCACAAGTGCCAAGTCCCCCAAGGTTCAGGATCAGCCCGCCCTCAGACCAGAGGACTCCTGGCCGCAGGAGATGATTCAGCAGGCTGCTGGACTGATGTCTGCGGCTGAATTTGAAACCGTCCACGACCCCAGCCGGTCAGCGTACGGCGGCGCCGGGTGCCGGCTGCCGGAGATTTGCCCGCTGTGCGTTGAGGGAAGGCAGGTAACCGAATGAGCCCGGAAGCGGCACACCTCCGGGCGACTGATACTGTGTCGGCGGATACTGCGTCGATGTACTCCGCGGAAGCATTGGCTCAGCTCCTTGCCGGCGGGACCAGCGCGGACATCCTGTACCCGACCGGGGAGCAGACCCGCATCATCGAAGCTCCGCTTCAGCCTCTGCTGGTGATCGCCGGGGCAGGGTCCGGAAAGACCAAAACCATGGCCGACCGCGTGGTGTGGCTCGTTGCAAACGGTCTGGTTCGGCCTGATCAAATCCTGGGCGTCACCTTCACCCGTAAGGCGGCCGGTGAGCTCGCTGCCCGCATCCGGCAACAACTTCAGGCGTTGTACCGTGCCCAGGGAGAGAGCACTCTTGAGTCAGGAGAGGACCGCCTGGAACCCACCATCTCCACCTATCACTCCTACGCCAATGGAATCGTGCAGGACTACGGTTTACGCCTCGGCGTGGAGCGCGATGCCGTCATGCTTGGCACGGCGCAGTCCTGGCAGCTGGCAGGCAGAATCGTTGAATCCTACCGGGGCCCATGGGAACACCTGTCGGCGGCGAGGACAACGCTGACCGGAGCTGTTCTCACCATGGCTTCGGAATGTGCCGAGCACCTTGTAGACCCTGCGGCAGTGAGGATTTCACTGCTCGAGCAGATCGACTCAGTAGCGGCCCGCCCCTACCTGCTCGGAAAGCCGAAACCGTCCACGCAGGGCGCACGCGATCTGCTGAATAGACTGCGGACCCGTGTCACTGTCACTGAGCTGGTGGAACAGTACGCAGCAGCGAAAAGTCAGGGCGGGCAGCTTGATTACGGTGACCTTGTGTCGCTGGCCGCACGTATCGTCAGCGAAGTGCCGCAGGCGGTCGATGCTGAGCGGCAGAAATACGCAGTTATCCTACTCGACGAGTTTCAGGACACCTCGCATGCACAGATGGTCCTCTTCGCCAGGCTGTTCGGTGACGGCCGGTCGGTGACGGCGGTGGGAGATCCGCACCAGTCCATCTACGGGTTCCGTGGGGCATCCGCCGGTCAGCTGGGGACATTCAGGTCACGATTCCCGGTGCACACCGGTGCCCGGCTGGAGCCGGCGCCCATGGTTAATCTTTCTGTGGCGTGGCGGAACTCCACGAGCATCCTTGCGGCGGCCAATGCAGTGGCTGAACCGCTCAACGTACCGCCTCCATGGCTCGGCCCGCAGCACCAGCTGAAGGTTCCCGCTCTGTTAGCGAGGCCAAAGGCACCGCTGGGAGAGGTGTATCTTGCGCGCTACCGCAGCGAAAGCGCCGCTGCGCCGCAGGACCCATCCGCACCGGACAATCCGCAGGCCAATGAGGCGGCTGCGTTGAGCCGCATCATTCAGGAGCAGCGGCGCCGGTACTTCGATCTGGATGACGACGGTCGGCCGCTGCGCCCCACCATCGCCGTTCTTTGCCGCGGGCGCCGGCAGTTCGAGCCGTTACGGCAGGAACTGCAGTCGCTGGGGATACCGGTCCAGGTCATTGGATTGGGAGGACTCCTCCGCACGCCGGAGATCATCGAGATCCTCTCCGTGCTTCGGGTCCTCGGGGATCCGGAACGGTCAGATGCGATGCTGCGGCTCCTCGCCGGAGCACGCTGGCGCCTCGGCAGCGCGGACCTGATGGCGCTCGGTGATTGGGCACGGCAACTGGCCTACGATCGGGAGCTCCGGATAAGTCAGCTCCGGGTGGGCACCGGAAAGCCTGATGCGCAGGAAGGCACTGCCCACCAGGGCAATACCCGGGATTCAGCCGTGTCTGAGCCTGAGCAGCTGCCAACGCCAACGGAAGACGCAGAGCCGGCCAGCCTTGTTGACGCCGTTGATCACCTTCCACCAGTGGGCTGGGTATCAGGCAGCGGGCGCACTTTTTCGGAAACAGGAAGGGAGCGCCTCGTACGTCTGCGGGACGAACTGCGCGGGCTGCGCCAGTCAGTGGGAGATGACCTGCATAGCCTCATCGGTGAAATCGAGCAGACACTCCTGCTGGATATTGAGCTTGCTGCCAAGCCGGGAGTGAGCGTGCACGAGGCCAGGCGCAATCTCGACGCGTTCGCAGACGCCGTCAGCGGGTTCGTCTCGACGTCGGACCGCATTGACGTTCAAGCCTTCCTTGCCTGGCTGGAGGCCGCTGACTCTGAGGAGGACGGATTACCTGTCACAGCGCTGGAGACAAGCAGGGAAGCCGTTCAACTACTGACAGTGCACGCTGCCAAAGGTCTCGAATGGGACGTGGTGTTGGTGCCGGGGATGAATGAGGGTTCTTTTCCGAGCGGAACCGGATCGCGCTGGAGCTCGGGAGATGCTTCGGTACCGTGGCCGCTTCGCGGCGATGCCGCAGAGCTGCCGCAGTGGGATTGGGACCAACCTGACCAGAAGTCCTGGCTTGATAGCGAAAAATTGTTCGCTGAGGACGCCCTGACCCATACTGAACGTGAGGAACGGCGCCTCGCCTACGTGGCACTTACACGGGCACGCCATGTCCTCGTCTGTTCGTCGTCGGCATGGGGAGGAGGGCGCTCCAAACCGACGACGCCGTCCCGCTATCTGGAACGGCTGCGGGAACTCGCGGCGGCCGGTGAACCGGGATACCGGGAACTGGCCTGGATCGAAGACGGCGCTGTGGGCGCTGACAATCCCGCTCGTGCACACAGCGACAGGGCGATCTGGCCAATCGATCCCCTACGCCGGCGCCGCGGCGGAATGGAGCAGGCGGCGGCGGCTGTTCGGGCAGCGGCGGATGACCTGCGCCATGGTTCTGGCCCTGAACCGGGCACCGAAGATATTGACTTGCCGGGACGCTGGAGTGATGAGGTCCGTAAGTCACTGGCGCGGCAGCAGAGCAGACTTACCTCCGTACCGGTTGAACTTCCCACCCATATCTCCGCCTCCCTGATGGTCGAGCTCACAGAGGATAGCGACGGCGTCGCACGGCGGTTGCGACGGCCTGTGCCACGCCGTCCGGGAACCGCCGCCCGGCGCGGAACGGCATTCCACGCGTGGATCGAAGAGTTCTACGGAACAACGGGGATGCTCGATCTAGGCGAGTTTCCAGGCGCGGCCGACTCCTTCGTGGACGACGGCCTGCAGCTTGAGCAGCTTGCCGAAACGTTCCGGAAGTCGGCGTGGGCGCAGCGGGTACCGTATGGGATTGAGGTTCCCGTGGAAACACGCGTTGGGTCCGTTGTTGTCCGCGGCCGGATTGATGCGGTCTTTCAGGACGACGACGGCACCTGGGACCTCCTCGACTGGAAGACCGGGCGGCCTCCGGCGCCCGCGGACCGTGAAGCGAAAGCAATCCAGCTGGCGATCTACCGGCTGGCATGGTCTCGTCTGAAAAACGTGCCGCTCGCTGGTGTTCGGGCAGCGTTTTACTACGCAGCGGAGGATCAGCTGGTTCGGCCACACGATCTCGCGAGCAGTGAAACATTGGAAGCAATTGTGCGGAAGGCGACGAGCGCCGGGTCCGGCGGTTAGGGGCGCGGAATTATGGGGAGAGCGGAAGTTTCGAGATTTTCCGGGTCTTGTGGAGCCGCTGCGACCTCAGCGTCGTCATCCCTGCTCACGAAGTCTTCATCCCCAGCGTTGGCGGCCAGTGCGGCTTCCTCGGCGGCGAGATCGGCGGAGAGTGAGCGCATCATCTCTTCGGCTTCGCTGACCATGCCGTCGTCGCCGAGGGCCAGGCCGCGAACCATCCACTGTGCCAGCGCAAACTCCGCTGCCAGCGCGGCGCGCCGCAAGAGATGCTCGTCCGCGGCATCGGGGCGGGCGCTGACATAGGCCTCGTGCACCTCGTCGGCGAACTCGGTGTCCTGCGTTGCGGCGAGCCAGGCGAAATCATCCGCGGGGTCGCCGATGGAAAGGTCCGTCCATCCTGCCACCGCACAGACGCGGCCCGCCGCAAGGAGCAGGTTGTCTTCGTGGATGTCGCCATGGACCACGGTGGGATTGAATCGCCAGAGTGAGACATCCTCCAGCGCGTGCTCCCAGCGACGCAGCAGATCCGAGGGGATTCTGCCGGTGGTAGCGGCCTGATCCAGCTCGTTGAGCCGGCGCTGCCGTACTTCGTTCGCTTCATACGCAGGCAGGTCGGCTTCGTTGACGAGGGTCCTGGGTAGTTCGTGGACCGCAGCTATTGCGCGGCCGATTTCCCTGGCCAGTTCACGACCGCCCTTTGCGAGCTCATCAAGAGACCGCGGTGATCCTTCGATGTGGGAGTACACGAATGTGCGAAGGTCACCGAGCCTCACGGTGCCCGCAACGTGAGGAATGAGGAACGGGAGCTCGGCACGAACAGCGGGAGTGAACGCACGCAGTACCTGTAGCTCCGTCTCCAGCCGCATGCTGGCCTCGGCGTGCCGTGGTGCGCGAACGCGCCACTGCTTGCCGGAGTCATCGATCAGCAGGGCTGACTCGAAGTCGGCGGGATCATCGGGGGCGCTGGAGACGCCGGTCGGGGCAAGGCCCGGCACGGCCGCGCTGGCAAGGGCCGCAAGTTCCATCGGTGAGCGTTTCACATCATCCACCGTAAGCGCGCGAGGTCACCGGCTCGAATGTCCAGCAACGGCGAGTCGCCGCTCACCCCCACTATTCCTCCAGAAAAGCCCTTTCGAATGTCTTTTTGTGGGTGCGGGACCGTACCGTAGAAATATGACCCAAGCCGTCGGCATGCAGGCAGCCGCAATCGCAAGCCTCCCACCACTCGGATCTCTGCCCCTGGCACGCGGCACGGCAGACCGCGGCTCAACCTTCCGCATCACCCCTGACCTCTTCGATCAATTGTGGGACCAACCGGAAACCCGCATCCTGCATCTTGCCCGCAAGCGTTCTCCCTTTCGCAACGGCAGGCTCGTGCTGAGCCCTGTTGCGGAAGTGGAGCGTCCGGAGAACCCTGTTTATCTGGGAAGTACGGTGGAAACAACGGCGGACATGCCGGCCGGAACACACATCGTGCTGGTGGAGCATGAAGAAGTTCAACGCGCGCTCGCGGCTGACGAGGACTGGATCGGATTGCGTGACGCCGCATCGGATTTGCCGGCACAGGAATCCGGGTTGTTCGTGGAGGCGGTGGCCATCTCCAACTGGCACGCCACCCATACTCACTGCCCCCGCTGCGGACAGCCCACCGAACCAATCGACGGAGGTTGGGTGAGGCGTTGCCCTGCCGATGAAAGCCTGCACTATCCCCGAACTGATCCGGCCATCATCGTCACAGTGACGGACGAGGAAGACCGCCTGCTGCTGGGCTCCTCCGCTGCGTGGCCCCAGAACCGGTTCTCTACGCTCGCAGGTTTCGTTGAGCCAGGGGAATCGCTGGAGGCAGCCGTCGTGCGGGAGGTCGAGGAAGAATCAGGAATAGTTGTTCACTCGCCCACCTACCTCGGCTCCCAGCCCTGGCCGTTCCCTGCGTCCTTGATGCTCGGATTCACGGCGAAGGCAGCACATGCACGTCCGGTGCCTGACGGCGTCGAAATCAGGGACGTGCGCTGGTTCAGCAGGGAAGAACTGTTCGCCGGTCTGAAGGAGGAGCGGTTGTCCGTTGCATCCGGTGCCTCCATTGCGCGAGCATTGATTGAACACTGGTACGGCGGTCCTTTGGAGGAAGAGCCATCCGCCGGGAGACCATAGTGGACGGTTCGGTCGAAGAGAAGATCCTCGCCGGCCTGGACAATGAACAGCGGGCGGTGGCCTCCCAACTGAGTGGCCCGCTCTGTGTTCTCGCAGGAGCCGGAACAGGCAAAACACGCGCAATCACGCACCGCATCGCCTACGGCGTACACACAGGCGTGTACAAGCCTCAACAGGTCCTTGCGGTGACTTTCACTGCGAGGGCCGCAGCCGAGATGCGCACCCGGCTCCGCGACCTCGGAGCACAGGGAGTTCAGGCACGCACTTTTCACGCGGCAGCACTCAGGCAGCTGCAATACTTTTGGCCTCAGGCGGTCGGTGGAACCCTGCCCGCCCTTGTCGACCACAAGGCCCAGCTCATCGCCGAAGCCTCGCGGCGGCTGAGGCTCAGCACCGACCGCGCCACAATCCGCGACCTTGCTGCTGAAATTGAGTGGGCCAAGGTATCCATGCTGACACCGGATACCTATGTCGAGTCCGCGAACGGCCGGGCGGAACCGGCAGGCATGGATGCCACAACTGTGGCCCGGCTGTTCAGTGCCTATGAAGACCTCAAAGTGGACCGCAACGTCATCGATTTCGAGGACGTGCTGCTCATCACCGTCGGCATCCTGCAGGAAGACCCGAAAGTGGCAGCAACAGTGCGCGCGCAGTACCGGCACTTTGTGGTGGACGAATATCAGGACGTTTCGCCGCTTCAGCAGCGGCTCCTGGATCTGTGGCTGGGCGAACGGGAAGAGCTTTGCGTAGTGGGTGACGCCAGCCAGACCATCTACTCGTTTACTGGTGCCACCAGCTCGCACCTCCTGAATTTCACCGGCAGGTACCGGCAGGCAGAAGTCATCAAGCTCGTCCGGGACTACCGATCGACACCACAGGTCGTCAATCTCGCCAACGCACTGCTCGCGGCGCGCACTGCGGAAGCGGAGCGCCGCGGCGGGACGGGCACGTGGGCCACGCCACTTCAACTCATTGCACAGCGCCAGCCCGGCCCGGCTCCTACCTTCACGGAGTGCAGCGATGACGAGGCTGAGGCAGCAGAGGTCGCCCGCCGGATTTCCGGCCTGCTCAGTGACGGCGTGCCGGCGAGCGAAATTGCGATCCTCTACCGGACCAATGGCCAGTCCAGCGCCTATGAGCAGGCGCTCGCCGCCGCGGGAATCGGCTATCAGTTGCGGGGGGCCGAGCGGTTCTTCGCCCGACGTGAAGTGCGCGACAGCCTGCTGCAGCTGCGTGCTGCAGCACGGGTGGCAACAGATGACGACGTCCCTCAGCTGGTCCGCGATGTCCTCGCGTCCCTGGGTTACACCCAAGTTGCACCGCAGAGCTCCGGCGCTGTGCGGGAGAAGTGGGAATCGCTCGCTGCGCTGGTGTCGCTTGCCGACGAACTTCACCAGGCCCGCGCAGAGCAGGGTTTCACGCTGCAGGATTTCGTCGCCGAGCTTGAAGAACGGGCAGCAGCACAACACGCCCCCACGGTTCAGGGCGTAACGCTTGCATCGCTTCACTCGGCGAAAGGCCTTGAGTGGGACGCGGTGTTCCTGGTGGGATTGAGCGAGGGATTGATGCCGATTTCCTTCGCCGACACTCCTGACGCAGTCGACGAGGAACGTCGCCTCCTCTACGTCGGCATCACTCGTGCACGCAAGCACCTCGGCCTGTCCTGGTCCACATCCCGCACCCCGGGCGGCCGCGCGTCACGCAAACCATCCAGGTTCCTGGATGGTCTTCGCCCGGATTCCGGAGGCACGCGTCCATTCCGGCAGCCCATACCCCGCCGGGAGCGGAAGGTATCGGCGCCAGCGCACTGCCGCACGTGCGGGAAGGTGCTGGGTTCTGGTGCAGAACGAAAGATCGGGCGCTGCAGCGACTGCCCGGCGAACTACAGCGAGGAGACGTTTGAAGCACTGCGCCAGTGGCGTCTGAACGCCGCGCGTGAAACTGACGTCCCCGCATTCGTTGTTTTCACGGACGCCACGCTGGTAGCCATTGCAGAAGCCCGCCCTGATTCACTGGAGAAGCTTGCGCAACTCGCGGGGGTGGGGCCGGCCAAATTGGACCGCTACGGAGAGTCGGTGCTGAGTGTCCTCGCAGCAAGAGCCTAGCGGCCTTCAAGATCGATGGGCAGCTGAGGAAGCGAAGCTCCCCATCAGCTCGGATACTGCACCCTATCCGGTGGAAGTGCGCCGCTCGGGCCGTCGCCGCAGAACCGTCAGTGTGGATCTGCGGGACGGAGTTGCGGTCGTTTCGATTCCAGCTACTTTCACCGCCGGACAGGAAAAGCAGTGGGTCGAACGAATGGTTGCCAAACTTCACGCAAAGTCCGTCCAGCCCACGCACTCGGATACCGGGCTGGTCGAGCGCGCTGCAGAATTGTCGGCTCGGTTCCTGGGAGGACGCGCGAGGCCCAACAGCATCCGGTGGGTTACCAACCAGAATTCGCGCTGGGGATCTGCCACTCCGGCTGCCCGGGCCATCAGGCTGTCGCACAAGCTTCAGGGAATGCCGGATTGGGTCGTCGACTATGTGATCCTGCATGAGATGGCGCACCTGATCGAGCCTTCACACAACGGGACCTTCTGGGCGCTCCTGGACAATTACCCTCACACTGAAACAGCCAAGGCGTTCCTGCTTGGCGCCGCTTACGCGGCGGACCACGGACTCAGCGGACGCTAGCTCCCACTACCTGGTACCGGCAGGACCGCTTGAGGGGCTGACCGGCAAAACCTACCCACTCAACGCGCGTCGTCGTCCTTGTTTGTTGGACCGCCGTCGCCCTCTTCCGAGTCAGTTTCGTCTGTCGTCGCCGGATCCTCGTCAGCAGGGGACTCGAACCCGCCCGCCAGCAGCTTCTCCAGTGCTGCATCCACGTCGGCGTCGGCGGATTCGGCCAGTTGGCGCCTCTTGCTGAAGCCCGCCGGATCATCGAGATCCTCCGGCGTAGGCAGGAGATCAGGGTGCTGCCAAATTGCATCCCGCCCGTCAATCCCGCGCTCCTGACGCAATTGGTTCCAGAGGGCTGCCGCATCGCGGAGACGTCGGGGACGCAACTCGAGGCCGACAAGTGACGCAAAGGCGTTTTCTGCCGGTCCTCCCGTTGCCCGGCGGCGCCGAACCACTTCGCGCAACGCGACTGATGAGTCGAGATTGGCGGTAGCGGCCGCGGTGAGCTCATCCACCCAGCCTTCAACAAGCGCGAGCGTGGTTTCCAGCCGGGCGAGTGCGGCGTCCTGCGAGGGTGTGCGCTCGGGCATGAAAACACCCTCGGAAAGGGCGCTCTGCAGTGACTCCGGATTCGACGGGTCTATGTCGCGGGCAACTTCCTCGATCTTCGACATGTCGATATGGATTCCGCGCGCGTAGCTCTCGATTGCGCCGAGCAGGTGTCCGGTCAGCCAGGGCACCTGCGTGAAGAGCCGCACATGGGCAGCTTCCCGGACGGCAAGAAACAGTCGAACATCATATTCGGAGATGTCCAGGCCCTGCCCGAATGCGGCGACGTTGGCAGGCAGCAGCGCCATGCTGTTCTCCGCCAAAGGTATGCCGATGTCCGTGGAACTCACCACGTCACGGGACAGTGCGCCGACAGCCTGGCCCAACTGCATTCCGAACATCGCGCCACCCATGTTCTGCAGCATGGACGTGGCTCCGCCCATCATGGTTTTCATCTCTTCCGGCATCTGCTCGGTGATCGCGTTGGAAAGGGCGAGGGCGATGCTGGTCGCCACCGGTTCAGTCAGCCGCTTCCAGGTCTCCATTGTTGCCTCGACCCATTCCGCGCGGGACCATGCTTTCCCAAGGAGAGCGGTGGACGGGAAGTCGGTGACTGGATCCAGCCACATTTCTGCCAGCCGCAGTACCTCGTCAACTTCACGCTGGTCCTTGCTGCCCACCGACGGGTCGCCGCCCGTCGCAGCAGCACGGCGCGCCTGATCCCTGGCCATCGTCCAATTCACTGGGCCTTCAGACTGTGCAGAGAACATGGCCTGGACCTGCTGCATCATCATCGCCATGGCCTGCGGATCGTTGGGAAGACCGGCCGCCTTCGCGATCTCCTGGGGGTTCATGCCCTGCATGTTGCCGCCCATCAAGCGTTCGAGCATCTCGGAAAGCGGATCCTTGGGAGTGTCGTCGTCGTTGTTGTTCGACGGATTGGAGCTCATCGATACCACCGGTCCTTGATCGAAACTTGGTCGGATTGTGCTCGTATGGTGCTGAATGGAAGCAAACCCCGGCACTTACAGTTGCCGTAGCGAGCTGCAGCACTGGTCAGTCAGGATCTCAAACGTTACCGGCACGTCCCAGACTTGTCCCGCACGTCCTGCGCGAGTTCGCTCTAGGCAAAGCAACGTTTGTTCCGATGCAAAGCGCGCAGAGCGGGCTTGTAGGCTTGGCATGTGAAGCCCTGACATCCCGTCCGCCGGGGTGACCTGCGGCGCCCCCAATCCAAAGGTGACATCCGTTGACCCAGCCGCTTTCCCAGGACACCAACAGGCCAAAGCATGATGCCGTGAAAAGGGATCCCCGCTTCACCGTCATGGCGGTATCGGGGCTGCTCGCGCTGGGCCTCGGGGCAACGGCTGTTCTGTTGCCGTCTCCCTACGTGGTCGAGTCACCCGGTCCCACTTTCAACACCATCGGGGAGGTTAACGGTGAACCGTTGATCACCGTCGAAGGCAGGGAAACCTTCCCGACGGACGGTGCGCTGGATTTGACCACCGTCTTCGTCGCCGGAGGACCGGGGCAGACAATCAGCGTTTTCGATGCTTTCCGTGCCTGGGCGGATCCCGCACAGGCAGTCACACCGCGCGAACTGGTCTACCCGCCGGACGTCTCGGAATCGGACATTGAGGAGCAGAACGCGGAGGCTATGACATCCTCGCAGGAATCCGCAGTGGCCGCTGCGCTCGCTCACCTGGAAATTCCGTACGGGGAGACGCTATCAGTCGTAGGCTTCGCCCCGGATTCGGCCGCTGAAGGCATCCTTCAGGAAGGCGACCAGCTAACCCTCATCGACGGCGAGCCTATCGAGTCGCTGGAGCCGTTGAAGGAAGCCTTGAATGCAGCGGGTGGAAAAAGCGTTGACATCACTGTGACCCGAAACGGTGAAACGGTGGTGGAGTCCGTGAAGCCGCTGCTGGGGGAGTCCGGCGACTATCAGCTCGGCGTCTTTCTGATGTCCGAGTTCGAGTTCCCCTTCGAGGTGGACATTGCCCTGAACAATGTCGGCGGCCCGTCTGCCGGCATGATGTTCGCCCTCGGGATCGTTGACACCCTGACCGAGGGGCAGCTCACGGGCGGGAGGCACTTCGCCGGAACCGGAACTATCGACTCATCCGGCGCCGTCGGGCCCATTGGAGGCATCCGCCAAAAGCTGGTTGGTGCCAGTGAGTCGGGTGCCGAGGTATTTCTTGCGCCGGCCGCAAACTGCACTGAAGTTGTTGGCCATATTCCCGACGGTCTTCGCGTCGTCCGCGTGGAAACCCTTGACGACGCCGTCACCGCCGTCCGGACGCTGGGAGAAGATAACGACGACGGCGCGCAGCTCCCCTCATGTGAGGATCCCGCCTGACAGGCACAGTCGGGTTGGACACGATTGAGAAACGATTCCGGGGCGCCGCGGTTCAGGCGGAACTGAATTGTGTGGGCCAGACGTGCACAGGGCAGAATAAACAACAGTGGACCGTGCGCCGCTGCGCATCCAGCACTCCCGTACCCCCAAGGATGAGGTAATAGTGACATCCGGACCTGACCGCCCGTTCGGCAGCAGACCAAGCCAACCATATTCCTCCCCACCCCGGCGGCGTGGGCCGCTGGTACCGACCCTGATCGTTCTCGGTCTGCTCGTCGTCGGCTTCGTGTATTTCTCACAGGTTTATGCCGATGTCCTCTGGTACAACCAGCTGGGCTTCCTCGAAGTATTTGTCACCGAGAACCTCTCGCGCATCGGCCTGTTCGTGGCGGCCTTCCTCATTATGGGCGCAAGCGTTTACTTCAGCTTGCGTATCGCCTACCGTTCACGGCCCATTTACGCTCCCGACAGCAGCGTCCAGGACAACCTGAACCGCTACCAGGCCCAGCTTGAACCGATCCGCAGACTGCTCATGATCGGCATCCCCGTTGTGCTCGGCGCGTTTGCGGGAACCGCAGCGTCTTCACAGTGGGAACGGATGCTCCTGTTCTTCAATTCGGAGCCCTTCGGAGAGACGGACCCGGAATTCGGGCTGGACATCGGGTTCTACGTCTTCACTTTGCCGTTCCTGAGCTTCCTGCTCGGGTTCCTGGTGAGCGTCATCGTCATCAGCGGGATCGCCGGAGTGCTGACGCATTACCTGTACGGTGGCATCCGCCTTGAGGAGAAAGGTCTCTTCACTAGCAAGGCAGCCCGCACACACATCGCGGTACTGGCTGCACTCTTCCTGATCCTGCAGGGCGTCAACTACTGGCTGGACCGCTACTCCACCGTCATCAGCAGCGACGGTAAATGGGCTGGCGCTCTCTACACCGACGTGAACGCAGTCATCCCCACCAAGGCGATTCTTGCCGCGGCCGCCATCATTGTTGCGGTCCTGTTTATCATTTCCGCAGTGATTGGCCGGTGGCGCCTGCCCGTGATCGGTACGGCCATGCTGGTCATCACTGCTATCCTCGCCGGCGGCGTATACCCGTGGGTCATCCAGCGGTTCCAGGTTGTTCCGTCGGAGTTCAGCCGGGAAGAGCCGTTCATTGAGCGCAACATCGAGATGACTCGAGCTGCCTACGGCCTGGACCAGGTGCAGGTCAATGACTATGGGGTTGAGGAAGTTCCCCAGGAGGGAGCGTTGAACGAGGACGGCGAGACAACGGCCAACATTCGCCTCCTGGACCCCAACCTTGTGAGCGACGCATTCAGCCAGCTCCAGCAGTTCCGCCAGTACTACCAGTTCCCGGAGATCCTGAACGTTGACCGCTACGAGATCGACGGCGAGATCGAGGACACCGTCATTGCAGTCCGCGAACTGAACACTGCGGGTGTTCCGGATGGCTGGATCAACGAGCACGTCTACTACACGCACGGCTACGGCGTGGTTGCAGCAGCCGGTTCAACCGTGGAACCGGACGGGCGCCCCGAGTTCATTCAGTCAGGTATCCCGACCACGGGCCTGCTGGGGGATGAGAGCACGTTTGAGCCGCGCATCTACTTCGGTGAGGAATCACCGGAGTATTCGATCGTCGGTGCTCCGGAGGGAGCCACGCCACTTGAGATCGACCGGCCCCAGACGGAGGAATCCGACCAGGAGGCCCGCAGCACCTTCCGGGGCGACGGCGGCCCGCAGGTGGGAAACTTCTTCAACCGGCTGGTGTATGCACTCAAGTTCCAGTCCACGGATCTACTCCTGTCAGACCAGGTAACGAGCGAATCCCAGATCCTCTATGATCGTGATCCCGTTGAGCGCGTGGAAAAGGTTGCCCCTTACCTCACGCTGGATAGCAATACCTACCCGGCCATCGTTGATGGGCGCGTCAAATGGATCATCGAGGGTTACACCACAACGTCCGACTACCCGTACTCCACTCAGCAGGAACTTCAGTCCGCCACAGTGGATTCCCTGACCGCCGAAGGTGTCGCCACCGCCTTGCCTGCTGAGCAGGTGAACTACATCCGTAACGCGGTGAAAGCCACGGTTGACGCCTACGATGGCTCGGTTGATCTTTACGCCTGGGATGATCAGGACCCCATTCTGAAGGCCTGGCAGAAGGTGTACCCGACGTCGCTGCAACCGTACAGCGAGATGTCGGCTGACCTGATGGCGCACGTACGGTACCCGGAGGACCTCTTCAAGGTCCAACGCGAGCTGCTCGCGCGCTACCACGTGACAGAGACCCAGCCTTTCTACAGCAACAACCAGGCGTGGGCTGTACCGGTTGATCCGACGCTGGAAGAAGGCGAGCAGGACGTCAAGCAGCCTCCGTTCTACCTCTCGCTCCAGATGCCCGATCAGGAGTCGGCCAGCTTCTCGCTGACCACTCCGTTCATTCCGTTTGTTCCGGAGGGCCAGGAACCGCGCAACATCCTTTACGGCTTCCTTGCAGCGGACGGTGACGCCGGTACCGGTGAACCCGGTGTCAAGGCAGAAACCTATGGAACCCTGCGATTGCTTGATTCGTCCGGTCAGGACTCCGCGGTCGGGCCGGGCCAGGCGGCAAACCTCTTCAACTCGGACACTGAGGTCTCGCAGGAGCTGAACCTGCTGCGCCAGGGCGCCTCCGAAGTGATCAGCGGTAATCTCCTGACGCTGCCCATCGGTGGCGGAATCGCTTACGTGCAGCCGGTGTACGTCCAGTCCTCGGGGGACTCGTCCTTCCCCGTCCTGCGGCGTGTGCTGGTGAGCTTCGGTGATCAGGTCGGCTTTGCGCCCACTCTGGATGAAGCACTGGACCAGGTGTTCCAGGGAGACTCCGGGGCTGTGACCGGAGACAGCGAGAATGTGGGGGAGACCCCTGATCTGCCTGCGCCGTTGGTTGGCTCGGATTCCGGGAACGAATCCCCGGAGGAGCCGACGGAGGAGCCCACCACACCCGCAGAGCCGGGCACGGGCGATCCGGCAGCGGATCTCCGGGCGGCGCTGGAGGAAGCGAACGCGGCAATCCAGGAGGGCCAGACCGCGCTCGCCGAGGGCGACTTCGCCGCCTACGGTGAGGCACAGGAGCGGCTCGACCAGGCACTGCAGCGGGCACTGGATGCCGAAACGCGTTTGTCTGAAGCGTCCGGAGGAGCCACCGAATAAGGCATCTGGATCCCGATTTGGGATCCGCCCCCGCGGCGGGTAGAGTAGTAATCACGCCGCGGGGTGGAGCAGTTCGGTAGCTCGCTGGGCTCATAACCCAGAGGTCGCAAGTTCAAATCTTGCCCCCGCAACAAGAAAACGAAGGTCCCGGAAGCTTGGCTTCCGGGACCTTCGTCATTCCCGCATTATTTCGCCCTTTTGCGTGCCCGGCTCACCTACACTGTGTCCATGATCGAGCAGGGCGCTGTGGGAGAGGACAAGGAACGCGGGGAGACGGCGCTCCAGCGGGTTGACCGGAACTGGCTTGAGATACTCCAGGAACTTCGTGTACTCCAGACCGGTATCCAGATTCTCACCGGCTTCCTGCTCACACTGCCGTTTCAGTCGCGTTTCACCGAGCTGGACTCATTTCAGATCGCGGTCTATCTCGTGCTCGTCGTGTTGTCCGCCCTGATCACCGCCCTGCTGCTCGGTACTGTAATCCTGCACCGGACCTTCTTCCGGCTGCGCATCAAGGAGGCTTTGGTACGCCATGCCCATCGCATCCTGAGGACCACAATGGTCCTCGTGGCCCTCGTCCTCGTTGGAACAACCGGTCTGGTCTTCGACATCGTGTTGGGCCGGACGGCGGGAACGGTGAGCGCCATCGGTCTGTCCATGACGATTCTGGCGCTGTGGGTGGCCGTACCGCAGGTGCTCAAACGTCGGTCGATGAAGGAAGTCAGTCCTGGCGAAGGTCCTGATACGCATTGAGCGCCCGTTCGCGCGAGACTTTCAGGTCCAGCAGCGGCGCAGGGTAGCCGGCCGGTAGATCCGTCCAGGGTTCATGAACTTCATGCGCGGAGCGCAGCTCCGGAACCCATCGACGAAGGTAACCGCCGTCCGGGTCAAACTTCTTGCTCTGCGTGACGGGGTTGAAAATCCGGTAGTAGGGTGCGGCGTCTGCGCCGGAGCCTGCCACCCATTGCCAGTTCGCCGCGTTGTTGGCTGGATCCGCATCCACCAGGGTGTCCCAGAACCACTGCTCGCCCACACGCCAGTCAACCATCATGTTCTTCACAAGGAACGAACCGACCGCCATACGAACCCGATTATGCATCCATCCGGTATGCCAAAGCTGACGCATGCCTGCATCGATCAACGGGAAACCAGTACGCCCGTACTGCCAGGCATCAAGTTCGTCGGAGTCCGGTTGCTGCCACGGGAAGGCGTCGAATTGCGGTCGGTAGTTCTCTGTCGCCAGACGTGGCTGGTGGTAGAGCAACTGCCAGCAGAACTCACGCCAGCCGAGTTCCTGGGTGAAGATCGCGAGGTCACTGGCGGTCGCGGGGGTGGATGCGGCCCGGGCAGAGTGCCAGACCTGGAATGGGCTGATCTCGCCGAACCTCAGGTGCGGGGAGAGGCGGCTGGTTCCCTCAACGTCAGGCAGCTGGCGGGCATCGGCGTATCCGTCAACTGTGCCGGTCACGAAGCGATCGAGGAGCGCTTGCGCTGTCTGTTCTCCGGGCGTCCACGTCTGTCTGAGGCCACCTGCCCAGTCGAACGTGTCGGGGAGGAGGCGCCACTCGTCGAGATCCTCCGAGTCGACGTTCGGACCGCGCAGCACTGTCGGTCCATCAAGGGGTTCCCGTGGCGCCGGATGGTTATGGCACGCCCGCCAGAAGGGGGTGAAGACCTTGTACGGGGAGCCGCTGCCCGTCGTGACTTCCCAGGGTTCGAACAGCAGGTTCGCCTGAAAGCTGTGCACCTGGTACCCCTCGTCGCTGAGGGAACCCTTGAGTGCAGCGTCGACGTCCCTCTCAGCGAGCACATACCGGCGGTTCCAGAAGACAGCATCCGCCCCGGACTCTTCGATCAGACTGGGGATCACGTCTGCTGCGGGACCTGATCGGAGTACCAGTGGAATCCCCTGATCCCGGAATGCACTGCGAAGCGAAGACAGCGAGTTATGGAGCCACCAGCGGCTGGCGCCGCCCAGGGGCCGAATTCCCTCACTCACTTCATCGAGCACATAACAGACGACGACGTCGCCACGCTCTGCAGCAGCGTGCAGGGCAGGATTGTCGGCGATGCGCAGGTCGTCGCGGAGCCACACCAAGGTCAGAGTCATAAAGCCAATCTACCGGCGGCTTGGCGAACCTTTAACGGGATCAGCGGCGGTTCGAGGCTCGAACCGCCGCTGTATCGCGAGTGGTGAATCAGTACTTCGGACTGTCCGCGCCCTGCTCGATGGCAGAGGGCGTCTCAGCACCGGAACCGCCTGATTTCAGGGCGGCGAGGCGTGCTTCGATCTCACTTTGCTCGCCGAGGTCCTCAAGGCTCTCGAACTGGGCGTCAAGGCTTGAATTGGCAAGTTCTGCCTGACCGAGAACGCGAGCCTCTTCACGACGGATCTTCTCCTCGAAACGCCCTACCTCGCTGGTCGGGTCCATGAAGTCGATGCTCTTCATGGCATCATGCACCTGCGCCTGTGCTGCGGCCGTGCGTGAACGCGCAATGAGCTCATCGCGTTTGCTGGTCAGTTCGTTGAGCTTGCCCTTCATCTGGTTCAGCCCGGTCTTGAGCTTTTCCACAATTTCCGTCTGAGACGCGATCGTTGGCTCTGCGCCCTTGGCCTCATTTTCAGCGGTGATCTGACGCTGAATAGCAACCTTGGCCAAATTGTCGAACTTCTCCGCGTCAGGCACATCGCCGGACGAACGGTACTCGTCGGCCTTCTTGGAGGCCGCGAGCGCCTTGTTGCCCCAGTTGCGGGCGTTCTCTCGGTCCTCGTTGTAGTCCTCCTGGAGCATGCGCAGATTACCGATGGTCTGGGCCACCGCGCTTTCGGCTTCGGCGATGCTGTTCGAGTAGTCGCGGACCATCTGGTCCAGCATCTTCTGCGGGTCTTCAGCCTGATCCAGCATTGCGTTGATGTTGGCCTTCGCCAGTGTTGCGATACGTCCGAAAATTGATTGCTTTACCATGGGTTACCTTTCGATCTTCCTGAGTAGTTCACTGCCTGTTGAGGTCGCTCACCTAAAAATCGCCGAAGCCGCCCCCGAAGTCACCGAATCCGCCGCCACCGGCATCGAAACCACCGAATCCGCCGCCGCCGAACATGCCGGCGTCACCGCCTCCGCTGAACCCGCCGCCGCCGCCGAAGAATCCTCCGCCGTGCCCGCCTCCGTTGAGGATGGAACCAATGAGGATGCCGCCGAGGAGTGCGCCGCCCATGCCGTCCCCGCGGCCGCCGAACATACCTCCGCCTCCAAAGCCGCCCATACGTCCACCGAAGCCGTCCACATCGCTCTGCGCGATCTGACCGGCCTGTTCGGCCAAAGCGACAGCCTGCTGGGCATGGGAGAGCGCCGTCACCGGGTCATCCGACTGGATGCGCATCGCATAGTCAAGGTTGCGCTCCGCCTCCGCCAACCTAGTCCGGGCTTCACTGCCCACGCCGCCGCGCCGGGCACGAATGTAGTCCGCCGTACCCGAGATCCGTGATTGGGCGGCCATGATGGTGTGCTGCAGGCTTTCGCGTGCCCTGCGGGTCTGTTCTGCCTGATCACGGACTCCGCCGATGGCGGCGTCGAGCTGCGTATGCGCAGTCTCGACTCGCTGGAGGAGCGCCACGGGGTCTATCCTGCCCGACGCGATCTCCCGCTTAACCGATTCCAACGCTGCCGTTGTGCCTGCTACCGGACCGGCGAGTTCAGGGTTGGAGCCGGCAGCAACCATGGCCTGCGCCTGCGCAACGTCCTGGGCCGCATCCGAGACGGCCCTTTCCATTTCGCGTTCGGCAGTGTCCAGTTCCGTGGCACGGCGATCGATGGCGTCCAGCAGGACCTTCGTCTGGTGGACACCTTCTTCGGCGGCTCGGACGGCGACGACGGCGGCACCGGTGTTGCCCTCGGACAGATGCCTTTGTGCTGTGGAAGCGGCATTGTCAACGAACTGCAGCCTTTCGCGCGCCTGGACCACGTTGTCCTCGATTTGCGCGGTCGCCGAGGTAGCGTACCGTCCCTGGAGCTCTCGCAACGTACGTTCAGCCGCGTTCAGCCGCGTTCCGACATCGTTCGCGGAAGCCTGTGCATCCGACAGGGCCTGCGGAGCATTGCGTTCCAACTTCCGCAGGGCGTCGAAATCTGCCTTGTGCTCCTGCAGGCTGGCATTAACCGACTCACACCGGCGGATGATGTCACCAAGCCACTTCCGCTGGTCTTCCTCTGTGTCCGGAATGTGGTCATCAAGCTGCTGCTGAAGCTTGAATGACTCGCTCATATGGGCCTTCGCTGCGGTGATATCCGCCGCGAACGGCTTGACTGCTTCATCGCCGTACTGGGCCTGCGCGAACCCGACTTCCTGCTCGCTTGATTTGATGGCGTCGTCCGCTGCTATCAGCAGACTTCCCGCGCGAAGCCGCAGGTCCTCCACGCTCAGTGAAGCCAACGGATCCAGAACCTGGCCGTCGGCCCCGCGGCCGGGTCCGAACTCGATTTCTGAAGGGTGCCGGTTCTGCTCCTGTGCGTCCGGCTTACGGCGCTTTGACCGGAGATAGAAGTATCCACCCACACCAGCCAGGACGAGCAGGCCACCGATGAAGAGGAACGAACCTCCTCCTCCGTCACCGGACGTTCCGGCAGGGCTGACGGTGCCGCCGTCGAGAACCTGGTCAACCCCGGTGACTGCAGCGACAGCAGCGCCCGTCCAGTCGTCGTTCTCCAATTCCGGTACGGCGAAACTCTGGTAGATCCGGTTCGACTGGTCATCCACAACGCTCGAACTGTCCGCAAGGAGGCCGCCTGTCCGATCGTCGACGCCGATCACAAAGATTGCATCGTCAGCCTGCAAGCTACTGGTCTCGGCAGTGGCTATCGCCCATTGTTTGGCGTCCGACGGGTTGGTGAAGGAGTCAACGTAGGCGACATGCAGGGTGTAGCCGTGCTCAGCCTGCAGCTGCTCGATCGACTGTTCAACCTCTTGCTGTTCCGAATCAGAGAGGACGTCCGCCTGGTCAACCACCGTTTGGGAATTGAAATCAACAGGATCTACGGCATAGGCGGGAGCGGCAACCAAAGGGCTCAGCAGGGCGGCTGTTCCTACACCCACCGCGGAGCAGATGCGTGCAATGCTCGACTTCATTCACAACCCTTCAGCAGTGTCCGCCGGGCGCTCCGGGAACTGGCGAACAGCCGTTGGCAAGGCACAGATCCCCCGGGTTCGCCTGACTGCGATTCTATGGTGCGCTCTGGGGGCAGTCCACCGGGTGGGCTATGCCGCGAGCGAAACCGCTCCGGGACCTGCACCGTAACCGGCTTTTTCGCATTTGCGGGAGAATGAAGAAGGAGGTCGTCCGGTGGGCTCACAGCCGCCGTACAGGCAACGTCAGTCGCGGGTACAGATTGCTTTGCCATAGTTCTAGAAGCATCAGTGAAAGGACAACCGATGACCGAGAACACAACCGGTTCCTACAACGGACCGCTTCCTCCACGGCCAACTAATCCGCCCAGCCACAACCCCAACCTCCCCGCGGCGCAACAGCAGCACCAGCCGATCACCGCACCGACGGCGGATCCATATCATTCGGTCGGGAACGGGCCCGAAACTCACGCAGCCGGCGGGCACCAGCAGGGTGCTTCCTTCGGGTACGGTCCGTATGCGCGGCCAGCGGGCCAAGGGAAGAAGCAGCGTGGGCCCGGAAAGCGCGTTGGATCCGGTACGTTCCTGACCGGGATGCTCGTGGCCGGTCTTCTCGGCGGAGGAGTGGCCGTCGGAGCAGACGCCCTGCTGGAGACGGGCAACCAGGGACCCAACAACGGCACGTCCCAGGCCCAGTCTGTTGTGGTTAATGACACCGAAAGCGTCAACGAGATTACCGGCGCCGCAGCCAAAGCTTCACCGAGCGTCGTCACCATCTCCGTGAACGGCGGCGGGTCAGGCGGGTCAGGTTCAGGGATCATTCTTGACGCTGAGGGCCACATCCTCACCAACACGCACGTCGTCACCCTGGGGGGCCAGGTTGCGGACCCTGCCGTTGAAGTTCGCACGAACGACGGACGGGTATTCCAGGCTCAGATAGTGGGCACTGATCCGCTCTCGGACCTGGCTGTCATCAAGATCGATGCGCCGGACCTTCAGCCGGCCACCCTCGCTGATTCGTCGGAACTGAACGTCGGTGATGTTGCAATAGCAATCGGCGCTCCCCTCGGGCTGAGCGGCACCGTCACGGACGGCATCGTCTCGACGCTCAACCGCACAATCAGCGTGCAGTCGTCGGCCGTTCCTGAAGAACAGTCGGATGCTCCGGAACAGGCTCCGGGAGACGGATTCAACTTCCTCCCGCCTGATGGTTCCCAGGCGCCGCAGCAGGGATCCCAGGGCTCCATCTATCTGAACGTGATCCAGACAGACGCCGCGATCAACCAGGGTAATTCGGGGGGTGCGCTGGTGGATTCGCAGGGTCGGATCATCGGCGTCAATGTCGCGATCGCGTCGGCAGGTTCGGGGGAGAGCGCCGGCAATATCGGCGTCGGTTTCTCCATCCCGATCAACTACGCCCAGCGAGTAGCGGAGGAAATTATCGCCAACGGTGCAGCAACGCACGGCTTCCTCGGCGTGAGCGTCGGTGCAGCGGCATCCGACAGCGCGGCGGGCGCCAGCTCCTTCTCGGTCGGTGCGCAGGTGCAGTCGGTCGAGCCCGGCAGCCCAGCCGAGACCGCAGGCTTCCAGGAAGGGGACGTCATTACCCGGGTGGGGGAATTGCCGATCGAGGATCCGCAGGCCCTCACCGCAGCCGTCCGGATGCTCGCTGAAGGGCAGTCCACGCAGATCGAACTCGTCCGTGGCGAAGAGACCCTGACGCTCGATGTAACGGTTGGTCAGTCGCCGGCCTGACCCGGTGGATTCACGCAGCGGCAGCTCCCTCTCCGAGGGGCTGCCGCTGCGTCATATTCCTGCTGTAATCAGGACGCCTGTGTGGTTAGCTTGTCTGCGGGCAGCAATGGGCCGAAGGAAAGGCAGCAATGGACGAGGCAATCCCCGCGCTCAATATCGCGGTGTTGGTCAAGCACGTGCCGGACACCCAGTTCGATCGTCATCTCAACGGAGCGCACCGCACTACCGATCGCTCTGAGAGTATTCTGTCTGAACTCGACGAGTACGCCCTCGAAGCGGCACTGCAGCTTGTTGAAGCACAGGGCGGAAACGGTCACCGCGTCACGGCGGTCACCATGGGCCCGCCAGCCGCCGTGAACGCCGTGAAAAAGGCACTGCAAATCGGCGCAGACGAGGGCATCCACCTGTGTGATGATGCCCTCGCCGGCTCGGATGCTTCCGGCACCTCACGCGCGCTCGCCGCCGTCGTACGCCATCTGGGCACTGCGGATCTGGTACTGACAGGCATGGCCTCCACGGACGGTGAGACCTCCCTGGTTCCAGCGCAGCTCGCGGAGCTGCTGCAGTTGCCCCAGGTCACGTTCGCGTCCAGCCTTGAGCTCACGCACGACGGCGGCGGCCGCCAATTGATCGCCCGCCGGGAAAGCGACAATGTGGCTGAGACGGTCAGGAGTACGCTGCCCGCCGTGGTGTCGGTAACGGACCAGATCAATGAGCCGCGGTACCCGAACTTCAAGGGCATCATGGCAGCCAAGAAAAAACCGATCACCACCCTCACCCTTGCTGACATCGGACTCGAGGCTTCCGAGGTTGGATTCAGCGGAGCGTGGACGCGGGTCGAGCAGGCGCAGCAGCGTCCTCCACGCTCGCAGGGCGTCATCATCACCGACGAGGGCGATGCCGGTCGGCGACTGGTTGATTTCCTCGCTGAGCAAAAGCTGCTCTGAGCGCAGCAATCCCAGCCAACCACTTCTCAAGGAGCCTTTGGAATGGCAAATGTCCTCGTTTACATTGACACGCCCGGTGAGCACCTGCACAAGACCGATCGTGAGCTGTTGACCCTTGCTGGAATGCTGGGCGAGCCGGTGGTTGCACTCTGTGGAGTGCTGACGGACGGTGTTTCGGCAGAACTCGGCGCTCACGGAGCCGGCGTGCTGTATCTGCCTGCACAGGACGGGCTCGGTGACGTACTCGTGGCGGGCAAGGCGGCTTTTCTGGCAGCCGCAGCGGTGGAGGCGAAAGCTGATGCAGTGCTCCTTGGCAACACGTTCGAAGCCAAGGAGATCGCTGCGCGGGTCGGAATCCGCTTGTCTTCAGGTGTCATCACGGATGCCATCGCAGTGGGCGAGGACTTCAGTGTCACGAAGTCGGTGTTCGCTGGCTCCTACACGGTGAACGCTTCCGTCACCACCGGGTGCCCGATCATCACGGTCAAGGCCAACAGCGTGGAGACCGCAACAGTGCAGGGCGGTTCCAGCCCCGAGGTTCGTCGGGTGCACGTCGCAGCGCCCAGCCACGCAGCGCGGATTACGGAGCGTTCCGAACGGGCGGTGAGTGGCCGACCGTCGCTGGACGAAGCACGCATCGTGGTGGCAGGAGGCAGGGGAGTGGACGGCAACTTTGGACCGGTCGAGGAACTTGCCGACGCGCTCGGCGGTGCTGTGGGTGCGTCGAGGGCCGCTACGGATGCCGGCTGGATTGATCATTCAGCCCAGATCGGCCAGACGGGCAAGACGGTCTCCCCGCAGCTTTACATCTCCGCGGGCATCTCCGGCGCCATCCAGCAGAAGGCCGGCATGCAGACGGCGAAGGTCATCGTGGCAGTGAACAAGGACCCTGACGCCCCGGTTTTCGACATCGCGGATTTCGGCATCGTGGGTGACCTGTCAACTGTCCTGCCGCAGGCGACGGCAGAGATCAACAACCGCAGGAGCTGAACATGCCAGACGTTCCTGAACGGCCGGAGGATGGGGTAAGCCGGGTTCTCTGTTTCGTAGCGCATCCCGATGACATTGATTTTGGCGCAGCGGGCACCGTGGCTCAGTGGACTGCGGCCGGCGTCGTCGTTGAATACTGCATCATGACCGATGGCGACGCAGGCGGCTTCTCCGATGAGCATCGTCCGGACATCGTTGATCGGCGGCGAAAGGAGCAGCGAGCAGCCGCCCGGTTGGTCGGCGTCGAAACCGTGCATTTTCTCGGGTACCGGGACGGCTACCTGGAACCGAGCCTGGAACTGGTGGCCGGCGTTGTGGAGCTCATCCGGAGTGTCAGGCCGCACATCGTGTTGTCCATGCACCCTGAGCGGAACTGGGAGCGCCTCCAGAAGAGCCACCCGGACCACCTGGCATGCGGCGAGGCCGTTACCCGCGCGATTTATCCCGCTGTGGAGAACCCCTATGCTTTCCCTGATCTTGCTGCGCGCGGATTGGACGCGTATCGCGTGCCCTGGCTCTGGTTCTTCGGCGGTCCCACGCAGCTCGAAAACCACTTCGTCGATGTGACTGACCATGTGGAAGACAAGATGCGGGCGTTACGTTTCCACGCCAGCCAGCACCCCGACCTTGAGCGGATGGACAAGACTGTTCGCGCGTTCCTGACCGCCAATGCACAGCGCGGCGGTCTTGCCGCAGACCGAAGCGCCGAGGTCTTTCACGTGGTTCCGGTCAACACCGAAGCTACGATCGCCGGGTTCTGACGGGCGGGGGACGGGCAGTCCGGCTGGAGCGCCGAGCCCATCCCAGCGTTCCCTCTCAGGCGTCGAAGGGAATCTGCGCGACGATCGGGAGGGTAGGCGTTTCAGAGCCGCCCTCCGGTTCGACGGTGATTGCGAGGCCGCTGTACCTTCGGATGCCTTCAATTTCGAGCTCGGTGTGCGCAACGTCCTCGCCGGTCATGGTTCCCAGCGATTCCGGCGATGCGCCGTCGGCAGGAAGACGCCACATCTGGTACACCTTGCCCTCCGGTGGGGCCGGTACATCATCGAGGGTCACGACGGCGGCATCCCTCGACTCCGAGAACGCAAGTTCAGCAGTGCCTGTGTCACCGATCGCGATTTGTTCACGTTGGACATCCCCGGCCTGCAGGACCTGCTCCTGGATAGAGGAAGGCTGCAAATTCTGCGCCACGGTCACACCGCCCACCGCCACGACAACCGCAGCCGCTGCTGCAAGCAACCAGCGACCAGCAGGAGACTGGGTTCGGCGGGCGCTGCGGCGTGCCGCCAGCTCATCCCCAGTGCCGGTCACGGGGGAAGCCGGTGAAGACACTTCCTCGGCCGGCAAGTTCGCGACGATGCGCGCAAAAAGGTCAGCGGGCGGTTCGTCCTCCTGCGTTGCATAGGCCTGCGCCAATGTCTCGCGTGTGGACCGAACCCGCGCATTGAACGCCTCACGGGTTTCAGGAGAGGCAGCTGAGATGTAGTCCTCGAGTGTGGTGCGCTCCTCTTCGCTCACAGCATCCAGGGCGTACATCTCAGCCCACTCGGCGGCCAGGCCGCCGGCCAGGTCCTGCCGAAGATCATCTGCAAACTGCTTGTTCATATCCTTGTCCTGCATCTCAGTTCACCCCCAAACATGTTTTCAACCGGATTAATCCGTCTCTGATTCTTGACTTGATGGTGGGTACCGCCACGCCAAGCTTCTCTGCCACTTCCCGGTACGTCAGCCCGCCGTAATAGGCGAGGCGCACCGACTCCTGCTGCGTGCCGGTCAGGGTCTCCAGACACCGGACCACCGCTTCTGCTTCCAGCCGCTGCGTGACGGTGTCAACGACGTCGTCATGGTCCTTGACCTGCATGGCTGCGCCGTACCGGGCTTCGCGGTCAGTGGAACTCTGTTCGGACCGCACCCTGTCCACCGCGCGGCGATGGGCCAGCGTCATAAGCCAGGCCATGGGGCTGCCCGCGTCCGCGTTGAACCGGTCCGCCATGTTCCACACCTGCAGGTAAACCTCCTGCGTTGTGTCTTCGCTCAGCTCCGGGTCAATCAGAACGCGCCGGGCCAGTCCATACACCCGACGGGACGTCTGGGCGTAGAACTCCGCGAAGGCGCTCTGGTCCTGCTGGGCGATCCGAGCCAGCAGACCAGCCAAGTCAGGCGCGGCGCCAGAGGACGCGTCGGCCTGATCAGGGTCTGATCGAGCTGGGTTAATCCGGCTCACACGTGGCGTATCCATAGGTTTCAAGCATAAAGCGCCGGAATGGCTATCCCGAACATGATGTCCCCGTGCGCGGGTCAGGACATTTCGCCCAACTGTTCCTCCGCCCATGCCCGACCGCCGTTTCTGCAGGTTTCCGTGCCCGTTCCGCTACAACTGATAACACCTCTAGTTCGAAGCGGCTGACGCGGTGGATGGGTCCAGCGGATCAGGCGTTATTCACGGATTGCGACCGCGATCAGGGAGTCGGCATTGAGGGTCGGCTCGTCGCCCAGTTTTTCCATGAAGCGGCTGCGCACTCGCTCCCTGCCCGCTGTATCAGGAGGCAGCAGAAACCGGTAGCCCGTCCCCAGCACCAGGGTCCAGGCAAGGTCAGCATCCAGCGGGATCTGCAGAGGAGCAGTGTGCACTTCGATTGACCCGAAGCCGACTGTCTCCAGGAAAGAGTGCAGCTTCTCGACTGAGGATATTTCGGCCATCTGCCGAAGTGGTGGAGGAACGGGGGCACCGCGCAGGCCAGGCTGTTCTTCGAAGCAGGCCTCGCGCAGCAATGACACAAACGGTTCGTGGGCGCCGTCCTGCCAGGTGCTGATGGCAAGCTTGCCGCCACTGCGCAGTTGGGACGCAAGGTGCCGGGCGCCGGCGGCCATGTCCGGGAGGAAGAAGAGCCCGTAGCAGCAGAGCACTGCATCATAGGTCTGTTCAGCGGCCCACACGGAGACATCAGCCTTCGTGAAGTTGACGGCGTCCAGCCCTAGAGCAGAAGCCTTCGCGGCCGCCAGCGCCAGGAGCCCTGCGGACAGGTCCACCGCGTCAACTCGCGCGTCAGGACCCACAACCTGGGCCGCGGGGATGGTGCTCGCTCCGCTTCCGCAGCAGGCGTCCAACACGCTCTGGCCGATTTGCAGATCTGCGGCGGCAACCACTGCGTTGCCCATGGTGTTCCAAAGGGCCGGAGCGAAGCGCTCGAAGTGCTCGGCGCCGTCGTCGAACAGGTTGTCTACCGTGGTCACGAACGGCCCTCCATCATGGGTTGTGAAAGTTGGGCGCCCTTGAATTCCTGCTGGCGCCAGGCCTCGTACACCACGATGGATGCCGAGCTGGCCAGATTGAGCGAACGTCGGGAGGGGAGCATGGGGAGCCGTACCCTCGCGGTGACCGCTTCATGGTTCTTCACTTCGGGAGGCAGGCCCACAGACTCCGGACCGAACAGGAGTACGTCGCCTGGACGGTACTGGATGTCCGAGTACGTGATGGTGCCCTCAGAGGTGTAGGCAAACAGCCGATCAGGCTCCAGAGCAGAGAGCGCGGCGTCCAGGTCAGGGTGCACGGTCAGGACGGCGAGGTCGTGGTAGTCCAGACCCGCCCGCCGCAACTTGGCGTCTTCCAGGTCGAAGCCCAGGGGTTCGATGAGGTGAAGTTCAGCGCCGGTGACCGCGGCCAGACGAATGGCATTCCCGGTATTGCCGGGAATTTCTGGAGTGTGGAAGAGGATGCGGAACACTGTGCAATCCTAGCGCCCGGCAGCAGCGAGCAAGCGTGCGAGCACCGGCACCTGGACTGTATTGGGTTGGGGGCCCTCGGACAGGAAGCGCCGAACCTCCCGAAGCAGTGTTCCGGCGTTGGCAACGTGGACGGAGACGAGAGCCGAACGATCCAGCGAGGGCGGGTAGTCCACAATCGGTTCGAACGGGTTGTCCTGCTTGCCGTGCAGAGCCAGCCATCCCCGGACATTGCACTCCGGGAACAGATCCTGAACCTTGCGCACCGTGTCGGTGAGCCGCACATCACCAGCATGGCGGCCGCGATGCCGCAGGCGGTGTCCGTCCCACGAGTAATTCCCCGGCGGCGCCAACAGGGAATCAACTATGGCGATGCGGTAGCCCGCCAGCAGCGCATGTCCGACGTCGGCACCCCCTCCGAACGAAAGCCCGTTGACAAGCCGGACGCCGGGAAAACCGGGAAGGAGGCCGGCCTCCAGGAGGCGGGCGGTCGCCCGCTCACCGTCATAGCGGGCGGTGGTGCCCGGCCGAAGCCGGCCAAGGGCACCGGGCTGGCGGGCCGTACCGTGAACCTGTTGTTGCGCCAAGGCGAGCGGTAACGGCGGACTGTGCGTTCCGGCGTCGTAAGCGGGCTCGTAGCGCGCGGCTTGTGCATGTGCTTCGGAGGGTGCCTGTGCGGGCTGCCGCTTCGGCCTGGCCGCCGGCCGCGCTCCGGGCAACGGATCTTCGACGCCGAGGGTGCGGTCGTAGCGGCGGCGTCGTTCCGGATCGGAAAGCAGCTCGTAGGCGACGGCCACTTCGTGGAACAGTTCAGCGTTTCCCCCCTGGTCAGGATGAGCCGTTCGGGCCGCTTTGCGGTAGGCGTCCTTGATCTGTTTCGCAGTGGCACTTCTGCTCACCCCGAGCACGGCGTAGTACGTGCGGTCGGGGGCTGCCATAGTGGCCTTTCGTGGCGAAGAAGGATCAGGAACGGTGTTCGCAGGTTCCGCGCTTGACTGTAAACGGTGTCGTTCCCTCCGGCAAATGGCCGGATAGCATCAGGTGCATGGCGGGCAATAACGAGGTACACAGCGGGTTGGACTGGTACGCAACCAGAAGCAAGCGCGAAGATCACCGCGGTCAGCGCTTCACGGACTGCGATTTCACCGAAATGCGCAGCGAGGGCTCCGTCTTCAGCGGTTGCGTTTTCCGCAATGTGAAGTTCAACGTGTCGACCCATGTCAACAGCGCATTCGACAATTGCCGGTTCGAACACTGCAACTTTTTCGATGCCACCTTCGAAAGCTGCAAGGTCACGGGCAGCGTCTTCACTGGGTCTTCCCTCAAGCCGATTCGGGTGGTTGGAGGCAACTGGTCGTTCGTCTCGTTAGCGGCGGCCGACCTGCAGCGCAGCGTCTTCTCCGACGTGAACTTCACGGAGGCCGACTTCACCCGAACGGACCTCCGGGACGCTGAGTTCCGGGATTGCCGCCTCACCAGCATCTCTTGGGGCGGCGCCCGTCTGAAAGGCGCTGACCTCCGCGGGAGCACCCTTGAGGGGATTGATGCGGAGAACTTCAATGTCCGCGGCGCCGTCGTCGACGTCTCCCAGGCGCTCGCCGTTGCAGAGGCACACGGCGCGGTCATCCGTTGAATCTCATTGCGCTCAGTCCATTGGCCTTCCGGGAGCCGGCGTGAGATGTGCTCGCTAAAGTAGGTGCCGGTGTTGTCAAGGGTTTCCTGAATATCCAGAAGGATCAGGGGTCGTGCGGGAAGGGGGGAGCTTCGATGGAATGGAGGGATCGGACGCTTCTGAGGTATGCCGTTCTGTTCTTCCTTGCGCCGCTGCTCGCCGGATGCCGGATCGAGGTGCCCGTGAGGCCGGCCGAAAGCGGGTCAACCAGCCCGACGACGACGGCGCCTGCGCCCTCGGACGCCGTCTCCGGGAGTTCCCCGGAGTTGCCGCCGCTGACGCGCGCCGACATCGTCGGTAATGACATGACGTTTGACCGTGGCGGCTACATTGAGGAAGCTGACACGGTTGCCTTCTCGGACGGGTTGTCGAGAGTTCCGGGGTGGGCGCAGGAGAAATCATTGGTCAACGGCGAGTCTGTGTACATCAGCGACGCAGGGTGCGCCGCGTCATTGCGATCCACACCGCCACAGGGCCCTCTGGTGGTCAGTGGTGATGACCAAGCCTCCACCGAAGCGCTGTTCCGGTTCCTGGACCCGAGCATCCTGCCGGAGTACCTCGTGACCACGAACTGGTTATGGGGAGCGTCGCCCGCGGAATCGACGGCATCGATCGAGTTCCTGACCTATGAGCAGGGCGCAGCCGGCGACGATCCCGCGAGTATCGTATCGCTGCGCCTCTTCGGGGCAACGGGGACGGGGTTGGCCTTTACCGTTTCGTGTCCGTCCGACCAGCAACTGGCTGCAGCCGTCGAAGAAGTACGCAGCGGCATATCGGTGATTCCACCGCGTTAGCGATTGTCGGCGCGCATCCAGCGCCCGTACAGGGCAGAGTCGGACTCCAGCAATGACGCCAATGCCAACTGACGGAGCTCGGGGCTGCCAACGCCGGCGGCGATATGCGTGCCCTGGCCACCGGCCAGCAGCGGGCTGAGTGAGAGGCACAGTTCGTCAACCGCATCCTCAGCAAGGAAACCGCCGAAGATACTGGGCCCGCCTTCGCAGAGAATGCGACCCAACCCTCTGTCGTTCAGCAGTGAAACGCACGCGCGCGCACTAACGCTCTCAGCACCCGCACTCACGACGTCGGCAACCTCCGACAGGGAACGCACGCGCTCCTTCTCCGCGGCCGCGGTCGTGATCAGGATGGGGCGGACCGGAGAGAGCCTGAACAGATCGCTGTCCGGCTCGATCCCCAGCGTTCCTGAAATGATCGCCAGAGCAGGATGGGCAGGCAGTCCCTGCTCAGTACGCCACCGGCTGTCCTCCTCGCTGACCAAAGGCCCTGCGTAACCCTCGGCGCGCACGGTCCCCGCCCCCACCAGGATCACATCGCTGACCCGCCGGAGGAGACCGAACAGGCGTCGGTCGCCGTCATTGCCCAGTGGTGCGGAAACGCCCTGATGCGTCGCTGAACCGTCGAGGCTGGTGATGAAGTTGAACCGCACCCAGGGGCGCTCAGCAGGGTAACCGTACAGCTCGAGCAGGTCGTCGTCGGATCGGTCGGCTGCGCTGTGCGGCAGAAGTTGATTGATCAAGGCTGGTTGACATCTCCCATGTTGTGCCGGAGATAGGCCGGCTGGCGCCAGCCCATCGCTGCTTCCACCACATTGATGGCGGAACGGGCCGCAGCTACGTTGTGCATCCTAAGGATTCGGGCTCCGCCAAGGGCGCACATGACGGCGGCGGCAATGGATCCTTCGACTCGTTCCGGCTTGGGCAGGTTCAGCGTCTCCCCGATGAAATCCTTGTTCGACACTGCAGCAAGGGTGGGGTATCCGAGCCCAGCGATTTCGGCGAACCGGCGCGTGATATCGAGTGAGTGCAGGGTGTTCTTGTTCAGGTCGTGGCCGGGGTCCACCAGAATGCGGTCTTCGCTGATGCCAAGCATGACAGCGAGCTCTACCTGCCGAACCAGGAAATCCGCCACCTCCGTCACCACATCCGTGTAGGCAGGCCGCCCAAGTACGGTGCGCGGCTCGGCGAGGCTGTGGGTGATGATCACGTGCGCGCCAGTCTCGGCAACCACCGCGGCGAGGTCCCGGTTACGAAGGCCGGTGGTGTCGTTGACGACGTTCGCCCCCGCCTTGATGGCCTGCTCCGCCACTTCCGGGAGGAAGGTATCGGCAGAGATGACGACGTCGGACGCGTTTCGAACTGCCTGGATCACCGGAAGAATCCTGTCGGCTTCCTCGGCAGCCGGGATAGCCGGACCGGGGGCAAAGGGTGCGCCGCCGATATCCACCCAGTCGGCGCCGTCGGACACTGCCTGCAGGGAAGCATCGACTGCCGCCTGCAGCGCGAAGGTACGTCCGCCGTCGTAAAAGGAATCAGGAGTGCGGTTGATGATCGCCATGAGCGCGATCTGGCGGTCGAAGTCCAGGACGCGCTGCCCGAACGTGTGCCTGGCATGCAGCAGGTGGGGAACGAACTGCGGTGAGCCGGGATGTACGGGGGTCTGTTCCACAGCTCATTTCTATCAGTCGTTCCTGACAGTCCAGTGCTTAGCCGTTGATTCGGCAGGACACACACCCCCTATGCGCGGTTATTCGGGGCATGTCCTGCGAACCGAACGGGGCTCGTTCGGCTTCGGTGGCGCCCGACGGTAGAATTGACGGGTGCCCGTGTACCTCGATCACGCGGCGACCACGCCCCTCTCGGCGCCCGCGCTCGCCGCACTCACCAGAGAACTCAGCCGTAGCGGCAATCCTTCATCGCTGCACGGCTCGGGTCGGCGCGCCCGCAGGGTTGTCGAGGACGCCCGCGAGACGCTGGCCCGGGCAGCCGGAGCGCACCCGTCCGAGGTCATTTTCACTTCCGGCGGTACAGAGGCCGACAACCTTGCTGTCAAGGGACTTTTCTGGGCCCGTCGTGACGCGGAACCGCAGCGGACCCGGATCCTTTGCAGCGCCGTCGAGCACCCTGCTGTCCAGGACACCGTCGAATGGCTCGAACGGCACGAGGGCGCCCAGATCACCTGGCTTCCGGTGACAGCGGAGGGCGTTGTCCGGCTGGACGCACTCCAGCAGGAGCTCGACGCCGCCGCGGAAGAGATTGCGCTGGTCACCGTCATGTGGGCGAACAACGAGGTGGGTGCGCTGCAGCCGATCGCCCAGATTACAGCAGCCGCGGCAGCTCACGGCATTCCGGTCCACTCGGACGCGGTTCAGGCGTTCGGATCGGTGCCGGTTTCCTTCGCCGAATCGGGGCTGGCCACCATGGCCGTCAGCGGGCACAAAATCGGCGGCCCGGTAGGCGTGGGAGCGTTGTTCGTCGGCCGGTCGGTGAAGCTCACTCCTGTCCAGCACGGCGGCGGACAGGAGCGGGACATCCGCTCCGGCACCCTGGACACGGCCGGGATCGCGGCGTTCGCAGCAGCATCCGACGACGCCGTCACGCACCTTCCCGGGGAATCCGTACGGCTGGCGGAACTGCGTGACCGGCTGATTGCCGGCGTCGAACGGGTTGTGCCTGAGGCCATCCTCCGGGGGCCGGCACGTGAACGGCTGCCGGGCAGCGCCCATTTCACCTTTCCAGGGTGCGAGGGTGACTCGCTGCTCTTCCTGCTGGACGTGGCCGGAGTGGAATCCTCCACCGGATCGGCGTGCACCGCCGGAGTCCCGCGGCCCTCGCACGTGCTGCTGGCCATGGGATTGAGCGAAACCGAGGCCCGCGGTGCACAGCGTTTCAGCCTCGGGCATACATCGACGCCGGAAGACGTTGACGCCTTGGTGGCCGCGCTGCCGGAAGCGTACCAACGCGCACGCAAGGCAGGTATGTCAGGGCACGCATCATCAATTCAGACCGCAGGAACAGGCTTCAGTTAGGGAGAGCGCACAACAATGAAGGTACTCGCAGCGATGAGCGGCGGCGTCGATTCGGCCGTTGCGGCCGCCCGCGCGGTGGAGGCGGGACACGATGTGGTGGGCGTCCACCTTGCTCTCTCACGCATGCCCGGGACCCTGCGCACCGGCAGCCGCGGATGCTGCACCATCGAGGACAGCCGCGATGCCTGGCGTGCCTGCGACATCCTGGGCATCCCGTACTACGTGTGGGACTTCTCCGAGCGGTTCAAGGAAGACGTCGTGGACGACTTCATCGCCGAGTACGCCGCCGGGCGTACACCGAATCCCTGCATGCGGTGCAACGAGCGGATCAAGTTCGCGGCTCTGCTTGAGAAGGCGCTGGCCCTCGGCTTCGATGCGGTGTGCACCGGCCACTACGCGAAGGTCATCGAGAACGCCGACGGCAGCCGCGAACTGCACCGGGCCGCCGACTGGGCCAAGGACCAGTCGTATGTGCTGGGCGTGCTCACGCACGAACAGCTGAAGCATTCCATGTTCCCGCTCGCTGAGACGCCGTCAAAGGCTGAAGTCCGGGCAGAGGCTGAGCGTCGCGGTCTGTCCGTGGCCAACAAGCCGGACAGTCACGACATCTGCTTCATTCCCGACGGCGACACCCGCGGCTGGCTGGAGGAGCGGATTGAGCTCAGCGAAGGCAACATCGTGGACGTGGAGGGCGAAACCATCGGAACCCACCCCGGCGCCAACGCATTTACGGTCGGCCAGCGGAAGGGGCTCAAGCTCGGACGGCCGGCTCCCGACGGCAAGCCCCGGTTTGTTTTGGAGATCCGTCCGAAGGAAAACACAGTGGTGGTCGGGCCCGAGCGCATGCTCGCCGTTGACCAGCTGCGCGGCATCAAAGTGTCATGGGCAGGACTGCCGATCCCCGCCGTCGAAAGCGGTGAGGAATTCGACTGCATGGCCCAGGTACGTGCACACGGTGATCCCGTCGACGCGCGTGCGCAGGTGGAGTACGACGACGACGGCCGCCAGAGTCTCGTGGTTCGGCTCACCGAACCGATGCGCGGTGTCGCGCCCGGGCAGACGGTCGTCATCTATCAGGGAACCCGCGTGCTGGGGCAGGCGACGCTGGATTCGGCCCGTTCGCTCGAGCGCCCTGACCTTGCTGCGGCGCGCTGAGAACGGGCACTGCGCAGACATAATGCGCTGTGCGTCTGCGCGGTCTGCTTAACTGGAACCATGACTGAGAAGACCCGGCGCTTCGACCCTTCCGCGAGCTCACTCGCCGGCGAGGTGAATCCCGCCGTTATGGAGGAACTGCTCTCAGTTCGGGGCAGCATCGACAACATCGACGCCACACTTGTGTATTTGCTGGCTGAACGGTTCAAGGCAACGCAGCGTGTGGGTCACCTGAAGGCCGAGCACAAGCTCCCGCCGGCGGATCCAGCTCGCGAGGCAGCCCAGATCTCCCGGCTGCGCGCACTGGCGGAGGAAGCCCATCTCGATCCGGCGTTTGCGGAGAAGTTCCTGAACTTCATCATCTCCGAGGTTATCCGCCACCACCAGGATATTTCCCAGAACCACTCGCTCCGCGATGAATAATCCCGCAGGGGCGCCTGAAGCAGGCGCACGTGAAGCAGCGGCGCCCGAAACCAGCGCCGTGACATTCACGGCGCTCGGATCCTGGCCCGGCCAGGACCCGGTCGAAGCACAACGGATAATCCGGGGCGAGCTCGGCAGCCCCAATCTGCCGTTCCTTCCCTCCCTACCGGACCGCGGGGTCGGTAGTGACGAGATCGGCCGGACCGCAGCGCTGCTCGCCGACCTCCCCGTGGACCTCCAGCCGCATGGCTGGAGGCTGGTCGACCGCCCGGGAAAGGACCTGCGGAGGGCGGTATCCGCGCTGTCCACGGATCTTGACGTTCTTGCCGATCTGGTGGGGGCCGAGGAGCGTCCCGCGAGCTCGCTCAAAGTTCACTGTCACGGGCCTTTGTCACTTGCTGCAAACCTTCACCTCCATCATGGCGAACGCGCCCTGCTCGACCACGGAGCCCGGCGCGACATCCGGGATGCGCTCATTGACGGGGTCGCATCGCTTCTGCGGCGCGCTGCCATTGCGAGCCCGGGCGTCCAGCTCACACTGCAACTGGATGAACCGCAGATCGGCAGCGTCCTCGACGGCACCATACCGACCGCCAGCGGCTACCGTACGCTGCGCGCCGTTCCGGAGCACGAAGCAGTCGAAGCCTGGAACCTCCTGGCGGAAGGAGCACGCAAAGCCGGCGCTGCCGCCGTCGTGCTCTCCTTCAGGACGGCAGGGCAGGTTTCACTGCTTGAGCGCGTGTCCGGCGTAGGTATCGCCGTTCCCCTCGACGGACTGTCGCACAGCGAATGGGAGGCGCTGGCGGAACTGGTCGAAGCAGGCCGAACGCTGTGGGCCGGAGTCCGGGTTCCCCGCGGCAAACCTGCACGGGTGCAGGACACTGCAGATGCCCTTTTGCGTCCCTGGCGCGGACTCGGGCTGGCCTTGGGATCACTGGCCTCGACCCGCCTGACGCCCGCGGGTGCATTGGCAGAAGAGGGACCGGCTCATGCCCGCAAGGTACTGGCGCACCTGAATCAGAGTGCTGACGTGCTGAACCAGGCGATCGCGGACGCCTGAGACGCTTTTTCCGCTGTGCTTCCGCCGTGCGCAGCGCGTTTACGTCCGCCGTTCCCAGCGAGCCGGCGCCACGTCAGGCGGCAGGCCGCCGTCGTACTCGGTGAGCTCATAGGTGAACCATCCCGCGTACACGAGAACCGGCCCTAGCTGCCGGTGCAGCACGTTGGTCTTGATGCGGAACCGGTGCTCGTCGTTATCCCACCACTGCTCCATGTACGCCTGGGCGCCGACGGCGTCGGGCAGCGGGAGCCTGAGCCCGGCGAACAGGCGGGTGGCTGAGGAAACCATCCGCATGCGGCCGCTGCCCGTGACCTCGCAGGTGAGGGCGGTGGCCATACGCCGATGGGCTCCGAGGTAATCGACCAGCCGGCCATCGGCCCACGAGGTGGTGTCCTCGAATACCCGCGACACGTTACTGAAGGAAAGATCTCGGCGGGCGGTCAGTGAAGGCCTACCGAACGGATCCAGGTGGGCCCAGTTCCGCACAGTGAAGTCCACGTTGTTCTCGTACTCCGGGAAGAACGAGTTCTCTTTTGCTGCCAGTGCGAAAAACGGTCGGACGAGTGGGGCAGGGCTTCCTGCCACGTCGAACGTACCGTGTCCGGTTCCGTACACTCTCGAGTCTTCATGGAGGCTGAAGTACTCCTGAAGCTCGGGTTGCAGTCTGCTGAACCGGGCGCCGAGGGCTTGCTGATAGATCGAGGACGTCATAGCCATCTCCTTTGTATGGGCCAGTCCGGCGTAATACGGGCCGTGGATCGAGCACGTGCGGGCAGGCCCGCGCGGGCGTTCCTTACCTGGCGGCGAACGGCGTCGGAGCAGTCGAAGACTCCTCCCTCCGGATCGATGGTCACAGGCGTCCGGCCGCCTTCAGCCGGATATAGAGGTCCGCGAGTTTTGACGGGAGTTCGTGCGGCGCTTCGTCCACAACTTCCGCCCCGAGCTGGCGGAGCCGTTCCTTGATGGCAGCGCGGTCCAGCAGCGCGCGTTCAGCGGCTGCGGCGCGGTATGTTTCCGCTGCAGTGCCGCGCTGGGAACGCAACTCGTCGAGATGCGGGTCCCGGACTGAGGCAATCACCACCACATGCTGGGAGGTCAGTGCGGGCAACATCGGAAGGAGGCCTTCCTCGACGGCGCCGGAATCGAGCGCTGTGAGGAGCACCACCAGGCTGCGGTGCGCCGAAATCGAACGAACCTGCGCAGGAATCTGCGAAAAATCGGCCTCGATCAGCTCAGACTCGAGCGGAGCCATCGCCGTGACCAAGGACTCGAGCAGATTCCCTTTCGCTCCGGACTGCACGCGGGCACGCGGGCGCCGGTCGAAGGCGATGAAATCGACGCGGTCGCCGCCGCGCTGTGCCAGCACTGCGAGGAGGAGGGATGCCTCGATCCCGGTGTCCAGGCGGGGCTCATCCTCGATCCGGGCCGCTGAGGTGCGTGAAGTGTCCAGTACAAGAACTACTCTTCGGTCCCGTTCCGGTCTCCAGGTCCGCACTACGGTGTCGCGCCGTCGTGCGGACGCTCGCCAATCGATTGATCGGACGTCATCTCCGCGGACATAGTCCCGGAGAGAATCGAACTCGGTCCCTGCCCCACGTATTTGAACTGCGGCGCGGCCATCAAGTTCACGCAGGCGCCTCAGCTTCGACGGCAGGAGGCGCTTGGAATGGAAGGGGGGCAGCACCCGCAGGGTGCCCGGCGCCTGGATGGTGACCTGCCGAGCGGCGAGTCCAAGCGGACCTACACTGCGAATGGTCACGTGGTGTACCGACAGGTCACCCCGGCGACGCGGAGCCAGCTGGACTGAAAGATTGCGACCTTCGCCCGCAGGAACACTCAGACGGTGGACCGGATTCCTGGCTCCAGCGGACGGTTGCCAGCCCTCCCGTATCCATCCACGGAAAGTCCGCTTGGCATGGTTACGCACAGTGAGGGTACTGACTGTCTCCTCGCTCAGGCGGACGGTTCCCGGCAGCATTCGCTGAACGCCGATAGCCCGCGGGGAAGCAGCGAAAGCGAGGTCCACAGCGCAGCCGAGGACTAGAAGTGCAACCCACAGCGCGATCGATACGGCGCCTGGATAGAGAAGCACTGGGATAACTCCGAGGAGCGCCAGGACAACGAGGCGAGCAGTGATGCTCATGCTGACCCCACATCTACCTCGGCACGGGCACGGTGCTCAGGATATTGCCCAGAACGCTGTCCACGCTGACCCCGTCCATCTGCGCTTCGGGGCGCAGCGCGACCCTGTGCCGCAGGGCGGGGAGCGCCAGCGCCTTGACGTCATCCGGTGTGACGAAGTCGCGGCCGGAAAGCCAGGCCCAGGCACGGGAAGTGTTCAACAGCGCAGTGGCGCCGCGTGGAGAGACACCTAGCTGGAACGACGGCGCGGAGCGCGTTGCGCGCACCACGTCGACGATGTAGCTGAGCACCTCAGGAGCAACACCAACCCGCTGTACAGCGTGCCTGGCGGCGGCGAGGTCCGCTTCTCCTGCAACTGCCCTCACGCCGGCGGCTGCCAGATCCCGTGGGTCAAACCCTGCACTGTGCCGCCGGATCACCTCAATTTCATCGTCCCGCTCGGGCAGTGGGAGGGTCAGCTTGAGAAGGAAGCGATCGAGTTGCGCTTCGGGCAGCGGATAGGTTCCCTCATACTCAACAGGGTTCTGCGTGGCGGCGACGATGAACGGTTCCGGCAGGGGGCGGGTTACGCCATCCACAGACACCTGCCGCTCCTCCATGGCCTCCAGCAGGGAAGCCTGTGTTTTGGGCGGCGTGCGGTTGATTTCATCGGCAAGGAGGATGTTGGTGAAGACAGGACCCTCGCGAAAAGTGAACTCGGCCGTTCTGGATTCGAAGATGAGTGAGCCCGTCACGTCGCCGGGCATGAGGTCGGGCGTGAACTGGACCCTCTTCGTGTCAAGGCTGAGCGCGGCTGAGACGCTGCGTACCAACAGCGTCTTGGCGACTCCGGGCACCCCTTCAAGGAGGACATGCCCCTTCGCGAGCAGTGCGATCAGCATCCCGGTTACCGCAGCATCCTGACCGACCACCGCCTTCGCAACCTCCTCACGCACAGCGACAAGCGCGTGGCGCGAAGGATCCGCCGTGGCCGTACCCTGCCCGCCAGTGGCAGTGCGGCGGGACGCTGAATCCTGCTCCTGGTGATCGACGGGCAGTGCCGGTTGGTGCGGGTATTGCTGATTCATGAACGGCGAATCTCCTGTTCGAGTTTGTCCAGTTCCTGGCTCCACTGCATCAGTTGTGCATCGGAGTGCGGCAGCTGAGAGTTAAGCAGGGAGTCAAGTTCCGCGGGATCCCTGCCAGTTTTAGAGGCGGCGGCCGCCACAACGGTTGCCCGCGGGTAAGCGGGCGGTATGCGCAGTGCCGCCGCAAGTCGTGTCAACGTTGCGGCGCGCAACGTTTCGGCGGCGTGTTGCACCGCTCCTGCATCCTGATAGAGGCGTGCCCTGCCTGCGGCGGTTTCAGCCGACCGAACGACGACGGGAAGCGGCTCGGTGACCAGGGGGCCCAGACGGCGACCCCTCCAGAAAATAGCGAGCAGGGCGGTGATCAGCAGCCAGAGCATCAGCGGGTTGACGAAGTCGGGCAGCAGGGCCAGCGGATCAGCCGGTCCGGCGGTGACCGCCAGGTCATCCTGCGTGGGTTGGTACCAGACGAGCGTCTCCGTGCTGCCGAGTACCCTCAGCGTGAGTGCGGCGTTGCCGTGTTCGTCAATGCGGCCGTTGCTGATGATCCCGCCGTTACCCAAGACGCCGATTTCTCCGTCAGAAGTGGTCACAAAAGTTCCAGCGGTGTTGCCGCCTTCCTCTCCAGGAAGCGGGAAACAGGTGACCGCGCCGCGGTAGGAAAATCCTCCGGGGCTCACTGAACCGGCTGCCCTCGCAGCCGCGTTGGCGCAGTTCGCCGGCAGCGGGTCTGTGATGTCAGCCGGAATAACTCCAGCGGACCTTACGCCGTCGGCCAGCTCGGTCAGAATGGTGAGGTCTGGCTCGATCAGCACGGTCCGGTCAGCGAGAGTGCCGCCGAGCGACTCCAATTGCTCCGACGTGAGCCAGGATTGGGGATCGTGCAACAGCAGAGTGTCATCGGATCCCCGCAGTGCGTCAATGGCGTCTTCAAGCGACTCCGCGCGGATGACCTCGACTCCGCCGCGCTCCAGTACTTCCGCGGCGGCCCGGGCACCACCCGGTGCGGCGTTATCGGGAGACAGCGGATTCTGCTCCCCGGACCCGGCAGCGATGGCTCCAATGAGAACAGTGACCAGGAGGAGGGCGCCTAGAATCAGCCAACCGCGAGCCTGTTTGAGCGTGCCGAAGAAGGTTGAACCCACGCTCTGCCCGTCGCCCACTATTTGGGCACTGGTGCTCTCTTTGTTGGCCCCGCCCGGTGGATGTCTCGTCTCCGTTGTGGCGCTCATACCGGTGCCGTCCACTGCTTGGCGTTGGCCTCGCGGCGGGGCTGGGTCCGCTGCAGTTCCTGATCGAGGTCCACTGCCCTCTCGTAGTCCGCCTGGGCAGCGGGCCGGGCACCGTAGTGAACTTCGTTGAAGCGCAGAGCGAGCCAATCGAGGTCCTCTGCCTGCATGGCGAAAAGATCCTGCAGCAGTCGGGCAACCTCAACGGCAGTGCGCCCCGCCTGCTCATCGAGGATCACGCGTTCCTCCGCGGCCCGGGTGATGGCCCGGAAACGCTCAGTGAGAGCCTCATCCCAGTTCCCTGCCCGGGCGGCAGAATCTGCATGGTCCCGATGCGCCTGGGCAGCAAGCCGGGATTGTTCCTGGAAGACTGTTGCGTCAACGCGCTTCCGTGCGTTGAGGCGCGGTTTCACCAGCAGTATGGCCGCGATGATGACGACGACGGCGCCCACTGCCAGCAGGATGGTCCCCAGTCCCGCATCGACGCTCCTGATCTGGCTCAGGACTTCGCCGAGCCAGGTGAGGAAAGCCGTCCAGGCGCGTTCGAGGATCGATGGTTCGGCATCCTGGTAGATGCCCTTCGCCAGTTCCTCCCGCAGCAGTTGTCGGGCCTCTTCGGCGTCCAGCTGTTCGGGCACGACGAAAGGGACCAGCGCTCCCGCTTGTTCGGCCGGCATGCAGTCTAGACCTCTGGCCGGTCTTGCGGGCTCTGCGGCCCGGGGTGTCCGAACCCTTCTCGGGGTGACTGACCGGGAATGGGGGAGTACGTACCGTGCGCGCGCGCCTCGTTTTCCCTCAGGAGGACGATATCGAATCCCTCGCGCCGGATCCGAAGGTCGACATAGAGCAGAGCGGTGACGCCGGCCTGGAATGCGAAGCCAATGGCCGTGAAAACCGCTGTCACGACCTGAACGATCAGGAGCACGGGCAGTGATTCGAGCAACGCTGCTTCGGTTGAGGCGGGCGCCGACGTGAATGATCCAAAGCCGAAAGCCAGGAATGAGACGGGCGCCGCAACGACCTGCGTGATGATCGAGACGATGATCGATGTCAGTACCAGGATGCCGAAGGTCCGCCACCAGTTCCCGGTGGTGAGGGTCCATGACCGGCGAAGCGCCGCGATGGGCCCGACGCCCTCGAGCATAAGCGCCGCGGGGGCCATGATCCACTTGATATTGAGCCAGACGGCAACGGCAACGGCGGCCAGTACACCGACCACGACAATTGCTATTGCCGCGTCCTCAAGGGCCAGTGACAGGCCGACAAGAATCACCACGAGTACGCCAACGGAGACGGTCCAGAGAAGGAAGAGAATCGCCCCGAGCCCGATGAGCGGGAGGATTCTGCGCCCGGCGAGCTTCCAAAGCTCGGCGAATCCAGTGCGCTCATCGAGGACGGCGCGGGCGATCGGAATGATCAGCACGCCCTGGAGAATCAGAACGCCCACCGAAGTCAGCAGAATGAGGACGGAACCGACGGAGAGAGCTGACGCTACAAGCCCGGTGACCTCCGCCGACGAGGCGGAGATGGGGTCGAAGGTGGCGAGGGACCCGGTGAGTCCGATCGTGAGCAGAACAGTAAGGACAGCGACGATTACCTGAAACAGGATGGCCGTTCCGAAGGTGGAGAGCGGGTTGCGGCGACAAGCCTGGAAAGCGCCGTCCAGGATCTCGCCCAAACCGAGCGGACGAAGCGGAATGATTCCAGGTTTCGGCGGAACCTGATACCCGTGGAACTGGCCGGGCGGGGGAACGGGCCATCCGGGGTTCCCGTGTGGCGCTGCCTGCTCCGAGGGCCAAGCCTGGTTCTGCCCCCAGGTCGGTTGCTGGTTCTGACCCCACGGTGCTGGTCCGGAAGGGGACTGCCATGGGCGGTCCTCAGGTTGGCCTTCCGGAACGTTTCCGCTCATCCCTATCCCCTTACACCGGTCTGTTGGTCACTGCGCCCCGCACAGGAGCCGTTTCTACGCGACCTCTTATGCGCAGCCTCTGATTGCCCCTACACCGAGAACTATAGTTACCGGAACTGACGTTTCCGGCGTCGAACCGATGCTGTGCAGGCGGCCGGGTTCCATTGTTCTGCATCGGACCGCCTTTCCCTCGTACTTTTCGCGAATTTGCCCGCAAATCGTCCTCTAGGATGACAAAGGCGGGCAAGCCGCGGGTGCGGGATGCGCGCCAATGCGACATTGGTGGGGGCAATGGGACAATATGGGATTATGAAGGCACGCATTTTGGTCATAGACGACGACGAAGCACTGGCTGAGATGATCGGCATTGTTCTGCGGAACGATGGCTTCGATCCGGTGTTTTGCGCCGATGGTGCGCAGGCGGTTGATGTCTTCAGGAGTACCAAACCTGATCTCGTCCTTCTGGACCTCATGCTTCCGGGCATCGACGGGATCGAAGTGTGTAGGCAGATCCGGAACGAATCAGACCTTCCCATTGTCATGCTCACCGCCAAATCGGACACGTCCGACGTCGTTCGCGGACTGGAGTCCGGCGCGGACGATTACGTACCGAAGCCCTTCAAACCGGCCGAGCTGGTTGCACGAGTCCGCGCCCGCCTGCGGCCCGGAGATCAGAAAGCACCCGAAACACTGCGCATCGGCGAGGTCAGTATCGATGTCGCAGGACACTCGGTCACCAGGGCGGGGGAGCCGATCTCCCTGACGCCGCTTGAATTCGATCTACTTGTTGCACTGGCGCGCAAACCCTGGCAGGTCTTCACGCGGGAGCTCCTGCTGGAGCAAGTGTGGGGATACCGGCACGCAGCGGACACCCGGCTCGTTAATGTCCACGTACAGCGGCTTCGATCCAAGATCGAAAGGGATCCTGAGGCCCCGGAAATCGTACTGACCGTTCGCGGCGTCGGATATAAGGCGGGACAAGCGTAATTTGGAATGGCGTGTAGCCCAATCCCTGAGCTCGGCGTCAAGTGGTGCCGCGCGGGGATGGGGATGGATTCAGTCCATCCTGGCGCAAACCGCAAGGCGCTGGCGGCAGTCACTGCTGTTCAGGACCGTGACCTCCACCCTGGTGCTCACCGCCGTCGCGCTTGTGGCCGTTGGAGCATTCCTCTCCAGCCAGATTGCGAACGGCCTCTACCAGGAGAGGTTGGAGCAGTTCAAGGCTGAGGCAAGCGCCGGCCTGAGCGAGGTCAAGCAGATTTTCGCACAAACCTCGGTCACTGACCGTGAGTCGACCGCGCAGCTCGTCCGCGACACGCTCCCCAGCCTGGAGGGCGGTGGCGCTGACGCTCCCCGGCAGTATTCGCTCAAGAGCGTTCCCAATCAGGAAGGCCCTATCTTCGTTTCGCCGTTCGCAAGTTCGAATCTCGTGGAGTCCTCCGCTATCCCTGAAGAGCTCGCGGAAGCGGTCCAAAACGGTGACGCCCAATACTGGTCGCCGATCACGCTTGCGACGTCCGCCTCGGGCACCGAGTTCGACGTGCCGGGTATCGCTTTCGGAACCAAGGTCACTCTTCCTCCGGATCAGACGGAATACTCGCTGTATTTGATTTACGACCTCTCCTCCATGCAGGCCACCCTTGATTACATCCACGGGGTCACGTGGATCGGTGGAACCCTCTTGCTGGTAACCATCGGCGCGATCGTCTGGCTCGTCACCAGAAGCGTGGTCGGGCCGGTCAGCCACGCTGCGCTGGTATCCGAGAAGCTGGCAGCGGGTCAGCTGCAGGAGCGCATGGAGACCCAAGGTGAGGATGAAGTAGCCCGGCTTGGAGCCTCCTTCAATCACATGGCAGCCAGCCTGCAGGACCAGATCACCCAGCTGGCCCAGCTCTCCCAGATGCAGCAGCGGTTTGTGTCGGATGTATCGCATGAGCTACGGACTCCCTTGACCACCGTTCGCATGGCCGCCGAGGTCCTCCACGAGGCGCGGGAGGACTTTGATCCGGTCAACCGGCGCTCGGCCGAAATCCTGTACAACCAGGTGGAACGCTTCCAATCGCTGCTCGCCGACCTCCTTGAAGTTTCACGCTTCGACGCGGGGGTGGCTGTGCTGGACGCGGAGGCCACCGATATCTTCCAGCTCGTCCACCACGTCATTGACGGAGCACGCCCGCTCGCCGAAAGCCATAAGTCCGAGATCACTGTGATCTCGAATGAAACGAAGTGCGTCGTAGACGCGGACCCTCGACGCATCGACCGCATCTTGCGCAACCTCGTTGTCAACGCCCTCGAACATGGCGAAGGGAAGCCCATCAATATCTACATAGCATCGAACCCGGATGCCGTGGCAGTGGCAGTAAGGGACCACGGAATCGGCATGACTCCGCTCGACGCTGCGCGGGTGTTCGACCGCTTCTGGCGTGCGGACCCCGCACGGGCCCGCACTACGGGCGGAAGCGGTCTGGGGCTGTCGATCGCAACTGAGGATGCGCGGCTGCACGGTGCCTGGCTTCAGGCCTGGGGATCTCCGGGGGAGGGCTCCTGCTTCCGTCTTACCCTGCCCAAGCGGCGGGACTCGGTGCTGAAGGTTTCGCCATTGCCACTACCCCCGCGGCAGGCTGCGCTCCCACGAGGTCCGGCGGCATCTCCGACGACACCGGACGCCGTTCCTACCCTTCATGGCGCGGGCGGGAGCGAGCAATGAACGCGTGGCCCCGCTTGCAGCGAGTCAGCATACTGATCCTGCTCATCTCGCTGCTCAGTGCGTGTTCGTCCATCCCCAAAGCAGGGCCGATCGGCACAATCGAGGCTACGGCGGAGGATGAGTTGGGTCCTCGCTTCGTCAACGATCCGCCACCGCCCCGAGAGGGCGCAAGCGCTGCTGAAATACTCGACGGTTTTCTTTTTGCCGGTATCGGCGTCTCCGACAACTACAGTGTGGCGCGGTCTTTTCTCACTCCGGCTCTGGCAGAGACATGGGAGCCCGAAGAGGAAATTACCATTTACCGGTCGGACTTCAAGATCAGTTCTACGCCGACCGAAGGTGAACTGCAGCTTCAGCTCGAGGTAGCCGCCTATATCGATGAATCGGGTATCCGTCGCAACGTGGCAGCGGGAACCACGGAATCGATCACCGTCCAATTGGAACAGGTTCAGGGTCAGTGGCGAGTCGCGGAGATACCGAGCGGGATCATGATTTCCGCCGCGGACGCCGAGGCCTTCCTGCAACCGCATGAGCTGTACTTCTACAGCAGTAGTTACCAGTATTGGGTTCCCGATGTCCGGTGGTTCGTGAACCGCCAGGGTATTGCCACCAATATTGTGCAGTCGCTCATCGACGGACCGGCGCCGTATCTGCAAGGCGCAGTGACCAGCGCATTCCCCGAAAACGCAGCACTGGCTGTGGAATCGGTGCCGATTGAATCCGGCACCGCAACCATCGACTTCACCCAGGACATCCTGACGGCTGCCGACAATCTGCGGCGTCAACAGATGGAACAGCAGTTGAGGGTCACCCTCACCGGCCTTAATACAGTCAATTCGGTGGAACTCAGGGCAGGGCAACCCATCGACATCGATATTGATCCAGATCTGGTTCTTCCCAAGCAGGACCCGGCTGTGCCGAGCCAACAGATAGTGATCAGCGATAACGAGCTTGCCTTCTTCCAGGGCGGTCAGCTCACGACGGAGGACGGCGTCCCCTCCGTCTCGGAGTTCGACCCGGTTGATCCCGCCATGTCCTATGACACGAGGAATTTCGCCTTTCTCAACGGTGACCGGACGGAACTCATGGCGACCGGCCTCGGGCAGAATGTCCGGACGGTCGTTACCGGGTCAAACCTCACCCACCCCAGCTATGATCCTGCCAACTGGATCTGGACGGCCGGCACCGCGGGAGGGCGGTCCTATGTCCGCGCCGTTCCGCCGGGTGGAAGTGCCGGCAACGCCATCGAGGTTCTCACCGCTTGGCTGGGTAACCGCACGATCAGCGAGATCCGCATCTCGCGCGACGGCGCGAGGGCGCTCATTGTGGCGCAGCAATCGGGTAAGAGCCAATTGCTGTTGTCCGGTGTGAGCAGGAGTGAGGACGGAGTGCCCCAGGCGTTGAGCGATCCCATCTCCCTCAACCCCACCGGAGCCATAGACACAGCGAAATGGGTAACGGAAACTTCCGTCGTCGTCGCTGATACCGCCAGCGAGGGGGCGGTGACCGCCACCTTGATTCCTTTTGCAGCCAACATCGATGAGTACTCTCCGCTCGAAGGGCTCGAACACCTGAGCGCGGGCACAGGAAGCACCAACGTGTTCGCTCAAAGCGGCACCAGTATCTTCGGCGTCGTCGGTAATGCCTGGACAGACCAGGGCGTCGTAGCGCGGGACCCGTCGTTCGCAGGCTGATCGCCCTTTTCATTGCGTTATCCACAGGCCCGTCTCATAAAGCAACCTGACCGCTTGGTCCATGGCACGGTGTAGCAATGTGGCGAGAAGATATTGCGCGCAGCCTTGACCGAATGAGGCTGCATCCCGGTTGGAACAGTGTTGTGGGTGCGTTGCGGGAGTTCTGGTCCCTGATCTTTCCGACGGAGTGCGTGGTCTGCGAGCGCCCTGACAGCTCTCTCTGTCCCGATTGCGCAGCGTTTCTGCGACGCGCAACCGTGCGGCCTTTTCGGGCTGACCAGGGCGCGGAGGGCCTGCCCGAATCCGAAGGCGCGCAGACGGCGGTTGCAGCGGGCGGAGCGGAGGACTTCTCACCGCTTCCGGTCATTGCGGCCGGGCCGTACGCCGAAGCTGTGTCCGCAGTCCTGCTCGCTTTCAAGAATCACGGTCACACCGACATTGCCCGGTGGCTGCAGGCGGCCCTCGCCGGAGCGCTGCACGAGGCCAGATGGACGCTTTGCCCTGATTCGCCGGAAGTGCTGCTGGTCCCGGTTCCAGCGCGCGCAGCGTCGATCCGGCGTCGCGGTTATGATCCGCTGACCCTGCTGCTTGATGCACTGTCCAGGCGCCGCGAGTTGCCTGCAGGAACCGCCATCGCTCCCGCGGTACGCATCAGTATTCGACCGGCACTACTGTGGACGCGGATCTCAGGCGGCCTGTCACAGAAGGCCCTCGGCAAACGGGGCCGGCGACAAAACCTCCTCGGCAGTATGGAAGCTGCGCCGGCAACGCGGAACGTCGGAATCGGCCGTCCCTGCATCGTTGTGGACGATGTTCTGACAACGGGAGCCACCATCGCCGAAACAGTGCGCGTCCTGCGCGCCTCCGGCGCGGTGGTGGCAGGCGCCGTCGTCATCGCGGCCACGCCGGCCCCGAGCGGTATGGATGCAACAACGACGGCGGTCCTCCCAGCGGTCCCGAAGGTACCTCCCAGCGAACCCGCCGAAAAAAACCGGCGGGTAGGGGTGAATTCAAACAACGGGTGAACTACCGTGAAGTATGGGTATCACAACGAAGACAGTTACCCATCGACAGCGGCTGGAAGGAGCGGATCCTCGGCCGCTGTTGTGTCACCTGAGCGATTTTGGAGGGCACTATGGAATTCATGATCAACGGACGAAACCTCGCTGTTTCTGACCGGTTCCGGGAATATGCGGAAGAGAAGATCGACAAAATCGAACAACTAGGGGACAAGGTCCAGAGGCTGGACGCGAAGGTAACGAAGGAGCCGAACGCGCGCCAGGCAGACAGCGCACTCACCGTGGAGCTCACCGTGATGCAGAAGGGTCCTGTGATCAGGGCCGAGGCGTCGGCAGCGGACAAGTTCGCAGCCTTCGATCTGGCCTACAGCAAGCTGCTGGAGAGACTGCGCAGGGCCAGGGACCGGCGCAAGGTGCACCATGGAAGGCACACACCCGTCGCAGTCCGGGAAGCGACTGCCACCCTTGAACCCGCCAGCACGGAACAACCGATCTACGCGGCTTCTTCCAACCACACGGGCAGCGATCCAGCGCAAGCAGCTGATCAGACCGGGTACGAGGTTGACAGCGACATCCCCGCTGGCGATTCGCCGGTACTGATTCGCCGCAAGGTCTTCTCGGGAGTTCCGATGAGCCTTGATGATGCCGTCGACAATATGGAACTTGTCGGGCACGCTTTCTATCTTTTCGTTGACTCACAGACAGGGGCGCCTTCGGTCGTCTATCGTCGTCAGGGGTGGACCTACGGAGTGATCACACTCGATTCGAAGTGCGCGGACGGGCCGGAAGACCCGCATGAGGAACTTGTCGCTTACCGTTCACGTGAGTCGGCAACCGCTTAGCGTCTGAGCGGGAATCTATGATCGAACAATGACCTCCTCCCTGACTCTCCTCCAGGCACGTCGGATCGCGCTGGAGGCGCAGGGACTGGCACGGGAACGGCCCACCAATACCCCGGGAACGCGGGAGGTGGGCCGTATCCTTGCCCAGCTGCAACTTCTGCAGATCGACTCCGTGAACGTGCTCTCCCGCAGCCACTACCTGCCGCTGTTCGCACGGCTCGGACCCTACGACCGCACGCTGCTGGATCGGCTTTCATCCCGTGCGCCCCGGCGTCTGGTGGAGTACTGGGCCCACGAGGCGAGCCTCGTCCTCCCTGAACTCTTTCCCTACCTCGTCAGCACCCAGAGCCGAAAATGGGCGAGTGCATCCTCGCTTCCCGCTGGAGTGCGGCAGTTCCTCAGTAACCGCATCCTCGAGCTGTTGAGCGCAAGCCGCCCACTCACCGCGGCCGAGGTACAAGACCGCATCGGCCATTCCGAGCAGAAGAAAACGGGCCAGTGGGGTTGGAACTGGAGCTCAGCAAAAAGGGTGCTTGAGGACCTCTTTCAGCATGGGCTCATCTCGTCCGCAGGACGGACCGCGCAATTCGAGCGGCGCTATGCACTGACAGAGAAGGTGATGCCTGATCCGGCCCTTGCAAAACTCGACATACCCCCTGCCGATGCCTACCTTCACCTGACGGAACGCGCAGCCCGGGCACTGGGAATCGGTACCACCCGATGTCTGGCAGATTATTTTCGTATTCCAGTCAAAGCCGCGACAACCGCCGTCCATGTGCTGGTGCAGCGCGGAACACTGATTCCAGTATCAGTTGCGACGTGGAAGCAACCCGCCTACCGCTATGCCGGATCTGTTCTTCCACGGGCTGCCACCGGAAGGGCATTGCTGAGTCCTTTCGACTCATTAGTGTTTGAACGGCGGAGGCTTGAATCGCTGTTCGACTTCCACTACCGCATTGAGATCTACACGCCTGCTCAGAAGCGGACGTATGGCTACTACGTGCTGCCCTTCCTCCTTCGCGACTGCATGGCTGCTCGGGTGGACCTCAAGGCGGACCGGGCGCAGGGGCAGCTGCTGGTGAGAGCGGCGCATGGTGAGCCATCGATGCCCGCGGACACCGCCGTCGAACTGGCGGCGGAACTCGTTCTCATGGCCGGATGGCTGGGACTCGACGAGGTGATCGTGGAACCGCGAGGCAATCTGTCGGCCCAGCTGGCCACGCAGGTGGCTGGGCAATACGGCGGGAACTAAATCGAGGGACGGTACGTCTCTCACGTAGACTGAATTCGCCAGGAAACGGCGTACCTAGATTGGGAGCAAAAACCAGTGCCATCACTTCTTGAACGAGTCCTTCGTACCGGCGATAAGAAGACACTGAAGCAACTCCGCAACTACGCCGACGCGATCAACGTACTCGAAGATGAGTTCCGCGCCCTCAGCGACGAGGAATTGCGCGGGGAAACCGACAAGCTGAAGAAGCGCTACGAGGACGGGGAAACCCTGGAGGCGCTCCTGCCCGAGGCATTCGCTGCCGTGCGGGAAGCGGCCGGGCGCACACTGGGGCTTCGTCACTTCGACGTTCAGCTGATGGGAGGCGCTGCGCTCCATCTGGGCAACATCGCCGAAATGAAGACCGGTGAAGGAAAGACCCTCGTCGCCACCGCGCCGGCTTACCTGAACGCTCTCACCGGCAAGGGCGTCCACATCGTCACCACAAACGACTACCTGGCCGAGTACCAGTCGGACCTAATGGGCCGGGTTTTCCGTTTCCTTGGACTGAGCTGCGGCTGCATCCTGTCCAAGCAGGATCCCGCTACCCGGCGCGCACAGTACGCATCGGACATCACCTATGGCACAAACAATGAGTTCGGATTCGACTACCTCCGCGACAACATGGCCTGGAGCGCCGGCGAACTGGTCCAGCGTGGACACAACTTCGCTATCGTCGATGAGGTTGACTCGATCCTGATCGATGAGGCCCGAACGCCGCTGATCATTTCCGGGCAGGCATCGGGTGATGTGAACCGGTGGTATACCGAGTTCTCCAAGGTGGTTACCCGCCTCACTCGGGATACGGATTATGAAGTTGACGAGAAGAAGCGCACCGTCGGTGTTCTTGAGAGCGGCATTGAGAAGGTTGAGGACTACCTCGGCATTCACAACCTCTACGAATCAGCTAATACGCCGCTGATCGGCTTCCTGAACAATGCGATCAAGGCGAAGGAACTTTTCAAGCGGGACAAGGACTACGTCGTTTTGAACGGCGAGGTCATGATTGTCGATGAGCATACGGGTCGAATGCTTGCCGGTCGGCGCTACAACGAGGGAATGCACCAGGCGATCGAGGCCAAAGAAGGCGTTGAGATCAAGGCGGAGAACCAGACCCTCGCCACGGTGACCCTGCAGAACTACTTCCGCCTGTACAACAAGCTGTCGGGCATGACCGGTACTGCGGAGACGGAAGCCGCCGAGTTCATGGGAACGTACAAGCTGGGCGTTGTGCCCATCCCCACCAACCGGCCGATGATTCGCGAGGACCGCTCGGACCTGATTTACAAGAATGAGATTGCGAAGTTTGATGCCGTCGTCAAGGACATCCTGGAGCGGCACGAAAAGGGACAGCCGGTGTTGGTGGGTACAACGTCGGTTGAGAAGAGCGAGTACCTCTCCAAGCAACTCGCTAAGGCGGGCATCCGGCACGAGGTATTGAACGCGAAAAACCATGCCCGTGAGGCCTCGATCGTCGCGCAGGCGGGCCGCAAGGCTGCGGTGACGGTGGCAACCAATATGGCCGGTCGCGGTACGGACATCATGCTCGGTGGTAATGCCGAGTTCAACGCGGTGGCCGCTCTCGAGAAAAAGGGCCTGCATCCGGCGGAGAACCCTGAGGAATACGAGGCTGAATGGCCTAACGCTCTCGCCGCGGCCAAAGACGCGGTGGAGGCAGAGCAGGAGGAAGTCCGGGATCTCGGGGGGCTCTATGTGCTCGGAACGGAACGGCACGAATCGCGGCGTATCGACAACCAGCTGAGGGGCCGCTCCGGTCGTCAGGGCGATCCCGGAGCGTCTCGTTTCTATCTCTCCCTCACCGATGATCTGATGCGTTTGTTCAACTCCGGCGCTGCGGAGCGGATCATGAACAGTTCATCGATGCCTGATGACGTTGCCCTGGAATCGAAGTTGGTCTCCAAGGCGATTGAGAACGCCCAGGGCCAGGTGGAGGGACGCAATGCGGAGCAGCGAAAGAACGTCCTGAAATACGACGACGTCCTGAACCGGCAGCGTGAGGCAATTTACAGCGACCGCCGGCGCATCCTGGAGGGCGATGACCTGCACGAGAAGGTGGAGCACTTCCTGGAAGACGTAGTCACGGCGATGGTGGATGAGGCGACCGCACAGGGCCACGGCGACGACTGGGACTACGAACTCCTCTGGACCAACCTCAAAACGCTCTATCCGATCAGTCTCACGATCGACGAGGTAGTCGAGGAAGCCGGCAGTAAGTCGAAAATCACCCGCGATTTCCTACACGCCGAGATTCTCTCCGATGCGAAGGTCGCCTACAAGCAGCGTGAAGAGTCGCTCGGCGAGAAGTCCATGCGGGAGTTGGAGCGCCGCGTTGTCCTGTCCGTCATTGGCAGGAAATGGCAGGAGCATCTCTACGAGATGGATTATCTGAAGGAAGGCATCGGTCTGCGTGCCATGGCACAGCGCGATCCGCTCGTGGAGTACCAACGTGAGGGATTCGTACTGTTCCAGGCGATGATGGAAGCCATTCGCGAGGAGAGCATCGGCTACATCTTCAACCTTGAGGTTGAAGTAGCGCCGGCACAGCGGTCGGGGCTGCCTGGTGTGGCAGATGGCCGCGGGCTGGTGGATACCCCGACAATTAAGGCTGCAGGTCTTGAGGAACCTGAGCGCCCTGCCAGCCTGGCGTTCACATCACCCAACGCCCAGGGTGGGGTGGAGACCCGGGTCGAAAGGCGGCGCAGCGAGGCTGATGATGATTCCGCTAAGGGCGGTCGGGCGGAACAGCGCGCTGCTGCCAAGCGCCGCCGCAAGTAGGCGTTTGGCAGTAGTGCCAAATTGGAGGACGTCATCCGATTTGAAGTTCGGTGACGCGCCACTGGCCACGCCAGCGCTCGATCCGCAGGGCGATTGCCCTGGCGCGTTGTTGCTCTGCCGCGACAACTGAAACTTCGAAAATTGAGGCAGTGATCGGGCAAATGCGCACGCTTCGAATGAGGACATTGCGATGAAGGCGTGAGGCGCTGCTACCGGTTCTTCCGCCAGATGCGGATCCTCGTGTTTGTTCGATGCTGCGAACCAGATTGGAACGCAGCTGAAGACGCTCATAGCTGCGCGCGTCGAGCAGCCTTGCCATCTGCTGCAGTGGTCTCGTCCCACCGAGGACCTCGAGGGCACCCCGGGTGACCTTCCTGGCCAGGGTCTCGAGCTCTTCCGGGATCACCGGTTCCGGGCTCGGCATCGGGGCCGGCGGCAGCGGAAGCGAAAGTACCGTCGCTTCATCTGTCCGGCCAAGGGCCGTTGGGTCATGGAGCAGGAGAGGGCGCGGCGCGCCGCTGGCATTCGCAAGGGGCGCAACATCGGCGGTCGGCAGATGGGAGATGGCGCTCACGTGGTTTCCTCTTCTCATTTCGATGCCGGTGAAGCACCGATTGGCGGATGGAGTATCTGTCCGGGCAGGAGCAGCTCCGGGTTGTCTCCGATGACGTCCCTGTTTGCCGCGTACCATTGCGGCCAGACCTCGGCGACTTTCGCATCCGATGCCGCCGGACCCAGATGCCGGGCAGTCAGGCTCCACAGCGAGTCGCCTGGCTGCACCACCATCTCTTCCGGTCCCGTACCTGGGTCAGACCCACTGTCGCGCGGGTCTTTGACCAGCAGGCCCCCAGCGGTGGGTTGCGCGCTTGGTTGCCAGGAAGGTTTAAGCACTTGTGGTGCTTCAACCGGTACCCATTGAGGGTTGAGGTTGGAGATCTCCTCCCCACCGTTAGCCTGCCCAGCGTTAGCCTGCACAGCGGCGGATGACAGTGGGGGTACCGCAGTTCCAGCATGTGCGCACGGGACGGTGATCAGATTGACACCCAGAGCCAGGCAAGCCGCCCGCCGCATGAAGGTCGGAGCAAGAAATCCGATCCGATGCGCTACTCGTGGACGGCCTTGCCGGCGAAGCAACTCCGCCAGAATGGCGAAGCAGAAGCTGAGAGTCCACCACGCCAGGACCAACGCGCCAAGGATGGCGACTCCCGTGCCCACCACCGTTGTCAAACCGCTCCCGGTAGCGGATAGCTCCTGCCCGTCCGCCAGCAACTTCCCGCCGAACGCCAAAGCGCCGCCGAGCAACAGAATGGCAAGGGCTGATCCTGTTTCCGTCCACGTCGATTCCATTAGGACTCCATTTGATGCAGTTTGAGGCTGTTTGATGTGTTTTATAGGACTTGTCTATCGTGAATCGCGTTAGATGTCTACTGGTTGCCGGATGATTTCATCGACCGTAGGCTGGTCCGATGCGCTGGGCAGCACTTTTTGACGATATTGAGGCACAGCTGGAAGCTGCTGAGCGGATGGCCGGCGATGCTGAAGTCGCGGACCGTGTTCGTCGTGAGCAGGGTGGAGTGACCCTCGCTGACCGCGTCCGCGGTCAGCTTGGTTTCGTTCTCAGGGTGGAGACGTCAGGCGGGGGACAATTCGCCGGTGAGTTGACCCATGTTGGGTCGGAGTGGCTCGTTCTGAGCAAAGCCCCGGCGGAAGTGATAGTTCCCCTCACCGCCATCAGTCTTATCGAGGGCCTGGGGCGCAATGTTGCCGTTGGAACTTCGCGCGTAAGGGAAGGGCTGGGGCTTGGATCCGCCCTACGAACTCTCGCGAGGGACCGTGCGCGCGTCATCGTGCACCGGGTCGAGGGAAGCCCACGGATCGAAGGAATCATCGACCGGGTGGGTAAGGATTTTCTGGAGATTGCGGCGGTGTTGCCCGGTGAGCTGCGGCGATCGGCGAGCGTTTCTGCCGTCTACGCTGTTCCCTTTGCGGGAATCGCTGCGGTCTCCTCGGGTTGACCGTTTGAGCGCGGTGCCCGGCAGGCACCGCGCTCAAACATCGGTGGAGCAGGTTCCCTAAAGTTCCTGCTCCACGTGCATGCCGTCCTTCACGCTTGCCGCTGTTTTCTGGTAGGCGCGTGCGATGTAGTCCTCGAGTACCTGAGTCTCCACCCGCCATTGTCCACGGCCGCCAACCTGGATGGCCGGAAGCTCACCAGAGCGCACCAACGCGTAAGTCTGCGACGACGAGATATTGAGCACCTCGCCTACATCGGCCAAGGTCATGAACCGTTTCTGTGCCACGAAAGCCGCCTCCCCTTCGTTCCACGCAGGAAACCCTTCTGTTCCATCTTGCCACCCCTGAGCACCGCGGACCTCGATATCCACAGTTTGCTGCCAATGTGTCTCTTTGGTTTCCATTTGTCCGGACAGTGCAACAGAATTATTTCGGGCGCGACTCCGTCGACGAGTTGCGTAGACGATTGTTTAGCGCGGGGAACAGGGGAACTACACGTGAGTCTCAAGATCGATAGTCCAGCGAGCACAGGAGCGCCGGTCCGTCTGCGGAAGCCGTCGTGGAAGGACCCGCGTCTTCTTGTCGGGATACTGCTCGTGTGTGTGTCAGTCGTTGGCGTGATCGCGCTCGTCGAAAGTGCAAACAAAACTGTCGCGATCTATGCCGCGCGAGGGGATTTGCCGGTTGGTTCGGAGCTCACTGAGGAGGATTTTCGCATCGTGCCGGTGCGGTTGGGGGAGGTCGCGGGTTCGTACAGAATGGTCAGTGAAGGCCTTCCGGAGAACGCAGTTGCTTTGAGGCTTATCTCTGCGGGAGAACTGCTTCCTGCCTCCGGCGTAGGAGCGCCGGATGCGCTCGACCGTAAACCGGTAGGTTTGACCATCGAGGATCCGCTACCCGCCGGAACCGCCACCGGTGACCGCGTTGACGTCTGGGTGTCACCACGCGGCGAGGGCAACGGCTTTGGCGCTCCGGAGCTGCTGCTTGAAGGTGCCGAAATCTATGACTACGCGGAGGAGGACTCCGCGCTGGGCGCCACCTCTTCTGCCCGCGTCTTTGTGCTGGTCTCTGATGAGACTCTTCCCGCGCTCCTTGATGCGCTGTCCAATGAGGCGAGGATCGCCGTCGTCGTTAATGCAGGTGCGCAGTGAGTATTCCAGTGGTAACCCTCGGACGTTCCGCCAGCGACTGCGTGCCCGGTCTGGAACAGCTTCGCGGTCCAGTCACTGTGGTTCGGCGCTGCGCTGAATTCGCGGACATGATTGCGGCTTGCCAGACGGGGATCGCGCGGGCTGCAATCATCGCCTTCGATGCAGAAGAGCTTACGGCCTCCCTGGTGGAACGCCTGCGTACCGCTGATGTGGCCGTCGTTGCCTTGACCGACGACGACGACGCAAAGGAAAGGCTGCGTGCGCTCGGGGTACGTCATCTTGCCTCCTCTGCGCCCTCCGTACTCTTGGCAGATGAGGTTGCCGCCGCCGTTGCGGATCTTGAATCACAGCGCAAGGGAAGCCTGATCGGTTCGTTCGCGGATACTTCACGTGCACTGGCGCCCCAAGCGTCATCCCGGTCCGAAGAAGTCGAGCCAGATGGGAACGGCATCGTGTTCGCTGCGTGGGGCCCCACCGGTGCCCCGGGCCGCACCACGGTAGCGGTCAATGTTGCAGCCGAATTAGCTGCGACAGGTTCCCGCGTCCTGCTCGTCGACGCCGACACCTACGGCGCGAGCGTTGCCGCGTTCCTCGGACTGCTGGATGAGTCAGCGGGCATCGCCCAAGCCTGTCGCCTTGCAGATCAGGGCGTCCTCAATGTAGCGGCGCTGGAGCGAATCTGCACCAAAGTGGCGCTCGACGGGCACCCACTCTTCGTCCTGACCGGCGTCACCCGCGCTGATAGATGGGCGGAAGTGAGACCGTCCGCGCTTGGCCTTGTCCTGGCACTTGCGCGTTCGATGTTCACTTTCATAGTAATTGACTGTGCGTTCGGTCTCGAAGCGGATGAAGAATTGAGCTTCGACACCCTGGCCCCGCGCCGGAACGGGGCGACGCTGCGGTGCCTTGAGTTGGCGGACGAGGTGTATGCAATCGGATCCGCTGATTCGGTTGGGGTTCCCCGCCTTGTGCGGGCGTTGACCGAGCTGGATGAAGTGGTGCCCACACTGACGCCACGCGTCGTGTTCAACAAAGTACGGGCAGCGTCGGTGGGCCGTTCGCCCGAGCGCCAGCTTCGCGAGGCATGGGAACGCTTTGGTCCGTCCGTTCCTATTTCAACTTTCCTACCCGCTGACTTCGAGGCTGCCGATGACGCCCTTCTCAAGGGTTCGACTCTGCGCGAAGCGGCTGCGGCCTCACCACTTCGCCAGGCGATCGCCTCACTGGTTGATGCACCGATTGAACAACGGCGGCGCGGCTCTTCTAGGCCAACCTCCAACGAAATGAAGTTTTCCATCAACGGCGTTAGGCTTCCACAGTAAGGGGGTCGCGAAGGGGCGGCCTTTCATTTCGTTACGGAGGCGGTTCATGTCGTCTGGATCCAGCACCACGGAACAGTCCAGCTCTGACACATCATTCACCGAGTTCATCCAGCACTATTACCAGCACCTCGCGGATGACGATGCCGGCACCTATTCGCCGGACGCGCTGACCAAACGGGCGCTTGAGCACCGCTCGGTGGCCGCAATCCGGTCCACGGGTGAGGCGCTTGTCGGGGTCTTTGACCAGGACGACGCGAGCATAGTCATGATCGTCACTGACGACATGCCGTTCCTCGTCGACTCCGTGACAGCGGAGCTGGTACGCCAGCATGCGGCCATCCGGCTGGTAGTGCACCCGACTTTCGTCACAGTGCGTCACCGGTCATCCCACGAGCTCATGCGGCTGCGACGGGTTCCGTCCTCAGCAGGTTCATCAAGTGGAGATACCGCGGCACTTCCAAACCTCGCCGATCTGGTGGCCGAGAGTGACGTCAGTGCGCACGTCGAATCCTGGATCGCGGTCGAGATCGGCCGAATCAGCGACGAGAAGCGGCGTGCAGAGATCATTGAAGGCCTGCAGCGCGTTCTCACGGACGTCCGCGCTGCAGTTGAGGACTGGGCGGCGATGCGCAGCAAGCTGCGCGAAGTGTCATCAACGCTGCAACAGGTGCCGGCAGATGCCGGGATACCAGGTCTTGAGCAGGCGCAGGAGCTGTTGGCGTGGCTGGACGGGGGGAATTTCACGTTCCTCGGCTACAAGGAATACGACCTCGAGACAGAGAATGGTGAGGACGTTCTCCGCGTCCGTGAAGACAGCGGGCTGGGCCTGCTGCGTCACCCGATCGATGGCCGGCCCGTCCAGCATCTGACGCAGGCTGGTCGCGCCAAAGCCCGTGAGAAGCAGCCGCTCGTCATTACCAAGGCCAATTCACGCTCGACGGTACACCGCGCGGCTTACCTTGACTACATCGGCATCAAGCGGTTCGACAGCCAGGGCAACGTATCCGGTGAGCGGCGGTTTATCGGATTGTTCGCCACGAGCGCCTACACCGGATCCGTTCGCAGCGTTCCTATCGTCCGGGACAAAGTGAATGAAGTGTTACACCGTTGCGGGTTCCCTTCGGACTCGCATTCCGGTAAGGACCTGCTGTCCATTCTCGAGACGTACCCGCGGGATGAGCTGTTCCAGGTTGATGTCGATGACCTCGTCACGACGGCCATGGGCATCCTAAGGCTGCAGGAGAGGCGCCGTACAAGGCTGTTCCTCCGCCCGGATACCTATGGACGGTTCATGTCCGCACTGGTATACCTCCCTCGGGATCGCTACACAACCAGCGTTCGGCTGCGCATCGAGGATGAGCTGCGGCGTACATTCAAGGCCGAGTCCATCGATTACGAGGCGCGGATGAGTGAATCCGCCCTCGCGCGTCTGTTCTTCCGCATCCGGCTTCCCAAGGGTGCCGAAGTAGCCCACGTTGAGGTTGCCGAGCTTGAGCAGCGCCTCGTGATGGCTGCCCGTTCCTGGTCCGAGGGCATCGATGAAGTGGCACGGACCCGGTTCAACCGCCGGGACGCAGATCGATTCTCACGCCTGTGGGCTGAGGCATTCCCGGCTGCCTATCGTGTTGATTACGAAGTGGAGGACGCGCTCGAGGACATCGAGCGGTTCGCCGCCTATGACCGGATGGATACAGCCGGTCCGATCATGCACGTCTACGTTCCATCCGGTGCAGGCGAACATCTGGAAGAGGACGCGCGGCTCAAGTTGTATCTCACCGAGCCGAAAAGCCTCAGCCAGATCTTGCCGTTCCTGCACAATCTCGGTCTGGAGGTGCTCGACGAGCGTCCCTTCGAGATTGAACGTTCCGACGGCCGGGACTTCTTCCTCTACGACCTCGGATTGCGTTACCCGCAGGGAATTGATCCAACAGGTACGGGTGAACTGCTGGAGGAGGCATTCGCCGCCGCCATGGCTAATGCCAGTGAATCCGATTCATTCGATCGACTCGTCCTGAAGGAAAACCTGCGCTGGCGGCAGGTAGCCATTCTTCGCAGTTATGCGAAGTACATGCGGCAAATGGGCAACATGAACTCATACGGGTTCATCAGCGACACTCTGCTGGCCAACCCCGGGGTAACGCGCAAGCTGATTGCGCTCTTCGAGGGCCGCTTCGATCCCGACCTCAGTTCCGGACAGCGCGAAGAGACGACGGCTCGCGTGCGTCGCGAGTTGGACTCTGACCTGGAGCAGGTTCCCACTCTGGACGCTGACCGGGTGCTTCGCACCTTCGCCAACGTCATCGAAGCGACATTGCGCACCAACTACTTCCAGGACCAGCACCACATCAGCTACAAGTTGAACACTGCTGCCATCGAGGGAGCTCCGCATCCGCGCCCGAAGTTTGAAATCTGGGTGTACTCACCTCAGGTCGAAGGCGTTCACCTGCGTTTCGGGGACATTGCGCGCGGCGGACTGCGTTGGTCCGATAGGCGGGAAGACTTCCGCACGGAGATTCTCGGCCTTGTAAAGGCCCAAACGGTGAAGAATGCCGTGATCGTTCCGACTGGTGCGAAGGGTGGTTTCTACGCCAAGCAGTTGCCCGATCCCGCACAGGATCGCGCAGCGTGGATGGCAGAGGGCCAGGCAAGCTACCGCACGTTCATCCGCGCCCTCCTCGACATCACAGATAACCTCGTGACTACAGAGGACGGCGAGCGGGTTGTTCCACCCGAAAGGGTGGTCCGGCATGATGGCGACGACAGCTATCTTGTGGTGGCCGCGGATAAGGGGACAGCTTCCTTCTCAGACATCGCCAACGAGCTTTCCGCTGAATACGGCTTCTGGCTGGGCGATGCCTTCGCATCGGGTGGTTCCGTTGGGTATGACCACAAGGCAATGGGCATAACAGCCCGCGGGGCGTGGGAATCGGTAAAGCGACACTTCAGTGAGTTCGGGGTGGACACACAATCCGAAGAGTTCACAGTGGCCGGTGTCGGTGACATGAGCGGAGACGTCTTCGGTAACGGAATGCTGCTCTCGACGCACATCCGCCTGGTAGCGGCTTTCGATCATCGCCATATTTTTCTGGACCCCAACCCCGACGCATCGAGATCGTTCGACGAGCGCAAGCGGCTCTTCGAACTCCCGCGGTCCAGCTGGGCCGATTACAACCCGGAGCTGATCAGTGAGGGCGGCGGTGTATACGCGCGTCACGTGAAATCCATACCGGTTTCGGTGCAGGTCCGCGAGGCACTCGGTCTTGATCCCTCGGTGACGAGCATGAGTCCGCCGGAACTTCTCCGTGCCATCCTCAGCGCTCCGGTTGACCTTCTGTACAACGGCGGTATCGGCACCTACGTAAAAGCCTCCACCGAGTCACACGCAGATGTGGGCGACAAGGCAAATGATGCCATCAGGGTCGACGGGAACCAGTTGCGTGCACGCGTGGTCGGCGAGGGCGGAAACCTCGGAATGACCCAGCGCGGACGCATCGAGGCGGCGCTGAAGGGAGTAATCCTGAATACCGACGCAATCGACAACTCGGCAGGCGTGGATTGTTCTGACCACGAGGTCAACATCAAGATATTCGTTGACCGTATGGTCCGCATGGGGCGTCTGGGGGAGGATGAGCGCACAGAATTCCTGCACTCGATGACTGACGAAGTGGCCGAACTCGTTCTTCAGGACAACATCGACCAGAACGTGCTGCTTCTCAACGACCGCCAGCGGGTACTGGAATGGAGCCCGAGCTTCGAGCGCTTGATGGACTGGCTGGAGTCCCATGCAGATCTCAACCGGGAACTGGAAGCTCTTCCCACCACGGCCGAGCTCCGGTCACGGGTAGAAAGCGGACAAGGCCTTACCGCGCCGGAGTTGTCGGTCCTCGCCGCGTACGCCAAGATCGAGCTGACCAAGGCACTGACCCGGAGCGACCTCGCTGATGATCCCTGGTTCAAGGGAACTTTGCGGCGTTATTTCCCCCGGCAGGTGGTCGAACGGTTCGACGAGGAGCTCGATACCCATCCGCTGCGCCGCGAGATCATTTCGACCGTCATCGCGAACGACATGGTCAATATGGGCGGAATCACCTTCGTTTTCCGCGTGATGGAAGAAACATCGGTGAACGAGTCCGTCGTCGCACGTGCCTTTGTTGCACTGCGGGAGATCTACGAACTGGACCACATCGTCGAAGCTCTTTCGGAGCTTCCTCCAAGCTTTCCGACTGAGCACTGGACCACGGTCCACCTCGATGTGCGCAGGTTGCTTGACCGGGCTGTGCGGTGGTTCGTCAACCACGTGGGCCGTGGCACAACAGTGGAAGAAGACATCGCTGCCTTCAAGCCGCTGCTCGATCCGCTGCGCACCAAGCTCGTCAACTACGTGCGCGGCGGGGACCTGGAACGGGTGCGCAGCTGGTTCCAGCGCGCTGAGGAGTGGGGACTGCCCGATTCGATTGCGCAGCACTGGGCGGAGCAATTCGAGTCATTCGGCCTGCTGGACGTTGCGCTCATCTCGCGTCGCGTCGATGAGCCGGTCGAGCGCATCGCCGAGGTCTACTACGCCATTTACGACCGCTTCAACGTGGATAACCTGCTTGAGCGCATCACTTCATTGCCCAGGGAGGACCGCTGGCAGGCGCTCGCTCGCGCTGCGCTCCGCGATGATCTCTACTCGACTGTCTCTGAGATGACCGTGTCAGTCATGAACAGCTCGTCGCATCTCGGATCGTCAGACGCGTCCAGCAGGCTCCAGGAGTGGGAGAACCTCAATGCTGAGCACCTCGACCGGGCAAAGAAGATGTTCGCCGAGGTGAATCAGCTTGAACGCGATGACATGGCATCCCTCTCAGTTGCACTACGCTTGCTGCGTTCAATAGTGCGGCAGTAAGGGAGACATAGGTGGCAATCTTCACCGACCCGATCCGGGAACACTCGGGTTTCGCGCCGGGTGATGCTGAGTGGCTGCACCTGTTGGTGGGGGACTGGCAGATGGTTGCCGACCTCGCGTTCGCTGACCTTGCACTGTGGTTTCCCCTGCACGACGGCGGCTACGTTGCCTTGGCGCATGTGCGTCCGTCAACGTCGCACACAGTGTTCCATAGCGACTTCGTCGGTGAACGGATTCGTGCTGATCTGCAGCCATTGGTTGACAAAGCCTGGGAGAGCCAGCAGATCGAGCGTTCCGGGGAAACGAACTGGACCACGGAAATGGCGATGCGTGTCGAAGCAGTTCCGATGGTGCGCAACGGGAGAACACTCGCCGTCGTAACCTCCCACATGGACCTGTCTAGTTCACGCATGCCATCCCGATTGGAGCTGACCTACCGCCAGTGCGCGTATGATCTGCTGAGGATGGCAACCCTCGGCCTATGGCCCGATTTTGCTACGCCTACGGGGTCGAGGCGTGGTGCTCCGCGCGTGGGCGATGGACTGATCCGGCTAGATGTCGACGGCGTGGTGCAGTACGCCAGCCCGAACGGTGTCTCGGCATTCCGCCGGCTGGGTGACGTTGAAACACTCGAAGGCCGCCCGCTTGTCGAAATTGTCACATCCCTGTTGACGGACCGGCGGGTGGTCGACGAGACGCTTCCCCTGGTGCTGACTGGGAAGATGCCCTGGCGGACTGAAATCGAATCGAGGGGTGTAAGCCTTTCCCTGCGCGCAATTCCTTTGCGTGATGAAAAGGAGCGTTTCGGTGCTCTTGTGCTCTGCCGCGATGTGTCTGAGCTCAGGCGCCGCGAAATGGAGCTGGTGTCGAAGGACGCCACCATCCGGGAGATTCACCATCGAGTGAAGAATAATCTGCAAACGGTGGCGGCACTCCTGAGAATGCAGTCGCGTCGGATGGTAAGCGATGAGGCAAAGCAGGGCCTCGAACAGGCGATGCGCCGAGTAGCCACCATTGCCCTGATGCACGAGACGCTGTCGCAGGGTCTCTCCCAGAGTGTGGACTTCGACGAGCTCATCGCACGCCAGTTCCGCCTGTCCGCTGAAGTGGCGTCGCCCAACCAGGCAGTGCGCACTGAGCGGGCAGGTGAGTTCGGCGAGCTTCCCAGCGACTTCGCTACCCCGCTTGCCCTGGTCATCAACGAGCTGGTGACGAACGCCGTCGAACATGGACTGGCGGACCAACCGGGCACGGTGTGGCTGAAAGCCAACCGAAGCGTGGGCGACGACGGCGAGATGCTCACCGTGTCGATTATGGACGACGGCGCCGGGCTGCCCTCCGAAGGGTACAGCGAGGGCCTAGGGCTGCAGATCGTTCGGACGCTGGTGATGAGCGAACTTGGCGGAACGATCGAATGGACCTCCCGCGAGGGAGGGGGCACGGTAGTGACGATTGAGATGGGCATCCCGGGAGCACGCCGGAAAACGGGAGCTTCCGCTCCCACTCCGCAGAGGAACTGACGGACCGCTCACGAACAGAGGCACCGCAGACTAAGGAAAGGGAGGGCATCCGCCGGATGCCCTCCCTTTCCTTAGTCTGTTGAGCGCGAAATTATCAGCGCCGGTTCCTCAGGAGGCGCGACGTGCGCGGGCCGCCCGGCGCTTAAGCGCGCGGCGCTCATCTTCGCTGAGACCGCCCCATACGCCGGCGTCCTGACCGGATTCTATTGCCCATTGGAGACAGGTATCGATGACCTGGCAACGGCGGCAAACGCTCTTCGCTTCTTCGATCTGAAGCAGGGCAGGCCCTGTGTTGCCGACCGGGAAGAACAGTTCCGGGTCTTTGTCTAGGCAGGCAGCGCGGCTACGCCAGTCCATGCTGATCACTTTCTCCTTACGACTCGCTAGGTTTGTGAAAACATTCACGAGGGGTGTCATAGTAAAGGGGGCCACTACGGCCCCCGCATTTTCCTTCATTAAGGCTGTCACGTTACGAACCCGCAAACAAGGGGTAGCCGGAAGGTAATTGCCTCAAACCATGAGGGATGCGTCACACAGTTGACATCAGGCAAAGCAGTCGTAGCTGTGAACGACTATGTCCGGTAGTGTGCGACTGTGTCAAGACCCGTACCTCTGCCTCAGCACGATGGAACAACCCGGCCGGTGGGGGTGACGATTATCGCGGCAATCCTGCTCTGCGAAGCAGCCGCTCTTCTCGCCGTCGCCGGGTGGTTTGCTTTCGGCCTCATGACAAGTACGCCCACCTCGCTCGGCGGCGCAATATTCATGCTGGTGCTTCTGCTCCTCTTCACAGGGTGGCTCCTCGTCGTGGCCCACTTCCTCTTCCGCGGTTACCGGTGGACACGATCAGCGGCCCTCGTGTTTCAGTTCTTCGTGATCGTTGTGGCAATACCCACGCTGACCGGTGGGGTTCTCTGGGTAGGTCTTCTGCTGCTGGTTCCCGCGGTGGTAGTCGTGCATCAGCTCTTTACCCGCCCGGTGGTGGCGTTCACCACCGCTACCAGTGATGGCACACCGACGTTGTGACGGGCGCTGTCAGGCAGGTTCGTGTCGCTTCCTACCCGTAACGCCGTCTTCGCATTTCGCGATCTGGATCTCCATCAACCCGTTCGAATTCACCAGGATCCCTCGTCCAGCTGGCGCCATGCCGTCCACGTCCAGGCGCAGTCCGAAGGCATCACCGTCACTGGGGGACCGGGGGCCGAGAACAATTCCCAGCGGATTGCTCCGGAGGCCAACCAAGGCGGGGCTGGTCGCAATTGCAGGGGAGGGCGAGGAAGCAAAAACCGCCCGCGCTCCGCTCATCAGGAGCCCGGCCAGTTGTTGATGGACATCGCGCGGCAGGAGGTCGGCGTCGTCGACGAGTAAGAGATCGTCCTCGCCGACGCCGGCGACCCGCTTCCAGAAGGCCGCGCCGTCTTCCCCCGTGCCGGGCCGCAGGCAGTTGATTGACGAAGGGGCCAGATGCTCGATGACGTCAAGCGTTTGCGATTTACCCGTTCCGCTGGACCCCACGACGAGCGCGGCGGTCCGTGGTGGAATTTCCAGCTGTACAGTAGCCAGGTTGTCGCCGCCTTTACCTACCGGCAGCCGGATGGACCGCGGGCCTCTCGACCCTGGTTCAAGTTCAGCACTGGTCACCGTGCGCGGAAGCGCCGCAACCGGGAAAGGTTGCTGTGCGGGTTGCGTGGCACACACGGGTCCGGAATCCATGAGAAGCTGCGCCACTGCGTCAGCCTCGGCACTGATACGGCCCTGGACGAATGCGCGGCCCGGCATCGGGTCAAGGGCAGGAAGCTTCGGCCAGCTCAGTAGCGTCTCGGAACTGGCGCCGAGCGGAAGGTAGAGGCGGTTGGTCAGCATGGAGAAGAACCGGCTGGCAATGAGTTCCCGCTCTCCCGAAATGACGAGTGTGATTCCAGCGGCCTCGCCATCCCGCACGAGGTCCTGCAGTGCATCTTCGGCCTTCGCAAACCGGCTGGATCGAAAAGCGGCGGCCCATCGGCCCCAGCCCGTAATGAAGACGGTGATGTGCGGAGCGGTCTCAGCATGTCCTGGAGCCCCGTTGAGACGGTCGGCGAGGAGTTCGGTGATCCGCTCCAGAACGCGCGTGGCCCGTTTGACTTCAGTGGACGTTACCCAAGCGCCGATCTGTGGAGCGTCGCTGACCGCGCGCAGGCTTGAGTCGCCGTCGAGCAGGTACAGGTGCCCGTCTGGCTGTGTGCGGAGATGCTCGACCGACACATGTGAGAGGACTCTGGCCAGCCCGCTGCCGGACGAACCCACAAGTGCAAGATGCGAGTGGTGTGCGGGATGCCACACGAGCGGACGTTGTTCCTGCTTCTCCGGAATGTCCAGCAGGCCGAGTTGGAGCATGTTGGGCGGGACCGCAATGGAATGCGTGATCGTAGCGGGGAGCGGTGCACGCACGGGTGCACGCAGCGGCGGTAGCGGTAGGTTCCGCGCCGCGTTGATAGCGGAGCCGACCAGAGCAGGAAGGCTATCCGCCGTGCCGTGCAGTCTTTCGTTTGCCTGGTTTCTCTCCCTATTGAAGGAATTGTCTGCGTCGGAACTACTGGCCAGGAAAGAAGCCAAGGTCATGATGCACGGTGCCAGGGCGTCAGTGCCGGGCGTCGTCGTCGTCGCAGTCTGGAATTCAATGGGCTGTCCGGAGGCGATTCGCAGGAATCCGCGACCGGGCAGGTTCACCGGGATGAAGGAGGCGACTGCTGACTCAAGCACGTCCTGGGACTCCATTGCCGATTGCACTCTTAGGGCAACGCTTGCAGTGATATTCGCGCGGATGTCGGACGTGATCGCGCCCTGCGGACGCTGAGTTGCAAGGACGAGATGCATTCCCAGCGATCGTCCAAGGGTTGCAATCCGCATCAGTTCATGGACGGAACCGGGAACTTCGTCACTAAGCATCCGGAATTCGTCGATCACGGTGATCAGGCGGGGAAGCGACGTGGGGGTGCGATCGCGGTATTCAACGTAATCGGCGGCGCCGGCGTCTGCGAAGAGCGCCTCCCGCCGTTTGACCTCGGCTTTGAGCGAGACGAGGGCACGCGAGACGGCCGCCGCAGACAGGTCGGTGAGCATGCCAGTGACGTGCGGAAGGGGTGCAAGTGCGCCGAGACCGGAGCCTCCCTTGAAGTCGATGAAAAGGAAGTTCAGGTTCCCGGGGGAGTGGTTCAGCGCGAGGCCGAGGACAAGCGTTCGCAGGAACTGGGATTTGCCGGCACCTGTTGTACCCGCGATGAGCATATGCGGACCGTCGGTCACCACATCAAAGGTCAGAGGTCCCGCAGCCGACGATCCGATAGCCGTGATCAGCTGACCGTAGTCCGCGGGAACACACCACCGTTCTGCAATGGTCTCGCTGCCGCACGGGATCAGATCCGGGAGTGCGACGGCCTCCGGGACTGGTGCCTCGGTACTTCCCGCCGCTTGTGGGGAGGCGCGAGTTCCGATTGCCCGCGCCAACACCTCGAACGTATCCGGTTGCACGAAGTCGGGTCGAAAGCGGACCGTGCCCGCCGGGGTTGTGAGTAGCGGATCGGCAGGGAAGTAGTCGATAACCCAGGGGGCCGCCACTTCGCAGTTGGACGTGGAGAAACGGTAGAAACGAACACTTTTCACCTCCGTAACCGGACCGGTGTTGAAGAGCAGGACGGTGGAGTACCTGCCGGTGGCAGCAAGATGTGCATAGCGTGTGCGATCTGCGACGAGGGTGACCCGTGGCAGGAACCGGGCTGCTGACGGGAAGCCTTCGTGGGCAGCAAAACATAGAATCTCTCCGGCTTCGGACAGTGCGGAAAGCTGCAGGATCAGGAGGCCGGCGACACTGGGAAGGATGTGTTGCGGAACCCGGACGTCTATAGTGAGCGGTTCCCCGCTGCCCGGTTCAACGAATGGGACCAACACCGGTGCGTCGGGAATCACGGGCGGATGCCAATCCGCCGGCTCGGGTTTGGGTTGAACATTGGCAGGCTGGTCGGCCATGCCCAGTCTCAGATAGCGTCGGCCGGTGCGCGTCGTTGATGGATACCCGGACGCGGCCGTTCGCGGACGGAAAGCCGCGAGGGTGAGGGCGCCGGCGTCCGGTGCTGCGCGTCGTCGTCGTGCACTGTCTTTTGACACCGCAGCGGTGACTGCATTGGCGAATGCGCGGCGTTTCTTTCGTCCGGTGATCAGCGGAACCATTCCGGTGGCGGCGGAGAGCGCGCTGAACGCCAGGAAGAACCACATACCGGTGGTTACGGCGAGCACGATTCCGAGCACGAGGGGTAGGAAGGCAGTGATGATCAGGAGCCGGCTGCTCTCCGGCGGCGGGGGAGCGCTGACTTCGCAAGGTTCGGCGAGGTCCTGGGGGAGTGGCGGGTCATCGGCGGTATGTGCGAGCACGACGGCGCAGCGACTGGCTCCGAGGCGGATGTCGGAGTCAGTGGTGATCGGGATTCGTTCGGCTCTGGTGCCGTCTACCCAGACGCCGTTCGACGACTGGCGGTCTCGGAGGGTCAGGGCGTCATTGGTGACCGTGAGCACTGCGTGGAGGCGGGAGAGGCCGGGGTCGTGGATGGTGATGTCTGCAGCGCTTCGACCGATCGTGTAGACGCCGCGCGAGAGCGGTATGGCCTTGCCGGCGTCGGGCCCGGACCGCACCAGAAAGAGCAGACTTCCGGGAGAGGACGGCGGCATGCCCGGGTGAGCGCCCGTAGCAGCGACGATCACCGCTCCGGAGGTAAAGGGTGGTACGCCCGGCTGCAGCTCAGCGAGTGAATTCCCATCGATGAGGAGGTGTTGGGCGTCAACTCGTTTGGAGAGCTGTTCGTGCAGCTGGCCGCCGCTCGCGAGGTGTGCCCTTCTAATGACTATTTCTTCTGTGGGTTCGCCTCCTGGCAGTTGCACACCGGGACCTGCGGCGAGCGTGACGTGCAGATCCATGGTCCGAGCCTAGGGGCTCGGGTGGCCCTGTTTGATGTGCCGATTCAGATCTGTGGATAAGGTCGCGGTGCGAGGGCGCCGGTTGTCATCTCGATTGAATCGGGCGATATCGCAATCGGAACGATAGGCTTGGCTACTGGATCTGGAGCTGTGTCTGCTCCACGTACAGAGAAAAGGTCATTCCGTCGTGAAGATTGCTGTCATCGCCCTTGGAAAGATCGGACTGCCGCTCGCAGTTCAGTTCGCCTCAAAGGGCCACGAAGTGGTGGGCGTGGACGTCAACGCCAAGGTCGTCGAGTCCATCAATAACGCGGTCGAGCCATTTCCCGGTGAAGCGCACCTGCAGGAGAAGCTTTCCGAGCTGGTTCCTGCGGGCAAACTCCGGGCGACAACCGACTACGCGAAAGCTGTTCCCAACGCTGACGCCGTAGTCCTGGTGGTGCCGTTGTTCGTTGATGTCGATGCCAACCCGGACTTCGGCTGGATGGACGGAGCCACTGCTGAACTCGCCAAGCACCTTACGCCCGGCACGCTTGTTTCTTACGAGACGACTCTGCCCGTAGGTACCACACGCACACGGTGGAAGCCGATGCTGGAGGAGGGCTCCGGTCTAGTAGAAGGTAAGGACTTCCATCTGGTGTTCTCACCGGAGCGCGTACTGACCGGACGCGTCTTCGAAGATCTCCGCAAATATCCCAAGCTGGTTGGTGGGCTTTCCGACGACGGCGCCAAGAAAGCCATTGAATTTTACGAGGCGGTCCTCGATTTCGATGATCGTCCGGATCTTGTCCGCGGCAATGGAGTGTGGGATCTCGGGTCAGCAGAAGCTTCGGAGCTTGCCAAGCTCGCCGAGACGACCTATCGCGATGTCAACATCGGACTGGCCAACCAGTTCGCCCGCTTCGCGGCGACGGCCGGTATCGACATCTATCAGGTCATCGAGGCCTCGAACTCACAGCCGTACAGCCACATCCACCAGCCGGGCATTGCTGTGGGTGGTCACTGCATTCCCGTCTATCCGCGTCTGTATCTGTGGAATGATCCTTCGGCAACGGTCGTGCGGGCCGCCCGGGAAGCCAATGCGGGGATGCCGGAGTACACAATTGGGCTGCTGGAAGGCGCGCATGGGGATCTGGGCGGTGCGACCGTCGTCGTGCTCGGCGCTGCCTACCGCGGTGAAGTGAAGGAGACCGCTTTCTCAGGCGTCTTCGCCACTGTGGAAGCGCTGAAGGAGCGCGGCGCGAAGGTACTGGTTCACGATCCGATGTACACCGATGAGGAGCTCTCGTCTCTTGGATTTGACGCGTACCACGTTGGCGAGCCGGTGGACGCTGCGGTCGTGCAAGCGAACCACGCAGAGTACGCGAACCTGACGCCGTCGGATCTGCCCGGTGTAAAGACCTTCATCGATGGCCGCCGCGTGAGCAGCGCGGATAAGTGGACCGGGGTAACTTACCGGGTCATTGGCAAGGCCTGAGACGCAACGAAAGGTAGTCGTATGACATACATCGCTGACAGCGCCGACGTTTCGGATCAGGCGGAACTGGGTGAGGGCACCAAAGTGTGGCACCTCGCGCAGGTCCGGGAGAACGCAAAACTGGGGGCCAACTGCATTGTCGGACGCGGGGCGTACATCGGTACCGGCGTCTCGATGGGGGAGAATACCAAGGTCCAGAACTACGCTCTGGTGTATGAGCCTGCGTCCCTCGGCAAGGGCGTCTTCATCGGCCCTGCCGTTGTCCTCACCAATGACACCTACCCGCGCTCCGTCTCGCCGGACGGCTCCTTGAAGAGCGCTCACGACTGGACCCCGGTGGGTGTCACCATCGAGGACGGCGCATCCATCGGAGCCCGCGCTGTGTGTGTGGCACCGGTAACTATCGGAGCCTGGGCGACAGTTGCTGCCGGCGCCGTTGTGACTAAGGATGTCGCCGCTTACGGGTTGATGGCAGGAGTACCCGCGCGCCGTCTCGGCTGGGTAGGTAAGGCCGGTCACCCGCTCAAGGAACAGGACGGGTTGTGGGTCTGCCCCGAGACCGGCGAGAAGTACAGCGAAGCACACGGCACACTGGCACCAGTTGAGGATCAGAAATGAGCACAGGATTCATTCCGGCAGCGAAGCCGATCGTAGGAGACGAGGAACGTGCGGCCGTCGATGCTGTGCTCGTTTCGGGCATGCTGGCGCAGGGCGCCGAAGTTGCCGAGTTCGAGAAGGAGTTCTCGGACGTACTCCTCGATGGTAGGGCCTCGGTTGCCGTGAACTCGGGGACATCCGGCCTCCATCTGGGTCTGCTGGCCGCCGGCATTGGCCCCGGGGACGAGGTCATTGTTCCGTCGTTCACCTTTGCTGCAACCGCCAATTCAGTGGCACTGACCGGTGCGACGCCCGTGTTCGCTGATATTGAATTGGACCACTACTGCCTGGATATCGCTCACGTTGAGTCGCTGATGTCGGAGCGGACCAAGGGGATCATGCCGGTGCACCTGTACGGGCACCCGGCTAACGTTGTCGCGTTCCGCGAGCTTGCTGATGCCCGCGGGATCAAACTGTTTGAAGACGCGGCGCAAGCTCATGGTGCTGCGCTCAATGGCCGGCGGGTGGGCACATTCGGTGATTTCGCGATGTTCTCTCTCTACCCGACGAAGAACATGACCTCGGGCGAGGGCGGCATGGTGTCCACCGGTGACGCCACGGTTGAGCGAAACCTCCGTCTGCTGCGAAATCAGGGTATGGAACGTCAGTACGAGAACGAACTCGTGGGGTTCAACGCGCGCATGACCAACCTTCACGCGGCCATTGGGCGCGTCCAGTTGACCAAGGTGCTCGGGTGGACTGCTCAGCGTCAGTCAAACGCCACGTTCCTGAACGAGAACCTTGAAGGGGTCGGAACGCCCGCGGTGGCCGAAGGCGCGGAGCACGTATACCACCAGTACACAGTCCGTATTTCGGGTGATCGGGACGGTTTCGCGGCGGCTTTGAAGGATGAGTACAACATCGGCAGCGGCGTCTACTACCCGATTCCGAATCACCGGCTACCGTCGTTCAACCGGACCGAGGACCTGCCCAACACCGAGATCGCGGCATGCGAGGTGCTCTCCCTTCCGGTGCACCCTTCGCTCGATGACGAGGACCTGGACCGCATTGTGACAGCCGTGAACAAGCTCGCCGGAGCAGGCGCATAATGGCGGACCTTCGCGTAGGAATTATCGGTCTCGGGATGATGGGCCGTCATCACGCTCGCGTCGCGCGTGAACTCGACGGCGTCCAACTGGTGGCGGTCGCGGATGCTTACGGCGATCCGCACGGAGTCGCTGGGGGCCTGCCGTTGTGCGGTTCCGTTGATGAGCTGATCGCGCAGGGCATCGACATGGCCGTATGCGCCGTGCCCACCGGGCTGCACGAGGAAGTCGGCCTTGCTCTCGCGGCAGCAGGCGTGCACACCATGGTTGAAAAGCCCATCGCATCTACAATCGACGGCGGAGTCAAGCTCGCAGATGCCTTCGAGACTGCAGGGTTGGTCGGCGCCGTCGGACATATTGAACGGTTCAACCCAGCGCTTCAGTCCCTGCGCTCTCGCATCGAAAACGGTGACCTCGGTGACGTCTACCAGGTGGCCACCCGCCGTCAGGGTCCATTCCCCTCGCGGATCGCCGACGTCGGCGTCGTGAAAGACCTGGGTACCCATGACATCGACCTGACCGCCTGGTTAGCGCAGTCGCCCTACAAGTCGGTCTCCGCGCGGACAAGCACGCGGTCGGGGCGGCCCCATGAGGACATGGTGACTGCTTCCTGCCAACTCGCCAACGGCGTGATCACCTCCCACCTGGTGAACTGGCTGTCGCCAATGAAGGAGCGGCTGACTGTGGTGACCGGGGAGAAGGGCGCCTTTGTTGCGGACACCCTCACGGCTGATCTGACGTTCTATGAGAACGGGACTATTAATACCGAATGGGAAGCCGTTTCTAACTTCCGCGGCGTGAGCGAAGGTAACATCACCCGGCTGGCTCTGACCAAGCGTGAGCCGTTGAAGGCAGAACATGAAGCCTTCCGCGACGCTGTGTTGGGCAAGCGCAACGATGTCGTGACTATGCGCGAGGGTCTGAACACGCTTCGCGTCGCCGAGGCCATGATCGAATCCGCCAGTAGCGGGCAGTCGGTGGGGACCTAGCGTGAAGATCCTTTTGGCGAGCCGCATCTTTGCCCCGGAATCAGGTGCTGCGGCCTATCGACTTGCAGCACTCGTCACAGGTCTACAGGCGGCCGGACATGATGTCACCGTATTCACGACACGAGCACCCGGTGCGGCCCGCTCCCAACCGGGGATTAGTCGGTGGCCCGTACTACGTGACCGTGGCGGGGCAGTTCGCGGGTACATGCAGTATGCAAGCTTCGACCTACCACTGTTCTTCAGGCTGCTCTTCGCCAGCGAGTATGACGTTCTGGTAGTGGAGCCTCCACCCACCACCGGCGTGGTAGCGCGCCTCGCATCCGCCCTCCGACGCAAGCCTTATATCTACTTCTCCGCGGATGTCAGCTCCACCGCTGCAGAGGGCATCGGTGTGTCCCCAATCATCGTGCGGATCCTCAAGACGATCGAGCGCAGTGTGCTTCGCGGAGCGGCCGGAGTTTTGTCGGTTTCGCCCGGGGTGACCGCCGCGGTGCATGCAATTGCCGGAGATGACGTGCCTGTTGTTGAAGTCGGAACTGGTGTGGACACTCGGATTTTCACTCCCACTGGTCTCCGTCGGGATGAGGGCAGAACCCTGGTATATGCCGGGACGATGTCTGAGATTCAAGGAGCGGGCATCTTTGTCGACGCGTTCCTCAAGATTTACCAAAAGCACCCCGGGGCTCGCTTGTTGATGTACGGGCAAGGCGTCGAACTGGAAAACCTGCGGCACCGCTCAGTTCCGGCCGGTGACCAGATTAGGTTCCCGGGATCGGTACCCGGTCCTGAGGTTGCGATTGCCCTACGCTCGAGTGCAGCAGGGCTCGCGTCAGTCAGGCCCTCCCGCGGATATGACTTCGCCTTTGCCACTAAAGCGCTCGCAGCGTTGGCTTGTGGTACTCCCGTAATCTATTCAGGCGTCGGACCTCTGGCGGACCTCATCCGACCAAATAATCTGGGGTGGACCGTTGCCTGGGACGCTGATCAGGTCGCGGATGCGATGGATCTCGCATTGACCGCTCCGGTGAGCGAGGCTGATAGGGATCGGATCTCAACATGGACCAGCGCATCGTATTCGCTCACGGCCGTAGGTGGCAGAGCAGCACAGGCGGTCACGGATTTCGTCCGGTAGGGAAGCCGTCGATGAGTACAAGTATTGTGTCACGAAGCAAGGGGAAATGAGTCCATTGAAGGTCCTCGCTGTTACCACCTGGTACCCCTCGCAGGGGACACCAACTGAAGCGCCCTTCAACCATGAACATGTGAAGGCCGTCTTGCATCACCATGAAGTCAAAGTGATTCACATCCGACTTCACTCGACTGATCGCATCGCTCTGGACCATTATGACGGCGTCGAGGTGGTGCGTCTGCCGATCAGCCTCCAGCGACCATGGACCGTCATCGGCACCCTCGCCCGGGTCATACGGGAGCTCCGAGCGTCTGAGATGCTCCACACCATGGCATTCTCAACAGTGCTCGTGATTGCCCCGGCCTGGATTCTGACTCGACGCCCTTGGGTGCATACCGAACATTGGAGCGGGGTGCTCAATCCGGCGAGCGTGAGCCGCCGGTGGGAACGTTTCGCCTGGTTCCGGCACGCGTTGGCGCTGCCGCACAGGGTTACTGGCGTGACTCGGCAACTGGCAGGACGTCTTCAGGAATTCGCTCGTACCGATTCGACAAGCGTCGTGCCATGTGTGGTGGAGAATGACCGTGATATCGTTCCACGGCACTCGGATGGCACCCTTCGTTTGATCGCTATCGGCCGTGTTGCCGAGGGCAAGCGACCTTTGCTTGCACTTGACACGATAAAGGTCCTTGCGGACAAGGGTGAAGATGTTCATTTCGAATGGGTGGGCGGCGGACCCATGAAAGACGAAGCCTGCGCTTATGCCATGCAGCTCGGCATTGAAGAGCGGGTTCGATTTGTGGGGCCAGTACACCCTTCCACAGTCTTACAACGCCTCGAAGGTGCGGATATGTTCTTTCTTCCCTCTAGGCAGGAGAACTTTTTCACCGCCGCGGCGGAAGCACTCTCTGCAGACAGGCCGGTTGTGGCCGCCGCCGCGGGCGGTTACGACGACTACTGCACTCCGGACAACAGCGTGCTCGTTGAAGATGCCACGCCTGAAACGCTGGCAGATGCGATACTCCTCGCTCGGGGTAGGTTTGCTAGTTACAGCCCGGGACAACTCGCAGAACCCATCCGCTCACGGTTCAGCTCGCCTGCAGTGGGATCGCTCTTCGATAGTGTCTATGGGGCTGCTTTGAGAGATTTCCACGGCCGCACGGTGAATCAATGACGCAGGTCGGAGGCGCAAGGAATCGGTCGAGCGATGTAGCTGTCGACCTCGTCATTGCGGTTCACACGCTCACTCGTCCGATCGGGCGTGCAGTCGAATCGCTTTCCTTGTCCGGGCTCGAGTTGAATAAGCCTGGCGGACTGCGCATAACGGTTGTGTGCCACAACGTTCAGGTAGCGGACATAAGCCCCCGAATTTCCGCGAATCTTCGAGATCAGGTCCGTTACATGCAACTCGACGACGGGATACACAGTCCTGCTGGGCCCCTCAACTTCGGCCTCGACGCAGCCACGGCTCCCTATGTTGCAGTGATGGGAAGTGATGATTACCTCGAGTCGAGAGCGCTCAGGAACTGGCTGCGGATTGCTGAGGACCGGAGTTCCGACGTCGTTATTGCCCCCCAGCGTCACGCGAATGGACGAAAAGTCCGAACGCCGGTCCACCGTGTGGGACGAACACGAAAGCTCGACCCTGTGCGGGACCGCCTCACGTATCGAACGGCACCTCTAGGATTGATTCGCACGAGTGAAATGCGCAGGCTGAAGCTCACTTTTGTAGCTGGATTGCCGACGGGCGAAGACCAGGAATTTTCTGCGAAGCTATGGTTTGGCGGAGGACGAATCGATTATGCAGCTGGAGCACCCCGGTACGTGGTTGGTGCAGACGCGAATGATCGGGTGACCTGTACCCGCCGGTCGGTCGAAGATACCCTCAGGTTTGCCTCCATGTTCGTGGACAGCGACTGGTTCACTGGCCGAAGCTTGGGTGATCGCCGGTCAATGGTAGCCAAGTTGGTAAGGGTTCATATTTTTGGATTACTGGAGACCCGAAGTGAGTCAGGAGGATGGAGCGGGAAGGACAGATATGAGCTGGCATCGATCTTACGCGCCGTCCTTGCTTCCGCGGAGGGATCGTTGGAACCATTCAGCAGGGCTGATTGCCGCGTGGCGAATGCCATTCTTGATCCGGAATTTCCGCAGGAGCGTCTTATGGAGTTGGCTCGTGCACGGCGAGCGTTCCTCTCGCCCACAACGTTCCTTCCGATGCGAATCAAGGCTGCGATGACCCCGGAATCGCCGCTCCGTTTCTTGCCCGCAGCAGCATTGCTTCGCTGACGGTTCAACGGCGCCGATGAAGGAACGTCTTAGCCCATCGCAGTCCGCTGGAGAAGGAAGCCCGGTTGATGAGGGACCAGATCAATATGAAGGCGACGGTACAGGCGACATTCCACCACTGCGAACCGTCGGTGAGCTTTTGGCCGAAGAGCGCTCCCGCCATGAGTACGTAGGCCGTCAGGAGGCGTCCCAACACGGGAAACCATGGCATGGAGTCTCGCCTCCAGACGATGAGGAACGGAACAACGCTGCTGACCAACGCGCCGGTCATATAGCCCACAGCAGATCCGAAGGCACCTAGAATCGGCCCAAGCCACGCCATGATTGCCAGGCCAAGGACCAGGGAAACAACATTGACCGCGGCCAGTTCGCGGATACCGCGAGCTTCAGTACCGTTCAGTCTGGCGTTGGCAGCGTTGAAGCTCGTTGCCGAAACAGCAATGAACAGTAGACCCAGATAGACCGCGCCAGCCGCGAAGTCCGGCCCAAAGACGACAAACATCACGGCTTGCGCCCAGAAGACACCAATGGCAAACAGCGGCATGAAGAAGGCCACGGTGATGTTCATGATCCTTGCCAGCTCTTGCCGCATGCCCGTGAGATCGCCCGAAGCGTAGCGGGTCACGAGTGTTGGCCCCATTGCCGTGAGCATTGCGCTGGAGAGCATGGAGGCTGGTGTTGCCAGTTGCACCGCGGCACCGTAGAAACCCAGCTCAGCGGTGCTAGCCCACTGACGTGCGAGCACGATGGACAGCTGCAAGAGACCACCTGCCGCCATGATGTTCAGGGACGACCAGGCGGTGAACCGAAGAATCTCTTTGCGCCGTACAGAATCGAGGCGCCCCACACTGCCGAACGGCCACGCTGTAATGGCAAATATGGCGTATCCAGTGATGAGAGGAGCCAAAAGGAGCGCGGACCACCCGGCGACCAGCACCCCGGTCAGCAGCGTTAGGCTGACCGTGGAAGCAATGATGTCCCAGAGCGCGGTGGTCCGGAAGTGGCCATAGCCAACGCGCAGCCCCCTGGAGAAGTTATATCCAGCCAGGCTCAGGGTCAGCGCGCCCGCCATAAGGCCTGCGAACCATCCCGCCCCAAATTGGAAGCTCACGACGAGGGATGCAACAACGGCGAGGATCGCGCCGCCGATCGCGGATGAGACAGCAACGAACCGCTGCGTGGAGCGGGCGGAATTGAGGTCGCCTTCGCCTCTTGCCATGGCAATAAATTTGCCTGCAGCATTTCCACCAGCAGATGGCCAGAACAAAACGAGGAAGGAGGAGAGGGCCAGTACCGACGCCAGCTCGCCGAGCGCTGCCGGGCCCAGAATGCGCCCTACGAGGATGCTATAGGCCAATCGGGTGAGGCCTTGCACGAACACTCCAGCAACAGTCAGTCCGAAAGCGCTGCCAAGCTGGGTGGAATTATGCGCGAGGACAGGAGATGGGAAAAGGGCTGCTCTAACGCTGCTACGCACTCTCACGCGCCCGGATTGGTGTAGGCCATACCCTGAATCTTATCGAGCCAACAGCTGCGCCAGGATCAGGCGGTAGTGCTGAGTCAGGTAACCTAGTCCCCGCGGGGGTTCGTATCTGTGGCCCCTTTTACATCAACACAGGAGACTTCGTGAACGTTGACCTCGTCGTCGTAGGTTCGGGCTTTTTCGGCCTGACGATCGCTGAGCGGGCAGCCCAGGAATTGGGGCTCAAGGTGGTTGTACTGGATCGCCGCCACCATATCGGTGGTAACGCCTACAGCGAAAAGGAGCAACAGACCGGAATCGAGGTTCACCGCTACGGCGCCCACCTTTTCCACACCTCCAATGAGCGGGTGTGGGAGTACGTCAACCGGTTCACTACGTTCACTGACTATGTGCATAAGGTCTACGGTGTCCACAAAGGCGAGGTTTATTCCCTCCCGATCAACCTCGCCACGATCAATCAGTTCTTCCGCGCCAATCTGACTCCGCGTCAGGCACAGGAGCTAATCCAGGAGCAGTCGGGTGAACTCGCCGGCACTGATCCTCAGAACCTCAATGACAAGGGCATCCAGCTCATTGGTCGGCCGCTCTACGAGGCCTTCATCAAGCACTACACGGGAAAGCAGTGGCAGACTGATCCCAAAAATCTGCCAGCGGAGATCATTTCTCGGCTCCCCGTTCGGTACAACTACGACAATAGGTACTTCAACGACAAGTACGAGGGCCTTCCGACAGGCGGCTATACCGCCTGGATCCAGAAGATGGCGGAGCATCCAAATATCGAGGTCCGCTTGAATACCGATTTCTTCGACGAGTCCCACGAATACTCCAAGGAGAAAGTAGTTGGCAGGGTGCCGGTTGTCTACACCGGCGCCGTCGACCGCTATTTTGATTACTCCGAGGGCGACCTTTCCTGGCGTACCATCGACTTCGAGGAAGAAGTGCTCGACGTCGGCGACTTCCAGGGTACGTCCGTGGTGAACTACAACGACGACGACGTCCCTTATACCCGCATCATCGAGCCGCGCCACTTCCACCCTGAACGCGAATATCAAACGGAACAAACTGTCATCATGCGGGAATTCTCGCGTTTCGCCGACAAGGGCGACGAACCCTATTATCCGATCAATACTGAGGACGATCGAGCCAAGCTGATCGCCTACAGGGATCTGGCGAAAGGGGAAGACATGGTGTTGTTCGGTGGGCGTCTGGGTACCTACAAGTATCTCGACATGCACATGGCCATCGGGTCCGCCCTGTCCATGTTCGATAACAAGATCAAGCCCCATTTTGACGGCGGAACGCGACTTGAAAGCGGAGGGGTAGACGTATGAGTACAACGGCGACGACGGCATCGCTGGATAGCACAGCAGACAGTGGACGCTGGGAAGTCCTGCAGCGAGTCATTCTGCCGAGCGAGAGCAACTTGGACACTGCCGCGCTCTACATCGACACCGGCAGCGCGCTCAGCGTGCAGCTGAATACAATGGACGGTAGCGCTGGAACGGACCGCTCATCCTCGGGTAGCTTCAGCAGTGCGAAGCAAATTCACGCTGAAGACTTCCGCTCCCGGCATTCGACCCTCATTCGCCGTGGCGAGCGTCTTTCGTTCGGCAGTTACTTCAATGCCTTTCCCGCCAGTTACTGGCGCAAATGGACTTCTGTTCAGAATATAAGGTTGTCCGTCTCCACGGTCGGCGGCGGCAGCATCAGTGTGTATAAGTCGAACGCGCGAGGCTCGCTGCAGCACGTGGAGACCAGCCGGGTTTCGGAGTCCGCAACCACCAACTTCGACCTCTCTTTGAAGCCTTTTGGAGACGGCGGTTGGTACTGGTTTGACCTGGTTGCCGGCGCTGAAGACTTCGTCCTTGAGTCCGCCCAGTGGCAGGCCCAGGGGGAGGAGCGGCGTGCGGGCAGCATCACGCTGGAGATAACCACGCTGAACAAGCCGGACTTCTGCCTGAATAATCTGCAGATCCTCGCAAACCATCCGGAAAACCTTAAGCACCTCAAGGAAATCTTGGTTGTGGATCAGGGTACCCAGAAGGTTGCCGACGAGCCGGGCTTCGATGAGGTGAACGAAGCGTTGCAGGGAAAGCTGCGCATCATCGACCAAGACAACCTCGGCGGTTCCGGCGGGTTCGCGCGAGGCATGTACGAGGCCGTGGAGAATGGTAGTGACTATGCACTTCTTCTCGACGATGACATCGTCGTCGAGCCAGAAAGCATTTCCCGGCTACTGACGTTTGCTGACCGATGCAAGAGCCCAACTATCGTGGGCGGTCATATGTTTGATCTTTATAACCGTACTGTCCTACATACGTTCGGCGAGATAGTAAACCCTTGGCGCTTTCAACCGGACCAGCCACTGGCCGATCAGACCCTCGGACATGATTTTGTCCGCTCGAACCTCCGCCAGACACCATGGCTGCACCGCAGGGTTGACGTTGACTATAACGGCTGGTGGATGGCTCTAATCCCCACGGCAGTTATCCGGGATATAGGTTTGTCGCTGCCTATCTTTATAAAGTGGGATGACGCCGAGTATGGGTTGCGCGCAAAAGCCGCCGGCTACCCGACAGTTTCAATGCCAGGGTCCGCAGTATGGCATGTTTCCTGGATTGATAAGGACGACTTGGTGGGTTGGCAAGCATATTTCCATACGAGGAACCGCATCATTGCGGCACTGATTCACAGTCCGTACGAGCGTGGTGGACGGGTGATCCGCGAGTCGGGATACATGGACATCAAGCATCTAATCTCCATGCAGTACTACACAGCAATGGGCCGAGTCATGGCCCTGCGTGATGTGCTGAAGGGGCCTGGCCAGCTACATTCAATCCTTCCTGCCAAGCTGCCGCAGATCAGGGCCATGGCAAGTGAGTTTCCTGATTCCCAGTTCAAAAACGATCCAGACGCCTTCCCTGGCCCCAAGATGAACAAGCCTCCACGCCACGGCATGGGATTCAGGGCTCCGTCCTATCTCCAGCTAGTACCGTGGGCTGCCAAGACCATCGCGCGCCAGTTGAGCAAGCCCGTCGATTCGTCCAGTAAACAGCGCCCGCAGGCGTTCATTGCGCATCAGGACAACAAATGGTGGCGGATGTCGCAGTACGATAGCGCCGTGGTCTCGAATGCGGAGGGTACGGGCGCGTCTTGGTATCAGCGTGATCCCCGTAAGTTGCGGGCGCTGCTGGCGGAAGCCGCTCGGCTCAACGCCGAAATCCTGAGGGAGTGGCCTCGGTTACGGGCCCTGTATCGGAAGGAGTTGGCCGACATAACTTCTTTCGAGGCATGGAAGAGTACTTTCGAGGCCCATTCTCGGAAGAGTTCGCAAGATTGAGTGCCGAGCTGACGACGCCAGGGCTGGGGCGCGGTCTGAAGGACGTTCTCCGGTCACGTTTCCTCCTGAAACTGCTGGTCGGAAAGGAACTGAAGGTCCGCTACCGCGGCTCGGTTCTGGGACTGCTCTGGTCGTACGTCAAACCTGGCGTCCAGTTCGTCGTCTTCTGGTTCGCGCTCGGAGTCTTTCTCGGGATGAACCGCAACACGGAGAACTATCCCATCTACCTCTTTTCTGGAATAGTGCTCATTAATTTCTTCACTGAAGCGCTGGGCAACGCGTCGCGTTCCATCGTCGGTAACGGTGGCCTGATCAAAAAGATCTACCTTCCGCGGGAACTGTTCCCTGTAGCTTCGGTTTGGGTTTCTGCTGTGCACTTCGTGCCGCAACTGGTCGTGCTCCTGGTTGCTTGCCTATGGACCGGTTGGTCACCGGGAATACTCGAGCTTGGCGCCGCAATAGCCGCGTTCGGGATAGTTGCGCTACTGGCGACCGGCCTGGGCCTGTTCTTCGGGGCAGCCAACGTGTATTTCCGGGACTCGGAGAACTTCGTCGACATGCTTCTCATGATCGCGACGTGGGCGTCGCCGGTCCTCTACTCGTGGACGATGGTTCGCGATACCCTCGGAGCGAGCTTCCTGACGCTCTATCAGCTCAACCCCCTGACCGTTGCGGTCGAACTGTTCCACTTCGCGTTCTGGAAACCGACGACAGGCGCAGCAACCGACCCCGCCACTCTGGTCCCCCCAAACCTATTCAGCATTTGGGCACCGGTGGCAGCCGCAATAGCGGTGCTCGTGATCCTGCTAGGCCAGTACACATTCCGCCGCCTTGAGGGGCGCTTCGCTCAGGAGCTATAAGTGAGTACAGCAATTGAAGTCGAGGGCGTGTCGAAACAATTCGTTTTGAGGCATACCAGGTCCATCAAGGAAGCCTTCGTCTGGCTGATGAAGGGCCGGAAAGGGGACCTGTCTGAGAAATTCCATGCTTTGAAGGAGATCAACCTCGTCATCTCCCAGGGTGAGGCGGTGGCCCTGCTTGGCCTGAACGGTTCCGGAAAGAGCACGCTCCTGAAGCACATTTCCGGTGTGATGCTGCCGGATTCGGGGAAAGTGCGAACGCGCGGCCGCGTCGCGGGGCTAATCGAGGTGGGAGCCGGATTTCACCCTGACTTGAGCGGGCGGGACAACGTTTTTCTCAACGGAGCAATCCTGGGGATGTCTGAAGCCCAAATTCGGGACCGCTTTGATTCCATCGTCGAGTTCTCCGAGATCGGGCAGTTCATCGATACCGAAGTGAAGTTCTATTCTTCGGGTATGTACCTACGACTCGCGTTCTCGGTTGCTGTCCACACCAACCCGGAAGTATTTCTGGTTGACGAAATTCTGGCTGTTGGTGACGAGCCGTTCCAGAAGAAATGTATTGCGAAAATCAAGGAGCTCGCAGCTGCAGGCAAGACATTGGTCGTGGTTAGCCACGATCTGGACTTAGTCGCCCAAATCTGCGAACGGGGCGTCATCCTTGATCACGGGCAGATTTCCTTTGATGGGGCCGTTGATAGGGCAGTGGCCGAACTGCGGCGCTAGGGCTGGCGGGGCTGCCCGCCAGCGATGAGCGCTTCAACTATGCGCCGACATACCTGCTCATCCCGCTGGTTACTCAGGGCCTCGGCCGCTGCATGGGCGCTCGCCTTGAAGGCCCGCACCTGGTCAATCGTAAGTGTGCTCAGGGCTTCCATGAGAGCTCGCGTTGTGTGGGAGGCCGCAACTACTCCCAATGAATATTGCTCAATAAGACTTGATGTTTCGACAGCTGGACTGAAAACGATCGCAATGCGTGCCTGGACATAATCAAAGAACTTGTTGGGCAGCATCAACTCATGATTCTTCGTTCGCGGCGGAAGCGAAAATACTCCAACATCGTAGGCGTTGAGCACTTTCGGCAAACTGTCCGGTCGTACCGGAGCGTGGAACGTTATCCTTTCTGAACCCTTGGCCCTCCGGCGGAGCATGCGAAGGTACCGCCCGCCGTCGCGAGCCCCGACCAAATAGAGGTCGAGGGTGAATCGTTCGTCCAGGAGATGAACCGCGTCGATCATGCATTCAAGGTTTCTGCCGGGAATTGCTGCGCCGCTGTGCACGAGGCGGATCTGATGGGAGTTCGTCTCAGACGGCACAAGTTCCTGTCGAGGGCCTGCATTGCGCACCACCATGACATTGCAGCCGAAGCGTTCCTCGTACAGAGCGGCAATGGAGGAATTGACCGCCGTCACAGCCGCAGTCAGCGGCAGGAACCGGTCACAGACCTCCGTCATGTAGGGCTTAACCAGCAAGCGCCATATAGGTACATGTGCCCGTTCCTCTGGCGCCCATTCGTGCATGTCACCCCACACGGGCGTACCCCGGGCAACACGGTGCGCCAAAGGCAGCGCACGCGCCTCGTTAGCCACTACCAGGTCGAAGCGTCCTGCGTCTTTGAGCAGGGCGTAGGCCTGTCGCACCGCGGGGGCCTCGAGGCTATCGACCGGAAAGCGTCCGGTTGCAAGCCGAAGGACGCCGCCTACGGTTTGCGGCAGCGACGCCAGGGACTCGTCAATTTCAAGATGCTCTGTGGAACCGTCAGGTCTGGTGCCGTAGCTGACGGTGGTAACCTCGCCGTAATCTGCAAGAATCCGCAACTGCCGCTTAACCCTGGAATCCGAACTGATGTCCGAGAAGGAAATGCACAGGATGCGGTTGGCCATGATCCCAAGCCTATCGTTAGCGCAGAGGTGCCGAGGAAGACCCAAACGGCCCGTAAGGAGGCTACGCATCCGTCGCCGTTCACCCGGTTCTCCCGGCGAACTGCGATATTCTGCGGAGAACATGAAATCACTGATCGCGATCAACAGGCGTCTATTGGGCGTGCTTCCTGCATCCGCACGCAAGTTCCTGATTAAGTACGCGGTCCTCTCCTCACTACTGTCGCTGATCGACGTTGTTGCCCTGAGCCTGTTGGCCATTGTGATGTCTGGAATAATTTCCGGACGGCCGGTTCGGCTTGGTCCACTGGGAGAAGTAGCCGAGGTGAGCCAATACATCGGCGTTCTCGTGGTGTTTTGTCTACTCATCATCCTCAAGAGCGGACTGAATATCGCTCTGCTCCGGTTCGCCACTTCTCGCTTCGCCTCGCATGAGGTTGCGATCGGCGACCGATTACTCGCAGCATATATGCGCGCGCCGTGGGTAGACCGACTCAAGCGGAATTCTGCGGAGCTGGTGAGGTCAGTGGATTCAGGCGTCTCGATCACCGTGTCGGGAGTCCTGATGCCCTCGATGGGCCTTGCCGGCGAGGTCGTCTCAGTGCTCGCCGTAATCGTCGTCCTGTTAGTGGCCAATTGGATCACAGCAGTCACCGCCATCATCTACCTCGGGCTGATCGCCCTATTCCTGTCGAGAGGCATCTCACGCAGGGCAGTCGCGAACGGTCGCCGTAACCGGCAGTTCTCCTTCAAAACTGTTCGGCTGCTTACTGAAGCGATGGGTGCCCTCAAGGAGATAACTTTGAAGGGCACTACCGAGGATATTGAACGTGCTGTTCATGCCAACCGAGTACATTCCTCGAAGGCAAGGGCGCTCGCCGTATTTCTCGGTCAGGTGCCCCGGTTCGTTCTTGAATCCGCGCTCATTGCAGGGTTTCTCCTGGTCGGAGGCGTCGGTATCTTGACCAGCCCAACCGGTGTCGATCCCGTTACCAATGCACTCGGGTCCATCGCGTTGTTTGGGGTTGCGGGATTCCGAATCATTCCTTCTCTCACGCGTTTCCAGTCAATTCTCTCGGCGGTTCACTCTGGCACACCTTTCGCCGAACAAGTTCTCGAAGACATTCACGAGGCAGAGAAGCGCGCGGGAGATACATCGGGACCCGACTCAGCTGCAATGCCCGCAGGGCTGGCAGAAATCACGCTCGACCTGGTCAGCTTCACATATCCCGGTTCCGACAAGCCGGCGTTGGAGGAAGTATCCCTCACAATTCCGGCAGGATCGCGAGTAGCCGTGGTCGGATCCTCAGGAGCGGGCAAATCTACGCTGGTCGACCTCTTCCTTGGCCTGTTGACACCAAACTCCGGTGAGATCCGTGTGGGGGGCGTGCCGATGCAGCATGTACTCAATGCCTGGCGTGCGCGAGTGGGATATGTTCCCCAGGAGGTGAGTCTCTTCGATGCTTCCATCGCACAGAACGTCGCGTTGACCTGGGATCCGGACGGCGTCGACCTGGACCGTGCACGATACGCGTTGGAACGAGCACAGCTGCTGGAGACGGTTGAATCCCGTCCCGATGGAATTCTGGGTACGGTAGGCGAACGCGGAATGTCCCTCTCAGGAGGCCAGCGGCAAAGACTGGGCATTGCACGGGGCTTATACGTGGATGCGTCGGTGCTGGTCCTGGACGAAGCGACCAGCGCCCTAGACACGGCCACCGAGTCAGCGGTGATGGGGGCGATTGCCGAGCTGGAGGGAGAAGTGACAACGATTACGGTCGCCCACAGGCTTTCGACGATACGCAATAGCGATATCGTGTTCTTCTTTGCCGAGGGCCGGCTTGCAGCGCAGGGCCGGTTCGATGAAGTGGTTGCGAAGGTTCCCGATTTCGCGCGTCAGGCGGCGCTGGCGGGACTCTCATGATGGAAGGACAGCCCGCAGGAGTGAAAGATGCCCTACCGGAGGTTGGAAGACCGCCAAGAATTCTTGTGCTCTCGTTCTCTCCAATCCACCGGGACCCTAGAGTGCTGCGCCAGATCATGGTGCTCGGCGAATTGGGCGACGTGGTGTCCTGCGGTTACGGCGGTTCCCCTGAGGGCGTTGTCGAACACATCCGTATTCCTGACAGCCTGAAACCTTGGCGCCCGGATTTCAAGGCGGTGGCACTGCTGCTTGGCGCCCGAGCCCACAGCCGGCTCTACTTCAAGTCTGCGCGCGTACGACTCGTACTTGAGAAGATCCAACCCGGCACAGTGGATGTCATCGTAGCCAACGATGCCATCGCCGTGCCGCTCGCGCTGGAACTAAGACCGCGGCTCGGAGTGCACGCCGACCTTCATGAGTTTGCTCCTCGGCAGGGCGAAGACAAGCTGCAATGGCGGTTGCTGGTTGGGCCGTTGATGGACTGGGCATGCCGCCACCTCAAGCATGTAGATTCTGTTTCTACTGTCGCTCCCGGGATTGCCGACGCTTATGCCCAGGATTACAAAATTCCCCGGCCATCCGTCGTTGCTAACGCCGCTGCGTACCGAGCAGAGATTGAACCGACCCCGGTTGGTCACCCGCTCCGATTGGTTCACACCGGGGTAGCTGGCCGAGCTCGTAAGATTGAGGTCATGATCGATGCCGTCGCTGTAGCAAATGCCCGGCAGCAAGGATCCGTAACGCTCGACCTCGTCGTTGTACCAGGGGATGAGACGTACATCCAGGAATTGGCGGAGCGAGCCGCCTCGGTGCCGGGGAGCGCGGTCAGATTGCTGCCGCCTGTGTCCTACGCAGAGATTGTACCGATGCTGCGAGGTTATGATGTGGGCATCTTCCTTTGCCCTCCGAGCACGTTCAATCTCCGTCATGCGCTGCCCAACAAGCTCTTCGAATTCATCCAGGCCAGGCTCGCAGTTCTGATCGGCCCGTCACCGGAGATGGAAGCCGTTGTGCGGGAGTACGGGGTCGGCTGGATTACGCGCGATTTCAGCGCCGAAGCCGCAGCAGAGACACTGGGCGGCATGACGGCGGCCCACGTTGCAAAGAAGAAAGCGGCCTCTCATGCCGCCGCGCGTCAGCTCAGCTCCGAGAGTATGTCCCGTCCTTGGGCGGACTCGGTACGCGTCCTTCTGGGACTATAAAGCAGATGGCGCAACAGATCCGGGCCCTCCACGTACATGATGCTGCAAACGTCTCTTCCAGTCTTGTAGCCGCTGCTCGGGAGGCAGGGCTTCCATGGACCCGATCCGGCATTCCTTGGTATTACCAGCGCGAGTGGAGCGGAACAGTCGGGCGGCTAGCCCGAATGAGCCGTCGTCATCTATGGGACGCCGGCCTGGCGCTACGCAGCATGCGCGCAGATGTCGTCCATATTCACACCGGGCAGCTTGCACTGCACACCCGGTGGGTTCGTGGCCCGTGGGTTCTTCATCTCCACGGCACAGACATCCGCACAAATCAGTACCTCCCGCGTTGGGAACGCACTATTCGATACGGAGTGGAACGCGCTGACGCCGTTATTTACTCCACTCCTGACCTTCGCGAGCATGTGGAACGGCTCACCAACCGAGGGATCTATATGCCCGTCACAGTTCGCCTGAATGAAGCACCCGTGTGGTCGCCGACTCCGGGTCGGGTTGTCTTCGCGTCTCGTTGGGATCCGGTCAAGGGCGCCGAGCAGCAAATCGCGGTCGCGCATGCATTGCGGAAGGCTGCGCCGGACGCCGAGATTCTAGGACTGAACTGGGGGAGCGACGTCGCAAGCGCCCAGGCGGCCGGTGTGACACTCGTTCCCAGAATGGACTATGACAGCTACCGGAGCTGGCTGGCGTCGGCTTCGGTAGTGGTGGGTCAGCTTGCGCCTATCCTCTCGGCGAGTGAGCTGGAGGCGTTGGCAATCGGCGTGCCACTTCTGGGCGGTGCATCGTCGTCGTTCTATCCGGATTTGATCCGCCTCTCCGGAACGACATCCGACGAGATTGTTGAAGGCGTGCTGTTGGCTATCGCGGATCCCCAAGGCGCTTCTGCGGCCCAGCGAGGTAGGGATTACATAGCCGCAGTGCACGACGCAGGACGGGGAGTTGAGTTCCTTCTCGAACTTTACGAAGCCTTGATCGAGGGTTCGACTGCTTAGCCTGCAGGAGTTGAGCAGCCAACTGCTTCCCAGAGGCGAGCCTCGCCCTCCTGTGCTATGAGGTCAAACCCAGTCGCGGACGACATCTCATCCGTTCCAGGGAATGCGTGGTCCCCGCCGTGAATCTCTCCGCCTCCGAAGCCAAGCACGTACACCGGGCCGATTTCCTCAACCACTGGGCATACCGATGGATTTGTCAGCATTTCGTCAAGGTGATTGACGAGGATCTGTGCCCGCGGATTCTGGCCATTGCCCACGTGAGGTACCGGTGTGGACCTGTCGCTGAGGGCGTAGACGAGGGACGCCCCTGTGTAGGGATTGCCGAGCACTGTCGCTGATTCCGGCACGAGCCGGGGGACCCGCTCCAGTAGCTCGGCCTCATCCGCCGACAGAAGCCGCGATCCTTCGGAAATTCCATAGTTCGCTGCAGCCGATCTGACGGCATGGCTCACTGGTTCTCCCTGGCTGACCGCGACAAGAATCGTGACGGCTATGACGTTGACGCCGAGTAGGGACGAAGTCCCGCTGACGGACGACGGGGTGGTGCGTAAGGCCCGACGTTCAAATGCCGCACTGATGGTTCGCCAACCCGCAATCATCACCGGCAAGAGCGCAATCGGCAACAGTGCTGCCAACCGATAGGAATCGTTGTACCAGACACCCGTGATGAAGTAACGCGTATCACCGTTCGGAAACGAAGTCACGACGATGTACAGGAATGATCCGAGGAGTAGTGGGATGAGCGTCCACCGCTGCAGACGATGGCGGAATGCGGAGTAGATTCCGACAAGAACCAGGACAAGCATCAGCCAGTTTGTCGGCGCTCCCATTGGAGCGAGGCTGATGATTTCCCCGATCGCCTGTGCCTCCGTTTGGAAAGGCGGCCAGAATGAGTTTCCGCGCGAGGGCCGCGCAATGTTCCAGATCAGCACGACGACGGTACCAGCCGCTGCCAGAACAACCAGCATGACGGCTGTAGTGGTGATCCGCTGCCGGCCAGTGACGGGACCAAGCATCCGGCGTATGAACGGCAGCGGAGTCAGGGAGAGGGCGACGAGCAGCACGAAAAGGAGCACACTGGGGTGGGCAAGGCCTATGCCAGGAATAACGGCAGCGAACAAGAGGCTTGAGACTCGCGGATCGAGCGGCGCTCTTCTAGTGCCGATGCGGAAAAGCTCGCTCAGCAATGCCATGGCCACAGGCAGTGTCGCCAGCGCCAGAAGATACGGATAGAGCACACCGAAGCCGATCATCAAGTACGGGAATGAACTGAATCCCGCTGAGATGACGGCGGTGCCAAGCAGCGTTAGCGGTCTGGGTCCGAAGACGACGGCCGCAAGGAAGAGGCAGGAAGTCGGCCAGATCAACGCGCCGATGGTCAACGACGCAGCGGTGATAGCAACAGGAATACCAGCGCCGGTGATGATGTGGATCAGTGCAACAAAGTTGTGCCAAGCCGCAGGGTAAAAGATGTCCGGACCCGTTCCCAGGGTTCCCAGGGTAAGCGAGGTGCCATTGCCTGTGTCCGAGATGTATTGGACGGCGTTCATATGGAAGATATTGTCGTAGGTCTGGGAGAAGTTGTCGGGCCGCTCAATGATCTGAACGAAATTAACTCCGATCAACAATCCGGCCAGTGCAATCGCGGCGAGGATGACCAACCACTGACTGCGTGGCCACTTGCCTCGTTCCCTTGGAGGAGCCACTGGCTTGCGAAGGGCAAACCTCAGCAATGCAGCCGCAATACAGGAAACGGCAGTGACGGCGACAACCGGAAACGCCCCGAAATCGATGGACAAAGGTTCGGCCACTATGGCGGACAGCGCAATAAGGGAGATAGAGAGAGGAGCGGCCAAGCCCACGACGTAGTAGTTGCGTGCCCCCGCGGCGAATGCCAGAAGGCCCCCGGGTACGATCACCAGCGCCAACGCGCACATGAGGGTGGGCACAATCTGGTACCAGGACATCAGGGACTTTCGGGGGTGGCGAACGTTGGTTGGAGGCAGGTGAGGCAACCAACCATCGAGCATATCACCGGTAAACATGCTCCCGGAGGAGACCACCACAAGGCGGCGCGTATCCGCTATGGGATACTGAACCACGTGAGTAATGCTTGGATCGTCATCCCAATGTTCAACGAAGCCACTGTTGTCGGGGAAGTAGTGCGAGATCTTCGGGCGAATTTCCCGTACGTTGTTTGCGTAGATGACGGGAGCTCGGACGGGTCGCAAGACGTGGCGCGGCGAGCCGGAGCGGTTGTGGTGCAACATCCCATCAACCTCGGTCAGGGCGCAGCATTGCAAACCGGTTTTGAGTTCGCGTTGCAGGATCCCGGTATGGACGCTGTCGTTACTTTTGACGCCGATGGGCAACACCGCAAAGCGGACGCGGAGGCTATGCTGGAACGCATTCGCAGCGGCGAGGCCGACGTTGTTCTCGGATCACGGTTCCTGGACGAGCGCACGAAGGTTTCCAAGATGAAGCGCCTTGTGCTTCGGACAGCTGCAATTCAGTCACGCATGGCGACTGGATTGGATCTGACAGATGCCCATAACGGATTGAGGGTTCTGGGACGGGATTTTGTGCAAAGCGTGCATCTGACCCAGAATCGAATGGCTCACGCGTCAGAGATAGTGCACCGGATCGCGGAGCTTCAGCCCCGATGGGTGGAGCATCCGGTGGAGATTATCTACACCGATTACTCGAAATCCAAGGGTCAGTCGCTACTGAACTCGGTTAACATCCTTGCCGAACTATTCCTGAGGTAGTACATGATCATTTTCGTGCAGCTTGTCTTGGTGCTGGCAGTTGTTGTTTCCGCCCTGGTGTTGATGAGAGGCGGCAGCAATGCTCGACACCTAGCCATTCGGCGTATCCTTCTGATCGCCTTTGGACTCGCCGCCGCGCTTTCGGTTTTCTTTCCCTCGATGATGACGACAGTAGCCTCCTGGTTTGGCATCGGCCGAGGCACCGACCTTGTGCTATATGGTCTAGTCGTCTCGTTTCTTGTCTTTATGGCCACTACCTACCAGCGCTTTCGACACACGGAGATGAGCATCACCCGACTCGCGCGGCGTATTGCCATCGATGAAGCCGAGCGGCCGTGGGAATTTCCCTCCGAGCAAAACGACCGTTGATTCTGCTGAGTGCAATGATGGCCGTGCTCCCTCAAGGGCCCGACCATCGTCGTATCGCATGTTCGCTCAGAAGGGTGTGCCAGAAACGATGTAGCTGGTCCAGCCCGTCCCAACAGTGGAAGCAACACCAAAGCCGCTTCTGGTGAACGGATAATAGGTCAGTGTTCCGCCGGAGTTGCGTCCGATGATGCCCCGACTTGAGCTGCCGTCGAAACCGTCGACGGCATTGATGGCGTTGATGCCGCCCCAGTTGCGTCCGATGGTTGTTCGCGATCCGCCGACGATGGTTCCGGTACCGCTGCCCGTATATCGCAGGAGGTCGTTGTTGCTGTTTCGCGAGAGGAGATCCATGCGGCCGTCGAGGTTTTGGTCAGCCATGACGATAGGCATGTCGTAAAACCCTGATCCGATTCTTACTGCACTGCCGAGGCGGTGATTAGAAGCGTGGGACCAGTAGAAAAGAGCACCATCGGCCCGGGTGCCGACTATCATCACCCCTCTACCTTTGATCCATGGCCCGACGGCAATATCGATATTCTGCCATCCGGATGAGCCGATGAGCACGGGCGAGCTGAAACCGCCTGCGGGCCTCCCGGGGTAGTAGGTAAGGGTTCCGTTGTTCCACTGGGCAAGCAGGTCGATCGTGCCGTCGGCGTTCCAGTCCACGGGATTGATGGACTTGGCGCTGCCCCATCCCTGCCCAATCTGGAATCGTGTGCCGAAGTCACCCTTGCCGTTGGCCGGGTAGTTCCACAACCGCCCGGACGAATCGATTGCCACCATATCCGCTAGCGCCCGCACCGACGGCTTGGGTGATACGGCTGTGGGAGCACTGCCGCCTCGCGCGAAAGCCTGGAGGCTGGTGAAGGATCCGTTCCACTGATTCCAGTCGCCGACAACCGGTCCCTCGCTCGTGTACTGCCAGACGCTGTAAAAATCCCAGCTGGCGGGCAAAGTGCCTGCGCCGTAGTTATTGTAGGAGGCCACGTGAAGCGCATGGTCCGAGAAGGCCGTACTGCTGCCTGTGCACCGGTTCCACCAGTCGGTAGTTGTATAAATCATCGGCTTGCGGCCGGTGAGGGTCACCATTCGATTTGAGAAGTCCCGGATCCATGTGACCATCTGCGACGCGCTCATGTCGTAACAGGTGTTCCCCAGCGAGGGGTAAGGGTTGTATTCAACGTCCAGGAGCGGAGGCAGGGTTTTCCCGTCCGCGCTCCAGCCACCGCCATTTGCCACAAAATAATTCGCCTGGGCGGCACCGCTCGAGACGTTCGGAATGGCGAAGTGATAGGCACCGCGGAGCATTCCGCGGTCGCCGGAACCGTTGTACTGGTGACCGAACTCAGGGTTCTTGTAGACAAGCGCTTCTGTCGCCTTCACATAGGCCCAACGTGAGCCGTAGTTCCATGCGCCGTCCCAGTCCACGTAGCCCTGGTGGCTGCTGACGTCGACACCAAGGACGCCCGACGACGGTTGCCAGTAGTTGGTTGCAAGGGGCGCCATTGCTGCGCCTTCGACTGAATCGGTTGAGCCAGCACCGTTGCTGAGCGGAGAAGCATCCTCCCCGGGTACCGGCTTTTGCGCATCTCCCGTCACTTCCAGACGCTCGATGCCCTGTCCCATGCTTGCCCCATGTTCTCCTATGAGGTCCGCGAGCAGGTCGGAGTTGTTTCGGTAATCAAGAGCAGCGGGCGCCTCTGGTGCTACTGATGACTGCGAAGGCGAGGCTGCCGGCGATGGTGCCGGTTCTCCGACGGAATCTGCGGGTTCGCTCGCTGGAGCCGCCGGCGGGGAAGCGGTGGCGACTTCCGCCGGAGCCGTGGGCATCGTCGTCGGCGTTTCAGTTCCGACCGCTGGCGCCATCCCGGCGAGGAGGCCAAGAGTGACCAGCGAGGAGAGTGCGAATGTTTTCGGGGCGCGGGAAGCTATCAAGGGAAATCTCCAGATAGTGCAAGCCCCGGCAGGGGCCGGGCGTTTCCCAGGAAAGGGTACCTGCGTGTTACTTATGTGACCAGAGGGACAGATGTGACGACTTGAAGCATGGTTGTCCACAGGTCGCTTCATCGGGCTAGGTAAGTTGTTTCGCCGTGGCCTACGCTTTGAGGCAGGGAAACAAACCTTTGATCGTGCATTACCAGTCTGACAGTCTCCGGCGTGCGTCTCCTCCCTGCATGCCGAATCCTTGGGGAAAACTATGGATGCAGTGCGCATTGTTGAGGATGAGGTAAGAGAACTTATCCGTCGTCGTGGTCTTGACCCGTCCTTGCAGGGTCCGGAGGTGCGGCGGCTTGTCGAAGCGGCAGTCAATGACTACGACGAACGCTCGCTTGTCGGTCCGCTGCCTCCGCTTGGGCATCTGGAGCAGGCCAGGCGCCATGTTTTCGACGCTGTGGCCGGCTACGGCGCGCTACAGCCGCTGCTCGACGATCCAGCCATTGAAGAAATCTGGATCAACTCTCCCTCGGAAATTTACGTCGCGCGCGCAGGAGAATCTGAACTCACCTCGCTGACTCTTACCGAGCAGCAGGTCCGCGACCTCGTCGAGAAGATGCTCAAATCGTCCGGTCGCAGGCTGGACCTCTCTTCGCCATTCGTCGACGCCTCCCTGCCGGACGGATCCAGGCTGCACGTCGTGATACCGGACGTCACCCGACGCCACTGGGCAGTCAACATCCGAAAGTTCATCTCTCGCGCCACGCGCCTTGAGCATCTGGTCGAGCTGGGGTCACTGACGCCGCAGGCCGCCAAGTTCCTCAACGCCGCCGTGGCAAGCGGCCTGAATATACTCGTTTCCGGCGCGACGCAGGCAGGCAAGACCACACTGCTCAATTGCCTTGGAGCAAGTATCGGTTCACGCGAGCGGGTCGTGACTGTCGAGGAAATCTTCGAGCTTCAGTTTCCCTTGCGTGATGTCGTGGGGTTGCAGTGCAGGCAGCCCAACCTTGAGGGACACGGCGAGATACCGCTGCGACGCCTCGTGAAGGAGGCACTTCGGATGCGCCCTGATCGCCTCATCGTAGGTGAGGTCCGGGAAGCTGAGAGTCTCGACATGCTCATCGCTCTGAATTCGGGCTTGCCCGGAATGTGCAGTGTGCATGCCAACAGTGCGCATGATGCGGCGCGTTGCAAAAGACGTGTACTTTTAGCGCGCATCTGCGCCCCTTCACCGAATGTCTCCTCGGGGTCAAGATGGGCGTTGGCTGGACGTCATGACGAGCATCTCCTAACGGTTCACAAAGACCGCCAGCCGCCTGGGATTCCCGTCGGCGGGCAAGTTCGCCAGTACCTCCCATCCGGAGGCTCCTGTGGCGCTCTGCGGGGCTAGCATGGATCCCGTGAGCGATTACCGGGTGTTCCATCAGGCGCCCAGCAACGACGCCTACAGCAGCTAGCTGGACCGGCTCGCTGACTCGTTCGGCGACGACGTCTACGACCACCCCGAGTATCACGGTGAAGCCGATGAGGAGACGCTGCGGCAGCTGCGGGCAGCCCGCGGCAACCCGGACGCCACCGTCAGGATTTACCGGGCCCTGCCCTCGGGCATCGGGGCCATCAACGCGGGCGACTGGGTGACCCTCTCCGAGGCGTACGCGCGCGAGCACGCCATCCAGGAAGACACCGCCGACGACTGGCCGGTCATCCACGCCGACGTGCCGGCCAAGCTCATCTTCACCGACGGCAACGACCTCTCCGAATACGGCTACGACGGGCCGGCCTTGACTGGCCTCGACGACGCAGCCCCCGTACAGGACATGTGGTCGGACCGGGACGTCCACTACCACGCAGCCCACCAGGCACTCCTGGACGGCACAGCACGCGCCAAGCTGGCAGCCGACTTCGAGGACTCAGGCCTCAACTACGAGCAGCTGGGGGAGAAGGTCGGCCACGACGCCCGCACCGCACGCAAAGTGGTCACCGGGAAGACCACCCTGGCCGTCTACACGGTCGCCGCATACTTCCAGGCCCTCGGGCACCTGCCCTCCGATGAGGACCGGGCAGCCCACGGCGCCGATTACGAGGTCATCACGCGGCTACGGGCATCCTGAGGCGCCGCAGGCAGTAGCTGCGGCGAATCGGCGCGCAGGCATGTATTTTGAAGATGATTCAGGGTGAAAAGCTCACCCGTCTCTACTCACATATGGGGGAAGTATGCAGATTCAGGGATGGCACATCCTCGTTCTCATCGCTCTGGTCATGATCGCGGCACTTGTCGTCGCGATCGTCCTTATCGTCAAAGCCGTATCGAAGCGTTCGCACACAACCGCAGCGGCCGCTCCTCGCCAGCCGTCGGGCAAGGAACAACGCCTTGCTGAGCTGGACGACCTGCGGGCACGGGGCCAGGTTACTGATGCCGAGTACGAAGCAGCCCGCGCCGACATCCTCCGGTCCTAGCCGAGGCCAGGGACGGCTCATGACCGTGAACCACCCCATTCTCATCGAAGCTGGGTTCGACCAGGCTGTCGATTACGTGCAGGGCTACTTCCACGACCCGGGGAAGTCTGGTCGTAAGTACTACACCGGCGCCTACTTCGACACCTGGGCTGGTGGCGGGGATGGCGCTACGGCCAATGAGTTGACTAGTGATGACTTTGTAGCGGTATCGATGCTGTCCGTTTTCGTGCCGGCCGATGCCGCTGTTGGTCTTCAGGAAAAGGCGAACGAGATCCGCGGGCTCCTGGCCGCATTGCCCGTTGGACTGGACTTCACGGACCTGAATCGTGCAGGCTTCGATCGACACTTAGGACCAGGCAGCGCCGCCCAGGAACTCTGGGATGTCCTGCGCTCACACGGCGACCCATGGGGTATCGGACCGACGACGGCCAGCAAGCTCATGGCCCGAAAGCGCTCAGCGCTCATCCCGATCTACGATTCCGAGGTCGGGCCCCAAATGGGCCTCCAGAACTCAGCCCTGCAATGGGAGAAGTGGTTCCAGGTATTCCAGGACGACCCAGGTCTGGGCGAACGGCTCGACCGGATCGGCGCGAAGGCCGGTGTCCCGCATATCTCCCGTCTCAGGATCATGGACGTCGCCCTCTGGCGCTACGCCAAGGACGAGCACCCGGACTCGGCAAGCTAGTAGTCCTGACCACCCTCGCTGCGTCGTGCTTCCGTCTCGAGCACCTGTTCGATGTCGAGGAACCGCCTCATGAACTCCTCCGTCTTCTCGTCGGTCAGGCTGTCTGGTGCATGGGCGGCCACATCCAGGAGTGAAATGACGGGTTGCAGGTGGAAGTCGCCACCCTCCTTGCCGCAAGTAAGTCTCACGTCTGGACGAAGGCGGTTGACGGCTCAACTGTCAGTGCCAGATGCTGTTATCAACTGCATCACAGCAGGATTACTTTGGGGCGGATATGGGAACAATCAAATGCAAGACCTGTCCTGGCACATGGACAGTCTCCACACCGAAGACCGAGAAGGTCATCGCCGAGAACCACACCAAAGGCTTCCTAGACAGTGGCAGCATCGATGTCGAGGATCAGCGGCATGTGGTCGCTGTAGGGTAGCCAGTCCTCCTGCCGGCCGATCTCGAGTGAAGCTGCGGCACCGCTGAGGAAGGCGTAGTCGATGTGGTGCCCGAAGTGAAGCTTCTTGGTGTGGAAGTACGTCTTCACTTCTTCTGAGCCGTGCGCGACGTCCTCCTGGCGGTGGTAGACACTATGCAGGCCCATGCCCGCCAGCTTGTCGACCAGCATCGAGTGCGTCCGGCCCGGGTGTCCCTTGTCCCAAGCGGTGTTGCTGTTGAAGTCACCGATCAGCAGCGATGGAGCAGAGCGGAGGAACTCGGCATGCCGGTCGACGATCTCGTGGGTGACCCGCACGTAGCGCAGCTCACGCGTACGGACATGAGCCCAGAGCGCGATGACGTTCAGGCCGTCCACGCTGAACGGGAGATGCCACGGCAGAAGCGTTCCTGCCTCGTGTTCGGCATAGGTGCGGTCCGTGAAGCCGAGTACGCCGAGGCCCTTGTTCGGGTTGGACCCCACCCACGTCTTGAACGGCACATCCGACTCGGTGATGGCCTTCATTGAGACTTCGGGCAGAATCGCGATGTCCGGGTTCAGGGCTTCGACGAGGTGCCGCTTCTTGGCAAAGCCCATCGCACAGTTCCACGAGACGACCCGCATCCGTCAGGCTGCCCCTGACGCCATGGCAGCGGCCTGCAGTCGGGGGAAGTCCTCCGGATACATGGCGGCCATGTCCTTCACCTTCGGGGGGTGGGCGCTGTTGTGCCAGAGGTAGCAGACGGTCCGCGGCTTGCCGCCGAGGTTCATCTCGATGACGCTCTGGCTCGGGTCGACACGACCCGTGGTTTTGTCGTCCTGGCCGAAGCGCGGGAATTGCAGGGCGACCTCCGGGTAGGCCCGCAGGAGCCGGTCACGGGCCTGAATGCCCACGACGATGATCAGGTTCGCCGGTGTCGCCGTGAGGATCCGGTCCATGTGCATGGAGCTGCAGTGGTCGGCTGCCTGCTTGACGCCGTCCTCGCTGCCGGACTTGCAGTGGACGATCTCGGTCATGGCGACGTGCTCGTACCAGGGGCGGTCGGAGCCTACCAATGCCTCGGTCTGCTGCTTGACCCAGGACCAGTATCCTTCCACTCGTCCGCGGGATTCCCCGTCCACTTTCAGGTGCTGCAGCTTCTCGTTCACCCATTTCTCCTGCTGGCCGTCGAAGCGGTTCAGCATGAAATCGGCGACCCGCTCGTCCTCCCAGTCGGCGGTTGGGTACATCTCGGCCAGCCGCTTGTAGGGTGCCGGCGCGTCCGGCACTCCGGCGCTGATAGCGGGGTTCGATGACAGGAAGACCACCTTGGCGGTCTCAAGCTTGCCGGCCCATGCCTCGGGCACCTGGAACGGGCCCTCGTACTGGTCTTGAGAATGCACGACCTTGTGGCACGGGTGCGTTGGGTCTTCCGCGGCCAGGGGGACTTCCGGGCAGCGGGCAACGCTCAGTGCGAGTTCGGCAAGATGGACAGGCATGGATTCCCCCAGATGGTTGACGTTGTGGTGAGCCTACCGTTTCGGATGCACCTCGATACGCACCTTGCACGGCAGTAGCAGCGTGAATTGTTCGGAGTGCGGCGGCAGCCACTGATAGTTCCCGCCGTCCTTGGGCGGCTCACCGTCGTCATGGCAGCGGACGCTTGTCAACCAGCCGGAGTAGGTCAACTCCCCCCCCCGGAGCTCTCCAACAGGATGACGTTGTGGAACTCGAAGTGATACAGGAAAATTGCTGAGCCCTCATCATCCCTGCGCTCATAGTCCCTCTCACTGATGGTGTAAATCCCGCGGTGCGTGAGGGACTGGATATGGGACGAATCAAAATCGGCTCCATCGATCACAGCCAGATTGAACTTGTGGGTCTTACGGGCAGCCTCCGCAACCGGCTCATGCGCGATGTGGATGAGGCTGTTGCCTTTGCCGGTGAAGTGCTTCGGCTCTGTCTTACGCATTACGGGGCCCCGCGTCTGTGGCGGCGGCTGTGACGGCGAGGTCTGCGTTGACGACGTTGTAGATGGTCCGGTCCAAATCAGCGCCGTAGAAATTCTGGACCAGTTCGACGATGGTCGTTGTTTCGAGTGGGACGAACACTTTGGTCAGCCGGTAGTCGATCAGGTACTGCTCCAGGAAGAGCCGGTTGAGGTCAGGGCCTTCACTCTTTGGCCGGTAGGAGAAGCTGTGGAGCCGGTCGTTCTCAATCAGCCACCTCCAAGCGGCACGGATCTGTGCATGCGTGTCGAAGAGGAAGGCGACGTCGGTCTCGGTGGTCAGCTTGCGGTTCACGGCGAGGATTCTCATGGCCGCCATGTGTGTGGCGTGCATCCTGTAGCTCACCGGGCAGCTGGAACACCACCTCCGCACACATGTGGTGGCATGAGAATCCTTCAGTCACTCCAATCCAGCACCAGCGCCCGGCGGTCCCTTCGACGGGCTGAGGCCCGCACCCAGCGCGAGCTGCGCAAAGCCAAAGCCCAGCTCGCTGAGGCCCAGCGCACCTTCCGTGCCGGAGGCTACTCGGGCCACCCCGAGGAGCAGCTCGAACTCATTGAGGACCGCCAGCGCCGGGTGAACCGGATCAGCGCCGCCATCTTTGAGCAGCGGATCCTCGACTGGGACGAGATCAACGCGTCGATCGCCGCACGGCGGGACTTCTACGACATGCACGGCTTCGAGAAGCTTCGCACCACGCCGTCGCTTCGGGCACTGGAAGCCAGGGCCCATGAGCGGGTCGATCTTGCGTGGGAGAGCGACCTTCGGCGGCCGGCTCCCCGACCGCTAACGGTTGCGTTGGATTGGCAGGAAGCCGCCTGACCTCTACCACCTGATGCTCGACAGTCGCTACCAGTAAGATTTCCGCATGGGGAAACATGTAGCAAAGTGGGTTGCCGCCCTCGGTTTACTTTGCGGCCTGACAGCGTGCGGTAGTACATATGGGACGCCGGACCGGGAGGAAGCTTTCTCCGTTCAAGGCGGAGAATGTACTGCGCGATGGTGGCTTGAGCCGTTGTCCGACGAGGTGCCCGTGGAAGCATCTGACGTCGCTGACCAGGCGCTATCCAACTCTGTCGTTTCCACGTCTGAGCTCGAAGAGTGGAAAGAGATCCTGCATGAGTCGAAGTCAGGTGACGGGCAGATCCCGGCACACAAGCTCGAAGGCGATGCCTACGTTGAAGCGGTTAGGGCTGACGTGCGAGCCGAGCTAGAGGCGGCCGGCTACCCAGACGCCCCAACTCGCGTCATTGAGGTCTACTCTGACTCGGACTGCAGCAGGTCCAGCTCATAAGCCAGGTTCGAAGCAGCCTGATCCTTACCGGGTGTAGGTGAAGTCGCGGATCGTAACAATGGTGGTCGGCACGTTCAGTGCAGGATAGGCCGCCAGCCCGCGGTCTTTGACCCACAGGTTGATGTTCACCTGTTCGTTGGCCGGAACCGGGATGTCCTCCGTTTCCTCGGCGTGAGCGATCACCGGTCCGGTCGTGTCGGCGCCCTGGAAGACGTCCCAAACAATCGAGTCTTCCTCCCACGTCATCCGGACGGTGGCCTGGGTGACGCCGGCTGGCCAGAGGACCCCCTTGGCGATGACCGGGTCACCACCGGTGTCCTTGAAGAAGTTGAGCAGTGCCTCGACGCCGTTGCCGTTCCAGTTGGAGAACTCGCCGGCGTTGATTTCGTTGTGCCCGCCGCTTGGTCCGTCAGTCCAGTCGTAGGTGAACAGCGAACCGAAGACGAGGTTCGGGTCGAAGTTCGCGAAGTCACCCTCCACGGTGATCTGGTAAGTGCCGTACCCGTAGGCCTTCTTGGAGATGATCTGGGCGCCCATCGGGTAGTTCCCGGACGGGTTGTACATCTTCAAATCCAGTGACCCGTCAGGGTTCTCGGTGACCAGGGATGAGTACCATTCCCCGGTGAAGTGCGGTCCCACCCCGAGCGCCGGATTCCAGGTGTCGTAGTCGCGCTTCATGAATTCGTGGCCGTTGAAGTCGAATGTGGGCATCCCCATGTCCGAAGAGTAGCGGGCCGGCAGCGGTGCGCCGATGCTACTGGACAGAGCCGTCACCGCATCAGCCTCCAGGCAGCCGGGCTGGTTGCTGTCAGTCAGGGGCTTCGCGTCGGTGCTCGTGTCCGTGAGGTAGAACGGGTCACCGGAGGCAGACCGGGAGATCGCCACATAGCAGGCGCCGGTTATGTCCGGCTGGGCCGCGAGGCTGGTGCTTTCCGCCAGAAGCCCAGCGTCCGTCATTTCCGACAGCGGAACGTACCTGCCGGAGCCGGTGGACAGGGTCACACCCGCCGCGGTCCGCAGGGCGTACAGGTCCTGCTTGGCTGCCGAATCCTGGGCGTAGGGGATGAGGGTGCCAACGCTTACCAGGACGCCCCCGGTGAGGATCCCCACCAGGACGACGCCCACCACAATGGATGAAATGTCGAACGCTCCTGCCGTTGAACGCAGAAGCCGTCCAGCGGTGCGCACCCAGTCGAGGGGTTTCATGTCAGCTCCTTCAGCCGTTCATGGCCGAGGTCCAGCCACCAGTAGATGTGCGGCGACGCGCAAATACGGTCGGAGCCGATGATCGTTCGCTCCGCACACATGTGCAGGCATGAGCACAAAACTTCACCACGGCTGCCGCCTCGCTGCAGGCACCGATGTCTTCGCTTTCATCGCCCGGTTGCGGACCGTCCTGGATCCGATCCGCGATGAGCTGGATGCGGCACGGCTGGCGGACAACGCCGTCGGCCTCGTCGACAACGCAGACCTGAAGAACGAGCCACGCCCAGAGGCTCCGCACGTGCAGGCTGTCCTGAACTGGTTGGAGGACCAGGAGAAGCTCGACCCGTCGTCCCGGTATTACGACCCGCACCGGTTCGAACTGGCCATCGGGTACGACGCCTACACCGACCGGCATCTCCTGCTGCCATTTGTTGACGCCGAAGAATTGCAGCTGGCATTCGTAGGTATGCCGGAGGTGGAGCCGTACTTCTACAGGGGCAGCTTCGACAAGCCCGAATACATCTCCCAGGAGGAGTGGGACGAGCGGCACGCGGCGTGGACCCGGGTGCTCGGCTACAAGAGCCCCAAGGAAGCGATGCTGATGATGTCGCTGCGGAACGGCCCCGATGCCGGAAGCGCCTTCGGAGAGGTCTTCTCAGCTGATGGGGCTCTCAGGTTGAAGGACGTCGCACCGAGCAAGGAGAAGCGGGCCTGGCGGCTCTCCATCACCATCTACCTTGAGGGCTCGCCGAGATGTTCCCTATAGACAAGCTGGCCAGTTCGGAAACTGCCTCGTGCCGAGTCTGGGGTGGCTAATTGAAGGAGCGTTTGGAACCGGCGCTGGTCGGTCCCAGCACCACCCCCTCAGGAAGCGGAGTGGGTGACTCACGGCTGTAAGGTACGACCCCAACCTGGAATGGGTCTTCGTACACGATTCTGCCCGGGTCTGCTGATCGTGAATGCTGATAATCGACTTTGTGGCTCTGCAATATCCCACAGAGTTCAGCAACTCGATCGACCATCTCGGCAGGAAGTGGATCTTTGAACCAGGTCACTGCACCGATCTTGTTCCCGTCTTCGTAGAAGGGAGGGTTTGGCAGTTCAGATCTGAACCAATCGTCTACGTCGAGATACAGTTCCACTTCCTTGTCGGCGAGATCACCTGCTCTTCGAAGATGATCCACTGCTACAAAAAGTCCCACCTCAACACCCAAGCGGCCGAAGTACCTTGTATGAAATCTTGAATATTCACCGGCCATAGCTGGAGCCTAGCAAGCTGTCGACTGGGTCGCATCAGCGTGTGATTGCGGCTGCCGGAGGAGCGCGCGGGGTAATCCGGAGACGACAACCCGGACACCATCAAACTCATCCGCCAGGCCGGTGCCGTCGACCGGACAGTGCTGACCGAGCTCATCATCCCGGTCCTTCCGGAGGTCACTGAGAAGCTCCTCGGCGCCGGTGTCGGTGAGCATGGCTGGAATGCCATCCGTGAGGCTCTGCCGGCCGCGTGCGGGAAGATCCACGACCAGCAGGCGGGATGAAAGCATGACCGGATTCCCGGTCCTCCTGGGTATCTGGCTGATCAGCCTGAATGGTGACGCTGTCCGTCGGGTCCTGAAGCCTCACCTCTATCGGCGGACGCCGAATGACCGTACAGTGTGCTCAGCCTCTATCAGCGGGGCAGTCTCAGACGAATACGGGGAAGCAGCATGACTCCAGTGCGGAGTGCGCGGAAATCGATTATCGGCGTATCGGCGGCGAGCCTGGCCGTTGTGGCTGGCCTCTGGCTGTGGGCAAGTGCCGAAGGTCCGATGCGCAGCGGAGGGGACCCTTCCGAGCTATGCACGCCAGCACCGGACCAGGGGTTCGCTGCCATCGGCGATGTAGTGGCCAACGATGGTGCCAGGCCGCTGACCATCACCGGTGTGGAACTCGTCGACCCGGTCGGGCTGACCATCGAGGACAGCTATGGCATGGTCATCGACGAAGTATCCGACAGAGACTCTCAGGCAGTACTTGGATCGACCACTACGGAATACGATCATCCGCTACACGTCGCAGCCTGGGAACGACGAACCAAGCTCGGCGAGCTCGATCTGGGTCCGGGGGAGAGCGCCAATATCGTCCTCACACTCTCCCTGCCCGGTGACACGGACGGCTCAGCTCAAGCGATGCGCGTCTCCTACACGGACGGCTTCCGAACCTTCACGGCCGACACATCCATGAGGCTCGTCCTCACCCACAAAGAGGCCTGCTTCTAACCTGTTCGCCGGGTTTAGTGGTCCGAATCGGCATGCAAACAGCAATATATTGCCGATTCGACGTTTGCGAGAACTCCCTGAGCAGGGAAACGCCAGAATCGGAAATATCTTGCCGATCGAGTGCTCTCAGGCGGCCGCCGGGATAACAGTGCATTCCAACGCGCCGTTCATATCGGCCATCAGCAGGTCCGCATCCCAGTTCCAGTGGGTGACTGCCCCGCGCGGAGACACCTTGATGACACCCCACATGCCGTCTCTGTCGTGGACTGCAATAACTCTGATGCCTTCAGGGTTGACGTACTGGAGTGCCTCTCCCACCGGAGGAAGGGTGCTGGCACTGCCGCCAGCCTGAATTGGGTGGACACTCTGGGAAAGGGCGTGGGATGTCATGGATCCCATGTGTGCGGAGGGCGGTACGGGTCTTCCCGGTGAGGATATTCAAAATGCCCGCACACATGTAGGACATGAACCCTTACCGCGTAGCCCAGGTCCTTCTGCTTCTCGCAGCACTCGTCATCGGTGTCAGCACCCCGGCCTTCAACGGCCTAAGCTTGCTGGCGCTGCTCCTTGCCGGGTCCACCCTGGTCATCGAAAAGCACCGCACGGCACGTGTTGCCGCCCCTGCCACGACCGAAACGACAGAGGAAGCCGCCGCATGACCGGCTCCCGCATGAACACTGTCCCAAGCGACAAGGAGATTGCTGGAGCGTTCGCCCCGTTCATCCACCGCACGCAGGTCGCAGCCCAGCTGGAGCACGCCAGCATCGCCCAGGAGAAGCTCGACGAACTCAAGGAATCCGGTGCCGGGCAGGAAGCCATCGACGCAGTCAACGAAGTCATGCGCACGATCTACGGCTTCGCACCCGAGACTCCGCTGAAGACGAAGGCAGCCCTGCAACAGGAGACGCTTGCGTCCCTGTCGTTGTATATCAGCCGTCACACCTGGACGCAGCTCACGACCGAACAGAAGGAATGCCTCGCCGACGCCATCGACAAGGAGTTCCGTGACCGGGATCTGGAGTTCATCTCTCCAGTTGACCGCTGGTGGCGGGAATAGGCTCTGTCGCTTTGCTTGAATGGGAGAATGATGCGCCTCGCGAGGATGGATGAGCTTGAGCTGTTGCGCGAGATCGAATCTGCGGCGGACCAAGCATTTCGCACAATAGGCATGGACTTAGTCGCAGAGTCTGACCCCGCACCTCTCGCGAGCCTGCAGGATTACCAGCATGCAGGACGAGCCTTCGTCCACACGGAGGATGCAGGCCTGCCGGTTGCGTTCCTCCTGCTTGGCCTGTTGGACGGCTCAGCTCACATCGAGCAGGTATCGGTTCACCCCACGTATGCACGGCAGGGGAGAGGCCGTGACCTAATCGATGCCGCAGAGGCATGGGCTGAAGCTGAGAAGGGATTGCACAGCCTGACACTGACCACCTACGCGAACGTCCCGTGGAACGCGCCATATTACGCACGTCTCGGCTTCGACGTTGTCCCGCCCCCGGCGTGGAGTCCTGGTATCCGCGCCCTTCGCGAGCGGGAGGCTGCTATTGGACTTGATGCCTGGCCCCGAATCGTCATGGCTCGAAATCTTCACCGTACGATCGGAAACCGTGAGCATCCGTTGTGATCACTCCTACGACTCGGACCGGTAGGTTGGGCGGATGAACGAGGTAGAAGTCCGCCGAGCCCAGGCCGATGACGCACCTGGAATAGCCAAAGTCCACGTCCAGTCCTGGCAGGAAGCGTACGCCCACCTAGCCCCTGCCGAGGCCCTGGCAGCCCTGAACGTCGAGCGAAGGGCCCAACGCTGGGCCGACATCATCAGCGAAGGCGCGACGGAAGTCTGGGTGGCACTGGACTGCGGTCAGATCGTCGGGTGGATGTCTGTTGGTCACGGGCGCGATGATGGTCCGCGGCCCACTGAGCTGGTAGGGCTCTACGTTCTGGCAAGCCACCATGGAACAGGAGCAGGGCAGGGACTGCTGGAGGCGGGTGTCGGCACGGATCCCGCCTACCTATGGATGGCGGCTGACAACCCCCGGGCACGAGCTTTCTACGCACGTAACGGCTTCGCCCCAGACGGCGAATCGGACACCCACGAAATCGTCGGCACGCCGGTCGAGATCATCCGCCTCGTTCGCTGAGTCGCTTCCGCAGGCCCGCCTGGTTCTTGCTTATTCTGAACGTATTCAGAATAATTGGGGACATGAGTGTTCCTACCGTTAGCCGTCACGCGACCTCTTCGGACCTCTCGCGTAACCCAGCACAGGTGTTCCGCAGCGCTGACGAGGGGCCGGTGACGATCTCACGCCGTGACGGTGAGCCGCTGACACTACTTCCTTCTCGCATGATCGAGCGTGAGCACGCAGCCTTTGGCGTGGTGGCGAATCTCGCTGCCGCTTCGTTGGCACCTGGCGGCCTCAGCTTCCCCGAGCGTCTCCTGGCGCCCTTCCCCTGGCTCGGTTTCCTGCCGATCAGACAGCGTGAACAATTCGCCGCAGAGATCGTGGAAACTACGCGGGCCTGCGTCTCCATCAACAACTTCGACCGGCTGTTTGTCGTCCTGGCCGAGTGGAAGGCCACAGCTGAAGCAGTTGCGTCCGGTGTCACCCCAGACGCCGAACTCGATTGGCTCGACGAAGCCGAATCGGTCCCACACCCCGGGGCAGGCGCTTGAGCCCGAAGCGGGAAGCTGTTTCGCGACCTCTGCGCAAGAACGAGTACGAGATCGTCTTCGGCACGTCCAACGCGCAGAAGGGCTGGCGGGACGTAGTAGCGACACAGCGCAACGTAGTCGTCACGGCCTGGGAGCGACTGACAACCGACCCCTTGACTGATGACACGACCTGTCACGGGATGAAAGGAGACCTTGAGTTTGTGACCACCAGGGCAAGGGCCATCGCCGACGGCAATACGAGCTGTCGAATGGAGCCCGGATCTGGTTCTACGTGGACGGCAGGAGCGTCATCCTCATCGACGTCCACACTCATCATCCCAACGCAACGAAATGACCGCCTCCACAACGGTGGCAGTCCTGCCCGGTAGGGTTTTTGACATGACCGGACCGCGTTTCCTGAAGCTTGATGACGTCTGTGAGGAGCTCAGCATCTCCATGTCGCAGGCGCGCGCTTTGGTGCGCTCCGGTGATCTTGTTGCCATTCAGGTGGGCGGCCGCGGTTATCTCAAGTTCTTGAGCCGGTTTGTCGAGTCAACCTGCTCCTGACCTGCGCAAGCGTTGCTTGTCGGTCTTTTGGTGAGGGTGAGTATCGTGGGTTTCGATAGGGCGTGTCGAGCATGTTTGTGATGAGGGAGGGGCACGATGGCGGAGAAGCGCTTCCTGACTCTGGCGGATGTTGGGGAAGTTTTGAACATTTCTTCGTCCCAGACTTATGCGATCGTTCGTTCTGGCGAATTGCCAGCGATTCAGGTGGGTGGCCGGGGTCAGTGGAGAGTTGAGGCTTCTAAGCTTGAGGAGTATATTTCGGATGCTTATGAGCGCGCCGCTGCCTCGATACGGGAGTTGAACTCGCAGGAAGGGGACGAAAAGTAGCCCCCCTAGCTGGTTTATCTGAGAGGTACGACGGACCTCTCTTGAGAGTTCTCTCTCATGAGCATTTGGTTGATTCTCCTGGCCGCCCGCAGCTCATCCTGCGCGTCTTCAAGGTCGTCTCGTAAGAGACTGCTGCGAGTTTGGGATTCTTCGAGGTCCACGCGGGCTCGTTCGAGGGACCGTTCAAGTAGCCCGATGCGGGTTTTGAGTTCACCTTGGGTTTCGAGCTCAAGCTGCTCACCGATCTTCTTTCTCAGTGCTTTCTTCAGCTGATCCCTTTCCGCGGCGGTTCTTGTGAGCCTGGCGCTGAGCATCACGACTTCGTTGCGCAGGCCGTTCATGGTGGGCGCAGAGCCGGTCGATTTTCTACCAGCGTCCTCCTTCGCGTGGCTATGCGCTGCAGCGCTACGGACGGCCTCGAGGAGGTCCGGCACGTTATAGATCAGCCAGGTGCTCACTCCAGCGGACCGGGCGATGCCCGAGACCGTAATCGACCGTCCTGCCTTCGTATGCGCCGCTATAGCTTTGAATACTGCTTCACGCCGCCGTTGGCCGTCGGTCCTCTTGGCTGCGATGAGCCGTGCTGTCCGAAGGGCAGACTTACTCGATGTCTCGTTGTTGTGGACGTTCATGCTTCCTTTGGCGTCAGTGGCAGGAGCTTGCGTGGAACTGCGGCAAGCGGGTCCTGGGCTGGCGCGGTGGAAAGAGCTTGGAGAAGTTCGGCTGCCCGGTCGATCTCGCTTTGCTCTGTTGGAGAGAGTTTGGTCTTGGTGTCGGCGAGCAGTCGCCTCATTTTGCGGTAGGAGTTCAGCTCGGCGGTGAGGCTCTCGAGTACCCAGGTATCGGCGATGGGTCGGGCGAGTTCCAGGTCGGTCGTGAGAGCGACGATGTGAGCGTCGATCAAGGGTAGGTGGGATACGTTGGCGCGGAAGTAGGTGCATCCACCGCATTTGCTGCGTGCAGGACACGCTTGCCCGCCTGCTTTGACGTTGGATGGCTCGGTGCAGAGCCCCAATGGTGTGGCTACGGACCCACGAGTGTACGCGGGGTAGCTGTGCGGGGGTTGCGTGGCGCCGTGGCGGTCAATGGTGGTTCTATCGACGATGCGGATGGCATCGGCTTTGCGTTGCCGGTTGATGCGAATGTAGCCGGCGGACGTTTCGAACCTCTTATGGTTCATCAGTTCCTGAATGACGTCCGGGGCCGCGTTGTTGTCGGAAAGCCTCTGAGCGTAGGTGTGCCGCCATGAGTAGAGGCGCAGCCGGGAACGATCGAACGCTTCGGCAACGCCGCCTGCACCCTGGATGTGGCCGGGCAGGTCCTTTATGCGCTCGATCCACCGCCAATAAACGGTGTGATACCCGCTGATCGTTATAGGTTTACGTGCCGCTGGCCCAAACCCTGAGAGCGAGGGAAACATTAGGTCAGCAGCGCGTGGTTCTATGTCCGTGACTGCGTTGAGACGGTCAAGCCATGCTGTGATGATGTTTGCCGTGGAGTGATGGATGGGTAGTTCCAGACCGATGTCGCCGGTCTTTGGGGCGTCGTAGCGGATGAATGGCCGCGCGTCATCGTAATGCTGCAGCGCATCGCGTTTGAGCCCGAGAATCTCAGAGGGGCGCCGGCCTAGGTCCCGCAGTAGTTGATAGATGGTTTGATGCATGTGGTTATAGAGTTCGGCTGGACGACCATTGGTGTAGGGGTGATCTTCGGCGACGGTGAACAGGTGCAGGTTCTCGTCCAGTACCTTGATGACCTCGTCCGGAATGGATTTGTTGACCGTGCTGCGCTTGCGGCCGCTGGAGATGGTGTCGGTGGCGAGAAACCGGAACGTTGGGGCCAAGCGTTGAAGGGCGTTCAGCTCGCGTCCTTCGTGCAGGAGCCGACGGAATCGGTGGAAATGTTCGTATCTGTATCGTTCCGAGCGGGTAGCCCCATCGTGGGTGGTTAGCGTGGAGTAGGCGTGGAATGCCGCTTTCGCGTCAGCCCTGCCCAACCGATCTGGGGTGGTTCCATATGGGCGTCGTAGTAGTGCGTCTGAGGCGATGCTGCAGGACCGGATAAGGTCGCGGATTTTGTCGGCTGGCAGTTCGAAGACGGCGGCGTATTCCTTCGCCGCTTCGCGTAGCCAGTGGATGCGGACGGGGCGGAAGTCCAGGGTGCCTTTCGAGCAGATGGTGTCGCTGCCGGACTGCGCCCGGAGCATGAGCACCGCGGCGTCCCAGACATCGTCTTTCCTCGCATCGGTTCCGGTGTGCTGGTACCGCCAGCGGGCCGACCACATCCGTGCGTAGTTCGTGAAACCCTTTTGCAGCTGCTGATTCGTCGTGCTCGCCAGCATGATCTGGTGAAGCTTCTCCATTGTTCGTGCCCCATTCTCCAAGGCGATGGTGATGCAGCGCCGAAGCACCCAGGGATCCAGCCGGTAGCCCTCCTGGTCACGTTGTTGCAGAGTCAGGAGGAACTCATGCCGAAGAATTGGTGGAAGATCGACCAGCGAGAATTCGGTGGTGGACCACTGCCGGCCGATGGGACGCGGGACGGCGATGAATTCCTCCAGAGTGATGCCTTGGCTTTTGAGCCGTTTCCATTGGAAACGGTGGCCGAGACACAGTGCCTTCTCAAAACGCCATTCCTCGGTCCGGCATCCCGGCACGGCGCACTGCTGGCCACGTGGGAACACGCCCCGAGCTGTCGCTTGATACTTTTCCAGCGGGTAGTCACCGCCCGCGGCGGTGAGACGTTTCCGCCAGGCGTGATAGTGGTGATAACACAGACCGTGGTGGCTCGACAAAGCCCTGCAGGACTGTCCGCTGACCGTGACGGTGCACCGTTCGGCGGCCTTTGAGGTCCGATCTGCCCCATGGTCTGCGCGGCGCCCGCCTTTCGTGCTGCTCCTGGCCGCCGACTTGCAGGGCACGCAGAGGGCTCCATTGCCTCTGGCTAACCCGGGGCAGCCGGCAGCCCTGCACGGATAGGCGGCTGTAAGCGGGTTGGCGGGATCCGAGGTGAAATGCCAGAGCTTGCCGTCCCATTCGCTGGGCCGCCAGCTTCTGTTGATGCGTTGCCGCAGGAATGCGAGGTACGTCCCCGGTTCCGTGCCGGGAGACTCTGTGAGTAGCATCTGCCGGAACTCAGCTGTCATTGTTCCCGCTACGTCCGCAGGTGACCGAATCGACTGCTGCTCTCATCTCCTCCGCAGACGCGTGCAGATAGACCTGCGTCGAGTCCAGGCTTCTATGGCCCAACAGTTCCTGGACCACATCGAGGGGATGTCCTGCCCGAACCCACCTGGTGGCGGCAGTGTGCCTGAGCTGGTGCGGGCGCACCCGCACCGTTGTCCTTCCTTCCCATCGCCTGAACATGGCATGGACGCTGGCATAGCGGAGCGGCTCATCGGGTGGGCTATTACGGGAGTAGAGGTTCACGAAGACGTAGTCGCCCGAGATCCCGCCGAGGAGCTGGTAGCGCTCATCCTGGTAGGCGGCGTACGCCTGTGTCATTTCATCCGTCACTGGAACGCTGCGAGTCTCGCGAGATTTCGCCAGGGCACCATTGCTATTGATTCTGCGGTGAATGTGAACATGCGGACCGCGTTCGAAGCACCCAGCATGGGTCGACTCCGGCAAAAAGTGGAGGTCTTCAAGGCGCAGGCCCAGGGCCTCTCCCACTCGTAACGCGCAGTGCAGCATCAACCGGACCAGCAGCGCATCGCGCGGATTCGTCGCGCACGCCATCAGTCGCGACTCCTCATCAGCGCTGATCGGCTGTGGGCGTTTCGTCGCCTCCCGCGATTTGAGCATCCGGCTCAACCGCGGCACGCGATCGGGATCTCCGCTTCCGTCTTGTGGGTTCGCGGACCGCAGCCCAGCCTGATCGAAAAATCTTCTATCGACATCAACATCGCATAAGCCTTCGTGGGTGCAGAACCTCAAGAACTGCAGGACCGCGACAAGATACACGTTCACTGTCTTTCCCGACCGGGAACGTTGACCGGGAGCGGAAGTCTGCAGGTGCAGCTTGTATCTGATCAAATCGAGCAGCGCCAGATTCCGCCAGTCCACCCCTTCAGCAGACGCCCACGTGAGGAAAACCGCCAACTTCGTCTGATAAGACCGTTGAGTGTTGATAGACCGGCCCGCCTGGCTCAGCCAGAGTGAGTAGAGCCTGCTCGCCTCGGGCACCGTGAAGTCTGAGTCAACGACGACGTATACCCGTTCCCCGTTAGAAAGAGGAACCTCAACCGCGCTGTATTTGGTCACGAGGCCTGACCCTACCCCGGTACCGACTGGCATCAAGTCAACGCAAACAAATCGATCGGGCTAAATCCACCAAAATCAATCCAACGCACCAGAAGTCACTCAACGCTAAGGTCGAAGCAACGTAACAATGAGCATGTCAGATCGCACGGCGGAATGGGCCAGCACTTTCAAGAGCGTTCCAACGTTCTGACAGCTGAAGGGAGATCGCATCCGGTTACCCCCTCCTGGCATTCATTTGACGCTCACGGATCCGGCCCGGTGTGCGCATGAAGGAGGCCTCTACCGCAATGAGTGGAAGAGGCCTCCTATTTGGGTTGCTGAACTAGTGGCCGGCGCTCAGTTTGCCGCCGAGGCGTTCGCGCATCAGAGCGCTGGCGTCGTTCAGACCGATGATCTTCACTTCTTTACCGTGGTGGTGGTATTTCTCGGTGATGGCGTCCAAGGCAGCGATAGTGGAGGCATCCCAGAGGTGGGAGGCGTGCATGTCAATGATCACGCGCTCGGGGTCCAGCGCGTATTCGAACTGGGTGTAGAGGTCGTTCGAGGAGGCGAAGAACAGTTCGCCGTCCACGACGTAGGTCGCAGTTTCGTGGTCGCCGATGGTCGTGACGGTTCGTTCGACGGTGACGAAGTGCGCGACGCGGCGGGCGAACATCACCATGGCGACGAGGACGCCGGCGCCGACGCCGATGGCGAGGTTGTGGGTGGCGACGGTGATGATGACGGTGGCGAGCATGACGACGGTTTCGCTCTTGGGCATCATTTTCAGTGTGCGAGGCTGGATGCTGTGCCAGTCGAAGGTTGCGACGGAAACGAAGATCATCACAGCGACCAGGGCGGCCATGGGGATCTGCGCGACGATTGTGCCCAGCGAGACGGCGAGGATGAGGACGAAGACGCCGGCCAGGAAGGTCGAGATCCGGGTGCGTGCTCCGGAAGCCTTGACGTTGATCATGGTCTGGCCGACCATTGCGCAGCCTCCCATGCCGCCGAAGAATCCGGTGATGATGTTCGCGACGCCCTGGCCCCAGCTTTCCCGGGTCTTCTGGGATCGGGTGTCGGTGATGTCATCAACGAGCTTGGCGGTCATCAGGGACTCGAGGAGGCCGACAACAGCCATCCCGAGGGCGAACGGTGCGATGATCTGGAAGGTTTCCAGGTTCAGCGGAACGTTCGGGAAGAAGAGCGAGGGCAGACTTTCGGGGAGGTCGCCCTTGTCTCCCACGGTGGGCACGTTGATTGCGAACACGACAGCTACGAGGGTGAGGACAACGATGGCGACCAAGGGGGCCGGGGCGACCTTGGTGATCCGTGGGAGCAGGTAGATGATGACCAGGCCGGCCGCGACCATCGGATAGACCAGCCATGGAACGCCGATGAGTTCGGGGAGCTGGGAGCTGAAGATCAGGATGCCGAGGGCGTTGACGAAGCCGACCATTACCGAGCGGGGGATGAAGCGCATGAGCTTCGCCACGCCGAGAATGCCGAGGATCACCTGGAAGACGCCGGCGAGGATGACCGCCGCGATGAAGTAGTCGACGCCGTGGCTGCTCACCAGGGGTGCGATCACCAGTGCGGTTGCTGCGGTGGCGGCGGAGATCATCGCGGGCCTGCCGCCGAGGAAGGCGATCGAGACGGCCATGGTGAAGGAGGCGAACAGGCCAAGTCGTGGGTCCACGCCGGCGATGAGGGAGAACGCGATGGCTTCTGGAATCAAAGCGAGTGCGACGACGAGCCCAGCCAGGACCTCGGTCTTGAGCCGCCGCGGGGACATCAGGGTGAGCCTGACGGATTGAAGCTGTTCAGGTGTGAACGCCGGAGGGCGCTCGGTTTGCGTGACGGCCATTTCTGGCTCCGTTCATGGTCGAGAAGACGCGCGTCAGCGGCTTCGTTTTGCTAGTGAATAAGGGACGCAGCGCCGCGCCATGAAAGTGGGGATAGCCATAGCGTCTCAACCCCGACCACCACAACCCTAACCTAACGTAATGGTAGAGTTTAAATCCGAACCAGACGGAGGACCCTCATGACGACGAACACCAGTGACACCAGCACCATGCATATAGGTGAGCTGGCGGAACGGACGGGCCTTTCCCTGCGGACCATTCGGCATTACGACGAGGTCGGCCTCCTTCCCGCCACGGCGCGCACGGACGGTGGATTCCGGGTGTACTCGGAGGAAGATTTCGAGCGTCTGACAGTCATCAAGCAGATGAAGCCGCTGGGATTCTCACTCGAGGAGATGGCTGACATTTTGAGCCTACTGTCGCCCCGAGACGGCGCAGACATTGGACAATCAGAGACGCTCGCGCGATACCTGGAAACAGCCTTACATCAGCGGGCAAAGATGGCGCGGAACCTGGCCCAGGCTGACGAGTTCATTCAAAAGCTCAGCAGCCAGGCCTGAAATCGTGCGTGCCGGGGGTTGAGTGACTCCTCCACCCGGCACGCACCAAAACGGCCCCAAATAGGGATCCCGGTAGGAGTCGGTCATCATCGCCGTGGAAGGCGAAGAGCGAACCATAGTCCGCATCGTCGGCAGATGTAGGCTGCTCCATCTTCCACCGCGTGCAGCTTCCCCAGGGCAAGGTGACGTCCGCAGCATGGTCAGGTTGCAGTCGTTCCACTGGTCTTGCCGTTGGGGTCATGTGCCAGATTAGGAGTGCGCACGAGGTGCCGGGTATTGGACCCCGATCCAATCCTCATCGCTCACCACTTCGGACATGGCTATGTGAGCAAGCGAACACCATCAGCGTCGCCATGAAACACGGGCTGACAACCCGGCAACTGAAATCAACCACCGCCGTTTTACCCATCAACGGTTCCGATCTGGGCTCCATGCTCTAACTGGCCCCACCGTCATCGATGGTCCGATAGGTGTGTCTCGGAGAACTGAAGCTTCCGAGCGGATGCGCTAGTTGTGGGCGGTCAGTTCGCTGTGCAGCTGTTCTACGCGGTGTTTGATGTCGTCGCGGACCAGGCGCATCCGTTCCATGCCTTCGATGCCGCGAAGTGATGGTTCGTCGGTTTCCCATACTTCGATCGGTTGTCCGGGCAGGGCCGTGACCTTGGCTTCGGTACCGAGGACGATGACAATGTCCACCGCTTCGAGTACCTCTTTGGTGACGGGTTTGGGGTATTCCCCTTCAACATCGGCACCGATTTCGCGCAGCGATTCCACGGACTGCGGGTTGAGCGCCTTCCCGGGTTTAGTTCCGGCGGAGTAAACGGTCACGGCGCCGCGGGTGAGCTGGCGCATGAGGGCTGCGGCCATCTGGGATTTGCCTCCGTTCTTGCTGCAGACGAACAACACACTCGGGGTGGTGGGTGTCTGATTCATGCTAGCGACTGGTCCTTTTCCAGGAGAGAAGCGCTGAGGGCCTTGACCCGTTCGTGAATAGCGTCCCGGATGGCCCGGACCCTGTCGACGGGTTCCCCGGCCGGGTCGGGGAGGTCCCAGTCCTCGTAGTGTTTTCCCGTGTAGATGGGGCAGGAATCACCGCAACCCATGGTGATGACAACGTCGGAGGCGCGCACGACATCATCGGTCAGCGGTTTGGGATAGTCCTTGGTGAGGTCCAAACCCATTTCGGACATCACGGTGATCACGTTCGGGTCGACTTCTGCTGCGGGCATGGACCCGGCGGAACGGACGCGGATCCTGCCCTTGGATTCCACCGTCAAGAGCGCCGCCGCCATTTGGGAGCGGCCGGCGTTCTGCACGCAGACGAACAATACTTCCGGGGCCTCGGACACCGAGATGCCCTTCGAGGTGGCCAGGGCGGTGAGCCTGTCAGCGGTGAAGTGTTCGGTGGTGGCCGGCAGATAGGTGGTAATGGTCGCGGTCCTGGCTAGTGCTGTGTAGGACTCGAAGACGTACCGTTCGACCGTTTCGGTGGCGAAGACTCCGGTGAAACGCGTTGCGAGGCGTTCACTGATCCGGTGCAGGACCGCGGAATGGTCCTGCAACCCCAGGCCGCGGGAGGAATGAGTCATGGCGTGCTCCTGGTCTAGTTGTTGTCGCCTGAGCGGCCGTGGGCAAGTCCGGTCGGGATGCCGATGAGTACCGGTTCCGGGGACCCGCAGCAGGAAGACTCGGTTTCCGCAGCCGCAGCCGCAGCCGGAGCTGGAGCGTCGCAGCTGGTGCCGGCGTCGGAGGAACAGACCCCGGTCTCGGGCAGTTCCAGGTGCACCGTGTCCGCGGCTTCCCGGTCTCCGGCCAGCGCGGCCGCGACGGAGCGGACCTGCTCATAACCGGTGGCCAGGAGAAAAGTGGGCGCCCGACCGTAGGACTTCATCCCGACAATGTAGAAGTTGGATTCCGGGTGGGACAGGAGCTTCGCTCCGTGCGGGGCGACGGTGCCGCAGGAGTGGAATTCCGGGTCGATGAGCGGGCCGAGCTCACGCGGTGCGTCCACGGCCGGGTCCAGATTCAGGCGCAGTTCCTGCAGGATGCCCAGATCGGGCCGGAATCCGGTGCAGGGCACGATGACGTCGGCCAGTACGGTGCGGCCGTCCACCGACTCCACTGTCACACTGTCCGCGCTGTCGTGGAGGGCTTTGATGCCGAAGCCGGTGTGAAGTTCGATGGTCCCTGCTTCGACGAGGCGGCGCAGCCGCGAGCCGAGCTGGCCGCGGGCGGGCAGCCCGTCGAGGTCTCCACCGCCATACACCTTGTCTGCGGACGGTCCGCGCACTGCCCAGAGGATCCGGGTGTCGGGTGCGTCCTTGGCCAGTTCGCTGAGGCTGATCAGGGTATTGGCCGCAGAGTGGCCGGCACCGACGACCAGGACACGGCGGCCGGCGAACGACTTTCGGTCCCTGTCCTTCACGTCCGGCAACGGGGAGGACACCCGGCTGGCGGCCGCGTCTTCGCCGATGGCCGGAAGGCCGGAGACGCCCAGCGGATTACGGGTCGACCAGGTCCCGGACGCGTCGATGACCCCTGCCACCATATGGTCGCTGGTCTGCCCTGTGGTGTGTTCGACCCGGACCAAAAAGGGCGTGTTCTCGCGGTTCCTGGTGTGGGTTTTGTCCATGCCCTGCCGGGTCACGGCGACAACCCGGGCACCGGTGTGCAGACGGGAGCCGATGGCCGGGATGGCGGCCAAAGGTGCCAGATACTCATCGATCAGGTCGCCGCCGTAGGGCAGGGCCGTGGGCCGGGGAAACTCCCAGCCCGTCCCCTCCAGTAGCCGCGCAGCAGCCGCGTCGATGTTGTATTGCCAGGGGGAGAACAGTCGGATGTGTCGCCACTGCTCAATCGCGGCACCGGCGGTGGGCCCGGACTCGAAGATGACCGGCTCCAGGCCTTGTTCGAGTAGGTGGGCGGCGGCGGCCAGTCCGATGGGTCCGGCACCGATCACGGCAACCGGGAGGTTCGTCAGCGAATCCATGGTGTCCTCTTTCAGCAATGGGATGGGCAATGAATGTGTCTAGGCGTGGGTGGGTGCTTCGACCAGGGCGGTCGCGATGCTGTCGGCATCCGCCAAGGCGGCGAGGTACCGTTCGGCGTCCAGGGCGGCGGCGCAGCCGGTGCCGGCGGCTGTGATCGCCTGACGGTACCTATGGTCGACCGCGTCACCGCAGGCGAAGACTCCGGTGAGGTTGGTGACGGTGGTGGGGGAGTCCACCTTGATGTAGCCCTCCTCGTCGAGGTCGATTTGACCGGTGACGAGCTCGGTGCGGGGCAGGTGACCGATCGCGACGAAGATCCCGGTCACTTCCTGGTGCCGGGTGTCCCCGGTGCGGGTGTCGGTCAGGGTCACGCCGGAAACCTTGGTCTCGCCGTGGATGGCGGTGATCGCGGAGTGCCAGGCGAAACTGATCTTCGGGTTGTCCTTGGCGCGTTGGGCCATGATGCGTGAGGCGCGCAACTCGTCACGGCGCACCACCACGGTCACCGACCGGGCGAAACGGGTCAGGAACGTCGCTTCCTCCATCGCCGAATCCCCGCCGCCGACGACGATGATGTCCTGATCGCGGAAGAAGAACCCGTCACAGGTCGCGCACCAGGACACCCCATGCCCGCTGAACTTCTTCTCCTCGGGCAGGCCGAGCTCCTTGTAAGCGGACCCGGTCGCCAGGATCACCGCAGGCGCTTTATGGATGTCACCGGCACCGGTGGTGACCCGCTTCAGGTGTCCGGTCAGGTCCACGTCGGTGACGTCGTCGAAGACGACTTTCGCGCCGAACTTCTCCGCCTGCGCTTGCAGGCCTTCCATCAGGTCCGGTCCCTGCACCCCGGTGGGGAAGCCGGGGAAGTTCTCCACCTCGGTGGTGTTCATCAGAGCGCCGCCGGCGGTGACGGATCCGGCCAGGACCAGCGGGCTCAGCCCGGCCCTTGCGGCGTAGATCGCGGCTGTGTATCCGGCAGGGCCGGATCCGATGATGATCAGCTGTTCGGTGCTCACTGGCAGTCTCCTCGATACCCGGTGGGTTACTTGGCGGCGGGGGTCAGGGACTCGATGAGTCCTTCGATGCGGGACTTGATCTCATCGCGGATAGGGCGGACGGACTCAACGCCCTTACCTGCCGGGTCTTCGAGGACCCAGTCCTCGTAGCGTTTGCCGGGGAAGTAGGGGCACTCGTCGCCGCAGCCCATGGTGATGACGACGTCGGATTCCTTGACGGCCTCGGTGGTGAGGACCTTCGGGATCTCATTGGACATGTCGATGCCGACTTCTGCCATGGCCTCGACCGCGGACGGGTTGATCTTGTCGGCGGGCTGGGAACCGGCGGAGCGGACCTCGATAGCGCCCTGGGAGAGGGTGGTGAGGAATGCTGCGGCCATCTGGGACCGGCCGGCGTTGTGGACGCAGACGAACAGGACGGATGGCTTGTTGGCGGTTTCGGTAGTCATGAGAAGTCTCCTGGTGAAAAGGGAAAGGCAGTCAGTTGGCGGGCAAAGGGCAAGGGGTGAAGAAGCGTTTCCGGGCCCAAAGGGCGACATAGACCAGTGCTACGAGGACCGGCACTTCGATGAGCGGTCCGACGACGCCGGCCAAGGCCTGACCGGAGGTCACTCCGAAGGTGCCGATCGCCACCGCGATGGCCAGCTCGAAATTGTTCCCGGCCGCGGTGAACGCCAGCGTCGTCGTCCGTGCGTAGCCGAGGTTGAGCCACTTGCCGGTGAGCATGCCGGCGGCGAAAACCACCAGGAAGTAAACCAGCAGGGGCAGGGCGATGCGGGCGACGTCGAGCGGACGGGCGGTGATGGTTTCGCCCTGCAGTGCGAAGAGCAGCACGATCGTGAACAACAACCCATACAGGGCCCAGGGGCCGAGCTTCGGCAGGAGCGTGTTCTCGTACCAGTGCCTGCCCTTGGCCTTCTCGCCGATCGTCCGGGTCAGGAATCCGGCCAACAGGGGTATGCCCAGGAAGATCAGGACGGACACGGTGATGGCCCAGAAGGAGAAGTCCGCACTGGTGGTGGACAGGTCCAGCCAGGCCGGCAAGACCTGAAGGTAGAACCAGCCGAGCGCCCCGAACGCGATGACCTGGAAGACCGAGTTGATGAACACCAGCACGGCTGCCGCCTCGCGGTCGCCGCAGGCCAGGTCGTTCCAGATCATCACCATCGCAATGCAGCGGGCAAGACCAACGATGATCAAGCCGGTGCGGTACTCGGGCAGGTCAGGCAGGAAGATCCACGCCAGAGCGAACATGAACGCCGGCGCCGCCAGCCAATTGATCACCAGCGACGCGATCATCAGCTTCCGGTCAGCCACTACCCGGTGAGTCTGGTCGTAGCGGACCTTCGCCAGGACCGGATACATCATCACCAGCAACCCGATCGCGATCGGCAAGGACACCTCACCAATTTTCACCGCCTCGAGGGCAGTGTTCAACCCCGGGATCAGTGACCCAAGGACCAGGCCGAGCACCATGGCAGCGATGATCCACACCGGAAGAAACCGGTCGAGGGTGGACAGCTTGCCGACGACGGCGGCGTCAGCGCCAGGGGACGGCAGGGGGTCAGTCTGGATACTCACGGAACTCCTGGGAAGCAGATAAATTGATAGGAATCGATATGAATACCACCAGCTATATCGATCATTGTCAATCCATGTGCATAATGGGTCCTATGAACACTGCGCAAACACTCGAACCCACACTGGATGCTTCCTGCTGCCTCCCCTCCGAGCAGCCAGCAATCAGTGTCGAGGACGCGCAGCAGCGGGCCCTCATGTTCAAGGCGCTGGCGGACCCGAACCGGCTACGGTTGCTGTCCATCGTGAAAGCAGGTAGGTCAGGGGAGTCCTGCGTCTGTGACCTGACTGAACCCTTGGATCTCGGGCAGCCGACCGTCTCGCACCACCTGAAAATTCTCGTCGAGGCCGGCCTCCTCCACCGCGAGAAGCGCGGCACCTGGGCCTACTACTCAATCGTTCCCGGTGCCCTCGACAAGGTTGCAGGCCTGATCATCAGCCTCTAAGTGCAAGTGCCGCCGTCATTCATGTGGTAACCGGCATCGCTCAGGCATCTCTTCCCACATAGTCGATTGAGGGAACGCAGTCAGACCATCGATTCTCACTCGAACGGAAGGCACCGAGAAATCGAGGGCGGGATTGATCGATCCTCATGACACTGGCAACATAAACTGCGCTTATTCCGGAGAACAGCGTGGTCTCCCTACCGAACGGCAGCAGAACTCCTACCGGCTAGAACCTTCCCGGTGGTCAGAGTCAGCACCCTCTCGGGCAGCGGCAGCCGACTTCTCGTAAGCGCGGGCGATGAAATCCTCCAAAATATGGGCTTCGACACGCCACAGACCCCTCTTATCCCAAGTCGCAAGGGCGCACCCCGATGCCTGATCGGCGACTCCGGTACCGGCAAATCCCACCTTCTCATCGGGCTCGGAACTCCCCCGAGAAGGGTTACCGGGTCAAATGCACCCTCGCGACCCGCCTCGTGAACGAACTCGTCAAAGCGGCGGACGAGAAGGTCCTGGCCAAGATCATCGCCCGCTACGGCCGCGTCGATCTGCTGTGCATCGATGAGCTTGGCTATATGGAACTGGACCGCCGTGCCGCCGAGCTCCTCTTCCAGGTCCTCACCGAAAGGGAGGAGAAGAACTCGATCGTGATTGCTTCCAACCGGTCGTTCTCCGGCTGGACCAAAACCTTCACCGACCCACGCCTTTGTTCCGCGACCGTTGACCGATTGACCTTCAACGGCGCAATTGTTGACCGGTTGACCTTCAACGGCGCAATTATTGAAACCGGCACGGACTCCTATCGCCTCGCCCACACCCGTCAATAGCAACAGCCAGCCTGAAGCCCGTTACCCACTGTGTCAGCACCGATCCTCCGCGCGTCATGCTCCACTGGCTGCTGCTGATAATTTTCAGGTATGACAAGCACCGCTCTGCCGCCGGTGACCCCGGGACCGGCACGCCAGCACTCCCTGGCCCTGGTCTTCCTTGCCGGCGCTATCATCGGTGTCCTGGGCGGCATGATCGGCCTGGGCGGCGCCGAGTTCCGGCTGCCCCTGCTCATCGGGGTCTTCGGCTTCGCCGCGTTGCAGGCCATCATCATGAACAAGGCCATGAGTCTGATCGTCGTGGTCACCGCCCTGCCGGCCCGGCTCTTCGGCGTCCCCCTGGCGGAGCTCTCGCCCTACTGGTTCATCGTGCTGAACCTCCTGGCCGGCAGCCTCATCGGCGCCTGGATCGGAGCCCACTGGGCCACGCGCCTCAAGTCAAAAACGCTCTATCGGGTCATCGCGGTCCTGCTCGTCCTGATCGCGGTGCTGCTGTTCGTCACCCATTTCTTCGCCGTTGACCCGCTCAACCTTCCGGCCGGCCCGCGGACCGTGCTCGGAATAGCCGCCGGGGTCATCATCGGCGTCGTGGCTGCCCTGATGGGTGTCGCCGGCGGGGAACTCCTCATCCCCACGATCGTTCTGCTCTACGGCACCGACATCAAGATCGCCGGAAGCCTCTCCCTGGCGGTGTCACTTCCCACCATGGTTGTCGCGTTCGCCCGCTTCAGCAGAGACGAGAGCTTCGCCGTCCTGGGACAGAACAAGCCCTTCCTGATCACTATGACACTGGGCTCCATCGCAGGGACCATCATCGGCGGGCTGCTTTTGGGACTCGTGCCCAGTCTTGTTCTCATACCGCTGCTGGTTCTGCTACTGCTTCTGTCCTCCATCAAGGTCTGGAACCACGACTAGCCGGCCACAAATGACAGGATGGGATCATGCCCATTGCCAAGTCCGTGTTGTTGTTCGCCCTCGCTGCTGTCGCTGAAATCGGGGGCGCGTGGCTGGTGTGGCAAGCAGTCCGGGAAGGCAAAGCTTGGTGGTGGGCCGGTCTCGGCGTCATAGCCTTGGGGATCTATGGTTTCGTGGCCACCCTGCAGCCAGACGCACACTTCGGCAGGATCCTGGCCGCTTATGGCGGTGTTTTCGTCGCAGGATCACTGGCATGGGGCATGATCTTCGACGGTTTCCGCCCCGACCGCTGGGACATCATTGGTTCCCTAGTCTGCCTGATGGGCGTCGCCGTGATCATGTTCGCGCCCCGCAACACCTAGCTGCCTACTGGCAGGTTCCATGGTGCTGCGAAAGCATCAACGCACCAAGGCCAGACCACGCAGGGCTTGAACCGAACCAGGCGCAATTCCGTTAGGCCGGGGCCAGATGTAACCGTCTCCCCGGGGGCACAAATGGTCGACAAGATCACTCAACCACAGTGCGTAGAGCCTGCTCTCCTCGGACACCGTGAAATCCGTACCGACACCGTGAAATCCGTACCGACGACAACGTAGACCCGCTCTCCATCGGGAAGAGGAACTTCCATAGCGCTGGATCTGGTCACGCTGCCTGACCCGACCTGCTACCAACGACATCAAATCAGCGGGAGCTATTTCGTTGGCCGAGTCTCTCCCGGCGTTCGGGGAGATCCTGAAGGAGTAGTTCTGTTTTGCGCCGTGGCGGTCGAGTTCGATATGGCCGTTCAGTCGATGTCTTCACCGGCGAGGGCTTTGGAGGCGAGGTGTTCTTCCTGGGCTGTTTCCCATACTTCTTTCGCGGCGGTGATATTCAGGACGATGATGACAAGCCCGAGAATAAGATCGGGCCAGCCGGACATGGTCCAAATAGTGGCTATTCCCATGGTGATGATGGCGATGTTTATCAGGACATCATTACGGGCGGACAAGAACGCTGCCCGTGCCATGGAACTGTCGTGGTGGCGGAACCGGGCCAGGATGAAGGAACACGTGAGGTTCACCAGTGCTGCCCCGCCAGCAGTGAAGATCAGGGCCAGTGGATCTGGTGGGGTGGGGTTGCTGAATTTTGTGAAGGCCTGCCACGCCGCGGCTAGAGCCGGGAGCAAGATGATGAAAGCCATGAATTTACCCGCGATGGCTTGTGCGTGTAAGGACCATCCCAACGCCACAAAGATCAACAGATTGATCGCGGTGTCTTCAAGGAAATCGATACTGTCTGCGAACAAGGACACCGATCCGATGAGCAGGGCGACCGTCATCTCGACGAAGAAGTAGGCGAGGTTGAGTCCTGCCACGATAAGGACCGCGGCTTTGAGCTGCGGAGCAAGAGCACTGGGGCGACGTCGTTCGGGCATCACGTGCCTTTCAAATCGGTGGGGTTTGAGACGGAGCGTTGGGAAGCACGATCACAACCGATCCGTGGGTCTTCCTCATCGCTTGAGCCTCTTTCTGGCCAGTTGGCTGGCGATCGGAAGGTTTGGTAACGAGCCGTCCCGGCTCGGCTGTTGTCATTCGATGCTTCCGAGGAACAAACCAAGGAGGGCTGCGGCGAGGCTGAGCAGCACGGTCCCGACAGCGTTCACGAGGCCGCGGCCGGTCCGTCCGTCCTGGATGAGCCGGACCGTTTCGACGCTGGCGGTGCTGAACGTGGTGTAGCCACCGAGGAAACCCGTTCCTAGCACCGCTTCTAGCTCTGCGTGGACTTTTCCTGTCATGGTTAGCCCGACGAGCAGGCCCAACAGTAGGGATCCGGTGACGTTGATGAGGATGGTCGAAACCGGAAGCGCGGTGTGGAAGCGTGTGCGGATCAGCCCGTCGGTGATGAACCGGACGGCGGCGCCGAGGCCTCCTGCAAGAGCGAGTAACGAAAGGGTCAGGATGCCCATGGTTCTTTCCTAAGGTCAGCACTTCGACGCCGCCGGCTCCTAGCACGGTGATGGGTACTGGCCGCCCAAATCCCTCCGAAGCTGGCCAGCACACCTCCGATCAGGCTGACAGCAACATACAAGAGTGATCCGGCAGCGTCTCCTGTGGTGCCCAGGGTCACCGCTTCCAGCGATAGGGTGCTGTAGGTCGTAAACGCGCCGAGAAAACCGGTGCCCACAAACAAGCGGATCACTCGGCGCTTACCTGTGTCCGTTCCGCGGCGTAGCAGCGCTTCGAGGACCACTCCGAGCAGGAGCGCTCCGCTGAGATTGATGACCAGGGTTGGCAGCGGCCACGCTCCCGGTGCAGGCAGCAGGGTTCCCAAGCTGTAGCGGGTGAGGGTTCCCAGTGTCCCGCCCACGAAAACCAGCGAACCATACCGGAACCGCAGGTGTGCTGGCCGCCCTGAGCGGTTGCCGAGCTCCCGGTCCTCCGGGGTGACATCGTGTGTACTCGTCGTGCTTCTAGCTGCTTCATCGGCCATCAGCGCCCCCCTCCGTAGCGGTGTGGATGAAGCGGTATCACCACAACCGGACGGCTTTGATGATGGGCCAGATGGGCGGCGACGGAACCTTCGACGAGTTCTTCCAGCCGTTTACTCAGCCCGGGGCGCCGGGTGCCAACCACAATCATGGATGCGTCCAACCGGTCAGCCAGGATGGACAGTTCGTGGGCTGGTTCCCCGGCGAGCCCCCGCAGTGACCAGCGCACGGTGGTCCCGGCCAGGCGCCGTTCGAGTTCCTCTTGAATCCGGTCGACGGTTCCTTGATCGAATCCGTTGAGCGAGTCAGGGTTGATCGGAATGAAGCGCTCGACACCGTCACGATAATTACGGGCGGTATAGCAACTCATATCCACATACGCGCACACCAGCCCTGTTCCGAACGATGACGCCAGCGCCGCAGCATGGCGAATGACCCCTTCGGGCTGGTCCGGGATGACGGCGGCAATCACCGGCCCTGAGTAGGTCAATGGACCGGACGGCAAACCGGACGCGGACGAATCGTTAGCGATCATTGCGGGTTCCTTTCGAGAGTCGCAGTGCCTGAATTGAAGCGCCGTGTAAGGAACCGGTCGAGGGCCTGAGCATGCCGGCGAAGGCACCGTGGATCCCGTGAGGTCCGTGCAGAGTGTTTCCTCTCAGGCATCCATCACAGCCGCGAGCAGGATCAGCTGGCACGCACGCGTCGACTGGATGCAATGCGCGATGGGTGGAGCCTCGATCAATGGGTTCTTTGAACGGCTGCTCGGTAGGGAAAGTCCTTCTACAGAGACAGAAAAGCGTCAACTGGTCGAAAACCGACATGGGTCACCTGCCTAAAGACTCGAAGGCAGGAACCATCAGCCACTGCGGCGGTTCGGACCCAAGTGGGTCCCGGCGGGATCCATCGCCGGATTCGACGACTATATAACAGCCGGACATTCCTTTCCCATAGTCGGTAGGTCCTGAGATGTGCGGTTCTTAAGTCGCAAGGGTGCCCCCGGTTCCGCGTGAGGCCATGCTGGTTCCTCACTCCACATCGAGAAAAGTGAGAATCAACATTAGACACCCTCGATTCTCAAGAAGCTCACACCGCAAACCAAACTTGAGATAACCGCGGTCAATGGCGGATTGAGCGGTCCAAGCTTGAAGAGTACATAGCCCGCATGTACGAGCAGGCGGCCAGGAACCTGGACAAGCTGCCGGCGGAACCCAAGGACGATGACGGCTGAGAAGCCTGCCGGCCGGAGCGACGACCCGTGGCCGCCAGCGGCGTCCGAGGACGAATGGCTGCTGTTCTACCTGCGCGGTCTGACCTTCGCCCAGATAGCGCGCTGGTGCCGCGTCAACGCCGAAACAGTCCGCTACCGGATCCTGCAACGGGTGGCCCTCGACCCGTCCATCGCCGGACGCCGACTGATGCTCCATGACCGGCCACGCTTTCAGCCCTCCAGAGTGGGCCGAGATCGTGCGTGGGACAAACGGTACGCGGCAGTCTTCCGGTTCGTCGCCGACCAGGGCCGCCATCCGAAACAGCTCGGCGGACCAGCCGAACGGGGCATGCAACGATGGCTCTACGTCCAGCGGCTCAAGCTCGAGGCTGGGGAGTTGGATGAACGTCGGCTGGAGCTACTCGATGCTTTGGGGGAGTGGCGGGGCTGACGGCGCTTCAGCCGAGGACCGGAGAGCGCCGTCAGGGCTCGATCAGGCTTTCGTGATGGTGAGCTTCACCGCGGCGCACTTGTCGGCCCATTTGATCAGCGCGGCCTTCTCGGTCTTGTCTACGGTCATTGCCCAGCGCGCCTTCACGACGGTCCACTGGGCAATGTAGGAGCACTGGTTGGCCGGCGGCATCCACTGTTCCGGTCCGGAGGCCTGCTTGGAGGAGTTCAGGGCGCTGGTCTGGGCGTTGAGTGATCCGGCGTAGCCGAGGTCGTTGTAGAACGCCACCCGGCGGGCCTGCGTCCAGTTGCGGGCCCCGGAACCCCACGCCTCATGGACGGGCACCATGTGGTCGATCTGGACGGTGGTGGCCGACGTGTGGGTCTTGTTGTCGAACGTGGTGATCCACTTGCCCGTCGCGACCGAGCACAGCTTCGTCGACGTGAACTTCGGGGCGACCTTGCTTTCGGAGATGAGGACTTCGTGGCGGGTGTTCTGGCAGTCCCGGTTCTGGTCGATCCACTGCCCGAAGTACCGGTTCCGGTCATAACCGACATTGTTTTCGGCCGCCACGGGTAGGGCCCGGACCGCGCTGCGCAGATCCGTCGTGTACGTGGTCGCTGCCTGCGCCGGCGCGGTGAGGCCGGTGAAAAGCAGGCCGGCGGTGAGCGCAGTGACAAGCGCGGATTTCAATCTCATGGTGTTCCCCCAAGTGATGGAGCGTCCACGTGGACGCTGGAACTGATCATGGCACCCGGCACCTACATTTCGCTTTGAAGTGCGGATAAGCTTCGCAAACCTTCGCTATTGGCCGAAGTGGCCAGCTTCCCGCGGATGGTTCATCAGTGAGGATTTCTCGTGGTCATTGATCAGCAGCGCCAGCCGATGAACGCGTCACCGGTTTTCGGCATCATCTCGACGGCAGCCGCGGGGTGCCTGTCCCTCATTGACCCGTCCGAGCTGGATGCGACGCAGCGCCGTGCTGTACACGCCGTAACGGCCGGCCTGACCGGGATTTACGTCGCCGCCACGGTCGCCGGCAGCAAGACGGGACTGGTGCCGCTGAAAGTGGCGGCCGGGATCGCGGCCACCGGTATCGCCCTGCGTTTAGCGGACGCCGGCGATAGAATCGATCTGCGCCTGGAAGCGAAGCTGCGCGAAGCGGGGGCCAGGCATCCGCGCCGCTGGATGGCAACGGTGGCAGTAGCGGCTACCTTCGCCGGTTACCTGAGCGACCGTGCTGCGGCGGCCCGGAAGGACAGGTACGAGATTGTGCCCGGCCATCCGCCCGGACAAGAGAGGGACCTGGACCCAGGGCTTCGAAGCCTTGTCGAAGGCATCCTGTGTGCACGGCGCATCCCTGGGGCGCCGGAACTCCTGACGCAGCTCGCCGCCGCGCAGGAAGTGTATTGGGGAGAAGGGTTCGATTCCACGGCTCACTTCCGCGTGCCGGAGGATCTGCCACGAGCCGTGCCCCACAATCAGGTGTTCCCGGTTCGCGCGCAGTTCACCGGGCAAAAGACGTGTACCTTGCTAGCTGTAGCGGTCTCCCGAGCGTGAATGCTTGTGAGGTAGGGCCACATCGATAATGTTCTGGCGGGGACTCTGCCCCCAAGCTGGCCCGGGGGCATACTCGGCATCCATCCGTGAACGCCAGCTCACCAAGTCAGGGCGTCAACAGGACGGGGGCAGTCCCTAGTGGCCGGGACTGCGCTTAGTCGATGGCGTGAGCGTGCCCTGGAGCGCGCAATGGTCACAATGTATGCTCCACTCACTGAAGCAGGCCGCGTTCGCCAGAGGGGATGGAAGCGCATGGGTGGAGTGCGTCTGAAGGAAGCATGGGCGGAAGCTCAGAAGAAAGGGTGGTCGACCGGGACCGCGACGAACCTGGAAACCTTGCTTTTCGAAGCAAGATTGGCTGACTGGGAGGAAGTCGAAACCAGGAATGGCCAGGGCACAACGACCGTATTGCGTCCGACAACTCAGGCCGCTGCTCCCTATCCTCGCTCGATAAGCGCGGTATACGGCCTGGATGAGCAGCCGCTGCATGTGGATGGCGCGCACACGCACTCCCCGCCGGATGCAGTGCTTCTTTTCTGCGAGGAGCCGAACGAGACTCCCACGAATGTATTGAGCATCAAATCCTTAAGCCTGATTGCCAAAGAGACCGGGTCACCCGTTCCCTACGATTCGTTGCACCATGGGCTTTTTGTCATTGGCAGTGGTCCGGCCGCCTTCTTAGCTCCGGCACTTGAAAGCGGGTTACTCCGGTACGACCCGAATGTGATGGAACCTGCTGACTTCAGAGCCAGGAGATCTGCCGCCTACTTAGCGTCAATGCAGGACAGAGCTACTGCGTTCGAATGGACGACACCAATGTGCTTCCTTCTAATCGCAAATCGCCTAGCGTTGCACGGGCGAGCGAAGGTGGATGAATCAGACGTGAAACGTAAGGTATCGCGCGTCGCCTTCCGGGTGGTGACGAAATGATGAGTCAGCGATCGTACGATTACGAAGCGCTGTGGCTCAAAGGAAAGCTGTTCATCAACCGTGCGATGGATGAGGAACCTATCTCGTTCGATGAGCAGGCGCTGTGGGCGTCCTTAGCCCTAGAACTGCTAGGGAAGTCTGCGTTAGCGAAGATCTCGCCGCTTTTGATAGCGGAGCCCACGGAGGAAGGAAAAAACATCCTCGCCGCGTTGGGTATTGGAGAAGGCGACGGGAAGTTCACCACTGTCAGCGCATCGACGGTGTTCAAGCGTTGTAAGCGTGCGTTCCAGACCTTCGACCTGGATCATGCTAACGACATCGCGTCCGCGAGGAACGAATATTTGCACGGTGCGGGCATCGGCTTTGGCGCTATCTCTGCGGATAAGTGGTGGCAGCGGTTTTGGAGCGTGACTAGCACCCTCCTCGATGCCCAAGATAAGACGATTGAGGAATTGGTCGGCTGTGAACGAAGCGACCTTGTCGCCAAGTATCTCGAACAAAATAAGCAATACACTGCACAGCGACTTCAATCACTCATTGACAGGGCCAAGCAGAGATACGCCCAGAAGCTAAGAGGCGACCTTCCGGAGAAGCTTCAGAAAGCGTGGCAATCGGAGATGCAATTAGCGGCAGGGCTTACACACTCTGACGTTGCGACCTGTCCGGCGTGCGGAAACTTGGGCAGGATCGAAGCCGAGGACGTGCAGAACGAACGCTCAGACGGCTACTTCGACTATGCAACCGGGGAGTCTGACAGTTGGGGTGTTGCAGACGCTCTTCCTGACTATTTCTCATGCGCAGCCTGTCAATTAGTGCTAAGCGAGTATTCCCTCTTGGAAGAGGCGGGGCTTGATGAGCCTTTCGAAGTGCAAGGAGATGAGTTCCGAGAAGAGCCTCAATACGGCAACGACTGAGGAGTAATCCCGATCCTTCTATGTGCTCTGCTAGAAGCAAAGAAGCGCCCTCCTCGGACGATGAGCGGCGCTTCTGCATTCTCATGTGCCGGGCCCCCTTGGCAGGCCCTCCAGCGCTCGCGTCGGTCCTCCGTCTTCGTGCAACGGCGGCAACCGTCGCGCCGGGTGACGCCGCCGCGGCGCCTGCGGATTTGGTTTAGGCGGCGCGGTTCCTGGCACGCCGGACAGGGGCGGGTCTCGGCCGTCGTCGCTGGCCGGCTCCTTGCAGGCGGCGCGATCGAGGCGCGGTGATTATCGCTTGGTAGGGTCGGAACTGAAGCGAGGCGGTGGCCCCGCAGTCGTCAGAGTGAGCCGTAGCGTCCGGTGTGGCCAACTGGACAGCTCTGTCTCATTGCCCTGTGTGATGTCTGGCCACGTCGTCGCCGAGCTCGTCCTGAAGCAGTTCGCGAACCCGGCGGATAGTGCTGTCGTCGGCGCGAACGAGCAATGAAACCACGAATCCTAAGTCAGCTACACGACTCGTCGAGAGACCTTCGCGAGCCTGCCGTGACGGGTCCGATTCTTGTGCATCTATTGCTCGGCGTGAAGAACTGATCGTAGTACGCCGCGCTTCGCGGATTCGGCTTGTAAACTCCACAAGCACTGGCTCGTCATCGGACGGATCAAGAAGAATTAGGTCTGGCCTGTCGCCGCCTGGTTGGAGCCGCCCCACTTCCCCGTCCGCGTGGTACGCATCTAGAAAGCTGCGCATCTGTCCGAGGGCGGGGGTGCGCCTGCCCAACTCTATGAGGCGCAAGTATTCAGCGGATACTCCGAGCGCCGCCGCCACCTCCGCGCGGGACAGGTCAGCGTGCTCGCGTATCCTCTCTAACAACGCCCCGAAGCGGCGGTTGCCGGAGGCCATACCAGGACCCACAGCCATGTCGTACGGCGGTTCCTCACATTGCATCCCAAACAGGTTTTGGTCTAGTCCATCCATACCAGCAAGCATACAACAACTGATTTTGTTGGAGTAGTTGCATCCAGTGATGTTGGCGATTACAGTCCAACTACTGGTAACAAATAACCAACAACTGGAGTGGAAGAAATGGATAAGAACATGAATTACGAGATGGCCTTCTCAGCCGTTCGCCGTCTGGTCACCTACATGGCACCAACCGCCACCGGCCCAACGGTGTCACGAATCGCTAAGGGGGCTTTTGGTATGTCGATGGTTGTAGCTACCGCGGCGGTTACGGTGGTTTACTGTACCGAGTCGCCCACGCGCAGGACGACGGAGTGATCTCCAGCCACCTCGTCGCATGATGCGTAGGCTTACTCGCGCTCCATGCCATAGACGGTACGAGCAGAGACAAGCTTGCGCAGTCCTTCCCGATTTAGGAGTCTGCCCCTTTTCAATTCCCGATCGACGCTTTTACCGTCAATCTGGTCGGCGACTGAGATCCTGGCTAACGCAAGATTCTTGTGGCGTGCATAGGCGTCCTTGACCGCGTCATAGAGGGCACGCTGCTTCCACCTCGATGGCCCAAGGGGGCCCAGCATTCCAATCGGGTCTGAACCTCCGAACATGCAGTCTGAGTTTTTGCTGGCCCACATTCCTTCGAGCCGGATTCGTTGGGATTTGTACTCGAACCTTTCGCAGTACTCGTCGTAGTCCGCGGACCACGGAAGTGTTTCTGCCCAGGGCAATTTGAGCGTCGCCGAACGGTACCGGTTGAAGTGAAGAAATTCGTCGAGTTCAATCTTGAGGCCATCGACCAAATTGAAATCCCAGTCGCCAGCCGCGAAATCCTGTACATCGAGTACGCCGCCCAGATGTTCGTAAAGGCGAGTTAAGGCGTCTCGCACTTCACCGGGAAGCTCATCTGTGATTGCAGCATCGTTTGGGACTTTGTCTTTGATCTTGTAGCCGGCAGCTCTGAGGGAAGCTTTCAGAGTCCTAGCCCGTATTCCTGTCATCCCTGCATGCTAACGACGCTCGAACGGTGGTGCGCATGGCCAAGCCGACCGTGCGGTTCCTGTATCGAGCGGGCGCACATCAAGTAGTCGCGCCTAGCTCTCCGATCCTCGCTCTGACCGCATACCGGGCCCCTGAGCTACGCCCGGTGACATCTGGAGTGGCGTCATCGTCACGAATGATTGAGCGGAGGGAGGAATGGCCCGACGCTTAGCCGAACACGAGGATGGGGAGATATATCCGTCATGGGGCGAAAAACTGCCGCCGACGTCTACGCATTTGACGTGCTCCCCGCAGATGAATCCTCGGAGATCAGAAAGCGGTCAGGCCGCTGTTCACGCTTGACGCTGCGCCCAATGGGTGGCTGATGCGTCCGTGGACCGCCCGTCCAGCGGCAATTTGTCGTGTGCGCGGTCAAGGATGTTTCGTCCCGCGTTGGTGTCTGCATGCGCTTTGTGACCGCAGCCTTTGCAGTGGAAGACCGCTTGGCTCTCGCGGTTCTCTTTGCTGATGTGCTTGCACTCGTTGCAGGTGATGGAGGTGTAGCTGGGGTTCACCAGGATGACTTGAGTTCGGTGGTGTTCGGGGGTTGTGGCCGCCTTGTCGGAGATCCTGCGCGCGAATTTCCCCCAACAAGCAGCGTAAATGCCTCGGTTGCGATGTGCCTTTGCTCCGGCACCATTTGGCAGGAAACCCCCTGCGTTGTCGGGGTCAGGTCGAGCTGGCGCCCTTCTGGCCATATTGACCGTGTTGAGCGCCTCAAGAGCGATCAGGTCGTGGTCGATAACGAGGCTCGTAGTCGCCTTCTCGATCCAATCGTTCTGACGATTCCGAAGTTTGTCTCGCAGGCGGTTCAGCTTCAGCTTTGTAACCTCACGGCGGGCGGAACCGGGTACTTGGCGGGACAGTCGGCGTTCCAAGGCGAGAAATTTGTCTCTCTCTGTCTTGGTGAGGGTGGGTATTCTTGCGTGGACACCATCCGAGGTGCTGAAGGTCTGTTTGATGCCACGGTCAATCCCGACCATCTTGCCGGTGGTGGTGCGGTTGAAGGGAGCCGGGTGAGTGGTGATGCTGACGTGCCATTGACCGGACTTGGACAGCGTCACTCTGGCACTTTTTGCAGCAGCGACATCAGCCCATGGTCGGCTGAGGCGGAACTTGATCTTCCCAGCTTTGGGTATCGATACCAGGGCCCACTTCCGGTTAAGCCGCTGCACCTTCAAAGTCCGAATGATGAAGCCTTGGCGCTCATTCTTCGAGCGGAAGGTTGGGTGCCTGAATTTGCTGGGCTTGCTCCACCAGTTCCGATACGCCCGGTCCAGGTCGCGCAGTGCTCCTTGCTGAACGGCAGACGATCCTTCTGCAAGCCACGGAAACGCCTCCCTGGCTTCGGTAAGTTCTCTCATCTGTGACGCGGCGGTGATCTTGAACGTATGCCTCTTGAAGGGGTGCCACATCTTGCGTTGTTCCAGCCCGACATTGAACACGAACCGGGCATGGGAGCAGTGCATCTCGAGCGCAGCGGCTTGTTCCGGTGAGGGATACAGCCGCTGCCGGATGCTCATCTGGCCTCCTTTACGGCAGACATGCTCAAGTAATAGCAGGGAGCTACTTGCTGGGGAAGGCATTCTCACCCCTTGAAGCGGATCCGAGGGTGAGCGTTGCGGCGGTCAGTCAGGCCGCAGTTCACGCAAGCTTTTCGAGACGGGGCGCGAAGACAAGCTTCAGCTCAGGTGTCAGGCTGCGACTTCAAGCATTCGGCGCACGTCTGATACCCGGATATACCGACGGCGACGCTTGCGCTTGCCATCAGCATCCGGTTCGGCATCCAGGTTCGCCTGAGCAGTATCAAGATCTAGGGCTGCATGCACAACCGGCATGCCAAGCGTCCCGTCATCAGCCCGGTTGCGGACCCCTTCGACGGACTGTCCGGTAATCTGGGCGAATTCGCTCAGTGTGACCAGGACTCGGGACTGGAGTAGCTGTTCGGCATTCATGGGATAGTTCCTTTCGTCTTTTGTAATCTGATTACATCATATAGCAGCTGTTGGCATCTGGTGGCAAGGCGGGAGAGAGTTTTACCCCCGTTGCCTGTCGGTGGGTGGATTAGGCGACTTCGGTCTGGCCTTGGTCCTGGGTGGGAAAGGGAATGACGATCCTGCCGCCCCTCGAGGAGGTGCAGTATGCGCTCGAGCATCCGGTGCAGCCTCCGCCTTCGCCTTCGCACCCATTGTCGATCAGCTGGTTGGGATCGAGGGGAACGTTGCCGCCGAGGTCATCGGTGCTGTCGTGGTAGTTGTAATCACCGTATCCACGGCCGATGTACAGCCCCGGGACCCAAGTGGCCGGTGACTGGCTCTTGCCGGCGTTCTTGCCGGCGCGGAGCGTCCACCTGACGTTCCCATCTGTACGCGGGAATCCCGCCTCAGCAAGTTCCCGGTAGAACATGCCCTTCTTCATGCCCTTCCCGCTCGTGTATTCCTGATAGTTCTTGTACAGATCCACAGCCTTGACTGGGAAGCCCGAGAGGTGCTCCTTTTCAACGAGGATGATGTTGTCGCCCAGCCAGCCCTGCAAGGTGTCCATATCGCGGGTGTATTCGGCGAGCTCGTCCGCGAAATAGTCGGGCGCCTTCAGCGCGTCGTTGTTCGCGCCGCCGGTGTACCACTTGATGGCGCCCCTCACTGCCCAGGCGAGGATCGCTTCCATGCCTTCCTTGCTCTGCAGGCTCTCCTTAACCCCCTTCGACCGCTGAGCCTTGGGGAGGGGTCGGGTGACCTCGTAAGGCTGGAAGCGCTCCATGAGCCCTTTGTTCTCCGGCGCGACGACGGTCAGCTTGTTGGATGTCATGAGGATGGACATCTTCGGGAAGTACTTCGTGGAGACTCCACCCGCCCTCCGACTATCCCAGGCGTCTCCACCGGAGATCGCCGTCAGTTTTCCGGCGTCAACCATCCCGCCCTGCATCTCGATGACACAGACCATGCGGCAGCGGCGCAGGTGGTGAAAGCCTTCATCGTGGCTGGCGGATTTCTTCTGGAACGCCTCGGGCTTGGCCGTGGATGCGAAAGAGGTTGCTTCGTCCCCGCCCTCACCCATCATGTACATCGTTGAGTTGAACAGGGTGCTCTTGCCTACTTGAGCGGCGCCAAACACGTACAGGATTGACGCGGCCGAGACCTCACCCGTGATTGCCTGGCCGATCCAGCGCTGCATGTACTCCTGAACTTCCTTGCGGCTATCCGAGAGGTGATCCAGGACGTTGTACAGGGCGTCGATCGTGGCGTCCGGGACGTAGTCGCACTTGGTGATCTGGGTGAACCTCCAGGGCCGTCGATGAGGGAGGAGTTCACCGGTGCGCAGGTTCACGACACCGTTCTGGCAGTTCAGCAGGTGCTTCGGACCATCCCACTGCTCTTCAGGAACCGAGAGGTGCATGGCGGCGCCGTTGGCTGCGGCGCGAACGGCCGTCTCCAGCTGGCAGCGCAACCCGTAATCCTTGTGGTCGTTCTCCAGCTTCTTCTTCAGCGCACGGAGCTGGGCTGCGAGTTCCTTGGCTTCTTCATCATTTGTCGCAACGGCGGTCTTGAGCTCCTCCTGGAGGGTCAGTACGCCCGGGTGATTGGCGGCGAGATACTTGGCTTCGACGTGAATGATCGCATCGGCGACGCACCGGACGGCGTTCATGACCTGCAGATTCTTCACATCGGTGACGTAGGTCTTCCCATCCCACCGCATCCAGGAATCTTCGGCGGGGCGATAGGAGAAGGTGGTGCCGTAGTGGGCGATGAATCGCCGGATCAGCCCATTCGGGCTCGCATCGAAGGCGAACGTGGTGGTGCAGATGCTCTCATCAGGGACCTTGAATTCAACCTCAGGTGCGTGCTCATCGCCGTCGGTCTGATCCGTCGCTTCGCCAGCTCGCTGGTCGGGAGCTTCATCGGACTGGTCAGCGACGGCCACGAGAGCTGGAGAGGTGGAGTCCATTGTTTCGGTGCTGTCGAGTGCTTCCTCGACAACGCCTTCATGCAGTGACTCAGTATCAGCGGCACGCTTCATGGGTTGCTCTTCCCTCTAACTGCGGTGACCCGGGTCTGGGTCTACGGCGTGTGTTCTGATTCCATCATACAACATAAACGGGCAAGTTTAGGCACGCTGTGCCAGAGAGATGGCCGAGTAAGTCACGGTGCGGTGGTGGGGTCAACCGCACGGTGCCTGGTCCTGCTTAATTGGCCTGGCGCGTCCTGGATATGAGGGCGATCCGGTTCAGGTATTCGGACCAGGCCTGCTTGGTTCGGACGCCCTTGGCAAGGCGCCCGGCCCGCTGAGCGTCGCCGTCGAGGGCGTCGACAACGATGTCCCAGGATGTTTGGGTGCACTCACCGTCGAGGGGCTCACCGTAGATGGCCAGCGCCGCATCCTCAGCCGTGCAGTTCTTCAGCACACGGTTCATGGCATCCTTGGGGACGACGCCCCGGGCCAGCTTCTCCAGGTCTGCGTCCGTGAGGTCGAACGGCTCCGAGGACGCAGCGGGCGCCAGTTCGACCTCGGGTTCTGGATCCGGCTTCACGCCGTGCACGTTCTCCTGCATCCAGTCGATCAGTCCGTCCATGTCGTCATTCATGAGGAAGCGGCGGGCGACTGCGGCGGCCATCCGGGTGCTGGTTCCGCAGAAACGCTCCACCAGCAGGCTGAACGATCCGTAGGAATCCTTGCCGGCCTGGATTGCCAGGTTGCCGGCGGTGAGCTGTCCGTTAGCCGTGAAGCGTTCCACCCCGTCTGAGTCCTGGTACAGGGTCACGTGCGCTGTGGTGCCGTTGTAGTAGCTGCCTTCGGTCAGCCACTCCTCTGGAGAGGTCATGGTGGTGCCGTTGTGCTGCATGAAGAAGACCCGCTCCAGGATTTCCGAGACGGGCAGTTCGCGATCCAGGCGGTACCACGGGGTGAGCATCTTCTCGTCGTCGCTCAGCCCGAGCGAAGCGCTTCTGGTCCGCCGGGCAAGCTCCCGCTCTTCCCGTGCGATTTGTTCGGTGACCCGCTTCATTCGGATGGGCAGCCGGTCGAAATCTTCGGGGCTGTACCGCATGCCGGATTCATAGACCATCTCCACCCGGCGGTTCGTGTTCGGACCCGGCTTGCCGTATGTGGTGCCGGCCATGCGAAACAGGATTGCTGGGTTCCGGGTGACCTTTTCATCGCCTGCGTGGACGCCGTGCTGATCGCTCAGGTTCTCGATCCAGTCAGCCAGGCGATCCCAGAGCGCCCGCGCCTCCTCTACCGGCACGGGCTCCGTGAAGCACCAGTGCCCGTGCCAGCCGCCACCGCTGCGGTTGATGAAAGTGGGTGGGCCGAGAGGGCATTCCGCCATCCATGCCAGAACCTGCTCATTCGTAGGGAGGTTCTTCTCCTTGTGATTGCCGTCGGTCGTGTCGAAGTCAGCGATGATTTCGGAAAGATCCAGGAGGTCCGCTTCTTTGCCGCGGGTCTTGCTGCCGTTATTTTCGTCATCGACGATGCTGCCCTTACGGGGGACGTAGCCGATGTAGGCGATGCCGTACTGGGCGATGGCCCTCTGTGAGACCTTCCAGAGGCGCTCCGTGTCGAACATGGGGACATGTTCGGTCTTGATGTACTTGCCCTCAAGGTGCTTGAGCTCCCGCACTCCGGTTTTCTTGTCCGTGACCCACTTGTCGAAGCTGTAAGGGACGGCCCAGGAGACGCCGAGCCGCGCATTAGGGTCCTGCTCCCGGTAGTGGTCTTCGTGGACGCCGTAAACCAGCTCGTGGTGGCGCATGAAATCTTCTTTGCTGGTACCGGTTTTTGCTCCGGTCACCTGAATGGCGGCAGTCGTCATCATCTTCCCTTCGTCGTAGCCATATGATGCCATCATATTGCACGTAAAGGCAAGTAGGAGTCAGGCCGCTGTCGCGTCGTCCTTCTGTTTGTCAGGCCGGCAGGGGGTCGCCCGGCAGGAAGTACCTCGTCCTTACGGTCCCTGAATTCAGCGTCACCTTTTGCATCTGGATCTCGCCGGCCGCTACTCGCGCAGGAAGCGTGCGTGGATCGCAGCCCAAGAGCCTGGCCGCTTCCGCCGCGCTACGGCCGGGGACGTCGGGTGTGGCCATGGAAGGCCTGCGGCCGCCAACCCGCTTCTTCAGTGATTCCAGCCGCTGCTCACGACCTTCGGCCCACCGGTGATGTGCGATCTGGGCTGAGCTAAGGTTTGCGGCGGCGGCTATCTGGCCCCAGGTGTATCCGTTGGTGTGCGCCTTTCGGGCAACCTCGAGGGTGAGCTCTTCGACGATGTCGGGAAGGAGCATGGCCGCCTTCACGTAGTCGAGGTCAGTCTTTTCGTCATAGGACTCCTGGCCTTCATCGTGATGCCAGGACATGTCTTCCCAGTGCTGGACCTGCTGCTCTATCGCCTTGGATAGGGCGTCCTTGAGCGAGGTGAACTGCTCATGCTGTTCTGATGCCATCTTACGAGCGTATACGGCCTCAAGACCGCTATCGATCCTGCGTTCTGTGACTTTGTGACTTTGTGACTTTTTCCTGTGCCTGCTGCTCCTATAGGGCAAGGAGGTGCAGAAACGGTGGTTTGAGCCCCATCTGCAAGAGTTTTTTCATGTATCTGCCAACCCCCTTAAAAAAGTCACAAAGTCACAAAAAAGAGAGAGAGCCCTCAAAATCCGCTAGCTCCCGGGGTTTTTGGCTTGTGACTTTTAGGATTAGAAAAGTCACAGAGGTCACAGGCCTGACAAAAAAGTCACAGGATCTCCGATGCACACCCAACCTCTGTGACTTTCCGCTGAAGGCTGTGACTTCTGGGGATTCCATGTCACAAGATTCCGGAGGGGTGATGATGAGCGACTCGCCCTCGGCCCGTCACGCTATAGATCGTTTCCCGACTAGTGCGGATTCCGACTTGAAAGGGAGGCCCTGTTGCGAAGGCGGGTAACGAGCGCCCCTGCGTCCTACCTACGATGAAAGCAGATCGCACACACAGAAGAGCCGGGCCCGTGGGGAAGCCCGGCTCTTCGCTTTCTATTGTGGGGTGCTGGTTGTGCCCGACGCCAAGAAGATCAGCTTGGCCCAGGCATCGGAATCCTACGCGGGCTGCAGCTCGCGCACTGCCTCTTTCGATCGTAGACGCTTGACCGTTGATAGGGACATGCCGGTCTTCGCGACGATCTCCGGGTTGGAGAGCCCTTCGCTGCTCAGGCCGTTGACCAGGCTGGCCTGTTCTTCCTTGTCGAGGTCCTTCCAGTCCAATGCTGGAGCTTCGGCCGACTGACGCCCCCCCCTGTAGTCTGCGAGGCCGACGGTCGGGCGGCAGCGACCGCTGGGCGGGAAGCCTGGGCTGCTGCCATAGCGGGACGAGCGTCGGCCGCGACCTTCACCGACTCCTTCACAGGAGTCCGAGCGGCTACCGCAGGAGCAACAGCCTTCACAGGTGCCGCCTTCGGGAAGGCGGCCGACTCTGCCACCGGCTCGCCATCAGGTCGTGCAATCAGGACGTTCTCGAGCACCAAGGATGCGCCCAACGCGGCGATCGGCATAAGCGCGGCCAGGCTTGCTCCGGCATATGTGCTGACCGTCCAGGTCTCCAGCGCCCCAGCGGGGATTAGCACGTGGAAGACATTCCCGGCGATGCTGACTGCCACCCAGAACGCTGCAGCCAGGTTGGTGACCACGGTCGACTCACCGCGGTGTCGGCGAAGCAGCGTGGCCAAGGTGAAAAGCACTAGAGCCAGATCGACGACGGCCGGCACAACGTAGTGCAGCTGGCGGGGGATCAGCATGTGCTGGGCGAGGTCCATCAGGCCGTGGTAGCTGGCGGCAAAAGCACCCGCGTAGATGAGCACGGCCAGGGTTGCTGCGCCATAGGCGACAGGGCGGCTCTCCGGGCTAATCCGTGCAGGCTTTTTGGGGTGGGGCACTTGAGCTCCGATAGGTCTAGGAATTGCAACGCTTATGTTGCATTAACTGTAGGTGATGACACGCCCGCGTTGCAACTAGGGGGCTTGAGGCAGAGACTGGAACCGTGCAGCAAGCAGAGCCGCGGAACCTACGAGGACTCGTCCAGACGAAGGATCTGGCGGACTACGTTGGCGTCCCGGAAGCCACCATCAGAGTTTGGCGCAAGCGGCATTCGGACTGGGTGGCTCGCGGTCGGCCGGTATCGAAGGCCCTGCCCTCCCAGTTTCCCGAGCCGGTCAGCGATCCGCAGGAGCCCGCAGGCGCACCATTCATGGTCAATTCGGCGCCCGTCTATGACGTGGCGGATGTCATGCGCTTCGGCGCCTATCTCCGGCAGCATGAGCGCAAGGCTGGCAATCCCACCTGGCTACTGCCAGCCGGCCAGCGTCATAGCTTTGGGTAGCTGTGCTCATCGTTGTCCATACCTCCCCGTTGGTCAGCGCCCGCCGGTAGGGTCCGAGCATGAATCAGATCGCAGGCATGCCCTCCACACATCACGCATCGCTCCGGGAGGCGGCCCGCGGCGATGACACCGGCAGCGCAGGGACCGAGATGTTGATTCGCGCTTTCAGTGGCCGGTTCGCGGCCCCCGGCAACCCCTGGGTGATTGAGCGGCCGGAGGGTGCCTATGTCGACTTTTCGCTGATCAAAGAGGGGGTCGGGCCGCTCTCCAGCGGCGAGCGTAAATTTCTCCTGATGGCGGCATCTATCGGCGGAGGCGTCGAAGTGAAGGTCGCGGACGCAGTCTCCAGTCTGGACCGCGATCTGCTGGCCCTCGTCCTGACCGGGATCGCTCCTGCCGCCGGCAGCCATCATTCCGGAGTTGTCGTTGAGAACCCAGACGGGTCCGCGTCATTCCGCCGGATGCCCACCGTCTTCGATTGGCCAGGGAGGAGGCGCCAGCCTAATTGGCGTGCGTTCTTTGTCGAAGCGAGCTCTACCTCGGGCGCCAAGGTGTCTCGGGCAAAAGAAGACCCCGGCCCACATTCGGACCGGGGTCTTGCTGGTGCTGCAGGTTGCCCTCAGGAAGGTTTGTTCCTGGCGATGAAATCCTCGACCGTGAGCCGATCCCAAACCCAGGAGCCACCAACTTTCCGAATCGGCTTCGGGTAGGCGGGCGTTGATTCACCCTTCTCTTCACGGTGGATATTTGAACGGGTGGTAGCGGGGCTCTTCCCGATCAGGGCGGAGACTTCCGCGTTGGTCAGGATCTGGTGCTCTGATGTTTTAGTCATTGCCACCAGTCTACCGCTACGCAACATATATGTTGCAATATTTTGCGCCTAATAAACCTCCGGCTGCCATGCCCACATTTTCATTTGGCCCTTAGCGGCGTTACTTCGGCGGCTGTTTCAAGATCCACCACTTTCGGGCGTTGGGCGCCCTTCTGGCCCTTTCGCTCCGCGTAGAACTGCTTGAACTCAACGATGGCGTCGGCCCTCCATACGACGCTGGTGCCGAGTGTTCCACGCGGGTCGGGGAATCGGTCGTGGATGCCTCGAGCCTCGCCCTTCTTCTTCCGCAGTACCCATGAGCGAAGGGTGATCTTGTCTACGCCTAGGTATTTTGAGACCCGCTCGGCGTCGACCAGTCCGTCCACCGGGTCGAGAATCTTCTCGTCGTTTTCTTCCATGTGCACACCATTGCACCAACGGGTCCGTTGCTGCAAGAAACCCGGCTGCGGGGCGACTTCAGGCGGATGTGGTGTCCTCTTCAGGTGTGAGTGCTCGGCTTCGCACGAGGCGGTCTGCGGCTGTTTTCTGCCGAAGGCGCTGCCCGGCCAAGTCTTCAATCCTCGACGGCTCCTCAGGAGGCCGTAGGAGCCCCTATGAGGGCTTGGAGGCCGCACCAGGGTGTGTGGGCGTGGCGGAGCTTATAGGGGCTGTGGGAGGCGCACGCGGCCGGGAGGGCATCTTTTTGTCCATAGCCGTGAGTAACAGGGCGGGTGCGGAGCTGCTGCAGGTAATTGAAACGGAGGTGATGCCCTCAATGAGGTGCACCTCGATGACGAGAAGACTGCTCCACGCATGGCGCCGACGACTTGCGGTCCGATGCCAGAGCGCACCCGCCAGCCTGCACCATCGGTTGCCGGCCCACCGCTCCCGCGGCAGAGCAGTACAGCCAGCGGTAGGGGTTCGGCGCTATGGATGACCTGGCACCTCGGTGTGACCCTGCTGGACGTGAACCGGCGAACGAGCTCAGGGGCAACCTTCACCCGGCTCAGTGTGCTCACAGGGTGTGTAAATGTGGCGTCCCCCTAAGCGGCTACAGGACGCCTGACTCGTCGGCCTCGTGGACCCTCCCCATCGCAGGGTCAGAGTTCACCCCAAGGATGCCCTGACTCGGATCAGACTCACCGGATGAACCTGGCTACACCGACAGAACGTACCGGCCCAGACGCCTGCGCGCCGGCTCACGAACCCCCACTGGGTCAACTAGTGCCGGCCGCCAGTGAACCGGCTCAGCATCGAGGGTGAACCGGCCGGGAGAAGGGCCACCGGCCACCCGTGAACCAGGCCATGACCCTGCATGGCTGACCCGACCCGGCGACGGATGAACCGACGGATGAACCTGCCTGGCGGCCGCGGGTGAACCGGCTCAGGGGATAGCTGCGGGATCGGTGACCCTGATGGATCCGGCCGGCGGGGGAGAGGCGACCTGGTTGACGGATGGGAGGCTCCGGGTAGATGCGAGGCGTCGGCCGGGGCCAAGAGGATGAGATGGATGAACCAGGGAGGTAATCGAGGAGATAACCAGGAAGGAGAACGACCAGGAATCAGGCAGGGACCAGAACCGGGAAGAAGAACACAAAGAGAAACAAGAAGAAGTCATATTGGTCATCACGAGCCTCTCTGCCAACGTCTAGGATCACTCGACGCTTTTCGTCTTGTCTGCGAATCGAAAACGAGCAAGCCGTAACGAAGGCGATAGCCGAAGTGCAGGTGCAGCCGTTATGCCAACCAACACACGAACATCGCCCTGCAAACGTAAAGACGGCTGAAGGGAACCCCGCTGAGAATCTGAACCCAGAAGCATGCTCCGGCTTTCCGATTACTCCTTGCGTTGCGTCTTGCTTGCGTGACGGACACGGTCCGTGCTTACGGCCGTCTCTTCCCTTCACGGCTTCTTCACCTATGACAGCGGTTCATCCAAAAGGTCTTGATCCGCTGTCATGTCACAAGCACGTTTCTATATGCCACTTCCTATGCCGCTTAGTCGCTTACGCTCCAGCGGCATAGTGGCCTATACTTATTGTCATGCCTGCGTTTCAATTTACTGATCCCGCTTCGATCGAAGCCTTGGTCAAAACTGCCTCCGCCTACCCCTCCACCCACGCCACCCCACACGAGTTCGTCAAGGCCGTCGCAGTGCGTGCCTTCTCGCTTGATCTGACCGAAAACGAACTGGGACTCTTTCTCAAGAAACAAACCGCTTCCCATCCCGGTCTTGCCGAACTGATTGCTAATCGCTCCGCATACCGCCGACTCGTCTCGTCCTGCCGCGCAGCTGCTCGTTCTTCCTCTCCTGCGGCGGCGCCCGACAACTCGCTCAAAACGGCCCGCCTCACCCTCGGCCGGATCCTCTCGCCGGTGCCGATGATCGAGTCCGAGGATGGAACTGGAAAGCTCGTCCCGGTGCTTACGACAGCTCGCCAGATTCGTGCCCGGGCAACCCTGGCGATCCTGTGCGTGGAACAGCTCAAATCCATTCAGGGTGAGAAGGGGTGGAACACGTTGATGGTGCCGCTGCCTTGGCTCGCGCTACGCATGGGCGTCACCGTGATCCCAGCTCGTGCAGCGATGCGTGACCTTGTTGAGCTGGGCTGGGTCACCCAGGTCGGTGGACTCCGAAAGGACAATGCTGGACGGTACAAGATCTCTGGCAGGCTGACCCGTGAACAGGGTCAGATCATTGAACCGGCTCACCTCTTCACGGCCATCGGTTCACTGGCTGGGCTCAATGATGAACCGGCTCAGACCGCCGACGTGATCCGGTCCGTGACCCACCCGGCGTGGACCTACGGCACTGCCCCTCTCGGGTTCAAGGCCTGGCTCACGGCCCTGGCTCACGCGGCGGCAGGGGTTGACCCGGTTCAGCTGGGCCTGACGACTCGGTCTATGAACCCGGCCAAGAACGTTCTAACCCTGGCCGGACTGACCCTGGCTCACCCTGTTTTAGGGGACACCAACTCTGTCATGGACCGGCTCAATGAATGGGGTCAGCAGACTGGTTCATTCGCGGCCGCCACCGAGGCCAAGGCCGCCTACACCGCCAGGACCGCCGAGCGCGTTGTAGACCTGAACCGGGTCAGGGCTGGCAGGGCGAAAGCCAAGGCGGACCTCGAAGAGGCGATCGGTCTGGTCTGTTCAATCCCTGCCGCGGATGCACCGGTGGACCGCCGTAACGCCTGGCTGAACCAGGCAGCTCAGGCTCTCTCAGTTGAGCCGATCATCGATGAGCGCCGGAAGGCTCTGCGGTACGAGCTGACCCGCCGGCTCAAACTCCGCGGCTACAAAGGGGACACCACTTCTCGCGTCGTGGACCACCTCCTGGGTCATGCACCCGCCCTCATGGATGAAGACTCCATCCCGGCTTCAACCGAGGAAGCGTCCGTGAAGCAGCAGTGGCTGCAGGGTGCCGCGGAAGCTGTGGCCGGCCGAGTCATGCAGTCCACTGAGCGCGATGTGTTCAGCGCTGAGATCTTCAGGAAGCTCCGCCGGAAGGGCTACGAGAAGGAGAAGGCGCAGCAGCTTTCGGACCTGATCACGGGGAATGTCCACCTGGTTCAAGCAGCTTAGAGAGGACACCGGATCTCCTTCATTGTCTACTGTAGCCCGCAGGAATGCTTGAGCATGAAAGGCTGTGCCAGTGACTCGAACGTTGGTTCTGATCGACATCGATGGCGTGCTGGTGCCGATGCGCCACCGGAAGGTGGTGCCAGCTCCAGATGAGGTCAATCATCAGATAGCAATCCCGCCATTGGTACCCCGAAGCGTGGACATTCGCCCGTTGGCCATTGAGGCCGTGAACCGCTGGGCGGCATCAGGCGCGGACGTCCAGTGGCTAACGTCCTGGGGGTGGCGCTCTAAATGGCTGGACCAGGCTGGGTTGCCCGAGTTGCCGGTCTTCTATGATCCCGACCCCTACGAGGTATATGGCTGGGGGCGAAGTCAGCGATCATGGAAAAAGCCGGCGGTGGAACAATTCCTGGAATCTCAATCCGAACCGATCCGCCTAGCTTGGGTCGATGATGACGCCTTCTTCTTCAGGGCCGCGGAAGCTCGAGTTCAATTGCTGGCACGCCACGCATGCCTGTCTGATCTGCTCCTGGTGGAGACCGACGGGTACATAGGGCTAACGGATGCTGAGATTCGCCGTATCGATCGATTCCTGGCCACATAGCTTCAGGGGACACCAATCTCACATGCCTCGCTGAGGTCAGCGCGTCGTGATCTTCAACGGCTCGATCCGCAATGGTGTGACCCCCGGCCACACCAGGACACCGTTACCCATGTTGTACAGCTCGTTGGCCAGAACATCGACCCGAGTAACCGATCCGTTCTCGTGCTCGATTTCGTGGATGCAACGCTGATGCCAGTGCCCGGCGAAGACCTGTGGAGGTCGCAGCGCTCGTACCACCTCATCGAGCAAGATCCTGGTTTTCTCCGCCCTCGCGATGACGTCGGCGGGCAGCTTCAAGTCGCTCTTCATAGGAACGGAGGCTGGGACATCGTGCGTGGTCAGGATGTCCACCCGCCCGCCCGCTACCAGGCGGTCCGCTTCTTGCTGGGTGGGCTCCTCGGCCGACCAGTAATCCTTGCCCTCGGTGCGGTACTTCTGATCCACGCTGTAGGCGCCGCCGAGTCCGCCGATCGTCAGGCCTTCAACGATGGTGCGGTCGCCGCGGGGGAGGACCTTGATATTGGACCGGAAGTGGGCCAGACCGTCGTCCTGCACTTCCAGCTTGGAAATCGTGTCGTGGTTGTCGTGGTTCCCAGGACTCACTATGAGCATCATTTCGCGCTCGACCAGGACCATATTGAGCTTCTTCTCGTACCTGCCGCGGTTCTTCCCTGGGAAGTCGAGCCCGAAGTCCCCAACATGAATGAGTGTCCGGGAGCCAGCTTTGAAGGCGGCGTCAATGCTCCCCAAGGCCCAGCCCACGTGGGAGTGCCAGTCTCCGAAGATGCTGATCGGGCGCTTACTCATCACCTCAGCCTAGGTGTCCCTACTCCCAGAACCTGGAGCCTGACGTCTCACTTAGGGGGGGGGGCACCACTCTTGCATGTACGGAGGAGGCGTATTTTGGGTTCATGGACGTTCACCAGGTTGCACGGGAGCTCAACTCAGCGCTTGGTCCGACCCTGGTTGCGGCGCTGTCTGGCGTCGGCGATCGAGAGCTGCCGACGCGTTGGGCGCAGTCCGACGGCCCAGAGCCCGCCCCGGAATGTGCGCAGCGACTTCGGTTCGCACACGAGCAGTGGACTCGTTTCGCAGCTGGCGAAAGTGAGGACGCGGCCCGCAACTGGTTCATCTGCGGCAACCCACGTCTGGATGAAGGCACTCCGCTGACCGCCATCCGTGAGAATCGCTGGCAGGATGTCTCAGCCGCGGTAACTAGCTACCTCGAGGGCGGCTGGAACGGGTGAATCTGCCTCGTACGGATAGGGGACACCGGTTCCACTGCCCCAATGGATAGGGGCAGCTCAGGACAGAGTGCGCTCCTCCGAAGCTTTCGATGCCAGGGACGTCACGAACATCTCCAATGATGGCAGTCGTGCCACCATTAGGCCAGTAAGGGGTGCCATGGCACCGCCCGGGTCGGCGTAACACTAGAACGTCTGAGCCGCCCTCTGCGGGCAATTCTCAGTGCTGCTTCTACGCGACTCGGCACTCCTGCTATCTGCCGACCAGGGCATCATGATCGCATAGGGCCACTCAAGTTTCGGCTTACGGGTGGTTCCCGTGGTGCCCCACCTAGGAATCGTGGTGTCCCAGCGGTTGGTTTCGGATCAATGCCGATTATGCTGAGAAATCGGACTATCGATCATTTGGGGAGATTTTGGCAACTGCTGCAATGGGAGCGGTCTTGGCCATCCCTGTGTCTGCGCGGGACAAAGTCCGGAACGCATTCTGGTCTGTCGGTGTCGCCAACCCCTTGGAAATAATCCACTCCTTCTACGCAAAGCATATGAAGGAAGACCGCTTCGCTATCCCCCTCGTGGGGCTCCTAGAGAAAACTCTGAATAGAGTCAACATTTCGCCCAGGGGGAGGTGAGGATGAGCAGAGTCGACAGCAACCGCTTCAGTGCCGCTGGATCAGCACTCGGCTACCTAGCTCAGGTCGAGTACGCACTCCTCATCGCACTCCAGCGAATGGATGGTGATGTCGAGCTGAGATTGTCCATCGAAACGGCAGACGACATCCTGTTCGATGCGGAGGGCGGGCCACGCGAACTTTGGCAAACCAAGCACCACATCGCTCGGCACGGGTCCCTCGGTGACGCGAGCCCCGACATTTGGAAAACTCTCCATAATTGGATCGAAACTTCTGAAGAAAACACCGCGTGCTTCCTGCTCACCACGGTAACCGCACCACCCAATTCGGCCGCCAGTCTCCTCGGCCCGGACAGAAGCGTGCTACATCTGGTCGCAGCGCGGGAGAAGCTTGACAGCGTTGCCGAAGCAGGCGGCAATGTTTCGTCGGCTGACTACTACGCGAAGTACTTGGCCCTAACAGATGAACGGCGACTCGAACTGCTCAGCCGCGTGACGGTGCTCGATGGCGCAGTCGAGGCGGCGACGATCACGGACCGCCTTGTCGGCTCCGTTCGTAAGGCCACGATCGCGCAGCGCCGAATACCGCTTATTGAGCGGCTGCGCGGATGGTGGCATAGCCGTGCGATGGTTCATCTCACCTTGGTTGCAGAAGGAAAAAACGACTGGATCGATCTGACGGAGATTGAGGAGCGTCTACTGTCCATCGCGCAGTCACTGCGCGACGACGACCTACCCCTGGACTTCGAGAACGAGTCGGAACCGACACAGCGCGAGGTCGACGAGGACGATCGGATCTTCGTCGAGCAGCTAAAGCTCATCGTGCTTCACAACGAGCGCATCAGGCAGGCCGTGTACGACCACAACAGGGCCTTTCTTCAGCGCTCCCGATGGCAGCGGGAACAACTCCTCGCAATCGGTGAACTTGATACATACGATCGGCGCTTGGTGGAGGAGTGGAAACGGGTCTTCCTGCCACTAGAAGATCATTCCGACGATGATGACCGTACCAGCGAAGAAGAAAAGCTTCGTAGCGCCAGGCAACTCTACGCGAGACTTCAGGAGCGCACTTTGCCCGAGATCCGTTCCCACGTTCGCTCGGGTTATATCCCGCTGGGATCCCTGCACGTCCTCGCTGATCGGCTCGAAATCGGCTGGCATCCCGACTGGATCGACCTCCTGAAGCGGCGCCTCGGCGAAGCGAACAATGCGAGAGGGGCCGCATGAACATCCGTACCCCACAGCCTGTACTGGATTCCGAGACCAGCACTCTGTTCAACCCTGCGTTCTGCGCTGTGCTGATCAACAAGGCCAGCGCGGGTTACGAGGAAAAGACCGATCGGGCCATGCCAATAACCTTCGCGTTTCTTATCCTGCCCAGTGCGCTACACAAGCCGACACGAGACGCACTACCGTCCACTACTGCATCTTCCATGTGGGGATGGTTGCGGGGCAACCCGGTGTTGCTGATGGACTTCGCCGAGCGAGTCCGCGCTCTCCAGCCCCTAAGCGCAGCCGCAATCACATACGGACTTCAGCACACCGTTCTGACGGGATCGCTCGGATTCCTCAAGGCCGGGAGTCTCCGTCGCCGCCCCCGCACGCTTCATCCGACAGGGGACTGGCTCGAGTGTCTTAAAGCCGCAGAGTTCTTCGGCAGGTGGTTCGGGGTTTCTGATACAGACGAAGCAACTACCCTCGCCAATTGGGGAGTCCGACCTTGATGCAACTGGATGCGCTCATTGTTTACTCCGCTGCGGGTGAATCGCGACAGATCCGTTTCCAACCTGGACGGCTCAATATAATCACTGGCGAGTCCGGCACGGGTAAGAGCAGCATCATCGGCATCCTTCGCTTTTTACTGGGGAGCGACAGCCCGCATGTCCCGCTCGGGCCGATCCAGAATACCGTCGCTTGGTACGGGCTTCTGGCACATGTTGGCGAAGACCGTTTCTTCATCGGGCGCCCAGCGCCTGCCCATGGGGTCACGACATCTCAAGCGATGCTTTCCATCGGCGAGAACCAGATCCCGGAATTCCAGACCCTGGCGGTCAACATCAACTCCGGTGAGCTCGTTGACTATCTGGGCGGACTAGTCGGAATCGAGGAAAATCTACACGTACCAGCTGATGGCCAAACCCGACGGGCGTTGGCCGCCAATTTTCGGCATGCTCTCTACTACTGTCTCCAAGGTCAAGGAGAGATCGCTAACCCGGACATCCTCTTCCATCACCAGAACCGAGAATTTCAGAAGCAGGCAATTCGCGACACCCTCCCGTACTTTCTTGGCGCGCAGAGCCCCGATGCGCTGCACAAGCGCCAAGCGCTCTCCGAATTGCGCCGGGAGATTCGCCGGGAGACCTTACGGCTCGGCGAGGCGCGCGACGCGCGGCAGCTTGGTGTCGGTCGGGCCGCGGGACTCATCGCGGAGGCAAAAGCTAGCGGGCTACTGAGCACTGAGGTGGCGCCTAGTGGAGCCGGCGAAGCGTTTGAGCTGCTTGAAGCCGTACTTGCTGCGGAATCTCAGCTGCTCGACGTAGATGACTTCGAAGGGGCCGCCGAGACAGATATTCTCATTGCACGTCGCGCTGACCTACGCGCCAGTCTGCGAGAGATTAACGACAAGATTCGTGGGCTTGACGAGTTTGCCCGTGTCGGCACTGAATATAGCGCCGAGCTCAACGAACACCGCGTTCGTCTCGCTACAATTGGGCTCATCCCCGACGTTGCGGACGCAAACGCTAACTGCCCTGTCTGTCAGCGCTCTCTGGGCGACGCTTCCACGCACGAAGCCATCGAACAAAGCCTTGGCCGAGTCACCCGCCGCATCGAACTCGCCAAGCGTGACCAGCCACGCGTCGCAAAAGCCCGCGCCGCTCTCACCAAAGATCGCAACGAAGTACGAGCAGAGCTCTCTGACGTTGATGCCGCGCTCGAAGAATTGGCGCGGACTGATGATGTCCGAGCCGCGGTTCAACGAACCTGGAATCATCAGAGTTTCGTCCGAGGCCGTATCGCCCAGTACTTGGATACGACGGTCCTAGATAGCGACGAAGCTATCGCTACCCTGGAGCGACTGGTCGAGCAGTTGAAGGAAAACCTTGCGAGACTTACGGAGGAGCTGGACCCCGAAGCCCTTCGCTCAGCGGTCACCTCAATCTTGAACATCGTAGGGCGTCGCATGACCACCCTTGCGCGGTCACTATCCCTCGAGCACGCAGAGCATGGGGTTCGCATCGATCCCTATAGGCTCACAGTAGTCGCCGATACACGCCAGGGCCCTGCCTATATGGACGCCGGGGCCATTGGCAGCGGGATGAGCTGGGTTGGTTACCATCTGACTGCCTACCTAGCTATGCAGGACTACTTCATTGAGATGAACCGTCCCGTTCCGCGATTCATAGTCCTCGACCAGCCCAGTCAGGCGTTCTTCCCCCGCGATCGCGAGGCTGGCGGGGACTTGGATGAGCTCTCGGATACCGATCGGAACAACACGTTGAAGCTATACAAGTTGATGTTCGACGTGGTCACCTCGCTCAATGCCCAGCTACAAATCATTGTCTTCGACCACGCCGACTTCAAAGACTCCTGGTTCAAGGAATCGATTATCGAGACTTGGCGCAACGGCGCTGCGCTGATTCCTTCTGAATGGGTCCCCAGTACCCAAAGTGGTTCATAACGATGAAACGAGGTGTGCCCGTCGGGGTTTGGATCTGACCACGCATCGTCATGCCTGCGTATATTTCCGCGAATTCTGGGTCGGACCATCCCGAAGAGTAGCTGCACAAAGTATTAGCGAAACTTTGACCGGACCGCCGCTCCAGCCGAGGACGTCGATCACCCATTGCTGCAGGCCTGCTGCCTACTAACCTGCTCATTAAGGAAGCTGGCGCACCGGTGTCCGGCGCCGTGTGGTGCTCGCTGAAGGATCCCTCTACAACAGGAAACAGGATGATCGCCTTGCATAGACCCACCGTGTCACTAACTCGAGATTCGCCCCTTGAGCGCAAAGGTTGGGTTCCAGGCGCAATACTGAGCAAATGAAGAGCACCCCGCTCAACGCTAGCCCACCCAAGCTGGCGCTGGCTCGGGGTGTCAAGGCCATCCCGAAGCCCGATGCGCTCCCTGGCGGCTGCCGGTATGAGCCGAAATGGGACGGCTACCGGATAGCAATCGTCCGCACCGAGGACAGCACCGTGCTGTGGAGCCGCCAGGGCAAAGACCTCACCCGCTACCTTCCTGGTCTGGCGTACGCCGCTGAGGACCAGATCCCTCCAAGCTGCATCGTCGACGGTGAGGCGGTGATCTGGACGAAGGGCCGGCTCAACTTCGAAGCCCTGCAGCAGCGAATTACCGCCTCAAAGGCCGACCTTTATGCCCTGGTCCGCGAACGACCCGCCTCCTTTGCGGCATTCGATCTGCTGCAAGCCGCCGGCACTGATGCCCGCGGGTTGGCATTCCAGGACAGGCGAGACCTGCTGGAAGAGCTCGCCTCCTGGTGGGAGCCACCGCTGGATCTTTCTCCTGTCACCGATGACTTCGCCAAAGCCACCACCTGGTTCGAGACCATGCCCACCTCCGGTATCGAAGGCCTCGTCGTCAAGGGCGCCGACCAACCCTACGAGCACGAGCGAATCTGGCTGAAGGTGAAGCACCGCGACACCCTCGACGTCGTTTGCGCAGCCGTAATCGGATCCAGGGAGCGACCGGCGACGATCATCGCCGGGCTGCCCATCAACGGGAAGCTCTGGATTGTCGGCCGCACGAGCCCATTGAAAGCCACGGCATCAAAGTCGCTTGGCCGACTGCTGTCCCCGCCGGCCGGCGACCACCCATGGCCGAATGAGGTTCGATCCACCGCGATCGACCGGTTCAACTCGACGGAGCCAACCACACAGTTGACCCTGGTTGAGCCCATCATTGTCGAAGTGTCCGCGGATACAGCCTTCTCCGGAAGGACGTTCCGGCATCCATTGCGATTTCTTCGTGTCCGTCCCGAGTTGCATCCAGATGAGGTTTCGTCACCCTTTGATAAGCGCTGAAACTTGCGGAACTATCGATGACGGTAGATCGCTGTAGGCAGCAA
>NZ_LMSO01000012.1 GCF_001428435.1 Arthrobacter sp. Soil782
GGTATGCCTACGTGCCATAATCTGTGAATTTCCTCCTGCACCCATTATCGGATGCGAAACTCACACAGTCACCGGACTCCTACCCGGGGACCCAACCACAATCGCTACCGCTTTTGCCTCGGCATCGCGTTCATGCCGGTTGACGGGTATCCGCTGCAGCGCGTGCTCCGGGTAGGAGCCGGGGACTGGATCCACGGTGTCTGCGTGTTGACATACGCTGTCCACCGCATGGCCGGACCAGGCGTCTCTCACTGCCGACTCGGTGTCCGGCGGGATGTGCCTGAACGAATAAGCGGCGGCGTTCCAGTCAATTCCCGGGGCACGAACCGCGAGCTCATCGATGTGCAACTGGTCCCCGTCCGGCAGCAGGAGGTCGAATTGAACCGTGACAGACAGCCGACTGCCCGAGGCCTCCGGATCGAGGTACGTGACCGCAATCGGTTCACCCACAGTGACGCCATGCCCGATCAGACCCCGCCTGTTAGGCCCCGTTCCCTGTACGAGCAACCAGACCTCAGTTCCGGTGGGAAGCGTCATTCCGTCATTGAGCAACCACTGTTCCAGATGCCCGCCGGAGTTCCGCACCTCGGCGACAGCTGATGCATAAGGTCCACTCCAGTGACTCGTGTCCGGGTTCCACCCCAAAAGTACCGCTGCCATGGGATCAGTGTGTCACTCGGACTTCTAAGGGTAGGTGTGCCCTGTGGTTACTGAAAGGTAATCTCAAGACCCGTGCAAGTTACTCTCATGACTTGATGAAAACTCTTGACGCTTGAAGTGTCAGCGGCAGATGCTGAAATCACGCAGTGCAGCAGGACTCATCGGGGGCGGATATGGGAACCATCAAGTGCAAGACGTGTCCAGGAACGTGGACCGTAACAACAACCAAGGCTGAAACCGTGATCGCGCAGAATCACGTTTATCTGAATCCGGGCCACCGGACAACTACCGTGTGGAAGGACCAGCACGAAGAGGTCAAGCCTTCCTAGCGCTTCCCAGCAGGCTACGTACGGTTGATCGCGTGCCGTATTCCGTTGGAATCAGAGCGACAGTCAGCCCACGAGGCGCTTGGCGCGCTCTACGGCCTTACGCAGCTCATCCTGTTTGGTCTTGCGGGACAGGGACTGGGGGCCTACGCCGGGAGCTTTGATGACGGTGACCCGGGGGACGCGATCCTGCAGGTGCTTGTCCCAGGTCTGCTGCACGGCATCGCTGCAGAGCAGCACCACCTCGAGTCGCGGAAGGAGGCGCAGCACCGAACCCAACGCCTTGGCGCCGGCCGTGCGGTTGTCGGCATTGGGATTCGACACGAGGAACGGGACCATGTTCCACATCAGGACGCCTTCATGCAGGCCGGCTGAATCGCGTTCTATCCAGCAGCGCTCTGCGGCGCTGTCCGGGTTGTCGACGGATACAAAACCGGTGCCGCTTTCGGAGAGCACTTCCTCCTGCGGGCGGTCCAGCACGAAAAGCACGCGGGCTTGATCTCCCGCGTCTGCCGGGTCAAAGTGCGGGACAGGGGTTGACTTGGTGGCCGTGTAGCTGGCTCGCCACTGCTCCAGGCTTTGAATGTGCGGGGCAGTTGCCAGCATGGATCGGCGGTTCTCGAGAACCGCATCGTCGGCCAGGGCTTGCGGATGATCGAGGTACATATCTCCACTGTATCCGCGCTCAGCCACTTCGTATGCGTCGGGCTCTCCAGATCCATCCGGTCGACCGGCTCCACCGAGAGTGGGTGTCCGGAAGATGTATGCAGTCCGCGAACGGGAGAATCAGGCGGCGCGGACCCAGCTGACTGCGTGTCCCCAACCGCCGTGGTCTATGTCGATCGGCTCGCCGTCCTGGCCGAAGCACACGTCCACGGGTTCACCGAAGCCTTCACAGCTGTGGTCCGTGCACTGCTCCGTCAGGGTTCCCGCGTATTCGTTGGCGAACTCGCGCTCCCACTGATCGACCTGGCAAAGTGCCCACGCATCACCCTGATCGGCAAGCTCGCGGAGTTCGTCAATGGTGTATCTCCGCCCCCTCTCGGGGTGGCGAAGTTTGCCTGTGAAAGTACTCGAAGAAGACGTTGAAATGTTCATGCGATCAAAGTACGTCGTGCCTCTGACAATTTCGCGGGACCAGCTCGGCGAGTTACGGATCAATCAGGGTTCACCGGCTGCAGGGCCGATTGAACCGCCACCATGTTCTCCCCGTAGCTGGCGTCATAGGAATCCTGCAGCGTGCCGTCGTCATACACGACCGTGACAAACACGTAACCGTTCTCGATCCACGAGGTGAGCATCCTCTCGCCCGCCGTCTCGAGGAGGTCCTGTTGCACTGCTTCCAGCTCCGCGTGGCCTCCTGCGCCCGAATTTGCAGGTTGGGTACGTGGATCGATATTTGCCGGAGGGTCATAAAGCGCCAGCGGGGTCGGCGGACGTGTGAGGGTGAAGGTCTCGCCGTTCCAGGTTCCGTGCACGGCGTAGGTCCCCCAGGTCACACCCCCTGCTCTCTCCCACAGCTTCACCGCTTCCCAGTCCCATCCGATGACTTCGGGGCCGGAACACTGCGGGGGATAGGACTCCATCACGGGTCCGAGGCACAGCATCACGGGACCGTCTTCGTCCGAAATCACCATGCCCTGCCCAATCAGTTCCTGGGAAGCGGGCGGAAGCGGCACTTCGCCGGGGCTCTCGCCGGGCGTTGCCACAGCGCCGCAGCCGGTGAGCAAGAGCAGGCAGGCTGCCAGAATGACCGCCAGACCCCTCACCAGACGGTCTCCAGATCCGCGTGGACCGCTGCGAGGAGGCGCTCCCTGTCATCGAGCAGATCCACGGGCCGATCCCCGTGAAGCGAGCCGTTCGGTGCAACGAACCACTGCAGGATGTGGCGATCCTTCCAGCCGGCGTCGAGCCCGATCTGGGCTACTTCGGCAAGGATCGGGCGCACTGTGTGCGCCGTTGAGTCGAACTGGAATCCGGGGTAAAGGACACGACCGGCCTTCGTCGCGACGCCGAGGATCCGGCGTTCGGCTGCGAGGCACCCGGCGGGTGGCCAGTGTGGCCCCAGCAGCGCGTCAACGTCGGCGCCGCTCAGCAGTCCGAACTCCAACTCGATGGCAACCCACTTGGCGCAGGCCGCCCTCACGGAACGCGATACCGCGTCCTGGTAAGCAGTCGCCTCACGTACGACCCTGGCTGAGCCGCCTCTCATAGGGCAAAGTTACTGCTAGCGGGCAGTCAATAGAACAGTTGATGGACAATTGACACCTAAACGCGACATCACCGGCTTACGACGACGGCGCACACGCCTCATTCAGCGCTTCCACCGACTCTGCCGGAACCTGGTCGCCGGCTGCCGCGATGTCGCGAAGCGGGCCGGTGATCTCGGCAGGAACACCCGCGGTCTCTGCGGCGTCAACCAATCCGCCGAGCAGTTCGCGATCTCCAGCGCTTACGTTCCCGTCGCTGACGAGTGAACACACCTGTTGCTGGACTTCTTCCGCGGCGGCGCCGGCCACCTGCGATGCCGCATCACTGGCTATCTCACCGGCAGTTTCCTCAATTTGATTGCAGCCAGCCAGCAGGGCGCCGAGAGGGATGAGCAGGGACAGCACAGCGATTTTTTTCACGGTTCCAGTCTACGGGCACTGGCCCTGCAGACCCTGCGTAACTAGCGGTCCAGGTCCTCAGGCTCGAACTGGCTCAAGGGGGACCCTCCGAAGTTCGCCTCGTCATCACTTGCGTCGACTTCCTCGCTGCTCATGGGATCACCGAAATCGACGTCGGATGCGGCTTCGGCGATAGTAGGTTCTTCCGGCGGCACCTGCTCTTCACCGTCACGGAAGCGCGCTTCCTCGGTATCATCGCGAAGGCTCTGATCGCTTTCCTCGGCAATCGTGCCGGCTCCGGGCTCATCCTGCAGCAGTGGATCCTGCTGCCAGTTATCCGGATCATTCTCGGCAGCTGTGGGGTAGCCGTCCGGTTGGCCGTCCTGCACGGGATCGAGCGCCTCGGGCGCGATCGACTCGTTCACGGCGTCCGGCTCTTCGCCGACAACGTGCAATTCCTCATCGGGAAGATTCTCAGTCATGACCGGTCCTTTCGACGATTGCATTCCGGGAGGTGCTCCCGTGAATGTAAGCCTACTGATCATTCAAGGTTGAGGCCAGCCGGATGGGAAGCTCCCAATACCGGAGGCCTCCCATCCGAGCCGTCAGCCTGCGTGATCCCGCCAGCTGTGCTGCGGGTCGAATCCCAGTAGGCGCCGTGCCTTCTCGATCGAGAGCAGCGTTTCATGTTCGCCGACGTCCCTGACCAGCTCTACGCCGGGGAATACCTCTGCGGCCAGCGAGGCGCTCGATCGGCTCATCACGGTATCGGCGGCCGCGATGATGAACCGGTCAAAGCCGTTCCGCGCGTTCTCCAGAGCCTGCAGCACAGCCTGGGCTCCGTCCCGACCGTCAATGTATCCCCAGAGATTCCACTTCCTCAGCAGCGGATCCGAATCGAATGACGGAAACTCGGCGTAGTCCGACGGATCCATCACATTGGAGAACCGCAGCGCCGTGATGCTCAGCGAGGGATCCCAGCGAGTCAGCTGGATGGCCATCTGTTCTTCGAGGTGCTTCACCAGGGAATAGGTACTCTCCGGCCGCGCGTCATATTCCTCATCGACCGGAATGTACGGCGGGTCCTCGTCGAACGGAAGCCCGAGGACTGTCTCGCTGGAGGCGTAGACAATCTGCTGGATCCCCGCCCGCCGGCAGGCCTGGAACACGTTGTAGGTCGCCAGCATATTGTTGTGGAAAGTGGCGGAATCAGGCTGCAGCCCCGGTGCGGGGATCGCAGCGAGATGGACGACGGCGTCGAAACCTGAGTGCCGGTCATCCACTCCCAGCAACGCATCGACGACGTGACCATAGTTGGTCAGGTCGATTGAGAGGAAGCCAGGCCCGCGATCGCCGTACAGGTCGAATCCATGGACCTCGTGTCCGGCCTCCGTCAAACCCGCAACAACACTGCGTCCCAGTTTGCCGCTGGATCCCGTGACCGCGAGCCTCACGCCGGCCGCTTGTCAGGGGAAGTTGTCTTGGCCGCGTCAGTTTCGGCCAGGTGCCCGATCGCTTCATCGATTTTCTTCATGAGGGCGGGCTCCAGCGTTACGCCGGCGGCCGAAACGTTGGACTCGACCTGCTCAGGGCGGGACGCGCCGATGATTGCTGAGGCAACGTTGGGGTTCTGGAGCACCCACGCGATAGAGAGCTGCGCCATGCTCAGCCCGGCCTCGTCTGCGAGCGGTTCAAGCTTCTGCACTCCGGTGAGGACCTCATCAGACATCCAGCGCTTGATCATGTCCGCGCCGCCCTTGTCATCGGCAGCTCGCGAACCCTGTTCCGGTGCCTGACCCGGCTTGTACTTGCCGGTGAGGACGCCCTGCGCGACAGGGGACCACACGATCTGGGAGATGCCGAGTTCCTCCGACGCCGGCACTACCTTCTCCTCGATGACCCGCCAGAGCATGGAGTACTGCGGTTGGTTGGAGATGAGCTGGAAACCCAGCTCCTTCGCAAGCCCGTGACCGGCGCGCAGCTGCTCCGCAGTCCACTCACTGACCCCGATGTAGAGGGCCTTGCCCTGCCTGACGACGTCGGCGAACGCCTGCATGGTCTCTTCGAGGGGAGTCTCGTGGTCATACCGGTGGGCCTGGTAAAGGTCCACATAGTCTGTTTGAAGCCGCGTCAGCGAGCCGTCGATCGACTCCATGATGTGCTTCCGGGAGAGACCGGCGTCGTTATGGCCCTTGGGGCCGGTGGGACCCCAAACCTTGGTGAAGATTTCAAGGGACTGCCGGCGCTCACCCTTGAGGGCTTCCCCGAGGACCGTCTCGGCTGCGGTGTTGGCGTACACGTCCGCAGTGTCGAAGGTGCTGATGCCTGCATCCAGGGCTGCACGCACACACTGCGTGGCCACGTCATTCTCCACCTGGGAGCCGTGCGTGAGCCAGTTTCCGTAAGTGATCTCCGAGATTTTGAGTCCGCTGTTTCCGAGGTATCTGAATTCCATGGTTTCGATGCTATCCATCCCTGGGTCCAGCGGTACAGGGCACCCGCGGGCGACGCCGGATCCGGCCAGTGCCAACGGCTACACTGAATCGACGCCTTCCGACCAGTTGTGATTGAGGACCATGGGTACGTTTACTGCGCGATTTGCCACTGCGGAAGAACGCGGGAACTGGGATTCCCTGGTCACCGCCAATCCAAACGGCGGCAACCTTCTGCAGTCGGCGGCGTTTGCAGAGGTCAAGTCCCACCATGGCTGGAAGCCCCTGTTTCTCGTGTTCGAATCCGCCGGATACACCACCTACAACCTGGTCCTCGAGAAAAAGGTCCCGCTTCTCGGGAGCCTCTGGTACCTGATCAAGGGCCCGGATGTGGCAGCCCCCGAGGATGTTCCTGCGGTCCTGCACGCGTGCAAGTCCTTCATCCGGGAGTCAAAGCTCGCAGTCTTTGCAGTCAAGATCGAGCCGGACATTGAGGACGATGACGGCGTCCGCACCCTCTTCCGGCGCGCCGGTCTGGTGAAGGCCTTCAATCTCCAGCCGAATGATCACACGGCCATCCTCGACACCACCCCGGAGCCGAACCAGCTGCTGCGAAACCTGCACTCGCGCGGGCGCAACGCCGTCCGGCGGGCAGAGCGGGAGGGCGTCACCGTGGAGCAGATGGAACCCACGGATGAGAATTTCCGCACGATGTACCGCCTCATGGCGCACATTGAGGACCGCTCAGCGGCACGTCTCCGCTCGTTCGAGTACTACCGGCGATTCTGGACGAACTTCGTTTCCGCCGGTCAGGGCAGGCTCTACTTTGTGCACGAGGACGGCGAGCCTTCCGTTGGTGCCTTCGTCATCAACTACGGCCGCAAGGGCACCTACAAAGACGGTGGATCCAAGCCGGGCCGCTCGCAATACGGTGATTCGCATCTCCTTCAGTGGAGGGCGATCAATGATCTCAAGGCCGAGCACAACATTGTTGAGTACGACTTCTGCGGGACCCCTCCAAGCGATCAGCTGAAGGACAAGAGCCATCAGCACCACGGTCTCGGCCTGTTCAAGACGAGCTTCACCAAGACGGTCACGGACTTCGTGGGTTGTTATGACCAGGTGCTCAGTCCCATGAAGTACCGTGCGTGGCAGAAGCTGGGCGAACGCATCATGCGCCAGGTGTACTGGCGGCGCACAAATCAACCGTTCTACTAAACAGCAGGCCCGGCCACGACGAACGATCATGAGCCAGGAAAGGGGCATAAGAGTGGCAGACAAGACCGGTGCGGGCAAGCGCCGGAGCCCGGATACCAACCCCTCTCCGGTGGCTGAACAGCTTCCCGTCGTGAAGTCGCCGGCATCGCCGGGCAAGGCCAAGTCGAAAATCGCGCGGAAAGCAGCCGCCCGGCCGCAGTCCAACCCGACCGATGCCCTGCCGATCACCCCGCAGTCCGCCCGCCCGGACCGTTCACAGCTGGCAGCCCGCAAGATGCTTCGGCGCCTTGTCCAGGGAGAATCTCCGCCCACCCAGGCGATGAACCTGGTGGAGCGGCTCGCCGGCAGTCCCTATGCCAACCCCACTATCCAGGTGGGAGGCCCCGACGTCGGCGCCCGCCGCACGCTCGATTTCGCGCTCAGTCTCGCTGAGACGATGTTCCGATACGGTGCCGGAGCGCTGGAAGTCGAGACGAGCATCATTGCCGTGACCGCGGCGTTCGGGCTCGACAACATCGAGGTGGACATCACCAACCAGTCGGTGGTGCTCAACTACTCAGCGAAGGACCAGACCCCCACGACCGTTCTGCGCGTGGTACGGTCCTGGACCAACAATTATGCGGGACTGACACGGGTCCACCAGCTGGTGACCGACGTCGTCGACGGCGGGGTGGACCGTTCCGAAGCCATCCGGCGCCTTGACGAGATAACTCACCGGCCCAAGCCTTTCCCGCGTTGGATGGTCACGGCCGCCTTCGGTGTCTTCGCTGCGGCCATCGTGGCGTTCATCGGCGGCGGACCGCTTGGCTCACTGATCTCGTTTGCAAGCTGTATCGGTGTTGACCTGCTCTCGCGTCAGCTGGGGCGTTGGCGGGTGCCTGAATTTTTTGCGACGGCCACCTCGGCCGCCCTCGTCACGTTGGCCGCAGTGCTGTTGTGGTCGCTGAACGTACCGATCGCGCCCGCCCTGGTCGTGGTCGGCGGGATCCTGCTGCTCCTGCCCACCGGCAGGCTCGTATCAGCAACCCAGGACGCGATCAACGGATTCCCGGTGACTGCAGCAGGGAGGTTCCTGTCTGCCTTCCTCGTCTTCGCCGGAATTGTGTCCGGCATCGCCGTTGCGCTGGTGCTCGGCAACCTCCTCGGGGTTCCTGAGCTTGACGTGACGTCGTCGGTCGGCTCCCTGTACCCGCTGCCGGTGGTTGCGGTGCTCATCTTCATCGCGGTTGCAATGATCTGCATTGCCGAGCAGACGGACATGGCCCTGGTTGTACCTACGTCACTCATCGGAACTGCCGGGTTCCTGCTCTATTCGCTCGTTGTGAACCTCGGCGTCGGCTATCGGCTTGCGCCCGCCATTGCGGCTGTCCTGATCGGCATGCTCGCGCGGGTGGTTGCCCTCCGGATGGGCGCACCGCAGCTGGTGGTCGCCGTGCCTGCGGTGATGTTCCTCTACCCCGGGCTCACGATTTTCCGGTCGATGTATGACCTCACAATCGAGACGGACGTGACCGGCGCTGGCGCCATCGGCCTGTTCAACGCTCTCACCATCATTTTGGCCATCGCCGGCGGCGTGGTCCTGGGTGACAATCTGGCACGACCGTTCACCAAGAAGCTCAGCAGCAACGAACGACGCCGTAATCGACGCAGATGATCCGGCGACTCTAGCCGCGAAGCCAGTTCACCGGCTCGGCACCCTGTTCGGCGAGGAGCGCATTGGCCCGGCTGAAGGGCCGGGAGCCGAAGAAGCCGCGGGAGGCTGACAAGGGACTAGGGTGAGCGGACTCGACGAGCGGCGTAGAGCCCAGCAGCGGCTTGAGCTGCTGTGCCTCGCGGCCCCACAGAATGGCAACCAGCGGCTGGTCACGGGCAACCAGAGCCCGGACGGCGGCATCAGTGACTGCGTTCCAGCCAAGCTTCCGGTGGGAACCCGTTTCACCCGCTCGGACTGTGAGGACACGGTTGAGCAGCAAGACCCCCTCGTCAGCCCAGCACGAAAGGTCACCGTGGCTGGGTGCCGGTGCCCCAAGATCCGTAGACAGCTCCCTGTAGATGTTGACCAGGCTGCGCGGCAGTTTGGTTTGCCGGGTAACGGAGAACGCCAGACCGACGGAGTGTCCGGGAGTGGGGTAGGGGTCCTGGCCGACGATGATGACCTTGACGTGGTTGAGTGGATAGGTGAAGGTCCGCAGTATGTGGTCCGGGCGCGGCAGCACGTGGGCGCCGGCCGCTTGCTCGAGAGCCAGATCCCGGGCCAGCTGGTGAATCTGTGGCTGAACGGGCTGAAGCGCTGCCGCCCAGTCGGAAGCCATGATTTCCTCGAGCGTCGCCGGAGCGGCGAACGGCAGCGCTGCGCCCGTGCCGGAAGGAATGGACAGGGTGGTGCCGCCGTCGTCGTCGTCGTTCATGGTTCTATCTTTGCCCGGATGGGCACTCAAGCTCCACCGCGGGTAAATGACAACGGTGTGATTCGCCACTACCATGGGGAAAGTAAATTGGGCGGAAACGGTGGATTGGACGGTGTGTCGTGAGCATGCAGGGACCGGCGCAGACAGACCAGAACGGCCACGCCGCGGGCGTGCGGGAGTCAGGCCTGGGTGAGCGGGAAGAGCGGATACTTGAGCTCGAGAGACAGTGGTGGAAATACTCGGGGGCCAAAGAGCAGGCTATTCGTGAGCTGTTTGATCTCTCTGCCACGCACTACTACCAGATCCTCAATGCGCTTATCGATACAGAAGCCGCGCTTGCTCATGACCCGATGCTCGTGAAGAGACTGCGTAGACTACGTACAACCCGCCAACGCGCCCGATCAGCGCGCCGTCTTGGCGTCGATGTTTAGCACCCACGTCCACCCAATCCGAGGATTCCCCGCACCATGACCCAATACCCCCGCGACGAATTCGACCAGGTTCCCGAATCCGCCGCCCGGCAGGGAGTCCACCGCGAGCGCATTGTGCCTACGCGATCTAGCGGTCTGGCATTGAAGGTTGTTGCGGGAGTCCTGGTCCTCGCGGTTGGCCTGGCCGCATACTTCCTCTTTCCGCGCCTTGGGCTTGGGCAGGCCAGCGATGTCACTCCGGGGAGCACCAGTTCTGCGCCGATGCCGTCCATCACGGCCGAGGGGGCGGAGGGAGAACCCAGCGAAGACGCCAGTGAATCTGCGGAGCCCACGGAATCTGTGTCGCCCAGTGCCGCACCCACTCCCGGGGAAGAGCCGACTGCCGGCTCGGAACCGACAACCGAAGAGGAACCGACAGCCGAGGCAACCGATTCGCCGTCAGAAGCGGCAGCAGTCGTCGACATCACCCAGCCGGTTGCCGTGCTGAACGCCACCGCGGTCAGTGGGCTGGCAAGCACAGCGGCGGGCAGGCTGCAGGCGGATGGCTGGAACGTGACCCAGATCGGCAACTGGTCCGGCCAGCAGCTGCAGGGGTCCATCGTGCTCTACAACGCAGAGGAGCAGCGCCCCACGGCTGAGGCGCTCGCCGGTGCCCTTGGTATCGGCGCTGTCCAGGGCAATGCGGGTTTCGGCGATATCACGGTGGTGGTCGGCCCCGGCTTCCAGTGAGCCGCCCGGTTAAGGATCAATAACATTCACTGTGTTCCGCATCACTGCTTTCGAGTTCTGGGATTAGATGTATCTCAGCCCCGCCGTCAATAGTTAAGCGGGGGATCTACATAGTGGGAGAACAACATGGCGCAGGGAACCGTGAAATGGTTCAACGCTGAAAAGGGGTACGGCTTCATCACTGTCGATGAGGGCGGGGCGGATGTCTTTGTGCACTGGTCCGCAATAGACATGGAGGGCTACCGTGCACTCGATGAGGGCCAGCGGGTCCAATTCGAAATCGGAGAAGGCCAGAAGGGCCCGCAGGCGGAGGCCGTGCGGCTCGCATCCTGAGCAACCCAAGCAACACTGAACAACGACGGCGCGCTTCCCCTGTCAGGGCTGGTGCGCCGTCGTCGTTGTTTTTCCCCAAGGCGAAACAGCTTGCACTCGCAGTGTGTGAGTGCTAATTATTGTCTTAGCACTCTGGTGTGACGACTGCTAAGACGCCACACTGGGAGTGAACCAGGCAACCTCTGTGGTGAGGGCTGGTTGGGGAGGTACAGAGATCCTCCCGGATCAGTCCGTCCGTCGCGGGCATCACAGGCCGGTAGCAGCATACGCATGACCGTCCCGAAAGGACCTACGCCGTTATGGCCAAGATCATTTCTTTTGATGAAGAGGCACGCCGCGGCCTCGAGCGCGGATTGAACATCCTCGCTGACGCAGTCAAGGTTACGCTGGGCCCCCGCGGTCGCAACGTTGTCCTTGAGAAGAAGTGGGGCGCTCCCACGATCACCAACGACGGCGTTTCCATCGCCAAGGAGATCGAACTCGACGATCCGTTCGAGAAGATCGGCGCCGAGCTGGTCAAGGAAGTTGCAAAGAAGACCGACGACGTCGCCGGTGACGGAACCACCACCGCCACCGTCCTCGCCCAGGCACTCGTCAAGGAAGGCCTGCGCAACGTAGCCGCCGGTGCTGATCCGCTGAGCCTCAAGCGCGGAATCGAGAAGGCAGTTGACGCCGTCACCGCCGAGCTTCTCACCTCCGCCAAGGAGATCGAGACCAAGGAAGAGATCGCAGCTACGGCTTCGATCTCCGCCGGTGACCAGCAGATCGGTGACCTCATCGCTGAAGCCCTCGACAAAGTGGGCAAGGAAGGCGTTATCACCGTCGAGGAGTCCAACACCTTTGGACTCGAGCTTGAGCTCACCGAGGGTATGCGCTTCGACAAGGGTTACATTTCCGGCTACTTCGTCACCGACGCAGAGCGCCAGGAGACGGTCCTTGAAGACCCCTACATCCTGATCGTCAACTCGAAGATCTCTAACGTCAAGGATCTTGTCGCTGTTCTTGAGAAGGTCATGCAGTCCGGCAAGCCGCTGCTGATCATCGCCGAAGACATCGAGGGCGAAGCCCTGGCTACCCTCGTGGTCAACAAGATCCGCGGCACCTTCAAGTCCGTTGCCGTCAAGGCACCGGGCTTCGGCGACCGCCGCAAGGCTCAGCTGGCTGACATCGCCATCCTGACCGGGGGGCAGGTCATCGCCGAGGAAGTTGGCCTCAAGCTGGAGAACGCAACCCTGGATCTTCTGGGCCAGGCACGCAAGGTTGTTGTCACCAAGGACGAGACCACCATTGTTGAGGGTGCCGGCAATGCCGAGGAGATCGCCGGCCGGGTTGCGCAGATCCGCGCCGAGATCGAGAACTCCGACTCGGACTATGACCGCGAGAAGCTGCAGGAACGTCTGGCCAAGCTGGCAGGCGGCGTTGCAGTCATCAAGGCCGGAGCCGCAACCGAGGTTGAGCTGAAGGAGCGCAAGCACCGCATTGAGGACGCCGTCCGCAACGCAAAGGCTGCTGTTGAAGAAGGCATTGTTGCCGGTGGCGGCGTGGCCCTGATTCAGGCCGGCGCCAAGGCATTCGCCAACCTCAACCTTGAGGGCGACGAGGCAACCGGTGCAAACATTGTTCGCATCGCCATCGACGCTCCTCTCAAGCAGATCGCTTTCAATGCTGGCCTCGAGCCCGGCGTTGTGATCGAGAAGGTTCGCGGACTGCCCGCAGGCCATGGCCTCAACGCCGCAACCGGCGATTACGAGGACCTTCTGGCTGCCGGCGTGAACGACCCCGTGAAGGTTACCCGCTCTGCACTGCAGAACGCTGCCTCCATTGCGGGCCTGTTCCTTACCACCGAAGCTGTTGTCGCGGACAAGCCTGAGAAGGCTGCTCCCGCAGGCGGCGGCGACGAAATGGGCGGCATGGGCGGGATGGGCGGCTTCTAAGCTTCCCAGCCTCACCAGCAGGAATACCTGCGAAGACAGTTACACCAAAGGCCGATCCCTTACAGGGGTCGGCCTTTGGGCTGTGCGAGCCGGAAGATTCGTGCATCTATGGCGGGTTCTCCGGCCTGGAAGCCGCCGCAGCTGCACAAAACTTCGGGGGTGGGCCGGTTCGGCTAGTGCATGAACATGCGGGCGTTGCTCAGCTCTGCCTGACTGTACTGCTCGGTTGCAACGCCGAGAGCCTGGTTGATGCTGGTCAGCGATTCCTCGACCTTGAGCTGGGTTGCACGCCAGTCCGTCACCAGCTGCTGGAAGTTCTGCGAGGCCTGACCCTGCCACTCGGACTCCAGGGATCTCAGCCCTGACTGCATGGCATTGACCTCTGCCTGGAGCCGGGCGATGGTATTTTGCACGTCTGCGCTCTTGGCGGCGAGCGAGTCCGTATTGACGTTGAAGTAGGTCATGGTTCCTCCTGGGCTTCTGCTGTGTGTGCGCTGCGCCTTCGACGTTAGAGGGCGCGGGAAGCGGCGCACGCCCTTGGCAGCGGAATGTGGGTAACCTGCCTGTACCCAAGGGGCCGGGGAGGAGGAGTCCCGTGCAAGAACCGCGGGTCAGTCGTCTGCCGGCGGCGTGCTTTCCGTGTCATGCGGAAGCCGAATGGATAAGGTGGCGCCGCCGCCGGGGGTGTCCTCGAGCCGTACGCTTCCATCATGCTGCGCAACCAGCGCCGCGACGATGGCAAGGCCAAGGCCGGTACCGCCGGTTTCCCGGTAGCGTGAGGAGTCTGCCCGGTAAAAGCGCTCGAAGACCCTCGCGGCGTCTTCCTCGGAGATGCCGGGACCGTGGTCGCGTACCTCGATCACCGAATCGCTTCGGCCATGGATCACGGGAGCGACGCCCACGGCAACCTCGATCGGCGACCCTTCGGGCGTATACCGCAGGGCGTTGGTCATCAGGTTTGCGACGACCTGACGGAGGCGGGCCTCGTCGCCGACTGTCGGGGCATGACGCGCCGGTCCACCGTCGAGGCCGGTCACGCGGATAGTGCGTTCCGGCGCGATGGCTCGGGCGTCCATGGCGGCGTCGTTTCCCAGCACCAGCAGGTCTAGCGGTTGGGACTCGAGGGGCCGCTGCTCGTCGATGCGCGCCAGGGTGAGCAGATCTTCGACCAATTGGCCCATCCGCTTGGCTTCGCTCTCGATGCGGCCCATGGCGGCCTTGACGTCGTCGTCGTTCTGGAGGGCACCGTGACGGTACAGCTCGGAAAATCCGCGAATGGTGACCAGGGGTGTACGAAGTTCATGCGAAGCGTCCGCGACGAAGCGGCGCATTTTCCGTTCTGAATCCATCCGGGCTGCAAACGCAGACTCGATGTGCGCAAGCATGGCGTTCAGGGAGCGGGAGAGCCTGCCCACCTCGGTGGCGGGACGCTCAACCTCGACGCGGCGTGAGAGGTCGCCGGCGGCAATCGCCGCCGCTGTCCGCTCGACGCGGCTCAACGGACGGAACTGTCGGGTAACCGCAAGGTAGGCGACGATCGAGGCCGCGGCAATTGAAAAGAGGCCGACGGTGAAAATGATGCGTCCGGCTTCTGACACTGTCTGGTTCAGGGTAGACATGGGGCTGGCAACAGCCACCGACGTGTTGTCCGCCTGCAGAGGGAACACCATGACGCGCCACTCGCTCTCCCCCCTGCTCCCGGGAACCGTGAAGCCCTCCACGTCTCGTTCCTCAACTTCTTCGTGATCGAGTAGAGGAAGTTTTGGAACCTCGTAGATCGCAGACGAGTGGGTTGCGCGGATAGCGTTTCCGTTGGAGTCGAGCCAGACGCCATAGAAGCGGGAAAGGTCCTGGCTGGTGTCACTGCCGATGGTGCCGATGGTGTTGGTCACCAGCTGCGCGTTGGCATCGATGTCCTGGTCCATCTGGACTATGAGACTGTTGCGGAGCAGGGAGATGGTCACGATCCCCGTGATGGCAACCGTGAACACCATGAGCAGGGTCATGATGGCGATGAGTTGCGTGCGGAGGGAGGCAGACTTCCAGCGACGTATCACGGCGGGTACAGAGATGCTCTGTTACCGCTTGTCAGCGGTGCGCAGCAGGTAACCGACTCCGCGTTTGGTCTGAATCAGCGCCGCGGCATCCGGGTTCTTGTCGATTTTGCGCCGCAGGTAGGAGATGTATGACTCCACAATGGAGGCGTCTCCATTGAAGTCGTACTCCCAGACGTGATCGAGGATCTGCGCTTTGGACAGGACGCGGTTCGGGTTCATCATCAGGTAGCGGAGGAGCTTGAATTCGGTCGGGGACAGGTCGATGACCTCCCCGCCGCGGCGCACCTCGTGGGCGTCGTCGTCCAGTTCGAGGTCGTCGACTCGGATGACGGCGCCGTCGTCGTCGTGTGGCTGCGTGCGGCGCAGGACGGCGCGGATACGGGCAACCACCTCGTCGAGGCTGAAGGGCTTGGTCACGTAATCGTCACCGCCCACGGTGAGGCCGGTGACCTTGTCATCAGTGTCATCGCGTGCCGTCAGGAAGACCACGGGGAAGTGGCGGCCAGCGGCGCGGAGCCGGCGGGTGACGGTGAAGCCGTCCATATCGGGCAGCATCACGTCGAGGACGGCGAGGTCTGGATTGTGTGTTTCCGCTGCGGCAAGTGCGTCGCGTCCGTTGGCGGCGGCGACAACATCGAATCCCGCGAACCGCAGGGAAGTGGAGAGCAGTTCCCGGATATTCGGCTCGTCATCGACTACAAGCAGTTTGGCTTCAGGTACTGATTTATTCACGATTCCCAGTATGCTCCCAGCAGCTGGGAGTTGTCTGGATGCTCTCTGTATGCTCGTCGGGTGTCACGTCTGCGGGATGTCTGCGGCATCCATGATGGTGTAGGCGTAGCCCTGTTCGGCGAGGAACCGCTGACGCTTGGCTGCAAAATCCTGGTCGATGGTGTCACGCGCGACGACGGTATAGAACCGCGCTGCCCTGCCGTCACCCTTCGGCCGCAGCAGCCGGCCCAGCCGCTGCGCCTCCTCCTGCCGGGAGCCGAAGGACCCTGACACCTGTATTGCCACTGACGCTTCCGGAAGGTCGATCGAGAAATTAGCGACCTTGGAAACCACGAGGGTGTGCAGCTCCCCGGAGCGAAAGGCATTGAACAGGCGCTGGCGTTCCTTGACGGACGTCTCACCTTTGATGACGGGAGCATCGAGCCGCTCACCCAGCTCATCCAGTTGATCGATGTACTGCCCGATCACGAGGAGCTGTTCGCCCTTGTGCGAGGCGACCAGCTTCTCCACGACCGTTGTCTTCGTCTCGGAGGTTGCGCACAGACGGTACTTGTCGCCGTCGTCCGCCATTGCGTAGGCGACCCTCTCATCGCGCGGGAGGTCGACCCGCACCTCAACGCAGTCCGCGGGCGCAATGTAGCCCTGCGCTTCGATGTCCTTCCAGGGCGCGTCATAGCGCTTCGGTCCAATGAGGGAGAACACCTCGCCTTCGCGGCCGTCCTCACGCACCAAGGTGGCGGTCAGGCCAAGCCGCCGACGGGCCTGCAGGTCAGCGGTCATGCGGAAGATCGGTGCGGGCAGCAGATGAACCTCGTCATACACAATGAGGCCCCAATCATTGGCGTCGAGCAGTTCGAGGTGCGGGTAGAGCCCGCCGCGGCGCAGAGTCAGCACCTGGTAGGTCGCGATGGTGACCGGTCGGACCTCCTTGACGGATCCGGAGTACTCGCCGATCTCTTCTTCGGTCAGCGAGGTCCGCTTGAGCAGTTCGTCCTTCCACTGCCGGGCGGAGACGGTGTTCGTCACGAGGATGAGAGTGGTTGTGGAGCTCGTCGCCATGGCCGCGGCGCCCACCAGGGTTTTACCTGCCCCGCAGGGGAGCACAACGACGCCGGACCCTCCCGCCCAGAAGTTCTCCGTGGCCACCTTTTGGTAGGGACGCAGCGCCCAGCCGTCTTCGTTGAGCATGATGGGGTGCGGGGTGCCGTCAACATAGCCGGCGAGATCCTCAGCCGGCCACCCGAGTTTGAGCAGGAGCTGCTTCAGTTGCCCGCGCTGGGACGAGTGCACCACCACCGTCTCGCCGTCAATGCGCGGGCCCAGAAGCGGCTCGATCTTCTTCGCGTGCAGGACTTCCTCGAGCACGGGGTAGTCGTTGGTGCGCAGCACGAGGCCGTGCTGGTCATCCTTTTCCAACCGCAGCCGGCCGTAGCGGGACATTGTTTCCTCGACGTCGACAAGGAGCGCGTGCGGCACCGGGAAACGGGAGTACTTCAGCAGCGTATCCAGCACCTGTTCGGCGTCGAGCCCTGCCGCGCGGGCGTTCCACAACCCGAGGGGAGTGAGGCGGTAGCTGTGCACATGCTCCGGCGCGCGCTCCAGTTCGGCGAAAGCGGCGATGGCATGCCGGGCTTCGGTGGCCTGCTCGTGATCGACCTCCAGCAGGATGGTCTTGTCGCTCTGGACGATAAGCGGGCCGTTAGGCATCCGTTGAAGCCCCTTCCACAGTTTCCACATCCATGATCCGATGCACGGAAATTACGCGCTCGGTTTCCTTCTCCGGGTCGAAGACCCGTACACGGCCGGCATGAACCGACAGTGGAACAAACACCTGACGGGTGGAATTCCCTGCGCTGTCCGCAAAGCCCATCCGGACGGCCTGCTTTGTTCGGATCGCAGTCCGCAGCGTTTCAAGGCCGATCATCGCCTCGCTTTCGGCTCCTCCGCCCGCGCCAGGCCGGCCGTTGCCCCGCAGCACCGTCATCTGCGCTTCAAGGTCTGCCTCCGTAAGTACCCAGGGGTTGGTCCGTACCGCGGACGACGACGGCGCGGAGCCGGCTGCCGCCCGTAAGGTAACCCGCGGTGCCGCGCCGCCTTCCAACGCGGGCGAATAGCCGAGCTCGCGCAGGGCTGCGGCCAATTCCGACGGCGTGGCCTTGGCCGTCACGACCGTCGGAGCGAGCCGGACGAGCCCGAGCGAGGCAGTAGCAGGATCAGAGAGCAGGGCCGTTAGAGCGGCGTCGTCGTCACTCTGCACGTAGCTGGATGCGGGACCCACGCGCAGGGAACCGTAACGGGCCGCGGTGTCTTCAACCAGATAGCGCAGCGGTTGCGGAATGTTTGTCGCGGAGTGCTTCTCAAGGAAGGTCAGGATTGCCACGGCGTCCTGCCCGTCGTCGAGCGCCCGGCGCACTGACGGTGCGGAGAACCTGTATACGGTTGCCGGGCCCTGCCCCTCCGCGGATGCCAGCAGCGCCAGCTCGCGCGCCACACCCGGCTCAAGGTAGCCCGGCGCTACCGCGGTCAGGTCCGCCTGCAGCACGAAGTGCGTGAGCGGCTCGGGGAGCGCGTTCCGAAGGGCAGCCGCGGCGTCGTCGAACCGGTCCTGCGCGATCGCCGCGCCCAGTCCGGTCAGCGCACCGGATCCCAGCAGGCCGAGGTGGCCCAGCTCCTCGACCATGCCCGGCACCAGCCGCGAAAACCGCCGGCGCAGGCGGGGCTGGTGCCACGTGAGGCGTTCGACGAGGGAGGGTGCGTCAAGGACCGGGGAGCGGTCGTCATCGTGCTCTGTCTCGGCCGAGAGCGCGTCCGCGGCTGACAACAGACGACGGCGGACCGCCGGCGCGTCAGTGCGCGTTGCCTCCGAAGACAGCACATTGACCGTATTGCCGGTGGGCAGCTGCCCACCCACCAGGGAAGGAGCGCGCTCAGCGTCGAGCCACGCTTGCACCAGCCGGAGCCACTGCTCGTGGCGCTCGACGAGGTGCCAGGATCCACCAGGGGCGGCCATCCAACGTGAGCTGTCCGGATCCAGCACTATCAGGCGGCCCAGCGCTGCCAGCTCAAGCAGCCAGGCCACCTGACCGCGGTCCACCCGCAGGGCATCGGCGAGCCGTCGAATCTCCCGGACGCCCACTCCTCCGGTGCGGAGGGTCGCGATTGGCTCCGTCTGCACGCTGGTAAGGAGTTCGGTGACAAGCCTGAGCGTTTCGGCGATGGCCCCGAAGGCGGCGTTGTCCCGAAGGCCGGCGCGGACCGCAGCGAGCTGCGGAACCGGTGGCGAGGCGCGCAGCGAGGGAATGATCATGCCACCACGTGCCGCAATTCCCACTTCCCGCGGAAGCTCGACATGGTTGGCGTCGAGACGGATGAGGAGTCCGCGCTCAAGAAGCCATTCAAGGGGCGTCGCCGTGCTTGATGCGCTTGCCTTTGCCGAGCCCACCGGAGAGGCCGCGAGTTTTTCCAGCAGGTCACCCGTTGCGCTGGGAGCCGCCTCCAGCACAGCGTCCCAGGATGCGTCGAGGATAGCCGCGAGGGTAGTTGCGGGATCGGATGCGGACGGACCTGCTGCACCAGGAATCCCGGAAGCGGACAGTAGTTCCACTCCGGCCGCCATCCGCGCGGCGTACTCCGGGTACTGCTGGGCCAGCAAGGCCAGCGGACGTCCAAGGCCTGCAGGGTAGGGACCAAGCGCATCGTGAAGGGATTCCAGGGGGAAGTAGGAGCGGCGGCCCCTGGCCGCGGGGCCGGTTCGCAGGAGCGCCACCTCGTGAAGCTGAGTGAGAAAGGGCTCGAGCGTCTTCGCCGTCATCGAGGATATGGACGCCTTGAGGCCTGTGGCTGTGGCGCCGACAGCGGCGTCGAGGTTGGTGGTGAGCACTACTGCCTCGAGCACCATGAGCTGCGGAGTATTCAAGCCCTCAAGGGCACGCTGGACGCTTACCCGGGTCGAGGCCCGGGCCGCGAGGGCTGCAAAATCCGGCACCGGCGGCAGGACAACATCCGGGCGCGCGGACATCAGCCTTCGGAGTTCGGCGTCGCTGCGGGAAGCAAGGTCCTCGGCAAGAGCACGGATGGCGGACACCGGATTAACGTTACTCGCACCGGGTGGCGGTGAGATGACTACCTATATCGGAGCGTGAGCGCCCGTAGGAAAGGGGAACCCAGCGGTGACTATAGTGAAAACTCAGCTACGCCCGCGCCTGAGGACGCTGATAACCACGCTGGCAGCCATCAACAGGAAGCCGAGCGGCAGAAAGAAGTAGGCAGCGGTAACAAAACCCGGCCAAGCCTCCGCGCCGGCCCAGGCGGACAGGAGCACCGCCACCAGGGACAGCAGGCCGAGGACCGCGAAGCCGACCGCGGCAATGAGCAGGGCCAGCCGCGCACGCCGGGTGGTGCGGCCGCCGTCATCGTTGGCGGCAGGGACAGAGGAAGGGTTCTGCGACATGATGCTCCTAGCGTACAAGGACGCGGATCGCCCATTTCGCCCGCCAGTGCCGGGTATCCTGTTAAGGCAGACTTTTTCCCTGCGCAGCCCCGGCTGACTGACACCTATCCGGTTGCCATCGGTAACCGTCGGTGAAGCGCCAGCGGATTGCGCGCAAGTAGTTCGAGAACGAGGTAATTACGTGCCTATCGGCAAGGTCAAATGGTTCGACTCCGAGAAGGGTTTCGGTTTCCTGGCGACGGATGACGGCAAGGAAGTGTTCCTGCATGCCTCGGCGCTTCCGGCCGGGGTGACTGAAGTCAAGGTCGGCACCCGGCTCGAGTTCGGAGTCGCGGACGGACGCAAGGGGCTCCAGGCGCTGTCCGCACGCATTCTTGACGTGCAGCCCTCTGTTGCCAAGGCAACGCGCAAGAACGCTGATGATATGGCCGTGATTACTGAGGATCTGATCCGCCTGCTGGATGACGTGTCCAACGGTTTGCGGCGCGGTCGGTACCCGGACAAGTCGCACTCCGCTAAGGTCGCCGCAGTGCTGCGCGCTGTCGCGGATGATCTGGACGTTTAGCGCACATGAGTGAAACCTCGGTATCGACGGAAACAGCTGAGGCGGAGCCTGTCGCGACGGCAACTCCTGCAGCAAAGCGCAGGCCGGTCCGTAAGCCGTCCAGGCCTGACGCTGTGCTGGCTGCGGCGGTGGACGCCGCGCGGAATGGCCTGCTGGAGGTTGCCGGGGAACATGAGGTGGGGGAGCATGTCGGTGCTTTCCCCGATGCCGAGCGGCTCGTGACGCATCGCTTCGCCGCACACGTCCCCGGGTACGAGGGCTGGCACTGGTTCGCAACCCTGGCGCGGGTTCCGCGCGGCAAGGACGCCACGGTCTGTGAAGTAGGGCTGCTGCCCTCCGAAAACGCACTTTTGGCGCCTGACTGGGTGCCCTGGTCTGAACGCGTTCGCCCGGAGGACACAGCGGAGGAAGACGCCGTAGCACCCAAGGATGTGGCGCCGGAAGATGCAACTCCGGAGGACGCCGCACGGGTTCCGGAGGCTGACATTGCTGAGACTGACGCCGAGGCAGCCCCTGGAGGCGAATCTCCAGTTGCCTGAGGTGTGGGGGAGCGCGGAAAGGAAGGCTGCCTGATGGGCATGTTCCGATCCCTGCATATCCACAACTACCGGCTCTGGTTCATCGGCGCCCTGATTTCCAACGTGGGCACCTGGATGCAGCGCACAGCCCAGGACTGGCTTGTCTATGACATCCTCACCGATCAGGACGCCGCGGCGATGGGTATTGTCATGGCCTTGCAGTTGGGGCCGCAGCTCTTCATAGCTCCATGGGCCGGGCTGATCGCTGACTCCGTTGATCGCCGCAAGCTATTGATGGGAACCCAGGCCGCGATGGCGGCGCTCGGCGTAGGGCTGGGCCTCCTCGTGGTGCTCGGCCTGGCGGAGCTGTGGCATGTTTACGCGTTTGCACTTGCTCTGGGCGTCGTCTCCGCCATTGACGCTCCCGCGCGCCAGGCCTTCGTCTCCGAACTGGTGCGCGATGATTACCTTCCCAACGCGGTGGCCCTGAACAGCGCCTCTTTCAACGGTGCTCGGATGTTCGGTCCCGCAGTTGCGGGTTTACTCACGGTTGCCGTAGGGCCCGGCTGGGTCTTCCTGATCAACGCAGTGACGTTCGGGGCGATGATCTTCGTCCTCGTCACTATCCGTCAAAAAGAACTGCGTGTACTCAACCGTTCGGCGCCCGGTCGCGGGAGGATCCGCGCAGGTTTCCGCTATGTGCAGCAGCGGCCGGACCTCATGATGGTGATGTTCGCAATTTTCGTGGTCGGAACCTTCGGCTTGAACTTCGCCGTCTATATTGCGGCGATGGCACGCACTGAGTTCGGAACAGGCGCGGGAGTCTTCGGCACGCTGTCCTCGATCATGGCGGTGGGTTCCGTGGCAGGGGCGCTGCTTTCGGCGAGGCGGGACCGGCCGCGGCTCAGGTTTGTCTTCGGAGCAGCCGGTGCCTTTGGCCTCGCGTGCCTGCTGGCTGCGCTGGCACCGTCCGTCTGGCTTTTCGGGCTGGCCCTTGTTCCAGTGGGACTCTTCGCGCTGACGCTGATGACCAGTGCCAACGCCTACGTTCAGACCACAACGGTGCAGGAGATGCGCGGCCGGGTCATGGCCCTGTACTTTGCGATCTTCCTGGGCGGGACGCCTATCGGAGCGCCCATCGTCGGGTGGGTGACCAACGCCTACGGGCCGCGGTGGGGACTGGTGGTCGCTGCGGCGTCGGGCTTCGTGGCCGCGGTGGCTGGGCTGGCCTGGGTAGCGCGGTCACACCACGTGCGGGTCCGTCTCATCCATCCCTCGCCGCGGCGGCTCAAACTGACCCTTGCCGCGACAGCGCGGAACACTGCGGAACGGAGCGGCTAGGAACGCTCCACCACGTAGTCAATGCATTCCAGCAGCGCCGATACGTCGGCGGGCTCGATTGCCACGAAGGTGGCGATGCGCAACTGGTTGCGGCCCAGCTTCCGGTACGGTTCGACGTCGACAATTCCGTTTGCGCGGAGGGTCCTGGCTACGGCGGCAGCGTCAACAGTCTCCGCGAAGTCGATCGTCGCGATGACGTTGGAGCGGTGGTCCGGGTTCTGAACAAAGGGCGCGGCAACGGCTGAGGACTCAGCCCAACTGTAGATGCGGCCGGCGGAATCAGCGGTTCGCGCGGCTGCGAAATCCAGCCCGCCGTTGCTGTTGAGCCACTCGATCTGAGCATTGAGTGTCACCAGCGTGGACAGTGCCGGTGTGTTGTACGTCTGATTCAGGCGCGAGTTGTCGATCGCCATCTGAAGGTCGAGGAAGTCCGGGATCCAGCGCTTCGAAGCCTTGATCGCCGCTGCCCTTTCGAGTGCAGCGGGGGAGAACAGGCCAAGCCAGAGTCCGCCGTCGGACGCGAAGTTCTTCTGCGGAGCGAAGTAGTACACGTCAGTCTCTGAGACGTCCACCGACAACCCGCCGGCAGCGGAGGTTGCATCGATGCAGATGAGCGCGCCGTGATCCGCGCCCGCCACCCGCTCGACCGGCGCCGCCACACCGGTCGAGGTTTCATTCTGCGGCCAGGCATAGAAGTCGATGCCCGGCTCCGCGACGGGCACCGGCCGGGATCCGGGGTCAGAGGTGATGACCGTTGACTCGCCCAGGAATGGTGCCTTGGACGTCGCCGTTGCGAACTTGGATCCGAACTCACCAAAGGAGAGATGCTGCGCACGCGCTTCAACAAGACCGAAGGAGGCGACATCCCAAAAAGCTGTGGACCCACCAACACCGAGAATCACTTCGTAGCCTTCCGGGGCGCCGAAGAAGTCCATCAGACCGGACCGGACCGAACCAACCAGATTCTTGACCGGTGCCTGCCGGTGGGAGGTTCCAAGCAGGGCCGTTCCTGCCCGGACCAGTGCTTCCAACTGCTCGGGGCGCGTTCTGGACGGACCCGCACCGAACCGGCCATCCTGCGGCAGCAGCTCGGCGGGGATGCGGATGTCGGCGGGATCGCTCATGGTTACTCCAGGGAGGTTGCTTGCGATGGGGTCGCAGACCATTCTGCCCCAGCGCGCTCAGCACAGGTGCATTGTGACCGGCTTCGGATGCGCCCGGATCAGCGGGGCGGGTGACGCTGTGTAGATGGGTTAACCTTGTGGGGCGTAGGGATGACGACGGCGGCCCATCTGTTGGGCACTGCAGGCAGCCGCTGCATCAACGCTCAATCCGCACCAGTGCCAAGGAGCTGAACCCCGCAAATGACGGACCTCATCGACACCACCGAGATGTACCTGCGGACAATCCTTGAACTTGAGGAAGAAAACATCGTTGCGCTGCGTGCACGGATCGCCGAGCGCCTTCGTCACTCAGGTCCCACGGTCTCGCAGACTGTGGGCCGGATGGAACGTGACGGACTTGTAGTGGTGACCGGCGACCGTCACCTTGAACTGACCGAGCTCGGACGCCGGCGGGCCACCGAGGTGATGCGCAAGCATCGGCTGGCCGAGCGGCTGCTCTCCGACGTCATCGGTCTGGACTGGGCCTATGTCCATGATGAGGCGTGCAGGTGGGAACACGTGATGAGCGAGCGGGTTGAGCGGCGCCTGTATGAGTTGCTCGGCCAGCCGACCGAATCCCCCTACGGCAATCCCATCCCTGGCCTTGAGGCCCTGGGCGGTACACCGTCGGAAGCGTTCACCTTGGGCGTGGCCACGCTTACGGACACGATGGCAAACTACACTGCGGGTTCGATCGTGACCCTTGTCCGGCTGGCCGAACCCATTCAGGTGGATCCCGAACTGCTGACCCAACTGGACGAAGGCGGTCTGCGTCCCGGAGCGCAGATGACCCTGCAGGCAGTGGGAGACTACGTGTCCGTTCGGGTGCCCGGCGTGGAGGGTGCGCTGGAACTGCCTCCGGAAGTTGCTTCGCATGTTTTCGTGGCGGTTCAGCCGCAGTTCTGAGGCGCCGGACCGGAAGGCTCTGGATTCCCGAAGGATATCCACAGCATGGTTACGAAATGATTACTTTCCGGCGCCCCCGGCTATAGTTGGTTCCTGGCGCTGATACTCCAGCGTTACCTGGTTCGCCTGCCTAACCCTGTCAGCGAACGCAGTGTTACACAGATGGACAGGGGCGGAGGACCCACAACCGGTCATGGCATGCCATGACCTTGGGGTGAAGTTCGGATGCTGCCACACCGCATGGATCTGAACCGAGTTTTCTCATACTCGAATCCGACAGCTAACTTCGCAGGCAAAAAATGAGAAAGGGTCTCCTTGTCGAACACTGCTTCGGGGCGCCGCCGTGCGAGCACCCCGGTCGCTGAAGCGCGGCCACGCGATGCGCATAGGCGGGAACGAGCTGAGCGCTTGGCACGTCAGGCTGCGGCCAACGCAGCAGCGCCGTCCAGCCCGGTGTGCACTGGAATCAACGCTTTCCCGGCACCGGTTTCCACCTGTCCGGATAATCCGCTGCCCCGCCGTGAAGCCCGCACCGGAACGGTAGCCCCGGTAGTTTCCTTACGCCCCCGTGATGCCCAACGCACCGAACGACGACGCCGCGCAGCCAGCACTCGCCGCGACGTTTCCTTCGCCGGACTCAGCCAGAAGGTTGCCATTGCGGCCGCTGCCTCGGGCATGGTGCTCACGGTTGCGCTGCCCACCACCGCCGCAGTGGTGCCCGCTGAAACCCAAACCGTGGCTGCTGCAGCTGAGCAGGAAGAACTGCAGCCAGTGCAGGCTGCCGCCGGTGCGGACGTCTCATTTGACCGCGCGGCACTGCACAGCACCTTCGACCCCGATGCAAAGCTTGCCGAAATTGTTTCCGCATCCGGTGGAGACATCGTGACTGCCGAGGCCAAGGGCTCTCTCTCGGCACCCTTGGACCGCATGGTGATGAGCTCCGCTTTCGGAACCAGGATCAGCCCGATCACCGGGGCAGGGGAACTCCACACCGGACAGGACATGAGCGAAGCCTGCGGGACCTCCGTCTTGGCGGCTGCGGCCGGCACCGTCACCTTTGCAGGCTGGCACGCATACGGGGGCGGCAACCGCGTGGTGATCAAGCATGCCAACGGACTGGAAACCACCTACAACCACCTGTCGGCCATGGACGTGGCGGTGGGCCAGGTTGTGGAGCGTGGCGACGCCATAGCACGCGTGGGTTCCACAGGCGCCTCAACCGGATGCCACCTGCATTTTGAGGTCCTTGTCGACGGCAAGAACGTCGATCCGCTCGGCTGGCTCTGAGCCGTTTTCCGCGCCGGTTTGGCGGCTTCGTAATCATGAACACACCGTTCCGTGACCGGAATGTGACATAGCCAAAGAACTGATGTACCGTCTAACTCGTGCCGAATCGCAGGGGGTTCGGCGCACTCGTGCAGATCGCCTAGCTCTGCCACTGTACGAGTTCCGTTCGCAACAATCGCATGGCAGAGGCGGGGGAACCAATTGTGGGCTTCTTCTTGAAGTCCTTGGGGTTAAGTCGCTGGATCTGAGACGATCCGCGGCCGGGTGACTCCCATCCGAATCCGACAGCTCACCTCGCAGGCGTAGGGAGAGGCAATTCAACGTGTCAAATAGCTCTGCGCTGGGGCGCCATCGTGCGGTTCCGGCTCATACAAACTCGCTCGCAGCCATTTCCAGGGCTGTGTCTTCGAACGCAGGTTCCGTAGGACGCCAGGCAGCAGTCATCGTCGCTGCTTCCGGACTCGTCCTCACCGCAGGCCTTCCGGCTCATGGCGCTTCTGACGCCCAGCGCTCGGCCCAGGCAGTCAAGACCCTCAGTGCCGTGGCAGCTCAGCCGGTCAGCGTCAGCGCCGCCGCTGACGCAACCGTCACCTTCGAGCGAGCAGCCGTTGAAGCTGTAGCAGCTCCGGTCGTCGAGGCTGTTGAGCCCGCCCCAGCCGTCACAGTGCAGGCTGAAGCAGTAGTTCAGAATGAAGCAGCTGTGGCCGCTCCGGCCCCGGTCGTTGAGCCCGCCGTCGAGGTTGCGGCAGCTCCCCAGGCAGAGGTTGAGGTAAAGGCTCCCGCAGCTGAGGGCCCGGCTCCCGTCGAGGCGCCCACCTCCAGCGGAATCGGCGCAGCGCTCGTAGGCTCGGCCTACTCGCAGATCGGCGTTGCCCAGGATTGCACCGCCATGGTTGAGAAGGCACTGCGCTCAATCGGCAAGTCGGTCGGGGACATCGCGCCGAGCGATTTCTTCGCTTTCGGCTCAGTCGTTTCCACTCCTGCACCCGGTGACCTCGTTGTCTCCGCAGGTCACGTTGCCATCTACGTAGGTAACGGCCAGGTCATCAGCGGTGGCCTGAACGGTATGAATACCGGGCTGCACAGCCTGTCCGATCTCGCTGGCTCTAGCTTCGTCCGCGTTAGCTAAGACCAGATACCTGGAGCACACACACATGACCTCTAACACCCGTGCCATAGCGCGCCACCGCGCCGAAGTGCAGCGTTCACCCCATCTCTCCTCCATTGCCCGCGCCGTCAGTGACAACGCCGGCGGCGTAGGTCGCCAGGCAGCCGTCATCGCGGCGGCTTCGGGCCTCGTTCTGTCCAGCGGAGTCGCGGCCAACGCAGTGGAGCTGCCCGCGGAGCGCAACACCGTCACCACCACGCTTGAGGTCCAGGACGCCCAGGCCCCGGTCCAGGCCCCAGCGGATGCCAAGATCTCCTTCAACAAGGCTGCCGTCAAGGCAGTAGCGGCGCCCACTGTGGCTGCCCCTGTTGTCGAGGCTTCACCTGTTGTGCAGCCGCAGGCCCAGACCATTGAAGCCGCTCCGGTCGCAGAAACAGCTCCGGTCGCAGAAGCAGCACCCGCCGTTGTGGCGGAGGCGGCTGTCGCCATACAGGCAGCGGCTCCTGTTGCTGCACCGGCTGTGATCGCCGAGAAGCCAGCGCCCGCAGCTCCCCAGGTCTCCTCGGGTGTAGCGGCCACCATTGCTGCCGCTGCGCAGGGTCAGCTCGGAGTAATCCAGGATTGCACCCGCCTCGCCAGCAACGCCCTTGCCGCTGCTGGCATCAACTTCCATGGATGGCCGGCCGGCTACCTCTCCCTCGGCCGCACGGTCAGCGCCGCGGAAGCTATTCCCGGCGACCTCATCTACTACGCTGACGGTGGCATGGGCGCAGCCCACATCGCCGTATACATCGGTGGAGGGCAGGCCGTTCATGGTGGTTTCAATGGCAACCAGACCGTTGTGGCACCTGCAGAACTCGGCTCCGGCGGTGTTTACATCCGCGTTGGCGGCTGATCTCCCTTACCCTCCCTCGACAAAGCCCTCTGCCTATCAGGCGGAGGGCTTTGTCGTGCGTGGCGATTGACGGATCCTCCGGGCAACGGCTTACTCTTGCACTGTCAATCCGAAGTACCTTCGCCGTAGCTTCAAGGACCTCAGGGATTCAATCCCTGCGGCTATGAATGGCAAAGAGGAATGTGCATGCGCACTCTCGTTCTGAATGCTGGATACGAACCACTGGCGGTCGTGACCTTCCGCCGGGCGCTCGTGCTTGTTCTTACGGGCAAGGCCAGTGTCGTCGCAGAAGGGGAGGACCCGGTAGTGGGCCCCAACGAAGTGCTGTCGCGGCCATCAGTCATCCTCCTCAACAGGTATGTGAAGATCCCCTACCGAAGCGGCACAGTCGCGACCCGCCGCGGAGTGCTCCGGCGTGACAACCACGTGTGCGCCTACTGCGGCAAGCCTGCCTCGACCATTGATCACGTTGTTCCGCGATCGCGTGGGGGCGAGGACAGTTGGGAGAATCTGGTGGCCTGCTGCCTACGCTGCAACAACGCCAAGGGTGACAAGACACTGGCCTCGCTGGGTTGGTCCCTGCGAATTGTGCCTACGCCGCCCCGGGGGACGTTCTGGCAGATCCGGGAACTGGAAAAACCGCTGCCGCAGTGGAGCGAATTCCTGCCCGCTGACAACGCCGCGTGAGCAATACACGCGACGGCCGGGGCGCCGGTAGCATTGCCGCCGGTGTCGGTGGCGCCAGCGAGTTGATGTACGACGCCGTTGTGCTCACCGGAGGCAGGTCCTCAAGGCTCGGAGGGGTCCCCAAGTCAACCCTGATCGTCGATGGATTCTCCCTTCTGGAACGAACCTGCAGCGCTCTGAATGAAGCCCGCCGGCTTGTCGTTGTTGGCGGACCGGCGCCCGATCTGCCGCCCCGGGCGGAACTGGTACGGGAAGACCCGCCCTTCGGGGGGCCGGCAGCGGCGGTGAGCGCCGCCGTCGTACATCTGATGACCGATCCCGCGCCCTGGGTGTTTGTGCTTGCCTGCGACATGCCGCGGATCAGCGACGCACTGCCTGCACTTATGCGAGGCGCCGCTGAAACGAGCGCCTCGGTTCTGGCTCACGACGGCGGCAGGGACCAACCGCTTGCCGCACTGTACCGCTGGGCTGACCTGGCCACAACGGAAAAGCAGGAAGTAAGGAATCTGTCTATGCGCGCGCTCCTTGCTAGGGTGACATGGAGTCCAGTCGAAGTTCCCGCGGGCTCAACCACTGACATTGACACGTGGTCCGATGCCCGGCAGTTCGGGGTGGAGGAGCCAGGCGCGGGCAGATAGCGGAAGGTTCACCATGGAGGATCGGGAACGCCTGCTCAGGCAGTGGAGCGAGAAGCTTCTGGAAACGTTTGAACTCGAGGACATCGAGGTCGATGTCGATGCCGTGTTGGCGCTGGCCGGTCAGGCGGCGCACTCGGTTGTTCGACCCGCAGCGCCGCTCACCACCTTCATCGCCGGTTATGCAGCCGGAATGGCCGTCGGGACCGGGCAGGCAGACAGCGGAACGGCCATGCGGTCAGCGCTGCTGGCCGCCCATGCGGCGTGCCCGCCCGTCGCCGGGTCGGAAGACCGCCGATGAGCAGTGCAGGGCACGAGTTGAGCTGGCAGGAGGCCCGGCGGCTGGCGTATGAATCGGCATCTCCCAAGCCTGTACAGACCGTGAACCTCGCGGACGCTCTGGGCCAGACCCTTGCTGAACCTGTCGTGGCGCTGCAGCCCATCCCGCACTACGCGTCCTCGGCGATGGACGGTTGGGCGCTCAGCGGTGAGCCGCCGTGGACGCTGATCACACCCGTTCAGGAGGATGAGAGCCCCTGGCATCGGGCACACGAGCACAAGAAGTCCGGCTATGCCACGCTGGAACCCGGTCAGGCCACGTTCATCCTTACAGGCGGCGTGGTGCCCCGAGGGGCTACCGGAATTCTTCGTTCTGAGCACGGAGCCATCCGCGATGGCATGCTCACCCGCAATGACCGTGCCCGCCCCGACGAGCCGCTCGAGAACGAACATATCCGCCCGGCAGGTGAGGAAGCGGCAGAGGGAGCGCAGGCCATAGCTGCCGGTGCGGTGCTCAATCCCGCGCAGATCGCGCTGGCCGCAGTCTGCGGGTATGACACGCTTCCCGTACTCCGTGCGCCACGGGTGTCCCTGCTGTTGACCGGTGATGAAGTGATCGAGGCAGGGTTGCCCGAGGCGGGCCAGGTTCGCGATACCTTCGGCCCGCAGCTGCCCGGCCTGCTCACCATGCTGGGCGGCCACGTGGATACGGTGGCCCGCGCGCGTGATGATCTGGACGACGTCGTTGCTGCCATCAGCGCCGAGGCCACAGATGAAGTCTCTCTCGCGAGGGCTTCCGGAGACGTCCTGATCAGCACCGGCGGCACCGGTTCCTCGGATGCGGACCACATCCGCCGCGCGCTGGCTGTGCTCGAGGCTGAGCTTCTCATCGACGGCATCGCCATGCGCCCCGGACACCCTACGCTCCTGGCACGGCTGCCGGACGGCCGATTCTTTGTGGGCCTGCCCGGCAACCCGCTCGCCGCGATGATGGCGCTGTTCACGGTGGGAGCACCGCTGTTGGCCGGTCTGCGGGGAGCCGCATTCCCGGAGTCCCGCTCAGTCCTGGCAGGTGAGGCCTTCAAGCCGCTGGAAGGGCGCACTCGGCTGGTGCCGTACCGCCTGGAGAACGGGCGCGCCATGCCCACTGTCCATCACCGTTCGGGCATGCTGCGCGGGCTGGCGGATGCCGACGGCGTCCTCGTTGTGCCTGAACACGGTTGCGAGCCGGACGAAAAGGTACCGGCTCTGACCCTGCCGTGGTTCAGCTAGCAGCACGCTTGTGCAGCTGAAACCCGGCAGGGCCAGTACCTGTCAGACGGTAGCCGGCATGTTCTCCTTCGCGTTTTCCTCGCCGGTGCCGCCGGCCGGCCCGTCAGCTGCCGGCTCCAGCCGGATGATGACGCCCTTGGAGACCGGCGTGTTGCTGCCCTTCACGGTGTCGTCCAGCGGAACCAGGACGTTTGCCTCCGGATAGTATGCAGCCGCACAGCCGCGTGCGGTGGGGTACGCAACCGCCCGGAACTTGCGCAGCGCGCGGTCCTTACCGTCCAGGTACTCGCCGTGCACGTCGACAAGATCGCCGTCCTTGAAGCCGAGTTCCGCTAGATCCTCGGGATTCACAAACACCACATGGCGGCCCTTCTTGATGCCGCGGTAGCGGTCGTTGTAGCCGTAGATGGTCGTGTTGAACTGGTCATGCGAGCGCATGGTCTGGAGGATCAGGCGGCCTGGCGGGCACTCCATCGGGTCCAGCTCGTTGACGGTGATCATCGCCTTGCCGCTGGGGGTATTGAACTTCCGCGAATCACGCGGCCCGTTGGCCAGCAGGAAGCCGTCCTTCTCGCGGATCCGCCGGTTGTAGTTCTCACACCCTGGAACCACGTGTGCAATGTGGTCCCGGATGCGGTCGTAGTCGTCCTCGAATCCCTGCCAGTCAGCGTCAATGCGGTCACCGACGGTGGCCCGTGCCAACCGGCTCACGATGGCAACCTCGGACAGCAGCCCTGGTGCCACCGGGTCTACCCTGCCTTCAGAGGAGTGCACGGCGCTGACGGTGTCCTCAACCGAGACGAACTGCGGGCCGGTTGCCTGGATGTCGATTTCGGTGCGGCCAAGCGTGGGAAGGATGAGCGCTTCTGCGTCCTCACTGATAACCGTGTGGGAGCGATTGAGCTTGGTGGAGATCTGCGCGTTCATCTCAAGGTTCTGCATGGCCGCTTCGGTGGCTGCGGTGTCCGACATCGCTGCGACGAAGTTGCCGCCGAGCGCGAGGAAGAACTTGATGTGGCCGTCGCGCATTCCCCTGACCGCCGCGACGGAGTCCACGCCGTGCTCGCGGGGTGGTTCAAACCGGAACTCCTTACCGAGCGCGTCCAGGAACGAGTCCGGCATCTGCTCCCAAATGCCCATGGTGCGGTCGCCCTGCACATTGGAGTGTCCGCGGATGGGAGAGGCGCCCGCGCCAGGCCGGCCCATGTTCCCGCGCAGCAGCAGCAGGTTGATCATTTCCTTGATGGTGCCGACGCCGTTCTTCTGCTGCGTGACGCCCATGGCCCAGGTAATGATGGTCCTCTTGGACCTGATGTAGCGGTCGGCCAGTTCGTCGATCTCTTCAGAACGCAGCCCCGTCGCCTCCAGCACGGTCTCCTCATCAAGACCCGACAGGTGTTCTCTTAGTTCGTCCAGCCCCTCACAGTATTCAGCGATGAATTCATGATCCAGCACCGTGCCGGGGTTCCTGTCCTCGGCCTCGAGGACCCGCTTGGACACCGCCTGAAGCAGCGCCATGTCGCCGCCGCTTCGGATCTGCAGGAACTGGTCGGCAAGATCGGTGCCGCGACCCACTACGCCCTTGGGTTTCTGGGGATTCTTGAACCGGCGCAGGCCGGCCTCGGGCAGCGGGTTGACTGCCACTATCTGGCCGCCGTTTTCCTTCTGCTTCTCCATGGCGCTCAACATCCGCGGATGGTTGGTCCCGGGATTCTGGCCGATGACGATCATCAGGTCGCATGTCAGGTAGTCGTTGTATGCGACGGTCGCTTTGCCGATCCCGATGGTCTGGCCCATGGCAACGCCGGATGACTCGTGGCACATGTTCGAGCAGTCGGGCATGTTGTTGGTGCCCAGTGCACGGATGAACAGCTGGTAGATGAATGCTGCCTCATTGGACGCGCGCCCGCTCGTGTAGAACGCCGCTTCGTCGGGAGAGGCGAGGCTCTTCAGCTTGTCCGAGATGATCGTGATCGCCCTGTCCCAGCTGACGGGCCGGTAGTGATCCTCACCGGCCGCCTTGTAGACGGGTTCAGTCAGCCTGCCCTGCATGCCGAGCCAGTACTCTGACCGTCCGCGCAGTTCGGTGATGGAATGTTCTGCCCAGAAATCGGAGGACACGGTGACCGGTGTGGCCTCCCAGGTGACCGCCTTGGCGCCGTTCTCGCAGTATTCAAAGGTGCTGCGGTGATCCGACGGGTCCGGCCAGGCGCAGCTCATGCAGTCGAAGCCCTGCTTTTGGTTCATCCGGAGCAGCGTGCGGGCGCTTCGTTCGACACCCATATGCTTCAAAGCAGGCTGCATGGAGTGGTACACGCCGGGCAATCCGGCCGCCCATTCCTTGGGTGTACCGACATCGAGATCATTCTCGTCTGCTTCTTCGACGGGAGGGTTTGAGCGAGTCATCGCGCATCCTTTCTAGGCCGCTTCTCAGCGCTGAGTGGTCCTACCTGACCCATTGTCGCTCAGGAGCAGCGAATGTGGGATACGGGCAGCACCGGTCGCTGGAGGTCGAAGCGTCCATTAGGCTCGATCCAGACCCAAGCGGAAGGCAGATTGATGACCCGGGTGATGGACAGGCGCCGGATTACGCGCTACCGGCTGGACGGCACGGTCAGCCGGCGGGAGGACCGCCTGGCCGGCGAGGAACCCCTGGAGATCAGGCTGGGCGGACGCGCCTTCAGCGTCACCATGCGCACCCCGGGCGATGATTTCGATCTGGTCGCAGGTTTTCTCGTCTCCGAAGGCGTCGTTGCCGAGCCCGGTGAAATCCTCGCGCTTCGCTATTGCGCCGGGGTGGACGAGGAGGGCCGGCAGACCTTCAACGTGGTCGAGGCCCAGCTCCGCCCGGACGTCGCGCTGCCGGATACATCGATGGAACGCCATGTCTATACCTCCAGTTCCTGCGGCATCTGTGGAACAGCCTCCATTGACGCGGTCCGGAAGTCGGGCCGCTTCGACGTGCACGACGACGACGGCACCGTGGATCTGCCGGTCCTTGCCTCCCTGCCGGACCGGCTGCGGACCAGCCAGAAGCTTTTCGACCGTACGGGCGGCGTCCACGCGGCGGGACTGTTCTCCCGGGACGGCGAGCTCCTGTGCCTCCGTGAGGACGTGGGCAGGCACAACGCCGTGGACAAGGTGGTGGGTTGGGCACTCCGCTCGGATCTGCTGCCGCTGCGGGGAACAATTCTGCAGGTCTCTGGACGCGCCTCGTTCGAGCTGGTCCAGAAGGCACACCTTGCCGGTATACCGATCCTCGCGGCCGTGAGCGCCCCGTCGTCGTTGGCTGCGGACCTGGCGGAGGAATCCGGGATCACGCTTGTCGGTTTCAGCCGGGGGCAGACACTGAACTGCTACACACACCCGCAGCGTATTGTCGCAGGCTCAAACCCGGAATAGGGGCACCGGGCCCGGAGTTGCACACCAGTATGGAACTTGGCATCTTCAGCTTCGGCGACATCCACCCGAACCCGGTAACCGGCGAACGGGTATCACCCGAACAACGGATGGCCGATCTGCTGGAGCGGGCACGGCTTGCCGATGAGGTGGGCCTGCACTACTTCGGTATCGGAGAACATCACCGGCCGGATTACGCGGTGTCCTCGGTGGTGCCGGTTCTGGCCGCCGCCGCCGCACAGACCCGGCAGATCCACGTGGGATCAGCGGTCACCGTACTCAGCACCGAGGATCCGGTGCGCGTCTTCCAACAGTTCGCCACCCTCGACCTGCTCTCCGGCGGACGGGCGGAACTGACCGCCGGCCGCGGCTCCTTCATCGAGTCCTACCCGCTGTTCGGTGCTGCCCTCGAAGACTACGACGCACTCTATGAGGAAAAGATCGACCTTCTGCTGCGCCTCAACGCCGAGGAACGGTTGACCTGGTCCGGCCGTTTTCGGCCGCCGCTTCAGGATGCGCTGATCCTGCCGAGACCGGTCCGGGAGCAGTTGGACATTTGGATCGCAACCGGTGGGACGCCGTCGTCGTCGGTGCGTGCTGCACGGCTGGGCACATCGGTCATTTACGCGCTGCTGGGTGGTGCCGTCGACAATTTCGCGCAGCACGCCGCGCTCTACCGGGAACAGTTCGACGCGAGGGGGACAGCCGTGCCGCGGGTCGGCGTCAGCGGCGTCGGGTTGATCCTCCGTGACGGAGCCAAGGAGGCCTTCCGTCCGCACTGGCTCGACAGCATGACCCGTATTTCCGCGGAACGCGGCTTTCCCAAACCCAGCGGAGTCACTTACAACATGCAGGCGGCGCGTACGGGGGCGCTCTATGTCGGTACCCCTGAAGAAGTGGCGGAGAAGATTGTTCTCACGCACGCCGCCATGGGCCATGACCGGCACATCCTCCAGCTCGACTTCTCATCGGTGCCCCAGGCACAGGTTCTTGAGTCCATCGAACTGTTGGGTACACAGGTGCTGCCCCTCGTCAATGACGCCCTCGGCGTCCACCAACTCGAGGACGCCGTTTCCCGGACCGAAAGTGTCCGCGGCGGGTCCTAAGCTTGAAGTTCACTAGCTGGAGGCACCCATGAGCATGGAAGGCGCGGCCTGGAGTTCCCTGTACCGGATCTCCTCCGCCAAGAACGGCAGCAACAAATTTTCCAGGGAAACGCTGAAGCGGATCTTGTCCTTTGCCGTGCCGTACCGGGTCAAGCTGGTGCTCTTCATCGCGCTGTCAGTGGTATCCGCGTTCCTGGCGGTTGCCACGCCGGTCCTTGCCGGGCAGGTTGTCAACGCGATCATCGCCGAAGCCGCGGTAGAGACCATCGTGTGGCTCGCCGTCGTGATTGCGATTGTGGCCGTAGCTGACACCGGCGTGGGACTGCTGACGCGCTGGTACTCGTCACGGATCGGCGAGGGAGTGATCCTCGATCTACGGACAGCGGTCTTTGACCATGTTCAGAAGATGCCCATCGCGTTCTTCACGCGTACCCGCACTGGCGCGCTGGTGAGCAGGCTCAACAATGACGTGATCGGCGCACAGCAGGCGTTCAGCGGCACGCTGTCCGGCGTGGTGAGTAATCTCGTGGCGCTGATTCTTACCCTGATCGTCATGCTGAGCACGTCCGTGCTGGTCACCGTGCTCGCAATCATCATGCTGCCCATCTTCCTGCTGCCGGCCCGCCGGATGGGCAGCAGGCTGGCGTCCCTCCGGCGCGAGGCTGCAGACTACAACTCCACCATGAGCACTCAGATGACTGAGCGGTTCTCCGCCCCCGGCGCCACGCTGGTCAAGCTCTTCGGGCGCCCTGATGAGGAGTCCGAAGAGTTTCGTGTCCGCGCTGCGCGGGTCCGGGACATCGGTGTCCGGACGGCGATGCTGCAATTCGTGTTCTTCTCCGCGCTGATGCTTGTTTCTGCCCTCGCCCTTGCCCTGGTGTACGGATTGGGCGGCAGCCTGGCGCTCGGCGGCGCGCTGGATACCGGTGAAGTCGTGACGCTGGCGCTGCTGCTCACCCGCCTTTACGCGCCGCTGACATCCCTCGCCAACGCGCGGGTGGAGATCATGAGCGCTCTGGTGAGCTTCGAGCGGGTCTTCGAGGTGCTCGACCTCGACCCACTCATCAAGGAGAAGCCGGACGCGCAGATGATTCCGGCTGGTCCGGTTGCAGTCGAGTTCGACGACGTCCGCTTCGCCTACCCGTCAGCAGACAAAGTCTCCCTCGCTTCGCTGGAGGAGGTCTCAACGCTGGACACCCGAGGCGGTGAGGAGGTGCTGCACGGTGTCAGCTTCCGCATCGAGCCCGGCCAGACCGTTGCACTGGTGGGTACCTCCGGTGCCGGTAAATCCACTATTGCCCAGTTGCTGGCCAGGCTGTATGACGTCGATTCCGGCTCTGTCCGGATTGGCGGTAAGGACGTCCGGGAAACCACGTTCGAGTCGCTGCGGCATACCCTTGGCATGGTGACCCAGGACGGCCACTTGTTCCACGAGACAATCGCCTCCAACCTGAGGTTGGCCCGCCCTGAAGCACGGGATGAGGATCTCTGGGATGCGGTTCGCCGGGCACGGCTGGAGACCCTGATCCAGTCGCTTCCGGATCAACTGGACACCATGGTGGGCGAACGCGGTTACCGGCTTTCCGGTGGGGAGAGGCAACGCATGACCATTGCGCGGCTGCTGCTCGCCCAGCCGCGCGTTGTCATCCTGGATGAAGCCACAGCAGCCCTGGACTCGACGTCGGAAGCCGCCGTTCAGGCCGCACTCACTGAGGCGCTCGCCGGCCGTACGGCTCTGGTGATCGCCCATCGTTTGTCCACCATCCGGAGTGCGGACCAGATCCTGGTCATCGAGGGCGGCCGCATCGCCGAGCGCGGCACGCATGAGGAACTGCTCGCCGCCGGCGGGCGGTATGACGAGCTGCACCGCACACAGTTCGCGGTTCAGAAGTCGGTCGCGCCGGACGAGCCGGCGGAAGCGCTGACCGGCTCCGGAGCCTGAAGCAATGTTTCGCTAGGACGCGGGATTCTTAGGGAGCGGCGCCGGATGGTGCAGCCTGACCGTCCAGCCGTGGCTCCCCGGGCTTCTCCGGAATGTGGAACCGAGGCAGTGTGAGGTTGACCAGCGGGCCCACAAAGAGGGCAAAGGCCACGGTGCCCACGCCGACCGTTCCGCCCAGAGCCCAGCCGATCGCGAGGACCGACACCTCGATGCCCGTCCGCACTGCCCAGATGGGCCAGCCCCAGCGCTTGTGCATGCCGGTCATCAGCCCGTCACGTGGTCCAGGCCCCATGCGCGCCCCAAGGTAGAGACCAGTGGCAACCGCGAGCAGAACCAGGCCGCCGGTAAACAGGAGAATCTGCACCCACAGGACCGTCTGCTGCGGGATGACGGCGAGGCCCACTTCAGCGCTCGGTCCTACCAGGAGGACGTTGAGTACTGTCCCCACGCCGGGCCTTTGGCGGATCGGGATCCAGAGCAGCAGTACGGCTAGACCGATGAGGTTCGTGGTCAGCCCGAAGGGTATGCCGCTCTGGACCGAAACGCCCTGACCCAGCACATCCCAGGGGGACACTCCGATGCCGGCGCGGATCATCATGCCGATCGAGAACCCGTAAAGGAAGAGGCCAACGAGCAGCTGCACGATCCGACGCAGAAGGAGAAGGGACATGGTTCCAGTATCGGTTACGGTCACAGCTCAGATGAGCCGGGCGAGCCTGAGTGTACCGGGGATTGCTAGTCGATGCCGTAGTGCTCGCGGATATCGCTGAGCGAACGCATCACCGAGCCGAGATCGCTCGGAGTGAGGTAGGTGGAGCGATCCTGGGAGTAGACCATGTAGTTGAGCGTTGTTTCTTCGTGCCGATCGGCACTCTCGACGAAGGCGCGCACCGTGTCATCGAGTATCCGATGCAGCTCGGCGGTATCACGTGTCGCGGTATCAATCTCGATGGAGGTGGAGTCGCCGGCACCGATCCTTGCCCACTCCACGCTGACGCGCTCAACGCCATCGATTGCGGAGATCGCCTCTCTATACGTGTCCGCCGGTGACGATGCGCCACAGGCTGGGAGGAGCAGCAAAGCCAGCACAGCAAATAACGAGCTTATGCGTCTCATTGTTGTCGCCTTCCGACGGGAATCACGAAGGACTCTACCGCTGAGGTGTCGCCGGTGAGGAATCGCTGAGTAGAGGGTGACTGAGCGTACTGGGATGCGCGATTGGCGGGATCGTCTTCAGCCTCGCTGATGGAGTGTGCGTAGTTGTTGTAGTCGTGGTTGGCGGCCACGTCGCTCCAGCCGCTGCCGGGCGGGTCCGGAAGGGTGACCTGTTCATCGGATTGCTCCGGCACCGCACCATTGACGCTCGTACCTCCAAGATCGAGGCGTGGGACGACGTCGTTCTGATGCTGGAATGAAATGACATCAACGTTCGAGGGCATAGCCGTCCCGTCAACCGGTGAGCCGAACGTCATCACGTTGGTGACGTTGTACCGCTCCAGGAACACAGGGTCCGAGGCTAGCGAGGCCGCGATCATTCCGCCCTGCGAATGTCCTGACAGCATCACCGGCGCGCCGGGTTCGATCCCCGCCCCTTCCATGGCCAACGCAACGGTCGCGGCCGCAGTCGACATCTGGCCCGAAGCGCTCACCAGATTGCCGGTCAAGTCAGCCGAGATCGCAGAAGTAACAGGATTCCATGACTGGGTTCCCGGAATGCTCAGGATGTAGGCGGGACCCTCGGCGTTTTCTACCCGCGTGATTCGGACAGCACCGTCAGCGGTGGATGGATTGCTCGCGTCACCGTATGCCTGGGCCGTGAGGAACGCCAGCGCAGCAAGATCTGTTGGCACCACGCTGTCCAGATGTTGTGAGGGCCCACGGTTCATGCCGTCCCGGGACACGCTGACAGGAATCGGCTCTCCGGCCCAGGGCGTTCCGTCGTCGAGCAGCAGTGGAGCCCACTGGCCGAACGTCCCGGCAGTGACAGTGAAATCGACGAAGCTGCTCCCCGCCAACGCGACCGACGCTGACAATTCCATGATCGATGGCGGACTTCCGGCCAGCATCTCATCGAACAGGCCGCCTGCATGGATGCCGCCATCGACAAGGTCGCGAAACGATTCCGCGATGTTGCCGTATCCCAGTTCCGCCCGGTTCCCGAACCACTCGGCTCCGTCTGCGGTGGTGTCGACAACCCAGTCCGCGCCGCCTGCGACCCACTCCAGTCCGTCGGTGATCCAGTTGCCGTTGTCGTCCCCGCTCGCCTCCCGGGTGCTGGAGGCGAGCGGCTGAGCGGCGGAAGGGGCAGGTGGACCTACCGCGCCGGTGGCACTCGTTCCTTCCTGGGCATCCGCATGACCCACAACCTCGAGGGCGGCCTGCCTCAACTGCTCAGCGATACCCAACAGTGTGGGGCGGTGCCTGCCGGCCCAGTCGGCGCGAAAGTAGTCCGCATCTCCGCCCAGCCAGCCGATGACCGAGAGCTTCCCGGAGACCTGCAGTCCGACCAGCTCGAAATGCGCCGCAGCATTCTCGAGGGAACGGGCAAGCTGACGAACCTGGCCCGGGTCCATCCCGAGGAGCTGGCTCATGCGCTCGCCGCTGCTCCCGCGACGAACTCATAGGCGCCTGCGAGGGCGAAGGTGATTTCGCGGGCCACATGACCGGCTCGCTGCGGAGTCAGGAGCAGAGCGCCGTCTGTGGTGCGCACCGAATAGAGCGTGCTCTCGCTGACTGACCATCGGCCCGCCCAGACCTGCCGGCTCTGCCCGGCCCGCGTGGTCATCGCTGCGCTCAGGACCGCTTCTTCCGGAACGATGGCGGCCGCTTCCGAAGGCGTGAGCGGCATGTGGACGACGGCGTCACCGGAATCGGTCCGGGCATGCACCGCATCAGCTCGAAGTTCGGCGAGCGGCGGAAGGACGCGGCTGATTGCGCCCCAGATGTTTTCCGCGTCGAAGAGAGCTACCTCAAGGGACGGTTCGTGGCCCCGTGCACGGATGCTGCCGTCATTGTCTGTTTCCACGGTGCTGCGGCGGTGAACGCACACACCGCGGTCTGCGGTGAGCGTGAGGTCACTGTTGGCTCCCACGCCGTTGTAGGCAGCAGACAGGCGAAGAAGGATCGCGGGCGAGAGGAATTCCTGCAGAGCCGTATGCCACCGTGGCGACAATTCCGTGCCGGTTGCCAATCCGAGGGAGTTCAGTTCCGCCCACCCGGCATCCGGCGCAGGCGCGCTCGAAGGATCGGTATGGCCTGATTGTGCTGTCGAAGCTGAGCTCAGTGCGAGCGACCAGGCGGCCGGTGATAGACGGACGACGTGAGACGGTGGTGGCACAGTTGAAAGATTCCCCATCCCGTCAAGCTAGTGCAGGCGGGGATTCTCTGCCATGGGCAGGTGTACCCATGTGGACAACGGTTGTGCCCCTGGCCGGAATCGAACCGACGACCTTCCCTTTAGGAGAGGGACGCTCTATCCTACTGAGCTACAGAGGCGGGTGCGCCACCGCACCGGTCGGTGCGCAGGCGGTACCAGCTTACAGTCTTCCTAACTCCGTGACCGCATCCTCCGTGGCAGCAGCACCGCGGTCAAACCGGCCGCGCAGCTCAACGCGAACAGCACCCACCGGGTGATGGTGAGTGCGGACGCCAGGGCGACCGAACCGGCGTCGGGTCCGGAAAGAATGGAGTCGATCGCGACGTTCTCCCAGAGGTCCACCACAACGAAGAGCAGCACCGGGCTCCACAGCAGCCAGCGAAGCCATCGTCGTGAAACGTTGAGCTGAACCAGCAGGAGCCAGGCCAGTCCAAAGAGCAGCGGAAAAAGCGTGCCGGCCGTCTTGTGCACGTAGCTCAGCTGGCCGAGCGCCGCGGTGTCCATGGCGGCACGCAGCTGGTCGATGTAGTCGGCGTCATATCCGCCGAGAAGCATGTCCGGCATGCTCAGCCCGCCGGACAGTTGGGTCATTTGGGAGAGGGTCAGAAGGTGGAAGTACCAAAACAGGAAGAGAGCGGCAGCCACTGCCGGAATGAGGATCAGGTTGCCGTTGTGGCGGGGCGGAGGAGGCTGTTCGCCCGGAGTCGCGGGTAGTCCGGCCGCCGCCGGCCCGTGCTTGCGTGCAATCTGTGCCCTGGTTTTGCCCATGCCTCAATGCTAGACCGTTACCATGCAGCAACAGTTCCTGAAAATCCACCCTGTATTTGATCTCATTTTGATAAAGATAGCCGGTGTTAGCTGCCTGTGATTGCAATCACAGCGGTTGTTGGGGTTTGTTTAATAGATGGCTATAAACCAAGCGTTACCCATGTCTAGCGTTGCGGATCAGGTGGGATGGCTCGCAGCCATCGAGGACGCCATTGATGCCGTCTTCGAACCTGTCGCAACGTGGTTCGCCGCAATTGTCTTCGTCCCGATCACCATTGGCGAGGTCAGTTTTCCGGTAGTGGTCGCGTGGCTCATCGCTGCGGCCGTCATCTTCACCGTCTACTTCGGTTTCATCCAGTTCCGTGGACTGAAGGTTTCCTACGAGGTGATCCGCGGACGCTACTCGTCCAAGGATGACCCAGGCGAGGTCCCACACTTCCAGGCACTGACCTCGGCATTGTCCGGGACGGTCGGGCTTGGAAACATTGCCGGTGTCGGCGCCGCAATGGCGCTGGGCGGGCCCGGTGCCACCTTCTGGATGATTTTGGCCGGCCTCCTCGGCATGTGCACCAAGTTCGCTGAGTGCACGCTCGGTGTGAAGTACCGCGAGGTCCACCCGGACGGCACCGTCTCCGGCGGGCCGTTCAAGTACCTGCCGATCGCCTTCAAGAAGTTCGGCAAATGGCCGGCCAAGATCCTGACCGGCATCTTCGCGGTTGCGATCCTGATCTTCGGTGTTGCAGGCGGCAACATGTTCCAGGCCAACCAGACCTTCGCACAGGTGCAGGAGGTGACCGGCGGTGCAGACGGCTTCCTCGGCAGCCCGGGTGCAGCACTGATCTTCGGTCTCATCCTCGCCGGTCTTGTTGGCGCGGTCATCCTCGGCGGCATCAAGTCCATCGGCGCCACCACCAGCAGGCTGGTGCCGGCCATGGGCATCATCTACGTCACTGCCTGCCTGTTCGTCATCATCGTGAACATCAGACAGGTGCCGGAGGCCTTCGCATCCATCATCGAAGGCGCCTTCAACCCGCAGGGCCTGGCCGGCGGAATTGTCGGCGTCATGATCGTCGGCTTCCAGCGTGCTGCCTTCTCCAATGAGGCCGGGCTGGGTTCCGCCCCTATCGCCCACTCGGCAGTCAAGACCCGCCGTCCTGTGAGTGAGGGCTTCGTTGCGTTGTTCGAGCCGCTCGTAGACACGGTCCTGATCTGTACGATGACCGCCCTGACGATCATCATCGCCGGTGCACCCAGCCTGCAGGCAGGAATTGACCAGGTCCAGGCCGGGGAAGGAACGCCCGACGGCGTCATTCTCACCTCGGATGCCTTCGCCACGGTCATCGACTGGTTCCCGATCGTCCTGGCCATCGCTGTCGCGCTGTTTGCCTTCTCCACCCTGATCACCTGGTCCTACTACGGTCTGAAGGCCTGGGAATACCTCTTCGGACGCGGCAAGAAGTCCGAAGTCCTGTACAAGTCCATCTTCCTGTTCTTCACGGTGACCGGTACGGTTCTGACCTTCGGTCAGGTTCTCAGCTTCGCTGACTCGGCGTTGTTCGTCTGTGCTTTCGTGAACCTGCTCGGCGTGTACATGCTCCTGCCGGTGATCAAGCGCGAAATGAAGGAATACCTCGCGGACCGCAAGAGCGGCAAGCTCCTCGACCTCGGCGTCGAACCCGAGGACCGCGAAGCCGCCGCCAAGTAACCCCACCTATCCGTCCACAACGTGCCCGCCGGGTCTGGACCCGGCGGGCACAGCCATGCCTGGACCAGCAGCGGACAGGTTCTGTCCGTGCCAGCGCCTAGACTTAAAGGCACCATGGACTTGCTTTTTGACCCGCACCTCAGCACACCTGCCGCAGGAAGGCGCGGCGCGCCGTCGTCGTCCTCCCCTGATCTGGCGGAGCATCCGCGACGGGGCGGGCACGTCGATGAAGCGCGCGCCCGCGAACTGCTCGAGGGTATGAACCCGCAACAGGAGGAGGCGGTGAAGCACAGCGGTTCACCCCTGCTGATCGTTGCTGGAGCCGGCTCCGGAAAGACCCGCGTGCTCAGTCACCGGATCGCGTTCCTGATGGCCACGGGCAGGTCCCATGCCGGCCAGATCCTCGCCATCACGTTCACCAACAAGGCTGCTGCGGAGATGCGTGAGCGCATCGAAGGGCTGGTGGGTGAGGTTGCCAAGCGCATGTGGATCTCAACGTTCCACTCCTCATGCGTGCGGATCCTGCGCCGCGAGGCAGCGTCCATCGGCTTGAACTCGAACTTCTCCATCTATGATTCGGCGGACACCCTCCGCCTCATCACCCTGGTGGCCAAGGGACTGGACCTCGATCCCAAGCGGTTTGCACCGAAAGCAATCCAGCACAAGATCTCTGCGCTCAAGAACGAGTTGATCGACGAGGAAGAGTACGCCTCCACCGCGAATTCTTCCGATCCGTTTGAGCAGGCTGTTGCTGAGGTCTACAAGGGGTATGCCCAGCGGCTTCGCCAGGCCAACGCCATGGACTTCGATGACCTGATCGCTCAGACGGTCTACATGTTCAGGGCCTTCCCCGGGGTGGCTGATTACTATCGCAGGCGGTTCCGCCACGTGCTTGTGGATGAATACCAGGACACCAACCACGCCCAGTATGCGTTGGTCCGCGAGATTGTGGGAGTTGCGGGGGAGAACGTCGAGGAGCCTGCCGAGCTGACGGTGGTGGGCGATTCCGACCAGTCCATTTATGCCTTCCGTGGCGCGGATGTGCGGAACATCGTGGAGTTCGAGAAGGACTACCCGAACGCGCGTACCATCCTGCTGGAGCAGAACTACCGTTCCACGCAGAACATTCTCAACGCGGCCAACGCAGTCATCTCCCGCAACCCGAACCGGCCGGCGAAACGGCTCTGGACGGCCGAGGGCAGCGGCGAGAAGATCATCGGCTATGTCGGTGAAAATGAACACGAGGAAGCACGCTTCATAGCGGATGAGATCGACCGGCTCCAGGACGAGGAAAACCTGCGTCCCGGAGACGTCGCTGTGTTCTACCGGACCAACGCGCAGTCCCGCTCCATCGAGGAAATCCTGATGCGGGTAGGCCTGCCCTACAAAGTGGTTGGCGGCACCCGCTTCTACGAGCGCAAAGAAATCAAGGACGCGCTGGCCTACCTGCGTGTGCTGGCCAACCAGGACGACGTCGTTAACCTCCGCCGCATCCTCAACGAACCGAAGCGCGGCATCGGAGACCGGGCGGAATACGCCATTGCCGCGCTCGCCGAACGCGACCGCACAAGTTTCATGGAAGCCCTTCGGCGGGCGGATGAGGCTCCGGGCATGGCAACGCGCTCTGTTAATGCGGTTGCGTCATTCGTGAAGCTCATCGATGACCTGGCAGAGGTCGCCTCGGGATCGGGTGCTTCGGCGGCTCTGGAAGCGGTCCTTGAGCAGACGGGGTACCTCGCGCAATTGCGAACGAGCACGGATCCACAGGACGAGTCCCGGGTGGAGAACCTTGCCGAGCTTGTTGCGGTGGTCCGTGAATACGAGATCGGCAACCCGGAGGGGACCCTGGGCGATTTCCTTGAGCAGGTGTCGCTGGTGGCGGATGCGGACCAGATTCCCGATGCACCGGCCGGTGCTGGGGAGGACGTGGAGAAGGCGGTGGAGGAAGCCCGGCGGCAGGGCGTCGTGACCCTGATGACGTTGCACACCGCCAAGGGACTCGAATTCCCGGTGGTTTTCCTGACCGGAATGGAACAGGGAATTTTCCCGCACCAGCGTTCCGCGACAGACCCGAAGGAACTTGCGGAGGAGCGCCGGCTCGCCTACGTAGGTCTCACCCGGGCGAGGAAGCGGCTGTACATCACGCGCTCGGAAGTCCGGAGCCTGTGGGGGCAGAGTCAGTACAATCCGGCGAGCCAGTTTGTCGGCGAGGTTCCGGAGGAACTGATCCACTGGAAGCGGGAGGGCGCTGCGAAGCCGGCATGGACCGGTGGCCAGAGCATCAACGGCCCACGGTTCAGCGGCTCCTACTGGGGTGCGGGCGCAGCCTCTGGTGGCGAGTCCGGTCGCGGGCTGCCCGGAAAGGCGGCCGGGAGGGTGCAACCCCAGAAGGAGGTTGTCGCCGTTTCTGCGGGAGACAAGGTTAATCACACGACCTTCGGCAACGGCACCGTCCTTGCGGTGGAAGGCGGCGGAGACAAAATGGTGGCCAAGGTGCGGTTCGACATCGGGGAGAAGCGACTGCTGCTCCGGTACGCTCCGCTGACCAAGGTCGGGTAGCGCAGGCGTTGAAGCCGGCCGGAGGGGGAGTGCAGCGGCGCGCCCGGGCGCGTGCCGCCGTCGTCGGTTTGGTGTTCCTTGGCAGCGCGCTTCTGAGCGGGTGCGTGGAAGTGCCGGTCAGTGATCCGGTACCGGATTCCGTGCCCGAGCTGGCCCCGCAGCAGGAACTTGCCGCCATGCCGGAACTGCCGGCGTCTGAACTTCAGACCTTCGGCGGGGACACTGCAGCTTTCCTTACCGAGAACCGGAATACCTACTGCGTCATCGCCACAGAGCAGGGCGGCATCATCGATTCACCCGTGGATCCCCGGCTCTCCGGGGGCCAGCGGGATGACGCCGTGCTGGAGGTGCCCGCCGTGTACTGCGAACTGGCACGCTATCCGGAACCTGCTGAGGTCACCGACGACTGTCACGGCACCAACGTCGGGTTCAAGGGCGGGACAGTGCTGCTCACCTCATCGGGAGTTGCGTACGGCGGATGCCGGGTTGGCATGACCCTGATGGAGGCGGAGCTGGGTCCGGGTTCAGACGGTGGAGAGAGCCCGCTCGCACGCCTGCCGGTTCTTGAGGACGGCTTGGCCGTTGAGCTGAACGGTTTCCGCTGCGGCAGCGCGGACCGGGGCATGGTGTGTGTCGAACCAGAAACCGGCCACGGCTTCACCGCGTCGGCGGATGCGTTCGAAATCATTGCACCCGACGAGGGCGCTGAACGGTAACCGAAAGGGTTACTTTTCTACAACTCATAGAACTGTGTGCTTACTCACGAAACCGCTAGTCTGTTAAAGGCGCTCCGAGCCAAGGGACTAGAGTTCCCTGTGTAAACCTACTTCGACGCAGAAGGACACTAGATAAGTGGACCTGTTTGAATATCAGGCGCGCGATCTATTTGAGGCTCACGGCGTTCCCGTGCTGGCCGGCATCGTGGCGCAGACCCCCGAAGAAGCAAAAGCAGCAGCTGAGAAAATTGGCGGCGTCGTAGTCGTCAAGGCGCAGGTCAAGGTTGGCGGCCGTGGCAAGGCGGGCGGCGTCAAGGTCGCCAAGACGCCGGACGAGGCTTACGAGCACGCATCCGCGATCCTCGGCATGGATATCAAGGGCCACACAGTCCATAAGGTGATGATCGCGCAGGGCGCAGACATCGCTGAAGAGTATTACTTCTCTGTGCTGCTGGACCGGGCAAACCGTAACTACCTGGCCATGTGCTCCGTTGAAGGCGGAGTGGAAATCGAGCAGCTCGCCGTTGAGCGGCCCGAAGCGCTGGCGCGGATCGCCATTGATCCGGGCACCGGTATTGACCGCGCGAAGGCCGATGAGATCATCGATGCCGCAGGGTTTGCACCCGAGCTCCGCGAAGGCGTGGCGAACACCATTCTGAAACTGTGGGATGTCTTCACCAAGGAAGATGCCACCCTGGTTGAGGTGAACCCGCTGGTGAAGACCGGATCGGGTGAGATCCTTGCCCTGGACGGCAAGGTCACCCTCGATGAGAACGCTGACTTCCGCCAGAAGGGTCACGCTGAGCTCGAGGACAAGGACTCCACCGATCCGCTGGAGGCGAAGGCCAAGGAGAATGACCTCAACTACGTCAAGCTCGACGGCGAGGTCGGCATCATCGGCAACGGAGCCGGGCTGGTGATGTCCACGCTGGACGTCGTTGCCTACGCAGGCGAGGCCCACGGCAACGTCAAGCCCGCCAACTTCCTGGACATCGGCGGCGGAGCCTCTGCCGAGGTCATGGCTGCAGGTTTGGACGTCATCCTGAATGACGAGCAGGTCAAAAGCGTGTTCGTGAACGTCTTCGGCGGCATCACCGCGTGTGACGCCGTGGCCAACGGCATCGTCAAGGCGCTGGAAATCCTTGGTGACAAGGAGAACAAGCCACTCGTGGTGCGCCTCGACGGCAACAACGTCGAAGAAGGCCGCCGCATCCTCGCCGAGGCAAACCACCCGATGGTCACTCTCGCCGACACCATGGACGAAGGCGCAGACAAGGCCGCCGAGCTGGCTCACGCCGCTCGCTGACCGGTCGCGACTCCAGGACTAAGGAACTTCACATGTCTATCTTTCTGAACAAAGACTCCAAGGTGATCGTCCAGGGCATCACCGGCGGCGAAGGCACCAAGCACACCGCGCTGATGCTGAAAGCCGGCACGCAGGTTGTCGGTGGCGTCAACGCCCGCAAGGCTGGAACCACCGTCACTCACGGCGAGACCACCCTGCCCGTTTTCGGCACCGTGAAGGAAGCCATCGCCGAGACCGGCGCTGACGTCTCCATCATTTTCGTGCCGCCGGCATTCACCAAGGACGCAGTCGTTGAAGCGATCGATGCCGGTATCGGCCTGGTCGTCATCATCACCGAGGGTGTTCCCGTACAGGATTCCGCGGAGTTCTGGGCACTGGCGCAGTCCCGCGTGGACGAGAACGGCAAGCAGATCACCCGGATCATAGGCCCCAACTGCCCCGGCATCATCACCCCCGGGGAAGCACTGGTTGGTATCACTCCCGCGAACATCACCGGCAAGGGCGGTGTAGGCCTGGTCTCGAAGTCCGGCACCCTGACCTACCAGATGATGTTCGAGCTGCGCGATCTCGGTTTCTCCACCGCGATCGGCATCGGCGGAGACCCGGTCATCGGCACCACGCACATCGATGCACTCGAGGCGTTCGAAGCGGATCCCGAGACCAAGGCGATCGTCATGATCGGCGAGATCGGCGGTGACGCCGAAGAGCGCGCAGCCGAGTTCATCAAAGCCAACGTGACCAAGCCGGTTGTGGGCTACGTGGCGGGCTTCACTGCCCCCGAGGGTAAAACCATGGGCCACGCAGGTGCAATCGTGTCCGGCTCGGCCGGCACTGCCCAGGCGAAGAAGGAGGCCCTCGAGGCCGCCGGCGTCAAGGTGGGGAAGACCCCGTCCGAGACCGCCCGCCTGCTGCGCGAGGTCTACGCGGCGCTCTAGTCTCTAACACCAACACGACGGCGGTCGGTCCCTTCTCCACGGAAGGGAACGGCCGCCGTTGTCATTTAACTCCTGGTCGGTGATGGGAGGAATACCTCCTAGGGTCAGATAAATTTTTTGCAGTTGTGCAGAATTCCTTCCTGTGCCACAATAGTTCGGTGAGTCAACTAATTTCGCTGCGTGAACGCAAGCGCACCGAGACCTGGAGCGCACTGCACGACGCCGCAGCGCGCCTCACGCTCGAACGTGGGCCGGAGGCGGTCACCGTCGAGCAGATTGCCGCCAGCGCCAAGGTTTCGCCACGGACATTCTTCAACTACTTCAGCACCAAGGAAGACGCGATCCTGGGGCTGCAGGAACCGAGCGTCGACGAAGAGCTGATTGCAGACTTGGCTCCGGGGCGGGATCTGCTGGAGCAGGTTTCTCGGCTGCTGATGGCCGTGGTGCACTCCACCGAGGGCGGCGAACGTGAGGCCAGCCGCCGCATCGACGTGCTCACCGCCTACCCGTTCCTGCGCCAGCGCCGGTACGCCTACTTCGTGCGCGTGGAGCAGTTGGTACGTGACGTCGTTGCCTCCTCCCTGACTGATTCCGGCCGCTGGCAGGCGGCGCTGAGCCGAAATCCCGCTGAAGACGTGGCGCGCATGATTGTCCTCGTGGCTGGAGCCCCCATGCGCTACGCGTTCCAGCAAACCGCCGATTCACCCACGATTGACAGCCAGTTCTCCGCTCTTGACGGCGCCACCGCGCTGCTTCGGGAAGTTCTTGAGGAAATTCGATGACCACTACCGTCCCACGCAAGGAATCAGGACTGCTCCTGCTCTTTGTCGGCCTGATGCTCTCCATGCTGCTCGCCGCCCTGAACCAGATGATCCTCAGCACTGCGCTGCCCACGATTGTCGGTGAGCTCAACGGAGTGGACCAGATGCTCTGGGTCATCACCGCATACATCCTGGCTGCGACCATCGTGATGCCCATCTACGGCAAGCTCGGTGACCTCATCGGCCGTAAAAGCCTGCTGCTCTTTGCCATTGCAATCTTCATGGCGGGATCGATCGTTGGCGGGCTTGCGCCGAACATGGAATGGCTCATCGCCGGACGCGCGGTTCAGGGTCTCGGCGGTGGTGGACTGATGATCCTCTCCCAGGCCATCATTGCCGACGTCGTTCCTGCCCGGGAGCGCGGCAAGTACATGGGTGCCATGGGAGGCGTGTTTGCCTTCGCATCAGTGGCCGGCCCGCTGCTGGGCGGCTGGTTCACCGAAGGTCCGGGCTGGCGGTGGATGTTCTGGATCAACATGCCGCTGGGTGTTTTGGCCATCGTTGTGGTGCTGTTCTTCCTGCACCTGCCCGCGCGCGAACGGGTGCATCCCCACGTGGATATCGCGGGGATGGTGCTGCTCGCTATTGCAACGACGTCGCTGGTGCTCGTGGGCACCTGGGGCGGCACCGAGTATCCGTGGTTGTCCGCGCCGATCCTCGGACTGTTTGCCCTCGCTGTCGTGACGGGACTGATGTTCGTCGCTGTGGAGCGGCGGGCAAAGGAACCGATCCTGCCAATGAGCCTGTTCCGGGAGCGGAACTTTGTCCTCACCACCTCAGGCGGCCTCTTGATCGGTGTCACGATGTTCGGCGCCATCGGCTACCTGCCCACCTATCTGCAGATGGTGACCGGCGCCAGTGCCACCAACGCAGGCCTGCTCATGATCCCGATGATGGGTGCGCTCATCCTGACCTCCACAGGCTCTGGAATTCTCGTCAGCAAGACCGGCCGCTACAAGTGGATGCCGATTGTCGGATCGCTCGGTGTTGCTGTGGCGCTGCTGCTGCTCTCAACCATCAGCCCGACAACGCCGGTCTGGATGATCTGCGTATACATCGCCATCATGGGTGCCGGGCTGGGCCTGAGCATGCAGATTCTGGTGCTGATCGTCCAGAACACGTTCCCGAACCGCGTGGTGGGCACGGCGACGGCCTCAAACAACTACTTTCGCCAGATCGGTGCGACCCTGGGTTCGGCGGTGGTGGGCAGTCTCTTCACTGCACGGGTGGGGGAGTTGCTGCTTGAACGGCTCCCTGCGGGTGGCGCTGCGCTGGAAGGAGGGGCGAACTCACTCACTCCAGAGCTGGTCAGCGCCCTGCCCGCCGCGCTGCAGTCCCCGATCATCCAGTCTTACAACGACGCACTGACCCCGCTGTTCCTCTACATGGCACCGCTCGGTGTGATCGCCGCAGTACTCCTAGCGTTTGTCCACGAGAAGGCGCTGTCAACGGTCATCGAGCGGGACACGAAGGTCGAGCGTGACGCCGGCCTCCCGCCTGAGCCGGTAGAGCAGCTCTCGCGTTAGCCCGCCGCGTCCGGGCATTTCACGTGGGCGGCGTCGGGCAGAATGAACACATGGCTACCCCTTACCTGATCCGCCGCGAGCGCTTCATCCCTGCTCCTGCTTCCGCTATCTTCGACGTGCTCGCCACGCCCGCGTTGCACAGCGTGATTGACGGCTCCGGCACCGTCACAGGTGTTCAGCCCAATGGGCCGGAACGGCTCTCCGCCGGCGCCCGCTTCGGAATGGACATGAAGATCGGTGCGCCTTACAAAATTCTCAACAGGGTTGTCGAATTCGAGGAGGGCAAGCGGATTGCCTGGCGGCACTTTGCCCGCCATATCTGGCGCTACACCCTTCAGGAGCACGACGGCGGCACGTTGGTTGCTGAGGAATGGGACGCCCGCGCTGTTCCCGGCAAGCCCGTGCTCAGGTTGCTGGGATTCACGAGGGCCCACCCGGAATCCATCGAACGCACGCTTGAGAACCTCGAGCGATACATCACGGCAGCTCCCCGCACATAGGGGATCAAGGAGAAGTAGTCAATACCGCAGCGGAGAAACGATGAGAAGATTTTTAAGATAACGATCTGATAAATTCGTTGCGTTAGTCAGCATGCTTATGTTCTTCTGTAGAAGAACTGCCCCAGCTCTTCAACAAGAGGTGAAAGCATGCGCACAGCCGCCCGCACCCGGAGTGTCAGCTCCCGCAACGTTCCGGCGAACCGCCGAGGGAACAGCAGGCTGCAGAGTGCAATGCAGGAGGAGATTGCACTTGAGCACCTCCATCTTGCTGAAGCAATCGCGCGCGGATTTTCTCCTTTTGCCAACGACGCCGCTGACGTCCGCCAGGTTGCCTATCTGGGCCTGATGAAGGCGGCCAAGCGCTTCGACCCGGAGCTGGGCATCGACTTCGCGGCCTATGCGGCGCCGACCATCCGGGGAGAGGTCAAGCGCTACCTGCGGGATTGCTGCTGGATGGTCCGCCCGCCGCGGGAACTCCAGGACCTGAAGTCGACAGCCGCCAAGGCTGACTCGGAGCTTGCCCAGCGCCTGGGCAGGGAGCCCTCCCTCACCGAACTGTCCAAACACCTCGAGAAGGATCCGGCAACAGTGGCCGAAGCCCTGAGCTGTGGTGGAAGCCAGCGGCCCGAGTCCCTTGACACGTCCGCGGAGGGACCGGGTTGGGCGGAGATTCTGCCTGCCGAGGATGACCCTTTCGCCCATGCCGACGACGTGCTCGCCCTGCGTGCTGCGGTTCACGAACTCTCTGCGCGGGAGAAGGAGCTGCTGTACCGGCGGTATTTCCATGAGGAAACTCAGGACCGAATAGGCCACCGGCTGGGGATGACCCAGATGCAGGTCTCACGTCTTCTTGCCCGGACTCTCGTGAAGCTGCAGAAACGCCTTCTCGACGACGCCGGTCTTCACCGCGCGGACCCCTCTCGTGTTCTGAAGATGACGGCACCGGACCGGGCTGCCAGCATTGCCTGAGCCGGTCTAGCTCCGGATACCCAGCTCCGCTGCGGCACGCAGAACGTCTTCCGGGGTGACCGCCAGAATCGCAGGATCCGGGTCCGCGGCGAACGTTTCGCCGCGGCGCACCGACTCGTCCGTGAGCACAAGGTGCGGACCCGGCGGTGGGCCCCATTCCGCTGCCGGGGCAGGACCGAACAGCACCACCGACGGCCGCGCGTACGCCGAGGCGAGGTGCGCTGCGCCCGTATCCGCCGAGATGACCAGCTCAGCCGAAGCAATCAGCGCGGCGAACTCGAGCAACCCCAACCGGCCGGCCACTACCTGCTCGTCCGGAAGCCCGGCCGTCTGCGCCACTGCCTCCGCCCGGGGACGCTCACCCGCGCTGCCGGTCAACAGCACCAGGTGCCCTGCATCCGACAGGGAACGGGCGACGTCGGCAAACCGCTTGACCGGCCAGAGCCGGCTCCCATAGGCCGCGCCGACGTGGATGACAACCGCGCCCGGTGCCGGGCTTTCGACAGCTGGCGGCCGGAGGAAATAGTCCAGCGGGTCAGCCTCGATGCCGTGCGCACTCACCAGGTGCGCCCACCGATACCTCTCGTGGACACCGTCCTCCCATTCGGGGCCGGACCAGCCGGGTGCTTGATGCCCGATCCGGCGTGTTGCGTCCAGCGCCTCGAGCCTCCCGCGGCTTTCGGGACCGTTCCCGTGGAGGTTCACCGCGACCTCCACCCTGCCCGGGCGCAACGCCAGCGGCTCATCGAGCCCGTGGGTGGGCAGCAGCGCGTCCACTGCACCGGTGAGCCCGACGATCGGTTCGAGCCAGGACTGCGCGGCGTACAGGATGCGGTGATCCGGGAAGGCTCGCCGTAGCCCGCGCAGAGCGGGCACCGCGACCAGCAGGTCTCCCAGTTTCAGTGCACGAAGCGCCAGCACCTCGGGGCGTCCATCCGGCTCAAGTGCTTCCACGGCGGTGTCAGGCAGCATGATCTTCATCCTGCCAGAAGCGTGGTCGGCCCATCGCTGTGAAGGAGTCCCGACCCGCGGGAAGAACTTCTCCGGTGAGAAGTGTTTAGGTTCGTGCTTCGGAGGGAACTGTGCCTGTATGAGAAGCGAGCCCAAAGCCGTTCTCCTCGACAGGGACGGCACCATCGTGGTTGATGTGCCGTACAACGGTGATCCCGAGCAGGTTGTCGCGATGCCCGGAGCGCAGGAAGCGCTGGACGGCCTTCGCGCCGCCGGAGTGCCGCTGGGTGTGCTCACCAACCAGTCCGGCATTGCCCGCGGCCTGCTGACAGCGGCTCAGGTGGACGCAGTCAACGAGCGCGTCGAAACCGTTCTTGGCCCGTTCGATCTCTGGGAACTGTGCCCTCACGGACCCGGTGACGGCTGCACCTGCCGCAAGCCGGCACCCGGCATGATCCTGCGCGCCTGCGAAAGGCTGGGACTGCACCCTTCGGAAGTTGCCTTCATCGGAGACATCGGGTCGGACGTCGAGGCAGCCGCCGCCGCGGGAGCCACCGGCGTGCTGGTTCCCACGCCGGTCACCCGGCAGGAAGAAATCGACGCCGCACCGCTCGTTGCGGGCACCCTCGCCGAAGCGGTCACTCTCCTGCGGGGCAGCGCATGAGCGGCCGCACCCTCGTGGCCCGGCTGGACAGCGTGGGCGATGTTCTCCTGGCAGGGCCGGCGGTCCGGGCGGTCGCCGCGAGCCAGCCTGCCGGCGTCGTCATGGTGTGCGGTCCACAGGGTGCAGCGGGCGCACGGCTGCTCCCGGGAGTTTCCGACGTTCTTGTCTGGGACTGTCCCTGGATCACGGCGCCGGCGCCTGAGGTCACGCACGAGCACCTGAATGTCCTGCAGGAGGCTGTGACGGCGGCGGGCATCACGGAGGCCGTCATCCTGACCTCGTTCCATCAGTCGCCACTGCCGCTGGCGATGCTGCTGCGCCTGGCCGGTGTGCAGCGGATTACCGGTGCATCCGTCGACTACGCGGGCAGCCTCCTGGACGTCCGGCTGAAGCCCGGTGAGGACTTCCCCGAGGACCAGCCGGAGGCTGAGCGAGCGCTGCAGATTGCCGCTGCCGCAGGCCACCACCTGCCCGACGACGACGACGGCCGGCTTTCCGTGCGCGACGTCCCCGATGTGACCCACCTGGTGGGAAACGAACCTTATATTGTGCTGCACCCCGGCGCAGCCGTGCCCGCCCGCACCTGGCCGCCGCTGCACCATGCGGCGCTCGCGGAGCTGCTGACCGGCGCCGGCTACCGCGTGGTGGTCACCGGGGGAAACAGCGAGCGCGAATTGACGGCCACGGTGGCTGGCCCGGACGGCATTGACCTTGGCGGGCAGACTGACCTGTTGACCATGGCGGGCGTGCTGGCGGGAGCCGGGGCTGTCGTCGTCGGAAATACCGGTCCGGCTCATCTGGCTGCAGCCGTTGGCACCCCTGTGGTGAGCCTGTTCTCGCCGGTTGTGCCGGCCGTCCGGTGGGCTCCGTACCGGGTGCCGGTAGAGCTGCTGGGGACTCAGAACGCACCCTGCAAGCTGACCCGCGCCCGTGACTGCCCGGTCGCCGGCCACCCCTGCCTCGCCAATGTCAGTCCTGAGGATGCCTTCGCCGCGCTGATGCGGCTGCTCGCCGGCGTGCCGTCGCTGGCCGGCAGAAGAGAAACGAGGAACGCATGAAAATACTGCTCTGGCACGTTCACGGCGGCTGGACCGATGCCTTTGTGCGGGGCTCCCACGAGTACCTGCTGCCCACCACACCCCAGGGAGGTGCGTGGGGACTCGGGCGCGCCGGCCGGGACTGGCCCGGCTCAGTCCGCGAAGTGGCACCGGAGAACCTGCGGGAAGCAGAGCCGGACATCGTGATTTTGCAGCGGCTCGAGGAGCTCGACGCAGTCGAACGCCTGCTCGGATGCCGGCCGGGCGCGGACATTCCAGCGGTTTTCCTCGAACACAACACGCCGAAGGGTGACATCCCGACGACGCTGCACCCGCTGGCCGGGCAGAGCGAGATTCCGATTGTCCACGTCACCCATTTCAACCGGCTCTTCTGGGACAACGGCATGGCACCGACAATGGTGGTGGAACACGGCATCGTGGACCCGGGACCGCTCTACACCGGAGAACTGGCGCGCGCCGCCGTCGTCGTGAACGAGCCGGTGCGGCGCGGCCGGGTGACCGGCACCGACCTCCTTCCGCAGTTCAGCCGCGCAGCTCCCCTCGACGTCTTCGGTATGGGAACTGCCGAACTGCCGAACGCACTCGGCCTCGGAGCCGGTGAACTCACGGTCTGTGGGGACCTGCCGACGGCGTCGCTGCACGCAGAGCTCGCACGGCGCCGCCTCTACCTGCATCCGCTACGGTGGACCTCGCTCGGCCTGGCCTTGCTTGAAGCAATGCACCTCGGCATGCCTGTCATTGCACTGGCCACCACCGAGGCGGCCCGCGCCGTTCCGCCGGAGGCAGGCGCGATCTCCACGGACGTCGACGAGCTGTGTGCGGCGGTCCGGCTGCTTCTGGAGGACCCTGCCGAAGCGCGCGCCCGCGGACAGGTTGCGCGGGAGGTAGCACTTGTTCGTTACGGGCTGCCGGCGTTCCTGCAGGCATGGGACGAGATTCTGGGCCGGTCAACGGAACGCACGCCCATTCCCGCAGCTTCCGAGAGGAGACCACGATGAGGATTTCCATGGTGTCGGAGCACGCAAGCCCGCTCGCAGCACTCGGCGGAGTGGACGCCGGCGGGCAGAACGTGCACGTTGCCGCGCTGTCCCTGGGGCTGGCACGGCGGGGCCACACCATTACTGTGTATACGCGGAGGGACAGCGAAAACCTGCCCGAGAGGGTGCAGGCCGGCCCCGGACTCGAGGTGGTCCATGTCGACGCCGGCCCGCCCACTGCCATCGCCAAGGATGAGCTGCTGCCCTATATGGGAGCGCTCGCCGACGGTATTGCAGCCGATTGGGGAACGCGTCCACCGGACCTTGTGCACGGGCACTTCTGGATGTCCGGTCTCGCCGCTCTGGACGCGGCACGGCGCGAGGACCTGGGTTATGCCGTCCCCATGGTGCAGACCTTCCACGCGCTCGGGACGGTCAAACGGCGGCATCAGGGCAAGGAAGACACGAGCCCGATGGAACGCGCCTGGCTGGAACCCTCGGTGGGCCGCCAGGCAGACAGGGTCATCGCCACCTGCTCGGACGAGGTGTTCGAACTGAAAGCAATGGGCGTCGACGGCACCCGCGTGTCGGTGGCGCCGTGCGGAGTGGACCTCACGCTGTTCGGTGCTGACGGCCCCGCCGCCGCCCGCCGGCGAACGCATCGCATCATGAGTGTCGGGCGGCTGGTGCCGCGCAAGGGCGTGGACCTGGCGATCCGCGCCTTGAAGACGCTGGCGGACAGCGGGATTCACGACGTCGAACTGGTGATTGTCGGCGGCGGAGGCGACGCCAAGCGCCTCGAAGAAGATCCGGAAGCCCAGCGCCTGCTGGCCCTCGCAACCCAGCTCGGCGTTGCGGATCAGGTGGTCCTCGAGGGCCAGGTGCCCCGCGAGCGGATGCCGGAGCTACTACGCAGTGCCGACGCGGTGATCTGCGCGCCTTGGTATGAGCCGTTCGGAATTGTCCCGCTCGAAGCGATGGCGTGCGGCGTCCCGGTGATCGCTGCGGCCGTCGGAGGGCTCATTGACACCGTGGTGGACGGCCAGACCGGGCTGCATGTCCCGCCGCGGGATGTGGATGCGCTCGCCGAAGCGATCCGCCAGGTGATCGAAAACCCGGAGGCAGCCCGGGAACTTGGACGGGCAGGGCTGGCGAGGGTTCATGCCCGCTACTCCTGGGACCGCATTGCGGCGGAAACCGAAAAGGCTTACCAGCTTACCCTCAACCAGGCGAGCGGGCACTCGCAGTCCGGCCGCCGGGGATCTCAGCAGGGCACCGCTGCAGCGCTTGCACACAGTCCACGTCTACAAAGCACAGGAAGGAGCGCACGATGAGCGCTGAGTACGTGGCCACCGTCCGCCCCGGACACAGGCAGCCGCTGATCGCAGTTCCGCCGCGTCCCGTTCCGGCGCCGGCTACCGAATCCGCAGCCTTCGACGCCGTCGTGCGGCACCTGCAGCAGGTCCTTCCTGCGGTGGAATCGCTGATGGCCTCGGCTGCCCACCTCGCCGACTGGGGTGTGGACCTCGCCGGGCGGCTCATGGCCGGTCAGCGACTGCTCGCCGCGGGGAACGGCGGATCAGCGGCGGAAGCGCAGCACCTCACTGCGGAATTGGTGGGCAGGTTCGACGGCGATCGCGAACCGTTCTCAGCGATCTCCCTGCACGCGGAGTCCTCCGCGGTCACCGCGATTGCCAATGACTACGGCTACGAGAACATGTTTGCCCGTCAGGTGCAGGGCCACGGACGGCAGGGCGACGTCCTGATGCTCCTGAGTACCAGCGGAAACAGCCCGAACCTGCTACGCGCCGCCGAAGCCGCCCGGAAAATCGGCGTCACGAGCTGGGCACTCACTGGTCCCGGCCCAAACCCGCTCACCGCTGCGTGTGATGACTACGTGGCAGTGGAGGCGCGGTCAGCGAACGCACAGGAGGGCCACCTCATCGCGCTTCACGCTATCTGCAGGGCGTTTGACTCGGAGGCAAGGCGCTGCCGGGCAGGGGAGGGATCATGAAAATCGTTGTCGTGGGCGATGTGCTGCTCGACGTGGACCTGTCCGGAGACGCCAGCCGCCTGAGCCCGGATGCCCCCGTGCCCGTGATTGACGTCGCCGCCGCCCGCCGCCGCGCCGGCGGTGCCGGCCTGGTGGCCCGCATGCTTCAGCAGGACGTGCAGGAGAGCCGGCAGGGAACCACAGTTGAACTGGTCACGGTCCTGTCCGACGACGACGCCGCCGCACACCTGCGCGCGGAGCTCACGGACATTCCGCTCGTCACCGGACCCTCCGGCGCCCCCACGCCGGTGAAAACGAGGATCCGGGCAGGCAGCCAAGCCATCGTACGATTCGATGAAGGCTGCGCGGAAGCACCGGTACCGCCCGTGACCGGTGAGATGCTGCGCGCAGTGGAGAGCGCCGACGTCGTACTGGTGTCCGACTACGGGCGTGGGTTGGCCGCCAATACTGAGCTGCGGGAGCTGCTTGAGCGCATTGCCGGCCGGATCCCGGTGGTGTGGGATCCGCACCCAGCAGGCCCGGATCCGGTTCCGGGAGTTGCCGCCGTGACGCCGAACCTCAGCGAAGCGCTCAAAGCGGCGGGAACGGGACAGGGCGGCAGGGCAGACACGGTGCGGGAAGCAGCTGACGCTGCAGCACTCCTCGAGCGGCGTTGGCAGAGCAAAGCGGTCATTGTGACGCTGGGTGAGCGTGGGGCGCTCCTTCACAGGCAAGGTGAGGGCGCTGAGCTGCCGCACCTGGTTCCTGCGCCTGCGATCGGGGCTGCGGACCCGTGCGGAGCCGGCGACCGGTTCTGTTCAACCCTGGCGCTCGCCCTCGGCACGGGAGCGGAGCTCGAGGACGCAGTACAAGCCGCAGTCCAGCGTGCCGCCGAGTTCCTCAGCCGCGGCGGCGTCTCCGCTCTGGGCGAGGAGCCGGAGCCGACGCAGCTTCACGGTCCCGCTGTCGATGCACTCCGCGTTGCCCGGAAAACCCGGGAAGCCGGCGGCACAGTGGTGGCGACGGGGGGATGCTTCGACTTGCTGCATGCCGGACATGCACGCACGCTGTCAGCGGCGCGTCGCTTGGGGGATTGCCTGATCGTCTGCCTGAATTCGGATGAGTCCGTCCGCCGGCTCAAGGGCAGCCAACGCCCGATCATGGGCGAGGACGACCGCGCGGAACTGCTCGGAGCCCTCGAGTGCGTCGACGCGGTCTTCGTCTTCGGCGAGGACACCCCCGAGGAGGCCCTCGCCGCCCTGCGCCCTGACATCTGGGTCAAGGGCGGCGACTACTCAGCAACGGAGCTGCCCGAATCAGCGCTCCTGCGCTCGTGGGGCGGGCAGACCGTCACTGTTCCCTATATACCTGCACGATCAACCACATCCCTGGCCGCGGCACTTGCCGAGGTTGGCTAGCACAGTCAAAGAGCACAGAGAGGACCACATGTCTGAAAGCAACAGCACCTTCAATCCGGGCCGTGTACTGGTCACCGGCGGAGCATCCGGGCTGGGAGCGGCGGTCGTAGCCCGCGTGCTCGACGCCGGCGGTACCCCCATTGTGCTGGACCGGGATATCAGCAGTGTCTCCGGGGTGAAAGCGCTGGAGGTCGACGTCGCAGACCGTGAGGCGGTGACCGGCGCCGTGCAGCAGGCGGGCGATACGCTCGGCGGACTGGACGCCGTCGTCACGGCTGCGGGCATAGACCGCTGCGGCCGGCTTGAGGACGTGGCGGCCGCGGAATGGGAAAAGGTGCTGGCGGTCAATCTCACCGGCACAGTCTCCACCGTCCGTGCAGCGTTGCCTTACCTGAAGACGAGCCACGGACGGGTGGTCACCATCGCCTCGACCCTGGGTATCCGGGCCGTCGCGGACGCCACCGCCTACTGCGCCTCGAAGTTTGCAGTGGTGGGTTTCAGCCATGCGCTGGCAGCGGAAATGGCAGGAGAAGTGGGGGTCACCACCATGATCCCGGGTGGCATGGAGACCAAGTTCTTCGATGACCGCGATGAGAAGTACAAGCCGCAGGACAACTCACGCCTCAACAACCCGGCGCGCGTGGCGGAGGCAATCCTGTTCGCTCTATCGCAGCCGCGGGGCTGCGAAGTCCGGCAGATGCTTATCTGCCACGAAGAAGAGGGGTCGTGGCCGTAAGGTCCCGGACGTCGTCGTAAACGGCATCGGGCTGGGTCTGCTGGACAAACGAGTCATCATGCTCGCACCGTTCAGCGGTCCAGCCCACCTGCGTCACGTCCACGCCGCACACCGCGCACTGTGTTGTCCACGCCGCATGCACGCGGTGCAGTACGCGCCCCATCGCTCCGGCGTTGATGACATTGCCCACCCAGAAGATCCCTACTGTCGGCGTCCCGACCGCCTGGGCCAGGTGCCGTGGTCCGCTGTCATTACCGACAACAACGGTTGCTGCTGAGAGCACGCCGGTGAGCTCGCTGAGCGAGAGTCGTCCGGCCAGGGACCGGATACACGCGGCTCCACCTCGGTGCTGGCCGGCTGCCTGGTGACCCGCTGCCTGGTGACCGGCTGCCAACCGGACAATTTCCGCGGCCAAGGGGGCGTCGCCGTCGTCGCCCACGATCACCACATCGCTGCCGTCGCGTGCAGCCCACGCCGCAACCGTGGCAAACGACGACGCCGGCCACCGCCTCCGCGGATCGGTGGCACCCGGATGGATCACCAGAAGCGGCCGTGTTCCGGCGCCCGTAATCCGTTGCCCGGCAGCCCATTCTTCTTCCGTCACCACCAGTTGCGGTTCAAGGCATACCGGTGCGGCTCCCGCGAGGCCCACCACTTCAAGGGATCGCAGGAACTCGTTCTGGTAGTAGATATAGGGAGCGCTGCGCTCCAGCTCGACGGCGTCCGGTGTGCGGGTACCGACGGTATGCCGTGCGCCCAGTTTGAGGAGGAACGGGTTGGAGTTGCGGCCGCCGCCGTGGATCTGCACGGCAAGATCGAAGCTGCGGGAGCGCATCGTTGCGAAGAAGTCGGCGGTCGCCGTCCCGTCCTCGGGCCCGGGCCGGACTCCGGACGCGTAGGGAAGGACTTCCACCTCAGCGACCGGACCGGGCCTGTTCCGTAGGAGCTCTGCGTGCAGCGGAACTCCGAGCAGGGTGATTGACGCTTCCGGATACGCCGCGGAAAGGGCGCTGAGAGCGGGATAGGCAAACATCAGGTCACCCAGGCCGCCGCCCCGCAGGACGGCGATGCGCTCGACGTTGGGGAACGTGTCCAGAAGCGGGCCGACGCCCGAGCCCATTGCTGCGGATTTCCGGTTCGCTGCCAGGCTGTTGGTCATAGTCACCTTAGGGTCCAGGGTCCTCAGCGCGCACGGGAGAAGCGCTACTCGGTTTCGTTACCGTCACCGTCAGTCAGGTCGCTGATCAACGCCGTGGATGCGCAATCGCGGATGCCATTGATCCCGGACACAGCCGTGGGTTTGTCGGTATACGGCTCGCTCGTCATCAGGGTTGCGCCGTCATCCCCGGTCAACCGGAACCGGTACTGCTTCGCATCATCGAAGTAGAGCTCGAACTTACCCGCCATCTCCAACTCCCTCGTTACATGGTGTCCAGCGCCATTCATCCTAGATTATCAGCCTACTTATAGAGGGGATACCGACAAGCATCGACAAGAGGAAAGTAGTAAGCATACTGTTGATTGATATGGGGTGATCCGCCCCGAATCCTTGAGCGGAAGGAGACTGGCCATGGCAAAGCAGAAGCTCTGGGCAATCGCAGCGGCGGCGGGTATCAGTGCCGTGCTGCTGACCGGGTGCGACGATCCGGGCGAAGGAAACTCGCCGGAAGAAGTTGAAGAAACCGAGTTCGACGACAACAACGGTATTGACGATGACCTTGAGGATGGCGCGGACGGCGACGAAGCGCCATCGGACGTAGCCACAGAACCTTCGGAGTGATAACCATGACGCACAGTGATTCACCTCGCCACGAAGATCTACCCATCTCGCCGAAGACACCGAAAATGACGTCTCCACCTAAGCTGCCCGGTGCCCGGCCGGGCACGGGACGGGGTGCGTCACCACCGACGAGCTGGGCCGGACCGGCGTCGAGGGAGTCTGGGCGACCGGGAACGCTGCCGATCCGGCGGCCCAGGTCATCGTTGCCGCCGGTGATTCTACCGGCTCGCAGTGGCGGTGAATGCTGCGCTGATTGAGGATGACGTTGCTCAAATCCGGAGCTCACGAGCATCCACTCCCATAAAATAAGCGTACTTATTGCTTCCCCTTCCGTGGGGGCTGGGCTAGCGTCGGACTATCTGCTGGTTCACCGTCTCAGAAGGAGTGGCTGCCATGGACATGGCCACCATCAACGCGTCGCTGGATAATGTCATCGGGCGGGTGGAACGGGCCGAAGCCCTCGACCGCCCGGCCAATGCGCTCGCAAACCTGGTGGGCAAGTGGCTGAAGCCCGGACCCGTCAAAAATCTTCTCAGCGGTACCGGGATAGGGCATCCGGCCCACCCCATTCTGGTCCTGCTCCCCTTGGGATCGTGGGCGTCAGCCTTCTTCCTTGACGTGGCCGGTGGACCTAACCCAGGGAGTGCGACGGCGGCGCGCAGGCTGATCATCCTCGGAAACCTCACGGCGTTGCCGACGGCCCTGACCGGGCTGAGCGACTGGGCAGATACCCAGGGAGCCGAGCGCAGGGTGGGCTTTGTCCACGCAGCCCTCAACGTCGCCGCTCTTGGGGTCTTCACCGCCAGCGCCGCTGCGCGCGCAACCCAGGCGCGCGGTGCCGGCGTCCTGACAGCGGCGCTTGGCATGGGTCTCGTGTCAGCGTCCGGCTGGCTCGGCGGGCACCTGGCCTACGCGCGCGGCGTGGGCACCGACACCACTGCGTTCGAGGTTGCGCCGACGGACTGGACCGATGTTGCCGCTCTCGAGGACGTCACCGACAAACCGGTATGTGTAGACGCCGGTGGAGTTGCCGTGCTGCTTGTCCGCCATGACGGCGAGGTGCGGGCGATCTCCGACCGCTGCACGCATCGCGGAGGACCACTCCACCAGGGAACGATCGCGGATGGATGTGTGGAATGCCCGTGGCACGGCAGCCGCTTCCGGTTGGCGGACGGGCAAATCGACCGGGGCCCTGCAACCAGGCCGCAGCGGGCTTTCGAGGTGCGCGCGGTAGACGGCCGGGTCCAGGTACGGGCGGTTGCCGATCCCGGCAGCCTCCGGACCGAACCGGTGACCGGTAGCGCGGGATTGAATGGTGGCGGAAGCAGCTCCTAACCGCCCACTCTGACGCAGAAGCGTTGTCGAGGCTGTGTAAACCGCCGCCGAATGGGTACTTCTTTGGCACGAAGCAACAGCTGCGAGACGAAGGAGCGCAATGACGAGCGAGCCCCAGACCATGACCCGCGGCAGCGTCGGCGAGGAATCCGCCCTGACCATCTGGAACCCGCGGGACGGCAGCACCGTAGGAACACTCGAGAGCGCCGGGCGAGAGCAGGTTGCGCTCGCCGTCCAGCTCGCAAGGACCGTCCATCCGGAGTGGGCCGCGACGGCACCCGCGGAGCGGGCAGCCATGGTTCGAGCCGCAGCCGGCGCACTGCGCGCGGGTGCGGACACGTTGGCAGAGCTGAACAGCAGGGAGACCGGACGGCCGCGCGAGGAGGCCCTTGCCGGCATTGAGGCCGGAGCTTCCACCCTTGAGCAGTATGCCGAGCTGGGGCCGCTGCATCGCGGCCACAGCCTCCGCGGGTCCGCACTCGCCTCTGACTACACGGTTACGGAGCCGCGTGGCGTGGCGGTGCTGCTTACTCCCTGGAATGATCCGGTTGCCGTTGCTGCGGGACTGCTCGGTGCAGCCCTGGTCACCGGCAACACTGTCCTGCACAAGCCCAGCGAACGTTGTCCGCACGTGGGCCAACTGCTCGGCGAGCTCCTGTCGCCCTGTTTTCCTGCTGGTGTGCTGACCACCCTTACCGGAGGTCCCGAGGTCGGATCAATGCTCACCTCGGAGGACGGCGTTGACGTCTTCGCTCACGTTGGCTCCAGCGCCACCGGCGCCCGCATTGCGCGTGCTGCGGTGCTCACCGGCGCACATGTGCTCCGCGAGAACGGTGGCAATGATCCGTTGCTGATTGACTACGACGTGGACCCGGCCTGGGCAGCGGAGCAGGCCGCTATCGGCGCCTTCAGCAATACCGGACAGATTTGCACCGCCGTCGAACGCATCTACGTTGTGGACGCGATTGCAGACGAGTTCTGTGCCGCGCTGGTCACTGAAGCACGACGGCGCAACGAGTCCGGAACTTTCGCGCCGCTCGTTGACCGCCGCTTGCGCGATGCCGTTCACGCGCAGGTCCAGGCGGCGGTCTCTGAAGGAGCCGAACCGGCAGAAGGTGGGGTGATTCCGGATGGACCCGGCGCCTACTACCCGGCGACTGTCCTGCTGAACTGCAGTGACCGGATGGAGATCATGACGGAGGAAACCTTTGGCCCGGTGGCTCCCGTGGTGCGCGTGGGCAGCTTCGAGGAAGGGCTGAAACTCGCAGCGGCGGGGAAGTACGGCCTGGCGGCGAATGTCCTGACCGCCGGCATCACGCACGCGCAGAAGGCAGTTGCTGCTTTTCCAGCCGGAACGGTCAAGGTCAACGCAGTCTTTGGTGGCGCTCCCGGCGGCTCTGCCCAACCGCGCGGTGAGAGCGGCCAGGGCTTCGGCTACGGACCGGAGTTGCTAGACGAGTTCTGCAGGGTGAAGGTAGTGCACATCGAGGCGCCCGGAAAGCCCATCGGATCATGACTACGCTGTCGGAAACCCGTGGCCTCACCGAGTGGGTGCCTCTCGAGCTTGCCCGTGCGGCACCGGTGGTGACCGTGGTTGGCGACGTGATCCTGGACGGTTGGTGGAGGGGGAACATTGAACGGTTCTGCCGCGAGGCTCCCGCGCCCGTCGTCGACGTCCAACGCAGGGACTACGCTCCCGGCGGCGCAGCAAACACAGCCATGAACCTTGCTGCTCTCGGCGCCAGCGTGCGTCTGGTTGGCCTGGTCGGAACCGACGACGCCGGCACCCGGCTGCGCGCGCTGCTGGACAGCGCGGGGGTGAACACCTCCGGACTGATCGCCGCGCCCGGCGTCCGCACAACTACCAAGAACCGCGTCATCGGCGGCGACCAGGTGATGCTGCGCCTTGATGATCAGGACGGTGAGCCGCCCGCGGATTCCGTGGCCGCGCTAGCCGCGGCGGTTCCGGCCGCGCTGCAGGGCAGTGCCGCCGTCGTCGTTTGTGATTATGGCACCGGAGCGCTGGGCGGCGCCGTGCGGCAAGCGCTGCGGGACCACGTTGGCGGGGCGCTTACGGTGGTGGATGCGCATGACCCGCGGCCGTGGTCGGACTTGTCGCCGGCTATCGTGACGCCGAATGCACAGGAGGCGGCGCGGCTGTTGGGCACCGCGTTCCCGTCCACTGCTGCGGGAGAACGGGTGGACCTGGTGACCGAACACCGGGAGGAGCTTTTCGCGGCGACGGGTGCGGGCGCCGTCGTCGTGACGCTGGACCGGGACGGAACAGTGCTGCTCGCTGAGGAGGGTCAGGCGCACCGGACGTGGGCGCGGCCCGCATCCGAGAAACAGGCGTCCGGGGCAGGAGATACGTTCGTTGCCTGCCTGACGGCTGGGCGGGCCGCGGGAATGCCGATGAGCGCTGCGCTCGATCTGGCGCAGGCTGCGGCGGATGTTGTGGTGGGCCGGGCTGGAACATCGGTGTGTTCCACTGCCGATCTTGCGCAGTACCTGGGTGGCCTGTCCTCGACAACCCTGCCGCTGGATGAGCTGCTGCAGCGGGTGGAGTCAGAGCGGGAGCAGAGCCGGCGGATTGTCCTGACGAATGGGTGCTTCGATGTGCTGCACCGAGGCCATACGCGCTATCTGACGCAGGCCAAGCAGTTGGGCGACGTGCTGGTTGTGGCCCTGAACGGCGATGACTCGGTGCGTCGTCTGAAGGGACCGGACCGCCCTATTAACTCGCTCGCCGACCGGGCGGGGGTCATTGCGGCGCTCAGCTGTGTCGACTATGTAACCGCCTTTGACACCGACACCCCGGTGCCGCTCATTGAAGCGTTGCGGCCGGATATCTACGCGAAGGGCGGAGACTACTCGTCCCAGATGCTCGAGGAGGCGCCGGTCGTGGAGCGCTGCGGGGGAGTGGTCCGAATCCTCGACTACGTATCCGAGCATTCGACGACGGCGATGGTCAAGAAAATCCGTACCGCTCCCACTGCTGCGCAATGAGCCGGCTCGAGCGGAATCTGCCTCGACGCGGAGTGGCGCAGCAGCGGCACATGCTGCTGGAGCACTCTCGTGCGCAGCAGGCGCTGTTTCTGGATAATGACGTCTGGCTCGAACCAGGAATGATTGCCCGCATGCACGCCGCTCTGAATGAAGCGGGCTGCGGCTTCGTGGGCGCCTCGGTTCAGGGGCTGTCCTTTCTCGATGACTATCGGGAGCACGAGCGTGAACCGCTTGAACTGTGGGAGAGAAGGTGTCCGCCCTGAGCGAGTGCGGCGGGATGACCCGTCTTTTGGCCGGTGGGCGCTGCACAACGCCGCCAACCTCACACACGCTGCAGCGGAGCTCAACCTAGCCCCGGAGGACTGGCGGCTGTACAAGGTGGCCTGGGTGGGAGGATGTGTTCTCTTCGACCGGGACGCACTGGTGGATTGCGGCGGGTTTGGATTTTGGGACCAGCTGCCCGTCGACCTTGCAGGCGAGGACGTTGCCGCGCAGTGGCGCGTGATGGAACGGTACGGCGGCGCCGGAATTCTGCCATCGCGAGCAGTGCATCTCGAATCGCCCACTACGGTGCCGTACCGCGAAACGGATGCGGCCGACGTCGTGCTTGGTGTCGATGAGGTTTAGGTCGAGCGAATTCCGGACCGAACGCTGCTGTGTTTGAATTGCGGGATGCTTGCCACGGGGGAAATTGTGTCGGCGCCGAAACTCGCCAAGGGTGATCGTGTTGCGGTGTTGTCGCCCTCGTTTGCGGCACCTGGCTTCGCGCCGGCCATTCATGAGCAGGCAATGAGCCGCCTAGCCGCTGCGACTGGGCTCATTCCCGTGGAGTTTCCCACGACTCGTCTGCTCGGGGCGACAGCCGAAGCTCGCGCTGCTGACCTCAACGCTGCATTCGCGGATACCAGCATTCGCGCCATTCTGTCGACGATCGGTGGTGACGACCAGATCACCGTCATCCCACTGCTGGATCCGGCGGCGGTTCGTGCCGATCCGAAGATCTTCCTTGGGTACAGCGACAATACGAACCTGCTCAATTGGTTATGGCAGCAGGGCGTGTCAGGTTTCTACGGCGGGTCAACTCAGGTTCACCTCGGACCGGGACCTCAGATTGACGGCATCCACCGTGCCTCCCTGAAAGCTGCGTTGATGACGGGCGAAGAGTTGGAAATCGTCGAGCCCGGTGAATCAGAAGACTTCGGACTTGATTGGCAAGACCCTGATGCGCTTGTCGAGTTCGGAGAGCGGGAGCCCACCGAAGCGTGGACCTGGGCTGGACCCGAACGCAAGGTGTCCGGGCGGACCTGGGGAGGTTGTCTGGAGGTCATCGATCAGCTCGCCCTGGCCGATCGTCTACCGCGGGCCGCGGATCTCCGCGGGTCAATATTGTTGCTGGAGACCAGCGAGCTCATTCCTCCTGCGGACTGGGTAAAACGTTGGGTTCGGGCACTTGGGGAACGCGGCATCCTCGAAGCAGTAGAAGGGGTTCTGCTTGCGCGGCCTCCCACCAGCGACTTCGGAGCCCGCCCTGAGCGGCGGGAACGCGCCGGCCTACGGGCAGCCCAGTACGGTGCTGTCATCGAGCAGGTAACTTCATACAACCCTCGCGCCGTAGTCTGCGCTGGTGTGCCCTTCGGGCATACGCGGCCACAATGGATCCTGCCTTATGGCGGACCGATCACGATGGACGGGAAGGCCCGCACCATAAACGCCCTTTATAGGTAGGCCTGATCGAGTCCTTGGGAAGGTTTTGAAAATGCCGACGCCACAGTCTCCCGGCCCATCGCGGCTGGATGCTCCTGGGCAGTTAGTGCTGCGGGCTCCATGCGCTAGTTACTTGCGACGACGACAACCCAGGGTCGATTGCAACGATCGAGCGGTGTCGTGGCGTTCTGGACAACGTGGGCGCGGGCGCCGGCCGCAAGCGTCGCTATTGGATCGATCTCGCTTGAGCAGGGAACGTTCGCTGAACAACAGGTGTGACTCTTCGGTTCAGCGCTATTCGATGGCTGGTTCGCCGGCCCAGGCCTTTGCATAGAATTGCGCAGAGGCCGCGTCGAGCAGCTCAGCGTAGGCATCAGGATTCATCGCTTGCGCTGAGTCAGCGGGCACTGATGGAGCGAAGGCTGACACGCCCAGGCCTGCCTCCTGATCCTGGAGCGTAAGACCGGCCACCTCCACAATTGTTGGGTACAGATTCAGTTGGTCCATTTCGGAGCGCACGATGGTGCTGCTGTCCGCTCCCGGGATCCAGATCCGATTAAAGATGGTGCGGTTGTCATTCCCGCTTAACTGGTCCTCAAAGGGGTCGCCGGTAGTCAGCTGCTTGAGGTGGTCGCCCATGATCACCACGGCGGTGTCCTCAAGATAGCCCTTCTCCTTCATGTGGTCGACGAATCCGGCCACCTGGGTCATGGAGCAGGCGAACACCGAGGTGGTCGCGTTCTCCGTGTCCACGTCGCAATAGTCATAGACGTGCAGCGGGGCGTGTGTGTCCAGCGTCAGCATTGTGAGGTTGAACGGCTGCCCGGTGTTCTCCGCCTCGGCGTGCAGCACGTCGATCTCATCCTTGGCGTAGGCCATCAGCCGTTCATCGCTCAGGCCCCAGTCGCTGCGGAAGTTGTTCTCTGGTTCACCGGCTGCTCGCCAGTCGGAGAGATCTTTGATCTCGGAGTAGCCGTGACTGCTCAGGAAGACGTCTTTAGCGGCGAATGAAGCATTGGCGCCGCCCAGGAAAACGTTCTTGTATCCCTGCTCGTCCAGAAGATCGCCCAGGCAGGTAGCCCCACCCAGATAGGTGTCGACTTCACCGCCGAGACTGTTCAGCGCGCCGCTTCCCATGGCGGAGCTTGTGCCCTTCAACGGGATGCCGCACTGCGTCGAAACGAGGCCGGCCATTGTCCAGCCACCACCCTTGTACTCGCGCAAACTCTCGACGCTTTGCCAACCGTCTGAAGCCTTAGTGACCTCTTTGAGAGAAGCGAATGCGTCCTTCTCGAAGAGTTGGTCATTCGCGATGGTGCCCTCACCGGACTCAAGATAGATCAACACAAGGTTTCGCTTGAGCGCATCGCCGGTGACCGTCGGCTCCACGTAGTAGTTGCCGATGTCATACGACGAATTCGCCGCCTTGATGTAATCCCACAGGCTGACCGTGCTGGCGAAGGACGTGGTGCCCGCGACAACCAGCCCGGCCACCAGAACGCCGGAGACAGTGTTCATGATCCACTGCGATCGCGGCGGAATGACCGCCGTTTTGTTCCGCCGCCTACGATGCCGGGCGTAGCGCCACAGCGCGATCCCGGCGGTGATGAGCAGCGGAACTACACCAATACCCAGGACGGCGATCCAGATGATGGGGCCGCCACCGCCGTCGGTTTCCACGGAGACGAGGTTCAGCAGCATCTGACCAACGGAGATTTCGCCCCAGTGGGAACGAATGATGGCAGCAGCGATGAGCAGTGCGAGGCCCGCCCAGATCAGCGCGTAGATACACGTGCGGCCGAGGAAGGTGCCGGCGCGCCGGGTCACTGAAAGAATTGAGCCGAGCACGGCAACCCCTCGCGTTTCGCAGCTCGGATGTCCGCTGAACACCCTCGATCGTGGTCCGGTTCACGGGTGCCCAGTCGTATATCCATTGTTCATAAGGATTTCATGCGCGAGCCACGAAGGAAAACTTCATCGAACACCCGCCTGAACCTCTGCTGTGTCACCATCACAGATCATCAGCACGGGTCCGTCCCCGGGGCGGTGACCGGGACATCAGAATATACTCGGAGCATGTCTTCACAGCGCCTCGACCGAGGCCTCCACGGTCAGCCGTCCGACCCTGAAAATCACGGGAGCACTCGGTGAGCGGCGGTCTGGTAGCCCTGCTGGACGACGTCGCAGCCCTGGCCCGCATAGCGGCCGCGTCGGTGGATGACGTTGCAGCCGGAGCCGCAAGAGCCGGCGTAAAGGCGGCCGGCGTTGTGATTGACGATGCTGCAGTCACCCCGCAGTACGTTTCCGGGGCTGACCCGTCCCGCGAACTGCCAATGATCAAGCGAATCTTCTGGGGCTCGCTGCGCAACAAGCTGTTGATCATTTTGCCGGCGTTGCTCCTCGTCAGTGCCTTCGTCCCGGGCATCATCCCCTACATCCTGATGCTGGGCGGCACCTACCTATGCTTTGAGGGCGCCGAGAAGGTTTGGCACAAGCTCCGCGGTCAGCACGATGCGAAGAAGTCGCCAGCGGTGGAGCGAGGTCCCGAGGCAGAAGCCAAGGTCATCAAGGGTGCGATCACCACCGACTTCATCCTGTCCTGCGAAATCATGGTCATCTCGATGAACGAGGTGGCCGCCGAGTCCATCTGGTCCCGTGCGCTCATCCTGATTGTCGTGGCTATCGCGATCACCGTGCTCGTTTACGGAGCCGTTGGTCTGATCGTCAAGATGGACGACATCGGGCTGCACCTGACAACCAAAGACTCTGCAGGCTCCAAGCGGTTCGGTGAGCTGCTCGTCAAGGGCATGCCCGCGGTGCTGGCCGCGATTACCTTCATCGGCACTATCGCCATGCTCTGGGTAGGTGGCCACATCATGGTGCAGGGCGTCCATGACCTTGGATGGCACCCGCCGTACGACCTCATCCACTCCCTCGAAGAACCGTTCGTGGGTATTGCAGTGGTGGGTGGGCTGCTGGCCTGGCTCGTGAACACGCTGTTGTCGGCAATCGTCGGACTTGCCTGGGGCCTCGCCGTCATGGCCATCGTGCACCCGCTGCTGAAGGCATTGCCGTTCGGCAAGGACAAAGGCGGGCACGAGGAGGGAGATGTACGCGCAGCAATCGCGGGCTATCGACCGAAGAAACACAACTCCGATTCCGCTCAGGCAACTTCCGCTCAAACAACAGAGACGCCGAACACCAATCCCAGAACGTAGGTCGCTGCGGCCGCTCCCAGTCCGATGGCGAGCTGACGCAGTGCCCGCTTGAGCGGAGAGGCGCCGGAAAGCAAACCGACGACGGCGCCTGTCGCCAATAGCGCCAGCCCCACCAGGGCGCAGGCGACAATCACAGCCGTGATTCCGGTGAGCCCGAAAATGTACGGGAGAACGGGGATCACTGCCCCGGAGGCAAAGAAGCAGAAACTCGCGGCCGCCGCTCCCATCGCTGTCCCCACGCTCTCGTGGTCGTCCTGCCGTTCCTGACGCTCGGGCTGGAGCGAGAAACTCGGATCGCAGTCACAGCTGAATTGCCCCAGGCGTTCGGCTGCACGATGTTCTGCTGCCTCAGGGGACATGCCGCGTGCGCGGTAGACCAGCACGAGTTCGTTGGCGTCGATATCGAGCTCTTTGGCTGCCGTCAGGGTGACCTGCGTGGGACGTGACGCTGTCAGAAGCTCCCGCTGCGACCGCACCGACACGTATTCGCCGGCGCCCATGGACAGCGCGCCGGCGAGCAGGCCCGCGAGACCGCTGAACAGCACGAAAGCGCTCGAGACTCCTGTTGCGCCGATACCCATGACAAGAGCCAGGTTGCTCACCAGGCCGTCATTCGCACCAAAGACCGCGGCACGGAAGTTGCCGGAAAGCCGATTGCGTCCACGCGTTGCGAGGCCCCGCACAACCTCCTCGTGAATCTGCTCGTCCGCAGCCATTGCGCTGGTCGCGGAAGGGTCCGCAGCGTAGGGGGAGCGGCCCTCGGCACGCTGGGCCAGGGCCAGCACAAACACGGAGCCGAAGCGCCGGGCAAGGAAGCCGAGAATCCGGTTCCGCAGCGACGGACGCAACGGCTTGCCGGCGTCGTTCCCCAGCAGGGTGAGCCAGTGCTGTTCGTGTCGTCCCTCAGCCTGGGCGAGAGCGAGGAGGATTTCCTTCTCCTCGCCGCCGCGCTTGCGGGCAAGGTAGCGGTAGGTTGCAGCCTCTGCCCGTTCGTCGGCGAGATACTGCCGCCAACGCTTGATCTCGGCGGGTGTTCGGGTTACCTCGGGGCTCACAGCCGGCTCCTGATTTTCTCCGGCCAGGGCTGTTGAGGAGCTCCGGCCATTAACGAATGCATGGCCGAAGGTCTCGTTCGCCGCTGATGCGGTGGACTGCCGGGCATCATCGCTGATCACCAGTATGTCGACAGGCCGCGGAGCGCATTGCACTCCGGAACTACTCCCCTTCGCAAACATCCATGGTACCCGCAACGGAGCCTGAAGCCGGCACTGGTTAGGATGAGGCGGTGGATACCGCAATGAACGACGACGACGGCGCTCGGCGTGGTCTCGCCCGCCGCCTCCTGCGCGGAGGTGCCGAGCCGGACCCGAGGTTTACGCTTGCGAACGAACGTACGTTCCTTGCGTGGATCCGCACCTCACTGGCGCTGATGGCCGGTGGGATCGCAGTGGAGGCGTTCACCACCGCGATCTTCGAGCCGCAGCTGCGGACCGCCCTGGCCGTCCTGCTGCTCCTGCATGCGATGATCATCTCTTCGGTGGCGTGTTTTCGCTGGCTCAATGTTGAGCGTGCGATGCGGCACGGCACGCCTTTGCCGCTTCCTTTCCTGGCGCCGCTGCTGGCGTTGGGAGGGTCGGTAGTTGCCGCCGTCGTCGTTGTTTTCGTGCTGATGCGGGGCACCTGAGGTGACAGCGCTGGTCCGGGACTCCGGCCTTCAGCCGGAGCGGACATCACTGGCCTGGGGTAGGACAATGACGGCGCTGGTCGGCTCCAGTCTCCTGTTCCTGCGGTGGGTGCCAACCTACGGCTGGTTCGCTGGAACGCTTGTGGCTGGAACACTGGCGGCGGCGCTCGGCATTTATGTGAGCCAGCGCCGCCGGTATGCGCGGAGCGTCGCAGGGATTTCGCGGGGACGGGTGGACGCGGATGTTGTGGCGGTGATGTCTACCTCGCTGGCGGTGTTCGCGGTGGGCTCGATCGGAATCTACACCGTGCTGTTCCTGCCGCTGTAACAGGCTGCACGTAGGGTAGTAGCGAACCCGCCTGCTTTCAGCATGCCCTCTCATACCAGGAAGAAGCGCCGTGGAGTACAGACGCGACACCAATGCAGCACGCAACCAGCCGAGCCCGTGGAGGGACGGCCTCGGAAGGGTGAGCCTCCGCAGTGCGCAGCTGCTCCTGCTCCTGACGTTGCTGGTGGTATCGATCTACGGTCTGATCCAGGTGCGGCTCGTGGTCATTCCGCTGCTGCTCGCGCTGATCCTCGCCGCAGCCATCAGCCCTCTGGTCAACATGCTGCGACGCCGCGGCTGGCCGAGCGCGCTGGCAACTGCCACCTCCTTCCTGCTGCTGCTGGTGGTGCTCGGAGGCGTCATCACCGGGATCGTGTTCGCGGTACGCAGTCAGCTCGACGAGCTGATCCAGCAGGCCAACGAGGGTTTCCAGCAGGTCTACGACTTCATCCAGACCGGACCCATCCCGATTGACCAGGAGCAAATCGAAAGCGCCCGGCAATCTCTGATCGACTTCGCTACGAGCTCGACCGTGGGCAGTACTGCGCTGACCGGGCTCAGCGCAGCCGGCAGCTTTCTCACAGGCGCGCTGTTGATGCTGGTGATCCTGTTCTTCTTCCTTAAGGACGGCGACAAGATCTGGGCCTTCATGCTGCGGCCTTTCCGCGGGGAACGGTTGCACCGCGCGCAGCGCGTTGGGCACAGGAGCCTGGACGTGCTGGGCGGCTACGTTCGGGGAACGGCCATTATTGCCACCGTGGACTCGGTGTTCATCGGCATCGCCCTGCTGATTCTGGGTGTGCCGCTGGCCATCCCGCTGGCCGTGATCGTGTTCATCGGCTCATTCGTTCCACTCGTCGGCGCAACCGTTGCGGGAGTCCTCGCCGCGCTGGTTGCACTGGTGGCCAACGGGCCGTTCGTTGCGCTGATGGTGATTCTCGCCGTCGTCGTTGTGAACCAGCTGGAAGGCAACTTCCTGCAGCCGGTTGTCATGGGGCGCTCGCTGAACATCCACGCGCTCGTGATCCTGCTGGCGTTGACCGCGGGGACCATCCTGGCCGGCATCGTCGGTGCGATTCTTGCCGTACCGGTGGCCGCAGTTACGTGGGCGGCGATCAAGGCATGGAACGAGGAGGATGAGCCGGAGCCGGCTGCTGTGCCTGCGACATCCGATCCGGACGGCGCCGGGGCGGTGCCTGCGCAGGAACCGTAAACACAGAAACTGCCCGCGGGTGCAGGGCCGCCGGTTCGAAACGGCAGCCCTGCACCTGCGGGCAGTTTTTGTACTGGGGAGCGGACAGCGTCAGCGAACCGGAGTCACCGGCCCCTCGAGGGGAACTTCCTCCTGGACCTCGCCCGCCACCCGCTTGTTCCACGCCGTCATGACCGCCGGGTCCGTTGGCTTCGTGGCAAGCGAGACTGCAATGTAGCTGACGGCCGAGGCAATGAGGCCGAAGTAGATCGGCTCGTTCGCGTACAGGCCGTCACCGATCGCCAGTCCTGCGTAGACCGCGAGCGTGCCGAGTGTGACGACCGACCCCGCGATCATCGAAACCGCTGCGCCCGGGCCGGTGCCGCGCTTCCACACCAGACCCCCGAGGATGGCAACCAGCAGACCGCCCACCAGGATGTCGTAGGCAATGGTGAGCGCGACGACGACGTCGTTCAGGACGATCGCAACCAGCACCGCCAGAACGCCAAGCCCCAGTACCCACATGCGGTTGCTCGCGACGTCGTGCTCCGGGTCGGACTCCCTGTGGCCCTCTGCAGCCACCGTGGCACCGCCGCGCAGCCCGTGGCGCCGCCAGCTGTGGACAAAAGGTACGACGTCGGAGCTCGCCACGGTTGCCGCGGCGATCAATGCGCCGGACGCAGTGGACATCATTGCCGCGACTGCGGCAGCAAGGACCAGCCCGCCGATGCCGATGGGAAGGACGTCGATGGCAACCTGGGCGTAGACGTCGTCGGTGTTTTCGAGGACGGGCAGCAGCACGCTGGCTGCCATGCCGATCAGGGCTCCGGCGACGCCGTAGAGGATGCAGTAGATTCCAGCAGTTGTGCCGCCCCATCGGGCGACGCCCGGCGTTCTGGAGGTGAAGACGCGCTGCCAGATGTCCTGACCGATGAGGAGCCCCAGCGTGTACACCACGAAGTAGGTGATGATGGACTGCGCACCGATTCCGGTGATACTGAAGAACTCCTCCCCGGCACGTTCCCGGATGCCGTCGAACCCGCCGGCGGCGGAGAGCGCGAAGGGGAGCATGAGCGCGAAGACGCCGATGGTCTTGATGATGAACTGCGCCATGTCTGCCAACGTAATGGACCACATGCCGCCTATGGTCGAATAGATCAGCACGATGATTCCGCCGAGTGCAATCGCAAGCCAGCGGTCCAGGCCAAACAGCACGACGAAGATGGTGGCGTAAGCGCCGGTTGACGTGGCGCACAGCACCACGGTGTACGCGAGCATGACGAAGCCTGCGATCTTGGTGGCCTCGTGCCCGTACCGGAGGGTGAGCATCTGGGAGACCGTGTAAATCTTCAGCTTCTGGATGGTAGGGGCGAAGAAAAGGCTGAGCACCAGGACGCCGGTGCCGATGGCGACAACCAGCCACATGCCGGAGATACCGAACTGGTAGCCAAGTCCCACACCGCCGACAGTGGAGGCTCCACCCAGGACGACCGCCGCCATGGTGCCGGTGTACAGCACCGGCCCCAGCCGCCGTCCGGCAACGAGATAGTCACTGGTATTTTTGGTGCGCGATTTGCCCCACCAGCCGAAGGCTAGCATCGAGGCGAGGTAGACCACCACGATGGCGACGTTGACGAATTCCATGATTCTCCTGAGAACGGGCGGTTTCACCTATAAGCAACAGATGTTGCGTATTAGGCTAGTTGTGACCGAAGTAACAGGTCAAGTGTGACGGAGCGGACAGCGTCTGTATGCTCGTAAACCAGCAGTCCCGGAAGGAACCACAGTGAAGGCTCTCCCAGTAGAACCGAGCAACGCGCCGGTCGCGATTGGTTCGCGGATCAGGTCAGCGCGGCAGGCCCAGCGCATGACGATCGAACAGGTGGCAGACTCCACCGGGCTGACCAAAGGCTTCCTCAGCAGGGTGGAGCGGGACCTGACGTCGCCGTCGGTCGCTTCTCTCGTGACGCTGTGCCAGGTTTTGTCCATCTCCATCGGGGATCTCTTCACCGTCCCGGAAACGCATCTCACCCGGCTGAGTGAAGCACCGAAGATCAGTCTCGGTGGTGAAGGCATCAACGAGCGGCTCATGACAGCGCGTTCGGAGCAACGCCTTCAGATGATTCGGGCTGTTGTTGCACCCAATGGCAAAGGCGAGTCGGATCTGTACTCGGTGGACTGCGAAGTGGAGACCCTGCATATTGTGGCTGGCCGGTTCGAGCTGATTTTCTCCAACGACCGGTACGCGATGGAAGCGGGTGACACCATCACCTTCCCGGGCCGGGAACCGCACACCTGGGTGAACCCCTCCGACGAGGAAGCGGTGGTGCTGTGGACCCTGGTCCCAGCGGCGTCCAGAAGCTGATTTCCTGTCCCAATCGTTACCGGGATACCAAGCGAGCTTATGGAATACTGATCGAATGACGCCGGTCTATACAGGATCGGCGACTGTTGTGGTCACTCATCGCGGCAGGCCGGCTCATACCGGTTGTTCGCCTCGATGCCTCGACGACGCCGCGCCGGTGCCCGGCGCGCTAGCTTGTGAAGGGACTGGAGCGATGAAAACTTTTCGGACAGCAGGGTTTGCGGTGGTTGCGGCTGTTGCGTTGACCGCCACGGCATGTGGCGGCGGAGGCGGCGGGACTGCCGATGGCGGCGAGGCCGCAGATTACGGAGCAGAACTCTCCGGCACCATGACGACGGGCGGCTTCACTCTGGGCGATGAGGTGGCAACGTCCCGTGCGGACCTTGCTACCGCCGCCCTGGAGGAGGACGGCGTTACCGTTGAGATCAACGAGAGCAACTTCGATCCCCAGCGGTTCGCTGCGCAGGCCGCGAGCGGAACACTGCCGGACCTTGTGGTGATGGACCGCCAGTATGTGGCGACCTATGCGGCCAAGGGGCTGATCGAGCCGGTTGATGAATGCTTCACTACCCACGATGTCAACGCTGAGGAGCATTACTACCCTGCGGTGCTCCAGGACGTCACCTATGACGGGAAGGTGTATGGCATTCCCCAGTTCTGGCAGCCCTGGTCAATCATCACCAACACACGCGTCATGGAGGAAGCCGGTGTGACGGCCGAGGATCTTGACACCTCGAATCCTGATGCCGTTCTCGCCGCTGCAGAGAAGATGTACGAGTCCGACGGCGAGAACCCCACCCGTCTCGGGTTCGATCCTCAGATGCCGTCACAGGCTCCGATCTGGTTCGCCGCGTTCGGCGGGCAGATCATGGACGAGGACGGAAAACCGACTCTCGATGACCCAGCCAATATTGAAGCGCTCACCTGGCTGAAGGAGATTTACGACGCCCAGGGTGGTTACGAGACGGCCTACAGCTTCGGCCAGACCTGGGACTTCTTCGGCGAGAACAACCAGTTCGTTGCTGACCAGGTTGGTGCGGGGCTGTACGCCCAGTGGTACCCCAACGTCCTGGCCGACTATGCGGACAAGCTCGAGATTTCCGGTGTTCCGCTGCGGAACCAGGACGGTGAGGCCATCGCCGTTGCCGGCGGGCAGTCCTACGTGATCCCGACGGGTGCCAAGAACAAGGCGGCAGCCTGTAAGTGGGCCGTCACCAACACCTCGGATGAAGCCTGGATGGCAGCAGCCGAGGCGCGCGTTTCGGGGATGGAAGAGGGCGGCATCTTCACCGGCATCTTCACCGGTTCGCAGACCGCAGACCAGCTGATCAAGGAGGAGTACCTGGAGCCGACCGGCAACGAGGGCTTCGACCAGCTGATCGACTCCTATTACCAGGCACTCGAGAACGGTGTGCCGCTCGGTTCATCGCCGGCTGGCCTTGAAATTCAGACCGAACTGCAGAACGCCATGGCTCCCGCGATGTCCGGTGACAAGACCATCGAGGAAGCACTGGGCGATGCGCAGGCCGCCGCAATGCTCGTATACGAACAGGCGACCGCCGGCGCACAGTAGGCGCCGCCGTCGTTGTTAAGACGTAAAGAGGGGAGCCGGCCGCAAGGCTGGCTCCCCTCTCTTTGCGCCCCGGTGGTGGGTCAGCCCTTGCGGCCCTGTCCCGCCAGGCCCTCGATGAAGTACCGCTGACCGAAAGCGAACAGGATCAGCATGGGCAGCGTTACCAGCAGGGCCGCTGTCATCACGTACTGGTAGTCGGCCTCACCGCCGGAGGTCGGGCTGAACAGCGACATCGCGTAGGAAATGCCGAGCGGCACCGTGTACTGGTCCGGGCTGCCGAAGTTCAGGTAGATCAGCGGCGCCTGCAGGTTATTCCAGCTCGCCTGGAACTCAAAGATGAACACGATGATGAAGGACGGGATGGACAGCGGCATGGCGATCCGCCGGAACAATCCGAAGTAGCTGCACCCGTCGATGCGGGCGGCTTCGAAGATATCCCGGGGCAGGCCAAGGAAGAACTGGCGCTGCAGAAAGATGTAAAACGCTGAGCCGAAGAGATTGGCTCCCCACAGCGGCACTGTTGTGCCGAGGAAGCCGAGTTCCTTCCAGATCAGGTAGACCGGGATCATGGTCACTGCTCCGGGCAGCATCATGGTTCCAAGCACGAGGCCGAACAGCAGGTTGCGGAACGGGAAACGGAAGTAGGCAAAGCCGAAGGCCACCAGAGAGCTCGAGAAGGTCACCAGCCCGGCTGCCAGCAGGGCGATGATCAGGCTGTTGGAGATCCAGGCGAGGAGCGGCAGCTGGTCCCACACCTCAACGTAGTTGGTGAAGACCCAGGTTTCCGGGATGAGCCGGTTGTCGAAGACGTCCTGGCGTGGCTTGAACGTTGCCGCCAGCAGCCACGCGAACGGGTACAGGAACAGCACGGAAAATCCCAGGAGAAGCGCCCAGAGGACGACCCGCCCAATGATGCTGCGCGGCTTGTACCAGGGGAAGCGCTGCGTGGGGGTTGCGGCGGACTTGTCCCGCGGATCCGACTCAGCGGCAGCCTGCGGTTGCGACTTGAGAACTGATGCCATGGTTACCGGCCCCCCTCGTAGTAGACGAACTTGTTTCCGAAGCGGACCTGGAAGACCGTGATCAGGAGGATGATGACGAACAGCAGCCAGGCGATGGCCGCAGCGAAACCCATGTTGAACTGCTGGAAAGCCTGCTGGAACAGGTAGACACCGACAAAGAGTGCGGCGTCGGGTGCTGCGCTTGTCGTGTCCCTGTAGAAGAGCAGGAACGCCTGGTCGAAGACCTGGAGCGCGGCGATGGTCAGCACGATGGTGCAGAAAAACAGGGCGTTGGAGATCATCGGCAGGGTGACGGAGAAGAACTGCCGGATGGCCCCTGCGCCGTCGAGGGACGCTGCCTCGTACAGGTCCTGCGGGACATTCTTCAGCGCCGCAAGGAGGATCAGCATGGTGCCGCTGACGCTCCACAGGCCAATGATGATGATGGACGGCTTCATCCAGTCCGGGTCAATCAGCCACTGCGGCCCGTCGATCCCGAAAATGCCCAGGAAGCCGTTGATCGCCCCGGAGTTCCCGTTGAGGAGCAGGAGGAAGATGGACGCGGCAGCGACAGATGGCGTCATCTTCGGCAGGTAGTAGATGATGCGGAAGACGCCGGCCCCCCGTTCGGGAATGCGGTGCAGCAGATAGGCCAGGAGCAGAGCGAAGCAGATCTCGAGGGGCACTGACAGTACGGCGTAGTACAGCGTGTTGCCCAGGGACGTCATCACCTTGGGATCTTTGAACAGCAGTTCGTAGTTGCTGAAGCCCACAGGCGTGGCGGTGTCGGTGGAGAGGTCGTAATTCGTGAAGGAGATGACGAGGCTGTACACCATGGCTCCGAGCGTGAACACGAGGAACCCAACCACCCAGGGAAGGATGAACAGATACCCTGCCCTCGCCTCCCTGTTGAAGGGTTCCTTGATCCAGCGGGGACGCCGAAGCCGTCTCTTCCGGGGGGAGTCAACCGCTATGGCCATGCTGCACCTCCTTGCTGTCGGCAGAGTCGCTTCTGAACAGAGTAAGCCATCAGCATGCTTTGTTTACGGCACAAATCTTCCCATTCGAGAATCGATGGGCTATACGCCCAGAGGGTGGTCCGATAACGTGAGCCATCCCTCTCAAGGTCAGGAGCTGTCAATGGACTGGACGCTGGAAGTCGTTGTGGTGCCGGTGAGTGACATCGCGCGCTCGATCGAGTTTTACCGCGACAAACTTGGATTCGTTCAGGATTTCGAGACGGACGCGGGCGGTATGCACTTCACCCAACTGACGCCGCCCGGCTCCGGCTGCTCCATTGTGTTCGGCAACGGCCCGGGCATGGACGCGATGCAGCCGGGCACCCTGAAAGGCCCTCAACTTGTGGTCGCCGACATCAACGCGGCGCGTGAAGAGCTGCTGGACCGAGGCGTCGAGGTTGGCGACGTCACCGTCTTTGACGAGCGCGACGGCGGCACCTTCTTTGGCTTTGATGACCCTGATGGCAATTCCTGGGCTGTGCAGCAGATCAAGGCCCGCGCAGAGAAGCCGCTAATCCCGCGTTCCTAGGTGTTTGGCTCGCCCTGCTTCAGTTTCCGCCAGCCACCGGCGCGGTTGTTCGCGATGATCTGCTACGGCGGGTCCGGTGTTCCGGTCTGCCCATGTTTTAAGGCTTTGTAGCAGTCATTGTTGTTCGGCTTTGGCGCGGTGTCGAGGCCTGGCGCTGGGCCCGCCCGGGGAAGTTGAGCAAACCGGTCCGCACGGTGCAGCGACCTTGACTGAGACGCGTACCACAATTAGCCTTACGAGAAACAGTTGATGCCTATAGGGCAACTACGTCCGGAGTATGAGCGGACGTCACGGGGACTAAGGAGATGTACATGGAAGAGCTGCGCGTCACGGCAGGCGGCAACCTGGGGCCGATCGATTCGGCCCGCATTCCGCGGTACGCCGGAGCGGCCACGTTCGCGCGGCTCCCGCGGATCGATCAGGTGGAGAAGGCCGACATCGCCGTTGTCGGTGTGCCGTTCGACTCCGGTGTCTCCTACCGGCCGGGCGCGCGGTTCGGCGCCAGCCATGTCCGTGAGGCCTCGCGGCTGCTGCGCCCCTACAATCCGGCGATGGATATCTCGCCCTTCGAGCGCGTGCAGGTCGCTGACGCCGGTGACATGGCCGTGAATCCCTTCAACATCAACGAGGCCATTGAGACCATCCAGCAGAACGCACTGGACCTCACGCACGACGGCGCCCGCCTGGTCACACTCGGTGGTGACCACACCATCGCACTGCCGTTGCTGCGTGCCGCGTCCGAGCGCGCCGGTGAGCCGGTTGCGCTGTTGCACTTCGACGCCCATCTGGACACCTGGGACACCTACTTCGGCGCCGAGTACACCCACGGAACGCCCTTCCGCCGCGCGGTGGAGGAGGGGATCCTGGACACCGAGGCCATCTCCCACGTCGGCACGCGCGGGCCGCTGTACGGGGTGAAGGACCTCGAGGATGACCGGCGCTTCGGCTTCGGCATTGTGACCTCCTCCGATGTGTTCCGCCAGGGTGTTGACGAGACCGTCGCCAAGCTCCGCGACCGGATCGGGAGCCAGCCCCTCTACGTGTCGATCGACATCGACGTGCTGGACCCGGCACACGCGCCGGGCACCGGCACCCCCGAAGCCGGCGGGATCACCAGCCGTGAACTGCTCGAGATCCTGCGCGGTCTGCGCGGAATGAATCTGGTGGGCGCCGACGTCGTCGAAGTTGCCCCCGCGTACGATCACGCAGAGATTACCGGTGTGGCGGCGTCGCATGTCGCCTACGATCTGGTGAGTCTGATGGCCGACGAAATCTCCACGCGAAAGGACGGCTGATGCAGTCCGTTGACAGTGATGCAACAGTTCCCCCACAGCCGGTCACGGGCCAGCGCAACGGCGGTGACCTGGTTGTCGAGACGCTGAGCGCGCTGGGCGCCTCCACCGTCTTCGGCATCCCGGGCCAGCACGCGCTGGGCCTGTTCGATGCGTTGTCCCGTTCCAATCTGCAGTTCGTCTCTTCCCGGGTGGAAAACAACTCCGCATTTGCCGCCGACGGATTCTCCCGTGCCACCGGTGAAGTGGGAGTGCTCTTCCTCTCGACCGGACCCGGCGCATTGACCTCCTTGGCCGGGCTGCAGGAGGCATACGCCACTGGAGTGCCGATGGTCGTCATTGCAAGCCAGATCCCGCTTGAGGGCCTGGGCGCCCGCCGGAAGGGCATGCTGCACCAGCTCGATGACCAGAAGGCCTCGGCCGCCAACGTCACCAAGAGCCAGCGGCTGATCCAGCACGCGTCCGGCATCCCGTCCGCAATTCAGGATGCGTGGACCGAAGCCGTCTCTTCGCCCCAGGGGCCGGTGTGGGTGGAGGTTCCTCAGAATGTGCTGCTGGACGCCGTCGTTGTGCCCCAGGTCGAGGATGCGCTGGCAGAGCCGTTCGATAATCCGCCGCGCATCGAGCTGGTCCGTGAAGCCGTCAAGTGGCTCTCGGACGCTAAGCGCCCAGCGATTGTGGCCGGCGGCGGCGCCCGGCGCGGCAAGGCCGAGAAGGAGTTGCTCTCGCTCGCGGAGAAGCTGGATGCGCCGGTGCTGTGCTCGCCCGGCGGCAACGGCGCCTTCCCCTGGAACCACGAGCTGTCGCTGCAATCCTGGGTTGAGGACCGTTACGTCACCGAAGTGCTCGAAGACGCCGATGTGCTCCTGGTGATCGGTTCCTCGCTCGGTGAGGTGACGTCCAACTACTTCAGCCTCGAGCCGCGAGGCCGCATCATCCAGATCGACGCCGAACCACGGGTCCTCGAATCCAACCGTCCTGCCCTCGGCATCCGGGCCGACGCCGGCCAGGCACTCACCGCGCTGGATGACGCACTCGAACCGGCCGGGCGCCGCACCGGCGACTACGATCCGCGCAGGCTCGTTGCCGAGACCCTTGCCAAGGTGCAGGCGCGCCTTGATGAGCAGGACCTGGGCAAGGAGCGGACCTTCATGGCCGACATCCGGGCGGCCGCACCCGATGACATGCAGACGTTCTGGGACATGACCATCGCGGCGTACTGGGCCTGGAGCTGCTGGGATTCCCGGGATGGAGAATTTCACTCGGCGCAGGGGGCCGGAGGCCTCGGCTACGGCTTCCCCAGCGCTATTGGCGGCTCGGTGGGGCTCGCATCGAAGGGGCTGTCTGACCGCGTGCTTGCCGTGTCTGGCGACGGCTCGGCCATGTACTCGATCGCTGAGCTTGCCACGGCCCGCCAGCACAATCTGCCGGTCACCTGGCTCATTGTCGACGACGGCGGCTACGGCATCCTCCGCGAATACATGGAGGGCGCGTTCGGCAAGGCAACAGCCACCGAGCTCACCCGGCCGGACTTCGTAAAGCTGGCCGAATCCTTTGGCGTCCCCGCTGTCCGCGTGGCGCCGGAAGACGTGCGGGAGGCACTGGAGACAAGCTTCGCTGCGGAGGGTCCCAACGTCGTCGTTGTTGAGACGCTGCTGAAGCTCTTCGCTCCCACACACCTGTAAATTGGGAGGCGAAGTCCGCTGACTCTGGGAGGCCCCGCCGTGTTTGATCTGCGCGAACTGGACAGGCCCATCATCGGAGCGCCGATGGCCGGCGGGCCTACCACGCCGGAGCTTGCCGCTGCGGTGAGCAATGCCGGCGGTCTGGGTTTCCTCGCAGCCGGGTACCGTGCGCCGGAGGATCTCGAGACGCAGCTGCGCAGCGTCTCAACGCTGAGCAGTGGTCCCGTCGGGGTGAACCTGTTTGTGCCGGATGCCTTCCAGCCGGACGCGGCGCTCCTCGGTGCTTATGTTGAATCCTTGCGAGCAAAGGCTGCCGCGCTTGGAGCTGAGTTAGGTGAACCCCGGTACGACGACGACGGCTGGGATGAGAAGCTCTCTCTCGTTCTGGATTTCCGCCCCGCCGCGGTGTCCTTCACCTTCGGCTGCCCGGACGCCGCGGTTCTGGGGAGGATGGCCGACGCGGGGATTCTTCCGATCGTCACCGTGACAACCCCCGTTGAGGCGGAGTATGCGGTCACGGCAGGGGCTCGGGCGCTCGCCGTTCAGGGGCCGAACGCCGGCGGCCACCGCGGGACGTTCGATCAGGGGAAGGCACCGGCTTTGGATCCGCTCGAGAACGTGCTTGCCGCTATTCGGTCCAGAACTGAGGTGCCGCTGGCTGCGGGCGGGGGAGTGTCCGGGCCAGCCGACGTCGTGCGTTTGCGTGCAGCGGGCGCCGATGCGGTGCAGGTGGGCACCGCCCTGCTGCTCTCGGATGAAGCGGGCACCAATCCGCTGCACCGGGCAGCGCTGAGCGAGGGTCGATTCGCAGGGACGTCACTTACCCGCGCCTACACCGGACGGTATGCGCGCGGCCTGACGAACCGGTTCATTCGTGAGCATCAGGACGCGCCTGCCGGGTATCCGCAGTTGCACTACGTGACGGCGCCGCTCCGCAAGGCCGCGGTGGCGCAGGGGAATGCCGATGTGGCGCATCTGTGGGCGGGGACCGGGTTTGCTTCGGTACGGCCGGGGCCGGCAGCGGAAATTATCCGGTCCCTGGCCTGAACACAGCGTCTCAATAAAGGGCCCGAGGTCAGGCGGCCGTGGATTCGCGTGCAATGACCTCGAACTGCGTCAGGATCTCGCGAGGCGCCGGGCCCGCCGGGTTCTTGATGCGCTCCATGAGTACTCTGATCGCGGTCTCGGCAATTTCTTCTCGTCCGGGGTTGACGCTGCTCAGGGTGGGGATGGAGTAGCGGGTTTCGTCGAGGTCGTCGAAGCCGATCACGGCCACGTCGGAGGGGATGCGCCGGCCGGCCTCCTGCAGCACCCGCATGGCGCCCTGTGCCAGGGTGTCGTTGAAGCCGAACACCGCATCGAACTCGACGCCGCGGTCAAGCAGCTCATGCATCGCTTCGGCACCATTCGCGCGGTGCCACGTGCCGACATAGGCCACCAGGCCGTCGTCGTACTCTATTCCGCGCGATTCAAGCGCCTCACGGTAGCCCTTGAGGCGAAGCCCTGCCGAGCCGATAACCTCGCCCTCATGCGCACCGACGACGGCGATGCGCTGCCTCCCGGTATCCAGCAGGTGTTCGGTGGCGGCACGGGCGCCTTCGACGTTCTGCATGGTGACGTGGTCGCAGCCGCCGGAGAAGATCCGTTCGCCGAGCAACACCATTGGCACTTCGGCGGTGACCAGCGCGGCGTCCTCTTCACCGAGACCGAGAGGGCTGAAGATCAACCCGTCCGACATGCGCAGCCTGGGGCTTTTGAGGACTTCGAGTTCACGGTCGCGTTCGCCGCTCGTCTGCTCGATGAGCACCACCAGACCGCGGGCTTCGGCGGCGCGGATTACGGCGTCGGCCAATTCAGCGAAGTAGGGGAGGCGCAGCTGGGGAACCGCAAGGGTGATGGCACCGGTATGGCCGGATCGAAGACTGCGCGCCGTGAGGTTGGGCCGGTAGCCCAACTCGGCGATGGCCTTCTGAACGCGCTCCCGTGTTGCGGGGCGAACGTTCGGGTGGTCGTTGATGACGTTGGACACCGTCTTGAACGACACCCCGGCCACGTGGGCCACATCATGCAGGGTCGCCGCCATGTGGAGAGTCCTTTGTCGAGTTGGAGCCGGTGGGACACATCGTGGTGTCCCACCGGCAGAATATCGCGTTGGTGCGCTTACGCGTTCCCGTGGGCCTAACGTCGGCCGGATCCGGCTGTCCGGATGTCCAGCTCCACCGGCGCGGTGGCGGTACTGCCGTGCGCGTTCGAGAAGACGGCCCGCACCAGCAACCCGTCCTGCCCGGGAGTAAGCTTCTTCAGCTCCAGTTGTGATCGCCGCCGGTCTCCGGAGTTGATCGTAGTGGGCTGGTCGGCAACGAGCTGCCACGTTTCGCCGTCGTCTACCGATGTTTCCCACTCCGCGACCGGCGCCGGTGTGCCCGTAGCCTCAGCGCGGAAGGTCGCCTTTCCGCCGACGACGGCGGCGTCCGGCTGCGGAGCCTCCGTCACCTGTGGAAGATCGACGGTCTGGTTGAACTCAGGCCAGCCATCCACCCAGTCGATCTTCTGGAGTCCCAGCGTGGGGAAGTAGGGGATGTCCTTGTTGCCGCCGTCGTAATAGTGGAAGGCGAGGTAATCGCCGAAGACGGACTGGCCGCCCGGCCCCGTGATGGCACCGTGTGCGTCCAGCACCACAGACCCTCCGCCGCCGAACATGTCCCGGCCGTCCTTGTCGAGGTACGGGCCTGTGACGGATTTCGACCGGCCCACCGCGACCTTGTAGGTGGAGTCGCCGCCGCGGCAGCAGGAGTCGAACGAGACAAAGAGGTAGTAGTAGTCCCCGTTCTTTGTGATGTACGGAGCTTCGATGGGATTACCAGCCATGAACCTGTCAGCGATATTCACTGTCTGGGACTGCCAGTTGTCGACGGGCTTTCCGCTGGGCCATTCGATCGGGACCAGGAAGATGCCGTACCAGAAGGAACCGATGGCCATGTAGGGCTTGCCGTCCTCGCCCTCCACGATGCCGGCGTCAATCGCGTTGAACGTTTTATTTGGATTGTTGGGGTCCAGGCCTGTGGCGGGGGAGGAGACCACGAGGCCCTGGTCAACCCATTCATAGTCGGGATCCTCAGGGTCGAGGGTGGTGTTGGTGGCCAGTGCGGTGAGGGAGTTGTTGCCGCCGAACCGGGACGCCGAGTAGTACAGGTAATACGTGCCGTCGTTCTCGTAGATCTCGGGAGCCCAGAGGTTGCCGGGGAGCTCGCCGTCGGAGAAGTGTTCGTCGATCCACGCGGGAATCTCGTCCCAGACCGTACCGGTGTACTCCCAGGTGGTCCCTTTGTCATGCGAGGACCAGGCCTGGATGGTTCCGCCGTTCTCCCTGTTGACCAGGCCTGTGGAGTAGACGTACCAGGTGCCGTCGCTATCGATGATGAGGGCTGGGTCATGAATGGGGGAGGTCTGACCCACAACAGTCTTTCCGCCGGGTAGATCTTCGGCGAAAGGAGTGCCCTGGGCGGTCCAGGTCTGTGGAACGTTGTTCTGGGTATTGCCGGACTGGATTGCCGGGGCGGTAGCGGTACCCGTGAGGATGAGGCCTACGCTCATCCCGACGGCGGCTGTCGTTTTGGTAATAGCGGCTGTTGCTTTAATAAGGCGCTGGCTTTGCGGTGATCGTGACGTCATTATCACGGTCCTTTCGGTCCGGGAGGCGGTGCAAGATTACAACGTTGCAAATATCGCACGCGCGTTCCTGGGCGTCAAGGGGTGCTTGGGGTGTGCCTGCCGCCGATACGTCCCGCGCCGCCGGCGCGGCCATCTGCGGACAGTGGGTGCGCGGCGCCTCAGATAGCGGTTCGGGTTGACGATAGCGGTTAACCTCTATCATTGCCGCGAACCTCTATCGCTGACCGGATTCGCTATCACTAGGCGCGCGGGGGGTCACCGAAGACCCTGACGAGAGTCCGCAAGAGTTCCCCGCCGCCGTGTCCCGCAGAAACTTTCAACGACACTGTTGACGGGCCAGTGTGATCTATGCCATTCTCGTTTTCAACGTTGTAATCAACGTTGTAACTCCGGCTTCGCAATCAGGATGAACTGGTGTGCCGCCCACCCTCTAACCGGAAGGACCACGTGATGATGAAGTCACGTACCATCACCAAGACCATCGCCGCAGCAGCGGCGGCAAGCTTCCTGCTCAGCGGATGTGCTGCTGCTGCCGGCGGAGGCGACGACGACTCCCTTACCTTCATGTACCGCGGCGGGCCTGATGACAAGAAGGCCTACGAGCAGGCAGTCGCGCAGTTCGAGAAGGACAACGGCGTAGAGGTCGAGATGATCCAGACCACCGCCGACCAATACAGTACCAAGCTCAAGGCGGCCATTTCCGGCCGGCAGATCCCCGACGTCTTCTACATCAGCCCTGGCGAAGTCCAGGCGTACGTGAAGAACGGCATCATCAAAGACATCACTGAGTACGTTGAGGGCTCCGAGAGTATCGACCTGGACAACATTTGGGATTACGGCGTTGACAGCTACCGCTTCGACGGGCAGCTTTCAGGCCAGGGTTCAATCTACGCACTACCGAAGGATGTGGGCCCCTTTTCCTTCGGGTACAACAAGACCATGTTCGAGGAAGCGGGTATCCCGCTCCCGGATCCGGATAAGCCCTACACCATGGAAGAGTTCGTCGACGTAGCAAAGCAGCTGACCAAGGACACCGACGGCGACGGCAAGCTGGATCAGTGGGGCACCGGCCTGAACGTGGTCTGGAACCTGCCGGCGTTTGTCTGGTCCAACGGCGGATCCTGGCTGAATGAGGACCGCACCGAAGTCACCATCGACACTCCGGAATTCGCTGAAGCGCTGCAGTGGTTCGCTGACCTCCAGAACGTGCACAAGGTGACCCCGTCCGCCGGCGAGGCGCAGACCCTGGACACCTACCAGAGGTGGATGAAGGGCGAGATCGGCTTCTTCCCGGTCGGTCCCTGGGACCTGGCCACCTACGAGGAACTTCCGTTCGAATACGACCTGATTCCGTACCCCGTCGGTGCAACCGGTGAACCCGCCACCTACACCGGAACCCTCGGCATTGCAGTCTCCAACTCCACTGAGCTCCCGGAGGAAGCGGCGAAGCTTGTAACCTATCTCTCCGCCAACGAGGAAGCACAGCAGACCCTCACCGACGCCGGAGTCCAGATCCCGAACCTCGAGGACATGGCCGAGGAATGGGCGAGCGACGAAACCACCAAGCCCGCCAACAAGGAGGAGTTCCTTCAGGTGATCCGGGACTACGGCCGCCCGCTCCCGAGCGAGCTCACGTACAACGCCGAGTGGTATGACGAGTTCTTCACCAACATCCAGCCGGTACTGGACGGTGAGAAGACTGCGGCTGAATACGTCAAGGAAGCGCAGCCCAAAATGCAGCAGTTCCTGGACTCGGCCAACCAGCAGGCAGGTATCGGCGGCTAGACCGCTGCAGCACTAACGATGAACTGACCCGATCGGGTGCCGCGGCCAAGCGTTGACCGGCCGCGGCACTCTCCAGCCAGGCTTCCGCCCGGCCATCCCCACCCCTCCTGAATCAACGAGGATCTCAGATGTCCACCACCACGCGCCGGTCACGGCTACACCGGCAGGAACATCTGACTGCGCTGGCGTTCGTTGCCCTGCCGGTTATCGGGTTTCTGCTGTTCACCCTTTACCCGATGCTGTTCTCCATCTACGCCTCATTCACCGACTGGAACGGACTCACCCCTCCGGTGTTCAGCGGACTGGACAACTACATCACCATGGTCCAGGACCCCTATTTCCTGGAGTCCATGTACAACACGTTCTTCCTGATGCTCGGGATCCCGATCGGGCTGGTCATCTCACTGGCCCTGGCGCTCGCCATGAACCGGAAGATGCGCGGCTCCACTTTCTTTCGCACCGTCTACTACGTCCCGGTGATCTCCTCGATCGCCGCAGTGGCCATCCTGTGGCAGTGGGCGTTCAACGGGGACTTCGGCCTCATCAACCAGGTCCTCGCGCTCGTCGGCATCGACGGACCCAACTGGCTGCAGGACACGGCAACTGTGAAACCGGCCCTGATCATCATGGCCATCTGGAAGGGCCTGGGCTTCTCGATGCTGCTCTACCTGGCCGCCCTGCAGTCCGTTCCCCGTCACCTGTATGAGGCCGCGGCCCTCGACGGCGCCGGCGCCTGGAAACAGTTCCGCCACATCACCGTCCCGATGGTCCGCCCGGTCACCTTCTTCCTGGTCGTGACGAGCATCATCGCAGGATCCCAGGTGTTCGTCGAAATCAACATCATGACCCCGACGGGCGGTCCGGAGTTCTCCTCCGCCACCATTGTTTGGTACATCTGGCAGAAGGCTTTCGACAACCTGCAGATGGGCTACGCATCCGCCATGTCGATTGTGCTCGGCCTCATGGTGTTCCTTATTACCTTCATCCAGTTCCGGCTCAACCGCCGCAACCAGTTTTCGATTGATTGAGGCAGGTCACCATGTCCTCCCAACGCGTCCTCCCATCCCCTCCGCCGCTCAAGCCCGAGCAGGAGTCCCCGGACCACACATCATCCCGCGCAACTTCACACACCAAGGCGCGCACCAGGTTGTCCATCGCGGAGCGAAAGCACCGAGTGGGAAACGCCATCGTGACGATCGTGCTCTCGCTCGGCGCCGTCGTCATGGTTGCTCCGCTGCTGTGGACATTCTCGACGTCGCTGAAAACCCGTGAGGGCGTCTTCGCCCTTCCGCCGCAGTGGATTCCTGATCCCTTTGTCTGGGAGAACTACCTTCGGATCTGGTCTGCCGGACCGCTGCTCACCGGTATCCAGAACAGTCTCATTGTGGCGGGCACGGTCACGATCGTCGGGACGCTCTTTTCCGCGCTGGCATCCTTTGCCTTTGCGAAGATGCGGATGCCGTTCAAGAACGTCCTGTTCCTGAGCCTGCTCGCAGCACTCATGGTGCCCTTTCCCACGCTGATGATCCCGCAGTTCACCATGTTCGCCTCGATCGGCTGGGTGGACACCCTGCTTCCGCTGATCGTGCCGTTCATCTTCGGCAACATCATCATGATCTTTTTCCTGCGCCAGTACCTGAACTCCGTCCCGGATTCGATCATCGAGGCAGCGAGGATCGACGGCGCCTCCTACCTGCAGATCTTCTTCAAACTGATCTTCCCAATCATCAAACCCGCGATCGCCGCGCAGTTCATCCTGTGGTTCATGGCCGTCTGGAACGACTACCTTGCGCCCATCATCTACCTGAACTCGCCCGAGGTGCAGACGCTGCAGCTGGTCATCGCGAACTTCAACGCCCAGTACGCCATCCAGACCGACTACCCGCTCATCATGGCGGCTTCCTTCGTTGCTCTGCTCCCCGTGCTGATTGTCTTCATCGTGTTCCAGCGCCAGATCATCGAGTCCATCGCACTCACCGGTTCGAAGGGCTGAGACATGACACTCCTGGAAAAGCTGCAGCCCGCACTGACCACAGGCCCGGAAACCTGGGGCGCCCGCCACGCACACGACCCCACCGTGGTGAGGGACGACGACGGCACCTACTACCTGTTCTCGACCGACGCGGTTGCCAACTCAGCGAACATTCCCGCGGGAGTGCATGTGCGCTCCTCACCGGATCTCCTGGAGTGGACGTACCGCGGCACGGCGCTGGACGGTGTGCCTGAACCCGCCTTCGAGTGGAGCGGCGCGAAGGGCCTGTGGGCGCCGGAGGTTGTCCGCTGGCCGTCTGCTGCGGGGGAGAACCGGTGGCATATGTACTACTCGGCCTCCACCTTTGGTTCCAGCACGTCGGCCATCGGCCTTGCCGTCGCGGACAAGCTCACCGGGCCGTGGGAAGACCGCGGCCTGGTGGTCCGGACACTCGCCGGCAGGGATTCGCAGAACGCGATCGATGCCGCCGTCACCTTCGACCGGAATGGCGACCCGTGGCTCACCTACGGTTCCTTCTTCTCCGGCATCCATACGCTGCGCCTGAACCCGGAAACGGGTATGGCTCAGAGTCCTGAAGACCTGGGAACCTGCATTGCCCGCAGAAGTCCGGACGTCGACCGCGCCATCGAGGGAGCCTTCATCCAGTACCGCGCGGAGGATGACCGCTACGTCCTCTTCGTCTCCTACGATTCGCTGTTCAATACCTACAACGTCCGTGTTGCGGTGGCCGAAGAGATCACCGGGCCCTACCGCGATGTGAACGGCGCCGACATGACGGACGTCGACACCGCTCCCCACGCTGTAGGCACGAAGGTTCTGGGCAGCTACCGGTTCGACGGCGACACCTCCTGGCTGGCGCCCGGACACAACTCAATCCTCACCGTTCCCACCGGTGAGAGCGGTGTGGAGGAACAGTTCATGGTGCACCACGTTCGTTTCGCCGAAGATGCCACTCAACACATTGTCCAGCTTCGCCGGGTCTTCACCACGGCGAAGGGCTGGCCCGTGGTCTCGCCCCAGCCCTACGCCGGGCCGGAACGCGAAACCCTGGCGTCTGCCGCAGGAATCACCGGCATCTGGCGAGTGGTGCGGTTCGCGCCGGGATCTCCCGAGCCGGTCGAAGCCCAGCCTATGACCGTGCACGACGACGGCGCCGTCACCTCCGCCGGTGAACCCTGCAGGGCGAGCCTCACCCTCTCCGGAGACGGGGTCGACGCACACCTGGATGCAGTTGTCTTCGGATCGTGGGACTTCTCGCGGAACAGGTCCGCGCTGTCCTTCAGCGGAATCGACGAGCACGGTGTTGTCTACTCCGGAACCCAGGGAGCCTGATCATGCGCAACGACAACCTGCATACCGACACCCCGGGCTGGGCGGGACGCCTGATGGACTGGCTCCGGTTTGTCCTCCAGCTGGTTCTCCTGAACCTTCTCTTCCTGACAGGCGCACTGGCTGGGCTGGGGATCCTCGGGATCTTTCCCAGCGCTGTCGCCACCACTGCGCTTCTGGCACGCCTCCGCGCTGGAGATCCCGGGGACCGGCTGATCAGCGACTTCGTCACCGCCTACCGTGCGCAGTTCCTTCACGCCAATAAGGTCGGCAGTCTGTTCGCGCTCGCCGGCCTGCTGGCCGTCCTCAACGCAGCAACCCTCGCTCAAGCGGAGGGAGGCATGCAGGTAGTGCTCAGCGCACTGGCCGTCGTCGTGTCCGGAGCGCTGGCAGTGTCAGCGGGTGCCGCCGTCGTAATGTGTTCCCGCTACCGGGATACGGTGCGGCGGACCTGGCGCTCCGCGCTGGTGCTTCCGCTGGCCTCGCCCGTGATGACGCTGAGCTGGCTGGTGACGATGGCCGGCGTCGCCGTTCTGTTCACCGGCGTCAGCGCACTGCTGCCGCTGGTGGGGGCATCGCTCCCGCTGTTGGTTTCCGGGCTGCTCATCGGGCATCGCCTTGACACTCTTGCCGGATACAAGGCCGAGAACAAGACCCAGAACGACGACGGCGCCCCCGCACGCCGCCTGCATCCCGGGAGGCAGCACTACCTCACCGCCTGACTTCGAGCTTGAACACAGACGCACAGACCACCCGATAGAAAAGGATCTTATCCGTGACCACCACCACCACGCCCGATTCGACGGCGGCCACGACATCCGCGGCAAGCGGCGAGCTTCCCGTGGAAGCGCCGACCACCATCCGCATTGACCGTTCCGCCGTAGTCGCGCCCGTCAGCCCAAGAATCTTCGGCTCCTTCGTTGAGCACCTCGGCCGCTGCGTGTATGACGGCATCTACGAACCCGGTCACCCGACCGCCAACGAGGACGGCTTCCGCATGGACGTCGTCGAGCTTGTCCGCGAACTCGGCTCCACGACCATCCGCTATCCCGGCGGCAACTTCGTCTCCGGCTACCGCTGGGAAGACGGCGTAGGCCCCCGCGACCAGCGCCCCGTCCGCCGCGACCTCGCCTGGCATTCCATCGAGACCAACCAGGTAGGCCTCGAGGAGTTCGCGCGCTGGTGCAAGCTGACCGGCTCCGAGCTGATGATGGCCGTCAACCTTGGCACCCGCGGCATCGAAGCGGCGCTCGACCTCCTCGAATACGCCAACCATCCCTCCGGCACAGCGCTGAGTGACCAGCGCATCGCCAACGGCGCCAAGGAACCCTATGACATCCGCATGTGGTGCCTGGGCAATGAGATGGACGGGCCCTGGCAGATCGGGCACATGTCCGCCGAGGACTACGGGAAGATCGCCGCCCGCACTGCGTCCGCCATGAAGACGGCGGACAAGGACCTCGAGCTGGTGGTGTGCGGTTCCTCCGGTTCCTCGATGCCGACCTTCGGTGAGTGGGAGCGCGTGGTCCTCGAGCAGAGCTATGACTATGTGGACTACATTTCCTGCCACGCGTACTACCAGGAGCGCAACGGGGACCTCGGTTCCTACCTCGCCTCCTCGCTGGACATGCAGTACTTCATTGAGACTGTGGTGGCCACGGCGGACCACGTCAAACACAAGCTCAAGAGCAAGAAGACCATCAAGCTCTCCTTCGACGAGTGGAACATCTGGTACCTCGAGGAGCACCAGGCATCCGATGAGGTCAACGATGAATGGCGCGTAGCCCCGCGCCAGCTCGAAGACACGTACTCCGTCGCTGACGCAGTAGTCTTCGGCAACCTGCTGATCACGCTGCTGAAGAACCATGATCGGGTGGCGTCGGCGTCGCTTGCCCAGCTGGTCAACGTCATTGCACCGATCATGACCGAGCCCGGCGGCGACACCTGGCGCCAGACCACCTTCTTCCCCTTCTCCGTCACCTCGCGGCTGGCGAAGGGTGAGGTGCTGCGTCCGCAGATCGACGCCGGCACGTACTCCACGAAGGTCTACGGCGACGCGCCGCTGGTCGATGCCGTGGCCACGGTCGACGGCGGGAAGTCGGCGCTGTTCCTCGTCAACCGCAGCCAGACCGAGACCATTGACGTGTCGGTCGACGTGAAGGATCTCGGCGCCGAAGTCATCACTGAGGCGCTCACCCTGCATGATGAGGACGTCTACGCCAAGAACACGCGTGAGGACCAGTTCCGGGTGGGCCTGAAGCAGCTGTCCGGCGCAGTGCTCGACGACGGTGTCCTCACCGTCTCGCTGCCTCCGGTTTCCTGGTCAGCGATCGCCCTCGGCTAGTGAAACGACGCGCAGCGGCCTGGTCCGCCACCCTTGCACTCACTATTGGGGTGGCGGGCTGTGCCGCGCCGGCGTCCTCGCCGTCCTCGTCGGGGGAGTGGGAGCTGAGCGGGGACTATTTCACGCACGATCCCGCTTTGGTAGCCGGTCCCTCACACGACGGGGATGACTGGTTCGTCTACTCCACCGGCGACGGGCAGGTGGCCGACGGCAATATCCAGGTCCGCCGCTCGGACGACGGCGTGCACTGGGAATACGCAGGCGAGGTGTGGCAGGAGAAGCCGGAGTGGCTCACCGAGGCGGTCCCCGGCGTCGACAATTTGTGGGCACCGGAGCTCTACGAGCACAACGGCACCTGGTACCTCTACTACTCCGCGTCCACGTTCGGTAGCAATAACTCGGTGATCGGGCTGGCGACGAATACCACCCTCGATCCGGAGGACCCCGCCTATAAGTGGGTCGACCAGGGCGAGGTCATTGCGTCGGCGGGAAAGAATTTCAACGCCATCGACCCCGGCATTGCGGAGGATGCGGACGGCACGCCGTGGATGAGCTTCGGCTCCTTCTGGGGAGGCCTGCAGCTTGTGGAGCTCGAGTGGCCGTCGGGGTTCCTCGCCGATCCGGCCGTCGAGCCGGTCACTATCGCGGACCGGGGGACACCGCCGAATGCCATTGAGGCGCCGTACCTGATTGAGCGCGACGGCTACTACTACTTGTTCGTCTCTAAGGACTTCTGCTGCAAAGGCCTTGAGAGTACCTACAACATGGCGGTCGGGCGGTCCACGGAGATCAAGGGGCCCTACGTGGACCGCGACGGTGTGTCCATGCTCGACGACGGCGGGACTCCCTTGCTGGCCAGTGACGGGCCGCGTGTGGGTCCGGGCGGCCAATCCGTTTCCGGTGACCTGCTCGCCTTTCACTACTACGACGAAGCACTCGACGGCGCGTTCCGGCTCGGCCTGGTTCCCTTGACCTGGGAGGACGGCTGGCCTACAGCGCGCTGGGAATAGGTGGCACCGGCTGCGCCGAGGTGAGACGCTGAAGCAATGTCATACAGCAAGGGAACCAAGGTCAGCTGGAACACGTCGCAGGGCAAGACGCACGGCACGGTCGTGGAGAAAAAGGACAAGGAGTTCACGTTCGACGGTCAGAAGTTCAACGCCTCCAAGGACGAGCCGTACTACATCGTCGAGAGCGAGAAGTCGGGCAAGCAGGCCGCCCACAAGGAAAGCGCGCTCGACAAACAGTAGTGGGAATGTTTCCGGCTGTTCGCTGGTTCAACTAGATGCAAATGCATGAAGCGCAGCGAAGGAGAACCGGCACATGGAAACACGCCGAGTAGTAGTGGTGTCAGGCGGCATGGGAACGCCATCGTCAAGCCGGATGCTGGCGGATCAGCTCGGAGAGGCAGCCCGTCGCGAGCTCGAGCGCGTCGACGTGCACACCGACATCACCACCATCGAACTGCGCGAACTGGCCGTGGACATCGCGAACAACATGGTCACCGGCTTCGCTCCGCCTGCGCTCGCAGACGCGCTGAAGTCTGTGGCGGATGCTGATGCGCTCATTGTTGTCAGCCCGGTCTTCTCCGGCTCCTACAGCGGCCTGCTGAAATCGTTCTTCGATGTCCTCGACAACACCGCACTGGACTCGATGCCCGTCCTTATCGCCGCAACCGGTGGCAGCGTCCGGCACTCACTCATGCTTGACCACGCCATGCGCCCGCTCTTCACGTATCTCCGGGCCCGCGTTGTCTCGACCGGGGTCTACGCCGGTCCCGAGGACTGGGGAACCGGATCTGACGGCGCACCGGCACTGGATCAGCGCGTCACCCGCGCGGCCGGCGAACTCGCGGGCATGATTGCGGGAACGACGACGGCGCGTCGCCCCAACAGCGCGCAGGCCTCCCTTCCGTTCGAGCAGCTCCTGGCGCAGGTGCAGGGCCGCTAGTTCCTAACCCGCGCTGCTGATCCTCCTGCCGCCCTTCCCGCTGAACATGCGGGTTCGGTGGGAACGGGCGTCTTCTTCCCACTGAACGCGCCGGTTCAGTGGGATAGTCGGAGCCCGGGTTTCACATCCGGCGGGGCTGCATCAGCAGGCGTAACCGTGTTTTGCTGGACCCATGAATCGGATAGCAGTGGTGGGAGCAGGAATCGTCGGGCTGGCTACGGCACATGCCCTTCGGAAAACGGGCGCGGACGTCACTATTTACGAGTCCGGAACGCCCGGCGGCGGACAGTCCGCCGGTGACGGGCGAATCTTCCGGCACGCCCATGACGACGTCCGGCTTGCCGGATTCGTTAGCTCCAGCCGCACTCTCTGGCGGCAGTGGGAGGCCGAGTTCGGTGTGGAACTGGTGTCCGATGCCGGAGCGGTGGCGATCGGCGACAGCGTCGAGGACAAGCTGCGCATCCTCAGCGACCTTCCACATATCCGCGTGGCGCTCCTGGCCCAGGGCCAACTCGGATCCGCTCTGCCGATCCTCGCTGATTTCCAGGGTAAGGCCATGCTCGATGTGGACGGCGGTGCTATCCGTACGCTCGCCGCATTCCGTGCGCTGACCGTGAGCCTGCAGGCCGCGCTGGTGGCGGATCACGTACTGACCGTCCAGCACACCAGCGACGGCGATGTCGAAATTCGTACCGGAACCCGGGTGGACCGTTTCGACCATGCTGTCCTCTGCGCGGGCCGAGGCACGGCCCCACTGGCGCGGAATGCAGGGCTCGAGATCCCCGTTGAACTTGCCGCCCATGCCCGCGTGACGTTCGAGGTACGGGAAGCCGCCGGAACTCCGCTGCCCACCTTCCAGGACGGCAGCGGAACTTTCGGAGAAACCGGAGTCTACGCGGCCCCTTCAGCCGATAACCGTTCCTACTCGGTAGGCCTCAGCGAAACAACCAGGGTACGGCAGGACGGAAGCCTCGCGGATCCTCCTGCACTCGAATCCCTCGCGGACCGTGCAGCGGCCTATGTCCGCCACGCTTTGCCGGGACTGAATTCCGAGCCGTCCGGCTACGTGCACTGCTGGGTGACCCGTCTGCCCTGGGGGGAGGACGGTGTCGGGGTCTGGTCCACAGGCAAGATCAGCGCCATTGCCGGCCATAACCTCTTCAAACAGGCACCGGCGCTGGGGGAGGCGCTGGCCGAAACTGCGTTGTCCGGCGTCGTGCCGTCCCTACTGCGTCCGGAAGCGCAGCTCGGCAAGGGCTGATCCGCCGGCATTTCCCGTGCCGTGAGCCTCAGTGCATCGTGAAGGTGCGGGCTACGGCATCGTGAACGCTGGGTACTCCGGCCATCCTGCCCATCACCCGATTACGCAGTCCCAGCATGCCCGGCGGCAGTGGACGCCCAAGGATCATGTTGATGTGCGCCTGACGCGAGGCTGCCAGGGCTGCCCGGCGCCGCTCCTCGTTGAAGCGCCGAAGTCCAAGCCCGACGTCGGTGCCCGCCAGCGAAGCGATGACCAACGGCACGAGCTGCACGGCATCGAGCCACCCCAGGTTCATGCCCTGCCCGCCAATAGGGGACACCTCATGCGCGGCATCGCCGATCAGCGCAATACGCCCCTGCACAAACCGTTCCGCTATGCGCCGCCGTACCGCAAAGGAGCTCAACATCGTGTTGTTCCGGGTATCGACGCCCACACCGGTGCGGCTCGCCACCAGCTCCGCGACTGCCTCGGCCGTGGGGTCTTTCACCAGCGACGGCATCCGCACAACCCAGCGTCGGACCGAGCCGGGCAACGGGAAAGACTCAACAATCCCGGCCGGCTCCAGGTACAGGGCAGCGGTGCTTCCGTCACCGGTGGTGTCAGGGAAATCGCCCATGACGTAGGCGTCGGGATACGGCCGGATGCTCCCGCCGATGCCCGCCGCATCGCGTACGGTGCTTCTGGCCCCGTCGGCCCCGATGAGCAACGTGGACCGGTGGGTGCCGTTGTCCGTAATGGTCAGAACCTCACTCCCGACGTCGTGAACGGCCTCGACGGTTTCGCCCCTGCGCAGCGCGTCCGGTGCCAGCTCAGCGAGCCGCTCCGAAAGGATGCGCTCCGTCTGCTCTTGGGGGATCGCGAGCACGTAACGGTGCCTGCCGGGAAGGGACGAGAACGACAGCTCCGCGACCGTCCGACCGCGGCTCCGCGCAACACCGCCGGGGATCTGAACGCCCGCGGCAACCAGGCTCTCCGCTACTCCAGCCTGTTCCAGTGCGGCAAGCGCCGGTGGGTGGATGCCTATCGCCCGGGAGTGCGAACTGCGCTCGGTGCGGCGCTCCAGGACCTGAACCTCAACACCTGACTGCGCCAGCAGGATCGCGGCGTACAGCCCTACCGGCCCACCGCCGACTATCAGGACATCAGGCACGGTGCACCAGCAGGTTCCGGAACGGCACCTGCCGCTCCACGCGCCAGCCAGAAGGCACGACGGCGCGCAGTTCCTCCGCGAGGTAGCTTCGCCGGATCGACGTCAGCCCGTCCTCGCGGATGTAGGAACCGGGCAACGGCAGGGTGGCCACGGAGAACAGTGCAAACCCCACCCGGGTCCGCGACAGGTCACTGTGCAGGGCGAGCCGCGTGCCCAGCTTCTCCGAATCGCTGAGCAGTCCGCTCAGCTCGTCCGGCGCGAGGTGGTGGAGCACATGGTTGGAGGTAACGACGTCGAACTGGGCACCTTCGGCGACCAGTTCCGAACTGAACGCGCGCCGGAACGTGAGCCCCGGCGTCGTCGGTTGGCTGTTTGCGAACGCATTCGCGCGTGCGTCGGGGTCAATCGCGGTGATCTCCAGCCTGAAGCCGTCGCGGGCAGCCCAGCGGGCAAGCGCGCGGGGGATGTCGCCGCCGCCTGAGCCGATGTCGAGCAGCGTATTGGTACGCGACGTAGGCAGGACTGGCCGGATGTAGCGCGCCCAGGTGCGATGCCAACCGGCGACCGAACGGTTGACGAGCGGGAACTGGGCGTAGGTGCGGTCGAGCTTGGACGGATCGCAGTCCGGCTTGTCCATCTCCTCGATTGCCGTGAGGTTCCGGGAGGCGAGGAAGGTCATTCAGGCGGATGTCTTGGTCAGGAGGGCGGTTTCCACCGTGAGCCCCGGCCCGAAGGCCATCGAGCAGATGCGCTCATCGGTGTCCGAGCCGGGCTGGTCCAGGATGTGCTTGAGGACAAACATCACGGTGGCGCTGCTCATGTTCCCGTAGTTCCGCAGCGTTTCCCGGGCGGGGACCAGCTGGTCATCACTGAGCTTCAGCTTGGCCTGCACCTTGTCCAGGATGCTGCGGCCGCCCGGGTGGATGGCCCAGTGCTCGATGTCCCGGTACTCAAGCCCGATCAGGGACTCATCGCGCTCGAGCAGGGGGGCGAGGGCGCCGACGATGTGCTCGTCGATAATGTGCGGCACGTAGGTTCCGAGGACCATCTCGAAACCCTCGTCCCCGATGTTCCAGGCCATCGATTCCTCGCCGACCGGGGTCAGGGTGGTTTCGAAGAAGTCGAGGGACAGGGCAGGTCCCGACGGCGGCGCCAGATCAGTCCGCGCGGTAATGACCGCTGCCGCTGCGCCGTCGGCAAAGAGGGACGTCCCCACAATCGTGTCCGGGTTGTTGGAGGACCGCACGTGCAACGAGCACAGCTCGGCGCTGACCACGAGGACCACTGCGTTGGGATCGGCGTCGCAAAAAGATTTCGCCGCGCGCAGCGCCGGGAACGCCGCGTAGCACCCCATGAAGCCGAGGTGGTAGCGCTGTGCGGACGGGTTCAGGCCCAGTGCACGGACGATTTTGTAGTCCGGGCCCGGGTTGAAGAACCCGGTGCAGGAAACTGTCACCACGTGCGTGATGTCCTCAGCTTCAACTCCCTCTGCTGCATCCAGCGCTTTCTGTGCAGCTTCCACGAACAGCTTGGTGCCGGCTTCGGCGTAGACCTCGTTCCGGGCCTTGGTGCCCGGGCTGAGGATGGTCATGGTGTCCGAGTCGAAGAACACCGGGGCCTCGCTGTGGCGTTCGAGGGTGAGCTCCTCCACCGCCGTGTAACGCGTATCGATGCCGGAGGAATCGAACGCGGCAGTCACCAGCCGCTGCCCCAACCTGTTCAGCCCCGGCTGCGCTGCAAAGACATCCCGTACCTGGGACTGCACCATGACGGTGGTCGGTACGGCGGTTTCGAGGGACCTCATCAGGACTGTCATAGTTCATTGTTAGGCGACCGAGTAACTGAACACAATACGAACCAGTCCGCCGGGAAGTCTGCTGCCCCTGCGCTGTGCCTCTGAGACGCCCGCCGCCCGTGGCGTAGCGTGTTGCTATGGCACTGCTCCGGAACGTACAACGACGACGCACACGCGGCCCCGAGCAAGCGGGCCGTATGCTCCGCCATGGCTCGGTGTGGGCGGTATCGGCGGTGCTACTGGCCGGGTGCAGTGCGGCACCTCCGAACACCGCTTCGGAGTCTCCTGAAACATCTGCCTCGTCTTCCGCAGCCACGCCAACCGCTTCAGAAACGCCGACTCCCGGGTCCTCGCCGACCGCACCTGCAACGCCCACTCCGTCTGCAACACCCACGCCCTCTGCCGAACCCACCCCGGAGCGTTTCGAGCTTCCCCGCGGCGGGGTGGAATTGTTTCCGGACTACCGCCTTGTCGGGTTCAGCGGGCATCCCTACTCAGCCGCACTGGGCAGGCTCGGCATCGGTGCAATCGATGAGCGGGTGGACGAGATCGAGGCACTCGGGAAGGAGCTGGCCGGCGAGCGCAAGGTGATGCCGGCGCTGGAGCTGATTGCCGTCGTCGTGCAGGCTGATCCGGGTGCCGACGGCGCCTACCGGACCCGCGCGTCCGATGAGATCATCAGCGGGTACCTCGAGGCCGCCCGCAGGCATGACGGGATGCTGATCCTGAATGTCCAGCCCGGCCGGGCGAGCATGGCGGAGGAAGTCCGTGCGCTTGAGAAGTGGCTGGTGGAGCCGGATGTCGGTGTGGCGCTTGATCCCGAGTGGGACATTACGGCGGAGCAGCTTCCCGGGCGTTCCTACGGGCACACCACGGGTGAGGAAATCAACGAGATTGCTGCGTACCTCGATGGTCTGGTGACCGAGAATAACCTTCCGCAGAAGCCGCTCGTGTTTCATCAGGTCGCTCCCGGCGTCGTCAGTAATGTGGCGGCGATCCAGGAATACGCAGGGGTGGAAGTTATCCGGAGCGTGGACGGAATCGGGTCCGCGGCGATGAAAATCGAGACCTACAACCTGCTGATGAAAGACCTCCCTCCGACTGTCCACCCAGGGTTCAAGCTGTTCTTCGAGGAGGACGTGGTGCTGGGTCCGCTGATGACGCCGGCCGAGGTCCTGGCGCTCACACCGCAGCCGGAGTACGTTCTGTACGAGTAGGACCCATCCAGAGTCCCTGTGTTGCCGAACACAGGTAAAGGCTTCTTTGAGGGATGGTGGACATGGCGGTTCGATCGGCAGCACTGGTTGGTGGCGCCCTGCTCGCTGCGCTCTTCACCAGCGGATGCATGGCTGTCGAGGAGAACCCGCTCGACGTGAACTCTCCGCGCTCGCAGGAGAACGTCAGCGCGGTCCAGCAGACGGTGGCGGACTTCGGTGAGGACCCCCTGAACCTCGCCGAGAACGGCGCCACGCTCTGCGCCACTCAGCCTGACATCGGTTACCAGGAATTCACGGTCCTGGTGCACAACGAGGCGCTTGAAACCTTCACTCTCGACGACGTCACCCTGCAGAATCCTGAGGGGCTCACCCTCGTGAGCGCTGAGGTGTCCACGGCCAACCGGGAGGGTCACCACAAGGCACACGGCGAGGACGACGGCGGCGCTCACGGCACGCACAGCGCGGAACCGGCGCCTGCAGCTCCTGCCGAGACGGCTGAGCCGGCCGGCCCGGTTGAGCCGGTGCCAGCGGAGGGCTACAACATCACCACCCATGAGTACGTGAATTTGGTGGTGGCGGTCTCGATCGCTGACGGTGTTGACGGAGGCACGTCCCAGGGCGTTTCCGTTGCGTACTCTGCCAGTGGACAGGAATTCACGGGTACCCACCCGCTTGCGATCGAGCTGAACCGCGAGAGCTGCGCCTAATCCTCCCTCCACAGCGGGGCAGCCTTTTAGATTGCTGACTGCGTGAATGCCACAATGGCAGGCGTGAGCGCACCAGTTACTACTCCCTTGTCCATCTTCAAGCAACTCGCTGAGGAACTCCGCGTCCAGCAATGGCAGATCAAGGCCGCGGTGGACCTGCTCGACGGCGGATCAACCGTTCCCTTCATTGCTCGCTACCGTAAGGAAGTAACCGGAACCCTTGACGACGCACAGCTGCGTGAGCTGGAGGAGAGGCTGCGCTATCTGCGCGAACTTGAGGAGCGGCGCGCGGCCGTGCTTGAGGCGATCGAAGCGCAGGGCAAGCTCACCGCTGAGCTTCGTGCCGCCGTCGTCGGTGCTACCACCAAGGCGCGGTTGGAGGATATCTACCTGCCTTTCAAGACCAAGCGGCGCACCAAAGCTCAGATTGCACGGGAAGCCGGGCTGGAGCCGCTCGCGGACTCACTTCTCGCCAACCCATCGCTCGAACCCGTTGCTGAAGCAGGCCGCTTCCTGAACGAGAGCGTTCCCACGGCCGAAGACGCGCTGGCCGGTGCCCGGGCGCTGCTCGTGGAGCGTGCCGGGCAGGACGCCGACCTGCTCGCTGACCTGCGTGAACGGCTGTGGAGGCAGGGCCGGCTGCGCTCGCAGGTGGTTTCCGGCAAGGAAGCCGAGGGCCAGAAGTTCTCCGACTACTTCGACTTTGTGCAGGCGCCGTCCGCCATGCCGTCGCACCGGGCCCTGGCACTGCTGCGCGGCGAGAAGGAAGGCGTGCTGCAGCTGACGCTCACCGAGGCTGACTCCACCGACGCTGAGGCTGCGTTGCGTGCCAAGCGCCGCTTCGAGAACTCCGTGGCCGCCTTCCTGGGCGTTGCGGATCAGGGCCGGCCGGCGGATGCGTGGCTCATGGTGACGGCCCAGCAGGCCTGGCGACGGTTGCTCGCCAAGCTCTCGATCGACCTCCGGGTGCGGCTGTTTGTGGAGGCGGAGACGGAAGCGGTGCGGGTCTTCGCTGCGAACCTGCGCGATGTGCTGCTCGCGGCGCCCGCGGGTGGACGTACCACCATCGGGCTGGATCCCGGCCTTCGGACCGGTGTGAAGGTCGCCGTGGTGGACGGGACGGGCAAGGTCCTCGAAACAGCGACAATTTATCCGCACGCCCCCGCGAAGAAGTGGGATGACGCGTTGACTGTGCTCTCGCGGATGGTAACCACCCACAACGTCGAGCTCATCGCCATCGGCAACGGCACGGCGTCACGGGAGACGGACAAGCTTGCGTCCGAACTGATCTCGCTTATGTCCGGGCGTACCCTGCAGAAACTGGTTGTTTCCGAGGCAGGCGCGTCGGTGTATTCAGCGTCAGCGTTGGCATCGGCGGAGCTGCCTGAGCTGGATGTGTCGCTGCGTGGTGCTGTGTCGATTGCCAGGCGGCTGCAGGATCCGCTGGCCGAGTTGGTGAAGATTGACCCGAAGTCGATCGGCGTAGGCCAGTACCAGCATGACGTGAGTCCTGCCAAACTGGAGCGCTCGCTTGATGCCGTGATCGAAGACTGCGTGAACGCCGTGGGGGTGGACGTGAATACCGCATCGCTGTCGCTCCTGACAAGGGTGGCCGGCGTGGGGTCCCTGCTGAGCGGGAATATCGTTGCGCACCGGGATGCGAACGGACCCTTTGCACGCCGAAGCGACCTTCTAAAGGTTCCCAGGCTTGGCGCCAAGGCGTTCGAGCAGTGTGCAGGCTTCCTCCGGATTGCCGGCGGACCTGAGCCGCTGGATGCCTCCAGCGTGCACCCCGAGGCTTATTCTGTGGCGCGGCGAATGGTGAACGACGCCAGTGGCTCGCTTCGGTCACTGAACCTCGCGGAGTACGTTGACGATTCGATCGGGCTGCCCACGCTGCAGGATATCCTCACTGAGCTCGAGAAACCGGGGCGGGATCCGCGGCCCGCGTTTGTCGCGGCCTCCTTTGCTGATGTCGAGAAGATTTCAGATCTGCGCCCGGGAATGATCATCGACGGGGTGGTCACGAATGTTGCTGCTTTTGGCGCGTTCGTGGACGTCGGGGTGCACCAGGATGGGCTGGTGCACGTTTCAGCGATGGCCGACCGCTTCATCAGCGATCCCCATGAAGTTGTGAAGTCCGGCCAGGTAGTAAAGGTCAGGGTGTTGGAGGCGGACCCGGACCGCAAACGGATCTCCCTCAGCCTGCGCCTTACTGAGGACGCCGCGAACCGGGGGGCCAGACCGGACAGTGGGGCGCGGGGCGGCGGGTCCGATCGTCGCGCGCGACGCGGTGAAGAGACGGACCGCCGTCGTCATCCGAGCGGTGGGCAAGGGGGCAGTCCGAAGCCCGGCTCTTCAAAGCCGGGAGGCATCTCCAGCGCGGGAGCGGCGAAGCAGGGCGGCAAGGGCGCACCGGCTCCGGCGAACAGCGCAATGGCGGAGGCGCTTCGGGCTGCGGGGTTGGCGCCGCGGGACTAGCGCGGGCAGCGACAACCGCGGCTTTCCAGTTCCGGACACGAAAGAGCCCCGCAACGGGAACGTTGCAGGGCTCTTTCGTGTGTAGCTGAAACCTTAGGCAGGCAGCTGCAGAACGTCGCCGGTGAAGATCAGGTCGGCGTGGATGAGGGTGTCGGCGTTGGCCTGGTAAAGGGCCTGCCATCCACCTTCGACGCCCAGCTTGGCAGCAATGGTGCTGAGGGTGTCGCCGGACTGGATGGTGTAGGTGTCACCGGACAGCTGAACGGCAGGAGCCGCAGGCGCCTGAACAACTGGTGCCTGAACAACAGGAGCCTGGACAACAGGTGCCTGGACAACAGGTGCCTGGACAACAGGAGCCTGAACCTGAACCTGCTGCGACTGGACCTGCACAGGGGCGGGTGCCGGAGCAGCGGGGATCGGAGTCGGGTTGGCGCCGGCGGTCAGGCCGAGCTTGGCCGAGCATGCGGGCCATGCGCCCCAGCCCTGTCCGTCGAGGACGCGCTCAGCAACAGCGATCTGCTCTGCGCGGCTGGCGTCCTGGGGGAGGCCCTGGCCGCCGAAGCCGGCCCAGGTGGACGGGGTGAACTGCAGGCCGCCGGAGAAACCGTTGCCGGTGTTGATGCCCCAGTTGCCGCCACTCTCGCACTGTGCGAGGGCGTCCCAGGTGCTGGCAGGAGCAGCGTTGGCTGCGCCTGCGGAAGCGGTGATTCCAACACCGACGAGAGCTGCCGCTGCAAATCCACGGCGCGCGTTAAGAGTAAGTTTCTGGTTCTTCATATGGGTACGATGCTCCAAAAGGCCACCTGCACTCGTTCCGTCCCCGGACGTCTTTGCGACGTTGCTCACCCTTGACTGATCATTGGTCTTGTCTGTGGTGTCTGCCGGACGAGCAACGTACGGTGGAGGGACAGCACCAGGGCATTATGTGGCAGACGCGTAGAGCGCCGTCTGCTTTGTGGATACCCGAAGCGGGTTCCTGTCTACCGTAGACTGTTTTGCAATCGTTGCCAAATCGAGACGTGGCGGTTATTGACGGAAAACGTGCAGAGGTTCCTTACCGCGCAGTAGTGGAAACCCCGCAGACCACTGTAAAACATAGGAATGGACGCGCACCGGACAGTCACCTGTGAAATCCCTATGAGATGGTCAGACATGGACGCCTACGGGCACATCAATAACGTCCAGGTGGTGCGGCTTCTCGAGGAAGCGCGTATCCAGGCGTTCGGCCCGCCGGGAGGGACCGGTGCCGCGGGCCAGGATCCGCCGGTGCCTCTCTTCAGCTCCGTGGCCGCAGGAGTGCAGGCGCTGGTGGTGGAACACCGCATCAAGTACACGGCCACCCTGGACTACCGGAACGTCCCGTTGAAAATCGAGGTGTGGATTGCAGACCTGAAAGCTGCGAGCCTCAACATCGCGTACCGCATCCATGATCCGGTGACTCGCCGGGTGTGCGTGCTGGCGCAGACCACGCTGGCTTTCGTGCACGGCGAATCGGAGTCGCTGCTTCGCATCACTGCTGAGCAGAAGCAGCAGCTGGCGCCCTACGTGGGCCCCGGCCTCTTCAGATAGACCCATGAGTTGGCAGGACACGCCCCGTATGGGCGCTCAAAAGGGGTGTGTCCTGCCAACTCAACGAGGGGTCAGGCGGCGATGTAGCCGTTCGGGTTCAGCACGTACTTGGTGGCCGCACCCTTGTCGAACTCCTCGTAACCCTGCGGTGCCTGGTCCAGCGGAATCGGCTTGGCATTTACGGCCTTGGCGATGTGCGCCTTGTCGTGCAGGATCGCCATCATGAGGCCGCGGTTGTACTTCATAACCGGACACTGGCCTGTGGTGAAGGACAAAGACTTCGCCCAGCCGGTACCGAGCGAAAGCGACAGGGAACCGACCTTTGCTGCCTCGTCAATTCCGCCCGGATCACCCGTGACGTAGAGTCCCGGGATGCCGAGCGCGCCACCAGCGGCGGTTACCGACATGAGCGAGTTCAGCACGGTGGCTGGAGCCTCGTGCGAGGAGTCCTTGCCGTGACCGCGGGCCTCAAACCCGACGGCGTCAACGCCACAATCCACCTCCGGCACTCCGAGGAGCTGCTCGATCTGGTCCTTGGGGTCGCCCTTGGAGACGTCGACCGTTTCGCACCCGAAAGTGCGGGCCTGTGCAAGCCGCTCCTCATTGAGGTCGGCCACGATGACGACGGCGGCACCCAGCAGCTGCGCGGAGAGTGCAGCCGCCAGACCCACCGGGCCTGCGCCCGCGATGTAGACCGTGGAGCCGGTGGTGACGCCGGCCGTGTAGGCACCGTGGTAACCGGTGGGGAAAATATCCGAGAGCATCGTCAGGTCCAGGATCTTCTCCAGCGCCTGGTCCCGATCCGGAAACTTCAGCAGGTTCCAGTCCGCGTAGGGCACCAGGACGTACTCTGCCTGGCCACCGACCCAGCCGCCCATATCCACGTAACCGTAGGCGCTGCCCGGCCGGTCAGGGTTGACGTTGAGGCAGATACCGGTCTTGCGTTCCTTGCAGTTCCGGCACCGTCCGCAGGAAATATTGAACGGAACCGAGCAGATGTCACCTTTCTTGATGAATTCGACATCGCTTCCGACCTCCACCACCTCGCCGGTAATTTCGTGCCCCAGCACGAGGTCCGCGGGTGCGGTGGTCCGTCCACGGACCATGTGCTGGTCCGAGCCGCAGATATTTGTGGCGACAGTCTTCAGGATGACGCCGTGATTGACCTTTCTGCCGACGTTCGCAGGGTTGACCCCGGGACCGTCCTTGAGTTCAAACGTGGGGTAGTCGGTATCGATGATCTCGACCTTGCCGGGGCCCTTGTAGGCCACAGCCCTGTTTCCTGACATGGTGATCCTTCCGATGTGATGGGAGTTCGTCTTCGAACATCCCTTTCAGAGGCCGCAACTGACCGCGTCTGTCAGAAGGTGGCCTCGCCGTCAGTCTAGGTCTGAAAGGCTTCGGCGTATACCGATTTGATAAACATTCCAGACGTACAAAAGCATGTCCCGCCCAATTCTCGGGCGGGACATGCTTGAGGGCGCGAATCGCTAGACAGCGCGGCTACCACGGTGCCGCATGGCATAGGCAACGCCCAGCCCACCAGCGACGACGCCGAGGATCAGGTTGAGCCAGTTGGTGGATGCGTTGGTCGACAGAATGTTGGCGGCAGAGGTGCCGACAATCAGTCCGTAGAGCCACATGACCAGCAGGACCGCGCCGCTTCCGAGCAGGAAGTTTCGAGCTGAAAGCACTCCGCGGCTCATCCAGACTCCGGCGGCTCCCATGGCTAGATACAGCAGGTTGAGGAGCACCGACACCTGGAACGCGCCCAGGAGCATTGCTTCGGAACCGGATGCAAAGGTCATGGAACCGTATTGTGTGGTGATGCCCGGGATGAATCCGAGAATCCCCACCAGCAGGAAAACTACTCCCATCCCCATCGAGGCGCTGCGAACGTGATCGCGCGTCACATGGAAATCATGCGCATGGTGTGATGCGGTAGTCATCTCCCCTCCTCATGTGTGAATATGACTCTTCGCGGTGCCGCGAAAACGTCAGGAGAGGCGAATCGCCTGCACCGCCGTTGGAAGAGCGCAAACCGCACCCAACCAGCACTCTCATTTTACTGCTGAAATACCCACCTGATAAGGGAAAACATGGCCAACTGGGCAATGATTACCGGCGCAACTGCAGGCCTTGGAGCGGAGTTCGCGGAGCAACTTGCCCGTCAGGGGAACGGCCTTGTCCTGGTTGCCCGGGACTCGGCCAGGCTGGAGAAAAAAGCGGCTGCACTTCGCTCCCGCTTCAGCGTGGCGGTGGAGGTGCTGGCTGCGGACCTGCATGACGACGACGGCGTCCGCCGTGTCCTCGACAGGATCCGGGACAGCACGGAGCCGGTGTCAACCCTGGTCAACAATGCAGGCTATGGCCTGCCCAAATCCTTCGAGGCGAATCCGCTTGAGGACGAACTGAACCACGCGGCGATTCATCTCACCGTTCCCCTTGCGCTCAGCCATGCCGCGCTGCAGGGCATGCTCGCACGCGGTTCCGGGCAGATAGTGAACGTGGCCAGCGTTGCCGGATTCACTCCGCGCGGGACCTACGGCGCGCTGAAGGCAGCCATGATCAACTTCAGCACCTGGGCCAACTTCGCCTACAAGTCCCGGGGAGTGACCGTAATGGCGTTGTGTCCCGGCTTCGTCCACACTGAATTCCACCAGCGTATGGGCATGGACAAGGGCTCCGTTCCACGCTGGATGTGGTTGGATGCTCAGGGCGTCGTGGGCGCTGCCCTGAAGGATCTTTCCGCCGGCAAGGCGGTGTCGATTCCCAGCCTTCGCTATAAGGTGCTTGCGTTCGTTGCGAGGAATGCGCCGTCGTCGTTGGTGGCCAGGCTCGCCGCGCGCGGCAGGTGAGCGAATATGTGGGTGGGGTTCATCGAGTTCGACCTCCTACTGGGGGACGTGCACTCACTGAAGGGGAAGCGTTCGCTGGTTCGGCCGCTGGTGGCGGAGGTGCGGCGACGTTTCGAGGTGTCAGCTGCCGAAGTCGGTACGCAGGATCTCCACCGCCGCGCAACCGTTGGCGTGGGCCTGGTTTCGGGGGATCGCAGGCATGTTGTCGAGGTGCTGGATGAGGTTGAGCGGTTTGTCGCTGCGAGGCCGGAACTTGAACTCTTGAGTGCTCGACGCCGAATTGTGACCAGCGATGACTAACGGGATCGTCAGTGACCTTACTACCATGGGAATGTTGAGGCGTACTTACGAGGAGGTAAGACCGTGTCTGGATATTTCAAGCTGGTTGACGCCCATGATCATGGGTACCGGCTCAAACTCATGGCCGGTGACGGCACCCTGGTTGCTGTCTCCGCGTACTTCCCCACCAAACAGGCTGCCATCGAGGGCATCGACGTCATCCGTGAAATCGCCGGTACCGGTCCCGTGATGGACCACACCCGCAAGGAGCAGGCGTCCCACGGTCACGCTGCCAGGGAGCAATCCACCCATGCCGTAGCGAAGCCGCGCCTTTCGGCCTGAGCTTTCGCTCCTAGCCTTCACACTCGACGCAGTAGGTGTGCCCGTTGCTTTCCCGCGCTTTCTGAGACCGGTGCCGGACCAGGAAACAGGAGTAGCACGTGAACTCGTCCTCACCCTGAGGGACCACCTGAACGATCAGCTCTTCGGAGACGATTTCCCCGCCGGGCGTATGTCCTTCGTCAAGGGAATCGGACTCGTCCAGCTCAGTGACGACTCTCTTCGCATCGGGGGCGTTGGCGGCTTGCAGTGCCTCCAGCGACCGGTCCTGAGATTCCTTGACGTCGGAACGGACTTCGTCGTAATCGGTTGCCACTTTGGATGTTCTTCTCTCTGGCGTTAGCGGTTGTTACTACAGCAATCTTGCAACACATATGTGCGTGCCTTTGTTCCCGCGATTCGGCGATAGTGTCGAATCAATGCAAAGTGAACAGCACGCCTCCAAACTTCCCGACCAGATGCTACTGACGCCGGACCCTACCCGTCCCACGGATGGCTTTGTCCGGGTGCGCGGCGCCCGCGAAAACAATCTGCGCGCCGTGAACGTGGACGTTCCCCGCGATGCGATCGTTGCTTTCACCGGGGTGTCCGGCTCAGGCAAGTCTTCCCTGGCCTTCGGTACTATATACGCCGAAGCCCAGAGACGTTATTTCGAGTCCGTGGCGCCGTATGCCCGCCGGCTCATTCAGCAGGGCCACAACCCCAAAGTGGAACAGATCACCGGTCTGCCTCCTGCGGTGGCACTTCAACAGCGCCGCGGCGCCCAGAGCAGCCGGTCCTCCGTTGGCACAGTAACGACCCTGTCCAACTCTGTACGCATGCTTTTCTCACGGGCAGGCAGTTACCCTCCCGGCGCAGGGCAACTTGATTCGGATGCGTTTTCTCCGAACACCGCTGCGGGAGCCTGCCCGGAATGTCATGGCCTCGGCATTGCGCACACGGTCAGCGAGGATTCGCTGGTGCCGGATCCCTCGCTCAGCATCCGTGACGGAGCCATCGCTGCCTGGCCGGGCGCCTGGCAGGGCAAGAACCTGCGTGACATCCTCACCCACCTCGGCTACGACGTCGAAACTTCCTGGCAAAAGCTGCCGAAAAAGGACCGCGACTGGATCCTTTTCACGGAAGAGCAGCCCGTCGTCGAAGTGACCCCGGAGCGGGACCGCGTAGCAAAGCCGTACAAGGGAAAGTTCTGGAGCGCCCGCAGTTACGTCCTGCACACTCTGGCCGATTCGCAGAGCACCACCATGCGTAACCGTGTGCTGCAGTTCATGCACACCGGACCGTGCACGCGTTGCGGAGGCAGCGGCCTCAGGCCCGATGCCCTCGCCGTGACGTTCGCCGGGAAGACCATCGCCGAGCTCAACGCGGTTCCGTTGAGCGAACTGGCCGGCATCATCCGTCCCACCACCGAGCTGACCTCGGCGGGAACGGCCTCGCGCAGGCGGTCCTCAGGCGAAACCAACGAGGTGGCCGTCGCACTCACCAAGGATCTGCTGCAACGGATCACAGTCCTTCTGGATTTAGGCCTGGGTTATCTTGCGCTCGGTCGATCCACTCCCACGCTTTCTCCGGGGGAGATGCAGAGACTCCGGATCGCCACCCAACTCCGGTCCGGACTGTTCGGTGTGATCTACGTGCTCGACGAGCCGTCGGCCGGGCTGCACCCAGCGGACGCCGAACCCCTGCTGGCGGTGCTGGACCAGCTCAGGGTTTCCGGCAACTCAGTCTTCGTCGTGGAGCACAACATGGACGTGGTGCGCCGTGCTGACTGGGTTGTGGATGTCGGACCGAACGCCGGCGAGGGCGGCGGTGAGGTGCTCTACAGCGGACCGGTCGACGGGCTTCGAGACGTTGCAGCGTCTGTAACCAGGCCGTTCCTCTTTCCCGGGCACACTGACGGGACTGGCGACGTCGCTTCAGCCGGTCACGATCACGACGGCGCAACCGCTGGCCAAGGTGCAAGCAGGGAGGCAACAGGTTGGCTCGGGCTGAGGAACATCACCCGGCACAACCTTCGCAACCTCAACGTGGACTTCCCACTCGGAGTACTTACTGCGGTCACCGGAGTGTCCGGCTCAGGCAAATCGACCCTGGTCAGTCAGGTCCTCGCCGAGCTCGTCAAGGAACGGCTGCGTCCACACGGTGAGGATCCGCACGGTGGAACCCCGGAATCGTCCGACACGGGCGAAAGCGGCACTGACGCCGCCCGCACGGGATCGCTGATAGTCGAATCGCCCTCCGGACGGAACCACCTCGATAGGCTCGTGACGGTTGATCAGAAGCCGATCGGCCGGACTCCGCGCTCCAACCTGGCTACCTACACCGGACTTTTCGACGCCGTGCGGAAGGAGTTCGCCGCCACCGACGAGGCCCGATCCCGTGGCTACGGCGCCGGACGCTTCTCCTTCAATGTGGCAGGCGGTCGGTGCGAGGTCTGCCAGGGCGAAGGGTTCGTGGCCGTGGAGCTGTTGTTCCTGCCCGGCAGTTACGGGCCGTGCCCAGAGTGCGATGGATCCCGGTTCAATCCCGAAACTCTTGAGGTCACCTACCGCGGCCGGAACGTCGCCGAGGTGCTGGGAATGACGGTTACCGCTGCCGCTGAATTCCTGGCCGACGTACCCTCAGCGGCCCGGAGCCTTAGAACCTTGCTGGAAGTGGGATTGGGTTACCTTCGGCTGGGTCAACCCGCCACCGAGCTGTCCGGCGGAGAAGCCCAGCGCATCAAGCTGGCCACGGAAATGCAGCGTGCCCAGCGCGGTCACACGCTGTACCTGCTGGATGAGCCCACCACCGGATTGCATCCCGCAGATGTCCGTCTGCTGATGACGCAACTGCACGGGCTGGTCGACGCCGGCAACACAGTGATTCTGGTCGAGCACACCATGGATGTTGTCGCCTCCGCTGACTGGGTCATCGATCTTGGACCCGCCGGTGGCGACGGAGGCGGAAAGATCACGGCCGCCGGCACTCCGGCTAGGGTGGCGGCATCACAGGACAGCCGGACCGCCTCGTATCTCGCTGCTATTCTGCACTCCTGACCTCCAGCGCTTACCCGGCCAACAGTTCCCTGATGTCATCCGCCGTCAGCGCTGAACTGAAGACGGCGTCATCATCCATGACTGAGCTGAACAGCTTGGCCTTCTGCTCCTTCAGCTTCATGACCTTCTCCTCGATGGTGTCCGTCGAGACCATCCGGTAGACCATGACGTTCTTGGTCTGGCCGATGCGGTGCGTCCGGTCCACCGCCTGCGCTTCGCTGGCAGGGTTCCACCACGGATCCAGCAGGAAGCAGTAGTCAGCTTCGGTCAGGTTCAGCCCGAAGCCGCCTGCCTTGAGGCTGATCAGGAACACCGGTGCGGTGCCGTTCTTGAAGGAGTCAATGACGTCTCCGCGCTTCCGGGTGGAGCCGTCCAGATAGGCGAACTCGACGCCCTGGGCTTCCAGGCGCGCTGCCGCCAGCTTGAGGTAGGACGTGAACTGGCTGAACACCAGGGCGCGGTGTCCCTCTGCGAGAACGTCCTCCAACTGTTCAAACAGGACGTCCAGCTTTGCTGACGGCACACCCTCATACTCCGGCTCAACCAGCGACGCATCGAGGCTGAGCATCCGAAGGAGGGTGAGCGAGCGGAACACGATCATCCGGTTCCGGTCCAGGTCCTCGATGAGGCCGAGCAGCTTCTGCCGTTCCCGCTGCAGGTGCGTCTGGTAGATCTTGCGGTGGCGGGGGTGCAGTTCCACCGCGAGCACCTGCTCCTGTTTGGGCGGGAGGTCTGACGCGACGGCCTCCTTGGTTCGCCGCATCATCAGCGGCCGGATCCGGCGCCGCAGCCGCTGCAGCCTCTCCGTACTGCCTTGCTTCTCGATGGGTGTCCGGTACTCCTCCGTGAAAGCACGCGATGACGGGAACAATCCCGGAGCAGTGATGTTGAACATCGCCCACAGCTCCATCAGGTTGTTCTCCATGGGAGTGCCGGTGATAGCCAGCTTGAAGGGCGCAGGGAGTTCCTTGGCGCACCGGTGCACCTTCGCCGCATGATTCTTCACAAATTGCGCCTCGTCCAGGATGAGGCCCGCCCACTCCTGCTTCCCGTAGGCGTCATTGTCCAACCGGAAGAGCGCATAGGACGTGATAACGACGTCGGCGCCCTCCACCTGCTCGGACACCGGTGTTCCGCTTTTGGCCTGCGTATCACCGATACCCCGCACCGCGAGACCGGGAGCGAAGCGCTGCGCCTCCGCAATCCAGTTCGGAACCACTGAGGTGGGCGCTACCACGAGGAAGGGCCGTTTCTCGCCCTGATCCTTCGCGTGGACCAGCAACGCCAGCGTCTGGAGCGTCTTTCCGAGACCCATGTCATCAGCCAGCACACCCCCCAGGCCGTGTGACCACAGGAACGCGAGCCAGTTGAAGCCGTCCACCTGGTAGGGGCGAAGGGTTGCGTGAAGCCCGTCCGGGAGCGGGGTCTGCGCCACCTCGGTCAACTCGAGCAGGCCATTGACGGCTGCACGCCATGACTGTGCCTGTTCCGTTTCCTCAGCAAGGTCCTCGAATTCAGCCCACAGACCCGCCTGATAGCGGCTGATCCGCAGCCCGGTCTCCCACTCGTTGAGCATCCGTGCCTCATCGATGAGTTCGCGAAGCTGGTCGAAGATGGGCTGGTTCAGGGACAGGTAGCTGTTGTCTACCAGCTTGATCCGGTTGCTGCCCTTGGCGAGGGCGGTGAAGATGTGGTCGAACGGGATCTTCCGACCCTGCACGGTGACCAATACGCCCAGGTCAAACCAGTCGTGGTCCTCGGTGTCCACGGTGGTGATGAGAAGCTGCGGTGTGTCGGTGAGCTCCTCAAACGTCGGTTTGCTGCCGAGAATGTCCACGCGTACTGCGTCCAGCCGCTCCAGCCGCGGCAGGGCGGTCTCCGTGAAGTCCACCACCTCCATGCCGGTGAACACGCGGTCCTTCACCATGCGGCCGCCGAGGGCGTCCCGAGCCGCTGCGAGCGTGGCGGTTTCGGTTGCGGCGTCTCGGTACCCGCCGTCGTCGTCCTTGCTTTTGAGGGGTTTGCGGGACTCAGTGTCACCGCTCTGGTAGGCCCAGTCCCAGGAGAGCTGCAGCTCGTCCTCACCGAAGGCGGCAGTGAGAACCAGCACAGGGGGAAGGATTTCCGGGAAGATGACCGAGCCGTCGCTGCTCACCACATCGATGGACTGGATGAGCCGCGGATAGAAACCTGACAGGAACTCCTGCTTCTCGCTCTCCGGGATGCGCACCGGCTTGGTGCGCTCGAGGAGTTCCCGGTTGTGATCGGTGAGCTTGCGCGTGGTGGGCGCCAGGGTGATGGTGCCGTTCTCGGAGGCCGTGTAGACGCCGTGATCGGCAATAACGTGTGCCGATTCCGGCGGGTGGTTCTCGCCGTCGATATTGATGGCCGGGCAGAGCTGGATGGCGTTGTCCGTGGTGGTGGCATCGAGGAGCAGGACTGCCTCGGAAGCCAGGTGGACCGTAACGCTCTTCTTCGAACCGACGAAGGCAATCCCCAACCGTTGAGCCTCCTGCAGCAGCTGCCACAGGAGCGGGTTGCTGAAATCATCCAGGTACAGCCAGGAGTCATTATTGCCGAAGTATGTAACGCCGGTCCCGCGGTGCAGCGCCGGAAACTGGGCGAACCAGCGGTGCTGATCGGGATCCAGCTTCAGCCCGTACGTTTGGTAGCTGATGTTTCCCCACGCGAGATTGTTCTTCACCCAGTTGCCCTTCGCGTTCCGGATCACCGGCCGGACGCCGAGCTTGAAACCGCGGTAGGCACGCCGCTTCTCCCACTTGGACACCGTGGTGGGGCGCAGTTCAAACTGCAGACCCAAAACGGTGGGCTGGTCGGCGGCGAGGGCGCCGTCGTCGTGCTGGTGGCTTGAAAGGAGGCCGGACAGGGATTCCTGCCACCCGGCGGGGCGGGCGGGCAACGACGGCGCCGTCAGCTCCTGATTGGCGCGGAGATTCTCCATGTTGGAACGAAGCGCGACGGCGGCAACATGCTTGCAGTCCAGCCCCACCGGGCAGGAGCACACGCTGTCCCGAAGGTGGAAGCGGCCATCACCCTTCTGCGCCAGATACAGTTGCGTGCGGTACGGCGCAGGCGAGCTTCCCATGACGCGCGCGTGGACGGTCTTGGAGTCCGGTTCGAAGGTCAGCCCCTGCACCAGGGAATCCTTGGCATACCCCTGCCCACGCTGGAACGCGGCGCCACCCACCATGCGGATGATGTCAGCGACATCGATCATGGGATACGGGGTTTCGGGCATGAATTTATGCTCTCATGTGGCCCTGACAGACTGGTGCCATGCGGCTACTTACGGTGGGGCACGGAACAGCGGACCGGGAACAGTTCGGGGCGCTGCTTCAGGGAGCCCAGGTGCAGACCCTGGCGGATGTGCGTCGCTTTCCCGGCAGCCGCCGGAACCTCGACACGCGGAAGGAAGCGCTCGAGGAGTGGTTGCCATCCGATGGAATCGATTACCGGTGGTTTGAGGATCTGGGCGGGCGCCGACGCAATGCTGCGGGCGAGCCGGAAACTGACACGTGGTGGCGGGTGGCGCAGTTCCGCGCCTATGCCGCCTACACCCGCACGGACGAATTCGCGGCCGCGCTGGCGGAGCTGCGGGAGGTCGCTGCACAGGCCTCCACCGCGATCATGTGCAGCGAGAGTGTCTGGTGGCGTTGCCATCGGCGCATTGTTGCGGACGTGCTGGTGCTGCTGCATGGCTTCGAGGTGCATCACCTCATGCCTGGTGGCCGGTTGACGCTGCATGAACCGTCCGCAGGCGCCCGAGTTTCTGACAGTGCCGTGTACTGGGATGTGCAGGACTAGTCGACCAGCCCGGCACCGAACTTCCTCAGCAGGTCTGCAAGTGCGTGGCGCTCGCTGGCGGAGAGGCCCGCGAGCAGTTCGTCCTCAGCAGCCAGGTGGGTAGGGAGGGTTGCATCGACCAGGTCCTTCCCCTGTTGCGTCAGCGTTACTTCGGTTCCGCGCCCGTCAATGCTGCTTTTGGCGCGGGTAATCAGTCCGCGATCTTCCAGCCGGTTCAGGCGCTGTGCGACGGCGCTTGAGGTGATCATGGCGCTCGCAGCGAGGTCTTTCGGGCTAAGTGTGTAGGGGGATCCGTTCCTCCGCAGGGTGGCGAGCACGTCAAAAGACCCGGCATCCAGCCCGTGCCGCGAGAAGTTCTCCTCAAGCCGGCGTTCCGCCTGTTGCGCCACCCGGGAGAGCCGGCCCAGTACGTGCATGGGGGAGACATCGAGCTCGGGCCGCTCGCGATGCCACTGCTGCACAATCCCGTCCACGTGGTCAGTCATGGATCCACTCTAGACAGTTTGCTAAGCACTTAGCTACTATTGCTAAGTGCTTAGCAAAACGAGTTGGGCCCTGTTGATAACCGCCCTTGCGCCGATGGTGTGGGGCAGCACCTATCTGGTGACCGTGGCCTTGCTGCCGCCAGGGCTTCCGCTGACTGCCGCGGTGCTTCGCGCACTCCCTGCCGGTCTCCTGCTTCTGCTGGTGGTGCGGCGGTTACCACGCGGCTCATGGTGGTGGAAGGCGCTTGTGCTTGGCGGCCTCAATATCGGGGTCTTCTTTGCGTTGCTCTTCGTTGCGGCGTACCGGTTGCCCGGGGGAGTGGCGGCGACCGTAGGCGCTGTTCAGCCGCTCATCGTGGCCGGACTGGCAACGTGGGTCCTCAAGGACCGGTTGTCGCTCAAAGTGGTGCTGGCGGGGATTACCGGTGCTGCCGGCGTCGCGCTTCTGGTTCTGTCACCGCAGGCGCGCCTCGATACGGTGGGCGTGCTCGCCGCACTGGGCGGGGCGGTGTCCATGGCTGCCGGCGTCGTGCTTGCCAAGAAGTGGGGCAAGGCAGAGAAGCCGCTCACCATGACGGCCTGGCAGCTGGTGGCCGGCGGGCTCCTGCTGGTCCCGCTGATGCTCATCGTCGAGGGGCAGCCGCCGGCGCTTACGGTGACCAACCTCGGCGGGTACCTGTACCTCTCGATCCTTGGAACAGCTGTGGCCTACGTGCTGTGGTTCCGCGGTATTCAGCGGCTGCCGGTTACTGCTCCTTCATTCCTCGGTTTGCTCAGCCCCGTGGTCGCCGCGCTCCTTGGGTGGCTCGTGATGGGCGAGCAACTGTCCCTTTTGCAGGGAGTTGGCGGGTTGCTGGTTCTGGGTTCCATCCTGGCGGTCAATGTGCGCAGGCGCTCCGGCAGGCAGCCGGCGGTTGCGCTGCCTGCCGTAGACCGGTTGCCTGAAATCTGCATCCCGACGCCGCTGCGTTAGATTTGTTGGACCGCACCCGTTTGACCAGGAGACATCCATGAGCCCTCGTACCCTCTTCCGTAGCGTTGCCGTCGCGGAGGCGATCACGTGGGCACTGCTTCTGGCGGGCATGTATCTGAAGTACGTTACTGAAACCACTGAGATCCTGGTCTCGGTGGGTGGGGCACTGCACGGTTTCATCTTCCTCACGTACCTGGTGAGCACAACCTTTGTCTGGGTCAACCAGCGGTGGAGCACGGGCACCGGGGCGCTGGGCCTTTTGGCCGGTGTCATCCCGTTCGCCACGGTTCTTTTTGACTGGCAGCTTGAGCGCCGGGGAAAGCTCGACGGCGGATGGCGCCTTGCGGCCGGAAAGGACCAGCCGTCCGGTGCGGTTGAGAACCTTCAGGCGTGGGTGCTGCGCAACCCGCTCACGGCCGCACTGGTGGGAATCATCGGTGTCAGCGTGGTCTTTGCGGCCCTGTTGATCGCCGGTCCGCCCGTACCTGTGGGCTGACTAGGTCTTTTTTGGGGTGACCGGCCGTGCATCCTTCGAGGCTGACCGAGTCTTACCTGGTCATGCGCCGGTAGCGCATCTTTGGAGGAGTTCCTGCTGATCCACCGGGTCGAGCCCGCTGCCGGACAGGGCACGCGCGATGCGCTGTCGCTGTTGGCCGAAAATCTCACCATGCCGGCCTGAGGCGTTGAGTTCTGTCTCATCCATCAGGTCAACCAGGCGGCGCGCTACGCGTGGGTCATCCATGCCGTAGGTGCAGATCTGCGACACGACCAGTTCAAGCAGCATGGACAAGGTTCGCCTGCGGATGGTGACCCTCACGTGGCCCTCGCTGTCAGTCATCATCCGGTGTCCCGAGTCTTCCCTGGCCAGCGAGGACAGGCCTGCCGAGAGATGCCCCAAAGCGTGCACGCACGTCGTAGGGTCATTGACGCTGGGGGAGATGGCTCGGACCGCGACGTCGAGGATCTGCTGCACCGGAAAGCCGATGTCCTGAACCGAGTTGCGTTCAAATCCGATGGTGGCGCAGTTCTCGACCGCCTGCCTGAGTTGTTGTGCTCGGTCCTCGGTCCAGTCGCCGCCGCCCCGTTGTGTTGCATATCCGTAGGGCACGCCCTCGACAAGGAAGTCTCCCGGCGGACGCTGGAGGACGATGACCACGTCGAACTGCCTGGCCACCTTGAGCAGCGCCTCCTCATTGACCTGCACGAGGAAGCCCGATGACCCGGCGGGTAGATCTAGCGCTCCAGCAGGGGCCTCCAGCTCAATGTGCGGTGTCGCAGATCCGCCCGTGACGCTGCCCATTGTCGACGATAGATCATCGTGGACGTCCGCCAACATTCGTTCCACCCGCAATTGGCGCGAGAGGTGACCAAGGAACAGAACCAGTCCAATGACGGTGGTCAGCGACAAAAGGAAGGACAGCGTGACGGCAATCTCCGGAACAAAGCCGGTGGATTCCTCGTCGTTATCCCGGATTGTCCGCAGCACAGTCAGGGAATAAGCGAAGGTCGCCAGGAAAAGCGCGAGAGTGTTGTGGACAAACCTGTCGCTGGTGAAGGTGCGCAGCAGGCGCGGCGAATACTGGCTGCTGGCAAGTTGCAGCGTGACGACCGTCAACGAGAAGGTCAGGGACGTCACGGTGATGGTTGATGCCGCTATTGCTTCCATGAGCGATCGCGCGGCCGCCGCGCCGCCGCCGAAGAGAAGTGCTGACAGTGCGGGCGGCATGTCGTCGTCGAGCTGGTGGTCAAGCCAGGTGACATACTGAGCGAGCACCACTGAGACGATGACCGCGGTGAGCGGGACCGGCCACAGCTGGGTTCGGATGTAGTCGCGAACCATGCGCGGAGTCAGGTTCGTTGCACTGTGCCAGACTGACCTGCTGCGTTCCATTCGAGAACAGTAGCAATGCGGAACGGGTCGCTGATATCTGAGCGAGAACTTGCGTGAAAAAAGAAAGCCTGCTTATTATTCTCTGGTGCTTCAATCTTCAACGAGTCCCCTATCCTCAGCGCGAGACCATGATCGGCCCGGCATTGCCGAGGAACTGAGGGAATCGGCCCGCCGGATCCGGGATCTGGAACGGGTGCGGGTCCAGCTCGCGAGGACGCTGTTGGACGTTCAGCGGGCGGGCGAGACCTCCCGGGATCCTGACCATGTGCAGCGGTTGATCTCTGCCGCGGTGCGCGATCTTGAGGAGCTGGACGCCCGATTGTTCGAAGCGCGTACACTGCACTCTACGACCGAGAGCTGCGAAACACTCCTCGCGAGCTGACGCCTTGCCTCGTAGCTGCCGCGTACCCTCGTGCGCGTGCGCTCGGCCCGCGGAGGAATCGTTCATTCTGCGCCTGTACCTGGCCTGCGGAGCAATCGCCTAGCCTGCGGTCAGGTCATGTCCGGCGAGCTCCTCGGCGAACTTTTCCTGCGGCAAGTCACGGGAGTCCGTGTGTTCGTCCTGGCCTTGCCCAACGAGGCGGGGGAAACCGCCCAGGTCCCGGATGTGGGCAATCAGTTCTGCCCGTAGGACGGCGTCTGAGCCCATCGACGACTGAGCTTCCTCGTCCTCCATTGCCTGGGCACGCTGTAGCACAGCCTTGCCCTCTGCGCTGAGGCTGACGATGAAGACACGGCGATCATCGTCGCTTCTGGTGCGTTGGATCAGGCCGCGTGTTTCCAGCCTTTCGAGCAGTTTGCCGGTGGTCTGTGCCTGAACGCGAAGTTCCCGGGCCAGTTCCACCTGCGTGATGGCGCTGGTTCTGCCGAGAACGCGCAGTGTCAGCAGTCCCGCGTGGGTGGTTCCCAGTTGACGGAGTCGCTCATTTTCCTGATTGGCGCTGAGCCGGGCAGCCGTGTTGAGAAGTCGGTTTGTTGGCCACTGCGCGATATCCATGATGTGTTGTCTCTTCCGGTCGCCGTGCAACGAATCCTTGTGGTTGGTTGAGCTTCTGTTGGTGTCAGGGGTGATGGGGCGTGTCCTCTTGTCCCACAGCCCAGGTCATGCGTTCCAGGAACCGCGTGACATGCAGCGCCTCCTCGGTGCTCAGTGATTCAGCAACTTCGAGCATCCGTGTGTGCATCCCGCCGAGAGTTTCACGTACTTCTGTGTCAGCACTGCCGGTTGGGATGATCTCGACGGAACGCCGGTCGGTGGGGTGTGGTCGGCGGATCAGGTGTCCGCTCGCAACAAGACGGTCAACGAGTCCGGTAGTGGACGCCGTCGAAATCTTCAGCATGCGCGAGAGGTCCTTGGGGCTGATGCAATGCCCGGCCTTGTGGGCTCGCATGGCATACCTGATAGCCAGCAGGTCTGTTTCATTCATCTTCATGGAATCACGGGTTCGACGGCGCATCTCGGCTTCTGCGGCACGGTATGCGCGGAGCGCGTTGAGCACATCCACGCTGCCAGGGTTGTCCTGGTCGGCGTACCAATAGCCTGCGCCGTCGGGGTTCATAGCGGTCTCCATATGAATCATTTTATCGCTCAGCTATATGCTAGGCCACCTAGCGAATCTAAAGGCCGAGGAAGGTTTTTACGCCACCTCAAGAACGACTCATCTTTTGTTCTGTTTCTGGTGATGGACAGTCAAGCTAAGGTCATATATAACTAGTCAGGCTAGTTACTATTCCACCTATTGATAGAGAGCGGCAGATGATCACCATCGCTCACGAGTTGCCCGGGGAGATTGTCTCGGGTTCTGCTGGTAACGCCTTGGATTTGGGCGACCAGCTGTGGATGTCCGAAATCGATGTGGCGTTCGACGACAGCGCCTCAGGTACCGAACGGGTCATTGCCGCCGCCGGGGCTGTCGAGTCGCTCGAGTGGAAACTGGATCGTGCTCGAGCCGGTCTTGCCGAGGCGATCGAGCGGGCCGCGTCCGAGGGATGTCCGGTAGACGCAATTGCCGTGGCTGCGGGAATGACGCAAGAAGACATCACCTCTCTGCTCTGGGCGCCCTGTAGTCCAGTAATGCTCTCCTCCAGGAATCATCAGAACGCGTAGCGAACCCGGCAGTACGGTGCTATCTCCTCGATGAGCTCGGTTAGCTGCCGCACGTACCGCCCCTTTGTGCCGGAGCGATAGCGGACGTTGGTAAAGCCGTTGGAAGAGACCTTCGACTCCTGCAGGTCTGGCCGCCACAGCACACTCTCCGCCTGCGGATGCCATCCGAGGTTCACCTCGTGCAGGCGCTCGTTGTGGGTGAGGAAGATGACTTCCGCTGCGAGCTGGGCCTTTGCCGCAGGAGTGAGTGTCGCATCGAGCTGGCGGAGGAGGTCCGCCCAGTCGCGGAGCCAGGTGTCCGTGATAATCACGGGGGAGAAGTTCACGTGGACCTCGTACCCGGCGTCAACGAAATCGTTGATCGCGGCCATCCGCTCTGCCACGGGTGAGGTGCGAACGTCGATCGACTTGGCGAGGTCCGCGGGCATGAGGGAAAAGCGGATCCGGGTGCGGCCGCCGTGGTCCCAGCTCAGCATTGCCGGATTAACGTACTTGGTGGCGAACGAGAGTTTGGCGGTGGGCAGGTCGCGGAAGAGCTCGACCAGATCCTCGACGTTGTCGCTGATCAGGGCGTCCACCGAGCAGTCGCTGTTTTCCCCGATGTCGTAGACCCACAGCTCGGGATCACACTGGTTGGGTTCGAGCTTCATGCCCTGACGCGTGGCGTGCCGTTCAAGCGCGCCGGCGATCTGCTCGATGTTGGCGAACACCGTCACCGGGTTGCTGTACCCCTTGTGGCGGGGAACGTAGCAGTATGCGCACGCCATGGCGCAACCGTTGGCTGTGGAGGGAGCGATGAAGTCTGCGGATCTGCCGTTCGGCTTGACGGTGAGCGACTTCTTGACGCCGAGGACCAGCGCCTCGGTCTTGATCCGTGACCAGCGCGGGACGTTTGTTTCATCGCCGTGGACTTCCGGGATGTTCCAGTGGTTGTCCACCAGCACGACGTCGGCTTCCGGCCACCGCTCCACAATCTCCTTTCCGCGAGGCAACTTGAGAGCGGCAGGCTGCGCATAGATGCGCTTGATCTGCAGCAGCCGGTTGAATTCCATGCGTCCATCCTTCCGTCTCGCGCGGGACGCCGCAGGCGGTTAAGCCCACGGCGTCCATCTCAATGGGGTGAGTTACAGGATCGGGCGGCCGCCTGTGACGGCGATCCGAGCGCCTGACATGTAGCTACCGTCGTCGGACGCAAGGAGACCATAGGTAGGAGCGAGTTCGGCGGGCTGGCCGGCTCGTCCCAGAGGAGTGTCGTCGCCGAACTGGGGATCCATCGCCGACTGAACGCCCGGTACATCCTGCTGTTGTGCTGGCTGGCTCATGATTTTTTCTCCACTGTTCGTTGTCTATCGATGGGAACTTTTGCGCAGCTCCGGTGACTTTCCAGCGCCGGAACCCGCCGTAGCTGCACAAAATTTCCTCGCGGTTTAACCGAAAAGGCCCGCCGTTTGGGGGAAACGACGGGCCTGGCTTCTGGGGTGCTCAGCGGTTGAAGATGCCGTCAAGTAGGTTCTTGGGTCGCTGCTGCTCACCCTGGTTGGCGCCAAGCACAATCACTGCGCCGCTGAGCGCGGGAAGAATCCACTGAAGGGTTTTCAGCTGCGACTGGGCTTTCTTCAGCTCCTCCGGCGCTCCGGGCTTGGGCTCAGTTGCGCCGGCAGCTCCGTGCTGGCTCAGTTCGCCCACTTTCTTGCCGAGCATGCCCGAGTAAAGGGATGCTGCCATGCCGACCACCGTGATCGCTGACTTCACCACAGTGTTGGCAACAGCGCCGGATTGACCGGCAAGCCGTCCCTTGTTTGCTGCGATAAGGCCAATGCCACCCACTGCGTGTGCACCGAACGCCGCGATCTGCACCGGAGTCCAGCGTGCCCAGCCGATGGTGGAAAGACGGGTGCGTTCCGTCGGGTCCTTGGCTTCGGCCGCTGCGCCGTTCAGGCCGACGGCGCCCATGAGCGATCCGCCGAACCAAGCCGCAGCACTGAGATCGTGTAGGGACCGTACAAGCGTGTTTCCTGCCATGATGCTCTCCTTAGACTTGGGTGTGCCGTAGACCGATGGGGATGTTTGGAAAACGGCTCCCTTAATGTTTATCAGCATGCTTAGCATTTTGCGAGTGATCGGGTGGAAAATTTCGCCCGGCAGTAGGATCGACGGGTGCTACCGTTCCTGCTATTGGCCACCCGTGCCGAGGATGCTGCTGCCGAAGGCGAATACCGGAGCTTTCTCCGTTTCACTGGACTGGCGCCGTCGAACCTTCACCGCATCCGGGTGGAGCAGGAGCCGCTGCCTGCCCTCCGCCTCGAGGATTATTCGGGAATCTTCCTGGGTGGAAGTCCCTTCAACTCGTCTGATGCGGAGGACACCAAGTCTCCGACGCAGCACCGGGTGGAACGGGAGCTTGGTGAGCTGCTCGATCGCGTGGTCGAAAACGATTTTCCGTTCCTTGGTGCCTGCTACGGCGTGGGAACACTTGGCCGGCACCAGGGCGCCGTCATTGACCGCACCTTTGCGGAGCCCATTGGTCCCACCGAAATCACAGTGAACGACGACGGCGCAGCGGACCCGCTGCTTGCCGGTCTTCCGCTTCGCTTCGATGCATTTGTTGGGCACAAGGAGGCGTGCGCAACGCTTCCGGCGGGCGCGGTGTTGCTGGCGTCGTCGTCCGCCTGCCCGGTGCAGATGTTCCGGGTGAAGCAGAACCTCTACGCCACCCAGTTCCATCCCGAACTCGACGTGGAGGCGCTCGTCGAACGCATCCGCATCTACCGTCATGCGGGCTACTTTCCGCCTGATCAGGCAGAGGCCGTGATCGAGCGTGCCGGCAGTGCTTCTGTCACGTGGCCGCCGAAAGTTCTCAACAACTTTGTACGGCGTTACTCCCGCGACTGACCCTCGATCGGGGTGGAGGATTGCCTTTCACTCTCAGTTCATTCCGTGTTGACCGGGCGGACTTCGGCGGCCTGTTGCATCGGATGAGGGGGACCACCCACACACTCATCCGAAAGGAACTGAACCCTTATGGCTTATCGCCTGACCAGGATTATTGCGACCACAGCCGCCGGTCTGATGCTCGCGGCCGCGCCCGCCGCCGTCGCACACGCTGCGCCGGCACAGAAGGCGCACGCTCTGCCGGCACAGAAGACGAGCGGCGCTCCCCTTCTTATCGGGCACCGCGGAGCAGCCGGTACTGCGCCGGAGAAAACCGTTGCGGCGTTCAAGGACGGACGCATGTCCAGTGCAGACTTCTTCGAAATCGATGTGCAGCTCAGCGCAGACGGCGTGCCATTCCTCTTCCACGACAACACACCGGCGCGCACCACCAACGTGGAAGAGGTGTTCCCTGGCCGCGAGAACGACCCCGTCACCTCCTTCACCTGGGCGGAACTTCAGCAGCTGGACGCCGGCTCCTACTTCAGCGACAAGTACGCGGGAGAGCGCATCCCGCATCTCGATGACGCCGCCCAAGTCGCAACGGTGAAGACCGGTGTGTACATCGAGATCAAGGCTCCCGTGAACTCGCCCGGCGTTGAGCAGGTTGTTGCCGACGAACTGCGCAACGATCCGAAGTGGAGCCGGTTGGTTGCGGCCGACAAGATCCAGGTTCTCGGTTTCGATGAGGCTTCAAACCGCCGCTTCGCAGCGATTGCGCCGGAGATTGAGTTGCAGCAGCTCACCAGCGTGGTCCCTGCGCGTGCTGTCGTCGACTCCTGGGCAACGTTTGCCGATTCGGTGGGCACCAACTACCGCACGCTGACGCCGCAGAACGTTGCCGATGTCAAGGGTGCCGGTCTGGTCCTCGGCGTGTACACCGTGAACTCGCCCGAGGCTGTGCAGTATTCGCTCGACCTTGGCGTCGATGCGGTGACCACTGATTTCCCGATCCAGAACCAGCGCTTCCTTCAGGGTCAGCCTGTGTTCCCGGGAGCCGGCGTTGAAATCGCGGATGCTGCCAACAACGTACCCGGCGATGATGTTCAGCCCGAGAACGGTGAGTATGTCCTGCTCCGCAACACGTCGGCGGCGAGCGTTGATGTAAGTGGCGCGATCATCCGCGATGCCGCGAACAACATCCTCACCGTCGGTCAAGGTTACGTCCTGGCTCCGGGTGCTGAGCTGCGAGTCTACACAGGTCCGGGCACCAACTCAGCTGAGGCCTATTACAACGGCGGCGGAGCTTCCGTGCTGAACAACGGCGGTGACTCGGTTGCCCTGTGGATCGGCCCGCGCCTGCAGGACGTTTTCGCGAACTAGTTTTCTGCTGCGTGTGCCCACCGGGTTGATGTACCCGGTGGGCACACGCCGTTCCGGCCCATCCAGTCGCTCAGCTGGGTGCGCCGGTCCCGTGCCGGGTGGCGGGGTATCGCCGCTCGCGCAAGTCTGCGAACGTTGCCACCATGACTGAAACTCCCCGGACTATCGTCTTCGACGTCAACGAAACCCTGTCCGACCTGAGTCCCCTCGCGAAGGCATTCGAAGCAGAGGGGCTTCCGTCGCTGGCCGCCCGGGTGTGGTTCGCCGGGATACTTCGGGACGGATTCGCGCTCACCGTCACGAATGACAACCCCGGGTTCGCCGAGCTCGCCAAAGACAGCCTGGAGCGGCTGTGCGCCGACACCCGTGGCGGAGGAGGCCACGCTGCCGCAGTGGAAAACATCATGACTGCGCTGACGTCTCTGCCAGTGCACGACGACGTCGTGCCCGGCGTTGAAGCCCTGTCTTACCAGGCGGAGCTGGTCGCCGTGCATCCCTGGGATATTCATGGCGCTCATCGGGCAGGGCTCCGGACCGCCTGGATCAACCGGACCGGTACCTCGTATCCCGAGTACTTCGCTACGCCGGACCTGGAGGTGGGTAGTCTCCTTGATCTCGCAGGGGCGATTCGGGCGACATAGTCCTTCCGAAACGTTGCATGCATTGCAGGCCATGCAATGAAAGCAGTGCCTGCACCGTCTGAGAGAAGACCGTACACCCGCGCATCCGGAATTGATCAAGAGGTGCGCCCTGACGCAACTCACCGTCTTATCCTCCCATCTACCCCTTTCCCCGCCTGCCCGGCCAGCAACTCGAGAATGTGGTGGTAGCTCCGTTCGGTAGCCCTCGTCATGCCGAGTTCGCAGGTGCGGTTGCAGGAGGCATGTGCACGTGCCCCAAACGCGCGGACCTCTGCGGCCTGTGCGCTCGTCGCCGAGGCAGTGAGCTCGGGGTGGAGCATTCCGCGGTCCCCGGCGAAGGCACAGCAACCCCACGTCGCCGGTACCTGAACCGCTTCCGCCACCGCGGAAGCCACCTGCTGCAGGGATGCATTCAACCCCAGGCGTGTAGACGAGCACGTCGGATGAAGCGCCAGTGAATCCAGTTTTGGGTAGGGGCCGAGCAGCGGCAGGATGCGATCGGCGGTAAATTTCACAGCGTCGATGATTCGTAGGGGTGGTTGCCCTCCCGCCGTCGCCTCAGCCTCCAGCGTGGCCAGAAGCCCCTCCGTGCAGGAGGCGGCGTCGACGATCACGGGCAGCTCGCCGTCGTTGGTGGCTTCCCGCAATTCCTCAAGGACGTGCCGGCGCATGGCGTGGGCACCGGCAACCATGCCCTTCGACGACCACGGGGTTCCACAGCACATCCCGTCGATGCCGGCCGGAACCAGGAGGGTGATCCCGGCAAACCGGCAGAGCTGTTCGAAGCTGGCCTGCACGCCGTCATCACCGGGCTCTGCCGGTCCGAACATTGTTCCCACACACGCCGGGAAATACACCGCGTCCGGCACAGTTTCCGGACGTGAACGACGCCGGGAGCGCCCACCGGCGGGCAGGTCCGGTGAGTAGAGGGGCACGTTATCCGTGCCAAGAACGGCACGGATTGCCACGTTCGGAGCGCGGATCACCGGCGTCGGAATCCTGTCTGCCACCGTGAGCGCAGCCGCCGCACCGCGGCTTGCCGGCCCCCAGTGCCCCGCCGCCGCCTCCCAGATTTTGGCAGCTACCGGATTCGCGCCCTCGCGGCGAAGCCGTTTGACCAGGGTGCCCGTATTGATGTCCACCGGACATGCGGTCTGGCACATTCCATCGACCGCGCACGTCTGGACCGACTCGTAGTCGTAGTCCTTCTCCAGCGCTTCGACCAGCGCCGTATCACCGTCGATGCGGGCTTGCTCGATGGCCCGCAGGGTCACGATGCGCTGCCGCGGCGTGAGGGTGATGTCCTTGCTGGGGCATACCGGTTCGCAGTAGCCGCACGAGACGCACCGGTCTACCTCCTCGGCCACGGCGGGCGCCGTCTTGATATGGCGCAGATGTGCCTGCGGGTCGTCATTGATGATGACGCCGGGATTGAGCATTCCGGAAGGGTCGAACAGCGCCTTGATGTCCTGCATGACCCCGTACAGTGCGTCGCCGTACTGGCGACGGACGTATGGGGCCATGACGCGGCCGGTGCCGTGTTCTGCCTTGAGCGACCCGCCTTCGGCCAGCACCAGGGCAACCATGTCCTCGGTGAAGGCGTGGTAACGGTCCAGTTCAGGGGCGGAAGCAAACCCGTCGGTCAGCATGAAATGGATGTTGCCGTCCTTGGCGTGCCCAAAAATCACGCTGTTGCGGTACCCGTAGCGGTCAAACAGCTCGGACAGCGTGCCGCACGTACGGGCAAGGGAAGGCACCGGAACCACGATGTCCTCGAGCAGTGCGGTCGTGCCCGGAGGGCGGGCACCGGCGACAGACGCGTACAGCCCCTTGCGCAGATGCCACAGTTCCGCCCGTGCAACAGGGTCGGTGCTGAAGGTGGCCGGCATCGTCAGTCTGAAGGGCTTGAGGCCATCCGCGCCCCCGGCAACCGCATCGCTGAGCTGTTCAGGAGAATCAGCCGAGTATTCGACGAGCAGTGCCGCGTGATCCTCGACGGACAGGCCGCGTATCGCCGAGGGAGTGCCAGGAATTGACTGGCCGACCCGAAGGGACAGCGCATCCATCAATTCCGCTGTCGCAGCGCCTGATTCCACGAGCGCCGGCAGCGCGGAATTGGCGGTCGCCAGATCAGGGAAGACCAGCAGTGCCGTCGCCGTATTCGCCCTGATAGGTACGGTGCGGAACACCGCATCCGCCACGAAACCGAGCGTTCCTTCACTGCCGACCATCAGGTGCGCCAGGATGTCCACCGGACGCTCGAAATCGAGCAGCGAGTTCAGGCCGTAGCCCATGGTGTTCTTCATGGCGAACTGCCGCCGCACCGTCGCGGCTGATACGGCGTCGGACCGGACGCGCGCGGCCAGTCGCCGAAGCCCCTCGTGAAGGTCGGGCTCCGCCGCGTAAAGGTGTTTGTCGGCATCCGGCGCCGCGGTGTCGATGACGGTCCCGCTGCTCAGGACAACCGTCAGGGATTCCAGGGTCCGGTAGGCGTTGTCCACTATGCCGCAGTGCATCCCGGAGGAATTGTTGGCAATGACGCCGCCGACGGTGCACGCGGATTCGCTTGCCGGGTCCGGCCCGAATTTGCGTCCGTAACGCAGCAGGCGGGTGTTGAGCATCCGCACCGTGACGCCGGGCTGCACGCGCACCCGTGCCCCGTCGTCGAGCACTTCGATGTTCCGGAAATTACGCCGCACATCAACCAGCAAGCCGTCACTGATTGCCTGACCGCTGAGGCTGGTCCCGCCGGATCGCAGGGTCAGTGGCATCCCCGCGGCGGCGCTGGCGCGGAGCAGCCGGCCGACCTCCACGGCGTCCGACGGCGTTGCCACCGCCTCTGGAATCAGCAGGAAGTGCGAGGCGTCGTGTGCCTTGGCGTGCCGGTCGATAGCCCGGTCGCTGATCCGGGACGGATCGGCGACCGCGGCGAGGAAATCGGTCAGCATAGGTTCTCCCCTCCGGGAAGATAGACGACGGGCTAGTGGTGCCGGGGTTGGTACAGTTCCGGCTCGGGCAGCCCAGCGTTGGATCGTACTCGGCGGGACAACCGCTCAATGGATACGAGAGCACTTGTCAGATCACCGACTGACACCTCAAACGGCATGTTGTGGATCGTCTCGCCTCCCACCGTCGCAGTCTCGGCGATGCGGCGGAGGTCGTCGGTGTCGTCTGTGGTCAGCCCTACCTCGGTGAGAGTGGTGGGCAGCCCGACGCGAGTGGTGAATTCGATGAAGTCAATAATGTCAGCGGTGGGAGCGCCCTCGAGCACCAGCTGCGTCAGCGAACCGATATTGACCTTCTGGCCGTGCGCCAGCCCGTGCGTCTGGTCGGCGGCGGTCAGGCCGTTGTGGATGGCGTGTGCGGCGGCGAGCCCGCCAGACTCGAAGCCCAGGCCGGAGAGCAGGGTGTTGGCTTCCACGACCTTCTCCAGAGCCGGAGTCACCACGTTGTCCCGGACGGCGTCCATGGCGGGCAGTGCGTTTTCCCACAGTACGTCCCAGGAGAGCTGCGCGAGCGCGGTACCGGTGAGGGTGGCCAGGCCGCCGGCCATGGTAGTGGCGTTCGACTGGCGCGTGGCGCGGGCCTCGAGCCACGTCGCCAGCGCATCACCCACGCCGGCGGCGAGGAATGACGCCGGTGCATTTGCCACCAGCTGGGTGTCCACAAGGACCAGATCAGGGTTCTTCGGAAAGAATCGGTACTCCTCGAACACGCCCTCATCCGTGTAAATCACGGCGAGCGCCGAGGTCGGTGCGTCGGTGGACGCAACCGTCGGGACGCTTACCCAGCGGATGCCGGCGGCGTAACCGGCCGCCTTCACTGCATCGATCGTGGAGCCGCCGCCGACGGCCACAACGACATCAGCGCTGTGCTGCGTGATGAGTCCGGTCAGCCGGTCCACCTCGCGGGCACTTGGAATACCACCGAAGTCTTCCCGAATCACCGGCAGGCCTGCCCCGCTGAGGGAAGCTTCGACGTCGTGCCCTACGAAACCCCAGACAAGGTCATCAGCAACCAGCAGCGGCGAGTTGCCAAGCGGTGCAAGGAATTCGCCCAGCCGGGTGATGGCATTCTTGCCCTGCACGTATCGGGCGGGGCTGATTACTGTGCGGATCGGTGTGGTCTCGGTCATTTGAATCTCCTTTGATTGCAAGCGTGCTGCACACGTGCCCAGACTAGGTCCGGTCAGCGGAGGAGTATGCAACACATTCTCACCCTGTGAAAAGCGGTCTTCCGCGTTGCCACGGTCGGCAGCAGACTAGGACCCACATGAGAGCAGCGCACCCGAACGAAAGGCAGCAGCATGATCTTCATCGTCGTCAAATTCAAGGTGAAGCCCGACTGGAGCGACCGTTGGCTTGACCTCACCCGAGGCTTTACCGAAGCCACCCGCGCCGAACCGGGCAACCTGTGGTTCGACTGGTCGCGGAGCGTGGACAACCCGAATGAGTTTGTGCTGGTCGAGGCCTTCGAGGACGACGCCGCGGGCGACCACGTCAACAGCGACCACTTCCAGCAGGCGATGAAGGATATGCCGCAGGCGCTGGTCGAAACGCCGCAAATCATCAGCGAGAAGATTTCGGCCAACGGCTGGAACCGCATGGGCGAACTCAGCGTCAACTAAAGAGCGTGCACAACGCGCAGGCGTGAGCACCGACAAAGCTCGGGGCTCACGCTTCGACGCGTCATCTAGCTGTGTTCCTAGTGGCATAAGCCGGTGACACCGGACAAGATAGCCTTATGGGACGCAACGACGCACTCGGAGGCATGGCTTCGGTCCAGAAGGCGTTTGCCCTGCTTGACGTTGTTGCCTCGGATCGGCGCGGGCTGACCGCCAAGGAGATCGCAGCGAAACTGGATATGCCGTTGCCGACCGTGTACCGCCTTCTCAAGCTGCTGGTCGGATCCGAGCACCTCGTCCATCTCAAGAAGGAAAGCCGATACGCGCTCGGGTATAAACTGCACGCGCTGGACATTTCTCTCCGGCGGCAGATCGGTACCCCATCGGCGGTTGCGCGGCTCATTCTCGAACTCCACGCGCGCGGTGACGCTGCAGCCTACTACGCCGTTCACCGGGGAGACCATATTGTCGTGGCGCACGTGGTCGACTCACCGCGCCGCCCGCGCATCACTCCGCTTGGCTTCGGCTTCAACGACGCCGCCCACGCGACCGCGTTCGGGAAAATCCTCCTGGCCGGCATGGAACCGGCAGAGCGCGCTGCCCTCTTGCGTCGGCAGGGCCTGCCCGCGATGACGGCACAAACTATCGGCACGTCCGATGCGCTGGACTCCGAGCTTGACCGGGTCCGCGAAGGCGGCATCGCCATTGAACGTGAGGAGTTCATTGAGGGGGCGTCCTGCATTGCCGCTCCCGTACGCAATGCGGCGGGTCAGATTGTCGGTTCGGTAGCGGTGTCCATGGATGCCGGCGAGTTCGATGCCCGCTCGGCGAAGCTCGCGGTTCTGCTGCGGGACACAGCTGACCGGGTCAGCCGGGCGCTGCGTGCAACGTCAGTGTTGCCGCACGGGCAGTGAACCGCTCCCAACCCTGACAGCCGGAAACTGGCCGGCAGCGCACCCGCGGTGGGGGATCACGGGAGCGCGCCGACCAGAGTTCCGGACCGAACCTCAGATGGCGGCGGAGGCCATCTGCTGTGCCATGTAGTCAGCCTGGCGGATCGCCAGCGCCACAATCGTCAGCGTCGGATTGGCGGCGGCTCCGGTGGTGAACTGGGAGCCGTCCGAGACGAACAGGTTCTTCACATCGTGGGTCTGGCCGAACCCATTGACCACACCGTCTTCCGGCCGGGCACTCATCCGCGCGGTGCCCATGTTGTGGGTCGCTGGGTAGGGCGGCGTGTGGTGCGAGGACAGGGCACCCACCGCCTCGTACAGAAGTGATGCCTGCTGGTACCCATGGTTGCGCATCGCGGTGTCGTTCTCGTGGTCGTCGAAGTGTACGTTCGGCACCGGCAGCCCCAGCCTGTCGGTGACCGCGGTGTTCAGCGTCACCCGGTTGGTCTCCTGTGGCATGTCCTCACCCACGATCCAGAGCCCGGCCGTGTTCTCGTAGTCATCGAGGAGCGACGCGAAGCCCGGACCCCAGGCTCCCGGATCCACAAAGCTGGCGAGGAACGCTGGACCGAGGGCGATGGTCTCCAGGTAGTAGCCGCCGGCGAAGCCCCGGTCGACGTCGTGCCGGGACTCATCTGCGACGAGGCCGGCCATGGTCTCTCCCCGGTACATGTGTACCGGCTTGTCGAACTTCGCATAGACGGAGCCGGTGGTGTGGCGCATGTAGTTGCGGCCCAGCTGTCCCGAGGAGTTCGCGAGACCGTCCGGGAACATCGGCGAACCCGAAAGCATCAGCAGGCGCGGCGTCTCAATCGCGTTGCCGGCCACCGCGACAATCCGGGCGCGCTGGCGCTGCAGGTTTCCATCACCGTCTACGTAGAGAACGCTGTCCACGAGCCCCTCAGCGGTATGCGTGATCTGAACGGCGTGGCTGTTGGGCCGAAGGTCGAGTTTCCCGGTCCTGAGCGCCTTGGGAATCTCGGAGACCAGGATGGACCACTTGGACTTGTTCTTGTCACCCTGGAAGTTGAAGCCGTCCTGGATTGATGCGGGCCGGCCGTCATAGGGTTCCGCGTTGGTGCCGTACGGTCCGGTGGCATAGTGGCGGTAGCCGATGCGCTCGGCGCCGGCGGCGAGCACCTTGTAGTTGTTGTTGGCGGGCAGCGCCGGACGCCCATGGCGATGCGTGCTGCCGATCTTCTGTTCTGCCCTGTCGTAATACGGCGCGAGGTCGTCAAGCGTGATCGGCCAGTCCAGCAGGTTGGCGCCGTCGATCCGCCCGTAGGCGGTGCGGGTCTTGAACTCGTGGGCCTTGAAGCGAGGGGTGGCGCCGGACCAGTGCGTGGTGGTCCCGCCGACCGCCTTCACGAGCCACGCGGGCAGGTTCGGGAAATCGCGGGCAATCCGCCACGAACCTGACGTGGTGCGCGGATCCAGCCAGGCCATCTGGTTGAAGGCCTCCCACTCGTTGTTGTGGTAATCCTCGTTGGTGAGGTGGCCGCCTGCCTCCAGGAGGACCACTTTCACACCCTTTTCAGTGAGTTCGTGGGCGAGCGTGCCGCCACCGGCGCCGGAACCGATGATGACGACGACGTCGGCGTCGTCCTGGTCGAAACGGGCGGATTCGGCGGTGGTCATGATGCTGTGTTCCCTTCGTTGACTGTGTCGGAACCCTTGAAGAGGTCCGAAAACTGCTCCTCGGAGGGCACGCCCCCGGTCTGGCCTGCCGGTTCAGCCCTGTCGGGCGCCTGCTGGGCAATGTCGTACGGCAACGGGCCGATCTCCGTCAGGTCCTCGTCGCTCTCCTCGATCCGCGGCTCAGGCAGCCAGTCGAGGTCGTTGAAACCGCGGTTGATGTAGCCGCCCCTGGAGAAGGACTCGCCCTCGTAACCGAGGACGTCCCAGACTTCCGGATCGTCGTAGAAATTCAGGACGGTGGTGCGCCGGATGAATCCGAAGAAGTCCAGGTCGCTGATGCGCTTGAGCACGGCGAGCGCGCGGTCGTCCGGAAGGTCCAGGAAATGCTCCTCTGTGAGCGAGTCAAGGGTGAGCAGGCCTTGGGTCAGCGCCACCCGGAACCACGTGGACGCCTGCGCCTCCGACACGATTTTCTCGGTCATGCGTTCGTACGGCCCGTCGGGGACCGCTGGATGCGGGAAGGCTACGCGGATGATGCGTGTCAGCGTGCGCCGGGCCTCCTCCGACAGTTGAAGCTCATTGAGCGCCGAATACTTTGCGGGATACGCCATGGGAATCACCCTCCGGGTTCAGATGCGTTACTAGGTGGCAGTTAGTGGTTGAGTTTCGGGACGAGAATGCCGCGGCCCACCAGGGCGCCGCTGTCGAGGTCGTGCATGGCCTGTACGGCATCCTCGAGGTCATACTTCTGGGTGTGGAGCGTCACCTTGCCCTGGGCAGTGAGCGTCATGAGTTCGACCAGGTCGGTGTAGGTCCCCACCAGGTTTCCGACGACGTTGATTTCCCGCGAAATGATCTCGATCGTGTCGATATTCACCGCGCCGCCGTAGCCGATGCTGTAGTAGCTGCCGCGGTTGCGCAGCGCTGTGACGCCGAGCGATTCCGTGCCGTGCTCGCCGACGAAGTCAAACACCACGTGCGCGCCGCCGTCCGTGATGTCGAGCAGCCGGCCGGCGTCGCCGTTGCCGTCGGAGGAGGCCGTGACGGTATGGTCCGCGCCCAGCGAGACGGCCAGTTCGAGCGCATCGGGTGAGCGGTCGACGACGGTAACGGTCGCCGCAGTGAGGGCCTTCAGGGACTGGATTCCAATGTGGCCGAGGCCGCCGCTGCCGATGACCACCGCGTGTGATCCGGGCGGCAGTTGCGGAACCGCCTTGCGGACCGCGTGGTACGCGGTGAGGCCGGCGTCGGCGAGGGCAGCGATGTCGGCCGGCTGAAGAGAGGAATCGAGCTTCACCACTGAGCGGGCGTTGGTCCGCATGTATTCGGCCATGCCGCCGTCGACGTTGAGACCGGGGAAGGTGGCGTTGTCGCAGTGAGAATCCTGACCCTCGCGGCAGGCCATGCAGAGTCCGCAGGTCACCAGCGGGTGCATGATCACGGTGTCTCCGGCGCTTACGTTGCTGACGGCGCTTCCCACTTCACGCACCCAGCCCGCGTTTTCGTGCCCGAGGATGTAGGGGAGAGAGGGATGCTGGATGTGATCCCACTGGCCTTCGATGACATGGAGGTCGGTCCGGCAGAGCCCCGCCGCACCCACCTCGACAATCACATCCCAGGGGCCGATGACGGTGGGCTCGTCAACATCATCTAGGTGCGGATCTTCCCGGTACCTGTGCACGCGGACGGCTTTCATGGTCCTCCCTCGACAGCGAAGTGGTGTGACTTCGAGTGTGAGGCGGGTCACCCACTCCGCATAGAGTCGTTATCGCGTGGTGAGAAAGCCGGTAGGGTCGAGGCATTCGGTCTCTGTTCGGCAACAGTTCGACCCAGGAGGTGCTCGATGCACAGCAGCAAGGACGTCCAGCGGATGGAAAAGGGGCACCACCAAGTACTCGTGATCGGAGCTGGGAACGCGGGTATTTCCCTCGCCGCCCGCCTGAAGCGTTACAGGGTGAAGGGTATTGCCGTCGTCGACCCCACCGAACAGCATCTCTACCAGCCGTTCTTCTCCCACATTGCCGGCGGTACAGCGAAAGCGGAAATGGCCGTTCGACCGCAGGAATCCGTGATGCCAAAGGGTGTCACCTGGCACCGGGACTCCGCGACCGCCATTGACCCGTCGGCGAAGACCGTGACGCTCGCGTCCGGGCGGACCTTCACGTATGAGCACCTGGTGGTGTGTCCCGGTATCCAGAAGAACTGGAACGGGATTCCCGGACTGCAGGAAGCCTACGATTCTCCCTACGGCGCAACGAATTACAGCCTCGATTTGGCGGTGAAAGCGTGGCGGCTGCTGAGCGGCCTACGCTCCGGGACCGCCATCTTCAGCATGCCGGACGGCCCCATCACCTGCGGCGGTGCTGCCCAGAAGCCGATGTACCTGGCGTGCGACTACTGGCGCTCGCAGGGCGTGCTGGACAATATCCGCGTCATCCTCGCGGTGCCCACCAGTAGCGTGTACGGCGTCGACGTGGTGGACGAGGAGCTGAACCGCAAGATCACCGAGTACGGGATTGAGCTGCGCTGCACCACGGAGCTCACCTCCGTTGACGCCGACAATCGCGTCGCCACCCTTCGGAACACCGAGCACGGTACGGAGGAACAGATCGGGTACGACGTCCTGCACGCCGCACCGCCGCAATCCGCTCCGGATTGGATCCGCAGCACCGGACTGGCCGACGACGACGGTTTCGTCGCCGTGGACAAGCACACGCTCCGACACATCACCCATCCAACGGTGTGGTCACTCGGCGACGCCGCAGGGACACCGAACTCGAAGTCCGGTGCAGCGCTCCGTCAGCAGACCAAGGTGCTCGCAAAGAACCTGCAGTCTGTACTCAAGGGCAATCAGCCTGGCCAGAAGTACAACGGGTATGGCGCCTGCCCTTTCACGGTGAGCCGCTCCACCGTGGTGCTTGCCGAATTTGATGACACTCTCGCTCCAAAGCCATCCGTTCCCGGCTGGAAGGGTCTGGCAAAGGAGAAGCGACTCACCTGGCTCGTGGAGCGGTATGGGTTCATCCGGCTCTACTGGTACGCCATTCTGAAGGGCCGGGCCTGAGCCGCGAGCCATCCTGCAGGCTTCTCCGAGGACCAGCGCGGCCGGATCGGACCTCAGCCGCGCCTGCGACCCCGGTAGACCGCATCCGCTACGGCGAGCGTGGCGCCGTCCGGACCGCTGGCTTCCCGCGGACGCGACTCGATTGTCCGGTGTTCCCAACCGTCGTCGAGCAGGCCCACAATGTCCTCCGCCGTGAAGTACAGGTCCGGGAGATCGGGACGTGATGCACCGCTCTGCATGTCTGACGGATGGTGCCCGACAATGAGCAAGGTCCCGCCGGGTACGACGGCACGTGCCAGATTCCGGAACAACGGCTCACGTTGTGCGGTGGGTAGGTGCATGTACTGCGCAGTGACGAGGTCGAATGTCCCGGTCGGAGGTTCCCACACGGTCAGATCCTGATGTTCCCAGCGCACCGGCGGGATGGCGGTGCCCCGGTTCTCGCGTTGCTGCTGCTCGTGTTCGGCTGCGCGGGCAAGGGCAACCGCTGAGATGTCGACGCCGGTGACGTGCCAGCCGCGTTCGGCCAGCCAGAGTGCGTCGGCGCCTTCTCCGCAGCCGACGTCGAGCGCTGTGCCGGATGGCAACCCGTGTGCCTCGGTGACCAGTTGCGGATTGGGGCGGCCACTCCAGATGCGCTTCTTTTCGCCATAGCGGGCGTCCCAGAATGCTTCATCGAACTCGCGGGGACCATGGTCATGGTGATCGTGCTGGACGTTGTCGTTGGGTGAATGGTGCGCATGCGGTGATTGCATCAGGAAACCTCCGCTCCCATCCTGCTATCCGACGCGGTGGCCACGGAAGAGGGAATTGTCCCTGGAGAGGGATCCGCTCCTGAAGATGCAACGGCTGCGGAACCTGCTCGGTGTGCCGCCAAATCCTGCTGTAGTTCTTCGGCCATCAGGTCATTGTTGATCGCCATCGCTGCCATTGATCCTGAGGCAGCGGACGGCAATACCTGCAGCATCAGGTTGGCCACGTTGCCTGCGGCCCAGACGCCGTCTACTCCGGTTGCGCCCATTTCGTCCACGGCGATGTGCTCCCCGACGCCCATGGGATGCTGGACCGGGGCGAGACCGAGACTCTCGAAAATTCCGGTGTTGGCGACGAATCGCGGTGCAACGACGAGGGCTTCCAGCGGAACCACACGACCGCCGGTGAGTTCCACGCCGCTGAGGGTGCCGCCGTCGTTCTGGTTCAGGACACGGGCAACCGAGCCGTCCACGACAGTGACGCCACGGGCAGCCAGCTGCTCCCACTCTTCTTCGGTGGGTTCAACGGTGGCATTGAGAAAAAGAGTGATGCTGCTGCTCCACTGGCGGAACAGCAGTGCCTGGTGCACTGACATGGCGCTTGTGCCGAGGATACCGATGTGCTGGTCGCGCACCTCCCAGCCGTGGCAGAACGGGCAGTGCAGCACTTCCTGGCCCCACCGTTCGCGGAGTCCGGGGATATCCGGCAGCACGTCTGTGAGGCCGGTGGTCAAAAGCAGGCGGCGGGAGCGAAGGACCGTTCCGTCGTCGAGCGTGGTGTGGAAACGATTGTGCGGATCGTCGGTGGAAGCGACGCCGACGGCGGTGCCGGAAATTATGACGCCGCCGTACAGCTGTACGTCAGCGCGGCCGGCGGTCACAAGGTCCAGCGGATTCATGCCCTCGCGGGTGAGGAAACCGTGTACGCCGTCGGCAGGGGAGTTGCGTGGGTGGCCGGCATCGACCACCGCGACGCTTCGGCGGGTACGCCCGAGCATCAGTGCCGCGCTGAGGCCGGCAGCCCCACCGCCGATGACGACGACGTCGTATGAGTTCAGTTCAGATGTCATGTATTAATCGTGGAGGGCGGTGTATATATCAGCAAGTAACCTTGCCGATCTGGCAAACTAGTGACTGTGACGGATGAAATTGGTGAAGCGCTTGCGGCAGTGGGTCCGCGTTTGAGGGCGCTGAGGGTGAAGCGGGACGTGACACTCCAGACGTTGTCCGAGTTGACCGGGATTTCGGTGAGTACCTTATCTCGGTTGGAATCGGGCCAGCGTAAGCCCAATCTGGAGTTGCTGCTTCCGCTGGCTCAGGCGCATCAGGTGCCGTTGGATGAGCTCGTGGGCGCACCGACCACCGGGGATCCGCGCGTTCATCTGCGTCCGATCGACATGGGTCGCGGAACGGTGGTTCCGCTTACTCGTAGACCGGGCGGCATTCAGGCCTACAAGCATGTGTTGCATGCCGATATGGCGTTGGAGGAACCAGACCTGAAGGTACACGAAGGATACGAGTGGCTGTACGTACTGAACGGGAACCTGCGGATGGTTCTCGGTGAGCTCGACCTGGTGTTGCCTGCCGGTGAAGCGGTGGAGTTCGACACCCGCCTGCCGCACTGGTTTGGGAAGGCTGACAGGCATGCGGTGGAATTCCTGAGCCTGTTCGGGCGCCAGGGGGAGCGGCTGCACCTTCGGGCAAAGACGACGTAACTGAGGCGCGTTTGCGGTCATGGCCGGCGCAGGTCGGGTGGGCTGGGCTGCTTGGGTGGGCTGAGCTGCTGGGCTGCTCGGATGCGGTCAGTGCAGCTTACTTGGCGTCGGTGCGCCGGGTGATGCGTGCGCAGCAGTGGGGCCCCTCGGGGTCAGGCGTTACCGAGTGTGTGACGTCGCCGCTCCCTTCGAGTGCGCCGGAGAGAAGCGCGCCGTTCATTCCGCACACCACCTCCGAATGACTGCGCGACAGTCGATGGAAGGGGCAGTTGTGCAGCAGGAAGCCACCATCTCCGTCTGGGTGCGGTTCGTAGCCGGATGAATCAAGCACCCCGTCGATGCTGCCGGCTTCCAGGCCAAGGCGACGACCGGCGTCGTACGCGGTTTTTGACAGCGCAGGCTGGATGGCAACGTTCTCTCGAATGGAAGCTTCGATTGCGGCCGCCATCAACTCGGCGGCGAGGTCGTAGCGGCGGTCCGGAACCGATGCCGTTACCTCTGCATGAGCAAGCTGATACAGCTTTGCCGGTCTGCCTGACCCCGGTCCGCTACGTCCACCGAGTTTCCGGAACTCCACGTTGAGGAGTCCGGCATTCACCAACTTCTCCAAGTGGAACAGCAAGGTACTGGCCGAAAGCCCGGTGAGTTCTGCCAGCTGGTTTCGGGTCATTGCTTCGGCGTTGCGCTGGAGGGTTTGGTACACCTCGCGTCGGACAGGGTCACCAAGGGTTGCTACCGACTCCAGCCGCTCATCCAGGTTGGCCTGCAGGCGCAGCGGGGCATCTGACGAGCCGTGACCTGGGCGGGCTGCCGGGCCTGGATCGCCCTCGAAGTCAGACATATGCCGAGCCTATCTGGAGTTTGTTCATCATTGACTTCTTCGGTGTGCGCTTCTAAAGTCAACGATACAATATTTAGAAAGAGGGACGCCATGTCATCGCACTCAGAGGTTGCGCTCCGGCTGTTGGAAGACGACATTGAGCAGGACAGCTCTGTCGGGGCTATCGATCTGGCAGCAGCGAGGTTGGCGGTGGCCGACTTGCTCCGTGCGCTCGGGCGGGACGTGAATGATCCGCACCTCAGCGATACCCCGCGCCGCGTGACGGGCGCTTTTGAGGAAATGCTGACACCCCGGACCACCTCGTGGACTACCTTCCCGAACGACGAGGGGTACAACGACCTGGTGCTCGTAAAGAACATCCCATTCAATTCACTGTGCCAGCATCATCTGTTGCCATTCAGGGGAATCGCGCATATCGGCTATCTGCCGGGGGAACGACTTCTCGGCCTGTCGAAACTGGCGCGGGCTCTGGAGATGTTTTCACGTGACCTTCAGGTGCAGGAGCGGCTCACCAAGCAGGTGGCGGACTGGCTGTCCGACCTGCTCAATCCGCGTGGAGTCGGTGTGGTGCTGGAGGCAGAGCACCTGTGCATGTCGTTGCGCGGTGTGCAGAGTGCCGGTACCACTACCCGGACGGCGACGTTCTATGGCGACCTCGCAGTCGGGGGCCCGCTACGTGACCAATTTCCAAACTAACGCTTCTGCCCAAATTAACGCTTCGTGGCACTGCGCATTCGTACGCCACCCCACCAGAAGAGAGAGTATCCATGGACAACACCAGTTTCCCGGCATCTGATGACGCAATGGTGATCATTGGGGCAGGCCTGACGGGCGCGACGGCGGCCGCAACTTTGCGCGAAGAAGGCTTCACTGGTCCTGTGGTCCTCGTTGGGGCGGAAGGTCAGGCGCCCTATCTGCGTCCGCCGCTGTCGAAGGGCTTTCTTGCCGGCAAGGAGAGCGAGGAGTCACTCCTGCCCTATCCCGAGAAGTGGTACGCAGAGAACGACGTCGAACTCCTCACCTCGGATGAGGCGGTCAGTGTGGATCCCACCGCCCGTACTGTTGCTTTGTCGAGCGGCCGTTCGCTTTCCTATGGTCGGCTCCTGCTCGCCACGGGCGCTGTTCCCAGGCAACTTAATGTGCCAGGTACCGATCTCCAAGGGGTGTACTACTTCCGTACGAAAACAGATAGCCAGCGTCTTCACTCAGAGTTGGCAGGAGGTGGCCGTCACCTTGTGCTTATCGGTTCCGGCTGGATAGGTATGGAGGTTGCCGCAACTGCACGGGAACTCGGCAATGAGGTCACCTTGCTCGGGTTGGAAGAGGTCCCGATGAGTGCGGCGATCGGTCCCAGGCTTGGCACCGTCTTCATGGACCGTCACCGGGAAGCCGGCGTTCACTTCAGGCTGCCGGCTTCGGCGAAAGAGATCAGGGGTGACGATGCAGGCCGTGTCACTGCAGTAGTGACCGATGCGGGTGAAACCTTGTCCGCGGATCTTGTTGTGATCGCCATTGGCGTGGTGCCGCAGACGGCGCTTGCAGAGGAAGCCGGGCTTACCATCGGGAACGGTATTCAGGTCGATTCGGGGCTGCGGACCAGTGCCAAGGGCATCTTTGCAGCTGGGGATGTGGCCAGTGCACTTCATCCTGTCACGGGTCAGTATGCCCGGAGCGAGCATTGGGCGAACGCTATTAGCGGCGGGAAAGTGGCCGCACAGTCGATGCTCGGCCGAGACGCTGTGCTGGACGACATTCCGTACTTCTACACAGACCAGTTCGATCTGGGCATGGAGTATTCCGGCTACGGTGCCCTGGCAAAAGATGCGGACGTGGTGGTCCGGGGCAGCCTCGAAGATCGTGAGTTTGTTGCCTTCTGGCTCCGCGAGGACCGGGTGGTAGCCGGCATGAACGTCAATGTGTGGGACGTGCAGGAGGAAATTCAGGATCTCATCCGGAGCGGCAAGGCTGTAGACCGGGCTGTACTCACTGATCCCGACTCGGATCTGAAGACCGCCTGATAGGGGAGCGGATCCGAGGGCCGCCTGATCTGGAATCGACGCCTGCCACGTGCGCTCGCGGTTCTGTCACCTCTGCCACGCGCTCGGGGCACAGTTGACTTGGCGGTGCTGCGCTCACTCAGACGCCGGCTACGGCGGCATTTCCGCTGGTCAGGGTGGTGCCGTGCCGGTGCTCGTAGACACGTGACTGACGGTGTCTGCGAGTTGGTCGTGGATGGCTTGTTCTACTTGCCAGTAGCGGTTGCGTCTGGGTGTTCGTTGCGGGTCGAGGTATGTCGGTGGTGTGAACCAGGGGATTCCGTGGATTGNGTGGATGGCTTGTTCTACTTGCCAGTAGCGGTTGCGTCTGGGTGTTCGTTGCGGGTCGAGGTATGTCGGTGGTGTGAACCAGGGGATTCCGTGGATTGATGTGACTGTCCAGTTTCCTTCGTGGATCTGGTGGTGGTGTCGGGTGCAGAGCAGCACGCCGTCGTGGATGGTGGTGGTTCCGCCTGCAGCCCAGGGGATGATGTGGTGGGCTT
>NZ_LMSO01000013.1 GCF_001428435.1 Arthrobacter sp. Soil782
CTCGACGGCATGACGCCGAAACAATACTGGGACACCTGGACGCAGAAAAATCAACTAGCTATCGCATAGCCACTGGACTGCTAACCGGGACCCAATCAGTCTATCACTGCGCAGAGGTAGAGCTTGCCCTCCGCGGTGGGGTGTTCGGTGATGTCCGTGAACCACAGTTCATTCGGTACCGTCGCGGTGAAGTCCCGTTCCACCAGGTCATCATGAACCGGCGGTCCCGGCCTGCGGTTCGGTCCCCGTTTCTTCGAGAACACAGACCAAATGCCGTGATTCCTGCACAAGCGGTGGACCCTGTTCTCACCGGCCGTGACACCCTTCTCCGGGAGTTCATCGGCGATGAACCGATACCCGAACGCAGGATCATCGGCGTGAATATCCAGCGCGGCGTTGACCAGGTGCGCGTCCGACCAGTCCCGGTCCGTCACCGGGCAGGCTCTCCACCGGTAATACCCTTGCTTGCTGAACTCCAACACCCTGCAGGTCACCGCCACGGGAATCCCCTCGGCGGCAAGATCCGTGACCAGCGGGTAAGTCATTTTGGGTTGATGTCCCTCGCCAGATAGGCGGCGGCCCGACGCAGGATCTCCAACAAGCGGTTCCGTTTCTTCAGCTCCCGCATCTCAACCGACTCCGCCGGTGCCGGCCCAGCGCCGGCGTCCTTCCGGTCGGCGATGGCAATCCAACGCTTCAACGTCGTCACCGAGAGCCCGAAATCCTTCGCGATCTGCGACAGCGGGGCCTCGCCCTTCCGGGCCACATCGATAACATCCTGGCGGAACTCCGCCCCATAAGCCGTGGGCATGGTCAACATCCTTCCACGAGCACAAGCTGCTAGGTCAAGGAGTCAACAAAACCGGGGGCAGTCCCGTTCTCGTGGGCAAAAACACTGCGGTGGCCGCGCGCATGCATGTTCTCAACGCAACTAGTGAGTTCTCCAATGCAAGGCAGAGACTAACGACCAGTAATGGCCTGTCACTCCTTCTAGTGGAGTGGCAGACCATCACTAACCGCTGGTTCTGAGTTTAGATACTGGTTCGATCGACCGAATCCCTAAGCGACTTCGCCCTCATCGTCGTGGCCCCAGTTGACCGGTTCGTCCGCGTCCTCGTCGGAGTAGTACAGCGCCGCTTTTGCACGTCGCTCCGCGAGCTGCGTCCAGGCCATCAGCCGCGCCGAAGCTTTGTCGAGAATTGCAACATACTCCCCAAAATCTGCGCCTTCCTGATCGATGAGGAAGCGACCATTCCCGTCCTCAACAGACTCCACCGCTTTAATCCGTACCTCCAGATCCTCGACGTACCCCGCGAGCTCTCGCAATGAATGCCGGTAGATTTCGAGGGGTCCTGCCTCCGGTGAAACTTCATCAATTGAGCCGTCGTAGAACTTATACAGCGTTGACTGCGTGAGTTTCTCGCCGTCCGGGACGAAGACATCCTCAACAACTTCGTGTGGGGATAGAAGTCGCGCAGCACGGCCAGCTCGCGCATCCAGCACCGTCTGGGCCAGCTGTCGCAAGCCATATTTCGATTTGACCATTTTTTCGATGATCTGCTGCGGCTCGGGAGCATATGCATCGTTTGCCAACTTCACCGAGGAACGCTCAAGAAGTGGTTCTGGGAACCCATCTACCAAGGCGTACGTTCCCATCGCTCCCAAGGTGGCTGCCGCTCGTCGGGGAGTAGTATCCGTCCGCGAGAAATCCAATTGAGCGGTATCAATATCGGCGATTGCCTCAGCCAGCAGTGACTCGACGTCCGTGAGCGTACCGGCAGCTTCCTTCAGCGCTCCCGCAGCCAAGACTCGACCCAGAGTGGAGCGCTTACCTCGAAAAACGGCATCGTCCTTGCCCCCCGACGCAATAGCATTGATGCGAAGGGCTGTATCCGCGGCGATCAGCGCGCGCTCCTGCTTTGGAGGTGTTTTTCCCGTCAAGCCGTTGATCGCGCTGTTCACCACTCTCACACGCCCGCCGCCGCCCGACGCCGTCGAGAGGATCGCTTCGCAAGCATAAGTGCAGAGCTGATCAGCATGCACAGGTTCAACATCGCCAAAGACCTCATCGTCTTGAAAGTCGTCGACCCCTCGCTCACCTTTCAGCAGCTCCAGCATCTCCCCGGTTGATAGGTGCGCAGGCTTCGGCAGGGAGTTCGCTGCAGCAACTGCGTCCAGCGCAATATTGGCTTTCAGTGCAAACTGAGTGGTGTCACTGAATTTCAGCGGCGGCTCAAGGTGGATATGTCCGACAAGAGCCCTTCTCACATGATGAAAGTCGAGAGGATCTTTCGAGCTGTCCCCGATCACGCGATAGCCGACGATGACCCTCGCCCTGGGCATGATGCTCGACCGCAGTCGCGCCGCGTTCACACGGCCCTCTTCCGACTCGAGGTCTGCTACGCCGGAATCTCTAGCGTCAATAAGTTCCGCTCGATACTGATTATCAGCTGCGTCCGTCGTTAGCTTCACGAGCACGTCATGGACGTGGATGCCACTGCCTTTGTGGGCACCGACCGTGCGGCTGAATCCGTCGGTCGATTCGAGCACTCCGATCTTCGCGGTATCTTCCAGGCTGAGCCTGGCAATCGAGAGCAGGCCCGGATTTTCGATTCCTCGCAGCGGCACCGAACGAGAATGGGGATTACCAAGCCAAATTTTCGACATATCCCCGGTTAGGGACTGCATGAAGCCAGCGGAGTCCTCAATACGCATGGTCAATACAGGCTGCCCTGCCTGCAGCGACTCGAAACGTACCGCTTGCTTACCCTTCCAAGCCCGTTCGCCCTCGAATCGTATATTCTCGGGTGACGGAAGAATCTTGTGGGTCATCACATCGAACTCAATGAATTGCACCTCGATCCGACCAAATCGTTGCGATCGAGGAACTCTTATCGCCTCCCGAAGCTGCGCCAAATCAGCCGCTGCCCGGGCGACGGTATCGGCATCAAACTGATGGAGCCCGAATTGCTCCACGAGCAACTCGACCGCGTTAGCACGTGCCTTCGCTAGCTGCTTTCTCACGGCCCCGCTGATCAATGCGTGTGGTGTGGGGGGTGTGCTGAGCTCCTCAGCAGCCTTCTCAGCCTCCAGGAGAACGCGGCGAGCAGCTGTGTAATGAGTAGTAGACATAAAAATAACCTTCCTGATCTCGTGCAGAGACGCTGTGCCCCCACAATGGGGACAACCAGAAAGGTTGATCACCCACTAATAACCCGTAGTTACTTGGGCAACTATTAGGCGTTATGGGACCTTCGATACTGCTAGCATTAAGCATTCAAAAAACCGATGGTGCTCGATATCGGATCGATTTCCATATGGTTAAGATCAAAGCAAAACCGTAGTCTGCGTGACAGGACTCGAGGTCGTTGAAGTACTATGACAGACCCCATCAAGCCTGTCAAGTACGACCCTATACAGCCACTTGAAGGATGCAGATGAACGACCCGGGTAATGGATCAGATGGGTCAGTAGCCCCTTACCGGAAGACCGATCCCTCTGTCGTCATTACGCTTACCAAGACAATGATCGACAAAATGACGATCGACGCTTCCGCTCGCCTTCGGGCCTTTTTCTCAGAAAATGGAATACATGATTACTTTGAGCAACCGCAAGGGCCAGAGTTCAAGCGGGTGGTCCCGATTCAGCTTGTATCGGATGACTTGATTATGCAGTCAGAAATTGCATTCTACCGGCCGCGGTCCGGTAAGGGTGACCCCCGAATGAGAATCTCATCTCTTCACAAGGTCAGCGAACCCGGGGATAAACTCGAAGTTTCCGTGAATGGTGCCGCCCTGACTGCAACCAACATCTCGCGACATCCTTCTAGCCATGCATTGGTAGATGATTACCCCATTGTCAGCGAAGAGTCTCGTAGCGGTCTCCAGCAGCTTTTGAGCGTTCTTGAGACGGCCGCCACGAAAGGGTACATCCGATGTAACTCCAGCTCTAGCAATGCGGTCGGCAATCTCCTGGAATCGCTCGTGGGCATACGCACGAATTCGTCGCGCCAGCCTGACTATTTCGGAATTGAGCTTAAGACTCGACGAGCGACTTCTGGTGGTCGTCATACCATTCTTGCCAAGGCAGCAAGCTGGTCCGACAGCCCAATAAAGTCAACTGCAGCGTTTCTCGATGTGTACGGATATTACAGAGCGAGTAAGTTGGAGCTCAATTGTGAGGTACGCGCAACGCCCAACAGCTTGGGCCTCTGGCTCACGGTGAGTGAGGACGGCTCATTTCTTGAGGAGTGCTCAAATCACCCGATATACCCAGTGGCGCTGCGGTGGAAAATACGTGACATTGAGGAGGCTATAGCGTCAAAACACGAATTCACGTTATGGGTAACGGCCGAAACCAGAGTGCGAAACGGAGTTGAGGAGGCTCGATTTACAGAGGCGATTCTTACCCGCCGACCGAACACCCATCTTGTAGCCAGTCTCTTCACCGAGGGCCATATGAGTATTGACCACCTAGCTTCCCAAGAGTTCCCTGCTCCCGCTAAGGAACGGGGGCCACTGCTCAAGATAGACGACAGTCATTTTGAAAACTTGTTTCCCATTGTGGGAAGTTATCGCTTTGCAGCCGCTTGATCACACAATGATTTAGGCATCCTACGGGACATTGACAGCACTTCGGAGATCCGAGTGCCGACAGCATAAGCCAGCCATGGGGATACTGCGTTTCCTACCTGCGAGTATTGCGGGACTTCCAGTCGCCGCCTGAGGGCTCCGGTGGTTTCCTTGCCGAGAAATGTGAAGGCATCAGGGAACCCTTGGAGGCGAGCTAGTTCTCTAACAGTAAGGACGCGGGCTTCGGACGGATGCACGTAGTCATCCGGCAGTGTCACAACCGTACGCGCCGGCTCATCCCAACGAAGAACTCGCTGAGAATGCTTCTTCGTTCGGAGCCGGTTGAGTAAGCTCAATAAATCGTCTTCCGTAGCGGCCACGACATTACCAGACGGCGTTTTGATGGGGTAAAGCGACGGGTGGACTGCCGCCTGCACCACTTGCCGCGCTCCGGACGGATCCGCTGAGGAATATCGATGGATTACACGGTTATCAACTCCATGACTGGCGAAACTCTGATATATCGCGAAACGCTCGATTGTGGACACGCGATGCTTTCGAAGAACATGATTCGCTTTTTCCGTCGACGAAACCGGTTTGAGTCCCCACCTCGTGGCGTCGGTCATTTCCTCGAGATACGTCTGCGGCCCATCGCTATTGTGAACTTCCGCATCCTGAAGGTCCCAAATAGCATCCCTAACTGTCCGTCTCTCCTCAAAAGAAACAGTCGGTCGAGGTACGAGGTCAGGAATCTCGGTCAGGGGCAAAAATGCCGAGTTCCATGTATCGCTGCTCACTGTCAACCCCAGATCGCTGGCGATGTCGTTTCGCATAGCTATCAACATGAGACGGGGACGATGTTGCGGTGCGCCATAATGCATTGCGTTGACGTTGACCTTCTGTACCAGATAGCCAGGTGGAGTTGCTTCCAATGCTGTACAGAGATCGTTGAAGGGTGACGAGTCGGAGTTAGGGAATTTCCGGTCCATCCCAACGACGTTTTCGATCACAACCGCGGCGGGCGCTGTTTGCTGGATGAAATCTAAATACTGCCAGGGAAGCTCGTTGCGGGTGTCATTGGGGTTGCGGCGTCCCGCCAACGAAAATCCCTGACACGGTGGACCGCCAACGACTAAATCTAGCTCCCTGTCCTTGAGATCTGACATGAGATTTTCATCCTCCAGCACAACCGCCAGCTCGTTGACAACGAGCCCGTGCTGGCTCTGGTAGTTCAGCGGCTTACTAAGGTAATCGTCCCAACCACGAGGATCCTCAGCATCGAAGATCAAGTTATGAGCGAACGTCCTCGCAGCCATCTCCGACTTTTCCACGGCCATCTCAAGTCGGCCTCCCGCTCGTTCGATCCCCAGGGAGAGGCCGCCGCAGCCAGAGAATAGGTCCACATATCGCATCACGGATCTATTCTGCCGTAGGGTTCCGACATTCCGGAGTCGGGCGCACTAGCGGGTCTGATACTTAGCTCCGATTGGTTGCCGCGGATACGATGCCTTCCATGCGGAGAGCAGGATGACATCTGAACAGCGGCGAAGGCTGATGTCGAGTATCCGGAGCAAGGACACAAAGCCCGAGATGCTCGTACGTCAGCGCGCTCATGCTTTGGGATACCGGTTCAGGTTGCACGGCAAGTACGGTGCAAGTTCGCTGCCTGGCAAACCGGATCTCGTTTTTGCCGCACGCCGCAAGGCCATTTTTGTGAACGGGTGCTTCTGGCATTGGCATGACTGCCCGATAGGTTCCCGTGAGCCCAAGACCAACGCTGAGTTTTGGAGGGCGAAGCGTCGTGCAACCATCGAGCGAGATGCCAGAGCAATAGATCACCTTCAGCTCGAAGGGTGGTCTTCGCTCACAGTCTGGGAGTGCCAGCTTGTAAATAAGCGCCAACTCGACGAGCTGCTCATCGAGTTTCTGGGGCCTCGGTCTAGCGCAGGATGATGTGCCCAACAAAAGTCGGTGCCTTTAGACTCAGTTGCCATCTACATGGAGATCGCTCAGCCCTCGGCCCAGCGCTCCGTCAGCCGCTGACAATCCTGAGCAGCACATTCGCCATTTCCTTCCGGAACCAAATGCGGTGCTTTGTGCCACCAGCAACTCCACCGAGTTCGCATGCCACACGCACAGCCTCGACCCTCTCGTCCCGAAGGGGTGACTTCCACCCACATGGCCTAACCCAACCTAATAAGATTTGCGCATGGCGATAATACGAAGTTTGGAACCTGGCTCATCAAACGTTCGCGAGAACCGAACAGAAGTCGATGCTACTTTCCAAGTGATTGAGTCCGCTCAACAAGGGAAGTTACTGCACATCGCTACATACGGTTCGGACTCTCGGAAGAGTGAGCCGAAAGTCAGTCAGGTGTTACAACTCAACAAGGCAATGGCGCTGCAGCTCAGTGAAATCATCAGGAGAACCTTCGAGTAGCGCGACTTTCACCGTTAGCGGTGACATATAACGCGGTACTTCTCCCGAGGCTTCACATTCATTACATGAATGCTCGCGCCGCCGGTGCTGGGAATCAGCCCCGAGTGGGTTCCGGCGCGGAAGCCCCGAGCTACACAGCACAACGGGTGGAGGACAACTACGACGGCGCGGCGCTGAACGCTGACGAGACCGTCCAAATCGATGCCCGAAGGAGACAAGACGGGGACCGTCCGCTGAAACTTCGAGCCCGAAGCCAACAGCCAGTAGTGGGCGATCGACTCGGTGTCAGAGCGTGAGGTACTGCCGGCTACGGCGCCGCACGCGAGCAGCGCCTGAGTGGTCAGCGACATTCAGGGCCAGACGGGCGACGTCGCCCACGCCTTCACCGTCCTCTCCGTCGCACTGAAGCGCAGTGGATGACATTTACGCGGTTACGGACAAGCCGCACCGATCCTGCCGGATACCGTCGCCGCTGCGATCGGTAACCACGAGAGCAACGCTAACGAGTCGTTCTAGAGCTGCGCGACCGGTTTCTGGCCTTCGCCGAGCTCGACGCCTCGTGTGCTCGGGTTTAAAGGACTTGAACAATCCGTAGTCACCCGCTGCGTCGACGGCTTCAAGGAAATGGACCGTGCCCGGAAGCATCTCTATGTCGGGCTGTCCCGGGCGCGGAGCCTCTTGGTCGTCGTCGGTGACTCCGCCCTACTCGCCGAGGCCGGCGGCAAGGAACTAAAACTGGCGCTGACGCGCAGCGAAGATTGGATCCTGAGTCCTAAGCCGTCACTGGCGAGTTTGAGGCTTCAGCCCGCTCCCCCACGCGACTCCGTGCTGAGCTCCACGAGTCCAATACCGCCCGCACGTCCGCACGCCGCTCCGACGCTACCGCGGCCCGGTACGCGTCCTCCACCACGTCGTCGATCAACACCCGCTGCCCCGTCGACGCTGACTGCACCGCCGCCTCCACCATCGTCAGGCTCAGCACGTTCGAGTGCACCTCCCCCGAAGGCACCTCCCGGGACCGCAACGCCGCCACAAACTCCGCCAACGCCCCGGCGATCTCCTCCTCGTGCGACACCGGCGGAACCGAAGCTGCACCGGACACCAGCTCAGCAACGGGAGTACCCGAACCGTCCCACGCTGCCGTACCCCCGGCCCCGTTCACCCGCCAGGACCCGTTCCACGACGTCTCCAACCCGTCCGCACACCAGCTGCCCGTATACACGTATCGGGTGCCACCGCTCATCTGGAACACAGCGGTGGCGGCAGCAGCGCCGTCGTACCAGCTCCACGACGGATTGAACTCCTCGCAATACACCGACACCGGATCCTGATCCAGCAGGAACCGCACCGCATCGAACTGGTGGATTGCCATGTCCACCAGCAGCACATGCGCCATCTCCTCCCGGAACCCACCAAAGTGCGGGGCCTTGAAGAACTCGGTCGTCACTACACCAATGTCGCCCAACTCAGCAGTGAGCGCCTTCAACTGCGTCAGCCCCTGGAAATACCGACGCGACTGGCTGATCATCAACAGCTGCCCGCTCACCTCCGCCGCAGCCGCCAACGACAGCCCCTCCGCCACCGTCGGCGCCACCGGCTTCTCACACAGCACCGGCAACCCGGCGAACATCGCCTCCACATTCACCGGATGATGCGCCGCCGGCACCGTCACATTCACGACGGCATGCGCATCGGTCGCCGCCGCCACCTCCGACACCGAGGTGCCCAAAGCAACGTCCCGCAGCCCGAACTCCTCGACCGCGGCCTGCGCGGCACCCAGGTTGAGGTCCACGAGACCGACCAGCTCGACGTCGTCGTTCGCTTGCAAAGTCCTGATCCAGGCCTTGCCCATCCCGCCGGCACCGACCTGCACCACCCGCAGCCGGCCGGCGGTCTCCACGGTCTTGAAGGTGATCAATTGCTCATCGCTCCCTGGTAGCCATGACCGGTGTAGAAGTCCTCGGTCTCGTAGCGCAGCAGCACCGGGTCGGTGCGCTCGGGCCGCAGGGTCTTGGCCCACTCGACGCCGTTGGCGATCACGCGGCGCACGTCCTTGTGGTGGTAGACCGGGTAGTCCTGGTCGCCCGGGCTGAAGAAGAAGATCTTCCCGAAACCGCGCTTGAAGGTGCAGCCGCTGCGGAACACCTCGCCGCCGCTGAAGGTGCTGAGGAAGATCAGCTCGTCCGGCGCGGGAATGTCGAAGAACTCCCCGTACATCTCCTGCTCGGGAATGATGAACGGGTGCGGCACGCCCTGCGCAATAGGGTGCGCCGGGTTCACGGTCCACACGATCTCGCGGTCACGCTCGGACCGCCACCGCAGCGTGCACGACGTGCCCATCAGCTTCCCGAAAATCTTCGACCAGTGGCCCGAGTGCAACACCAGCAGCCCCATGCCCGCCAGCACGTGCCGGTGGACGCGCTCGACAACTTCGTCCGCCACCTCCCCATGCGCGGCATGCCCCCACCACACCAGCACGTCGGTGTTCTCCAGGACGTCCTCGGTGAGGCCGTGTTCGGGATCGTCGAGGGTGGCGGTGGTGACAACAGCCCGCGCGCCGAGGTTCTCCTCGATGCCCTCGCGGATGGTGTTGTGCATGCCGTCGGGGTAGATGGCGCGGACTTCGGGCTGTTCCTGCTCGTGGCGGTTCTCGCCCCAGACGAGGACGCGCACGGTGTCAGAACTGGTGGTCATGGTTTTCTCACTTTCAGTTAGCAGCGTTCACTTGACGGCCCCGCCGGTGGCACCGGCCGCAACGTATTTCTGGGCCAGGATCAACAGCGCGATCGCCGGCAGGGAGGACAGGACGGCGGTAGCCATGACGGCACTCCAGTTGGACACCTGCGTGCCCAGGTACTGGTAGATGCCCAGGGTCACCGGCCGCACCTCATCGGTGGTGGTGAGGGTCAGCGCGAACAGGAAGTCGCTCCAGGAGAACAGGAACGCGAACAGGCCCGCGGTGATCAGCGAGTTCCGGCTGATCGGCAGCACAATCGAGACGAACGCACGGACCAGCCCGGCGCCGTCGACCCTCGCGGCCTCCACGATCGACGTTGGAATGCCGATCATGAACGCCCGCATGATGAGGATGACGAACGGGATGGCATGCGTGGCGTCGGCGAGGATCAGGCCGGGGATGCTGTTGAGCAGCCCGAGATCGTTGTACGCCGCGTACAGCGCATTCGCGATCACGATGCCCGGAATCATCTGCGAGATCAGAATCGCCAGCAGCGCGATGTTCACCCAGCGGAACCGGAACTGCGCCAGCGCATAAGCCGCCGGTGCCGCCACGAGCAGGCTGAACACCACCGTCCCCAGCGAAACGATCAGGCTCGTGACGAGGTTCGGTCCCTGCTCGGCGATCGCCCGGGCGTACCCGTCGAAGCTCGGATTCAGCGGGAAGAAGCTGGCGGTCAGCGTGTTGCCGGAGGGCTGCAGCGAGGCGTTCACCATCCAGTAGACGGGGAACAACATCACGGCCAGGAACAGGATCCCCAGCGCGGTATACCCGGCGGAACGGGTGCGTTCCTTGCCTGCGTTGCGCTGTGCCGGAACGGGTACGACGGCGGCGTCTACAGTGGTCACGGTTGTCCCCTTACTCGTCGACTGCGCGCCGGTTGGCACGGAGGTAGATGACGGCGAACACCAGCGAGATCAGGATCAGGATGTTGCTGAACGCGGCACCCACCCCGAACTCGAAGTTGATGAACGACTCCTGGTACGACCGGATGGACAGCGTCTGCGTGGCATTCGCAGGCCCGCCGTTGGTCAGGCCCAGGATGATGTCCAGCACCTTGATGGTGTAGACGACGCCGAGCACCAGCACCACGCTGATCACCGGCTTCAGGTTGGGCAGCGTGATGTGCCGGAACGCCTTCCACCCGGTGGCGCCGTCCAGCGCGCCCGCCTCGTACAGCTCATCCGGGATGTCCTGCAGACCCCCATAGAGGATGGTCACGTTGAATGGAATGCCCACCCAGATATTCACCAGGACGACGGCGATAAGCGCCACCGCCGGGCTGGTCAGCCACGGCACTGGTTCAATCCCGAAGGTGCCGAGGAACTGATTGAGGATGCCGGAATCCTGCTCGAGGATTGAGCGCCAGGTGGCGCTGGAAACAATGAGCGGGAGCAGCCATGGGAGCAGGAGCATCGAGCGCAGGAAGTTGCTCAACGGGAAGCGCCGCTTGAAGAAGCATGCGAGCGCCAGACCGATGATGAACTGCCCGGCGATGGACCCGATCGTGAAGAGCGCGGTGTTGGTCATCGACGGCCAGAACAGGTTGCTGCTCAGCACCGCCTGGTAGTTCGCGAACCCCACCCACGGCGCTTCTCCGGTGAAGAAGGTCTTGGTGGTGTAGTCCTGCAGGCTCATGGTGATGTTCTTGACCACCGGGTAGCCGAAGAACAGCACCAGGTACAAGGCGGCCGGCGCCACGAACAGGAGGCGGGTGACGTTCTCGCGGGAGAACCGGCGTCGTGCGCGGACGGGAGGCGGGGCCTCCGCGGCGGAGGCGGCCGCCGTCGTCGTAAGTTCCGTCTGTGTCATCGAACGTGACCTTTCCGGCGTCGTGCTGAGTACTCGCTGCACATCGTGTCCGCCTGCGCTATCCCGCGGAGGCCTGCTCGAAGGCCTCGGCGGGCTCAGCCTTACCGGTCAGCGCGAGCTGGATGGCGGTGTAGATGGTGGTGGCGGCTTCGGGCCACTCCTCGCCGAGCTGTCCCGTGCGCGAGCGGGCGTTGGCCACCTGCTCGGTGAAGGACTCCATCTCCGGGACGTTGGCGACGAACTCCTCGGCGAGCGCGGTTTTGGTGGGGACGGTGTAGCGCGCTTCGGCGAGCGCGAGCTGGTTCTCGTCGTTGCTCATGCACTCGACGAATTCGGCGGCCTTGGCCTGCTTGGCGTCGTCGCCGGTGACCGGGACGGTCCATACTTCGCCGCCGAGCGGGGCGATGGAGGTCTGGCCGTCCTCGTTGACCGGGATCTGCACGGAGGCGAACTGCACGTCCGGGTTCTCCTGCAGGGCCGGGATCTGCCAGGGGCCGTTGACCATCATGGCGGCCTTGCCCGCGACGAACTGGTCCTTCACGTCGGCCTGGGACCAGTTGATGACGGCCTCGGAGGCGGAGCCGCTGCTGACGAGGTCCTTCCAGAGTGCGAGTGCCTCGGCGACCTCGGGGCTGGTGAGGTCGGTTTCCTCGCCGCCGTTGGACCACATGAACGGCAGGAACTGCCAGCTGCCCTCGTATGTGGCGATCGCGGAGAACGCGATGCCGTACTGGTCACCTTCCGTCAGTTGCTCCGCGGCGGCCTTGAGCTCGTCCCAGGTCTGCGGCGGTTCGACGCCGGCCGCCTCCAGCAGCTCGGGGTTGTAGAAGATGCCGAGGGTGTTGGCGGTCGGTGCGAGCCCGTAGACCTCGCCCTCGTACGTGGCAGCTTCCAGCATGCCCTGCGCGAAACCGGACGTGTCGACGTCGTACTGGCTCAGCGGCGACAGGCCGCCGGTGGCGGCGATCTCCTGGACGTCGGGGTTGTCGAGCATGAGGACGTCGGGCAGGGTCTTGGAGGATGCGCGCTGCAGGACCTTCTGGATGAGGTCCTTGCCGGGGACGGTCTCGCGTTCGATGGTGACGCTGAGCTCGGTGGCGCAGCGGTCGATGGCTTCCTGGACGAGCGTCTTGTCAGGCTCGTTGTTGTAGTAGTCGACGACGGTGAGGGTGTCAACGTCGCCGCTTGCGGTCGCACTGCCGCCTCCTCCACCGCAGGCGGTGAGGGCGAATGGTGCGATGGCGGTCATGGCTGCCAGGGTGGTCAGTTTCCGGTTTTTCATGGGGGGCTCCTTTGCCTATGTCGGGGCGGAAAGTAAAGCGCTTTACTGAACGACTCCAATCGAGTGTGGTGGGTCACAGCCAGACTTGTCAATAGAAAATTTAAACGCTTTACTGAAGGAGTTCTTGCGGGTTCTTTTTCGAACGCCCGTGTTGTTTCGCTGACTCGAAGGGCGGTTCCCGTGGCCACCATGCAGGACGTTGCACGGCACGCCAACGTGTCCATCGCGACGGTGTCCTTCACGATCAACAACACCAAGCCGGTCTCCCCCGCGACGCGGGCCAAGGTCGAGGCGGCGATGCAGGAGCTCGGGTTCCGGCGCAACGTCGTCGGGCGCGCGCTGGCGAGCAAGCGGACCCGGATCATCGCGCTGCTGTTCCCGGCACTGCAGCACTCGTTCAGCGGAACCGTGGTGCACTTCTTCACCAGCGCAGCGGCGGCGGCCCGGGAGCTCGGCTACAACCTGGTGCTGTGGCCCATCAGCAACGACGCCGGCCAGACCACTGAGCTGACCTCAAGCGGACTGGTGGACGGCGTGATCCTGATGGAGGTCCAGTTCGATGATCCGCGTGTTGCGGAGCTGGAGAAGTCCGGGACGCCGTTCGCGTTGATTGGCCGTACCCGTGATCCGAGTGCGTTGACCTACGTCGACATCAATTTCGAGGAGACCCTGGTGGCTGCGGTCCAGCACCTCACCGAGCTGGGACACTCCCGGATTGTGTTGCTGGACGACGCCGTGGGCAGCCGCGATCTCGAGGGTTTCGGCCCGGTGGGCCGGTCGCGGGACAGCTACGAAGGCGAGATGATGCGCCAGGGGCTTGAGCCGGCGTCGTTCACGTGCGAGGCGACTCCTGGAGCGGGGAAGGCTGCGGCGGCAGAGCTGCTGCGCGATTTCCCGGACGCCACCGGAGTCATCATCCAGAACGAGCTCGCCGCTACAGGGTTTGTCAGCGGTCTGCGGCATGCCGGGATTGAGATTCCCCGGGACCTCTCGGTGCTGTCAGTGGGATCATCGGTGGAGATGGCGGCGATGGCCGATCCGGAGCTGACGGTCATGTCCTCCCCCAGTATCGAGCTGGGCCGGATGGGTGTGGAGGCGTTGATCGATCAGTTGGAAGGCCGGGCGTCGGAGCTGCGACAGGAACTGGTGATGTGCACGCTCGAGGGCGGGGAGTCGACGGGACCAGCGGCGACACCTGCTCACTAGCGGCCTCGATCAACGGAGGTGCCGCCGGCCTACAGGCGCGGCGGGACTCCAGGATCTCAGTAGAATTACTTCTTCGACTGGGAAAACTTTGCACCAAAGGAAGTCTCACCATGCGCTCGCTGCGCTCCCCCTTGCTTATTGCCACCACCCTCGCGCTCGTCACCGGCTGTGCCGGCGGACAGCCGGCCGACCCAGGGACCCCTCCTTCCCCGAAACCAACGACGACGACGGCCGCACCCAGCTCACCAGCGGCCGCCGGCACAGCGGGTCTCACCGCGGTTCCGTTCGACGACGCACCGCGCGAACTGACCGAACTCGAAGAATCATTGATGGTCGAGCCCGGACCCAACGCCGAATTGGGCACGGTGGAAGACGTCCTCGCCACTGCGCGGGAAAGCGATCCGCAGACCGCGGACGACTGGAGCAGCGCGATCCTCGCACTCATCCACGGCGACTACGCCGAAAACGTCAAGACCGTCGTCAGGTTTGACCCGGGCACCGGCGAGCGCGGCGACGAACCCACCGCCAACGGAACTGCACCGGCGGAGGAGCCGAGCGTCGGGAACAACCACTTCGCCTTGGTGCTCGATGCCAGCAATTCAATGGCTGAAAGCTCCGGAGAGGGCAGCCGTATGGAGGCTGCCAAGGCCTCACTGCTCGCATTCACCGAGGAACTCCCCGAAGACAGCACCGTGAGCCTGCGCGTCTACGGCCATGCCGGCGACGCCTCGGAAGCCGGCAAAGCCGAGTCCTGCGCAACCACCGAGGTGATCTACTCCGGCGCATCGGACGACGCCGGGCTGGAAGAAACCCTCGCCTCCGTCCAGCCGACCGGTTACACCCCGCTTGCACAGGGCATCAGCGATGCCGCGTCCGACTTCCCCGACAACACGACGGACGGCATCGTCTATGTGGTGACTGACGGCGTCGAAACCTGCGGCGGGAACCCCGTCGAGGCAGCCAAGCAGTTGAGCAACTCCGGCATCGAGCCGGTGGTGAATGTCATCGGCTTCCAGGCCGGAGACACCGACCAGGCAGCACTCGCTGCCATTGCCGCAGCCGGCGGCGGGAAGTACACCCAGGCCAACTCACCGGCGGACCTTGACGCCTACTGGAAGGAGCAGAACCGGGCGATGCTCCGCGCCTGGAACGAGTGGCGCAGCACCGAGCTGGCGGCAATCGGCGAGGCCAGCAGTGACATCAAGCGGACCGTCAATGAAGTGAGCAGTGAGCTGAAACGCACAGCCAATGACGAGGCCGAGCGCGGCAAGCGGGTGGCCAACCTCCTTCGCGAAGAAATCGACGACGACGTCCGCAGTGAGATCTGGGACTTCTTCGACCAGCGGCGCAGCACCATCTGGAACTGGGCCGAGGAAACGCGGGCGGAAAACTGGGAAGCGGCGGAAAGCGAACGGTCCCAGAACTGGGAGGCCGTGTACAACCGGGCACAGTCCAAGTGGACCGAGCACTACGAGCGGCTGCAGGGCAACTGACCAGGTAAGGCTTGCGCGCCGCGGTGGCGCCCCGCCGTCGTCGTTCGGTGACGAAGATCCCCTGGCGTGACGTCGAAGAAGGGAGAGCTGCTACCCTGCAAGGTCTTTTGCCAGGGCCCGCTTGTCTCGAACAAGGACTGTCTGGCTTTCTCTCCTGAGGTCGAACAACCCAATGGCATCGATCAACTCGCTCAACTTCTGGTAGCCGTAGTTACGGGAGTCCAGCGACGCTTGGTTTCCTATCTGGCTTCCCACCGCTGACAGATTTGCCCAGCCGTCATCACCGCTTGCAGCTTCTACAGCATTGCGCATGAGGAGTACCAGGCGAGTATCTCCGCGCAGTTTCTTCGGGTCAGCGCGTTCTTCCAGGGAAGTATCGGCGCTGACGGGCGATTGACCCAGCCCCTCCACATAGGTGAATAGGGAACAAGCGTTGACAAAAGGATCAGGAGTTTTTCTCTCCCCGAACCCGTAGACCTTTAGACCATCCGCCAATATCCGCATGACTAGTGGGGTGAAATCGGCGTCGCTGGAGACAAGGGCGAACGCATCCACTGAGCCGCCACTGAGCAGGTCCATGGCATCAATCACCATCGCCATATCAGCCGCGTTCTTGCCGGTGCTGTATGCAAACTGCTGCATCGGCCGTATCGCGTACGGGTGAAGGGCTGCTTCCCATTGCTGCAAATAGGGGCTTTTCCAGTCGCCATACGCTCGCCGTACATTGGCAACCCCGTGTCGGGCAACTTCGGCAAGGACCACATCAATCTTCGAGGCTGGCGCGTTGTCGGCATCTATGAGCAAGGCTATGCGCTTCTCTTCAGGCTTCACCTGTTGAGCATGCAGGCAGACTCAGGTGCGGTCAACTCACCCGGCACTTCGACCACGTGTCGCTCAACCGTGCGTCTGGAACTGACCTGCCGCCGCCGTCGTCGTTCGCTAACTCACCCCAAACAGGAAAGGGCGGCACCGCTTCCGGTGCCGCCCTTCCCTACCTCTAACTCCTACTCAGACTTCTGCGGAACACTTTCCGCGTTCGACGCCGCAGCAGCCTTCCGCTCCTCAGCCTTGCTGGCCTTCTCCGCATCGACCCGGGCCTTCTCCTCGGCCTTCAGACCGTCCAGCCATTCCTGGCGGTTGGCTCCGGGGACCCAGCCGGTATCCACGAACTTGCGCTGGAAAGCGATAGCCGCGACCACCAGCACCATCGCAATCACGATGGTCAGCACGACACCGAGCGTGGTGCCGCCCAGCAGGCTGACACCGATCAGGGTGCCGAACCAGCCGAAGTCCGCATCACCGAAGGTGCTGTTGGCGAAGCCAAGCTCGCCGAGCACCAGCAGGAGGATCGCCGGCAGGATGGTGATGATCACGCCGTTGACAAAGCCGCCGATCACAGCGCCCTTACGTCCACCCGTCGCGTTGCCGTAAACACCGGCACCGCCACCGGTGAAGAAGTGCGGAACCATGCCGGGCAGGATCAGGGCCAGCCCGAACATCGGGTTAAGCCAGATGGCAAGAATGCCCAGGCTGATCAGGCCGCCGGCGAATGAGCTAAGGAAGCCGATCAACACGGCATTGGCGCCGAACGGGAACACGATCGGGATATCCAGCGCCGGCTTGGCGCCGGGCACAACCTTCTCGGCAATGCCCTGGAACGCAGGAACCAGCTCGCCCAGCACCGTCCGCACACCGTAGAGAATCACCGCCACACCAACACCGAACTGCAGCGCCAGCCCAAAGCCCGCCATGATGAAGGCACCGGCATCTGCTGCACCGAAGATCGCGAGGGCTTCCTCCAGCGGAAGGGCGATCAGGCCCCAGATCGCGAACACCATGTAGATAAGGACCATGGAGAGCGAGGTGGCAACCATGGAGTCGCGGAGGAACTTGAGCCCCTGCGGGAAGTTGATGTCCTCGGTTGACTTGCTCCGCCGGCCCACAGCCTGGCCGGAGGCGCCGGCGGCGATGTAGCCGAGGGTACCGAAGTGGCCGATAGCGATGGTGTCATTGCCCGTGATCTTCTTTGTCCACGGGTGGGCGAACGCCGGCATGACCACCATGATCACGCCGAGCAGCAGCGCACCGATGAGAACAACGAGCCAGCTCAGGCCGTCACCGAATCCAACCGACAGCACCACGGTGAGCATGGTTGCCATGAACACCATGTGGTGACCGGTCAGGAACACGTACTTCAGCGGCGTGAAGCGCGCAAGAATCAGCATCACGAGGAACCCGAGCGTCAGCACATACGCGCTCTGCGCACCGAACTCTTCCTGCGCAAGCGCGGTGATGACCTCATTGGTGGGGATCACCCCCTGGGCACCGGTTACGGCCAGGATCAGCGCGCCGAGCGGATCCAGTGAACCGACGACGACGCCGGCTCCCGCACCGAGGATGAGGAAGCCCAACGCTGCCTTCAGCGCGCCTCCGATCACCTGCCCGGAATTGCGGCGCATGGCCATCAGACCAATGGCGGTGATGATGCCGATCAGGTAGGCCGGCACATTCAGAATCTGTTGACCTATGAAATTCAGTACTACTACGAGCCACTCCATCGTGGGTGCTCCTTCTTTACTGTTCTGGACGGAAAGGTTCTACTGGACGGCCGGCGTGAGCTTCTCGGTGATCTCATCGAGATCGAAGAAGTTGTCAATGATGATGACTTCCGCCGGAACGTCACCGATCTCGGGTGCGAGCTCGTCGGAGGTGAGGACGATGTCCGCGGTCTGGGCTGCGCCTCGGGCCACACCGATATCGGCGGCTTCGACGTCGGCATCGATGCCCAGCGAGGCGAGAACCTTCTCTGCATTCATCTTCAGAAGCACTGAGGTTCCAATGCCCATTCCACATACGGCGACGATTTTCATGAGATGCCTTTCAGTCCAGGTTGATGAGGGTCGGTTTACTTGGTGGCCAGGCCACTGAGGAGGTCGCGGACCTGATCCGGGGTCTCCGCTGCTTCAAGCCGTGCCCGGACCTCCTTGTTGGAGAGCACACCGGCAACTGCTTTGAGTACTTCGATATGCGCGGTGTGGTCCAGCGCAGCCAACCCGATGACCAGGGTCACCGGATCATTCGATGCGTGGCCAAATTCGACGGGGGTTTCCAGGCTTACCCAGCTCAATCCACCCTTGAGGACCGACTCCGCCGGCCGGGAGTGTGCCAGCGCAATTCCGGGGGCAATCACGATGTACGGTCCGTGTTCCTCCACAGCCGTGATCATTTCCTCGGTGTAGGCCTCGGTGGTGACGCCACCGGCCACCAGCCCGTCACCAGCCAGACGGATTGCTTCCCTCCAGTCGGAGGCCGTCGCCTTCGTGGTGATCGACGACAACTCTTCGGCAAGATTCAGGGTCACAGCAAATCCTTTGCGTTGGTGCGGACAGGGGGTGGCGCACGTCACACGCTACCGTCGCAAAGGGGCTTATGTCTACAAGTAACCCAAAGTGGTTTTCATTTCGTTATCGTCAACAGGCTTAGCTACTTGGTGGTTCCGGTGCGCGTCATCCGGCTGATCCGGCCGGGTTCAAAGAGCGCATCCTGCGCCAGCAGTGACGCTCCGGTAACGCCCGCCGCGTGCCCCAACCGGCTTGGCTCAACCACCAGGCCGCGCGTGGCGAAGTCCCTGGCGCCGTCGAAAATTGCCTGCCGGATCGGGAGCAGGAATGGATCTCCGGACTGGGCCAGATTGCCCCCGATGATCACCGCTTCCGGATTCAACAAGCCGACGACGTCGGCAAGCGTCTGCCCGATGATCGCCGCCGTCTCTTCGATCAGGGAAAGCGTTGTCTGGTCACCCTGCCGGGCGAGCTCCACAATGTCCGCACTGGTTCGGACCGTGTAGCCGCGCTCCAGCAACCTGGCCCTCAGCACGGCACCGCTGGCGACCTCCTCCAGCCGCTGCAGGCGGTCCCCGCCGAGCGTCGGGCAGCTCACATCACCGGCGCCGCCGCGCGCTCCCCGGTAGACCCGACCATCCGTGACAAATCCGAGCCCGAGCCCGATGCCCGCCTTCACCACCACGAGGTTCGGCTCCTCGGCCGGCCACTTCCTCGCCTCCGCGAGCGCCATGACGTTCACGTCACGGTCGACGGCGAAGACCGCGTGGTCATAGCGGGTCTTGAAATACTCCCGGACCAGCACGCCGTCCCACTCCGGATAGACCTGCGGACTGGCCAGCCGCCCGGTCGCCACATCAACGGGGCCGGGCACGCCGACACCGATTCCGACGACGTCCCTGCGTTCCTTGCCCATGCTGCGGAGCATGTAGTCGAAGACCTGCCCTGCCCATTCGAAGATCTCGGTGGGGCCTTCATTGAGGCCGATGTCAGCCTCATCTTCGGCCAGCAGCGTCGACGTGAGATCGGTGATGGCCAGGCGGGTATGGGACCCGCCGATATCGACAGCGAGGAGCAGTCCGGCGTCGGCATTGACGGCGAAGGTTTCCGGGGGCCTTCCGCCCCGGGAGTCCAGCTGGCCCACGCTGACGATGATGGAGGCGTCGAGCAGCTCGTCAAGCCGGCGGGCAAGGGTGATCCGCGACCAACCGAGCACCTCGATGAGGTCATTCCGGGTAGTGGCACGCCCTGATCGAATCAAACTCAATGCCACACCTGAGCCGGTTGCCATCCCCTTGACCATTGCGTCCCCTTCTCCCGGCCGACCCCGGCCGCACATCATCCAAGCATTGACTTAAGTACAGGTGTATACCAAAGTGGCGTCCGTGACTAGAGAAGATTCTTCCACCGTTGGGTTTCCTTCTGCTGTGGATGCCCGCGCGGTCGGCGCTGCGCAGGCGATTCCAGCGGTCCTCGTGCAGCAGAAAGGCCACGGACACGCCGGTACGGCAATGGCCTTGGCGCCGCTGTCCCACGTCCTGTTCTCGCGGGTTCTCCGGCATTCACCGCAGCATCCGCACTGGCCGGCTCGGGACCGGTTCGTGTTGTCCGCTGGTCACGCCAGTCTCCTGCTCTACCTCCAGCTGTACTTCACCGGGTATGGACTCACCCTCAAGGACCTGGCGGCAAGCCGCTCACTGAAGTCGAAGACTCCCGGCCACCCGGAGGTGCATCACACCGTTGGCGTGGAAATGAGCACAGGTCCGCTGGGGCAGGGAGTTGCTTCCGCCGTCGGCATGGCCATGGCAGCCAGGCATGAATCGGCACTTTTCGCGGCGGGTTCGGATCACCTGGACCAAACAATGTGGGCGCTGGCCGGTGACGGGTGCCTGCAGGAAGGTGTGTCATCGGAGGCCTCCAGCCTCGCCGGCAGCCTGGGTCTCGACAACCTGGTGCTGATCTGGGATGACAACGGCATCACTATCGATGCCGACACGTCCGGCACCTTCTCCGAGGACGTCCGCGCCCGCTACCGCGCCTACGGCTGGCGGGTGCTCGAGATCGACGACGCCACCGATCTGGCAGCCATCGAAGCCGTCCTCCGTGCCGCCTCGGAACGGACCGGCCAGCCGACGCTCGTGGCCGTAAAGACCGTCATCGGCGCGCCCTCCGCAAAGTTCAGCGGGACTCCGGCGGCGCACTCCGGTGGGTTTGGCAAGGAGGAAGTCGGCGCCGTCCTGGAATCGCTGGGCTACTCCCCCACCGCTGGGCTCGGCGAGCTGGTGGACGAGGAAGTCCTGGCCCATACCCGTGCCGCCTCTGAGCGTGGAGCGGACCTGCATGCGGCCTGGCAACGTGAGCACAGCGCGTGGGAAGCCGATCATCCCGAAGCCGCCGCGCGCTGGAAAGCATTCCGTGAAGGCATCGCCGACCCGTCACCACTGGCCCGGATCGATACCGGATCTCCGGGAGATTTGGTGGCTACCCGCAAGACCAACGGCGCCGTCATCAAGGCACTACAGGAATCGCACCGGCTCTGGGGTGGTTCAGCCGATCTGAGCGGCTCAACCAACGTCGCCGTGGACGGCAAGCCGTTCTCGGCCGGTAATCCGGGCGGCGAGTTCATCCGCTTCGGCATCCGCGAACACGCCATGGCCGCGATACTGAGCGGCATCGCCTTGCACGGACCGTGGCGTCCCTTCGGATCCACGTATCTGGTCTTCAGCGACTACATGCGTCCGAGCATCCGGCTCGCAGCCCTCATGGGCCTCGGCGTGATCTACGTCTTCACCCACGATTCGGTGGCGGTCGGCGAAGACGGCCCCACCCACCAGCCGGTGGAGCAGATCGCCTCCCTACGCACTGTGCCGGGGCTCGACGTCGTCCGGCCCGCCGACTCTGTTGAGGTCACCGCCGTCTGGCAGCGCATCCTCGCCTCCCCGCAGCGGCCGGTGGCGCTCGTGCTGAGCAGGCAGGATGTACCGGTCCTGGAGTCCGACGGCGACACTGCAGACGGCGCCAGAACCGGCGGCTTCATCCGGTGGCAGAGCGGCAACGGAAACGACCTTGCGTTGATCGCGACCGGCAGCGAAGTGTCGCTGGCAATCGAGGCGGCAAAGGCTCTTGAGGCGGATGGAATCGCCGCGCGGGTCGTGTCCATGCCGTGTGTTGAATGGTTCAGTGAAGCGGATCGCGACTATCGGGAATCGGTGCTTCCGCCGTCGTTGACTGCCCGGGTGGTAATCGAGGCCGGGCGGGGAGATGCCTGGTACCGCTGGGCAGGATCTGCCGGTGAGGTGGTCTCCATCGAGGAGTTCGGCGAGTCAGGATCCGGTGCGGAGGTCATGCAGCTCCGGGGCATCCATCTCGACGCGGTTCTTGACGCAGCCCGGCGGGTGCTTCGCACCGGCCGTCCTGTTCCCTAGCGCGTCGCGGGCGGAAGCAACGCAGCGGCCATCGTCTCCGCGACGAAGTTCTTATAGCTCGGGTGAAACCTCCTCAGCGGCACACAGGTCTGGAACGGAGTTGTTGTTTGGACCTGTGTAGCTTCTGGGCTCGGCGGGGCCACCCGTGCAGGCGCGAGCGCTGAATGATCTCATCACGTCCTGAATTTGCTGGTACTGCTCTGTCCTGATGTAGTCCACGGCCGCTTGCAAGTCAGGGAAGTCGTCCACCTTCTGGAAGGCGATGATGGCGGGACCCGTCCCCTCGGCTTGAGATTCCAATTCAACAGACTCGAAACCGTAGATGCCGTTGGGATCTGCTTCCGCCGGTGGTGGACCATTCCTTCCGGACACAGAGGTCACCAGGCGAACGCTGTCCTTCCATCCTGATTGTCGAGCTCGTTCGGGCATCGAGGACAGGTCCATTGCGAGCGTTGTTACGGCGAAAGGTTCGCCATCTATGATGCCCTCGTCACTGACCGTCTCATCAAGATGCAGCAACGGGAAGCTCTCGCAACCCGCCGGCGGGCAGTTGAACCCTATGGCCGGTTGTATGTTGAGCCCGCCCATACTGTTCCCTTCCTGATCAAGGAGTGTGAAAGAACTTCTGTTCGAATTGGGTAGGACGCTCACTGTCCATGCAGCTGGGTGGTCGAACTCGAAGGTGATCCCCAGGCTGACCCGGTGAACGTGTCGAATTCCGCCTCTGGTGCAGATGGCTCCGGCTCTGCCTCGGGCGTTGGCGAATCCGGTGATGGCGGCTCGGACGCAGATGGCTCCGGCTCTGCCTCGGCAGAGGAACTCGGCGCAGGGATGGCAGGGCCCGGCTCCGTCTGGTCTTGCGGAGCCGTACATGAGGTAGCTCCCAGACAGGCAGCCAACACGACGGCGGCGATAGCTTTTTTCGACTTTGCGGCACGCCGGTGAGTTGTCATAGTTATCTTCCTCGAAGGAGGTTTCGCCGTTGCCCCAGCGCGCCGAGCTTTGTCGTAACTTACGCCCCGGGCGGTCTTTCAGCAAGAACGAGCCGTGCGGTAGCACCGCATCCGGGACGCGCCCATCCACGCGAAGGCGGCGGATGTGCTGTCCTGAATTGGTCTCGCACTCTTCCTCCTTGCGTACAGCCGGCGGCTGCTTGGCTCCATCGAGAATCTTGAAAGCAGCGGCAAGGGCGTGGCTTAGAGCTTTCCGAATGACGCTGGTCTGGGACGAGTCGGAGTGGGGGGACGCACTTGAAGCCTGGACCTCACACTAGGGCCGCAACGGAAGCAACGCCGCACTCATGGTGTCCGCGACAAAGGTTGCGAACTGTGCCGGCGTCCACCCGCGGTGGAGCACCAGCAGTTCATACAGCTCCGGGGAGCTGACCGTCCACAGCACATCGATGGCGTCCGACAGGGTGACCCCTTCCTTCAGGAAACGGCGTTCGGCCAGGAATTCAGCGTTATGCCTCATCCGTTCCAGGCGGTGCGCGTTACTCGCCTCCAACAGACCGGCCATCGACGAGTCTGTCGCGGCTGCGGAGCGGATGAGCAGGAGGATTGGAGTGACTGTCGACGCCACTTCAGCCGTGAGGGTTCCCCACTGGTGCATTAGCTCCCGGGGATCATCGATGCGTTCTCTGATGTCATCCGAGCGTCGATAGGCAGGAGTTTCACCCGCGCCGGTCAAACCGCGCTCGTAGATGGAGCGGACCAACCCTGACTTGTTCTCGAACGACTTGTAGATAGTTTCCGCCGAGACACCCGCCGCTGCCGCGATGCTAGCCACGGTTAGCTCCACTTCCCGGCAGCCCAGAACCAGATCCTTCGTGTAGGCGGTCCGGACCCGCTCTTCTGGCGGGACGCCGTCGCGACGTTCGAGCAGTTTGTGGGGCACCCGGTCGAAATCCGAACAATTCCCATGGGTGAACCGGTGCCCGGGATGCCGGAATTCATTGTGCCGCTCCTTACGGCACTGGAGACCTATGATTCGCCGATGGACATGACGGGCATGGCGGAGACGTACGGCGTGAAGGGGACCTCGCTCAGGGAATTCCTCGGCGCCACGGTCCAGCACGTGGGTTGAAATGTTTCTGCCGTTCGGTGAGAATTTGCATGCCCCGCCGCGAGCCTTACGCCTCGACCAGACGCCTGCGGTTCTTCAGTTCCTTCACCCAACTCCTGATCTCAGTGTCCGAGAAAGGAACCATTCCCCCACGAAGGTCGTCAATCAGAGTCCCGGTCGCCTTCAAAGCAATGTCGAGAACCCGATCGGCTACCCGCTGCGGCAGGCCCACATCCTCCATCCAGCGCAAAAGATGCTTGCGCGAAATACCTGTCCGCTTCCCCGCTATGGGCAAAGCAAGTGACCCGTCTCCGTACACCGCGGTGGACGGAATGTCATAGATCGGCGCGATTGCGGTACCGCCGAGCGCATCCTGCAGGAGAGAGACGTTCTTCGCATGAAGGTCGCCGTTCCCCGTCAGCCACGCGAAGACCAGTTGCAGCGCCAGGTTGCGGAGTGCCGGGAGGGGAGCATCGCAGAGTGCGATGAGTTCCCGGCACACCTGTTCATAAGGCGCGTCGTATTTAGCGGCCGGATGCAGCCCCATGATCTGAGTTGCATCCTCCACCGCCAGCCGGCGAAGTTCCCCCTGTGAGGTCGTGTCCCTATCGAACCGCTCGACCAATAGCCCAGGCCGCCCCGCGACATCACGGATTACACGCACTGCGCTGATGGGAATTTTCAGTCGCCGCGCATACGAGTACATCAGGAACTCGTTTTCGACGACATGCCGGTACTCGGGCGGATCCAGCTTGAGAATGAAGCGCTTTCCCCCCGCTTCCACTGGAAGCGAGATCATTCCTGCCGAAAGCTTGTCCTGAACGCCGGCCAACGCGCTCGGGTCGACCCCGGTCTGCTCCATCACTTCATCGAAGTCGACAGGCGCCTTGGGATCCAGTACGACGGCGGCAGGAACTTCCGCCACGACGCTGCCCCTGGGTACGATCTGCACATCGCCCACCGTGTCACCTCCCACTGCGAGCAGAAGGGACAGTTCATCGTCCATCGACGTTTTTACGGCCCTGCGCAGCAATGAGAGGCGGCGCCCTTCAGGCAGCAAACCAGCAAAAAAAGGGGGCACAGCGCCACTGGTCATGATCACGGCTTCGGATGACAGCGGTAGCGATGCCGCCACTGCTGGACCGCCCGTCACAAGGTATTCCGGCAGATAGCTGAACCGTGTCCCGCTTTCATGCCGTTCCAGTTGGGCGGCGAGGACACCCCGTTTGTAGACGTCAGCCTGCCGCTGACCCTTGACATCCTCGAATGATTTCATCGGATGCCACCGCCCTGCGATTCAGGCCCTTCAGCGCCCTGCGTCTCGCGGCGCCGACCTGTGACAGCGAGATCAAGTCCCAGCGTGCGAAGGACCGCCAGCAGCGACTCCAGCCTGACCGTCGGCTTCCCGTGTTCAAGGGATCGGACAAAGCGTTCCGAAACGCCGGCGAGGTCAGCGAGATCAGCTTGGGTGAGGTGCTCGGCGACGCGCCGGGCACGCACTGATTCCGCAAGTGTCTGCTCGAAAGTCACTATCGCCACCTCTCCTCCGGCACGATCGTACCGATCTATTTAGTATGTCGGTCCCGAGGGCGCTTTTCAACGGTAATCGAGCAATGAACGGTACGATCGTTCCGATTTTCGCCTGTTTGCGATGGTGACACCCCGATGTCGAAGTCAAAACCGATGAAACGGCACGATCATGCCGGTTGCCCTGCTGTTTCAGACGAGGCATGGCCCTCTCAAGGAGCAGTACCGCCAGCCCCCTCACTCAAACAGGCCCCGCACATCGCCGGCAGTGAGAGCGGAAGAGAACATGGCGTCGTCGTCCATTACTGCAGTGAAGAGCTTGGCCTTCTTCTCCTTCAGCGCCATTACCTTTTCCTCGATGGTGTCCTTGGCCACCAGCCGGTACACCATCACGTTGCGCTGCTGCCCGATCCGGTGCGCCCTGTCCACCGCCTGGTTTTCGCTGGCCGGGTTCCACCACGGGTCCAGGAGGAAGACGTAATCCGCTTCGGCGAGGTTCAGACCAAACCCGCCCGCCTTCAGGCTGATCAGAAAGACGGGAGCTTCTCCGGACTTGAACTTCTCAATCACCTGCGCACGTCGGCGGGTCTTCCCGTCCAGGTAGGCATACTCCATCCCGGCTGCCTCCAGCCGTTCAACCGCTTTGGCCAGGAAGCCGGTGAACTGGCTGAACACCAGCGCCCGGTGGCCCTCCGCGACAATGTCCTCAAGCTGCTCAAACAGCGCGTCCAGCTTGCTCGACGGAACCGATGCGTACTTCTCATCCACCAGCGACGCGTCCAGGCTCAACCGGCGCAGCATGGTCAGCGACCGGAAAATCTCGAACCGGTTCTTGTTCATGTCCGCGAGCAGGCCAAGCACCTTCTGGCGCTCACGCTGCAGGTGCCGCTGGTAGATGGTGCGGTGCCGGGGAGCAAGCTCAAGTTCGAGCACCTGCTCCTGCTTGGGCGGAAGGTCCCTTGCCACCAGCTCCTTGGTGCGGCGGGTGATCAGCGGACGAATCCTGCGCCGCAGCTGAGCCAGTCTCTCGCCGTCGGACTCCCTCTCGATGGGCCGCTGATAGTAGTCCGCGAACTTCCTGGAGCTGGGAAACAGGCCCGGGGCGGTGATCGCAAAGAGCGACCACAGCTCCATCAGGTTGTTTTCCATCGGTGTGCCGGTAATCGCCAACTTGAACGGCGCCGGGAAATCGCGCGCATTCTGACTCGCCCGGGTCACCGGATTCTTCACGAACTGCGCCTCGTCCAGGATCAGCCCTGCCCACTCCTGCGCCGCGTATGCTTCGTAATCCAGCCGGAACAGCGTGTAGGACACAATTACGACGTCGTTGCTGCCCGCGAGCGCGGCAGGATCGGCACCGCTGCGGTGCAGCGTATCCATCACTGCTTCCGAGCGCAGGTTCGGCGCGAACCGGTGTGCCTCAGCCGCCCAGTTAGGCACCACGGACGTGGGAGCGACGACAAGGAATGGCCGCGTTTCCTGCCCCGCTTCCCTCGTGTGCGTCTCCCGCGTGTACGCGATCAGCGCCAATGCCTGGAGCGTCTTTCCCAGCCCCATGTCATCCGCCAGGATGCCGCCGAGTCCGTGTTCCCAAAGAAAGGCCAACCAGCTGAAGCCCTCCTGCTGATAGGGCCGCAGAGTTGCCTGAATTCCGGCGGGTACGTCCCTGGCGGGCACCTCGGACAGCTCGAGCAGCGCGGACACCGAGTTCCGCCAGGATTCGGCCTGTTCGGCAGTGGCTGCGAGGTCCGCCAGCTCCTCCCACAGGCCTGCCTGCAAGCGGCTGATCCGCAGCTCAGCAGTGTCCTTGTCCTGCAGCGCCCGGGCTTCTTCTATCAGCCGCCGGAGCTGGGAGAATTCCGGCTGGTCCAGCGAGAAATAGCCGCCACCGGGCAGCAGCAAATGCTGCTCGTCGAGGGCGAGCGCACGGAACAACTCGGCGAACGGAACGTCCGTACCGCCCAGCGAGACGCTGACGCCGAGGCCGAACCAGTCGCGGTCCTCCGTCTCGCTGGTACTCACGGAACGGTTGGCTGCTCGGTCAGCTCCGTATAGTCCGGGACATCCTCGCTCTGCAAGACGCGGACGTGCTCGAGGGCTTCGAGTTGCGGCACGAATTCCGCGACGAACCGCGCGGCGGCCACACCGTGGAGTTCCCTCGGTTCCGGCCTGCCCGGAAAGCCGTCCGCCGGCCGTGGAAACGCGTCATACCAAGCTTCGCGGAAGCCGTCGAGCAAACCGGCAACGGTGGCCAAAGTGCCGGCTTCAGCCGACCGGTCCCGGTGGCCGGTGCCGTCTTCGGGAAGCGGGTACGCCGTCGTCGTTCCTCCCTGGGTGTACTCCCAGGACCAGCTCAACCGCACCGCCTCGGTGTGCGCGGGGGAATCGGATGCGCGACGGCGCGATCCTGGTGCGGTGGGCGCGTAGCTGATTTCCAGCAGCAGCGAGGGCGGCGGGATCTCCGGCAACTCGACGGAGCCGTCCCTCGAGATGAGGTTCACCTGCTGGTGCAGCTGCGGATAGTAGTCGCGGAAGAAGGCCTCCCGGCCGGTTTCGGGAATCTGCAGCGGGCTTCGCGCAGTCACCAGTAAACGGAACGTCTCCGGAATGGGAGCGGAAGTGGGCGCGAGTCCGATATTCCGGTCGGACAGCGGTGCGTCTGCGCCCTCCGGGTGCCACCAGAAGATGCCGTGTGTTGGGGATCCGATCAGGCCGATCGACGTCGGATCCAGGGCATTGCCGTCGACTTCCACCAGGGGCTGAAGGAGCAGCCCGCCGCCGTTGGCCTGCACATTGAGGCTGATGTCCGCGTTCTTGTGGAGCCTGACCTTTCCACTTCCAGCGGTGACGAACTGCACTCCCGCCTCACGGCCGCGCACCAACAGGTCCCACAGCAGCGGGCTCCGAAAATTGTCCACTCTGATTGAGTCGCCGGGGCCGTGGCCCGAGCCTGCACTCCGTGCACGGACTGCCGCGACGGTGGACATCCAGTCCCAGTGCGCGTCCTCGAAGCCTGCCCTGTTGTACCCGGCGAAGAAACTCTGCCACCGCAGCTGACCGGTGATCCAGTTGCCGCCTGCGCTTCGGTGGACGGGTCGGATGTAGAGGTGCACGCCCGGGTCCTGCCGCTTGAACCGGCTCGACGAACGCGGCGCGTCTTCGCGAAGCTCGAAGGAGAGCGCTAGGGGAACCGCAGGCCCGGGTGGACGGGCAGAGTAGCCCGTGGCTGAGTACGAATTGATCGGCGCAGGAGGCTGCGGGCTCAGGATCGAGTCGAGGCTGCGCTGCCAATCGGGTGGTTCGGACGCTTTGGGTGTCTGTAGCGCAGGGGGTTTCGCTGGTGCTTTCGGCGTGCCGTGTGCGGAGTTCATCCTGCCGCCCCACACCGCAAGCTGGAGAAACCGACGAGCCCGCTGATCTGGTCAGAAGTTACCGAGGGTGGAGCGTCGTATGGCATCACGTCAAGGATACCGGCGCTCTTCGCTGACGGGCAGCGCACCGACCCCCTCACGTGTGCGGAGACCACGATACTAAGCTGGTGCCATGGAATTCCTGCGCAATCTGCTCCTCGTTCTGCACTTCGTCGGTCTTGCTGCCATCCTGGGTGGCGTCATCGCGCAGATTCGGAGCATGCGTACCGGCGGGGCCGTGGTGACACCGGGCATCATGCACGGCAGCTGGCTCCAGCTGGTCTCCGGGCTGGGACTGGTCGGCGTTCTCGAAGCCGGGGATCTGGCGGAAGTCGACAACATCAAAATCGGAGTGAAGCTCCTGGTGATGGTCGCCGTCGTCGTACTGGCTTTCATCAACCGCAAGAAGGACGCAGTGCCGTCCGCCATTCTGGGAGTAATTGGCGGGCTGACGCTGCTCAACATCATCATTGCGGTGTTCTGGCGGTAGAGGCTTATCTCCTGACGCGAGGCATCCACAGGCCCCGGTGCGACGAACAGCCTTGCGACGGAAGGAACACGATCCACATGTTGAACACCGAACGAACCGGCTCCGGTACGCCGCTTGTCCTCGTCCACGGACTCGGATCCAGCATTCGCAACTGGGATCCGGTCCTCCCCATGCTTCAGGAGCAGCGCGAGGTCATCGCCGTCGATCTGCCCGGATTCGGCAACAGCGAGCCCCTCACAGGTGAGGTAACCATTGACACCCTGACCGCCGCCGTCGAACAGTTCCTTCGCGAGGAGGGACTTGAGGATGCTGACATTGTCGGCAGTTCGATGGGTGCGCGCATGGTGGTCGAGATGGCTCGCCGCGGGCACACGGGCAACGTCGTGGCGCTGGATCCCGGCGGATTCTGGAACGACACCCAGGTGCGCATCTTCAACAGCACAATCACTGCCTCCATCGCCCTGGTGCGCCGGATCCAGTCCATTCTGCCGTCGCTCGTCAAGCAGGCTGCCGGCCGGACCGCGCTGCTGGCGCAGTTCTCGGCGGCTCCGTGGAAGCTCGATCCGGATCTGGTGCTCACGGAGCTTCGCGGATTCAGTACCTCCCGCAGTCTCGATGAGGCGCGCAGGTCACTTGCACACGGACCGCGGCAGCAGGGTGCGCCGCAAGGCACACTCAAAGGGAACCTCGCGTTCGGCTGGGGCAGGCAGGACAAGGTGACTCCGCTCAGCGAAGCGGCCGTCGCCATGTCGCTCTACCCGGACGCCACCTTGCACGTCTTCGAGAACTGCGGGCATTTCCCCCACTGGGACCAGCCGGAGGAAACTGCGCGCTTCATTCTGGATTCGACGAGTTGGTGAGCCTGATAGCCGCGTGTGCTTTCCAGCAAATGAAGGTGACCGGGCCGGGGCCGCTGCCGAAGGCTGAGCAAGCGGACCCCGCCCGGTGAGAACGTTCGTCAGGTCCTGGCGGCTGTTCCCAGCCCAAGCATGACCTGCGGGGCTTGCTGATTCCTTGGGAAGGAAGGAGTGAGGCGGCGGGGCCATATTAGGGGGAAACGGGCCCCGCCTAGCGGGAGATCTCCGTCCAGATCACATCCCGCTGCCGCTCATTCTCGTCTGCCTTTGCCCCCGCGCGATAGCTTTTGGATTGTTACCGCAGACGAGGAACACATGACGCTCACATCGGTTCCCACCGCCGATCATGAGCGCCCTTATCCTGTCCTGGCAAAGCGGGTAGTCCGCCTCTTCACGTTGAGGAGTCGAAACACCGCTAAAGACCTCGTCCGTACTGTGGATAAGCAGTGGGTCACTACTCCTCCACATTGGCCTTCAACCATCGCTATTAGTACTGGTGTTCGATAAGTTTGATCCATGGCGCTCGCACTTCATGACCATCAGCTGCAGGAGAATTCCCTGCTGCAGTCGGTGCGTTCTGACCTTGAAGCATTCCGGGGAAAGCTCGCGGAGGGCTACCTCATCCGGACTCGCGTGGAGACCGCTGCAACTCTCGTGGAAATCGAGGACCTATCAAGGCTGGTCGATGGTCTGCAGGTACTCGCTGCCCATACCATCGTCGCTCACGACATCGCGGCCTTAGGTGAAGCGGAGCCCCAATCCGCCGACCCTGAGCAGGACTGGAATGGGGTTTCCTCCGCACCGGCGCGGACTAAGCGACCACTGCCTATCCACCGCGATACTGCGGAGTATCTGCGCGCAAAGATCGGCATTAGTCGCAGTGAGGCGAACCGTCGCCTTCGTCTCGCCGCAAACCTCCTGCCGGATACCTCCGGCCCGGGAGCGGCCACCCAACCGACGCTGCCTGTGCTGGCTGCCGCTTCAAGTGCAGGTTCCGTGAGCGGACGAGCCACCACTGTCATCTGTGATTCGGTACAACGGGTACGTCCTGTCGCCAGTTCACACCAGTTGGACGCGATGGAGCGCCACCTCATCAGGCACGCTATCGAATCGGACGAGGACACCCTCCGGGTGCTCGCCAAGCGTTGGGAGAGCACCCTTGATCAGGATGGACAGGAACCCACGGAGAAGGTGCTGAAAGCCCAGCAGGGCGTATTTCTACGTGGCCGGCGTAACGGATTGCACTTCCTGGAGATCGGCGCCACGGATGAACAGTTCGAGTACCTATCCACTGTGATGAACCCAGCGACCAATCCGCGGTGCGGTTCGGGCGCCACCCAGCACAACGATGACGGCACCCGGGAGCGTAGCGGCACCTCCGCCAGCAGCGTAGGCGGTGAAGGAGGCAACGGCACTGGCTTTTCCTTGAGCAGCAACAATGGCGCCTCCACCAGCGGCGAAAGCGGAAACGTCAGCGGACAAGGCATTGCAGACGCGTTCGACACGGATCAGCTGACACGGCCGCAAAGTCTGCTGGTTGGCCTGGTCTCGGCCTGCCGCCTTGCTTTGGCCAGTGATGAGTTGCCGGCAACAGGTGGCCACCGGGCACAGGTAATGGTCACCATCAGCTACCAGGATCTCAAGGCTGACATCGGGAATGCCGGTCACGCCGTCTTCGCACACCAAATGAGCGCTCGCAGCATCCGGAAACTCGCCTGCGATGCCGACATCATTCCCATGGTTCTCGGCGGTGATGGGCAACTCCTCGACATCGGACGCGCCAAACGCCTTTTTCCTCCCTACATGCGTCGGGGACTCGTCGCCAGAGACAAGGGATGCGCATTCACTGACTGCACCATCCCGGCAACCTGGTGCGAAGCTCACCACATCGTTCCGTGGGCCACCGGAGGCACCACTTCTCTCAGCGATGGAGTGTTGGTGTGTTCACGGCACCACCACGTAATTCATGAGGGAGAGTGGACCGTCGAGTCCATCAACGGGATTCCATGGTTCACGCCACCCAGATACCTGGATCCGAGCCGTACTGCGCGCCGGAACCCATACTGGCAGGTTGAGCAGCTGGTTCAGCAGCAGCTTCACGATCCGCCAACCTAAGCCGCGGACGGTGGTTCAGACGCCCTGGGCAGGCGACGCAGCCTCCCGCCTGGCACTTCTCAGCGCATACGAGCCGATTGCACTACCTGAGAGCTTGTTCACCGGCGTCGCCCAAACGCCTCGCGAGGATTGCGGGCGTGTTCTACGTTTGCCACCTCGTCGACGTCGTCTTCTTTCTCCTGATGGCGGTGACGCTTTACGTGTTGCTTCACCACGCAGGCAAGCATGCGGGCCGTCTCATGGTGCTGGCTGTGATCGTCGCCGCCGGAATCATTTCAGTCAGCGCAGTCTTCACCTATGTGTCGCTCCTGGTAGCAACCGACGGATCCTAACTGGATGCTTTCGGGCTGCTCGGGTCCAACGCGCTGGTGCTTCTACTACTGGACATCCAGCACTACGGCACCCTCGCCGCACAGGCCTTCTTTGGGCTGTGGCTGGCACCTTTGGGCTACCTGGTGATCAAGTCGAAGCTATTCCCGAAGGCGCTCGGCATTGTTCTCATCCTGGCCACAGCCAGCTACCTGATCGATGTTGCCCTCGCATTCCTGCTTCCGCAATCGCAACGCAAGTTCATAGCTACTTCGGTATTGTGCCCGCCATCGGAGAAATCTGGATGGTCTTGTACCTGCTCATCATCGGTGTCCGCGCTCCGCGCACGGCGGACCGGTTGCCAACGCAAGTGACGTCCGTGCCCGCTTAGTGACAGCGGGCACCCCTAGGAGTTGGAGAACCTGTGCCGGCGCTCACATTGAATCGATTCATGCCAGCTTAGGGCGCTGGCCGGGGTCGCGTCAAAGCCTCGACACAAGCCGTTCCGACGTCTCGCACGGTTGCTATCGTTGCACCGTGTCCGCCACCCACTCCGCCCCTGCCCTCAGCGACCGCGCCGCGCTCGTCATCGTTGACGTGCAGCAAGCCTTCGACGACGCCCCCTACTGGGGCACACGCAACAACTCCTCCTGCGAGGAGAACATCGCCGCCCTCCTGACCCACTGGCGCGAGACCGGCCGCCCCGTCGTCTTTGTCCGGCACGACTCCACAGATCCGGAGTCTCCCCTGCACCCCGACCATCCGGGACACGCGTTCAAGGACTTCATCACCGGCACACCGGACCTGCTGGTGCACAAAAGCGTCAACTCCAGCTTTCACGGCACCCCTGATCTCCACGCCTGGCTTCAGGAGAACGCCATCTCCGAACTGGTTATCTGCGGAATCACCACGAATCACTGCTGCGAAACCACAGCCCGCGTCGGAGGCAATCTGGGCTACAGGGTTTTATTCGCGCTTGACGCCACGCATACCTTCAACCGCGTCGGTCCGGATGGCCATGAGGTTTCAGCGGACGCGATCTACCGCATGACTGCCGTGAATCTGCACGGGGAGTTTGCCGCCGTCGTGAGCACAGCTGACCTGCTTGCCCCGGCGCAGACCGCCTCAGTTGCGGGTCAGTGACTACGCGTTAGTCGGGCAACGGTCGCCACCGCTCTCAGGATCAGACGCTGGTACCGGTGGAGAATCCACTCGTGAAGGCGGCGGCGAAGAACAGCACCCATCCGATGATGAGCAGGATGCTCAGCGCGCCGAGAATGATCGCGACCCACCCCAGCAGACGCCCGCCGGCGGCTGGTTCGCCCATCCGTTCGGCCTTGTTCGCCGAGCTGATCGCCAACGGCCCGAAGACGAACCAGAACAGGAACATCCCGAGTACGCCGTAGGCAAGCGAGAGCTGGGCAGCGCGCTTTCCCTCGTAGTCCGACCCCGCGTAGCTCATGCCCGGAGACCGGCGGGTGCTGGCGGCCGCGAAGGGCTGTTCGCTCGGATACGGGGCACGATTCTGGGTGGAGTAACTCGACATGGGTATTCCTTCTGAGACAAGGTGGATAGTCCGGGATCCTGTTGGTGAGTTACCGCCAATACACCCGTATTGGAGCACATCCTATTGCACGGCGACGAGGCGAGGCGGAAAACATGACACAACAGCACGACGACGGCGTACGCGGCGTCCTGTTCGACGTTGACGGCACGCTGGTGGACACCAACTACCTGCACACCCTCGCGTGGTGGCAAGCCTTCCGCCGCTTCGGCCATGATGTGCCGATGGCCAGCATCCATCGCACCATCGGGATGGGCGGCTCCACCCTCATTGAGCACCTCATCGGCGAGGGCCGGGACACCGAGCAGGACGAGGAGCTCAAGGACACCCACGGGGCGCTGTTCTCAGCGCAGTGGCCTGCCCTGCGCTCGTTCGACGGCACCCGCGACCTGCTTAATCATTGCGCGGGAGCGGGCCTCGCCGTCGTGCTGGCCACGTCCGCGAACAACGAGGAGCTGGCCGTCCTGAAGAAGGTGATCGACGCCGATGAGGCGATCACCGGCGCCACCACCGCAACCGACACCGGCATCAGCAAGCCCTCCCCCGACATCCTCGAAGCAGCGCTCGGCGTCGCAGAGCTCAAGGCCGAAGAAGCAGTGTTCGTCGGCGACGCCGTCTGGGACGTACTGGCCGCCAACAAGCTCGGCATGCGCACCATCGCCGTCACCACCGGCGGTACCAGCCAAGCTGAACTGCGCGACGCCGGGGCGGCCTATGTGTTTGAGAACGTCCGGGAGCTGCTGAACGCCGTTCTCGCCGGCGAGATCCCCGAGCTGGCGAAAGCAACCGGCGGATGAAGCCCAAGTATCCCTACGCGCTCACCTTTGACCGCTACCGGGAGCTGATGGAGAAGGACTTCGCGCGGCTTCTGGGGCTCACACGCTCCGCCGACGCCGCGGCCCGGATTCCTGCCTGTCCGGACTGGGATATCGAACAGCTGGTCCGGCACACCGCGCTCGTGTACCTGCAGAAAGCCGAGACCATCCGCACCGGCGCCAAGCCGCAGGGCCGCTGGGTTCCGGAGGACATTCTGCAGCTGGGTCCGGCCGAAATACTGGAGACCTGCTACCAGCGGATCACTGGCGAATTCGATGCCCATGAACCGTCAGACCCCGCGGAATCGTGGGTGGCTGAGGATCAGACCGTGGGTTTCTGGATCCGCCGACTGACGCACGAGACCTCGATCCACCGCTACGACCTCGAAGCATCCCTGGGCGACCCACAGCCGGTCGAGACAGAGCTGGCCGTCGACGGCATCGACGAGGTGCTGACCGTCATGTTCGAGCGCGGGCGGTCGGCGGGCACGAATTCCGGCCCCGCAGAGGTCACCGGAAATCTGCTCCTCGAAAGCGGCGGACAAGCCTGGTCGGTTCTCCTGCTTCCTCACGACGTCGAGATTTCCGCCGATGCGGCAGGCTCCTCCCCCGATGCCAGTATCAGCGGGGAACCCAACGACATTCTGTTGTGGCTCTGGGGCCGCGAACCGCTGCCCATTCAAGCTGGCGACGCCGGTTTGGCAGCCGAATTGCGACGGCGCCTGGCCGCAACCACCTGAAGTGCCGGACACACAGCGGATTGCCGCTCCGCAAAAGCGCCGGTGTTGTGCAGGATCGTGGGGACGCTCCTACGATCCTGCACAGATGCGGCACTCCTAACGCGGTTCCGGAGCGTGGAAGTGTTTAGACTGAACCTGCTGCTGCCGTCAATCGCCAAAGGAGTCCGGTCCTGATACGCACCATCAGCTACAACCTTCGTGAGCACAAGGCGCGCGGTGAGCTCGAAGCCCTTGCCGAGGATTACGAGGTGGATCTGCTGTGCCTGCAGGAATGTGATGCCTCGGACCTGCCCGACGTCGTTGGCGGGCTGCAGATGGCAACCGCCACCAAGGAAAACCGGCTGGGACTCGCCATGTATTACCGGCGGGATCGCTTCGATATGGTCCGTGCCGACTCCTTCTCGCTCAAAAAGTCCCTGCATGACCGTGTGCTCACGCCTGCGCACGAGCGGCTGATCGGCGTCAAGCTCCTCGACCTGCAGACGAACAACACGCTTGTGGCCGGCTCCTTCCATGCGGCTCCCCTGACGGCCTCGAATTCGCTGCGGAGACATCAGATCAACGCCGCCCACGCCGAACTCCTGAGCATGGGGGACGGTTTTGCCACCTTGATGGTGGGCGACTTCAACTATCCGTTCTTCACGCAGAAGCTCACCGAGCGCATGAATGAATCCGGCTATGATCTCTCGCTGAGCGACCGGCGAACCTACACCCGCGGCATGGTTTTCCGGGGACACTTCGACTTTGCGACGTCGCGCGGACTGGAAATCGACAAGGTGGAGACCCTTCCGCGTGGGGCGTCCGACCACCTGCCGATCCTCGTGCTAGCGGACTACCGGGCCAACGTCGAGGAGCCGTCAACGGAGGACGAGGTCCAGCCCGCCTAGAATTGTCAGGAGCGGCTGTTACGTTCAGAATTCCACTGGACAGCTGCTCAGGCAGCACAATCCGCGACGGCGGGCACGGGGAGCGGGGCAATCATGAGGGTTGAGTTCGGCTGGTTTCTCGACCGCGCGCCGTGGTCTTTTCAATCCGGTGGCCTGAACACCGTACGGGTGGGCCGCCTCGGCTTTGTGGCACTGCTGCAGACCAGGCTTGGCATCACGCGGCCAGAAGTCGCGCACCTTGTACGCGTGAACCAGTACACCGCGCGTTTGCGGGCACTGGACAGTTCGTCAGCGTGGTTCTCGACCTCCTTTGCCGTGGACCCATGGTCAACCGCTCAGGATCTCCTCTATGCGCGGGATGACCTGGTGGCCAACGGTTGGGACGGCCGTCTTCCCGCAGGCCATCCCTCCAATCTGTTGCAGACTCTGGCGGCGGCTGAGGCGGTCGAACTTCCACTTGCCCCGGCACTTGCTGACGACGTCGCCGGGCTGACGGCTGCCCTGGAAACTCCACTTCCGCTCGGCATCTCAGCCGTTGCGTTGCAGCACCCGCGGTCCTCCTTTCCCTCAATTTGGCAGGCAATTCTCGGGAAGCTCGAAGTGCGCGGCGTCAGCATCGTGGAGCCGGAACCCACCGCAGCGCCGCCACCACGCATCACGGTTCTGCACGCGGAAACTGAGTGGGAAGCCGCAGAGCACGCTGCCCGGTGGTTGGGTGCCGGCGGAAGCGGTAACGCGGGTGCTGCGGGCACTGCGGGCGTTGATGCCATGGCGGCGAGCACCGCTGTCGTCGTATCGCACCAGACCAATGTTCTAGACCATTACCTTTCCGCTCATGGACTGCCGCGCATCGGCATTGGAGCCAGATCCCGTTGGCGTGCACAGGATCAGGTCATCCCGCTCTTCATGGAGGTCATCTGGGGTCCGGCGAATGTGCAGTTGCTCAGTGAATTCCTGTCGCTGCCGGTATCGCCCGTTCGGCGTGACGCCGGCCGTGAACTCCTCAAAGCGCTGAAGGCGGAGCCGGGAACCGGTGGCGAAGCGTGGAGCGCGGCGCTGCAGGCGATCGCAGAGCTGCCCGACTTTGACAGGGAACAGGCCTCCGAGCTTGACGAGTTGTTCTCCGGTAATCTCCTGATCGAGCACCACGGTGTCAGCGGTACGCAGATTGCGGCAAAGACCGAATGGCTTGCGAAACGGCTCGATCGGCTCGTTCGTCATCGCCCCGGGTTGGCCTCTACCTACGCGCAGCTGCAGACGCTGATTGCCCTGATTTCCGGCCTGCCGCTGGTGTCCCGAACGGACCTTCGGCGGATGATCTCCTCGGTCGTGGCGGAAACCACCAATCCGCTTGCAACCAGCGAAGCGTCCGACTGGCTGCGGCTTGAGCACCTCACCGAGCTGATGGATCCAGTGGATGACGTCCTGTGGTGGGGATTCCAGGACGCTACGGCGCCACGAACGCGTCGCTGGGACCGTTCCGATATTGAGTCGCTCTCTTCGGTGGGCGTGCACCTGCCCTCACCCGAGAGCCTGGCGATGCTGCAGATCACCCAGACAGTCCAGGCCTCGACGCGCTGCCGCAACCTTCTAATCGTCCAGACTGCCCAGCAGGAAGGCGAGCCCACTGAGAACAATCCCCTGCTTGAGGCTTTGGTCGCCGCGCAGCCAGCAACCGGTTCGGGGCCATCGCTACGCGCGCAGATCAGGGAACGCACTGTTACACCGGTGCAACTGGTCCAGAACAACCGTTGGGCCTTGGCAGGACGGTCGGCGCGGATGGCCCCCGTCGATCCCGTCCGCGTAGCGCCGCCGCCTCCTGAGTTCGAGCTGGAGCCGCGCGCCGATTTCGCCCCGGACGCGCTGTCCTTCAGCCAGCTCGGCAACCTGCTGGGATGTTCCCTGGCCTGGGTGCTCGACAAGAAAATGCGGTTACGGCCCGCGGATGCCGACAGCGCGCCGAGCGGCAACACCATGATCGGGATCTTCGCTCACAAGCTGGTCGAGGAACTGCATCACGATCTCTCAGCCCAACTCCGCGCCGTCCCCACGCCCGAGGAAATCGACCGCAAGATCGACAAACTCCTGCCGCACCTCGCATCGGAGCTTCTCCTACCAGGGCAAAGCGCAAGGCTGAAGAATTTGCGCGCAGTGCTGTCCTCCAACGTAATGAAGTTCTTCACCTGGGTGAGCGCTGCCGGGATCACCATCCAGGACGTCGAGAAGCCGTTCGAGAAGTTCCTTGAACTTACCGTGGACGGAAAGCAGATGTCGGTTCCGGTGAGAGGCTCCATCGACGTCGCGGGGATAGACGGCGAGGGCAGGCCTGCCGTCATTGACCTGAAATGGAGCAACCGGGACAAGTACCGTGTGGAGGAGGTACGCGAGGGAAAGGCCCTTCAGTTGGCGCTGTACCAGTGGGCGCTTGCCGAAGATCCCGCAGGGGATGTCAGCGAAACTGCGCCGGCCGCCAGGGACCGATCGGCCGGTGGGGACGGACCTGCCGCTTACTACCTGCTCAAGCAGGGCACCTTCGCATCCACCCACCCCGGACTGGGCGGGTCGGCAACAGCAGCTGAAGGACCGGACGTCCTGTGGGATACCGCAGTCAAAGCGGCAACCTTCTCTGTCTCGGAAGTAGTGCAGGGCCGAGTCACGGCAACTCCGCTGGTAGACACAGCCCGTGAGGCTGCCGGCGGGGAAACCGGTGAGGCACGGGCAATTGCGGACGGGCGTTTTTATGGCAAACCGCCCTGCCGGTTCTGCCGTTTCAGCAGGCTCTGCGGATTGGCAGGCGACTTCTCATGAACACCCTCAGCAACGTACTGATGATTTCGGCGAGCGCCGGCACCGGGAAGACGCATGCGCTGACCAACGTCATTGCTGACCGCATTGCCGGCGGCACACCTGCCGCTGCCATCATGGCGACCACCTTCACCAAGAAAGCGGCCGGTGAGCTCAAGGAACGCATAGCTCTGCGACTGCTGGACGATCAGGGCTCGGGCGCTCACGGATCGGGCGCTCAGAACTCCAGCGAACAGGGTTTCAGCTCCGACAACTCGAGCGTGCCGGATCCCCTGAAGCTGAAGGAAGCAGCACAGCAGCTGTCCACGAGCCTCATCGGGACCGTCAACAGCGTCTGTAGCAGGCTCCTCACCGAATACGCCATCGATGCCGGGCTTTCTCCTGCCCTCGAAGCGATCGCCGAGGGTGAGCAGGACGGCATTTTCCGGCTCGCCACGGATGAAGTGCTTGCCGACTACTCGGAACAGATCCTGCCGATCGCGCGCAGAATGAGCATGGTCGAGGATGACGCATGGATGGTGCTCGTCCGCGGTATCTGCGATGCGGCCCGCAATAACCTCCTGCAACCACAGGACCTCGCTGCCTGTGCCAAACGTTCCTGGCAGGGCTACCAGAGCGTCCTGGAGGAGCGCGGGACGTATGACGGCAGGCAAGCCTGGTTGGACGGCCTCCGCCAGGCGCTGCCGGAACTTCGGGCCGTGGTGCGTGACGGCGTCGACCCCGCCGGCAGACCCGTCAATGTGGCAGCCAAGAACTTCGCGGAGAACTGGCCCAAGGTTGTCCACCGGATCACCTCGATGGGGGACGTCGAGGACGTCTCCTGGGAGCAATGGCGCGGCGCTGTTCCTGCCGCGTCCTCAAAGCTCATCAAAACCATCTTCGAGCAGCCGATCACTGCATTTTCAGAAGAGCTCCTGAGCAATCCGGCGTTCCACGATGACATTGAACAGTTCATCCGGCTTATCTACGCGTGTGCGGCTGAATGCCTCGAAGCGTTCGAGCGTTTCAAGCACACCCACGGCTTGATGGACTTCGTTGACCAGGAAACCCTGGCCCTCAAACTCGTCCGTGAGAATGAGGCGTTCAGACAGTCCTTCTCGCAGCGGGTGCAGTTCCTGGTGGTGGATGAATTCCAGGACACCAGTCCCCTTCAACTTGAACTCTTCCTGCAGCTGAGCAGGCTCGTGGATCGCGCTGTGTGGGTGGGCGACCCCAAGCAGGCCATCTACGAGTTCCGCGGAACCGATCCTGAGCTGATGGATGCAGTGGTCTCCAAGGTGACCCAGCGTGAGATGTTGAGCAGCTCCTGGAGGTCCGAGCAGGTTCCCCTCGACCTGTCCAACGCAACGTTCATCCCGTTGTTCGCAGCCGTTGGGATGAGCCGCGAGTCCGTGGAGCTCCGGCTACCGGACGCCCGTGCCGACTGCACCGGCGGGTTCCTGGAAGCGTGGAGCCGGACAGCGGGGAAAGACGAAGAGCGGCTTGCGACAACCGCCGTCGGTGTCGCTGACCTGCTGCGCCGGCGTCCGGAGCTGGTACCGAAAGAGATTGCCGTGCTGACGCGCACCAATAAGGAAGCGCAGGCAGTGGCAGCAGCGCTGTCCGCACTCGGCATCCGGGCAACGCTCAACAGCCAGCCGCTGCTGAGTTCCCGTGAGGTGCAATTGGCGCGTGCCTCGCTGGCCTTCGTTGCCGACGCACGTGACACTATCGCGCTCAGTGAGGTTGTTGCCCTGCATCCGGGGCACCGCGCACATGAGAAGTGGCAGCAGGCGTTGCTGGCCTCGCCCGAGCCTGCTGAAACCCTCGCGCAATGGGCTGCCGATCCGCTCTGTACAGCGCTCACGGAGCTGAATGGGCGGGCCATCGCGTCTACGCCCACTGAGGTGTTCGAAGAGGTGGTCAGCCTCATCGGCCTCCCGGCGTTGCTGAAGACCTGGTCTGCCCCCGAGACGCGCCTGCGGAACCTCGATGCTGTGCGTGCCGAGTTCAACAACTACTACGAGGCCGCCAAGGCGCTCAAGGCCCCGGCAACCCTGCGCGGTGCACTGCAGTTCTTGTCCGAATCGGAGGCTGTTGCCTCTGATAACTCAGGTGACGACGTCGTTAATGTGATGACGTATCACAAGGCCAAGGGGCTCGAGTGGCCGGTGGTCATTATGGAGAGCCTGGACCGCGAAGTGGGCGCCCGTGCGTTCGGTGTGGCGGTGGAGTCCGACGGCGAGTTCGACCTCGACGAACCTCTTGCCGGACGCTGGATCCGGTTCTGGCCCTCCCCCTTCCCGTACAAGGGCTCACCGCTGGATGCCGCAGCGAAATCGAGCGACGTCCTCATGGCCAATGAGGACCGCGAACGCCGCAACGCTGCGCGCCTCATGTATGTGGGCATGACCCGGTCCATCAACACCACCATCCTCACCGCGAAGGGCAGCTCACCGCTTGGCTTGAATGATTTGGGCATCACCGGCCTGATCAAGTGGTCGGGCGAGAAGCACGACGGCGTTATCACGGTAAACGGAAATGAACTGCCGGCGTATGTGCAGACCTACGTCGCAGAGGACGCACCGGAGAGCGTCACCACCACCTCATCTATCCAGTACGACGACGCCGCGGCCGCTCCCCTAGCCGGGTCCTATCTGCCCGCGCGAATCAAGGCGAGCGCCCAGACAACCACGAACGGGACCGACACCGACGCACGCATCTACGAGCACGCGCACCTCGGTGACCCGCTGGCCACCAGAGGAGACGAACGATGGGCCTCCGTGGGTTCGGCCGTCCACGCGTACCTCGGCACGGAGTACACGGCGCTGGATCGAGCCGGGCAACTCGGCGTTGCCAAGGAGATCCTTGACCGGTGGCAGGTAGGCGACCTCATCGGCGTCGAACTGCTCCTCACCGCAGGTGACCGGTTCGCGGAGTATCTCGCGTCAGTGTATCCGGGCGCACCAGTGCTTCGAGAGGTGCCCATCTCGTGGCGCACTGGGCAGAACCAGTACATGGAAGGCTGGATCGACCTGCTCATTGAACTGCCCGAGGGGTTTGTCCTAATCGACCACAAGAGCTACCCCGGTGAGGATCCGGCGAAACATATCCGCAAGGAAAACCTCGGGCAGATGGAAACTTACCGTCAGGCACTCCTTGATGTGACAGGGAAGCCGGTCGTCGAGACCCTGATCCACCTGCCGGCCCTCGGCAAGGTGTACAAAATTGACTGAGCACACCGTCCACTGCATCCCAGAGAAGCCCGTCTTCGATGACGGCCAGTCGGCCGAGCGGGCCGTCTGGCAGGTGCTGAAGGCAGCGTTGCCGGACGGCGTGGTGCTGGCTCACTCGGTTCAGGTACGGTACGGAAGCTCCGAACACGAGATCGATCTGCTCGTCCTGTGGCCCGGCGTCGGCATGGCAGCCATCGAGGTCAAGGGTGGCCTGGTCAGTGTGGACAAGGGTCAGTGGTACCAGTCGGACCGCTCCGGGAAACATCCGATCCAAAGCCCGCTGGTGCAATCCCAGGGCTCCAAGCATGCGTTCCAGGAGTGGATCGGCGAGCAGCTGGGCAACGTGCTGACCAGCCGCTTCGCCTACATGGCGTGCATTCCCTACACCTCTGTGCCCCGGGACTGGACGCTCAGTGGATCTCCCCGGGCGCTGATTCTGGATCGAGAAGACCTGCCCGGAGCGGCCGAGAAAATCCGTCACGCCATCGAAACGGAAGCCAGCGGCGCAACTCCGCTGGCGGCGTCGTACCTGGCACGGATTGTGCGGAAGCTGGAAGGAAGCTTCGACTCTCTGCCCAGTGACACGTCGAACACAGCCGAAAGCGAAGACCTGCAGGACCAGCTGACCGAGCGGCAGGACACCCTGCTGTCAGCTACCCGCGATATCCCGCGCATCCGCTTCACAGGCGGCGCCGGCAGCGGCAAGACGTGGCTTGCCCTTGCCAAGGCGCAGGAGCTCTGCAAGTCAGGCAAACGAGTTGGGGTCTTCTGCTACAACAAGGGCCTGGGAATACACCTGCAGAACAAGGTAACCTCCTGGCGGCAGAGACAACCGGCGTTCACCGGAGAGTTTCACGAATATGTGCGGTCCCTCGGGGTGCCCGACGGAGAAGGGCAGTCCTACTTTGACGAGGAGATGCCTCAACTTCTCAAGGACAGGGCCGCTCACCTTCCGATGGACCAGAAGTTCGACGCCGTAGTGGTGGATGAAGCGCAGGACTTCGCTCCGCTGTGGTGGGAAGCTCTGTTCCAGTGCCTGAAGGATCCGGACTTCAGCGAGATCTACGCCTTCATGGACGACCGACAGGATGTCTACCACCGCAGCGGCGGAACCGCGGACTTCACCAACGGACCGCTGGCTGGCCTGGTGCCCATTCATGTGGACGACAATCTCCGCAACACCCGCCGCATCGCCCTGACCTTCAAACCCCTGGCCGGCAAGCGCTTCACCCCACGAGGGAACACCGGGATGCCGGTGCGGCGCGTCGACTGCACTACGGAGGACGCTCTGGACCGCGCCTCGGATTGCGTGGATGCGCTGATCGACGAGGGCTGGCCGGCAAACCAGATAGCGCTGCTGACCACCAACCATCGGCACCCCATTCACCTGCAGCACCACGAAGGCGGCACAACCCTCGATTACTGGAACGAGTTCCACGCGAAGGAAGCCGAGTTCTATGGCCATGTACTCGGCTTCAAGGGACTCGAGCGATCAGTGGTCATTCTCTGCGTAGACGGATTCAAGAACCTGGAGCGGGCAGCCGAGCAACTCTACGTCGGCATGTCGAGAGCGCGTAGCCTACTGATCATCGTGGGCAATTCAGACCTCATTGCCCAGGGCGGCGGCAAGGAACTGGCTCAGGCTCTGCGGGCGTGCGAGGTATGGAATCCGGTGGTGGGCGGGTGAACCCAGACACAGCGCTGCCCCCGCGCCACACGGGCACAGGGGCAGCACCGGCAGAAGAACGACGGCGGGGTCACACCACCTCAAGTGCCTCGGGGATCGGCGTCTCGCCGGTGTTGAACTGGATAAACTTCCCAACAGTCCCCGGATTGTTCAGCACCGATGCAGCCACTTGCGCCACATCCTCACGTGCCACTGAATCCTGCTGCGGCTCGGCCGACACCTCGATGGTTCCCTTGCCGGGATCCGTGGTCAGCGCGCCCGGGCCGAGGATGGTCCACTCGAGGTCAGTCCCGCGCAGGTACTCGTCTGCCGCAGCCTTCGCCTCCGCGTAATGGAAGAACCCATTGTCCTCGGGCACACCGTGATCCTTCCGTGCGCCGATGTAGGAAACCATCACGTAGCGGTTCACGTCCGCCTCCTTAGCTGCGTCCATGGAACGGATTGCAGCGTCCCGGTCTATGGCGTAGGTCGCCTCAGGGCTACTGCCTCCCGAACCCGCGGACCACACCACCGCATCATGCCCGCGTACGACGTCGGCCAGCTCACCGACCGCAAGCTGAGTCACGTCCGCGATCACCGGCTTCGCTCCTGTGTCCTCGATGTCGGCTGACTGATCGGGATTGCGAATGATCGAGCTCACTTCATGACCGGCTCCGGACAGGATCCGCGACAGGTGCAACGCCACTTTTCCGTGGCCTCCAATGATGGCAATGCGTGACATATCCGCTCCTTTTCGTTGGGTGTCTTGTCCTTGGCAACACCACGAAACCGCTGAGCATTCCAACAGGGTGCCGGCCACCGGGGATTGGGCGTTGCCGCCGCGCAGCTTTTCAGCAGGATTGGCCTAAAACAGGATTCGAGCCACAATCCGTAGGGGAAACTGACTCTGGGAAAGCCTGCCCTACGAGAAAGAGACACACACATGGGGGTACTGGACCGCGAATGGTCCCGGAAGGATGACGTGCCGCCGTTGTCGGGCGGGATGCGGCCGTCGTCGTCAGTGCCGCCGTTGTCGGGCGGGATGCGGCAATCCAGCTCGGGGCGCGTTCCGCAATGGGCGCTCGAGGAAGCGCTGAACGAACAGCTTCGCGCGTACGCAGCTGAGAACGGCGGGAGGCGGGTTCGGGGAGAGCGCCGCCGCCGTCGTCGTGAGCGGTCTTCAGTCCGTAAGCTGCGGGTCCGCACTGGAGTGCTCATCGCGTTTGTTATCGCCCTCTATCTAACTCCCACCGTCTTCGAGCGCGACATCTTTCCCGATGTTCTTCCGCACCTGCCCTGGTCCAACGTGCCGCCGCGCGGTGTGGAAGCAGCAGCCGCGCCGCTGGGGACGCCGCCGCCGTCGACCGGTTCTGCTCAGTACAAGCTGTTTGAGTACCCCGGTCTCCGGCAGGAATTTGTCGCCTATGACCCGTGCCGGCCCGTGCACTATGTGATCCGTCCGAATTTTGCGCCGGCTGGAACCGAGGGGATCGTTCAGGAAGCCGTTGCCGAGGTGGCTGCCGCAACCGGGCTGACCTTCGTCTTCGACGGACCAACAACCGAAGCTCCAAGCCCCGAGAGCCGCGACTCCTATCAGCCTGAGCTGTACGGCAAGCGATGGGCACCGGTCCTCATTACGTGGACCAGTCCGGAAGAGGTGCCGGATCTCGCGGGTCCCACAGCGGGACTCGGCGGCAGTGAGGTAGCGCAGCGTCCGGACAAACCCATGGTCCTCGTGGCGGGTCAGGTGATGCTCGATGCGCCGGCCATGACCGAGATCCTCGGGTATCCGGGCGGGCGCGACCATGTAAGGGCCATCGTCATCCACGAACTGGCGCACGTGCTCGGTCTCGACCACGTGGATGATCCGAACCAGCTCATGTATGAGGAGACCAGGGAGCTGACCACCCTCGCAGACGGGGACCTCGCCGGTCTGGCGAAGCTCGGCGCAGGGCCGTGCGTGCCGGAGCTCTAAGACCCTTGACGCCGGCTGATCGCAGCTCCACAGTGGGCCAATGACCGTTCCGGATTCCCAATCAGGACCCGCCGAACTGCAACATCCCCGATTTGCGCGCGCCTATGCCCGGGCTGTGGAGGAGATGAACCGCAGGGGCGCCGATGAACACCGCCGCGCTCTCCTGGCGGACTTGACCGGTGTTGTGGTCGAGATCGGTGCCGGTGAGGGATCGAATTTCGCACACTATCCGCGCACGGTCACCGAGGTTCTGGCGGTCGAACCGGACGATCACCTCAGGTCCATCGCCATCCGCCGGGCGTCCGGTGCGCCGGTTCCCGTTCGAGTGGTCACCGGCACGGCCGAAAGCATTCCGGTTGAGGATGGCAGTGCGGACGCTGTTGTCGCGAGCCTCGTACTGTGCAGCGTTTCGGACCAGGTTGCTGCCCTGGCTGAGGTCCGCAGGGTGCTGCGCCCGGGCGGGATTCTTGCCTTCTACGAGCACGTCCGCTCGGACCGGAAAGTCCTCGCTGCCCTCGAGGACGTGATGACACCCTTGTGGCGACGGGCTGCCGGCGGCTGCCACCCCAACCGGGACACGCTGCAAGCAATCAGCGCTGCCGGCTTCGACATCAGAGACAACGAGCGCTTCGGGTTCTCGGTTCAGCCATTGGCGCCGCGCGTTGCGCACATCCTCGGTCACGCGGTTGCCCCTTGAGCGCCGGATCCCCCCGGGACGTACGGGCGCCGGGACCCTGCGAGCGCCGGTCCGGGCCGAATCTACAACGGCGGTTCAAGCCCCACGAGCGCAACGGCCAAACCATAAGCGACACCCATGACCACCAGTTCACCGGCCGCCAGCCTTCCGAAGTCGGCACGGCTGAAGGTGTTTCCCGCAAGCAGACGACGGCGGTGCAACGCCCCGAACCCGATCAACCCTCCCAGCGCAACCACCTTCAACGCCAGCACCAGGCCATACAGGGAACCAGGCAGCGCCGTCAGGTCCGGTACTCGCACGAGTGCGCTGACCACACCGCTGACAGTGACCACAGCCGCGCAGATCAGCGCGAGGCGGCTGAACCGCTTCACCACGGCGTGCAGCACCTCAACCCGGTACAGCGCCAGCCATCCGAGACCCGCAAGCCCACCGACCCACACCGATGCTGCCGCTATGTGCCCGGTCATGCTGAACATCGCGAGGCCGTGCCCCGACTCGGAAGCGGCGTGTCCGCCGAGGGCCAGCGTGGTGGTGCCCGCAACGGCCAGGAACAGTGCCATTCTCAATGCAGTGGAGGTCCGCGCGACCCACGCCATGACAGCGCTGGCCAGCAGGAATCCGATCTGCGCAATCAGCGCACGCCCCGACGCGAGCTGATCCAGAAAGACCCCGAAGTCCGCGAACCCTGCCCCCTGCAACGGACCCTGACCCAGCACGTCGAAGTAGGTCCAGAGCAGGAACAACCCACAAACGACGACGGCGGCCAGCGCCGCCACGCTCCCCCGCCTGCCGAGCCGTATGGCTAAGGGTGCGAGAACTTCCGAACCGGCGTCGTCGCCTTGGGGGTTGTCTGCGGGTAGCAGGACGCCAACGCACAACAGTGCAATCGCCGTCAGGCTAGTGAGGTGCACCAGCATGCGCACCAGCGGCAAAGTCCAGCCGACAAAGTTGGCGGCGCCGCCGTCGTCGGACAGCCCGAAAAGTGCCAGCGGAATCAATGCCGACACCACCACGGCCACCAAAGCGACGGTCAGGAAACGCCCGGAGGGCGCACCGACAGCGTGGGCTGTTCGGGGAAACACCTGCATGGCAGCCTTCCGGACGGTCATTACGCCTCAGCATCGGCACAGCTCAGAGACGGTCCTCCGATCCTAGGCCAGCGTCCGGCCGCGGACCCGCACAGCGTCCGGCCGCTCATTGAAGGAGAACCCGCGAAAGGACCCCGCCGCTGATAAATCACAGCGACGGGATCCTCCTGCTTCACTTAGCTCATCCGGTGACGGCGGTCAGCTCGTTCGGAGTGTGCTCCAGTTCACCGGTTCCGGTGATTTCCCCGGATTCCACGTCAACGGCATGGATGGTGTTGGTGGACGGGTCGGTGATGTAGGCAGTGTGGTCTTCGACGAAGATGGTTGGTCGCGGTTGCTGCCATTCGAGCGGTTCCTCCCACTCTCCAATCACCGGGAAACTGTTGGTCACCTCGGCGGTCTCAGGGTCAATCACGTGCAGCGAGCCGTCCGTGCCCAGGACCAGCCCTTCACCATGCGGACCGCGGGCCAGTGACCGGAAGCTGTAACTCGTGCCGAGCTCAACCAGCGTGAGGTCCTTCGTCTCGGTGTTGATCAGCGAGATCGTTTCTGGGCGCTCCAGTTCAACGTCGGGATCCTGCTTGTAGTCGCCGAGTGTGATGACCGATTCCTCAGACCCTGCCTGATTGCCGATCCGCCCGTACTCGGTGGGGCTGTCGAGCTTGGTGATCTTGCCGTCGTCGTAGATAAGGACGCCGGTCTGGCAACCGATCACCACGGCTTCCCCTGCGGCCGTCGCTTCACCGTGTACACCCGGGCAATCCTCGTTACGGGTGATCTCCTTGCCGTCTTCGTCGAAGACCACAATGCCGGGGCGTTCTTCCTCGTTGCCGAGCGTGAGCACCAGTTCACCACTGGAAAGCTCGACGGCGACACCATGGTGCGCTTCCTCCGCCGAGTAGGTCTCGACTTCCGGTTGGCCTTCGGCGAGGTCACTGGATTCGAAAACCGTCACTTCGCCGGTTCCGTCGCTGAAGAGGACGGTCTTGCCGTCGTGGCGGACCACGTGACCGGGCTTGCTCGTGGGAAAGGCGATGTCCGTCATCACCGGTTCCTCAGCGTGGGAGGTGCCGCCGTCGGTCCAGGCTCCGGTGTCGAGCACTTCGAAGCCTTCGGCGGTCGAGATGATGACGTGGCGTCCATCGCCGGCTGGATTGATCCGGTTGAAGCCCTCCATCGGGAAGTCGCCGAGCACCTCGAAGGTGTCGCCGTCGAGCACCTGGATGCCGCCGTCGTACGTCGTGACTACGCGAGGGGTGGGTTCGGCGACGGTTACTGCTGCGTCGGCGGCACCCGTCGCTGCCGGTTCCGGGTTGGTTCCGCAGCCGGTGAGCACAAGGCCCGTGACCGCGAACGCCGTGGCTAAGCGGATGGGTCTGGAGCGGTGATGCATGGGTATTCCTTTCAATGGGTGATTTCTGACAGTGCGTGATTCATGACAGTGCTTCGGTGATGCGCTGGGTGTTTGTGCGCATCATGTCCAGGTAGGTGTCGGCGCCGGAGCCCTCGGCGCCGAGGGATTCTGTGAACAGCGGGACCACGTCGATGTCCGTGCCCACTTCCGCGGCGAGGACTTCGGCAAGCCGTTGTGACTGGGAGGAGTCGGCGAAAATCGCCACGACGCCGGCGTCCCGGATCTTCCTGGTCAGGTCATCGAGGTCCGACGAGCTCGGCGATGCCAGCGTGGTGCCGCTCGGAATCACTGCGCCGATGACATCGAACCCGAACGGCTGGGCGAGATAGCCAAACACATGGTGGTTTGTGATGAGCTTCCGTCTGTCCTCGGGAATCGTGGCGAAGCTGCCCTCCATCTCGGTTTCGAGCACGCTGAGTTCCGTGAGGTATGCCGCGGTTTGCTCGCGTATGAGGTCGTCGTTCACACCGTCCACGTGCTCGACAATTTCGTCAGCAAGCGCTTCGGACGCCTGCGCCACCCGGCCGGGGTCGGTCCAGAAGTGGGGATCGTCGGAGGTGGTGCCGTCGCCGTCGGTGGAGGTGCCGCCGTCGTCGTCGTGGGTGAAGGTGATCGGCTCGATCGCGTCCATGGCCTGGACGGTGGGGACACCCTGCGCGGCCGCTGCTTCGACATGGTTGAGCACGCCCTCCTCGAGGTCTGCGCCGTTGGAGATGATGAGGTCGGCGTTCTCGATCCGGGCCGCCTGCTGGGCCGAAATCCCGAAGGAGTGCGGGTCTGCGTTCGACTCCATGAGAACGACGACCTCGGCCTGGTTCCCGATGAGGTTACGGGTGATATCTCCCAGAATGTTGGTGGTGACGACGACGGTGGGCCGGTCCGCGGCGGCGGCGGAGCATCCGCTCAATCCCGTTGCGAGGACAAGCGCTGCGGCGGTGAGCGCGCGCCTCACAGTCCGGTCTCCAACAGGAAGTCGGCGGACGGAACGTCGAAGGTTCGGGCAATGCGGAGGCCGTCGGCGTAGTTAATCTCGTACACCGTCGATGCCGCCGGATCACTCACGTAAGCACGGGAGGTATCGATGCGTAGCTGCGGCGTCGAATCCTCGACGGGTTCCAGCAGCGGAACCCGGTTAGGGACTTCACCGGATTCAGGGTCGACGGACAGCAGGGACCCGTCGGTGCCCACGGCGAGAACGGTTTGCGTGTCCCCTACTGCTGACGCAGCGACTACCGGAACGGGTGTCTTGAGGAACGTCCATACCCGCTTTGTAACGTCGAGGTGCCAGACCCCGGTGTCGCCAGAGGGGCCCGCGAGTTCGTTTGAACCGGGGCGATGGCTGAGCATACGTGCAGGCTCAACTGCTGCGTCTGCGGGGTACGGGATGTGCTCGGCTGCGAACGCGCCATCGTCCTCAGTTATCAACAGCGCGCCGTTTGTGCAGGAGAAGACGACGCCGGCACGAGTCTGCGCATGGGAGCTCAGTCCGGGGCACTGTGCCTTGGGCAGTACGGTCTGGTCTTTGAGGTTCCGGACTTCGACGCCGTCGGGAGTTCCGTTGGGGCCTTCCACGCTGGCGATGAAGGAATCCTCGAACGGGACCACGACTCCGCGGTGAGGGCTGGTGGTGATGCGTCCGGTCTCGACGATCGTGCCGGCGTCCAGATCCTCGGTGCGGTAGAGGGAGGCGTACCCCTCCGAATCGGAGAACACGGCAATCATCGAGCCGTTTCCGGCAATGAAACCCGGGTCTTCGAGATCCAGCGTGCCGACCACGCCCGGATCGGCGCTGTAGTAGTGGTCGTGGTCTCCGTGGGCGACGGTCCAGGCGCCGGTGTCGAACACGTTGACGCCGTCGTCGGTGGAAATGAAGGCGTACCGGCCGTCCTGGTGGACTGCAGCGACCGGGCCGAAGGTGCCGGCGTCGACGGTTTCTTCCGTCAAGAGTGAGAGCAGTTGGGCTTCTCCGGTTTCTTCGTCGACGGTGAGCAACCCGGTCTGCGGCTCAGCATTTTCCTGCGCTCCGGCGATGTAGCCGTGAGGTTGCGTTTCAACAGGAGTCTGGCTGCCGGCGTCGGGCTGGGTACCGGCGTCGGACGTTGCGCACGCTGCGAGCAGCGGGAGCAGGCCAAGCAGGAGGAGCGGGCTTCTAGTTCGATGCACTGGGCTGAAATTCCGTTTCTAGGGAGGGAGCGGGTTTTGCCTGGGTGAGGAGCGTGTGGGCGAGGGCGGAGATGAAGTAGGACAGTGCGGCGGCGAGGGCAATGGTGGCTCCTGCCGCGGTGGAGGCGTACCAGGAGATCCACAGGCCGACCACTACGCTGGCAGCGCCGAGAGCGGATCCGAGGACCATCCCGGTGCGGACGGATTTCGCCCACACCAGCGCTGCGGCCGGTGGAGCGATGAGGAGTCCGAAGACGAGCAGCGTGCCCACCACTTGAAACGATGCCGCTACCGCCAAAGTGATCAGGCACAGCAACACGAAGTGCGTGCGTCGAGGGTGCAGGCCGAGGCTCGCGGCCTTCTGCGGATTGAAGGCGGCGGCAGTGAACGCGCGATGGTGGACGGCGGCAGTTGCCAGGACCACTGCGCCGACGACCGAGAGCACCAGGATGTCATCCATCCCCACGGCAAGGATGTCACCGAACAGTGTTCCGGTCAGGTCGACGGCGAAGGTTCCGGCTGAAGATACGAGGATCACCCCGAGTGAGAGCATCACGACGAACAGCAGTCCGATCGCCGTGTCCTGCGAAACCCGCCGGTTCCTCGTGATCACCGAGACGCCCGCAGCGGTCGCCGCAGCACTGACCGCTGCACCGATGATGAGGTTGCCGCCCAGCAGCGACGCGATCGCGATCCCCGGCAGCAGACCGTGCGCCATCGCATCTCCGAGGAACGCCATACCGCGCACTACCACCCAGGTTCCGACCACGGCGCAGAACACAGCAACCAGTACGCCGCCGATCAGGGCACGCTGCACGAAGGACGCGCTTAGGGGCTCAAGTAACCATTCCATCGCGACTCATCCTATATTGATAATGAGAATGATTAGCAAATAAGGAGAATGATGGTGATTGTGAGCGGCGTTCGATACGCCTATCCGAGCAGGCGCGCACTTGGGGAGGTTTCGCTCGCGTTCGAGAGAGGGGTGCACACCGCGGTCACGGGCACCAACGGCTCAGGAAAGTCGACATTGCTGGCGTTGGTTGCCGGCGTGCTGAGGCCGCAGTCCGGATCGGTGACCCTCACCACCAGCCGCCGGCCGGCCTTTGTCATCCAGCACACGCGGACCTCGGAGATCCTTCCCTGTACGGTGCGTCAGACGGTCGAGATGGGACGGTGGCCTCATCGTTCCTGGCTGTTGCCGCTTGGTCCGCGAAATCGCCGTATCGCGCGGGATGCCATGGAACGCCTGGGGATTTCGGACCTCGCTGATCGGCAACTCGCCGGGCTTTCCGGCGGGCAACGTCAGCGTGCGCTTATTGCGCAGGGGCTGGCGCAGGAATCGGACATCCTGATCCTTGACGAGCCCACGGCCGGCTTGGACACTGCGGCACACCGGCTCATCCGCTTGGCGGTCGACGAGGAACTGCTGCGTGGCGTGACCGTCATCGAATCGAGCCACTCACCCGAGGACATCGAGCGTGCAGATCGGGTAGTCACACTCGAGGGCGGCCTCGTCATCTCCGATACAGGATCGGTGCCCCGGCCGGCGATCAGCGCTACCCTGACTTCGTGACCGTTGTTATTGACCATGCCACCGCGAACGACGCCGGCCCTCTCGCCACCCTGGCTGCCGTCACCTTCCCGCTCGCTTGTCCACCGACGTCGCATCCCGACGACATTGCACACTTCATCGCATCAGAGCTTTCCGAGGAACGGTTCACCCAACACATAGCGGACCCGGACAAGATCCTGCTATGCCTGCGGGAGGATGGTCACCTTCTTGCCTGGAGCACGCTGGTCAAAGGACTTCCCAAGGACGAGCAGGTGCGGTCTTCCCTCTCGCTTTTCCCGACCATCGAGCTGAGCAAGTTCTATGTGCACCCGTCGCATCACGGGCAAGGATCATCGTCGCGCCTGATGGAAGCGTCGCTCGAGGTTGCGGCGAAGGGAACCGGCGCCAAGGGAATCTGGCTCGGCACCAATGACCGCAATGCCCGTGCCGTCCGCTTTTACGAGAAGCACGGATTCACGCGTGTGGGGGCGAAGACGTTTCAGCTTGGACGGAACGTGGAAACGGACTTCGTGCTGGAGCGTGCGTTGGGCTGAGTGTGGTTTGGCGGGATTGTGCCAGTCGAGCGACGTGCGGCTTTAGCAGGGGTGCCTATCAGCCGTACCGAAGCTAACCGCCGGTTACGCCTCGGACACGACGTCCTGCCTGAGGTTCCCGGGCCAGGAGCATCCGTCGTACCGGCCCTGGCTGTTCTGGCTGAAGCGGCCAGTGCCGGAGCGGTGAGCAGCCGTGCCGCCACCATCAT
>NZ_LMSO01000014.1 GCF_001428435.1 Arthrobacter sp. Soil782
CTCGACGGCATGACGCCGAAACAATACTGGGACACCTGGACGCAGAAAAATCAACTAGCTATCGCATAGCCACTGGACTGCTAACCGGGACCCAATCAGAGCACCTTCAGCGTGACGCCTTTCAGGGTGAGCTCCTCACTGATTTCGATCAGGTGCTTCAGGCTTCGGCCGGCGCGGTCCAGACGGGTGATGACGAGGGTGTCTCCGGTGCGGAGCGCCTTCCGGCACGCGTCCCACTCCGGCCGGGATGCCTTCGTCCCCGTCATCACGTCCGAGTACAAGACCTCACAGCCGGCGGCCCGGAGCTGGGCTTCCTGAGCGTCCAGCGACTGATCGGACGTGCTGACCCTGGCGTATCCGATGACAGCCATCAGACCGTGTCTTCCGAATGTGGATGGTTCGTCCGGCTCGGACCATTCACCGCGAATGTGCTCATAAGGCTTCCGATCATCACGCTTGCGAGTCAGTGCAGCAATCCTGCTATCAAAACCCTACCCCAACTGATAGTTAGATTCTGAAAGGGTTTTGATAGTTCGAACCGTCTGCAAAACGATCTCGCCCCGGATTTCGCATAAACGACCGTGATTCTGAGAGGGCCGAGAACGCATGTCTGAGGTCCGATACACGAGCTGCCAGGCGGTTCGAGCAGCTACCTTATATACACGCCCACTTCGAGTAGAGAAGGCCGATGAACCAGGAGCGCCCGGACGAAACGATCGCGAAACAGATCGTTGAGCAGGTAATGGGAATCCAGCTCGAACATGCGGACACTCACGGCGGAGTCGATTACAAGTCCTCCGCCGGCGACGTCGCCCTTGAAGTTACGACTGTCACTGAAGGTGCGAGAAAGGGCACTCGGGAGGCGCTCTCGAAGTCCGAAGCACTGGGTTCTACGACTGAGCTGCAGGCGTGCTGGATTGTGCATGCCATGGACACTCAGCCACGGATGAAGAACTTCGTACAGCAGGTGCAGCAGGCAATCGCGGAACTGGAGTTCGCAGGCGAGACGCGCTTCGACCGGGAGGACGCGGCAGCGCACATGGTCGAGAAGGGGGATCTCTCACATATTTATCAGCCGCTTCTGCAGGCGGGTGTCGAGCGAGCGATTCACTTCCCCCATCCTGACCGCCCAGAGGATCCGGATCACATTCACCGCATTCACACCGTCACCGGAAGCGGAGGATCGGTGAGCGGCAGCGACGAGTCGCTTGACCGGCTGGTGAAGGCACTCGATAAGAAGACCGACAATCCGGCGAAGCTGCGCGCATCCGGCGCTGAGCAGCGCCACTTGTTCGTGTGGCTGGACGACGACACTTCATTCAGCATCGGCCGTCCGCTCGCCCACGGTTTTCCGAACTGGGCGGATGAAGGTTGGGGTCTACCCACAACCGCGCCGAAGTTGGACCCCGCCATCACTCACTTTTGGGTAGTGCATAACCGGTCGGGGTTGGGCTGGCTCTGGGACGGCGAAAAGTGGCAAGAGCTGCGAGACCTCCCTCTGACTTGATTCTGCTTCACACTTCATCCTCGTTTTTGTGATCGCGCCGAGACCAGCAAGACAATCAATGGGACAAACCCATGCTAGGGCTTCAGGTCGACAACCCAGGCGGGAGAGCTTAACAAGTTCCTTCTTGCGGCCGAGTCCACCGATTGTCGCGAGCACAACAGCAAGGGCCCCGCACCGGATCGGGTCCAATACGGGGCTTCCCGTTGCCTTAGCCGCTGCGGGAGAAACGGAAACTCTGCACTCCTCCGGTGGGGGCCCACGATGGCGTGCCTGTAGGCGGGCAGAGTCAGCGCCTGGACTGCGGGAACCAGTGAACACCCCATTGTCCGTTTTCCGTGCAATGGGTTACCGTAAGAGCGTAGCAATCAGAATGATCGAAGAGTTGGAGGAATTATGTCTACTGAATGGGTTTTGCTTCCGGTGCCGGAGGAGGACTACGCGGAGCTGAAGCAAATAGTCGAGCGCCGACAGCAACAGCGAGGTGAGGTGTCCCACCCCTTGCTGGAGGAACTGCGCAGGGACGAACTGGTAATCGACACGATCAAGCGCGCCGCCTTCGGCAAACACAAGGTGTGGCCGGACTCTGCGCTCGAACGCTTGGCCGAGGAGTCGACCCTCATCACGCAGCGTTTCGCAAGGGCTATGGACCTGTGCGCACAGACTCCGGGTAGGGTGTTCTCGACCGAGGAGGTGTCAGCAAGGTTGGGCATCTCAGTAAATGAGTGGCGCTCCGCGTGCCGCAAAATCGGCGCCCACCTCGAGAAGCACTATCCGGAGGTGCCGAGGTTGGAACATGGACCCTCTGCCGGGAAACCCATGTGGCCGCTAGTGCCTATCTCCGGCCGGTACCTGAAGGTGTCCGACCAGCTGCACGTTGGCATCACGGCAGAACAGGCTGAGCGCTGGACGAGCGTCCGCCGATAACGCAGCAGGTATAAACCCCTTAGGCAAGAAGGCCCCGCACCGGATCGAATCCAGTACGGGGCCATATCGTCCGACTTCTAGCCGGCGTACGGGAAGCGGAAGCTCTGCACTCCTCCGGTTTCCGATGCCAGGATGCCGGCTCCCGGTTCGGGCAGCGGGCTCAAGGTTTCGGCGAGGCGCCCTGCATCCATCCGGTCGACCGCGCGAAAGGTCGCAGCGATCATCGGACCTCCGACGTAGCCGCCCGGGCGCAGCACCAGGATCCGGTTATGCAGGTGATCCTGCATGATTCCCGGGACGCTGTTGCGCATGGTGATGAGGACCAGGTGGACTCCCGTGGACTTGGCCTCGAGCAGGATCCGCTGAACCAGGAAACTGATTCGCTCTGCGGCCGCATTGTGCTCGGAGCTCGCGCGGTAGTGGCCCTTGCTGGTATCGACGCCGCGGGGAAGGGTCGGGTGCAGTGTCACAGTCGTGCCGTACTCGTCGACGGCGATGACGAGTGGGCGGACATCTTCGGTCCGGCGGACGTCGTTGGGCAGGTGGCGCCAGCTGAGGACGCCATGTTCGCGAAGGAGCTCCTGACGCTTGATGATTTCGTCCAGTACGTCTTCGAGGGTCTTGATTGCCTCGGGCACATCCGTAACCAGGGATGACGGTTCGACGCTGTCGCTGAAACCGCGTCCGTGGGAGATGACGTCGACGGCCACGATGTTGGCGCCGGCCGCGGCGCTGCGCTCGATCAACCGGTGTACGAGCGTGGACTTACCGGAGCCCGTCGAACCGATGATCAGGGTGTGCGGGTTGGATGTCAGATCGAGGCTGACCGGATGGCCTTTTTCGCCGTTACCGATAGTGGCGATGAAGCGGGGTGCTGCGGTGGTCGTTTCGTGCGCGGTGATGGTCAAGGCGGTTCCTGCTCTGCTGGAGTGCGGCCCTGAGGATTCCACGGGCCTACTAATGCAACATTGCCGTTGCGTTACTCGCTACTTTACCAACGCAACCGGGACGTTGCAAGACGTGTGCGTACAGCTGTTCGCGTCGCCGCCGATAAGCTGATCCCATGGTGGTTACAGGAGTGATTCGAGGCGCAGACACTGATCAGGTGAGCGCCGAGGGCGCGACCTATGAGGACGCCAAGGCACAGATGTTGGCCCGAATCCCCGAGGGCTACCACCTGATCGCGATACACACCGACCGGTAGACATAGAGCCGCCCGAGAACACTGTCACTCGCCTGAGGGCGAAACGCTTCCCTCATCCCCCGGCAAGAAGTAACGCTTCCGGCCGCGGCCGCCGGCGACACCTGGATAAGTTTTGACGGTCACGCCGTACTTCTCCGGCTGGGCTGCCACGGTCTGCTGGTGGATTCCCAGCCGCCGGGCCACCGCTGCGGCAGACATGCCAGGAAGCGAGCCGGAATTATCCTGACTGAATTTGCTCTGCGCCCACTGGCGCGAGGCCAGCCGCAATTCGTCGGCGATCTGCTGCCAGGTGGCGCCTTCGCTGCGGGCCTCTGCGACGACTTCCCGCTCGAGGTTATCCAGCTCATCGCGCAGCACAGCCACTGCGGCCATCGGGGTGATGCCGGTCTTGGCGGCCGTCTCTGCGACCAGCCGGCGCAACGGTTCTGTTTGCTCACTCATACCGAAGGCACCTTATGCCCGGGCGTGGCCAATAACGTAACGGCTCGCTATTGGCCGGTCCGCTGGCGGATACGACGCCGACGAATGTTCCTGGCACAGTGAGGGCTGCCAGCTCGTCGAGATGCTCCGGGGCAAGCTGAATGCTGCGCGGCGCGATGTCGGCGATCTCCTGCGGTGTGTAGCCGCACTCGGGTGTAGGGCCGGCGATGAAGACCGGCGAAACGGGCTGGCCGCGGTACGAGGCGGTAACTTCCGATTGCGCGATCAGGTTGATCGGCGCAGTGCCGCACTCCGCTACGCCGCCACCGGGTGCGACGAAGGTCGGGCCCAGTGGAACCTCCGACCCGATGAGTGCCGGGAAGCTCTCCGTGACGCGATCCCCCGCCGGCGTCAGGACGTCGAGGCGCTGCTCATCCAAGCTGATCCTGAACCGGACAGCAACCTTCTCGATGACCACACCGGACTCGCTAATCCAGCCGGTACCGCCATTCACCGGAACGCCTTCGCCTGGCAGGGCGCGCCTGGACGGGAGCATCACTCGGATCCAGCCCACCGACCGACCGATTACCGGAAGGGCCTCCTCGGAGGACACGGTGGCTATCGGATAGCCCTGGTTGTCGTGAACTGTGATCGACCCGTTAGGCCGGGCAACCTCGCCGGTGAATGCCGCGGCGCCATCAATCAGCGGCGTGTGGACGGTAGTGAAATAGCTCGACAGAGGGAGATCATCCGCCGGCGGCAACGGCGCGGATTCAGCCGGCGGCCGCGTGTCGTGTGGCGCCACAGCTGACGGCACCTGTGCGCAGCCGGCGAGGATGAGCGCTGTGATGGCGGCCAGGACAGCTCTGCGGCGCGGTGGTGACATCGTAGGTCCGTATCTTCCAGTTGGGCCGGGTGCAAGGTCTCTGTGCGCCGGCACGCCTGACGGGTGTCATTTCAGCGCGAGTGTTACTTCTCGACCGTTGTCACGGCGCCACCTGCGGCGGTGTCGGAAACCACGACATGGTTGGGGGCCCCGGCGTTGGTGGCAGTCAGCGTGAAGTCACGGCCATTGGGGTTCATCTGCACGGACAGCACGGTGCCGGCAGAGACCACGCATTCCGCTACGGCTGCCGATGCGGATTCCTGGGTGTGGACTCCCCCGGTTACCGCGGCGTCCGCGACCAGTTCCAGCTTGCAGTTCTGCACATCCTGGGTGGCATTGATCGTGAAGGCCGCCTCTTTCCGCTGAGGCTGTATCTCTTCCACCATCCCGGTCAGCGTGTGACCCACTGCAATGGTCACTCCCAACCCGATGATGGGACCGATGATGAGTCCGTACGACATGGCGTGCTTCTCTTCCGTGGTGTAGTGCTTGGGCTTCGTATGTTGGAACTAATGCTTGACATTATACGAATACGCGCCAGCCCGCAACCCCACCGCTGCAACAATCTCCAGGAGACACAGAAAGACGGCGGAACCTTCGCTCCGCCGTCTCACTGCTGACCTTTCCGTCAGGCTGCCAGAGCAACCTCCTCCGCCGAAACCTGCGCCGCCGGCCGCCCCATAGAAAGGGATGAATGCCGTTCAGCATTCGCCTCCTTCAAGGACTGCGCTGCCGCCTCGAGCCGGGCTTCGGCCGCGGCCACGTTTGCAACTGCCTCATCATGCTCGGGAACGTTTTCCGCGACGTGCTTCATGTAAGCCTCGTGGCGGAGCTCCGCCTTCCATTTGCGATCCCATGCCAAATACTTACGCTTCGCCTCGGTTGGCATTCCGGTTTTGGGATCCGGCTGATCGTCGATCGGCTTCAGCTTGGCCCAGGCCTTGTTCCTGGCGGTTGCCGCGTCTGCAGTATCGGCTTGTGCCTGCCAGTACTCCAGTTTGGCGAGATCACGCGGGGTGGTCATGTACCCATGTGTCCTCCTAGTCAGCCCCTCCATGTGCCTGGCATCGGTGAGATTATCTTCAGCCGCCAGAACCTCGAGGCGAGCCGCTTCCGCCTTCGCCACGGCTTCATCGGCCCGCAACCGCTTGTCCTCGTCTTCGATGGCTGCGACCTTGGGCGCGTAGTGCCCGTCCAGGAATTTGGTGAACGCCTCACGCTTCTCGAGGAGCCGCTCCCGTGCTGTCTTCCACTCCCGCATGGCCTTGGCGATCGCCTCTTGCCACCTGGAGAGAGCCAGGTCGGCCTCCTCCTGCGTGGTGGCCTGACTAAGCTCATCAGCGCGGCGGGCTAGCTTGGTCAGGTACTTGCCGCAGACTTCCACCCACCTTTTGGCAGCACGAGACGCGGACCGGCCTTCAGGGCTGTGCTTGGGGCACCGGACACCTCCTTCGTCCAAGGAATCACACATTGACGGCCTCCTTGCGGGCGGAATAGATACGGGTTGGGTTCTTCATGACGGTCCTGCTTCCTGTTGGGGTTGGGCTACTTGCTGGGCGGTTACCAATCGAAGGCCTCCACCTCGACCTTGGGCTTCGGCTTCGCCGGCACCGGTTTGCCGAACAGGTCGTCTTCCTGGATGGAAGGTCGCGGCTTGGCCTTCGGCTCGGCGAACATGTCTTCGTCGTCGTCCAGTACAGGAGGACGAGGTGAAGCCGCCGGCGCGGCGAAAGGGTCCTCATCGTCCTGAGCTACTGCCGGAACAGCAAATGCTCTCCAGTCCGGTTCGGGCGCTTCGGGAGCCGCCGTCGTAAGGGACGCGTCCCAGTCGAGCTCAGGCTCCTTCGGGGCTTCCACCACTGTGGTGTCATCATCGTCTTGCAGGTCCTCGAGGCTGAGCTCAAGCTCGCCGAGCTCCTTTACCTCGGGTACAGCGGGAACCGGAACGCTGTAGACGGGAGCGGACTCCACTACGCCGAACGGCGATTCCTTCTCCGGAACTACCGGGCGACGATCCCCTTCGTATGCAGGAACACCCATAGCCGTGAGTTGTTCGACCAGCTCCTCTGCTTCGGCGAAAGCCCCCTGCAGGGCAACGTGGCCACGGCCGTCAATCTCAGCCAGTCCGCGCCCCGGCGTGGGTTCCCGCCCGGTTATAGATGGGTCACCCTGGATGACAGCAGAACCGTGAGCCTGCTCGTACGCCGCAGCCGCGTCCTGGGGGTCTGCGCATGCCATGGCCAGTGAGGTGGTGGAGCTCCGGCCGAGAATAATTCGGGCACCCATGTTTTCGCGCAGCTCTCCGGCACCCTGTCCGATCTCCTGGATGCCGAAGCGCTGAGTTCCGAAGACCAGGTGAATGCCGACGAACCGGCATTCGCGCAGGATCCTGCCGACGTAGTACATGATCTGTTCCTTGGCCATGTTCTCTTCAGCCAGTTCGATGTACTTCGGGGACTCCTTGTCCATTAGCTTTGGCAGGGTTGCCAGCTTGGCCAGGGCCGTTCCCTCATCGACGACAACCAGGATAGGTTTGATTCCATGCTTGACTTGGTCTTCCTTGGAGAGCGCCAGCCACTTTGGGGCGCTGAGGGCCGACAGAACCTTCTTCCGCCGCCTTGCTTCCTCGTAGACGTCCTCCAATACCGCTAGTGCCTCCGGGAAGGACTCACACCCCCAGCCGCCGTCCCGCACGTAGGGCTGAAAACAGCGGAAGTCGAGGCCCTCTTTGGTTGGGTCAAGGATGGCCACTTCGAACCCGTGTGCGAGAGCCGAAAAGATCATGGTCTGCAGGAAGATCGACTTTCCGGATCCGGTCCGACCGACAACCAGAGCATGAGGGGTAGCCGCAAGGTCAACGACAACAGGCTTGTTGTAACCATCCCGACCCACAACCAGCTCTCCCCATTTGCCGTTCTGGATGACGTCGTAGTCGTAGCCGACGCGCGACGGCATGCTGATCGGAATGCCTGCCGTCATCTCGATGACGCCGCGGGCGTCGTCGACAGACACCCACCAGCCGGAATGACCGACCGTGTTCTTGGCCAGACCCAACCAGTAGGCGATTTCCTTGTCCCGGTCCGGAGAGCTCTGATCGGCGCGGGTGATGATGACCTTTGCCAGGAACCCGACGCCGTCACGCACACCGAAGATAGGAAGCAGTTCAAGCTCCCAGCTCTTCTGCCGCGGGTTCTTGCGCAGCAGGCGATCGCGCAGCTCCATCGTTGCCGGTGGAAGGACAGCGGTCACCGCCTGGCGCTTGTACGGGTCGTAGCTAAGCATGGTTCGGCCGTAGGCAGCGTGCTCGGCGGCGATAGCTGAACCGTTGCCTGTGGTTGCGCTTGGGCCGAGCAGGTAGACGCTCTTTCCTGGGCGCATAGCGGGCAGCTCGCCGCGGACGATGTGCACCGAAGACATGCCAGCAGACTCAACACGGTCGTATTTTTCGACCTGCCAGCCGGCACCGAGCTTGCGCCAGAGTGCGGCAATCAGCTTCGCGCGCTCTTCAAGTGTGTCGCGGTACGTCACCGGAACGGGGACAACCATGCGCTCGACACCGTGAGGAGCAGAGGCCGGCTCAACAACCTCCACTTGCTGCCTAGGAGCTTCGTACTCCGGCTCGGGCGCCGATTCGTATGTGTACTCGTCCTCGCCTTCATCCGGCATGCCCTGCTCCAGCGCTGGAATAACGTCATCCCAGCTGAGCCCAGCTGCCTTGAGCCGCTTCAAGGCTTGCTTCATGGCGGACCTATCGGTGCCGCGCAAACGACGGGTGCGTGACGCTTCAATGGCGACCAGGATGTCGTCTTCGGTGTACACACGGGGAAGTGCCTGGGTCACTGGGGCCGTAGCTGTCACCGGAGCGTCGTCCGCTACGGATGCGGCTGCCAGCTTGTCGGTGCGTTCCCTCGGGGAGAAGTACTCGAGCACGTCTTCCAGGTGCTCCTCGGTCCAGCCTGCCCGGGCGAGCACGTGCTTCGCGCCCGCCCGGTCCCCCGCTGCAACCAGCTCGACGTACTGCATGGCGATCTGCCGATCCTTGCGGCTGTACTTCGAGGTGATGCTGAACATGGTGTTCCTTCGTGTCGAGCTGGGTGGATTAGAGCAGGTCGTCGGCGGTGATGAGATCCGCGGCAACGTGTACTACTGGTGCGTCGGCGACATCGTCAGCTCCCGAGATCCTGCCGGCAATGAGTCCGCCGGACTGTGCCTCTTCACGGCGGCGCTGGATGGTTTCCTCGGAAGCCTCGTTCAGGACGAGAACCGTGTGGTCAGACTGCTCGTGGTTCATTTCCCACTGCGGAGCAACGAGGGCCAGGATGCTGTCGGCTTGGGCGTAGTGCAGCACTGCGGAAATCGGCGGTGGGTTGATAGTCAACTCCAGGCCGGTGTCCTCGATGTGCGAGTCATCCCAGTCGGCCAGCGGCGAGGAGAACGCCTTGCTGAGCATGACGATGTTCCGAGCGCGGGCCGCGTATTCCTCTTCCACTGCAGCGTTGTGGGCACCCGAGGCTTTGACGGCCAGGTAAACGGTGGCACCCCAGACCGTAAGGAAGGATGCGAACGCCAGGAACGATATTGCGGAGGTGACGAACGTGGGGATCGCACTGGACTGTCCGACCAGCATGTAGAGCACCTGTGAGACCAATGCCGTAGCGCCGCCGTAGATGGCGATCTTCCGGACTCGGCGCCCTTGCAGGAGTTCTCCGAGGCGCGCGCGCAACGTCTTGAGCTCAAAGATGATGCCGTTCCGTGCCGAGAGTCGCCTGGCGATCACCATGAAGGTCAATGGCAGTATTGCGAGATGCCACAGACCACTGAAGGCGGTCATGAACGCAAGGATAAGAGGAAGGAAGGTGTAGAAGCCGGCGGAGATCCACTGGCCAGAAGAGCGCAGGAATCCCTCCTCCTTGTCGGTGCCGCGAACGCCTGCGGGCCGATCTCCGTAGCAAGCGAGTACGGGGATGAGGAAGAAGAAGACGAAGAGGAGCTTCACGCCCTTCTCAGCGACCGCGGTCTCGAAGGATTTTGACATGTTCTGGGCCTTTCTGGCCGAGTAGCTTCTGCGACGGTGCCGTTGCAGCTTTTCAATAAGCATAACAGATCCGTTGCAGAGGTGGTAACCCCTCAACGGAATCAATTCTCGGCCTATATACAGGGGGTCGGAGGGGCGCTTTGATGCGATCATGAAGCCATTACGATCGAGGATCCCGAGCATCTTTCCGATACCGGACTGGTCCATGGATTGCACGAACTGTCGGTGCAAAGCTGATGGCCTATATCCGCCGGCGTAGGAGTCCAGGCGTGGTTCCAGGGCGCAAACCCACCCCGCCGGCACGACCACTGAGAGAGCACCAGAATGAAAAAACGAGCGCAATCAGCCCTGGCCGCGACCCGGCCGTTCACACGTAGCCGACGGTGTTGCTACTGACCGAGCCACTCCGAGATCTCTGTGATGACCCGGTCGGGCTGCGGTGCCGTCGAATAGACGCGGATCTCCAGGTACTCCGGCGAATCGACTTCCAGGCTTGGCAAACTGTCCTCGCGGAGCCTGACGACCTTATACCCGGCCGAGAGGAGGTCCAGTGTCTTGCGCTGATCGACCAAGCGCTTCGGTTCCGGACTGTGCCAGTAGGCGCCGTCGTACTCGACCGCCACACGTGTATCTTCGCGCTCAATGAGGATGTCGATGGTCCAGCTCTTGCGGGTAGCGAAGACGCTGTCGCGAGCAACTGCACCAGAGCGAACCTTCTTGAAGACCGTTTTAGCCGCGCTCAAGTGGTCGAGCTCGATACGCGACTTCCCACTTTCACGGCAGTCAGGGCATTCAGCACCATTCGACCGAGAAGACAGTGCCGCTTCCCAGCGGTGGGAGGGGTCCACAGAGCAGATCCACGCCGGCATAAACGATGTCTGCGCATTCGGCCGCACGTGCCACGGTGTGAGGGGATTTGCAGGGTCCCACTCGGCCGCGAGCCCGGGGTCAACCCATCCGAGGGAGTCCAGAATAGTCTGGCACTGCGGGCAGTGCTGCCGCTTGTACTTGTTGCGGCTCTTCACCTGTTCTTCCCACTCATAGCCACAGCACTCAGCCAGCCACCAGACCGTTCGCTTGGAGTCGGGCGTGACGGTATCCGGCGTCAACTTTGTGCCGTTCTTGGTGGGGTGCCACTGACTAGCAATCTCCGGCAGAACCTGACGGAGCATTGGGCGGGGCGGTCCTTCAGCCTTGCCCGCGTTGGTGCGGCAGAAGGTACAACCTGTTTGCAGGAAGAGCGATGGCGACATCCGCGGACGATGCCCATTGGAGCAGGCGAATTTTCTCAACCCGTGGCTGCCTGCCATGACAAAGCGCGGGTCTTCATCCTCAGCCCACGCCGCCATCAATTCTGGGATGTCAGCGATCGGGGTGCGCTTCAGTCGCTCCCGCTCCAAGGCCCACTCTGCGCTTCTCTTTTTCTCACAGACCGGGCACTCCGGTCGCTCTGACATCAGGTAGACGGCTTTCTGGAACTTGTGCCCACACTCGGGGCAGATCCAGTGGCAGGACCTGGTCGCCCTGACCGTGGCAGTTTTCAGGTCGGCCTCATCATTCACCTCGCGATCCCACCATTCAAGGGCGGGAAGGCCAGAATCCCCCAAGAGATTCTTCTTGCCCGAACCACGCTTGGGTTTTGCCGCTACGTTCGTGTTCGAGGGGTTGTTGCGAGTGCAGGTGCATCCCCAGCCGATGTCGCCGAGTCGTTGAGCGGACTGCATACCGCACTGCCGGCAGCGTGTCAGCACCGGCAGTTCACCGTTTGGGAGCTCGCGGACCTCCTCCACAGGGTCAAAGCCGTTTCGATCGAGACATTCAGCAACATCTTGCGCACTGACCGGTCGCGCCCCGCCTCCGTACATGGCCGCCCAACGCGTCCAATGGCAGCGGCGGCACGCCGGCTCGTCCCTGGTTGTGAGCTCGAGCAGGTAGGCGAGTCGGTAATCGCATTCGGCCGCGCAGTCCCGGCAGCGCGTACGCCAGCGCACATTGTTGCCCGGGAAGTCGGTAACCGGGTCCATTCTCAGTTCAGCGAGCATGTTCACGAGGCACTCACTGCACCAAGCTGGCTTCGTCCTGGTGCTGAACGCCGCAGTTCGGCTACATCCGGGGGTGCTACATGTCTGGGCTACCGCTGCCATAAACCCTTCTTACATCTACTCGGCGTCACCGGCCTTCAGTGCGACATTCGATTACATCAGTGTTGAGCGTCTCGACCCACAGCTATGCCCCGCAGATCATGATCCACGGGGCACAGGAGGCTCTGGTTGGTTGTCGCGGACTATGACGTCGCCCGTAGAGCTTCCGCGCGTCAATGGCGGCGTCCGCTGCCAGGAGTACATGCTCGATACCATCAGACGTCAGTTCGCCGGGTGGCATCTCATTGATGGCTAGGCGAACCTCGGGGAGCTTCTTCTCGAGGGCCTTGAAGAGCTCGAAGACAACCGCCTCCTGAATCACTGCATTGAAGTCAGCTGCTTCAACTTTGATTCCGGCCAGACGGCGGAGGATTGCCCAGGTGACAGGTTGGCGAAGATCGATTTCGGTGCGGCGGTCATGGTGCTTCCTTTGTTGGTGCCTACGGATGAGTGAGTAGCGAGTTCCTACGAAGGCTCCACCTCTTCGTCGTAGTCCTCGTAGCCGAAGGAGCCCAGGAAAGTGAGCCGTCCGTCTGGCCACTCAACCGCTGCGTTCGGCTGCCCGGTCGGCGCTTCACCGACGAAGGAGATTTCCCGGCCCTCGGAAAGCCACCCGTCCACGGTTCCGTATTCGGCCTCGTGCTCAGTGACCGTGCGGGGGACCACGATGATGGAGCGGCCCTGAAAGGACACGGGGTCTGCACACTCGGGATCGAAAGTAAGGAACTGCAGCGGCTGGGACCCAGTGTTCGACCACGCGACCGTCCTGTCTTCGCAGTGAACGTACGGCCTGACGCCCGAAGGGGCAGCCGTGAATACAGCCGATCCCGTCAGACTTGCATCGGCGCCAGTCCGGATCGGAACATCGACCTGCCCGAATTCCGTATCGGGAATGACCATGACCTGCTTGGACAGGTCAATGACGATCGCCCGCGGGTTAGGCGGCGTTGCGTCTTGGGAGGGCGTTGATGTTGGACTCGATGAAGCGGCCGGCTGAGTCGTAGGAGGCGTGGATGCTTGAGTTCCGGCACCGCAACCCGACAACAGACTGATGGCGATCAGGGACAGGGCGGACAGTGGTACGAGCTTCATGATGTGCCTTCATTAGAGGTGGATCGGAACGCGATAAGCCGACATTAACTGGGTTCGTCTCCTTTTGCAACGTTGCCGTTGCAAGACTCGGGAGCAACTTTGTGCCATTGAGATAGGCGGAGAGTCTTCGGATGAGGTGACCGCAGTGGTGCTGCTCAGGGCATTTACGCCGGAGCAGGCCCGCCTCTGGCTGGAGGGAAATAATGCGCACTTGGGCGCGCGTCCCATCGACGTTTACCGCCTGGAGGGGGCAAAGCCTGTTATCGAGGCAATCCGGGCCCACGAACAGGGAGCTCACAGCTGAGCTGATGAGCGCCACCAGTGAAGGAGGCCCTCACCTCCTGTCATCCGCTAACTCCGTCGGGCCCCGGCTGTGGCCAGTGTGCCAAGGATGAAGTTCCTCATCTCGAGGTCTGGCTCGTAAGCGCTGACACCGATCAGTCCGCCGTAACTACCGGCGAAGATAGATTCAACGTCCATCGAGAGAATCTCGGTAGAGCCGCCGGAGTATTCCTTACCGCCGTACGAGCTAACGAAGTGGTCGGGCCGAGCAACTCATCCGTACATAGCAGTTACGCTTCGGCGGCGGCCAGCCATGTCTCAAGGTATGCGGCAACACCATCATCGTGGTGGCGAGCGGTAGTGACAGTCGCCACGTCGAGGACGGCCTGCTTGCTGTTCGCCACCGCGATAGACGTTCCCACTGCCGCGAAAGCCGGAATGTCGTTGTAATTGTCGCCGAAGAAGTAGCAGTCCGACTTGGCGTAGCCAAGTTCTTCCGCGGCAGCCTCGACGCCAAGCCCTTTCGAACAGGCCGAGTTAGCAATCTCGAGATAGGTGTCTTTCGACCGGTAGGTGACGACGCCAGGCTCGGTGCTTAGGAGCTCCTCGATACCGTCTACCAGCGACTCCTCGCCCATGCACATCACCTTGTGCGGCGGATTCACATCGACTTGACCTGAGGAGACATATGTCTTGGACGGCATTGGGTGCGGACGTACCCCGGTGTTGTTGATCTCCCGCGCCGTCCAACGGTCGTCACCCCAGACATGCCAGTTCTCGCCAGCAAAAAAGCTCGCATGCAGGTTTGCGTCCGAGCAGTATTCAGCTATTCTCCGGGTGTGGTCCGGGGCGATCGCTACGTCGTGCACGATCGTGCCCCCGCGAGAGAGCACCAGTCCACCGTTGTAGGCGATTAGTGGCTCATCGACACCTTCGTACAACCGTTCGAGGATGCGCATGGACTCCGGCATACGCGAAGAACAGAGCACGAAAGCGTGCCCTGCCGCACGAATCGCTCGAATGGCCTCGATCGTGCGCAGCGATAACGTGCGGTCCGGATTGAGCAATGTACCGTCGATGTCGGTGCAAAACATGGCCATGATGTCTCCTCGTGGACGGGCTGTTTGATTCAGGTGGGGGGCAGAATGGGTAGCCGGGTTCGGTCATCCACGTTCGGATCGCGCAGAATTAGCCCTTCAACGTTGCAGTCGCGAAGATCAGCACCCCGCAAATCTGGGGTTTCAATTGTCGCGTTCCGCAGGTCGGCGGCGCGCAGATCCGCGTTGCGCAGGTCGGCGTCTTTCAGCCGACCACCACGTAAACTGGCGGCACGCAGGTCAGCCCCACGAAATACGACCGCGGTGCCTTTGCAGTCCGAGAGGTCGGCGCGTCGTAGATCGGCTCCCTCTAGATCTGCGCCGTCGAGCAGGGCTCGCGGAAGTCGGACATCCGGAAAAGATGAGTCGACGATTCGGGCATCGGTGAAGTCAGCATCTGAACCGGCCAAGCGTGCGAGATTCGCTGTAGCCCAGTCCACACGTCGCGCCTTGAGCCCGTCGACGGTTGCCCCGTGCAGATTCAGACCGATTGCTTTAGAGCCACTTAGATCAACCCGCGAAAGATCTGATTTTCGCAGATCCGCGCGAGTCAACTCGGTCGAAGAGAGGTCACCGCCGCTCAAATCACGCTTGGCAAGGACAATGCCAGCCAAGCTCCTTCCCGCAACGCGGATCTCGGTGAGGTCCGAAGCTGCGATCAGGGTCTGCACGAACCGTTGCTCCTCGGCGACGCGGCGCTCTCTTTCCGCTTCAGTTCGGTGGAACAGCGCCTCGAGATACAGAACAGAAACGCCTAGAACTGCGCCGACACCGAGGTTGATGCCCAAGTCTGAGTACTTGTTCCCTTCTGAGGGGCCAAGGGCCCACATCGTCATGCCGGCTATGAATATGACGGCTATGACAACGACCGCGGGTAGGCTCGTCGAACGCAGCCTCAACCAGCGTCGCTTCATGCGGTGGCTGCCTCGGCCTCAATTGCGTCGCGTATCAGGGCCGCCCGATCTTCCTCTCCGTTAGCGTCGAGTTCAATGGCGATCGCCTCCAGCAGATCAGTGCGATCGAGACCGCCTGCAACTGTGGCGGAAGCGAACCACTCGAGTGCCCGCTCGAGATCACCGGTTCTCAGCGCAATTTCTCCGAGCACAATTCCGGTCTCGCGAATACCCTGCGCGTAGCCAATTGATTGGTGTCCGCGCAGGGCGCGCTCCGCTGTGAGATTCGCTTCAGAGAACGACTTCTCATCCCGGGCCAGGGTCATGAGGAACGTCGCCTTGTACTGCCAGCCGATTGCTTGCGAACGAACTGAACCGACCTGAGCGCTCCACGAAATCACGCGCTCGATATGCCCGAGCGCCTCGTCCGCCTTGCCCGCCCGTCGCAGCGTCTTCGCATAGGGGATTAGGAATCGGTGGCTCGCCACGCGACTGTCCACAGTGTCGATAGCCTGGCGGTAGAGGCGCTCCGCCACAGAGAGGTCGCCCGACACTCGCGACAGCTTCGCCTTATTGCGCAATGCCCGCGCCCGCAAGGGTCCAGGCGCGAGGTCAGCGTGCATTGAAAATGCTTCATCGACGTTTGCCACATACTGGATCCGATGACTTTCGGCACTGGTTGGTGCGATACCCGCCTGTTGTTCGTACTGGCGTCCGTGCAGCTCGGCCAGATCGCACAGCACTTCGCAGAGGGCCTCAGCGTCGTCAAGCGCTTCCGCGAGCCGTCGACTCCCTTCGTAGGCTTCGAGCGCCTGATCGACTTCGCCCTCAAACAGGAGCACATCGCCCAACATATTGAGTGCGATCGCTCGGGTTGAAGGAGGATTTTCTGCACCAGTCAGCTGCGCGAGCAGCCGCCCTGCATCTGCAATCTGACTCGCGCTTATATACGCGCTCACGAGTTCGAGCCGGATTGAAGCCCTTGAGTCGTTCCCGTCGAACACTACTCCGTCGGAGCACTCCAGCACTTTACTGAACAGGAGGGCGGCCTCGGATGACGCTCCCGTGGCCTGCGCGTTGCGTGCCGCCCGGAGGAGGTAGGGGAAGGCTTTGGCGTGCTTAGCGGCCAGGTACAGGTGCTCACCGATTAACGCGTCCCAGTCCTCGTTTGAGCTAGAGCGCAAGTTGGAAATAACCTCGGCGACCTGAGCGTGAAGGCGTCGCTTACGCAACCCACTAAGTTGCGAGTACAGCACATCGCGGATTTTCCCGTGCGAGAACTCAAAGGCTTCCTCACTTGTCTGGAGCTCTCGGATCAGGTCGACGCCAAGGAATTTCTCCAGATCCTGTAGGAGTTCATCCTCGCCCGCCTCCATCAGCCCATGGAGCACAGCGAAGGCGAATCGCCGCCCGACTACGGCAGCGAGTTCGAGCTCGTGGCGTTCCTCGACGTCGAGCAGGTTCAAACGAGAAGCGATGACCTCTTCCACAGAATCGGGGATGTCCCATGACCCGATGTCCCCCTCGAATGCCCAGACACCGTCACTTTGACTCAACGACACACGTCCGGACCTCGGGTCAGGAGAGCAAAGCATTCGGATTAGCTCACGGGTGAAGAGGGGATTGCCTTCTGTTTCTTCGTAGAGCTTGTTCGTAACCACTTCCGGCAAGTTGGTGGGACCGCCGAGCAGCGACTCCACGAGCGCCTTGAATCCTGCGCTATCGAAGCCTCTGATCTCGTGACTCTGGTAGATCCCTTCCTGACGTCGCGCTGATGCGATCAGGGGACGGACAGGGTGCGCGGGCTCCGCCACCCGGTCGGAACGGAACGCCCCGAGAATGACAACTGGACCTTCGCTGAGTCGCGAGACCAAGCAGATCAGTGCATCAGCGCTACCGACGTCTAGGTGTTCGAGGTCGTCGATGAAAAGCAGAGTAGGTGAGGAACTAGGCTGACGATATTTGCCCATGATCACGTTGGTAAACGTGGCGACGATGGCCTCTCGGCGGCTTGACGGGTCAGCAGACATAGATTCGCTTACCGACGCCATCTCGACTTCGGCAGAGCCGGCGCCGAACTGCGCGGCGATAACCTCTCCCACGGGACGGCCGGCTGCGAGCTGCCGCACGAGCTCCCGCACAGGGAAATAGCTCATCCCTTCATGGAAGGGTTCACATGCCGTACGAACGCACTGATACCCCAGTTGCTCCGCTGCCGCTAGCACAGCCTCGGCAAGTGCAGATTTCCCGGCTCCACTGGCGCCGTTAAGCATGATCATTGCCCCTGCGGGACCGACTTCTCGTCCACTGACGCGCTCGAGCGTCCTATTGATCAGCGCCAACTCCGCGTCGCGTCCGTATAGCCCGCCGACATTGTTGCGATTCACCGCCACCCCAATACGCCCCACATCGCACCGGTTGGCGATAGTGGGTTCATGCTATTGACGGTGCAGGCGAAGGTCAATAGATCGTTTGACTATCGTGACGATGCGCATGTCGCATCGGATGCCGTAGTGGTTGGAAAGCAACAGCTTGGGTATTGACGCGCGACCTCATAATTGAGGTACTGGCGCCTTGCCGGTCATGGCCTGAGGGGGACACATGAAAAAATGGCTGTTGGTGTTGGCGTTATTGACGTCAGCGGCGCTGGTCGCCGGGCTGGCCGTCTGGGCTCCCTGGTCTTCGCCTCAAGAAACCGCGATTGGAACAGCCACCAAAGACCTAGCCACCGGAGAGGGCTGGTCTGCCGCTGCGTCCTTCCCCGACAATCCAGATCTAACGGCCCATGTTGAACCGGCGGGCCCAGACAATGAACAGACTGCGGTATTTCCCGTTGATACAACGCTCAGGGCGCTTGCGGATTACAGCGTTGAGGGAGCCGATTTCCCTGCTGGCGGCGCAGAGATTTCATTCACCTTGGACGAACCGCTGGCCGAAGACAGGGGGGCAGCAATCGCTCATTGGAATGAGACCAGCAAGCGATGGGACCCAGTGGAAGCTGTCCTTTCCGAGGACCGGCGCACTGTGACTGCCGAGGTCACACATTTCTCCCAGTACGGATTCTTCGATTACCTCTTCAACGCCATCGGACAGGTGACCGGGAACGCCGCGTCCAGCGGGGTGACATGCGATCAACCGATACCCTCCTGGGCAGACCCGCAATACTTTGACGACATCAACTCTCCAGTGTTGTGGTGTGGTGGCAAGGACGCGAACAACGCTGACCTTCTCGTTGCCAAGCTGAAGATGAACCGGGACACAGCCGCCAAAGTCACGATCGCGATCGACCCCGACTGGGCATGGAGTGACCTCTGGCAAGGCTCTCCCACAGATTTGGCCACTATGGCCGCCAGCGCCGAGCTCTCTTCAAACCCTTTCGGCAAGCGGGAATACCTGATCCAACCCTTTGGTGAATTGCACTTTGGATTTAGCCGAAGCGCATTGGAAGACCTGTACTACGGCGGCGACAACCCGCCGCTCATCCAGGTGGAGACAGGGTGGTTTTACTCGGCAGCTGGGCTGATGTGGAGTCAGCTGGGTGGAATGGCCGACGGTGACAGCCCTATCGCCGCCATCTCATCCACCATGGCGATGCTTGACTGTGGGCAGGCGTTGCTCACTGCAAACTCAAGCTCCAATGCAGTCGAAGGCTTCCGGGGGACATTGGCCTGCCTGGGAACCCAGCAATCCAAGGACTTGGTTCACCGAGGTGTTCGGACCGTTCTTGCCGACCGCTACCCGCATTTGACCGACGGGTGGATCACGGTGCACTCGAGGAAAATCCTTTCCAAATTCGCGATTCTGGGAGCGGGTGTGCAGACCGTCAGCTTGTCAACGAAAGCCTTCTCGGCCATCGGCGACGCGACGTTGCCGGACAGCGTCAGACAGTTTCAATTCTCGCCCTCGCTGGATGCCATCCGTGCACGGGCGCCTCAGAAAAAAACGTATGACGGAACCCAAATGGGCACCAACTACTCCTTCAGCTATCCGAAGGACTGGAGCGTGGTTGAGCTGAGCGAAAACGAATTCTTACCAGGCCTGACGGTGTCCGACTCCTCAGGAAATAAGGTGGCCACTTTGAGTATCTTCAGCGTCTGGGGTGCAACCGCCGTACAAGGTCAATTTCGGCCCGTGGCACTAACCACTCATCAGCCCGGAACAGGTTCTATGTCAGCCGGCCGGCCGGGCGGAAGCGGGGCCTCCTCGTTCCACGTCCGCACTGTCACCATGGATTTGACCGACTATCCGGCAGACGTCGCCACATATGGCTGGCCACAGCCCGTCGCGGTGGCCGTGTCGGCGGACATGCGTACGACCGAAGAGACAGCAACGGAACTCCCTCCGTACCTGCTCGCCGGGATAGGAGTAATCAACGCGATCGCAAACCCTAACGGCCAACCCTCGGCAGTGGTTCAATTCGGCACAACCAGGCACTTCGCAACGCTTCAGGAGGCAGAAGCGTGGACGTCGACCGACGAATATCAGCGCGTAGTCGACATGATCGCCTCTTTTGACGGCTGAAAACGACACTCCGCCGTATGCCCCTCCTCCTTGGGAGCCACTACACCGCGACAACTAATCGGACACCGAAAACCGGGCGGAACGCGCAACACGTCATCGCGTCTGCATTCGGAAGGCGCGCCTGGCCGGGCTCGTACATGCATGGAGCCGCAGCGATCTCTTGATGCGGCTCGCTTGAGCAGGTCACCCCATGCACCGTAGCTGGACATTGGCGACCAAGTCGTACATTGAGTCGAGCTTCTAGGCGCTCTCTGCCTCCAGGGAAATGGCCATTGCACCAGGCCGCCACTTTTCCGTCCGTCTCGTAGGACCCACATCGTGGATCTGCGGTCGCGGGCTCACTGACTTCCACCGCTTGTAACCACGGCAAATTCACGTCTCAAGGCTCTCATACGCGGGACATTAAGGTGTTTCTAGGTTCCCTGCAACGAAAATGTTGCAAAACAGAGGTCGTTACTTTAATCTTGGAGTATTGGCTTGAGCCAGCAGGTGGAGGCACATCTTCTTTCACCGGATCGGAGTCCGCTGGGGGTTCCGGATCATCGAATGAACAGGAATGAACATCATGCGCAAGTCCACCAAGACCATCGCATTCCTTACTCTGGGTCTAACCACCCTGGTCGGCTCTGCCTTCACCGCGAGCAACACCTTTGCCCCTGGCGTCGCCAACCCGGTGGCCGGCTACGCCTCGACGGAGGTTACAGGGGGGACCGTCAGCACCCTCGGTTTCGAATTGAGCCCATCGGGAGACTCGATTGACTACATTCACCTCCGCCTGGAAGGCGACACTACCTCCTCGAATGTGTCCATGAGCCTCAACGACGGGGCCGCCTTCAGCTGTGGTGCCCTCCCTTTCTTCGACGGATCCCAGACCGAATACTTCTGCACACCGGCCGAGCTCATGATGACAGCCGACCTGAATAAGACCGCCGTCATCATCAGCTAGGTCTGAACCATCCTCAATTGGTTCAGCGTCTGGACTGGACCAACTGAACCTCGACCCGCGATTTCGAGACCATTGCGGTCATATCAGCCAGCCAAGAAGACAGGCTCCTAGATGCGACGCATGAACTGGACCGGAAAGCCAGCGGCAGCGGTCGCATTCATTGCCATCCTGTGGTTCTTCGCGCCCACCACTCTCGGAGGCCAAACAAGTTACGTCAGCACCCATGGCGCCAGTATGCAGCCTGTGTTTCAGGCTGGGGACCTCGCCGTACTTCGCCCCGCGGAAAGCTATCAGGTCGGTGACGTGGTGCTCTACTGGAGCGAAGCTATGGAGACCGATGTAATGCACCGGATTGTGGACGCCCAGGACGGCCGGTTCACCCTCCAGGGGGATAACAACTCTTGGCTGGATCCCGAGCAGCCGCGGGAAGACGAAATCATCGGGAAATTGATGCTCCGGGTCCCGCAGGGTGGTATTTGGCTCAAGAGTCTCACCAGCCCGCCCATGCTGGCCCTTTTCACTTTCGCCTCAATAGCCACCGGCAGTGGAGCTGCCACCCGGCGCAGCCGCAAACGAAAGAAGGCCTCCATGAATCACACTGCCGCCAAGAGCGCCAAAGCGTTCGACAGCAGGAGTAGTAGGAATGCTCCTACTACTCCCCTATGGCTGCTCCCGACACCGGTGCTCACCCTTGCCGCAGTAACCGCCCTCGTTGCCGTCCTCGGCGCAACCCTGGCAGCGCTGGCCTGGACCGGCCCAATGGAGCACTCCTCGACGGCGCCGTCCGCAAGCGGAGCGAAGATGGACTTCTCCTACATGGCCGATGTGGAGCCCAGCGCTGCCTATGACGGAACGGTCGTGAGTTCTCCGGACCCGGTGTTCCGCAACGTCGTCGACACCGTCGATGTCCACTTCGCCTACCGGGGCGAACCCGGGACCATCACCGTGAACGCAGAGCTGTCCACTCCGAGCGGGTGGCGTTCCACCGTGGCTCTTGAGGACCCGGAATCTTTCACCGACAACCTGTACGAAGGCACCGTCCAGCTGGATCTGGACGAGCTCGAGGCGAAAGCACGGGCGGCCGCCGAAGTCACCGGGATGCCGTCAGAGACAGTGACGATCGCACTCACCCCGCATGTTGCAACGGCCGACTCCGATTTCAAGCCCGCCCTCGAACTTCAGCTCACTCCCCTGCAGCTCGCTCTTCCCGGCGGGCCGGAGTCGCTGGCCGTAACGGATACCGCAGCTGCCCCTGCCGGTGAGCCTCGTATGGTCCCACGCACCATAGGGACAGACAGCCTGAACGTCAAGGCAGGGACGGCCCACTGGATCTCCGCAGGCATGCTCTTGGTGGCTGCAGTCCTCGGCGGCGTCACCTACATGCTGGCCCGCAAGGTCGAGCCCCTGAGCGAAAGTGCGACCATCCACCGCCGCCACAAGGCACTCCTGGTGGCCGCCTTCCCGAAAGAAATCCCGTATGGGCAGGAAGTCACTGACGTCGTCGCCTTCGCGGAGCTGACCAAACTCGCCGAGCGCTACGAGCAGAAGGTCGTGCATTGGAGCCACGGTGGGGTCGAGACGTTCACCGTCAAGGACGAAAACACCGTATACCGCTACCGCATCGGAACACCTGCAGATGAGTCGCTGGCGCCCCTTGTAGGGGCTAGCGCGTAACGACGGCTACGGCGAATGGGGGGGCTCCGGAGTCACCGCGTTCGTCCACACCCAAGCCTCCCGCTCCGTCTTGATGGCCGGCTCCAGGAAACGGATTTTTACCGCCCTGCTGTTCCACGCAATAGCGCTTGCCTGCACCCGGACGGCCTTGGTCGGATAGCGGATCCAGGCGCGGCAAAGGCGTGGCTCCGGGAAGAGTCGTTCTGGATCCCGATCGAGATCCACTTCGACCGCTGTAAGGGTCATGGGTTCCTCACGGAGGATCCATCCTTCGATCCACTTGTCGACGTACGAATCGCCGTACCGCTTGTTCTGACCCACTCAATAACGATATAGAACATACGTTCGAAAGCGTTGCCGTCAGTTATCGAAGTCAAACTTGGCTAAGTGGGCGGGGCAGTAGGTTTCTACTCCAGCGCGAAGGATTTCCTTCATCGCGTTCAGCTCACCCTCCTGGCCGGGAGAGCCTTTGAAGTTTATGCTCTGCTCTCCTTCGTCGAAGCGATCACAGGCTGACATGGACGACCTCTTGAAGTCCTCGAAGGTGAGTCCCTCGGCGGCACGCTCACGCACGCCGGCGATTCGCTCGGCAAAGAGAGTGTCACCATCCTTCACCGTAGGGTCTCCCCCAGCACATGCGGACAGGCTGGCCGCGAAGATCAGCGGGAGGACGAGCAATGTCTTTTGGTACCTATGTGGCACTTTTCCTCTTTTTCACCCGGCTCTCCACTCTGGAATATCTGCGGGCCGTAACTACCCTAACCGCAGCAAACGCCCATCCTTTTCTGGATCGCAGCACAAATGTGACACCCGTGCGTTTTTGGTGCGCATAGGGCTAGTACCAAACCAGGCGCTAGCGAAAGAGTCCGACCATGTCCGACCTGAAAACCCTCACCACCGTCCCGAACCTCACCGTCGCAGCAAACCCCCGCAGCCTGCGGTTGACCGAGATCCTCCTATCCCTGACCGACCCGGGAGCCGAAGCGCGCATCGCGGTGACGGAGACCGCTGACCGCCTTCGTGATCCCTACCTGGTGAACCATGCCGGGCCGCCCTCCATGGTCGGAGTGGCAGCCTCAATGCTTGGCTTCGCATCTGACCTGGCAGATATTCTGCCCAGCGCCCGGATCGATTACTGGCTGGAGTTGGCACAGTACGCCGTGCAGGTCGAGATGAAGCACCTCCCCGATGACTTCTACGTCTACCGCGCAGAGCCCCACGAGGTTCTGGTGGACCTCACCGATTACCTTGACACCGACAGCGAGCGGCTCGAGGCCAACGAGTACAACGCGGAACGCTGGGCCGAACTAGCCGACATCGCCACTTTTCACGCCTTCGCTGAGGGAGCCTTAGCCCTCCCCCAGGCTGCCTAGAACACAGATGCCTGGTGGGCTTGTGGTGGGTATACCCCCCCGATGGACTGGGTATGCACCCACCGAGCGAAAGGCAGAACATGATTACCAGCGCGTGCTCCGATGAGCAGCGAGGGGACGAAGAAACGGCCCATCCGAATTAAGGATGAGTTGTGGAACGCAGCGTCGGCGAAGGCCACCAAAGAAGGAACGAACGTCTCGGCCAAGGTTAGAACCTTTCTAACCGACTGGGTTGAGAGCGACGAACCGCCACGCCCCGAATCCCTGACCGACCAGCAAGACACACCGAAAGAGGCTTGAACGTGAACAGCACTCCCGACCAGAACCCCGAAGGAACAACCATGACTGCCCCTCCAACAGTGGTCATCACCTACGACCCATCCCAGCTCCCCGAAATTGACGCTGAAGGGCTCTCGGACGAGGAAAAGCATGCCCACCTCCAGGAAGCCTCGGCTGCGATGCACGCCGCCATCTTCAACGCGCCGAAGGTCACCCCTGGAAGCAAGGCCGAGCAGATAAGCAATGCCCGCCGAGATAAGGCCATTGCTTTCGCGATGGCCTGGACTCGAGCCGTCCAGAGCTAGACGCAGTTTAAGCGTCCCGCGACCAAGGTGCGGGGCTGGCAGTAACCAAAACGTCGTGCCTGTGAAGGTTTCATCCCCGCCACCCGCCAGTAGGCTGGTCCCATGACCCAGGGCATCCACCCCACCGAGCGCGGAGACTGGAAGATCCGCACTGCCAGCGGCACGATCTACCGCCTGCAGATAGGCGCTGATTCACTCCTCACCCGTTATGCGCAGATGACCTCACCAACTCCCGAGTATGACCGCCTGGCTGTGTATGACCTCAGGCAGGACGGGTCCCCTATCCCGATCCGGGCGTTCTCCCGAGTGCAGCTCGGCGAAGAGATTCTCTTCGTCCTTGATGTGCGCAGAGACGGCATCGAAACCTTAAGGCGCACGACGCCGGCCGTCAGCATCGAGGCGTGGGAGGGCGTACCGACGCCCGAAGAGCTGCCGCACCGGACACCCCGGATCCCGTGGCAACCCGCTGAGATACGGGTGATTGACCTATGACCGAACAGCCCAACAGGATGGCGGAGAGATCTGGTCCGTTCTATGACACGGATGGCCTAAAGACTTGGCTGGGCGTCTCCCGCGAGGAAATCCTGGCGCGGCGCGAGGCGCGGACGATCCTCGGTTGCGAGAGGGCTGAGGGCGAGCTCATATACCCGGTCTGGCAGTTTCAGGATGACGGCGAACTGCTGCCCGGCTTGCCTGCCGTCCTGGAAGTGCTCGCCACCGGCATCGATGACGGCTGGACGTGGGCCTTGTGGCTTGTGACTCCCGTTCCTGGAGAGCTGAACGGCAAATCGGTGGTTGAGTGGCTGCATGACGGCGGGGACGTTGCGCCGGTCCTCCAGCTCGCAGCCAATGACGCGGCGGTGTGGGCGGCATGATCGGCCGACGCGCGAAACGCAAATCTGAGCGCGAGCGGGACGAGGAGGGTGTGCGCATCATGGCCGCCCGCTTGAGGTGCACGACAGACAGACGGCTAGGCAAGGAGACACCCGACTGGGTGGTAGAGCTAGCAGCCAAGCCAATTCCTGCACCTAAGGATGTTGATGAGGAGGTGCGGGTGTGGGCGGCAAGGTTGCGCTGTACGACGGATAGAAAATTGGGCAAGCAGACGCCAGACTGGGTGAAGGAGCTAGCAGCCAAGCAGCTTTGAGACCGAGGTTTTTCTATGTCCCTTTGACCTGGTGTGAGTCAACGACGTCGATAGCGCCGACGAAGAGTAGCTCGCCCCATCCTCCTCAATCGGCGCCTGTACTTGGCGAATCCTGCCCGCCCGCTCGGCGTTGCTCGCACCTGCTCCAAGACGTCCACCAGGTTGATGGGCGGCACCTGGACCCGGCTCCGCTCCTCTGCAACCAGACCGCGATTGATGGCCGACGGGAATATAGCGAGAGTCCGGTAACCAGGAAGCCCCGCGCTCGGCGCCATGACCCCATCCAGGCCGGCGCCCCGGGCCGCGTCGGCGATGTCCTGGCAAACGTCGTAATCGTCTCCGGTCAACTCGTCAGCGATGACACCTAGGGCTGCCTGGATTGCAGGGTCGCACAGATCGACGACCTTCAGCCCAGACATCCTCGCCCGTCCCGCCCGCCTCCTCACCTCGAGAGGATCGACCGATGCCCCCTCCATGAAGTGGCGGAACAGCTCGCACCAGCTGGCCAGCATGCGGGAGCTCGCATACCAAGCTCCAGGGCCTCCAGTACGGTGATAGCGCCCAGGGCCGCGGGATGGATCCGGGCAGAAAAGGAAGGGCCGACTGACGGGGCCTTGGTGCCACCATGCCCCCGTGAGGGTCTTTGTGGGGAGCGATCCGATGATTTTCGCGAGCTCATCCGGGCCCCACCGACTCAAACGTACGATCCGTCGACGAAGGAACGTGCTGCCTGGACGACGAGGTCCTGTTGCCCTTCGCGGAGCGCGTCCAGCGGCTTCTTGCCTCCCATGAGCCGGTTAGGAGCGTGCAGCCACTGCCCCACTCCCCTACGCGTGAGCGAGTCCGAGAGGATGCCTACGACGTCCCTTAGCCCGTCGAGGCGCAGATATGCGTTCGGGCGCGGGCGGGCGCTTTTAGCCTTCCAGGCGTACACCGTCTTCGGGTCCACCCGGGCGATGGTGGCGATGTCTGCCTGGCTCACACCGTAGCCCCGGAAGGCAGTGACCAGGTCGCCTGCCTCAACAGCTCTTTCCAGCTTCACGGTCATACACCTGAGTTTACACCCGGGCAAACACCCGACTCAACGCCCGATTTACGTCGGGCTTGAGTGTCGCCCGGAGTCAGCTCGCCTGGGACTCAGCCTTGAGCTTCTTGCGCGGGCGACCCATGCTGCCGACACTATCAGCCGTCTCCTCCTTCATGCGCTCAATATCGCGGGCGGCCCAGACCGCACCGCCGTGCAGGTAGCCGATCGGATCGGGGAACGCAGCCAGGACCCCGGTGGGCACTCCGCCGTCACGAAGGACCTTGTTCCGCTTCGCATACCAAATCGCGAAGCGCCTTGGTGGCACGTCGAGCAGGTGTGCTGCACGCTCGGAATCCACCACGCCGCGGACCGGCTCTTTCGATTCACGCAGGGCGTCTTGTTTCTCTAGTGCATCCATACCACTAATGGTAGCAGTTTTCATACTTTTTGACCCTCAAAAAGATAGCGAGACCGTTACCTAAATGAGACGTATCGGACCACCATAAAGGTATCGAATTTCCTACCTTTTAGAGGTAGAATGAAGGTACACCGCAGGACGAACAGAGGAGACACCGTGGCAGCGAAAAGCACCAACCCCCGCCGATTCGACGACATCAGCTGGAACCGCCTCAACGACCTCGCCGTGCAAAACGCAATCGAGATCGACCGCCACGACCTGGTGGCCGAGCTCATCGCCACCGGCCTTGTCGGATCCACCACCACTGAGCACGCGCTGGAAGCAGCCGCCTCCACCGCTGAGTTCGAGCTGGCGATGGCCGCCGAGCAGGCTCTGGCAGCCTAATCACCAGCCTTGGCGGGGCGTCTCGCCAGGGCTGTTTGAGCGTCCCCACCACCAGTCGCCCCACCTGTAACTGCTGTCGAGCCAAACGTGGCATAGGAGTAGGGACAGCCACTGAGATGTACCACCGAAAGGCACACCATGAGCACCACCGAACTCATCGCCGCAAACACCGAAGCCTTCGAGACTCCTGAGCTGGACGCGCCGGCCGGGAGTCGGACCGACACGACACCACCCAAGGTCACCAATCAACTACGCACACTGGGCGCCCGGCTTACCGAGATCCTGAGCGTGGACCACAGATTGAGGTTCACCCCGTTCGGCACTTCGCGGTGCGAAACCTGCAATTCGCCCTACTGCGACCTCGCCTAACCCCACCTTTTGGCCTGGCCGGCCACTAACCCTGCAGCACTAACCGAAGGAACACCATGAACACTGCAACCACCACCACGGCCGTCGAGTCAGTCCTGGACATCATCCGCACCGCCATCCTGAGCGTTGTCAGCGCCGAGAGCTGGGATGCCAGCGCCGTCGAGACCATCCATCTGGCAGCTACCGGTTGCCCAGATGCCCGCCTCGTGGACGATGAGAACCGGGAACAGCTCGAGGCGCACGTCGAAGACGCGATGCGCGCAGCGCTGACAGTCGCCGGCTACCCAGCTGTCGATACCGCGTTCATCTCCCACTACGTGGCCCGCCCGCGTAAGCACGACGAGGAATGCGCCGTGGAAGGATGCGTGGTTTGCAGGGCCCTGACGTCCGGCCCCGTTCTCGTGAACAACCTGAATTTCCCGGGGCAGCGGTGCTCCTTCGCCGAGCTCATGGATGCCGCCCGAACGGCACTGTCCGAGGCTGAGGTGAAGGGGTTGCTGAATCAGACGGCTGCCAACGCCACCATGGTCACAGCCTTCCTAGCCGACGCCGTGGCGGTGTTCACCGGGCCGGCAGCCTCTGCCGCGGCTCAAACCGCCGAGTCGATGGACGATGACTTCTGAGCCGGCCGGGGTTTCCGTGTCCCTCTATAAGGTAGCCGATCTGTTACCTTATTGTGACTTCCCCAACCCCTATATAAGGTAGGAGCTTACATACCTTTTGATATAGACTGAAGGTACACCGCAGGTACGAAATAGGAGCACAAAATGGCCGCAATGACCGAGCAGGAGACCATCACCTCAGCGGCTATCCGCACCGCCACATGATCAAGCTCGCCCACGGCCACGAAGGGGTCCTCTCCCTCGCCAGCATCACCGGCATCGCTGAAACCTTGATCGACCTCAACGAGGGCAACATCGCCGCCGCCGAGATTGCCCTCCTGGAAATGGACGAGACTACGCGGATGGAAGCCTTCGGCCTGGATCTTGATGACCCGAAGTCCTACGCCGCAGCCCAAGCCGTACGCCTCTTCGCCGCCTAGCCATCCCCCGCCCGGGCTCACAGCCCCAGCCCAACCAGCCCCGCAGAACCATCTCCGAAAGGCCCGACCATGACTTACACCCGCGAATTCGCCACCAATGACAAGAACCTGACGATTGACCTGCGGCGCGGCGATAGCAGCCACCCGGTGCTTGAAGGTACCCAGGTTCCGGACTGGAATGCATTCCGCACCGTCGGTCAGCTGCGCGATGCTATCGATATGCACGGCATCGCCTGGAAGTCCACGGTCCCCACGGAGGCACAGCGCATGCGCCTGCAGGAGACCACCGGCGTGGCCCTATGCATGGCCATCAACAAGCTCGGAGCCGACCAGGTTGAGGCCTTGAAGCTGATCCACCGCGGCCGCTTCAACCGATTCAACCGCGGAACCGCCGAGCTGTGCGAGGAGGCCGTGGCAGCGTGGAACCTCATGTTGGCCTATGAGGCCCGCGTAGCAAGCTAAGCGCAACAACCTGCCGGGGCTCGCGCGAGCCCCGGCGCCGAAAGCCGGCCCAGATGAGCCCTTCCCCATACGCATGGGGGCGTCACCAAACCGAGTGATCAAACCGCCGGCCAAGCCCGGCACAACGGAAGGCACACCCCATGCACCAGCTCGAAAACACCGCGACCGTCTCCCCGATCCGCCTCGGCGAGGACGGCCGCTACACCTGGACTGTCACCCGCACCGAGTTCGGCGAGACGATCGCCACCGAGTATTTCACCGACAAGGGTGCCGAAGGCCTCTGGCCCACCCGCCAGAACGGTGACTTCAAGCAGCTCCCGGGGCACGGACAGTTCAGCCTCAAAGATTGCAGTGCCTCAACCCGCCGGCAGCGCGTCCTCAAGGCGACCGCAGACCGGGCCTAAGCACCGGCTGAACACAGAACCGCCCGCTGACAATCTCAGCGGGTGGTTTCTTTTCAACGCCCACACGGTTTCATTGTCCCTCTCCAGCAGTAGCCTTGGTCGACAGCAGGACGTGAGGAGGCTGCAGATGGCCAACGCAGAAGAGGCTTCACCGCAAATGGCGCACAGCGTTCAGGCACTTGCCGCCCGTTGGAGCCAGGTGATGAAGGATTATCGGTTCCTGACCAGCGCAGAGTTCCGCGGCAAGCCTGCTGGACGGGAAACGGAACGCCTCCTCAAGGTCGAGCACGACGGCGCGGTTCTCTACCCTGAGTTCCAGTTCGACGAGGCCGGCCAGGTTCGACGTGTCATCCTCGAGCTGGTCAGCTTGGCGGAAAACACCGACTGGTCCGAGCAGAGCCTAGTGCTCTGGCTAGTCACCCCCACCGGGTTCCTCGACGATGAGAAGCCGATTGAACATCTGGGTGATCCGGAGCGGATCCTTGCCGGAGTCCGCAGCCGGTTCGAGCAATCCTGGTGAGCCCACAAGGCTCACGGCTGGGGGTAACGGGGCCCCCGCTGGGCATTCCCCAGCGGAGGCAGTGAATGGTTCAACAGCGTTCGCTCGCAGAAGTCCTGTTGCCCGTCAATCATCGGGCTCGGTAGTCGTTGATAGAACCCCAGACTTATCCCGCTGCCACCATTGGTTGTTGCCGCAGTCTCGAAACTTGAGAAATGAAGTGAATGACACGCTCTTTGCGCCTTCTGGGAGGGTGAGGTACGGCATGTGCTCTCCTTCGTGATCTATCCACCCCCACTGGATGGTGAGCTCGCTGAAAGACATCTGGAGCGGCTTTCTCTCCCCGGGCAGCAGCGACCTCTCAAAGAACCTCGAACTGTTCCCACTGTCCTGGTCTGTGATCCACACATAAACGTCATAGATTGGCAGATCGGAGCCATTTACGACCTCCAACCCTGGTGGGTCTTCAATGCGGTGGAGGTTTCCGCTCATTTTGACCGGCGAAGTGTAAATCCGCACAGCTTGCGCCGCGAAATCCCGGCTCTCTTGTCTTTCGACGCCCCTCCATGCAGCCAATGCCGCGCTGCGGGTCTCCAACGCTGCGCTCCGCGCATGCCTCCCCGCCCAATATGCCAACAAAGCGAGCCCTAAGGTGAACACCGCGAGCAAGAAGGTAAACACCGCCAAAGCAATCGTTCCGATAGCTGTCCAGGTGTCGGCGCCCCAGATGTCCATAACTTGGAGTGAAGCACGAGAAGCGTACAAAAGGGCAGCGACACAGCGGAACGAACGAACGAACCGTCCAAAGAACTGCGCGGCGGGATCGCAGCCGCAAGTCTCGATAGTTGCCTCGTCCCCTAGCTCAGGTCAGATCCGTGCGGGCGATCCGAGCCTGGGCACGTCCGATCGCCCGGGCAGCAGTGGCCGCCGTCAATCCGTGGCCGTCCCCTGCTTCACGCCACAGGTGGTAGCCAACCAGCTGAATCAGGTACGGGTACCCCTCCGTGGCCTCGGCTGCCTGGCGGAGAGCCTTCGCGGGCGTTTCAAACCCGCCGCCTGCGAAAGTCCTAGCGAAGGACTCTTCGACGTCGTCCACTGGCACGTTGCGGAGGACAATTCGGTCGGCGGAGCGGAGGAAGGCAGCTGACTCATCTGACAGCAGTTCGTCCACCAAGGCCGGCAGCCCAGCCACGACCAAGGCGACGTGCTGCCCGTCATTGGCGAGGTTCTCGAGGTCGGCACCGATCTGAATCAGTTCGCGGCGGTTCACCGCGTGGATCTCATCCACGGTGATAACCCGGCCCATGGGCTCTGCGTGCCGGGGTATCCACTCTTGCAGCCGCCCAGCCAAACGCTGCGTCGCCGTCTCCGAGATGACACCCCAGCCGCGGCCTCGCGCCAAATCCTCGGCCGCCCCGAGCATGACAGTCTTGCCGATACCGCGGGCACCCGTGATGACCGTGGCGTCCAGCCCGCCGGAACGCTCGCTCAATCCTCGCTCGAAGGTAGCAAGGACTCCGGATCGGCCAATTAGCTCGGGTGGATTAGTACCTGCAGAAGGCTTGAACGGGTTGCGCACAGTTTTTACGTCCCTCTGGTACAGCCTTCCTTAGGTCAGTCCAGCCAGAACCTTTGGCCTCCCGAGAAGTGCATCAAGACCGCACGGAATCCGGGGTAATCGCGGGGATCAGGGCCTTCATCAGGCCCTGCCGTGTGGGCATCGATGTGAATGGCTTTGCTCTTAATGCCGAGCTTACGCAGGGCGACTGCGATTGCATCTGACGGCGACAGCAACGGGTACTCCTTGCGCACCCGATTAAGGGTTGCTTCGATGGTGTCCCCTGTAATGCTGTCGAAATCCTTGACGCTGGATTCCTTGATGGCGACGAAAACCGCCAGCTCAACCTGGGTGTGTTCCCCATCGTCAAACGGGGGTGTGTCCGCCAAGGGGCCCTCCGTGATGTTTTGCACGCTGACGGCAGCACCGGAACTTGACTGCTCCATGTCGAATTCGTTCTGTACGCGGCCGGCGCGCGTCAACAGATCCAGCTGCTCTTGACCTTCACTGCCGAGCTCCTCAAACCAGCTGTCCATGTCAGGGTCGCTCCCCTGCCAGCCACTGCTCCAGCGTCCGGGTTCAACCTCCGTCATCCCCATTTCTTTCAGAAAGCGGAGTTCTTTCTCTGTGGGCTGACCCTCGGCCGGCTGGTCTTTGGCGTTCATAAATGGCGTCCCCTAAACAGTGAGTAGTGCATCTCATCGGCACTTTATCGGCAATCTCCGCGCTACCGGCGGAGGAACTCCGGAACGACGACGTCGTCGACCGTCAGTTCGGGGCGAGCACCTGGCGGGATCCGGTATTCGAAGCCGTAGGTATTCTCTCGCCGTCCTGCTATTTGGAGACCGCGTCGGCGACGAGTTGTTCGAACTCTTCGAGGGTG